>OY282430.1 GCA_958296025.1 uncultured Pseudomonadales bacterium
AGAGGGATTTCAAGCGCCGCGATTCCGATTCCTCAAGGCGTGCGGTCGGGTCCATGCCGCGCACCAGTGCCAATATTTGCGTCCTTAGGTCGTTGCGTTCGCTCATTGCTTCACTTCCATTGCAAAATTTGGCCGTTCAGGCCGCTTGCCGAGATCATTGCCTCACGCCCACTGCGTTTCAGGGGATGCGACGGTCGTTCACCACGCCCCAAGTTGGCCCGTCACGAATGCCGGCCGCAGCCGTTCGCGGCGAGCGGTGCGCGAGCCGACAGCCTATCGGGTGCGGTTTTCCGGGCTTAGATCCCGCAGGATGCCCTCGATCAGCGCGTTGCGCGCCTGGGCACGGTGCTGCGCCACGCCTTGGTCTGGAGCGAACTCATCCACCGCGCCCTCAGCAATCAGATTAGCCTGTTCCAGCAACAGCTCGTGGGTGTGCAGGCGCTCCCGGAGCACGCTGATTTCCATAGCCAGACGCAGGATGACGGCGACTAGCTGATCCACGGACAGATGCTCAAGCGCCGCAGGCACCGCCCATTCGGAGGAGCGTTCGTCTTCGGCGGACATCAACTGCGCTTCCCGGCACCGAACACAAGAGTGTGGCGCTGGCCGAGCGGGTCGTAGTCGGCGAAGATTTCGTCCTCGGCGAAGCCCGCCAAGGACAGCTGCTCGCGCATGTCAAGGTCCGCGAAGCCAGTCCAGAACGGCTCGCCGTTGTTGGCCACCTGCCAGTGGTTGGTCACCTGCTCGGGAATGTCCAAGCGCTTCGCTTGGTAGGGGACGTCGACGTTCAGGAACACGCCCCCCGGGCGCAGCAGGCGGCGGGCTTCGCGCATGATGTCCGGCACGATGTCATGCCGGGTTTCATGGAACATGATGTCCGAAACGATCAGGTCGAAGCTGCCGGCGTCGAACCCGGTGCGCCGCGCATCCGCCTGCCGATAGTTGATGCGGTGGCCGCCGTCCTCGGCCCAGATGTGGGCGAACTTCAGCATCGGCGCCGACAGGTCAAGCCCCCAGACTTCCGCCTCCGGGAAGCGCTGACGGTAGGCGACGGCATCGGTGCCCGGGCCGCAGCCGAGGTCGAGCACCGCCTTAGGCTCCAAGTCTGGAAAGCGCCGCCCGACGGCCCCCAGGATGTAGCGGCCCATGCCGGCGTCGCCAGCGGATGTGTTGCCGGCATCGTTCAACACACCTTTGGCGCTCCGGTACAGCTCCAAGGCCCCGAAGTAAGTCAGGCCGGTCATCAGCTCGTGCTGGCCGGAGGCGCCGAAGTATCCGCCGGGCTGGCGGTGGATTTCCACGCTGGCGATCGGTTCGGGAACTTTCAGGTCCGGGTCCAGTTCCAGCCGGCCTAGGCAGGTTTCCGGGTTCAGCGCCTGGTAGCGGCGCTCCAGTTCCGGTAGCAGCCGCTGGCAGGTTTCCTCCACGCTCTCCCACATCAAGTGTTGCGACTGAAACTGCGCGGCGCCCCAAAGCCGATACAGGGGGTCTTTGGCGAAGAGGGTGAGGCCCTCCCATCTGTCCTGCGGCGCCTGCCCGTGGCGCTGCTCATAATCCGGCTTCAAGATCGTTTCGTAGCGCTCCGCCAGCCGCCGCTCCACCGGCCCGTTCAGTTGCGCCTTCAAAGCGCCGACGAAGCTCTGCCGAGCGCCCTCGTCTTGGTTGGGCCGATAGAGAGAGGAAAATGTTTTTTCGGTTTGCATGTCAAAAGCCCTCAGTCGGGGAGCGCGAGGGGAACCCCCTCGAAGAAAGTGTATCCACCCACTGCGCCGAAACGCAGCTTGCCTCTTGGCGCCCTGCCGCATTCCGAACTTCCGGGTCAGACATTCTCCACCTGCTGTAGATAGGCCCGGGCGACCTCCTCGCGGGTGGCCCACCAGACGCCGTCCAAGGACTTGGCGTGCTCGATGAATTCCTCCAAGGCGCGGATCCGGTAGGCGCGCCCGCTGACGTGGGGATGCAGGCCGACGTTCATCAGCCGGGCGCTATCCGCCGATTCTTGGTAGAGCACGTCCAGCTCCTCAATGAGAATGTCGCGGAACTCGTCGGTGCTGTGGCCGCGCCGGGTCAGGAGGGTGAAGTCGTTGATCTCGTTGGAGTAGGGAACGGCGACGATGGGGCCGTGCTCCGTCTCGATCAGGTAAGGCTGATCGTCGTTGAGCAAGTCGCCGTAGAAAAGCAAACCATGCTCGGCCAGGATGTCCGCCGTGTTCAAGGTGCCGCGCAGCGACGACGACAGCCAACCTTGCGCCTTTCTGCCCACCGTCTGCTCGTACACCTCTAGCGTGGCGGAAATCACCTTCCGCTCCCTTTCCCGGTCGTGGGCGAAGCGGGTCAGCAATTCCCCCTGCTCGTAGTTGTGGGCGATAATCTCGCAACCCCGATCCAAGGCGGCTTGCACCATGGCCCGCCGCTGCAGACAGGTTGCCGCGTTGACCGTGCAGCTGGGTTTGACCCGCAGCCGGTCCGTCAGCTCAAACAGCCGCCAAATACCCACCCGTTGGCCGTATTCCCGCCAAGTATAGTTGGGGAAATCGGGCACGTTCCCCGGCAGCGCGTCCGGCAGCACCGCCGGCCCCCCGGCGTAGTAGGGCGCATCGCCCTCCTTCACCAAGTCCCAAGTCTCTAGGTTGAAGGTGATGATCAACGCCACCCGCTTGCCCTCCGGCCAGCACAGCCGCGGCCGAAACGCTATCGGTGAGTATTCGTAACGCATGGAACCTAATGGTAACGCATCCCCGGACCCTTGACACGGATAGGGCCGATGTGTTCACTAAATGAACGGTGATTGGCGCCGCATCCGAGGCTCTGTCGATGACTGAACCCACCCTGGCAGCAAGCATCTCCGATTCCCAACCCAAGGTGCGCTCCCTAGTTCGCGGCCTGGAGATCCTGCGCATATTGAACCATGAAGGTGCGCTTTCCACGGTTCAGGTCGCCGCCAAGGCCGGCTTGGCCCGGATCACCGCCCACCGGCTTCTGAAGACCTTGGAGCGGGATGGCTATGCCGTGCGCGACGAAGCGAAGCGCTACCATCTCGGCCCGAGCGTACTCGACCTTAACAGCCGCTACGCTCGCAATTCGTGGTTGATGGAAAAGGTCAGCCCCCTCATGCAGGATCTGTGCCGCAAGCTGGGTTGGCCCATCGTCCTAGGCACCAGCAATGGGCCGCGCATGGTGATCCGGCACACCACTAGGGATGAAACCGGCTTCTGGCTGAAGCTGCGCGGGCCGGGCAGCCAAGTGCCGCTGCTGCGCAGCGCCATGGGCTTGGCGTTTCTCGCCCATACGCATGAGCCTCTGCAGCGCGACTTGGCCCGGGCCGCCCTGCACGTTGACGCAGCCCACACTCCGCAGTTCCGACGCAACCCGAACGCGCTTCGGTCGCTGCTCGAAGAGGTTGCCCAGCAGGGCTACGCCGTGGTCCGCGACAGTTGGAAGTCGGAATCCATACCTCTTTCCGCCATCGCCGTTCCCTTGCACCGCGAGGATGTCGTGACCGCCGCCCTCGGTCTCACCTACTATCAGTCGGCAATGACCGTGCGGGAGGCCGCGAGCCGTTACGCGGCGCCGCTGCAGGAAGCCGCCCGGCACATGAGCGTTTCGTTCTAAGGCTGCACCCTCAGCCTCTGGAAACGGGGGATTCCAATCTGTCCACATAGTGAACGCCATAGTGTTCCAAAGCCACTCCGCCTGTGTCAGGATGGCCTTGGCCACATCCGACATGGGCGCTGGTCGCCGCCGCTGCCTGCTGCATTCCCGCGCCGCTTGTCTCGGCCCAGGCGCCCATCGGCGCCATCGAGAGGAATCGGCGGGCGGTCCTTAAGCAAGCCTTGGACAGCCGCACGCTGAGCGCGGGGGCGGAGGGCGCGTTGCTCAAGGCATTGAGCGAAATGGGCCTGAAGCGCGGCGCCATCGGCATCGATCATGCCGCCGCCGCCGCCGTCTATGAACGGGCCGGTCTGGCCGCCAAGCCGCGCTATGCGGACAACGTCCTGCGCAAAATTCGGGTGATCAAGTCGGCCAACGAGATCCAGCTGATGCGTCGAGCGGCGGACATCAATGCCCGGGCCGCTCTGGCCGCGGCCAAGACCGCCAGGGAAGGCGCAACCTATCATCAGTTGCGCGCCGCTTTTTTTACGGAGGCATCGAAGCTGGGCAACAGCCCCGCCTTCATGTCCGTCGATCGCATGTCGTCCGAAGTCGGAGATGCGCCCATTCGCGAAGGCCAGAGCTTCTTCATCGACTGCGTGAGCCATCTGCTGCACTATCACGGCGATTATGGCCGCACGATTTTCGTGGGGGAGCCCCTCAAGTCGATGCGACGGGCCACAGACGCCCTGTCCCTAGGCTGGGATGCGGTGCGGGAACGGCTGAAGCCGGGCCTGCGCTACTCCGAGATCAAGGCCATCGGCAACGAGGCGTTGCGCAAGGCGGGCTACCGTTTCGATGTCGCCTTCACTCCGCACAGCGTTGGCCTCATGCACACTGACGAGCCCGGCCGCGACGGCACGCCGTTTCTGGTCAAGGACGATCTGGCGCTTGAGGAGAACATGGTCCTCAGCGTGGATTTGCCAGTGCGCAACGTCGGCATCGGTGGTTCGGCGCATCTGGAGGATCTGACGCTGATCACCAAGGATGGGTCCGAGCAGATCAACGACATCGGCGATCGCGTCATCATCGTTTGACCGAAAGCCGGATTTACAATGTCCGGCCGAGTTGTGGGCGGAAGGCGTTGCCGTTGCCCCGCTTTTTGTCACTGGACTCGGGTGGGCGCATCTCCCTGCTTCACTGGATCTTCAACTTGTCCACCAGCTGCTTGGGCCGCACCTCAAGCAGGTCCACCGCCACATGCCTGGGCTGGCGCAGGCAGTGAAGCACGGTTTCGGCCACCTCCTGCACAGTCATGCCGATGTTCATGTGCGGCCCACTGCGCTGCCACGACTGCACGGCGGCGGTGAACTTTTCCATGTCCCAGTTGGCGGCGAACCCGGTAACGGCAGCGCCCGGGCGGATGCAGGTCACGCCGATGCCGTCCGGCTGCAGTTCCAAGGCCAAGTCCCGGCTGAAACGCTCCACTGCCGCCTTGCTGGAGGCGTAGATGGAGAGGTGGGCCATCTCGTCAAGGTGCCAGGCGCTGGCGGAGGAGATGTTGACGATGCGCGGATTGTCCGTCCCGCGCAGCAGGGGAATGACCGCTTGGCAGCAGAACACCACGCCTAGGTAGTTGGTGTTGACTTGCTGTAGCACCTGTTCTCGGCGCAGATGCTCGACACTGCTCGGGTGGGCCAGGCCGGCGTTGTTGACGAGGCCGTCCAACCGGCCGAAGCCGGCCTTGATTTGCGCGAAGGCCGCAGCGATTTGCTCGCTGTCGAAAACGTCCGCCGCCAAGCCCAACAGCCGTTCCCCGCCCAGTTCCTCAACGGCCTGCCGCAAGGTCTCCGCGTTGCGCGCGATCATGCCGACCTGTGCGCCGGCCGCTAGCAGGGCTGCGCTGATGGCCCGCCCGAAGCCCTTTGAGGCGCCGGTGACGATGTAGGCGTTGCCGCTCAGATCCTGCATCGGGCGATGGTCTTGGTTTCCAGATAGTCGCCGAAGGCTAACCGCGGCGACATCCGCAAACCAAGCACTGGGCAAACGTTCATTCGGTCAAAGCCGGTTGAGGAACAGATCATAGATGGACCGCCGCAGGGCGGCGGTCGCTGGCAAGGCCACCCCAAGTTGTTCGGCGCAGGCTAGGGCGCAGTCCAGGTCCTTCTCCCCCAGTTGGCCGAAGGGGCCGAAGAAGCTCTCCATTTGCTCGGCGGTGCAGTTGGCGGCCAAAGCGTTGCGCCCGCTGACGAACCTGAGCATGTTGTCGTTGACGATGCCATTGGGTTGGCCGGCAGCGTGGAGGATGTCCGGCGTCAGGCCGCAGGCCTCCGCCAGCCGGGTGGCCTCGGACATGGCCATGAAGCCCATGTATTGAATCAGGTTGTTGCACAGCTTCAGCACCATGCCGGCGCCGATTGGGCCGGCGTGGATGACGTGCTCGCCGGATGTCTTGAACACCGGCGTGGCCTCGGCGATGGCCGCGTCGTCGCCGCCCACCATATAGACCAGGGTGCCCGCCGCGGCGCCCTGGGCGCCGCCGCTGATGCCGGCGTCCAGCAGCCGGACGCCATGCGCTTCGGCGTCGCCGGCCCACTTGAGGATGGCGCGCCTGGTCACTGTGGAGTGGATGGCCACTAGAGTGCCCGGCGCGGCTTGGGCGAATATGCCTGCCGGGCCGTGCAGCAGGCTCTCCACTTGCGCTTCGTCGCGTACGCAAATGCCGATGTGGGCGCAGCTTCGGGCCAGCTCGGCGACGCTGGCGCTGGCGACGGCGCCGGCCGCCGCCAACTCCCGCACGGGTTCCCGGGCGATGTCGTAAACATGGGCGCGGAACCGATCGCCGATCAGCCGTCGGGCGCAGGGCTTGCCGATATTGCCCAAGCCGATGTAGCCAACATCCTTTTGACCCGTCATGACATTCCAACTAGCCAAACGTTGCCGAAGCCTCCGGGTGCCGACGCAGCGCCATTGCAATGCGCAACCCGATGGCCGGCAACAACGCCGTTGCCGACCCAACCGCCAGCTCGGCGCTGCCAACCTTCGCCCATCTGCCTATTGCTGCGCAAGCTGGACATGCACCGCTTGCTCCACGCCATTGCCCTCGTTTGCTCGCCGCCTTTTCGACCTGAATGTGACGGCGCCGGCGCAGGCCCCGGGAGGCCGGTCACGCCAGATGATATTCCTGCAAGTTGGGTTCCTTGGTCCAGCGCCAATAATCCACCAAGCGCCACGGCATGTTGGCGGTCACTTTGCCTTGGCTGTTCTTGTACCAGTTGTGCGTGCCGTCGTGGGACCACACCAATTGCCGCACCCATTCCTGCAGGCGTTGGTTGTAATCCTGCGCAGCCTCCACCTTGCACTCGATGGTTTGGCAGCCCCTTTCCAGCAGGGCGCCGATGCACTGCATGATGTAACGCACTTGGCACTCGGAATTGAACACCAAGCTGCCGGCGTGGGCGAGGTTAGTGGCTGGACCGTAGATGCAGAAGAAGTTGGGGTAGTCCGGGACGGTGATGCCTAAGTTCGCTTGCGGCTCGTCGCCCCAAGCCTCGGCCAACAGCCGGCCGGAGCGGCCGCGGACGTTCATCGGATGAAGCCACTTGTGGTTGTGGAAGCCGGTGGCGTAGATGACGGCATCGACCGCGTAGTGTCGATCGCCGCAACGGATGCCCTGTTGGTCGATCTCCGTGATGGGGTCCGTGACCAAGGCGGCGTTCTCCCTTTGCAGGGCCCTAAGCCAACTGCCGTTGTCCTGCAGCATGCGCTTTACGAAAGGCGGGTACTTGGGCACCACTTTTTCGCGCAGTTCCGGGTTGCCGTTGACTTGGCTGTCGATCCATTCGGTCATGGTGATGCGGGCTTGGTCGTTGACAGCGCAGACGGCGCGTTCGGGATGCGGCCAATCCGGGTCCTTCACCAAGGAGGGCAGCAGGCCGTCGCTGCCCGGCCAGAACAGCAGGAACCGGTACCAACGCCCGTAATAGGGCAGGTGCTTGAGCAGCCACTTGACGGCCCCCGGCACCTCCGCATGGTAGTCTGGGTTGGGGAACATCCAATGCGGCGAGCGCTGAAACACCGTCATTTCGCCTACTCGGTCCACCAAGGCAGGCACTAACTGAAAGGCGCTGGCGCCGGTGCCAACCACGGCGACTCGCTTGCCTCTAAGGTCGTGCTCGTGCTCGTAGGCGGCGGAGTGAAACTGCGGGCCTTGGAAGCGTCGGCGGCCCGGAAAATCCGGTATCTTGGGATTGTTGAGCTGGCCGACGGCGCTGATGACGGCATGGGCGGTCGCCATCTTCCGGGTGCCGTCCGCATGGCGCAGGCGCAGCCGCCAGAGCTTCGCAGCCGGATCATAGGCGATGTCCGTAGTGGTGGTGTTCAGGCGGATGTTGGCGCTGACGCCGTATTCGTCCGCGCAGCGCCGGCAGTAGGCCTGCAGCTCCGGCTGGGTGGAGTAGTAGTGCGGCCAGTCGTGGTTGGGAGCGAAGGAGTAGCAATAGAAGTGGTTGGGGGTGTCCACCCGCGCCCCTGGATAGGTGTTTTCGAGCCAAGTGCCGCCAACGGCGGCGTTCTTTTCGTAGATCACATAGGGCAGGCCGGCTTCGCCGAGGCGGATGCCGGCCAGAAGACCGCCCAAGCCTGCGCCGATGACCGCCACTCGGAACCGCTCCCGCCGCGCCTTGGCCACCTCACCGGGCCAATGCGCGGCGCGGCTGTCCCGCCCGGCCAAGTTCATTTCCTCCAGCATCATCGCCACATATTCCTGCGGCACCTCCTGCCCGACCATGAAACGCATCATGCGGTGAATCACTTCCGGCGGCGGCAGCTGCGGCAACGTGCAGCCGCGGTCCCGGTACTGTTTGATGACCTGGAGGGCCTGACGGCGCACCTTCGCCTTCTGCGCCTCGTCCAAATAGCCTTGGATTTCTCCGAGCACCGCCGTGTGTGGCCTGATGTCCCCGTCCAGCAGGGCGGCGTCCCCGGAGATGTGGATCATGGACATCATCAGGGTGGGAATGCTGGCGTGTTCCAACGCTGCGGCGATGAAGGCGTCATCCTCGGTGACCGGCCGCTCCGCCGGGCACAGACGCATGGGCTGGCCGGCGCCATCGCTGTTGCTTGAACGGTTCACTCCCTGCATCCTAAATTGTGCGCCAAGCAAATTGAAGGGGCCATTTGCGGTGCGGCCCCAGCGCCCTTGGAGCGGGTCGGTGCATTAGGTTCAGCGAGCCGGCACTGAGGTGCGGCCGCAAGGCCGAAGCCAACGTCGTTGGCGTTACAATGTCGGTTCGCAGTCGCGATGTCACCCGCCCGTCAGGGGAAAGGCAGCATGTTCCAAAGCGTCTCCCGCCGTCAGTTCCTTACCCGCATAGGTGCCATGGGCGGTTCGGCGGCGCTTTATCAAGCGGCCCTGGGCCTTGGCTTGACGCCGGCCGCGGGCTTGGCTGCGTCTCGGGCGAACTTGGATAGGCTCAAGGACGGGCAACGGCGCTCGGTGGCGATTCTGGGCGCCGGCGTTTCCGGCCTCGCCTGCGCCTATGAGTTGGAGCGGGCTGGCTATGACTGCACGGTCATTGAGGCCTCCCACCGCATCGGCGGCCGGGTGCTCACCATCCGCGCCGGGGATTTGGTGGATGAAATGGGCAACCCGCAAATATGCGGGTTTGACGACCATCCCAGCCTCTACTTCAACGCCGGGCCGGCGCGCATCCCCGCCCATCACCGCTTGATGCATCACTACTGCAAGACCTTGGGCGTGCCGCTGGAGGTGTTCGTCAACGAGAACTACCACGCCTGGGTGCAAGAACCCAATGCCTTCGGCGGCAAGCCGGTGCGCATGCGGGAATTCATGGCGGACGCCAGGGGCTTCATGACGGAGCTGATCGCCAAATCTCCCAATCGGGCCGAATTCGAGGCAACATTCGGCGCAGCCGACGCAGAGCGCCTGTTTGAGTTTTTGCGCATCTATGGCGACTTGGACGCCAAGGGCCGTTACTGGGGTAGCGGGCGGGCCGGGTACGCCTCTGGCGGCTGGCTGCAGGCGCCCACGCTGAAGACGCCCTCGGACTTCAAGCAGATCCTGAACGCCAAGTTCTGGCGCGAGGCCATGCACTGGGGGGAAATCTCCGACCAAGCGGCGCCCATGATGCAGGTGGTGGGCGGCAGCGACAACCTCATCAAGAGCTTCGCTGCGCAGATCAAGAGCGCTATCATCACCCAAGCGCCGGTGCAGGCCATTAACTTGGCCGAAGACGGGGTCACCGTCATCTACAACTATCGGGGCGAGAACAAGGCGATCCGCGCCGACTATTGCCTGAACAACATCCCCGCCCACTTGCTGGCCGGCATCCACAACAACTTTCCGGCGCCCTACTTTGCAGCCCTCGGCCTCGTCGGTTGGGGCAAGCTGATGAAGATCGGCTTGCAGATGTCCAAGCGCTTTTGGGAGGATGAGGGCATCTACGGCGGCATCTCCTGGACCGGGCAGGAAATTGAGCAAATCTGGTATCCCAGCCACGGTTACAACGGTGCCAAGGGTATCGTGCTTGGCGCCTACACCTTCGAGGAGGAGACCACCGAGGCATTCGCCCGGTTGACGCCTGCCGAGCGCCTGCAAAGGGCCATCGAGCAGGGTGCCGCCATCCATCCAAGATATGCGAGCTATGTCGAAAACGGAGTGAGCGTGCCTTGGAACCGCATGAACCACATGATGGGCTGCGGCAGCTTCGGCACCGACGAAGACCGCAAGCGCTGGTTCAAGACCCTGCAAGGCCCGGCGGGGCGGCATTACTTGATGGGTGACCAGATCAGCTACCATCCAGGCTGGCAGGAGGGGGCGTTGAGCTCCGCCCACTTCGTGCTGGCGCAATTGAACGAACGCGCCAAGACGGAGGCCGGCGGCCATGCGTAGCCTCCGCTGTCCGCCAAGGCTTATGTCCGCCAAGAGGGATTCGGGGCTCCGCAGCGAGCTTGGAAGGGCTTTAGACGACACCAAGCGAGGTTTCCCATTGCCCGCCGGGCTTTGGCGGCGCCTGATTTGCCTTCTGTCATTCGCCGCCGCTTGGATGCCCTTCGCCCAAGCAGATGAGGGGCTGGTGGCGGCGCCCCCGGAATTGAGCCAGTGCGCGGTTTGCCACGGCGTCGAACTGCGGGGCAATCCGCTAGTGGATGCGCCGAACCTTTCGGTGTTGCCGCCTTGGTATGCGCAGCGGCAGCTTGAAAGTTACCAAGACGGCTGGCGCGCCCCCGCCGGCAGTCCGGACTTGGCCGGGCGGGAAATGCAGCCCATGGCGGCGGCCTTGGACGCCGACGGCATTCGGGCGGCGACCGCCTATGTGGCCAGCGTCCCCAAATACGCCCCGCCACCGTCCGTGGAGGGAGACGCCGCCCGCGGCGAGGGCCTCTACCGCACCTGCATCGCCTGCCACGGCGAGCGCGGCCAAGGCAACGAATCCCTAAGTTCCCCGCCCCTAGCCGGGCAAAGCGACTGGTATTTGGTGCGACAGCTCGAGAACTACCGCTCCGGCGCCCGCGGCGGGGTGCCCGGCGACCTTTGGGGCATCCAGATGCGGGCTTCGGCGGCCGTCCTGCAAAGCGCTGCGGACGTCCGTGACGTGGTGGCCTACATCAATGCACTAAGCGCAACGCCCTAGTGTCCAATTCCCAACCAACAGGAGCCAGCAATATGTTCAGACTTCTCATCACCCTAGCGGGGCTGCTTGCCGGCGCCGGCGCCTTGGCGGACGTCACCCGCTATCCGCTGCCCAACAACTCCACCTTCCCCATCGCCCAGGCGGTGGAGGTGCCGGCGGGGACCACCCTGGTGTTCCACAGCGGCACCGTGCCGGCGCCGGCCAATCCTGAAGCCGAGCAATACGGCCGGGAATATTGGGGGGACACGGAAACCCAAGCGCGGTCGGTGTTCGTGCGCATGAAGGCGTCCTTGGAAAAGCTGAACCTCTCCTTCGCCGATGCGGTGAAGATGACGGTCTTTTTGGTTGGCGTGCCGGAATTGGACGGACGCTTGGACTTCGACGGCTTCATGCGCGCCTATCGGGAGCACTTTGGTACCGAGGCGCAGCCCAACCTGCCGGCCCGCTCGGCGGTGCAGGTGGCCGGCTTGGTCGCACCCGGCATGTTGGTGGAGGTGGAGGCGGTCTTCGCCCGGCCAAGTCTAACCCTCAGCCCCTGAATTTGAATTGACAAAATCGGGAACTGCTGATGAAATCCCGCCCTAGCGATTGGGCGCTGTGAGCCGGCCTGTGGCTAGCGGGAGCCAAAGCTGCCTCGTTGCTTGTGGGAATAGAATGACCTCAGGAGAAATGCAATGACTCGGACAGGATGGTGGAGAGGCGCCTTGGCGCCCCTCGGTTTGTTGGCGCTGTCGATCGGCGCCCCAACGGTTTCGGCGCAGGCCACGGAAGCTGCACCGGCCGCGGAGATCGAAGAGCTTGTCGTGATCGGCAGCCGGCGGCAGGACCGCTCCGCCACGGATCTGCCGGTGCCCGTGGACGTCATCGGCGGCTCGGACTTCGAGAACTTAGGCTCCACGGACATGGACGACATGCTGGCCAACTTGATCCCTTCCTACAATGTTGACCAAGTGCCGATTGGGGACGCCGCCACCTTGGTGCGCCCGGCCAATCTGCGCGGCCTGTCCTCCGACGCCACCCTGATTCTGGTCAACGGCAAGCGCCGCCATCGGTCGGCGGTGATCACCTTCCTCGGCGGCGGCCATTCGGACGGCGCCCAGGGGCCGGACCTTTCCGTCATCCCGGCCATCGCCATCGACCGGGTGGAGGTGCTGCGCGACGGCGCCTCCGCCCATTACGGGTCGGACGCCATCGCCGGCGTCATCAACTTCGCCCTGAAGGAGGACGCCGACGGCGGCAAGGTCGAAGCGCGTTGGGGCCAATACTATGAAGGCGACGGAGACGCCTTCAATGTGGCGGCCAACATCGGCCTGCCCCTCACCGACGCCGGCTTCGCCAACTTCAGCCTGGAGTTCAAGGAGTCCGACCCCACTAGCCGCAGCGTGCAGCGGGCCGACGCCCAGGGCTTGATAGACGCCGGCAACACCGCCGTTCGGCAGCCCGCCGCGCAGATTTGGGGTGCGCCGGAGTTTCGGGACGACTTCAAGTTCTTCGGCAACGTGGGCCTCGACCTCGGCAACGGCAGCCAGGTTTACGCCTTCGGCAACTGGGCGGAGCGCACCGTCGAAGGCGGCTTCTTCTACCGCAACCCGCACACTCGGGGCGGCATCTTCGACGGCCCTGGGGACACCATTCTGGTCGCGGACCTAACCGGCGACCTGTCCGGCAACTGCCCGGTGGTGAACATCGCCAACAATGTGGCCGATCCGGCCGCCTTAGCCGCCGTTGCGGCGGACCCAAACTGCTTCGCCTTCAACGAACGCTTTCCCGGCGGCTTCACGCCGCAGTTCGGCGGCGAACTGAGCGACTCCAGCATCGCCGTCGGGGTGCGCGGCGAACTGCGCAACGGTTGGAACTACGACCTCAGCGCCGTGGCCGGCCGCAGCAACGTGCAGTTCTTCATCAACAACACCATCAACCCCCAGCTGGCCAGCCGCCGCACAAGCATCCCCACCGAGTACAACCCCGGCGCCTACACGGAGACGGACAGGGTGTTTAATCTCGACCTGTCCAGGGAACTTGGGTTCGCCGGGCTTGCAGCGCCGCTGCACCTCGCGTTGGGGGTGGAGTACCGGGAGGAGACCTTCAAGATCGAAAACGGAGGCGAAAACTCCTTCTTCGTGGACCCAAATTTGGCCAACCAAGGTTTCGGCATCGGCTCCAACGGCTTCCCCGGCTTCAGCCCCAGGATCGCCGGCGAAGACACCCGGGGCAGCTACTCCGGCTGGGTGGACATTGAAGCCGACCTCTCCGATAGCCTGCTGCTCAATTTCGCCTTGCGCTACGAGGACTACGAAGACTTCGGCTCCACCTTGGACGGCAAGGTCGCCGCACGTCTGGAGGTGTCCCCCACCTTTGCGCTGCGCGGCGCCGTCAGCACCGGCTTCCGGGCGCCGACAGTGGGGCAGAGCAGCGTCCGCAACGTGAGCACGGTGTTTGACAGCGGCCGCTTGGCGGACCGCGCCACCCTGCCGCCCACGGATCCCATAGCCGTGCAGAAGGGGGGCGAGCCATTGGAGCCGGAGGAATCCATCAACTTCACCATCGGCGCCGCCTTCGCCCTTGGCGACATGGACGTCACGCTGGACTACTACCACATCACAATCGAGGACCGCATCGCCCAGGGTTCCCCGCAGACCTTGACGCCCACGGACATCCAAGCGCTGCTGCTGAACGGCATCGCCGACGCGACCAGCTATCAATCCGTCACCTTCTTCACCAACGACTTTGACACCACCACCCAAGGCATTGACTTGGTGGGCACCTACGCCTTCGGCGGCACCACCTTGACCGGGTTGGCGAACTGGACGGGCACGTCGGTGGACAAGCGCAATCCCGACATCATCTCAGACACCCGCGTACGCCAGATTGAGGACGCCCGCCCGGAGTTCCGGTTCTCGGTGACGGCCAACCATGTTTGGGGAGATTGGCGTTTCTTGGGCAGGGTTCGTTACTACGCCAAGTTCTTTGAGGCGCATCTCAACGTGGACAGCCTTGCGTTGACCGGCAAACCACGCTGGTTTGTCGATGCGGAAGCGGCCTACAGCTTCACCGACTCCCTATCCGTGGTGGCCGGCGCCCAGAACCTGTTCGATCAATATCCGTCGAAAAATCCCTACGCCACGATAGTCGGCGCGAAGTACCCGGAGTCCTCTCCCTATGGGTTCAACGGCGGCTACTACTACTTCAGGGCCATCTGGGAGTTCAATTAGGGACGGCCTTCCGGCCAGCCGGGCGTCTGCATGACGCCCGGCTGCTGGAAGTTCGGAATCTACATGCTCTTGCCCAACACCGAAAAGCCTAGGCGGCAGCCCCTTGCCCTGCACCTCGCGGCGCTTGTCCTGATGACTGGCGGCGGTCACGTCAGTGCGGCCGACGTTCCGGAACAGGCGGCCCGGGAGGATATTGAGGAAATCGTCGTGGTGGCGGCGCGCACCGGCAGCCGCATCAAGCGCCAAGCCGTCTCGTCAACGCCGCTGGCGGAATACGGGGCGGAGGACCTGCGCGACCAGGCCGCCAAGGACATCCGCGATCTGGTGGGCATTCTGCCCATCAACAACGGCGCGGAGAACAACTCGGACAACCTCAGCCAAAACTTCACCGCCGGCACCGCCAACATCAACCTGCGCGGCTTGGGAGTGGCCTCCACCTTGGTGCTGCTGAACGGCAAGCGTCAAGTCGCCTCCGCAGCGCAAACCGACGACGGCGCCAGCTTTGTTGACGTCGCCGCCTTGGTGCCCATGCTGGCGGTGGAGCGGGTGGAGGTGCTCAAGGACGGCGCCTCCGCCATCTACGGCTCCGACGCCGTGGCCGGGGTGGTGAACTTCATCACCAAGCGAGACTACCAAGGCGCGGAAATACAGGTTGAATACCGCACCCGCACCAACAACGGCAGCCAGGACGACCTGAACTTGGACGGGGTGTGGGGCGGCAAGCTGGGCCAGGACGCCTCCTTCCTGTTGGCGGCCAGCTATCTGGACCGCAGCAGCTTGGTGCTTGGCGAGGTGGACTGGCTGCGCCCGGCCACCAGCGGCTTCGGCAACCCCGGCAGCTTCAACGTGCCCTCCTTGGGGCGCACGGTGGCGGACCCCGGCTGTGCGGCGAATGGCGGGCTGCTGCAGGAACTCACCACCGGCAGCACCATCTGCCGCTTCGACTTCGGTCCCCAAGTCACCGCCGTGCCGGTGGAGGACCGCCTGCAGAGCTACGCAAGGATGGATTGGTCCGCCAGGGCCGGCGTCCAGCTTTGGGCGGAAATCGGCTACGCCCGAAACGATATCAGCCGTGAGGTGTCGCCCAGCTTCCCGGTGCTGAACACGCCCCTGGTCCCCGCCCACAACCCCGGCAACATCTTTGCCGAGGATGTCTTCTTCCAAGGCCGTCCCTACGGCGTCGGCCAACCCACGGAGATCAACTACTACGAGCACGACACCCTGCGTCTGGCGGTTGGCGTTCAAGGCGAGTTCGCGTCCGGGCTGTCTTGGGACCTTTCCTATTTGCGCGCCACCAATGACGCAGTGCTGAACCCCCGGGACGTCATTGCCGCCAACTTTCAGGCGGCCCTTTCCGGGTTCGGCGGCCCAGGATGCGACGCCACCTCCGCCAGTCCGGGCGAAGGCGACTGCCTGTACTTCAACCCCTTCAGTTCGGTCTTCTCGGCCCAACCGGGCAACGACCCGCGCCTGCGGAACTTCATCATCGGCGACTACATCGGTGATGTGGAGTCGAAAATCCAGGTGCTGGACGCCAACCTGACCGGCTTCTTGGGCAATCTTCCCGGCGGCCCGATGGGGTACGCCTTGGGTGCGCAGTTTCGGGACGAATCCTTGGCGGCGGCCTATGACCCCATCACCCGGCGGGACGGCTTCGCCTTTCTCATAGGCAACTCCAACTTCTCCGGCGGCACGGACGTTTACGCCGCCTACGGGGAAGTTCTGCTGCCGCTTTCCGCATGGCTGGAGGTTACAGGGGCGCTGCGCTACGAGAACTACGGCGGCGGCGTGGGCAACACCCTGGACCCCAAGATGTCCTTGTTCATCGCCCCGGCGCCCAACATTTCGTTGCGCGCCTCGATTGGCACCTCATTCCGCGCCCCCTCGACCTTCCAAACCCAAGGGGTGCAAACCAACTTCGTCAACATCCTGGACTATGACGGTTCGCGCACCTTCGCCGGCCGGCGCACGGTCGGGGATCCGAACCTGCAGCCGGAGACCTCCACCGAATTCAACGTCGGCGGCACTTGGCGGCCTTGGAGCAACGTCGATCTCAACTTGGACTATTGGGACTACGCCTTCCGGGACGTGCTGCGCAAGGACAACGCCCAAGGCATCGTCAGCGCCGACCCGTTTGACCCGCGTGTGCAGCGGACCGCCGCGGGCACCGTCTCCATCGTCAATGTGGCGTTCATCAACGCCGACGCCATCGACGTCAGCGGCATCGACTTTTCGGCGCGGGGCGTTTTCGACACGCAACTTGGGCTGCTTTCACCCTTCGTTGAGGGAACGCTGCTGCTCGCCTACGATGTCACCAACGCCGGCCGGCGCATTGATGGCCGAGGCCGCCTGAACCGGGCCAACGCCGGGGCGCCGAACCAGAAGTTCAAGGTCAACCTAGGCGCCGGCTTGGAGCGGGGGCCGTTCAGCCTCAATCTGCTGATGCGCCACATCGGCGGCTACAAGGACGACAGCGCCGTCAGCATAGACGCCTTCACCACCTTTGACGCCAACCTCAGCTTCGACCTAAGCGGCCTTTTCCGCAACTGGCCGACCACCACCCTCCGGCTTGGCGTGGTCAACCTGACCGATGAGGACCCGCCCTACGTCAATATTGCCGGCAGCTATGACCCGCGCTCCGCCGACCCGCGTGGGTGCCGCCTGTTCATCCGCTTGGAGGCGAGGTTCGGCGGCTGAGCGTTGCGCCTTGCTTTGGCCGCGGCCAAGCGCTCACCACTCACGATTGCCTCCATGACGCTTGGCTACGGAAGGATCAAGACCCAAGCAGGAAGCTGGTTATGGCCGCGCCGGATGGGGCTTCCCTCAAGGTTGCTGCCGGCGCCAAGCCGCTACGATGTCGGACGCGGATGCGGACCAGATGCCCGGGCGCTCCGACAGATGCTTAAGAACCCGCTCCAAGGCGCCGATTCGATGCGGCTGCCCCAACAGCCAAGGATGGATGGACAGGGCCAGCAGCCGCCCGTGGCCGGTCTTCTCCGCCTCGGCCAGCAGATAGTCGCAGGCGTCCTCCACCTGCTGCGCATACTCCCACTCCGAATGCAGATTGTCCTGCATGACGAATCGGTCCTCCAGCTCCAAGGACAGCGGCAAGGCCACCAACTCGCCCCGCTTGGTGCGGAACCCATAGGGCATGTCATCGTTCAGCCAGTCGCCCATGTAGCGGACGCCTTGGGCGGCCAGCAGGTCCGGGGTGTTGTGGCTTTGCGAACGGGCTGGGCTCAGCCAGCCTTGCACGGCTTGTCCCGTGGCGGTGCGCAAGGTCCGCAGGGAGCGTTCCACCAGCGCCGCCTCCTCATCCAAAGACAGGCCGCCGTGATGCAGGCTGTCCATGTGCCAGGAACTGGCCAAAATCTCGTGGCCGCGGCCAACCAACCGCTCCAGCAGCGCCGGACAACGGGCGGCGACCGCCGCGTTCACCGAGAAGGTCGGCGTAACGCCGAAGCGGTTCAGGGCGTCTAGGCAACGGAAAATGCCCACCCGGTTGCCGTAGTCCCGCAGCGTGAAATGACGCAGGTCTGGGTAGGCGGTCACCATGCCGCCGGGGGGCGCGAAGGGCTTGCCGCTTTGGTTCAGCGGAAAGAACTGCACGGCGACGTTCAGCCACAGGGCCAGCTTGGCGCCGCCCGGCCAAGCGATGGGCGCCCGTTGCGCCAGCATGGACCAATCGTAGCGGTCGTGATCCATGCCGTAGCGCCGCAACGGGTACTCCAAGTAGCGCGGGTCTAAAGCCATTCGCCAACCGCCTGCTCGTAGTAGTGCTCCAAGTAGTATTCGGCGATCTCCCGCCCTGTGGTCACCCAAACGTCGGAGTGGCCGACCACATAGGCCAGCGCTTCCTCAAAGGCGCGCAGGCGGTGCGGATGGCTTACTTGGTAGGCGTGCAGGGGTACGCACAACACGGTGCCGCCCTGCTCCCCTTCTTGGTAAAGGCGGTCGAACGCCTGCTTGATCATGTCCCGGTAGCGCCGAGGTTCGATTCGGTTGACCACATAGACGATGGTGTCGTTGAGCTCCAAGGAATAGGGCACTGAAACGAAGGGCTTGCCGGAGCGCACCCGCACCGGCGTTGGCTGGTCGTCATGGAAGAGGTCGCAGGTGTAGAGGCCGCCGGCTTCGCTGAACAGGTCCAGGGTGCGTTCCGTGTGGGTCAGCGCCGGGGCCAGATAGCCTGCGCATCGTTGCCCGGTGTGTTGGGCGATGGTGCGCATGGAGTCCTCGACCATCGCCCTTTCCTGGGCCTCGTCCATGCCGTAGGCGTAGCGGGTGTTGTAGATGCCGTGGCTGAAGAACTCCCAGTCCCGCGCCTTGCACAGTTCGATGATCTCTGGATGGTGCTCGCACAGGGCTGTGGAAAGGCTGACGGAGCCGCGCACCCCGTATTTTTCCAGAAGCTCCATCATGCGCATGTGCCCCACCCGGTTGCCGTAGTCCCGTGTGCCGTAGCCTTGGATGTCCGGCACCGGCCGCGGCCAGGCCTTGCGGTGCGGGTTGGGCGCGGGTTCCAGCTCGTAGAACTCGATGTTGGGGGCCACCCAAAAGGCGACCTTGGCGCCGTTCGGCCAACGGATGGGCAGCCGTTGATCCCAAGGCCGATAGTCGTAGAGGCCGAGATCTTCGCGCATGTCGGCGGCGCTCAGAAGCCGACGCCCCGGGCCTCCCGAATGGGCGGGCAACCGGGATGGCCCTCCAGCCAGGCGGCAACCGCGGCGAAAGGCTCCACGTCGGCGTACTTGAGCATCAGGTCGCAGAGGTTGGCGAAGTGGGGAATCTCGTGCTTGTCCGCCACGCACTCTTCGGGAACGATGGTGCGGTAGCCGTGGGAGAGGGAGGCCACTGCCGAGGCGCGCACGCAGCCGGAGGTGCTGCCGCCGGTGAGGATCACCGTATCGACCTTGTGCCAAACCAGCAGGGAGGGGATCAGGCTGTCGTGAAAGACGCTGGCCATGCGCTTGTTGACCAAGGCGTCCCGGCTGGGGTCCACCTCCAAGCGGGGGTCCAGCTGGGCGCGTTCGCTGTTCTCCTTGATGTTCTGCAGGGAGTTTTCGGTGTTGGTGCGGGTGCCCCAAACGCCGGCGTCGTCGGCGTTGTCCATGTAGGCGACGAAGGTCCAGATCACCGGCATGTTCTTGGCGCGGGCCAAGGCGGATAGCTGGTTGACGTACTCGATCTGGCGCGGGTCCGTCTGGTAGGCGGTGGGGAAGCGGCCGATGTCGGTGTAGGCCCGCTGCAGGTCGATGTTGATGAGCGCCGCCTTGTCGCCAAAACCGAACTTGGCGCGGTTGGGGTTGGACTTCACCTCCGCCCAATACTGGCGCGGGGTCAAATCCGATGTCTGCATCAGGGGCATGGGGTCGCCGCCGGTCGGTTCGCCGAACTGCCTTGGGTTTCGGGATAAAAGCACATTGATATATCAATAGCAACGGAGCGGCTATACTAGGGCGTTCGCCGGTGGGCCACTGCAATGATATGGAGACGGGCTCGTTTCCCGAAGCAGCAATTGGCCGACGGAGGAAATGGCGCCCGCCATTGGCTTTGACCGAGAATGAGTCCCCAGAGAGCAGACCATGCCTGAAATCGAACAGCTGTTTACCCCGCTCGAACTTCGCTCTCTTCAGGCCGAAGGTCCCATCCCCCTCTACCATCAGTTGCACCAACTGCTGAAACGGCGGATTCTCTCCGGCGCCCTGCCCTTCGGCGCCAAGCTGCCCACCGAGGCGCAGTTGGCCGAAGGCTTCGGCATTTCCCGGGTCACCGCCAAGCGGGTCATGGACCTGTTGGCCGCCGACCGGCTCATCCAACGGCGCCGGGGCAAGGGCAGCCATGTGGTCTTCCAAGCCTCGGACTCGGACATGGAGGCGCCCTTGGTCGGCATGCTGGAAAGGCTCGCCAGCATGTCCCGGACCACTCGAGTGAAAGTTCTGCACATCGAGCAGCGCCGCCCGCCAGCGGACATCGCCGAGGGGCTGTGCATGAATCCGGACGAAGCGGCGCACTACGTCACCCGAGTGCGCTTCAGCGAAGACGGAACGCCCTTCGCCTACTACGAAAGCTGGACCCGCGGCATCGCCAAGGGCTTCACCGCCAAGAACATCGAGCGGCGCCAGCGCTTCCGCATCATGGCCGAGAACGGCCACAGCATCAGCCACATCAAGCAGCACCTCAGCGCGGCGGCGGCCACGCCGCCGGTGGCGGAGCAATTGCAGCTCACCTCCGGGGACCCAGTGCTGACCTTGGAACGGCACTCCTTCAACGAACGCGGCGAGGCGGTGGACCTCCTACGTTGCCAGTACCACCCCGGCCGCTTCCACTACCGCATGAACCTCAGCATGGAGGACTACGCGGGCCAGCCGAAGAGCTAGCCGTTCGCAAAGCAGAGGCGGGGTTGGCCGCTGTGCTCCGTCAAGCTACTTACCGGAGGAGTGGCTGGCATCCACCACCGCCGCGATCTGAAGCTCAACGGCTTGTCACCACCGTGCTATCAAGTTCGAGACATCTCCCGAATTTATGTGCGACTTCGGCCAAGCCCAGTGTGCAGGCCCTTGCTTCTGTCCACAATGGGCGGCATGGCCACCAGCGACCATCCCTACAAACTCATCCACGCCGACCCGAGAATAGTCGAGGACGCTCTGCGCGGCTTCATCGCCCCGGATTGGGCGGACCGGTTGGATTTCGACACCCTCGCACCCTTGGACAAGGAGCGCATCGGCCCGGCCTTGGGCAGCCGCATCGGGGACAAAGTCTGGTGGGTGGAGCGCAAGGACGGAAGGCCGCTTGTCAACGGCAGGCGCCCTTACGTCAACATCCTGTTGGAGTTCCAGTCGGAGTCGGACCCGAACATGGCCTGGCGGATGCACGAGTACCTGTACATGCTGGAGCTAAACCAACGGGAGATCGGCTTGTTCCGGAGGGAAGACCGCCCGCCGGACTTCCTGGCGGTGGTCATCCACAATGGGGCCAAGTCGTGGAGCGCTCCGGTAACCCGTTTTGGCCCTCTGTTGGGGCCGCCGACGCCGGGGGGTCGCGCCTTGAACAGATGGCGGGCCTATGTGGTCATTGACTATCCGAGGATTGCCGGCGACCATGCGCTCATGGAGCGGCTGCCAGCCGACAACCGGCAGGCGGCCCTGATCCGCTTGGAGACCGCGCCGCTGCAACAGTTGCCCGGTTTGCTGCTTGATGCGCTTCGGCGTTGGGACGGGCCGGAATCGGCGGGTTTGCGGCGAGGCTTTTACGCCCGGGCTCAGCACGTCATGGGGCGGCACGGCTTGGAGTTGCCGCCGCTGGCGGACTACGAAATGACGCTGTCGGCTGAACGACAAGGAGGACAAGAGATGACGACGTTGATGGAGGCGAATGTCCAAAGAGGAATTGACGAAATCAGGGCCCAAGGCATGCAGCGGGGCATTGCGCGGGGTCGTGTGGAGCTGCTGCGCCACCAAGCGGAACGGCGCTTTGGCGTGGAAACAGCACGGCGGCTGTCCAGTTTGCTAGATGCCGCGGACGCCGACCAGCTCATTGAAGTGAGCGATTGGATTATGGAGTGCCGAACCGGCAGTGAACTGCTTGGGCGGTTCCAGCAGGCAGGCATATAACAGGCAAGCGAGCCGCCTACCCGCACTATTCCCGTCAAACTATCGGACGGGGTCATTCGGATTCGGCAGGCCGAACCAGCTCAGAGGAATCTCGTTGAACATGTAGTGGCAGTTCACTGACTCTATGTAACAAAGCGTGTCCTTGTATTGCGGCTGCTTGAACCAGTCATTCAGAACATATACATACTCCACCCTCAACTTCAGCGGACGAACCAGCCTACGGTATTGCTTTCTCTTGAAGTCGCACGTTTGCAGCTTCTCATCAACTGAACCGGCGACCTCCTGGAATTTGATTTCCACTATGAACAGCGTATCCCGAATAATGACTAGCAGCGCGTCATCAGGCAGCAGCTTCTTAGAGATGACTTTACGCCAATCAATGTCGTTTTCTTTAAGGTACCGGTAGAAGTCGTGCTTTGCCAGCAACCTTGCGACCAAGTGCTGGTCGTACCGCACCTGGAAGCCCGCTTCGCCGTGGATATTAGACACGTCGTAGCCCGGTAGCCTTTTGAAGAGCTTCTTTAGACTTACACGTTCTTCAAAGATGAGACCCGTGTGGGTGTGCGCACCGCCGTGTCCG
Source organism: uncultured Pseudomonadales bacterium (assembly GCA_958296025.1). Lineage (GTDB taxonomy): Bacteria > Pseudomonadota > Gammaproteobacteria > Pseudomonadales > Azotimanducaceae > Azophilus. The sequence goes on from OY282430.1 coordinate 22,652, forward strand.
CCCTTCTTCATTGTGAACGAGCCTGCGCCATGAGATCGGTTCTTGCTACATCTAGCGCCGAAGCTAGGCGCCGTTTGGAAAGGTCGATGAATTCGTCCTCCAGTTCGCATCCGACGAACTTCCGGTTTGTGCGGATGGCCGCCACCCCCGTGGTTGAGCTACCGGAGAATGGGTCGAAGACGCGGTCACGCTCATTGGAGGCGGACAGGATGACTCTTTCCAATAGAGCAATGGGCTTTTGAGTGGGGTGCTTTCCAAAGGTTTTTTCGTCCCTCTTGGGGGATGTCATCCGCCAAATGGACTTCATCTGCCTTCCGGAATTGTGGGATTTCATCAGTTCGTAGTTGAACGTGTGCCGTGCATGCTTGTTCTTTGCGGCCCAAATGAGGGTCTCGCCGGAGTGGGTGAAGTACCTGCAAGAAAGATTCGGAGGGGGGTTTGGCTTCTCCCAAGTTATGTCGTTGAGTATCTTCAGCCCTAGCTGCTGCATGGCGAAGCCGACGGAATGAATGACGTGGTGCGTGCCGGAAACCCAAAGCGTCCCGTTTCGCTTCAACACTTTCTGACACCGCGACAGCCATGCCAGGTTAAACTCATGATTAAGTTCTGCGCCCTGCGACCGGTCCCAGGTTCCCTTGTTAACTTTCACCATCCTTCCGGCATGGCAGGTGATCCCTCCGTTGGAAAGGAAGTACGGAGGATCGGCGAAAATGAGATCGAAGCGGCCTTCCGGGTAGCTCTCGGCAACTTTGTCCATGAAGGAAAGGCAGTTGGCTTGGTACAACCAAACTCCGGCGGAAGCGTCTGCAAAAGCGCAGGTGGCTGATGGCGAGTCCGCTGTCGGGAAGCCACGATAGTCATCCAGGGGCGCATCGCGCTTGGTTGCTAGGTTAGGCATTGATCCTCCAGTTTCCGAATGGATTGTGTGCGCCGGCTTGGCGATCACGTCCTTTTCCTGTCCGCCGGTCAGCAAGGGATGTCGGGCTGGGCTAACCATATCGAGCCCCATGCAGGAGCACCCGACGACAGCCATTGTGCAGGACTCTCCCCATTAGTCAAACAGTATCAACGCAAGGCGCAAATTCCCCCTTTGCGGTCCGGCACGACACCCTCGACCTCTGCCCTAGGGAGCAGCCGGTGGGCCGCAGGCCGAAACTCGCCTTTCGCCAAGCCCAATGGAGCATCCCCTTCAACCTCTTCCTTGCCGGGCGTAGGCGAAGCCCTTGGGCAGGCCGGCATCGGCCACGAAGCCGTATAGGGTTTCATCCGGCAGGGCGGCCTGAACTTCGGCCCTAACCGCCAACAGCCGCTCTAGGTCGATGCCGGTGTGCAGGCCCATCGCCTCCAATAGGAACACGAGGTCTTCGGTGACGATGTTGCCGCTCGCGCCTGGCGCGAAGGGGCAGCCGCCGAGTCCGCCTAGGGAGCTGTCGATGGTGGTCAACCCCGCCTCCAGCGCCGCCATCACGTTGGCCAGACCTTGGCCCCTCGTGTTGTGCAGGTGGATGCCGGTCAGACGGTCCTCGCCCACCGCCGCCCGGATGCGCTTCGCCAAGCGGCGCACCTGGGCCGGATTGCCGTAGCCGGTGGTGTCAGACAAGCCCACCTCGTCCGCGCCGAGTTCGATGGCCCGCTCGGCCGTCCGCACCACCAAGTCTTCGTCGATGGGGCCTTCCAAGGTGCAGCCGAAGGCGGTGGACAGGCCCACTTCAAATTTCGGCCGCGCCGCCGGCCGCTGCTCCGACACGGCCTCCACAATCAAGGCGATCTGCTCGAACATTTGCGGGTGCGTCTTGTTCAGGTTGGCTTGGCTGTGGGTCTCGCTGACGGAGAAGGGAATGGACATCTTGTCCACGCCGCAGCCGATGGCGGTTTCGGCCCCCCGCAGATTGGGCACCAGCACGGCCACCTTGAGGCCAGGCAGGGTCTTGGCGAAGGCCACCAACTCGGCGGTGTCCGCCAACTGCGGCAGTAGCTTGGCCGGCACGAAGGAGCCGACCTCGATTTCCGGTACGCCAGTGGCGGCCTCGGCAGCGATCCATGCCTTTTTCGCCGTTGTCGGCATGATGCGGTCGATGTTCTGCAGGCCGTCCCGAAGGCCCACTTCGCTGATTTCAATATCCACGGCTGTCCCTGACCTCAACGTTGAGTGCTGTTCATCCTGAAAAAGATTTAATGATATATCATAGTGTCAATTACCGTGCAGCGCCGGCTGCCGGCGGCGGAAGTAATAGGGGGACGCTTGCGCAACTTGCCCTTGGCTGACATCAACGTGGTCGAGTTTTCGCACATGGTCATGGGGCCGGCGGCCGGCCTGATTCTGGCTGACCTAGGCGCCGATGTGCTGAAGGTCGAGCCCATCGGCGGCGACAACACCCGCCGCTTGAGGGGATCGGGCAGCGGCTACTTCGCCATGTACAACCGCAACAAACGCAGCCTTTGCATCGACCTGAAGCAGGATGCCGCCAAGGCGCTGGTTTACCGCCTCGTCGAAGAGGCTGACGTCGTCATTGAGAACTTCCGCCCCGGCGCCATGGACCGGCTGGGCTTCGGCTATGCGGAACTTGCCGCCCGCAACCCGCGCCTCATCTACTGCAGCTTGAAGGGTTTTCTCAGCGGTCCGTACGAGGATCGCGCCGCCTTGGACGAAGTGACCCAAATGCTAGGCGGCTTGGCCTACATGACCGGGCCACCGGGCCGGCCCATGCGGGCTGGATCCTCGGTGATCGACATCGCCGGAGGCATGTTCGGCGTCATCGGCATTCTTGCCGCCGTCAACCAGCGCCATGCCACAGGCCGCGGTCAACTGGTCACCAGCGCCCTGTTCGAGACCACGGCCTTCATGGTCGGCCAGCACATGGCGCAGCAGGCGGTGTTGGGCGAGGCGCCGCCGCCCATGTCCGTGCGCCGCTCCGCTTGGGGCGTCTATGATCTGTTCTCCTGCGCTGACGGGGAGCAGGTTTTCGTTGCCGTGGTCAGCGACACCCAATGGCGGCAATTCTGTGCGCACTTCCAGCTGGAGGACTTGGCGGCTGACGAGGCGCTGGCCAGCAACGGCGGACGGGTGGAGCACCGTCAGCGGTTCATGCCGGCGTTGCAGGCGCTGTTCAGCCGGCTTTCCCGGCGGGAGGCGGTGCGCGAACTGGAAGCCGCCGGCCTGCCTTTCGCGGAAATCAACAAGCCATCCGATCTGTTTGCAGACCCCCACCTGAGTCGAAGCGGCTTGCTGGATCTGCATCTGGCGGACGGAGAAAGGCGCGGTGCGGCCACTCGGCTGCCGAAGCTGCCGTTGGAAATGGACGGCAAACGCACGCAACTGCGCCATGATCTCCCCGCCGCCGGAGAGCACTCCCGGCAAGCCGCCAAACGGGCCGGCTATGCCGCCGCCATTGAGCAGCTGCTGGCCGCCGGGGTGATCGGCGAAGGCTGATGGCCGGCAAGCCTCTGGCCGGAATCCGGCTGATCGACCTGACCCACATGCTGTCCGGGCCTTACGCCGGCATGATTCTGGCGGATTTGGGCTGCGATACGGTCAAGGTGGAGCCGCCCGGCAAGGGCGAGGGTACCCGGCGGTTGTTGGAGAATGATCCGCAGTTCTCCTTGCACGGCATGGGCGCGTACTTCCTGACCCTGAACCGCAATAAGCGCTCGGTGGCTATCGACCTCAAGTCCGAGGCCGGATTGGAATTCTTCCATGAACTGATACGCCATGCCGACGTGGTGCTGGACAACTTCTCCGCCGGCGTCACCAAGCGGCTGAAGATTGACCACGATGCCTTGGCCGTCATCAATCCGCGCATCGTCACCTGCACGGTCACAGGCTTCGGTGAGGACGGCCCCTCCTTCAAGCGTCCGGCCTTCGATCAGATCGTACAGGGGCTGGGCGGCGGCATGTCCATCACCGGCATGGGACCGGACCAACAGGTGCGCGCCGGAATCCCCATCGGCGATCTAGGCGGCGGCATGTTCGCCGTCATGGGCGTGCAGGCGGCGCTTTTGGCGCGGGAGCGAAGCGGCGTGGGCCAGCATGTGGACGTATCCATGCTGGATGTGCAGATCAGCCTGCTCAACTACATGGCCACCATGTATGCCCTGTCCGGCGAAGTCCCGGAACCCATAGGCAACAGCCACTTCGTCCACACCCCCTACAACACCTTCGCCACGGCGGACGACACCATCATCATCGCGGTGATCGGCGACACCTTTTGGCCACCGTTGCTGGATGTGGTGGACTTGGACGAACTGCGCAGCCCGCACTTCGCCACGGCGCCGCAGCGCTTGCGGGAGAAGGCGTTCATTGAAGGCTTGATCGCCGAACGGCTGAAGTCCAAGCCGGCCGCCGAGTGGCTTCAAGCCCTTGAGGCAGCCCGCATTCCCTGCGCCAGGGTCAACAACTTCGCCCAAGCCCTCAGCGACCCGCAGATTCGTCACCGCAACATGTTCGTTGCAGTGCAGCATCCCCTTGGCGGCAGCACCCGGATGCCGGGCAACCCAATCAAGCTGTCAGCGGACCAGGCGGACTCCTTCAGCCCGCCGCCGCTGCTCGGCGCCCACACCCGTGCGGTTCTGCGCGAGTGGGCCGGGCTTTCCGAAGAGCGCATTGCGGCCGGCCTAGCCCGTGGCGTCCTGCAGCAAGGCGACACCAACGATTGAAGCGCTGGCGGAGCGGGCCTTTGCCTTCAACTCCAATTGCCACACCGCGTTGGCAACTCGGCGTGGCGAGAAGAGGAGTAGTGATATATCATTGCGGCTGGCGGGATATCGAAAAAGCCGTGGGGTGTGCGTCCACTTGACCAACCGCTTTGTTGCCGCCGGCTGGCGGAGGACCAAGCGGCAAGAGGGCCGCCATTCCGAATCAATTGGGCATCGCCCAGAGTCCTCACGGAGGCGTTGGGAGGATGCTGCTTTGGTCCCGCATCGGCCGCATTGGCGAGCGTTTTTCAAGATCTTGGCAAGCGCGGAAGCGAATTGACGGCGTATCGGAGTGTGCGTCAGCCCTTCTGCGCAAGACTTAATCGGAGCTATGGAGAGACACCATGAAAACCCTAAGGCACTGGTTCTTAACGGCCCTCCCGGCCCTCGTGAGTGGGATGCCGTTGTTGGCGGCGGCGCAGGACGAGGCGGACGCCGCCGCGGCCGCAGCCCCCGAGCTTCAAGTCATTTGGGAAGTGGTGGTGACGGCGCGTCGGCGGGAGGACTCCTTGCAGGAGGTGCCGCTGTCGGTGACCGCCGTCACTGCGGAGCAGATCCAGAAGCGCGGCCTGCGCGACCTGCAGGACATCGCCCAAGGGACCTCCGGCCTAGTTTACGAGAACTACGCCACGGCGGGCTTGTCCACCGCCGCGGTCATCCGCGGCATGGGGCAGACCTTCACCACCGCGCGCATACAGAACACCGCCGTGTTCTTCGACAACATTTACTTGCAGCGCCAATCCATGATCAACCCCGGTCTGATGGACTTGCAGCGGGTGGAGGTGGTTAAGGGACCGCAGAACAGTCAGTTCGGTCGCAACGCCTTCTCCGGCGTAGTCCACTACGTCAGCAAGAAGCCGACGGAGGAGCCGGCCGGCAAGGTCGCCGTCACCTACGGCAGCGGCAGCCGCCTTGATCTGCGCGGCAGCCTGTCCGGGCCGTTAGTTGAGGACAGGCTATACGGCCGCGTCGCCGCCAGCCTTTCCGAATTCGACGGCCACACGGACAACGACCATCCCTTCGCCGACGACGGGCCCGGCAGCAGCCGGGACACCAACGATCTGCTGGGCGGCTGGGACGATCAGTCCTATTCGGCTGCCCTGACCTGGACCCCCACCGACCGTTGGGAAATCACCGGTGCCTTCCAACGCACCGAATCGGCGCGCGAACCCCAGGCTTCCTACGATCTGAACGGCGCCCGCTACGCCTACGAAAGCGGCGAAAACGCCGGGCCGCCCACCTTTGCCTTCACGGTGCCCTTCGCGGCAAACTGCTTGGACACCAGAACCTACAACCGGCAGCAGCCCTTCCCCGCGCAAGGCTTCCACGCTTGGTGCGGCAAACTGCCCAAGTTGCCGCCGGTGCTGGACGATGCGCGGCTGGAGGCTGCCGGGTTCGGTGCCGCCAAGGGCCAAATCGCGGTCGATCCGCGCTCTTCGGCGCTGGACTCGGAGACTAACATCGCCCAACTCAACCTCGCCTACGAGTTCAACGACGCCCTGTCCTTGGCCTATCGATTCGGCTACGTTGATCATGAGGCGGACACCAAGGGCATAGCCGAAGGGCGGGGCAGCCTAGTGGGTTCGGAGGTGGCCTATGCGCCGGTTCGGGAACTGTCCGAGCCGCCGTTTTTCCAACTGCTCGGATTTCCCGGATCTTTTGGGTCCGTGGCCTACACCACCATATTCAACCGCGCCCCAATCGAAGAGCTGGAGGCGAACAGCCACGAACTGCGCTTGAGCTGGAGCAGTGACGACGTCACTGCTAGGGCCGGCCTGTACCGCTCCAAAAACGAAGACGAGGACGGCAGCACCTTCCACGCCGTACCCCCTTGCGATGGCCCCGCCAACTGCGGCGTCTCCCTGCTGGATTCCCCCAACGCCTTGGAGGGCTTGTACATCACGGTGGCCAGAGTGGCGCCGGGCGTGAACGTCGGCGTTCCGCACCCGCTCAACGCCGCGCATGCCGTGTTCGGCAACCACGCCACCTACGAAGACAAGGTCACCGCCCTGTTCGGCGACGTGGAATGGAACATCGCCGACCGGCTCACCCTAGCCCTTGAGGCCCGCTACTCTTGGGAGCAGAAGTCCTTCGAACAGTTCTCCACCGCCTTCGGCTTCGCCCTTCCCGACGATGTGGAGTCCAGCAGGGATGAGACCTTCAGGTTCTTCACGCCAAGGGCCATCGTCGAATGGCGGCCCACAGACAGCAACATGCTGTACGCCCTAGTCGCCAAGGGCGCCAAGACCGGCGGCTTCAACGCCGTTGAGCCGACGCAGAACCCCGAGCAGGCCATCTACGACGAAGAGGAGAACCTCACCTTCGAGATCGGCAGCAAAAACCAATTTCTTGATGACCGCTTCACCTTCAATGCAGCCGTCTATTTCATCGATTGGGAAAACGTGCAGGGCACCGAAGCGGCCGCTGGCGATGATCCCTGGCTCATAAATGTGGTGGGCAACATTGGCGACGCCGAGGTTTTCGGCTTCGAGGTTGACGGTCTGTGGCAGGCCACGGATCAATTCTCCATCGACTACAGCTTCGCCTACAGCAACGCTGAGTACAAGGACGCCATCTACCAAAGCGGCATGGCTGGCGCCAATTGGGGCTGCAACGACACGGTTTGCCGCGCCGACGGGCGGGTGGACGGCGCCCAAGTGGAGAAAACCTCCAAGGTTCAATACAACGTCGGCTTGAACTATTTCGGCAACATCGCCGCCGATTGGAACTTAGACGCCCGCATCGACTTCAACTACCGCAGCCGCATGTACGTCACGCCGATGAACTTGGCGCACAATGGCGGGCGCACCCTCGCCAACGCCAACGTCAGCCTAAGCCATGACAATTGGAGCCTCAGTCTGTGGAGCCGAAACCTCTTCGACAAGCAGTACGTCGCCAACAGCTTCGCGCTGCCGACCTTCACCCGCTACATCGTCGGCCTAGGCGCTCGGCGCACCGTCGGCCTGACCCTGGAGTACGCCCTGTAGCCTGAAGACTCCTTCGGCGTTTGCAGCCGCGAGTCAACGCGGATGAAAGGCCAGCCCATGCAGAACAAGGTTGTGTTGATCACCGGCGGCGCCAGGGGCATGGGCCGGGCCACCGGCGTGGCCTTGGCGGCGCTGGGCGCCGAGAAAGTCATCCTGGTCGATTGGCAAGGGGAAGAAGGCACCCGTGCCCGAGACGCCATCAACGCCCAAGCCGGCCGCACGGCGGCGGAGTTCATTTACTGCGATCTATCCTCCATCGGTGCAGTCAAGGCTTTGGCGAAGGAGATCCGCGGGCGCCACCGGAAACTCGATGTGCTCATCAACAACGCCGGCATCACCGACCCGGTGCGGCGGCTGAGCAGCGACGGTTTCGAAATGCATTTGGCCACCTGTCATCTCAGCCATTTCATACTGAGCAATCTGCTGCTCGAACCCCTTGAGGCCAGCGGGGCCGGGCGCATTGTTTGCATCACGTCGGCGGCCTACAAGGCCGGTCCTGGGCTGGATTTTGACGACATCAACAACGAAAAGATCTGGCGGGGCAAGCCGGCGTCCAACGGCGCCGCCTTCAAAGCCTACCATCGCGCCAAGCTCTGCAACATCTACCTGATGAAGGAGCTGCACGAACGGCTGCGGGGCCGCGGCCTCACGGTAAACGCAGCGTCTCCCGGCTACTTCATCAATACATCCATTCACCGTCAGCTCACCGGCGTCTTTGCCCTTGGCGCCCGCGTCGTCTTCGGCATCGGCACGCTGTTGCATCTGAACACGCCGGAGCAGGGCGCCCGCACTCACGTCTGGCTGGCTTCGTCAGCCGAGGTCGAAGGGGTTTCCGGCGAGTACTTCGAGAACTGCGCACCGCGGGCGGTGACGCCCTTGGCGAACGATCAGCAGGCTCGCCAACGCTTGTGGCGTTGGAGCGAACAAGCCACCAACGTCAGTTTTCCCTTGTAAAAGGGTGTTCATTCCGGCGCATCGTCTCGCCGGAGGATGCGCTAGCGGGTTTCGCCAGCGATGGCTGTGTAGTCATCGTACCAAGCCGGAAAGCGCATGTGGTGCGCGGAGGCTAGCAGGCAACCCGTCTGCAAAAGCAGCCAAAGGCTGAAATTGCCCCAGATCGCCAACCAAACCAAACCCAGCAACAGGTTGGGGGTGTGGCAGTAAAGCACCTTTTTCAAGTTCCAGGCCGCGTAGTTGTGGGGCGGGGATACCTGTACGTCCCAGAAGAACTGGTGGTAAACGAAGTTGTAGCCGCTCAGCAACAGGTAGGTTAGGGCGGCGACCCCCAAGCTGCCTAGACCGCTGCGTTCCGCCAGCGCCCAGAAACACAGAAACACCTGTCCGTGGCACAAACCCCAGGCCAAGCCGTAGGCGGTGGTCAGCCAAGGGTGTTTCCGGCGCCCATCGGTGAAGCTGCCGCGGGGCCAGAGCACCATGTAGGCGAACCACAGCACCAGAACGTAGGCCAAGGTGTAAGCCAGCCAGTATGGCTCCCGCCACTGCCCCGCCCTGACCAGAGGCGCTGCCAAAAGGCTGTGCAATACGCCCAAGCCCCAACTGAGCATCAGGCCCGCGCAAAAATAGAGGCCGGCGCACCGCCAAGCCAGCCTAGGTTCATACTGCCGGGGTTGCCACTTAAGAGGCGTCCCTAACAATAGGGTTAAGCCAACCAGCAAAGCGGCCCCGGCAATCCAGTCGGCGACCTGGTTGGTGAACAGGGCGTAAGGCTGCACCAATGGCATGGGTTGCGAGTTTTGCTGTCGGTTCAGCTACGAATTCTAGCTTGGATGCGACATCAGGACTCCTCCGGCAGGCGCGGCAATAGCGCAATTGAAAGTCTGGAGCTACGCAAACAATTACCGGCGCTAGGCCAAGACCATCTGCTTGGTCGTCCTAGACGCCCGCCGCGCCTTCGGTTTGACTCTGGCTTTGGTCCCGAAGAAACCAGAACACCTCTCCTCCCCGCCATCTAGTGCTACTGCTCATCCCCCGAATACCACGCGCCGTCCGCCGCATCGACCAAAAGCTCAACGTCACCAACGCAACCCTGACCAAGGTTCCTTTCGACCTTGAGCGCTGGGCTAAGGCGGCAAGCCGCGAATACTCCAACGGCCTGCCCCAACCCTACTCCGACGATCCCATGCAGTGGATCTTCCACGGCTACCCCTGCGGCTCCGTCGTCTGGGGCGCTGCGGCAAAGCGAACGGCCGGCGGCCCGCTGCGCACGGATTCAACCGTCCTCCAGGTCGCCTTGGCCCGTCTGCTAAGCTACCGCTGGCCTGCCGAACAGGACACAAGCATGGAACTCGCCGACGAACAACGCGATTGGGCGGCTGGCTGCGACGCCTTGCTGGACCACGCCGATGCGGACGGCATCGTCTGCATTCCGCCCGTGCGCGGCGAGCGGCCCGCCCTCGAACGCCTGCAACAACTGCTCGCCGCCGCCTTCGGCAAGCACTGGCACGAAGGCATCCCGAACCGCCTGCTCGCCGCCGCCGACGGCAAAGGCCGCCAAATGCTGGAAGAGGGGCTGATCGAGCGTCTCGAAGGCGCCATGCGGCCTTTCATCTCCGAAGAAGCGGAGACGATAAATGCGCCAATGCGCCGCGAACGCCGTTGGCACTACCCGACGGACGCCGTGCGGGAAGCTGTGGTCAACGCCCTCGCGCATCGGGATTGGACGCGCAACGAGGAAGTGGAGGTCGCTCGGTATGCGGATATGCGGATAGGCTGGTCGTCACCAGCCCAGGGGCCTTGCGGAACACCATGACGGTGAAGAAGATGATCGCCGGCCAACGCTCCCCGCGCAATCCGCTCATCGTCGAAGTGCTGCGTGACTACGCCTACGCTGATGCGCGCGGAATGGGCGTTCGCAACAAGATAATCCCGCTGGTCAGGCAGAGCAGCGGCAGGGAACCTGAATTCCAGGCCACGGAGGATCACTTGCAGGTGACCATGCGGCGGGGAGCGGGCAGCGCCTAGGGCAAGCCCGTGGCCGCATGGTGCCTTTGCAGTACGAAGCAAGAAGATGTTCAACAACAAACAGGAACTCCTAGCCAAAATTCGCCTTAGTGAAGACTCCTTGTTGGAACTCAAGGAGGTTGGGCTGAAAGGCCGCCGGGTGGTGGATCCACATCGAAACTCCCTTGCCGACGAGTTGGCGGCCTTTGCGAACGCGCACGGCGATGTCTGTCCTCTTGGCGTCCGATACAAATCTCGCAATCCCAAGGACGCAGGCATACTCCGCACCCATCCAAACATCCGCTGGCGCAAGGGTCGGGGCAAGAAGCCATTCAAGGGGGAAAGCCAGTACCCTTGGTTGTGGCAAGATGATAAACTCGCGGCAGAGCTAACCAACGATCAGCACTGCCCTCTAGGATTTAAGCAGGCTGTGAATCAAGCGAACGGTGATATTTGTGACGACTGACCCGGGACGAGAGTGGGCCTATCCGGGTGCGCGTTGGTGGAAGTTCGATTTCCACACTCATACCCCCGCCTCTGCTGACTACGGAAAGGGGCCAAAACAGGCCTCGTTGCGTGAACTTACGCATGAAGATTGGCTGTTGAACTTTATGCGTGCACAGGTGGATTGCGTTGCCGTAACGGATCACAATTCCGGAGGCTGGATTGATCCCCTAAAGAACGCACTTCATAAATTGGAGCAGGAGAGACATCTAGATTACCGGCCACTGACTCTTTTTCCCGGAGTAGAGATCACCGCGTACGCCAACGTTCATATCCTAGCGTTGTTTGATATCGACAAAGGAACCAGGGATATCGACGCTCTTTTGGGTTCCGTTGGCTACAAGGGCTCGCGGGGGAAAAGCGACGTCGCGGCAAAATCTTCAGCCGTTGAAGTAGTGGAGGCGATCAGCGATGCGGGAGCCATTCCCATTCTCGCGCATGTCGATGGGCCGGCGGGAGCTTGGCAATTGTCCGGTAATAGTTTGGTGCCCCTTCTGGACTGTGAGGGACTTTTCTCTATGGAAGTAGTTGATGCTTCTAGATCAAAACCGGAGCTCTATAGCGGTCGCAAGCTAGCTTGGGCTGAAGTGCTGGGTTCGGATTCGCACCACCCCAGTGGAACAGCAGGATGTCGTTATCCCGGCTCCCACTTCACTTGGGTGAAGATGGCTTGCCCTTCCAAGGAAGGGCTGCAATTGGCTTTGCTGGATGGCGAGCGATTTTCTATAAGGCGGAGTGATGACCAACAGCGATTTGATCCATTCAAAATGCCTGAACACCGAATTGAGTCTATCGAGATACGCAATGCTAGGTACATGGGCCGGTCCCGATCAGCTCGCGTAGGGCTGAACCCTTGGCTCAACGCGTTGGTGGGGGGTAGAGGAACCGGGAAATCCACAGTAATTCATGCCTTAAGGCTGGTCTCCCAGCGCGAACACGAACTGAAGGAGCTAGATGAGCAAAGTACCGTTCGTCTGACATTCGAACGTTTCAATCAAGTGCCTGTCAGCCGACAGGACCAAGGCGGGTTGATAGAACAAACCGAAGTGGTTTTGGTAGTCATGCGTGATGGCATGCGCTATCGCGTCCACTGGAAATACAGCGGTGTTCCATTGGTCGAAGAGTACACTGACGATGGCACCTGGAAGCAGGCCGAGGTTCAAGCCGTTACGCCAGAGCGCTTCCCCCTTCGCCTATTCAGTCAAGGCCAGATTTCTGAGTTAGCTGGAGAAAATCAGAGTGCTTTGTTGCGGGTGATTGATGACGCCGCAGAAGTTGCACCCCTGCGAATAAAATTCGACGAGGCATGCAACGCTTTCTACGCGACCCGAGCTCGCATCCGAGAACTCGATGCTAGGCTATCTCGGCGAGACAATATATTGATCGAAAGAGGTGACGTTGAGCGAAAGTTAGGCGCCTTTGAAGCGAACCACACTACTTATTTGACAGCGTACCGCCGCCGAGACCGCCAAAGACGCGAATCCCAGCGGCAGTTCAATGAGGCGATTGATGCTGCTGAACGGATAGAAGCCTTAGCCGAAACTCTGCAACTTGACGACCTGCCAGCGGGATTGTTCCTCCCAGACTCCAAGGAAGACCGTGATGCAAGGGAAATACTGGAAAACCTTTCCAAAACGATGAATGCCGCCAAATCGAATTTGCTGTTAGAGGCTAAACGACTTAGAGAAGATGTTAAGGCGCATCGGCACTCCTTAGCCACCAGCACTTGGCAAAAAGCTCTGGACGAATCTATTAGTCACTATCAAGAACTGATTGCCACGTTAAAAGCTCAGGGAGTAAGCGATCCAAGCGCACATGGTCGCTTAATGCAGGAAAAACAAAGAATTGAAGCAGAAATGCAGAAATTGGAATCTGAGAAACAAGAGCACAATCGCCTCGTTAGCCAATCCGAAATTGAGCTACGGGCCGTTTTGCAAGCTCGGAAAGAAATTGCCAATACTCGTACCCAATTTTTGGTTAACACGCTCGATCATAATAATTTTGTTCGTATCAAAAACCAAGCCTATGGGAATGACAAGCGTGTCGTTGAACGCGCCCTACGGAAAGCGCTCAACATCTTGGATGACCGTTTTCGGGCCGATATTCTTTTAGTAGAAGGCGAAAGTAAGCCCTCCGGTATTGTAGCTGACCTGCTAAATGAATTGCCAGAAGATGCCATTCACCGGATGACGGAACTTGAGAACAGGATAACGAATTTCAAACATCGCATGGAAGTTGCCTGCACGGCTGAGGGTAACTTCAGGGGCCACTTTAATAACTACCTAAAGCGGCAGTTTAATGAAAATCCTGAATTTCTCGACAAGCTGTTGACTTGGTTTCCGGAAGATGGGCTGGAGATTCAGTACAGTAGGCGTGGCGACGGCAGCGATTTTCAACCCATAGGTCATGCTTCAGCGGGTCAACGGTCCTCTGCTATGCTCGCTTTTCTGCTAGCGTATGGGGATGAACCTTTAGTTTTGGATCAGCCCGAAGATGATCTGGACAATCATCTCATCTACGAACTGGTCGTTCGGCAGATTCGAGAGAATAAGATTCGGCGACAAATAGTTGTCGTCACACACAATCCCAATATCGTCGTCAACGGGGATGCAGAGATGCTTCATGCTTTCCATTTTACTAATGGCCAGTGCGCTGTCGCGTTATCCGGTTCCTTGCAGGATGAGGAGATGCGCGACGAAGTGTGCGAAATCATGGAAGGTGGAAGGGAGGCATTTTCGCGACGGTACAAGCGCCTCGGTTCGGATCGACAAAATGTTTGATAGCACCCGAGAGCTCCTGACGAAGATAGCACTGGGCGAGAGCACTTTTCTGGAGTTCAAGGAAGTGCGCTTTGCTGGTGGAAAAGTGAAAGGGCCAAGTCGAGCCGACTTGGCTGACGGCCTTGCAGCTTTAGCCAATAGCAAAGGAGGAATCTTCATTCTGGGTGTTGAAAACAAGACCCACGAGATAGTCGGCATTGACGTGGATCGCCTTGACGCCGTCGTGAACTTCGTTCGAGAAGTTTGCGCAGACATGATTGATCCTGCGTTAGAACATATCATCCTCGATAGATTGTTGCTGCCATCGAGTATCGGGGAGGAGCTTCCAGTAGTCAAAATCGAGATTCCTCGCAGCCTGTTTGTACACAGGAGTCCTGGCGGCTATTTGCATCGTTTTGGCGATTCTAAACGGGTGATGTCGCCGGAGTATTTGGCACGACTATTTCAACAAAGGAGCCAAAGCCGTCTAATTCGCTTCGACGAACAGATAGTCCCCACAGCCAAACTCGAAGATTTGCCGACTGATATATGGGAGCACTTTCGATCTTTCACATCTCGAGATAACACTGAAACATTCCTTGGAAAGCTAGGAATGGTCGGTCAGGACGAAAATGGTCTCGTGAGACCGACCGTGGCAGGGGTTCTTATGGGCAGTGCCGATCCGCGTGAGTGGTTGCCCAATGCATTTGTGCAGGCGGTAGCCTATCGGGGCAATGCTATCCACGTTGATCTCGAAGGGGAGTCCTACCAGCTAGATGCCATGGACTTCTCTGGACCATTGAACACGCAGGTATTGGAAGCATGTCGGTTCGTGGTCAAGAACATGAAAACAGCAGCGTTCAAGGATCAGGGTCGTATAGATGTGCCCCAATACGATATGACGGCGGTATTCGAAGCAATCGCCAATGCGGTAGTTCATCGGGACTATTCAATACATGGCTCCAAAGTGCGGTTACGCTTGTTTCAGAATAGACTTGAACTGTACTCGCCTGGGGGCATATCGAATTCTTTGAGGATCGACAGCCTGCACTTGCGTCAGTCTGCGCGGAACGAAGCAATATGCAGCTTAATGGCAAAGTGCCAAATACCGGACGAATCTTGGTTGAGGACCGATCGAAAAACCATGATGGAGCGACGAGGTGATGGTGTTCCTATTATATTGAACACCAGTACAAGGCTTTCCGGCATCGAGCCTAGGTACGAGTTGCTTGATGAATCAGAGGTGCGATTGACGATATTTGCGGCTGAGCCTGGAAGACTGCCTCGTGAACCACGCTCAGCTAGTTGAACTATTCGGCAATGACGAAAATTCGGGCGTGAAGTTTGACGCCGCGGAGAATCACCCAAGGTAACGAAGTCGAACGCCGAGGAATTCTGGCGACCATGCAAGACGCTGATAAAGGCAGTCATCGCATCATCGAGCGCTTAAAGCTGGCCATCGAGTCCGCCTCCGCCCACAACCCCAACGACGCCGAACGCCCCGCCGTCATTCTCTGGATGGACAGCGGCTCGCATTGGCGGCCCATCATCCCGCAACTCCGCCGCCTGATGCCGCAATTGCTCACGCTCGGCGACTTCCAGCCGGAGGAACGCACCGGCCGGCCATCTGGCTGGGTTACGAAATCGACCGGCAGCCTCCCGCCGAGCACCCGCCGGTCATCTACGTGCCCGGCGTCAGCCGCCAAGCCCTCGGCACGGCGGAGACCTGCCCTAAGCACTTGAAGCCGCTGGTGGAGCTTCAGTATCGGGGCCTGTGCTGGACGCAGAGGAACGGGCGGGACTGGAACCGTGGAGGCGTTCCTCGCGTCCAGCAACGGCGGCCTCGGTTTGGATGCTGGAAAAGAGCTTGAAGGGCGGACTGATTGTCGTCGGGGCCTTGAACCTTGGCGGCTCGGTGGCGCTGTTGCCCAATGCGGTGGGCGTCGTGGAGGTGGCGGTGGAGAAAGGGGCCCACACCATTTTGCTGCCCATTTCCTCAAGAAAGCAGCTCTTTGAACTCTCCGACGACATGGCCACCCGCATCAACATCCAGTTCTATTCGGAGCCGACGGACGCCTTGCTGAAGGCGCTGTTGGAGTGAAGCGAAGCGGCGGCCTATTGATTTCGTCCGTTGCGAAACAACCTGACTTGGCGAGCGTTGTCCATTGATCAGCTCTCTTTTGTGTGCCTATGCCTAAGCATGTGCCTGTATTGGGACAGACGCAATTGGGTTCCATTTCCAGATGCGCAAAGGGGTCCCGAGCGCAGTACGGCTGCTCTAGGTGAGTTGCAAAACGCCGAATTGACAGGGGGAAGCCTTCAAAACTCCTCCAGCAGCCGCCCTTTGCCGGTGATGCGGTCCTGTACGCCGCATTTGCGCAGAGTGTGCCAGATGGTGGCGATGTTGATGGGCAGCATCGGCTTTTGCAGCCAGAGCTCCAGGGTGGGGAAGATATCCACTGTGGAAAGGTTGGTGCCGCACTGGACGATGGCATCCACGTCATCCCCGTCCACCTGCCGGACCGCGTCCATGACTTGGCGAATGCTGGTTTCGGCGATGGCGGTGGCCGAGGGGCAGGACAGGCCGGCGACTTGCTTGACCTCAAAGCCGATCTCGCCGAAGAAGCGGCGCACGTTGGCGTCCCCCACCGGCGGGTAGGGGGTAATGACGGAAATGGTCTTCACGCCGAAGGCTTGGAGCGCGTCCTTGGTGGCGCCGGCGCCGGTGCTGAGGCCCATAGCGCCGATTTGCTCCTGTATTCCTTGCTCAAAAGCGACGTTGCCGTCGATGCCGCCCCAGAAGGTCTCCGCCGACATGCCCAGCATCAGGTGGGTGATCTTGGCGCTCAGCACCCGGTCGATGGCGCCCGGCAGTTCGCCGCGCATCAACTCCAGGAAGCGCTCGAACACGCTGTCCAGACCCTCCCCGGTTTGTTCGTTTTCGTCGGCCCAGTCGCGCAGTTCGATCCAGAAGCGGGAGGGATGCCAAGTCACCCCGTCCAGGGCGAACTGCTGCAGGTCGTACTCCACGCCCGTGTTGGTGGAGGGAATCAACACGCCGATGCGGGCGCGGTGGCCGATTTGATAGTTGTCCATTTTCGTCTCCACCCCATAATAGACCCTGAGGTGCCTCGGCCGCTGGCCGGTTGGTCGGGCTGTATGAAAAACGGGTTGATGCGGCTCCCTGCGGGCTTGGGTTCGGCGGCCCCGATGCCGGGTGCCGCCTCTGTCTCGGACATCTTCTTCAGCAGGGAAGATCCGCAAACAGCTCGCGCTTCCTGAAGGGCGCGGCCAGGAAGCGTCGCATGGCCTTGCCCATGGTCAGCCATGCCACCTTGGCGCCGTCTTGGTTCGCCCTGAGGATGCCGTCCGCCAGATAGGGCGTCACCGTCTCCACGCGGTCCGCGAGAATGTTGAACATGCGCTTGGCCCGCTGCCATTCCGGCGAATTCAGGTCGTAGTCCCCCACCAACAGGTCGGTGACGACGATGCCGGGGCTGAGGGTGCAGATCTGAATGTCGGTGCCGGCGGCATCCTTGCGCAGCGCCTTGTTGAGGTAGTTGACCGCCCGCTTGGTGGCCCCGTAGGCGGCCAAGCCGGGCTGCGCCATGCCGTTGCTGCCGAAGCCCTCCATGTTCCAGATCTGGCCGCCGCCCTGCGCCTTCATGCCGGCCATGGCCACTTTGTTGGCCAGCAGCATGCCCTTGAGGTTGGCATCGACGATGGCCGCCAAGTCCGCCTCCGAATGCTCCCAAAGCGGTGCCCGATGAATGCTGATGCCAGCGTTGTTCACCCAAACATCCACCCGTTTGAAGGCTGCCTTGGCGCAATCCCACAGGCCCTGCAGATCCGCTTGACGGGTGATGTCGCAGGCGCATCCGGCCACTTGGCTTCCAGCAAACGCGGCGGTTAGTTCCTCCACCAGCGAGTCCACGGCCGCTTGGCTGCGTCCGCTGACCGTGACCTTGCAGCCCCTAGCGAGAAAACTCTGCGCCAGACCGCGACCAATGCCCCGAGTGCTGCCCGTGATGACGATGGATTTCATGGCTGGCGACCTCCTCTTCGTCCGTCGATTGCCTTCGGCCCCTATTTCAACACCTCGCTCGCAACTCGGCGTGGCGAGATGATGAATAATGATATATCATTAAGTCTAAAGGGATTTCGGAGAGGGTGCGGAGATGCATGTCCATGCGCATCGCAAGACGCCAACCCCAAGGAGGCAGGGCCTCTTTGCGGCCTTTTGCCGGGCATCGGCTGATGCGAGGCGGGGCGTCGAGGCAAAAGTCGGGGAGAAGCTGAATTGGACCAGGTGATCGTCAACGACGTGGCGCCCCGGGATGGCTTGCAGAATGATCCAGCGGCCGTGTCCGCCGCCGACCGCGCCGAGTTGGTCAACAGCTTGGTCGATGTCGGCCTGCCGGCCGTGGAGGTGGCCAGCTTCGTCAGCCCGAAGGCCGTTCCGAAAATGGCGGGGGCGGCGGAGCTTGTCGCGGCCCTCGATCTCGACCGGGCCGACTTCAGCGCCTTGGTGCCCAACCGCAAGGGCTACGAGATGGCCCGTGCTGCGGGGATGCGCTCCGTCGCCTTGGTGCTTTCCGCCACCGAAACCATGAACCGCAAAAACATCAACATGGGCCTAGACCAAGCCCTAGCCGTGTGCCGGGAGACCGTGCAACAGGCTTGCGCCGACGGCTTGAAGGCCAGGGCCTACGTCTCGGTGGCCTTTGCCTGCCCCTTTGAAGGGCCGGTGCAGGACAGCCAAGTGGAGCTGCTGGCCGGGGAGATGTTCGCCGCCGGAGCGCAGGAAGTCATCATCGCCGACACCATCGGGGCCGGCAATCCGCTGCGGGCCAAGCAGTTGTTTGGCCGCTTGGCCGCCGCCTTCGATGCCGCCAAGCTGGCTGCCCATCTACACGACACCCGGGCCTTGGCGCTGGCCAACGCCTGGCAGGCGTTGGAGTGCGGCATCCGCAAATTCGACGCCTCCGCCGGCGGCTTGGGCGGCTGCCCCTTCGCGCCGGGCGCGGCCGGCAACTTGGCGACGGAGGATCTGGTCAGCCTACTGCACCAAGCCGGTTTGGAAACGGGCATCGATTTGGCGGCGCTGCTGAAAGTGGTCGGGCGCATCGAATCCTTGGTCGGCCGGCCCGTGGGTGGGCGGGCATTGCCTTGGCTGCACCGTCGGTTTGCAAACCGGGAGGCCGCATGAACGCGCTGCTGCGGAATCTGTGCGCAACGGAGGTTGGCAAGCAAAGAATCTAGGGAGAAAGTCATGAAGCACATGAAATACCTGCTTTGCGGCGTACTGCCGGCGGTTTTGACCGGTGCGCCCGCATCGACGACGGCTCAAGATGAGGCAAGCGCCGAAGCCCTAATTACCGCGGAGATTGTGGTCACGGCGCGGCGCCGCGAGGATGCGCTGCAGGAGGTGCCCCTTTCGGTGAGCGCCGTCACCGCCGAGCAGATCGAAAGGCGTGGCTTGCGGGATGTGCAGGACCTCGCCCAAGGCACATCGGGCTTGATTTACGAAAACTACTCGACAGCCGGCCTGTCCGCTGCCGCGGTCATCCGCGGCATGGGGCAAACCTTCACCACTGACCGGATCCAGAACACCGCTGTCTTCTTCGACAACATCTATCTGCAGCGTCAGTCCATGATCAATCCTGGCCTGATGGACTTGGCGCGGGTGGAGGTGGTCAAGGGCCCGCAGAACAGCCAATTTGGCCGCAACGCCTTCTCCGGCGTGATCCACTACGTCAGCAAGCAACCCACCGATACGCGGACAGGCCAATTGGCGGTCACCTACGGCAGCGGCGAGCGGTTCGACCTGCGCGGCAGCCTCTCCGGCCCCTTGGTGGAGGGCAGCCTCTATGGGCGCGTTTCCGCCAACGTTTCACAATTCGACGGCCATACGGACAACGACCATCCCTTCGCCGACCACGGGCCTGGCGGCAAGCGCGACACCAACGATCTGCTGGGCGGTTGGGACGATCAGCAGTACTCGGCGGCCCTGCGCTGGACGCCCACTGAACGCTTTGAGATCGACGTTGCCTATCACCGCACCGAGTCGGTCCGCGAACCGCAAGCGTTCTATTTCCTCAACGGTG
The DNA here is from genome assembly GCA_958296025.1 of uncultured Pseudomonadales bacterium. Taxonomy (GTDB): domain Bacteria; phylum Pseudomonadota; class Gammaproteobacteria; order Pseudomonadales; family Azotimanducaceae; genus Azophilus. The sequence goes on from OY282430.1 coordinate 42,662, forward strand.
CCCGCAACGCCTTCGACAGCGGCGAAAACGCCGGGCCGCCAACCTTCGCCTTCACGGTGCCCATTGCCGCCAACTGCCTGGACACCCGCACCTTCAGCCGCCAAGTGCCCTTCCCGGTGCAGGGCAATCACGCCTGGTGCGGCGAACTGCCCAGATCCCCGCAGGCGCTGGACGACGCCCGCCTGCAGGCGGCTGGGTTTGCGGACACCTCGGACCGCATCACGGTCGATCCTCGCTCCATGGCGCTGGATTCGGAGACCAACATCGCCCAATTCAATCTCGGCTACGACCTAGGCGATGCCCTGTCCGTTGACTATCGTTTCGGCTACGTTGACCACGAGGCCGACAGCTACGGCACCGCGGAAGGCCGCTCCAGCCTGATCGGTTCGGAGGTGCCCTATGCGCCGGTTCAAGAACTGCCTGAACCGCCGTTTTTCCGGTTGTTGGGATTTCCGGGCTCCTTTGGGTCCGTGGTCCACACCACCATATTCAACGCCAACCCAACGGAAGCGCTTGAAGCCACCAGCCACGAGTTGCGCCTGAGCTGGCAAAGCGAGGCCCTGTCCGTCAGGGGCGGACTGTATCGGTCCAGCAACGAGGACGAAGGCGGCGGCACTTTCCGGTTCACGGCGCCCTGCGACAGCGCTGCGACTTGCGACGTTCCCGTCATACAAGCGCCCAATGTCTTGGAGGACCACTACATTACGGTGGTCAGGGTGGCGCCCGGCGTCAACGCCCCCGTGCCGCATCCGTTGTCCACAGGGCACGGCGTGATGGGCAACCACAACATCTACGAAGACAAGATCACCGCCCTGTTCGGCGATGTGGAGTGGGACCTCAGCGACCAGCTCACCTTGGCCCTGGAGGCCCGCTACGCTTGGGAGAAGAAGTCAGTGGAGCAACTCTCCACCACTTTCGGCGGCGCCATCCCCGCTAATGTGGAGGCCAGCAAGGACAAGACCTTCAAGTTCTTCACGCCTAGGGGCATCGTCGAGTGGCGGCCGACGGACGCCAACATGCTGTACGCCTTGGTCGCCAAGGGTGTGAAAACCGGCGGCTTCAACTCCGTGGATCCGACGGAAAACCCCGAACAAGGCATCTATCACGAAGAGGAGAACCTCACCTTCGAGATCGGCAGCAAAAACCAATTCCTTGATGACCGCTTCACCTTCAATGCAGCCGTTTACTTCATTGACTGGGAAAACGTGCAGGGCACCGAAGCCGCCACCAGCGATGACGCTTGGACCACGGACGTGGTTGGCAACATCGGAGACGCCGAAGTCTTCGGCTTTGAGGTGGATGGTCTGTGGCAGGCCACGGATCAATTCTTCTTCGACTACAGCTTCGCCTACAGCAACGCCAAGTACAAGGACGCCATCTATGTCAGCTCCATGGCCGGCCGCCATTCGTCCTGGGGTTGCAACGACACGGTTTGCCGCGCCGACGGGCGGGTGGACGGCAACCAGGTGGAGCGCACCTCCAAGGTGCAATACGGCTTTGGCCTGAACTACACGGACAACATCTTTGTGAACTGGCGCTTGAGCGCCCGTTTTGACCTCAACTACCGCAGCCGCATGTACGCAACGCCCATGAATCTGGCGCACAACGGCGGACGAACGTTGGCCAACGCCAGCCTCAACCTAAGCAATGGCAACTGGAACCTCAATGTGTGGAGTAGGAACCTCTTTGACAAGAAGTACGTCGCCAACAGCTTCGTGCTGCCGTCCTTCACCCGCTACATCGTCGGTCTGGGTTCCCGTCGCACCGTCGGCCTGACCTTGGAGTACAAAATCTGAAGGCCCTCATGCGCCTCGGGCTTCGGCCTTCAGCCCCGCCACGGTGACCGACTGCACACAGACGCAGCAAAGGGCCACCATCAGGGCTTGCAGCACGAATATCAGGGCAAATCCAAGGTTCGCCGTCAGCAGGCCGGATTCCACCAATGCGCTGTACAGGGTGCCGCTGACGGTGAAGGAAAGAAACAGCCCGATGACTTGGGCCAAGCTCCACAGGCCCAAATAACGGCTCTCTTGGCCGGGTGCGGTCATGTCGGCCATGAAGCTGATGGCGGGGAACACAAACAGCCCCAAGGAGAAGGCGGAGCAGACGTAAAACGTATGGAACAGGGCCAGGTTCTGGGCATGGGCGGCGTAGGCCAACAGCAGGAAACTGGCCGCCGACAGAACGCCGCCGAACAGCAGCAGCGGCTTGCCTTCCGCCATGGGCAGGGTGGGTCCCGGATCTTCCCCCGCGGCCAACGCCGCCCGGCGCTTCTTCGCTCGAACCGCCACAAAGATGCCCATGGCGGCCATGCCGACAGTTTGCATGCCGTTATAGATGCGCTGGAAGACGGTCGATTCGCCGGCGGACATGGCGAACAGATCTCCGGCCCAAATCTCCTGCAGAATGTCTTGCAGAAAAACGCTCAAAAGCGAAAAGATGATGAAGATGAAGAACAGGCGGGCGTGACGGCTGTAGCCCAACACGTTCATCGACGCCTGCATGGGGGCGATCAGCGATAGGGGCGGCGATGGGCTGCGCTCCCTCTCCGCCCTTTGCTCCTTGGTGAGGGGCGTTTCCAACTTAATGACGCCAAGCAAGGTCAGGCCCACCATGACCAGCGGCGACAGGCAGTAAAGGAACTGCATTTGCTCTAGGGAATACTGCTGCATGAACAGGGCGAACACCCAAGCCCAAAAGGCCATGGCCAAGGCTTGCGCGGTCCAGGTCGCCGTGGTGACGCGGCTGCGCGCCTCCTCGCTGGTGGTGTCTTTGACCAAATCCAGGAAGGTGTTGGCCTGCATGGCGATGGCAAGGCCGAAGCAGCAGAACAAGAACACGCACAGCAGCGTGGCTGTGGTGTCGCCGGCCTGCATTTCCACCAAAACGCTGGGAAAGAAGGGGAAGGTGACGCCGCCGATCAGTGCGCCCAACAGCAGGTATGGCGTACGCCGGAAACCCAGGATCGGATACCGCTCCGCCAACTGGCCGATCACAGGCTGTAAAGGCCCGAACAGGGTGTAAACACCGATGATGAAAGAAATCAGCATCGCCGGAATGCCCAATTCGACGATGGCCACTCTGTTGATGCTGGTCACCACTAGGCAAAAACCCCAGGCAATGGCGATCTTCTGCAAGGTGAACTGCAATTTGGCTTGGTTTTCGCTGACAATCATTTGGCGGCCCTCATGACTTCGCTCAAACATCCCTAGCCAGGGCCTCCGTCAGTCCCTCCCGACGGATGCCCTGAAATTGGCGGATATCCACCTTGCGGATGAAGTGCAGGCTGCCCAGCATCAACAAGGCTTCCAGCAAAAAGATGCCGGCGTAGCCGTCCCGGGCCGAGGTCAGCCCGGTCTCGATCAGGCCTGTGACCAAGGCGCCTCCGATAATGCTGGCGAAGCCGTTGGCCAACGCCAGCGACAGCCCCCACAGGCCCATGTAGGCGCCCCGGTCCTCCGGCGTGGTCAGGTCCATCATGGCGGTTAGAGACCCGACCAGAAAAAAGCCGTTGAACAGACCGAAGACGATCAAGGCGGTAAGCACCAGGGCGGCGTCGGCGGTGGAGGCCGCCCAAGCTAGCAGGGCCAGCCCGGCGGCGATTCCCGCAACGCCGGCGTTGATGATTGCGCTTTTGGGCAAGGACCAGCGCATCGTGGCGGCGCCCATGACGAACATGCCGACCAAGGCGCCGCCGCCCCAAAGCTGTTGAAAGCGGCCAGTCTCGCCGACCGTCATGCCCAACACCTCGGCGCCGAAAACCTCCAGAATGTTCTCTTGAATGCCGATGCCCATCAGGGCGATGAAAATGAACAGGAAAAAGCTGCGCGTGGTGCGTCCCTCGGCCGCGGTCCGCAGAAACCGAAAAAACGCCGCAACCGCCGATTCCGCCCCTTCGACCGTCTTTGCCGTAGGGGCCTCGGCAAGATCTTCCCGGCGGCGGCGCTTTTCCACGCCGACCAAGCCCAACAGCGTCAAGCCGATGACCACCGGAATGGTCAATAGGTACAGCTGTTGCATCCGCTCGGGGTCGAAAACCGGCATGAAGGCGCGGATGAAGGCCAAGGAAACGATCATGCCCACCAGCAGCATGGCCCAGATCAGGGCCACCTGCAGGCCGCGGCGATGCGCCGGCACCACGTCGGCCACCAAGGAAAGGTGGGAGACCCCGGCCATGGCGAAGCCGATGCCGAATAGCAGCAACAGCAGAAGCACGCCGAGTTGACCCAAGGCCGAACCCTCGCTCATGGCAAAGGTGGCTTGGGGCAGGCCAGCCACCGCCACGGAAGAGCACAGCAGCCCCAGCAGAACGTAGCAGGAGCGCCGATAACCGAAAATGGGCAGTCGATCCGCCAAGCCGCCCGAAGACCACCTGAAACGGAGACAGGAAGTGATACAGGGCCAGCAATGCGGTGATGGTGACCGCGGCGATGCCCAGTTCGTGAATGGCGATGCGGTTGTAGTTGCTGGTCAGCAGGGCGAACAACCAACCCACAGCTGCCCTCGGCAAGGTAAGTTGCAACGTCAAGAGCACAGGGCGCAACTGGGAAGCCTCCTTCATCCGCCCATTCCGGCGCAAGGCAACCCAACCCTTCGGCCGCCCGCCGCACCGCGCAGCCTAGGCGATGTTGCATTCAGGCCAAGCCGTGGATGGGATACAGCCCAAACTCCCATCGGACCTCCTCAGCGGCGTCCAGATCATCAAAGTGCGCCTCCGCCCAAGGCCTGACGCGCTCCATCAAGCCGGATAGCTGCTCGTCGTTCAAACTCCAGGTCTCGTTGTGGGCGCGGTGGGCCATGCGCCGCAAGATCTGTCTCGGCGACAGGGCTTCCGTCCAGACGCAGGCGGTGACCGGCGGACCGGGCCGGCCCCCCATATCCGCCAGCTGGCGAAACAATGCGGGACCGGCGGCATCCGTGGGGTGCATTTCCGGGGCCAACTCGCCGGTGATCGCCCGGGATTGGCGACGCAGCCGTCCGGCGCAGGAATCCTCATCGAGAATGTCCCGGCCAACAATCAAAACGCCGCCGCCTGGCTTCAGCACCCGGGCGGCCTCGCCCAAGGCATCGCGCCAGCGCTCCACCTGATGCAGCACGTTGGTGATGAGGGCGGCATCGAAGACCCCATCAGCAAAAGGCAGTTGCAGCACGTTCGCAACGCTGAACTGCAAGGCCACCTCAGTTTCCGCGGCTAGCGACTTGGCGGCCTTGAGCATTTCATGTTCAAGGTCCACAGCGATCAAATCGGTCTGGGCGGCCACTGGCACGGAAATGCGGCCGGCGCCGCCGCCAAGATCCACGATGCGGCTGCCGACGCCGACAATGGCGGCCACCGCGGCCCCTAGACGATTGGCCGCCGCACTGGGAATGCGATTGATGGCGTTGTATCTTGCCGCAACGTCCTGATAGGACATGCGATTGTAAGCGCAGCTCATCCTATGGCCCCGCAAAACCTCGGACGCCGGAAGGCGCAGCCTTCCGCCAACTGCGGCTGCATGGCCGCCGGCCCGCAGTGGAGAAGTAAACCTAAGCGCATCCTAAGGATTATTGGCTTGCCGCGGCGTGGGAGGGCCGGCGGCTTGGAACTGCGTCAGGAAGCGTTCCGTAAGCATTAGGCAGACGACCGAGGCTTTGGGCGCAAGCGGTTGGCGGGGTGCCGAACGGACGCGGCCGGACCTCCCCGTCCTGCGCGGATGGTTCAAGCGGCCTCGCTGGCTGTGGCTCTAGGACCGGCGGCTGCGGAAGTGGGCGACGCCAAAGGCACGGCGTCGAACACCCAGTCGATGTCTTGGTGCAGGCGCCTTTGCGGCGATGGAATGGCCAGCACCTTGCGCCCGCGGTGCTTGGCTACGGCGTCCATGTCGATCCGCCAGCCCTTTTCCTCAATCAGCCGGCGTCGGGCGGTGCGAAAGCTGCTCATGAACTTGTCGTCCTTGACGGAAAGTTCGTTCGCCAGCGTCTCCGGCAGGTAGTTGGGCGCCGCCCGCTCGACGATGGCGGTGTCCTCCGCGAAGATCTTCAACAGCCGCTTGCGTGAGTCTTTGTCGAAGAAGTCCGCCTTGAAGAAGTTGCGCAGCTGAGTGGCGAAGGTACGGGTGTGGCCCTCATCCACCGGGGTGTTGCAGTCGAACATGATGATGGACATCTTCGGGTTGATGTCGATGCGGATGGACGCCAGCATGCCGTTCAGGTGCCAAGCGGGTTTGGTGACTGTGGGCTGGCGGTCCTTGCGCATGCGGCGGCGGAGCCAGTTGCCCTTCATCTTGGGCGGGTACTGAATGTTCTCGGAGCGGCCGCAGTATTCGTTCTTCTCGATGGAGACGATGTGGTTCTCTTGGGCCGTGGCCTCCATGCCGAACACTGGGTGGACGAAGGAGGCATGGGCGATGTCGATGCCGTTCTCCACCACCCTGGCGGCTTCCGCCTGCCAGTGCCAGTTGTCGGTGATGCGCTTCCAATTCGGATCCTCGTATTCGGGGAGTTCGGGCAGGGGGAAGCGCTCCTCCTCCGGCGCATCGCCGAGGAACACCCAGATCATGCCGTACCGCTCGCAGGTGGGGTAGGCGTCTATGCGCGCCCGTTTGGGCGGCTTGAAGGCGTCCCCTTCGGAGGGCACCAACCGCACCCGACCTTCGCCATCGTAGCGCCAGCCGTGGTAGGGGCAGGCGACGCAATCGCCCTTGGTCCAGCCGCCGGACAGGGCGCCGCCCCGATGCAGGCAGATGTCGCTCAAGCAGTGGACCTTGCCGCCAGTGTCCCGAAACAGCACGAAGTTCTGGCCTAGCATCCGCACCTGCACGGGCTTGTCCTGAACGGCCTTGGACCACTCCGCAACGTACCACAGGTTGATGAGCATGATTCTTGCATCCCGCTGGAGTTTCCTATAAACATATATCATTAAGACAAAAGTGGAGCAAGTGCCGTGGCCAAATCCACCCAGTCCCTCATGGACACGCTCAAGGCCCGCCCGGCCATCGACAACCGGCGCACCTTTGACGCCCTTTGGAAAACACTCGGCGGGCTGTTCGAGAAGGTGGCCGCCCGTTTCGAGCTGCACCCGGATCCTTCCACCGAGGATTTGCAGCCCTACGCAGCCATTGACGGCAGCGGCGCCGGAGGAAACCTGAGCACCTTCACCGGCCCAGACATCGACTGGCTGGTGTTCTCCTGGGTGGGCAACCCCAAGGCCAGCTTCAGCAACATGCACCTCACCGTGAGCCTCGCCGCCAAGTACGAGGCGCCCAACCTCGGCCTCGCCTTCGGCACCGCGCCGGACATCTTCTGGTACATGGACTTCCTGCCGCGGGTGGAGTTGACCACCCATCCCGAGTACGCGGACAAATACTACAAGGAACTGAACGAGGCGCACCTGCGGCTGCACAGGGACCCGGGGCTGACGCCCTTCATCAGCCAAAACCTGTACATGCGCGTGGCGCAGACCCAGGCGAGCCTGTGCTTCACCGCCGAGGACAACGCCAACAACATGCGGACCATCCGGGACACTTCCGAAAAGCTGGTGGACCAATGGTTGGCGAACATCGATAAGTCGGTCATCCTGACCGACGAGCGGCGCACCGCCCAAGCGGAAAGGGACGAATTGATACGCCGCAGCGTCGCCGAACTGGACCCCATGAACGCCGTGGTGGAGCGTATGTACGGACAGGACCTGACCGCCAAACTGGTCAAGGCCCTTTGGGGCGGAGACCGGGTGCTGCCCCGGCCGGCGTAGCTGGCGCGGCAATTATCGTCGGCTGACCGGAATGCCAGTGACGAACTGCAATGATTGCGGAGGTTCCGGCGGTGGGCCATTGCCGGCGGGAATCCACTCCTTGGCCTGCGCTCGGCAGCCAGCGGAACGCTCTCCGCTGGCGTCGTTTTGGGTTTGGCGACGATGAGCTCCGTCAAGGTCAGGGCTGTTTACCGCGCCGCCAAGGTGGCCGGCCGGGAGGCGCCCTACGACAACCTGACGTTGAAGATTTACTACCCAGGCCGCTACGGGGATAGCTTTGCGGAGCGGGACACCGGCTTCGTTCCCCCGGACCCGGGCTGCTCTCCGTTGCCTGTGGTCGTCATCATGCCGGGCATCAACATCTCCCACGAAGCCTACGGCTGGGTCGCTCGGCGGCTGGCGAAGGCCGGCTTCGCTGCGCTGACCTATAGCTGGGTGACCGTGGAGATCGCCGATCGGGTGAGCGTCAGCCCCGGTGTGCAGATCGACCGGCTGACCCGCCAAGGCTACGGCCAAGGCCCTTCCTGCCCGGCGTTGCCGGCCATCATGGAGGAGTTGCAGCGCGTCCAGAATGAAGGGCTGTTGGCGGGGCATCTCGATCTGGATCACATCATCTTGGGCGGGCATTCGGCTGGCGGCTCCATGGCCCTGCTGAACGCCAACAAGGCGTGGTTCCCCAGCGTGTGCGGCGCCTTCGCCTACGCCGCCCACACGGCCGGCAACCTGCAACTGGGCTGGGAGGAGGGCAGCTTCATGCCCATCGCCGACGGCTTGCCGCTATTGATGCTCGGCGGCAGCCGGGACGGCGTCATCGCCGCCAGCAGCCACCGCTACCGGGATGGCGAACACGAAAGCGCCACCAGCCCCATAGAGCGCAGCTTCCAGGAAGGAGTGCCAGGAGACGGCGGCGGGCGCCACCTGCTGATCGTAAAGGGCGCCAACCATTTCTCCTTTGTCTGGCCCCAGGACAAATCCACCGGGCGCCCCTATCTGGACGGCAAGGCAAAGGGCAGCGGCAGGAGGGTGCGCAAGCACTTGGGCAAGACCATCGTCCACTTCTGTCGCCACGCCTGCCGCGGCGATGCGGACGCGGCGGCGGCGCTGCAACGGCTGTGCAGCCCGAGCCATCCCTTAACGGCGGCGGCTGAACACAAGTGATTTTTCCTGATTGAATGGTGGTGCGATATGTCCAAAGACCAACCCAGCAACTGGCAAAAGCTGATTACCGGCCAATGGCACGGCGCCCCCTCGGTGTTCGAGGCGGACGGCACTTGGGTGGGCTTCAACAACGTGTCCCGGGCCAGCGAGCACTTGGGCGACAAAACCCGCTATTGGATGGAGACCGACTTCAACGCCGTCGGCCCGCTGCGCAACCGCTTCGAGATCGGGCGCTTCGACTTCGGCGTGATCGACTCCGACCAAGACCGCATCTACACCGGGCCGGACTTCTTCGGCTCCGGCAGCCCCTACGGCACCTTGGTGAATTCCGAATACTACTCCCCCGCTTGGAACACCCAGCTGCATACGGTCAACCATGTGGTGCCGGAGTTGGAGATGCAGGTCTATTCCTCCCTGCTGTGCGAAGGCCCCACCCTAATCGGCGTCTTCAACGGCCTCTACATCGTCACCCAGGACGAGGAGCCGGCCACCAAGCAAAGGGTGGCGGACTGGCTGGCGCGGGAGAAGGCGGAAGGCAAGCGCCCCTTCGTGCTGCCGCCCAAGCACGAGGGCCAGTGGCGGGGCGAACTGGAGGTGTACGATGAGCGCCAACAGCCGGTCGGCGCCAACCAAGTCTGCATCCATTACAAGCCCATCAACCTAACCCGCGCCGAGATGCGCATCGAGACCAGCGGCGTAGTGGAAGGCGCCTACGCCTACGAGCGCACCCGGGACCACAACCACCACCAGTACCACGGGCCGGACCTGTTCGGCAACGGCATCGCCTACGGGCGCTATCTGTACAGCACCCTGCACCACTGCGGCCAAGCCATGCGTCTGGAGACCCGGGACACCCTGATCGACCGGGACTACACTCTGGTGGTGAACTGGAACTACTTCCATTCCCAAAAACGCAGGTACACCACCCACGGCGTGCTGGGCTGGGTGCCGGGGGAGGAAATCTTGGGACCGCAGTTCATTTAATGCGCATCGCAAAGCGGCAGCCGAATGGCGTTGGACAGGTCAGAACGGCCGTCAACCGCCGCTATCGGAATGAATGTGCGTTCGCAAGCTGCGTGGGCCGGCATGGAAAGGGAAGTGGACCCTGCATTGGCAGCGGACGGAAGGGGCTCCTTGCCACCGCCGCCGATGGGAGGAGGTCGAAGATGGGTTGGAATCGCCGAGTAGGCATTCCCAGAGGAAATTGAGCACGGAGGAAGCCGGCATGAGCAAAGCCTACGCCTACGGAGCGGACTACTACGGCTACCGCAGGAAGTTTGCCGTGTTGGTTCCCACCACCAACACCGCCGTGGAGGCCGAATACCACCTGATGAAGCCTCGGGGCGTGGCCCTAGCCACCCGGGGCTGCGTGATTCCGCCCTTCAAGGTGGAGAGCGAAGCGGATTTCGTCCACATGGTCGAGGCCATCGGCGCCGCCACCGAGCAGGGCCTGCGGGACGCCCTGACCTGCCGGCCGGACCATGTGATTTTCGGCTACTCCGCCGAGACCTTTTGGGACGGCAAGGAGCGCTCCGACCGGGAGTTCAGAAAATACAATGACATCGCTCAGGAAGTGGCCGGATGCAACATCACCTTCGGTGCCCAGGCCGTGCAGGACGCCCTGGCCTGCTATCCGGGCGTACGGAAAATCGGCGTCATCACCCCCTACATGCCGGTGGGCGACGGCATGGTGGTGAAGTTCATGGGCGACATCGGCTACGAGGTGCTGCGCATCGCCGGGCACTGCTCACCGGGGCCGGTGGAGATCGCTTGGGAGCCCTTCGGCAAGACCCGCCAATTGGTGCGCGAAGTGGATGGCGACGACGCGGACCTGATCCTGCAGGCCGGCACCAACCTCTACTTCGTGGAGTTGGCCGCCCAACTCGAGCGGGAACTGGGCAAGCCGGTGCTGGCCATCAACGCCATTACCTTCTGGCATGCGCTGCGCAACAACGGCATTCCCGACCGCCTTGACGGCTTCGGTTCCCTGTTGGCGGAGCACTGACCCTCAGATTGCGCCCGAACCCCGCCTTGGCCGCTGCGAATTCCCCAGCTCAGGGCGTTGCTTAGCCGCCTTGCACCCGGGTCCCGCGGCTCGCTTCTGGCCCAGTGCGCATACCGGCGAAACGGCCGGCTTTCAACGGTGCTCCAGCACCGCAAAGCTCTTGGTGATTTCCTCGAACTCGGGCGATTGCAGGAAGGCAAGGGCGCTGGCGCTCTGCTTTAGGTAGGCGTCGAGGAACGCCACGACAGCGGTGTTGACCATCGCCAGGGCATCCCGCTGCGGCGGCCCGTCCCGCTCCGGACGGCAGATAAGGTTGCCGAGATAGTGGTCCGCCCCCTGCACCACCAAGGCATACTGATGGCCGGGCACAGCGGTTTCAAAGGACAGCTTGTGCATGCGCCAATCGGGCCAGAAGGGAGCGGCGGCGTCCCAGGTTCCCGTGGTCATCAGGCTGGGCGCATCCATCCCCTGCCAACTGCCTTCGGCGATTTCCTCCGGCATGATCCCCGGCGGGGAGATGGCCACCACCGCCTTGATGCGCTGGTCTGCGACCGCAACCCAATTCTGGGCTTCGGCGTCAAAGGCGCTGGCGCCGCCCAGCTGCTGGGCGTTGAAGGCGCCGAAGGAGTGTCCGGTGGCGGCGATGCGTTCAAGATCCAACGGCCCGGCCAAGTCCGGCAGCTGGGCTTCAAGGCGCGGCAGGGCGTCCAACAGGGCCACGAGGTCATTCACTCTGGCCTGAATGACGGCCAACCGGCCGTAACGGAACAAATCGATCATGCTGGAAAGCACGCCGCCGTCGGCGTCTCTGTGCAGGGGTGCCAGCACCGCGTAGCCGTGGCTGACCCAATGGCGGATCAGGTTGTCGTATTTGTCGTTGTTGGACCAGTTGCCGTGGGAGAACAGCAGCACTGGCACGGCTTCTGCCGAAGCCTCGGGTGAGGCCGCCGCGACAGTCGGATAATGCACATGGAAGCGCAGTGCGTCGCCGCTCTCTTGGCGGGCGATGCGCAAGCCCCGCACCGCCCGCACCGCCCAAGGCCCAGCGCCCCATTTGTACAGCTGTCCGAGCTCCGCCTGCGCAGCCGCCAAGGGTGCCGCCGGCGGCCTCGGCACCTCCTCGGCGCAACCGCACAGGAGCAGAAGCAGCACCCACCAGCGGCTCGCCCGTCCAATGCCTCGCAACGAGTCCCCGCACGCCAAGCGGGTGGTGATGCAAAGTCGAACTTGGGCGGTCAGGCGGGCGTAGCCATGACGCATGGCGCATACTCCTTTGCTCCTTGGTCGTCACAGGAGTCTAAACCCTTTGGCCGGCTTCCGTTCCGGCTAAAGTTGTTGCGTTGGCAACTGAAACTCAGGAAAGACAAGCGGCTTGGTGCAATATCCGGGCTAGTCCGTCCCTCTTCGTCGCAGCCACTCCACGGTTGTGAGCACCAAAGCCGCGAACAGAGCCAACAGGGTGGCGACCGCCAGAATTTCCGGGTTGAGATGCTCCTGAACCCCAGACCACATCTGCCGCGGAATGGTGCGTTGATCCAAGCCGCCCAAGAAGGTCACGACTATGACTTCATCCAGGGAGATGACGAACGCAAACAAGGCGCCGGAGATCACCCCCGGCGCAATCAACGGCAGCTGAACGTGGAAAAAAGCGGTCACCGGATGCGCACCGAGGCTGGCGGCGGCCCGGTTGAGGTTGTGGTTGTAGTTGGAGAGCGTCGCCGTCACCGTGATGATCACAAAGGGCGTACAGAGCGCCGCATGGGCGAAGATGAGGCCCGCATGAGTCTGCGCCAGCCCAATATCGCCGAAAAAGAATGACATGCCGACCGCCGAAATGATGATCGGCGTGATCAGGGGAGAGATCAGCAGGCTGGTGACGACGCCGCGCCCCGGCATATGCGGGCTTGCAAGCCCAAGAGCCGCCAAGGTGCCCAAGACCGTGGCGATGGCCGTGGCCGCAAGGCCGATGGTGAGGCTGTTGCGCACTGCTTGCAGCCAGGAATCATCCTCCAGCACGGCGCGGTACCAGCGCAGGGAATAGGCGTCCGGATCCAAGCGCAGCATGCCCTCGGTGAAGGTGAAATGCGGCGCCGCATTGAAGCTCAGCGGCACCACCACCAGCATTGGCAAGATCAGAAACACCACCACCGCCACACAGAACGCGACTAGACAGACGCGCCCTAGGCGGTCACCGAACGTCTCTGGGGGCTTATCCCTCATATTTGCCAGCGCCGTTTCCGTTTAGGCGAGTCAGCCGAACCGCAGCCGTTCGATGCCGATCAGGCGGTTGTAGGCCACGAGGATGACCGTCACGCAAACCAGCAGCACGAAGTTCAGCGCCGCCGCCAAGCCCCAATTGAGGGAATATTGCATATGGTAGGCGATGAGGTTGGAGATGAACTGCCCGGTGCGCCCGCCCACCAGGGCTGGGGCAATGTAGTAGCCGATGGCCAGAATGAAGACCAGCAGCGAACCGGCCGCCACGCCGGGCAGGGTCTGCGGCCAGTAAACGTGCAGGAAAGCTTGCCGCGGGTTGGCGCCTAGGGAGGCGGCGGCCCTGAGGTGCAGTGGCGGGATGCCGCGCATGACCGCATAAAGAGGCAGGATGAGAAACGGCAGCAGCAACTGGGTCATGGTGACCATGGTGCCGATCATGTTGTAAACCATTATTAGTCGGCCGTCCTCCGTAACTAGGCCCAAGGCCACCAGCAGGTCGTTGACGACGCCCTTCTTCTGCAACATGATGATCCAGGACATGGAGCGCACCAGCAAGGAAGACCAGAACGGCAGCAACACCGCCAACAACAATAAGTTGGACCATCGCGGCTTGGTGTTGGCGATGAGGTAAGCCAGCGGATAGCCGAGCGCCAGGCAAATCAGTGTGATGGCGGCGCTGGCCGCCAAGGTGTTGCCCAGCAGCTTCAAATAGATGCGCTGGTCCTGCGGCTGGGCGACGATGCGGCCCTGGATGTCCTGTTCGAGATCCAGCGCGTTCAGATAGTGGCGGATGGTGTAGCGTTGGCCGGCCTGGCGGATGGCGCCCCAGATTGCCGCTTCTCCCCAGGCGGGGTGCGCGGCGATCATGGCTTCCCGCCAAGAGGCCGGCGCGGCCCCGTGCAGTTCGCGGGCCGTGCGCATGATGATGCTGCGGCTGCCGCCCTGCACACGGTTCACGCGGGTGGCTACGCCGCCTAGAGCGCGGCTTGCCTGCAGTTGCCGGAACTCCCCGGCAGCGGTTTGATACAGGGCTTCCGGCAGCGCCGCCTGCCCGTCCCAGGCTTCAAGCAGAGCCAAGGTTTGCGGCAGGGCGTCCGCCACCACCGGTTCATGGACGCTGCGCCACAGCATCGTGCCGAGCGGTGCGACGAAGGTGACGCCGAGGAACGCGATCAACGGCAGCGTGAGCGCTCCGGCCCGGGCCCGGGGGCTAGACAACATCAGGGCGCCGACTGTTCAACGCAGCAGCCATGCGCTGAAGCGCTCGGTCATTTCATCATGGTGGTCGCGCCACCAGTGCCAGTCGTTCATCAGAACACGGCCCATGTTCGCCGGATTGGTGGGCATGTGCGGCCACATGTCCACCCCGGTTTCAAGATGGGTGGAAATCAGCTTCGCGGCGGAGTGGCGCGTGGGGCTGTAAGGGAAGTAGCGTGCGAAGGCCGCCATGTTTTCGATGCGGGACAAGAACAGCAGCAGCTTCCTGGCCGCCGCCAGCTTGGGCGTCCCGGCAACGATGGCGAACTGGCCGGTGTCCAGAACTTGCCCATCCCAGACAATGACGAAGGGCTGCTGCTCAACCACCGTTTCGTGGAAGATGCGGCCGTTGAAGGATGTGGCCATCACCACTTCATGGTCCGCCAGCATCTGCACCGGCTGAGCGCCCGTATCCCACCAAAGAACTTGGTCCTTGATTGAGTCGAGCTTGCGGAAGGCGCGCGCCTTCCCAGCCGGCGTGTCCAGCACCGCATAGACCTCGGCAGCCGGCACTCCGTCCGCCAGCAGGGCGAACTCCAGGTTCACCAACGGCGAGCGGCGCAAGCCGCGGCGGCCCGGGAACCTCTTCAAGTCGAAGAAGTCCTCGATCTTCGACGGCGCGGCGGCGGGAAACGACTCTCGATTGTAGGCGTAGATGGTCGAAAAGAAGATGCCGGCGCCGCCGCAATCCGAAAAGCTCCCCTCAAAGTAGTCATCCCGGGCCGGGGTGCCGTCCGGCGCCGGCGGCAGTTCGTCTATGTCCACCAGCTCCAAAAGACCTTCCTCGCAACCCTGCGCCACATCTGCAAACTCTAGGTCGATGAGGTCCCAATGGACGCTGCCGGTCTCCACCTGGGCGCGCACTTGGGCCAGGCCGCCGAAGAAGTCATCCATGCGCACCCTGATGCCCGTCTCGGCGGTGAACGCTTTGAAAAAGGCTTTTTCCTGCGCCTTGGCGTAGGGGCCGCCCCAGGAAACCACCGTCAACGACTCTCCCGTTAGAGGGGCGGGGCCTTGGAGCTCCCCGGTTTCAGCGCAAAACTGAGTGGTGACCGCCGCCAGCAGGGTTGCGGCTGTCAGGGCTTTTGTGGTGCGCCGCAACCAGTGATGCTGTGAATCGGTTCTAGGGAACATGACGGCCTTGCTTCGAGTTTCCGCTAACCGGGCGTATATCGATCCAACAGGCCCTCGTCCGGCAGGGCGCGACAATCGGCCACGCTCCAGCCGACGCGGACACGGTCGCCCCTCAACAGGGCGCCATGGCCGACGATGTTGGGGATTTTCACGCAGAAATCGGAGCTGCCGCAGACGGTCAGCCGCAGCCGCAGATGGTCTCCCAAAAAGGCGACTTCCTCCACGTCGGCGTCGAACTCGTTGCGGTAAGTGCCCGGCTCTGGCGCAAGAGCGATCCGCTCTGGGCGAATGGCCAGCACCGTGGCGCCGCTCGATTGGTTCGGGTCCACCAGGAAGGCGCTGACCGCACCCCCCGAGGTCTCCACTTGGCAGATATCCCCTTCCGCCGACAGGATGCGCCCGGGCAGCAGGTTGTTGTCGCCAATGAATTTGGCCACAAAGGCGCGTTCGGGTTCTTCGTACAGGGTCTCCGGCTCGGCGATCTGCTCGATTTTGCCGCGGTTGAAAACGGCCACCCGATCCGATATCGCCATCGCCTCCTGTTGATCATGGGTGACGTACAGCACCGTGACGCCAAGGCTCTGTTGAATGCGGCGAATCTCGAATTGCATCTCCTCGCGCAGACGCCGGTCCAGCGCCCCAAGCGGTTCGTCCATCAACACCAGGCTGGGTTCAAACACCAGCGCTCGGGCGATGGCCACCCGTTGCCGCTGGCCGCCGGACAGCTCATTCGGCGGGCGGTTCTCAAAGCCCTCCAGCCGAACGATCCGCAATGCCCGCCGGACGCGATCCGCCCGCTGCGCGGCTTGCAGCCCCCGCACCCGCAAGGGAAAGGCGAGATTCCTGCTCACCGACATGTGCGGGAAGAGCGCGTAGTCCTGGAAAACCACGCCGATTCCGCGCTTCCGCGGCGGCAGGTCCCGCACTGACTGCCCATCGATGAGAATCTCGCCGGAGGTGGGCATTTCAAACCCGGCCAGCATCATCAGGCAGGTCGTCTTACCGGATCCGGAAGGCCCCAGCAACGTCAGCAGTTCGCCCCGCCGCACATCGAGATCAAGACCCTGCACCACGGTTTTTCGCCCGTCGTAGATCTTGGTCACGCCCCTGAATTGAATGTGCGCATCAGCGGTTTCGAGCACTCGTGTACCTCTCTTGCGCCAATCCCTCGACAAGGATCTGCCGGAAGACTTCGAAAGGCGCACCGGGCGGGCATTTCCTGCAAGTTATCGGCCGCCGCGGATTGGCTCCGCAAGTGCGCGGATGAAGATTCTATTGCCGCTTTTGCTGAAAGTCGAACGAAGTTCGCGGCCGCCCGGCCGCCCGGCTTCAGCGGCATTCGGGCTCTTTTAGTGCATGCCGTGGACGACGAGGCGCGGGCTTGGTATGGGACCTTGGACTTTGCGTCCCGCCGCACCGATCCATGTCACTTCTTGCTGCTGATGGAGGACTTAAGAGTTGCTCTAAGCAGCTGGTTCCGGCGGCGGCGGGGTGCGCAATGGAGTGCGCTTACAACAGGCGCACGCCGATGGCTGCATTCACCAGCAATCCCAGCCAGATGGCCCAAACATAAGGGAGGCAGCGGGCCAAGGACTGCTCCAGCACGTCATTGCGCTGGTCGCTGGGGCCTTCGGCAACCAAGGCGGCGAAAGCCGGCGCGAAGGGTTTGAGATGCTGGCGGATCATCACCCCGCAAATCATCAGTGCGGCAAACACCAGCGTCTTCCAAGCCACCCGATCGTCCACTAGGTAGTCGGCGCCGGCCAATCCGAAAACCGCCCCCAGCACCAGCAGCACGATCACCACCAGCCGGAAGCGGAAGTCCAGCACCTCCAGCTTGGCGATGAAGGGCTTGCCTGGCCAGTGATGCAGGACCAGCACATTGACCAACCAAGCTAGGCACACCGCCCAAAGGATCCAGGAAAACCAGCTAGGCACCGCCAACATGCCCAAGGACACCGCCATCTGATAGCCCAGCACGAAAGCGGCCGGCATGGCCAGCTTCGGCCCCTGATCGCAAACCAGCATGACCTTCAGGGCGGTTTGCCGCGCTTCGACGCCAAGGTCCCGCCGCACCACCTGCCCGCTGGCGACGTAGGTGCCCAAATCCCCGCCCAGCCAATACACAAAGGCCAGAATGTGCGCGTATTGCAGCCAAAGATACAGCTCCATGAAAAACCTCCCATGCATTGCGCTTTGCCGGCCAATGACGGTCTTGATGGGGTGCCAACCCTACGGCAAAACGCCGAAAACAGCCTCTTGCCTCGCCATGCCCAGCGAACCGCTGTTTTAACACGCAATCGCGCCTTGAGGGAATTGGGGAATTAAGCATGCAATTCCCGTTGGATTCCCATTGCGAGCCCAGATTGTTGGCGGCAAATGGAATGACTTGCTGCCTATGATTCTAGGGCGTGTACCAGATGGGCGAGGTGTAGGCGCGATCCTGCACCACCATGGGGACCTCCTCCGGCAGGTCCAGTTTGAAGTAAGCCGCGTCGTATGCCGTCCAGCGCGGGCGGGGAATCTCGATCACCCTGGCGTAGTAGAAAGCCCATTCCTTGGGATCAAAGTCCGGGTCCCGCCACACCACGGCCAACTCCGAGGCACCGATGCTGTTGTCATAGGTGGCGGTGGATAAATCCACCGTGGAGCCCACAGGCCCCACCTTGCCGGTTTCGGGGTCCGGGGCGCGGTCGCTGGACCAAGCCACGTCATGGACCTTCTCCTGCAGGGCGCCGTCCTTGTCCAGCCAGCCCTTGACGACCTGCAGGCGGTCCAGGTTGGCGCCGTTCGGGTCCTTGGCGGCCACGGCGATGAATGAGGGCGCGGCGTCTTTCGGAGCTTGCGTCAGGTCGCCGCCCATGGGCACCCCTTCGCCATAGGCGACGTCCAGGTAGGCCGGTTGGTCGAGCAGGTTGGAGGGGTAGCTCCAGCCGCCGAAGAAGCGCACTCGGATGCGCGACCCGGTGGTGGCGTAAACCTCGCGGCGCTTCATGGCGTCGAACAGGTCGGCGCGGGTGTTGCGGCGCGCCCAGACCGCCGCGTAGCCGGAGGCGACGATGCTCCAGTTTGGCCAAAGTCGGTCGTTCCGGGCCATGCTGTTGCGGGTGCGCTCGGCGCCCGGCTGGGAGTCTGGGAACTTGCCGAAGAAGTTGTCCTCCTCCGGCGTGGAGAGGCTGTTGTGCCCGTCGGTGCTGCCGATCAGCCCGATTTTGAAGGGGTTGACGCCCAACTTCGCCTCATGGAGCAGCCCTAGCTTGAGGGCGCTTCGGGCGTACTCGTGCTGCAGCATCCAATCCTCCTTGGGGGCGCTGGGGCCGATGTTGCCCGAATCCCAGTTTTCGAAGTCCGCGAACGCGTCGTCCGGCGACAGGGTGGGATGCGCCTCGCCATCCCCCTTCACTTGGGTGACTTCATAGATGGGCTCCCAGCGGGCGCGCAGGCGGGCGTATTCGGCGTCGATGGGCTCGCCGTCCAAGGTGGCGGCCGGAAACATCCGCCCGTTGGAAAGGTTGCCGTTGTGCGGCACGGCGATCACCTCGCCGCCGGTCTCCGCCTCGTAGCGGGCCAGCGCCTTCCACAGATCCCGCGGGTCCATGCTGTCCTGTCCGGAAAATGGCGGCAACTGGCCTACCTTTTCGACTCCGTCCTTGTAGATCACCACCCGATGCAGATTGTTGCCGTCCGCCATCATTGTCCATTCATAGCCGATGAGGGCGGTGAAGCGGCCCGGCTTGTTGTGGTCGTCGGCGGTCTGCGCGACGTCCCGCCAAATCAGCCGCCGGGTGCTTTCCGGGAAGGCGGGGTGGTTTTCCGGGTCCAGCATGCTGTTGACGAAGACGCCGACCAGCCGGGTTGGGTCCCCTGCCTCCAAATAGCTCTTCCACTGCTGGCCAGCCGCCGTGTCGGTGACGATGGGGTCGCCGACGTTGAACCTGTAGTAGCCGCCAAGATATTCAGCATGGTCGGAGACCACCAGGAAGTCCAAGGGCCGGCGCAGCTGCACCCGCATCCCGTTGTGGGCGGTGACCGGCTGGCCTTGGGCGAAGCGGTAGGCGTCCACCGGGGTCAGGTTCATGTTGCCTACGGAATAGGCGTCCAACGAGTTGCGGGTGTGCAGGTGGGTGTCCCCCCAATAGAGGTTCTTCGGATAGTCTTGGCCTACGGGCCGGGAGTACTCCGCCGCCTGCAAACCCGGGCCGATCACGAGCAGTCCCGCCGCCAGCAAAGTGCAGCGACTGTGCGCAAAAAAACTCATTCGTTCCCCTCCCCCAACTCGTCAGGCCATGCAATCCGGCCATCGCAGCCTACGCACCCCGACGGCTGCGTTCATCAGCGACCCCAGCCAAACGCCCAAACGTACCGCACCGAGTTTCAGTGGAGCGGGCAGTTCCAGCCGTATGCAGTTTCGACCGTCACTTTGCGCAGTTTGGCCATCGTTGGATTTTGCGCCCTAGCCAGCCTGCATGAATGCCCGCAAGCCTTCCTCCATCTCCGCCAACACCCTAGCCGCTGGTTCTTGAGACTGCACCCAGCGCCACCAGTTCGCCAACCGGGGCGCATCGGCCAGGGCGTCGCCGCCGCCGAGCGTCGGCGGCAGCTGGGTGGCGTAGAACATGAAGGGCGTCAGGGCGCAGTCGGCGAGGTCCAAGCGGGTATGGTCCTCGCGCTCGAAGCGCTGGATGAGTTCATCAAGCAGCCGCAGTTGCGCGTTTAATGCGGCGGTGCCCTCGGTAGCGGCTTGCGCGTCTTGGGAGCGGGCTAGCAACAGGCGGAACAAGGGCAGCAGCACCGGCTGAATATAAGTGTCGGGGAAGCGGTGGAAGACGTTCATCACAGCCCGGTCCTCCGGGTTGCTGGGACGCAGCGCCGGTTCCGGGTGAATGTCCTCCAAGTAGTCCATGATGACGATGGATTCCGGAATCAGCAGGGTGCCAGTGTCCAGCACTGGCACCTTGCCGAGCACGTTGAAGCGCTTGTACTGCGGTGTGCGCAGGCCCTCCGGCGCCACATACTGCAACTCGATGCCTTTGGCGTAGGCTTGGATGCGCACCCTTGCCGCATAGGGAGAGTGGGCCAGATTGATCAACTTCATCGCGTTTCCTCCGCTCCGCAGACAAGGGATGTCGCCCACCCCGGTTCGTGCAGCTTGCCCTGATCGCTTTAGCCGCTTTGTTCCGCTTGGCGCCGCCATTTGCCGACGGCGCCCCTTCAATCCGCTTCGTCCACCGGGCGCACCTTACCGCCCACCAACAGCCCCCAAATCAAGACCACCAAAGCGAACAGGCCGAAGGTGATGAAGGGCGCAGCCTCCCGCCAAGCATCAAAGAGGATGCCGCCCACCTTGCTGGCCACCAGAATGCCCACCGCGCCGAATAGGTTGAACACGCCGATCACGGCGCCGCGAATGCGCCGTGGGGACTGCTGCGCAATCAGCACCGAACTGGTGACGATGCAGCCCACCTCCGACATGCCGATGAGCACCCCGCACAGGATCATGCCGATGCCGAAGGGGTTGTCAACGAACCAGGTGCCGCCGTAGCCGAGGAAGGCCAGCGCCAAGGTGAGGTTCAGGGCGCGCACCCGGTTTATGCGATCGGTCAGCAATCCGAACAGCGGGGCGCTAAGCAGGGCTGCGGTCTGGGTGATGGCGATTATGAGGCCGGCTTGGGCCATGGCTTCCGCCCGACTCATGCCCAGCTCCAGGGTGCCGTAGTTGGCCAGCCATAGGGTGAAGAAGGTGCCGACGATGGCGAGGTTGCCCCTAGCGACGAAGGAGGCGCCATAAGCCAAGGCGATGCCGCGGTTCTTGGCCGCCAACAAGCCGTCCCGGGCCTGCTGCAGGAGGCTTTGCCGTTGCTCCCGATGCGGCGCTTCCCGCTTGTTCAGGCCAAACCACAGAACCACCGCGGTGGCCAAGGTCAGGCCGCCCATGATCCAATAGGTGGCGTATCCGGCCGCCACCGGCGTCTGCCCGGCTTCCTGAAACATCTTCGGCAGGCGCAGCAGCACCATGACGGTGATCAGAGCGCCGATGCCGTTGAAAAAGCCCATCATGCCGGTGGCTTTGCCGCGGCTGTGGTCCGCGACGTAGTCGGCGATCAGGGTCACCAACATGACGCTGAAGGCCGCTGCGCCGACGGCAAAGCACAGGCGCGCAGCGAGCAGGGCTTCGTAGCTTTGGGCGCGGGGATAGAAGAACACCCCGACGGCCATGATGAGGTAGCCCAGCGCCATGATCGGCCGCCGCCCCACCCGGTCCGACAACGTCCCCCAAAAACCGACCATGGCGATGATCACCAGTTCGCTCCAAAAGGACAAATCGCCGCTGACCACGCCCTGTTGGCTTTCCGGGATGTGCAGAAATTCCGTCAACAAATAGGGCTGCATCTGTGGCACGAAGGTTTGCAGCAGGATTCCCGCCAGGCAGGCCCAATAGAAGATGACCATGTTGAAGCCGCTGGCGCCGCCGGCCAGGGTCAGCCCCAGAAAACGGTTGCCAGCGGGGGTTTCCGCCGAAGTCTTGGCGCCCCCGGCTTTCGCGGATTCCGTCATGGCGCCCGCTTAAGAGCGGCGGCGGATGGGGCCATCTTCTGGATCGGCCGCTCCGTTCGCAGCACAGGCGTCCGCCACGGCGCGATGGCCAAGAGCCCGAACAGCAAGCGAATGCTCAGCATGGTTGATGTTCTCCTCCCGCATGTGGGCAGTCCACAGGATCTGCGCAACAGGGCGATGGCCCCTCCTCATCCCATGCACGGGCAGCCCGAAGTCTAGCTACGGACTCGAATCACGTCAACGGCATCGTCGAGTGCGCCAACCGCACCGCCCGCAATGTCCGGAAGGTCGGTGATCCCGCACAATATCTTGCACCGCATTCTCCCGCTCCATACACTGGCCGCATGGAAAGGATGCCCATGCCCAGCATGACGGTTGCCTCCGCTCCGGCAAGCCAAAGGGCCAAGAAGACTGCGCTGGCGGCGTTCGACTTTGGCGAGGCTGCCAAGATCGGAACGCCGTTCACGCCCGGGTCCGGCAGTGCGCCCCCGCAACTGGCGGGCAGAGCGCATGAGAAGCGTCGGCTGCTGGATTGCTTCGCCCAGCTGCGCCGAGGAACCCCGCCGGCGTCGCCGCTGATCCTGTGGGGGCCGAGGGGCAACGGCAAGACTTGCCTGCTGTTCCATGTGACCAACGCCATGGGGCGCGTCAACCGAACTGCCGGCATGGGGTCGGTGCATATCGTCCGCATCTCCCCCAAGGGCTGCCATAGCGAGGGGATTCTGCGCGGCCGGCTACTGCAGAACGCTCCCGAAGCTGTCGCTGTTCGGGCCAGCCGAAGCGTAGGCGGTGAACTGAGCATTGGTTTGGCAAAGGGGCGTGGCGGCCGGCGCTTGGAAACGGAAAGCAGAATTGCCCCGCAAAGCCTCGACGCCCTGCTGGCCGGCATGGCCGGCGAGCAACCCGTTCTGTTGGTCGTGGACGAGGCGCACGTCCTGTCCCCGGAAATGGCCGGCATGCTGCTTGACATGGACCAGATGGTGCGCACTCGGGGCCTGCCCTCCGCACTGGTGCTGGCCGGAACGACGGCCTTGCCAACTTTGCTGCACGACTGCGATTCGTCCTTCTGGTCGCGTCTGGACGACAACGCCCTGCCCTTGGGCCTGCTGTCGAACGAGGGTGCGGACAGTGAGGTCTTCGACGCCATTTTCACGCCCATGTCCGAAGCGCGCCGGAAGGCCGATGATGCCGTCAAGCGTCTGGCGGCGGCAGCTACGTTTGGCTACCCCTACTTCACCCAAGCCATGGGCAAGGCTTTGTGGCAAGTCAGCGCATGGTTTGAGGCGAAGGGCCGGGGCGCCCGCATCGACGAGGGCCGGTACGCCTTGGCCGAACGCATATTCGAGGGGTCCAAAAACCGGTACTACGGCCTGCGTTATGCAGACATGAGACGGCAGGGCATTCTGCCCTGCGCCTATGCGCTGGGTGTGCGTCTGCAGGAGCGGGTGGGCATCGGCGAAGCCGAAGTGGCGGAGTGCATGAGAGCTGCCGCACCTCACCTGCGCCTCAAGGACGGCTACGGCCAAGTCATTGCCAATCAGGAGGACATGGTGGAGGCGGCAACGGATGCGGTGGAGGCCAATGGCCTGATCTGGCGCCCGGACCAAGGGCGTCAGGACCGCTGGACCCAAGGCATCCCGACGCTCTCGGCCTATGCCTGCCGCATGTTCGCAACGAACAATCCCGCCGCAGCTCAGGCAATTTCAAGCGCATTGGATGTGTAGAAGGGCCATGTCAAGCACTTGTTCATGCAGCCCTGGCTAAGGGCATGGGAACCTCCGCGCAAGCCATCCTCGGAGTGCGCCCACCCAATGAGGAATGCGGCCGACGGTCACTGTCCTGAATAACAAAAAAACCCCGCGACAGAAGTCGCGGGGTATGAGCGTACGGCAGGCATCACCGCTCAATGACCGGAAGCATGGCTTCCGAACACCGGAGATCCACCAGCCCCTGACCGAATTCACGGTCAATGCCCGGTGCGCCGATGTCCTGCGCACAGTGTTTCAGCACACGCACCACCTCCGCAGCGCTCTCATAGAGCTGAAAGAGGTGGAAGACCATGGCACTGAGTTTCGCGGTCGCACCGGAGGTGTGACCGATATCCAACACGGTGAAACAGTGTTCCATGAAGTCACCGCACTTGTAGACATCCCGGTCCGGCACGATCGCGCCGGACTGTCGGCGGATTGCCGCGGTCGCCATCAGCCCTTTCCCCGTGTTCAGCGCGTCGCGCATATCGTAGTAGGAGGTTTCGTTCCTGCTCCAACCGCAGGAAGTGATGGTATCCGTCCGCCAGATATCCCGATGCTGCGGTCCCTTGATACAGGGATTCGGTGACCCGTTGGTGAACCGCACATTCCCGGCAGCGACCGGGACCACCATGTTGAGCGATCGGAGCCGCGCGTCGTCACCCTCGCCGAACGCGTTGCCCACCGACCGGTTCACCACCAGGGTCTCGGCGCGCAGGGCGCGGTGCACGGGGCGGAGGAAGCCTTCAAGGCCGGCAACCGCAGTGTCTCTATCGTCCCTCAACTCAGGACCGGGCACGACGATGTTAGCGCTCGGCACGCCTTCTGCCCGCATATGGCCGAGCATGCGCTCCGCGTGCGTGCCGCTTAGGGCTGCACCCGCCACTAACTCCCAGATCACCAGCTTCTTCCGGTGTCCGCCGGCCTCGGTAATGCGTTCCAGGAGGCCGAGCAGTCCGGGGAAGTTTTTCGTGTTCACAAACACCGACCGGTACGCCGGGAGCGTGGAGAGGTTCGTCAGATGGCCGGTAGGGGTCTCCATGAGGTTCATGACGGTGAGCGTTCGCTCATTGATCGCACCGATATCGGTGTAGCCGAATTCACTCATCCGGAGCCGCCACTTACCCGTGCCGTCACCGAAAAATTGCTCCAAAAACGCCGCATCGGTGCGGCGCACCTGATGGCGTTCCAAATGGCCCGTACCGACCGAGCTGGTGAGCGTCCCGGCATCATCCACACCTTCAAAGTTCACGAATGCCCGCTGATCGGACGCGTTGAGCGTCCGCACGATACTCCGCTGCGTCGTATTGCTCGCCGGATTGAAGGTGGCGACCTGGTAGTCAAGGACCCCGGCATGCACCGTATCGTGCAGCGCGGTCAGGAAGCCGTCCTGCTTGGTGCGCATGTAACTGAGCACCCGTACGGTACCGGTCACGGTCAGATGCCAGTCGCCGGTACCGTCGCCGATACCGGTGATCAGCTTCCGGTCGTTGCCGTGCTCCAGATCATCGGCGTTGAAGTGCATCGCTTCATTCGCGCCGACGGAGAGCCGTACCGTACCGCGTTCCGTGGCGGAATCGTCAAATGCCCTGAAGATCACCGTCTGCTCCGTATCCGTCTCGTTGATGATCCGGACGAAGCCCTGCCGGTTCTCCGAAGCCGCGGGGAAGAGGGGCACCAGGGAGGTGCCTGCTTCCGGCGCGGTGGAGAGGTTCGTCAGATGGCCGGTGGGGGTTGCCATGAGGGACATGACGAGGAGCGGTCGGTTCGCGGTCACCCTGAGGCGCCACTTGCCCGTGCCGTCGCCGAGTCCCATGGTTTCCAGTTCCTGTGCCGTGAGCACGCTTGCCGCGTTGGCGGCGATGCGTGCCGTGACGGTGCTGCGTCCTGCGTTGCCCCGGTCATCGGTGCCCGCGATGGTCGCTGACACTGCGGTGGCGGAAGGATTCACGATGCGCAGGATACTCCGCTGCCTCGTGTTGCTTCCTGGGTTGAAGATATGCACCCGGTAGGCGCCGTCTTCGTCTCTGGGCACGGTGTCGTGCAGGGAGGTCAGAAAACCGTCCTGCCTGGTCCGCATGTAAACGGGAGCCGTGAAGACGAGGTCACTGGTCAGTTCCAGACGCCAGTTACCGTCGCCGGGACCGATGCCCGTCAGAATGCCCTTCGCCGTGTTGCCGTTCTCAAGATCGTCCGAGTTGAAGTGTTTAACTTCTTCTCCTTCCTCAAACGCTATGGTTTCCGTCCGCCGGGCACCGGTATCGGTGTAGGCGGTGATGCGCAGCGTGCCGGCATGGGCATACGGGTTGATTACCCGTATGAAGCCCTGCCGGTTCTCCGAAGCCGCGGGAAACAGGGGCACGGTCTGTGTCACTGCTGCCGCTTCACAGACAAGCAGCAATGGCAGAATGCCTACGGCAAATCGGCGCATGGTCTTGTGCTCCAACCCATCCGAAGGCGCAGTGTACGGCGGCTTGGGGGTTAAGTGAATGGCCCCCATGGAAGAAAGACTTGCGCTGTGGGCTTTTCGCTGGCGTTTTTGTCTAGCGCGGGGTGTTTCTGCGGCCGGTTGGGCCGGATAGGTGGCCGCGCACAGCAACGGGCTCTGGATTCTGAGGGCTTTGGGGTCGTTTCGGGCTGTTCGGGCGTCGGTTCCGCCCGCCTTGCCGCGGCCCGGACGAGCGGAGGCCGAGAGGCGGACACCGCACAGGACAGGGCTGGGGTGGGCCAGAGCGAGGGCCACCCTTCCATCCTAGGTGATGATCAAAAATAAGAGGTTATAACCCATTGATAAAATTGACAATTCTTGTCGGTATCAAGGGCCTTCAAAAAGAAAGTAACCTAGATAACACATTTACTAATAATGATAACCATATAAAAAATATAAAATTTACACTTTTCCGCTTCCGACCAATATCCCTATTGACGCCGCACTCCCTTTTTATATCATGCAACCATCATTAAGCCGAATAGGAGGCAAACGTGAACGAAGCAACGATGGCCCTAAGAGCAACTGAAACTGACCTTCCCTTGGAGAACCTCGAAATTGATGTCAGTCAAATCCCCAGCCCTGCTCTTGCTAGGCTGGTCGAGGAGGTTAGGAACGACGACCCTCTAATCCCGCAAGCCTATGACCGAGTGCATCATCGACACAACCGCTAGGTGGAAGGTCTCAGGAGGGCCGAACTGTGTTGGAAATTGACACGGTCTTGGTGAAGGTGGCCAGCCGATGTAATATAAACTGCTCGTACTGCTACGTTTACAACATGGGAGATACGCAGTGGGCCAGTATGCCCAAGCAGATCTCCCATGCGACGACAGCAGCCTTATCCAAAAATTTGGAAACATTGGCCGACGCTCAAGAAAGACGATTCGCTGTAGTGTTGCATGGTGGAGAACCGTTGCTACTAGGATACAAGAAGCTGTCATACCTGCTCCTAAGCCTCCGAAAGACTCTTTCCACGGACTACTATCCGTTGAGTATTCAGACAAATGGCATATGTATAACTGATGACATCCTGGATCTTTGCTCAGAGCATCGTGTAAGCCTTAGCGTGAGTATTGACGGCCCCCAAAATGTCAATGACCGCCACAGGATAGATCATTTAGGCCGGGGAACTTATGCTCGAATTATCCGAGGCATCCAAAAACTCCGAGACCATCCAGACTCGGAATTTTTGTACGCTGGCATCTTATCTGTGATTGACCCCGAATCTGACCCAAGCGAGGTGTATTCATCATTAAAGGACCTTGACGCTCCTAGTATGGATTTCCTATATAGGGACGGCAATCACACAGAGCTTCCTCCCGGAAAGAAGACCTTGCGATCTACTGAATACGGCCAATGGTTGGTGGCTCTCTTGGGTGTATATCTAGCAGACCCTAATCCGCCCCGAATTCGATTCCTGGATGACATGATAAAACTGGTTCTTGGTGGTTACGGCACCAAGGAGGGGTTAGGATTTACTGATTACGGGATCATCATTATTGATACGGATGGATCCATATCGAAAAACGATACTCTAAAAAGCTCGTATAATGGCGCGGACCGCTTCTCTCAGCCCTGGTCAGTTCACGCTCACAACCTTGTCGATATCTTGGACTCACCGGAATTTTCTGAATACCACGCCTTGCAGAGACCAACTGCCTCGTCATGCCTCTCATGTCCGGAACTAAAGGTATGCGGAGGCGGGATGCCTCTGCATAGATGGGGTAAGCAAAATGGGTATGACAATCCGTCGGTCTATTGCGCTGACCAAATGATTCTTATTAGCCAAGTTCGACATCAAATTGGATTGATAACAGGCGAGAAATTGGCGTATGAGCGACCATCTTGTTGACTTGCATATCTCCGGGCCGTTTGCCGACCCGTTTAGTCATTTTCTATCACATAAAGTCTTTAAACCGGACGTGAGTCAAAGAATATTGACCTGGCTGGAAAACACCAGCCGCTGGAAGCTGGTGGAAACTAACTTTTACGAGCAATTTGAATTTAGTCTCTTGGACTGTCGCCCTCCCAAAGGCCTCGGGTTGCTGCGCTCACCTTTTTTCCTTAAGTCCCTAGGTAATCGGTTGGAGAAGTTGTTCAACACGAGTCTCGACGAACATCCCCATATCACAGCGCATAAGTTGGTTCCGGGGCAAAGTATTAGGCTTCACAATGATTTCATTCCGGGGGGTGAAACTCATCGAGTTCTCATTCAACTAAATGGGGGCTGGAATACCGCTCAAGGTGGGCTTCTGGTCTTTTTTGGCGGTGATTGTTCGGAGGATGTGCGTAAGATATTTCATCCTCGGCACAATAGCGCCATTGGATTTGCGATATCCGAGAGGTCTTACCACGCCGTATCCACCATCCACACAGGGGAGCGCTTTACACTCGTCTATTCCTTTTCCGAGAGATTGACCGGTGCGTGATATTCAGACCCAAGTTTTGTCTGTCGTAGATAAATATCCTAGTTGCCTGTGGACTCCAAGTCTTGCAAAACTGTTGGCAGAGCATAAACAACTAGGTCTCCTTCAACAGATCGGAATGGCGATTGGCGACTACGGGACCCATCGCCTATTAGTGGGCTCAAGTTCTAGCTCTCGAAGAGTTGTCGCTTCGGAGCCAATCTCTCACACGGAAAGTGACGACGAGCTGAAGCAGGTTATATCGATAGAAGTTCTGCCAAAGGACGACCGGGAGAAATACCGTGAGCGTGGGGTAGCTTTTTTTTCAGAGCACGAGTTGGCTTGCTCGACGGTACTTGAATGTTTTAGGGACGCTGTAGAAATCATAAATTTGATACCCCAGCTTGGAGAAACCATTGGTTTTCTGGCTAGGATATGTCACATGCTTAAGTCTGATGATGATGGTTCGGATATAAGTTACAGTGACCCTCTTGTTCCATTTTCGATCTGGGTGTCCGTCCCGCGAGGCAGAGTAGCGAACGATAGTTTGAGGGTGTCAGAATCCATCTTACATGAATCCATGCATCTTCAGCTAACCCTTATTGAAGGGGTTTTGCCGCTTATTCACTCTCAGGAGCAGACCTTTTTTTCCCCGTGGAAAAAGGCATGGCGACCATCACTAGGTATCCTGCATTCCTTGTATGTTTTTCGTGCCATTGACCAATTTTTTGAGCGACTACTATCTCGTTCCATATGGGCTCCTGAGGATATTAGGCATATGGAGAGGCGCCGCATGCAAATTGGGCAACAAATTTCGCAATTTGAAGGGATTCTCGAGTCTTCAGACTTTACAGATGTGGGAAGGAATTTGGTGACAAGGCTACTGACTGTTTAGACTGGAGGCGCACCTCTACTTCGACAGGCGGATGGCCGCGGTCGTCCCTGCGAGGCACTTTAGGGGCGGAGCCTGGCTGAACGGGTGCTAAGCCAACTGTGCCCCAGTCCTGCAATCTTCCTCAAATCGCTTGGCAAACGCACTGTACTCCGCCTGATCGGAAACGGCGGACTGGATTTTCTGCTTAGCCAGTTCAACCAGTTCCACGAAGTCCGTATTATTGGACATTTCATCCCCCAATTTGACTATGCGAATAAGGATACGCAACGACTGCAACCGCTCTCTCCGGTTCTCTTCTAAAGCAACTCGATTGAGGTCGAGGCAGTCAATGGTCTCTTTCCCCCGCTCTGTACGGTAGCCTATGGTAGATCCAGAAAAATGGAAGTGCGTATTGGGATCATCTCTTGCCGGATGTACAAGCACCGGTTTCTCACATTCAATAGGATCCTCGTGACTCCGAGCTCGATTGCCTTCATCTAGAAGAGGGAACAGATCGTTCTTATTTGTGTTGCAAACGGGACAACACATAAGGAGATTATCCCAATCATAAACTAGCCAATAGTATCCCGGATATAGTCTAGGATGTTCTATCGATTGCCGTGTGCAGCTTTTTGGACGATAATGTTCGATGTTTGGGTAAGTCGCAGCGAGAATCTTAGTTTCACAGTAGCAGCACTTTCCGTATTGTGCGTGGAGTAGGTGTTCTCTCACTTCACTGTTTCCATAGATATTGGGGTCAAAGATAAACCTTTTCACGCCTGACCTGTAGTCTTCGCCAAATTTAATGTAGGAATCACAATCCTCCTTGGTCCTCTGACCTCCCTTGCGCGAAAGCTTTGGTGGAACACTGGGCGGCTTTACGATTCTAATCATTAGTAGCAGCACTCCTTCACTTTGTTTCTGCGATAATGGCCGCCGCTTTGCGTATTATTTCCATAGCTTCCCGATCCTTCGGAGTTTCTGCGGTTGGCAGGCTATCAAGTTCGTCCTCAATTTCGCTCAGCCGTATCCTATCTGTATCAGATAGGCTCGGCTTGCTGCACAAATCGGTCTTTTCATCGATAAGAGCTTCAACGTGAGGGCTTCGTGAGGAGGATAGGCCAAAAAGTGGGCTGGTGAGAATTTGGTCAACTCTCCACCCCTCAACGGCTTCTGGATTGTTTTCGATTACTACCTGCCCACACTCTTGCCGCAATACAACTAGATTAGCCTTTTTTGTCACCTGAGCCATCAGGGGACTATGTGCAGTTGCAATAAACTGGATATTACGAAAAAGGTCGCTCAAATACTTAATTATGCGTCGCTGCCATAGGGGGTGTAAATGAAGGTCGAGTTCGTCTATTATCACAATGGCAGGCTCAACTAGCGGATTATCGCTTTCCGGGTAGTACCGATATAGTCGAGTTGCGAGGTCCAGGACCAAAGCTAATGTTGTTTGGTAGCCTAGGCTTAGAGCAGAAAGTGGGATGGAGCCATAAGGAGTAAGAAATCTAACACCACCACCACTATTCTCATCTGGGATTCCGAGGCTCTTTAAGCTCTTTGGTCCCAAAATTTCTATATCTCGTGCATTCTTAACATCTGGAAGGATTGTAGCGAGCATTTCCTTTACCTTTTCTAGATGTGACGCGACTACTTTTCTTTTGATGGAAGCGTAATCCAGGTCCAGTAGAATGTTTTCTGCGTCGTAGAGCTCTGTTGCTCCCGAAAAGAGAGAAGCTAGAGGGTCACGAAGTTCTGCGTTATGGATATTTAGTCTGCCCATGCGCCGATCTGCGCCGTAGGCAAAAATGGGCAGACCTTGAGACGGAAATTCTATCTCTTTGGGAAGCTCGCCACGCGGATCGAAATCCGCCAACTTTTGATTGTTCCCCTCCATTTTGATACCTGTTTTAATTTCTAGTGCTTGCCCATTTTCTGCTGTGTTGAGTTCTTGACCGGTACTCAATGTCGCCTTGATGTTGGCTTCTGCTGATTGCGCTACGCGAAGCAGTGAATCGAGCACTTTGTTTTCTTCTTCAGCTAGCGCGGGCTGAATATCTGTCGAGGCATCTTGGTCCTGGGAGTTGGTAGTTATTTTTGGAACAGGCCTCATCCAAGCTAGGCATTGGAGTAAAGTGGTTTTTCCAACGCCGTTGTCTCCCAAAAGCAGGGTCCATTGAGGTAAGCGACCGTCTGAGCCACACAGATTTAGAACTTGTCGTTTCCCAAAACAGCGGACATTCTCTAGTTCAAGAGATTTGTAGTAAATTAGTGACTGCGGATTTGCCATGCTCAGATCCTTGATCTGCGGTTTGGTCGCCGATTATACTGTTTTTAGCCTGTGTCACCCTGCTTTTTCTGCCGTTTTACCTCTTGATGGGGGCGTTGAGGGGTGCTGTAAGGCGCTAGCGGCGCTCGCGCATCTCCTTGAGCACTTCGGCCTTGGGGTCGCCGTAGTCGCGGGGTATGAGCGTACGGCAGGCATCACCGCTCAATGACCGGAAGCATGGCTTCCGAACACCGGAGATCCACCAGCCCCTGACCGAATTCACGGTCAATGCCCGGTGCGCCGATGTCCTGCGCACAGTGTTTCAGCACACGCACCACCTCCGCAGCGCTCTCATAGAGCTGAAAGAGGTGGAAGACCATGGCACTGAGTTTCGCGGTCGCACCGGAGGTGTGACCGATATCCAACACGGTGAAACAGTGTTCCATGAAGTCACCGCACTTGTAGACATCCCGGTCCGGCACGATCGCGCCGGACTGTCGGCGGATTGCCGCGGTCGCCATCAGCCCTTTCCCCGTGTTCAGCGCGTCGCGCATATCGTAGTAGGAGGTTTCGTTCCTGCTCCAACCGCAGGAGGTGATGGTGTCCGTCCGCCAGATATCCCGATGGTGCGGGCCCTTAATACAGGGATCCGGTGACCCGTTGGTGAACTGCACATTCCCGGCAGCGACCGGGACCACCATGTTGAGCGACCGGAGCCGCGCGTCGTCACCGTCGCTGAACGCGTTGCCCACCGACCGGTTCACCACCAGGGTCTCGGCGCGCAGGGCGCGGTGCACGGGGCGGAGGAAGCCTTTAAGGCCGCCAAGCGCACTGTCTCTGTTGCTCGTCAACTCAGGACCGGGCACGACGATACTGGCGCTCGGTACCCCTTCTGCCCGCATATGTCCGAGCATGCGCTCCGCATGCGAGCCGCTTAGGGCTTTACCCGCCGACAACTCCCATATCACCAGCTTCTTCCGGTGTCCGCCGGCCTCGGTAATGCGTTCCAGGAGGCCGAGGAGTCCGGGGAAGTTTTTCGTGTTCACAAACACCGACCGGTACGCCGGGAGCGTGGAGAGGTTCGTCAGGTGGCCGGTGGGGGTCTCCATGAGGTTCATGACGGTGAGCGTTCGCTCATTTATCGCACCGATATCGGTGTAGCCGAATTCACTCATCCGAAGACGCCACTTACCGTCACCGTCGCCGAAAAATTGCTCCAAAAACGCCGCATCGGTGCGGCGCGCCTGATGGCGTTCCAAATGGCCCGTACCGACCGAGCTGGTGAGCGTCCCGGCATCATCCACGCCTTCAAAGTTCACGAATGCCCGCTGATCGGACGCGTTGAGCGTCCGCACGATACTCCGTTGCGTCGTATTGCTCGCCGGATTGAAGGTGGCTACCTGGTAGTCAAGGACCCCGGCATGCACCGTATCGTGCAGCGCGGTCAGGAAGCCGTCCTGCTTGGTGCGCATGTAACTGAGCACCCGTACGGTGCCGGTCACGGTCAGATGCCAGTCGCCGGTGCCGTCGCCGATACCGGTGATTAACTTCCGGTCGTTCCCGTGCTCCAGATCATCGGCGTTGAAGTGTATCGCTTCATTCGCGCCGACGGAGAGCCGTACCGTGCCGCGTTCCGTGGCGGAGTCGTCAAATGCCCTGAAGATCACCGTCTGCTCCGTATCCGTCTCGTTGATGATCCGGACGAAGCCCTGCCGGTTCTCCGAAGCCGCGGGGAAGAGGGGCACCAGGGTGGTGCCTGTCTCCGGCGCGGTGGAGAGGTTCGTCAGATGGCCGGTGGGGGTTGCCATGAGGGACATGACGAGGAGGGGCTGGTTCGCGGTCACCCTGAGGCGCCACTTGCCCGCTCCGTCGCCGAGTCCCATGGTTTCCAGTTCCTGTGCCGTGAGCACGCGTGCCGCGTTGGCGGCGATGCGTGCCGTGACCGTGCTGCGTCCTGCGGTGCCCCGGTCATCGGTGCCCGCGATAGTCGCTGACACTGCGGTGGCGGAAGGATTCACGATGCGCAGGATACTCCGCTGCCTCGTGTTGCTGCCGGGGTTGAAGATATGCACCCGGTAGGCGCCGTCTTCATCTCTGGGCACGGTGTCATGCAGGGAGGTCAGAAAGCCGTCCTGCCTGGTCCGCATGTAAACGGGAGCCGTAAAGACGAGGTCACTGGTCAGTTCCAGTCGCCAGTCACCGTCGCCGGGACCGATGCCCGTCAGAATGCCCTTCGCCGTGTTACCGTTTTCCAGGTCATTGGCGTTGAAGTGTTTGACTTCTTCGCCTTTCTCAAACGCTATGGTTTCCGTCCGCCGTGCACCGGTGTCGGTGTAGGCGGTGATACGCAGCGCGCCGGCATGGGCATACGGGTTGATCACCCGTATGAAGCCCTGCCGATTCTCCGAGGCGGCGGGAAACAGGGGCACGGTCTGTGTCACTGCTGCCGCTTCACAGACAAGCAGCAGCGGCAGAATGCCTACGGCAAATCGGCGCATGGTGGATTTTTCCCTTGGCTGCTGAATTTTGCCGTCCACGGCCTTGTCGGCGTTCACTGCGCCGGTGGACGGGCTGCGGGGCTGAGTATATGCATTTCTCCACCCCGTGCTACCATGAGGCGCATGACCGCACATGAGCACAACCAACTGCAGGTCGTTGACCAGAGGGGGCACCGTGGTCAGGTCTGACGTCGAAAGCAGGCCAAAGCCCGATCTCGCCAAGGTTGACTCGGTGCTTCGTACGCACTGCTGGTTGCCGGGGAGCAGGACGACCACTTCGACCGGCAGTTGGGGCCGATCCACCTACTGAAATACGTCTATTTGGCGGACCTTGCCCATGCCGAAAAGCATTTGGGTCTTACCTATACCGGCATACCATGGAAATTTTATAAGTTCGGCCCTTGGTCCCAGATGGTTCATGATCGAATTGAACCAGCGCTTCATGCAATCGGCGCTGAGAGGAAGTCTTTCCAAAGCAGTTACGAGGAAAGGAAGGACTGGGTGCGTTGGTCAATGCGAGACGCCGCCTTGCTAAGGGAAAAGGGCCGTGAACTCCCGCCCGCCGTCACCGCTCACTTGAGGGCCAACGTGCGCGAATTTGGAAAGGATACTGCAAGGTTGCTGCATTATGTGTACGGCACCGCCCCCATGCGCACCGCTGCGCCCAATGAGGATTTGGACTTTGCGGTGGCGGAGGATGCATCGGATGATGACGCCGATCCACCATCCCTAAGGATGGATAAACTGTCGAACAAAGCAAGAAAGCGCTTGCGGCAGCGCTTGCTGGCGCTAAGACAGAAGCGAAAGAGTATAAAGACAGAGGCCAGTTCAGCCAATGAGCCTCCGTATGATGAAGTCTATTATGATGGGCTTGCTTGGCTTGACAGCTTGGCGGGACAAGCATTTTCGGAGCGAAGAATTGTAGTTGAGTTTTCGGATGAAGTGTGGAAATCCAACTCTAGAAAGGGCGAAGATGTATCCTGATGACAGCATCCAATTTGCCTTCTTCAGCGAGGGGGATTGGTGGAAAAGGAACGATGAGCGTGTGCCGAGACGTGGTTCCCTGATATGGGCGATTGTGCCCTACGTCGATCAAATTCCCTATGCTTTCGACCCGGTTGGCAGACGCCAGCCCGATCGACACAATGACGCGGAATTTCGGATTGTCCCCATGGATGCCAAGCAGTCACTTGGACAAGCTGATTTGCCCGTTGCTGCGTTTCCGATCCGGGAGGGGGAAACATGGGCTGCGTATCGATCAAAGAGACGGCCGTGCTTGGTGTTGGGTTGCCCCGGCGAGCAGGTAACCGGGGATCTGACGAGGGGCAAGCCCAAAAGTGGAACTGCTCCCACTCTTCTCGTTGCACCCTACTAAGTGGGCGCTGCAGCGGCGCATCTCCGCGTCTCCCACTTGCCAGGAGTTGCGCGCCTCCGGGTTCAGCCAATGGCCGACAGCTGTCGCGGGGTACGAGCGTACGGCAGGAATCACCGCTCAATGACCGGAAGCATGGCTTCCGAACACCGGAGATCCACCAGCCCCTGACCGAATTCACGGTCAATGCCCGGTGCGCCGATGTCCTGCGCACAGTGTTTCAGCACACGCACCACCTCCGCAGCACTCTCATAGAGCTGAAAGAGGTGGAAGACCATGGCACTGAGTTTCGCGGTCGCACCGGAGGTGTGACCGATATCCAACACGGTGAAGCAGTGTTCCATGAAATCACCGCACTTGTAGACATCCCGGTCCGGCACAATCGCACCGGACTGCCGGCGAATTGCCGTAGTCGCCATCAGCCCTTTTCCCGTGTTCAGCGCGTCTCGCATACTGTGGAACTCCGAGAGTTCCCAACCGCAGGCGGTGAAGGTATCCGTCCGCCAGATATCCCGATGCTGCGGTCCCTTGATACAGGGACGCGGTGAGCCGTTGGTGAACAGCACATTCCCGGCACTAACAGGAAACACCATGTTGAGCGATCGGAGCCGCGCGTCATCGCCCTCGCTGAACGCGTTGCCCACCGACTGGTTCACCACCAGGGTCTCGGCGCGCAGGGCGCGGTGCACGGGACGGAGGAAGCCTTCAAGGCCGAAATCCCCACCATCTCTAAAGTCCCTCAACTCAGGACCGGGCACGACGATGTTGGCGCTCGGTACCCCTTCTTCCCGTATATAGCCGAGCATGTCCTCCGCGTGCGAGCCGCTTAGGGTATCACCCGCCGACAACTCCCAGATCACCAGCTTCTTCCGGTGTCCGCCGGCCTCGGTAATGCGCTCAAGGAGGCCGAGCAGTCCGGGGAAGGTGCTTGTGTTCACAAACACCGACCGGTACGCCGGGAGCGTGGAAAGGTTCGTCAGATGACCGGTCGGGGTCTCCATGAGGTTCATGACGGTGAGCGTTCGCTCATTTATCGCACCGATATCGGTATAGCCGTATTCACTCATCCGGAGCCGCCACTTACCCGTGCCGTCGCCGAAAAATTGCTCCAAAAACGCCGCATCGGTGCGGCGTGCCTGATGGCGTTCCAAATGACCCGTACCGACCGAACTGGTGAGCGTCCCGGCATCATCCACGCCTTCAAAGTGCACATACGCCCGCTGATCGGACGCATTGAGCGTCCGCACGATACTCCGTTGCGTCGTATTGCTCGCCGGATTGAAGGTGGCTACCTGGTAGTCAAGGACCCCGGCATGCACCGTATCGTGCAGCGCGGTCAGGAAGCCGTCCTGCTTGGTGCGCATGTAACTGAGCACCCGTACGGTGCCGGTCACGGTCAGATGCCAGTCGCCGGTACCGTCGCCGATACCGGTGATTAACTTCCGGTCGTTGCCGTGCTCCAGATCATCGGCGTTGAAGTGCATCGCTTCATTCGCGCCGACGGAGAGCCGTACCGTGCCGCGTTCCGTGGCGGAATCGTCAAATGCCCTGAAGATCACCGTCTGCTCCGTGTCCGTCTCGTTGATGATCCGGACGAAGCCCTGCCGATTCTCCGAAGCCGCGGGGAAGAGGGGCACCAGGGAGGTGCCTGTCTCCGGCGCGGTGGAGAGGTTCGTCAGATGGCCGGTGGGGGTTGCCATGAGGGACATGACGAGGAGGGGCTGGTTTGCGGTCACCCTGAGGCGCCACTTGCCCGCTCCGTCGCCGAGTCCCATGGTTTCCAGTTCCTGTGCCGTGAGCACGCGTGCCGCGTTGGCGGCGATGCGTGCCGTGACGGTGCTGCGTCCTGCGGTGCCCCGGTCATCGGTGCCCGCGATGGTCGCTGACACTGCCGTATCGGAAGGATTCACGATGCGCAGGATGCTCCGTTGCCTCGTGTTGCTGCCGGGGTTGAAGATATGCACCCGGTAGGCGCCGTCTTCATCTCTGGGCACGGTGTCGTGCAGGGAGGTCAGAAAACCGTCCTGCCTGGTCCGCATGTAAACGGGAGCCGTGAAGACGAGGTCGCTGGTCAGTTCCAGCCGCCAGTCGCCGTCGCCGGGACCGATGCCCGTCAGGATGCCCTTCGCCGTGTTACCGTTTTCCAGGTCATTGGCGTTGAAGTGTTTGACTTCTTCGCCTTTCTCAAACGCTATGGTTTCCGTCCGCCGTGCACCGGTGTCGGTGTAGGCGGTGATACGCAATACGCCGGCATGGGCATACGGGTTGATCACCCGTATGAAGCCCTGCCGATTCTCCGAAGCCGCGGGAAACAGGGGCACGGTCTGTGTCACTGCTTCAGCATCAACCACAAACAGCAGGGACAGAATGCCTACGGCAAATCGGCGCATGGCGGATTTCTCCTTTGGCTGCTGAACTTCGCCGTTCGCCCCCGCACGCCGCAAGCCTCCCGCAGCGCCTGTCGCTCAGGTCCGGACAGCAGCCCCGCCAAGGGCATGTGCGGCAGCAAACGGGCGGACTGCGCATCATCCCCCCGCAGCAGACGCGCCAACCGGGGGCCGAAGTCAGTCAGGCGGGTGCGCCAAGCCGCCAGCGGAGACCCCGCATTCTCCGGCCGCAGTCGGTCGTCCAATGCATGGAACGCCTTATGCATCGGCGCAGGGAACGCCTCGAACATGTCCGCGAGCAGCCGTCCCGCCGTACGGCACAGCCTTGCGCCGCCATCATTTTCGTCGACGGCGTCCACTGCGGTTGACAGATGGCGCGCGAACCAAGGCGTCGGCTCCCTCCCGTCGCCGTCATCGCTCCACGAGGCGTTCGGATCGTACAGTAGGGCCGGCGGGCCAAGCGGCAGGGAAGCCCCCTTGTCCCGCAACGAGCGCAACGCCGCCGCGTCCTCATCCAACGGTCGGGCGAAGCCGTTGATCCAGTCCATGTGCGCATGGCGCCGGCAATGGGAGCGCAGGAAGGCGCGCGCCAACTGGCGGACGGACAGGCCCTCCTCTTCAATCAGCCCCGGCAGGTCATCCTCAAACATGCAGCCGAGCAGGTGGCGCAGATCTCCGGCCGCGTCATCGGATATCGGATCGTCGGACACAATGGACTCGTAAACCTCCGCCGCCGTCGGGCGGCTTGCGGCCCCCGCCGTGCAGTCCGCGATCATGAGGCCGATGAACTTGTGCTGCGGGTCGATGCGCCCCCTGCGCATGGCCTCATCATGCGCGAACCACTCCAAGGGGGCCAGCCCGCCATGAAAGCCGAAATGGCGAGGCGGCTTGAGGCCGCCGTGCAGCAGTCGTTGCGGCTTGCCCCGCCCGCCCATCAGTTCGCCGTGCTCGGCGATGCCCTCCGCCTTGGGGTCGCCGCCTCGGGCAAGGCACTCGGCCATCTCGCTCCGCTCGAAGTTGGCTGCATGGGCCTCGCCCATCCATGCGAAGTCCGCGTTGGGCGGTTCGCAGTAAAACAGGCGCGTCAGCGCCACGCCCGAAGCCTCCATGCTAGAAGCTGAACTCCGTGCCGATGTCAGGCGGTTGACCGTCAGGCCGCATCGCCATCGCCTCCTCCCGCAATGGAGCAGGCCCGTTCCCAAATATGCGGGCCGCCTGGTTGACGACCAAATCCAAGTTTTGGGCGACCTCGGGCGGGCGCGTGGGATTCTTGACGGGGCGGCCTGATGCAGGCGTGCGGATCCACCCCGAAGGCAAACGGGCCAGTTCGTTCGCCACTTCATCAAGCAGGCCGCGCCGCGCAACGTCCATCGCCAAGGCCAGCGCCTCCGGCGCGAAGGCGCGGGCCGCCACGATGTCGTACAGGTCCCTGCCCGTCAGATCGCCGTTCCTGCCCATTCTGTGAACAATCTTGCGGGCCAGAACGACGGAGGGTGATTCGACGCGGACTTGGCTATCCTGCACATGGCCGGCAGTTAAGCAGTCATGCACGGGCGGGGGCGCGGAAGTCATTAAGGAGACCTCCTTGTGGGCGGACAGCGCAAGTTTCAAGTGTCCCCGCCTAACGGAGGCGGAGTGCGCGCCCAAAGACTCCGCCATCCCCCCTGCAATGTCTTGGTGGCGCACTGGATCGTCGCCAAACGCTAAGCGGTAGGTGCGTTCGTCAGTGAAAAGATCAATGTCCGAACTGTAGCGATGCCGCCAAAAGGCGGCCAAGGCGGTGCCGCCGCCCAGTCTGTAGTTCACCGCGCCAAGCAGCGGGGTCAGCAAGTCTTCCGCGATGCGCAGCATTTCCGCTTGCTCCGGCGGCAATTGCAACGCGCCGCCCGGACTCGTGGCGGGTGCGGGCCAACCAATGTCGTTGTTCGGGCTGGTTCCGATCATGCGCGTCCCCATGGCGGCAAATCCCAAATCTAGCACAATGGATTGGCCATTTTGGATCAGAGGCCTGCCTGAGGCACTTGCGCTGCAGCCTTTTCCAGCCCCTTTTTGCCGCGCTTTCCCCCGTCGGCGCTTGCTGGCGCCCTCGGAGCGCTGCGGAACGGCCCAGTTCGGGTCGTTTCGGGTGTGTTTTTCGGTTTTGGCGGGGCGTGGGCGTGTTTTGGGGGAGTTGCACTGCTCCGCTTGGTGGCAGTAGGCGCTTGCAGCGGCGCATCTCCGCGTCCCCCACCCGCCAGGAGTTGCGTGCCTCCGGGTTCAGCCAATGGCCGGCATACGCCGCGGGGATAGAACAGACGGCAGGCATCACCGCTCAATGACCGGAAGCATGGCTTCCGAACACCGGAGATCCACCAGCCCCTGACCGAATTCACGGTCAATGCCCGGTGCGCCGATGTCCTGCGCACAGTGTTTCAGCACACGCACCACCTCCGCAGCATTCTCATAGAGCTGAAAGAGGTGGAAGACCATGGCACTGAGTTTCGCGGTCGCACCGGAGGTGTGACCGATATCCAGCACGGTGAAACAGTGTTCCATGAAATCACCGCACTTGTAGACATACCGGTCCGGCACAATCGCGCCGGACTGCCGGCGAATTGCCGTAGTCGCCATCAGTCCTTTTCCCGTATTCAGCGCATCGCGCATACTGTGGAACTCCGAGAGTTCCCAACCGCAGGCGGTAAAAGTATCCGTCCGCCAGATATCCCGATGGTGCGGGCCCTTAATACAGGGATCCGGTGACCCGTTGGTGAACAGCACATTCCCGGCACCGACCGGGACCACCATGTTGAGCGACCGGAGCCGCGCGTCGTCGCCCTCGCTGAACGCGCTGCTCACCGACCGGTTCACCACCAGGGTCTCGGCGCGCAGGGCACGGTGCACGGGACGGAGGAAACCTTCAAAACCGGCATCCCCACCATCTCTAAAGTCCGTCAACTCAGGACCGGGCACGACGATGTTGGCGCTCGGCACGCCTTCTGCCCGCATATGGCCGAGCATGCGCTCCGCGTGCGTGCCGCTTAGGGCTGCACCCGCCACTAACTCCCAGATCACCAGCTTCTTCCGGTGTCCGCCGGCCTCGGTAATGCGTTCCAGGAGGCCGAGCAGTCCGGGGAAGTTTTTCGTGTTCACAAACACCGACCGGTACGCCGGGAGCGTGGAGAGGTTCGTCAGATGGCCGGTGGGGGTCTCCATGAGGTTCATGACGGTGAGCGTTCGCTCATTGATCGCACCGATATCGGTGTAGCCGAATTCACTCATCCGGAGACGCCACTTCCCGTCACCGTCGCCGAAAAATTGCTCCAAAAACGCCGCATCGGTGCGGCGCGCCTGATGGCGTTCCAAATGGCCCGTACCGACCGAGCTGGTGAGCGTCCCGGCATCATCCACGCCTTCAAAGTTCACGAATGCCCGCTGATCGGACGCGTTGAGCGTCCGGACGATACTCCGCTGCGTCGTATTGCTCGCCGGATTGAAGGTGGCGACCTGGTAGTCAAGGACCCCGGCATGCACCGTATCGTGCAGCGCGGTCAGGAAGCCGTCCTGCTTGGTGCGCATGTAACTGAGCACCCGTACGGTACCGGTCACGGTCAGATGCCAGTCGCCGGTGCCGTCGCCGATACCGGTGATCAGCTTCCGGTCGTTGCCGTGCTCCAGATCATCGGCGTTGAAGTGCATCGCTTCATTCGCGCCGACGGAGAGCCGTACCGTGCCGCGTTCTACGGCGGTATCGTCAAATGCCCTGAAAATCACCGTCTGCTCCGTATCCGTCTCGTTGATGATCCGGACGAAGCCCTGCCGGTTCTCCGAAGCCGCGGGGAAGAGGGGCACCAGGGAGGTGCCTGCCTCCGGCGCGGTGGAGAGGTTCGTCAGATGGCCGGTGGGGGTTGCCATGAGGGACATGACGAGGAGCGGCTGGTTTGCGGTCACCCTGAGGCGCCACTTGCCCGCTCCGTCGCCGAGTCCCATGGTTTCCAGTTCCTGTGCCGTGAGCTCGGTCGCCGCGTTGGCGGCGATGCGTGCCGTGACATTTCTGCGTCCTGCGGTGCCCCGGTCATCGGTGCCCGCGATAGTCGCGGCAACCGCCGTGGCGGAAGGATTCACGATGCGCAGGATACTCCGCTGCCTCGTGTTGCTGCCGGGGTTGAAGATATGCACCCGATGGGTGCCGTCTTCATCTCTGGGCACGGTGTCGTGCAGGGAGGTCAGAAAGCCGTCCTGCCTGGTCCGCATGTAAACGGGAGCCGTGAAGACGAGGTCACTGGTCAGTTCCAGCCGCCAGTCGCCGTCGCCGGGACCGATGCCCGTCAGAATGCCCTTCGCCGTGTTGCCGTTTTCCAGATCATCGGCGTTGAAGTGTTTGACTTCTTCTCCTTCTTCAAACGCGATGCGCTCCGTCCGCCGGGCACCGGTATCGGTGTAGGCGGTGATGCGCAGCGCGCCGGCATGGGCATACGGGTTGATCACCCGTATGAAGCCCTGCCGATTCTCCGAGGCGGCGGGAAACAGGGGCACGGTCTGTGTCACTGCTTCCGCTTCACAGACAAGCAGCAGAGGCAGAATGCCTACGGCAAATCGGCGCATGGCGGATTTTCCTTTGGTTGTTGAATTTGCCGTCCACGGCCTTGTCGGCGTTCGCTGCGCCGGCGGACGGGCTGCGGGGCTGAGTATATGCATTTCTCCACCCCGTGCTACCATGAGGCGCATGACCGCACATGAGCACAACCAACTGCAGGTCGTTGACCAGAGGGGGCACCGTGGTCAGGTCTGACGTCGAAAGCAGGCCAAAGCCCGATCTCGCCAAGGTTGACTCGGTGCTTCGTACGCACTGCTGGTTGCCGGGGAGCAGGACGACCACTTCGACCGGCAGTTGGGGCCGATCCACCTACTGAAATACGTCTATTTGGCGGACCTTGCCTATGCCGAAAAGCATTTGGGTCTTACCTATACCGGCATACCATGGAAATTTTATAAGTTCGGCCCTTGGTCCCAGATGGTTCATGATCGAATTGAACCAGCGCTTCATGCAAGTCGAAACCCTTAGAAAAAGTACAGGATGGGCATTTTAGCGGGGTTTCTGACCGCTAAGTAGCTTCCTTCAGAAATGTTTCCCCCGTTTGAGGATTGTAGGTTATCGATACGAATCCACCCTTAAGGAAGTTGCTGACTGCCCGCTTGGCAAACGCGGGCAAGTTTGTGCCGCCCGCGTTCCTCACCGACGGTGCCAAGAGTCCATCTAGGCTAGCAGCCACGGCC
The DNA here is from genome assembly GCA_958296025.1 of uncultured Pseudomonadales bacterium. Taxonomy (GTDB): domain Bacteria; phylum Pseudomonadota; class Gammaproteobacteria; order Pseudomonadales; family Azotimanducaceae; genus Azophilus. The sequence goes on from OY282430.1 coordinate 86,014, forward strand.
TCGACGCCCAAATTGTTGCAGAACCGATAGTCATTGTCGTGCGTGAGGGCAGGCCATTCGGTTTGCTTGGGCCGCAAGTCTTTCACGTTGCCATTGAAATGGTACATAAAGCGCAAGTACCAAGCCGTTCGTGCATGAGTGGGCTTGCCAGAAACCTGTTTGGAAAACCATTGCTTAACTTCTGCTTCCGCCGTCGGAGCTTCCATGGCGCCATAAAGCACTGGGAAAGAGCCATCCGAAAAACGTGTGGCGTAGCGGGTTTTTGCCAACCGGGCCTTGGGCTTGAAAGCCTTGTCAACAAGAGCCTCTGGCTGGGTTGTGACGCCCCGGGCTTCCAGAAATTGCAGGGCTTCTTCAATGCCTCTTTCGTCAAGCCCCTGTGCCTGAAAAAATTCCGAGGATATTGGAAGGCTTGCCAACCGAATCAACTCAGTCCACTCGGTTCGGGGGGTAATCGACTGAAGCACACCTACCAACCCGTTGCTGCTTCAATGTATTCCCTGACAAGCAGGAGATTTTCCATGGACCCTTCCAGCAGGAGTTGCATTGGCACTTTGCCGTCCAATGGCTCATGTGGCTCCCGAAGCCACTCGTTCTCCACCTCCTCGTCTCGAAACCATTCGGACAGCGTCATCCGCATCTGAATGAGGTAGGCGAGGCGGTCCTTGGCATCGCGTCCTCTAAGCGCCGTGCGCCCCGCAAGCACATCTGCGGCGTAGCCTTGGTCCGGCAGCTCCAATCCGAGTAAGGGAACGGCGTCTGCTTTATCCAGCCGCCAAGTTTCCAGAATCTTATTGATGAGCTGTATGGGGCCGGTCAATCTAGCGGCACCCGAGGGAGATGGCGTCGCTGACAGTGGATCTGATGTATTTTCAAGCTGCTCAGTAGGCCACGATACATCCATCCAACGGTGTGACGGTGTCGGACTACCATGAACAGAGGAAGCGTGGCGGACGCCATTTGGTGCAGCTTCCTCGATTAAGTCGGAATGCAAGTCGTTCAATGCGTCCTGTGACTGCTCCTCCCATAGCGCTTGGGGTAGGTGGGATTTTCTTGCTCGCCTTGGAACAGACGATGGGGCAAAGTAATCCCCGTCATACGAATGCCCTTCATCCTGATCCCAAGTTTGCAGATCCGCTGTTGCAGATTCCATGCTCACTCTGCTTCCCCCATTCCAAAGAGGGGTTTGGCCACGTCAAGGTCGATTCCGCCAAGAAAGGCCGACAACAAGAGCTCCATGTGCAGGAGCTTGTCCTTTAGATGTCGAAATGCCGTGCCCTCGTAGTACCAAAGGCGACAGGTGACAGACAGTCCCAGCGGGTCCTTCCCCCTTCCATGGGCGAAGAAGAAGGCTCTCCACTGCTCCTCGTCATTATTTGCGTCAAGAATCACACGCGGGTAGATGCACACACTGCCGAAGGCATCCAGATCTCCTTTGAAACTGGGTTCCGTTACTTGGGATAGGTGTTGGTTTGCGTTCGTTGCTTCGTCATCCAGCCGAAGGGATAAGGTTGACTTGAACGCCGCTGTGCTCACTGTGACATCGGGGAAGACCCTTTTGAGTGTACGTTCGCTCAATGAAATGAAATTCCTGCAAATCGCGGCTTGCCCTGCATTTCGCAAAGACTTGAAACTTACGGCCAGCCTGTCCACAGTGACATCGATTAGCCCATGCCCGTTGAACATGTCGATCCCCACCTGTGGCTCGGAAAGCTGAACCTCCTTGGATATCCACATGTCTTCCGAGCGAATCGGATACTTGGGGCTGACTTCATCATGCAAGCGCCTCAATACTTCGGGGCTGCGGTCAGCCAAATCAAAGAGCGGAGCCGAGAAAGCAGCCTCGTGCTCGACATCGACCTTTTTTATAGCCACTTGCATCAGGACCGCCTCCAATGTGGTCACCATGACGCCTCCAGCTCGTTCATGGCCGCTAGCCCCGAGCACGACGCCAACAATAGGCTAAAATATGCAGGAACCAAGTGCAAGCCTTCCTGAGGGAGTTGCGCTGTGGGCTTTTTCGCTGGTGTTTCGGGCTGTTGCGGTGGAATTTCGGAGGTTGGCCGAGCGGGAAGGTGGGCGAGCAAGGGCTGGACCGCTCATCTTCGGCGTTTTTTCGCTTGTTCGGGGCGTCCGGAGCGGGGATTTCACCGATTTGCCCGGCGCGCGGCCGAGCGGAGGCCCGAAGCGGGCTTCGAGAGGGCGGATTCGGCGCTTGCTTGGAGCTTAGGCGGCTTGGGGCGGCGCTCTGACGAGCGAGCGCATGCGTTCCGGGGCGCCCTCCTTGATGCCTCCCAGCGCCAACGCCATCATGATGGCCAGCGCCAAGCCGACGCGGGCGGTCATCTTGGCCTTGACTCGAATGGTGTGGTGCTCGAGGTGGAGGACGTTGTCCACTCGGGACGGATCCAAGGGCCGCATCAGGGAGTTGCACTCATCCGCTTGGTGGCAGTAGGCGCTTGCAGCGGCGCATCTCCGCGTCTCCCACTTGCCAGGAGTTGCGCGCCTCCGGGTTCAGCCAATGGCCGGCATATGTCGGGGTATGAGCGTACGGCAGGCATCACCGCTCAATGACCGGAAGCATGGCTTCCGAACACCGGAGATCCACCAGCCCCTGACCGAATTCACGGTCAATGCCCGGTGCGCCGATGTCCTGCGCACAGTGTTTCAGTACACGCACCACCTCCGCAGCACTCTCATAGAGCTGAAAGAGGTGGAAGACCATGGCACTGAGTTTCGCGGTCGCACCGGAGGTGTGACCGATATCCAACACGGTGAAACAGTGTTCCATGAAGTCACCGCACTTGTAGACATCCCGGTCCGGCACGATCGTGCCGGACTGCCGGCGGATTGCCGTGGTCGCCATCAGCCCTTTCCCCGTGTTCAGCGCGTCGCGCATCGCGTAGTAGGAAGCTTCGTTCCTGCTCCAACCGCAGGAGGTGATGGTATCCGTCCGCCAGATATCCCGATGCTGCGGTCCCTTGATACAGGGATCCGGTGAACCGTTGGTGAACTGCACATTCCCGGCACCGGCAGGAAACACCATGTTGAGCGATCGGAGCCGCGCGTCATCGCCCTCGCTGAACGCGTTGCCCACCGACTGGTTCACCACCAGGGTCTCGGCGCGCAGGGCGCGGTGCACGGGACGGAGGAAGCCTTCAAGGCCGAAATCCCCACCATCTCTAAAGTCCGTCAACTCAGGACCGGGCACGACGATGTTGGCGCTCGGCACGCCTTCTGCCTGTATATGGCCGAGCATGCGCTCCGCGTGCGTGCCGCTTAGGGCAGCACCCGCCACTAACTCCCATATCACCAGCTTCTTCCGGTGTCCGCCGGCCTCGGTAATGCGCTCAAGGAGGCCGAGCAGTCCGGGGAAGGTGCTCGTGTTCACAAACACCGACCGGTACGCCGGGAGCGTGGAAAGGTTCGTCAGATGGCCGGTCGGGGTCTCCATGAGGTTCATGACGGTGAGCGTTCGCTCATTTATCGCACCGATATCGGTGTAGCCGAATTCACTCATCCGAAGACGCCACTTACCGTCACCGTCGCCGAAAAATTGCTCCAAAAACGCCGCATCGGTGCGGCGCGCCTGATGGCGTTCCAAATGGCCCGTACCGACCGAGCTGGTGAGCGTCCCGGCATCATCCACGCCTTCAAAGTTCACGAATGCCCGCTGATCGGACGCGTTGAGCGTCCGCACAATGCTCCGCTGCGTCGTATTGCTCGCCGGATTGAAGGTGGCGACCTGGTAGTCAAGGACCCCGGCATGCACCGTATCGTGCAGCGCGGTCAGGAAGCCGTCCTGCTTGGTGCGCATGTAACTGAGCACCCGTACGGTGCCGGTCACGGTCAGATGCCAGTCGCCGGTGCCGTCGCCGATACCGGTGATCAGCTTCCGGTCGTTGCCGTGCTCCAGATCATCGGCGTTGAAGTGTATCGCTTCATTCGCGCCGACGGAGAGCCGTACCGTGCCGCGTTCCGTGGCGGTGTCGTCAAATGCCCTGAAAATCACCGTCTGCTCCGTATCCGTCTCGTTGATGATCCGGACGAAGCCCTGCCGGTTCTCCGAAGCCGCGGGGAAGAGGGGCACCAGGGAGGTGCCTGCTTCCGGCGCGGTGGAGAGGTTCGTCAGATGGCCGGTGGGGGTTGCCATGAGGGACATGACGAGGAGCGGTCGGTCCGCGGTCACCCTGAGGCGCCACTTGCCCGCTCCGTCGCCGAGTCCCATGGTTTCCAGTTCCTGTGCCGTGAGCTCGGTCGCCGCGTTGGCGGCGATGCGTGCCGTGACATTTCTGCGTCCTGCGGTGCCCCGGTCATCGGTGCCCGCGATAGTCGCGGCAACCGCCGTGGCGGAAGGATTCACGATGCGCAGGATACTCCGCTGCCTCGTGTTGCTGCCGGGGTTGAAGATATGCACCCGATGGGTGCCGTCTTCATCTCTGGGCACGGTGTCGTGCAGGGAGGTCAGAAAGCCGTCCTGCCTGGTCCGCATGTAAACGGGAGCCGTGAAGACGAGGTCACTGGTCAGTTCCAGCCGCCAGTCGCCGTCGCCGGGACCGATGCCCGTCAGAATGCCCTTCGCCGTGTTGCCGTTTTCCAGATCATCGGCGTTGAAGTGTTTGACTTCTTCTCCTTCTTCAAACGCGATGCGCTCCGTCCGCCGGGCACCGGTATCGGTGTAGGCGGTGATGCGCAGCGCGCCGGCATGGGCATACGGGTTGATCACCCGTATGAAGCCCTGCCGATTCTCCGAGGCGGCGGGAAACAGGGGCACGGTCTGTGTCACTGCTTCCGCTTCACAGACAAGCAGCAGAGGCAGAATGCCTACGGCAAATCGGCGCATGGCGGATTTTTCCTTTGGTTGTTGAATTTGCCGTCCATGGCCTTGTCGGCGTTCGCTGCGCCAGCGGCGACCGCCCGCTGACGCATCCGGGCGGGCGTTGGCCGGCGCCTCCACGATGGCGAACCCACCCTGCAGGTGCGCCGATGGCAAGCATAACACCCCGCCCGCTGAAGGTTCAGCGCGAGTTCACGGACGCCCGCTTGACCGGCTTCGGGGGCTGGTCCGCCTTGGCCTTGACGGGTCGGGTTGCGCCAGTCGTCATTGAGCATGAGGTTGCGGCGAGGGGCCGCAGCCGCCATATGCCCCAAGCGAAGCAACCTTGGGCAGCTAGGTTGATGCTTTGCGCCAGCCACTGCAACGGCGCTGATTGATCCGGGATGCGGGCCAAGGCGCTTAGGCCCAGCGTCAATAACATGCTGCACAGGATGATCGCCCCGGTCAGACCCTGCCGCCAATTCCAACTCAAGCGGACCAGCGTCAGGGCCAAGGCGACATTGGCCAAAGTCGCCGCCGACAACAGCAGGAAGAACCATGTTCTGCCCTCCGCTAGAACCGCCGCCAAGCCGGCGACGACGAGCACCGGAACCAAAAGCAACAGGCCGTTGCGGCCGGGGTGCGCCTCGACAAAGCCATTCCGCCACCGACGGGCGGCGGAAACGGCATGGCAGGCCAGCAGGATCATCCCTGGCGCGATGCAGATGAACAGCAGAGCGTTCAGCAAAACAACGTCCCTGTGGGTCAGCACCCAAAGCAGTTTCCAGGTCGCCTTGCTCAGCCCCCCGGCGATGACCAAGCCGGCCCCAACCAACAGCCATCTCTTCGAGGCCGGCAGCGCCCGGCTGAGCAGTTGCGCCAACAAGCCAAAGCCCAGTGCGGACATCGCCACCGGCAGGTAGTCAGACAGGGCCAACGCTAAGCTGTAGTCCTGCATGGCTCCCCCAACGACGTCTAAATTGACTTAAAGTTATGCTTATAATACTAGCGCTTTTGGGAACCCAATCTGGAGGATGCGGTTGATGCGGGTAGCGGTGGCTCAGTTCTGCGTTGGCACCCATGTGGGTGACAGCTTGGCGACCTGCTTGGGTGCCCTGGACGATGCGGCGCGGCTTCGCCCAGACTTGATCATTTTCCCTGAATTCTGCAACCACCCTTCGTGGTACGACGATCAGGCCCACTGCCATGCGGTTTCCCTGGACCTCGACGGCGAGTTCTTGGCAGCCGTCGTCGCCCGGGTGCGGGCGATCCGGTCCCATTTGGTCATTAACTGCACACTGCGGCTAGAGGACGGCCGATGCACCGACACCAGCCTGCTGTATGGGCCGGACGGAACCTTGCTGGGCACTAGCGACAAGCAGACGCTCATCGGCCACGAAAACCATTTCTTTCGCAAAGCGCAGCAACCCGGCCCTGTCGTGGACACGCCCTTAGGCCGGCTCGGCCTCTACATCTGCATGGACGGGGTGATTCCTGAAACGCCGCGTTGCTTAGCTCTGCGCGGGGCCCAGTTGCTGTGCAACAGCCTCGCTTCCTTCGCCCCGGACGAGGCCACCCTGCACATTCCGGCACGAGCGGTGGAGAACAAGGTGTTCGTCGCCGCCGCCAACAAGGTTGGGCCACTGATCCCGGAGGACATTCTCGGGCAGGCTTCCGAACAGACCGGCATTCCAGTACGGTTCCTGATGGGTGCCGGCGAAAGCCAGATCGTGGCGCCGGACGGCGCGGTGCTGGCCAAGGCCTCCAAAGACCGGGAAATGGTGGTTTATGCAGACATTGACATCCAAGCCGCCGACTCTAAGCGGCGCCCCGACGGCAGCGACATCTTCACTTGGCGCCGGCCTTGGCTGTACACCGCTCTAGGGGAGGATCCGGCCGGTCAGGAGCAGCATTATGCAGGTGCCGAAGCCGTCCGCTGCACCCTGATTCAGCTTGCGGCGACCGGCGTTGAAGCGGTGGCGGAAGCGGCGGAAAGGGTTGCCCAAGCCTTTGCGGACGGGGTCCAGTTGGTGGCTCTGCCGCCCCTGTTCTTCTTGCCCGATCAACAAATTGCCGTGCCGGAAGCCGCCGCCGAGGCGTCTGCCGAGGCGAGCGACTTGCTGGCGGCACAATGCGGCGAGGGCTGTTTCATCGGCACGACGCTCGTGTTGGGCAATCCCCCACAACTCTGCGCCGTTCTCCTTGGCCGCAAGCAAGAGGGAGGGCATTCGGACCTATTGACCTTGCGGCAAGGCCAGCTGCACCGCAGCGATCGTTACGCTTGGTCGCCTTTGGCGGACCGGGTTGAGGTGGCGGATCTAGGCTTCGCACGGGTAGCCGTCCTAACCTCGGACGACGCCTGCGTGCCGGAGGCCTTCCGCTTGGCGGCCTTAGCCGGGGCGGATACGGTCATGGTCCCCGCCCTGCCCTTGGAGCGCTGGGAAATGCAGACTGGCCTGCTGGAGCGCTCCGCGGAAAACCGGGTCAACCTCCTGGTGGCGGCCCAGCCGGGGGAATTCGGCACCAGCTTCGCCACCTGCCTCACCGAGGACTTCACCGTGCTCACGCCCTGGAAGACGCGCCCCTTTGACGGGCTGCTCAGTCAGCCGCCGGTGGTGCGGGCCAGCGCCGGGCCTGGCGCCACCCCAGTCGATATTCACCCGCGTTGGGCGGGCAACAAGGTCGTGTCCCAAGGCACCGACCTGCTGGCTGGCCGTCCTTGGCGCCTGGTTGACCCAATCTGCGCTGATGGAGGTCGGGCGCAGTCGTGAGTGCGGAAATTCACCCCCACCGAAGGTTCTTGCCGCCCCGACCTGCGCACAGGGCCACCCAACTCGTGCCCTGTCCTGCTGCAAGGGACAATGACGCCGCTAGGATGAGACGTCACCCTCAATGCAGTCCGTGTGCCGAAGCGGATCATCTGCCCGGAGGAGAGTGGTCTGGCTTTCGCCGATTGCCCTGCCCACCCGGTGGCGGCACCCATCATGCCGCGCCGTCCTATGTATTCGGCAACCCGTCCAGCCACCCAAGTTGGGTGCATGGTGCCTGCTTGCTCGACCCTGGAGGCGAACCGGCATGAACAAATCCACCTCCTCGCTGCCCGAGGCCCTGCTGCAGCGCACCTTGAACCGGGTTATTGAGGCGTTCGGCCTCAAGGAAGTTGCCGGGGAGGATGGCGGGCCTTGGCTGCCATTGGTCTGCCAAGCGCCCATGTACGAGGGAGGCATCGGCCAAGTGCGCCTGTACCGGGGCGCCCCGCTGTTTCAGGTGGTGACCTCCACCATCGTGGTGCCGCCCATTCAGCTGGACTCCCACATGATGTTCGCCTTCACGCCTTCAGACAGCGCCGTGCCCCACTTCACCCTGGATTCCGTCAGGGCCGGCGCTCATCACGCCTTTCACTTGGATCTGATTCCGCGCCTCGACCTAGGCGCCCATCTAGCTTACATGGACGCTTGCTTCACGCCCTTGACGCCAACCTTCGAGCGTGGCCAAGCCATGCAAGGCCTGTCCTTGGCGCAGCTAAGCCCGCGCCAATACGCGATCATGTCCCCGTGGATGTTGGCGAAGCGGGCCACGGCCGAGGCATTTTCCGCCATCGACGATCTGGTGGACACCTACTTGGACCATTGGCTGGGCTTGATGCGCGGGGGCTTGCCGGAAGCCGCGCTGGAAGGGGTGAACGCCGCCGCCCTGATCGAACGGGACCGCCGCAACAAGGCCATCATCTTCAACCGGGAAGTCGATAAGGTCTGGGACCAGATCACCCCACTGGTGGGGCAGGACGCCGCGCAGCGGCAAATTGACCTGTTGCGCCGCACCAGTGAATAGCCGGTTCTCCCATGCGCTGTCCTGCATCCGCCGATACGCCTTCCCGGAATGCACAGGTCTTTGTCGGTTGGTCCGCGTCGTCCGCAATGGCTGCCTCCCCGTGCGTTTGTCACTTGGCTTAGGGCGCACAAGCCCAGAGGGGAAGGAACGGACAACGGCGCTAGTCGCGTCTGGGTTAAGGCACACTTGAGGAAAACGGAACATGGGCAAGCTAATCGCTGAACATTTGGTTGAGGACTACAGCGCCGACGAACGGGCCATGCTGGAGTTGCTGGAGGAAAATTTGCCGGACTTGGCGGCGCGTTCCGGCGACATGGACCAAAACAGCTATCTAAGTTTGGAAAACGTCAAGACGCTCAGCCAATCCGGACTGCTTGGCTTGGTGGTGCCCAAGGAGTACGGCGGCTTGGGCGGCGGCTTACGGGTTTGGGCAGGGGCTTGCTTCGCCATCGGCACGGTCTGCCCCTCCACCGCCTTGGCGTATTTCTTTCACCTCACTTCCGCCTCGCGCGGCAATCTTTCCCTGAAGGCTTTGGACGCCGGCCTGTTTAACGACGAAGAGGCGCCGAGAGTGCGGGCCTTTGCTGAGAAAGTCCTCTATAGCATGGGCCGGGACCGCCAATGGCTGGCCAACTTCGCCAGCGAGTCGGTGAAGTCCGAAGCGGCGGCCATCACCATCACCACCAAGGCCAGCAGGGTGGATGGCGGTTGGCAGCTGAACGGGGTCAAGTCCTTCGGCTGCGCCACTGGCATCGCCAACCGCTACTTGGTGGCCGCCAGCTTGGAAGGCATTGAAGACGCCAGCGGCCTCTGCACCTTCCTAGTGGACGGCGGGGCGCCCGGCACCCGCGGCCGCATTAAGTGGAACGCCTTGGGGATGCGCGGTTCCGCCACCGAAGGCTTGGTGTTGGACAAGGTCTTCGTCGCCGACGATGACGCCTTGGCCATTCCCGGTGCCTTCACCAAGATGTGTTCGCAAAGCCGTTCCGGGTATGTGGGCAACCAGGTGGCGGCCTCCTGCATCTATCTCGGCGGCGCCTACGCCGCCTACCAAGCGGCCCTGCGCAACATGCGGGAGCGAAAGTTCGAGGACACTGGCCGGCTCCTGGGCACCGGCCCCTATCAACGGCAGTTGATCGGCGACATGTACGCGGACCTCAACACGGCCCTGCTTTGGGCCCGTCGCATGGTTCAAATCGAGACCGCTGAACCGCCCATCCTGCCCAAGGATGAGGTAATGCCCTTTTGGCGCACTTGCAAGGGGCAGGTGGCGGAGCACAGCTTCCGGGTCGCCCAAGCTGCGCTTAAGCTGGCCGGCACCGCCGGCACCCTGTTCGGCACCCCCTTCTCCCGGGCCCTACGGGACCTGGCCATGGGCTTGGTGCAGGCCTTTCCCGCCGAGCGGGGCCGTCTGGAGACTGCGCAAATTCTGGTGGAGCGCACTGAGCAAACGGCGTTTGACACGCTACGGAAATAGCACGTTCGGGGCTTCCCAAGCCGCAGGTCGGCATCTACTGCCTTAAGCTGGTGGCGGGCCCATCGTCAAATTACCCTGCTCGCGGTTTAGCGCTAACGGCAGAAAGGCGTTGGGGTTTTTCTCCATGCCCGCAAGGGCGGCGGATCAACACACTGATTTGCGGGGCGGCACACGGGAATTGGAGCGCTGAGCTTTGCGCGAAGATCGGGCATTGCACAAGGAGAAAGGACGATGGATTTGGTGCGTAGTCATTTAGGTTTGGGGCGACGCCCGGCCCTGATATTGGTCGATCTGATGCGGGGCTTCACGGACCCCGCCTGTGCGCTGGGCACGGACTGTCCGTTGGTGGTCGAAGCCAACGCCAAGTTGCTGGGTCTTTTTCGGCAGCGCGATCTACCCCGGTTCTTCACCGCCGTGATGTATCGAAACGCTCATCAAGCCGGTGTGTTTCGGCAGCGCATCAACGCCTTGAACGTGCTGCAGCCGGGGTCGCCTTGGGTGGAGATCGATCCGCGGCTGGCGCCCGATGATGACGAACCATTGATCGAGAAACGCTGGGCCAGCGCTTTCTTCCGCACCGACTTGCAGCAAAGGCTGACCGAGGCGCAGGTGGACTCCTTGGTCGTAACCGGCCTCACCACCAGCGGCTGCGTCCGCGCCACGGCGGTGGACGGCCTGCAGCACGACTACCGCGTGGTGGTGCCGCGGGAGGCGGTGGGTGACCGCAACTCCGAGGCCCACGAGGCCAACCTGTTCGACCTGGACGCCAAGTACGCCGATGTGGTCTCCTTGGCTGGACTGTTTGAAATGATGGGCGGGCATCTGTAGCCTAGGCGGCTGGTCAAGCCTCCCATCACCGTTTGCAATGTCCAAACACCGCCGGTTTGCATCTTCCGTGCGGCCCAATACCCGACGGGAAATCAACCTGCGGCAACCTGCGGCGGCGGGTATGCAGGTTCGACCGACGCTCCGCATCACTGCGCACAGGGTGTGATCGCCGGTCTGCAAGGGGGGTTGGGCGGATGGTCAGGCAAGCTCCCGTCATCGTCGCCGGCTGCGGTCCCGCCGGCGCGACCTTGGCGCTTTATCTAGCGCGTAAGGACATTCCCGTTCTGGTGCTGGAGCGGGAGGCCGTCCTACCCGTGGATCTGCGCGCCTCCACCTTCCACCCGCCATCGCTGGAAATGCTGAACGAGCTGGGCGTGGCCGCCCCCATGATCGCCAAGGGCCTGATCGTCGATCGCTATCAATACCGGGACCGGCAAACCGGCGAGGTGGCGGAATTCCACATGTCGCTGATCGCCGACGAAACCCTGTTCCCCTACCGGCTGCAACTGGAGCAATACGAGCTCACCCGCATCGTCGCCCGGGTCTTGCAAGGCTGCCCCAGCGCGGAGTTGCGCTTTGCGCATGAGGTCACCGGCTTCCGCCAAGATGCCGATGGCGTGACGGTGAAGGTTGCCACGCCGGCGGGCGCCAAGACGGTCAAAGGCGCCTACCTAGTGGGTGCCGACGGCGCCTCCAGCAGGGTGCGCAAGGCCGCCGGCATCGGCTTTGGCGGCTTCACCTACGACGAGAAGTTCCTGGTGGCCTCCACGGCCTTTCCCTTTGAGGAAGTCTTTGACGACCTTTCCTATGTCAACTACATCGCTGACCCGCAAGAGTGGTGCGTGGTCCTGCGCACCGACAAGGCTTGGCGGGTGCTCTGGCCGACGGACCCCGACCATCCCAACCCGGAATCCTACTTGGACGAGAACGACTTGCAGGAGCGCCTGCATCGCCTGCACGACAAGGAAGGCCCTTACCGCATCCGCCACCGCACCCTCTACGACGTGCATCAACGGGTGGCGGAAACCTACTGCCAAGGCCGGGTGGCCCTGATCGGTGACGCCTGCCACATCAACAACCCCTTGGGCGGCATGGGCATGAACGGCGGCCTGCACGACGCTTGGAACCTCGGCGGCAGGCTCGTGGAAATCTTCGCCGGCCGCGCCACCCACCAAGACAGCTTCGGCGACTATGATCGCCAACGCCGCGAGCTGGCCACCCGCTTCGTGCAGCAGCACACCATCGACAACAAAACACTCATGGAATCCACCGACCCCAACGTGCAGCGCAACCGCCAGCGCGACCTCATGGCGCGGGCCGCGGACTCCGCCAAGGCCAAGGCCTTCATCATGGAAAGGGCCATGATGCACTGCGCTTGGGAATAAATTGCTTGGACCATTCGGGTAAACCGTTCCCGCATTCCCGACCAGCCCCCGAAGCCCGTCATGCAGGCGTCCGTGAACTCCTGTTCGACTTTCAACGGACGGGGCAGTATCCTCTTCATCTGCGCACCTTGCTCGACCCGGCCTGCGGCACTGGCGGCATGCTGGCGGAGGCGCAAAGCTATTTACGCGACCATTACAGGCAGGCGCAGCTGTATGTTTACGGGCAGGACTACAACAAACGCACCTACGCCATCGCCGCCTCCGACATGCTGATGAAGCAAGTGGGCCACAACGGTGGCGACAACAACATGCGTTTGGACGACAGCCTCACGGAAGATCGATTCGCCGGCCAGACCTTCGACTATTTCCTAACCAACCCACCGTTCGGCGTGGATTGGGAGCAGCAACAAGGCGAGGTCAAGCGGGAGCATCAAAAGCGGGGCTTCGCCGGCCGCTTCGGGGACGGTACCGCTGGGATGCCGAGATGATCCGCGTCGATGTCAAGCCCGCCGTGCTGCGCTGGGCCTGTGAGCGAGCCCGTCTCGATCCGGCTGTGCTTTCCATGCGGATGCCGCAGCTTCCCGCTTGGGAGAGCGGCGAGAAGCAGCCGACGTTGAAACAGCTGGAAGCCTTCGGCAGGGCCACCCATACGCCCATCGGCTGGCTTTTGGGGCCGGAACCCCCAGACGAGCCGATGCCTATTCCCGACTTCCGGACCATTGCCGATACGCCCGTCAGCCGGCCGAGCGGAGACTTGCTGGACACGGTGTATCTGTGCCAACTGCGCCAATGGTGGTACGAAGAGTTCGCGCGGATGGAGGGGGAGCCGCCGTTTTCGTTCGTCGGATCGGCTGCGTTGGCTGAACCGCCGGAAAAGGTGGCAGCGAGCATCCGGGATGCGTTGGGCTTCGATCTTGAAGAGCGTGCGCAGCTGGCTACATGGACGGAAGCTCTGCGACGTTTCATCGAGCAGGCGGATGCCGCTGGCGTGCTGGTGATGGTGAGCGGGGTGGTGGGGAGCAACAACCGCCGCAAGCTGGACCCCACCGAGTTCCGGGGCTTCGCGCTGGCGGATGCGCTTGCGCCCTTGGTTTTCGTGAACGGTGCCGACGCCAAGGCCGCCCAAATGTTCACGCTTGCGCACGAGCTGGCGCACATCTGGCTTGGCGAGACGGCGCTATCGGATAGTGAAGCGCGTCAGGTGCCGGACCACCGGGTTGAGCGCTGGTGCAACGAGGTGGCGGCAGAACTGCTGGTTCCGCTTACGGTCTTGCGTGAGGAACATCGGCCCGACGCGGAACTGCGGGGCGAACTGGACCGGCTCGCTAGGCGTTTCAAAGTGAGCACGCTCGTCATCCTGCGCCGAATTCGCGATGCGGGTTTCTTAGGCTTCGAGGAGTACTGGGCGGCCTACGACGCGGAGCTAGCCCGGCTGCATGAGTCTGCTAGGGGAGGGGGCGGCAATTTCTACCTTACGCTTGGTGCTCGAGTGAGCAAACGCTTCGCCAGAGCGATCGTTGTCAGCACACTCGAGGGCCGGTCGCCGTTCACGGAGGCGTTTCGCTTGCTCGGATTCAGGAAGATGCGGACATTCCGAAGGCTCGCAGAGAATCTGGAGATTCGTCATGGCCTACCTCCTTGATTCCGACGTGTTCATCGGCGCAAAGAACCTTCATTACGGGTTCGATTTCTGTCCTGGTTTTTGGGATTGGCTGATCTTGAAGCATCAGAAAGGCGTGGTGTTCAGCGTGGAGAAGGTTGGCGACGAAGTGTTGGCTGTGGAAGATCGTCTCTCGGAATGGGCGAGGGAAAGAGGTCCGAATTTCTTTCGCAGCCCTACGGAGGCGGACTTTCCGTCGCTCACTGCCGTCCGGCGCTGGGTTGAAGGGCATGGATACCTGCCGTCGGCCATCGGCACGTTTCTGCAGAGCGGAGACTACTACTTGGTAGGACAGGCCCATGCCGGTGGTCATATCGTGGTGACGCACGAAACGCCGGCAGGTACGCCGCGCAGAGTCAAGATCCCAGATGCCTGCATTGGCGTGGGGGTGAAGTGCGTTACTACGTTTCAGATGCTACGCATGGAGCGTGCGCGGTTCGTACTCGGAAGCGCACCATGAATCCCACCGCCGAAGCCGCCTTCGAGTCCGTTATCGAGGCCCACCTTCTGGAAAACGGCTATGTGGTCGTTCCCAACGACAGCTTCGATCGGGATCGCGCCATCTTTCCTCAAGCTGCGCTTATGGGTTGAATGTAGGAAAAATAACACGACGGAAGAGGAGAGGCGCGGTCAGGTCCGCCCAGTAAGTCCCAGCCATTGCGGAGCCATGATGGCTTCCCATAGCCGCTGCCGGCTTTCAGCCAATGCGCTCTCCCCGAGGTCCCATTCTCCCCTCGATCACTCAACAAAGCGGCTTAGCATCCGCATTCAGCCTATTCTAGCCCCATCATGCCCCCAAGAAACGACCTCAGCTTGCCGACTGCGCCGCGTCAGTGGCACGCTCGGGTTTGGTCTCTGTCTTGGCCGATGATTCTGGCGAACTTGGCCATTCCTTTGGTCGGCGCCGTGGACACGGCGGTGATGGGGCGGCTGCCGGATGCGCGTTACCTCGGTGCGGTGGCCGTCGGCGCGGCGGTGATGAACGCGCTCTATTGGATGGTCGGCTTTCTGCGCATGAGCACCACCGGCCTAACGGCCCAAGCGCTTGGTGCCGGGGACCGCGGCGAACTAGGAGCGGTGGCTGTTCGGGGGGCGACGGCGGCCGTTGTTCTGGGCGTATTGCTGGTTGTCGGCCAAGGCCCTTTGCTGGGGCTGGCGCTTTGGCTGTTCCAAGCCAGCCACGAGGTGGAGGTCCTCGCCTACGGTTATCTGAGCATCCGCATTTGGGGGGTGCCGGCGCTGCTGCTCTATTTGGTGGTGCAGGGCGTACTATTCGGCTTGCAGCGGATGCGCACTGCCTTGGCCGTCAGCTTGGCGCTGAACCTGACCAACGCGGGGCTGGACTTGCTGTTCGTGGTCGGTTTCGGCTGGGGCGTGAACGGCGTGGCGGCCGGCACGGTCATCAGCGAGTGGCTGGCGGCCGCAATGGGCTTGGTCGCCGCCAACCGCGCCCTTGCCCAGCGCGGTTGTCAATGGCCCGATGCACCGCGAATATTCGACCATGCGCAATTGGCGCGGCTGTTCAACATCGGCGCCAACTTGGTTGTGCGCACCTTCATGGTGCAGTTTCCCTTCTTTTTGGTGACCGCCTTGGGTGCCTCCTTGGGGGACGTGGTGCTGGCCGCCAACGCCGTGCTGCTGCTGTTCCTGCACATCACTGCCTACGGGCTGGATGGCTTCGCCCATGCCGCCGAGACCCTGGCCGGCTACACCTTTGGCAAGCGGGACCCAAGGGCATTGCGTCAAGCCAGCGGCTACAGCGTCCTGTGGGCAGGCCTCATCGCCTGCCTGTTCAGCGCTTGCTATTGGTTTCTGGGCGAGTGGCTGATCGGCTTGGCCACGGTGCTGGCGGACGTGCGCACGGCGGCGGCCGCCTACCTGCCTTGGATGGCCGCCCTGCCCTTGGTTTGCGTATGGGCCTTCATGCTGGACGGCATCTTCATCGGCGCCACCCGCACGGCGGAGATGCGCAACGCCATGCTCATGGCCGCCGCCGCCTATCTGCTGACCCTATGGCTGTCCTTCGCACCCTTGGGCAACCACGGCGTCTGGCTGTCCATGCTGACGTTCATGGCCGCTCGTAGCGTCGCCTTGGGCTTGATGTATCCGGGCCTTGAGCGGCGCGCGGGACGTTGAGCCGTGCGCCGGTAAAGTCCAGCCCCAACTTTCCTTTAAGAAAGAAGGCAACGGCCCCAACGCGGCGGGCGTTTTCATCCATGTCCAGCAGCACTTCGCTGTTTGGCGCCGGCTGCGGGGCTAGCCCAGCTTCACCCAAGGAAAGGCTTTGCAGTGGGCGCTTTCAAAGGCGTCGATGCGATCACTTTGGGTCAGGGTGTGGTCGATGGGGTCCAGGCCTTGCAGCAGCCGGGTGCGGTCAGCCTCGCGGATGCTGAACTCAGCTTGGTGACCGGCGGCGCTGATGCTGCAGGTGGTGAGGTCCAGGATAGGCTGATTGCTCTGCGGGTTTTCCTGCACCCAAGCCGCGGCGGCGAGGATTTGCGCTTCGGGCAACACCGCCGGCAGCAGGCCGTTGGCGATGCAGTTCTTCTGGAAGATGGTGCCGAAGCTGGGGGCGGCGATGGCGCGGATGCCGAATTCGGCCAAGGCCCAGACCGCGTGCTCTCGAGAAGAGCCGCAGCCGAAATTGAGGCCGCACAGCAGGATGCTGGCGCCGGCGTAGGCTGGTTGATTCAAAACGAAATCCGCTGCCGGCGTCCGCGCCTGCAAATCCGCGTAGCGCCAATTGGCGAATAGGCCGATGGAAAGGCCGCGCTTGGAGACCCGCCGCATCTCCCTGGAGGGGATGATGGCGTCCGTATCGATGTTCGCTTGCAGCAGGGGCGCGGCCACGCCGCGATGCAAAGTGAAAGGCTGCATGATCAGGATGTCATTGCGTCGGCGCACCTGTCGCCACAGTTTCGCCGGACCGATGCCTGGAAAAAGCTACAGCGTCGAGAATGCGTTGCGTTGCCGGATTCGGCGACGAAGTTGTCGCGGACCGGTGCTTGACGCGGGGCCGCACGGTCAGAGCATCGCCGGTGCGGCGATGCGCCCGCGCACCGCGGAGGCGGCCACCACCGCCGGGCTGGCCAAGTGAGTGCGCACCCCAGGTCCTTGCCGTCCCTCGAAGTTGCGGTTGGTGGTGCTGATGACGCGCTTGCCAAGGCCGAAGGCTTCGCCGCCAGCGTAGAAGCATAGGGAGCAGCCGGATTCCCGCCACTCGAAGCCGGCCGCAAGGAAAATGCGGTGCAAGCCCTCGGCTTCGGCGGCCCGCTTCACTTGGGTTGAGCCAGGCACGCAAATCGCCTTCACGTCGGGGGCGACGCGATGGCCCCGCAATACCGCGGCAGCGCTACGCAGGTCGCTCAACCGTGCATTGGTGCAGGAACCGATGAAAGCGGCGTCAATGGCCACCTCGGTCATGGCGGTGCCTGGCGCCAAGCCGGTGTAGTTCAAGGCGCGTTGCGCATTGCGGTCCTTGGGTTTTGGCACCAACTCGGAAAGGCTGACGCCCTGTTCCGGGGAAGTGCCCCAAGTGACGCGGGGTTCCACGGCGCGGGCGTCGATGCGGACCTCTTGGTCAAAGTCGGCGTCCGCGTCCGTTCGCAGGGTTCCCCAATAGTTCAGCGGCAGTTCCGGCGGCGCATAGTTGCGCCCGGCAACATAGGCAAAGACCTTCTGATCTGGCGCGACGACGGCGGTGGCGGCGGCGAACTCCACCGCCATGTTGCACAACGTCATGCGCGCCTCCACCTCCAAGGCGGCGATGGCTTCCCCAATGAACTCCACCGCAGCGCCGCTGCCTCCGCTAACGCCGTGCTCGGCGATCAGGTAAAGAGCTAGGTCTTTGGCGGTGACGTGCGGCGCCAAAACGCCGTCAACCCTTACCTGCAGGTTCCTTGGCTTGCTCAGGCGCAAGGTGGAGGTGGCCAGAACATGCTCCGCTTGGCTGGTGCCGATGCCCAAGGCCAAGGTGCCCAAGGCGCCTAGGGTGCAGGTATGGGAGTCCGGGCAGACTAGGCTCAAACCCGGCAGGGCGATGCCTTGCTCGGCGCTCACCAAATGGCTGATGCCTTGGTCTTCATCCCGCACATCGAAGGTGCGCAGACCGAATTCGGCGGCGTGGCGTCTGGTACGGACGATGAACGCCTCGCCGCCGGGCACCAAGGTGCGGTCGTCGCGTCCGGGATGAGTGTCCAGGATGTGGTCCATCACGCAGAAGGCGTGGCGAGGGCGGCGAATCGGCTGGCCGCGGTCGGAAAGCGCCGCCAAGGCGATGCTGCCGGTGCGCTCGTGCAGACAGACGCGGTCGATGTACAGCAGGCTTTCGCCATCCGCATCCGTGTCGATGCAGTGGCTGTCCCAGAGTTTGTCGAACAAGGTGCGCTGCGTCATCGCGCTAAGCGGCCGGGTTGCCGCGCCCTGTCATGAGGCCCTCCGCCGCAATCTGCTGCGCTACTGCCGTCAGTACACTTCATGCCGAATGGGACACCCCCCGTCGTGAGCGGCGCGGGCGCGGCCCTAGTCCATCTCCACCAATTCAACCAGTGCGCCGTCCGGGTCCCTGACCGTAGCGCTGCGGTGCCCGTGGTACAGGGCGCTGCCGTGGGTTTCCGGGGCGGCGATGAAGGGTGCGGTTATGGCGGCCAAACTCGGCACCTGCAAGGTGGTCATGGCCACCCCGGGTGGCAGCATGCCCTGGTGACAGGGCCGGGGGCCGGCTTGAGGAGGCATCTGATCCACCTCCAGGAAGATGTCCGGCCCGTGAACCATGGTTGAAATGATGTAAAGCTGGTCCATGGGTGTGCCGAAGGCTTGGGCCAGCATGGTGTAAACGATCTCCATCGCCTCCCGCCCGATGGCGAGGCCGAGGTGCTGCACCATCCAGCGTTGGGTGGCGTGCATGTCGCTGGACGCTAGGACGGTGATGAACAGATGGTCGATGAGGGTCTTGGCTCTGGGCAGCTTGAAATCCGGCAGATCGCTGTTGATTTGGGTGAAGTAGCAGATTTCGTCGTCAGGCCCCCGCACCTGCATGGGGAAAATGGCGTCCAGCCCCTCGATGCGGCGCGGTGGGCCGATGATCTCGAATGGAGATTCGAGCATACGCTCGTTGACGGCCAGCACATCCGTGACGCAAAACTCCAGGGCCGCCCAGCCATAGGTGACCAAGGGTTTGAATTCTGGCACGGGTGGTGCTTGCACCAAGCGCAGGTAGATGTTGGCGCGGGAGGCCGGCTGCAACAGGGCATAGGGGGTGCCGGCGGCGCCGGGAGCGCCCCAGCTGGCGGCCAATGCCGGCGCCACCTCGCCCTGCTCCAGGACGCGGTAGTCCAGCCACTGTTCATAAAGCGCCCGGCTGCGGCTCAGATCGGCCACGGAAACGGTGCCGGCTCTCAACAAGTGCATGGCTCAAGCCCCCCTAGCCCGCCACCTAGTGTCCTGTCCCGCAAATAACACCACATGATACGGGTCCTTTAGACTCCTGGCTGCGTTGCTCCGCCTTGTGTGGAGCCTGCCACAGGGCGTTGTCGCGCCTTGCCAGGAGCCAAAAATCCCTCGCATCCAAAGCGCACTTATTTACGCGACAGGACACTAGCCCAGGATGGCGATGATTGCCAGCGGCGCCAGCGAGGGCGGGGGCAAGGCGGTCCCCACGGAAAAGCCTCTCCAGCGTCCAGATGTGCATGATGGATGAGGAAAATGTGCGGTCATGGGCCGGCCAAATGGATTAAACAGGCTGGCTGCCTAAGCCGTCGCGAGCGCCTGCGCCGCTGCTAAAGCAATGGTTCATCGATCTTCGGTCATGCTCAGACCGGCTTCTTCGGAAGTGGGTTCGTCGCCGCGCTGAAGCGCCTCCCGCTCCTGCTGCACGATGCGCAGAATCCGGGCCAAGTATTCCTGCGTCCAGCGACCTCTGGCGGCCTGCTGCGCCGAATCAGGTGCAAAGGCTTCGATGTCCGCCTTGCAGAGGCTGCCCCGTTCCTGCAACAACTCCTCGATGGTGTCCAAGCGCTGACGCAGCACGGCCAACTCCCCGGCCACCGCCATGGTGATGGACAGCACCCGTTCCACGTCCGGGTCTTGAAAGAAGTAAGGGCGCTTGCCTTTGGCCTTGGTGCCGGCCAAGGCGATGCTGTCGAGCATTTCCGGGCTGGGCAGGCCGTCCTTCATGGCGCGGGATTCCGATGCAACGCCACCGCCGGTCAAGCCGCCACTCGTGCGCCGGTGATGTGCCAAGCCGCCTTGCGCCCGTAGTCCTCGGCATCATCCTCCGCCGCATCCGGAAAAAGGGCGCCGTCCGGCGGGGCCGTGACGCCGCCATGCAGCAGCTCCTCAGGTTTGAAGCCGGCGTCGATCATGTATTGGTCGAGATCGACCTCGTGCAGCTTGGTCCAAAAGGGCTCGTTGTTGTTGAAGGCGTCCCAGTCGCGCATGGCCTGCTCAAAGACCGGCATGTCGTCGTCATAGCGGGGCTGCTCGATGTGGATGACCAGCCCGCCGGGAGCGATCAGCCGGCGGCATTCCGCTAGGATGCGGCGCAACGCCTTGCAGGAGGTTTCGTGCAGGAACATGGTGCTCTGAATCCAGTCGAAGCTGCCGTCCTCAAATTCGGAGAGGTCGGTGGCGTCGGCCTGCACGAAGGTGACGTTGTCGATGCCTAGGCTGGCTGCCCGAGCGGTGCCGTAGCGCAGCATGGGAGCGCCGACGTCCACGGCGACGATCTCAGCGTTCGGGAAGGCGGCGGCCATGGGCAGCACGTTGTGGCCTAGGCCGCAGCCTAGGTCCAGAATGCGGCGCGGTCGCCAGTCCGGGTTATGCCGCTGTATGTACTCGACCACGCCGCGCCCGCCCCCATCCGTGTAGCGGCCCAACATGCCGCCGGTGGTGACGAACATGCCGGAATCGTAGTTGGCGGCACCGCTGACGTCGTCCGCAGTGCGCTCCGCATAGTAGCTGCCGGGCATGCAGTGATGGTCCACTGCCGCTATGTATTCGGGCGGTTGCATTTCCGGCTTCAGCCGCAGACGCCCTTGGGGAATGAGGTGCCGGGCCTTGCTGATGAGATCCCCCAGTTGCGGCAGCACCACCGACAGGCCAGCCTGCTGCCGCATTTCCATGGTGTTGCGGCGCAGCGCACTCCAGGTTTGATGCAGGGAATCCGCCGCCAGCGCCTTACGCACCTCCCGTCGGCGGCTGGGCGGGCGCCCATGCGTCTCTCGAAAGGCCGGCTCCACCCTGGCGGCGTAGGCCTCCGCCACGCCCGGCATCACGGAATGCGCCAAGTGGCGGTTCAGATGGGCGAGAAAGTTGTACCGCTCCGTCTGATCGTGGCTGGTCTCTGGGAACACCTCATGGCGGCCCACCGCCCGGTAATCCGGAGGGCCATCGTAGGTCGGTTGGTTCATTGGCCTCATCCATGCTTAGGGAAAGACATATTAGCAGGCTTCGGCTTCTTCCACAGCCGGACGATGAAACGGCTTTCCTGCTCAATCAGGTCCGGCTTAGTGCCATTGTGACGGCGCATGGAGCCGATGATGCGATTTCGTACGCCCATGCCGAGGTGCTCGACATAGCCGTAGTCGCGCAATATTTCCTTCAGCAGCTCGTTTCTCGCGGCCCGCAGCCCTTCGGACATCTTTTCGACGGTGACCCCGTTCGGCAGGCGTCCGGGCGAAATAACCTCCAGACGGTCTTGATACAGCGAGATTTCGACGTCGGTTCCGGTTAACGTGTAGTCACGGTGTGCAACGGCGTTCACTGTGGATTCCCGAACGGCATCTATGGGGAACGCCTTTTTCCGACGCCTGCGCCCCCCTTCGAGCCATGCGCTGGAGCCCATGTTTCGGGCCACGAAATCCACTGCCCGGTCGATCACGCCTTTTTCCTCAATCCGCTTTCTTGGTGAAAACACCGAGACTAAGGGACCGCGAATCAATTCTTCGTCAACCGTGTTGTATTCCTTATCCGTTCCGGGGAAGGCAGTGGCCGTGATGCCGGCCTGCGCAAGTCGGCGATTAGGATAGGTGCCGAACAGGAGCAAACCGGCAACGGTTGTCATGGTGTTGCCGGCCGACTCCGTTAGTATGTCGATATTGGTTAGAATTCTCCGCCACGCCGCGACATCTTGGCTTGCCGGCGCAGTGCGCTTCTGAATTCGGAAGTAATTCCTGATCCGCTCCAAGTCCAAGCTTTCCAAATCGGTTCCATGAACGGGCTTAAGATCGTAGCGTACGACGCCGGCGGACTGATAGAGACGCCCTTCCTCTTCATAGGTTGCCTTCCTGGAGGTAGTGCCAACGCGAATGTAAGTTTGCCACGCTGTGCCCCGCTTCGCTTTGTAGGGCTTGCTTGGACTGTCCGCCGGCAAGCCGATGACTCCAACGACCTTACCATCTTCCAGTGAAACACACGACCAAGAAGGAATGAAGGCCGGCTGAATGTTTTGGCTGACGATATTCATTACCCGTTCCTCGGCCTGCTGGCGATTTCGCGTCAAACCGCAAATGTCGCCATCGTCCTCAACGCCAAGCAGGATATGCCCTCCTTTAAAATTGAGCAGCGCCGATATTTCCTTGGCGATGGAGTCGGGATGCTCGCTGTCCCGCTTGAACTCCACCTTGGAGTTCTCTTCGTTGCGAATCAGTTCCAGTAGTTCGGCCTTGGTCATGATTTGGTTAGAACCCATACTTGCGGCGGCGGCGTTCGAAGGCATCCTTGCCGCCTTCCAGAACTTCCTCGATCAGTTCGCGCACCGGCAGTGCGTCGATGGCGCCAACATGCTCTGGCGCAATGCGGGCCCTTCCGCCCTCCGCCTCCCCCAAGGCGGCAAGTCCAATGATCATTTCGGCATCGCCCAACACTGGAATGTTGGCGTTGTGGGTGGAGAAGATGAACTGCCGTCGGCGCTTTTCCTCGCGCATTTTGGGGACGATGCTTTCAGTGATGAATCGGTTGTCGAGATCGTCCTCGGGTTGATCGACTATCAGGGGTGCGTCGGCTTCCAGCAGCAGGAGCAGCAGCACCGCAGTGGCCTTCTGACCCGTCGATAGTTCTTCCAAGGCTTGCCATTGCGGTGGCTCGCCGGGCGGCGCCGCATTAAGCCGAATGGCGGTGGTCGGCGGCAGGTGCAGTTCTTCGATCTGCATGAATACCTCCGGCTTGGCCTCTGCAATATTGCGGGCTTGGCCGGGAGTGAGACCGTACTTAGTGCGCAATTCTTCAGCACCTTGGCGGCAAGCACCCGCAAATTCGGCAAGGGATAGCTCTTTGGAAGCCTCCAGCTTTTGGATTGTGCTGCTCAGCTGGCCGCCAATCTTGGATCGCAAGAGATTGAACAGTGGTTCCCGGTCCCCGGCGGCAGTCACTTTTGCCTCCACTTGCTGCCGAAGCCGGTTGCTAACTTTTTTCGCAGCCTTGTCCAACACCCGGAACTCCTCCGCCTTCACATCCTCCCACTCGGCTAGCAGTGCGTGGCGTTGTGACAAGAGTTCCCGATCACTATGGTGCAGCAAGGACTGATGCTGCCGAAGGGGGCGCAGCCCTTCAATCTCCCGCCGCAGGCGAATGAACTCTTCGCCGTCAACAGCGGACTTCTTTAGTTCGCGCAGAATCCTTTGGTAGTTGGCTTGGACTTCGTTTTTGCGCTGATCCCAGCGGGTTCGGACTTCCGATATTTCCTGATCCGCTTGCTGCAGGGCCGCTTCAAGTTGCCGCGCCGCTTGTTCAAGGCTGTTGCTTAGACGCTCCAAGACTGCGTTAGCGCCGCCGAGGATTTCCTTGCCGGGCAGGTCCTCCAATTCCTTTTCAGACAGAAACGTTCGGTCAATGGGAAGTCCCTGACGCAGCAAACTCAGGCATTCGTGGAATGCCTCCAGCCGGTCCGGGATGGAGCCAAGCACCCGCTCCTCCTTGACGATTAGGCTTTGCTCGTGCAAACGGTCCTCAAGGCCAGCGTCCTTGAAGCGCTCCAGCGTTTCCTCAAGCCCCGGCAAAGCAGCCAATCTTTCCTCAACTTCCTGGAGTTCCGCTTGTACCTCAACAATGGAGCGCCGCGCTTTCTCCAAGCTACGGCGCAAGTCGGCCTTGCGTCTATCGAACGAGGTGTTTGGATCAACAAAGCGGTCCAGAAGACGGGTGAGCTTCTGCCGGCTTCTAGTGAGTTCCGATATCTCGTGCTGTCCATACACCTCGACGTGCGGAAGAATTTCCTTGGGCAACAAGTTGGAAACCGTCCCATCCGCTCCCCGCACGATGGGCGGATTGGGGACGGTTCTTTCAATTTGGTACTCCTGTTGCGTCGGGTGGTGGGTGCGAACATGCAGCACGATTTTTGTACCGGCGCACAGCACTTGGTTGACGATTCCACTATGAGCTTGCCGAGCTTCATCCCCGGCAGGAACCAAGCCGATCGCATACCGCAGGCTCTCGAGAACCGTAGATTTGCCGGCGCCCCGTCCGCCGATAAGCACATTCAGATTTTGATTGAAGTGAATGGCCGCCCCGTCCAAAAAGCCGCCCTCCCAAGACAGGGAGAGCAACTCGGCATGGTTCTCCGGCTGTTCATCGCCGGCTAAGCGAACTCTGGATCCCGGATCAAGAAACGCCTGACGCAGGCCCTCAATGCCGATTTCGGACATTTTGATCGAGCAACTTGCGGAGGGGTTCGCCAAGTCTTCCGGCTGCGCGATGTCCTTTGCGTTGACTACAGCAATCCCCAAATTTCTCCCAGCTGGCGTACGCCGGTAATCAGGATTCTTGTTGCGGACAATTTGGCGCATGTCTTGGGGCAAATCATCGACAGACCTTGGAATTTGGATCGCAAGAAGATCCTCGCTTCGCCATGCATTGATTCGGGGCTGCCCAGAAAGAACCTTGAGCAGCCCATTTTCACTGGTCGCATGAGCAGCGATGGCAACGCCTCCCTGTTCTCGAGTTTTCGCGAGGACTTCAGGGAGTGACTTGTCTGACAGGTCTGAAGAGGGGGTAGTAGTTAGAATCCCGAATTCGCCAAGAAACCGTTGCAGCTGATCTTCTGCGGTATCCGGTGGATAGATGCAAAGCACATGGATGCCTTCCGAGGAGGAAAGCTCGAATCCGGGGAATATCACAATTCCGTAGTCCGCAGCGGCATCCCGGAACAAGGCCACTCCGCTCACGCTGTTGTGGTCAGTGATGGCGAGCACGGAAATGCCGAGCTCATCGGCTTTTTCGATGATGGCTTTTGCGTAGGATTGGGGGTCGCCACTGGCCTCTTGGCCGCGGAATGTGCCCGCATAGTGATGCGGGTTCACCTGCAGGGCGCACCGATGGAACACGGCACCCACCGGCTGCGCCGCCGCCTGAACGGTGCGCTCTCTATATGTCATGGTCTGTCCGCCCTAAATTTCCATAGCTACACTATCGCACTGTTTCAACGCATTCCACAAGCACCTAGTAGAGGGCCTTGCGCGGGCGGCGGCCTGATGAGCGAGCGCATCCGCTCGTGCGCCTTGGCGCGGACGCTGCCGAGCGCCATGGCCATCATCACCGCCAGCGCCAAGCCCACCCGCGCCGCCATTCGATCCTTGCCGCGGATGCTGTGGCTCTCGAAGCGGAACCCATCGTTGATGCGGGCGTTCAGAACAGCGCAAGTCTCTCTGCCGGCAAACCGGCTATGGCTCCTTGCGTTTAGGGGCCGGCAATCCGGCTAAGGCCCGAGCGCGGCGATGGGTACAACGGCCACCCCGTCATCACGAAGGTAGCCGTAGCCGGAACTGACAATGACGCCCAAGATGCCCGGCGCTCCCGTCTTCTCCGCGTCCACCCGCTCCTGAAACTTCAGCAACGTCTTGGCTGCGGCGTCGATTTGCTCGACGCCGAGCTTGACCTCAAAGGCGCACCGTGCATGGTTTTTTCCGGCAAAATGCCGATTGAACAGAAACACCCGGCAGGTGCGTCGATGACAAGCATAACACCCCGCCCGCTGAAGGTTGAGGGCACGTTCACGGACGCCGTTTGACCGGCTTCGGGGGCTGGTCCGCCTTGGCCCTGACGGCAGAGCGTCTGGGTCTTTTCGGGCTCAAACACCACCCACTAAATCCTTAATAGGGGATTAGGGAAATCATTTGGGCGGCATTGACTGGGCGGCAGCAGGATGACATTTGCATGGCGTTGCGCCATGCGGCATCCTCATGCGCAGGAGGAGTCCAGCATTTGCCCATGCTTCTGATGGGGGATGCAGGCACCCGTTCCGCGTTGGGGATGCATGCCGCATGGTCAAGCTCATTTTGGTCGTTCTACTCGTGGCGGTGGCGGGGCTTGGCGCCTTGGCGTTTTTGTTTTGGCGCATGGATACGAACGTGAAGGAGTTGATGCAGACCGTCATCCTGTCTCATGACTACGCCTGCTCGGCAGTCGTCGTCGAGGGGTTTCAGCCCGAAGATGAGCAAGGCGTTCAATACTTTGTGGCGCACTGTCCCGAAGGGCGATACGCCATCGGGATTTCACAGGCGGACGGAGAGTTGGGGGGCATCGCTGTTCCATGCGACGAACTGGCCGCCTCCGGGCAAACGTGCGACGACTTCCTGGTGGTGCGCACGCCGAGTCCTTTTTAGGGGGCGGCGTGCGCTACGCTTTCGGTGCGCGTGGGTCTGCTGGTTCTGTGCCGGTCCGCCACTCCATCGAGACCTTCCGAGGCCCAACTGAATGAAAAATAGTCCCTGCAGCTAAAGGATGGCCGCTACAAAATGGTGGGCCATGCGGATGAATCAACTGCGAAAGTATATAAGTCCCCAATCGAATGGGATCTGGGCTTCGACTGCAAGCGCGAACGCAGCCGGCGAAGCTGCTGAACGCTAGGAAATCAACGCCTCCACGAACCGCGCAAAGGGCCTGATGTCGCCGGCCACGCTGGCCGTTTCCAACGCCGCCATGTACTCGTTCCTGCTTCCCGTAGGCACTACGCACCAAGGATAGCCCCCGGAGGCAAGCATGGCGTTCATCAAGAATCTTCCTAGGCGGCCGTTGCCGTCCATGTACGGGTGTATGAAGACGAACAGGAAGTGCCCAAGCACGGCGCGAACGGCGGGCTTCTCTTCCTCGGACAGCAAGTCGAACAGGGCCGGCATGAGGTCCCGCACCGCGGAAGGGCGGGGCGGAACGTGGCGGGCGTTGCGGATGAAGACCTGTCCGGTTCTGTAGCCCGCCAGTTCGGTGGTACCCAAAATGCCGGCGCGAATGCTTGGCGCGAACAGGGCGCGATGCCAATCCCCATGGTCGTCGCGCACCGCCATGCCGGGATTCTTGCCGGCCAGAATGTCCGCGACCGTCTTCTTCACCGCCTCAAAGGACTCGTAATAGCCCCGCGCCGCCAAAGCATCCCGCTGCGCTGCGTCGGGCGGGTGCCGCTCCGGGTCCCATGCGCCGCCCCGCACACGCTCGATCAGTTGTGGCGTCACCTGATAGCCTTCAATGGACAGCGAATGGTAAGCATCCTCAACGTAGGCTGCGTCCATTGCCTTCAAGTAGGCGCCGCTTTCATTCGGCAACCCCGGCGAAGACGGGAACTGCTCGGCAACCACCTCGCGCATCTCATGCCACCCCAAACGCATCCGCGCCACCCAAGGGGCTTCGCGTCCGGCGACCACGAACGGCGACGGTTCCGCAAACGGGTCCTTTTCGCGCACGTCGTAACCTGCGCCGCGCATGGCTGCGACAATTTCGTCCGCCACGCCGCGCCGACCGATGTGGCGCAAGCCCCCGGCAAGTCGCCCGGCGACGGTGCTACGGCCACCGCCGAGCAACAGAACGAGAACTTCGGAGGCGTCGGGGATGCCGGCAAGTGCCGCACGGGCTGCGTTGGCCTGCTGCCGAAAGAAGCTGGGCGTTACGGCAACAAGCGCGGCTGGCAACGCGAACGTCCGCAGGCCTGCCAGTTCCTCCGCTTGGCCGTCAGCGGGAAGTGCAGCGCGGGTCTCCACGATCGAAACGTCGTGAGGGAGCGCCGTTATCTTGTTGCGCGCCTTCGGCGAACGCACGAGAAGCTGCCGCGGCACAGCCCAATCGCCAACTTGGAGGAGCAGGGAATGTTCCGGGGAAAGTGACCAATCGCTGCCGAACCGAGCTTCCAGATAGGTGGCGCAGAAACTCCAAAACGAGGCCAACCAAGCCGTGCCGTCACCTACGGCGGCACCGGGACTGGCCGGGACGCACCACCCCTTGATGACTTCCTGTAAAAATCCAGCTTGCAGCAGCCGCTCCCTATGGGTACGGCCCAAGTCCGCGGAGCGGATGGCTGACCGCCCGCCTTTTTGCAGAGCTTCCAAAACCTCCAAGGAGGCGGCCAACTTCTCTTTCGGACTTGCCATGCTGCCCAAGCCTGCCGGTGAAGTGATGTGCGAATTTTAGCTTATTCTGCCGTGTGGAAATTAGCTTGTTCTGCGGCGGGCCGTTCGCTCCGTAAGTGGGGTAGCCGTTCCCGCCGAGCACCAAGCGCGGCCGATTTTCATAGTGGTCCAGCACCATCTGCCCGCGAGGGCCGAGGAGTTCCTGCTCGTAAACGATGGCCACATCCTCTTTCCCAACAAATCTGTTGCCAACCATTCTGTTGGCAAAATTAGGGGTGTAAACAGGAACCGCCTCATGTGGCCGTTGCCGCGCATAGCAAAGGAAGCATCCGCCAAGTGCGCGGTGGGTGGGCGCGAAGGTGATGCCGCTATGCTATTCTTCATGCCAAATTGAATACACAGTGGCACATTGGGGGTTTATATGCCATTTCCACCATCACAAACCAACATACGGCTTGGCCCGCAAGGGCGGCTTGTAGTGCCGGCGGCGATTCGCAAAGTCCTCGGCTTCCGACCCGGCGAGAACCTCCTCGCTCGCGTCGAAAACGAGCGTCTGATCGTGGAGAAAGCCGAAGCGGTCGAGCGGCGGCTACACGCTTACTTCCGCAAGTTTGAAGGCCGCAGCCTTGCCGAAGAGTTGCTCGCAGAGCGCCGCGATGAAGCGCGGCGCGAGTCAAAATCATGAGCGTGGTGCTCGATGCGTCGGCCCTGCTCGCCTATTTGCAGTTGGAACCCGGCGCCGACGCCGTAAAGGCTGCGCTTGGCGAAGCCACGATGTCCACGGTGAACTGGGCGGAAGTCATCGAAAAGGTCTCGCCTTCGGAAAGCGAAGCCGTAGAACTTCGCTACGGCATGCAATCACTCGGCTTGACGCTCCTGCCGCTATCCGCCGTGCAAGCCGAGATTGCAGGCAGGCTTCGAGAAAGCACCGTCCGCTTCGGCCTATCGTTGGGCGACCGAGCCTGCCTCGCTGTCGGCATGGACAGTGGCGGGGTCGTCTATACCGCGGATCGCGTTTGGCTGGAATTGGGTTTGGATGTTGAGATAAAGGCAATTCGCTAGCCGTGAGGCGGCACCGAATTCGATACTGGCCGCGGCCAATTGCACCGTCGTTGGCACTCGCCACTAGGGAGCGGGTCTAACCCAAATGACGGAGGAGGAACTGCAGGCGGCGGTGCGGATCATGAACAACCGTCCCCTGCAAGTTCTCGACTGGATGACGCCGCATGACGTGTACTATGGCGTCATAGCCCGCTCAGATAGTGTTAACAGGCCCCAACCCGAAATTGCACTTGAGACCTGACAACGGGCGGCGAAAGCAGCGGAGAAAGTGCAATGCCCAGCCATCTGCCAGCGGACTTCACTTGGCCCAACGGGACGCGCTTGGCGCTGTCCATCGTGGTGAACGTGGAGGAAGGGGCGGAGATGAACATTCTGGACGGCGATGTTGGGCCGGAGCCGGTGGACGAGTTGGGGGCCATCCCCCGCAAGCCGATTCGGGTTCACGGCAACGAGACCAACTACCAATACGGCATCAACGCGGGTGCGCCTAGGGTGCTGGGACTGCTCCGGGAGCGGGAACTGCCGGCCACCGCCACGGCGGCGGCCCTTGCCTTGGAGCGGGCGCCGGCCTTGGCCGGGCAATTGGTCGCCGATGGGCATGAGGTCGCCTGCCACGGCCACCGTTGGGTGCATCAATTCCGCATGGACGAAGCCGAGGAGCACAGCTTCATCCGCGATGCTTGGCGCAGCATTGAAGCGACCACCGGCGCTCGCCCGCTGGGATGGCTGTCCCGCTTTCTGCACACCGAAAACACCCAAAGGCTGTTGCTGGAGGAAGGCTTCACCTACCACATGGACGATTATTCCGACGACCTGCCCTTCTGGAAGTGGGTGGACTGCGGCCCGCGAGGCAAGCAGCCTTTGTTGATTCTGCCTTACGCCTTGGACACCAACGACATGAAGATGTGGAACGCGCCTTCGCTGACCCCCCGGCAGTGGGCGGAGTACGCCATCGACAGCTTCGACTGGCTGGTCAAGGAAGCCGCCGCCTTGGGGCCGCGCATGATGTCCTTGGGGCTGCACCTGCGCATCATCGGTCGGCCGGGCCGCATCGGCGCCTTGCAGCGGGTGCTGGACCATGTGGGTGGGCGTAAGGACGTTTGGGTGGCCACCCGCAGAAAGATCGCCACAGCCTATGCTGACGCGGCCCTGCCCCGGTAAGAGGAGGAGCTTGCGCAGCTGTCCGGCAAGGCCGCGTTTTCAACCCATGTGTAAGCGGTGGTCAGGCGCGGTCCGCAAACCTGGTTCTTTTGCTAACCTACGCCGGCGGGCAAGAAAACCATAGGCACCATGAAGCTTAAGGGCATCCGAGTACTGGATCTATCCGCCTTTCTGCCGGGTCCGCACATGACCATGATGCTGGCGGACCAGGGCGCGGACGTCATCATGGTGGAGCCGGCCAACGGCGTCGGCGAGCCGACTCGGGAAATCGGCTACCGCAGTGCGGACGGCGTCTCCGTCTGGTTCCGCAACATCGCCCGGGGCAAGAGAAGCCTCAAGATCAATCTCAAGGATGCCGAGGGACGCCGATTCTTCCACGAACTGGCCAAGAGCGCGGACGTTCTCGTCGAGTCCTTTCGGCCCGGAGTGACGCAGCGTTTAGGCATCGACTACCAAACCCTCAATGCACTCAACCCCCGCTTGGTCTATTGCTCCATATCGGCGTTTGGTCAGAGCGGGCCGTTGCGCGACAAGCCGGCCCATGACCTCACGGTGCAGGCGCTGGCCGGCATCGCCGCCCTGAACCTAGGTTTGGAGGATGGCAAGCCGGCGGCCCCCAACATGCCCAGCGCGGACGCCATTGCCTCGCTGATGGCCATGTCCGCCATCCTGATGGCGCTGCTTGGCCGGGAGCGCAGCGGCAAGGGGGACTGCATCGACCTGTCCATGTACGACGCCTTGCTGGCCTGGACCCCCAACGTCACCGGCCCGGTGTTCGCTGAGGACGCCCATCCCGAACCCAAGCACATGCGCTCCTTCGGCGGCGCGGCCATGTACCACATCTACGAGACCGCCGACGGTGCCTTCATCGTGCTGGGCGGCTCCGAGGTCAAGTTCGCCCGCAACCTGCTGACCGCCTTCGACCGGCTGGATCTATTGCCCTACGCCGAAATCGAGCCCGGGCCGGAGCAGGAACCGCTGCGGGCCTTCTTCAAGGCCGAGTTCGCCAGCCGCAACCGCGCCGAATGGGAAGCCTTCCTAGCGCCCATCGACTGTTGCTGGGCGGCGGTGCGCTCCCTCAAGGACGCCTTTGCGGACCCGCACAGCGTGCACCGGCAAATGCTGCTGACCGATGATCAAGGCAACCGGCACATCGGCGTGCCGATCAAGTATGCCGACGAACCCGCCCAACCAAGCCTGAAACTGCCGGGCTACGGGGAGCATTCGGTGGAAATCGGCAAGGCTCTGGGGATGGACGAGGCGACGCTTAACGAGCTTGTCGAACGGGGGATTATCTAGTGCCTGTAGGGAAAAAGGGGACCGCACCAGACAGTCGGCAAGCGCGGGAAAGGCGGAAGGTTGGGACGTGGGCCGCCGCCGGGCGCTCTCTCCAGGCGACGGTGCCCAAACTGCGTGGTCCCCCAAGGATTTTGATGGCCGGTCTAGGGGCGGAAATACTTGCGGCTATGTGAGGTGCATGAGCTAGCCCGCATATTGCGCCAAGTCGCTTTCCGAGTGCGATATGCGGACTAGCCGGGCCGCCGTGGAGGGCATTTGGTGCTTGATGAACTGGTGGAATTGATCGCCGGCACCGGCTTTGACGACCTGCCGGATGCGGCCGTGCAGGCGGCGCAGACATTCATTCTGGACACCTTGGCGGTGGGTGTGGCCGGGCGGCGCAACCCCTACCGGGATGCCGTGCTGGGTGCCGCCCTTGCTTGGGGTCAAGGGGAGACCGCCCGCGTCCTCGGTGATTCGGTACGGGTCCCGGCGCCGACGGCGGCCTTCGTGAACGCCTATCAAATGCACTGCTTGGAGTTCGATTGCGTGCATGAGCCGGCCGTGGTTCACGCCATGACCGCCGTGGTCGGGGCAGCCTTGGCTGAATGCGAGCAAGCGCTTGCGCCGGTGGACGGCAAGCGGCTTCTGGTCGCTGTCGTGCTTGGCGTGGAAGTGGCCGCTGTCCTGGGCTTGGCCGCGGCGGCGCCGTTGACCTTCTTTCGCCCCGCCACAGCCGGAGTATTTGGTGCGGCGGTGGCGGTGGCCGTGCTGCGGCGCTACGCCGCCGCGCAAATTCGTGTTTGCTTCGGTCATGCCTTGGCCCAAGCCGCCGGCACTATGCAGGCCCACGAGGAAGGCAAGGCGACCTTGCCAGTGCAGCTGGCCAATGCGGCCAGGGCCGGGTTGGTGGCGGCGGACTTGGCTGCCGCTGCCGTACCAGCTCCGGAGGACGCCTTGGAAGGCCCCTATGGCTACTTCGCCCTATTTGAGCGCAACTTCGACACCTCCGGCTTGGCGGCAGCCCTCGGCACGGTTTGGCGGGTGACGGAGCTAAGCCACAAGCCCTTCCCGTCGGGACGGGCCACCCACGGCGGCGTGGAAGCCATCCTCAAGCTGCGCGACCAAGGCGTGACTGCTGCGGCCCTAACCGCGCTTCGGTGGTCCGCGCCGCCCTTGATACACCAACTTGTGGCGCGTCCGCCGCTGCCCGACATGGATGTCAACTACGCACGCCTGTGCCTGCCCTATGTGGGCGCCACAGCGTTGCTGCGCGGCGCGGTGGGCTTGGAGCACTTTTCCCCCGAAGCCCTGCGGGCGCCGGATGTTCTAGCTGTCGCGCAACGGTTCCGAGGCAGCATCAATGAAGTGTCCGACCCCGCCGCCTTCACCCCGCAGACCTTCGTTGCGGAGCTTGCTGACGGCACCCGCAAATCCTTGGGCATCGACCATCTGTTGGGATCCCCCGCCCATCCGCTCAGCCAAGCCCAACGCCATGCCAAGGTGCGGGCCTGCCTAGGTTCCGTCTATGGGCATGACGGGCGGGCGAGCGCCTTGATCAACGCGGTGGCGGCCTTGCCGGAGGCCGCCGATGCGAACGTCTTGTTGGGACCGGTTACGGGTTCCCCAATTTAGTGTCCTGTCCCGCAAATAACCACACATTATCTACGGGCCTTTTTGGCCCCTGGCTGCGTTGCTCCGCCTTGTGTGGAGCCCGCCACACGGCGTTGTCGCGCCTTGCTAGGGGCCGAAAATCCCTCGCATCCAAAGCGCACTTATTTACAGGACAGAACACGAGGGTTTCTTGGAAGGGGCCATGTACTTGGCTCCTAAAACGCAACATCTTGTGTTTGTTCGGGCTTTTGAACGCACGACATAGGGCGGTTTTGGAGTTAAGGCTGTAATTTCCCTTGGCGCAATCAAACTTGGTTTATATGCTGACGTTGCGGATAGTCTAGGGGAGCGCCGCGCAGCGCAGCAGCTTCCTTTAAGGGCTCGGCTGGGGGTGGTTGAGGCTGCTTAGGAAAGGGAATTCCATGAAGACTTGGTTCAACGCCTTTGATGCCGATGAGTTGGTGCGGGAGCACCCTATTGGGAATGCCTTCGCCGCCTTCGCCGAGACCATCAGCCGGGACGAACTCTTTGCCCGCCAAGACCGTCTGTTCCGCCGCTGCTTGGCATGCGCTTGGCAAACGGGCTTCTACCAGCGGCTTTGGGGCGCGGCCGGCATCGAGCCCGGAGACATCAGGGGCTTGGCGGACATCGACCAGCTGCCGGTGTTCGACAAGGGCGACCTGATGGCCAGCCTGGAGGCGCATCCCCCCTTCGGGGACTTCGGCGGCTTCGGCTTGCCGGACGCCGAGCGGCCCCCGGTCGTGATGCACACCACCAGCGGCACCACTGGGCGGCCGCAGGTGTTGCTGTTTGGGGCCAAGTCCCGGGAGGTGCAGAACCTGCTGCTTGGCCGCATCTACCGGCTACAAGGCTTGCGAACCAGCGACGTGGTTCACTCCGTGTACGGCCACGGCATGATTAACGGCGGGCACTATGTCCGCGAGGCCGTCCTGCACTGGACCAACGCGCTGTTTCTGTCCGCCGGCACCGGCATCGAAACCCCTTCTATCCGGCAGGTGGAGTTGATGCGGGACTTCGGCGCCACGGTGCTGGCCGGCTTCGCCGATTACCTCAAGCGGTTGGCGGAAGTGGCTGGGGCACAGGGCATCGCCATCGGACGGGACATCCGCATCCGCGCCCTGAGCGGCCAGATGGGGCGGGAGGACAAGACGCTGCTGTCGGATCTCTGGGGCGGTGCTGAGTGCTTTGACTGGTACGGCGTGGGGGACACCGGCGTCATCGCTGGAGAAGGCCCGGACCGGGACGGCCTTTACGTTCTGGAGGACGCCCACTACCTGGAGCTTCTGGACATCGACAGCGGTGCCCCAGCACCCGTCGGGGGCCAGGGCGATATGGTCTGCACCTGCCTGTTCAAGGACGATGTGTACCCCATCATCCGCTTCAACACCCACGACGTCAGCATGGAGCGCCAAGGCGCCTCCAGCCTCGGCTTCAACCTACGGCGCATCGAAGGCTTCATGGGCCGCAGCGACAACATGGTCAAGATCAAGGGCATCAACTTCTTCCCCCAAGCCTTGGGGCCGCTGCTGGACGAGGTGCCGCAGTTCCTCGGCGAATACATCTGCCGCGTCAATGCGGATGGCCTGTTGACGGTGACGGTGGAGGTCAGCGAGGGCGATCAGAATCTAAGCAACGGAATGCAGGCCCTGCTGAAGCGCAAGCTGGGCATCGAAGTGGCCTTGGAGCTAGCCAGCAAGGGAGAGACCGCCGCCTTGACCGAAATCGACCGCCGCCAAAAACCCATACGCCTGATCGACGAGCGGCGGTGAAAACCATGCCTCCCGAGCCCGGATATTGCGCCAAGGGCCACGACCGATAACCCTGAACAAACTAGCGCCGCCGCCCGCCGAATGGCCGTCAGCGACGGAATCGATCCCCATGCCTGCAAGGGCTTCCTCCTGACGCAAGCGGTGGACACCAAGCGCCCCGTAACCGCGAGGCTCCCTAACCAACTCAACCTGACGGCGCTGGCCCGCCATTTGGGGATTTGGGGAAATCCAACCGCCAAGCAGTTAGCGGCAAAACAGGCACAACAAACTCCACGCTTAGGACAGCCGGCCTTGCTGTAGCATTATGGGACCTGCCTATGGGCACTTTATGGCAAGAGATGGTGCAAAGCTAAGCGATTGGGATATCGACCTTTCGCCGCTGAAAGCATAGCAAACGTCGTGGTTGACCAAGCATGGCTGTGCGCTGCGGACGCGCAGCAGTTGAGCGGAGCGTTTGCGGAGGGGGCTGTTCTGCCCACGGATGTGTTGACGGCCTGCTTGGCGCGGGTTGAGCAGCGCGACGCCCAGCTTGGCGTCTGCAACCATCGTCTGGAATTGCCCCAATTGCTTGAGGTGGCCCAAGCCGCTGCCGAACGCTGGCGCGATGGGGTGCCTTTTTCTCCTTTGGACGGCATTCCCTTTGGGGTGAAGGCCAACATCGCCGTGCGTGGTCAGCCTTGGCATGGGGGCATCCGGGCATTTCGGGAACGCCTTGCCGCGGAGGACGCGGCCTGCGTTGCCCGGCTGCGGGCCGCCGGCATGATTCCAGTGGCCCTATTCAACATGCATGAAGGGGCGCTGGGAGTAACCTCCGCCAATCCAGCTTTCCAGACCACCCGCAATCCGCACAACCCCGCGCACATTCCTGGCGGCTCCTCCGGCGGCAGCGCCGTGGCGGTGGCGGCCGGCATGGTGCCCATCGCCTTGGGGACCGACAGTCTGGGTTCCGTGCGCCTGCCGTCCGCCCTTTGCGGCGTGGTGGGCTTCAAGCCCGCCCAAGGCGAAGTTCCATTGGATGGGGTCATGCCCCTATCCCCCCAGTTGGACCATGTGGGCGTTCATGCCCGCAGTGTGGCCGATTTGGCGCAAGTCACCGCACTTCTGGTTTCCGGCCCGTCGAGTCAATCCCCTCAGTTCCGCGTGGCGGAAGCCGGTTCCGTTGGTCGCTTACAGGGGCGCGGCGAACCGTTGCGTGACCTGAGGGGAACCCAGCCGCCCGCACGAAGCCGTCCAGCGCGGATGGGTTGGCTGCTTGGCCCTCAGCTGCCCATAGACGAATCCGTCAGCCAAGCCTTCTTCCGGTTGCTGCAACAACAGGGTGTTAGCGATGTCCTGGACTGGTCCGACCTGGACCTATCTACCCTGCGCCGGGCCGGACTGCTCATTTGCGAGCGGGATGCGGCATATCACTTTGCGGCCGCGCTGCGCGATCACCCAAACGGCTTTAGCGAGACCTTGCGGCAAATGCTCGCTTGGGCTGCAAAGCAGCCGGACGAAAAAGTTTTGCGGGCCGAATCCCGGCTGGCCCAAGCAAGGCGAAGGCTGTGCGAAGATTTGGCGGATGCCTTGCTGCTCAGCCCAACCACGCCCCATGTCGCGCCACCATGCGGCGGTGCTACGCCAACCACCCTCGCCGATCTAACCGCGCCGGCGGCCATCGCCGGACTGCCGGCTATCTCCCTGCCCATGGGCATGGGGATCAAGAATTTGCCCATGGGTCTGCAAATCACCGGCACCAACAGCAGAGAGGTGTTGGAGGCCGCTCGACACCACTTCCCTGGCGTAGCCGCGATTGCTGGTGTGCCCGGTGACCTCGGGCCACTTCCGCGTTCCCAATCCGGGTAGTGTCCTGTCGCGTAAATGAGGGACTTGCGCTGTTGATTTTCAGCGCCAAAAGCGGTCAAAAACACTCGTTTTTGACCGTGAACTCCCACTTATCGGGCTGTTATGGGCGTAATGCGTCAGACGATTCCCACATTTCGGCCGAAATTCGGGTCAATTGAGTGGGTCGGGAACACAGGGAAAACACGGGGATTCAGCTGATGAGTGCCCTGAAACCCGCATTCCACCGCCGAAAAGTGGGTTAAAAAATAATTTGGGGCACTCTGAAAGCCTTATGTGGTGCGGCTTTCAGCACAGCGCAAGTCCCTCGTAAATAAGTGCGCTTTGGATGCGAGGGATTTTCGGCTCCTGGCAAGGCGCGGCAAACCGCTCTATAGCAAGGACCCCGGCATTCCCGGCAGGTATTGGCCAGCGATCATGCCGCCATCTATCACCAGTTCGGTGCCATTGCAGTAGGCAGCGGCGTCGGAGGCTAGGTAGAGGACGCCCTTGGCAACCTCATCTGGACGGCAGCCGCGCTGCAAGGGAATGAAATAGTAGTTTTTGTCGATCACGTCCTGAGACTGGCCAAAGGGGTTGGTCATCGGCGTGTTCACGCCGCCTGGATGCACGCTGTTCACCCGGATGCCGTGGGGGCCGAGCTCCAAGGCGGCGCTGCGGGTCAGGCCGCGCACGGCAAACTTGCTGGCGCCGTAGGCGCCGGTGGCGTTGTTCGGCACCACTCCGGAAACCGACGAGGTGTTGATGATGACGCCGCCGCCGCGTTTCTTCATGTGCGGCGCCACCGTGTGAATGCCCAGGAATACGCCGTTGACGTTGACGTCCAGCAGCCGTCGAAAATCCTCCGGCGGCGTGTCCTCCAGCAGGTTGAACACCAAGATGCCGGCGTTGTTGATGAGGATGTCCAGGCCGCCATGCGCCTCCACGGTGGCGGCGGCCAGCTCGCGCCAGCCCTGTTCATCGGTCACGTCCAGCACTGCGGCGGATACCCGGCTGTGGGCTTCGGCCAGTTCGTTGAGCTCCTCCTGCAAGACGTCAGCAGCCACCACATGGCCGATTTCCGCCTCCAGGAAGGTCTCCACAATCGCCTTGCCGATGCCCCGAGCGGCGCCCGTGACGATGGCGATGCGGTCAGTCAGCAGGAAGGGATTGGACATGACAGTGCTCCAATATCAGCCGAGACGCCAAAATGCGGCGCTGCGACCAACCAGCAGGCAGGAAGCGGAAATGACGTTAGTGCCGCAAAGCATGACGGTCAGCTGATAGGGTGACGAACAACGCCCGGGAAGTATAAGGCCATCGGTCCGCATCAGGAGGCGGGCATCTGCGCCGCATGTTGGGCGGCGAGGTAGCCGAAGGTCATGGCCGGCCCCAAGGTGGCGCCGGCCCCTGGATAGGAGCGGCCCATCACCGAGGCGCTGGTGTTGCCGATGGCGTACAGGCCGGCGATGGGCTGGCCGCTTTCGTCCAAGGCGCGGCCATGCTCGTCGGTGACCAAGCCGCCCTTGGTGCCTATGTCCCCAGGAAAGATCTTCAGGGCGTAGAAAGGCGCCTCGCGCAGGGGCTTGAGGCAGGGGTTGGGGCTGTTGCGCGGGTCTCCGTAGTAGCGGTCGTAGCCGTTGACGCCCCGGTCGAAGTCCGGGTCTTCGCCCTTGTCCGCGTATTCGTTGAAACGGGCAAAGGTGGCCTCCAGCACCTCCGGGGCCACCTCGATGGCGGCGGCGAGTTCAGACACAGTGGCGCCCTTGCGCAGCACCTCCTTGAAGCTGGCCTTGACCCGCCCGTCCCAGGATGGCGGCCCTGGCAGCATGGGGCCGACCGCGTACTTGCCCCGGTACTCCGCATCGAAGATGAACCAGGAAGGCGCGGTGGGGCATTCCGGGGAGTCGAGGCGCATCATCTCCCCGCCGGCCACATGGTAGGAGGCGGACTCGTTCATGTACCGCCGGCCCCGCTGATTGACGATCATGCAGCCGGGCAAGGCCCGTTCCACGAACATGGGCCGGGCCCGCTCTTCGTCGCTGAGGCGGAAGGCCGGCGCCCACCAAGCGGCGTCCATCAAATCCAACGCCGCCCCGGCCCGTTGGGCAGCTAGGATGGCATCCCCGGTGTTGTTGCGCTGGGAGCCGGACCAATCGGCCGAGGAGGCCGTTGCAAAGTGGGCGTTGCGCATCTCGTTGTTGCGCTCGAAGCCGCCGGCGGCGAGAATCACGCCGCGCCGGGCGCGGATGTTGCGTTGTTCGCCATTGGCGTCCACGGCAGCGCCGACCACCCGCCCCCCTTCCAGAATGAGGTCCTTGCAGGCCACGCCCAAAAGCACCGGCACGTTGCGTTGGTTGAGCCCCCGGCGCAACTGGCCGAGCAGGGTGTTGCCGCCGGTCAAGCGGCGGTCCTTGGCGGTGCGCAAGCGCTGCGGCAAATCGAGCCAATAGCAGAGCATCACCTTGAGTACGCTGCGCCACCAGCCCGGCCCCCGGGTGATGATGGGCCGCGCCTCGGCGATGGTCCAATTGACCCGCCCGAAGGCTTGGCCGGCTTGGTGCATGGGCTGCAAGCTGTCATAGTCCGGGCCCAGCTGGCCGGCGGTGATGGGCAGCGTCTCATGGGAGCGGTTCTGCTTGGCGCCGGGCAGATCCATGTGGTAGTCCGCGTAGTTGACGCAACGGAACTGCGGCCCGCCGTTGCGCTCCAAAAAGTCCAGCATCCGGCTGGCGTTGTCGATATAGGCGTGGATCTTGCTGTCCGGCGTCTCGTCCCCGACTAGGGCCTTGACGTAGGCGAAGGCTTCCTTGGCAGTGTCTTCCATGCCCGCCTCGCGCATGTGCCGGCTGCAAGGTATCCATAAGGTGCCGCCGGAGGTGGCGGAGGTGCCGCCCCATAGGTGGCCTTTCTCGACCACGAGAACATCAAGGCCGAGCTCCGCGGCGGTTAGCGCCGCAGTGAGGGCGCCGGCCCCGGAGCCGACCACGAGGACATCCGTTTCCAAGGCCAAACTGGTCACCAGCCAACGGTCGTGGCGAAACCTGCCTTGGGTTGACCGCTAGGCCGCAAAGCTGGTTCGCTCCGGCCCCACCCGTTCCGCCACTTGGTTGAGCTCAGCCTCATCCAAGCCGTAGAAGGCCACCGCGTTGCCGCCGAGCATGGCCGCCACGTCGTCATCCGGCAATCCCTTGAAGGTTTCCATCATCGCCGGGCGGGTGTGCGGCCAAGTGCCTTCGGGGTGCGGATAGTCGGTGCCCCACATGATCTGGTCCATGCCCAATTGGTGGCGCATCTCGGCGTCGGACCGCGGCATGCAGGAGGCGCCGATGGCGCAGTTGCGGCGGAAATAGTCCGTCGGCGACATCGAAAGCTGGCTGCGGTAGTCCCCTAGCTTGGCGCTGAAGAAGGTGTCGTAGTAGTGATGGTCCAGCATGCGGAACAGGGGCGGCAGCAGCCAGCCTTGGCCGGTTTCAGTGACGCTGGCCTTGAGTTTCGGGTAGCGCTCGAAGACGCCGCCCCAAAGCATGAAGATCAGCGGCCGGTAGGTCCAGAAGAACACTTCGGAAATGTAGGCGCCGACCGCGCCGGGATACTGGCTTTGATCGTTGTCCGGGAAGCCTTCGCCGAAGAAGTCATCGAACGGGCCGGGGCCGGAGTGGAAGCAGACCACTAGGCCAAGGTCTTCGCAGGCTTCCCAGAACGGGTTGTAGCGGGGATGATGGTAGTGGTCGAAGCCCTGCATGATCGCGGGAATGAGCATCCCGCCGAGGCCGTGTTCGGCGGCGAACCGGGCCTCCTCCACCGCACGATCAACATTCCAGAGAAGGGGACAGACGGCCACCCCGAAATGGCGCACCGGGTTGCGGGCGCACAACTCCGCCAGCCAGCGGTTGTGCGCCCTAGCGCCGGCCCACTGCAGGTCCGGCACGATGTTCTTGGTGGGCAGGGCCAGCCCGGCGCCGAAGGGCGGCGCGTTCTGCTCGGTTATGCCGTCCGGGAAGATGATCTCCCCAGCCAAGCCGTCGCCGTCCAACACCTCCAGGCGGCGCTCGTAATCCCAAGCGCCGGTCAGCTGGGCCTCCACCCCGGAGCGCCACTTCTCGTTGGCCTCCTTCACCAAAAAGATCCTCTCGAACTTGTCGGTCATGGTCTTTTGGATGGGCAGCGCCATGTCGAAGATTTCCCGATGCTGCGGGTCCAGGTATTCGCGGTACTGCTCCGGCGGCAGCCCGGCATGGCAGTCGGAGGAAATGACGAGGTAACGGTCCATGATGTTCACCTTTGCAAATTGTCGATGGTTTTTGCAGGGATTTCGCCCCAGGGTCTAGGAAACCACGCGCATCGGCATCCGCTCCGCCGCCGGGTCGTCGTAGAACTGGCTGAACCAGCGGCGGTACTTGGCGATGGGGCCGTCGCCGTCGCACAGGATGGGCGACTCCTGATACTTCTTGTTCTGCCAGATGGGTATGTCCTGGCCCACTTGGCGAACGATCTCCGCAATTAGCGCATCGGTCAGCAAGTTGAACTTCTCGGAGATGTCCAACGGCTTGGCGAAGGCGAAGCGCAGCTTAAGCTTGTTGGCGCTGATGGGCGTCACCGTGCCGAGCAGAAACGCCTTGAACGCCTTGCTGAACATTTGGGTGCTCATGCCCGGGCCGCAGTTCTTGCTGAGCAGATGGATGTTCTCCAGCCGGTTGAAATCGACATTGCCTTCTTCGTCTATGTGCGGGCCGACCGAGGTCATGTCCGTGGAGCGCCGATGGCCTTCCAAGGTGATCTTCGCCGTGGGCATCTTGACGGTTCGATGCACATAGATGAAATGGGCGATGTCAACGGCGTTTTCGCCAGTTTCCTGAATGGGCGCTTTGATCTCCCAATCGTAGCAGTCGAATGGGCTCCAGTTGGGGTCGGCAAGCTCCGGCACTTCGTCCATTTCAAAAAGCGGCGGCAGCCGGCGGGGATGGTACCAAGCCCAGACCATCCGGTTGCACTCCCGCACCGGATAGCTGTACAGGCATTGCCCCTCCCGCGCCCGCTTCGGAATTTCCTTGGCGTAGGGCACGCTGAGGCATTCGCCGCCGCCGTTGAACTCCCAACCATGGAACGGGCAGGCGATGGCTTCCCCGCGCACCTTGCCGCCGTGGCCCAAATGGGCGCCCAAGTGGGGGCAGAACGCCTCCAACACCTGCGCTTCGCCATTCTCGGTGCGGAACAGCACCATGTGCTCATCAAAGAAGTAGTGCGGCTGCACGTCGCCAGGCGCCAAGTCCGAGCTGTAGGACAAGGCGTACCAGCCGAAGGGTATGGGCAACTCCATGTTCGTTCTCTCCTTAGCCAATTGTCGGGATGGGTGGGTTGGTGCGGTTGAGGATGGAATCCATGCGCTCCTTGATGCGGGCTTCGGTGCCCGGATTCAGCGGCAGAATCCAAAACTTGCCGTCGCGCACGCCCTGCAGGGCGGTCTGCGCCACTTCGTCGGGATGGGTGGTGGTCAGCTTCGTGCCGAATGCCTCCATGATCTTGCGCAGGTCCTCCACGGTGCGGATGCCGGTGTCCGGCGCGTCGGCCGGTTTCTCGAAGTGGGTAGGGCGCACCCGGTCCGAATCGAAAATGCCGGTCTCGACGATGTGCGGCCCCGGAAACAGGGCATGAACCTTGACTGGGCTCTGCTGCGCTAAACCTTGGTAGTGGAGGGCCTCGGTCACCGCCTGCACGGCCGCCTTGGTGGCGGTGTAAACGGGTTGGTCCGGGTAGATGAGAAAGGCGCCGTTGGCGGAGCCGGTGATGACGAAATGCGCCTCCTCTCCCTGTTCCGTCAGCTTGGGCATGAAGGCGTTGATGGTGCGCACCACGCCCCAAAAGTTGACCTCAA
This sequence comes from uncultured Pseudomonadales bacterium, assembly GCA_958296025.1. Classification (GTDB taxonomy): domain Bacteria; phylum Pseudomonadota; class Gammaproteobacteria; order Pseudomonadales; family Azotimanducaceae; genus Azophilus. The sequence continues at coordinate 128,939 of OY282430.1, forward strand.
AGCACCACTTCCAGTCATTCTCCGCATAGCCCCAAAGCGGCCCCGCCTCCCCGGCGGCGATGCCGGCGTTGGCGAAAACGAGATGTGCGCCGCCGAGTTCGTCGAAGGCGAAGGCGGCCAAGGCGTCTAGGCTGGTTTGGCTGGTGACGTCGCAGACCTGGGCGTGGACCTTGGCGCCGGCATCCTCTAAGGCGGCTTGGGTTTGGCTGAGCGCGCCCTCGTCGATGTCCGCGATCAGAACCTGGGCGCCGGCCTCGCTCAAGGCGAAGGCCAAGGAGCGTCCAACCCCACTTGCGCCGCCGGTGACGACGGCCAGCTTGTCCGTGAAATCCTGCATGGCGACTGTTCCTCAGTGGGCCGGCGGGCCGCCGAGTTGGCCGGGGAAACGGGTGCCGCCGATGGTGTCCGCAAACGCCCAGAACCCTTTCGGGTCCAACGGGCCGCCCAAGGTGATTTCCCTGGCCAGAAACTCCGGCCACCAAAGCCGGGCCTTGCCCATTTGCAGCACCGGCAGCTTTTGCGCGAGGGGGTCCCACGCGCTTTCCCGCAGGATCAGTTCGCCGTCCAAGGATTGCTGATGGGCGGTGCGGTACTTGGCGTACACCTTCACCACTTGGGGCGAATAGTCGTATTGATTGGGCTGCATGGTCAGGGAGCGGGACGCCTTGATCCACCATTCGTTGACCTCGGTGATCTCCCCCGGCTCATCGGTCTGGCCGACCGTGCCTTGGTATTCAAAGAAGGTGCAGCCCTTGTGCTCCACATAGGCCTCCACCTTGTTGTGCAGGCGGTAATAGCGCACGGCGGCGAGGTACTTGGGCTGCCCCCAGTGCTCCCGGCTGATGAACACGGCCTGCTCCTGGTCGATGGCGTAGCCCAAGGAATACTCTCCGTCCACCCCCTCGTAGGCGGCGGCGACGTTCATCACCAAGCCGAGCTCCGGCTCGTTGTTCACCGGAAAGCTGTAGAGGGTCAGCCGCACCTCCGGCTGGCTGGTGGGACTGAGGCCCGGCGGCAGCAGCGCCGCCAGTTTGTCCGGATCCGTCAAGTAGTCGATCTTCAGCATCGGCCAGTTGAGATGATCTCCGGGGGTGCCTTGGGGTGCGGTATCGCTCATTTCGCTGGCCTCCTACGCCGTTCCATTCCGCCAATCGCGGAACAGAATACACATTTTTGTTCCAAAACAATAGCGAAATAGAATTTTTTTCGGTATTTTGTTCCGTTCATGGACGTCGCCACCCAGCCCAACCGCCAACGCCTGCGCATCCAAGACACCCATCGCGCCATTTTGGACGCGGCGGTGGCTCTCTATGAGGCCCAGGGGGTGGAAGGCACTACCACCAGCGCCATCATCACGCACTCCGGCTTGGGCCGCACCACCTTCTACCGCTACTTCAAGGATGCCGACGACGTGCTGAACCAGGCGGTGATAAGGGATTTCGACGCGGTGATGGCGGATTTCACCGCGCAGCGCTACGAACACCCGGGCTTGGCGGCGCAGATCGTGGAGGACATGCTCTGGTTCATCCGCCAGTTACGCCGTCGCCCCGCCTTGAAGCTACTGTTCGCCGACAACAGCCGGCAACTCTACGAACGCCTCAATGTTGCCATGACCGCCTGCGCTCGGGCCACCTTGGCCTGCATCCGCCCCACCTTCGAGCAGGCGCAACGCCAAGGCCGTCTGCGGCCAGGCATCACCCTGGAAAAATACATGGAGTGGTGCAACTTTGTCGGTGTGTCCCTGCAGACCGTAGATTTCTTCGTCGCCAGCGACGAATCCCAACTGCGCCAAATGCTGCGGGATTTCCTGGTGCCTTCCTTGGTGGTCCCAGATGGCGAAGCGATGCCGGCGGATGCCTCCTAGGCCCGTACAATCGGCTTCACTGGGAACGTCGCGAGACAGCTGGCCGATGGAGACAGAGATGCTGAGTAGCCATCTCCTTTGCGGAAACCCCGATCAAGGAATCGGCAAATAGCCATCGGCGACGCCCTTGGTGAACACCCCTACGGCGTCGTGAGCGTGTAGGCTTTCGTGGTGTTCTACGCGCACCCAAAAGTCGCTTAGGCGGTTGTCCCGTTGCAGCATGGCCTTCAGCTTGCGCCCGGAGTCTTCGATGAACATCAGGTTTTGGCCGTTGAGGCGGGCGAACTCCTGCTCGTCCTCCCGCTTGACGGCGGTTTGCACTGGGGTTTTCAGGGTGGCTTCAACGGCGTCGATCAGATCCGTGATGGGGAAGTGGATCAGGCCGTCTTTCAGCTTCACCAGCAGGCGGGCGACGCTGCGCTGGCTGTGAGGGGTGGCGACAATGCCTTCCTCGGTGCCCAGCCAAGCCTTGACGTCGCTGATCTTCACGGTGCCGCCGCGCCCGAAGTCCGCCTCGAACTGGTTTTGGATCAGCTGCCGGGCCAGGGCGGCTGAGCAAGGGCAAGTGGAGGAGTAGTACACGCCGACGCCGAGCTCCAAATGGACCGTGCGGTCCATCAGGGTGCCCTTGATGGTGACCGGGTAGCTGTTCCAGCCGGAGTTGTCGCTGACCAAGGCGTTGCGACGCAGGTAGTAGTCGAACTCGAACTGCACGAAGGCGCGAGCGGACAGCCCGCGGTGGGATTCCAGCACCGAGGCCAGCAACAGCTTCAGCCCGGCGGCGGTGAGCGGGCGGGTTTCCGCATGTTCGTCCAGGATGAGGTAAAGGCGGGACATGTGGATGCCCTTGGCGGTCGGGTCCGCCAGATCCACATAGACCTGCACCCGGGTCTGCACTTGGCGGGTTTGATTGCCATCGGTCACCAGCAGGGGCTGGTGAATGTCGCTCATGCCCACCCAATCCAAGGCCACGTCCGGCTGCCGCAGTTCGCGGCTGGCCACGTCCGGCATGTCATTGGAGATGACAAGCTCGGGCTTGCTCATTGCGTCTGTCCTTCCATTCGCTTCCGAGGAACGATGCCGCCGCCGAGAGCGGGCCGACGGCCCCGAACCTTGGGTCGCCAGTCGGCGACGGCCTTGCGAGGCCAGGGGCCGGCGACCACCAATGAGGCGGCATTGTACTTGAATGTCAGCCGGAAATGGCGTCCACCTCCTCTTGGGTGAGGGGCCGGGCTTCCTCCTCCAGCATGTGCGGAATGCCGTCCCGCACCGGGTAGGCCAGGCGGCTGGCTCGGCACCAAAGCTCATCGACGTCCCGGCGGTACGCCAAGGACGTCTTGCTTACCGGGCAGACCAGTATTTCCAGCAGCTTTGCATCCAACATTTGCACTCCCTGTCTTCTTGGCACTCGGCAATTCGTCGTTTGCGGCGATGTTCCGCGTGAAAACCCTTGGCGATGCGGCGAGTCAGGGCTTGAAAGGGTCTTTCAGCACGATGGTTTCGTTGCGGTCCGGCCCGGTGGAGATGATGTCAATGGGTGCCCCGACCGCCTCCTCGATGCGCTCGATGTAGCGCCGGGCGTTATCGGGCAGCTCGTCCAGCGAGCGAGCGCCGGAGGTGGACTCCCGCCAACCGGGCAGGGTCTCGAACCTAGGTTTGAGCTGTGCATAGTGTTCGCTGCCGAAGCCGGCGGCGCCTCGTCCCGCCGGCGCCTCATAGCCGATGCACAGGCGCACCTTCGGCAACCCGTCTAGTACGTCCAGCTTAGTCAGGCACAGGCCGGAGATGCCGTTGATGCGCACCGCCTGCTTGAGCGCCTCGGCATCGAACCAGCCGCAACGCCGTGGCCTTCCTGTGGTGGCCCCGAACTCCACTCCGCGCTTGGCCAAGTGCTCCGCCACCTCGTCCTGCAGCTCGGTCGGAAAGGGGCCGCCGCCGACGCGAGTGGTGTAGGCCTTGGTGATGCCCAGCACATAGTCCAAGTAGGTGGGGCCGAAGCCGCTGCCCACCGCCATGCCGCCGGCCGTGGTGTTGGATGAGGTGACGAAGGGATAGGTGCCGAGGTCTAGGTCCAGCAGCGTTCCTTGGGCGCCTTCAAACAGGATGTTCTCCCCGGCTTCGCGCAGTTCGTGCAGCAGATTGACCACATCGGTCACCAACGGGCGCAACGGCTGGGCAACCTCTGCGCAGCGGTCCAGCGTCTCCTGAAAGTCCACCGTTTCGGTTCGGTAGTAATGCTCAAGAACAAAGTTGTGGTAGTCCATTACCTCCCGGAGCTTGTCCGGAAAGCTGCGCCAGTGGTACAGGTCGCCCAAGCGCAGGCCGCGGCGGGCGGCCTTGTCTTCGTGGGCGGGGCCGATGCCGCGCAGGGTGGTGCCGATCTTGCCGCTGCCCCGCGCCATTTCCCGGGCTTCGTCCAGCTTAAGATGGTGGGGCAAGATCAGTTGGCAGGCGTGGCTGATGTGCAGGCGTTCCCGAACCGGAACGCCGCGCCTTTCCAAACCGGCGATTTCATCAAGCAAGGCGTTGGGTTCCAGCACCACGCCGTTGCCGATGCAGCAGCGCACGCCGGGCCGGAAGATGCCCGAGGGGACGAGGTGCAGCACGGCCTTCTTGTTGTCGATCACCAAGGTGTGGCCGGCGTTATGCCCGCCTTGAAAACGCACCACGGCCGCGGCTTGATGGGTCAGCAGATCGACGATCTTGCCCTTGCCCTCGTCGCCCCACTGCGTGCCCATGATCACGACGTTGCGGCCCATGCTCCTCAGCCCGTTCCAGCCTGTCTTATTCGGTCTCGAGCAGCCGATTCAAGTTTACGTCGAAGCCTGTGGCTGGGCGCGCCCGCCCGAACGGTGCGCCAATGCCGTCGTAGCGACCGCCCCGGGCCAGCGCCCGGCCGTGATCGCCGTAGAAGGCGGCGAACACCGGGCCGTTGTGATAGCCGAAGCCGGCCAGTTCGGCGAGGTCGAAGCGAAGCTCCACGTTTGGGCAACGGTCGGCAACCAGCATCGCCAAGCGGTCCAGCGCATCGATGGCCTGCCGTGCCTCGCAGGGCGCCTGCTCGAGCACCCGGCGGGCCTCGTCCAATGCTGCTTCGCGCCCCATCAGGCGGGGCAGGGCCATCAGAAGGTCCGCTTGCGCACAGGTGCCGACCAAGTGCGCGATATCCGCCTCCGCCTTGCTCTGCACGGCGGCGAACAGGGCCCGCTTGTCCCGATCGTCCAAATTCAGGGACTGCACTAGGGCGTGGTAGATGCCCATGTGTCCGAGGACGATGACAGGCTCTAGCGGGCAAGGATATTGCCCCCTGTTCAGGTGCCCGACCCCGACGGTGCGCAACACTTCCACCATCAAAGCAATCACCTCCGCATCGGCGTCTAGGCCCGCGGCGCCGAAAATTTCCGCGCCGGCCTTGACCGGCACCCGGGATTCCAGCACTGCTGGTGGGTTCGCATGCACCACGGGGCCGGCGTAGCAGAGCCGCGTCACGCCTTCGCTGCCTAGCCGGCTGGCGTCGATGCGGGCCGCTTGGGAGGTCATGTCGGCGCGTACGCCCAGCAGGCGCCCACTGCGCTGATCGACCACTTTCAGGGTTTGCAGGTCCAGGTCCCTGTCGCCGGCCACCAACAGCGCATCTAAATACTCGATCAGGGGCGGCTCAATGTAGTCGAACCCCCAAGCATGGAACAGATCCAGCACTTGGCGGCGAATCTGCTCCAGTTTCCAAGCCTGAGGCGGCAAAAGCTCATCCACCCCGTCGGGCAAGCACCAGAATTCCCGTTTCATTCTTGCCGGTTCCTATACATGGCGTCACCGGCGGCCGTTTGGCCAGCCGACCCGGCCCCAGCTCTTACGCGCTGTCAGTCGGTTGAACCTAGTGTCCTGTCCCGCAAACAACCGCACATGATCTGCGGGTCCTTTAGACCCCTGGCTGCGTTGCTCCGCCTTGTGTGGTGCCCGCCACACGGCGTTGTCGCGCCTTGCCAGGAGCCAAAAATCCCTCGCATCCAAAGCGCACTTATTTACGGGACAGGACACCAGCCGGCGGGCAGGGCGCTACCCCCCGTCGCTCTTCAGGTACTTGAAGAACTCGCTGTTGGGGTCCAGCACCAGCATGTCGCTCTTGTCCCCGAACACCTTGGCGTAGGCGTTCAGGCTGCGGGTGAACTCGTAGAACTCCGGGTCCTTGTTGAAGGCGGAGGCGTAGATGGCGGCGGACCTGGCGTCCCCGTCGCCGCGGACCTGCTCCGCCTCCCGGTAGGCTTCCGCCTCGATCACCACGGTTTGGCGCTCGGCGTCCGCCCGGATGCCGAGCGCAAGCTCCTGGCCTTGGGCGCGATATTGCCGCGCCTCGATCTGGCGCTCGGAGTTCATGCGTTCATACACCGAGGTGGAGACTTCGGTGGGCAGGTCGATGCGCTTCACGCGCACGTCGATGACTTCAACCCCCACGGCGTCCTTCATCACCCGGTTGAGGTCGGCGGTGAGCTCCTGCATCAGTTGGTCTCGCTCCCCGGAGATGACCTCGTGCATGTCGCGGCGGCTGATGGCGTTGCGCAGGCCCTCGTTCACCCGCTCCTGCAGCACCCGGTTGGCGCGCGTCTCGTCCCCGCTGCTGGCGGTGTAGTACTTCTGCACGTCGATGATGCGCCACTTGGCGAAGGAATCGACAATCAGGGGCTTCTTCTCCAAGGTGTAGTAGGTCTCAGGGCTGGAGTCCAAGGTCAGCACCCGGGCGTCGAACTTCTTGACCTCTTCGGCCACCGGCAACTTGAAATGCAGGCCGGGCGTCACGTCACTGTTGCTAATGGCGCCAAAGCGGAGCAGTACGGCCCGCTCGGTTTGCTGGACGATATAGATGCTTTGCATCAGCAGCAGCAGCGCCACCGCGGCGATGGCAATGATGATGAAATTACGGATGTTCATTGGCGGCGCCTCCCTTTAGCGGGCATCGCGGACGCGGCCGTCCGCCAAGCGGTTGTTGATTTCCCGCATCACCGCATCGGCTAAGCTGCGGACGTTCTCCTGGCTGGGAGCGCCCCCGGCGCCGGACTGCACGAAGCGGTCCAGCGGCAGGTACATCAGGTTGTTGCCCCCTTCCACATCGACCATGATCTTGGAGCTGTTGGACAGCACGGCTTCGATGGAGTCCAGATACAGGCGGTCCCGGGTGACGTCCTTGGCCAGCGCGTACTCGGTCAGCAGCTTCTCGAAGCGCTGCGCCTCGCCCTCGGACCTGGCCACCACCTGATCCCGATAGGCGCTGGCCTGCTCAATGAGCTTCTGCGCCTCGCCTCTGGCGGTGGGAATGATGCTCTCCGCGTAGGCATTGGCCTCGTTGATGACCCTCTGCTCGTCTTCCTTGGCCTTCTGCACGTCGTTGAAGGCGTCCCGAACTTGGGTGGGTGGGGCGCTTTCGTCGATGTTCACCTTGCTGACCAGAATGCCCGTTTCGTAGCGGTTCAGGTAGGACTGAAGGCGCTCCTGCACCTCAATGGCGATGGCGGCGCGCCCGTCGGTGATAACCTGGTCCATGATGGAACTGCCGACCACATGCCGCAGTGCGCTTTCGGTGGCGTGGTCCAAGCTCACCTCCGGTCTGCGCACCCGCACCAGAAACTTGATGGGGTCGTCCACCACATACTGCACGGTCATGCTCACATCGACGATGTTCTCGTCCTCCGTGAGCATCAGGGCCTGGTGCTTCTTGCCGCGCACTTGGGTGACGTTGACCTTGCGCACGCGGTCGATGATCGGCGGGTTCCAGTGCAGCCCCGGCATGACGATGCTGTCCAGCACGGCGCCGAAGCGGAACACCACGCCCCGCTCTCCTTGATCGACCTGATAGAGGCCCCAAAACCCATAGCCGATGGCCAACACCAACAACACCGCGCCGAACAGACTGGTGCTGAAGCCGCCGCCGCTATCCTTGCCGCCGCCGCGCCGGCCGCCAAAAATCTTGGCCAGCTGCGCCGACATCTTCCTGAAGGCTTCGTCGAGGTCCGGTGGCCCTTGGTTGCCGCGGTTGCCCCAAGGGTCCTGGTTGCCCCTGCCCGGTTCGTTCCACGCCATGTGGTGCTCCATGTTGGGTGAGTGGGTTAAGTGTACTCCCTAAGACCGGGGAACACACACATCCCGCGGTCGCTGGCCTTCATCAAGGCCTCCTTGGCAGTATAATCGCCCTTTTTGCTGTGTCTCCTTAGCCCATGTCCAGCCGAACCGACATCGTTTTTTCCGAACGAGCCGCCGCCAAGGTCAAGCAGTTGATCGATGACGAAGGGGCAAATCTGAACCTGCGGGTGTTCATCACTGGCGGCGGCTGCAGTGGGTTCTCCTACGGCTTCACCTTTGATGAGGCCGTCGCCGACGATGATGCGCTGGTGCAGCGGGGCGGCGTCACCATGGTGGTGGACAGCCTGAGCTACCAATACCTGCTCGGCGCCGAGATCGACTATACGGAAGATCTGCAAGGCGCCCAATTCGTGGTCAACAACCCCAACGCCTCCTCCACCTGTGGCTGCGGCAACTCCTTCGCCATCTAAGTGCTTCCTTATATATAGGCACGTGGAGGATGCGCCCGAGCAGCCTGTCGGACCTGAATCATGTGATGGTTGGTTTGGGAGCGGGTTTGGCGCAGCGAGGGCGGGACAGATGGAAGCGGTCGCCGACGGGACACGGGCGCGGGGTGGTGGTCTGGACGTTGTAGGGCTTGGGGGCCTCATCGCCCCCGCCGGGGATTGCGACCGACTGGGCTACGAAGCTCGAACCCTCCGCGAGGCCAGCGAGTAGCCCAACCCTGACAAGCTGCTGGCCTGACGGGGGGTTCAGGGCGAATAAACGGCACCTAGCACCCTGGGCCCTCGGGCGCCAGTAACCCAGTGTATTTTGGCCGCTGTTCCAGTCAGGCATTGGTGCGCCAGCCAAGCGAAGGCCGCCGCCTCAATGGCGTCTCCGTCCCAGCCATGCCGGTCGATGGTCTCCACTGGCGCTTCGGCTAGGTCGGCGAGGCGCCGCATCAGCAAGGAGTTCAGGCGTCCGCCGCCGCAGACGATGATGCGCTCCGTTCCCGGCGCCCAGCGCCCCACGGCTTGCATCGCGGAGGCCGCGCTGAACTCCAGCAAGGTGCGCTGCACGTCTTGGGGTTTGAGGTTGGAGCGCAGGCGCTCGGCCAGCCAGCGCAGGTTGTAGTGTTCCTTGCCAGTGCTCTTGGGTGGGGGCCTTGTCAGGTAGGGGTCGCTCATGAGCGCTTGGAACAGATCGCTGTCCACCTTGCCGGTGGCGGCCCAAGCGCCGTTTTCGTCAAAGTTCCCCAATCCGTGCGCATGGCACCAAGCGTCCAGCAGGGCGTTGCCCGGGCCGGTGTCGAAGCCGGTCAGTGGCCGGCGCAACAGGCTGATGTTGCTGATGCCGCCGATGTTCAGCACCACTCGCTGTTCGGCGGCATCGCCCAAAATGGCGATGTGGAAGCCCGGTGCCAATGGGGCGCCCTGTCCCCCGGCGGCGAGGTCCCGGCGGCGGAAGTCCGCCACGGTGGTCAGGCCGGTGATCTCGGCGATCAGGTTGGGGTCGCCAATCTGCATGGAAAACGGATGCTTCCCGTCAGGGCGGTGGCGAACCGTCTGGCCGTGGCTGCCGATGGCGCGGACTTGACCGGCGCTCAACCCCAGCCTGCCCATGAAGCCCTTCACCGCTTCGCCGATGAACTCCCCCAAGGCAGCATCCGCCTGTCCGAGGGCGTCAACATGGTCGCCTTCGGCTTGGCCGAGGTCGATGAGCGTGGTGCGCAACGCATCGGGCAGGGCCAGGGTGTCTTGGGCAAGCAGGCCGATCTTCGCATCATCGATCTTGATGAGAGCGACATCCAGCCCATCGACGCTGGTGCCGGTGATTGCGCCTAGGTAGCGCAAGCCATCCCGACCCGGCATGGCGTGGCCTACCGCCCGACGGCTAGTTCGGGCTGCTGCGTGTGGTGCGCCAAGGACGCCAACAACGGTGCCGCGTAAGCGTCAAAGGCCCTCCGCTCGGCTTCCGCTATGGGCGCAGCATCCGGCAGGCTGACCGTGCGCGGATTTCGGTGTGCGCCGTTGACTAGGAACTCGTAGTGCAGATGTGGGCCAGTGGCGTAGCCAGTGGTGCCGACGTAGCCGATGACTTGGCCCTGCGCCACCTTGGCGTTGGCCCGAATCCCCGGGGCGAATTTGGACAAATGCAGGTACTTGGTGGTGATGTTGCTGCCGTGGCGGATGATGACGAAGTTGCCGTTGGGTGCCGTCCTGCCGGCCTTCGTCACCACTCCCTCCCCTGAGGCGAGCACCGGCGTTCCCCGGGGGGCTGCGTAGTCGATGCCCTTGTGCGCCATCTCGCGCTTCCACATCGGATGCTTACGGCGCAGGTTGAAATTGGAGCTGATGCGCGTGAACTTCAGCGGGGTGCGCAGAAACTGTTTGTGCATGCTGTTGCCGTGCGGGTCAAAGTAACTCGTAGTCCCGTTTGGGTCAGCGTAGAGCACGGCGTGGTGGCTGCGGCCTTGGTTGACGAATTCGGCGGCCAGGATTCTCCCGAAGCCGATGAACTTGTCGTCCAGGTACTTTTCCTCGAACAGAACGTGGAAGGCGTCTCCGGCTCGGATGTCGAGCACGAAGTCCACATCCCATTGGAAGATCTCCGCCAACTTCATGGTGATGGCATCGGTGAAGCCGGCCCGCTGGCCGGCCACGAACAGGCTGTGGTCGATCACGCCATGCTTGTAGGACTGAACGATGTTGGGCTCGGTGACGACCTCCTCGCCCTTGAACCCTTCCCCGGAGCGCGTGAACCTGAGCTCTTCCAGTGGGCCGGATGAATAGGTCAGGCTGAGCAGGTCATTGCCGTTGCCGATAAGAAAGCCGAGTTCATGGCCGGGCAGGATCTTGGTCAAGCGGTGGCCCAAGGGCTCCGTATTGACCAGTTTGTGCAAGTCCTTTTGGGAAAGCCCGTGGCGGCGGAACACCAGCGACAGATTGTCGCCAGGGCGCACCCGCACGGTGCGGGTAGGCGCAGTTGCCGCGGTGCCTTCGGGCGTGTTCAGGGCTGGGGATGGGGAATGGGGTGTTGGCTGTGTTGGGGGTGGAAAGGGGGCGGCGATCAGTTCCTCATCTAGCGAAGCATCGTCAACGCCGGCGAACTTGGCGACGACGATGCCGCACAAGCACAAGCTGAGGAGAGCCGGGAAAAGCAGCATGGCCCGGCGAAAGCTGGCGCTGCTCAAGGCTCGCCCCGCTTAGCCATCGCCGCCGAGGCTGTAAGTGGTTTCCCCATAATCCCTTCCGAAAAAGCAAGAAATTCAACACACAAGGTTCGCCTTCTTACAGGGAGTTGCGCAACTTGTCCAGAGAAATTTGCCAACATCTTGAAAATTCAAGAATAATTCAATTTTTTGGGCGGGATTGGGGCTGGCTTCTGCTAAATTGCCGCCGATTCGCCGCTGACGCACGGCCTTTACCTCATGCTGCTTGACGAACTCGAAGCCCGCCGGCTGATCGCCCAAGTGTCCGACAAGGAGGGGTTGCGGGACCACCTCGCCACTGGGCCGCGCACCCTTTACTGCGGCTTCGACCCCACTGCGGACAGCCTGCACATCGGCAACCTGGTGCCGCTGCTGACCTTGCGGCGCTTTCAGAGCGCCGGCCATCGGCCCATCCTGGTGTTGGGCGGCGCCACCGGCTTGATCGGGGACCCCTCCGGACGCGAAAGCGAGCGCAGCCTGAATGACGCCTCGGTGGTGGCCGGCTGGGTGGAGCGCATTCGCAGCCAAGTGGCGCCCTTCCTCGACTTTGACGGCACTGCCGCCGCCAGGATCGTCAACAACTTGGACTGGACCCGGGATCTGGAACTGATCTCCTTTCTGCGGGATCTGGGCAAGCACTTCTCCGTGAACGCCATGATCGCCCGCGAATCCGTGCGCCGCCGCCTGCAGCGGCAGGACGAGGGAATCTCCTACACGGAATTCAGCTACATGCTGCTGCAGGCCAACGACTACTTGCAGCTGGCCCGGCGTTACGGCTGCTCCTTGCAGATCGGTGGTAGCGATCAATGGGGCAACATCATCTCCGGCATGGATCTGGTGCGGCGGCGGTTGGGCCGGGAGGCCTTCGCCCTGACCTTGCCCTTGGTTACCCGAGCGGACGGCGCTAAATTCGGCAAAACCGCCGCCGGGACGGTTTGGCTGAACCCGACCAAGACGTCCCCCTACAGCTTCTTCCAATTTTGGCTGAACACGGCGGACGCCGACGTGGTGGCCTACCTGCGCCAGTTTTCGTTGCTGGATCTGGAGGAGATCAATGCCTTGGCCGATGCGGTGGCTACGCTGCCGGAGAAGCGCCAAGCGCAGACTCGGCTGGCCGAGCACTTGACCAGCCTGGTGCATGGCGCAAGAGCCCTGCAGGCCGCGCGGCGCATCAGCGCCTGCCTGTTCGACGGCGACCCCAGAACGCTGCAGGAAGAGGATCTGCGCCAATTGGAGTTGGACGGCATGGAGTGCGTGAGGCTCCAGGATGACCGCTTGGGTCTGCTAGCGGCCGTGGTGGCCAGCGGCTTGGCCCCTTCCAATGGCGCGGCGCGGCGGCTGGTGGCGGGCAAGGGCATCTACCTGAACGGCGAGCTGCAGGAGGACCCCAACAGGGTCTTGGACTTCGCCGACGCCCTGTTTGGCCGCTACACCCTGCTGCGACGGGGCAAGAAGAACTGGCGCCTGCTGGTGCGGCGCACCGACGGCAGCTAGGCTGGGCAGTTGGGGTTCGTTTCTGCGGAGAGGGTGGCCCTGAACGTTGCTGGGGCCGGCGAAAAAAATTGCATTTTGGCCTTGCCAAGGCAATTGGCAGGCGTATAATCCGCAACCCCTCCGGGGGGCTAGGCCCCCGGCTCGGTCTTTAAATCCGAAAAAGTGACCATGTACGCGGCAGCCGGAGCCGCGGGTGCGCCTATGGGCCGCCCCCAGCCTTCCGGCTGCAAGTCAAGCCATTCGTGTGGGCAACACGAAGATTCATTGGAGCCAGAGACCTTTTGTGCAACTCGTTGCACAGTGAAGTTGAACTGAAGAGTTTGATCATGGCTCAGATTGAACGTTGGCGGCAGGCTTAACACATGCAAGTCGTACGAGAAAGCGCCTTCGGGCGTGAGTAAAGTGGCGGACGGGTGAGTAACGCGTAGGAATCTACCCAGCAGCGGGGGACAACTCGGGGAAACTCGAGCTAATACCGCATAACATCCCGCCTTCTTGTGAGGGGGGATCAAAGGGGGCCTCTCCTTGGAAGCTCCCGCTGTCGGAGGAGCCTGCGTTGGATTAGCTTGTTGGTGGGGTAACGGCCTACCAAGGCGACGATCCATAGCTGGTCTGAGAGGACGATCAGCCACACTGGAACTGAGACACGGTCCAGACTCCTACGGGAGGCAGCAGTGGGGAATCTTGGGCAATGGGCGCAAGCCTGACCCAGCCATGCCGCGTGTGCGAAGAAGGCCTTCGGGTTGTAAAGCACTTTCAGTGGTGAAGAAAAGCCTGGGGCTAATACCTCCGGGTCTTGACGTTAGCCAAAGAAGAAGCACCGGCTAACTCCGTGCCAGCAGCCGCGGTAATACGGAGGGTGCGAACGTTAATCGGAATCACTGGGCGTAAAGGGCGCGTAGGCGGTTCGGCAAGTGGATTGTGAAAGCCCCGGGCTTAACCTGGGAACTGCAGTCCAAACTGCCGGGCTTAGAGTATGGTAGAGGGAGATAGAATTTCCTGTGTAGCGGTGAAATGCGTAGATATAGGAAGGAATACCGATGGCGAAGGCAGTCTCCTGGACCAATACTGACGCTGAGGCGCGAAAGCGTGGGTAGCAAACAGGATTAGATACCCTGGTAGTCCACGCCGTAAACGATGAGAACTAGCCGTTGGGGCCCTTGTGGCCTTAGTGGCGCAGCTAACGCGATAAGTTCTCCGCCTGGGGAGTACGGCCGCAAGGTTAAAACTCAAATGAATTGACGGGGGCCCGCACAAGCGGTGGAGCATGTTGTTTAATTCGATGCAACGCGAAGAACCTTACCACCCCTTGACATCCTTGGAACTGCCTGGAGACAGGCGGGTGCCTTCGGGAACCAAGAGACAGGTGCTGCATGGCTGTCGTCAGCTCGTGTCGTGAGATGTTGGGTTAAGTCCCGTAACGAGCGCAACCCTTGTCCCTATTTGCCAGCGGGTCATGCCGGGAACTTTAGGGAGACTGCCGGTGACAAACCGGAGGAAGGTGGGGACGACGTCAAGTCATCATGGCCCTTACGGGGTGGGCTACAAACGTGCTACAATGGGCGGCACAAAGGGCTGCGAACCAGCAATGGCAAGCGAATCCCAAAAAACCGCTCGTAGTCCGGATAGGAGTCTGCAACTCGACTCCTTGAAGTCGGAATCGCTAGTAATCGCGAATCAGAATGTCGCGGTGAATACGTTCCCGGGCCTTGTACACACCGCCCGTCACGTCATGGGAGTGGGTTGCACCAGAAGTAGCTAGTCTAACCTTCGGGAGGACGGTTACCACGGTGTGGTCCATGACTGGGACGAAGTCGTAACAAGGTAGCCGTAGGGGAACCTGCGGCTGGATCACCTCCTTAAAACCTCAATCCTGAGCGCTATGTCGGCAGCCCTTGCGCGGCCGGCGGGGCGCAAGATCGGATCATTGGCTTTCCATTGAATGTTCGTGGGCGGCGCAGTAGGCCAGCAGTTTTGGCCTCGGTGCCGCCGGGCCATTCCGCTTCGGCGGAATGGCGCCCACACGAATGGCTTGAACTTCACTTTTTCCAGGATTACGGGTCTGTAGCTCAGTTGGTCAGAGCGCACCCCTGATAAGGGTGAGGTCGGTGGTTCAAGTCCACCCAGACCCACCACCGCCGGCCAATTCGCATCCAGGGGCCGTAGCTCAGCTGGGAGAGCGCCTGCCTTGCACGCAGGAGGTCAGGAGTTCGATCCTCCTCGGCTCCACCAATGTGGGATTCGGTCCCGCACATCCTCGGTGGCGGAGGCTGATCTTTAATAATTCAGAGATATGTAGCCGCATTGTTGTTCAATGCAACAACAACGCGGGTAACCGCTTGCCCTTTGGGGCAGGCGGGAAGAAATGCGTCTTGGTGCGGTGCGCCGTCCAATCGTTTGAAGTTTAAGCGGTTGCGGCGGATAGCGCTGCGCCGGCAAATGCGTTGCCGTAATCTGACGCTGGCCGTTCGGCCCCATGAGTGGGCGGTGTTGGCGGCTGGCCTCGGCTGGTTGCTGATGCTGCTTGGGACCCGTTGGCCAAGCAGTGCGTTGGATTATATGGTCAAGCATGAAAGTGCATTCGGTGGATGCCTTGGCAGCCAAAGGCGATGAAGGACGTCGTAGCCTGCGATAAGCCTCGGGGAGCCGGCAAACTGGCTTTGATCCGGGGATTTCCGAATGGGGAAACCCACTGCTTTCGGGCAGTATCCACATCTGAATCCATAGGATGTGGAGGCGAACCCGGGGAACTGAAATATCTAAGTACCCGGAGGAAAAGAAATCAACCGAGATTCCCTAAGTAGCGACGAGCGAACGGGGACTAGCCCTTAAGCCCAGGATCTGTTAGTGGAAGCTTCTGGAAAGTTGCGCGATACAGGGTGATAGCCCCGTACACGAAAACGAAACTGGGTGAAATCGAGTAGGACGGGGCACGTGAAACCCTGTCTGAACTGTCTTCGGACGAGGGGGGACCATCCTCCAAGGCTAAATACTCTTGGCTGACCGATAGTGAACCAGTACCGTGAGGGAAAGGCGAAAAGAACCCCAGCGAGGGGAGTGAAATAGAACCTGAAACCGGATGCATACAAGCAGTGGGAGCCGGCCGCTCCCCGTTCTTCCGGTCGGCCTTCGGGCCGGCCTTCGGAACGTGAGGAAGCGCTGGTGACTGCGTACCTTTTGTATAATGGGTCAGCGAGTTACTTTTACTGGCAAGGTTAACCGTCTAGGGGAGCCGTAGGGAAACCGAGTCTTAATAGGGCGCCATAGTCGGTAGGAGTAGGCCCGAAACCGAGCGATCTAGCCATGGGCAGGGTGAAGGTTGAGTAACATCAACTGGAGGCCCGAACCCACTAATGTTGAAAAATTAGGGGATGACCTGTGGCTCGGAGTGAAAGGCTAATCAAGCTCGGAGATAGCTGGTTCTCCTCGAAATCTATTTAGGTAGAGCCTTTCGTATCACCGCCGGGGGTAGAGCACTGTTTGGGCTAGGGGGTCACCTAGACTTACCAATCCCATGCAAACTCCGAATACCGGTGAGTGCAATCGAGGGAGACACACGGCGGGTGCTAACGTCCGTCGTGGAGAGGGAAACAACCCAGACCGCCAGCTAAGGTCCCCAAGTGGCAGTTAAGTGGGAAACGATGTGGGAAGGCCCAGACAACCAGGAGGTTGGCTTAGAAGCAGCCATCCTTTAAAGAAAGCGTAATAGCTCACTGGTCGAGTCGGCCTGCGCGGAAGATGTAACGGGGCTCAAACTGTCCACCGAAGCTGCGGATGCCGGTCGTCTCTTGAGGCGGCCGGCATGGTAGAGGAGCGTTCTGTAAGCCTGCGAAGGTGCGCCGTGAGGCGCATTGGAGGTATCAGAAGTGCGAATGCTGACATGAGTAACGATAAAGGGGGTGAAAATCCCCCTCGCCGGAAGACCAAGGGTTCCTGCGCAACGCTCATCGGCGCAGGGTGAGTCGGCCCCTAAGGCGAGGCCGAAAGGCGTAGTCGATGGGAAGCAGGTTAACATTCCTGCACCGGTCGCAGCTGCGATGGGGTGACGAAGAAGGCTAGGCGGGCCTGGCGATGGTTGTCCAGGTTTAAGCATGTAGGCCGGGGTCTTAGGCAAATCCGGGATCCCAAGGCTGAGATGTGATGACGAACCGCCCTTATATGGGCGGGAAGCCGTTGATGCCATGCTTCCAAGAAAAACCTCTAAGCTTTAAGGCTGCGGGCGACCGTACCCCAAACCGACACAGGTGGTCAGGTAGAGAATACCAAGGCGCTTGAGAGAACTCGGGTGAAGGAACTAGGCAAAATGGCACCGTAACTTCGGGAGAAGGTGCGCCGTTGATGGTGACGGGGCTTGCCCCCTAAGCTATTGGCGGTCGAAGATACCAGGTGGCTGCGACTGTTTATTAAAAACACAGCACTCTGCAAACTCGCAAGAGGACGTATAGGGTGTGACGCCTGCCCGGTGCCGGAAGGTTAATTGATTGGGTTAGCTTCGGCGAAGCTCATGATCGAAGCCCCGGTAAACGGCGGCCGTAACTATAACGGTCCTAAGGTGAATGCGTTGCCTTAGTAAAACTGAACCATATGCGGGAACATCCTCAAAAACTTCCCGGTACTCGTTGGCGTTGCCCATTTCTGGGGGCGCTTTCAGTAAAAATCCGGAAGACAAGGGGACAATCCGCAGGGAAGGCCAAGATGCACTTGGAACCCTCAGAGACTTTACGTTCGGGAGCTGCTGATGAAGCTTGATGCACAATGGATCACAGGCTTTGTGGACGGTGAAGGTTGTTTTCACGTTGGCGTTAACGCCAACGCATCAATGACGACCGGATTTCAGGTTCTGCCTGAATTTACCGTAGTGCAACACAAACGCGATGTGCAGATACTCCATGCATTGAAGGCCTACTTCGGTTGCGGAGTGGTTCGGGTGAACCACGGCGACCGCATGGCCTATCGTGTGAGAGGCAAGGAGCACTTGCTGGAGCGCATCGTTCCATTTTTCATGAAGCACCCTTTGAAGACTAGGAAGAATGTGGACTTTCGCAAGTTCCGAAAAATTCTTCTGATGATGGAGAAGGGCGTTCATTTGACTGGTGAGGGCGTGGATGAGATCCGCCAAATCGCTGGGCAAATGAATCGAGGCGGTTCAAGATAAAGTCCAACTTTTCTGGAAACAGTTAAGAGCAATTGAGCGAAATTCCTTGTCGGGTAAGTTCCGACCTGCACGAATGGCGTAACGATGGCCACACTGTCTCCACCCGGGACTCAGTGAAATTGAAATCGCGGTGAAGATGCCGTGTACCCGCGGCTAGACGGAAAGACCCCGTGAACCTTTACTATAGCTTCGCACTGGACTTTGACTTGGTTTGTGTAGGATAGGTGGGAGACTTTGAAGCAGAGGCGCCAGCCTCCGTGGAGTCGTCCTTGAAATACCACCCTGGCCAATTTGGGGTTCTAACTCAGGCCCATGATCTGGGTCGAGGACAGTGTGTGGTGGGTAGTTTGACTGGGGCGGTCTCCTCCTAAAGAGTAACGGAGGAGCACGAAGGTACACTCAGCATGGTCGGAAATCATGCAGTGCGTGTAAAGGCGGAAGTGTGCTTGACTGCGAGGCTGACGGGCCGAGCAGGGTCGAAAGACGGTCTTAGTGATCCGGTGGTTCTGTATGGAAGGGCCATCGCTCAACGGATAAAAGGTACTCCGGGGATAACAGGCTGATACCGCCCAAGAGTTCACATCGACGGCGGTGTTTGGCACCTCGATGTCGGCTCATCACATCCTGGGGCCGGAGCCGGTCCCAAGGGTATGGCTGTTCGCCATTTAAAGTGGTACGCGAGCTGGGTTTAGAACGTCGTGAGACAGTTCGGTCCCTATCTGCCGTGGGCGCATGAGATTTGAGAGGAGCTGCTCCTAGTACGAGAGGACCGGAGTGGACGAACCTCTGGTGTTCCGGTTGTCACGCCAGTGGCACTGCCGGGTAGCTATGTTCGGAAGGGATAACCGCTGAAAGCATCTAAGCGGGAAGCCCCCCTCAAGATGAGATCTCACAAATCGCAAGATTTCTGAAGGGCCCTCGAAGACTACGAGGTTGATAGGCAGGGTGTGTAAGCGCTGTGAGGCGTTGAGCTAACCTGTACTAATTGCCCGTGCGGCTTGACCATATAATCGAACGCATTCAAGTTCGGATAAGGTCGCGCAATTTGCAAAGACGCATTCGCTCCCGCGTTGTTGGCTGCATGTCTTCTGAATTTCACCCGCTTCCGGCGGGTGCCGATTTTCCTGACGATACTAGCGCGTTGGAACCACCTGATCCCATCCCGAACTCAGCAGTGAAACGGCGCAGCGCCGATGGTACTATGGGGTCTCCCCATGTGAGAGTAGGTCGTCGTCAGGATTTTTCTCCAAAGCCCCGCTGTTGGCGGGGTTTTTTTTGCGGGTCGCAAGCCTCACACAGTTTGTCTAAGCAACTCGACAGTAATGCCTCTCTCACCCCTTCTTTACCATAGGGGCATATATGGGCAGACCGCCCCGTCAGCAATCGGCCGCTATGTCTTTGACCAAGCTCAGGCGAAGGGCTATGGTGCGCCAGTCTCTCAGGCCTGAACAACTGCATCGACATCCCCTTGGAGGCAGCGCCTTGTCTGAACAATTGTCCCACTTGTTGCGCCGAATCGTCCGCGAAGGCGGCATCCCGAAGGATGAATTTGACTTTGGGCAGGCCGCCCCGGAAGAGCTTGGCTTGGCGGTGAAGGACGGTGCCGTGGGCATGGCTGGGAATGTTGACCTGCTTGATGAAAGCGCCATCCGCAACGCCCTTTCCCCCTCCGCCGACGCTTGGCTGCGGGAGCTCAAAGTCTTTCTGGCGGTGGACTCCACTAACTCCCGCATGGTGGCGGCGGCCCAATCCGCCCCGGTGGATGGCTGCGTTTGGTTGGCGGAACTGCAAACCGCCGGCCGCGGGCGCCGCGGCCGGCGCTGGCTGACGCCCTTCGCTCGGAACATCGCGCTCACCCTAGGCTGCACAGTCAACCAGACGCCCCCCCAAGTCGGAGGCCTAAGCCTAGCCGTGGGCCTGGCCGTGGCCGGCCTGCTGCAGCGCGAAGGCGTAGCCAGCGCCGTAGTCAAGTGGCCGAACGATGTTTACATCGGCGACGCCAAGGTCTGCGGCGTCCTCATTGAAGTGGTCATCCGCGCCAGCGCCTGCGACTGCATCATCGGCATCGGCCTAAACTTGGACTTGCCCGAAAGCGCCCGCACCGGCATCGACCAGAAGGTCACGGACCTAAAATCCCAAGGCATAACCCCCAACCGCAACTTGTTCGCCGCCGCCTTGGTCTCCGCGGTGGTGGATGCCGCAAACCGCTTTAAGGGAGAAGGCTTCGCCGCAATGCGCCCCGCCTACGACGCGATGCACCTATGCCACGGCAAGCAGGTGCGCATCGTCCAAGGCAACCAAACCCACAGCGGCCAAGCGCTGGGCGTTACCGCCACAGGTGCCCTGCGTGTCCGCTGCGACGGCAAAATCACCGAATTCATCGGCGGCGAAGTCAGCCTTCGCCCCTGCAACCCATAACTTCTGGAGGCGAATGCCATGCCAGAGCAAAAAGACTATCTGCACGCTTGCCTCGAACTGTATTCCGATCTAACGGAAATCCTATATGGCCGCAGGCAGGACATTAAGAGGATTGAAAATGCAACCGCCAAGGTTCGGTCAAGCCGCCAGCTTACATACGAAGACATAGAGAAGATTTTGAACCGCGGCGTCTGGAATGCCGACATGTTCGGCTATTGGCCTAAACGTCAAGAGATCGAGCCAATCCTCAGATCGACGGATTGGGATTTCTGGAACCTGCCCAAGAAGGAAAAAAGGGCAGTTGCTGACCTCTATTCGGTGTTTCGACAAATAGAACCCGTCTCCGTGGTTTTAAGGTTCGTGGTGCCGGAGAAATACGGAATAATAAGCCCTCCTGTAGAAAAGGTTTTAGGCATTAATTCCTTTGGCAGCCATCGCGCTGGCTTGGAAAACCTACCCTTGGAGAAGTATCTGGCCTACTTGTCTGACCTTCGGTATCTCAAGAACCAAAAGGGCTTTAAACGAGTAGCGGACCTGGACATGGCACTTTGGGTGCTGCAAATGGGCGTGTTGGAGGAGAGACTAAAAGGCAGTGAGGGCTACGAGGCTCTATACGAGGGTTTCAGGCAGGATGCAAAGCTGCGGGAAATTCGGGTAAGGAACCTAACTAGGCGGCTCTTCGACGAATCCGTCATGTCCCGGCTTGAGTTGGCGGAAGCGTTAGTGGCAACCGACGTACGGACGGCCGGCCAGATTGCCGGCATCGAGTTCGAACGATCCATGAAGCAGTTAGTTGGGGCAATACCGGATGATGTCCTAGGTAAGGTGGTTGATGAATTCTGCCAAGACCATCCCAGTTTAGACATCGAGTTTCAGTTGAGTTGCAAAATGGCTGTAAAGACCCGCAACAGAGCGATGCACCCAGGCCGAACCCCGGCTTTGACAAGACAGGAGGTCGAGCGGCTGATTGCAGCCGTTAGAGAAGTCGAGCAAATGCTTGAGCGCACTCAAGCACCCAGCCCGGATAGCTAAACCGACAGAAAGGTGAATGTCCCCTTGGCGATGCAATCTTCACCGCAACGCACGTCCGCTTCCAGATGGGCCACCCGATTGCCGAGCTTGATGATTTGGGCGGTCGCCTCCAGCAGTGCGCCGGCCTTGGCTGCCTTGAGATAGCTGATGTTGGCGTTCAGCGTCACGCCCCGCACACCGGCCGAATTGAGTGCATAGGCGCAGGCGGTGTCGGCCAAGGCGAACGTCAGGCTGCCGTGGGCGTAGCCGGCCGCGTTCATCATCTTGCCGGCCACCACCGTCCGCAACCGGGCGCGGCCCTCCGCCGCTGAGACAAACTCCATGCCGTAGTGGTCCAGAATCGCTTGGTCAGCCGCCACGATTTGCCGCACATCCACGCTCATACGCGCCTCCCTTGCGCTCCATTGTGCCTTGCCGCGGCGGTAGCTCAAAGGTCGCCAAGAATCGCGCCGATGTAGGAACCCTGGTCTTCCCCCCGGAACGCGATATGCCGTTCGGCCATCTCTCCCTTGCCGATGCCCCAGAGCTTTTTCATCGTGTGGGAAGGCGTGTTGGAGACGATGAAGGAATTGAGCGACACCCTTGGGTCGCCAAGGCGCTGCTCAATCTCCTTGATGGTCTCAAAGAAACGGATTTTCGGATCGTCCGCGCCGATGTTGCGGATGCCCTTAGGGTCCACGAAGGTGACGTTTTGCCGGCCGTCCGCGAGCAGCCACAGGATGAAATCTGGATGGAAGTTCCCCGCCTCAAAGAAGCCGATGCCTTGCCCCCGGCTTAAGTTGCGCAGCAGGTAAAGCTCTTTGCTGGCCAAGGCGGCGGAGTTGGTCTTGCAATAGGCTTTCAGATCTTCGACGAAGAGGCGCTCCCCTCGATTGAGCGGTGTGGGAGAAATTTCCACCACCCCGGATTCCAGAGCAAGCAGCGGTTGGTACAGATGCCGATCAAACCAAACGGCGCGGATGCCTTGGAATTGCCATGGTTGCAAGTCGCCCTGTTCGATTGCCGCCTTAAGTTTCAGCAGCTCGTCCACCACGTCCTGCCGCGATTTCTCGACCTGAATGCGGTAGCCGTATTCGGCGCGTTCCTCGCGCATCCCCAGAAAATTCGGATCGTCCTCGGTTAGAATCTGGTATTCAAGGTGCGGAAGCTCCCAATCGCGCTTGCGGAAGCTGTAATAACGCTCCGCATACTTTTTGAGCAGCGCAAGCGCAATCTCCTGCCAGAGCCGGACTTTGCCGAAGGAGTCCAAGGCCAGTTCAGATTCGGGAATCAGCAGGCGGTACCAAGTGCCGTCGGCCAGCAAGTCGCGGATGCCGCCGCGGGACAGGTTCAGGTTGTGCCATCCTCGCTCGGCCTTGAACCGCTCCAATTCAAAGAACAGCCCATCTAGGTCCAGAAAGGCGATATGCTCAGGTTGCAGACGGGCTTGATTGGGTTCCGCGCCGAATTCACCCTCATCTGCATCGGTTGGATTCATGGCCTGAATCTTCGGATACCAATTGAGAACCACCTGATTGCTCTGGAGATACTCGGTTCTCGGCTCATTCTCCGGGTTGGGATGCCGCAAGGTTGGAACCGGCCCCAGTTTGCGGAACGCAGCGCCGGCCTCGGTGCTGACCCCGTTGATGGTCCTCTTGATGCCGATGGTTTTGAGGGATTGCTTGCCAAGGTTCCTGACGACCGGCAAAAACAGTTCAATCCGCTCGTCGTCCGCCGGCAGCCCTTCCTCCTTAAGGAAGTCGCGGAACTGCGTCATGTAGTTGGCGCGGATGCCGAACACGTTGAGCGTTTCCAGCAGCTCGATGTGCTCGGGCCGCTTCAGCCCCTCCACGCCTTCAGCCCTAGCGCTGCGCTTTAGGCTCATCCCATGGCCCTTAAGCCGCACTCCGCGCCCGAAAAGCTGGATGATCTGCGCTCCCTCGCCGCGCCCGATGTTCATCAGCCCCATGGTGCCCACCCGCCAGCTGTTCCATCCTTCGGTGAACTTTCTGGAGCCGATGAGCAGGTTGACGGTGGAGTGGGACCCGTCGAGATGGTCGAAGAGCGAACCTGCAAAAACCCTCTCGGAGACGTTGAACCCTGCCTGTTCGCAGAGCTTGGCGAGCTTGGCGTCATCACCGACGTTGATGACGCCGAAAGACTGGTTTTCGCCCACCCGCAGCGCCACTTCGCCGGCGGCGCCCTGCAAATTTTCGACGTGCAGGGCACCACCGCCCGGTGCGTTGAACAGCAAATCCAGCGTTTCATCGAATAGCTGTTCCGCTGTCAACCCCGTGCCGACCAAGTAGGAGAATCGCTCAGCAAACAAGTTTTCCCCAGTTGCGGTTACAAGCCCTTGGTGCAGTATCCCTCGAATACGGGCGACGCTTTGGGCGTGATTGGAGATGTATCCCGCTAGGAAGCGCAGTATCTCCACAATGTCCGAAGCATCGCGTTGGGCCAGCGTGGCGGTCACCCGGCCGCCCACGAAAACCCACAGTGGTCGCTCCAATTTGAAGGGCTGAAACTCCGCCTCGCGCTGGCGGTGCAGTCGTTGCTGCTGAAAGAAGACCAACAAGCAGGCCGTGAGATAGCTGGCCATCCACTCCCCGCCACCTTCGTCTTCAAGGTTCAGGATTCGATAGTCCTTGCCAAAACCATCGCCGTGGAACCAGCGGTAGGAGTAGTCGAACAGGGTGCTGCGGGCATAGAGGTCGCTCAGCGCCGAGTCGCCCCGCACCGCTTGGCCGAAGGTGGCCGAATATTCGAAGGAGAAGCCTTTTTCGCAGAGCGCATTGCGATGGCGCATCCAGACGCCAGCTTCGCCTGCACGGGTGCCCCGGTGCCCTTCATCGATCAGGACGAGGTTGTTTCCCTCGAACGCTTCCACGGCGATGGTTTTGTCTCCCATCTCATCCCGGAGCTTGGTAATTTCCAGAATCTCCACCGCCTTCCCCGGAAGAATCCCCCGGCCTTCCTTGCGGAAGATTTCCGCCTCAATCCCTGCGACCCTGAACTCCCGCAAATGCTGCCGAGACAGCCCTTCGTTTGGCGTCAGCAGTAGGATGCGGTTGAGATCTTGGCTGCGCCCGTGGGTTTCCAGCAGCTTTCGATACTGAAGAATATGGGCATGCATCAGCAATGTCTTGCCGCTGCCGGTGGCCATCCACAAGGCCACCTTGTTGAGTTGTGGTGTGGCCGCGGCGGCCTCATCGAACGGCGTCATGCGGTCGGCATCCGCTTTACCTTCGTTGAAAGCCGCAATTTGCACATTCAGCGCCAATAGCAATGCGTCGGGGTCGCGGAAGTAGCGGTCCAGATAGATCCCGGTAGAGAGCAGGGCGAGGTACTGAAAGTACTTCCAGACAATCGGCGGCTCGCCCCGGGTGATGCGCTCTTCATTGAGTTGGAGGGTAACGGCGACGATGGCCTGATCGTGCTCCAAGAGCGTCTCGTCCGACAAAAGCGGCCGCCGGTCCGCCGGCAGATGCAGGCACAGGGCATGATGGAGGCGATGGACGTTGTTCTCGTCCAGCCCTTCGAGCGCTTCGTCGCGCAGATGCTCGGCAAGCTGATCGAAACGTTGGACGCCGAACAGGCTGAGAAACCATTGATGCAGCACCAACCGCTGCGAGAAGGGCAGTGGCGGTGTTTTGCGCCGGCGGTGTGGGCGCATCAAACTCCTCTGTCGAAGCTCTGTTTGCCGGCCATGCGTGACCGCCAAGCGGGTTTGCCGGCCATGTTTGGCGGAAAGTGACCGGCAACGGGGTTTGCCGGCCATGCGTGACCGCCAAATGGGTTTGCCGGCCATGTTTGGCGGAAAGTGACCGGCAACGGGGCTTGCCGGCCATGCGTGACCGCCAAATGGGTTTGCCGGCCATGTTTGGCGGAAAGTGACCGGCAACGGGGCTTGCCGGCCATGCGTGACCGCCAAGCGGGTTTGCCGGCCATGTTTGGCGGGAAGTGACCGGCAACGGGGTTTGCCGGCCATGCGTGACCGCCAAGCGGGTTTGCCGGCCATGTTTGGCGGGAAGTGACCGGCAACGGGGTTTGCCGGCCATGCGTGACCGCCAAGCGGGTTTGTCGGCCATGTTTGGCGGGAAGTGACCGGCAACGGGGTTTGCCGGCCATGCGTGACCGCCAAGTGGGTTTGTCGGCCATGTTTGGCGGAAAGTGACCGGCAACGGGATTTGCCGGCCACAACTTGCGGAAAGTGGCCGGTAGATTGGTGCCAGTGAAAGGGATGACCGTCAAAATGCCTGCCTGCCCTCGGCGATGTTCAGCAGGTCCGGGAATAAGAGGATGGTTCCCCGGCGGCCGTTCGCGGGCTTGATCACCCGCAGGATTTCATGTTCGCGCAGCTTGGTCAGAATGCGTCGCGCCGTGCGGCTTGGAATTTTGGCGCTGGATGCAAAGCCGCTGCTGTTGAAGATCGGATGCTCGAATATCCAGTCTAGGGCATGGATGGCGTATTGGGAGCGGGTAATGCCCGCCACTGGGCCTTTCATGCCTTCGTAGAGATCAAGGATCCCCTTAGCTTTCTCCAAGTTTTCCTCAGCCTGCGCCCGCACCGCCTCCAGGAAAAATCCGCACCATTCAGTCCAGGCATCGTCCCGGGAGACGGCAAGCAGCCCATCATAATAGGTGTTGCGGCGGGCCTCGAAATAGGCGCTGATATAGAACATGGGTTGGCTGATGAGGCCGCATTGCCAGAGGAACAGAGGCACCAGCATGCGTCCCAAGCGGCCGTTTCCGTCCAGAAACGGGTGCAGGGCCTCAAACTCCGCATGCAGAATGGCGAGCTGCACCAGCCGGTCAGGCGCATCTTGGTTCAGGTAGCTCTCCCATGCGCTCATGGCCCTAGGGAGCTTGTCCGCTCCGATGGGCACGAAGGTGGCTTGCTCCACGGTGCATCCAGGCGGGCCAATCCAATTGGGGATGCGCCGATAGTCGCCGGGGGATTTGTTCTCGCCACGCACACCGGAAAGCAGAATCCGGTGCGCCTCGCGGACCACCCGCTGGCAGAGGGGCAGCGTTTCCAGCATCCGCTCTGCCTCCCGCATTGCGTCGCGATAGTTGAGCACCTCATGGATGTCATCCCGGCGTTGGGGAGATTCCGCCTCTTGCCCGGCCTCGAACTCCAGAACCTCGCTCATGGTGGCCTGGGTGCCCTCAATGCGCGAGGAAAGCACCGCCTCCCGCGTCATCAGGGGCGACAGCAGGACTCGGGGATTGGGCACTGCGCCGAGCGCTCCGTCGTAACGCGCCAGCGCCGCCACCGCGGGGCCGATCAGTGGGATGAGCGCCGGCCAGTGGATGCGCTCCTCGGGGGGAAAGCGCCCTTCGTGGTAGTGGATCGTCGCCATCAATCCTTTCCTTGCCACCTGGCGTCTGGATTATGCACCCATCCCGTAGGGAATATGTTGCATTGGGCCACCTGCATCAGACTTCCTCCGATTCGAACATCAGCCGGTGGAAATCCTCCTCGATAAGGCGCACGGACCAGAGGTCGTCCGGGGCTTTAAGGTTTTCTAGGTTATTGTCGCCGTTGACGTAAATCAGGTCGCAGCCGCCATTCTGCGCGAAGTCCTGCTTGGCGAACCACTCATTGAGCACGAGATTGTCCCGTTCTACCCCCTCAGGCGTCTCGCCGCCGGGCCGCTTACGCCAGATGACGAGTGCCTTGCGTCCGTTCGGCAGGGTCCCGGTTAGCGTGCGGAACCACCACGAGCCGTTCGTTTCCTGCCGGAGTTGCTCCCTTAGTTGCAAGCGGCCTTCTTGGTCGCGCTTGAAGTTGGCATTGAAGGTTCGTGGCGCGACGACACGCTGCACCCGCAAACCGATTAGCCAGTTAAACGTTTCCAGAAGATCGACATTGACTTCGCGGCTTTCGTCCGACCCCGGCCGCTTGACCTTCAGCCGATAGGAGGTGGGACCGGCGAAGGCGGCAACGTTGAGCAGCGACGGATTGCCCCGCGTCTCCACATCGAGCATGTAGCGGAGCATGTACTGTTCCCGGAAGTCGCCTGAGCCTTGACGTTGCGACATGTCGAGCGCGGATTGCTGCGCATCGGTTCGGCGCGGTTCCAAGTTGTTGAGGGTGTCTTCGTAGGATTCGAGGCGCACGACCTTGACGATGCGCGGGGAGCGTCCGGCTTCCTCGGGCGTGGCAGGGCGCTTGGGTTTGCCATCCTTCCATTCGGGAGTAAAGGAGACCTTCTTGATGCGCGGAAGCAGGACGGAATCGAAGTAGTCACCCATCTCGACGAGGATGAACTTACGTCTGCCGCTGTCCTCGCGGTTCAGGTTGATGACGGCGTGGCCGGTGGTGCCGGAGCCGGCGAAGAAATCCAACACGTTGGCGTCTGCTTCAAGGCCAGAAACAAAAATTGCGTCGGCTACAGTATGAATTGATTTTGGATACGAGAACGGATTTTGTTCGCCGAGAATGTCGCGCAACAGATTCGCCCCATGCGTACCTGCGTTGTAGCGAGTATCAATCCAATTGCTGAATAGAGCGGAAGCTCTTTCGTTTGCCTCAATCGCCTGATAAATTGCATTCCTTTCAGTACACCGCAGTTTGTTATTCTGAACCAAGTATTGGCATGATTTATAGGATCGCCTCCACACGCGTTCTTCCCCTTGCTTTCCGATGGGATAGACTCTGATAAGGCCATCGTCTGTGCTTTCGATGGGATACGCTGATCCTGATGGCGGCTCTTCTATACCCATGATCTCACGAGAAGCAGTACATACCAAAATTGCGTAAAAACTATTCGGCCTTGCTCGGCGAAAATTGCTCTCTGCTGTACCACTTCGCTTGAAAGGGCGTAGCTCAACCCCGTCATCGCTTTTCCTCCCTATCAGCGTTCTATCCGATGATTCGGGCATACACGCCAGCATATATTCATGAGTATGGGCCAACGTCTTAGCTTTTCCTCCTTGCGGATGATGATTAATAATGATCATTTCACGTCGTAACGATGGAAATTCCGAATCCACAAATTTTGCAAGATTCGTCATTTCAAAATCGTCTATAGCGATGTAAAGTATCGGGTCTTGCGTAAACATGTTTGGCAAAATTGCCAATCGATTCGCCATTAAGGTCAGCCAGGAAGAATTGAGATAACCGTTTTTATATAGAATTTCCGAATCGCCTGTATTGTAGGGTGGGTCAATATAAACGCATTCAATTCTTTCTCGATAGCCCCTTTTCATAAGATTAAGCGCTTGAAAGTTTTCACTATGAACAAGCAGCCCGTCCAGTTGATCATCCAGCGGTTCGGAATATGAAAGAGCGGCCAGCAATCGCCAAGTGAAGTCGCTGTCGAAGTGCCGAGTGTCCAGTACCAAACAAGGGTTGGCCTTGAGAAAATCCACTGTTGGCGGATTGCTCCAGGATATGTTCCCGCTGGCCAAGTCCGGCTGAGCGTCATCAAGGGCGAACAGTCGGGTCCATTCCTCGCACTGCGAGGCATTCGAAGTGACTTCTTGATACATACTCTCCGGAACATGGCCCAAGGTCACGCAGTAGTCCGTCTGAATGACGAATTTCTTCTTTAGCCACAGCTTCTTTTGGAAGTCCTCAAGCTGCGCCAGAAAGTCGATGATCTTGCTGCCGATGCTCCGTATGACCTTGATCTTGGAGAGATATTGCTCCACACGCGGAGCGTTTTCGTTCTCCACGTCGTCCAAGTGCATGACTTCGTTTTTGATGTAAAAGTCCAACTCTCGGCGCAGGAACCCGTCCAGATCCTTGTGGATGAAGTAATCGAAGGTGTTGCGAGCGGTGTAGCGGTTGAGATGTGCCCGCAGGCAGGAGTAGTCGGCTTGCTCGCCGTTTGCCGCAAGGTGCGGTTCACTCAATGCCTCGGTCCAGCGAGCGAGCGCAGGATCCGTTACTGCCCGCACTTGTTGTTCGGCCAGCACAATCAGATCGCTTTGAGTCGGCGGTTTGCCCGGCCCCTGCCGGTTTGCATCTGGCCAGTCTGCGATTGTGGCGGGGCGGTACTCGAAGCGCACGATTAACTCATCGCCATCCTCTGCGTGTTCTTCCGCGATGAAGTCCGATTTTTGCAAAAGGAAGACCCGCTTCTTGCCCTCCGCGGCTTTGACGTTCCCATGCTCTCCTTCAGAGGCGTCCACAAGCCGGAAATGCACCCGCATGGGGTCGCCTTCATCGTCGGGCCGCAGCCGAAAAGCGTAGTCGCGCAAGTACTCGCTGGTCTTGATGTAATACTGGTCCGCATTGGCCCAGTGCAGTTTGACCTCTTCCCCTTCGTAGGGGATGGCGTACACGCCGGGTTTGTACACCCGCTTGCTGAGGAAGTCGCCCTCGGAATAGTGGCGCCGGAAGAAGCTGTAAAGGCGGTCGTAAACCTCGGCTTCCAGCGCAGCCAGGTCCACGGCCTCGCCTGCGAGCCTCTCCCGAAGCTCTCGAACCTTCGGGGAAGTTTCCGGGGCGGCCCCATCAGATTCAATCCGCCTAACAGTTTCGTCAAGATCCTTCTGTATGGCTGCCCTGTCCGCCGACTGATACTGCGCAAACGCCGCCTGCACTTGAGGCAACAGATCCCGCTCCAAAAACTGCGTTACCTCAGCGCTCTTCGCATGCATGATGCGATAGAACCCAAAATCCAAGTCGGGCCGGTCAAGCTGGAACAGCTCCTTTAGCAGAGCGACCAGCTTGCGGAACTGTTGGGTTACATTCGCGGTATCGTTCATTGGCTGATGTTCCCGAAGGGACTGGTGCGCCGGCGAGAAATGCATCCTTTGCCGCGCTTAAAGTCAAAGCGTGATTTCCTATCCTGGCTAGCGCCTAAAACTTGGGAGTCGCGAGGTTTTCCTATTGCACGTGTACCACTGGAAATTGACACGCAGAGCCAAGAGTACTGTGCATTTCGGATACCTTTATGAACAGCGTAAAAGGACTTTTCTAGACTGATTTGAAGCGATTCTTCCATGCAAATGCCAAAAATCGATAGCATTGGCATTATGAGGCATGTGCCGCCTTCCCTTCGAGGACCTTGTACGCTTCGTCTTCGCAACGCTTGTTTAGCTCGTCATTCACCCCGACGCCATCCAGTTTGGCTGCCGTGATGGCGTTCAACTCTTGTTCGATGCGGGTGATTCGCTGGCGCGCTTCCCGGTCGGTGCAATCGACACTCATAATGTCCCGCCACAGGCTTTCAGTTTCCGTCTTTTGCCGACGACAGGACGTCATGATGGAACCTGCCGTCGCCAAGTTCGTTTCGGCCCTTCGGTAGAAAGGGGACATCAACAAGACCACCAAGATGCCCGTCGCAGCCATGCTCATGTACCGAGGCCAAGCACCCCAATCGCCAACGGCCATCCAAAGGATCTCGGCTACCACTTCGGCGCCCGCTACGAGAAACAGCGCCCACTTGCAGGCCGTGACCTTGCGGGCCAAAAGGTCATGCAACCGCTCGTAGTAGCGCACCAAGCGCTCATGGTTGTATAGGGATTGCCAAACGCCCAGCCGTGTTTGCTCCGAAACCTGGGCTTCGCTGTCGCCGTCCATGCTCAAGGCCTCCTGAACCGCCTGCGGAACAAGTGGGACTATATCCCCCCAATGTATGCGTGGCAAGAATCCAGATGGGCGCACGGGGATTGGCCCTTCGTCAACGGTAGGCCGTGCTGTGCAGTTGGCTTCGGGAGGCCATAAACAGCGGAATCCTGTGGCGCTTAGGGCGGGCGGCCGTTCGGCAGACCCTGATCGGCAGCCAAGCCCAATGTCCGGGAGGGCTAATCCGTTGTCGCAGTCCCCTCCCGTTTTGCCCCCCGCAGCATGATCCACCCCGCCGCCAGCACCCCCAGCCCAACGATGCCGACGATGACCGCGGCCAAGGCGTTCACGTCCGGGGCGATGCCCAGCCTCACCTTGGAGTAGATCACCATCGGCAAGGTGCTGGACTCCGGCCCGGAAACGAAGCTGGCGATGACCAGATCGTCCAAGGAGAGGGTGAAGGCCAGCAGCCAGCCGGAGAGCATGGCTGGGGCGATGAGCGGCAGGGTGATGTCCAGGGTCACGCCCATCGGCCGGCCGCCCAAGTCCATGGCGGCTTCCTCCAAGGAGCGGTCCATGGCCGTCAGCCGCGCCTGCACCACTACCGCGACGTAGGCCATGGCGAAGGTGATGTGGGCGATGGCGATGGTGTCGGCGCCGCGCTTGGCCGGCCAGCCGAGCAGCCCTTGCAGGCTGACGAACAGCATCAGCAGGGAAAGCCCGGTGATGACTTCCGGCATCACCAAGGGTGCCGCCAGCATGCCGGAGAACGCGGTTCGGCCGCGGAAGCGGCCTAGACGGGCCATCGCCAAAGCGGCCAGGGTGCCCAGCAGGGTGGCGAAGGTGGCGCTGACGAAGGCGATGCGCAGGCTCAGCAGGGCGGCGTCGATGATCTGCTCGTTCTGCCAAAGCGCTTGATACCAGCGCAGGGAAAAGCCCGTCCAGACGGACATCAGCCGCGAGTCGTTGAACGACCAGGCGATCATGGCGAGGATGGGGATGTACAGAAAGGCGTAGCCGAAGCACAGGCAACTGAAGATGAAGGTGCGGTGCCGCCTCATCGCCGGGCTCCCGCCTGTGTTTGCGGAGTGCGTTGCGGCAAGAGGACGGGCGCCATTTGCACCAGCGGAAACACCGCAAAGACAAAGCGCCGTGTCATCGTCGCGCCCCGGCATCGGCCTGCGAAAAGCGCTGAAACAGCATGATGGGCACCAGCAGAATCAGCACCAGCACCGTGGCCACGGCGCTGGCCAAGGGCCAGTCCCGGTTGATGAAGAATTCGTCGTAAAGGGTCTTGCCGATCATCATCGTGTCCAAGCCGCCCAGCAGGGACGGGATCACGAACTCCCCCAAGGCGGGGATGAACACCAGCAGGCCGCCGGCCACCACGCCGGGCAGAGACACCGGCAAGGTGACGTCAAAGAACACCTGCCGGGGCCGCCCGCCCAGGTCCGCCGCCGCATCCAGCAGGTTGCCGTCCAAGCGTTCGAGGGTGGCGTACAGCGGCAGGATCATGAAGGGCAGATAGCTGTAAACGATGCCGAGATACACGGCGAAGTCCGTATAGAGGATTTTTAGGGGCTGCTCGATCAGTCCCATTCCCAGCAAGGCTTGGTTAAGGACGCCGTGGCCGGAGAGCATCCCCATCCAGGCGTACACCCGCAGCAGGAAGGACGTCCAAAAGGGCAGAATCACCAGCAGCAGCAGGATGTTGCGCCACGCTCCCCGCGCCCGGGCGATGCCGTAGGCCATGGGATAACCGATCAACAGGCACAGCAGGGTGGAGACCGCAGCGATGCGGATGGACTTGAGGTAGCTCACCCAATACAGATCGTCTTCGGTGAGGAAGCGGTAGTTGTCCGCCGTCAAGTAAAGGCCCTGGGCAGGGTCGTAGAGCGGTGTGAAGGGCGGTTGCGCGATGATCGGGTCCGAGAAGCTGATGCGCAGCACGATGGCGAAGGGCGCCAGAAAGAACGCCAGCAGCCAGAAGTAGGGAATGCCGATCACCGTGCGCCGCCACAGGCGCTCCGGCCGCATGGCGTTCATGGGGTCAACACCAAGCTGCAATCCTTGGGCTGAGAGAAATCATCGCCCCACTCATCCGATTGCAAGGCCAGTTCCAGAGAGCGGCGGCCGTTCTGGCTACACGCCTGCATCGGCCGGGCGGCGCTCATTGGGTCAGCACCAAGCTGCAATCCCGGGGCTGGGAGAAATCGGCCCACTCATCCGATTGCCAGGCCGGTTGCAGGGAGCGGCGGGCGTTTTGGCTGGACGCCGGCATCGGCCGGGCGGTGCTCATTGGGTCAGCACCACGCTGCAATCCTTGGGCCATGAGAGATAGACCTGCTCATCCCACTCCAAGGCCAGTTCCGCGGAGCGTTGCACGTTCTGGCTGGACACCTGCACCAGCTTGCCTTGATCGGTTCGCACCCGATACAGGGAGTGGTTGCCGTAATAGGCCAGGTCCTCCACCATGCCGTGCAGGACCGTCAGGCCCTCCCCCTCCGGCGCTTGGCGACTCAGGCGGATTTTCTCCGGGCGCACCGCCACGTCGAATGCATCGGGCAGTTCCAACGCCGCGGGAAGGTCGGCTTGGATTGGCACTCCGGTTTCCTCGCAAGCGACAACGGTAGCGCCGTCGTTGCCCCGCTGGTGGCAGCGGAACAGGTTGATGGTGCCGATGAAGTCCGCCACGAAGCGGCTGTTGGGATATTCGTAGATTTCCGTGGGTGTGCCGACCTGCACGAACCGCCCGGCGTCCATCACGGCGATGCGGGTGGCCAGGGTCATGGCCTCCTCTTGGTCGTGGGTCACCAGAATGAAGGTGATGCCCAATTGATCTTGAATGTTCATCAGCTCGAATTGGGTGCGCTCGCGCAGACTCTTGTCCAATGCCGCCAAGGGTTCGTCGAGCAGCAGCACCTTGGGCCGCTTGACCAACGCCCGGGCCAGGGCCACGCGCTGCTGCTGGCCGCCGGAGAGTTGCCGGGGCTTGCGCTTGGCGAAGTCCTGCAGTTGCACCAACTCCAGCATCTCCTCCACCCGCACCTTGACCTCGGCCTTGTCAACGCCCTCTTTCTTCAGTCCGTAAGCCACGTTGTCCGCCACCGAGTAGTGGGGAAACACGGCGTAGGACTGAAACATCATGTTGGTGGGGCGTTCAAAGGGCGGTAGCTGGGTCATTTCCACGCCGTCGATGAACACCCGGCCGGCGGTGGGCGCCTCAAAGCCGGCCAGCATCCGCAGCAGGGTGGATTTGCCGCAGCCGGAACCGCCCAGGATGGCGAACAGTTCGCCCTTGTAGATGTCCAGGCTGACCCCATCCACGGCGGGAAAGCCGCCGAACTCCTTGCGCAGGCCGTCGATGCGGATGAAAGGCGCCGCCGCGGGGTCCTCCCATGGATTCTTTGATTGGTTGCTGTTGCCCATCAGAAGCCGGACTTGGCCCGCGTCCAAGCCCGGGTGCGGCGTCGCTCCACCTTTGGCCCGGCAATGTAGGCGACGTGCAGGCGCTTGCGGGTCTCGGCGTCTGGATAGATGGCCGGGTCGTTGGCGTACTCCGGCAGCACTAGCGGCGTGGCGCTGGCGTTGGCGTTGGCGTAGCCGGTGAAGTTGGTGAAGGCGGCGATCACTTCCGGCCGCAACAGGTAGTTGAGGAACAGATGCGCGTTGCCGGGATGGGGCGCGTCGGCTGGAATGTAGGCGGCGTCAAACCAAATGGTGGAGCCCTCCTGCGGCACCGTGTACTTCAAGGGCAGGTCCAGGCCGGCCTCCCGGGCGCGGATGGTGGCCACCGCGTAGTCCCCGGACCAGCTGCCGGCCAAGCAAAGGTCCCCGGCGGGGATGTCCAGAAGGAACTTGGCGGAACTGTAGTAGGCGATGTAGGGCCGGACGGATTTCAGGGTTTCTTCGGCGGCCTTCAGGTCCTCTTCCGCCATGGAGTTGGGGTCCCTGCCCAGATAGGTCAACACCACGGGCATGACGTCCGTGGGCGCCTCCAGCATGGAGATGCCGCAGTCCGCGAAGTGGCTGGCCACCTCGGGGTCGAACAGCATGGCGGCGCTATGCACCGGGGCATCCGGCATGCGCTCCAGAATCATCCGCTCGTTGTAGGTGAACCCCGTGGTTCCCCAAGCGTAGGGCACCCCATAGCGGTTGCCGGGGTCGAACAGCGCGAACTGGCTTAGCAGTTCCGGGTCCAGATGGCGCCAGTTGTCCAGCTTGGAGCGGTCCAGTTCCAGATAGATGCCGGCCTCCTGCAGCCGGCTGGAGTAGCCGGCGGAATGCACCACCACGTCGTAGCCGGAACGCCCCGCCATAAGTTTCGCATCCACCGTGGGCGCGGCGTCATAGACGTCGTAGTTGACCCTGATGCCGAATTCCCGCTCAAAGTCATCAAGGGTGCTGGCGCCGATGTAGTCCGCCCAGTTGTAAACATTGAGCACCGGCTCCTCTTCGGCCCCGACCACCGGCGCCACGCCGATGGCGGCGGCGAGCAGCAAACACCGCATACGGGCTGGCAGTCTCCGAATTATTCTAGGGTCGGCAGTGGTGTTTTGGGATTTTAAGCGCCCGATAGGCGAATTATTCATGCGCCTGGCGGTCCCACTCGGAAAAACCAAACGTCTTCCGGGGGCTCTTCCCCGACGCGTTCGCCGAACTCCGGCCGTGCGGCCAGCAACGCCGAGATGAAGTCCTCCGGCGTCAGGTCCAGGGTGCGTTCGGCCCGTGCCCGATACACCGCTTCGCCGATCTTGATGCGTACCCGTGGGTCGCGCACGACGTTGGCGGTCCACTGCTTGGTGCTGCCCTGCATGGCTGGAATGATGAGGCTGCCTTCATGCACTACGCATGCGGTGGTGACGGAGTGCGGGTTCTCCGGCCGGGTCTCCACCGCGATGGTGAAGTGGTCGTTGCAGATCGACCAATCCGGCGGGTAGGGGCGTTCCGGGCCGCTTAGGCGTTTGCCGGAAATCATGTACACCGGGTCGGTGCGCAACAGGTAGAGCACACCGAGCACGATGATCGCCGCGCCCAGCCCAGCCCCTATCCACTTCAGAATTTTCATGATCATCTGTTTGCGCCCGGTTATCCGATAAGCCGAACTGTACTGGAACGGGGTGGCCCTTCGCAATTCAGCCGAATGGCGATTCCTAGCCACAGCCCAACGGACCAGAAGGTTTTGTTGACGGCCAAATGCGTTGCCCGCACCATGGTTGCATCGCAGCCCACCATTATGGGGAAGTCATTTGAATCGAGATCCACGGCAGATCCTTGCCGACGAGCACATGGGCCGCTTCCAAATCGGCGCCGTCGCCATCTGCGTGTTGCTGAACGCCTTGGACGGGTTCGACGTGCTGGCCATCAGCTTCGCCTCCCCCGGCATCGCCGAGGAGTGGGGGGTGGAGCGGGGCGTCTTGGGCGTGGTGCTGTCCATGGAGCTCATCGGCATGGGGGTGGGCTCCCTGACCATCGGCGCCTTGGCGGACTGGGCTGGCCGGCGCCCGATCATTCTGGTGTGCTTGGTGATGATGGCCGGCGGCATGTGGCTGGCCGCCAGCGCCGGGGACGTGGTGACGCTTTCGGCCTACCGCCTGCTTACCGGCCTCGGCATTGGCGGCATGTTGGCGGCCATCAACGCGATGGCGGCGGAGTACGCCAACCTCAAATACCGCAACCTGTGCGTCATCGTCATGGCCTCCGGCTATCCGGTGGGGGTGATCTTGGGCGGCGCCGTCGCCGCATCGCTGCTGGCCAGCTTCGACTGGCGGTCCGTGTTCCTCTTCGGCGGTGCGGTGACCACGGCCTTCATTCCGGTGGTTTGGCTGTTGTTGCCGGAGTCCATCGAATACTTGAGCGAAAAGCGCCCCAAAGACGCCTTGGCCCGCATCAATACCACCCTGCGGCGCATGGGGCACGGCGCGGTGGAGGCGTTGCCAGCCCTCGCCGCGCCGGTCAAGGCCGGCATCGGCAAGCTCTTCTCCAAGGACCTGCTGCGCATCACCCTGCTGCTGACCACCGCCTACTTCTGCCACATCATGACCTTCTACTTCATCATGAAGTGGATCCCGAAGATCGTAGCGGACCTGGGCTTCAGCCACTCCGCCGCCAGCGGCGTGCTGGTCTGGGCCAACATTGGCGGAACCCTTGGCGCTCTGCTGTTGGGCCTTTCCACGCAGATATTCGCCACTCGTCGCTTGATCATCGCCGCCTTCATCGGCTCCGCGGCAATGGTCACGGTCTTCGGCCAAGGCCAAGCGGATCTCCTCCAACTGTCCCTCGTCGCCGCTGGTGCCCTGTTCTTCGCCAACTCCGCCATCGTGGGCCTGTACGCCTTGTTTGCGGAATCCTTTCCCACCGAGGTGCGGGCCGGCGGAACCGGCTTGGTCATCGGCGTAGGTCGGGCGGGGGCGGCGCTGGGTCCCATCGTGGCCGGTTTCATGTTCCAGGCGAACTTGGGGCTTGACGCCGTGGCCGTGGTGATGGCCTTCGGCTCGCTGCTGGCCGCCTTGGCGTTGTTCGCCTTGGGGCATGCGAAAGAAGCAAGGTGAATCTTCGAACCTTGGCGGTTCGTAGGCGGCTTCGCAACACATGCGCCAAGTTTGGCTGCTGCAACGCGGCCGGCTAGGAGGCTTCCTCGGGCCAGTACAGCCGCATCGGGTTTTCGACTAACAGGGCTTGCCGCAAGGCGGGAGTGGGGGCGACGCGGGGAATCAGGTCCACCAGCTTGCCGTCGTCTGGCATGTGCGACTTCATGTTGGGATGGGGCCAGTCCGTGCCCCAAAGCACCCGGTCCGGGAAGCGCTCCACCAGGTAGCGGGAAAAGGGAATGACGTCCTCGTAGCCCGGCGGTCCCACTTGGGACAGCCGTTCCGGGCAGCTCACCTTGGACCAGATATTCGGATGCTCCTCCAGTAGGCGCACGAAGCGCCTGAACTGCGGACCTTCGACTGGCCGGCTGACATCGGGCCGCCCCATGTGATCGACCACCACTTGGGTCGGCAGGGCGGTCACCAGAGGGTATATCTCCGGCAGTTCGGCGGCTTCAAAGTAGATCACGATGTGCCATCCCAAGGGGGCGATCTTCTCGGCGATGATGCCCAAGTCCTCATGGGGCAACTTATCGACCAAACGCTTAACGAAGTTGAACCGCACCCCGCGCACTCCGGCTGCGTTCAAGGTGCGCAGTTCCTGATTGGTTACGTCCTTGCGCACCGTGGCCACGCCCCGGGCCAAGCCGTTCGAGGCCGCGAGGGCATCCACCAAGGCCCAGTTGTCGGCGCCGTGGCAGGTGGCTTGGACGACGACGTTGCGGGACAAGCCCAAGTGGTCCCGCAACGCCCAAAGCTGCCGTTTGCCGGCGTCGCAAGGGGTGTACTTGCGCTCCGGCGCGAAGGGAAACTCCGCCGCCGGCCCAAATACATGGCAGTGGGCGTCCACCGCCCCCGGCGGCGGCGCGTACTGCGGTTTGGAGGGATCGGGATGGAAGGGCAGCCAGTCCGCGTCCACCTAGGAGGCCTGCGCCTGTTTCGCTACGCGATACACTTCCAACGCCGCCAGCGGGATGAAATGCACCAAGGCCGGGCCGAGGTTATTTTGTACGAAAATCCAGTGGATCAAGGTTAAGGCAGCGGCGGCGTAAACGGTGCGATGGAGGAGTTTCCATGACTTCGCCAAACGACGGGTGGAGAATTCGTTGCTGGTGGCCGCCAAAGGCAGGAAGATGGCGAAGGCCGCCCAGCCCGTCCAAATGCCCAGAGCCCAGAACTCCGCCAGAACGCTGCGCAGGGTCTCCATGTCCACCAAGTAGAGAACCGTGTGCAGGGTCGCATAGCCGAAAGCGGCCACGCCCAGGGCGCGGCGACGTTGGAAGAGCCACGCCAGCCAGCGCACCTTGGGAAACATCAGCCGAAGCGGGGTAAGCGCCAAGGCGATTATCATGAAGCGTGCGGCGAATTCACCCGTTGGATGCAGCAGCACGTCCGGCTGCGCACCGCCCGTCCACAGGCCGATCATCATCGGCACGGACGGGGCCGCTAAAAGCGCCCAAAGCCCATACCGACCAACCAGTTCCGTTGCTTTCTTCAACGCCGCCCTGTCCCGCGCATTTGCGCCGCTCATTTTACGCACCAACCACAGAGCGTCTCAATCTCACACACATGACATCCGTTGCTTGAGGCATGAATTCCGGTTCCCTGCATCCATTTAGCTGCGATGGTGGCGGAGGTGCCACAAACGCCGCGCCCAGAGCACTGCCGCTTTGTGCCAACTCGATGATGTTGCGGCCCTCCGGTGGAACGACGCCATTATCCTGTTGGCGTTCAGACATTAAGCACCGATCAGCGATGGCCAGGATCCATCCTTGTCAGGGGATTGGGGGGTTTACCGCCATTTTTCAATTCATGCACTATTATGGAACGAAGGGATGGCGGACTAGCTGATGATCGACACCCTAAGAGTGGCGGGTAAATCGATGAAGAGCGGCTTCGAGCGGCAGCAGGCGGAAGGCGTTGTCCGAGTCCTCGGCGATGAGCTGGACGGACGAATGGCCTGCAAGCCGGAACTCGAGGTGGCGTTGGGCCTGCTGGAGGTCTTCACCTAATCGTCGGTCGTAAGCTACAAACCTTTTCGCAACCGGTGGCGCGGAGACGCGATCTTGGGCTGCTGGCCGGCGTCAGCGCCTGCTTTCTCCTGTCTGGGTTTGCGGCGCTGCTCTATCAGACCGCTTGGCTGCGGCAATTCTCTATCGTCTTCGGCACCTCGGAGTTGGCGGTGGCCGCGGTGCTGGCGGCTTACATGGGCGGCCTCGGCACCGGCGCCGCGGTCGCTGGTCGTTTGCTGGGCCGCATCCGTCGCCCCATTCTGGTTTACGGGCTGCTTGAGGGCGGCGTCGCCCTCTCTGCCCTGTGCGTACCGGCCCTACTCGATGGGGCGAGTTGGCTGCACGTCAAGGCTCTGGGCGGGCTGCTGGAGTTGCCGGAGAGCGGCGGCTTGGCACAGCCGCTTTACTACCTCTTCGTCAGTTTCCTGATTCTGGCGCTGCCCACCGGCTTCATGGGCGCGACCCTGCCGCTGCTCACCCGCTACGCCGTGCGCCAAGACGCCCAAGTGGGGCCGCGCATCGCGTGGCTGTACGGCATCAACACCGCCGGTGCGGTCTTGGGGGCTTTGACGGCGGCCTTTCTGGTGCTGCCGGCCCTCGGCTTGAGGGCCACCGTTTGGGTGGGCGTGGCGGTCAACGGTTTGGTCTTCTTGGTGGCAGCCGTGTTGGCCGTGAAACATGCGCCGACGATTGCTGACGAAAGCGCAACGCCGTTGGCGAGCGGTTCCTTGGAGCCGGCTGGGCCGCCTTCAAAGGGGGCGACCCGACAAGACCGGACGCCATCGCGTGGACGCGATGGCGGGAAGCGGCCTGCGGCCAAACGGCGGCCACGGAAAAGGCGGGCCGCAACGATTCCCGGACGGTCCGCATCCCGCACTCGATTGGCGGAGATGCCGTTGGCTCGGCGGGCCTTTTGGATCCTGCCATTGATTCTACTCTCCGGCGCCAACGCCTTCCTCTATGAGGTGTTGTGGACGCGGCTGCTGAACCACCTGCTCGGCGGCACCATCTATGCCTTTGCCACCATGCTGGCCAGCTTCCTCTCCGGCATCGCCATCGGCAGCTTGGCGGCGACGCGGCTGGCGCGACGGCGGGAGAGGGCCGGTTGGATGTTCGCCGCCTGTCAGTTCGCCGTAGGCGTCGCCTCCGCTGCGGCTTACTTCTGGCTTGAGAGGCATGTTCCGGGTGCAGCCGGCTTGGCCGCAAACGCCAGTCTTGCCGCTCTCGTCATCCTGCCCGCCACCCTGTTCATTGGTGCCACATTCCCCCTTGCGGTGCGGGTGCTGTCCAGTGGCGCGGCAGATGCCTCTTCAGCGACCGCCCGCGTCTATGCCTGGAACACCGTTGGGGCCATTGTCGGCTCTATTCTGGCCGGCTTTCTCCTCATTCCTTGGCTCGGCTTTGAAGGCGCGATCCGCCTGGCGGTGGGCGTCAATTTCGGCTTGGGCGCGGCGACGCTGTTTGCCGTTTCCGGTACTGGGTTAGGTGCCTTGGGCGGTGCCTTAGCCGCGGTGATGGCCGTGACCCTGCACCGGCCTTCCCCGCCCCTCAACCTGTTGAATGTCTCAGTGGTGGATTCCGGGCGTGGCGGCGAACCCGTCTTCTACGCCGCGGGGCGTTCGGCCACCGTGCTCATGAAGCGTGAGGGCGGCTACTTCTATCTGCGCACCAACGGTTTGCCGGAAGCCTTCATCGAACCCGCCGGGGCGGTGCCCATGCGCCACAGCCAAAAGTGGCTGACGGCGTTGCCGGTGGTGGCCCGGCCCAACGCGAGGGACGTCCTGATCGTCGGTTTCGGCGGCGGCGTGGCCATTGAGGGCGTACCGCCAACGGTTGCGGCCATCGACGTCATCGAAATCGAACCAGAAGTGATCGCCGCCAACCGAACCGTGGCAGAGCGCCGCCGCTACAACCCGTTGACCGACGAACGGTTGAAAATCATCACCAATGACGCCCGCAACGCCCTGATGCTGACCCGCAAGACCTACGACGTCATCGCCTCCCAGCCGTCTCATCCCTGGACCGCCGGTGCCTCTCACCTCTACACCGAGGAGTTCGTCGGTTTGGCGAAGGAGCGCCTGCGCCCGCAAGGGGTCTTCGTGCAGTGGATCAACTCCCTGTTCGTTGATGCCGCCCTGCTACGCTCGCTGACCGCCACCCTGCTCGGTCGGTTCGCCGAAGTTCGCCTGTACCAACCGGCACCCGGTGCCCTGCTGTTCTTGGCCTCGGATGGCGGTCTGAACTTGGAGTCCCAAGCGGCGGAGCACGGGCGGCCATTGACCGATGCGGCGTTGCACTACGCGAGCGTTGGCATCAACGCCGTCGAGGACCTTGTGGTCGCCTTGCAGGCGGACACCCAAGGGTTGCGGCGTTTCGTCGGCCATGCGCCGGCCAACAGCGACAATGACAACCGCATGGCCCTGTTCAGTCGCTCCGGCGGCGACGGTCTGACCACCAAGGCCGTGTTCGAATTGCTGTCTCCCCAAGACCCGCTGCTGAATCAAGGAAGTTGGATCCATCAAGGGTCGGCGGCGTTCAACCTTCCCTATGTGGCGGAGCGATTGATCGCTCAGGGTTTTGCCTCCCGTGCCGCCGCATTGGCAAGGAGTGCGCCGAACCCGTCTGCGGCCATGACCATCACCGGTCTGGGGCTGCGCCGCGCCGGCCTGTTTGAGGACTCCGAAGCAGCCTTTGCGCAAGCGTTGCGGGAGGATCCGGCCAACATTCAGGCCTGCTACGCGCTAACGCGGCACCATCTGGGCCGCTTGGCGGAGGGCACCGCGCCCGCCCGCATCCTGGCGGCTGCACAGGCGCTGCAAGGCTCCGCTGCCGCCGTGGTAAGGGGCTGGCGACTGGCCAAGCAGCGCAACTGGCGGGGGCTCGCCCGGCTTGACGCACTGCTTGGCCAAGCCGAGCCGACCGACTTATGGTATCCGCAAGCGGTGCAACTGCGGGCCGACTGGCGCGTTCAAGGCAGCCGCCAGCGACGCGACCACATGGATGCGCTGCACATGTTGAACCGCGCCTTGATGGTGTCCGCGACGACCGACCTGCTGGTCATCCGCGCCGCTGCCGCGATGCGTCTTGGCGAAATCGCCGCGTTCACGGAGACCGCTATGCAGGTGCAGGCGCAGATGGCGAAGAAGCTGGACCGGGCCGAGGGGGGCAACACCGCTTTAGGTGAACGCGACCTCAAAGCCATGCAGACTCGTACCGCCGGCTTCATCCGGCAGCTTGCCTCCCCCTTCACCGCTCCCGTCGGTGAACGCGCCGAGGAAGTGCGAACGCAATTCGAGACGCTCAGCAAGCGGCTTGGCGCCCATGCGGCTAAATCGCCTAAAAGTGCCCAACAACCTACATTCAACCCGTAAGTGCAACACCTTCTTCGTAAAGGATAGCATCTTGGAACGGCGCCTTTTCAGCCATCCGCCGGTCAAGCCAGCATGGCTGGTGGCATACTGCCTCAGCCGCTCGCCATCTCCCGCCGCCCTTCCTCGGGATATTTGCCTAGGGAAAGAAACAGCGGAATCGAAAGGGCGAGCATGCCGATGAGGATGAGCAGCGGCCTGTCGTAGCCGCCCAAGGCTGTTGCAGCCTCCCCCATGAGCGGCGGCGCGATGCCGGCCCCCACGGAAAACACCGCAAAAATGCCGCCGAAGATCGCCGGATAATGGCGCGGGCCGAAGTACTTGCTGGTGAGATAGGCCAGCAAATCCAGCTCCGCTCCCGCGGCCAACCCGATGCAGACGGCAACCAGCAGGCCGGTGCCCACCGTCAGCTGCATGTTGATCAGCACGAACAAGGC
Organism: uncultured Pseudomonadales bacterium; assembly: GCA_958296025.1. Lineage (GTDB taxonomy): Bacteria > Pseudomonadota > Gammaproteobacteria > Pseudomonadales > Azotimanducaceae > Azophilus. The sequence goes on from OY282430.1 coordinate 172,079, forward strand.
GACGATGGGCAGCAGGAAGAACAGGCAGGCTACCACTGGCGCCCAGAACCGATCCACCAGAACGCCCACGAGCAAGCGGCCGAAAATCACGGTGATGCCTAGCACCGCGGCAATCGCGGCGATGAGGCTGCGCTCCATGCCCTTGCTGCTGAGAATGCGCTCGAAGTTGGACAGCAGGCCGACAATCACCAACACGGTGATGAACAGCACCGCGGCCAGCCTCCAAAAGCGGCCGGTGCGCAGGGCTTGCTCCCGCGTCAGCCCCCAGTTGGATGGAGGGGCTTGCGCCTCCCCGGGGCCATCCGCCGCCGCCTCGTTTTCCTTGAACAGCAAGAACACGGTGGGCAGCGCCAGCAGAAATGCGCCGATGCCTACCGCCTGATAGGCCACGCGCCAGCCGTAGTGGGAGATGAAGTATTCGACCACTGGGGGCAGCAGGAAGGCGCCGATGCCGGTGCCGGCCATGGTGATGCCCACGGCCTTGCCGCGGTTCCGCCTGAACCAGCCGTTGAGCACCGCAGTCCAGATGATGGGCAGGGAAGCCGCGCCCAGCACTGCAACCGCCGCCCAGCTCAGATACCAAAGCGCGAGCGATCCGGGGTTCGCCGACAGGAGCAAATAGGACAGCGCATGCCCAAGCAACCCGAACATGCCCAGCTTGCGGACGCCGAATTTGGGAACCAGAGCGCCAACGATGGGCGCGGTGACCACGCCCACGCACATCATCAGGGTGAAGCCGAAGAAGAACTCCGCCGGCTCCCAGCCAAACTCCGCAGTGACCGGGCCAACGAAGAAACCTTGGCTGTAGTTGGTGATGGTGATCAAGCCGCACATCGTGCCGACGGTGGCGGCCAGCAAGGGCTTCCACCCAGCTTGGAATTCATTCATGCGCCAACTTCTCTCCGTTGCGGCGGGCGAAGTTTGACCGATCGTCCGAAACGAGGGAAGTGAACCGCCCATTGATTCATAGGCGCGTCAACGGAAGTCATGGAATTTCCGCGTGAGACTTGAACGCAGGCCAGCCCGCCGGCGTTGCCGTCGGCGGCGGCAGGCTGGCTCATCAGTTTTGCTGGTGCAAGCATGAATAATGGGTTGCCGCCCATTGCGCCGAATCTTGCCCTGTGCATGATGGCGGCCAATGCGTGATGGAAGCGACCCCATGTCAAGGCCGGATGTGGCTGGCATTCCCGCCCCCATGCTCAGCCCAGAATTCTTTCGGGACATTTTCCCCACCTACGCGTGGCTGCGGGAACACGACCCCGTGCATAGGATCGAACCCATCGGCACTTGGTTCGTCAGCCGCTACGTGGACGCCGTTGCCATCTTGGCCGACAACGACCATTTTTCCGTGGAGAACATGCCCATCACCGAGACTTGGCATCCCGATGTGCGCATGGCGCTGTCCTCCTTGTTCATGGACGATCCCGACCACGCCCGCCTGCGTGGGGTGGTGCGGGAGTTTTTCCAGCCGGCCAGCGTCCAGCGGCGGGAAGCGCTGGTCGCCGGAATCGTCAACAACGCCTTGGAACAGGTGCAGTCCTTCGGCAAGACCGTCATCGACATCGAAAAGGAGTATGCCTACACCATCCCCATCGACGTGCTGTCCGCGATCATGGGGCTGCCGCAGGAGGACTTCCCCTTGTTTCACGCTTGGGCGCCGCAACTATCCGAAGCCCTGCAACCCATGCAGACCGAGGAGCAGCGCGAGCAGGGCGGCACCGTCGCCCGGGCGATCCGGGACTACTTGCTGCGCATCATCCAAGGCGGCAACCTTAAGCCCCAAGGCGAGGAAACCGTCTTATCCCTGCTGCGCGAAGCGGTGCAACAGGGGGTGATGAGCGAGCAGGAGATGCTCACCCAAGCCATTCAGCTCTACATTGGCGGCCACGAAACCACCCTGTCGCTAATCGGAAAGTGCATTCACGCCCTGCTCACCCACCCGGCGGAATTGCGCAAATTCAAAGCAGACCCGAGCTTGGCCCCGAAACTGGTGGAGGAGACAGTGCGCTTCAACGGCGTCTCCCACGTCATCGTGCGCCGCGTCGCCAAGGATTACCGGCTGCACGGCGTGACTCTGAAGGAAAACGACATGCTGTTCGTGGGCAACGCATCGGCCAACCGGGATGCAGCCGTTTTCGAGCGGGCGGACGAGTTCATCATCGACCGGCCTGGCCGTATCCGTCACCTCGGCTTTGGTCGGGGCATCCGTTTCTGCTTGGGCAACCACTTAGCCAAGCTGGAGACCCGGCTGGCCATCGTCGCCCTGTTTCGCGCCTTTCCCGACATGCGCCTGGTCGAGGGGCGCGAAGCCCAGTTTGGAACCAACCTGATGCTGCACGGCCTGCTTTCTCTGCCGGTGCAGCTGCAACCTTAGATGGAGGGCATGGGGCGCAAGCCGTGAGCATCACTGTTTTCAATCCCAAGGACATCCAAGTGGGCCCCATCGGCCAGATGATGGCGGCCAAGGTCAAAAACCCCGACCTCAAAGCGTTCTTCGCTTCCAAGGACGATGCGGACGGCAACCTGAGCGCCATCGTCGTCGGTGACAGCGAGGCGGTGGGCGTCGGGGTCGGCACCTGGGCGAAGGGCCAGGGCACCGCCGAGCCCATTCCCTTGGCGTTCGATGAGGTCTTGTTCATCGTTGAAGGCTCGCTCAGCATCTCCATCGACGGGCAGGCCACAGAGGTTCGCCAAGGGCAGATCGCCCATCTGCCGGCCAAGCAGCAGGTGATGTTCCGCTCGGAAGAAGGCTGCCGGCTGGTTTGGGTCACCAGCCCGCCCACTTGGAAAGCGCTCGAGGCGGCTTGTGAAAAAGGGGCGATGGGATGACTGAACATGGAGAAGTGCGAATTTCCGCTGACATGACGCTCGAGAAGTTCCGCGAAGGGCTTGAGCCTTTGCTGCCGAGTCCTGAAGCAAGGCCATTCACATGCACTGGGTCGCCTCTTGTAGGCGATGCGTCGGCACGAGGCCTGGACCGTAACGCCGCACCGCATTGGGGAGAAGAAAATGCTTCGATTACGGATGGAACTGAGGCGGCTGCGTAGTTGGCGGATGGCCGTCCTATGGGGCCTGCTAGTCAATGTCCAGGCGGCGGTTGCTGCCGACAAGGCTGTCGGTGATGCCACCGAGCAGTTGCGCGGCTGGTCCAAGTTGGTGGAGCAGCGCCTGTTTCAGGTGGGCGGCCGGGTCCACACGGCGGTTGGCTACACGCTTTCCGCCAATTCGATGATCGTCGGCGAGGACGGCCTCATCATCATTGATCCCGGCCATGCGCCGGCGCTCTCCGCCAAGGTGCGCACGGAGTTCGAGCGCATTTCGGACAAGCCGGTGGTGGCCATCATCTTTACTCACGGCCACGGCGACCACTTCGGAGGTGCCGCGGCCTTTCTCGACGAAGGACGGGACGTTTCGATCTGGGCACGGCAGAACTTCGGCGCGGAAATGCGCGCCAACTCGCAGGCGGGGCTGACGCCTTGGCGCCGTCCGGCGGAAACCCAAGGCGGCGATCTGCCGCCGGAGCAGCAAATCCGCTTCAATGGCCCCGTCCAAGTCATGACGCCTCAGCAAAGGGCGGCCATGATGGCTCAGGGCGCCAGACGGATGGTCAGGCCGACCCACCGCTTTGCGGAGCAGCAGGTCGAACTGACCATCGCCGGCGTTTCCCTCAAGTTGGTTGCCGCGCCGGGGGAAACCAGCGATCAGCTGTACGTCTGGTTGCCCGAGGACCGCGTACTGTTCGCCGGCGACAATGTGTTTCACACTTGGCCCAATGTCTATCCGTTGCGAGGTGCCAGCCGTTCCCTCCGCGACTGGGCGGACAGCCTCGACAAGATGATCCAGGAAGAGCCGCGCTTCGTGGTGGCCGGCCACGGCAACCCGCTGCTTGAAAACGCTGTGGAGCAACTGACCAATCGCCGCGACGCTATGCGCTGGATTTACGACCGCACACTGGAAGGCATGCAGCGGATGATGACGCCGGACGACCTTGTGGAATACGCCCAACTGCCGGAACGCTTCGCCTCCCTGGACTACTTGCAGCCCTACTACGGCAGTTGGGAGGGCACGATTCGCCAGATATACGTCCAGTTGGTCGGCTGGTTCGACGGCAACCCCCTGAACCTGCACCGCGAGACCAGCTTGCAGCAAGCGCAGCGCATGGCGCGCCTGCTCGGAGGGGAGGAGGCCCTGGCGGCTAAGGCGCAGGAAGCCGCGCAGGCCGGGGACCCTCTTGGCGCCGCCCAGCTGGCGCAGCACCTGCTGCGGCTGCAGCCGCAACGCATGGAAGCGAAGCGGATGCTTGCCGACGCCTTGGAAGCCTTGGCCCAAGATACGCTCAACATGCCCATGCGCAACTACTCCCTCTCCTACGCCCTGCAGTTGCGGGCGCAAATCGTGCAGCAGGAATGAGGTGCCCCGGTCTCGGGCCGACTGCGCTGCGGCTGCCGGAAATTATGAAAACTTGTGCTTTGGCTTCGAATCCGGGAATCAGGGTTTTGATTTTCAGCGGACCTAGGCCATGCTCTCAACATTTTTTTATGAAGCAAAGGATGGTTTGAACATGAGGAAATCGCTGCTGCTCGCCGTCTTGATCGGTTGTGCGTTGGCCCCGTTTGGCTTGGCGCAGGAAGGGCCGCCGGACAGGCCCCCCATCGATCCCAAATTCCTGCAAAGTCACATCCCAGAAGAACTGGCCGGCAAGGTTTTCCATTGGCGGTATGACATCGGCTGGGATTTCCGCGTTCAGTTGACCGAGGGCAATCTCCATTGGGAAGGCTTCGGCGGCAGGTTCAAAGGCATGCGGCGGGCAGTCCAGCCCCACTACCGGAAGGTTCGGGACGGCATCTATTTTCTGACTTGGAACACCCCGTTCGGCTTCGATTCCTTGGTCATAGACCTTAAGGAAAATCTGCTCTACGCCCACAACGGCTTGGGTCCCTCCATGCTCTCCATATCGGGGGAGATTTACTGCAACGGGCTTCGGCAGGAATGCGAAGCGCCCGATACAAGGCCCATGTCGCTAGAGGAGAACACGGCCATCTTGCGCAGAAACAGTCAACGCACGTCATCGGCGGATTCGAGATAATCTTGGGCCGGCTGCGCGGAGGTTGTCGGCAAATCATGAAAATTTGTGGGTGAGCCATGAAGACTTGCGTGATGGCCGCGAAATAGGCCGATTGTGTTTGCAAAATATCGTTGCCCTATCTAGTATTTTCCCCCTTGGGAAACTCGGTTCCGAAGGAGAGGGGAGTCATGTCCAAACTTTTCGTTTTCGTCGCCACGCTGGCCTGTTGGTTGTCTCCGCCGTTGCAAGCGCTGGCTCAGGATGAACGACGCGGAATCGTCGAGGAAATCATCGTCACTGCCCAAAAGCGGGAGCAATCCCTGGAGGAAGTGCCGATTTCCATTTCCGTCATGCCTGGGGAGCAGCTGCAAGCCCAAGGGTTCAACAACTTGGAGGAAATCGCCACCTTCATCCCCGGCGTCATCGCCGAGCAGGGCGCCACCGGCATTACCAGCACAGTCACCATTCGCGGCGTTTTCTCAGCCGGCGCCAACACCGCGTTCGAGCAATCCGCCGCCGTGTTCAACGACGGCACCTACTACGGGCGTCCATTGCAGTCCGTGGCCGGCATTTACGATGTCCAGCAGGTGGAGGTCCTGTTTGGCCCGCAGCCGGTCTATTTCGGCCAGAGCGCCATAGCCGGCCTCGTCAGCTATAAGAGCAACCGCCCCGAACCCGGGGCGATGGACGGCTACGCCTTCGCCGAAGCGGGCAATCTGGCCCACCGCAAGATGGAGGGCGCCCTGACCGTTCCCTTGGGGGAAAGCTGGGCGGCGCGGGTCGGCGGCAAGTTCCAGGAGACGGACGGCTGGATGACGGATCAGTACTCTGGGGAAGACGGCAACGCCAGTGAAAACACCGCTTACCGCGTGTCCTTGGCTGGTGGCGCAGGGGACCTGTCGGCATTCCTGAAGCACGAGGGCTTCAAGCAGATAACCAGCGGATTCAACACCGACGATCCGGTGTGCAATCCCCAAGCCGCCCAAGCCGGCTTTCTGGCCCTTTGCGCCAATGCTCGGGCCGCCGGCTTCGCCGCCTACGAGTACGATCGGAACCTAAGCCGGGGCGGCGCGGTTTCAGCCCACAGCTTGCCCCAGGCCCGGGCACCGGCGGGCAACTTGGATTTGTCGCAACTGTCCATTTTTGACCACGCCGAGCTGGGCGCGGATGTCGATGGAACGAACTCCCTTTTGGAGCTGACCTACGACCTAGCCGACGACATTCGCGTCACCGCGCTGTCCGGGTTCTCGCAATATGAGTCCCTCGCCATGGAGGACTTCGACCGCAGCCCCTTCGCCAACTTCAGCTTCCCTAACCGTGAGGAGTACGACCAATTCAGCCAGGAATTGCGGGTGCAGAGCGGCGGCGACGGAGACTTGCAATGGATGGCCGGGGTGTACTACCAGGATCAGGAGCTGGATTTCAGCTCGGACATCATTTCGGCGTTGCCAAACCCCATGGGGCCGTCCGGCACCAACGCCGTTCAGTTCAATGAAGAAGCGAAGTACCTGTCGGCCTTCGCCTCCGCGACCTACAACTTCAGGGAACAATGGGCCTTGGATGTCGGTGCCCGCTGGCAGCAGGTGAAGAAGGACGCCTATCTGTGGGAAATTGACTCCTACTTGACGGATGCCTCCGGCAACCGCATCACCAACACCGGCCCCCGCACCCCAACGGGCGCCCGCCTGACCGTGGTGCCCAACGGCACCGCGCCGGCGGACTACTCCGGGCTGATTCCCATGATGGTCGCCGGCGACCGCTGCCTTGGGGAGACGCCGAACGGCGACGACTGCGCGGCGACCCATTCCCCGATAAGGCTGGCCGGTTGGGGCGGCGACACCAGCCTTAAGCGAACCGACCGGGACTTCACGCCGGACATTGCCCTGCGCTGGAACTTTAGCGATGCCGGCAGCCTGTTCGCGCGCTACGTCGAGGGCTTCAAGGCCGGCGGCTTCAGCCGCGGCTCGTCCTCGTTCATCGTGTCCACCAAGGGCGCTTACGACCCGGAACAGGCCCGCTCGGTGGAGCTGGGCGGCCGCTTCAGCTTCCTGGACGACCGGCTGCGCTGGAACTTGGTGGCCTACCGCACCAAGTACAAGAATCAGCAAGTCGCCGCCGGGTTTATCGATCCCGTCAGCGGGGCCAGCTTCTACATTTTCATCAACGCCGCCGAATCGACCATCCAAGGCTTGGAAACAGACTTAACCTTCGCGGCGGAAAACGGCTTCTTCGCCAAGTGGTCCTTGGCGCTTAACGACACCAAGTACGATTCGTTCGCCAACGCCGAATGCCTGCACTCGGAACGGCTTGCCGGCGATTGCGATCCGACTGGTCGCACCATCGACCTCAGCGGCACCGAGTTTGACGGCCTGCCGGACTGGACCATGAGCGTCAGCCTAGGCTACGACTTCGACTTGGGCCGCGATTTGGGCTTGCTGCTGAGCGTGGATGGTGCCATCTACGACGACTGGGACAACACCCGTCCTTCGCAGCGCACCTTCCAGGAGCACCGCGAGCAGGACGGCTTCTCCGTCTGGAACCTGCGAGCGGCGCTCTACTCCAAAGACCGTCGCTGGGAGGTGGCGGCTTGGGGCCGCAATGTGACGGACAAGCTTTACTGGCTGCGACAGCCGGGAGGCGTGGGCATTTTCGGCACCGCCGATGCCAACGCCAGCCGCCCGGCCACCTACGGTCTGTCCGTTCGCTACAATCTGGGTGAAAGCTGACTACCTCGAACGGCCCCATTCTGCGTCTCTTGATCGAATACTGCTTGGTTTTTCAGCAGACTGCTGTGCGCAGCCTCGCCGCCGGCTTCCTGAGGTTGCGGGCGCACGGGCTGTTGGGTTTAGCCGTCTTGGCCTTGCTTGCCGCTTGCGGGCAGCAAAGCGATGAGGCACAAGCCCCGGTCGGCGCCGCCGCGCTGGGAGGTTCGTCTGGGCCGCCCAACATCCTGATCCTGCTAGCCGACGATCTCGGTGTCGATAGCATCCGCGCCTTCGGGCCGCATGAACGCAACGCCGCCACCGCGAATTTGGACAGGCTGGCCGAGCGCGGCATGCGTTTCAGCCGTTTCTGGTCGCAGCCCGTCTGCTCGCCGGCCCGGGTCAGCGCCCTCACCGGGCGCTACAGCTTTCGCCACGGCGTGAGCGGCCCGCTCTGGGGGCAGGAGGATCATTTGGGGGTGCCCATGCCAAGCACCGCCGGACGGGGCTCGCCCAAGGAGCTCGACTACGGCCCATTCGGCCTGTTGACGCCCGAGATTCGACAGGCCGGCTCCCATATGCGGGACCCGCCGCCCGGAATGGCGCCCAAGGGGCCGAGGCCGGATGAGCGGATGCTCCCCGCCTTGCTTAAGGATTTGCCGACGCCATACGCCACCGCCGCCATCGGCAAGTGGCATATGGCGGACCGTGAAAACGGCTGGCTTGGCCACCCCAATGATGTGGGCTTCGACCATTTCTCTGGGCCGCTCTCCGGCGCCTTGCCCAGCTTCTTCGCTTGGCAGCATGTCGAAAACGGGGAACCCAGCCAGCAGTTCGGCTACGTCGATCAGTTTTCGGTGCAGGCCGCCTTGGGCTGGCTTGAGCGGCAAGGGCCCGAGCAGCCTTGGTTCCTCTGGTTCAGCTTCGTCAACCCCCACGAACCCTTCCACAAACCGCCCGCCGAACTGATTCAGTCGGAGGAATTGAAGGCGTTGCACCCGCAGGGCGTGAGGGAGGAGAACGTTCCCCTCTACTTCAAGGCGCAAGTGGAGGCGATGGATACCCTAGTGGGACAATTGCTGGCGGGAATCCCGCAGGAGCAGCTTGCCAACACCTACATCTTCTGGCTGGGCGACAACGGCGATGACGTTTGGGCGAGGCCGGCCAGCGAGCGCCTGCCGAACCGGTACAAGATCACAGTTTACGAAGGCGGTGTGCATGTTCCCTTCATCGCCGTGGGGCCGGGCATTCGCGAGAACGCCGTCAACTCCTCCTTGGCCCATGTGGTGGACCTCTTCGACACAGTGATCGAACTGGCCGGGGGAGATACGCAAACGGCCCGGCAAGGACGGGCCATCGACTCCCATTCCTTTGCCGGCAGCTTTTATCCCGGCGGGGATGCCTCCGCAAGGCAATGGAATTACACGGACATCAACATTGCTCCGTCCTTGGGCGGGCAGATCTCCGCCATTCGCAACGACGAATACAAGCTGATCGTGTTCAGCAACCGAAACGAGCTGTACCACCTGCCCTCAGACCCCGGCGAGCGGCAAAATCTGATGGAGGCCATGGATGCCGCCGCCCAGGAGAATTACGCGGCGCTGCAAGGGCAATTGCAGGAATTGATGCAGTAGCCGAGGGGAAAGTGCGCCGCCCTAAAGTGCTCGTGGCGGCGTTGGCGGGGCCGGCTAGGTTGCCGGCGAGTCGTCCGTTAACGCCTTTCACCGACGATGTCCCCCTTGGTCTTGCGTGGACCGAGCAGGCCGCTCAGCTCGGGTTTGGCTTCAATGAGCCGTTGCTCCCACGGCGGGAAATCGCCGTAGCGTAGGCCGAGGAAGTTCAAGAAGATCCGAATCTTCATCGGCACGAACGGGGCCCTACGAAAATGAGCAAATAGGTTCACGCTTTTTATCCTTAGGCTCGGCAGCACCGGCACCAACTCGCCAGCTGCTAGCTCCTTCTCGATGAAGAATACGGGCATCATGGCCATACAATCACCCCACAGAACGGCCGCCCGCAGTTGCCACACCGTGTTCGTCAAGATGACCGGCGTGAACGGTGCTCGAACCGTGTTTCGACCGTCGTGAAAATCGATCGCGTAGGTCGGTTGGACATGACTGTTGTGTGCAAATCGGTGCGCCGCAAGATCTTCCGGAAGGCTTGGTTCGCCGTGACGCGAAAGGTAGCTAGGAGTGGCCACGACCATCCGTCGCAGCGGCAGCACATCAACTGCCTCGACAATCTTGCTTGGCGGTGCCGTGGGTTGCAGACAAACGTCCAATCCCTCCTGCACCGGATCGCAAATCCGATCGTGTTGTAGCAGCTCGATTTGCAGATTCGGGTGTTCCATCTGGAACTCACACAGGTCGCGGGCGAGATAGGCGGCCGTGAACGACGAGATACAACTGACGCGGAAGGTTCCGCTTAAGCCCCACTCGACAGAACTCACCTCCGATTTGGCCTCGTCGAGCTCCGCCAGGATTCGAACGCAACGCTCATAAAGCGCACTGCCCGTGTCCGTGATGCTGAGGCACCGGGTGGATCGCTGCAACAGCTCCAACTCCAGGTGCTCCTCAAGCTGATTGACCCGCTTCGTCACTACGGACTTGGATATCCCCATCTGCCTCGCCGCCTCGGCAAAGCTGCCCACTTCAACCACCTTGACGAACGCTCGCAGACTGTTTAGCTCATTCATGCCACCACCATTGACCTTGTTTCGCGAACAAATAGATGCCGAAATGCCCAATTATCGCTCGTTTCGAACGCAATTATAGTGCGACCTAGGGGGAATGCTACACCCATCGGCGAATGACGGTAACGGCAGGGGATAGCAATTCAGATGTGGCGACGATGCCCATAAGACGAGTCACACTATCGGCCTACTGGCGCCGGCGGTTTGCAGTGGCCTTGGTTGCCGTCGGCATTGCGGGCAGCAATTCTCCATACGCTGACGTGTCCGGCGTAACCGAGCCGGATTTCGCTATCCGCGTCACGTTGCTTGGCACAGGCGTGCCCGTGCCCAATCCCCGTCAGTTCGGCCCAAGCATTCTCGTCGAGGCAAACGACGTCAAATTGCTCTTTGATTGTGGGCGTGGCTGTGCGCATCGGCTATGGAACTTGGGGCCGCAATACCTGCGAGGCACTCAGCACGTATTCATTACGCACTTGCATTCAGATCACACGGTTGGCATGCCGGACCTCTACCTCAACGGCTGGGTGATGCTGCGTCCGGCGGGGTTGAAGATCTACGGCCCAAAGAAAGCTGAAGACCTTATGCGACACATTCGCCTTGCCTATGACGAGGACGTCATCTATCGCGTTGATCGACAAATGTCGACTTTGTCGCGAGCTCAACTCGAATACTCAGTGACCACGGTTACCGACGGTGCCGAATTCGACTTCAACGGCGTCAAAGTGACGGCCATTCGTGTGGATCACCACGTCGTACAGCCGGCGTTCGGTTATCGAGTTGACTACGGCGGTCACAGTGTGGTGATTTCCGGTGATACCGCATTTTCCACAAATCTCATTCGCCACAGCAAAGGGGCGGACGTCATTCTCCACGAGGTGGTGTCCCCTGCGCTCGAAAACTTCGTGCGGGCAAACTACCAGAAAGACATGGCAGACGATATCGTAGCTTTACACACGCTTGCTCCTGATGCCGGACGCGTGTTCAACGAAGCGGGCGTGCGCCTAGGGGTCTTTACTCACCTCGACAATAATCCGTCCACGATTCCTGAACTCATCGAGCAGACTCGGGAAACGTGGGATGGCCGGCTTGAGGTTGGGGAAGATCTAATGGTCATCGATATCGGGGAGGACATCGAGGTCCGCCGGCCGGCGCACCCGGCTGAATCAGTCGCCGGGTAGAGCGCTTCTACCCTGAAGCTCCTCTCGCGGAACGCATCGCCCCAGACAAATCTGCCCCGCTCTCCCCAAGGCCGATTGACCGCGTTTCGCGAACAAATAGACGCCGGAACCCCCTAAATGTCATCCGTATCGCTGTCAATTAATATCCCGCACACCGAGGTGCAAAGGGTAAAATAATCATTGGCTGTGTGGACGAAAGCTCGCAACGGGCCCCCAGAACGGCGAGGGGCTGTTCAGGGGCGAGCTCGTATGACTGTCCGCCTTCGAGATCGAGTTCGCTACTACAGTAATTGAGAGAATTCATGTTGAAGAGCGCAAACCGTCGGCTTCAGTTGGGCATGGCGCTGTGTCTTGGCGTTTTCTTGGTGCCGCCGGCCGGTGCCCAAGAGAGCCTGGAGGGCCCCGTCCTTTTGGAGGAAGTCATCGTCACCGCGCAGAAGCGGGAGCAATCCATTCAGGATGTGCCCATCGCGATGAGTGCGTTTACAGGCGACGCGATGAAAACACTAGGCGTTACAAACGCTAGCGATTTGGTGAATATAACACCGGGATTTGCGTTAGGAGTTCAGGCGGGTTCGAATCGAAACTACTTTTTACGCGGCGTCGGAACCAGTGACGTGCATCTAACCGCGGCATCTGCGGTTGGGCAATATTTCGATGGCATCACCTTGACCAGCGGTTTTCACGCCAAAGCAGCCCTGTTTGACATGGAGCGCGTTGAGATTCTCAAAGGCCCCCAGAACACGCTGTTTGGGCTAAATACCACTGGTGGGGCGGTCAACTACATCAGTAGGCAGCCAGAAATTGGTGCCGGTACGCAAGGCAATGCCAGCGTGAAATTGGGTAACAATAATCGTGTTGAGGCTGAGCTGGCGGTCGGCTTCGACGTGACGGATACGCTGGCGGCACGCTTTGCATTGCAAAGCATTAAGGACGACGGCGCTTTCAAGTCCATTAGCAATGGAGAAAGGTACGGTGACGATGACATCACGACCGGACGCATGACTCTCCTTTGGGAGCCAACAGAACAGGCAAGCCTGACTTTCAATGTGCATGGATTGAAGTCGGATAACAACAGCACCTCCATAAGGGCAATGGGAACCCGGTCACCCGATGGCTCCGGTGGGCTATGTGCCGATGTCCCAATGGGCGTCATCGACTTTGAGGACAATACCAATTGCCTTAGTCGTAATGGCGGAGGCACCGGTGAACCGGCATCGGACCCCTCCACTGGTGATTGGGAGCTAAGCGCGCAGGACATCGGGTTCGAGGATCTGGATACCAAGGGCGCCTATCTCAAATTTGACTACGACCTGCCGTGGGCCACATTTAGTTCCATTACTTCTTGGGACAATCTGAAATTCAGAAACGCCAATGATAATGACGGTGGCGATACGCTCGGATTGCAGTCCTACCAGCAAGATGACCGCGATACGTTTCAACAGGAGTTGCGCCTAATCTCCGCCGAAGACCAGAGCCTTCGTTGGATTGCTGGGGTGTACTACCTTGAGGAAGACGCCGATTCCTATACCGGGCTTCGAGGTGCGCGGGGCGCGTTTCGAAATGGTGTGCAGATCCCAAATATCCAATTGGATCATACTAGGGACAACCTGGGTATTTACTTCCAAGGCGAGTATGACCTCACCGACGCAATAACGCTAACCGCTGGTGTGCGTTGGTCCGACGAAGGAATAGAAGGAAATTATTTGCCTTCGTCTCCCAGTGTTGCTGGGGCTCCCACATCGAATTTGTATTTCAAGGAAGAGGTTGCCGCGCTGGTTGCTGCGCAGAATCCCGGCACCCCCGCATTTGATGCGAACGGCTATGAAATTGCACGACAAATCGCCCAGAAGCTGGCTAACAAAGACGTCGGTTATACCGTCAAACTGGACTGGAAGGTAACAGACAGCTCAATGCTTTATGTGAGCAACTCCAGAGGCTTCAAGGGGTCGGCTTTGGACATCAGGCCTGTCTATGCGCTTGTTCCAATAGCCAATGTGGTCTCGTCCTTGGAAGAAACCCGGCTTGATCCGGAGCGCTTGGATGTTTGGGAGATCGGCTATAAGGGAGCGTTCTGGGATAACCGCATTCAACTCGATGCCGCGGCGTTCTTATATGCCTACGAAGATCTACAGCAGTTTGTGACCGCTAGGGGAATTGCGATTCTTGATAACGCCCCGGAATCCGAGGTCAAGGGGTTTGACGCAAACATTGCGTATGGCGGTGGCCGAGGCTTATTCCTACAAGCAGGGATTTCTCTGCTTGATACCGAAGTTACTGAGGCCGGCGATAGCGCTTTTGTTGAGGGCGCCGAATTGGGCAATTCCCCGGATGTGTCCTTTAATCTGCTTGCGTCACAGGAGTTTTATCTAAATAATGGCAGCTTGCTTACCCTTACAGCCAATGTTTCCCATACCGGAGACCAGGTTAAAGTCACGGCTACGAGGGGAAACAGTCGGGTTGTGGATCAGCTAAGCACTGATGCATACACGTTGCTGAATGCGAATGTAAGCTATCGATTCGGAGGGGAACAGCAGTACAATCTATCGATATACGGCAGCAACCTGACCGACGAACATTTTTGCGGGGCAGTGTTGATTAACGACGGCAATGCCATATTGGGGAATGCGACCAACGCCCGAACACATATCCACATGAACGCATTGTGTAGGGTCAGCAACGCTTCTACGCGCACATATGGTGTTTCATTCAGCGTTGAATTTTAGGAGCGGTGTCTGACATGAAATTTGGCATTGGAATCTGCTCGCGGTTATGGGCAGCGCTCATTGGGGCTATGGTTATTGTCGGCAGCGCCTTCGCAGCCGAGTCTGATGCAACCCGTCAGCTCAAAAGCCGTACTGCGGAGTTCGATAGGGATATCATCAGGGTATCGGATAACGTACATACCGCCGTAGGCTACGGTGTTTCAGCCGTAAGCATGATCGTCGGTTCGCAAGGTATTGTGATTATTGATACCGGAATAGACGTAGCGACCAGCAAGGAGATACGAGAGGACTTTCGCCGCTTGGTAGATAAGCCGGTGAAGGCCATCATATTAACCCATGGCCACCCCGACCATATCCTTGGCGCATCAGCTTTTGTGGATACACCAGACGTCCAGATCTGGGCTCGAAAAGGGTTTCGGCATGAACAGCGCACGCTGGAGCAAGCAGGAATAGTGATTCAAAGACGCCGTGGCGTTAGGCAGGCGGGGTTCGCGTTATCGGCAGAGCAGCGCATTAATAACGGTATCGCGCAAGCCTATTGGCCCAAGCGAAAAGGCGGTGTTTTTGCCGGGGATCATCAGATTACTCCTACACACTTGGTTGAGGGCAGGCGGGAAAAACTCTCGATTGCGGGCATAGAGCTCGAGTTGGTCGCTTCGACTGGCGAAACGTATGACCATCTTTACGTCTGGTTTCCGAAAGAGCGCGTTGCCTTTTCGGGCGATAACTTCTATAAGTCCTGGCCGAACCTGTACGCGCTTCGCGGTACTCCGTACCGGGACGTCCGGCAATGGGCCAATGCAATCGATCGTATCCTGCAGGAACGCCCAGCAGCGGTGGTGGGTGGGCATACCCGTCCAATCGTCGGTGAAGCAGCGGTAGGTGAAACGCTAACCAATTACAGTGAGGCGATTCGCTTCCTATTCGACAAGACAGTTGAGGGCATTAACAAGGGAATGACACCGAACCAACTGGTTGAGTACGTCGTTCTTCCGGACAAATACCAAGGCTTGGATTATCTGCAGCCCTACTACGGCAATCCTGAGTGGGCTGTCCGTGCCATTTTCGGCGGCTACTTGGGTTGGTTTGATGGCAATGCCACCAATTTGTTTCCGCTCAGTGATAGGGCGGAGGCTGAACGGATGGCCAAGATTGCCGGGGGCGATGATGCTCTACTTAGATGGATCGACACGGCGATTAAGGAAGATGATCACCAATGGGCAGCTCAGCTATGCGATTATGTGTTGACGCTTGAGCCTGACAACAAAGCTGCAATGATGAGCAAGGCCGAAGCGTTGACCGCGCTTGCTGACCAAACTCTCACTGCCACTGCGAGAAATTATTATCTCAGTAGTGCAATTGAGCTTCGTAAATTGGCAAGCGATTCCTAGGCAGAGCCTTTTTCGCAGCCACGCCCCCAACATCCAGCCCTCGCCGCCTTCCTGTACCATGCAGCCCTCCCCGGCCCCTCACTTCCGCTCCCGTTGGCATAGGCGCCAGGCCGATTGACCGCGTTTTGCGAACAGGTAGATGCTGCAAGGCCCTATTGTCATTCGGATCGTTGTCAATCAATATCCCGGATGGGCGCGGAGCGCCATGCTGGTCACTGGTCGTATGGGCTCAAGCTCGCAACAAGGGGAGCAGAATTTCATGAACCCAAATCATCGTTTAGCGAAGTATGCGCCGTTGATGGTTTTATCGGCGTTAGTATTAAGTCACTCGATCGCATACGGTCAGATTGAGGAAATTATCGTCACGGCTCAAAAACGTTCCGAATCGCTTCAGGATGTGCCCGTCTCGGTTAGCGTAGTATCTGCCGAACAAGTCGAGACCCTAGGTATCGCCGACATGGAAGATCTATCGCTATTCGTCCCCAACTTCGAGATTAACAGCGCGTCCATTCTGCCGAACCTTTACATGCGCGGCCTCGGGTCCGGTGCAACACATTCAATCGAGCAGTCCGTTGGCCGGTTTGTCGATGGTGTTTACATCGGTCGAGCAGCAATCAACTTGCACGGATTCATGGACCTCGAGAACGTGGAAGTGCTACGTGGGCCGCAGGGTACGTTGTTTGGAAAGAACACGGTTGCCGGCGCACTTATCATGAACACGGCTGATCCTACCGACAACTTTGAGAGCGGGATCACCGCTTCGGTAAGCGATTACAGTACGACAGGTGGGAATAGGGACCTTCAGGCCTTTCTCTCAGGACCTCTGAGTGAGAGCTTGGCTGCAAGGTTTGCCTTTCGGGTCAAGGACACTGACGGTTTTTATGAGAATCGACTGGAAGGTCCAGGCGGGCCAAACAGAACCGATACCGGCGCAAGGCTGAAGCTTGCATGGGCGCCGGGAGACCGGACAAGCGTGGGTCTCAAGATCGAGTACAACGAGTTCGAGTCGAAAGGACCCGATGCTGCGGAAATTGCCGATGTCGGTGGACCGCCGCTATTCGTTTACCAGATCCCATCGCCGGACTTCACACCGGAGCTGGATTGGATCATCGACGTCGATTGCACGGACATCATCGCTAATCGCGATACCGACGGAGACGGCACAGCCGATACCGCATTTAATACGGGTTCCTTCTGCCCCAGCCGTGACCAGGAATCCTCGAACGTCACCCTGACGGTCGAGCATGATTTCTCTGGCGGAACTCTCACTTCGGTCAGCGCATATCAGGACTACGATTATAGGCACGACTTCGTGGGGCTCGACATGGGGCTTGCCGGCGGATTCCGCGCCCGGAGAAATGAGGAATACGAGAACCTCTCCCAGGAGTTGCGCTACACGTCGATCAAAGCAGACGCATTCGATTACATTGTCGGTGCTTACTTCGAGAACAGTGAAGTCAGCCGCTTTCAAAACTCAAGTATCAACCTGGTAACAATATTCCTTGATCCGACCGGAGGGTTTCTGGACCGCTACGAACCCTGGACGATCGAGACAAAGACCATTGCCGCATTTGGACAGGTCCGATGGTACTTCACGGACGATCTGACGCTGATATTGGGTGGCCGGTACGCAAGTGAGGATAAGGATTTTGAATTCGAACGCTACTTCGCGGAGTACGGAACCGACAATCGGCTCAACATTCCCGGCGGCCCTGGGGGTCCGCCGCTTGCCGTAACCGACAGTCGTTCAGAGAGCAAATTTACAGGCTCGGCAACGCTGCAATGGCATGTGAAGGAAAACGCGATGCTCTACGCCGCATTTTCGCAAGGTCACAAGACTGGCGGCTTCAGCGATCGGATTGAAAATCCGCTTGCGGATTACGAATACGATGAGGAAAATGTTGATTCCATTGAGCTTGGCGCAAAAACCCTGTGGCTGAATGGCGCGCTGGCGCTGAATATAGCGGCGTTCAGCATGGATGTCGAGGGCCTGCAGCTGGCAACCCAGATACCCGGCACGGTACCCGCGTTCTCTGTTTCGAACGCCGCAGACTCAACCAGTAAAGGCGTGGAGATGGACGTGACTTGGGCCGTCAATGACGTCTGGACATTGGGTGCGAATGCCGCCTTCACGGATGCAAGCTACGGCTCGTTTCCCGGGGCCGAATGTTTCGACGACACGCCTGTGACGCCGGACCCGGTCACCGGCACTTGCGATCTTGCCGGACTGCCGCTAATATTCGCGCCGGACGTTAAGGGCACCATATTCGCCGATTTCCTGGTGGAGGATGCGTTTGGCGGCTGGGACCTTGGCGGTCGCTTCGACTACACTTACTCCGACGAGCACTACACCGACATCTCCTATCAGGATAACGTTTTGACCGATTCGTACTCTATTAGCAACGCGGCCTTGCGGCTCATTTCGCCGAACGATCGAGTTACGGTATCCCTGATTGGACGTAATCTTTCTGAGGAAGGTTATTGCGCGTGGTGCATTCCATCCGGCCCCAACGTGCTGGCCTCGATGAACCCGCCACGGGAAATAGTATTGAAGATTTCGGCTAGATTCGAGTAGCGCACTTAACGAACAATTGTCGTAAAACGTATAGATCGATCATGGGCATTGTCACTCCTACAAACGAGTCAGTACTCGAGTTCAGGGGATTGCATCTCTATCATGCCCATGTGTCCAATTGTTCGATGCGTGTGCGAATGGCGCTCGACGAAAAACGGCTTTCGTGGACGAGTCATCATCTGAATATTCTCCGTAAGGAACACATCACACCGGAGTATTTCGGTATCAACCCAAATGGCTTGGTGCCGACGCTGGTGCATGACGGTAAAGTCATCATCGAATCGGACGACATCATCGATTATCTCGATGACGAATTCCCCGAGCCGCCGCTTAAACCGGCCGAGGAAGACGACCGGGACGAAATGTATCACTGGCTGCGCCGCGCAACGGCGATCCATTTGCAGGCCGTAAAGCCATACATCTACTTCAAGCGTGTCGGCAAGCGAATGGCGCACTCGGAAGCGGAGGACGAGAAGTATAGGTTGCTGCAAAAGAACCCCGATCTCTTGGAATTTCATCGCAAGAGTACGCATGAGGGCTTTTCTGACGAAGAAATCGCTCGGGCCAGGACGGTGCTGAATGATTGTTTCTCTGAAATGGATGCTATCTTGGAGAAGCACGACTGGCTTGCGGGAAACAGGTTTTCATTGGCGGACATCGCCTGGGTTCCGCTGCAGTTTACCTTAGAGAGGCTGGCGGGATACGAATTTGAAGCTCTCAGAAACGTTGCCAATTGGACGCAACGACTAATTGCGCTGAATAGCTACCAGAGGGGAATAGTGAAATGGTGGCCACCGGAGCTCAGTCAGGCTTAGCGCAGTGTCGCACTTGGGTCACACGATTGGTATGCCGGATCTATATCTCAACGGCCAGCTTCGATCGACCTCATTTAGCGAACAAATAGACGCCAAATGCCCAATTATCATTCGCATCGCGGTCAATTATAATGAAAAAACTTGCAACATCGCCCACGAGGGCGGGGAGCAATTCTGTGGACCAGCTCATGGATAATCAAAACCGTCCTGCGCACACTTCTAATCTGTGTGATGGGTTCGACCACCTCCCCTCACCGAGGATCTTGACATGATCATTGGCCCGGTGGGTGATCTATGACTCTGGGTGCATGGCGATGTTAGAGCTCTACCACCATGGCTCATCTGTCTGCGCGGCGAAAGTGCGATTCGCACTCGCCGAAAAGGGCGTAGTACCGGACAAGATGCACTACATTGATATTCTCAAAGGCGAGCAGTTCGATCCGGAATATCTCAAGATTAATCCGAAGGCAGTCGTGCCGGCTCTTGTGCATGATGACCACATCATCAATGAATCCACAGTCATTTGTGAGTACGTCAACGATGCCTTCGATGGACCCTCGCTCGTATCCGGCGACCCGCTGTCCCGCGCACGTATGCGGATTTGGGAAAAGGCGGTGGACGAACAACTTCATCCGGCCTGTGGGGAGCTCACCTTCGTCTGCTGTCACCGCCACATTGTTATGCGATTGGGTGAGGAAAAGCTTCGCGAATTCCTAGGCAGCACGCCGGACCAGTCCGTCACGTCAACGTGGAAGGAGCGAAAAAAGGAGATTGTTCGTCGCGGTTTCGACGCGCCAGGCATCGAAGGTGGGATTAGTCTGTACGACGGCTATCTCTTCAAGATGGAAGAAGCGCTCAAGCAGCACGACTGGCTTGCCGGCGATACGTTCTCTTTGGCGGATATTGCCCTGACACCCTACGTCAATCGACTGGACATGCTGAGTATGTCGGGCATGTGGACGGCTGGCCGTTTGCCGCATGTCGAGGCCTGGTTCAATCGCGTTAAGGCGATGGGTTCCTTCGCGCCGACATTTCTGCACTGGTGCCCCGAAGAGTTGACGAACGATCTGAGGGCGTTCGGTGCGCGGAGTTGGCCGGACGTAAAGCGAATCATTGGAATGAATTGAGGTGTCCAGATGGGACGAATGAGCGGAAAAGTGGCAGTCGTAACCGGGGCGGCGCAGGGGATTGGCCGGACGTACGCGGAGTCGCTGGCAATACATGGTGCGCAGGTCGTCGTAACGGATGTTCAAGATCCTGGTGAGACAGTCGCCGCAATCAAATCGGCCGGCGGGAAGGCGATCGGGTTGAAGACCGATGTAACCTCAGATGAATCCCTGTCGGCAATGGTCGAGGAGACGGAATCGACGTTCGGTCCGATCGAGATTCTCGTCAACAACGCAGCGGTGTTCGCGACGCTGAAACTAAAGCCTTTTTCGCAAATTCCGAACGATGAGTGGGACTTAGTGATGCGTGTGAACGTACGCGGGCCATTCCAGGCGGCGAAAGCCGTTGTCCCCAGCATGAGGAAGAACGGCCGCGGCAAGATCATCAACATCTCTTCAGGCACGGTGCTTCGCGGTGCGCCGATGTTTCTTCACTATGTGTCCTCAAAGGGTGCCGTGATTGCGCAGACAAGAGCCATTAGCCGCGAGCTTGCCGCCGATAACATCCACGTCAATACGATCGTAATTGGATTGACCGAAAGCGAAGGCGTCAAAGAACACGCGCAGCTTAGTGCCTTGCGCGCACCGACGGTAGCAGTGCGGGCGATCCAGCGGGAGATGCTGCCTGAGGACGTGCTGGGCACGATGTTGTTCTTGGCCAGCGAGGACAGCGACTTCATCACCGGGCAAAGCATCAATGTGGATGGTGGGGCCTTGAATCAATAGCGGTTACCGCGGAGGTACGAACCATGAGTACATCATTGGCAGCGCAAGACTACGAATCGGTCGATCATTGGATCGATGGAAGGAGTACACCGCCGCAAAGCGGCAAGTATTTTCCGACACGCAATCCACTGGACGACAAAGTACTGAGCGAAGCTGCCGCCGGTTCCGTCGAGGATGTAAACAAAGCGGTCGAAACGGCCCATGAGGCGTTCGCGTCATTTCGTGCATCGCTGCCCAAAGAACGGGAGCAAATACTCTCTAAGGCCGCCGAGCTCTTGGAACGTGACCGCAACGAGTTTGTTGACATTCTCGTGGATGAGATCGGCTCGCCCATCAGGAAAGCAGCATTCGAAGTGGAGAAGGGCGTAGCCTTTCTACGCGCTGCGGCTGGCATGACGCGGCACGTTACTGGAAAGACCATCCCCTCGGATGTGCTAGGCAAGTTCAGCATGAGCATTCGATCACCGATTGGAGTGATCGCCGCCATCACGCCATTCAATGTGCCGTTGATAAAAGGGGTTCGGCTCAGCTGTAATCCCATCGCCTTAGGCAACACCGTTGTGATGCTGCCATCCGAGGAAGCACCGATTCTGTCGAATCGATTGGCGCGGTTGTATGCCGAGGCCGGATTACCCGAGGGCGTGTTCAACGTCGTCTCTGGAAGCGGTTATGAGATCGGTGACACACTTACGACGCACCCCCAGGTGAGGATGGTGACATTCACGGGATCCTGCCGCGTCGGTCAACATATACGCGAGCTCTGCGGAAAGCACGGTAAGCGGATGACCCTGGAATTGGGCGGCAAAAGTCCTTTGGTTGTGCTGGGAGACTCTTGTCTGCAGAAAGCAGTGGCCGGGGCGGTGCACAGTATCTTCATGTACCAAGGCCAGGTATGCATGGGCGCGAGTCGCGTTTACGTTCAGGAAGAGGTGTTTGCATCGTTTGTCAAAGGTTTTGCGAAAGCGGCAAGCAGTTTGGGAATGGGCGACTTGCGCGATCCAAACACGATGATTGGTCCGATTATCAGCGAGCGCCAACGCGGCCGTGTGCGCCGGCACATCGAAGATGCGTGCGAGAAGGGCGCGACCGTCGTCACCGGCGGCAAATGGGTTGGCAATCGTTGCGAGCCCACCGTCCTAACCGACGTTACGCCTGAGATGACGGTGTACGCCGAGGAGACGTTCGGGCCAGTGGTGTCCGTCTATCCGATTACGGGCCTTGACGAGGCAATTGAGGCGGCGAATGATTCAGCCTTTGGCCTGAGCGCAGCGATCTTCACGCAAAACATCTCGGATGCGATGCGCTTCGTGATGGAAGTCGAGTCTGGGATGGTGCATGTGAACGGGTCATCGCTCCACGACGAGCCGAATGTGCCATTCGGCGGTACAAAAGAGAGCGGTTTTGGCCGGGAAGGCACTGAAGAAGATATAGAGGCGATGACCGAGTGGAAATGGGTCACTATCCAAATGTAAGTGCCAGTCTCTTCGCCCCCACCAACGCGTTGAGCTTTTGGCGATTGCTTCGCGTTCGCCTGAGCGCCTTGCAGGGCTTGGCCCTTGTCTGCGCCCTGCTGCTGACGAGCGTTCCAGGGACGGCTTGGTCATCCGCCCCACAAGTGCATCCGCCGAACTTGGTCCTGGTCCTGGCGGACGATCTGGGCTGGAACGATCTGGGCTACCACGGCAGCGAGATTCGCACCCCAACCATCGACCGGCTGGCCAAGGGGGGTGTGCGCTTGAATCGGCTGTACGCCTATCCCGCCTGCACCCAGACGCGAGGGGCCATTCTCTCGGGGGAGCGCATGCTCACCCTAGGCCTCATCGAGCCCACGCCGCCTTGGTCCAGCGCCGGCCTGCCCTTGGGCATCGCCACTCTTGCGGACGATCTGCGGGAGGCCGGCTACGCCACTTGGAAGGTGGGCAAATGGCATTTGGGCGAGTTCTTTGCGGAACAGTCGCCGAACGCCCGGGGCTTCGCTCATTTCTACGGCTATCTCGGCGGCGAGATCAATCATTACACCCACAGCCTGCATTCTCGGCTGGATTGGCAGCGCAACGGCAGTTCGGTGGATGAGGCCGGCTACGTCGCCGACCTGCTGACCGCAGAGGCCATCCGCTTGCTCGGGAATCACCCGGCCGGCAAGCCGTTCTTTCTGGACCTTTCCTACAGCTTGCCACACACGCCCCTGCAAGCGCCGGACGGCGCCTTGGCGGCCTATTCCCATATTGAGGACGACCACCGTCGCCGCTATGCGGCCATGGTGGCGATTTTGGACGCAAACTTGGGCTCAGTGATTCAAGCCATCAAGCAGCGGCCCGATGCTGACAACACCTTGGTGTTGTTCATGAGCGACAACGGCGGCGCTGCGAAGTTCGGCGCCGACAACGCGCCGCTCAAGGGCGGCAAGGCAACTGCCTACGAAGGCGGCATTCGGGTTCCGGGCATTGCCTGGTGGCCCGGCCGCCTGCCGCCCGGAGAGCTGCGCGAGCAGTTCATCAGCGTGCATGACCTGCATCCCACATTCCGTGCCCTAGCTGGTTTGCCGCCCAACGCGGACCGACGCAAGGTGGGGCAAAACGTCTGGCCGAGCATCGAAAGCAACGCAGCCATTAAGCGGCGCAATCCCATCGTTTTGGGCCTCGCCCTGGGCACCCTGCGCACCGCCCTGATTCAAGACGGCTGGAAACTGGTGCGGGCGCTGAACTTCAACTTGATGGCGGCGCCGGCCGAGCAGATCGGCGAAGTGGTCAAGCAGGAGCTCTACAACCTGATGGAAGACCCCCGTGAGACCGAGGATTTGGCCGCCAGCCGTCCGGAAAAGCTGGCGCAACTGACCGCCTTGATGGACACCGTGCCCTTGGGACCGCCCATCGGCGTCGGCCCGCCGCCGAAGGACTGGACAGGCCCCATGGGGCCCACCGCCGAGCCGGACAACTCCGAACCCCGCAAAACCCCCAAGGCGGAGGCGGCGAAGGAACGCTCCGCGGGCCGCAAACAGGCCTGATCCGCCCATTGCAGCAAATCGGCTTCCTTGCCCGTCCCGTCGTCTTCGCTGTTTCGCCCCCCAGATCGTCGCCGCTCATGAATGGTGCCGTAGATGGGCGCTGCCGCCTAGGGGTGGAAAGAGTGGAAGCCGATTCCCGCTGGGGATAGCGTCCAGCACAGGGGGCTGGCCGTATTGATCTCCACGGCGGAAAGCCGCGGCCCAATGTTAGCCGCCATAGCTGGGGCGCTCGCTAGCCGATGCCCTGCCAGACGCTCGGCAGGCTGGCACCACACCAAGCCGTGCCCGTGGTCTCGGGCCAGTTCGCCTAGGACGAAGGCGCTGTAGCCCGGCGTCAGCCCGGCGATGTGGGCTTTGCCGCGCCGCACCAAGGGTTCGATTTCGGCACTCCACAGGTGCGTCAAATCATCACCGATCTCCACCATTCTAAGGGCGCGGGGCGCCGTCCAAGCGGCGAAGGCTGGTTGCTCAAGGCCGGTGCGCCACACCGCGAGGTCTAGGAAGTCATCGTGCTGGTCCAGTGCCTTGGGCGCACCAATGGCGGGCATGGTGCCGGCCAAGGCGGCCAACGCCGAAGCGGCCTTGGCGAATTCTCGGCGCGTTGCCACGGTTCAGTCCCCCGCCGGTGGCTTGACTAGGTACAGATTCAGGGCGGCCAAGTCCTCATTGCCGATCTCCGTCTTGCGGAAGAACGGCATGGACTTCACGCCTTGGCGCACCAGCGCGGAGATGTATTCGGCGGTAAGGTCCTCCCGCTCGGTGAGCAGCGCCGGAATCTTTCCTTGATAGCGCCGCTGCAACGCCGAAGTGCCGGCCATGCCGGGGCCGGCGTCGTGGCAGATGATGCACCATTGCTCATAGACTTGCTTGCCCCGGGCCGCGCCTTCGGCCGATTCAGCCGCTTCGTAGCCGTAGGTTTCGATGATGCGCCATTGCCGCTCCTCGGATAGAGCCGCTGGCGCGAAGGCGAGCAGGGACCAGCTGGCGCAAACCGCCGCCAAGCGGTTCGAGGAAAAATTTCGTCGCCTCTCGGCTGTTCCCATAGCCAAGCGGACCAAGCGTTGCAGCATGGCCCTGCCCTCAGCCCCGTGCATCGCGCAAGTGCTTAGGCCAGATGCCGGACTTGCCGGCCGCCAGCACGCCGTTCGGATCCAGCGTATCCTTGATGGCTTCATGCACCCGCAGCAGGGCGTGATCGTTGAAGCTATAGGCCCGCATCACATCGTCCTGAAACAGGGCGTGGGTGCGGTATTCGCCCCAGCCATGCTCGGCGGCCAACTGGATCATTTCTCGGTAGAGGGCCACTTCGGCTTGGTTCACCTCCTTGTTGCGGGTGACGTTGAAGCCCATCAGGTAGATGAAGCAGCGATGGTACCAGCCGAGGGGCATGCGCCCGAAAAAGCCTGGCGGCACGCGCCGGCCGCCGGCCGTGAACGCTTTGTGGAACACATCCTGGGCCTTGAGTACGCTGGCCGCGTCCTTCGGAATCAAGGGCGCGAAGTACAGATGCCCGGCACTGGGCGCCTCTGGCGTGGACATCATGTCGTTCATCATCGCCTGCATGTCGAAGCGGTTCAGGCTGGGGATGCCCAAATGCACTTTCTCGGCGTGGCCGAAGGTGTTGAGCTGCGCCTCCTGCTCCCGGCTTAGCGGGAAGGTCACCACCGGACCGTGGTCTTCGCACCAGGTGCCGGGAATTTCCAGGAACTTCTCCTGGCAGTATTCCCATTGCGCCGCAATGATTTTCTGCGGGCCGTGGAACTTGATGTCCGCACTCCAAAAGCCTAGATTGTTGTCCGCCGCGTAGCGCTCCAGCTTGGCCGCATCCGGCCGGCCGGGCACGGCGAGAATCTTCATGAGTTCCGGGTTCGAGAAGAACTGCTGCATGGCCTGTGGCGGGGCCCCCATGGGCGGCCCCTGCACCGGGCTGCCGAAATGGGTCATGCCGTTGGCGATGCCGGAATGGGTTACATGGGCCTCCACCTCGATGAGCCGCTGCAAGTCCTCGAACTTGGGCACATAGACCATGCCGGAGCGATAGGCTTCATGCTCTGGGCGCAGCTGGACGCCCATTTTAGTGACCACGCCGAAGTTCGATTGGGAGAAGATGCCGTCGATGTAGGGGCCGAAGCCGTAATGGAACTCCGCAAACATGTTCGACCCTGACAGGGCGCCCATGCCGGTGCGCAGCAGGTCCCCGGTGGGCAGCACCACCTCCATGCCGCACTGATCGTGGAAGCGGTCTCGCCCGTAGGTGGTGGTGTGGGCGCAGCCGTGGTCCAAGGCATTGCCGATGACGCTGCCCCAAGCCGGGTCCATCATCTCCATCGACAGCCGATGGCCTTTCTCCTGAATGTGGCGGTAAAGGTCGAATAGGGTGACGCCCGGTTCGACGATGGCGTAGTGCTTTTTGTCGTTGACCTCGATGATGCGGTTCATGCGCTTGAGGTCCAGCACCACGCTGTCCTTATAGATGGGTGCCGATCCGCCGTAGCCGAGGTTCTTGCCGGTGCTGAAGGCGAATATGGGGATGCGGTGCTCGTTGCAGACCCGCATAATGGCCTGCACCTGCTCAACGGAATCTGGTGCCACGGCGGCGGAGGCGGTCAAGTCCTCCTCCTCGCCCCAAAGCGGGGAGTAGGCGTCCCGGTACAGATTGACGTCTTGGGCGTCGGCGAACACCCAGCGCTCCCCAACGATGCGGGCGAACTTGCCGAGTGCGGCGCGAAATTCCGATTCCTCAACGCCCGATGGTGTGCGCATCGCGCTACCCCTGCCGTTAACCCCAACTCAAGAAAAAATTGTACGCGCCGAAATCCTGCGTTTGAAGTGGCGCTGCAAGGCAATTCATAACTAGGCCACAAGATTGCATGGGTGCCGCACCATGCCACCTATCCTTGGAACCTAATTGACAGTTGCGCCTCCAGTTGCGAACAGGGGTTAGGGTTGCCAATTCGCCCACGTCAGCACGGCCCTTGGCGAAATGCGGGGTTAAACGTAGAACGCCCGCATGGGCGTTTGATGCAGCTTCAGGGGTTCGCCCTCGGTGCAGATCATGGCGTCGCCATATACATGCCAAGGCGGGCCGCCGGGGGCGATGAAGAACGGCTGGTTGTAGGCCAACATGTTCGGCGCTAGGGTGATGTTGTCGTGCCAGAAGGAGGTTTCGTGCTCCCCGGCTTGGAAGCCGAACAGGGTAGTGATCACGCCGTCGGAGGCCTGCTTGGTGTGTTCCGCGCACTGCTCGTCCAAGCCCTTCACGGTGGCGCCGGGCCGGTACTTGGTCAGCAGGTGGGCATAGACGTCGTCGCACAGCGCGAGGTCCGCCAGGAACTGCTCGCCCGGCTCGCCCAGCACCACGGGCACCGTTAGCTGAGTGAAATAGCCCTTGTAGTTGGAGGTGACCTCGGGAATGATGACATCGCCTAGCTGCAAGGTGCGGGCGGTGCGCGGGTCTAAGAAGACCTGGGAGCGGCGGCCCCGCCAAGGCCCGGTGGCCAGCAATTGCTGGCCACCCGGGGGAGCCCCGGCCTCCGTGCAGGCTTGGTCCATGGCGAAGAACAGGTCCCAATCCGTGTTGCCCACTTGGGCGGCGGCGATCATGGCCTGGATGCCTTTGTCCGCGCAGTAGGCGGAGCGGCGCAGGAATTTCACCTCCTCGTCGCTTTTGAGGTACCGCAACTCCAGGAACAGCCGCTCCGCATCGACGAAGCTGGCATTCGGCAGTTCCCGCTGCATGGCCAGCAGCACTTCAGCCGGCAGCACCCGGGGCGAGACCAAGCCGATTTTGCCCTTGCCCAGCCCCATCTTCCGCAACTGCCGGGCGATGGCCGGGCCGTGGTCGTTGGCGTTGCGGGTGCCGGGCCGCACGCTGGATTTGATGTACTCGAACTCCACCGTGCCGCGACTGACGAAAGGCGGCGTCATGCCGCCGTGCTTGGCGGGCACGATGGGCGTTCCCTGCTTGGGGAAGATGACGTAGGTGGGCTCCCAGTCGATATCCACGCCGACGTAGCGCAGGTTGCCGAGTTCGCCTTCGCACCAATCCCGATTGCCGCCGACCACCAGGCAGTCGATGCCTTGCCGCTCCATGCCGGCGCGGATGTTGCGGTAGCGCCGGTCGTATTCGGCTTGGCTGAAGAGCAAATCCCCGGCGATGCCCGCGTCCAGTTTGACGGTCGATGCCGGAGCTTGAGCGGGTGTGGCGGCCTGGACGCCCATCGCAGAGACGGCACCGGCGGCGGCTGTGCCAGTGGCCAAGGTCTTGATGAAATGACGGCGTTCCATAGTTCACATCATATGCCCTGCTCGCTTGTGAATAATTGGTTCCGCCATGAATTTTGCTTGCCGACGCCACTGAATTTTGCTTGCCGACGCCACTAACCGCGAATCGCCCCTAGTCTGTGGCCGCAGCGGAAGGCGGAGCCCTAAGCCGGGGTGCGCGAGGAAGAACCCCTCGCATGGAGATGGCGGGTGCTGTGGTTGAGGAAGGATGGGCAGGCCGGGGGCAAAAAACAAAGGCGTGGTCAGCCTAGTTTGCATTGGCGGGTTTGTCGATGCGCACTTGGTGAGTACCTTGGCGAGCATGTAGTTAAGGTGCGCCTAGATGCGTTGCGCAGCGCAAGAACTGGAGGTAGAGCGGAGGAAGTTGCATGAAGACGCCCGTAGTCATCATCGGCGGCGGCCCGGCCGGGCTGCTGCTTTCCCAACGGCTGCATCTGCAGGGCATTCCAAGCGTTGTGCTGGAGCGCCAGGCCCGCGCCTACGTTCTGGCCCGCATTCGCGCCGGGGTGCTGGAGTGGGGCTCCGTCGAAGTGCTGCGCAATTCCGACATCGGCGAGCGCATGGACCGGGAAGGCCATATACATGACGGCACGGACATCGTTTGGAGCAACCGCCATCGGCTGACCCTGAACACCCGCCGCCACGCGGGCCGACCCATGATGGCCTACGGGCAAACCAACATCACGGAGGACCTCTACGCGGCGCGGGACGCCTTGGGCGGCCAAGTCATCGACGAAGCCCAAAATGTGGCCCTGCACGACATCGACGGCGCTTCCCCTTGCGTTACCTACGTCAAGGACGGCAAGACGCATCGGATCGATTGCGAGTTCATCGCCGGGTGCGACGGTTTCCACGGGGTGAGCCGCCAGGCCATCCCCGCCGCCAAGCGTCGCGAATACGAGAAAGTCTATCCCTTCGGCTGGCTGGGCATCCTCTCGGAAACGCCGCCGCTGCCGGAGCTCATCTACGCCAACAGCGAGCGCGGCTTCGCCCTGTGCTCCATGCGCAACCCCATGCTCAGCCGCTATTACATTCAGTGCGAACTGGAAACTAACTTGGACGACTGGCCGGACCACCGCTTCTGGGCGGAACTGAAGGCCCGCTACCCGAGGGAAGTGGCGGAGGCCGTCGTCACTGGCCCCTCCATAGAGAAATCCATCGCCCCCTTGCGCAGCTTCGTTTCCGAACCCATGGCCCACGGCCGCCTGTTCTTGGCCGGGGACGCCGCCCATATCGTCCCTCCCACCGGGGCCAAGGGCCTTAACCTAGCCATCTCCGATGTGTTCTACCTCTCCCGCGCCCTGACCGCCCACTTCAAGCAGGGCAATGACGCCTATCTGTCCTCCTATTCCGACATGGCCCTGCGCCGCATCTGGGGCGCCGCCCGCTTCTCCTGGTGGTTGACTGGCCTGCTGCACCGCTTCCCCGACCAGAAGGCATTCGATCTGCGGGCACAGGAGCAGGAACTCAGCTACCTGTCTGCATCGGAGGCTTACATGAAAGCCGTTTGCGAGCAGTACGCGGGCCTGCCGTTCGAGGGCTAGGCGCCCCAGGGTCGCCATTGAATTCCGTACCGGCCCAAGCCCATAATCAGGGGATGGAGACCATCAGGGTACGTCAAGCTCGAACCTTTTTGAAGGTGACCGACAAGGGCAGCATCACCAAGGCGGCGGCGACGCTCAACAGGTCGCAAACCAGCGTCACCAAGACCATTCAAGATGTGGAGAATGCCTTGGGCTTGGAGCTCTTTTCAAGGTCCTCTAGAGGCGTCAAGTTGTCGGTGTATGGGGAAACGCTGCTGCCCAAGGCGCAAGCCGCGCTGGAGGAATTCCGCAAGGCGGAAGCCTTCGTGCCGCCGGCGACGCTACGCGCCTTCCACAGCGCCGCGCGCTTTTTCCGCATGGATGTGTCTGACAAGTGGCTGGACGCCCTGATCGCTGCGGCGGAAACGCGCAGCGTCGCGGCCGCCGGCCAGCAGCTCGGCATCACCTCATCCGCCGTGTCCGCATCCCTGCGCAAACTGCAGGACAGCTTGGGCGTCACCCTCTTCGAGCGAACTTCGGCGGCGCTGGAGCCCACTTCGTTCTCGCGCAACGCTGTTAGGCACCTGAAGTTGGCCCGCAACTATCTGCGCCAAGGGGTGGAGGAGATGGCCAGCGTCACGGGCGTCATCCGCGGCCGCGTGGTGGTGGGTTCGCTGCCCTTCGTGCGTACGCGGATTTTGCCCCAGGCGATCATCAACGTGCTGTCGGCGCATCCGCAGCTGGACATCGCCACCGCGGAGTTGCCCTACGACGGCCTAATCACCGGGCTGCGCTGTGGTGACGTGGATTTTCTGCTGGGCGCATTGCGCGGCAGGGACGCCGACGCCGATGTCGGCGAGGAAGAGCTGCTGCGCGACGGCCTGTCGGTGATCGTCCGGTTCGGCCATCCGCTGATGGGGTGCAAGCCTGTACGGTGGGAGGATCTGCTGGAATATCCTTGGGTGCTGCCGCATCAGGGTACGCCCACTCGGCTGCGGATACGCCAACTGTTGGCGAAGCGCGGGCTGAAGGAGCCGGAGCACATCGTCGAAACCAGTTCGTTCGTAATTCAGCGCGGGATAGTGATGGACAACGACAGCGTCACGGTGCTGTCCCGGCATCAAGCCCAACGGGAGGTGCGCGCCGGCATGCTGGCCGCCCTGAACGTTGAGCTGCCCGGTACGGAAAGGCCCATCGGCCTAACGACCCGGGTTCAAGACGCCCTGGCCCCCGCCGCGCAAGCCTTGGCGGACGAGGTACGCAAGGTGGTCGCAGAGCTTGGCCGAGACGGCTGCGTCCGCTAGGAAAAATCCGGCTGCCTCCATGCGAAATTTTTGCCTGCCCTTGTCGGCGTTCGTCTATTCTGGATACTGACCGGTACACCCAAGGAGGGCAATCCATGGCTCTTGACAAGCCTTACGGCGACATTCCCGGCACCACCGTGTTCGATTCGGATATGGCGCGGCTTGGCTTCCACGCCAATCAGTTCTGCATGTCCTTGATGAAGGCGGAGAACCGCAAGCGCTTCCTGGCGGACGAGCGAGCCTATCTGGACGAGTGGCCCATGTCGGAAGAGCAAAAGAAGGCGTTTCTGGACCGGAACTACAATCGGCTGCTGGAGCTTGGCGCCAACGTCTATTACTTCGGCAAGCTGTTCTTCACCGACGGCATGAGTTTCGAAAAGGGTGCCGCATCCATGACGGGAATGGCTCAGGATGCCTATCGGGCCATGATGATCTCCGGCGGGCGGCGCCCGGAGGACGATGTGCGTTTGGCTTCCGCCGGCCGGCCCAAGGCCCCCCGGCGACGCTCGGGCCAAGGCCCGGATGCGGCCGCCGACCGTGGCAACCGCCGTGGCTAGGGTTAGCGCTGGGGTCGCCATGTCCCATGTCCCGGCCATCGGCGCGGCATCGGACTTGGGCAAAACCGACGACGACTATTGGCGGCCGGTGTTCGCCGGGTTCGAGTTCTCCCGCCGCTGGATTGCGCAGCAAAGGCCGGACGTGATCTTCCTGGTGTACAACGACCACGCCACCGTCTTCGATCTCAACGCCATCCCCACTTTCGCCATCGGCTGCGGAGATGAATACGAAATTGCCGACGAGGGCTGGGGGCCGCGCCCGGTGCCCAAAGTAATGGGCGCCCCGGACTTGGCCTGGCACGTTCGCCAAGCCGTGATTCAGGACGATTTCGACCTCACTGCGGTCAACAACATAGCGGTGGATCATGGTCTCACCGTGCCGCTCACACTCATGTTCGACCGGCCCGATGCTTGGCCGGTGCTGGTGGTTCCCTTCGCCGTCAACGTGATCGTCTATCCGCCTCCTTCGGGTAGGCGCTGCTTCGAGCTGGGCAAATCCGTACGCAAGGCCATCGATTCCTTCGATGCAGATCTGAACGTGCAGGTTTGGGGCACCGGCGGCATGAGCCATCAGTTGCAAGGGCCTCGGGCCGGCTTCATCAATCAAGACTTTGATGCCCGCTTTCTGGATGCCTTGGTGGAGGAGCCGGAGCGCCTATGCCGACTCTCCCTGATCGACTACATGCGCGAGGCCGGCTCCGAGGGCATTGAGTTGGTGATGTGGTTGATCATGCGCGGTGCCTTGAACGACAAAGTGACGGAGATGCACCGGCACTACCATGTGCCGGCCTCCAACACTGCGGTGGGGCACCTGATCCTGGAAAACCGCTAGGGCCGGTTAACACTATTTTGGCTGGCAAGGCGGAGCCTGGGTCCTATGGCCCACCCCACATGAGCGCACGACAACGCCGCAACCAAGCCCTTGAACTGTCTGACGAAACAGGACCAGCGCACAACTTTGGACTATCCTCGGTTGCTGCGGTGCGGCTGCACTGACTGTGGGCTGTCTCAGCATCGGCCACTGATGTGCGCCGCCTGCCTTGCAGTTCAAGCTGAGGTGGGGCGGCGGCGAAATAGTGCTTGACATTCGGCGGGCAGATTGCCACTTTCCGCCGAGGCTATTTTTTTCGGAGGCAGTGCCATGGCGAGCGCGAAGGCCAATGACATTGACGGCGATTCAGGGCACATCCGCGAGGGTCGCCGCATGTGCTTCGAGCAGGGCAAGGCATTCGTTCACATGCCCTCGCCGGACAGCGGGTTCATCATTACCGAAGAGCCCAACGGCGTTGTGCGCAAGCTCCGGTTGTCGGACCGGACCATCATCCGCACTTGGCCCGATGGAAGTGTTGACCATTTCCGCGAAGGCGACCTCCAGGACCTGCAGCCCTCATACATCCCGCCGAGGGCTTAAACGCCGATGCCCTGCGCTTCGCCGCCGCGTTAGGCATATTCAACACGGACCAAGGTGCGCAGTTCACCAGCGACGCCTTTACCGGGGCGGTTCTGGCTTGCGGTGCGCGGGTGTCGATGGACAACGTCTTCATCGAACGACTTTGGCGCTCGCTCAAGCACGAGGCGGCGCATCTGCACGACTTGGCCGATGGACTGGATGTGCATCGGGTAATCGGCGCATGGCTGGCGTTCCACAACGACTGCCGCCCGCACTCGGCGCTGTGCGAAAGGACGCCGCGCATGGCCTACGAGGGGCTGCCCATGCCCTTGGCGAAAGCGGCGTGATCATGACGTTGACGTGCGCAGGGAAAGGGCTAGGATGCCCTAGGACAGAGGGCGACATTCACTGCTTGAATGGACTCTATTTCAGCCCTCGACCTGTGACAAGAATCGGACCCACCTCACTGGGGATGGTTAGGAAGGAGAACAGATGCCATGACGCTCAAGAGGTTCCGCGAAGGGCTTGAGGCTTTGATGCCGAGTCCTGATGCAAGGCCATTCACATGCACTGGGTCGCCTCTTGAGTGCCGCCTTTTCATTGTTGGACTAAACTCGGCCACGCAGTTGAAACAGGACTTTTTCCGTCGCTATTGGTGCGATGACAGAGGCTTTCTTCGAGACGTTTTTGAAGACGACTACTCGCACATGCGCAAGAAGGCAGGCACCCGTCCGCGAATTGAAGCTTTCGTGGAAGGGGCGTCGCCGGTGCCTTGCCTTGAAACGAATATCTACGCTGCGCCTACAAAAAAAGCATCTCAGCTAAAGCTAGAAGATAAGAACACGGATATCATTGAATACCTCATAAAAACAATCCGTCCTGCCGGAATTTTTGTTCACACCAACAAGCCAATAGAGTTTTTCCAAAAAATATCGGGTTGCAATAACATTGCCGGCGACGCACCCAAGTTGGTGAAGATATTTAGGCAACCAACCCAATTGTTGGGAGTGCCTGGCCCGTTGTGGAGACAGAGTATTGATTCTGCGAGAAAGGCAGGCACCAAGATGAAGAAAGCCTGTGTATAGAGACAACATTCATGAATTCCACTGGCCTGCCTTGCCCGGCGAGACCCGCGCTGCGTAGCGCTGCCGTACCGTTAACCCCACCATGCCACCTATCCTTGGACCCTAATTGGCAGTTGCGTCTTGCAAAAGCATGAGTACAATAATCCGTACTTCAATTGAGCCTGTATATGGTGGTAACCATGACTGGACCGATGTTCAACTACTCCGAGGCGCGCCGTGGCTTGAAGGCGCTGATGGACGCGGCCATCTCCGATCGGGTGGCCATCACCATAACGCGAAGCAGAAGCGAGCCCGTCGTCATGATCGCAAAATCGGAATACGATGCCTTGGTGGAAACGCTCCATCTCATTCGCTCCCCCCGCAACGCCGAACGGCTGCGGGAGGCCATTGCCGAAACCACCGCCGGCAAGATGGTCAAAGCCAAGTTGGTCGATGGCGAAATCCACGAAGCACCCTAAGGCGAAAGGCGTCAAGCCGGATTTAGCATTCTCCCGCCAAGGCTGGGAGGACTACCAGCACTGGGTCCGCACCGACCGCAAGACTGCCGGGAGGATTGCGCGGCTGATCGAAGCCTGCTTGCAGGATCCATTCCAGGGCATCGGCCACCCCGAACCGCTCAAGCACGAATTCGCCGGCATTTGGTCGCGCCGGATCGCCCAGGAGCACCGCCTCGTGTACAAAGTAGATGGCGATGTCTGCCTCATTCTTCAATGCCGATATCATTACTGAGCATCCTTCGCCCCTTCTAGGCACGGCGACCGAGCAAGGAGCCCATGCCGGCGAGAGGTGCGTTGACGCACGACGGGGGTGGGGCGCGTCAAGAACGCTGCGCAGTTTCCTGGCGGCCTCGTAAACGCCTATTCGAAGTCATACGAGATTCTCACCCCCAGGCTGCGCGGCCGCTGCATGGTGACCACCGGCGTGTAGCGCCCGCCGACCTGCACGACGGGGGCCTTTTCGTTGCCTAGGTTGTCGATGAACAGTTCCGCCCGCCAATCGTCCTTCGTCAGGCCGACGGAGACGTTGAAGGTGGTCGCCGCCGGATTGACGAAGCGGGAGTTCAAGGGCAGGCGCCGCCCGTCTTCGGCGCTGGCGTCCGGAATGGCGATGTTGCCGAAGGCGCCGCCCTCGTTGTGGATTTGCAGGCCGGAGTGGCGCCCGGTTTGGTGGAACAGCGTGTCGTCCATGTACTCCGCCTTGCCGACCATGCCGGAGAGGCTGCGGCCGCGGTGGATGACGCTGGCCGTGAGGAAGGCGTCGGCACCCCAGCGGTTGAGCGGAAAGTCGTAGCGGACCCGCAAGTTGCCGGAAAACTTGGGCGACAACGGCAGGTCCGCCCCCACCGGCACGGAAACGCCGATCAACTGCGGATTTACCCGCTTCAGCCGCGTATCCAAGACGCTGAAGGCGCCGGTGAGCGTCAAGGCTTGGGTAGGCAGCCATTGGAAGTCCACTTCCAGGCCCTGCGCCCGGGCATCGCCCACGTTTTCGATGAAGTAGTTGAACGCCACGTTTAGCGGGTCGTAGCGGGAAACCTGCATGTCTTCGATCTCGGACCGATAGGCGGTGGCGTTCACCCGCAGCAGGCCACCCAGAAAATCCCCCTTCATGCCCAGTTCGTAGTTGTACAAACGGTCGGTTAGCGCCACTGGCGGCACCGCGTAGTTCTCGAACACGCCGGTTTGGACGTTGGCGAACTGGCCGCCGTTGCGGTTCAGCGTGGCCGGGCGATAGCCTTCCGAAAAGGTGGCGAACACCAGCAAATCATCAGTCGGCAGCCAAGTCAGGGTGGCGTGGATGATGGTATCGACCTCGTTGATCGTGCCGTCCGGCTGCATTCCGGCAAGGCTTAAACTGCCGCTCTTGATGGCGTCTAGGGTGGCCTGGTTGCTGCCGCCGCCGCGAAACAGGTCCCGTGGCGAACCGTCCTCACCGTTGGGGCTGCGGGCGTTGAGGATCAGGCTGTCGTCGCCGCTGTCCGCATACTGGCCGAGCAGCCGCAGCCGCAGCGTCACGTCGTTGCTGAAGTCGGTGCCGTTGCAGCGGCCGTCGGCGGTTCCTTGCGCATTCGGCCCGATGCCGTAGCGGCAGCCGAATGACAAGTTGGAGGCGCCCTGCAGGCCGGAAGTCAGGTCGTAGCGGCGGGCGCTGAGCGACAGGATCCATTGATCGGTCAGATCGAACGCCGCCTCCCCGAAGAAAGCCAACTCCTCCTCGGTGCGGGTGTAGTCGTTGAAGAACGTGACCGACGAGGCGCGCGGGCCGGACGAATTGACGCCGGGCGTGGGCAGGGCGGTGTTGCCGAGCAGAAAGCCGTCGCCGGAGTTGTCGTTGTTGAAGTTGTTGATGTGCTCGGCGTGCGCCGCATTGACCGCGCCATCGTGATAGTCACCCACATGGGTGGTCTTCGTGTCGTTTATGTACAGGCCGCCGAGCAGTCGCCAGCGTCGGCTGGGGTCCGTTGCGACTCTGAATTCGTGTGTGGTGCGGGTGTTCGTCGTGTCGTCCACGTACTGCTTGGTGGGGTCGTAGCAGTTGTTGGGATCGGTCGGTTCGTAGATGTTGCCACTGCACAGGTAGTAGGTGATGTAGCCGCCGCCGCTGTTGTAGTGGGTGTAATCGACCACGCTGTCCACTTCGCGGGATAGATGCCCGCCCGTGTACACCATGTCCAGGTTGGCGAGCCGCCCGCTCAACGTCCAGGTGGTTAAGCCGAACTCGTCGCGGTTGAAGTCCGGGGTGAAGGTGGCGGACGCATGCGCCCTGCCCAGGCTGGGATCGATGAGGAAGCTGCCCTCCGCCTCCAAGGTTTGGGCGGTGTGCTGCACCAGCGCCTCCCAGTCGTCGTTGACGCCGTACAGCAAGCCGATGCGTCCGCCCCGATAGGAGGCGTCGTTCCAGTCCTTTTGCACCAGCCCGTCGTTGCGGGCGCTGGCTATGGCGTCGGCCTCCGCCAGCCGGGGGCCGTAGCCGGCGTTGTTGCGGTCCACCACCTCCGCGGACGGAGTGAAAGTGGCCGGAACGTTGTCGATCCAGCCGCCCTGCTTGTCGCTATGGACGGTTAGGCGCACGGCGAGCGCATCCGTGACGGGCCAGTTCAGGAAGGCATCGACTGCGGCGCTTTCGGCCCCGCCGTCGGTGAACCCGTAGCGGCTGTTGAAGCCGGCGGCAAAACCGGCGGGGTTCGGCTTGCGCGTGATGAAACGCAAGTTGCCGGACTGCGAGCTGGCCCCGAACAACGTGCCTTGCGGCCCCGCCAGGACTTCAATGCGTTCGAGGTCCACGGCGTACACGTCCAGATTGCGCCCGCCGAAGGACACCGGCTGTTCGTCCACATAGAGTGCGACGCCCGGAGCGGAGCCTTGCTGGGTGGAGACGGTCACCCCGGACTGCTCCGTGGCGCTGCCGCGGATGTACAGCTCCTTCTTGCCCGGGCCGTTGCCGGCGCTGAGCACGTTGGGCAGGAACTCCACGTATTCGTCGAAGGTCTCGACGCCGAGTTCCCGCATCGCCTCGCCGGTCATCGCCTGCACGGGAATGCTCACGTCTTGCGCACTCTCGGCGCGCTTGGTGGCGGTGACGATGATGGTTTCCACGCTGCGCTGCGCATCTTCGGTTTGGGCGCCGGCTGCTGCTGCGGTCACCGCAGCCGACACCGCAAGGCTCAGCTTCTTCATGCGCCAAGGTCCGCGATGGAGCGCCGTCGGCCTTGGTTTCTCAACCATGTTTTCCTCTAGGCTGCGCTGAACCAGGAGGCCATTTTAGCAGTCACGAAACTCTTGGAGTTCAAGCAACGTCCGTATGCAAGGCGAAAGCCCAACCGGATTAGACTTCCTGTGGGGCTGACTTAGCTTGCGCTTGATGTGGCCCTAGCAATAGCGCCATTAAATGGCGGCCTGGCGAAAACTTGGTTTCGGTGCCTTGGCTGGACGCGGTGCCTCTGCTTGAACCTGACTGTGCCGCGGCCTATCATCACTCGCCAATTTCGGCTGGCGTTGTTCTCCCCAGCCGCTTTTTGGCTGGGCAGATGCGCCGTTCCCACCGAGGGGTTCGCCTCTAGGCCAGCATTGGAGGGCGACATGTACGACCTTCCCGGTCCCCGCAGCCGGGCGCTGCTGGCGCGGGGCCTGCCCCATCTGCGTGACGGCAAGCGGTATGAGGCCGCCAGCCAGCGCAGCGCCGCCAAAGGCCATGTGCCGCCGGCTCAGGTCATTGTCGATCGGGCGGAGGGGGATTACGTCTGGGATCTGGACGGCAATCGCTACATCGACTTTCAGAACGGCTGGGCCACCAACCCTCTTGGCAACTGCCATCCGGAGATCATCGAGGCGGTGCATCAGGCGCAGCGGCGTTACGGCTACCACTGGGAGCATCCCCTGCGCATCCCCTTGGCGGAGAAGTTGGCGGCGTTGATGCCGGGCCAGGCGTTGCCGCGCTTCAGTTTTGAGGTCTCCGGCACCGAAGCTGCGGAAGCCGCAGTGCATCTGGCGTTGTGCCACATGCAGCGGCGCTACGTCATCAGCTTCACCTCCGCCTTCCACGGCGAGAGCTTGGGCACCAAGATGATCAGCGGCTACGGCAGCGCCAACAACCTCTACATGGAGGGCTGGGCCGGAGGCGTGATCAAGGCGCCCTATCCCTACTCCGAGGGCGTTCCCGCCAACATGACCGAAGAGCAGTACGTTGACTACTGCCTTTGGTATCTGGATACCCACATTCCCGAATATCTGGTTCCGCCGGAGAACATCGCCGCCATTCTCATCGAACCCGGCTTGGCCGAGGGCGGCAATTGGATTCCCAGCTTGACGTTCATGCAGGGCATCCGCCGCCTGTGCGACAAGCACGGCTGGCTGATGATCGCGGACGAAGTGCTCACCGGCTTGGGGCGCACCGGCAAGATGTGGTCGGTGGAGCACTACGGCCTAGTGCCGGACATCTTGGTGGCCGGCAAGAACCTTTCCGGCGGCATCGAACCCTGCGCCGGCGTGGCCGCCAAGGACGACATCTTGGGGGACAACCCCCGAGCCAGCGGCGGCGGCACCTTCGCCGGCACCCCGGCCGGTTGCGCCGCCGCCTTGAAAACCTTGGAGATCTACGAACGGGACAACATCGTGGCCTCCGCCGCCCATCTAGGCGAAGTCGCCGCCAAGCGCATGGCGGACTGGCCGGCCCGCTACCCCATCGTCGGCCAAGTGCGCACCCTCGGCTTGCTGATGGGCGTCTCCTTCAATGCGCAGGATGGTCAGGAGGACGACGCGCATGTGGCCCGCACCGTCCGCGACGAGATGCTCAAGCGCGGCGTCTGGGCGATCTGCGAATTGGAGCGCCAAGTGCGCATGTACCCCGCCCTGAACATGGACGAAGCGGTGCTGCGGCGCGGCCTCGATCTTATGGAGGAGTCCATCGATCAAGTGCAGCGCCACGGCGCCACCGTCGGCGATTATCCGCCCATGCCCAGCGGCGTCGTCGGCTTCTGAGAATGCATTAAGGCGAAGTGATCGCGCCCAGCTTTTTGAGTATCTCCTTGCGACAAAGTTTCTTCTTCAAGAGGTGTCTTCTGCTGGATGCGGTTTAGGCAGCGGCGCAGAGACTCCAGTTTTTCCGCAACAATTAGCCGATCCATGCCGCCCGCCTCTCTGCGAGGATTCTCTCCCGCAGCGGAAGGAAGTCGGCGCTGTCGATGAGATGCCTTGTCAACAACTTGGCGTAGGTTTCGTCATCGCCCAACAGCCTTTTTCCTTTGAAAATCTCTCCTAAAAGCGGTTCGCCGGCGCTGTGCAAATCGATGATATCGACCGGACGGCCAAATTCCGCTCCTATGGCGCCCATGAGTTCCAGCTTGAGGCCGCTTGGCAATGGGCCGTCGCCCAGCAGCGCCAAGTCAATGTCGCTGTCTGCGGAGGGAGTGCCGGCAGCATGCGAGCCAAATAGTATGGCTAGCCGGATTTGCGGGCAGCGGCCCAGCAACTGGAGCAATTTTTCATGGGAAACAAGCATGACGGCATTGTAGCGACTCCTCATCAGGACTCAACGGGCGTCGGGACCCGGTAGGGGAGACTGCGGCGTCGCCGACCAACGCGGCTACGACCTGCACCCACGGAGTGTCTTCGGTGGTCATCGCGTCTTCGATCCATTGCAGGTATTCGGTGAAGATCGATTCCATGTCCTGCTGACCGCTCTGGTAGCGGGCGCGTTTGAGCGGTTCGGCCAAATTGGAATGCGCCAGCCACGCTTCAAGCTGGCGCAGCTTGCGGCGCTTCGGCGGGGCTGTTGTCTTGTGGCGCACACACCTGCATTGCACCGGTCTCGGGGTTGACATCGCAGCGACGGCGCGTGGCCCAGTGGTAGGCGTCGTCATGCTTATCCGCCCAACAGCATGTGAATGTCGCCCCGCGCCGGCTTCAAGACGATGGCGCGATAGCTGCCGTTGATGCGCAGCGAACGCATGTTCGGGTCTTTCGCGCCGTGGATGCGCTCGTAGTTCAAGCCGCTGGCGGTGGGGTTGCTGTTGAAGCGGGCGATGAGCGAACGCACATTGCGCTGCTGCGCTCCCGGCAGGCGGGCGAAGGCGGACAGGAAGTCCACGGACATGGCCATGTTGGTCATGGCGACTTATCCCTCAGCAGAGAAAAACAGCTTGTAACCCGTCTGCCGGGCAACCCAGTAGCGTGAGAGGAGGCTGCGTGAGAGCAAGTAGTACCCGCCAAGCGCGGGAATCAGGAGGAGGCCGAGGTTCACCGCTCGCGAGACGGGCCTTGGCGCTCGGGTGCCGAGCCTCCGGGATCTTGGTGTCCGCGGCCCTCGCTCTGCAAGACTCGGCCCATCTTCTCCATCATATCCTGCGCGGCCTTGCTGCGGAGGAGCTCTCGTTCGTTCACATAGAGGCCCCCTAGGGGCGTCACATGCACCTTCACGGTGTCTTCGTCCGGCTCGCTACGTTTGCTCATCTGTTCCTCCAAGTCTCCACGGCGGCAATCTAGCACAGGGCGCACCGTCGGCGCTATGGTTGGCCTAGGACGCTGTTGATGATGCGCTCGGCTCCTTCGCTGTCATCGCCGACCGAGCAAACCTGCCAGCCCGCCTGCTCGAACAGGGCTGCCTTCTCGGCTTGCTCGCCTTGGAGCAGGGCCACCCGGTGCTTCGTCCAAGCGAGCTCGGCCTCGGCCAGCACACGGCCCGCTTCGTCGGCAAGTTCGAACCCTACCTCTGGGGCCGGCAGGCCGTTCGCCGCCCATTGCTGCATCGCGCCGTGCAGCGCTTCGACGGCCAGTTCCATCGCCATGTCCCACGCGGTGGACTCGGTTGGCGGCCTGTCGTCCGGCGGTGGTTGGCCAGCGGTGGCGAACTCCGGGTAGCGGCCCCCCTGCACGCCTTGCTGCGTGATCCACCAAGCGTTGGGGAGGAATTGCAGCAGGTTAAATAGGCGCAATGCGCCGTTCCAAGCAGGGCGGTAGTCGGCGTGGTGGCAGCTTGCGTCGTCATCGCGCAGGTGGAGGATGGCCAGCAACTAAGTGGGATCGGGCGGTTCCAAGCCTGATCCGCCGAGGCTCGCCGCGCCAGCTATAATCCGACTCACGAACCTAGCCGTTGGGAGTTATATACTTGAATCCCCAATCTCATTGTGCGCTTACCCTTGGGAGGCAAATCATTTCCGGTCAGACTAAACGCCATACCTGCGCCGCCAATACGCGGCCCATTGGTCCGCCGACTCCCTACATTTAGCCTCCACTGAATCGACCAATGTAGCAGGTGCAACCACGGCAAATTGTTCCCTCGGCTGCTTTAGCACAGTTTCCATAACGTCAGCCACCGTCTTGGTTTCAGGGAACCGCTCCTTCAGCCCCGGCGAGGTGATTATCTCCCGGTAGGCAAGGTTCTCTGCAGGAACCACAACCACCACTTTAGCCTCAGAGACACCGAGTTCTGCCTTCTGCACCATCCGGTCGGCCAACAGCCTTTGCCGCATAATCTGATAAAAGGGCTCGTAGAGGAATTCATCCATTTTCGGGGCGGTGGCCGGGTTAAAGGAAGAAGCGTCGGCATAGTACCAGGGCGAGTATATCTGCCGCCGGGTCTTCCCCGCTTTGCCCAAGCCCTTGTAAGCGCGTTCCGGCCTACTGCAAAAATACTGCTCAACGTATTTCCATTCCAGCAGGTAGGCCCGTTTCTGTCCGGTTTCCGTTTCAGCCACCAAAAAGGCGTCAATACTGGTGGTTTGAGTGCCCCGAGTTCTCCGACCCTCCAGAGAACGCTCCAAGCCAATCCACTCGAATTCCACGGGCGACTTCTTGCCCTGATAGCTAATGTCAACTATGCTGCGCACGTCATCGTCTATGCTCTTTAGCGTCGCAAGCAACGCGCCGGGAATCTCAATCAGGGGGAGCAAGAAGTT
The DNA here is from genome assembly GCA_958296025.1 of uncultured Pseudomonadales bacterium. Classification (GTDB taxonomy): domain Bacteria; phylum Pseudomonadota; class Gammaproteobacteria; order Pseudomonadales; family Azotimanducaceae; genus Azophilus. The sequence goes on from OY282430.1 coordinate 214,654, forward strand.
CACGCAGGCAACTTGCGAACTCGCCATATTCCGCGTCGGCCCGTCCACTTTACTATTGTCGCCGCTCCGAGGAGATTTCCACCATTTAATAGCTCTGTCCTTGAAGAACCGCATCGCGCCAGCGGCATTTCTTATTGAGGGATAGAGATTATCAACTTCGCTGCCAAGAGCCAGCAGGTGCCGATGGCGAGTACCTTTATCATCCGACGGATTACGACCTTCAAGACTGATAGTGTCCGAACTATCCCGAAAATTGCCCTGATGCTTTCTTGTCGAATACTCAAACTTTGGTTCCCTGCTTTGGCCGGTCACACCAATCCTCCTTGGTTCTGCTGTACCACCAGGAACGCCACCGCCTCGCGCAGCGTCATCCCCTTCCGCCCCTATCTCGGCTCTAGTATGAGGTCAATTTCGCAGTTCGCCCGCTTGGGTGCGCCACCGCGGCTGTAGGCCTTGGTCTGGCATTGTGCTGGAAGCGGGCGTGATTGCTCGACGATGCGCTTTTCCGGAAAAACACTCTCCAGCGTGGCCTTGGTATTTCGGTAGGTGGACTCTCGCTGGTCGGTACGAACATAGATCACCGCATCGTCGGCTAACAGCCGTCTGCACTTGCGAAATACCTGATCAAGTAGCGCTCTGTATCGACTTTCGTTGCCAAATTTTCCGCCGTAGTGATTGCTTACATTTGCATTAGGACGCATCGGGCCGCCTAACAGCCATAGCCTGAGCCACTGGTCGTAATAATAGTTAGTGACGCCGAGATAAGGCGGCGAGGTGATAAGAAGTCTTGCCTTAGTCCGTTTCCCATCCTCGACTTCCCGCACAAACCGGGACAGTTGCTGCCGACTGTCGCCCAGATACACGGCGGCCTTGCCGGCCTGTGGCGTACCGTGAACATATCGCCAGCCGATGCGCCTTTGGAGGAACGCCACCAAGTCAACTTCAGGTGGCTCCATTTCTCTTTCGTGCCACCAGCGGATGCAGTAGTCCGGTGCCATTGCGGTGCTTTGCCGCATCTGATTGGATAAGGCTCTACCTTGCTTGCCGTGCAGCGAAATAAGGACAAGGGCCATCAGAACCCGGTCTGCATTTGCTCGCCGCCAATCAAGATTTCTGCGTGCCGCCAGAAGGAACTCACACACCTTTGGCGAGTAGCAATGATGGAAGAATGCCGGCAACGCATCCGCGTCGGTACGATACCTGCCCGCGTTCTCAGCTAGGAACTCCAACTTGGCTGTAACGGCTTCAAGCCGAGCCGGCTTGAGCTTCGCGTTGGCGTAGACGTAGCCTAGGGGATTGATATCGACACCAATGGCGGAGCGTCCCTTGATGGCGGCACTGAACATAGCCGATCCTCGGCCGGCGAAGGGGTCAACAACGGTGTCGCCTACGCCAGTGTACTTGGCGATTGCCCAATCGGTGAACGTTGTGGGGAACATTCCGTAGTACGGTCCAATGCCTGCCCAGCGGGATGCAGCTGTCCCATATCGCGTAGCTCCGTTCGCAGCTTTCATGATCGCGGAAACATCTTGTGGAGAATCTCCGCCCCTGCCTTGAGCGGTATGGCCGCATGTGCGTGCGCCCTAACCAGCGGCGCAAAACCGTCCTCGTACAGATAGGTCGATAGATCGTCCATGATGTCTAGGGCTTCGCCCAGTCGCGGGAACGCTTCCGCGTCAACGCAATCCAAATTGCGTCCGGTGTCGTTCACGATGGGGGTAGTGATGACGGAGTGCTGACCTTTGCTGTTCTTGTAAAGAACCTTCCTGCCGTAGTAAGTCTGCCGCCCGAATGCGTTCGATCCTGCGGGGCGATGGAGAATGTGTTGACTGATGTATTCTGACGTCGGCGCATATGCGGTTGCATCAGGTAAGGCTTGCCTGGGGCCATCGTCGTCCGACCAGTCCAGTAACTTCAAGTGTTCCATGAAGTGCCCGGTCTTTTCGACGCCCACAAGCAAGACCCCGGAGTGGCCGGTGCCTATTTGGATACTGTGGATGCGTTCTACTTCGCGCTGCATCCAAGTGCGCATCCAAGCAGATGACCCAAATACCGCCAGCGGACCGTCCATGATGAAAGCGGTGTCGCGGATGAAGGCCGGGTTTCCGGCCTGCTCACAGTAACGCAGTATGTTTGCTAACGTAAGCTGTTCAGTGACCTGTTGGAACAGAGTATAGATTTGTCCATTCGGCCCGAGGTCATCAAACCTCTCGTGAATGCCCAATATATCTGTTTGGTAGAGGACCTCCCGCCGAGAGCAGGGGCATCTGGCTTCGCCAGCTGCAGGCGGTGTTACGTGCCCATTTCCGACTTCCTTCGGACAGTCTTCTACAGGACAGACAACTTGCTGCGCCGGTCTCCCACGAATTATGGCAGCCAGCGTCTCTAGCAAGGTTTCGTGACCGCTTTCGATTCGACCCTGCAAGGTTTGGTAGATCGTCCGACGAAAAAAACGTTGAGGCGAATCGTCAGGGTGGTCTCGCTCCGTCACGTTGCACCCAGGTAGAACGGCATCCATCGCATCGCATTTCTCCATGCGCCGGATATCGCTGGGACGTGGTATCCACCTTGGGTCTTGGTTTCTGATGGCCTGCAGATCCAACACCACTGCCGCAATTCGCATCAGAGCCGCCTCCGCACCGGGATAGCCGTTGCGAACCGCAGTGCGGACAGTGGAGCCGTCTATAGCAATAATCCTAGTAATACGGTTTCTGTGGCGGTCCGGATCGACAATCGCCGGCAACACATGCTGGTCGTTGGAGTCTTTGGTGCTAATCGTACCGTGGAAGTCACGGACGCTCTGGCTGGTTGTCAAGCCGGGCAGTGACTCGCCGCTCGCAAACTCATCCTTGTAGGGCATGGCCACCCCCCGGCCAAACAGGAAGTCCTAATACGAACCGATAGCTCGCATACGGTATCACCTCGAACATCAACCCCTCTGGAGATCTCATAGGAGCAGCTCGCTAGACACAACGACCATCAAGGTCAATCTAAGTCGCCTGCTGTTGAGGTGGCGCGAAGCGGTGTATCTGCACCGGCATGGTATAGGGGCTTGAGTGCGTCCGCACTCGCACGAATCCGGCTTCGTTGGTCTTGCGGATACCCGCCGTGAAGTCGGAGAAATCGTAGTATCTATCCAGTTCTCTCGTTTCTCCGGAACTATTTATGTAGGAAAGAAACCAATTCTCGGTATTCGTGAGAATGTTAGCTTGCACAGAGGATGGCTCTTGTGTGGAATAGACTAAGCCGATGTTGAACTTAGCTCCCTCTTTTGCGACGCGAGGCCAGACTTCTGTGGTATCCCGCTCATTTCCTTTTGGCAGCAGAGTATGAGCTTCTTCGACGTATACTATGACGGGGGGTGGCTTCTGGAGATTTCCGTCTTCGTCAACTCTTGGATTGACGAAGTGACGTTGTTGCCTCTCGAAGATACGCCACATTATCTGCTTCGCCGACTGGTTGTTCATATCTGGGCTCCCTAGCGCTTGATCGAGGATTACCAAGCGTCCCTTTTCCAAGTCATCGAGAACGCGTTGTATAGGATCCTCTTGATTTTGCGTGGGGCTGTGCCAGTTGCGGCACTCCCGAATAGCTTGTATGCCTCGAGTGTTTTCGAAAATGCGGAGCAGGTTGTTGATGCGATCGTCGTGCCAGTCGCGACGATCGTGTTTTGATAGGTAGTCTTTATTGAAATTTTTGTAACCATGATCGCCCTTCCAAGCGGCGAATGCGCGGCAAAAGTTGGCGGCTTGGCCCCAAGTTAACTTGTCTTCCTTCAACGCATACACAAAATGCTGCATATGCTCATCCGATTCCATAGCCTTCCTGATTTCTGCGCCAAACAGCCCGCGGATCGATGGAGCTCCCTGCGCCGCCGCGAAACCAGCACTGTGTAAGATAGCTCTATAGAAAAAAATAGCACGGTTGTAACGGACGCTAGTGCCCCAGTCGCTCACATCGGGAGGAGCGGTGATCTCGGTACTAACGAAAGCTTGGATATAGCCACCGCTCTCGGTCAGCAGACGCTGATTTACGAGATCCTTGCCTGCATAAAGACTAGCCAATGCTTCGTCATAGTCACCTTTATCGGGGCTATTTTGCGTGGGGATGCTCCCGCCATAGAAGTTGACCTTCATGACGCGGCGGTAAGGATCTCCCTCACGCTCGATGAGACTGTGAATCACGACATCGCCCTTTACGGACTGGTCAACGTTATTTAAGTTGCGCAGAGCTCCTTGGTCTTGAGCATTCGGGTTGGCATACTCGCCTTCTGGGTCGATGATGAGCTGGGCGACGCGAATTGGGTTGTCTTTATCCAGTCGCATCCGAAACACGGCGTCGGCTATGGTCTTGACGGTGTTGGATTTGCCGGTGCGCGTCATCCCGAACAGGGCTGTGCGTTTGGCAATGATGTCGGCGGTAGTCATTTCTATCGGAACGGCCTCGGGTGCATTGGCGTCGTAGGCACTGGCTGAGTACCGCAAGCGCCCAATTTCAATACGCGGTTGGCTAGAACTCTCCCCTTTGGCGTGGTTGACGATGCGTTGCAGGCCAGCCCCGGCCGGCTTGTATATCTTCATACCTTGCCCAGCGTAGAAGTTCTCGATATCGCCACCGAAAGCGAGCTCGTGGAGCTCAGTGTGCGGATTTTTTCGGGGACGGAATGTGCCTAGAATTCGACAATGAGCACCAGCATAGCGCATCTGGTGCAGCGTAAGTACGTCGGTGGTGTTGTCCTCATCGTAGTTGGACGGTGAATCCGAGGCCCGTTTGGTGGCCTCAAGACGTTTCTGCTGAACCTCAATGTCGTTGGGCAATTTGCTAGAGCCGAGGACACGGAGAAGAATAAACTGAGCGTCGGGGTCGCTTAGTTCGGGCATAGCGTCCGGCTTCATGCGGGTAGCGATGAGCAGGCACCCGTGAGGCACACCTCCAACCTCCTTTTTCATGGAGTCGTGGATGAGTACCTCGGCGGTCTCGTAGTCCATGCTGATGAGGTCCCCGACGTAGCGATCCTCTTGCACGGCGTCGCTGAGGTTCTGGATTACCTCACTCTCGTGGGACTCCTCTTGGTGGGCTCGTTGGGCGCTGGCGACGGCGGTGCCACCTTCGACCGACCGGGCGCCCGTCCTATAGGGGTCAATGGCGGTCATGGGGTGGGCCCAGGTCGAACGGAGCACGATGCACGACTTCGTACTGCCGCATGACGGGGAACTGGACGCGGTAGATAGTTTGGAGCTCGTCCAAGGTTAGGTTAAGGGCTTTGGCGGCTAGGACGTCGATTTCGACTAGGGCTTGCCGGCGGGCGTAGTCGGTGCGTAGGGCGTGGTCTTGGTGCCATTTTGGGGTTAGCTGCGCCCAGTCGTTGGGGAGGCGCGGGTCTGGGCGTGTCCAAGCGTCTTGGCGGAAGGCGTGGATGGCGGTCATTGTGGTGCCGTTGGCTGATGGCCGTGGAGACATGCAGGTATCGTACCACAAGTCGGCGTAGTGGTTAGTTAGGCAGCATAGACGTAAGGCTCTGATTCTTAAGGCGGCTCGGATGCGGGGGGGCGCTGTCTTCGGTGAGGATGGGGAGGCGACTTAGCCAAGATAGGTTTATCTCGCGGTGCCGGTTCTCTTGGCGAGAAAGTCCAAGACGATAGACATGGATAGGGCCGCGAAGTCGAGGAAGTCGCCTACTCGTTGTGAATGCCGGTTAGGGGCATGGCTGGCGCGTCCGCGGCTCGGTAGTGTGACAGTATGCTACGAACATGCCGGGCGAAAGGTGCCAAGTGCTCACGAAATTGGCGGCAGGCAGGCAGCCGCACCTTGCCTGAACAGTTTCGGGGCCTTGGCTGGCCCCGCGCCCTTCCTTGAAGGGGGCTGCTCCACTGCCTATGATCGCCCCCCAATGATGAAGCAATACGACGCCATCGTCATCGGCGCCGGGCACAACGGCCTGTGCAACGCCGCCTATCTGGCCAAGGCCGGGTTGGATGTGCTGGTCTTGGAGCGCAATCCTCATATTGGTGGGGCCAGCGTCAGCCGGGAGCTTTACCCCGGATGGACCTACTCCAACTGCTCCTACGTCTGCTCCCTGCTCCGGCCGGAGATCTCCCGGGATCTGGAGCTGCCGAAGCATGGCCTGCAGGTGGTGCCCTACCACGGCGGCGTCACCTTCACCCAAGATGGGGACTACTTCGGCAACTACCCCGACGAGGAGCGTCAGCTTCGGGAGATGGCCCGCCACTCCCCGCGGGACGCCAGCGCTCATCAGCGCTTTGAAGTGGATGTGATGAAGCAGACCCGGCTGATACGGCAATTTCTGCTGAAGACGCCGCCGGACCCCACCTCCTTCAAGCCCAAGGACTTGAAGGGCCTGTTGGAACTGGCCGCCGCCTTCACCGAGCTGGGCGAGGAGGGCCTGCTGGACACCCTGCGCTTCTGGACCCTGAGCATTGGCGACTTTTTGGACGAATACTTCGAGACGGACGTCATCAAGGCGCATATGTCCGGCAGCGGCATCATCGGCACGGCCTTGGGCGTGTATTCGCCGGGCACCGCCTATGTTCTGCTGCATCACTACATGGGCGAAGTCGATGGCAGCGTCGGTGCTTGGGGCTTCGCCCGGGGCGGCATGGGGGCGGTGGCCAACGCACTCGCCAGCAGCTTCCTCGCCCACGGCGGCGAAATCCTCTGCGCTGCGGACGTGCGGCGCATCATCGTGGAGAAGGGCCGGGCGGTTGGCGTGGCGCTGGCTAATGGCGATGAGCATCGGGCCGGCATCGTCGTCTCCAACCTGGACCCCAAGCGCACCTTTCTGCAGTGCTTCGATGCCGGGGACCTGCCGGCGGAAGTGCGCACCCGCGCCAAGAACTTCAAGATTCGCGGCTCCTCCGGCAAGCTGAACATCGCGTTGGACGGCCTGCCAACTTTCCCGGCCTTGCCGAAGCACAGCCCGTTGATGCTGGCGGACATGCACTTTTCGGACTCCTTGGAGCGGCTGGAGCGGGCCTATGACGACTGGAAGGCCGGAACCTGGTCCCAGGATCCCTATCTGGACATGCTGATCCCTTCCACCGTCGATCCAACCATGGCCCCGCCGGGCAAGCACATGATGACGGTGTTCGTGCAGTATTGCCCTCCGACCTTGGCCAGCGGCCCTTGGACGCCGGAGGCCAGGGACGCCTTCGGCCAAACCGTGATCGACCAGATCGCCCAATACAGCCCGGACTTCAAGAGCCTGATTTTGGACTGCGAGGTGCGCACCCCCAGGGAGTTGGAGGACGAAGTGGGGCTGACCGAGGGCAACATCTTCCAAGGCGAACTGACCTTCGACCAACTGCTGTTCAACCGCCCCTTCCCCGGCTGCGCCCAGTACCGCGGGCCGTTGCCGGGCCTGTACCTGTGCGGTTCCGGCACCCATCCCGGCGGCGGCGTGATGGCCGCGCCGGGCGCCAACGCCGCCCGGGAAATTCTCCGCGACCTGCGCCGCCCCAACACGGTGCCGCCGGGCTATCCCAATGACTGAAGTTGCTCATGACGCCGCTGTCATTGGCGCTGGGCACGAAGGCTTGGCCCCGCGCCGGCTGCCTGGCGCGGGCGGCCCGGGAAATTCTCCGCAACCAAAGATGCGCCGCGTGAATTCGGTCAGCTACCCCAATGACTGAAGCGGCCTACGACGCCATCGTCATCGGCGCTGGCCACAACGGCTTGACCTGCGCCGGCTACTTGGCGCGTAGCGGGCGCAAGGTGCTGGTGCTGGAGGCCAACGACCATCCGGGCGGCTTGGCCGCCACTTGGGAGTTCGCCGAAGGTTTCCGGGTCTCCGCCGCCCATCTTCTGCACATACTGAACCCCCAGGTCGCCAAGGACTTGGCCTTGGAGCTACATGGCCTGAAATGCGCCGCCGCCGACCTCAGAACGGTGGCGCTGGATGGGGCAGGCGGGCAGGTGGCCATCTACGGCGGCAAGGTCGAAGGCGTTGACGCGGCGGATGCAGTGGCCTATGCGGAGTTCCACCGCCAAACCCAGCGCTTCACCAAGGTGCTGGCCCGCTTTTGCGCCCGAACGCCGCCACGCCTCGCGGAACGGGGCTGGGAGGACAACTTGGCGCTGACGCGGCTGGGCTGGGATTTGCGCAGCCTCGGCAAGGCCGACATGCGGGAACTGCTGCGCATCGCCGCCATCAACATCTACGACGTCGCCAACGACCGCTTCGAGAACCCTTTGCTCAAGGCCGCTATTGGCTTGGATGCGGTGCTGGGCTCGCACATGGGGCCGCGCTCCCCGAACAGCGTTTACGGCTATCTGCATCGGCATGTCAACGATGGCCTCGGCGGTGGTGGGCCGAGGGTGGTGCAGGGCGGCATGGGTGCGCTCGGCGAAGCCTTCGCCACAGCCGCCGAGGCGGCCGGCGTGGAAATCCGCTACGGCAGCCGCGTTGTGCGCATTGACTTGCAGGATGGCCGGGCGGCCGGCGTCACCTTGGCGGATGGCAATGGCTTTACGGCCAACTTGGTGCTGTCCAACGCGGACTTAAAAACCACCTTTATGGATTTAGTGGGGCCGGCGAACTTGGACGCCGGGTTCGTGCGACGGGTGCATAACTTCCGCGCCCAAGGCGTCACCGCCAAGCTGCATTTGGCGCTTGACGGCCTGCCGGAGTTCCGCGGCCTTGCCTCAACCGACGCCAGTGCCCGGCTGCTTCTGACGCCCTCCATGGACGACATAGAACTTGCCTTCAACCACGCCAAGTACGGCGAATGCTCCCCGTCCCCCGTCATGGAGGTCTCCATTCCCACGCTGCATGATCCGGCGCTGGCCCCGGTAGGCAAGCATGTGCTCTCCGCGGTGGTGCAATATGCGCCCCATCGGTTGCAGGGCGGCTGGGAAGCCGGCCGCACGGCCTTTCTGCAAACTTGCCTAGACCGGCTGGAAGCCTTCGCGCCGGGCATCGGCGGCATGGTCCTCGCCTCCGAACTGCTGGCGCCGCCGGATTTGGAGAAGCAGTTCAACCTGCGCGGCGGCCACTGGCACCACGGCGAAATCGCCCTGGACCAAGCCCTGTTCATGCGCCCGGTGCCGGGAGCGCACAGATACGCCACACCGGTTCCGGGCCTATATCTGTGTGGTGCCAGCGCCCATCCCGGCGGCGGCCTTTCCGGTCTGGCCGGCCGCAACGCCGCCCTGCAAGCCATCCGCGAGCAGGAGGCAAAGTGAAGCCCCACGGCGAAACGCTACTGCCGGAAATGCCCTTCGCCGACAGGGTGCGCCGTGCCGGTCGATTGCCGGCCATGCGCGGGCGGGAGGGAACATGAAGCCCCACGACGAAACCCTGCTGCTGGACACCCCCTTTGCCGCCGGAGTGCGCCGCGCCTGCCAATTGCAGGATTGGGGCCACTGGAAGGGCTACGCCACACCCAACGCCTATGAGGACGTGGAGCAGGAGTATTTCGCCCTGCGCAACGCCGCCGGCGTTTTCGACCTGTCGCCCATGACCAAGTACCGCATTAGCGGCCCGGACGCGGGGGCTTTCCTCAACCGGTTGCTGACTCGGGATGTCGGCAAAATTGGCCCCGGTCGGGTGGGCTACTGCGTTTGGTGTGACGACGCCGGCATGGTGTTGGATGACGGCACCCTATTCCATCTAAGCGAAGGCGACTACCGGCTCTGCGCCCAAGAGCGCTGCTTGGATTGGCTGCACTGGTCGGCGCTGGGCTTCGACGTGTACATTCAGGACGAAACCGCCGCAGTGGCCGCTCTGGCCGTACAAGGGCCGACCTCCTGCGCCGCCCTGCAGGCGTTGGGATTGGACGGCCTGCAGGACCTCAAGCCCTTCGCTCTGCGCAGCTTCGCCTTTGACGGCGGCGAGTTGCTGGTTTCCCGCACCGGCTTCACCGGGGATCTGGGCTACGAACTCTGGACCGCGCCGAATCATGCACAGACCCTGTGGGACGCCCTGTTCAAAGCGGGGCGGGACTACCTGATCCGGCCCATCGGCATGGCGGCGTTGGACCTCGCCCGCATCGAGGCGGGCTTCATCCAAGCCGGGGAGGACTTCGTGCCGGCGGATCAGGTATTGCGCCCCGGCCGCGGCCGGTCGCCCTTTGAACTGGGCTTGGGCTGGCTGGTCGATTTCGGCAAGGGGCCGTTCACCGGCCGCAGCGCTCTGTTGCGGGAGCGGCAGCGGGGTTCCCGCTTCCGCTTCGTCAAGCTGGACGTGCAGGGCGACAAGCCGGCGGCGGACTCCTTCATACTGAACAAGTCCGGCAAGGTGGTGGGCCACGTCACCTCCGCCGCTTGGTGCCCATCGGCCAAGCGCAACCTGGCCTTGGCCTCCTTGCAAATGCCTTGGGGCCGACCGGACGATGCGCTCTACGCGGAGATCTACTACAGCCGCGAACTGCACTGGACCCGCCTGGAAGCCCGCTGCAAGGTCATTGAAGGGCCGCTGTGGGACCCACCCCGCCGCCGCCAAACCCCAGCGCCGGATTTCTAAGGGAATTGTCAGGAAAGTTGGTGAAACCTACCTCCACCCACGCCTTGCAGCACGCTCTGGGGCCAAATCAAATTGCAGTACACCTGAATGACCAAAAACCTCACCCGCCTAGAACGCCTCCAATCGGCGCAATACCGTCTCGCCGGCTGCTTGTCCTGTCAGTAGGAATTGCGTTGCCGCTAGCCTGCCCTGGGCTGGTGGGTTGACATTGAGTAGCGGTTGACAGATGATTGCCGAAAAGCACAGGAGGTCGCCTCGTTGAGAAGCGAAGCATTGTTGCAGGGGCTTGGCCCTGAGGAGGCTGCGGCGCAAGTTCACATGGCGCACAGGCACAAGGCAGCTTGGCTTGACGTCTTTGCCGAGAGCCTCGGCCGGCGGCGAGCTGGAGAATCCCTTGCGCAAGTGTTGCAGGCTTGGGGGCTCAGCCAAGCGGAGGCGGCGCGGCTGCTTGGCGTCAGTCGCCAAGCGGTTGGCAAGTGGTTGAGGCGGGGTGCGCCAGCCGACCGGGCCGCTGCCTTTGCAGATTTGGCCGCCGCCACTGACCTGTTGGTGCGTTACTTGAAGCGCGACCGCATACCGGCCGTCGTCCGTAGGCCAGTCCCGTCCCGCGGCGGCGTTTCCCTGCTGGACTTGCTGGCGCACGGCGACACCTCGACGGTGCTGGCTGTCTGCCGCGACATGTTTCAGTTTGAGCGGGCGCATCGCTGACCGTGACACTCATTCAGGAGAGGCTTCCCAACGCCCATGTTTGGTGGCGCGTCGCTAGGCGGGATTGGGCGAACCCCTTGGACCCTAGGTTTGCGCAGGAGCAGGGCGGACGCTGGAACCCGTCGCGCAGCTTTCCTGCTCTCTACCTGAATGAGGACCAAGTCACGGCTCGTTTGAACCTCCGCACGTTCATCGCCGAGTGGCCTTATGAACCAGAGGATCTGCGCGATGACAGTGGCCCAATTTTGGTTGGCTGCACCCTGCCGAGGTCCCAGACCGTGGCCGACATGCACACGCCGGAGGGCGTTCGCGCCGCTGGGCTGCCCCCAACTTTTCCCTACGCGAATGACGGCGTCTTGATCCCGCACGCTCTATGCCAGCCTATTGGAGAGAGGGCCAAGGCTGCTGGCCTAAGGGGTGTTCGCGCCCGTTCAGCACAATCTCGGGACGGTGCCGGCCGCGAGTTGGCTTGGTTTCCCGCCTCCGCCCGCAGCGCCGTCCAGCAAGTTCACACCCTTGACTTCACTGCTTGGTATTGGGGGTAGTTTGCGCCCGCCACACCTGTACATGACTTTCTCCCCTGCCTACTTTCCTTGATAATGCACATTCCTAGGGGCGGCAGGTCGGCAACATGGCGAGCATTGCAACCGAGCCTGAGGACTCCTTGCAGCGGCTGGCGGAGCAGGTGGCGGTGCAGCGGGCTAGGCCGGGCTTTGCGATGGACGCCTATTTCTATCGCTCCCAGCGCGTTTATCGCAAGGAACTGGACGAAATTCTCTACAAGAGCTGGCTCTATGCCGGCCATGTCAGTCAGTTGCCCAACCCCGGCGACTACTTCCTGTTCGACTTGGGGGAGGACTCCATCATCCTGGTCCGCGCTGGCGACGGCGCCGTCCATGCCCTGATGAATGTCTGCCGGCACCGCGGCTCGCGCCTGTGCGAGGCGGCGCAAGGCAACCGCAAGACCTTTGCCTGCCCCTACCACGGCTGGGTTTACAACTTGGACGGCAGCCTCAAGGCGGCCCGGGACATGGCCGCCAAGCCGGGCTTCGACCCGGTGGATTACGGCCTGAAAAGGGCGCAATGCTTGGTTTTCGAGGGCCTGATATTCATCAATGCGGACCCCGCCGCCGTCGATTTCCACAGCGCCTTGAACCGCATTGCACCAGCCTTGCGCCCCTACGGGCTGCCCACCGCCAAGATCGCCCACCGCCAAGTGTATCCCGTAGAGGCCAACTGGAAGCTGGTGTTGGAAAACTACCTGGAGTGCTACCACTGCGCCACCGCCCACCGCGCCTACGCCAAGCTGCACACCTTGGCGGAGCTAGGCGAAAAAGTGGAGCGCATCAACGCCGCCATGCACGAACGGGCGGAGGCTCAGACCGGAGTGCGGGGCATCGCCCTGGACCTCTACCAAGCCTACGGCACCGCGCCCGCCTTTGGCGCCTGCATCTACACCAGCCGCTACGCCCTCTACGACGGTTTTCAGACCGGCAGCAAGGGGGGCAGGCCAGTGGCGCCCCTGATGGGCGACTTCAAGGGCTATGACGGCGCCGCCGGGGACTTTCAGTTCGGCCCCCTGGCCTTCATGCTGAACTACCCGGACCACTGCGTCCTGTACCGCTTCACGCCGCGCAGCCCCTCCAGCACCGACATGGAGTTGGTCTGGTTCGTGCGTGGCGACGCCGAGGCAGGCCGCGACTACGACCGTGATGCCCTCATCTGGCTATGGGACCGCACCTCGGTGGAGGATAAGCACATCATTGAGCGCAACAGCGCAGGAGTGAATTCCCGCTTCTTCGAGCCCGGCCCCTACCACCCAGAACACGAGAGCGCCTGCCTGGACTTCGTCGATTGGTACCTGACGGCGATGGCCCCGCTTGAAACTTGAAGACCTAGCGCCGAACACTTCCGTGCGCGGCCTGTACCCGGACGCGCCGGTCGCCGTGGTCAACGTGCAATGGCATGGTTCGGATGCGCTGACGCTCATCTACCGGTCGCCATCCGGCGGCGTTGCTGAGGAAATTCTCTACCGCGATGACGAAGCTCGTCTCGAAGTGGTCGCACAAGGCCGTCCGTGGAGTTTCGACGGAGACGGCGCCAAGTACCGGCTGGTTGCCGAGGCCCACCGGATTCGCCTTGCCCACCTATTTGACCCGCTACTAGCCGTCCACACCTCCTTGGTGGAGCCGCTGCCGCACCAGATCACCGCCGTTTACGAGGCCATGCTGCCGCGCCAGCCGTTGCGCTTCCTGTTGGCGGACGATCCCGGCGCCGGCAAGACCATCATGGCCGGGCTGCTGATGAAGGAACTGGTCGTGCGCGGCGACCTGCAGCGCTGCTTGGTCGTGTGCCCCGGCAGCTTGGCGGAGCAATGGCAGGACGAACTGCATCGCCGCTTTCAACTGCCGTTCAGCATTCTCACCAACGACCAACTGCAAACGGCCCGCACCGGCAATTGGTTCCTGGAAAACGACCTAGCCATTGCCCGGCTGGACAAACTTGCCCGCAACGAAGACCTGCAAGCGCAGCTTGCTGCGCCGGACTGCCGCTACGACTTGGTGGTGTGCGACGAAGCGCACAAGATGTCCGCAACCTTCTTCGGTGGCGAGGTCAAATACACCAAGCGCTACCGCTTGGGCCAACTGCTCTCCGGCCTCACCCGCCACTTCCTGCTGATGACCGCCACGCCGCACAACGGCAAGGAGGAGGACTTCCAGCTCTTCCTCGCCCTCTTGGACGGCGACCGTTTCGAGGGACGCTTTCGCGACGGCGTGCATCAGGTGGATGTGTCCGACCTGATGCGCCGCAGGTCCAAGGAAAACCTGCTGAAGTTCAACGGCCGCCCGCTGTTCCCGGAGCGCATCGCCCACTCCGTGCCCTATAAGCTCTCCGCCGCTGAGGCGCGTCTCTACAAGGCCGTCACAGACTATGTGCGGGAGGAGTTCAACCGCGCCGAAGCCCTGCACAACAACAAGCGGGCCGGTGCCGTCGGTTTCGCGCTGACCATTCTGCAGCGGCGCTTGGCGTCCTCGCCGGCAGCCATCCACCAGTCGTTGCGCCGGCGGCGGGAGCGCCTTGAAAGCCGACTTCGGGAGGCGTCCCTGCTGCAGCGCGGCGCACTTCTCGACAGCCCCACCCTGGATGCCGAGGATGTGGAGGATTTAGACGAAGCGCCTTTCGATGAAGTGGAGGCGGCGGAGGCCGCCGTGCTCGACCAAGCCACCGCCGCCGGCAGCATCGCCGAACTGCAAGCGGAGATCGACTCGCTGCGGCGCTTGGAAGCCCTGGCCGCGGACCTGCGGAACAGCGGCGAGGACGCCAAATGGCAGGAACTCTCCAACCTACTGGCCATGATTTTCGCGCCCAGCCGCCTAGCAAGCGCAGTGGCGCAGGAACGAGCGCATTACCGCGGCAGCGGCCCCATCCCCCCGCCCCAGCCGTCGCCGCGCCAAAAGCTGGTGGTGTTCACGGAGCACCGCGACACCTTGCACGATCTGCAGCGGCGCATCGGCACGTTGCTGGGCCGTCCAAACGCGGTAACCCTCATTCACGGCGGCATGGGCCGGGAGGAACGCCGCAAGTCCCAGGAAACCTTCCTGCACGACCCTGAAGCGCAGGTGCTGCTGGCTACGGACGCCGCCGGCGAAGGCATCAACCTGCAGCGCGCCCACCTGATGGTGAACTACGACCTGCCGTGGAACCCCAACCGCTTGGAGCAGCGTTTCGGGCGCATCCACCGCATCGGCCAAACGGAGGTCTGCCATCTATGGAACCTGATGGCGGCGGAAACCCGCGAAGGCGATGTTTACCGCACACTGCTCGACAAGCTGGAGCAGGCCCGCTTCGCCCTCGGCGGGCAGGTGTTCGATGTGCTGGGCAAGCTGCAATTCGAGGGCCGCCCCTTGCGCGACCTGCTGGTCGAAGCCATCCGCTATGGCGACCGCCCAGAAGTGCGGGCGCGGCTGTCCCAAGCCGTCAGCGAAGCGGTGGACCGCCGCCATTTGCAGACTCTGATCGAGGAACGCGCCCTGGCGCAGGATGCGATGGATTCCACCCAAGTCGCCCGGGTGCGCGAGGACATGGAGCGGGCCGAAGCGCGACGGCTGCAGCCGCATTACGTCGAATCCTTCTTCTTGGAAGCCTTCCGTCAACTCGGCGGCGCGGCGCGTCAGCGGGAGCCGCGCCGCTACGAGATCACCCATGTGCCCGCCGCGGTGCGCAACCGCGACCGGCAGATCGGAACCAGCGAATCCGTGCTGCGCCGCTACGAACGCATCGCCTTCGAGAAGACTTTGCTCACCCAAGCCGCCAAGCCGTCGGCGGCGTTCGTCTGCCCCGGCCATCCGCTGCTCGACGCGGTGCTGGACTTGACGCTGGAGCGCAACCGAGACCTGCTGCAACGCGGCACCGTGCTGGTGGACGACCGCGACCCCGGCACCGAACCCCGTGCGCTGTTCACCTTGGAGCACAGCATTCGAGACAACGAGCGCACCCTCTCGCAGCGCATGCTCTATGTGGAGACGGACGCCCAAGGCACCTGCCGCCATCTGCATCATGCGCCCTATCTGGACTATCGCCCCCTTGCGGAGGGCGAACCCTTGGCAAGCGACATCCTCGCCCGCTCGGAATGCGCCTGGATCGTCCGCGAACTGGAGGAGGCGGCGCGGCGCGAAGCCATCGCCCAGATCGTGCAGGAGCACATCAAGGAAGTGCGGCAGCGGCGCTTGGCCTGGATTGACAAGACCCGCGCCGCTGTCAAGGCACGGCTGACCAAGGAAATCGCCCACTGGGACCACCGCGCCAGCGAGCTGAAGCTGCAAGAGGCAGCCGGCAAGGCCGGCGCCCGCCTGAACTCCACCGAAGCCCGCCGCCGCGCCGACGACTTGCAGGAGCGCTTGCAGCAGCGCATGGCGCAACTAGACCGGGAAGCGCAGATTTCCGCGTTGCCGCCCACCGTGGTCGGCGGCTTGGTGGTGGTGCCGGCCGGATTGATCGCAGCCATGACGGGCAGCGCCCCGCCTTCACGGGTAGCGGACACTCAAGCCTCCGCAGCCCGGGCGCGGGCCATCGTCATGGCGCTGGAACGCGAACTCGGCTTCCAGCCCACCGACCGCGAGCTGGACAAACTCGGCTACGACATCGAAAGCCGCATCCCCAACACCGGCAAGCTGCGCTTCATCGAGGTGAAAGGCCGCGTGGCCGGCGCGGACAGCATCACCGTGACCCGCAACGAGGTGCTGACGGCCCTAAACAAACCGGAGGACTTCATCCTCGCCATCGTGCGGTTCGGGGAGGACGGGCGGCACGAAGTGCGCTATGTGCGGGAACCCTTCGGGCGGGAGCCGGACTTTGGGGCGGTGAGCGTCAACTACAAGCTGGAGGAGTTGTGGGCGCGGGGGGAGGGGCCGGGATAGGCGGATTTACGGGGTGCTATTGAGTCGTGCTTTCAATTGGTTAGTAGCTGTCAACCGCAGGTAGCTGGCCATGCCAACTTGGAGCGAGATACTCGGCGAGAGCGCTGCGGAGAACTAACGCTCGAACTTCGACCGTATGCGGAGCGGGTGCTAGCAGTGCCAACCTAACAGCGGAAGGGCATGACGCCTGTGCCTTGCCGGTGTGCTTGGGTGTGTCCGTTCATCGGTTCCCTTCGAGACTAATTCATCCGAGGACATCGCCCCTGCGCTAGGCGAGATGCCCCTTGCACACGGCACTGGAAGCGACTAGCATTACGCATCAGGTAACGAAATTTCCGGAAAGCGTGTTTGGAAATCCAGATCAGAACGCGCCGGCTTGACAAAGTCCTCAACTCGGAGGACGAGATGCGCAAGAAGTATGGCGGTAAGATGGCGAAGGTGCTCCAGAGCAGGCTTGCCGTGCTGGGGAATGCTCCCAATCTATCCGCCGTGCCAACCGGTAAGCCGGCGAGACGCCACCAGCTGAAGGGCCGGCGGGCCGGCCAGTATGCGGTCGATCTGGTGCAGCCTTACCGGCTGATCTTTGAACCGGCCCACAGGCCGCTGCCAGAACGCCCCGAAGGTGGCGTGGATACGGACCGCGTCACGGCCATTACGATTATCGAGGTGGTGGACTACCATTGACCACAGGAGTGAACATGGCGAAGACACACAGATACCGGCCTGACTACGCAGCCTCGCCGGGTGCTGTTCTCGAAGAGCATCTGGCAGCACACGGCTTATCCCACGCCGAATTTGCCCGTCGGTGCGGGCGGTCGGCAAAGCTCATCAGCGAGATTGTGGCGGGCAAGGCACCGGTCGAGCCCGTCACGGCGCTTCAGTTCGAGAAAGTGCTTGGCATGGACGCCCGCATTTGGCTGGGCATTGAGGCGGACTATCGCCTCCACCAAAAAAGAGCTGCGGAAGCTGACGACAAAACGGCGGCGGAGTGGGCGAGGCAATTTCCCATCAATGAGCTGGCGAAGCGCGGTGTTATTGACAAGCCGGCCTCTGGAAGCGATGCCGTTTCCCAACTGCTATCGTTTTTTGGCGTGGCGTCTGTGGATTCCTGGCGCGGTCGATACAGCGCGGGGAGCATCGCGTATCGTCATTCGCCTACCTTCGAGAGCGACAAGTTCGCTTTGGCGACGTGGCTTCGGCTGGCGGAAATAAAGGTGGCCGACCAAGCGCCCGCAGACTACCATGAGTCCGCGTTTAAGGCCGCTTTGGGCCAAGTGCGCCTTTTGACGCGCGCAGAGGTCATACCAGCGCTGGAAAAGGCTGGGCAACTGTGCGGACAAGCAGGCGTTGCGCTGGCACTTGTGAAGCCCTTCCCTAAGATGCGCTTGAGTGGCGCCGCATGGTGGCTTGCTCCCCGTCGGCCCATCATCGCCCTGAGCGCCAGGCATGGGAGCAACGACCACCTGTGGTTCAGCTTCTTCCACGAGGCCGCGCACATTTTGCTGCACAGCAAGAAGAGCGTGTTCATCGATAGCGCGAACGGCGGCGAAGACGAAATCGAGGCGGAGGCAAACGAGTGGGCTGCCAACTTCCTTGTGCCCAAGAGAAATTGGCAGAGCTTCGTGAGCAACGGCATCTACAACGGTCCTAGTATCCGTCAGTTTGCGGAGGAGCAAGGCATCGCACCGGGCATTGTGGTCGGCAGCCTTCAACATCAGCAGCTCCTACCTTGGAAAAAGCTGAACAACCTTAAGGTCAGGCTGAAATGGGCGGACGAGTGAATCACGACGAAACACTAATAGGCTGCGCTCAACTAGCATGAACATTCGCTTTGAAACTGACTCGGATGGGTTCCTATCTCAGGATTGTCCTAGCTGCCGCCAGCGTTTCAAGGTGCTTTTCGGTGCTGGGAGTGAAGCCCCCCTTTCGTTTTGCCCATATTGTCGGCATACCGGAGAGGATAACTGGTTTACGCAGGAGCAGCTAGACTATGCCAAATCAGTAGCAACTGAAGTTCTTGTCCGTCCACAGCTGGAGCAGCTCAAGCGCCAAATTGCAAGATCGGCGAGCGACATGGTTGACGTTCAGGTCACCGAAGGTATTCCTGAAACAGCGGTGTCTCCGGTTGAGACGATAGATAATTTGGATTCGATATATTTTTCGTGTTGTGCCGAGACCATCAAGGCGAAACAGCATGAGAGATACTACTGCATAATTTGCGGAGGAAAATAGGAGATGACAATGGACGGGAAGCTCATCTTCCTCAGCCATAAAGGCTCAGACAAGAATATGGTGTTGGAGTACAAGGGCATTCTAGAGAAGCTAGGTTACAAACCTTGGCTGGATGAAGAAGCAATGCCGGCGGGCGCACCGCTGGAAAGAAGTCTGTTAAAAGGAATGCAGGAATCCTGTGCGGTTATCTTTTTCGTTACAGCTAATTTCAAGGACGAAGGATTCTTGGAGACGGAGATTAACTACGCAGTGGCCGAGAAGAGGGAGAAGGGGGATAGATTCGCCATTATTACGCTGATTCTTGACGATTCCGGAGGGGAACCCGATATTGAATCCGTGGTGCCGCCTTTGCTAAAGCCGTATGTCTGGAAACAGCCAAAGAGCCAGCTCCAAGCATTGGAAGAGATACTCCGGGCACTACCAAAAGATATTAGAAACGACTCCGCTAACTCGAATACGCCTAGTTCTAATCTTGTGAGCCGGCAGGAAATTGGATCAGAGCTTTCGGAAGACGCGAAATCTGTCCTGAAGGAGGCGGCAACGGGCAATGGCCAAGTGCTTTGTATTCGGACTTTTGGAGGGGTCGGGGTTAGGGCTGGCGGCAAGTCCCTAGTGGGCGATGATGGCCCACGAGAGGCAGCTCGTTGGAAAGCAGCAGTCGAGGAATTGCAGCGTCATCGTTACATCAAAGACATAGGCTACAAGGGCGAAGTCTTCGAGCTTACAAAGGCGGGCTGGGATATGGCAGATTCGCTTTTGGACGCCTGATGCGTTTTCTAGTGAAACGTGGGATGAGACAGCGGTGAAAGCAAGTTCGCGGAAAAAGCTAATCGAAGTCGCTCTGCCGCTCGACGCCATCAATAAGGCGTCGGCGCGGGAAAAGTCCATTCGGCATGGGCATCCGAGCACATTGCATCTGTGGTGGGCGCGGCGGCCTTTGGCGGCGGCGCGGGCGGTGATCTTTGCACAGATGGTGGACGATCCTTCCTCGTGGCCGGAACTTTTTCCTACCGAGGCGGAGCAGGAGAAGGAGCGGCAGCGGTTGTTTCGGCTGATCGAACAGTTGGTGCGGTGGGAGAACACCACCAACGAGGAACTGCTGGAGCAGGTGCGGGAGGAAATCCGCGTAAGTTGGCGACGCACCTGCGCGGAGAACCAAGACCATCCGCGGGCGGCGGAACTGTTCGACCCGGAGCGGCTGCCGGCGTTTCACGACCCGTTTGCCGGCGGTGGAACACTGCCGCTGGAGGCGCAGCGGCTAGGGTTGGAGGCGTACGCTTCGGACCTCAACCCGGTGGCGGTGCTCATCAACAAGGCGATGATCGAGATTCCGCCGAAGTTCGCCGGAATGCCGCCGGTGAACCCGGAGTGGCGCGCCAAAGCCAAGGACAACCCGTTGGAGGCGCAGCGTCAGTGGAAAGGGGCGCAAGGGCTGGCGGAGGATGTGCGCTACTACGGCAAGTGGATGCGCGACGAGGCTGAGAAACGCATCGGGCACCTGTATCCGAAGATCGAAGTGACGGCGGAGATGGCCAAGGAGCGGCCCGACTTGCAACCCTATGTGGGGCGCAAGCTGACCGTAATCGCTTGGCTGTGGGCACGGACGGTCAAGAGCCCGAACCCGGCGTTTCGGGATGTGGATGTGCCGTTGGCGACGACGTTTATGTTGTCCACGAAGAAGGGTAAAGAGGCTTACATTGAGCCAGTTGTTGAAGATGGCGGCTATCGCTTTTCGGTCAAGGTTGGTGCTTCGGCGAAAGATGAAGCTAAGACGGGAACGTCGGCGGGCAAGCGCCGCGCATTTCTGTGTCTGATGTCTGGAATCGCCGTGCCCTACGATTACGTCCGAAGCGAAGCGAAGGCGGGACGCATGGGTGCCCGGCTGATGGCGGTGGTTGCTGAGGGTCACCGTGGAAGAGTGTACCTGTCTCCGTCGGCGGTACACGAAGATGTTGCTAAGCAAGCAAAACCAGAGTGGAAGCCGGATTGCCAGATTCCCAAAAAGCACCGTAATTTCCAAGGTCCGGCATACGGAATCGACAATATGGGCGACCTCTTCACTCCCCGTCAGCTAGTCGCACTAACTACCTTTTCGGACTCGTTGCAAGACGTCCGCGAACAAATGGCAAGGGATAGCGAATGCTCTCTTGCTGACTACGCCAGCGCAGTTTCAACTTACCTGGCGTTCGCACAGAGCAAGGCCGCCGATAGGAACAGCAGCCTATGTAGATGGGAAATGCGCGACAAGCTGGTTGGCACATTTGGTCGTCAGGCGCTGCCAATGGTGTGGGACTTCGCCGAGACTAATCCTTTCTCGGGCACGGGGGGTGACATTTTCGGTGCCGCAAAGTCGGTGTGTGAAGTCCTAGAGAAGCAGTGCCAGGGCCAAGTACGGCAAGGACACGGACGGCAGGAGGACTCTACACACGGCAAATCTTCCCGCGACAAGGTGGTGTCGACTGATCCGCCGTACTACGACAACGTGGCGTATGCAGACCTCTCCGACTTTTTCTATGTGTGGTTGCGCCGTTCGTTGAGATCAACCTTCCCAAGCCTGTTGGCAACCTTGGCTGTGCCCAAAGCGGAAGAGTTGGTCGCCGCACGACACCGCCACGGTACCAAGGAAAGGGCGGAGGCGTTCTTTCTGACTGGTATGACGGCAGCGATGCAACGTCTCAATGAACAAGCCCATGCTGGATTCCCCGTCACCATCTACTATGCCTTCAAGCAGTCCGAAAGGAAGGGTGACACCGGAATCACTAGCACTGGCTGGGAGACTTTCTTGGACGCTGTAATCCACTCTGGCTTCGCCATCACAGGCACTTGGCCGATGCGCACGGAACTCAGTAACAGGATGATCGGCAAGGACGCCAATGCCCTAGCCTCCAGCATCGTCCTAGTCTGCCGCAAGCGCCCTGAAGACGCACCCTTGGCCACGCGCCGCCAGTTCATCGACACCCTCAAGTCCGAACTCCCCGCCGCCCTCGCCCACCTGCAATCCGGCAGCATCGCTCCAGTTGATCTCGCCCAGGCCGCCATCGGTCCCGGCATGGCGGTGTACACCCGTTACGCGAAGGTGGTCGATGCCTCCGGCAACCCCGTCACCGTTCGGGAGGCGCTCGCGCTTATCAACGAGACCCTCGACGAGGTGCTCACCGCACAAGAAGGCGATTTCGACGCGGACACCCGCTGGGCACTGGCCTGGTTTGAGCAGCACGGCTTTGAGGATGGCGACTACGGCGCTGCCGAGACGCTCTCCAAGGCGAAGAACACCAGCGTTGGCTTTCTGAAGGCCATTGGCATCCTCCAGTCGAAGGGCGGCAAGGTGCGGTTGCTGATCCCTCTCGCTTTGTCGCCGGATTGGGATCCGCAGGCTGCGGCGCGGCTGTCGGCCTGGCTCACGGTGCATCACCTTATCCGCGTCCATGATGCCGGCGGGGAGCGGGCCGCGGCAGACTTGGTGCGCAAACTCGGCAGCGTGGCGGAGACCGCCCGCGAGCTCGCCTACCGCCTCTATGCCCTCGCCGAGCGCACCAAGCGCTCCCGCGAAGCCCTGTGGTACAACGCGCTGGTGCAAAGCTGGCCGGAGATCGCTCGACTGGCTCGCGAAGATAGATCGGAGCAAACGGAACTGCTTGCGCCGCTTGACGGTGTATAAGGAGCTTTAGCAATGTCTATTGAGTATTTGGGGATTAGCAACTACCGGGTATTCCTAAATGCGGAGTTCGATGGTCTATCCCCACTATCCGTAGTGACCGGTGCCAATGGCACGGGGAAGTCCACGCTATTTGACGTATTCACCTTTCTTAAGGACGCACTTGTTGGCGATGTCCACTCCGCCACCGCCAAACGTGGTGGATTTCGCGAATTGGTGAGCCGCGGTCAGAGCGGCCCCATTGAGATAATCATTGGCTACGGCGGTGGAAATGAGCAATTTCTCTTCTACAGTTTGCAGATCGAGCAGGAGGCCAGCCGGGTGGTGGTACGCAGGGAGTGCATCACTACTGATCTTGAAGATGATAGTGAACGGGTTTTGCAGTTCTTTCGTGGCGATGGCGTGGCCACTAGAGAAATCATCGACCTTGAAGGTGAGTTAGTAGAAGAAGAAGCCACTTACAAATTCGATGACCCAAGCATTTTGGCGATAAAGGCTCTTGGCCACCTCAGGGACTTCCCCCTAATTTCCGAATTCCGCTCACTGATAGAAAACTGGCACATCTCCAACTTCCACATCGCTGATGCTCGAACAAGTCCCGAGGCAGGCTATGCCGAACATCTTTCCACATTGGGCGAAAACGTGGCCCAAGTGGCCCAATATCTGCGCGAAAACCATCCCCAGCAGTTCCGCCGCGTCCTAGAGGCCATGCGCACCCGCGTTCCCGGAGTCGATGCGGTGGAGGCCAAGGTCACCGAAGATGGCCGCTTGGTGCTGCGCTTCAAAGACGGCAGCTTCAAGGATCCGTTCATCGCCCGGCACGTTTCCGATGGCACCATCAAGATGTTTGCGTACCTGTTGCTGCTGCACGATCCAAAGCCGCATCCGCTGGTTGCCGTGGAGGAACCGGAGAATCAGCTATACCCCACCCTGCTTGGCGAACTTGTCGAGGAGTTTCGGGACTACGCCCGGCGCGGCGGTCAGGCGTTGGTTGCCACCCATTCGCCGGAGTTCCTGAACGCTGCGAATCTGGACGAGATCTTCTGGCTGGAAAAGGTCGAAGGCTTCGCCAAGGTTCACCGGGCTAGCGACAGCGAACTTTTGCGTAACCTGATCAAGGAAGGCGACTTGCCAGGTGCTCTCTGGAGGCAACGTCTCTTTGAGGGCGTGGACCCGCCGTGACCAAGCTGGTGTTTCTGGTTGAAGAACCCTCCATGGCCGACTTGCTGAACGAATTGCTGCCTAGGCTGTTTCCCAGTCTCCTCTTTCAATGCGTCCCCCACGAAGGCAAGAGCGATTTGGAGAAGAGCATCCCGCGCAAGCTCCGCGCTTGGCGGGAGCCCGGTGTGCGTTTCATGGTGATGCGTGATCAGAACGGCGGCGACTGCCGCCAGGTCAAAGCCAAGCTAACTGAGCGGTGCAGGCAGGGCGGACGCACCGACGCCCTCGTCCGCGTGGTCTGCCGCGAACTCGAAGCCTGGTACATCGGCGACGAGGAGGCGCTGACACAAGCCTTCCCGGACACCGCCAAGCAAATACGCCACGAATTGCGCAAGAGCCAATTCCGCGACCCGGACAGCGTGGATCAGCCGGCGAAAGCCCTGTCGGGCTTCATACCGGAGTTCCGGAAGCGATCCGGCGCGAGAAGCCTAGGCCGGTATCTCTCCCGAGAAAACCACTCCTGCAGCTACCAAATCTTCCTCGCGGGCGTTGAACGCCTGCTCTCAGAGAACGCACCGAAGGCCTGTGCATGAGCGCTACGCATGTCGGTGCCAAAATCGCGTAGCACCCCTCATGCAATTCATCGCGCTCTCCGCCGGAACGAAACGCAGCGCTAAGAGCCCGCCGGTCGCGTCCGCGATAAATGGCGGCGGCGAGCAACGCGGCCCCGCTCTGGATTGTCAGTTGTGAGTCAGGTACGTCAAGGGCGTAGCAGTTGTGGTAGGCTTCGGCCTACAGTCTTTGCCGGCAGCAGATGCCTGTTGGATGTGCAGCGCCTACTAGGTTTTAGGTGCAGGGTGAGCGGACGTACATTCGCAGAGCATTGGAGATTCGTGTTACTCGGCTTGGAAAGAGGAGGGCGACATGTCGCTGATCGCAAGCCAACTTAGAGATGTGTGGGACGCTCTTAGGGCGAGCCATGCCGAACGGGATATCTATTTGGAAGAGGTGCGGATCAAGAAACTGCGCGGAATCAAAGACCTCAGGGTTCCGTTCACTTACCCTGTCTCAGTGTTGGCGGGCCCCAACGGCTGTGGAAAATCCACCGTCCTCTTTGCTTGCGCTACCGCCTATCGCGTACCTGATCGGGGACCGAGGGAGTTCGTCCCCAGCACGCTATTTCCAAACTTCAAGGATCGGCTTCAGGGAGAGCTTTCAGACCAGACAGACAGGACAGAACTTGCGTTCAGCTATCTGCACGATGGCGAACGCCTGTCCATGGCTTGGCGACGAGGAAAGTCCTGGACCCGCAGCTATATGGGGCGCAAAGGAGGCCGGCAACCAGAGAGGGAACTCTATCTTCGAACTCTAGCCAATCTCACCAACCCTTCCGAAGTTCGCGGTGTCCTGCAGATTATGCGCAAGCAATACAAATCCACCCCCCTCACCACCGATCTGCTCGTGTTCGCGCATCGCATCTTGAAGCACAGGTACAACGACGTTTCGATCATCAGAGCACAAACGCGCGATATTTTGTTCGCTGAAGCGGAGGGACACGATGACATTCGCTATTCAGAATTCCACATGTCGTCGGGCGAGCGCACCATCTTGCGCATCTCTAAGGACATTGCGGGTCTCCGTAACGCCCTAATCCTCATCGATGAGGTTGATACTGGCTTGCACCCCTACACCCAACAGCAAGTCATGTTGGAGTTGCAGCGGATTGCTCTGCGGCAGCAGTTGCAGATTGTGGTGGCGTCGCATAGCCCTGTGGTCTTGGACAGCGTTCCCCCAGAAGGCAGAAAATTCCTGGATCGTGATGAGACTACCAGTGACGTAAAGCTAATGCCCGCGTACAAGGATATCTTTCAGAAGTCTCTCTATGGTCAGTCCCGAGAGAAGCTCTCGATACTTTGCGAGGACGAAGTGGCGGAAGGGATGATTCTGGGTATGCTTGATGTGTTGCAACCCAGGTTGGGGCTTCGCCACGAGGACTTTGTGATTGGCAGGAATACGGGGCGGGGAGAGTTCCCCTCGCATGTTCGCATGCTTGGCAAATTCGGGAAGCTGACGGACTTCGTTTTTGTTCTTGACGGTGATGCAAGCGATATGACGCTTAAGGTCCGACAAGCCGCAAAGGAGTACGATCAAATTGTCGATCCGCTGTTCCTGCCGGGGAGGGAATCTCCAGAGCACTGGATTTGGCAACGCCTGGGACAGGATGTCGAAGGCTTTGCCAGCCTCTTGGGCCTGCCCGCCGCCGAGATGAAGCGCCGGATGCAGGAAGTCCAGCAGACTATGGAAGGTGCTGTTCGCGGGCGGGACCGAGATGTCGCCAAGGCGGTGCTCGAAGCATTTGCGGCGGAGGTAAGGAGATCGTCAGCAGAACTTGGCCGCATTGTCGGCAGGCGCGACGCGGAAACCAATCACGAGGGAATGACGGAGTTGCTCATAAAGCTGGAGGAACAAATCAGCGCTTGGCGGCGATTTTGAAGCAGTCGGTGTGCGGATTTTGAGTAGCTTGGAGAACTGATGGCCGCCACCAACCACGAGCGCGTCAACAAGGCGCTGGAGCTGCTGCGCTCCGGCCTCGCTCCCTTCGTGCAGCGCGAAGTTATGGCCAAGGCCAAGGCCGACGCGGTGCGCATGGACACCATTCGCCGCTTTGCCGAGGATCCGAAGCTGGCCGAGAGACCAATCGCCGATTGGGACGCCGCCGCTCTGCTCAAGCTCATGTGGGAAACCTGGAACGATGTTTTTCGGGATACTTTGGGCCACACGGAGCGCAGCCTCGTCTCCGAACTGCGGAGTTGGCGCAACAAGTGGGCGCATCAGGAGCGCTTCTCCAGCGACGATGCGGACCGGGCGCTGGATTCGGCGGAGCGGCTGCTCACCGCCGTCTCCGCATCCCAGGCGGACGAGGTCGCCAGCATCAAGCGGGAACTGCGGCGCTTGGTGCTCGATGAGCAGGTGCGCGGCGAACGGCGCCGAGTGGCCAGCGCCTTGGTGGAAACGGCGGCTGGCGGCGCCGTCAAGCCGTGGCGGGAGGTGGCCACTCCGCATCAGGACGTGGCCAGCGGCCGCTATCAGCAGGCGGAGTTCGCGGCGGATTTGTGGCAGGTTCACCTAGGCGAAGGGGCGGATGAATACCGGGATGCGGGGGAGTTCTTTCGCCGCACCTTCCTCACCGAAAGCCTGCAAGGGCTGCTCGCCACCGGGTTGCGGCGGCTGGCGGGCAAGACCGGGGATCCGGTGGTGCAATTGCAAACCAACTTCGGCGGCGGCAAGACGCACTCCATGCTGGCTCTCTACCATCTGTTTTCCGGTGCCCCGCCCCGAGAACTGGCTGGGGTGGAGGAGGTGCTGGCCAAGGCGGAAGTTACGGCAGCGGCGCCGGTCAAGCGCGTGGTGTTGGTGGGCAACAAGATTTCACCCGGCAATCCCGCCACGAAACCGGATGGCATCCAAGTGCGCACTCTTTGGGGCGAACTGGCTTATCAGCTTGGCGGCAGGGCGGCCTTCGAGCGCATCCGCGCCGATGACGAGAACGCCACCAACCCCGGCGACGCCTTGCGGGAACTGCTGCAAACCCACGGCCCCTGCCTGATCCTGATCGACGAGTGGGTGTCCTACGCTCGTCAACTGCATGACGAGAGCGACCTGCCCGGCGGCAGTTTCGAGACCCAGTTCACCTTTGCGCAGACCCTCACCGAAGCGGTGAAGGCCACGGACAACTGCTTGCTGGTGGTGTCCCTGCCGGCCTCCGACACCACCGGCCAGGGTTCCTCCCATGCGGAGGCGGACGATTCGGAGGTGGGCGGCGTTCGCGGACGGGAGGCGCTGGAGCGGCTGCGCAACGTGGTCGCACGGGTGGAGTCCTCTTGGCGGCCGGCCAGCGCCGAGGAGGGCTTCGAGATCGTGCGGCGGCGTCTGTTCGAGCCACTAAACGGGTCGGACGCCTTCAAGCAGCGGGATGTCACCGCCCGCGCCTTTGCCGACCTGTATCGCTCGCAGCAGGCGGAGTTTCCGTCCGAATGCCGCAGCGCGGACTATGAACGGCGCCTTCAGGCGGCCTACCCCATTCACCCGGAGATATTCGACCGGCTGTACTCGGATTGGTCCGCGCTGGCCAAGTTTCAGCGCACCCGGGGCGTACTGCGGCTGATGGCGGCGGTGATTCACAGCCTGTGGGAGAGCGGCGACCGCAATCCCCTCATTCTGCCCTCCACCATTCCCATTGACGACTCCCGCGTGCAAAACGAATTGACGCGCTATCTCCCGGACAACTGGACGCCGGTGATCGAAAAGGATGTCGATGGCCCCAATTCGTTGCCGCTGCGCATCGACGCCGAAGTGCCCAATCTCGGCAAGCTCTCCGCCACGCGGCGGGTGGCGCGCACGGCCTATCTCGGCTCCGCACCCACCACGGCGGCGGCGCATCGGGGCATCGATGACGGGCGGGTGAAGCTCGGCTGCGTGTCGCCGGGGGAACCCCCAGCCACGTTCGGGGACGCCCTGCGCCGTTTGGCGGCGGCGGCCACCTACCTTTATCAGGATGGCGCGCGGGTGTGGTACGACACCCAGCCCACGGTCACTAAGCTGGCCGAGGACCGGGCCGCGCAGTTGGGTCGGGATCCGCACCAGGCGGCGCTGGAGCTCGAACGGCGGTTGCGGGGGAGCTTACGCGCCAGCGAGGGCTTTGCCCGCATCCATGTGTTGCCGCAAACCAGCGCCGACGTGCCGGACGATTGGGATGCGCGGCTGGTGGTGCTGTCCGCCGAGCATCCCTACGCCAAGGACGCGCCGAATCCCGCCGAAGTGGCCGCCAACGCCATTCTGGAAACCCGCGGCAACGCCCCCCGGCTGTTCCGCAACACGCTGGTCTTTCTGGCCGCGGACAAGGTGCGCTGTCGAGATTTGGACGAAGCCCTGCGCCGCTGTCTGGCGTGGCGCTCCATCTTGGCGGACAAGGACGAACTGAACTTGGACCCGCACCAGACTAAGCAAGCGGAGATGCAGCGCCAAGCGGCCGACGACACCGTTACCGCCCGCCTGCCGGAAGCCTACCAATGGCTGCTGACGCCGGAGCAGGCAACGCCGGCGTCTTCCCTTGAATGGAAAGCCATTCGCTTGGCGGGGTCGGGGGGACTGGCCGAACGCGCCGCCAAGCGGCTGCGCAACGACGAGTTGCTGGTCATGCAGTTGGCCGGCGCGATCCTACGGATGCACATGGACAGCGTGCCCCTGTGGCGCGGGGAGCATGTGGCCGTGCGTCAGCTAGTGGAGGACTTTGCCAGCTACCCGTACCTGCCGCGCCTTGCCGGGCCAGAAGTGCTGACGGGGGCGGTGGAGGACGGCTTGGCGTCGCTCACTTGGGAGGCGGACAGCTTCGCGCTGGCGGACGGTCATGACGAAAGCAAGGGGCGTTACCTCGGCCTGCGGGCGGGGGGAAGGCCGGTGCCGGTGCTGCCGGAGAGCCCGGCCTTGCTGGTGAAGCCGGAAATCGCCCGCCGGCAGCTGGATGCGGAAGCGCCATCGTCGCCTCCACAGCCAGAACCGGCACCGGAAGGCAAGCTGGATGGGGGTGAACTCGCACCGCCGCCTCCTGCCGAAAAGAAACTCCGCCGTTTCCACGGCACCGTCACATTGAACCCCACGCGGGTGGGGCGGGACGCCGGCCGCATCGCCGAGGAAGTCATCGCCCATCTGTCCGGCCTCGTCGGTGCGGAAGTGGCGGTCACCTTGGACATTGCCGCCAAACTCCCCGACGGGGCGCCGGAAAACGTCGTGCGCACCGTCAACGAAAACAGCCGGACGCTGAAATTCAGCAACCACGGGTTCGAGGAGGCTTAAAAAAACGAGTGCTGGGTGGGAGTGCGAACGCGCCTCGACGGAATCAAGCGGACCTCGCCATGAACGTCAACGGCCTTGTGGTGCTGGGCACCGGGGGTGCGGCAAACTTCTTTTTCCGCGTCGCCGATGACGGCACCTTCCTTAAGCTGCATGACTAGCTGCTGGCACACTGCGGTGGGGCGCTAAAAACGGACAGAATGCTTTACTCTCGACAGGAGAGTTGACGTAAAAAGTGACGGTGATATTTTACTAGTGTGCTATCCTGATTGATGGCGGTGTCGGCAAACAGTCCTTGCAAATCCCCCGAGCTTGCCGGCACAAGGAACCAGCGCATAAGCGATACGCACCATTTGAGGAGAGAAAATGCAAGGCAAATCACTCCCATTGACTTGCCTCGCCTTGTTGGCCATGCCGCTTGCGGCGTCGGCCGATTTGGTCATCAGCAACGCCCGGCTCATTGATGGCACCGGTGCCGCTCCAATGGAGGGCGCCGCCATTGTGGTCGTTCGGGACCGAATCGTCTCCGTTGACGGCAGCGGCGCCAGCGCCGACGCTCTGACCATAGACGCCGGAGGCAAGACAGTGATGCCGGGGCTTTCGGAACTGCATGTGCATTCCTCACTTGAGTTTTGGGTGGATGTGGATTCCGATGACTTCTACCCGGATCCGGAAGTGGCCATCACCAGCGACGCCGACATGGCCGAATTTCGCGCCGAGCGGCTGCCGGCGCGGTTGCTGAGCTTCCTGGACGCCGGCGTCACCACCATGATGGACCCAGGCGGCTTCCTCCCCTATGTGGTGGAAATTCGCGACCAAGTGGCGGCCGGCGAACTCCTAGGGCCGCGCATGTATGTCTCCGGGCGTTTGTTCACCGGGCCCAAGGGACATCCGGCGGTCACCGTCTGCAACAACGACGCATGGTGCATTGAGCACCTGACCTGCAACACCAATGATCCGGAAATCGCCCGGCAATGCGCCCGGGACATCGTGGCGGCCGGCGTCGATGGCCTGAAACTGGTCTATGACAGCGGTTCAGGCTGGCCTATGCAACTCGAACGCATCAGCAAGGAGGTGCTGCTAGCCATCGTTGATGAAGGCCACAAGCTGGGTGTGCCTGTGGTGGCCCACACCAGCACAGTGGACGAAACGGTGGATGCGGTCCTTGCCGGCGTTGACGGATTGGTCCATGCGGCGGAGGACGAAGGCGGCAAGCTGTTGAGTTCAAGCGGCGAGTATCTGCCGGAGCTGCTGAACCGCTTCAATGTTCCCATGACGACCACTGTGCGCTTCGTTGGGTTGGAGTCGGAACCTGGGGAGCAGCGCGACATGGCGCTGCGGACGATCGAGAGCGTAACTGGCCCCAGCCTGCAAGCCCATGCCAAAGCTGGCGTCGTCCTGCTGTTCGGCACTGATTTTGAGGGCATTGGTGCGCCGGCGGACCCGCGGCCTTTGATAGAGGCCGAAATGCGTGTGCTGCTCGCCAGCGGATTCAGCGAGATGGACATCATAGAAATGATGACGGGCAATGCCGCCAAGCACCCCTTCACAGCGGATGACTACGGCGTCATTGCGCCGGGAAAACTCGCGGACCTGATCGTTCTCGATGGCGACCCGCTTGAGGACCTGACGATGGCGACTCGTCCCACCCTGGTCATCAAGGGCGGCGAAATCGTCCTCGATAAGCGTCAGCCGGAAGATGAATAGCTCCGCAGCAGCGCGGTCCGATCGATCATGTTGTCCGACGAACAGGCCTCGGCAAAGCCAATCCCGCCAACTGAGGGCTGAGCCCATGCCGGGAGATCTGTTGGTGCGCAATCGCAACCCCTCCTGCGCGTCTTTGGGTGCATCCCTTGGGACGGCCGTTGCCCGGTGGGGCGGTTCGGTGGGCTTGGCCGCCAAGCGCTGACAGGATGCTTCGCGGTGCAACAAGCAGCTCGACCTAGTGAGCTGACCGGCGCGTTGGCGGCGCTGGCGGTGCTGGGCCTGTTTGGTGCGCCTGGCATTCCGCTCGCGGCGGCGGCGGCGCAAGGCGAGCTGGCGGAGGACCGTCTAACTCCGGTTATAACGATGCGTTATCGCCGGGGCAGAGGGGCAGCCGACAAAAGGTTCAACATCAGTCGCCTGCCTACTCAGCCGGTGCTGGACGGCAAGCTGGACGACCCGGCTTGGCGCTCGGCCGCCGTGCTGGCGGACCTGCACGAGGTGAACCCCGACGAGTACGATCCGCCTTCCAAGAACACCCGCATCTACATAGGCTATGACGACCATGCGCTGTACGTCGCCGCCCGGATGTTTGAAGACCGCCCGGAGGACGTCAACGCCTTCATCATGAAGCAGGGCGCCGCCCTCGACGATGACCGGTTCGTGCTGATGCTGGACCCGTTCAACAAGGGCCGCAGCGGCTACATATTCGAACTGAACGCCTTCGGGGTGCGCGACGACGGCCTGTTCCAAGACACCACGAACCAAAACTGGGATTGGGAGGGCATTTGGCAGGGCCAATCGCGCATCGATGAGCAGGGCTGGGTAGCCGAGATGCGCATTCCCTTCAAGACGCTGTCCTTCGACCCGAACAACGACACCTGGGGCATCAACTTCGCCCGCTTCGCAACGCGCCAACAGGAGCAAATGGGCTGGATGTCCCGCAATCGCTCCCAGGACCCGAGCAGTTTCGGCCACGCAAAGGGCTTCAAGGGCCTAAGCCAAGGGTTCGGGCTGGATTTGGTGCCGGGCATGGCGCTCAGCCGCCGCCGCGACTTCCTGCCGCAGGACACGACTGAGGACTTCGAGCCGTCCTTGGACGCCTTCTACCGCATTTCTCCCGCCGTCACCGCGGCGATCACGGTCAATACGGACTTCTCCGGCACCGCCGTTGATGAGGTGCAGGTCAACCTATCCAGATTCGGGCTGTTTTTTCCAGAACGGCGCGATTTCTTTCTGCACGATGTCGATATCTTCGAGTTCGGGCGCATCGGCGGCGTTGACGAATTCGATGATCCCAGCACCTTCGGCCGCGTGGACCGCGAGAACGGCAGGCCTTTCTTTTCCCGCAAGGTGGGCTTGAGCGAGAGTGGTGAGGAGGTGGGCATAAACTACGGCGGCAAGCTGACGGGGCGCATCGGCCGTTGGGACTTCGGCGTCCTAAACGTCCGCCAAGACCAGTTCCGCGATGTTGACCACAGCAATCTCTTCGTCGGACGGGCGGCCATGAAGGTTCTGAAGGAGTCCTCCCTAGGCGTCATCCTGACCAACGGGCATCCCACCGCCAACCTGGACAACAGCTTGGTGGGGGCCGATTTCCGCTACCTGAACACCCGCCTCGCCAATGGCCGCACCCTCGAAGGCGCGGCTTGGTATCAACAGTCGGACACCGAGGGGCTTTCCGGCAAGGACGCCGCCTACGGCCTCAGCCTGAACATGGCCAGCACGGAGTTTTGGCGGGGGGCGGTGGGCTACAAGGTGCTGGAGGAGAACTTCAACCCCGCCCTTGGCTTCATCGACCGAACGGGGGTGCGCAACTACTCGCTCGAACTCGGCTACAGGCATAGGCCGGGCAACCACTTCATCCGCTCGATCTACGCCGGCGTCGATGCGCAACGCTTCGAGCGGCTGGCCGGCGGCCTGCAGTCGCAAAGCATCAACTTCCGCTTGCTGGAGTTGGAGAACCATGCCGGGGACAACTTCGCGTTGAGCGCCATTCAGAGCAAGGAGAACGTGACCGAGCCCTTCGCCATACACAAAGACATCATCGTTCCCTCTGGGTCGTACAACAACGACGACATCGGCCTTTACCTCGACAGCGGAAAGCAGCGCCGCGTTGCCGGTGGATTGGGCCTCTACGGCGGCAAGTTCTACGGCGGGGACATCCTGACCTGGGAGCTGTCCTCAAGTTGGCGGCCTACGCCCCGCTATGAATTCGGCTTGACGGCTGAGGTCAACCATGTTGACCTGCCGCAAGGCAAGTTCATCACCAGATTGTTCCGGTTCCGTGGCGACATCGCCTTCTCTTCCACTTGGTCTTGGGAGAACTTCGTCCAATACGACAACGTATCCAACACGCTGGGCTGGAACAGCACGGTGCGCTGGCTGCCTGAAGCAGGCCGCGAAATGGTGCTGGTCATCAACTACGGCGCTGAGGACTTCAACGAAAATCGCCGCTTCAACACCGCCGTCACCGACTTCACCTTCAAGATCAGCCATACGTTTAGGTTTTAGCCCGGATATTGCGCAAAACGCAAACACTTTGCGTATGGGCTGTGACCTCCGATCGGTGCGCGGTTGACAGCTTATGCTCCACTGATACATTACCGACCTGCTAAGGTACCAAACCGCCCGCCGCGCCCTCAGCCAAGGAGTGACTCCTCAGCATGCCCGAACTACCGATCAGCCACGCGCCGCCCCCTCAGACAGGGCCGGCCAGCCGCGACCTGCGCGGCTTCCTCGCGGACAACGAAGACATCGTCACCCGCATCGCCAAACCCGTCAGCATCGATCATGTGGGCGCTCTGTCGGCGCAAAGCGAAGGTCCCATCGTCTTCGAGCGCCTTCAGGAGTTCCCGAACTTTCGCTTGTGCGACATCCTGGTCAAGCACCGCTGGTCACAGTGCCGGGCCTTGGGGGTGGACGAGAAGGACTATCTGCGCACCCTGGCCTACCGCCTGCGGCAGCCGCCTAGAGGCTTCGTCAACGTGGCCACCGGCCCGGTCAAGGAGGTGGTGTACAGGGGTCATGAGGTGGATTGGACGCAATTGCCGGTGCCCGTCCACTCGGCCGCGGAGGACGACCCCTACATCACCGCCATGAACATCGTGCGCGACCCGGAGACGGGCTTCTACAACTCCTCCCACGCCGGCACCTCGCCGTTGAAGCCGCGTAGCGGCCTGATGAGCTTCGCCACCCCCCACACCCATATCGTCATGAACAAGCATCGCGCTCTGGGCTACAAGGAGATGCCCATCGCTCTGGTGTTCGGCCTGCATCCCGCCTACGAGATCATGGCCAACTTCTCGGGGCTGCACATGGACATGTGGGGCGAACTGGAGATGGTCGGCACGTTGATGGCCCAGGATGTGGAGATGGTTCCCTGCGAGGAGATCGACCTGACCGTGCCGGCCCATGCGGAGATCGTCGTGGAGGGCTTGGTCAACATCGAAAAGCTCTACGACTACGGCGTGGTGGTGTCGCCCAGCGGCTATTATCTGCCGAAGACGCAGCGCTTGCCGGAAGTGCAGGTGCGGGCGGTGACCATGCGCAAGGACCGGCCCATCTACCGCAACCACCAAACCTGCCCCTTCACCGACCACCAGGTGCTGCCCCGGCTTTGCCATGAGGCCATGCTGTACAACCGCATCACCGAGATCGGCCTGCCGGTCTTCGACGTCCGCTTCCCGCATTGGGGCGCCGCGCTGTCCTGCGTGATCCAGGTTGGCGAACCGCCCATCGCCGGCGGGGTCAACGATGCGCTGATGGCGGCCATGGGGGCGCCTTGGCTGAACACCAAGATGGTGGTGGCGGTCAGCGAAGACACCGACGTCAACAGCGCCGAGGACGTCTATCACGCCATTGCCACCCGGGTGGACCCGGCCCGAGACCTGTTCGTGGTGGGCAACACCCGAGGCTCCCCTTACGACCCGGCGGCGGCACCGGTGAAAGGGCAGGGCATCTTCCGCAACGTCGGCAAGATGGGCATAGACGCCACCCGCAAGTCTCGGCACGATCCCAAGGACTTCACCCGCACCTGGCCCAAGCATTGGGGCGCGGTCCATCTGAAGGACTATCTATGACCAACGACGCCAACCGCCGAGACAAGCCGCCAACGCAAACAGGGTTCTTCGGCCAACCGAGACCCGCCGGCAATGCCAGCGGACCGGCCGCCGTGGAAGATGCAGCGTGACCCCCGCCGGCGCCATCGACAACCGGCACGATGATTGGCCCAGCCCGGCGCTGGGCTGGTACGCCGTCGGCGTGCTTTGGGTGGCCTACATCTTTTCGTTCATCGACCGCACCATCATCGGGTTGCTGGTGGGGCCGATCAAGGAATCCTTGGACATCACCGACACCCAATTCGGTGTGCTTGGCGGCATCGCGTTCACGTTGTTCTACACCGTGCTCGGCGTGCCCATCGGCAGAATTGCGGATCGCGTCAGCCGGCGCGGCCTGATAGCCGCCGGCGTGGCCGTTTGGAGCTTCATGACTGCGCTGTGCGGCTGGACGGCAGGCTTCTGGCAACTGTTTCTAGCGCGGGTAGGCGTCGGCGTTGGCGAAGCGGCCCTGACGCCGGCCGCCTACTCAATGATTTCCGACTACTTCCCCAAGGACCGTTTGGGAAGGGCGCTGGCCGTCTATCAGTCCGGCGCCTTTCTAGGCGCTGCACTGGCGTTTATTTTGGGCGGTGCCGTCATCACTGCCGTAACCGCTTTCGTGGCGAACAATCCGGATCTCTCCATTCCGTTTCTGCCGGACATGGGCGGGTGGCGCTTGGTGTTCCTCGCTGTCGGTGCGCCCGGTCTGCTGGTGGCGCTGTGGATGTTCACGGTGCGCGAGCCGAGCCGCAAAGGCCGGCTGGAAGCCGCCGGCGACATCCTTCCCTTCCGTGCGGTCATCGCCTACGTTTGGCGGCGCCGCCGCCTGTATCTTCCCCATTTCATAGGTTTTGGGGTGTTGGTGGTGACCTTTAACAACGTCGTGGTTTGGGGCCCCGCCTTCTTCACTAGGCACTTCGGCCTGTCGTTGGCGGAAACGGGTTTAACGCTGGGCTTGGTGTTATTGGTGTTCAGCAGCGCTGGGGTGATCGGCGGCGGCTTTCTCTCCGACTTGCTGGTCAAGAAGGGCCGCACCGATGGCCCCATGCGGGTCGGCGCGATCGCCGGTTTGGGCCTGCTGCCGTTTGCCGCGACAGCGACCTTATTCGACAACTTGGCGCTGTCGCTGGCGTTGTTCTGCCCCATGGTGTTTTTCGCCAGCTTCTCCATCGGGTCGGCGGCGCAGGCTTTGCAGATGGCGACGCCCAACGAGATGCGGGGACAGCTTTCGGCGATCTACATGCTGTTCCTCAACCTGCTTTCCTATGGCCTTGGCCCTTTGATCGTCGGCGTGGTGACGGATTATGTGTTCGGATATGAGGGTGCCGTCGGCTATTCGCTGGCCATCGTCAGTGCCGTGTCGGCCCCGGTCGCAGCCCTCATCATCGCCCAGGGGTTCGCGCCCTTTCGCCAAGCGGCTGGGGAGCGCCCTTAGCATGAACGTGCTGCGCAAAGGCGCACCCCAACGGTGGCGCGATGGGCGCCATAAAGGAGCAACCGCATGACCAACCAAGCGCAGTCGCACGAATCCGACCCGATCATTCCCTACGCCAACATGGAGGATCTGCCGGGGCACCTGCAGAAGTCCTTGGCCAACTACATCGAGCGCATGGGTTTTTTGCCCAATGCCCTGAAGCTGTACATGCACCGGCCGGAGATCATGCAGTGCATGATCAGCGTCAACAACGCCACCATGCGCGACCCCAGCAGCCACTTAAGCGCAGAGCTGAAGCGCCGCGTGTCGGTGCTGTGCAGCGCCCTCAACCACAGCGCCTATTGCGTGGCGCACAACGCCGGCACCATGAAGAAGGGCGCTGGAGGGGACGGCGAGGGTTGGGGCTACAGCGATGCGGACGTGGCCAAAGTTCTGGACCCGGACAACAGCGATCTGGACGAAATGGAGGCGGCCTGCATGGCCTACGCCCGGGCCGCCACCCTTGACCCTTCCGAGGTGCCGCAGGAGGTGGTGCTGAAATTGGCGGAGGTGCTCACCCCGCCGCAAGTGGTGGAGCTGGCCTGCGTGGTCGGTTTTTGGAAGATGTACAACACCATTCATGAAAGCCTCTACGTTCCCTTGGAGGACGCATTGATCGGCAGCGCCGCTCTCAACGAGGACGAGCTGCTGAGCGAAAAGCGCCCGGCCGGGGCTGTCGCAGAGGTCAAGGCGGAAGTGGAGATTTACACCAAGCCATCCTGTCCGTTTTGCCGTCGGGCCAAGCGGCTGTTGCAGGCTCGGGGCGCGGACTACCTTGAGTACGACCTAGAGGAAGCGCCCGAACGGTTGCCGGAAATGCTGGAGCGCATCAGCGGCCCGCCGACGGTGCCGCAGATATTCATCAACGGCCAGTTGGTCGGCGGCATGGACCAGCTGACCGGGCTGGACCGCGTCGGCGAACTGTCGGCCCTGCTGGCGCAAGCCTCGGCCGTCTAGGTTCGGCGTTGCGAGAGCGCCTTGAAGGCCAAAGCCGCAAGCAACCTCCAAGGTGTCGTGGTGGCCATGACCGGCGCCTCCGGCGCCATCTACGGCATTCGCCTGCTCGAAGTGCTGCGCGCCGTCGGCGTCAGGACCCACTTGATCATCAGCAAGGCCGGTGCCTTGGCGCTCCGCTATGAGACGGACATGACCGTCTCCCAAGTGAAGGCGCTGGCCGATGAAACGCACGCCATTGGCGACATCGGCGCCAGCATCGCCAGCGGCTCCTTTCAAACCAGGGGCATGGTGGTGGCGCCCTGCTCGGTGAAGACGATGAGCGAAATCGCTTCCGGCGTCACCGGCAATTTGATTTCCAGGGCGGCGGACGTAGCCCTTAAGGAGCGGCGGCGGGTGGTGCTGATGTTCCGGGAGACGCCCTTGCATCTCGGCCACATCCGCGCCATGGCCCAGGTCACGGAAATGGGCGGCGTGATCTTTCCGCCGGTGCCGGCCTTCTATGTGCGGCCCAAGACCATTGCGGAACTGGTCGATCACGCCATTGGCCGGGTGCTCGACCTGCTGAACATCGAAACGGACCTTCTCGAACGGTGGCAGGGTGAACCCCATCGAGGCATGTGATTCGGATCCAGCAGCCGCTTGGCGCGGGGCAATTCCCGCCAAGAGCTGTGTCGTGCCCGTTGGCAAGGCGCAGCAGCATTTGCGGGAACAGCCAAGGATCAGGGTTTAAGCAAGACTTTAGGAGACAGAGCATGGCGATCAACAAGGCGCATGACGAATTCCACGCATTGGACATGAACAGCGGCTGGGAGGTGCCTCCCGGCTATCCCCAAGGCATCGAGCAAAAAATCCTTTCCGGGGCCTTGGACGAGGCCGGCCGGCGCGGTTCGCGCACCAGGCTGCTGCGCTTCCACGCCGGGGTCTTCACCACCGTGCCCTTTGTCCACGAATACTGGGAGGAGGTTTACCTGCTCAGCGGCGACCTGACGGTGGGTAACGATGAAAACGGTGAAGGCGGCGAGTCCTTCCAGCCCAACACTTACGCCTGTCGCCCGCCCGGTGCGCATCATGGCCCTTTCAAGTCCGAGGGCGGCTGCGTCTTGCTGGAAATCCACTACTACGATCCGGTTTGACGGGAGGCTTCGCTCATGAAGAGGATTCTGCTCGCCATTGCCGGCGTCCTAGTGGCGGTCATCGCCGGCTTGGCCATCTACTATCTGCGCCCGCCGCCCGAGGGCATGCCCGTGGTGCAGTTTGCCGTGGCGGACTTCACCGAAGCCGCCCATCCGGTCGGCGCCACCACCCTGTACGTCAAGAACTTCGAGGCGCCGTTCGACGACTGGGGCGCCCGCTACGGCGGCGACGCTTACCAGGAATTGGTCGAGCAAATCGCCGCCAGCGGCGAACCGAGAACCACGGTGACGGAAATCTGGTATCCCGCCCAAACCACGGAAGGCTTCCCCCAAGCCACCTACGGCGACTACTTCGACGGCAACCTGCAACTGCTGCAAGGGCCACTGAGCTTTTTCGTTGAAGAGCAGCCGGACGCCGACGTCGAGCAGCTCGTCGCCAAACTAGCCGACTTGAAGCGCGGCAGCGCCATCGGTGCCCCCGCTGCCGAGGGCCAATTCCCCTTGATCGTCCTCGTGCATGGGCTGGGCGGCAAGCGCATCGACTGGAACGATGCGGCCGAGACGCTGGCTGGCCAAGGCTACGTCGTGGCCGCCATGACCATGACCAGCGACGGCACCCTGCCGCCGATCTTCAACGACCCCAACTCCCGCTACGCCGCGGCCCAAAACGCGGAGGCGCTGGCCAACGCCTACGCCATCATGGCCGCCGACGTGAAAGTGTTCCCCAAGTTCCTGGAATACCTATACGGCGTGGAGGCCGCGAACCTAAGCCCAGCGGCGGACTTCCCCGATATCAGCGAGGCCAGTGCGCCGCCGGGCGGCGCCGACCGAATGACGGAAATGATGGCGCGCCTGTTTCAGCAGCGCGTCGAAGACGTCGCCTCGATCATTGCGGAGCTCAGGGTGCTGGGGTTGGATGCCGCCGAATGCGAAGCGCAGTTCGCCGCGCGGGGACTCATCGGCAAGCCTTGCGGCCTACTGGCCAACCGCATCGATTTCGAGCAGGTCGGCATCTCCGGTCATTCCCTAGGCTCCATCACCACCCAAGTGGCGCTGCGGCAATTGCCGGAACTGAAGGCCGGGCTGGGCCTCAACAACGGCATTCCGCAACGTTGGGAGCCGCAGTCCCACGGCTTGGCCCCTGCGGGCACCGCCAAGAACATCGAAAAGCCCATGCTCTTTCTGCACGGCACCGAGGACGCCTTCGTCTATTTCGTGTTTCAACAGCTGTTCGGCGACTGGTATGAAGCGGCTGGTGGCGACCGCAAGGAGATCTTCCTGCTGCCGGACGAGTTGGCCCCCCGCACCGCCGAGCATTCCCAGCCCGTGGTTTTCGCCGCCTACAACCGGGCAGTGGGGCCCAAAATGGCGGTTAGCGTAGCCGATGGCAACCATGACGGCATCGACAGCCCCACGCTAACCCGCTTCATGGTGGCCAACGGCTTGAGCCTACCGGAGGGATCGAGAAGGCTGCCGGACAATGACGGGCTGCTCGGCGCCCTGCCCGGCCCGAGGTTCCGCGTTCTAGGCGACGCCATTGATGCGCAAGGCCAGTCGTTCCGGCTGCCGACCTTCATCGCCAACTACTATCTTGGCGCTTGGTTCGATTGGCGGCTCAAGGGCGATGCCCAAGCGCGGGAGCGCCTGCTCAATCCGCCGTTCGCGACGAACGTGCAGGTGCGGCAATCGGGGTTGTGACCCAGTTTGGACATGCGCAATTTTCCGCAATCGAAGGCGTTTCATCGTGCCAGCAGCAGTTTGGGAAAATCTGAGGGTTGCGGCGGTGAGCTCGCCTCTCTCCGCCGCTAATCCCATTGGGCGATGAACGCATGGACAATCTGCTGACGCTTGCTGAAAAACTGGAGGCCGGCGAGGTCCGCAGCGTCGAGCTCGTGGAAGCGGCATTGGCGGCCATTGAGGACCCGCAAGGCGAAGGCCGGCGAGCGTTTGTCTTTGTGGACAAGGACGGGGCGCGGCAGGCCGCTGAACAGGCGGACCGGCTAAGGCGCTCCGGCCAAGCGCCCTCCCCCTTCTGCGGCATTCCCATCTCCGTCAAGGATCTGTTCGACATCAAGGGGCAGGTGACGCGGGCCGGCTCGCGGCTGCTGGACGGCAGCCCGCCGGCGGCGGCGGACGCCACCGCGGTCCGGCGGCTGCGCGCCGCCGGCTTCGTGTTCGTTGGCCGCACCAACATGACGGAGTTCGCCTACTCCGGCTTGGGCCTGAACCCCCACTACGGAACGCCGCTGAACCCCTACGACCGGCCGGCCAAGCGCATCCCCGGCGGCTCCTCCTCCGGCGCCGCGGTGTCGGTGGCGGACGGCATGGCGGCGGCGGCCATCGGCACCGACACCGGCGGCTCCTGCCGTATCCCGGCGGCGATGTGCGGCCTGGTTGGCTACAAGCCAACCGCGTCCCGCATTCCAAGGGACGGGGTGCTGCCACTGTCGGACAGCTTGGACTCCGTCGGCCCCTTGGCGGCTTCGGTGCATTGCTGCGCCATCCTGGACCGCATCATGAATAGCGCCGGCCCCAACGGGCCGCCGCTGTCGGTGCCCGACCTGCGCGGCCTCGCCCTCGGCGTTCCCCAGCATTTTGTTCTCAACGACCTCGACGCGGCAGTCGCCGCAACTTTTGAGCGGGCCTTGCGCCGCTTGCGGGCCTTGGGCGTCAAGGTCATTGACCTCGACTTCAAGGCGCTCGACAACTTACCGAGCATCAACGCCAAGGGCGGCTTCGCCGCCGCCGAGGCGTTCGCATGGCACCGCAACTACCTAGAGGAACAAGCCGACCTGTACGACCCCCGGGTGAGCGTGCGCATCCTCAAGGGCGCGGAGCAGTCGGCGGCGGACTACATCGAACTGCGGCGCGCCCGTCAAGCCCTGATTCGGGAGGCGCAAGGCGTCATGGACGGCTTGGCGGCGCTGATCTTTCCCACCGTCCCCATGATTGCGCCGCGCCTGTCGGAACTGGCGGACGACAGCGAGTATGCCCGCATGAACGTCTTGGCGCTGCGCAACCCCTCGGTGGCCAACTTCCTCGACACCTGCGCCATCTCCATCCCCATCCACAGTGGCGATGAGCCGCCGGTGGGCCTGAACATCCTCGGCCACCCAGGCGGGGACGAGGCGCTGCTCGCCCTCGCCGCCGGCCTCGAGCGGGAACTCATCAAGCAAGTTTGACTTGATCAACGGCCATCGGCTAAGAGAGAGGCCCTAGGGGGCCAATAGCCGCCCTTGGACCGTCTTTAGGTCCAGGCCAGTACGCAAGAATTGGAATGAAACGGCAAGCGCGGTTTGAAGCGGCCGGCAAAATATCGGCGACGGAAGCAGGGGAGTGGTTCGAACGCTCGCGCTTTCTGATTCGTCAGGCCTTGGCGCAGCGATTGAACCGCGCGGCGGACATCGACGACCTCGCTCAGGAAGTCTATCTGCGCCTGCTGCGGGTGCCGCGGCCGGACTTGGTGCGCAACCCCCAAGCCTATCTCTACCGGGTGGCGATCAATGTCGCCGAGGAATGGCGGGCGCGGGCCGCACAATCTTGCGACCACTCCAGCGAAGCGCTGCAAAATCTTTCGGCGCATGACGACCTTGAGGGGGACGCCAGCCAACACCAGCGGGCGCAAGCAGTCCAGCGAGCGCTGGAAGCCCTGCCGGACGCCAGCCGCACCGCCGTGGTGCTGCATGTGCGCGACGGCATGACCTACGAAGAAGTGGCGCAGCACATGGGCGTCTCGCGCCGCGCAGTGAAGCGCTACGTCGCCAAGGGCTACGCCGCGTTGCGCCTCCGTCTCGACGCCTTTGCCAGCGGCAGCGGATTTGCGGACGCCGACCGATGACGGACAACAGCGTTCCAATTGAAGTGACGGAAGCTGCGGCGCATTGGCTCGATCGCTTAGGGTCCGCCCAGGGTTCCGACGGAGCGCCCTCGGCCCGCCTGCGCAACGAATTCGCCGACTGGCTTTTGCGCTCCCCTGTGCATGTGGCGGAGTTTCTGCGCCTGAGCGCATTGCAGACGGACCTGATTCAGACGCTGCAAGCTCGTCCTGATTGGGACGCGGCCTTGCCGGTGCCTGACACCGCCAAGGTTCTCCGCCTGTCCGAACTCGCTCCCGAAAGGCCAAGGCCGTTTGCGCCAAGGGCCGTGAAGACGAGGCGGCGCTGGGCGATGGCGGCCGCCGCCGCCGGCTTCGCTGCCACTGCTTGGCTGCTGCAATCCACCTTTCGTGCGGACCCGCCCATCGTCGCCACGGCGTTGGGCGAACAGCGCTCCATTCTATTGGCGGACGGTTCCACCATGACGCTCAACACGAATTCCGCCGCCCGTATCCGCATCACGTCGGAAACTCGGCAGCTTGACCTGCTGCGCGGCGAAATGCTGGTGGATGTGGCCAAGGACGCCGCACGGCCCTTTCGTGTGCTCAGCGGAGATTTGGTCGTTGAAGCGGCGGGCACCCGGTTCAACGTCCATCGTCGTGCGGACGCGACGGTGGTGACAGTCATAGAAGGGCGCGTGTTGCTCGACCGGCGCCTGTCCGAGCGAACGCCAACGTCGGGCATGGTTGCGGATGGCGCCGGATCTCCGGTCGCCACAGCGACGAAGCGGCTCGAATTGAGTGGCGGCCAGCAAGCCACGGTGCCGGCTGG
The DNA here is from genome assembly GCA_958296025.1 of uncultured Pseudomonadales bacterium. Taxonomy (GTDB): domain Bacteria; phylum Pseudomonadota; class Gammaproteobacteria; order Pseudomonadales; family Azotimanducaceae; genus Azophilus. The sequence continues at coordinate 258,171 of OY282430.1, forward strand.
TGCCAACTCGGTTGAACCCGTACCCGCCAACTTGGAGCGGGCCACGGCGTGGACGGAGCGGCGGTTGGTGTTCGAGCACGAAACCGTGGGCGACATTGCCGCGCAGTTCAATCGCTACAACCACTCCCGGTTGTTGATTGCCGACTTGGGCCTGGCCGGCCGCCAAATCACTGGCGTCTTGGATGTCAACGACCCCGACGCCTTTGTGGCGTTGCTGGAGGAGCTGGACTCCATTGAAGTGCGGCTGACCTCGGAAGGCCATCGTGAGATCTGGCTTGGGCCGCGGCGCCGGGAATGAATGCGTCGCCGCCCTTGAACGGGGGGCCAGATCCAAACCTGACCCCATCTTCCTTCTTAAGTCGGAACGAAACCGGCGACGGTTCGGGCGGAAGGCGCAGCGCCTTCGGCGGAGCGCCGGCTGCTCGGGGTGCCTTGGCGGTCTTCCTGTTCGGCTTGGCAATGGCGGGCGGTGCCGAGTTGCCGGAAGTCGAGGCGGGAACGGCCATGCGCATAGAGCTTGAGGCGCAGCCCTTGGCGCGGTCGTTGCGCGAGGTGGCCGAGGCGTTCGGTTTGAAGATCGTGTTTTTCAGCGACTTCACGGACGGTTTGCACGCACCTCCCTTGACGGGCGTTTTTTCGCCTTTGAGGGCCTTTGACGCTTTGCTGGCAGGCACGGCGCTTGAACAGGTTCAGGTCGGCCCTGAGTCGGTCGTGATTCGGCCCAGCGCCGTCTCGGAAGCAGACGAAAGGAGTGACGCAGTGAAAACCGCAAGAAAAGGCAAGTCCCAAATCGGACAACTGGGAGCGGTCGCGCTCGGCACCGTGCTGGCCGGGGCGGGGCAAACGCAGGACGCCGCTGTGCCGGACGAAGGCGGCATGGTCATCGAAGAAATCGTGGTGACCGCGCTGAAGCGTGAAACCAACCTGCAGGAGACGCCCGTTGCTGCAACGGTCTTGGATGGCAGCTACCTGAGCGATTGGGGTCTCAGGGACGTTGAGGAGGTCGGCAACCGCATCGCTGGTTTATCCTTCGGCGCCCAAAGCCGCGCCACCTCCGTTCTGAGCCTGCGCGGTGCGCCCAGCGCCGGTGGGGCCGGCTTGGACAGCGCTGTCGTGCTGTTCATCGACGAGGTGTATTACGGCGATCCCTCCTATCCGGTGCTCGACCTGCTCGACCTTGAGCGGCTTGAGGTGCTGCGCGGTCCGCAGGGAACGCTGTTTGGGCGCAATGTCGTCGGCGGCGCCCTGAGCTTCGTCACCCAAACCCCGGACGAGAACCCCCGCACGGCTATCGAGGCCACCTACGGCAGTTGGGATCAGATCGTCTTGAAGGGCATGGTCAGCGGTCCGCTGGCGGACAGCACCTATGGCCAATTGGCCTTCAAGTACGAGGAGTCCGACGGCTGGGCGGAGAACCTGCTCACTGGCAATAAGCTAGCCGGGCTGGATTTGCTTTCGGTGCGCGGCAAGTTGCGCCACCAACCGAGCGACCGCTTGGAAATCCAGCTAAGCGCGGATTATTTCACGGACCAGTCCGGCGGCTCCCCGTTCTTCGTGCTGGAAGGCTCAAAGGCACCTGCGTTGCAGCCCGGGACGCTGGTCGGTTCCAAAGACAAGACGCAGCTGTCCTTCGATGGCGGCACCGACCGCAAAGGCGGCGGCGTCAATCTGCGAGCAACCTACGACAGCGAATGGCTTGGGGGCTCGACGCTCACGTCCATCACCGCTTGGCACAGCAGCGACAGCCTGTCCATAGGTCCCGATCAGCTGCCCGGCTCAAATCCGGCGGTGGGCAACAACCACACCAGCATTCGGGTTGAAAACGACACCTTCAGCCAAGAGCTTAGGCTGGATGGAGAGCTTGACGCCCTGACTTGGATCGGCGGGCTGTACTACCTGAAAACGGACGCCACGGACACCACCCGGTTCGGTGTGCGGGCGGACCCCATGTCCTTGATCGCATTCGCAAACACGGATCCGCTGAACTTCTTCGGCATACCCACCCCGCCCGGCACCCTGTTCTCCCCAACCAATCCCCTCGGCTTCGACAGCAGCAACCAGACCTCCATTGAGACCGAGAGCTTCGCGGTGTTCGGCCACCTCACCTACGCCGTCTCGGATTGGTCCAACCTGACCGGAGGGCTGCGCTGGACCAGCGACAGCAAGGGCGGCTACATCTCCACGGCTGGAGACGTCGGCCCGGCCAATCCCTTCGTCGTGGAAATTTTTAAGGTCGATGTTGACGATTCCTGGGACGCTGTTTCGGGCCGGGTGACCCTCGACGCATCCTTCGACGACCTTGGCGCATTCGACAACCTGTACGCCTACACCTCCTATGCTCGCGGCTTCAAGTCCGGGGGCTTCACCGCCGCGTCGAACTCCGCCACTTCCGCCGACCCCTATGACCCCGAGTACGCGGACAGCTACGAAGTCGGCGTCAAAACCCGTTTTTGGCAAAGTCGGGCGCAGTTCAACTTGATCTATTTCCACACCAACTACTCCGACTTGCAGGTGGATTTCATCGGCGTGACGGAGTCGGGCATTCCGCAAACCTATACGTCCAATGCCGGCAAGGCATCGGTTGACGGCGTTGAGACGGAGTTCACCGCCCTGCTCAGCGAAAACCTGACTTTAACCGCCTCCCATTCCTGGATTGATGGTCAGTACGATAAATTCGATCTCGGGTTTGGCGGCGACTTCTCCGGCAACCGCATACAGCAAACCCCAAGGAACTCCATGAACTTCGACCTGACCTACAGGGTGCCCTTGGGTTCGGGCCAGCTGTCGCTAAACGGCAACTACTCCTACCGTTCGGAGCAGACCTTCGGCCAGAACGAGGCGGCGGAGACCGAGGTTTTCGGCCTGACGGACTACGCCAACGTCAACGTCACGGTCGCCTACGCGATCAACGGCTGGCGCTTCTCGGTCTGGGGCAAGAACTTAAGCGATGAGCAGGCGGTGAACACTGCTCTAATCGGGGCTGTCGAACCCTTCGTGCGGAACCCCTTTCTGGACCCGATGAACTTCAGCTTCACGACGGGCTCCTTGGCGCCGCCGCGCAGCTATGGCGTCACCGTTTCGAAGAGCTGGGAGTAGCAGAAGCGCTTCCCGCTTTCTTGGACGAAACAAGCAAAGGCCCACCGACATGAAGAGTCAAGACCCAACTGCAAGGCGGATGCGCGCTTTAACTCATCTGTTTCCGCAAGCCGCCGGCGGCGCGCTGCAATGCTGGCGATTCGCGTCTTCGGCCACGAGTGCGCGCCAAGAGCGAACATCTGGCCAAGTTGCTTCCGTCCTCAACGAAATGCGCTGGTTGCGGAATGGAAAGCTGGCATTGCTTGGCTGGGCGGTTGCTTGGCTGACGGGCGGCCTGGCCGGCGCGGCGAATGCCCAGGAGCCCTCCGCGCAGGCGCCGGGCGCGGCAGTTGCGGAAGCCGGCGCCGAATCGGCCCTGATGTCCGTGGCGGAATTGGCCGGCTTGGTTGAAATTTGCCGAGTGCCGGACCCCAAAGTCCCTTCCTCCGCCTTCGCGGTTGAGCGGAGCAAACTGGTGCAAAGGGATGCGGACTATTGGCTGAAGGACTATTCCATGCGTTATCGGTGCAAGGAGGCTTGCGCGGATTGGCGACAATGCCAAGTTCCGGCCTATGCTTGGGACAATGGCGACCTCATTTTCCACGGGCGCCAGCCGGATTTGCCCAAGCAGTCCGTTGCCTTCGTGGTGGACGGCATGGGCGGACACTTGGCCTACACCACCGATGGCGGCGACAAGACCATTTTCAGTCACGGCGGCGGGGGCGGCATCGGCCATGACCCAAGCGTCGCATTGCTGGAGCGGCGCAGCGACGTGAACACCATATCGATGAGTTGGGCGATGGGCTACGCGCCGCCGGACATTCCGGGTGCGCCGCCCTTTCCCCTCGCGTGGGGCTGGTACACGCGCAATTCCGCTGCTGCCGAGCGTGTTCCTAACCTGAACCGGCGCGTCGCCGCGGCAATCAGTTGGAGCCATGAAAACTTGGCGGGGCCCTCCATTTTCGCCACGCGGGGCTGCAGCATGGGCGCCGTCGCCACCTTTGGCGTCGTGCTGTGGCACGGCTTGGACGACATCATCGACTATCAGGCCTTGGGCGGCGGGCCGCCGCTGTACGACATCAACGCCGGCTGCGGCCGGCGCACCTACGACCAAGGCTATTGCGACCTGGACGCCAACGTGCCCTGCACGGCGGATGCGGACTGCAAGGCCGTATCGACCGCCAGCGTTTGCCGCGTTCCCGAGATGATCCCGGCCGATTGGGCTTACGAGAGCGTCATCAATCACGTCCACGCCACCACCGCTTGCCGCATACCGGAAGGCGGAGACCAGCCCTATCCGCCCTTTGATGAGAGCAGCATGATGAGCGCGGACGACGGCGACTGGGACATCGACCACTCGGTTGACCTGATCGTTGACGTCGGCCCGGAGTATGACCCGGAGCAGCTAAGCGGCGGCGACGAGCACTGGTCCCTCGGCCACTTCATGTACGCTTTCAACAGGATGAACATGCAGCCCGGGTCGGACAAGCAGTGGCATGCATTTGCCAACTCGAACCACTGCGAATCCTTCGACAGCCAAGCCGTGATGGACCTCATCATGGCCCGCATGGGGCTTGAGGACGTGCGCTAAGCACGATTGCAGCGCCAACGGCGTATCCTGCTAAACATACGCCTGAAGGAGCGGCTTCCAGCTATTAGGTTGTTCCCACCGACCGCTGCGCGTAGTTGAAAAAAACTTGACAACGGCCGCCGTGGCAATGTCTCCTGTATGCTCGCAACTATAGGTGCCTATAGGCAGCGTGAGGCCGTCATTCTCCACCGCACAAGTCGCGGCCCAAGTTGGTGTACACCGCGACACACTCCTGCGCTGGCTGCGCCAAGGCAGCGTGCCGGAGCCGCAGCGGGATGGCCGCGGCTGGCGAGTTTTTTCCGCTGCTGACGTCCCGCCAATCATGGCGTTCGCCAGAGGCGGCGAAGCCCTTGCCGACGGTGCCGGCACACCGAATGAAAACGCCGCCGTTGCTAGGCTGCGAGCGATCAATTGGGACTTTCCAGACGCAAAAACAGGGTATCTGACCCATAGCTTGCACCCCTATCCCGCCAAGTTCATTCCGCAGATACCCAACGCGCTGATTCAGGAGCTCTCCTCGGTCGGGGACACCATTGCTGATATTTTTTGCGGCAGCGGCACCACTTTGGTGGAGGCGTTGCAGTTAAAGCGACACGCCATCGGCATTGACGCCAATCCGTTGGCTACCCTGATTAGCCAAGCGAAGACCACCGCCTTGGACGAAGCGAATTTCACCGCCCTGTCCGCCCACCAGAATGCTTGCCGACGGTTGGTTCAGTCCATTGATCCGCACATTGGCGACCTGTTTCACGACGGCCGTCCATTTCAATCGTCAGCTTGGCGGCCGGCACGGCAAATCTGCGAGTTTTGGTTTGAACCCCATGTTGTTGAAGAGCTCGCCGAACTGCGCCAACTCACTGACGCAATGCCGGTCGAGGCGGCGAAACGCCTGTGTCAGGCGGCGCTTTCGGCGATCATTGTTGCCGTCTCCAAGCAGGATTCGGACACGAGGTACGTCCGGCGGGACAAGGCGGTTGCGCCGGCGGACACCCTGCGGCGATACCTGAGCCAACTTGATGCGGCAGCGGTGGCTGTGCGGGAACTCACGGACTTGGTGGAGGACCGCTTTTCCTGCCAAGTGTTCAACTTGGACGTTTTGGATGCCCCGGATACAGAGGCTTTCGACCTAGTGGTCACCTCGCCGCCTTACCCGAACGCCTACAGCTACCACCTCTACCACCGCACCCGACTGGCATGGCTGGGGCACGACCCGGACCAGTTCAAGAGGGTTGAAATCGGCAGCCATCGAAAATATAGCGCAACGGGGCGGAACAGGGCCACCGCCGAAACGTTCCAGCGCGAATTCAAGCAGATTTTTCATTGGCTGCGGGGCCGTCTTCGTCCACGGGGACACGTCTGCCTAGTGATTGGCGACTCCACCTTGAAGGGCAAGCGCATCGACAACGCATCGCTGGTCGCCGCCGCCGGCGCTGCCGCCGGCTTTAGGGAAACGGCCCGAATCGATCGGGCCATCGCGCCAACCCGCAAGGCATTCAATCCCCGAATCGGCAAAATCAAAACCGAAAAGCTGTTGATACTGCGGAAAGCGTGACTTCATGGCTAACCTAACCTGCCGAATCAAGGAGTACATCCAGCCCTTCGAGCGCCAGCTCGCCCTGCAGGAAATGCGCGCCTTGGCTTCCGGCGCCGTGCGCCCGGTCGATGGGGACGAAGCCACGGCCTTGGTCTTTGAGGTGGCCGGTGCCCTCGACGCCGATGCATTGCGTGATGCGTTGACCTACTGGCATTCGGTCGGCCCCGCCGGCGGCGGCTTGACCGCCCAAGTCAGGGGTGAAGCAACGTCCCTGGCAGCCCACAATGGCATGTCGGTGCGCGACCTGCTCAGGCCAAGGCTGCGGCCCGAATCATTGCAACCGCCACGCAAACGCTGCTTGCGCTACGCCACCCACGGGCTGCACGAGTACCGCGGCAAGTTCTTTCCGCAATTGGTGCGCGCCCTCACAAACATTGCCCAAGTCCCCCCAAACGGCATCGTCGTGGACCCTATGTGCGGCAGCGGCACGACCCTCGTTGAGGCGCGGCTGGCCGGCCGGCGAGCCTATGGCCTGGACATGAACCCGCTCTCCGTGTTCGTTTCCGATGCGAAGTGCCGTGCACTGACGCTGACGCCAAGCGCCTTGATCGCGGCCTATGAAACTCTTTCCGAGAGGTTGTCGAAAAGCGAGGCCGGTGGCGGTGCGAGGAGCCACTTCCTGTCCTTGCCCGACCGGGATCAGGCCTATCTCAACCGCTGGTTCGCACCTAGCGTCTTGAGCGAACTGGACGCCATTCAAGTCGCCATTGAGGAACTGGGGGGCAAGGCGCTGGGTAACTTCCATCGCGTCTGCCTCAGCAACATCCTGCGCGGCGTTTCTTGGCAGAAAGATGACGATCTGCGGGTGCGCCGAGAGGTGGGCGAACTGCCGGAGGGCGCAGTCACCCGTCGTTTCCTCAAAGAGGCGTTGCGCTCAACCAAGGTGGTTGCGGCGTTCGTGGCCGAACGCGGGCGGACCGGCCTTGGCCGCTATGTGGTCCGTGAAGCCGACGCTCGGCAAGCCGGTCAATTCCTGCCGCAGCTATTGAACAAAGTGGACGCAGTCGTCACGTCACCTCCCTACGCAACGGCATTGCCCTATCTGGACACGGACCGGCTCAGCTTGATTTACTTAGGGCTGTTGCCGCACGAAGGCCATAGAACCCGCGATCTGCTCATGATCGGCAACCGGGAAGTAACGGAGCGCACTCGCGCCGAATATTGGCGCTGCTACGAAGCAAGCAAGGCCTTGCTGCCCGGTGCCACGCAGACCCTAATCAACCGCATCAACAAGCTCAACAACGAGCAAGAGGTTGGCTTTCGGCGGCGCAATTTGGCTGCGCTGCTGTCTAAATACTTCTTTGACATGCGGGCCGCCATGCAGCAAATGCTAAGGCTGCTGCGGCCTGATGGCCGGGCGTTTCTCGTGGTGGGCAACAATCGCACTGTGGCGGGGGGCGTTCCGGTGGAGATCCGCACGGCGGACCATCTGACCGCCATCGCCGAAAGCCTAGGCTTCCAGACCGCCGGCAACTTGTCGATGGAGATGCTGCTGTCCAGAGATGTCTTCCGTAAAAACGCCATGCAGTCCGAACAGATCGTCGCCTTGCGGAAACCAAGGTTTCAACAATAGCCGAATCGCTTTTTGGAATTGCGGACAACCCCAGTGCAAAAGAGCAGGTGCTCCGTATGCGGGGCGGTCCCCTTGGGTATGATTTCAATGTAGTAGTCGAAATCCAGTTCCGGTTCGGCCTTTTCCATTCGCAGGATGTCGCCAACATTGGCGGCACGGCGCAAAGCTTCGCTACGGAGGCGGAAGTCGTGTCTATCGGGCCACGTCATCATGTTCACGGCGATGGTGGCATCGCCAAGGCGCACCCTTGTTTGCCGGTCCCGCTTCTCCGATTTCGCCGGGTCCTCAGAAAAGCCGTGCGGCCAATCCCAAAAGGAGGGATTTGCATCGCGGGCGGCCAGTGGAATGAAGATTTCCGGTGAACGCCTTGATGTCCCTTCGCTGGTTTGGCCAATGCCGACATCGGTGTTTTGCAGGGTCATCACAAAGCAAATAGCCGAAGACGGTTGGTGCCCTAGGCCAATCGTCCCTTCCCGCATCTCGCCGCTAGGCACCCCAGCTTGCGGCTTTGAGGTTGGTTTTGCCTCGAAGGGCGCTGGACGTTCCCGGTGCGCTGCAAACGGAGAAGCCACGGCACCGGACCCGGCCGATGACTCACCACTGAAGCTGGGCGTAAGCGCCTCCATAGGCACAAGACGCAGGTTCCGCAAGCGACTGAGAAGCCCGTCGTCTAGAACAAGAGCCGTTCCCGACCCCAAATTCGACCATTCATCAAGCGCGGACTCCACCGAACGAAGCGCCGCCGTGTCCTCCGGCTTAGCAAGGTCAAGGCCAAGGCGAAGCGACGCCTCATAGTTGGTGAACAACCCTCCCTCCGTTAGGTTCCCCGACCCAACTACAACTTCTGCATGAGTTGCTGACCTGAAAAGATACAATTTCGGGTGAAAGGTATGGCGAAGCCGGTTGTGGAAGACGACCACTCGCCCGTTTGGTGACACCGCCCGCAGCAGGTCCTCAAGGCCCTCGTATGATGTGCCCTCATGGTCAACGCCGACGACGATCTCGACTCGCTGCACCTTGGCGAAGGCGGCGAGCGGCGCTGCAACGTGCTTAACCCCGGAACGCTTGACAAAAGCGACTGCCGCTCGGAAATGGGTCCAATCCCTGTCGAGGTTGGCCGTCAGCCAATCCCCCAACCGCCCCGATTCACCGGGTTGACGCATGATCTCCACGGCAACTCCTGAATTTAGTCAATAACCGTCCCGAAGCCACAAGCCTACTGCATCAGGTCCCCGAGTGGTGCCTTGCGCGGCATCAAGGTCTTGCCCCTCACCTTTCGCGTTCGCAGGTTGAGCAGCGCCACGCCAAAGGAGCTCGCCAACCTCCCGCCAGGGCAGCCCCAAGAATGCCTTCTTCGGTCGTGTCAGCCGCCCCTTGGGCGTGTGCCGACCCACCTCAATCGAGCAGCGCCACGCGGCACGCTGGCTGTCGTCGATCCCGCCCAGATGCGGCACTTGCCGCTGAACCACGCGACCGTCCGGGTTGTGGCAGTTTACCGCCACGCTCCAGCAGCTCGTTCCTTGCCGCCCTAAAAACGCTTCTTGGCCCGCACGAACAGGCCGGCACAGCCTGCCCGAATGGCAAGCCCATTCAAGGACCGAGGTCGGCGCTACGGACGGTTGGAAAAATCTCCGATCAACAAAAACAAGGAGTTGCACTGCTAGAACCAGCCAATATCCACCCAAATCAGCCCCAAATGCGGTCTGAGTTGTCGAAGTCGGGTTAGCAGGGCTTTGCCTCTGGCCGATGACAGTAGGCGTCGGCACTGGGACCTTTGGCGGGGCGTCGGCGGAGCCCCGAGGAATGACTTGCCCCGCCACCGCCCCATGCGAGCGCGAAAATCGCAAAAATAGTCGTTGCGCCCGGAAATTCGTTTCTATAAAATCCCGCACCCGTTTTTCGCCGCCATAGCTCAGCAGGTAGAGCAGCTCACTTGTAATGAGAAGGTCCAGGGTTCAATTCCTTGTGGCGGCACCAGTGCGTGTCCGGGTGGCTGCTGGGCATGCGGGAAGATGCGCTCGGCTACGGAGCGGTGCCCTTGCGTGGAGCAGGTGGGCGAAATCATGTTGGGGTGCAGTGGCGGGTTTGGTCGGCGCGAAAAATAGGTGGGGTTCCCGAGCGGTCAAAGGGATCAGACTGTAAATCTGACGGCTTAGCCTTCGAAGGTTCGAATCCTTCCCCCACCACCAGCGCAGGGCGTTCAGGGGCGGCTGCCGCCAGGCAAGGAGAGGCAACAAAACAGGTCAGGCGGGTATAGTTCAGAGGCAGAACCTCAGCCTTCCAAGCTGATGACGCGGGTTCGATTCCCGCTACCCGCTCCAGGGCAGGCGGGCTGATTTCAAGGTGCGGCCTTTGGCGTTGCCGGACCGGGCCGATGGCGGTGGCAATTGAGGCCCGGAGCAGGTGGCGGCAACAGGCAGGCTTGGCGGGCGTCAACCGAAGACGGAGATCAACAGGCTCACATAGCTCAGCAGGTAGAGCGCTTCCTTGGTAAGGAAGAGGTCATCGGTTCGAATCCGATTGTGAGCACCACAGTGACCGGTGGGCTGCGACGCTCTGAGTTCGCAGGCGCCAATCAACCTAGGAGCAAAGGCGAGAGAGCAAGATGGCGAAGGAGAAGTTTGAGCGGACGAAGCCGCATGTGAACGTTGGGACGATTGGTCATGTGGATCACGGCAAGACGACGCTGACGGCGGCGCTGACGAAGTACTGCGCGTCGGCGTACGGCGGAGAGGTTCGGGAGTTTGACCAGATTGACAACGCGCCGGAGGAGCGTGAGCGGGGCATCACGATTGCGACGGCGCACGTGGAGTACGAGAGCGAGAAGCGGCACTACGCGCATGTGGACTGTCCGGGCCATGCGGACTACGTGAAGAACATGATCACGGGCGCGGCGCAGATGGACGGTGCGGTTTTGGTGGTTTCGGCGGCGGACGGTCCGATGCCGCAGACGCGCGAGCACATTCTTTTGGCGCGTCAGGTTGGTGTTCCGCGGATTGTGGTTTACGTGAACAAGGCGGACATGGTGGACGACGAGGAGCTTTTGGAGTTGGTGGAGATGGAGGTTCGGGAGCTATTGGACCAGTACGAGTTTCCGGGTGACGACACGCCGATTGTTGTTGGCAGTGCGCTGAAGGCTCTTGAGGGGGAGGGTGGCGAGCTGGGGACGGGGTCGCTGCGCGGCTTGCTGGAGGCGTTGGACGGATACATTCCGCAGCCGGAGCGGCCGGTGGATCGGCCTTTTTTGATGCCGCTGGAGGATGTGTTTTCGATTTCGGGCCGCGGCACGGTGGTGACGGGTCGGATTGCGCGCGGGGTGGTGAGGGTTGGCGACGAGGTGGAGGTTGTTGGGATTCGTGGGACGCGGCGGACGACCTGCACGGGGGTGGAGATGTTCAGGAAGCTGCTTGACGAGGGTCGTGCGGGGGAGAACGTTGGGGTTTTGCTGCGTGGGGTGAAGCGTGAGGAGGTGGAGCGGGGCCAGGTTCTGGCGCGACCGGGCAGCATCACGCCGCACACGGGGTTTGACGCGGAGGTTTACGTTCTGTCCAAGGACGAGGGCGGGCGGCACACGCCGTTTTTCCAGGGCTACCGCCCGCAGTTCTTTTTTGAGACCACGGACGTGACGGGCACGGTGGAGTTGCCGGCGGAGGTTGAGATGGTGATGCCTGGGGACAACGTGAACATGTCGGTGTCGCTGATCTCGCCGATTGCGATGGAGGAGGGCCAGCGCTTCGCCATCCGCGAGGGCGGACGAACCGTCGGCGCCGGCGTCGTGGCCAAGATCACCCAATAGGGTCCGTCAGGCGCGCATCGCAACAGGACACTAGGTCACAGGCCAGTAGCTCAATCGGCAGAGCAGCGGTCTCCAAAACCGCAGGTTGGGGGTTCGATTCCCTCCTGGCCTGCCACACGGCGGCATGGTCTCGGCGAAAAAAACAACGGACGCAGAACATTGAGCAGCAATACGGACGTCACCATCAGCGGAGGGCTGGATTGGCTGAAATGGCTGATCACCGCAGCCCTTCTGGCGCTGGGCGTGTATGGCAACTGGTACTATCAGGACGAGTCGCTGTTGATGCGGGTGCTCGGCCTGATCGGCATCGCCGCCATCGCCGTCGGCGTCGCCCTGCAAACCGCCCGCGGCGCAGCCATTTGGACCTTGTTGAAGGAGGCGCGCGGCGAAATCCGCCGGGTGGTGTGGCCCACTCGGGAGGAGACCCTGCAAACCACGGTGATCGTGCTGGTGCTGGTGCTGGTCTTCGCCCTCATTCTCTGGCTGTTGGATTCGGTTTTGAGCTGGTTCGTATCCGCGGTGATCGGATAGCCGTCGCCATGTCGAAGAAGTGGTATGTGGTGCATGCCTATTCGGGCTTTGAGAACCATGTGTCCCGTTCGCTGCAGGAGCGGGTGGGCCTTTCCCAGCACAAGGAGCGCTTCGGCAGGGTTCTGGTGCCCTCGGAAAAAGTGGTGGAGATGCGCGCCGGGCAAAAGCGGCGCAGTGAGCGCAAGTTCTTTCCCGGCTATGTGCTGGTGGAGATGGAGCTCACCCAAGAAACTTGGCATCTGGTCAAGCACACCCCTCGGGTGCTGGGCTTCATCGGCGGCACGGCGGACAACCCAGCGCCATTGACGGACAAGGAGGCGGACGAAATTCTAGCCCGGGTCGAGGCCGGCACCGACAAGGCGGCGCCCAAGACCATCTTCGAGCCGGGGGAGTTGGTCCGCGTGATCGACGGCCCGTTCAACGACTTCAGCGGTGTGGTGGAGGAAGTCAACTACGAAAAGAGCCGCCTGCATGTGGCGGTGACCATATTCGGGCGCTCAACCCCGGTCGAACTGGATTTCGGGCAGGTCGAAAAAGGCTAACAGGTTGGTGGCGGCGCCAAGGCCCGCAGATGGGGCTTGGCGCCGCATCCCGGTGCGGCGGCGCATGAGGAGACACGCGAATGGCGCGAAAAAAAATCATGACCTACGTCAAGCTGCAGGTGCCGGCCGGCCAAGCCAACCCCAGTCCGCCGGTCGGCCCCGCCTTGGGCCAGCATGGCGTCAACATCATGGATTTCTGCAAGGCGTTCAATGCGCAGACCCAGAGTCTGGAGCCGGGCCTGCCCATTCCCGTGGTCATCACTGTTTATGCGGACCGCACCTACGCCTTTGTCACCAAAACGCCGCCGGCCGCCGTGCTGCTCAGGAAGGCCGCCGGCGTTGCCAAGGGCAGCCCCACCCCCAACACCAGCAAGGTGGGCACAGTGACCCGCGCCCAGCTGGAGGAAATCGCCAAGGTGAAGAACCCGGACATGACCGCCGCCAACCTGGATGCGGCGGTGCGCACCATCGCCGGCAGCGCCCGCAGCGCCGGCATTCAAGTTGAGGGCCTGTAGCATGGCCAAGCTGGGCAAACGGGCGCGAGCCATCGCCGAACAGGTGAACACCGACAAGCTCTACCCCATCGAAGAGGCGGTGGGCCTGCTGTCGCAGCTCTGCCGAGGCAAGTTCAAGGAGAGTTTCGACCTTTCCGTGAACCTCGGCGTTGATGTGCGCAAGTCAGATCAAACCCTCCGAGGCGCCAGCGCCCTGCCGCACGGCACCGGCAAGACTGTGCGGGTGGCGGTATTCGCCCAAGGCGAAGCCGCCGCCAAGGCGGAGGCCGCCGGGGCGGACGCCGTGGGAATGGAGGACTTGGCGGAGCGCATGAAGGGCGGAGACTTGAATTTCGGTGTGGTGGTCGCCAGCCTGGACGCCATGCGCGTGGTCGGACAGCTGGGCCGGCTATTGGGCCCCCGGGGTCTGATGCCCAACCCGAAGACTGGAACCGTCACCGCCGATGTGGAGACAGCGGTGCGCAACGCCAAGGCCGGTCAGGTGCGCTACCGCACTGACCGGGCCGGCATCATTCACGGCAGCGTTGGCCAAGTGGGTTTCTCCACCGCCCAAATCAAGGAAAACGTCGAGGCTCTGGTGGCGGATTTGAAGAGGACCCGTCCGTCCGCGGCCAAGGGCGTCTATCTCAAGAAAATCACGCTTTCGACCACCATGGGGCCGGGTCTCGCCATCGATCAGTCATCGCTGGTGATCTAGGCGTCGTTGGACGCAACGCATCAACTCTCACAAGGAGAAGCGGATAGTGGCCTTGCGGCTTGAACAGAAGCAGCAGATCGTGGATGAGGTCCATGACGCCCTGGGCCAAGCGCCAGCGGCAGTGCTCGCGGACTACCGCGGTCTGACCGTGGCGGATATGACCGATCTGCGCGCCAAGGCGCGGGACAGGGGCGTTTACCTCAGAGTGGTGCGCAACACCTTGGCCCGCCGTGCCGTACCAGGCACCAGGCACCAGTGCCTGGGCGAGGCGCTGGTCGGCCCCATCTTGCTGGCGGTGTCGCAGCAGGCGCCCGGCGCCGCGGCGAGCCTGCTCAAGGATTTCGCCAAGGACCACGAGGCCCTTAAGGTCAAGGCGCTTTCCGTTGGCGGCGCCATGCTCGGCGCCGAAGCTCTGGACCGCGTGGCGGCCTTGCCCACCCAGGATGAAGCGCTCGCCATGCTGTTGGCCGTCATGCAGGCGCCCATCGCCAAACTGGCCCGAACTCTGAACGAAGTGCCCGGTAAGTTGGTGCGCACCTTGGCTGCGATAGGCGACGCCCACCGTGCGGAGCAAACGGCGGAAGGCGCCTGAAGGGCGCATTGCAATTAACCTAAGGAGATCAACTATGGCCTTGTCCAAGGACGACATTTTGAACGCCATTGCCGACATGAGCGTCATGGAGGTGGTGGAACTCGTCAAATCCATGGAGGAGAAGTTCGGCGTGTCCGCCGCGGCGGCGGCCGTGGCCGGGCCGGTGGCAGTGGCTGCGGACGGTGACGCCGAAGCCGGCGGTGCCGAGGAGCAGACCGAGTTCGACGTCATCCTGAACACCATTGGCGACAAGAAGGTCAACGTCATCAAGGTGGTGCGCGCCATCACTGGCTTGGGCTTGAAGGAGGCCAAGGGCCTCGTTGACGAGGCGCCTTCGCCCATCAAGGAAGGTGCCTCCAAGGAAGAAGCCGAAGACATCAAGAACAAACTGGAAGAAGCGGGCGCACAGGTTGAGCTGAAGTAGGCCGAGCCGCCAACTTGAACTCCCTAGTCCCCAATTTCCGCGCCACCTCGCGGATGCGAAGCCGCGTGGCCCCATGGGCCTGCGCCGGTTTTTTGCGCCTTGGCGGCGGACAACCAACTTCAGGAGTTTCGCATGGCCTACAGCTTTACTGAGAGGAAACGCATCCGCAAGGACTTCGGCAAGATTCCCGAGTCCATGCAGATGCCCTATCTGCTTTCCATTCAGGTGGATTCCTACAGCAAGTTCCTGCAGCTGGGCGTTGCTGCCGAACGGCGGGAGGAGAAGGGCCTGCATGCGGCGTTTCGCTCAGTCTTTCCCATCGTGAGCTATTCCGGCAACGCGGCCATCGAGTACATGGACTACCGCCTCGGCGATCCGGTCTTTGACGTCAAGGAGTGCGTGATGCGCAGCATCACCTACGCCGCGCCCTTAAGGGTCAAAGTGCGCCTCATTCTCTACGAGCGGGAGTCCGGCAAGGCGATCAAGGACATCAAGGAGCAGGAAGTCTATATGGGTGAAATTCCGCTCATGACGGACAACGGCACCTTCGTCGTCAACGGCACGGAGCGGGTGGTGGTGTCCCAGCTGCACCGCTCCCCCGGCGTGTTCTTCGACAACGACCGGGGCAAGACGCACAGCTCCGGCAAGCTGCTCTACTCGGCTAGGGTGATCCCCTACCGCGGCTCCTGGCTGGACTTCGAGTTTGACCCGAAGGACTGCGTGTTCGTCCGCATCGACCGCCGCCGCAAGCTGCCGGCCACCATCATTCTGCGGGTGCTTGGCTGCACCGACGAGGAAATGCTCGGCATGTTCTTTGACGTGAACGTGTTCCATGTCAAGAAAAAGGGCTTCTCCTTGGATCTAGAGCCGGAACGGCTGCTGGGCGAGGTTCTTTCCTTCGACATCGTCACCCGAAATGGAGAGTTGATCGTCGAGGCCGGCAATCGGGTGACCAAGCGTCACGTCAACCTGCTTCTTAAGAGCCGCAACAAGCGGCTCGACGTGCCTCGGGACTACCTGATCGACCGGGTCACCGCCGAGGACATCGTGGATGCGGGGACCGGCGAGATCATCCTGCCCTGCAACTCGATCATCAGCGAAGAGGTGCTGGACAAGCTGTTGAATCTGGAGGTGTCCACCATCAAGACCATCCACACCAACGAGTTGGACTGCGGCCCGTTCATCTCGGACACCCTGCGCATAGACACGACCTCCAACCGTTTGGAGGCGCTGGTGGAGATCTACCGCATGATGCGCCCCGGCGAGCCGCCCACCAAGGAGGCGGCGGAGAGCCTGTTCGACAACCTGTTCTTCTCCAAGGAGCGCTACGACCTTTCCGCCGTCGGGCGCATGAAATTCAACCGGCGTTTGGGGCGGGATGACCGGACTGGCCAAGGCACCTTGGACAAGGACGACGTCATCGACGTGCTGAAGACCTTGATCGACATCCGCAATGGGCGCGGCACGGTGGATGACATCGACCATTTGGGCAATCGGCGGGTGCGCTCGGTGGGGGAAATGGCCGAAAATCAGTTCCGCATCGGTCTGATCCGGGTGGAGCGGGCGGTCAAGGAGCGCCTGTCCTTGGCGGATTCAGAGGGCCTGATGCCCCAGGACATGATCAACGCCAAGCCGGTGGCGGCGGCCGTCAAGGAATTCTTCGGCTCCAGCCAGCTCTCCCAGTTCATGGACCAAAACAATCCCCTCTCGGAGGTGACCCACAAGCGCAGGGTGTCGGCCTTGGGCCCTGGCGGCCTGACCCGGGAGCGGGCCGGCTTCGAGGTGCGTGACGTCCATCCCACCCACTACGGGCGGGTTTGCCCGATCGAGACGCCGGAGGGGCCGAACATCGGCCTCATCAACAGCCTGGCGGCCTACGCCCGCACTAACGAGTACGGCTTTCTGGAGACGCCCTACCGCAAGGTGGTGGACGGCAAGGTGGCGGACGACATCGAGTATCTCTCCGCCATTGACGAGGCGGAGTACGTCATCGCCCAAGCCAGCTCCAAGCTGGACGCCCAGGGCGCCTTCGCGGAGCCCTTGGTGGATGTGCGGCACAGGGACGAGTTCGCCAAGACCGAGCCGTCGAACGTCAACTACATGGACGTCTCCCCCAAGCAGGTGGTCTCCATCGCTGCGGCGCTCATTCCCTTCCTGGAGCACGACGACGCCAACCGCGCCCTCATGGGCTCCAACATGCAGCGCCAGGCGGTGCCCACCCTGCGCACCGAGGCACCCTTGGTGGGTACCGGCATCGAGCGCTCTGTGGCCCGGGATTCCGGCGTCTGCGTCATCGCCGAGCGCGGCGGCTTGGTCGATAGCGTGGACGCCAGCCGCATCGTTGTGCGGGTGACGGAGGAGGAGACCGAAGCGGACGAAGCCGGGGTGGACATCTACAACCTCATTAAGTTCACCCGCTCCAACCAGAACACCTGCATCAGCCAAAGGCCCCAGGTTTCGCCGGGAGACCGGATCGCCGAAGGGGACATCCTGGCGGACGGCCCATCAGTCGATATGGGCGAACTTGCCTTGGGGCAAAACATGCGGGTGGCCTTCATGCCCTGGAACGGCTACAACTTTGAAGACTCCATCTTGGTGTCCGAACGGGTGGTGCAGGAGGATCGCTTCACCAGCATCCACATCCAAGAGCTGACCTGCATCGCCAGGGACACCAAGCTGGGGCAGGAGGAAATTACCGCCGACATCCCCAGCGTCGGCGTTGGCGCCCTCTCCAAACTTGACGAGTCCGGCATCGTTTACATCGGCGCGGAGGTGAACGCCGGGGACATTCTGGTGGGCAAGGTCACGCCCAAGGGCGAAAGCCAGTTGACGCCGGAGGAGAAGCTGCTGCGGGCCATCTTCGCCGAAAAGGCTTCCGACGTGAAGGACACCTCCCTGCGGGTTCCCTCCAGCTTCAAGGGCACGGTGATCGATGTGCGCATCTTCACCCGGGACGGCATGGAGAAGGACGAGCGGGCCAAGGCCATCGAGCAGGCTGACTTGCTGCAGATTCGCAAGGATCTGGACGATGAGCACCGCATCGTCGAAATGGCCACCTTGGAGCGGTTGCGCAAGGCGCTGATCGGTCAAGAGGCAGCCAGCCTGCCGGGCGTCTTCGGCCGGGCCGTGGTCAGCGACGAGTACCTGGACACCACCCCCCATGAGGACTGGTTCAGGATCCGCATGGTGGATGAGGAGCTGAACAAGTTGATCGAAGGGGCCGACAAGCAGTTGCAAGCCCATGCACGCCAGCGTGACGAAACCTTTGAGGACAAGCGCAAGAAAGTGGAGAGCGGCGACGACCTCAATCCCGGCGTGCTCAAGATCGTCAAGGTGTACCTAGCCATCAAGCGCCGCATTCAGCCCGGCGACAAGATGGCTGGACGGCATGGCAACAAAGGCGTCATCTCCGTCATCATGCCGGTGGAGGACATGCCTTTCGACGAAAACGGCGAGCCGGTGGACATCGTGCTCAATCCCTTGGGCGTGCCCTCGCGCATGAACGTCGGCCAAGTGCTGGAGACGCACCTCGGCTGGGCGGCGAAGGGCATCGGCGAACAGATCAGCGCCATGCTGTACGAGCAGCGGGCAGTCGCCGACATCCGCGCCTATCTGGACCTCGTGTACAACGCCGTGGGCCACCGCAAGACGGACCTGGAGCCACTCTCCGACCGGGAGGTGCTGGAGCTGGCCGGCAACCTGCACAAGGGCTTGCCCATCGCCACGCCGGTGTTCGACGGCGCCGCCGAAGCGGAAATCAAGGAGCTGCTCAAGCTGGCTGGGCTGCCGGAGAGCGGCCAGACCATCCTGTACGACGGCCGCACCGGGCGGCAGTTCGACCTCCCGGTGACCATCGGCTACATGTACATGCTCAAGCTCAATCACCTGATTGACGACAAGATGCATGCCCGCTCCACCGGCTCCTACAGCCTGGTGACCCAACAACCCTTGGGCGGCAAGGCGCAGTTCGGCGGCCAGCGCTTCGGGGAGATGGAGGTCTGGGCCTTGGAGGCCTACGGCGCTGCCTACACCCTGCAGGAGATGCTGACCGTCAAATCCGACGACGTGGGCGGGCGAACCAAGATGTACAAGAACATCGTGCTCGGCGATTTCCGCATGGAGGCGGGGATGCCGGAGTCCTTCAACGTGCTGGTGAAGGAAATACGATCCCTCGGCATCAACATCGAAATGGAAACCGACTAGTGGGAGAACCACCTTGGAAGGATTGCTCAACATTCTGAAGGATCAAGGGGAAACCCATGAGTTCGACTCCTTGCACATCGGCTTGGCGTCGCCGGAAACGATCCGTTCGTGGTCCTACGGCGAGGTGAAAAAGCCCGAGACCATCAACTACCGCACATTCAAACCGGAGCGGGACGGCCTGTTCTGCGCCCGCATCTTCGGCCCGGTGAAGGACTACGAGTGCCTTTGCGGCAAATACAAGCGCATGAAGCACCGCGGGGTTATCTGCGAAAAGTGCGGCGTGGAGGTCACCCTCACCAAGGTGCGCCGGGAGCGGATGGGGCACATCGACCTCGCCAGCCCGGCCGCCCACATCTGGTTCCTGAAGTCCCTGCCCTCGCGCATCGGCCTGCTGCTGGACATGACCTTGCGGGACATCGAGCGGGTGCTCTACTTCGAGTCCTATGTCGTCGTCGACCCGGGTCTGACGGACTTGCAGACCGGTCAGCTGCTCAACGATGAGGACTACTCCGAAAAGCTGGAGGAATATGGCGACGAGTTCGAGGCGCGCATGGGCGCCGAGGCCATCCATCAGTTACTGGCTTCCTTGGACTTGGAGAGCGAGATCCGCGTTCTTCGGGAGGCCATCCCGGCCACCAATTCGGAAACCAAGATCAAGAAGCTGTCCAAGCGGCTAAAGCTGATGGAGGCGTTCGTCAATTCCGGCAATCACCCGGAGTGGATGGTGCTCAAGGTGCTGCCCGTGTTGCCGCCGGATCTGCGGCCCTTGGTGCCCCTGGACGGCGGCCGCTTCGCCACTTCCGACTTGAACGACCTCTACCGCCGGGTCATCAACCGCAACAACCGCTTGAAGCGGCTTCTGGACCTTTCCGCGCCGGACATCATCGTGCGCAACGAGAAGCGCATGTTGCAGGAGTCCGTCGATGCGCTGCTGGATAACGGGCGCCGCTCCCGGGCCGTCACCGGCGCCAACAAGCGGGCGTTGAAGTCCTTGGCGGACATGATTAAGGGCAAGCAGGGACGTTTCCGGCAGAATCTCTTGGGCAAGCGGGTGGACTACTCGGGCCGTTCGGTGATCGTGGTCGGCCCCACCTTGAGGCTGCACCAGTGCGGCCTGCCCAAGAAGATGGCCTTGGAGCTGTTCAAACCCTTCATCTTCGGCCAGTTGCAAAGCCGCATGCTCGCCACCACCATCAAGGCGGCCAAGAAGATGGTGGAGCGCGAGACCGCCGAGGTTTGGGATATCCTGGCCGACGTCATCCGCGAGCACCCGGTGCTGCTGAACCGGGCGCCCACCCTGCACCGCTTGGGCATTCAGGCCTTCGAGCCGGTGTTGATCGAGGGCAAGGCCATCCAGCTGCATCCCTTGGTCTGCACCGCCTACAACGCGGACTTCGACGGCGATCAGATGGCGGTGCATGTGCCCCTCACCCTGGAGGCCCAGCTGGAGGCCCGGGCGCTGATGATGTCCACCAACAACATTCTGTCCCCGGCCAACGGCGAACCCATCATCGTGCCCTCCCAGGACGTGGTGTTGGGCATCTACTACATGACCCGAGAGCGGATCAACGCCAAGGGCGCAGGCATGGTGTTCACCGATGCCGCCGAAGTGCATCGCGCCTACCACGCCGGGCATGTGGACCTGCACGCCAAGATCCGGGTGCGGATGGAGGCCGGCGGCGGCGCCAAGGCGCTTGTGGACACCACTGTGGGCCGGGTGCTGCTCTACGACATCGTGCCCCCGGAGCTGCCGTTCTCCTCCGTCAACCAGACCATGGACAAGAAGGCCATTTCCAGGTTGGTCAACGCCTGCTACCGCAACGTCGGCCTGAAGGACACCGTGGTCTTCGCGGACCAACTGATGTACATGGGCTTCACCCACTCCACGGCGTCCGGGGCCTCCATCGGCGTTGACGACCTCGTCATCCCGGCGCAGAAGGTCACCATCATCGAGCAGGCCAAGCAGGAGGTTCAGGACGTCGAGCGGCAGTACGTTACCGGGTTGTTGTCGGAGGGCGAGAAGTACAACAAGGTGGTGGACATCTGGTCTTGGGCCAACGACTTAGTGGCCCGCTCCATGATGGACAGCATCTCCAAGGAAGCCGTGGTCAACCGCGAAGGGGATCAGGAGGAGCAAAGCTCCTTCAACTCCGTTTTCATCTACGCGGATTCCGGGGCGCGCGGCTCGCCGGCGCAGATTCGCCAATTGGCCGGGATGCGCGGTCTGATGACCCGCCCGGACGGCACCATCATCGTCAACGCCATCACCGCCAACTTCCGCGAGGGGCTGAACGTCAACGAGTACTTCATCTCCACCCACGGCGCCCGCAAGGGCTTGGCGGACACGGCCTTGAAAACCGCCAGCTCCGGCTACCTCACCCGGCGTTTGGTCGATGTGGCCCAGGACGTGGTCATCACTGAGCACGACTGCGGCACCGACGAGGGGCTGATGGTTTCCGCCATCATTGAGGGCGGCGACGTGGTGGAGCCCCTGCGCGACCGAGTGCTCGGTCGCGTGGTCGCCGTTGACGTGCCGGCCGGCGGTCAAATGGCGTTACAAGCCGGGGACATGCTCGACGAGAGCGGCGTGGAGCGGCTCGACGAATTCGGCATCGACGAGATCAAGGTTCGCTCCGCCATCACCTGCGGGACCCGCTTTGGGATTTGCTCCACGTGCTACGGGCGGGATCTGGCGCGCGGGCACCTCATCAACGTGGGCGAGGCGGTCGGCGTCATCGCCGCCCAGTCCATCGGCGAACCGGGCACCCAGCTGACTATGCGCACCTTCCACATCGGCGGCGCCGCCTCCAGAGCCACGGCCATCGACAACATTGAGGTGAAGCACGGCGGCTTCGTTCGCCTGCACAATCTCAAGACCGTCGAGCGCACGTCCGGCGGGCTGGTGGCTGTGTCCCGGTCAGGGGAAATCGCTGTCGCCGACAGCCACGGCCGCGAGCGGGAGCGCTACAAGCTGCCTTACGGCGCGGTCATCAGCGTGACCGAAGGGGATTCGGTGGCCGCCGGCGACGTGATCGCCCGTTGGGACCCGCACACCCACCCCATCGTCGCCGAGGTGGAGGGAACCGTGGAGTTCCAGGACATGGAGGACGGGCTCACCATCAATCGGCAAACCGATGAGCTCACCGGGCTGACCAACATCAGCGTGCTAGATCCCAAGGACCGGCCCACCGCCGGCAAGGATCTGCGTCCGTCGGTGCGGTTGGTGGATCCGAGCGGCGACGACGACCCCGTGGCCTACACCATGCCCAGCGGCGGCATCCTCAATCTGGAGGACGGCAGCGCCGTGCATGTCGGTGACATCATCGCCCGCATTCCCCAGGAAGGCTCCAAGACCCGGGACATCACCGGTGGCCTGCCCCGGGTGGCGGACCTGTTTGAGGCGCGCAAGCCGAAGGAGCCGGCGGTGCTGGCCGAGGCCTCCGGGGTTGTCGGCTTCGGCAAGCCGACCAAGGGCAAGCAGCGGCTCGTCATCAAGCCGCAGGATCGTAAGCCAGTGGAAATCCTGATTCCCAAGTGGCGCAGCGTGGATGTCTTTGAAGGTGAACACGTGGAGAAGGGCGAAGTGGTCTGCCATGGCCCCTTGAGCCCCCACGACATCGTGCGCCTGAACGGGGTGAAGGCGTTCGCCAAGTACATCATCAACGAAATCCAGGAGGTCTATCGGCTGCAAGGGGTCAGGATCAACGACAAGCACATTGAGGTCATCGTCCGGCAGATGCTGCGCAAGGCCGAGGTGGTCGATCCGGGCGGCTCCGACCTTATCCGCGGCGAGCAGATCGAATACGCCGTCTTGTTGGGGATCAACGAGGAACTTGAGGAGGAAGGCAAGGAACCGGTCCAATACCAGCGCGTTCTGTTGGGCATCACCAAGGCGTCCTTGGCTACGGACTCCTTCATCTCTGCGGCGTCTTTTCAAGAGACCACCCGGGTGCTCACCGAGGCGTCGGTCACTGGCAAACAGGATGCCCTGCGCGGTTTGAAGGAAAACGTGGTGGTCGGCCGCCTGATCCCGGCCGGCACCGGCCTTGCCTACCACAAGGACCGCAAGCGGCGTCGGCTGGAGGAAAGCGGCGGGCTGGTCGTGGAGCCGCCGTCGGCGGCGACGCCCACCACGCTCGACGATGTGGACGCCAAGGCGACCGAAGCCTTCAGTGCGGCGGAACAAGGCGTTGCTTGATGCGGCTGGGATGTTTAGAATGCGGCGCCCCGGCGCAAGGGGGCCTGTTGGGTCCTTGCGCCGAACGGCGAATTCAGGGTTTGGATAGGCAGGACTATGGCGACCATTAGCCAATTGGTCAGAAAGCCCCGCAAGCGGAAGGTGCGCAAGAACATCGTGCCGGCCCTGCAGGGCAACCCGCAGAAGCGCGGCGTCTGTACGCGGGTGTACACCACCACGCCGAAGAAGCCGAACTCCGCGTTGCGCAAGGTTTGTCGGGTGCGCCTGACCAACGGCTACGAAGTCACCTCCTACATCGGTGGCGAGGGCCACAACCTGCAGGAGCACTCGGTGGTGCTGATCCGCGGCGGCCGGGTGAAGGACCTGCCGGGTGTGCGCTACCACACCATCCGCGGCACCTTGGACACCTCCGGCGTGGCGGACCGCAAGCAGCGCCGCTCCAAGTACGGCGCCAAGCGGCCGAAGTAGGTTTTTGCTCGAAGCCCCCTAAACCAGCCCCAAGTAAGGCCCCGGCCGACGGCTCGGGGACCCCCTGAAGCAAGGAGCAAACCATGCCAAGACGCAGAATTGTCCCTAAGCGGAAAATCCTGCCCGATCCCAAATACCACAACGAGACGGTGGCCAAGTTCATCAACCATGTGATGGTCAGCGGCAAGAAGTCGGTGGCCGAGCGCATCGTCTATGGCGCCCTGTCTCGTGTGGCGGAGCGGGACACGGCGGATCCGGTGGAGGTGTTTGAAAGTGCGCTGCAGGCCGTAGCGCCCATGGTGGAGGTGAAGTCCCGGCGCGTCGGCGGCGCCACCTATCAAGTGCCGGTGGAGGTGCGGCCTTCCCGCCGCCAAGCCTTGGCCATGCGTTGGTTGGTGGAGAGCGCCAGGGCCCGGGGCGAAAAGTCCATGGCGCTACGCTTGGCCGGGGAGCTGATGGACGCTTCCCAAGGGCGGGGCGCGGCGGTGAAGAGGCGGGAGGACACCCACCGCATGGCCGAGGCCAACCGGGCGTTCTCCCACTACCGCTACTAGTTGGCCTTGTCCACCCCTTCGGGACAGCCCGACAGCGCTGACTGGCTTTTGCTTGCAGATTTCGTGGCGTTGCGAAACCGCCCAAGAGACGGCCTCGGATCGCCCTTGTTGAACACGGAGAGCGCAAATGGCTCGAAATACACCCATCGCCAGATACCGCAACATCGGCATCGTCGCCCATGTGGATGCCGGCAAGACCACCACCACGGAACGGGTGCTCTTTTACACCGGCCTGTCGCATAAGATCGGCGAAGTTCACGACGGCGCCGCCGTCATGGACTGGATGGCCCAGGAGCAGGAGCGGGGCATCACCATAACCTCGGCCGCCACCACCTGTTTTTGGCAGGGCATGAATCAACAGCACCCGCGTCATCGTGTCAACATCATCGACACGCCCGGCCATGTCGATTTCACCATTGAGGTGGAGCGCAGCCTGCGGGTGCTCGACGGCGCTGTGGTGGTCTTCTGCGGCACCTCCGGCGTGGAGCCGCAGTCTGAGACCGTCTGGCGCCAAGCCAACCGCTACGAGGTGCCGCGCATCGTCTTCGTCAACAAGATGGACCGCGCCGGCGCCGAATTCCTGCGCGTGGTGGCGCAAATCCGTGATCGCCTCGGCAGCAATCCTGTGCCGCTGCAGCTGGCCATCGGCGCGGAGAGCGATTTCAAGGGCGTGGTCGATCTGGTGCGCATGAAAGCCATCTACTGGAATGAAGAGGATCAGGGCCTGACCTACGAACTGGCCGACATCCCCGAGGATTTGCAGGCGGCTGCCGAGCATTGGCGGGAGCAGATGGTGGAGACCGCCGCCGAGGCCGATGAGGAATTGATGGAGAGATACCTGGAGGATGGAGATCTGTCCGAAGCGGACATTCGCGCCGGGTTGCGCATCCGCACCCTAGCTAACGAAATCGTCCCGGCGCTATGCGGCTCCGCCTTCAAGAACAAAGGCGTGCAGGCCATGCTCGACGCGGTGATCGACTACCTGCCGAATCCCACGGAAGTGAAGCCCATCGAAGGCGTCTTGGAAGACGAGGAAACCCGCGCCACCCGCCCGGCGAAGGATGACGGCCCCTTTGCCGCCCTGGCCTTTAAGATCGCCACGGACCAACATGTTGGCACCCTGACCTTCTTTCGCGTCTATTCCGGGAGGCTGAACTCTGGGGATCAGGTGTACAACCCAGTCAAGCGCCGAAAGGAGCGGGTGGGCCGCATGGTGCAGATGCACTCCAACCACCGCAGCGACATCAAGGAGGTGTGCGCCGGGGATATCGCCGCCGCCGTGGGCTTGAAGCAGTTGACCACCGGCGACACCCTCTGTGCGCAGACTGACATCATCACTCTGGAGCGCATGGACTTCCCGGAGCCGGTCATCTCCGTGGCGGTGGAGCCGAAGTCCGTGCCCGACCAAGAAAAAATGTCCATCGCCCTCGGCAAGCTGGCCCAAGAGGACCCTTCCTTCCGGGTGGAGACCGACGAGGAGTCCGGCCAGACCATCATCTCCGGCATGGGCGAACTGCATCTGGACATCATCGTCGATCGCATGAAGCGGGAATTCGGCGTCGAGGCGAACATTGGCAAGCCGCAGGTAGCCTACCGGGAGACCATCCGCTCCAAGGTGGAGGTGGAGGGCAAGTTCGTGCGGCAGACCGGCGGACGCGGCCAGTACGGCCATGTTTGGCTGAAGTTGGAGCCCTATCGGGACGAGGAGGACCACTACGAATTCGTCGATAAGATCGCCGGCGGCGTGGTGCCCAAGGAGTACATTCCGGCGGTGAACAAGGGCGTTCAGGAGCAGATGCAGAACGGCGTGCTGGCCGGCTATCCGCTCATCAACGTGCGCGCCACGCTCTACGACGGCTCCTTCCATGAGGTGGACTCCTCGGAGATAGCGTTCAAGATCGCCGGCTCCATGGCCTTGAAGAACGGGGCGCTCCAGGCCAACCCGGTGCTGCTCGAGCCGATCATGAGCGTCGAGGTGGTCACCCCCGAGGAATACATGGGCGACGTGGTGGGGGACCTCAACCGGCGGCGTGGGATGATCGGCGGTATGGACGAAAACCCGGCTGGGAAGATCATCCGCGCCGACGTGCCCTTGGCGTCCATGTTCGGCTACGCCACGGACCTGCGTTCAGCCACCCAAGGCCGGGCCACCTACACTATGGAATTCAACAAATATGCGGAAGTGCCCGACAGCATCGCCGAAAGCATCATCCATCGGTGACCGCGGCGCTTAAGCACACTAAGGCAAACCCATTTGGCATTAGGAGCAAAACCATGGCGAAGGAGAAGTTTGAGCGGACGAAGCCGCATGTGAACGTTGGGACGATTGGTCATGTGGATCACGGCAAGACGACGCTGACGGCGGCGCTGACGAAGTACTGCGCGTCGGCGTACGGCGGTGAGGTTCGGGAGTTTGACCAGATTGACAACGCGCCGGAGGAGCGTGAGCGGGGCATCACGATTGCGACGGCGCACGTGGAGTACGAGAGCGAGAAGCGGCACTACGCGCATGTGGACTGTCCGGGCCATGCGGACTACGTGAAGAACATGATCACGGGCGCGGCGCAGATGGACGGTGCGGTTTTGGTGGTATCGGCGGCGGACGGTCCGATGCCGCAGACGCGCGAGCACATTCTTTTGGCGCGTCAGGTTGGTGTTCCGCGGATTGTGGTTTACGTGAACAAGGCGGACATGGTGGACGACGAGGAGCTTTTGGAGTTGGTGGAGATGGAGGTTCGGGAGCTATTGGACCAGTACGAGTTTCCGGGTGACGACACGCCGATTGTTGTTGGCAGTGCGCTGAAGGCTCTTGAGGGGGAGGGTGGCGAGCTGGGGACGGGGTCGCTGCGCGGCTTGCTGGAGGCGTTGGACGGCTACATTCCGCAGCCGGAGCGGCCGGTGGATCGGCCTTTTTTGATGCCGCTGGAGGATGTGTTTTCGATTTCGGGCCGCGGCACGGTGGTGACGGGTCGGATTGCGCGCGGGGTGGTGAGGGTTGGCGACGAGGTGGAGGTTGTTGGGATTCGTGGGACGCGGCGGACGACCTGCACGGGGGTGGAGATGTTCAGGAAGCTGCTTGACGAGGGTCGTGCGGGGGAGAACGTTGGGGTTTTGCTGCGTGGGGTGAAGCGTGAGGAGGTGGAGCGGGGCCAGGTTCTGGCGCGACCGGGCAGCATCACGCCGCACACGGGGTTTGACGCGGAGGTTTACGTTCTGTCCAAGGACGAGGGCGGGCGGCACACGCCGTTTTTCCAGGGCTACCGCCCGCAGTTCTTTTTTGAGACCACGGACGTGACGGGCACGGTGGAGTTGCCGGCGGAGGTTGAGATGGTGATGCCTGGGGACAACGTGAACATGTCGGTGTCGCTGATCTCGCCGATTGCGATGGAGGAGGGCCAGCGCTTCGCCATCCGCGAGGGCGGACGAACCGTCGGCGCCGGCGTCGTGGCCAAGATCACCCAATAGGGTCCGTCAGGCGCGCATCGCAACAGGACACTAGGTCACAGGCCAGTAGCTCAATCGGCAGAGCAGCGGTCTCCAAAACCGCAGGTTGGGGGTTCGCCAGACGTCAGTCAAAACGCCCGATGCAGCAAGGGTTCGCCTTGGACGTAGCGCTTTAGGTTCTCAAGCCACAGTTCCCCCACGCGGATGAGGTAGAGCGGCGAGTTGTAGGCGTTGTGGGGGGTAATGAACAGATTGGGGGTGTCCCAAAGGGGGGCGTCGGCTGGCAGGGGCTCGGTGGGCAGCACATCGAGGCAGGCTTGGCGGATTTGCCCGGCGGCCAGCGCCTCGACCAGCGCCTTGGTGTCCACCAACGCCCCTCGGGCCACGTTAATCAGGGTGGCGCCGGGCTTCATGCGGTTGATCGCGTCTTGGTTAATGAAGCCAATGAGGTCCGGGGAATAGGGAAGGGCCAACGCCACGAAGTCGGCTTGAGGCAGAAATTCGTGCAGGTCCGCCATGGTGCCCAAGCGATCTACCTTGGCCACCGGCTTCGGGGAGCGGCGGATGCCCAGCACCCGCATTCCGAAGGCCTTGGCGTAGCCGGCGATTCTGGCGCCGATGGCGCCTAGGCCGATGACCAGAAGGGTCTTGTCGCTTAAAGCCTCCAATGGCAGCACCCGCCACTGATGGCCGCGTTGCTGCTGGCCGAGTGCGTCTAGGCGCTTGGTGGCCCAGAGGATGAGGGCGAGGGCGAATTCCGCCACTTCCGGGGCGTTGGCTGCGGGGCTGTGGGTCAGCATGACGGCGCGTTCGCGCATGGCGTCGTAGAAGGGGCCGTCGGTGCCGGCGTCCTCGGTGTGTACCCAGCGCAGGGCCGGCAGTTGGATGGCCGTCTCCACGAACGCATCGACGTAGTAGGCGTCCCCGGCCCAAACGGCTAGGTCGCAGTCGTCCGGCGGCTCTGTCCAGCTTCCTGCCCGGTCGATCAGCGCCCAGCGCAGATCAGGTACGATTCCCGCCGCTATGTCCCCGAACTGGGTGAAGAACTCGCGGCCAGTGGCAACCTTCATGTCGGCATCCTCATGAATGCGCCGGCACCAAGTGGGTGCGGACGCGGGCACTAAGTATAAGAAGGTGGCGGCTGGTTGCGCAGGGCCGTCAGTTGCAGCCGCGCCAACCCGTCGCACTGATCCCTGGTGGGTGCCGGCAAACACGTAGCGCCACCCTCCGCCGGCCAGTCGTTGCGGTTCCGAAAAGAAATGCGAAGAAATTGTTGCGTTGCCTAGAGCGCATCTGTATAGTCCGCCATCCCGATTTCGGGGGTTCTTTAACAGGAGAGGCGTCCCATCCGGCGGCAGCCGCAGGGTTGCGGGCGTCTTTGTCGCTTTTGGAGATCGTTCTGTGGCCAACCAGCGCATTCGCATTCGCCTGAAGGCGTTTGACCACAAGCTGATTGACGTATCGACCCAAGAGATCGTCGACACGGTCAAGCGCACCGGCGCCTTGGTGCGCGGGCCGATTCCCCTGCCCACGCGCAAAGAGCGGTTCACGGTGCTGATTTCCCCGCATGTCAACAAAGATGCGCGGGATCAGTACGAAATCCGAACGCATAAGCGTCTCCTGGACATTATTGAACCCACCGAGAAGACCGTCGATGCGCTCATGAAGCTGGATCTGGCGGCCGGGGTCGAGGTGCAGATTAGTTTGAACTGAGGAAAACGCCGTGCCAATCGATGGCCGGCGTTTTTTTCACGCAAGGAAGGCCTTGGGCGCTAAGTGCTTGGGGCGAGGGCAATAGCATGGCCATTGGCTTGATTGGCAGAAAGAGCGGCATGACTCGGGTGTTCACCGACGAAGGCGTCTCCGTGCCCGTGACGGTCATTGAGATCGAACCCAACCGGGTCACCCAAATCAAAACGCCGGAGTCCGATGGCTACGCCGCTGTGCAGGTCACCACTGGCAGCGCCAAGCAACATCGCACTAGCCAGCCGCTGATCGGCCACTACGCCAAGGCCGCCGCCGGCTTGGGCCGGGGACTATGGGAGTTCCGCGTTGATGCTCTGGATGAAGCCCTCGTCTTGGGCAAGGAGTTCGGCGTGGAGCTGTTCTCGGTTGGGCAACGGGTCGATATCCGCGGCCTGTCCAAGGGCAAGGGCACTGCTGGCGCCATCAAGCGCTGGGGTTTCCGCGGCCAGGATAACAGTCACGGCAACTCCCTCTCCCACCGCGCCCCCGGCTCCATCGGCCAATGCCAAACGCCTGGCCGGGTGTTCAAGGGCAAGAAGATGGCCGGACGCCTCGGCAACGTTCGCGTCACCACCCAAAATCTGCAGGTGATGCGGGTGGACAAGCAGCGTAGCTTGCTGCTTATCAAGGGGTCCGTGCCGGGGCCAGCGGGGGGTGACGTGCAGGTTCTTCCCGCCGTCAAGGCCAAGGGCGAGGAGGCCGGCGCATGAATTTGGCGTTGGCGGCGGGTGGCAGCCTGGAGTTGTCGGATGGGGTGTTCGCCCAAGGCTTTAACGAGGCTTTGGTGCATCAGGTTGTGGTGGCGCATTTGGCGGCGGCCCGGTCCGGTTCGCGGGCGCACAAGTCCCGCTCCGAGCGGCGTGGCGGCGGGCGCAAGCCCTGGCGCCAAAAGGGCGGCGGACGGGCGCGGGCCGGCAGCATTCGCAGCCCCATTTGGCGTGGCGGCGGGGTCACCTTTGCGGCCAAGCCGCAAAACCATGCGCAGAAGGTCAACCGCAAGATGTATCGCGGCGCCGTGCGCTGCATCCTCTCCGAACTGGTGCGCCAAGACCGCCTCATCGCTGTGCAAGACTTCTCCATAGACGCCCCCAAAACCCGCTCCCTGATCGACAAGCTCAAATCCCTGGAACTGGAAAACGTGCTCATCGTCGCCGATGGCTTTGATGGCAACCTGCATCTGGCCGCCCGCAACCTGAAGGGCGTGGAACTGTGCGAAGCCGCCGCCGTGGACCCGGTCAGCCTGATTCGTTTTGAGAAGGTGCTGATGACCGCCTCCGCCCTCAACAAGCTGCAGGAGGCCCTTTCGTGAACGAGGAGCGGGTTTACACCCTGTTGCGGGCGCCGCACATATCGGAGAAGGTCTCCAATCTTGGGGACAGCAGCAATCAATATGCCTTCAAGGTGGCGGCGGACGCCACCAAGGCGGACGTCAAGGCGGCGGTGGAGCAGATTTTCGGCGTGCAGGTCATCCATGTCACCACCGCCAACGTGCGCGGCAAGGTGAAGCGCAACCGCTGGGGGGCCGTGCGCCGGAAGAACTGGAAGAAAGCCTATGTTCGCGTGGCCGAGGGCCAGGAACTGGACTACATGGTGGCGGACTAGATCATGCCCACGGTCAAGGCGAAACCCACCTCTCCCGGCCGTCGCTTCGTCGTCGGCGTGGTGCATCCGGAGCTGCACAAGGGGGCACCGCACAAAGCGTTGGTCGAGGGCCTCAGTAAGTCCGGCGGGCGCAACAACCGCGGTCGCATCACCACCCGGCACCGAGGCGGCGGGCACAAGCGCCATTACCGCCGCATCGACTTCAAGCGCACCAAGGACGGGGTGCCGGCCTCCGTGGAGCGCATCGAGTATGATCCAAACCGCACCGCCAACATCGCCTTGCTCAAGTACGCCGACGGGGAGCGCCGCTACATCATCGCCGCCAAGGGGCTGCGCACGGGTGATCCGATCATGAGTGGCGCCAATGCCCCCATTCGCCCAGGCAACGCCATGCTGCTGCGCAGCATTCCGGTGGGCAGTGTGGTGCATTGCGTGGAGCTCAAGCCGGGCAAGGGGGCGCAACTCGCACGCAGTGCCGGCGCCTCCGCGCAGTTGGTGGCCCGCGAGGGCGGCTACGCTACCCTGCGCCTGCGCTCCGGCGAAATGCGCCGGGTGTTGGCGGAATGCCGCGCCACGGTGGGGGAGGTCGGCAACAACGAACATAACCTGCGCTCCCTGGGCAAGGCGGGGGCCAAGCGATGGCGGGGTGTGCGGCCCACCGTGCGGGGCGTGGCCATGAATCCGGTGGACCATCCGCACGGTGGCGGCGAAGGCAAATCGTCCGGTGGGCGGCATCCGGTATCTCCTTGGGGCGTGCCCACCAAGGGCCACAAGACGCGCAAGAACAAGCGCACCGACAAGCTGATCGTGCGGCAGCGGGCGGCGCGTCGGGGTGGCCGGCGGGCAAGGAGGTAAGCGGTGCCCAGATCTTTGCGCAAAGGCCCCTTTGTCGATGTCCACTTGGCTAAGAAGGTGGATGAAGCCGTGCGCAGCAACAGCAAGCGGCCCATCAAGACTTGGTCGCGCCGCTCCATGATCCTGCCGGACATGGTGGGGTTGACCATCGCCGTGCATAATGGCCGAGCCCATGTGCCCATCTACATCAGCGAGGAGATGGTCGGCCATAAGCTGGGCGAATTCGCCCCCACCCGCGCCTATCGCGGCCATGCGGCGGACCGCAAGGCGAGCCGCGGAAGATGAGCATGATGGGGCAACCTGGGCAAATCCACCGCATTCGGGGGTTGGCGTCATGCGAGTGAGCGCCATCGGCAAGCGGCTGCCCATCTCGGCGCAGAAGGCGCGGCTGCTGGCCGACCAAGTACGCGGCCGGAACTTGGCTATGGCCATGCAACTGCTGAACTTCAGCAATGCCAAGGCGGCTTTGCTGGTGCGCAAGGTCGTGGAGTCGGCTACCGCCAACGCCGAAAACAACGAAGGCGCTGATGTGGACCAACTTTGGATTGCGGAAATTCAAGTACACGAAGGCACCACCCTCAAACGCATTCGGCCCCGTGCGAAGGGCCGGATGAACCGTATTTTCAAGCGCACCAGCCATGTCAGGGTGTGGCTGTCGGACGAGTAGCGCAATGGGCCAAAAAGTAAATCCCATCGGCATTCGGCTGGGTATCGTTAAGCCGCATCAGTCCGTTTGGTATGCGGAGAAGGGCGAATACGCCAAGTACCTGCTCAAGGACATGGAGGTGCGCGAATACATCCGCAAGCGTCTGTCCCAGGCTTCGGTCAGTGGCATCGAGATCAAGCGGTCGGCCGCGCAAACGGCCCGCATCACCATCCGAACGGCCCGCCCCGGCATCGTCATCGGCAAGAAGGGCGAGGACGTCGAACGGTTGCGCCAGGATCTGATGGGGTTGATGGGCCTGTCCTCGGTGCAGGTCATCATTGAGGAAATCCGCAAGCCGGAGTTGGACGCCTTGCTGGCGGCACAAAACGTGGCCCAGCAATTGGAGAAGCGGGTGCAGTTCCGTCGAGCCATGCGCCGCGTCATTCAGAGCGCGATGCGCTCGGGTGCCCAAGGCATCAAGGTACGGGTGTCCGGGAGGCTCGGCGGCGCCGAAATCGCCCGCTCGGAGGTCTATCACGAAGGGAGGGTGCCCCTGCACACCCTGCGCGCAGACATCGACTACGCCACTTGGAACGCGAAAACCACCTACGGTGTGCTCGGCATCAAGGTGTGGATCTTCAAAGGCGAGATTTTCGCCCGCGACGCCGCGGCTTCGACAACCTAGATTCCGCTAGCTGCCGGAAGTGCAACGAAAATGCTTCAGCCGAAACGAACGAAGTTCAGAAAACAACAAAAGGGCCGCAACCGCGGCTTGGCGGACCGCGGCAGCTCGGTCAGCTTTGGCGAGTTCGGCTTAAAGGCGGTCGGCCGCGGCCGGATGACCGCCCGGCAAATCGAGTCGGCGCGCCGCGCCATGACCCGCCATGTGCGGCGCGGCGGCAAGGTTTGGATCCGGGTCTTCCCGGACAAGCCCATCACCAAGAAGCCCTTGGAGGTCCGCCAGGGCAAGGGCAAGGGCGCCGTCGAGTATTGGGTGGCGCTGATCCAGCCAGGGCGCGTCCTCTATGAAATGGAGGGCGTTCCCGAAGAGGTGGCGCGGCGCGCCTTCGCGTTGGCCGGCGCCAAGCTGCCCTTCGCCACCTCCTTTGCCAAAAGGACGGTGGCGGCCTAGGCGCGGCGGTTGGGCATTCATGCGGGAACGGACGGTTAGGTGGCAAAAGTGAAGGCTTCGGATTGGCGGGAAAAAGCTCCCGAGGAGCTCAAGGGCGAACTGCTGCGGCTGCGCAAGGAGCATTTCGGCCTGCGCATGCAGCGGGCCAGCGGCCAGCTCGGCCAGGCCCACCTGCTGCGGGAGACGCGCCGCGACATCGCCCGGGTGAAGACCCTGATGCGGGAGCAGGCCGATGGCTGAGGCGACGATGCCGGCCAAGCGCAGTATTTCCGGCGTGGTGACCAGCGCCCGCATGGACAAGACCATCACCGTCCTGGTGGAGCGGAAGGTGCGGCATCCGGTTTACGGCAAGGTCGTGCGCCGCTCCACCAAGCTGCACGCCCATGACGAGAGGAATCAGGGCCGCGTTGGCGATGCCGTCACCGTGGAGGAATGCCGGCCGGTCTCCAAAACCAAGGCTTGGATACTCAAAAGGATCGACAAACGGGCCGCAGCGGTTTGACGGGTGAACTACAATGATTCAAACGGAAACCATGTTGGCCATAGCCGACAACAGCGGCGCACGACGGGTGCAATGCATCAAGGTGCTTGGTGGCTCCCGTCGTCGCTACGCTGGCATCGGGGACATCATCAAGGTCACCGTCAAGGAGGCCATCCCCCGCGGCCGAGTGCGCAAGGGGCAGGTGATGAACGCCGTGGTGGTGCGCACCAAGAAGGGTGTGCGCCGCCCGGACGGCTCCTTGATTCGTTTTGACGAGAACGCGGCTGTTTTGCTGAACCAACAAAACCAGCCAGTGGGTACGCGCATTTTCGGCCCGGTCACCCGGGAACTGCGCCGCGAGCACTTCATGCGCATCGTCTCCTTGGCGCCCGAGGTGCTTTAGCGTTTCTGGCGGTGGATGATCTAACGAGATGTTGAAGATCAAGAAGGACGACGAGGTCGTCGTCATCGCTGGGCGCGACCGAGGGCGGCGCGGCGAAGTGCTGTCCGTGCGCCGCGACGGGCGGCTCTTGGTGGCTGGCGTCAACCTGTTGAAGAAGCATCAGCGGGGCGACCCTAACCGCGGCAAGCAAGGCGGCATCATCGAGCGCGAAGGGCCGATCGACGCCTCCAACGTGGCCATCTGGAACGATGCGGAGGAACGGGCCGACCGGGTGGGCTTTCGCTTTGAGGACGGCCTGAAGGTTCGCTACTTCAAGTCCACCGGCAAGGTCATAGAGGGCTGAACTGGGCGCAGGCAACCGGATGTCGCACTTTCAACAACGCTATTTTGACGAGATCCGCCCCGCTTTGCAGGGGCAGCTGAACTTCAGCAGCATCATGCAAGTGCCGAGGCTGGCCAAGGTCACGCTGAACATGGGCGTTGGCGAGGCTGTGGCGGACCGCAAGATAATGGAAAGCGCCTTGGCCGATCTCACTGCCATCGCCGGGCAGAAGCCCATCATCACCAAGGCCAGGAAATCGGAGGCCGGCTTCAAGATTCGCACGGGTTACGCCATCGGCTGCAAGGTCACGTTGCGGCGACGGCGCATGTACGAGTTTGTCGAACGGCTGATTGGGGTGGCCATTCCGCGCATTCGTGACTTTCGCGGCCTGAACCCCAAGTCCTTCGACGGACAGGGCAACTTTTCCATGGGGGTGGCGGAGCAGATCGTGTTCGCCGAGATTGACTACGACAAGATCGACAAGATTCGCGGTCTCGACATCACCATCACCACCACGGCCAAAAGCGACGAAGAGGGCTTGGCCCTGCTGCGGGCGTTCAACTTCCCGTTCCGCAGCTTGGCAGCCTAGTTCTAGGGCCCCATCAATCCAACCACTGGCGCGGAAATCGGAATATGGCAAAGGCATCCATGCTGGAACGGGAGAAGAAGCGGGCCAAGGTCATCGCCCGCCACCAAGCGCGACGGGCCGAACTCAAGGCCATCGTCAACAACCGCAACCTGCCCGAAGAGGAGCGTTGGGAGGCGCAGGTCAAGCTGCAGAAGCTGCCGCGCAACGCGTCGCCGGTGCGCCGCCAGCGCCGTTGCGGGAAGACCGGCCGGCCGCGGGCAGTCTATCGAAAGTTCGGCTTGGGCCGCAACGAACTGCGCCAAGCAGCCATGCGCGGTGACATCCCCGGCCTGGTCAAAGCCAGCTGGTAAGGGGCGGCAACATGAGCTTGCAGGATCCAATAGCCGACTTGCTCACCCGGGTGCGCAATGCGCAAAAGGCCGGCCATGCGGAGGTGTCCATGCCCCATTCCAAGCTGAAGGTCGCTGTTTGCGGGGTGCTTGAGCAGGAGGGTTACATCAATGGCTACAGCGTCAGCGACGAGGGCCGGCGGGAGTTGCAGCTGCGCCTCAAATACCACGAGGGGGCGCCGGTCATTGAGGAGATCCGTCGGGTCAGCCGCCCCGGCCTGCGCATCTACAAGAACGTCAGGGATCTGCCCAAGGTGCGTGAGGGGCTCGGCGTCGCCATCGTCAGCACTAGCAGAGGGGTGATGAGCGATCGCCAGGCTCGGCGCTTGCACATCGGCGGTGAAGTGCTCTGCACGGTCTTTTAGGCGAAGGCGATGTCCCGAATAGCCGACAAACCAGTGCCGCTGCCGTCAGGAGTGGAAGTGCGCCTCGCCGATGGCGGCATTCGCGTGTCCGGTGCCAAGGGAACCTTGGATCTCGCCATACACAGGGAAGTGGAGGTTGCCCAGAACGATGGAGCCTTGCGGGTGAGGGCGCGGTCCGACGCTAGGAGCGCCAGGGCCTTGGCCGGCACCTTTCGCTCCCTGATCAGCAACATGGTGCAGGGTGTCAGCGTGGGCTTTGAGAAGAAGCTGCAGCTGCAGGGCGTGGGCTATCGGGCCAGTGTTCGTGACGCCAACCTGACGCTGCTGCTCGGTTTTTCCCATCCCGTCGAATATCGGCTGCCGGAGGGCGTCACGGCCAGGACGCCTAGCCAAACCGAGATTGTCCTCTCCGGCGCGGATAAGCAGTTGGTCGGCCAAGTGGGCGCGGAGATTCGCGGCTTCCGCCCGCCGGAGCCCTACAAGGGCAAGGGTGTGCGCTACACCGGTGAGCGTGTGCGGCGCAAGGAAGCCAAGAAGAAATAGCGGGGCGGCGGGCTAGTGGTTAACAAGAGACAGGCGCGGTTGCGGCGCGCCCGGCGCACCCGCATGAAGATGCGCGAACTGGGCATGCAGCGGTTGACGGTGCATCGGACGCCGCGGCACATGTACGCCCAAGTGATTGCGGCCGATGGCGGCCGGGTGCTGGTCGAAGCGTCCACCTTGGACGGCAGCCTACGCGGCGGCGCCACCGGCAACGTCAAAGCCGCCGCCAAGGTCGGCGCTCTGATCGCGGAGCGGGCGCAGAGGGCCGGTGTCGAGCGGGTGGCCTTTGATCGCTCCGGCTACAAGTTTCACGGTCGGGTAAAAGCGCTTGCCGAGGCGGCTCGGGCCGGCGGTTTGGAGTTTTAGGATGGCCTACACTGAAGAGATACGCGAAGAAGGGCTGCAGGAAAAGACCGTCCGGATCAATCGGGTGGCCAAGGCGGTCAAGGGCGGCCGGCTGTTCGGCTTCACCGCCTTGGCCGTGGTGGGGGACGGCAAGGGCAAGGTCGGCTTCGCACGCGGCAAGGCCCGGGAAGTACCGACGGCCATTCAAAAGGCCATGGAGGCCGCCCGCCGCAACATGGTGCAGGTGGAGCTGAA
This sequence comes from uncultured Pseudomonadales bacterium, assembly GCA_958296025.1. Lineage (GTDB taxonomy): Bacteria > Pseudomonadota > Gammaproteobacteria > Pseudomonadales > Azotimanducaceae > Azophilus. Next base: position 295,641 of record OY282430.1, read on the forward strand.
CGGGGACACCCTTTGGTATGCGGTGTCGGAACGCCACGGCGCCACCAAGGTCTATATGCAACCGGCCTCCGAAGGCACCGGCATCATCGCTGGGGGTGCCATGCGGTCGGTCCTCGATGCGGCCGGTGTGAAAAACGTGCTGGCCAAGTGCTACGGCTCCACCAATCCGGACAACGTGGTGCGGGCCACCTTCAACGCCTTGGTCAACATGCGCCCGCCGGCGGCAGTCGCCGCCAAGCGCGGCAAATCGGTGTCGGAGATCAGCGCCTGACGGCGGTGGCGCGTTGGTGCAGGCAATAAGGCGAATGCAGGCCATGGCGGGAAACAAAGCGGGTCAGGAGCGGGCACCGGCGGCTAAGGCCATGATTCGGGTGCAGCAGATCAGAAGCAGTGCTGGACGCTTAAGGAAGCACAAGGCCTGCGTGGCCGGCTTGGGTCTGCGGCGCATCGGCCAGACGGTGGAGGTGGAGGATACCCCCGCCGTGCGCGGCATGATCCATCGAGTCAGCCACCTCGTTCGGGTGGTTGGGGAGTGACGCCCATGCGTTTGAACGAATTGCGGCCGGCCCAAGGCGCTAAGCGGTCCAAGCGGCGCGTCGGCCGCGGTGCCGGCACGGGTTGGGGCAAGACCTCCGGGCGCGGCCAAAAAGGTCAGAAGGCCCGTTCCGGGGGCGGTGTGCGGCCGGGCTTTGAAGGCGGCCAGCTGCCCCTGCAGATGCGGGTGCCCAAGTTCGGCTTCCGCTCCCGGGTGGGTGCCGCCACTGCGGAGGTTCGTCTCGGTGAACTGGCCAAGGTGGAGGGCGAGGTCGTTGATCTCGAGGCGTTGAAGGCAGCCAACCTAGTTCGCCGGGACAAGAAACGGGTGCGCATCGTATTGTCCGGCGCAATCGATCGGGTCGTCAACGTGCGCGGCGCCGACATCCATGTCACCAAGGGCGCTGCCGGCGCCATTATCGCGGCGGGGGGCAAGGTCGAAGGCTAACGGGCTTCCTGTCGCCGGCATGCCATTCGGCATGTTCGGGGCGGGCACCGCATATAGCGCTGGACTATTGGAACAAGGCAATGGCTGTCAATCAAGGACAACTCGGCGGTTCGCAGGCGGGGCTTCGGGATCTGCGCAACCGCCTGCTGTTCGTGCTGGGCGCCTTGCTGGTTTACCGCATCGGCACCCACATCCCGTTGCCGGGCATCAACCCAGACCGATTGCGGGCGCTGTTCGAGCAAAACCAAGGCGGCATTCTGGAGCTGTTCAACATGTTCTCCGGCGGCGCCTTGGAGCGGATGAGCATCCTGGCCTTGAATGTGGTGCCCTACATCACCTCCAGCATCATCATGAACCTGATGAGCATGATGTACCCCAGCCTGCAGCAACTCCGCAAGGAGGGGGAGTCCGGGCGGCGCAAGATCACGCAGTACACCCGCTATGGCACTCTGTTGATCGCCTTCGTGCAAGGCTTGTCGCTGTCCGTGACCTTGGCTAACCAGGGCTTGGCCTTCTCCACTGGCTTCACCTTCTACTTCGTGGCCACCACTACCTTGGTCACTGGCGCACTGTTCATGATGTGGCTTGGGGAGCAGATCACCGAGCGCGGCGTCGGCAATGGCATCTCGCTGATCATCTTCTCCGGCATCGTCTCCGGCTTCCCGGCCGCCATCGGTCAGTCTTTCGAGGCCGCCCGGCAAGGGGACATCAACATCATCGCCCTGCTGGCCATCGCCATGCTGGCGGTGCTGGTGGTCAGCTTCGTCGTGTTCGTGGAGCGCGGCCAAAGGCGCGTCACCGTCAACTACGCCAAGCGGCAGCAGGGCCGGCGCGTCTATCAAGGCCAAGCCAGCCACCTGCCGCTGAAGATCAACATGGCCGGAGTCATCCCCGCCATCTTCGCTTCCAGCCTGCTGTTGGCGCCGGCCTCAGTTGCCCAGTGGTTTGGCCAGGGGCCGGGGTTGGGCTGGCTGCAGCAGGTGGCCTTGGTGCTGTCGCCCGGTCAGCCACTGTACATCCTGATGTTCGCCGGGGGCATCATCTTCTTCAGTTTCTTCTACACCGCCATTCAGTTTGATCCGAAGGACATCGCGGACAACCTGAAACGCCAGGGCGCCTATGTGCCCGGCATTCGCCCAGGCCAGCAAACGGCCCGCTACATTGACGACGTGGTCACCCGGCTGACCGTTTTCGGTGCCCTATACGTCACCCTCGTGTGCCTGCTGCCGGAGTTCATGGTGGTGGCCTCGAACGTCACCTTCCAGCTTGGTGGCACGGCGCTACTGATCGTTGTGGTGGTCGCCATGGATTTTATGTCCCAAGTGCAGGCGCACCTGATGTCCAGCCAGTACGCCAAGTTGATGGAGAAATCCAATCTCAAGGGCTTTGGCCGACGTCGTTAGGCGAGGCTTAGCGTTTCGGACGGGAAAGTTTAGGCAAGGAGAACGGAAATGAAGGTTCGCGCCTCGGTCAAAAAAATTTGCCGCAACTGCAAGATCGTGCGGCGCAGGGGGGTGGTGCGGGTCATCTGCAGCGCCGAGCCTCGGCACAAGCAGCGCCAAGGCTAGGCAGCCGGCGCATCCAAGGAGCAACAGGACCCATGGACGGAACATCATGGCCCGCATAGCAGGCGTCAACATACCGGACAACAAGCAGGCCGGCGTGTCCCTCACCTACATCTACGGTGTGGGGCGCAGCGCCGCTGCCCGTCTGTGCGCCGCGGCGGGGGTGGACCCAGGAGCCAAAATCCAGGATCTCTCCGAAGCGGATCACGACGCCCTGCGCAGCGAGGTCGCCAAACTACAGGTGGAGGGGGACCTGCGCCGGGAAGTGAACATGAACGTCAAGCGCCTGATGGACCTCGGCTGCTACCGCGGCCTGCGCCATCGGCGCGGATTGCCCGCCAACGGGCAGCGAACACGCACCAACGCACGCACCCGCAAGGGGCCTCGGCGTCCTATTCGTAAGTAGTTGGCGGCTCAAGGAAGCAAGCGGAACAAGCGATCATGGCGGAACGAAAGAAAGTCAAGCGGATGGTGACGGATGGCATCGCACACATTCACGCCTCCTTCAACAACACCATCATAACCATCACCGACCGGCAGGGTAACGCTCTATGCTGGACCACGGCCGGCGGCTCCGGCTTTCGCGGCTCGCGCAAGAGTACGCCGTTCGCGGCCCAAGTGGCGGCCGAACGCGCCAGCACCCAAGCCTTGGATATGGGCATGAAGAGCGTGGATGTCCTGGTCAGGGGGCCGGGGCCGGGTCGGGAGTCGGCGGTGCGGGCGCTCAACGCCGCCGGGCTGCGCATCAACAGCATCGCCGACGTCACCCCCATTCCGCACAACGGCTGCCGCCCGCCGAAACGGCGGCGGGGCTAGCGGCGCATGGCTGGCCAAGTCGGCTCGGAGGCAAACCAATGGCTCGATACTTAGGACCGAAACTCAAGCTGTCTCGCCGTGAGGGAACGGACCTGTACCTCAAGAGCGGCGTTCGCCCGATCGACGCCAAGTGCAAGTTCGAGAAGCCGCCGGGGGAGCACGGCGAGCGGCGCATCGGCCGGCCCACGGATTACGCCAAGCAGTTGCGGGAAAAGCAGAAGGTGCGGCGGCTTTACGGCGTTCTGGAGAAGCAGTTCCGCAACTATTACAAGGAGGCCGCTCGGCGCAAGGGCGCCACCGGCGAGAACCTACTGCGCCTGCTGGAGGGGCGGTTGGACAACGTGGTCTATCGCATGGGCTTCGGCGCCACCCGGGCTGAAGCGCGGCAATTGGTGTCGCATCAGTCCATCACCATTAACGGCAAGATGGTCAACATTCCTTCCTACCAAGTCCGCGCCGGGGATGTCATTGGCGTGGCGCCGCAGTCCTGTCGCCAACTACGCATTCGCTCCGCGCTGCAAATGGCCGAGCAGCGGGCGCAAGTGGATTGGGTGGATATGGAAGTGGACTTGGACAAGGGCACCATTGAGGGCGTTTACCGTCGGCCCCCGGACCGCAGCGAGTTGCCCGGTGAAATCAATGAGAACCTTATCGTGGAGCTGTACTCCAAGTAGCTTGGCGTATGGCTGCTTGAAGTTTGTCGAAACCGCGCCTGCAACATCAAGATCGGAGAACGAAACATGGCTCAGCCGCTACAGTCATTGTTGGACATGCCAACCACTAAAAAGATGGAGATCCAGCAAGTCAGTCCCACCCGGTCCAAGATCAGCATTGAGCCCTACGAACGGGGGTTTGGGCACACCATCGGCAACACCTACCGCCGCATCCTGCTGTCCTCCATTCCGGGTGCCGCCATCACCGAGGTGATGATCGACAACGTCCAGCACGAATATGAAACCTTGGAGGGCGTGCGCGAGGACGTCATCAACATCCTGCTGAACCTGAAAGGTCTCGCCGTGATCATGCACGACGTGGAGGAGGCCAGCATCACCCTGTCCCGCACCGGCAAAGAGGATGAGACGATCGTCCGCGCAGCGGATTTCACCCTCACCCAAGATGTGGAGATCGTCAATTCGGACCATGTGATCTGCACCCTGAACCGAGGCGGCGCCATCCGCCTGGAGGCCAAGGTCACCCGCGGGCGCGGCTATGTGCCGGCGGGCGACTTGGAGTGGGATGAAGAGGAGGAGTCCAAGCCCATTGGAGTGCTGCGGCTGGACGCCACCTACAGCCCGATACGCCGAGTGGCCTACAGCGTGGAGAACGCCCGGGTTGAGCAGCGCACCGACCTCGACAAGCTGATTCTGGACGTGGAGACCAACGGCGCCATCAGCCCGGAGGACTGCATGCGCGAGGCGGAGCGCATCCTGCACGAACAGGCTGTGTTCGCGGACACTCGCGCCCGCCAGCCGACGGTGGATGCGCCGGAGAGGCCCGTCGATCCATTGCTGGTGCGCCCGGTGGATGACTTGGAGCTCACCGTCCGCTCCGCCAATTGCCTCAAGGCCGAAAACATCAACTACATCGGCGATCTGGTGCAACGCACCGAGGTGGAGCTGTTGAAAACGCCGAATTTGGGCAAGAAGTCGCTCACGGAGATCAAGGAGGTCCTGAAGTCTCGGGAGCTATCCTTGGGGATGCGCTTGGAGAACTGGCCGCCCAGGCATCTGCGCACCGAAGACAAGGTGGCTTAAGGGTCGGCGCGGCGAATCAGGGAGGCAGCCATGCGGCACCGGAAAAGTGGGCGGCACCTCAACCGCACCAGTACCCATCGCCGAGCGATGTTCCGCAACATGGCGGCGTCGCTGATCGAGCATGAATTGATCAAGACCACCCTGCCCAAGGCTAAGGAACTACGCCGCGTGGTGGAGCCGCTGATCACCTTGGCCAAGCACGACAGCGTAGCTAACCGCCGCCTCGCCTTCGCCCGCACCCGCAACGCCGCAGCGGTGGCTAAGCTGTTCACCGACCTCGGCCCCCGCTACGTTGAGCGCCCCGGCGGCTATACCCGCATCCTCAAGTGCGGCCACCGCCGCGGAGACGCCGCTCCCATGGCCTATGTCGAGTTGATCAACCGCCCCCTGCCAACCCCGGATGAGGACGAGGTGCAGGAGCTGCCGGCGGCGTCCCGAGAAGCGTCTCAAGCAGCGCCGGCTGCTGCCCCAGCCAAGGCTGCCGCGGCGGACCCGGCTGCAAGCACGGTGGAGCAGGAGGTGCCCTCCGTTCAAGGCGAGGCAGTGGATGCCGCCGCCGAAAGCGCCGCGTCATCAGCGCTGGAAACCGCCCCATCAGGGGACGCGGCCGCCGCAGACACCGACCAACCAGAGAAATAGCGGCAACCTCAAGCCGTTTCAACCGTCAAGCCGAGGGCCTGCTTGAGGTAGCGGCCGGTGTGGGAGCGGGGCTTGGTCGTCAATTGCTCCGGGGTGCCTAGGGCGACGATGCGCCCGCCGCCGTCGCCGCCTTCCGGGCCGAGGTCGATGATCCAGTCGGCGGTTTTGATCACATCTAGATTGTGCTCGATGACCACCACGGTGTTGCCGTGGTCGCGCAGCCGATGCAGCACTTCCAGCAGCTGAGCGATGTCGTGGAAGTGCAGTCCGGTGGTGGGCTCGTCCAAGATGTAAAGGGTTCGGCCGGTGTCCCGCTTGGACAGCTCCCGGGACAGCTTCACCCGCTGCGCCTCACCCCCGGATAGGGTGGTGGCGCTCTGCCCCAGCTTGATGTAGGAAAGGCCCACGTCCACTAGGGTTTGCAGTTTGCGCGACAGCATCGGCACCGCGTCGAAAAAGCCGTGCGCCTCCTCCACGGTCATGTCCAGCACCTCGTGGATGTTCTTGCCCTTGTAGCGCACGTCCAAGGTCTCCCGGTTGTAGCGCTTGCTCTTGCATTGATCGCAGGAGACGTAGATGTCGGGCAGAAAGTGCATCTCCACCTTGATGACGCCATCACCCTGACAGGCTTCGCAGCGACCGCCCTTGACGTTGAAGCTGAACCGGCCGGGCCTGTAGCCACGTGCCCGGGCCTCCTGGGTTTGCGCGAACAGCTCTCGAATGGGCGTGAACAGTCCGGTGTAGGTGGCTGGGTTGGAGCGGGGGGTGCGGCCGATGGGGCTTTGGTCGATGTCCACCACCTTATCGAGATGCTCCAAGCCCTCAATGCTGCCGTGCTCGGCGGGCGTCAGGGAGGCGGCGCCGTTTAGCCGGGTGGCGGCCACTGGATACAGGGTGTGGTTGATCAGGGTTGACTTGCCGGAGCCGGATACGCCGGTCACGCAGGTCATTAGTCCGCAGGGGATGTTGACCGTCAGATCGCGCAGGTTGTTGCCGGCGGCGCCGCGCAGCCGAATGACGGCGTGCTTGTCGTATTGGGTGCGGCGTTTCGGCACACTGATGGACTTCTTTCCAGAAAGGTACTGGCCGGTGATGGAGTGCCGCTCCCGCAAGATGCAGTCTAGGCCGCCGCTGGCGACGATCTTGCCGCCATGCACTCCAGCGCCCGGGCCGATGTCAACGATATGGTCGGCGCTGCGGATGGCCTCCTCGTCGTGCTCCACCACCAGCACCGTGTTGCCGAGGTCCTTCAAGTGGGTGAGGGTGCGCAGCAGGCGGCTGTTGTCCCGCTGGTGCAGGCCGATGGAGGGTTCGTCCAAAATGTACATCACGCCCACCAAACCGGCGCCGATCTGGCTGGCCAAGCGGATGCGCTGCGCCTCGCCGCCAGAGAGGGTGTCGGCGCTGCGATCCAAGGTCAGATAGTTCAAGCCGACATCCACCAGGAACTGCAGGCGCGCCTGAATCTCCTTCAGTATCTTGGTGGCGATGGCGCCGCGGCGGCCGGTCAGCCTGAGCTTGTTGAAGTACTTCAGCGTGTCTTCAATGGAGCCCTTGGACACCTGCGGCAGGTTGGCCTGGCCGACGAACACGTTGCGCGACGCCTTGCGTAGCCGCGTGCCGCCGCACTCCGGGCAGGCGCGGGTGCGCAGATAGCGCTGCAAGGTCTCCCGCACCATCGTGGAGTCCGTTTCCTGGTAGCGCCGCTCCATGTTGGGAATCACCCCTTCAAAGACATAGCGCCGCCGGATCAGATCGCCACGCTCAGTGGTGTAGCTGAAATCGATGCGCTCCCGGCCGCTGCCGTAGAGAATGGCGTCCCGGTGCTTCTTGCAGAGCTTGCGGTAGGGTGCCTGCACGTCAAAGCCGTAGTGGTTGGCCAGCGACCGGAGCATGTGAAAGTAATAGACGTTGCGCCTGTCCCAGCCGCGGATGGCGCCTTCCGCCAACGTCAGGTTCGGGTCGTGGACGATGAGGTTGGCGTCGAAGAACTGCTTCACGCCTAGGCCGTCACAGGCGGTGCAGGCCCCGGTCGGGTTGTTGAAGGAGAACATGCGCGGCTCCAGTTCGCTGATGCTGTAGCCGCACAGCGGGCAGGCGAAGCGGGCGGAGAACACCAGCCGCGGCCGCCCCTCGCCGTCCATTTCCTCCACCCAAGCGATGCCGTCGGAAAGCCCCAAGGCGGTCTCCAGGGATTCAGCCAACCGTTGTTGGGCGCCGTCCTGCACTCGCAGCCGGTCCACCACGGCCTCGACGTTGTGCTTGCGCTTCTTGTCCAGGCGCGGCGGATGGTCCAGATCCACTACCAGGCCGTCGATGCGGGCGCGAATGAACCCCGCCGCCATCAACTCCTTGAAGGCATGCAGATGCTCCCCCTTGCGCTCCACGATCACCGGGGCCATGACCATGATCCGCGTCCCGGCCGGGAGTTCCATGGCTTGGTCCACCATCTGGCTGACCGTCTGGGCGTCCAGCGGCGCCCCATGCTCCGGGCAGCGCGGCTCCCCCACCCGGGCGTACAGCAGGCGCAGGTAGTCGTGAATCTCGGTGATGGTGCCCACCGTGGAGCGGGGGTTGTGGGAGGTGGATTTCTGCTCTATGGAAATGGCCGGAGACAGCCCCTCGATATGGTCCACATCCGGCTTCTCCATAGTGGAGAGAAACTGCCGAGCGTAGGCGGACAGGGACTCCACATAACGCCGCTGCCCCTCGGCATACAGGGTGTCGAAGGCCAGCGAGGACTTGCCGGACCCGGACAGCCCGGTAATGACGATCAACTTGTCCCGGGGCAGGTCTAGATCGATGTTGGCGAGATTGTGAGTGCGCGCCCCACGAACGGAAATGGTGTCCAAATTTGCGCCTGCCCGGTCAGCGAAAGTCAAACCGCCAACGGTAAAGGGTGCGGCGGCGCGGGGCAAGCGCGTTGCCGGTGTGTGTCAAACCAAAGTAGAAATGTCCCCTTTTCTCCAAAGTTAAAATGTCCCCTTCCCTGTTTTCCGTTCCCAAGCGGACGTTGCTGGATTCGCCGGGGGGCGGCGGGGCCGTGAACGGAGGGAGCGGAGCGACCGGAGGTCACGGCCCCGCCGCGGCGCGCTCGGCGCCGACGCGCGCCGCCCGCCTCCAAGGATGGTCCGGGGCGGGCTTCCAGTTCGGGCGCGCCTGTTGGCGCGCCTTGGCCCGGTCCACCGCATGGCGGACGCTCTTTTCGTCCTCCACGGAAACGGGCGGCTCCCCCTCGGCCAGCACCCGGAACGCAAGCGGCCGCCCGTCCCGAAGGATCGCCACCCGCCCGTCGAAGCCCTCGCAGACCGTCACCCGGGCGCCGCGCAGTCCGTAGCCTTGGCCCCGAACCTGGATCTGGTGCTCCCGACCGCGGTAGCGGAGCGTCAGGCTCCTCGACACCTTGCGCGTCGAGTGCAGGGACAGGATCAGGCCCAGCTCCGCCGCGTCGTGCAGCACCGGCCGGTGCGCGTCCGCCGGGCAAAGGGGCTCCACCGCGAAGCGCCGGTTGTGGTCCTCCATGAACTCCGGCAGGAAGGCGTTGCCGGCCTCCATGCCGTCGATGCCCCGCAGCCGCATCTCCTTGACCAAACGGTCCTGCAGCGTCCCGTTGGCCCGCTCCACCCGCCCCTTCGCCTGCGGGCTGCCCGCATGGATCGGCTCGATGTCCAGCGTCCTCAGCGCCCGCCCGAACTGCGTCAGCTCCCCCTCGCGCTCCCGATGGTTCACCCGGAAGACCCCATGCTTGTCCGAATAAACCGCCACCGGGCGGCCATGCCCGTCCAAGTGGCCGCGCAGCACCTCCATGTAGGCCTCGGTGGTCTCCGCCGGGACGAACCGCAGCGCCAGAAGCCGGCTGGTCGCGTCGTCGATGAACACGATCAGCGAGCACCGCGGCCCCCGGTCCTCGAACCAGGCGTGCTCCGAGCCGTCGACCTGAACCAGCTCCCCGAAGCACGGACGACGGGGGCGCCTCTGGCGAACCGGCGCCCCCCGGCGCGGCTTGGCCCGCCGCAGGCCATCCTCAAGCATCCACTTGCGCAGCGTCTCCGCCGACAGCCTGAAGCCGTGAACCTCCACCAGCTTCTCCCGAGCGAACGTCGGCCCGAAGTCCGCGTAGCGCTCCCGAACCAAGTCCATCGCCCGCCCGCGCACCTCCGCCGCAATCGCGTTGTTCGACCGCCTCCCCCGACGCCCGGACGTCAATCCCGCCGCGCCGCGCTCCCGGTAGCGCCGCACCAAGCGCTTGACCTGGCGAACCCCCAAGCCCAAACGCTCCGCCGCCTGACGCTGCCGAACCCGTCCCTCCGCCGCGTCCCTGACCACGCCAAGCCTGTCCGCCTCCTTGCCGCTCATCAACACCAACCCTTCCGACATCCGTCCGCCCTCCGGCACAGCCAAAAGGGGACATTTCTACTTTGGAGAAAGGGGACATTACAGCTTTGGGCTGACAGCGCGTTGCCGGTGTGTGTCAAACCAAAGCGGAAATATCCCTTTTTCGCGGTGTCGGCGGGCGGTTGAATGTTGGAGGGGTCGATTTCGCGGAATCTGCAGCTCCGCTGCCACGGGCGGCAGCGTCGAATCCAGATTCGGGGTCAGGGCATGGGCTGCGGGGTGGCCGGGTGACGACCTGCGAGGGCTTTGACGGGCGGATGAGGGTCCTGGGGTTTGCTCAACCGAAAGCTGGGTTCACTCGTCCGCCCTGGACGCGCTGTCCACCGACAGGTTGCTCAGCCGCCCATCCGGGTTCTCGATCAAGTTCATCACCCGGATGTCGTCGTCAGCTTCGACGGTTAGTTGCCACTTGCCGTCGCCATCGCCGAGGCGGCCGCGGAAGTCGATGTTGCCTTCTTCGCCCGCTTCGAGTTGTTGGGCGGTGACGCGCACGGATGAACGGGGTGGCAAGCGCAGCCTTAGGTTGCCCCTGGGGGCATCCCGGCCTTGGTCGTCGCGGCCTTTGATGGTGACGGCGACGCCTTGGTTGTTGGGGTTGATGAGACGTAGCAGGCTGCGGAACTTGGTGTTGTCGGCGTTGTTGAAGAAGTTGACTTCATGTTTTCTAGCCAGTCCGCTGGGCAAGGCTTGCAGGCTGGTTAGGGTGCCGTCCTCGGTGCGAGCGTAGGCTTGGGCGCGGATGTTGAGGGAGGTGGTCAGAACCAGGCGCCAGTCGCCCTCACCGGCGCCAGTGCCGGAGGCCAAGCCCTTTTGTTCGTTGCCGCGCTCCAGATCCCGGGCGTTGAAGTGGCGGCTTTGCCGGGCCGGGAGGGTCAGCATGATGGGGCGGGAGACCGTGCCGGCGTCATCTGTGGCGGTGATCTGCACGGTGCCGTCCGTTCGGGAAACATTGATGATCCGCACGAACCCTTGCTGGCCGGAATCGTCGGCGGACGGCAGCAGCGGCAGGACGGTGTTGGTGCGTCGCTCCGTTTGGAAATCGACCAATAGGGTATAGGAGCCCGTCCCACCCTCGCTACGGACGGCGACATAGTAAGTGCCGGCCATCACCCTAGTGGCGATGCGAAAGTTGGTGCCAGGTCCGCCGTCACGGTCCTGGGTGGCCACCGCGCCGCTCTCAAAATAGAGGGTGCCTTGGGTGTCGCTGGGCCCCTCGGTGCGCACATAGAGGGTGCCGGTCTCCTGGATGACGATGCGGAAGTAATCGACGTCGTCGGCGGTTTCCAAATCCCCTCGAGTGGTGGAGCTCAACAGCACCCCGGTGGCGGAGTTGGTGTCGTTGCCGAAGTCATCGGCCACGCCGATGGGCGATTCCGTTGCGGTGCCTAAAAAGGGCGCGGCGATGTTCAGGAAGCGATCAAAGCGGCCGTAGTAGTTGATGGAGCAATCATCCGCCGGCCCGCCGGCCAGAACGCCGATGAGCGCCCCGTTATCGTCGGCGAACAGCCCTGCGCCGCTGCTGCCGGAGGTTGGGGCGCCCTCGTGGAAATCGACCACTAGGGACTCCACTTCCTGGCTGCCGTTGGCCGTGGCAATGGTGACGGTCTCTTGGGTGATCTGCCCCGCCGCCCATTCCTTCAGGCTCCCCCGCGGATGATGCAGGGAATGCACATTCTCGCCCACTTCGCCCTTGCTGGCGGACCAAGCCTTCCAGCAGAGCGGGTTGGGCACTGGCTTGCGCAGCCGCAGCAGGCTGTGGCCGGATCTGGCGTGGGCGACCACCAAGTCCGCCCCGCCGCTCAGGGAGGCGAAGCCGTCGCCCCGTTCGGAACTGCCGCAGCCGCTGGTTTCGTAGTTCCACCATACCTCCACCGTCTCCGCCACGGCTTGGGAGGGGATGCAATGGCTGGCGGTCACGAGATGGGTGGAAAGCAGCCTTTCCCGGGTTTCCCGGCTATCGTTGATGAGCACGGCTGTGCAGGTGAAGCTGGCGCCGTCCGCCTCCGTATAGAGAATGCGCACCGTCGCGCCGCCGGCGCAGGAGGGCACGTTGGCGCAGGAGGCGTCCACGGCGGTGCAGGTGTTGGCCGGGTCTTCGGGCTGTGGAACGGGGCTGACGGCCGCCTGTTCCAGCACGGAGAGGCGCCGCAACTGCAAAGTCACTGCCGCTTGCTGGACCGGTGAAGGGAGGTAAATCTCCAAGCCGATGGTGTCGCCGGCCACCGTCGGAGACCAAAACGGCCGCGACGATGCTTCCGCATTGCCTGGGGAAAAGTCTTCGCTATCCAAAGGGCCGAACTTGGGTTCAGGATCAGCCGGGTCGAAGAAGCGAATCTCTCCCCCTTCCGGCAGGCTGGCCTCCAATGCGATGCGCAACCCTTTGGCGCCTGTGGCAGTGATGCTAAGGGCGGCGGTGACGCCACCGTCAGCCGCGTTCTCCCAACTCAGCTTTCCCTCAAGGGGGCCTTGGTGCTCGGCAGGCACCCTTTGCCCCGTGCCGACCGCCGCCGGCCCGCGACGGCAGCCGTCCGTTCCGGTTCGCTGCGTGGGAAGTGGGGCTGGAACGCGGACGTTGAAGGGTATGGGAGTGACCCTGTAGTCCTGCCGCAGTCGCCATGCCTCCGGCTGGGCCACCGGGGCTGCAACGCTAGGCTGCAGCGCGGCATCGGGGAAAGGCACCGTCTGCGCAGCGGCCAAGCCGGCCGCACAGGCCAAGCCGAACAGCCAAACCCCAGCGAAGCCGCGCCTCATGCTGGTGCGGGACCGATCTCGGCGACACGCATGGCGACGCCTTGCCGAGGGGGGAATTGCGGCGGGGCGCAGAGTACTCGGCCCGTTGCAACCGTTGGTGCGGCTGGCTTCGTCGCTTTGCCTCAAACCGGAAGTTTTGCAGTGGCAAAAGGCCATTTTCCTACGGCGATTTCCGAATATGCCCGATGGGTTTCCATTAGGCGATGATATAGACTTCCCAAGCTGACTAAAACCTGAACAAAAGTGGGGAAAGGCACATGGCGCGAGGCATCAACAAAGTCATTCTCATCGGCAATCTGGGCAGGGATCCGGAGGTTCGCTACACCCAGTCCGGCAAGGCCGTGGCCAACTTTACGGTGGCCACCTCTGAAAGCTGGCGGGATCGGCAGACCAACGAAATGCAGGAGCGCACGGAGTGGCACCGGGTGGTGTGCTTTGACCGGCAGGGGGAGGTTGCCGGGGAATATCTGCGCAAAGGCTCCAAGGTCTATATCGAGGGCCGCTTGCAAACGCGCAGTTGGGAGCAGGACGGCCAAACCCGCTACACCACGGAAATCGTCGCCCGGGACATGCAAATGCTCGACAGCCGCGGTGCCGCTGGCGGCGGGGACGGCTACCGCCCGCCGGTGGACGAGTACGAACGCGGCGGCAGTCCGCCAAGCCGGGGTAACGAGCCGACGGTGGTGGATGGCGCGGATGACGATCTGGAGGACGACATCCCGTTCTGACCGAGGGCGCGAGCGCCCGCTCGTCGAGCAACCCTTTTCCCGCCGACGGACCAACGGCACAATTGGGCTGGTTGATTGCCTATCCAGCGCGTGGTTGCTGTGGGGTAACCCCCGTTAAGATAGTGTTAACAGGCCCCAAATTGGTGCATTTAGGCTTTCTTGGGAAGGGACCACCTCCCGAATCGGCACCGCTTGATCAGAGCAGCGTCAGCAGTAACAGCGCCAATCCCAACGCTACCCGATAATAGGCGTAGGGCCGCAGGCCGGTGCGTTCCAAAAGGCGGATGAAGAAGCCGATGCACAGGTAGGCGCTGCCGCCAGCGATGGCGGCGCCCAAGGCTAAGTCGGTCAAATGCCGGGTGGAGGTGTCCGACGGCAGCTTGCCGGATGCCAGCAAAGCGGCCCCAGCGATGGCCGGAATGGCCAGCAAGAACGCCACCCGGGCGGCGGTGGCGCGGGATAGGCCCAACAGCAAGGCGACGGTGATGGTTACCCCGGAGCGGGATGTGCCGGGTATCAGCGCCAGCGCTTGCGCCAAACCGATTAGGGCGGCGTCGCGCCAGTTCAGCAGCGTGCGCCTCCCTTTCCGGTCGTCCGCCCACCAGAGCGCTAGGCCGAACACCAGGGTCGTCGCCGCCACCAGAAGCTCGTTGCGCCAGTCGGTGGCGATCCGGTCATGCAGCAGGAACCCGCACAGCACCACTGGCAGAGTCGCCGCTACGATCTTGCACAGCAGATCCAAATTGGCGTCGTACCTTTGCCGGCGGGCGAAGCCCCAGGCGCTGATGGCGAAGTGGCGGCAGTCCTGCCGGTAATAGGCCACCACCGCGCCCAAGGAGCCCATATGAACAGCGATGTCGAAGGCTAGGCCTTGGTCCGGCCAATCCGTGATTTTGTCCGCCAGAATCAGGTGGGCGGCGCTGGAGATGGGCAGGAATTCGGTGACGCCCTGCAGCAGCGCCAGGACGATGATCTGTAGCAAGTCCACCAAGGAGGTCCGTTCCGATCGTTGGTTGCATTATCGCTAAGATCGCGGCGAAAGTCCTTCGACCCCGGTTTTGGCGGAAGTGACCGACGTCCTTAGGGTGCGGCGCGGCGGTTCGCCCGTCTCGCCGTCGCATGGCCACAATCATGCTTTACAATGCCCGCCCTTGGCTGGCGGTTGCTGGGTCTTGCCGCCCGACCACACCGGCCTTCAGTTGGTTTTAGGCGCTGCTTGGTCGATGCGCCTGATGGGTTGCGGAAGATGAACGTTGCGCAAGAAAAGCAGGATGAAGCGGGCATGGAGGCGCAGATGCGCACCTTGGGGGCCGCCGCCCGTGCCGCCTCAGGCGTTTTGAGCTGTGCCGATGCCGCGATCAAGTCCCGCGCCCTCAAGGCCATGGCGGAGCGTTTGGATGCCGCCCGTGCCGAGCTTAAGGCGGCTAATGGGGTCGATGTGGCGAGAGCGGCCGAAGGCGGCCTCGACGCCGCCCGCCTGGACCGTTTGGGCATAAACGACAAGACCATCGACCGCATGATCGACGGCGTCCTGCAGGTGGAGAAGCTGCCGGATCCGGTGGGCGAGGTCACGGACTTAAGCTATCGTCCCACAGGCATTCAGGTGGGCCGGATGCGCGTTCCCTTGGGCGTCATCGCCATCATCTACGAATCCCGTCCCAACGTCACTGCCGAGGCCGCCAGCCTGTGCCTGAAGAGCGGTAACGCCTGCATTCTGCGCGGCGGTTCGGAAGCCATAGAGTCCAACCGCGCCATCGCCGCATGCGTAAGCGCCGCTTTAGGGGATGTGCAGCTGCCGATGGCGGCGGTTCAGTTAGTGCGCACGCCGGACCGGGCCGCAGTGGGTGCCTTGCTGAAGCTGGACGAGCATATCGATGTGATCGTGCCCCGAGGCGGCAAGACACTGATCGAGCGCATCAGCCGGGAGTCCCGCATTCCGGTCATTAAGCATTTGGACGGGGTCTGTCATCTGTACATCGACGATGCCGCCGACTTGGAGATGTCCTTGTCCATCGCCTTCAACTCCAAGGCCGAGAAGTACGCGGTCTGCAATGCCCTTGAGACCTTGCTGGTGGCGGAGGGCATGGCCGGCCAAGTGCTGCCGGGCTTGGGGGAGCGCTTCGCCCAGGCCGGCGTGGAGCTGCGTGGCTGCCCCAAGGCGCAGCGCTGGTTGCCCAGCGCCAAGGACGCCACCGAAGCGGATTGGCAGGCCGAGTACCTCGGCCCGGTGCTGGCCGTTCGGGTGGTGGACGGCGTCGACCAAGCCATCAACCACATCAACCGCTACGGCTCCCAGCACACGGACGCCATCGTCACCCAAAACTACGCTAGGGCGCGTCATTTCCTCCGTGCCGTGGATTCCTCATCCGTGATGGTCAACGCCAGCACTCAATTCGCCGATGGCATGGAGTATGGCTTAGGTGCCGAGATCGGCATATCCACAGACAAGCTGCACGCCCGCGGTCCGGTGGGACTGCACGGCCTGACCACGGAGAAGTACGTCGTGTTCGGCAACGGCGAGATTCGTCACCGTTGATCGGCCTGTTCGGCGGCACCTTCGACCCCATCCACAACGGCCATCTTCATGGTGCGTTGACGGCGGCTGGGGTGCTCCGCTGCCAAGTGCGCATGGTGTTGTCCGCCCGTCCGCCTCATCGCCCTCCGCCGGTGGCGAGCGTCGATCATCGTTGGACGATGCTCAAGATGGCTTGTGCCGCTCACCCTGAACTGTTGCCGGACGGCCGGGAGATGCATCGACCGGGAGGAAGCTACACGGTGGACACTGTCGAGGCCATGCGCTCGCAGTGGCCGGGCGAGACCCTGTGCTGGATCATCGGCACGGATGCCTTCAACGATATCGACACTTGGTGCAGCTGGCGGCGGTTGCTGGACCTAGCCCATCTGCTGTTGCTGCCCAGACCGGGAGTGGTCGTCGTCGGTTCGGCGTTGGAAATCCATGAGCGCCGCCGACGGGTCGGCTTGACTGAGGCGCCGGCCGGCGGCATTCAGCTGCTTGACGAGGCCATGTTGCCAGTGTCCGCATCAGGCGTTCGTCAACGTCTCGCCACTGGTTCCGATGTTACGGATTTGCTACCCGCTTGCGTCAACGCCTATATTATGCGGCATGAACTCTACGCAAGGAGGCCGCTGGAGGCATGAGTGACGGGGCAAGGGCTACGCGACCTCGTCGTTGACGCCTTGGAGGACCTGAAGGGCGTCGATGTCGTCGTTCTGCAGGTGTCGGCGCTGACCGACCTCACCGACTTCATGGTGGTTGCCACTGGCCGCTCCCACCGTCATGTCAAGGCGTTGGTGGACCAAGTCGTCGAAGCCGCCAGAGACCATGATCTCAGGCCGCTGGGCATTGAGGGCCGAGAAAACCATGAATGGGTTTTGGTCGATCTCGGTGCCGTGGTGGTCCATGTGATGCGGGCGACCACCCGGGAGTTCTATGACCTGGAGCGATTGTGGATGCCCCTAGAGGTCGATTCAACCAGTAGCCTTTGATGCGGACCGATGCCACCAAACCTCTTCATTGAGGACCGCCCCGCTGAACGACGCGCCTTCGCCCGTCGGACATTGATCCTGTTCGTGATCATGGCCGGCCTAGTGGTGGGGCTGTTGGCGCGCATGTTGCACCTGCAGGTCTGGCAATACGAAAAGTATCGGACCCGTTCGGATGAGAACCGCATTGAGGTGGTGCCGGTGCCCCCCGCTAGGGGACTGATCTTCGACCGCCTCGGCAACCGTCTGGTGGAGAACAGGCCAGTCTTCAGCCTGACCTTGGCATTGGAGCGCGTCGATGATCTCGATCAACTATTGGCCGATCTTTCCGCCTTGATTCCCATCAGCACCGAAGACCTTGAGCAATTCGAACAGCGTCGGCGAAGCCATCGCCGCCGCCCCGAACCCTTGGTGCTCAAAGCCACCTTGGATGAGGAGGAGATCGCCGTCCTGGCGGTCAATCGCCATCGCTTGATCGGTGCGCAAATCGAAGCGCAGATCGCCCGCCACTATCCCTATGGCGACTTGACCGCCCATGCCATCGGTTCGGTGCGTCGCATCACCGCAGAGGACATGAAGACCTTGGGCCGGGTTCGCTACCGCCGCACCAACTTCATCGGCAAGCGGGGGGTGGAGAAGTTCTACGAGCGCTCCCTACACGGCGAGGTGGGCAATAAGTGGGTGGAGACTGACGCCTATGGGCGCCACCGTCAGGTGTTGGACTTCCATCCGCCCACCGCCGGCCAAAACATCAGCCTGCATCTGGACATTCGGGTGCAGATCGCCGCCGCCGCCGCCTTGGGCGAACGCCGCGGCGCCGTCGTGGCCTTCGACCCGAAGTCCGGTGGCATTCTGGCCTTGGTCAGCAATCCGAGCTACGACCCCAATCTGTTCGTGACGGGGATGGACCCGGCTCACTATCAAGCCTTGACCAGCTCCCGGGATGCGCCGCTGTTGAACCGGGCCGTCAACGGCCTGTACGCGCCCGGTTCCACCATCAAGCCCATTTTGGGCCTGGCGGCCTTGACCCACGGCGTGGTGGATTGGCAGGAGGAGATCGTCGATCGGGGTGCCTTCCGGCTGCCGGGCCAAAAGCGCATCTACCGGGATTGGAACTGGACCCCCACCAATCCCGGCGGCCAAGGCATCGTCAACCTGCATCGGGCCATCTACCGTTCCTCCAACATCTTCTTCTACAACATGGGAGTGCGCCTGCAAGGGGAGCGGATGGCCGCGTTTTTTCGGCAGTTCGGCTACGGCGAGGTGACCGCGGTGGACGTGGCCGGGACCAGCCCCGGCGTGGTGCCGGATGCGGTGTGGAAACAGGGCACAAAGGGCGAGCCTTGGTATCCGGGAGACAACGTCAACCTCAGCATCGGCCAAGGGGATCTATTGGTTTCGCCCTTGCAGGTCGCCACTGCCGCCGCAGTGCTGGCCAACCGCGGTCGTCGGGTGCGGCCGCGCATGCTGCTGACCAGCGGCCGTCCCTTGGTGGAGGACGATCCGCCGTTGCCGTTGCCACCGGTGTCCGGCCCCTCCGCCGACGATTGGGAGCGGATGGTCGATGCGATGGAGGCTGTGGTGCATCGGGGTGATTACGGTTACGGGCAGAACGGCACTGCTTGGTACTACATTGGCCGCGGCATCGCCTACCGTATGGCCGGCAAGTCCGGTACTGCCCAAGTGGTGGAAATCAAGCAGGGCCAGAAATATGAAGAATCCGAACACGACGAATACAGCCGCAAGCACGCTTGGTTCATGGCCTTCGCCCCGGCCGACGACCCAGAGATCGTGGTCAGCGTGTTGGTGGAGAACGGAGGCGGCGGCAGCTCCGTGGCGGCGCCTGTGGTGCGGGACGTCATGGATGCCTACTTGCTACCGCAGGTGGCGGCCCTATGAACGGCCAGGACTTCATCCGCGACCTGCCGCGCACCGAGGCGGGGAGCGTCAGCCGCAACCCCGTCCGTCAGCTGGGCATCGACGCCATTCTGTGGAGCGCCCTGATCGTTGTGGTCATCTACGGTCTGTTCGTGCTGTACAGTGCCGTGGAGAAGGATAGCGAAGCATTGTTCGGCCAATTGCTGCGCATCTGCCTAGGCCTTGCGCTAATGGTGGCGGCGGCGCAGCTGCGTCCAGGCTTCTACCTAAGGGTGACGCCGGCGCTGTATCTGTTCGGAACCGCCCTGCTCGGCGCCGTTCTGCTGTTCGGCGTGGAGGTGAACGGCTCCCGAAGATGGCTGGATGTGTTCGGCCTAATGCGCTTTCAACCCTCGGAGTTCATGAAGATCGCCGTGCCGCTAATGGTCGCCTGGCACTTCCATGACAAGCCCATGTCGCCGAGCTTCAAGGAGTTGGTCATAGCCGTTGGGTTAGTTGCGCTGCCGGTGGCCGGCATCGTCATGCAACCGGATCTGGGCACAGGCATCCTCGTTGCCGCCGGCGGCGCGGGCGTGATTCTGCTGGCGGGGCTGTCCGGGCGCTGGATCTTGTACGGGCTCCTAGCCTTGGCGGCGGCGGCGCCGGCCCTTTGGTTCACCCTTCAAGAGTACCAGCAACGGCGTATCCTCACCCTGTTCAACCCGGAGCAGGATCCCTTGGGCGCCGGCTGGAACATCATCCAATCGACCACCGCCTTGGGCTCTGGCGGGCTGTTCGGCAAGGGGCTGCACAACGGCACCCAAAGCCAGCTGAATTTTCTGCCGGAAAGCCAAACGGACTTCATCATGGCCGTCCTCGGCGAGGAACTAGGCTTTGCCGGCGTTGCCGCTTTGCTGGTACTGTATATGGTGATCGTGGTGCGTGGCTTAGTCATTGCGGAACAGGCGACCTACACTTTCGGCAAATTGGTGGCAGGCGCCCTGACCTTGGTGTTTTTCGTTTACTTTTTCGTCAACATCGCCATGGTGGCCGGCTTGTTGCCGGTGGTGGGTGTGCCCTTGCCGCTGGTGAGCTACGGCGGCACTTCGGCCATCACGCTTTTGCTGGGGTTCGGCATCATCATGTCGATCTGCAACCACAAGTCATGGTAGGCCGGGGTTGGCTGCCCAAGGATCAGCGGCGCATTGGGGTTTGGTTGTGAGGAGAATCATGCGTGCGTCCATCGTGCTTGGCTTCGTGGCCCTGCTGCTGTACGGCCCGGCCGGGGCGGACTACAGCAAGCGGGAGGATGTTCTCGCCTATATGGGCGCCTTGGTGGCGGAACACGGCTTTGACAGGTCGGAGCTTCAGGCCGTCTTTGCGGACGCACGGCATCAGCCGCGCATCGTTGAGGCCATTTCCAGGCCCAAGGAGCGCACTCTGAAGTGGCACGAGTACCGCCGCATCTTCCTCGGGCAGCCGCGCATCGACCAAGGCGTCGCTTTCTGGCGGCAAAATGAAGCTGCCCTCAAGTCCGCCGAAGCCAGCTTCCAAGTGGCGCCGGAGTATGTGGTCGCCATCATCGGCGTGGAGACGAGCTTCGGCCGCGTCATGGGTACTCACCGGGTCTTGGACGCCCTTTCCACCTTGGCCTTTGACTACCCCCCTAGGGCCGATTTCTTCCGCAACGAGCTCACCGAATTTTTGCTGCTGGTTCGGGAGGAGGGCCGTTCGCCTAGTGAGTTCAAGGGCTCCTACGCGGGTGCCATGGGCTACGGCCAGTTCATACCCTCCAGTTTCCGCCACTACGCGGTGGATTTTGACGGGGACGGCGCTCGGGACATTTGGAGCAACACCACGGACGCCATCGGCAGCGTCGCCAATTACTTCGCCAAGCACGGCTGGCGGCCGGCCGGCTTGGTGGCCGTGCGGGTGCAGGTGGCGCAGCCGCAGGTGGCGGATGAGGCGGTGGGCAACGGTCTGACGTTGAAAAGCACAGTCGGCGAACTGCGCACCCTCGGTGTGCATACGCCCGCCGCTCCGGACACGGCCAAGGCGGCGCTGCTGCGCATGGAGCTAGAGGACGGCGCGGAGTATTGGCTGGCACTGCATAACTTTCAAGTCATCACGCGGTATAACCGCAGCCGTCTGTATGCCTTGGCCGTGCATCAACTCAGTCGGGCCATCAAGGCGCAGCGCGACGCGGCGGCATCCAACGCCGGCTGGACGGGAGGACCTTGATGGGCGTTCGTGCTTGGCTCTGCGCCTTGGGCTTGAGCATTCTGAGCGGCTGCGCCGGCCTGGACTACGCGCACCGCGTACCGGACACGGAAGATGGCGCACCGCTGACGGTGCCCTACGACTTGCGCAACCTGCCGGATCCGGTTCCGGTGCGGGAACCCCCCAGCCGCTACGGCAACCCGCCCACTTACGAAGTGTTCGGCAAGACCTACAGCACCTTGGAATCCGCCGCCGGCTACAGAGCCGAAGGCTTCGCCTCCTGGTACGGTCGCAAGTTCCACGGGCGGCGCACCTCCAGCGGCGAGCCCTTCGACATGTTCAAGCTGACCGCCGCCCATCGCTCGCTGCCCATCCCCACCTACGTTCGGGTGACGAATCTGGAGAACGGCCGGCAAACTCTGGTGCGGGTGAACGACCGGGGGCCCTTTCACGCGGACCGAATTCTCGATCTTTCCTACGCCGCCGCCGTGAAGCTCGGCTTCTCGGAGAAGGGCACGGCCCGCATCAGGATGGAAGTTGTTGTGGGTGGCGAAGCGCCTTCCGAAGAGCTTTACCTGCAGGCCGGCGCCTTCCGGGATCTGATGGCGGCGCGCAACGTGCAGCGCAGCCTGCGCAGCCTGACCGGAGAGCGCACGGTGCTCATCCGTCGTCCCGAGGACGCCCTGTACCGGGTGCGCATCGGCCCGTTGGCGGACGAGGGTAGCGCCCAGCGGCTGCAATCCATAGTCGTTGCCGCCAAGTTCGCCAAGCCCATTCTTCTGCGGCTCAGCGGCCGGTAGAAGGTCATGTCGCTGCGTTCGCCGTTCCCGTTGCTACTCGGCTTGCTGTGCAGCGCATCGACACTGGCCGCCCCCGTCCTGCCGCCGCCACCATCCATCGCCGGCACCTCGTTTCTGCTGATGGATGCAGATACCGGCAAGGTCATCGCCGAGCGCAACAGCCATGAACCCATGCCGCCGGCAAGCCTCACCAAGGTGATGACCGGTTTCATCGTGGCGGGCGAGCTCGAGGCCGGGCGGATCACCCTGCTGGATGAGGTGCTGGTCAGCGTCAACGCCTGGCGCACGGGCGGTTCGCGGATGTTCATCCAGGAAGGCACCAAGGTGACGGTGGAGGATTTGCTGAAGGGCGTCATCATCCAATCCGGCAACGACGCTAGCGTGGCCTTGGCCGAGTACATCGCCGGCAGCGAAAGCGCCTTCGCGGAAATGATGAACCAGCAAGCGGAGGCCTTGGGCTTGTTCAACACCCAGTTCCGCAACGCCACCGGCCTGCCGGCGGAGGGCCACTACACCTCTGCATGGGATCTGGCCTTGCTGACCCAAGCCTACATCCGGCAATTCCCCGAAAATTACGCCATCTACGCCGAGAAGTCCTTTACCTACAACGACATCGAACAGCCCAACCGCAACCGGCTGCTTTGGCGGAACCGCGGCGTGGATGGCGTCAAGACTGGCTACACCGCCGCAGCCGGCTACTGCCTGCTGGCATCGGCGGTGCGGGACGGCATGCGGCTGATTTCCGTGGTCATGGGCGCCGACAGCGATGCCACCCGAGTGCAGGAGAGCCAAGAACTGCTTTCCTACGGCTTCCGCTTCTATGAAACCAAGCGGCTTTACGAGGCCGGCCCGCCGTTGAAGACGGCGGAGGTCTGGTACGGGGAGGCGGACACCCTAGATTTGGGCGTGTCAGCGCCAGTGCTCGTCACCATCCCCAGGGGCCGCTATGAGGACGTGGCCGTGGAGTTGACTCTGCCCGAGTTGCTTGAGGCACCGGTCGAAGCGGGTGCTGAGTTGGGGCAACTGCGCATCCTGCTTGATGATGAGGAGGTGCGTGTCGCGCCCTTGGTGGCCCTGGCGTCGGTGGCCGAAGCTGACGCCCTCGCCCGGTTTTGGGATTTCCTGTCGCTGTTGTTCAAGGGCTGGTTCGGGTGAATGGGCGCACGGCTGGAAGTGGTGGTTCGTGACTTGGGCCGCACCCGCTACCGGAAGGTGTTTCGCGCCATGCGGGCGTTTACGGAAGCCCGCCGTCAAGACAGCTTGGACGAGCTTTGGTTCACCGAACACGCACCGGTCTTCACCCAAGGGCAGGCCGGCCGGCCGGAGCATCTACTCGGTGCCGGGGGCATTGAAGTGGTGCAGTCCGACAGAGGTGGCCAAATCACCTACCACGGTCCCGGCCAGATCGTGGGCTACTTGCTGTTCGACATCAGCCGCATGGGCTTGACGGTGCGGCAACTGATCAGTGGCGTTGAGGAGGCCATCATCGCCCTATTGGATGAATTTGGGGTTACCGCCGCCGCCCGACGCGCCGCGCCGGGGGTGTATGTGGACGGCGCCAAGATCGCCGCCTTGGGGTTGCGGGTGCGGCGTGGCTGCTCCTACCACGGCTTCGCCTTCAACATCGACATGGATCTGACCCCCTTCGCCCGCATCAACCCCTGCGGCATGGCCGGACTGCCGGTGACGCAACTCCGTGATCTTTGCGGCTGGCGTGACTTGGCCATCGTTCGCCGCCGCTTGGTGGCGCAACTGGAGCGGGTCTATCCGATCAAGGCCCGTTGGTCGGACGTGGTTGGCCGCAAGTCCGGCATCCAAGCCGCTTGCTCAGCTTGAAGCTGCGCCACTCGCTGCGCTTGCCGTCGTAGTACAGCACCCGCCCGGCCAAGGATTCACCGACGCCGGTGATGAGCTTGACGGCCTCCATGGCCTGCAGGGTGCCGATGACGCCCACCAGGGGCGCGATGACGCCGTTCTCGGCACAGTTCAGCGCCTCGCCGGTGCCGTTCGCGTGTAGGCAGCGGTAGCAGGGCGAGGCGGCGTTCTGAGGGTCGAACACCGCCACCTGCCCCTCCCAGCGGATGGCGGCACCGGACACCAAGGGCGTCCCGGACCGCCAGCAGGCATCGTTCAGGGCGATGCGAGTGTCGTAGTTGTCGGTGGCGTCCAAGGCCAGGTCCGACTGGCTGAGCAGTGCGCCCAAGGTGGCTTCGTTCATGCGTTCCGTGATGGCCTCCACTTCAATGCGCGGATTGATGGCAACCGCGGCGGCCTTGGCGGACCGTGCTTTGGCTTCGCCGATGGCCGCATGGGTGTGGGCGATCTGTCGCTGCAGGTTGGATAGATCCACCTCGTCGTCGTCCGCCAGAATCAGCTTGCCCACTCCGGCCGCCGCCAAATACAGCGCAATGGGCGAACCCAGCCCACCCAAGCCCACCACCAAGACGGCGGCATGTCGCAGCCTTTCCTGCCCGGCCACATCCACTTCCGGCAGCATGATTTGGCGGCTGTAGCGTAGAAGTTCCTCGTCGTCCATTTCAAATATGCGTCAGCCAATATCGGCGACGCGACTTCTACTTAGGAGAATAGGGCAAGTGTAGCAAAAATGTCATAATTTAGGTAAAAATCGCGGCGTTCCGCATCCCGGCACCGGGACATCCCGGAACCTAGTGGCAAAGGCGTAGTCATGGAGGAAAAAAGTGATGGTCAAGATCCCCCTCCACACACGGAACAGCCGCAATTCGAGGGCTGTGAAAGTGGTGCCGGAACCTCCCGCACCGAGACGGCCTGCACAGGCTTGGAAGAGGCAGCTGTGGCCTAACTTAGTTAAGCCACAGGCGCCTTTGGCTTTCGCTTGCCTGCTCTGCCTGGTGGCGGCACCGATCCGGGCGAATGAGGGGAAGGTGGTGTTCACCATTTGGGATAACAGCGGGGAGGTGATTCATCAAGTCCTCCAGGATGGGGCCTCCGGCGAATCCGCCGCCGGTATTTCCCCAATCCGCGAGGTTCCTCAGGCGGTCTTCGCGCCCCCCATCCAATACCCCAAACGCTTGGCGGATCTGCGCATGAAGGGCTGGGTGCGGCTCAAGTTCACGATCGACGAGGAAGGCAAGGTGGTCGATCCTGAGATACTTGAGATGCGTCCCCGAAAATACTTCGCCAGGGCGGCCTTGCAGGCCATCAGGAAGTATCGATTCGCCCCGCCCCTGTCGGAAGGCGTGCCGATGCCCCTATCCGACGTCACGGTGCGCATGACCTTCGACCCGGAAGAATAGTCGGTCTTGGCCCATGAGACCCCAACGGGGGTCCCGGCTTTACGCAAGGGACGGGGGAAAGACCATGAACAAAGCCCCACTTGGCCTGATTAGGGGTTCGGTCTGAGGCAACTGGTCAGCCGTGGTTGGCCGGCGAGGTCCTGTTCCGTGGCGATGCCTTGGTACCCTCGCATCCGCAACTGCGCGGCTACGGCCGGCGCTTGGTCGTGGCCGTGCTCCAGGCATAGCCATGCCCTTGGTGAAAGTTGGTCAGCGGCTTCGTAGATGATGGCCTTGATGGCATCGAGACCGCCGTCGCCGCCGTTCAGCGCTTCTTGGGGTTCATGGCGCAGCGCTGTCAGCGCCGGTTCAAGGTCCGCCACATAGGGCGGGTTGGCGAGGATGAGGTCGAATTGGCCGCGCACCGCTTTGAGCCAATCGCCGCGCAGGAAGGCGATGTCCGCGTGGTGGCGGGCAGCGTTTTCAGCGGCGACTTGCAGGGCCGTGGCGGAGAGGTCCGTGGCCGTCACCTGTAAGTCAGGCCGTTGTGCCTTGAGGGTGATGGCGATGCAGCCGCTGCCGGTGCCGAGGTCCAGAACGCGGTCCCCCGGTTTGGCTTTGGCGAGAGCGAATTCCACCAGCAACTCCGTTTCCGGGCGTGGCACCAAGACGCTGGGGTTCACCTTGAACGCCAAGCCGAAGAACTCCTTTGCGCCGAACAGGTAGGCCATGGGTTCTCCCCGCCGTCGTCGCGCCGCCAAGCCGTTAAGCGACTGGCGCTGTGGCGGCATTAGCGGCCTGTCCGGTCGGGCGATCACCTGTGCGCGAGTGGTTTCGAGCACATGGGCAGCCAGCAATTCTCGGTCAATCCGGTCGATGTCGTGGTTGAGGGCCAGCCAGGCGGCCAGTGTCATTTGCGCTGGATAGCTTGGCGGCGGGGGCGGGCAGGACTTGGGAGCAGGCACCCTAGATCGGCGCAACCGGTCAACCGTCGGTTCGCCGCAGACGAAATTGTCCCGCTTATTGGGTTGCTCCATGATCGAGAAGGGATCGGGAGAGCCACTGGCGGAGGCTTGCCGGTAAGCCTCATCCATCGCCCAGGCTGGCCAGCTGATCCGCCTGATGCTCCTGCCCAAGCGCTTGGACGATGTTGTTCAGGTCGCCCTCCAGAACGCCCTCCAGCTGGTGCAGGGTCAGGTTGATGCGGTGGTCGGTGACCCGGCCTTGGGGAAAGTTGTAGGTGCGGATGCGCTCGGAGCGGTCCCCGGAGCCGACTAGGTGGCGGCGCGACTCGGCCCGCTCGTCTTGCTGCCGCCGCCGGGACTCATCGAGCAGCCGGGCCTGCAACAAGGCCATCGCCCGCGCCTTGTTTTTATGCTGGGAGCGCTCGTCTTGGCACTCCACGACGATGCCGCTGGGCAAGTGGGTCAGGCGCACGGCGGAATCCGTCTTGTTCACATGCTGGCCGCCGGCGCCGGAGGAGCGGAAGGTATCGATGCGCAGGTCGTTCTTGTTGACCGCCACTTGATGGATTGCGGCGATCTCCGGCAGCACCGCCACCGTGCAGGCGGAGGTGTGGATGCGGCCTTGGGATTCGGTTTGCGGCACCCGCTGCACACGGTGGGCGCCGGACTCGAACTTCAGGTGGCTATAGACCTCCCGGCCTTCGACGCGGGCGACGATCTCCTTGTAGCCGCCGTGCTCGCCGGGCCGGTGGCTCAACACCTCCACATCCCAGCCTTGCCCTTCGGCGTACTTGTCGTACATGCGGAACAGATCGCCGGCGAAGATGGCCGCCTCGTCGCCGCCGGTGCCGGCGCGAATCTCCAGAAACACGTTGGCCGCGTCATTGGGATCCTGGGGCAGCAGCAACCTGCGCAGGGCAGCCTCCTCCTCGGCCAGCGCCCGTGTCAGGTCCGCCACCTCTTCGGCAGCCAGCTCACGTAGCTCCGCGTCTTCTTCTTCGGCCAAGGCGGTGGACTCCCGCAGATCCTTTTCCAGCTGCCTAAAGCGCTGAAACTTGCGTGACACCGGCTCCAGTTCGGCGTACTCCTTGGACAGGGCGGTGAATTGCGCCCGGTCGGCCACGACCTCGCCGTTGGCCAGCAACACCGCCAACTCGTCAAAGCGGGCGCATAGGCCGGTCAACTTGGCCGTCACGGAGCTTGAGAGGGACATGGGGGCGGTCCGGGATCAGTCTAGATGGTAAACAGACTTCAGCGTTTCCAGAATATCCACTTGGCCTTCGGCGCTGGCTGCGCGGATGGCCACGGTGGGCTTGTGGATCAGCTTTTTGGTCAGGCTTTGGCTGAGTTGGGACATAACCACTTCCGGCTTAGTCCCCTTGCGCAGTTCCCGCATTGCCTTGTCCAACTCGACGATTTGGATGTCCTCCGCGTTTTCGCGAAAGCGGCGCAGCATGCGGCGGGCCTGATGGGCGCGCCACTCCTTGATGAAGCGCCCGGCCCCTCCGTCGATCAGCGCTTCGGCGGAATCCGCCGCCGCAAAGCGTTGCTTGCGGTTCTCCTCAATGATGGCGCTGAGGTCGTCGATGCTGTACAGGTAGACGTCCGGCAGGGTACAGACTTCCGGTTCGATGTCCCGGGGCACGGCCAGATCGACCATGAAGATCGGCTTGTGCCGCCTTTGTTTGATGGCCGCCTCCACAGCCCCCTTACCGACCACGGGCAGGGCGCTGCCGGTGGAGGCAATGACGAGGTCGTGATGGGCGAGCGCTTTAGGCACGGCGGTCAGTTGCTGCGCTTGGGCCCCGAACTTGACGGCCAGCTTATCCGCGTTGGCGAGGGTGCGATTGGCGATGGTGAGGCTGCCGATGCCCTGCGCGGACAAGTGCTCGGCGATCCTTTCGATAGTGTCTCCGGCACCGATCAACAGGGCGCGCTTGTGCTTCAAATCGGAGAAGATCTGCCGCGCCATGGATACTGCCGCATAAGCGATGGAGACTGAGTTGCGGCCGATGCCGGTATCGGTGCGCACTCGCTTGGCGGCGTTCAGCGTCACTTGGGAGAGCAGGTCCAGCTCCGGTCCCAAGGTGCCTAGGTTGCGGGCCAATGCGTAGGCGGCCTTCACCTGTCCCATGATCTGAGGCTCTCCCAGCACTTGGGAGTCCAACCCGGCGGCCACACGGATCAGGTGCCGCGCCGCGTCCTGGTCCCAATAGCTGTAGGCGGCGTTCTGCAGCTCGACCGCCGGCACCCTGCGGTGCCCGGACAACCAAGCGATGAGCGCCCTTTCGCTGGCCGAGCTGATGGCGCAGTGTATTTCGGTGCGGTTGCAGGTGGACAGGATGGCGGCTTCGCTGACCTCCGGCACGGCCTTGGTGACTTCCATAAGCGCCGCACCTAGCGTATCTTCTGGAAAAGCAACACGCTCCCGCAGTTCGATGGACGCGGTTCGATAGTTTATGCCGTAGGCCAGAATCACCATGGTTGCGGGGGCTGGTCTGAATGTTATTTTGGCTTCTCGGCCACCGGGAAAAGTGACGGACACGCCCAGTTTCACAGCCGCTGGACCGCCGGCCGCCAAATGCCGGCGCCAGCTCGTTGGCGGCATTGTAGCAGGCGCCTGCGACTTGCCGAAAAGCCCGCTGTTGGCGGCGGTTTTTTTCCTGACCTGCTGGCTTTTGGCGGGTTGCGCCTCCGCGCCGCCGCCGTCGTCGGCGACGGATTTCCGCATTAAGGGCAAGATCGGCGTGGTGCGGGGCGACGCGGCTTTTTCCGCCCGCTTTGTGTGGACCGGGCAGGGAGATGAGTTCCACATCGATCTGTGGGGACCCTTGGGCCAGGGCCACACTCGCCTGCGGGCCTTCAGCTTGCCGAACGACGGGCAACCGGAGCGGCGGCCAAGCACCGCATCAGCCCGCCCGCCTGACGAATGCGCCCAAGCGCCTCCTGAGGGGCGGAGCATCGACCAGCCGCGTACAGGCGATGGGCAAACGCAGCCGTCATCTGGACCGGGTGCCCCTGTCATGGCGTTGCCGACGCGGCGTCTTGAAATCCTGGACGGTGCTGGGGATGTGCTCGCCGCCGGCTGCCCTCGAGCGCTGATGCTTGAGCATCTAGGCTGGAGCCTGCCTTTGGACCTGTTCCTCGATTGGATGAACGGTCGCCCGTCGCGCCGTGCCCCCGCCGAGGATTTAGCCACGGATGCCGAGGGCCGCCCGTTGGCGTTCGAGCAACTGGGCTGGCGGATAAGCTATGAAGGCGTAGGCGCATCGTCGCGGGGCTTGCCCAACCGCATCAGCGCCGAAAAGCCCGGTAGCCGGGTGCGCGTCAGCATATCGGAGCGGCGTGATTGACCCATTCCAACCCAATAGGGACAAACTGCCTTGTTCCTGCCCGAGAGACTGGCGCTGCCGCAAGTCTCGTGCGAGATCGAGGATTTGACAGGGCCTTGGCGCCAAAGCACAATTGCGCCCCATTCCATCCCTACACTATTTTTCTTCAACGCGGAAACTGAACAGATAGCCTAGCTTTGGGGGCCATGCCAAGCTTTTTTTGGCTTGAGGCGCGGCCTCGTTGGTTCGCTTGACTTGGAGAGCAGTGTTTTGGCGCAGATGATGATTTTCTCCGGCAGCTCCAACCGCATCTTGGCGGAGCGGGTGGTTGCGGAGCTGCGTATCGACTTGGGCCGCGCCGACACCGGCCGCTTCAGCGATGGCGAGGTCAACGTGGAGATCCACGAGAACGTGCGCGGCCGCGACGCCTTCATCCTGCAATCCACCTGTGCGCCGACCAACGACAACATCATGGAACTCATCATCATGGCGGACGCCATTCGCCGCGCCTCCGCCCATAGGGTCACCGCCGTGGTGCCCTACTACGGCTACGCTCGGCAGGACCGGCGGCCCCGCTCCGCCCGGGTGCCCATCAGCGCCAAGGTGGTGGCGGACATGCTCGGCAGCGTCGGTGTTGACCGGCTGCTCACCGTGGACCTGCACGCCGACCAAATTCAAGGTTTCTTCGACATGCCGGTGGACAACGTGTACGGCTCGCCGGTGCTGGTCGATCACATCGCCGCCCAAGGCTACGAAAATCCCATCGTCGTCTCGCCAGACGTAGGCGGAGTCGTCCGGGCTAGGGCCATCGCCAAGCAGCTGGATGACCTGGACTTGGCCATCATTGACAAGCGCCGTCCGCAAGCCAACGAGACCCGGGTGATGAACGTCATCGGCGACGTCAGGGGCAAGACCTGCATCCTGGTGGACGACATCGTCGATACCGCCGGCACCCTCTGCACTGGTGCCGAGGCGTTGAAGGAGGAGGGTGCTCGCAGCGTAGTGGCTTATATCACCCATCCGGTGCTGTCCGGCCCGGCGGTGCGGCGCATCAATGACTCCGCCATTGACGAAATGGTGGTGACGGACACCATCCCGTTGAGCGACGCAGGGGATAGCAGCCCCAAGATCCGCCAACTCAGCCTGAAGCGCTTGTTGGCGGAGGCTATCCGCCGGGTCAGCCACGAGGAATCCCTGAGCGCGATGTTCCGCTGAGCGCCGGCGCGTCAACCCCAACTCAGCCTCTTTTTTGGAGCCTAGCCATGCCGCAACCCATCGAACTGAACGCCAGCCCGCGGCAGGCGCTTGGCACGGGCGCCAGCCGCCGCCTGCGCCGCCTGCACGACAACCTGCCCGGCATCATCTATGGCGGTGGTGCGAAGCCGCAGCCGGTCACCCTGAATGCCAAGGAACTCGGCAAGGCCATGCAGCAGGAGGCGTTCTATTCGCAAATCCTGAACGTCGTTGTGGATGGACAGGCGCAGAAGGCCGTGGTGCGGAATCTGCAGCGCCACCCGGTCAACGAAAAGGTGCTGCATGTTGACTTTCTGCGTGTCAGCGCCGACAAACCTGTACACACTCATGTGCCCCTGCACTTCGTGAACGAGGGCAAGTGCGTCGGCGTGCGCAACGGCGGCGGCACCCTCTCCCACAACTTGGTGGATGTTGAGATCAGCTGCCTGCCGGCGCAGTTGCCGGAATTCATCCAAGTGGATGTCGCCAGCTTGGAGGTGGGGCAAGCCCTGCACCTGAGCGATTTGGTCTTGCCCGAGGAGGTCGCCCTAGTGGCGTTGACCCACGGGGAGGATCGGGACATCACGGTGGTCAGCGTGCAGCCGCCTCGGGGCGGTCAAGCCAAGGGCGACGACGAGTCCGAAGCCGGGGACGGAGCGCCGGCTCCATGACGACAGGCCTGCGGTGTGGTTCATGCAGCCGCTCGTCAGGCGCTGGCCATCCCTTGGGGCAACAGAATTCGTTGCGCATGGCTTTTACCCGGCCTGGGTCCATCCGCCTTTTTCCATCGCGGACCTGCTCCTGTGGTCTCCACATGGCGGCGCGGCTGGGCATCGGCGCCAAAACTGGGGGCGGTCACTGAAATCCTTGGTGAATCATGCCGGTCAGCCTTCGTCTCATTGTCGGCTTGGGCAATCCAGGTCCGGCATACGCCGCCACTAGGCACAGCATCGGCACGGCGTTCGTGCGCCATTTGGCCGAACGCTTCGCCATCACCTTCGCGCCAACCGCCAAGTTCAAAGCCGAGGCCGGGCGCGGCTCGGTGGCCGGTGTGAATCTGCGCCTGCTGCTGCCAGGCCTGTACATGAATCAAAGCGGGCAGGTGGTGGGCCCCTATGCCCGCTACTACCGGATCGAGCCGGCGGAGATTCTCGTGGCCCACGACGAAGTGGCCTTTGCCCCCGGCGTTATACGCCTCAAGAGCGGTGGCGGCGCCAACGGCCACAACGGGTTGAAGAGCCTGATGGAGCACCTAGGCGCCCAGGACTTCCATCGCCTACGCATCGGCGTCGGGCATCCTGGCGATAAGGCGTGCATGGTGCGTTACCTCACCGAGGCGCCCATGCCGCCGGAGGAAAGGGGAAAGGCGGCGGCAGCTTTCCGGTTGGACGATGCCGTGCTCACCGCGCTCGTGCGCGGCGAACTGGGCCTAGCCATGAACCGCCTGCATCAACCAGCGGAGCAGCAAAACGCGGGCGCGGATTGCTGATCGAATGGGAAACTAATGTGGGCTTTAGCTGCGGCATCATCGGCCTGCCCAACGTGGGCAAATCGACCTTGTTCAACGCCCTAACCCGGG
The DNA here is from genome assembly GCA_958296025.1 of uncultured Pseudomonadales bacterium. Taxonomy (GTDB): domain Bacteria; phylum Pseudomonadota; class Gammaproteobacteria; order Pseudomonadales; family Azotimanducaceae; genus Azophilus. The sequence continues at coordinate 328,015 of OY282430.1, forward strand.
CCGGCATCGCTGCGGAGAACTTCCCCTTTTGCACCATAGACCCGAACACCGGGGTGGTGCCGGTGCCGGACCCGCGGCTGGACCGCATCGCCGCTATCGTCAAGCCGCAGAAGGTGGTGCATACCGCCATGGAGTTTGTGGATATCGCCGGCTTGGTGGCCGGCGCCGCCGAGGGCGAGGGGCTGGGCAACCAATTCCTGGCCCACATCCGGGAAACCGACGCCATCGCCCATGTGGTGCGCTGCTTCGCCGATGACAACATCGTCCATGTCTCCGGCGCGGTCTCTCCTGCCGACGACATCGAAATCATCAATACGGAGCTGGCCTTGGCAGACTTGGAAACTGTGGAGCGGGCGGGTGATCGGCGACGACGCTTGGCCAACGCCGGGGACAAGGCGGCGGCGGCCCTGATGGAGGCGCTCGCCGAAGTGCGGTGCGGTTTGGAGGCCGGCACCCCGGTGCGCACCCTAAGCCTGGACGATGTAGCCCAAGCGCGGCTTAAGGAACTGCACTTGCTCACCGCCAAGCCGGTGCTCTACATCGCCAACGTGGCCGAGGATGGCTTTGAGGACAATCCGATGCTGGACGCGGTGACCGGCGTGGCCACCCAAGAAGGTGCTCCGGTGGTGCCCATCTGCAACCGCATCGAGGGGGAAATCGCCGAGTTGGACGAAGCGGAGCGGGCCGAGTTCCTAGACGCCCTCAGCATTGGCGAACCCGGCCTCAACCGGGTGGTCCGCGCCGGCTACCGCCTATTGGGGTTGCACCACTACTTCACCGCCGGCCCCAAGGAGGTTCGCGCTTGGACCATCCCGGTCGGCGCCAAGGCGCTCGAAGCCGCCGCCGTGATCCACACGGACTTCGCCAAGGGCTTCATCCGCGCCGAAGTGGTCGCCTATCAAGATTTCATTGAATGCGGCGGCGAACAGGGGGCCAAGAACGTTGGCAGGTGGCGGCTGGAAGGCAAGGACTACGTCGTGCAGGATGGCGACCTCATGCACTTCCGCTTCAACGTCTAAACCCTTAGCCAATCCGCCCTTGGCCCCAAGCTGGAAGTGTTGAAAGCAGATAAAGCGCCCTATTGAGTGGCTTGCGCTACAGGTTAACGATCAAATGCGTCAGATTGGAGTGGTCTTCCAGAGGGAGTTGCACTGTTCGGATAATGCCTGCCGATGCGGTTATCGGGGAGGGGGCGAAGCAGTGGTTGCGGGCGTCGCCGTCATGCTAAGGTGGCGGGCCAACGGCAACTGAGGAGGGATGCGCCATGCAGTTTCAACTGCGCCAGCGGGGCCGGGCGAGCATGGACTTTGCCGCCGATCTGGGCGGCACTTTGGGCCGGCTCGGCCAAACGGTGGGCGGCAAGATCGCAGAAATGGATCTGGATGCCGACTTGGACCGGCGCATGGAGCAGGTGGAGGGGGCCTTGCAGGGCTTCAGCCCCCGCTGGTTCGCCTGCGGCATCGGCAATTGGCTGTCCCGGCAGCACGGGCGGATTGCCGGCGATGCCTTTGCGGAAATCGAGGAGGAACTCGCGCCGACCTTTGAGGCCCTGCGCCGAGGTGGCAGCACCTTGGAGGTGCGGGACGGCTTTAGGCCCCCGGATTATTGGGTTGGGGTGGATTTTCATTGCACCGCCGGCGGTTGGACCCGGGAGCACCAAGGCTTCATCCACGGCGAACTGATCCATCCGCTTTACGTCGCCAGGAACTTTCCCGGCCAGATCTTCCGACAGCGGGCCGAGGTGCTCAAGGCGTTGGGGCCGCGGCGCTATCGAAAGATTCTGGAGATGGGCGCTTCCTCCGGGCATTACACCCTGCAGCTGGCGCAGGCGTACCCGGAGGCGGCGCTGACCGGTGTGGATCTGTCCATGCAGATGCTGGAACAGGCGCAACGGCTGGGCAACGAGCATGACTTCGCTTGGCGGTTGATCCAGGCCGCCGCGGAGGATACCGGGCTGCCAGCCGCTCAATACGATCTGGTCACTTCCTACATCCTCCTGCACGAGCTGCCGGCCCGGGCCGTCAAGGCAGTGTTCGCCGAAGCGTTTCGGCTGCTGGAGCCTGGCGGTACCCTGTTCATGGCGGACGTGCGCCCCTTTCACGACCAGAGCCGGCTTGAGGAATGGCGGGCGTTGGATCTAGCCCAGCGGGGCGGTGAACCTTATTGGCGCGAATCCGCCAGCTTGGACCTCGCCCTCGTCGCAGGGGAGGTGGGCTTCGCGGATGTTCGCAGCTACGGCTTGGGTGAGGGGCGTTATCCTTGGGTGACGTGGGCTACCAAGCCGGGGCGGTCATGACTTCCGGCACCGCCCACGGCGAGGCCCTGCTGCAGATGGTCCTGAACTTGACGCGGGAGCTTTGGATCGTCAAGGACCGTCAGCTGGTGACGGAGCGCCTGCTTGCGGAAAGAGGCATCGATCTGGCCACGGAGATCGAGCGCCACCGACCCGAAGGAGAATTCGCCGAGGCGCTGGACGCACAGCGCCGGCAATTACTGGACCTTGTGCTGGAACCCGCCCTATCGTCAGATGCCTAGACGGGACACTGGGCGCTACGATGCGCCAAGCCCCTTGCCGCTATCTCCTTGCTTGGCGGGTGGGAAGCTTCCCTGATGACCTTGCTCCACCCATCGGCCGCTCAATTTCAATTGGAGGTGGAGGTCGCCGTCATCGGCGGCGGCGGTTGCGGCTTGACCGCTGCCTTGGCCGCCCAACAGCTGGGTGCCGAGGTGCTGGTGCTGGAGAGGGACCGCGCCACCTTGGGCACCACCGCCATGTCCACCGGATTGATTCCCGCCGCCGGCACCTGCTTTCAGCAGAGGGCCGGCGTCCGGGACAGCCCTGAGCGGCTCGCCGCCGACATTCTCGTCAAGGCCCGCCGTCAGACCGACGCTGAGATTGTCACTGCCTTGGCCAAGGAATCCGCCGCCACCGTGCATTGGCTGGCGGACAACGGAATACCCCTTTCCCTAGTTGATTCCTTTCTCTACCCCGGCCATTCGATGCACCGCATGCACGGCACCCCAAACCGCACCGGTGCCGAGCTGATGGGCGCTCTCAGTGGTGCAGTGGAACGCGCCCAGATCCCGGTGCTTACCGAAGCCTTGGTGACGGACTTGTTTGCGGACGACCGGGGGCTTGTGCAAGGCCTGCGCTGTCGCCGGCCAGACGGCGGCATTGAGGACATCGGCTGTCGGGCGACGGTGCTGGCCTGCTGCGGCTTCGCCGGCAATGCCGGCCTAGTGGCCGAATACATCCCGGAGGTCGCCGGCGCGGTGTTCTTCGGTCATCCCGGCAACAAGGGCGACGCGCTGCGCTGGGGCCGGGCCTTGGGGGCCGCCTTGGTCGATCTGCACGCCTACCAAGGCCACGGCGGCTTAGCCGCCAGCCACGGCATCCCCATCCTCTGGCCGGTCATCATGGAGGGCGGCTTCCAGGTCAATGCCGAGGGACGCCGGTTCTCAGACGAGTCCCAAGGCTATTCCGAGCAGGCCGTGCAGGTGGTCGCCCAGCCCGGTCATGCGGCCTACACCATCTTCGACCAGCGGCTGCATGAACTGATGCTGGAGTTCACCGACTACCGCGACGCCTTGGAGGCGCGGGCCGTTCGCCGAGGCGCGTCCTGGGGCGAACTGGCCGAAGCTCTGGGCCTGCCCGCCGCCGAACTCGAACGCACTGCACAGGGCGTGGCCGCCTACACCCAATCCGGCGCCGCCGACCCGTTCGGCCGGGTGTTTCTATCCCGCCCGCCCCTGCAGACGCCCTTCTTCGGCGTCAAAGTGCATGGTGCCCTGTTCCACACGCAGGGCGGCCTGAAGGTGAACGCTAGCGGCCGGGTGCTGCGCGAGAACGGCGAGCCTCTGCCCAACCTGTTCGCCGGCGGCGGCGCAGCCCGGGGTATTTCCGGCCCCTCCTGCTGGGGCTATCTGGCCGGCAACGGGCTGCTGACGGCGACCACCTTCGGCCGTTTGGCGGGCAAAGCCGCGGCGCAAATCCACCTTCGCAGAGGCGAGATATGCGGGACAGGACACTAAGGCGCCTGAGGCAGCAGCGCGATGCCAGTGGCGGCTTGCAGCCGGCGCAGCAGGAAGTTTGGCAGATAGGCGTTGTCCCAAGGCGCGTCTTCCGGGGGCTGTGCGCCCAAACGCATGACCAGCAGCTGGTGTCGGGGAATGTGGTAGCTCACCTGATGCCCATTGCCGTCGAACAGGAATAAGTCCTTGTCCAGATAGGGCTCGCTATGCCGAGTCTTGCCGAACGGAATGTCCGGGTGCGCCGCGCCGCGCCGTTCGATGAAGGCGCCGGCGACGTAGAGGCCCATGGCCGCATGGGGGTTTTGCGGGCTGGGCGCGGTCATTTCAGCGACGAACCCCTCCGGCAGCAGGCGGCGGCCGTTCCAGACGCCATCCTGCATCAGCAGGATGGACAGGCGCAGATAGGTTTCTCCAGGCAGCAAGGCGCAGCAGCCGGAATGGGCGGTGCCGCCGGGTCGGTTCACCCAGATGGACCCGCCGGCGGCGCCCAAGGGCTGCAGCACGGCCTCGCCAAGCCAATCTTGGTAGGGGCGCCCCGTGGCCCGTTCGAGGATGGGTGCGATCAGTTCGCCGTTGGCGTTGGAGTAGTCGTACCGGGCACCCGGTTCGGCGACCAAGGGATAGTCCTTGAGGATGGCCTGAATATGGTAGGGATGCAGGTAGGCGCGGTTCATGATGTGCCCCGCCTCCACCGCAAAGGTCTGCGGCGCCAGCCCGGAGCGCATCTGCAACAGCTGACGCAGGGTGATGGCGCCCCGCTTTGTTCCCCGCCACTCGAACAGATAGTCCTCGATGGGCTGATCTAGGCTTTTAATGAAGCCAAGCTGCATGGCCCGGGCCACGGCCAGCACGGACAGGGGCTTGGCCAAGGAGCGGGAGACCAGCAGCTCCTCCCGCTGCCCGCCGAAGTATTCGGCCAGCGCCAGCCGGCCCCTGTGCCAGATGAACAGGGCACTGGAGTTCGCTGCGCCCATGCGCCCCAAAAGTTCGCTGCGGTCGGCTTCGTCCAGCCAAGGCGCCGCGTCCGGCGCCACGGGCAGGAAGCGGTGGTTCGCAGCCCCCGGCAGGGGTGCGAGGGGGTCGTAGCCGCCCAGCCCAGTGCCGCTGCGGGCCTCGCGGAATAGCCGCTGCAGCCGCTTTTGATAAACCGCCTCGCCTTGATTTTCGGCGTAGGCTGCGGCGGCCTCTCGGCCGCGGGCTTCCATCAGCCCGCCCAGCAGCAGGTTGGGAATGACGGAATCGTCGTAGTCGAAGGAGGGTTCGCCCACCCGAGCGACCACTAGCTGGGCCGAGGGCGCCGCATAGACGCGCTGGCCGCCGAACCCGTCCAGAAAGTAAAGGTCCGGCGCCAGATAGGGCTGCCGATGAGGAATGGTCAATTCCGTGCCGGGGCCATAGGAGCGGCGGGGCTGCCAAGCGATGCCGCGCCAGACGTGCAGCCCATAGGCCGGATTGGCCGCAGCGGCGGCGAACAGGTTGGCGACGGACTCCAAGCTGAGCAAGCGGCGCCCGCCGTATTCACCGTCTTTGGCGAGCAGGATGCCGATGGCGAGCCAGTCCTCTAAACCGGCCTCCAAGCCGGCGAAGTAACGCGGGCTGCCCCCCTCCCGCTCCAGCCAGAGGTGCGCCGGGCCGTTGCCCAAGGGCCGCCAAAGACGCTGGCCGAGATACTTGGCATAGCGCAGGTCTTGTGCCGCCAAGGCGTCCTCTAAGGCGGCGCCAAGGATTTGCGAGTTGGCGTTGTTGTAGTTGAACTGAACGCCGAGGGGCTGTGTCTGGGCGTAGTTCAGCGCGGTTTCCCGGATGCGGGAGGAAAAGGTCAAATTCATCGCATCCGGCGATGCAGAGTTGAGCGAATGGTGCTCCAGACCGCTGCTGTGGGTTAGCAATTGCCGCAAGGTGATTTGGCCGCGGTCGTCCTCGGCCCAGGCGTTGATGTAACGGCCAACGGGATCGTCTAGGCTGTCAATGACGCCATCCTCGATCGCGGCCAGCACCATCATGGCCAGCACGGTCTTGTGCATGGAGTAGGTCGCTGTGCGGGTGCTTGGCCCGAATCCGTCGCTGAACCGGCTGGCCACGAGCTTGCCGCCATGCCACACCATCAACCCCCGGCCTCGGTGGCGCTCCGAGTATTGCAGAACTTCCTGCAGGGCTTGGGGCGCGGGAAAGGCCGCCGGTTCAAAGGGCCAGCGCGGTGCCGCGTCATCCGCAGCCGCCGCACCCGGTACAGGTTCCTTTGGTTGCCGCCAACCCAAATCCGAGATGCCGGGCTGCCGCGCCAAGGCGGCTAGGTTGCGGGCCAGTATCGGGTCCTCCGGTGCCGGTGCCGGGTCCGCCGGCTCCTCCGACGGAGCAGCGCAGGCCGCCAGGGCCAGCAGCGCCACCCAAATGCCGGCCCGCAGGTTTCGCCAAACGCCGTGGCGCCCCCTAGAGTGGTTCACCCCCATCATGCGTCCGCCCCCGTCGCCGCCATCCAACCAACGTTCCACCAAGGATAGCCTCGACTTCACCCAAGCATCGCCCCGTCGTGCGCGGTGACGCCTTGCCGTGAAACGCAAGTCCCGCACAGCTAAACCCCACTGATTGGCCGGCCGGCACACGCGAGAAGACTACGGCTTCACCGGTGCCGGCTTCTGTGTGCGGGCATAGTTTTCCAAGCTGGACAGGCTGGGTTCCTCCCACTTGGCGGGTGCGTCGAAGTACTTGGGGAAATGCTTCTCCGCGTAGGCGAGGATTGTCGGCGAGGCCATGCTGAGGTCGTCGTAACCGCCCATGCTGCCCAAGTAGAAGATGTGCCCAGGCGCCTGCCCCATGAGCATCCAAGGCAGCCAAGGGGTGATGCGGGTCCAGGAGCCGCTGTAGTTCAGCGATGGGATGGATGCGTCCTCCAGCTCCTCGCGGCGGATGACGTAGCGGAACATCTCGGAGACCCGGTTCATGGGGCCGGCGGATTCCCGCGGCCACTTGTCCGGCTGCAGGGCGGAGGGGTAGTGGAGGTGAATGTCCGCCGACAACATGACGGTGTTGGGCCGGGTGATCCGCCAAGGCAGCAGCAACGGCGTCCGTTGTTCGTCCGGCTTGTTCAGGCCGCCGTAGGTCGGCCCCTTGGGGCGGTATTTCTCGACCAGCATGTTGAACGGATCGTTGGCGATATGCACCACGGGTACCGTCTCGTCGGTGTAGGGGTTGCGGTAGGTTTCCAGCACTTCGCCGGTTTCCAGGTCCGTGTAGAACAACACTTCCCGCAGCACCTTCTGATAGGCACCGCCGCCGGCGTCGATCAGCCTTGCCTTGGAGAAGCCCTCAAAGCCCATCAGCGGCTTGACCATTTGGCCATCCACCACGCCATGCACCACTCCGGCGTACCAGCCGCTCTTGACCTCGCCAAACTTCAGCGAACCCTGCAAGCGGGCGAAGGCGTCCCGGTTCCATTCCGGATCCCGGAATTTCTCCGGCAGGGAGGGATCGAAGCTGGCCTTGGGCGCGGCCGAGGCCAAGGCTTGGTTGGACGCGGGACCCGCTAAGCCGCCCAGCAGCGCCGCGCCGCCGACGCCTAGGCCGCCGTGCAGCAGGGACCGGCGGCCGATTCCCTTGTCGGCGGGGTCAGTGGCGACGCGGCCGGCAGCCGATTTGGTTTGCGTCTGATCTCGGTTCATTCCTCCTCCTCCCGGCGATGGGACGCCGGCATGGTTTCACGTTTGAGCAAGTTGATGACTGCGGCTTGGCGGTCGGCACCGACCACCGGGCCGCTGGAAATAATCATGGAGGTGCCCGGCAGGAATCCGTCCGGGTCGGCCAGATAGGCCGCCAAGGTTTCGTCGTTCCACACCAAGCCTTGAGCGCCGGCTTCGGCCATCGCCTCCGAAAAGTGGAAGTTGGGCACAGTTCCCGCCCGCTGCCCGAAAATCGCATGAAGATTGGGCCCCACCAAGTGCGGCTCGTTGCGCTGGAATGTGTGGCAGAACCGGCACCAGCGGAAGGTCTCCGCATCTACTTGGCCCTCGAAGTCCGTGGCCGGGCGAACGCGCACGTTGGCCACTGGCGCTTGATGGGAACTGATCCCCGGCGGTGCCGCAACCGCCACGCCCATGGACCAAGGCGTGACGCGAAACATCAGGTGCGGCACATAGAGGCCATAAGCGGAGATGGCGATCAGGCCGGCGGCCGCGGCGCCCGCCCAGGCCCAGTGGCCGCCAGTCGGACCGTATTCCTGGGGACGGGCGGCCAAGCCCGCCTTGCCGAGCAGAATGGCAAGCCCCCAAACCAACGGGGTGGCGGCCAGGAACCAGGCGGCCGCACGAAACCCGGGCGCCGGCGCCTGAAAGGAGTTGAGCGCGTACACCATGATGAGGATGGAGAGGTAGAACATGGGGCCGAAGCCGGCGGGGAAGGCGCGGATCAGCCCGGTGCGGTAGCGCACCAGGGTGTAGATGCCGGTGAGCACGGCGGCGGCGGCCAGCAGCCGGGTGGTGAAGCCAAGGCCGGAATGAAAGTAGCCACTGAACTGCCAGAGCGGCCGGGAAGGCTCCATCAGGTTGGGCAGATCGAACAGGCCGGCGAAGTGCAGCCGGTGCCCCTCCCCCCAACCGTAGCCGAAGCCGAGCAAGGCGCCCAGCAGCAGAAACCACAGGGTCAGCAGGCACAGGCCGTTGATCCAGCGTACGCACGGTTGCGGCAGCTGCCCGGCGGTAGGCCGCTGCTCGAAGCGCAGCCAGAGCACCAACCGCCAGATGGCGAACAGCAGCAGCCCAATGCCCAGCGCATAGTGAATGCCCCGATACTCGTCGCGCAGCAGTGACGTCTTTTCGGTGCGCGGCAGAACGGTGTTCAAAACCCCTAGGGCGACGAACAGGAATGCTATGCACCAACCAACCCAGCGGCTGGCCCGGGATTCACCAGAGTAGCCGTCAAGGAAGCGCATCGCCGCCGGCCTCAGCCCTGCCAAGGCGAATCGCGCCAGCCGCGCACTTCTCGCCAGTTCCTTTCCAACGCAACGGTCACGGCGTCCGGCCAACGGCGGCGACTAATGAACCTTGCGCAGAATCGCCACATAGGTCTTGCCGCGGTTAATGCGCAGATCGTTGTCCAGGTAGGTGACTTCGGAGGTGGCGGCCGGCTTGGAGAGGTCCACGGGCACATTCACCGCCAAGGGCGTTGCCTCGGGCAATGCTAAGGCAGTGCGCAGTTGCTCCAAGGTCACGTCCGCCCGTCCAGGCAGAAATTCGATGCGGCGGAAGCGCACTTGCAGGAAGTTGGGCGCCTCTTCGGCCACATCGGTGAAGGCGGTCGCCACATGCAGCAGAGGGATGTTCCGATCCCCAGCGGTCATCACCATCATGTTGCGGTAGAAGCGCTCCGCCGGGCGCAGTTCCTGCAGCACCACTTGGGAGAGCGCCTTGCCGCCGGCATGGCCGCCGCCGGGAAGGGCGCGGGTCATGAAGCTCACCTCGATCTCCCCCACCACGCCTTGGGAACTGAACAGGCTCACCCACTGGCCGGACAGCCGCGCTAGATTGGCCCGCAGGTCCGGCGGGCCACCGGCCGCCTGCTCCAAGCGGGCCGCGGCGGCGTCAATGCGGGCCGTCAGTTCCTCGTTAGCTGGGACGCCGGGCCGGTAGTCCGTCAACGCCTCGAAAAGCGCCGCCTTGGCCGCCGCCACCCCATCCGCTTCAGCCATCTTCGCGTCCTCAGCCAACGCCCCGCCGAACGCCGCCGGTCCCGTCAAGGCGAAAACGAACATCATCATGCCGAATTTCATTGCGCTTTCCTTATGTGGTCATCGAAACCGCGCAGACATCTTTCTGGCGGATGTTGCGCCCTAGCCGGAACCGGGATTCGCCCACCGACCCGGCGTTTCCGCGCCGCCGGAGTGCCGACTTCACACCATGCCACCCCAATGTTCGCACCGCCGCTAGACGCCCCCAAGTTTGGGCTGGACGCCATTGTGCATCTTAGCGAAACGCTGGGGCCTCCGGGGCCGGCAGATGGGTCTCATCCAGGCAACGGGCCCTTATCTCCTCAATGGATCCGCCGTGGTTGAACAGTGGCGCCTCACCCCGGGCGGCGGTCAGTTCCGCCCGCAGCCGTTCCGTGGCCTCTGCATCCACCGCGTCGCCGGCCAGCACCAGGCCGTAGCGCCGGGTGCCCTGACGGGAGACCAGCCCTCGGCGCACGTCGGCCAGCACCAGTTGGGGATCTCGAGCGTAGGGGTCGCCCCAACCGCCGCCGCCCCAAGTATTGAAGTAAAGCAGATCGCCTGCCTTGACGCGGACACTCTCCGCCTTGGCCGGCAACCATTCCTCGCTGCCGTCGGCTCGCACCAAGCGCTTGCTGGAACGGGTGCCCGTCTCGCCGCCGTTCACGCCCCAAGGGTAGGTGAGCCAGCGCTCGTCGTGGATGCCGATCTCTCCGTCGCACAGGAAGCGGTAGGCCACGCTTAGGCCGTTGCCGCCCCGGTGCAGGCCGGCGCCGCCGGAATCCGGAATGGTTTCGTAGCGCTCAATGCGCAACGGAAAGTAGGATTCGATGAACTCGTTGGGCACGTTGGTGAAGCCGGGCCACAGGGAATGGCCGTCCAAGCCGTCCCCCACCGGCCGCCCGGGAATGCCGCCGAAGCCGATCTGAAACAGCTGAAACCACTCGCCCCGGTCATCGTAGCCGGAGTAGAACAGATGCGGCGAGTCCGAGAAGCCGGCGGCGTTGAGCAACTGCTCGGGTGCGCCCATGCCCAACAGGGCGCCGAGCACATCGAAGATGCGGCCCAAGGCATGGGTGCGCCCGGACAGGGCGGCGGGGAAGTTCGGCTTGAGCAGGGTGCCTTGGGGAATGCGCACGTCCACTAGGTCGTAGAAGCCGTCGTTAAAGACGATCTGCGGGTCAACCACGTTGATGGTGAAGGAGCCGAAGAACATCTTGAACATGTCTTCGTTCAAGAAGAAGTTGACCGAACTCTGGGCTTGGGGATCCGTGCCGGCGAAGTCGAAGATGGCCTTGGACCCCTCCCGCCACAGCTTGCACTGAATCTTGTAGGGACCCATGCCCATGCCGTCGTCGCAGATGTAGTCGGCGAAAGTGCGCGGCTGTTCCGGCACCACCATTTCGATCACTGCTTTCATGGCGTCGTAGTTGCGCTTAAGCATGATGCCCATGGTGGTGTGCAGGATGTCGTCGCTGAAGCGCTCGGTCAGTTCCAGCACCCGCCGGGCGGCGGTGTTGCAAGCCGCCACCAAGGCGTTCAGGTCGAAGCGGTTCCATTGGGAGGTGCGCACGTTGTGCAGGATCAATTCCAGAATGTCCTGCTGCAGCTCGCCTCGCTTGTAGAGCTTCACCGGCGGGATGCGGATGCCCTCCTGATAAATGGTGGTGGCGCGGATGGGGATGGAGCCGGGGACCATGCCGCCGTTGTCCGACATGTGCCCGAACATGGCCGTCCAAGCGATGTGTCGGCCGGTCTTGAACACCGGCTTCAGCACCAGCCAGTCCGGCAGGTGGGAGACCGCCGCATTGCACAGATAGGGATCGTTGGTGAGGATGATGTCGCCCTCCTCGATCTCCCCCTCGTAGGCTTCCAGGAAGGGGCCGATGAAGGAGCCGAACTGCCCCACCACCATCTTGCCCTCCACGTTGGCGATCATCGGGAAGCAATCCCCCTGCTCGCGGATGCCCGGCGACATGGCGGTGCGGAACAGCACCGCGTCCATCTCCACCCGAGCGTTCTTCAGGGCGTTTTCGATGATGTCCACGGTCACCCCTTCCAGCGCCACGGTCTTCAAGGGCTCCGGGTTGCTGTGCAGAATGGTTGCCGGCATGGTCGCGCCCTCCCTTAGGACTGCCGGTCCAGCAGCAGGTTGCCGATGGCGTCCACCCGGGCTCGGCAGCCCGGCAGCACCACCGTGGTGGAATCCATTTCGCAGACGATGGCCGGGCCGGGCAGTTCCAGCCCCTCCCGCAGGCGGTCGCGGTTGTAGATGGCCGCCTCGTGCCAAGCGCCTTCCCAGTAGTACCGGCTATCGGCGATCTTGCACTCCTCAAGGGTGGTGCCGCCGCGCCCCAGCTGGGAGCGGGGAATGGCCTTGGGCCGGGCCTTGACCAGAGCGCGGATCATGAGGATTTCGTGATCGTCGCCCAGCTTGAAGGTGAACAGCTGCTCGTGCTCCCGGTCGAACACCTCGGTGAGCCGGGCGATGCCTTGCGCCTCAAGCTCTTCGGCGGTGAAGTCCACGGTGATCTGGAAGGCTTGCCCGGCGTATCGCAAATCGGCTTGGAAGCCCACCTCCTGGTCCGCCTCCGGGATGCCGTCGGCCATCAGGGAGGCGGCGGCCCGATGCTGCAATTCCAGAAGATCGGCCAGCAGCAGCTCCGCGCCGATGGCCTCGGCCATGACCAAGTAGGTTCGGGCGGCTTCGTCTTGAACCTGAGTGGCGGCGTCGCCGTAGGCGCACAGCACGCCCGGGCCGGGGGGAATGATGACCGGCCATGCGCCGGTGAGCAGGCCCAAGGCATTGGCATGCAGGGGGCCGGCGCCGCCAAAGCCCACCAAGGAGAAATCCCGGGGATCATAGCCCTGCTCCACGGACACTAGGCGCAGGGCGCCCAGCATGGATTCGTTCACCACCTTGACGATGCCCTCCGCCGCGTCCAGCAGGGACATGCCCATGGCGTCGGCAATCTTTTGCACCGCCCGCTCCGCCCGCTGGCGTTCGATGTGCATAGTGCCGCCTAGCTGCACATCCGCCGGCAGATAGCCCAGCACCACATTGGCGTCGCACACCGTGGGCTGCTCGCCGCCCTTGGCGTAGCAGGCTGGTCCTGGCATCGCGCCGGCCGACTCCGGCCCCACCCGCAGGGCCCGGGTCAACTCCGGCACGAAGGCGATGGAGCCGCCCCCGGCGCCCACGGAGCGCACATCCAGGGACGGCGCCCGCAGTTTCACGTCGCCGACGAAGGTTTCCCGGCGCACCCGCGCCCGGCCGTTCTGAATCAGGGCCACGTCCGTGGAGGTGCCCCCCATGTCGAAGCTGAGCAGGTTGTGGAACCCGGCCAGCCTGCAGAAGTGCATGGCCCCGGTCACGCCGCCGGCGGGGCCGGACATCAGCAGGTTCACCGGGGACTGCGCCGCCGCCCGAGCGGAGGCCAAGCCGCCATCGGAGCGCAGGATGTAAAGTTGGGCGCTCTGTCCTAGGCGCTCCTCCAAGGAGCGGCGCAGGCTGCCCACGTACTTGGACACTTCCGGGCGTACATAGGAGTTCATCACCGTGGTTTCCGTGCGCTCGTACTCCTGCATTTCCGGCACCACCTCGCTGGAAATGGAAATGGGCACGGCGCCGAACAGCTCTTGGGCGATGGCCGCGGCGCGGCGCTCGTGCTCGCCGTTGACGTAGGCGTTGATGAAGCAGATGGTAAGCGCCTCAATGCCGCCCCGAGCACATAGAGCTTGCAGGTCCCGGCGCAATGCGGCCTCGTCCAAGGGTTGCACCACCGCGCCGTCGGCATCGATTCGCTCCCGGGCGCCGATGGTCAGTTCCAGGGGCGCCAGCAGGGGCTTTTTGATGAAGGTCACCCAACCGCCCAGGCCGCCGGGACAGAAGGAGCGGGCCACTTGCAGGGTTTGCTCGTAGCCTTGGGTGGTGACCAGCCCAACCTTGGCGCCTCGGCCAGTGAGCACCGCATTGGTGGCCACCGTGGTGCCGTGCATGACCAGCGCGATCCGCCCCGGATCCACTTGGGATGTCGCGCAAATCCGCGCCACCCCGTTCAAGACACCGATGGCCGAATCCTCCGGAGTCGAGGGCACCTTGGCCGTCCAAGTGCGCCCGCTGGCTTCGTCGATCAGCAGCAAGTCGGTGAACGTGCCCCCCACATCCACGCCCAATCTGTAGGTCACAAACCTTCCCTAACCGCCTTCAGCGGCAGAATTTTGCCATGCTTTTTCGCCGGCGCAATCCGCAGCGGCCTTTTCCGTGATTCCGCTAACGCAGCCTCTCGTCCCAACCTCATGCCCGATGACGGCCGGCGCAACCCGCCGCGCCAGCCGCTTGGCCGCCTCAAGCCGTCCAGATCCACCTCGGCGCTCTTCGCCAATTTCAGCCCTTTGCAACGATTCTTATCAGGCATCAGGGATGCGCGTTGACGGGGCCGAGCGACCGGATTTGCTGAATGGCATTGACAACTGCGCGTCTTGTCGCGCAAATCCGCGAGGAATGGAGTAATTTTCGCATCGCCATGCTTGTATTGGGCATCGAAAGCTCTTGCGACGAAACCGGCGTCGCCCTGTACCACGCGCAGCGCGGTCTGCTGGCCAACCTGCTGCACAGCCAATTCGATATCCATGCGCCATTCGGCGGCGTGGTGCCGGAACTGGCCTGCCGGGATCACATCTGCAAGATCACTCCCTTGGTGCGGCGGGCGTTGGCCGAAGGGGGTGCGCAATTGCAGGACATCGACGGCGTCGCCTACACCGCCGGGCCAGGGCTGAAGGGGGCGTTGCTGGTGGGGGCGGCGTTCGGGCGCACCCTTGCTTGGAGCTTGGGTGTTCCCGCCATCGCCGTCCACCACATGGAGGCGCACCTGCTCGCCCCGCTCATGGAGGGGAACCGCCCGCCCCTGCCGTTCATCGCCTTGCTGGTGTCCGGCGGCCACACCCAATTGGTCAAGGTGGTAGCGGTCGGTGCCTATGAGATGCTGGGCGAGTCCTTGGACGACGCCGCCGGGGAAGCCTTCGACAAGGTGGCCAAGATGCTGGGCCTAGGCTATCCGGGCGGCCCGCGGATTGCAGCCTTGGCGGAAAAGGGCGATCCGCAGCGCTTTCATTTCCCTCGGCCCATGACCGACCGGCCCGGCTTGGACTTCAGCTTCAGCGGCCTGAAGACCTTTGCCCTCAACACGGTCAGCGCCCACCGGCCTTTGCACGATCAAGACCGGGCGGACATCGCCCGGGCCTTTGAGGAGGCGGTGGTGGACAGCCTGCTCATCAAGTGCCGCCGGGCGCTGCAGGGCGAAGGCGTGAGCCACTTGGTCATCGCCGGCGGCGTCAGCGCCAACCTCCGCCTGCGGCAACGGCTGGAGACCCAATTGCCGGCGAAAATTCACTACGCGCCACCCGCCTTATGCGTCGACAACGGCGCCATGATCGCCTACGCCGGCTGGCAGCGTCTTGCCGCCGGGCACAGCGAGCCGTTAAGCATCCACACCCAGGCCCGTTGGCCATTGACCGATCTGCCCCCCATAGACCCCGCCTAAGCCAAACGTTTCGCGACACCAGCAATGGCGCAACACCCAAAGGCCGCCCGCCGCGCTTGCTAGCGCAACCCCGATGGAATACCTTTCATCACTCACGAACCAACAACCCGCCGCCCAATCTCAGTGCCATTAGTAGTGATGCCGCACAGGTGATGGATGAACGGGTCTGTCGGTGACCTAGTGCGCCAATCGGCCATCGCGAAATGGACAAGAGAACATGAACAGGGAAGAGCTTATCCAACAGGTAAGCGAAATCGGGCCTTGGTTCCATAGTATCGAATCCGCTAACTGGACCGGCCTAGAAACTGGGCAAAGAACGCCAGCCGCTCCTGGCGCATTCTGCGGCCGACCTCAGCGCCCATTAAAACGGGCCAATCGCGGCGTTTGTCCGCTATCTCCAGCTCCATCTGCGCTAGCGCCTCGTCCAGCGCGCCTATGGAGGTTCCAGACCTGGCTGCAACCACCGCAAAGACCCGGCGGCGACGCTGCAGATCCCGATAGCCGTTGATTGCCACCAAGGCGCGGTCGAGATCGGCGGCGGTCAGCCCCCGCCAAGCCCCAAGGGTTCTTCCTCGGGCAGCGACGTCGAGGCTGAGCTGCAGATGGGCCTTGGGTGCCTTGAGGCGTTTGCCAAGGGCTTTCGTGCTGGCGGGGGAAAGGTCCCAGCCGATGCCGCCGTAGCGGTGCAGGCCCCCGTTCAGGGAGAGATCGATGACCACCTCCCCGAGTTCGGTCAGCCAAGGGGAAAGACAGCCGGCCTGCTTCAGAACGGCAATGAAGCGTTGCGGCGCCGGGGCGGCCAACGCCTTGCGGAACTCTCCCCAAACCCGCTCTGCAGGCAATTCCGGCAAGGTCCCGGCCATGCTCTCCATCAGGACCAGCGTGTCTGGATGCACGGAGAAGCCTTCAAGGACAGCGGCGAAGCGAGCCACCCGGAACACCCGCAGAGGGTCTTCACCGAAGGCCCCGGAAACGTGGCGGAGGCGGCGTTCGCGCAGGTCTCGCTGGCCGCCAAAAGGGTCGATGAGCCGCCCTTCTCGATCCTTGGCCATGGCGTTGATGGTCAGGTCACGGCGGACGAGGTCCGCTTCGAGACTGACGTCGCCATCGGTTTGCACACTAAAGCCGCCGTGCCCCGGAGCGGTCTTGCGCTCGGTGCGGGCCAAGGCGTACTCCTCGTGGGTTTCGGGATGCAGGAAGACCGGGAAGTCCCGTCCCACCCGCCGATAGCCCTTTTTCAGCAGCGCCTTGGCGCTGCCGCCCACCACCACCCAATCGCGCTCCTGAACCGGCAAGCCGAGCAGTTCATCGCGGATGGCGCCGCCGACCAAATAAACTTCCATCTGCCTATGCTGCCCATCCCGTGAATTGGCGCTAGTCCGCGGTCGGCGCACGGGCCGGTACGCTGGTGATCTCTCTGGTCTCAAGACATAGGGCGGTGAGGGTTCGGCCCCAAACGCAACCCGTGTCTAAGGCGATGATGTGATCATGGCCGGTGTGCCCGTTCAACGCCGCCCAATGGCCGAACAGCAGGCGCTCGCCGCGCAAGGTGCCGGCAGCTAGATCAAACCAAGGCAGCCAACCAGGCGGGGCGTCGCTTAAGCGCCCCTTGTGGCCGAAGTTTAGACGCCCTTCGGCATCGATCAAGCGCATGCGGGTGAAGCAGTTGGTGAGGATGCGCCAACGGTCCATCCCGGTCAAGCCTTCGGTCAAGCGGTCTGGCTGGTTGCCGTACAGCCGGCGGAAATAGTCCCGATGGCCCGGCCCTTGCAACACGGCCGCCAACTCATCGGATGCGGCGGCGGCTTGCCTGAAGGTCCAGCCGGGCGGAAGACCTGCGTGGACCATGCCGTAGCCGAGGACGGCATCCTGATGAAAGAACTTCTGCCGGCGCAGCCATTGGGCGATCTCGTCGGCTCGGGGCGCAGCCAGCAGATCGGCGAAGGTGTCGCCGGCGTTCGGCTGATGCCCACCGAACCAAATGGCCAGAAAGTGCAAGTCATGGTTGCCCAGCACGGTGACG
This sequence comes from uncultured Pseudomonadales bacterium, assembly GCA_958296025.1. GTDB lineage: Bacteria > Pseudomonadota > Gammaproteobacteria > Pseudomonadales > Azotimanducaceae > Azophilus. The sequence continues at coordinate 345,311 of OY282430.1, forward strand.
GCGCGATGCTCCAGCGCGATCACCCGTTCCATCACCGCCAGGGAGTCTGGGCCGCGGTTGACCAAATCCCCCAACAGCCAGAGTGTATCCCGTCGTGCATCAAAGGATAACTTCGTCAGCAAGGCGGCGAACTCGAGGTCGCAGCCTTGGATGTCGCCGATGGCGTAGGTGGCCAAGACACCTCATCCCGCGGCGTTGGCGATTTTGACGAAATCGGCCACGGAGAGTTGCTCCGGGCGCAAATCCGGGTTGAGGTCCAGGGCGTTCCAATCGGGGCGCAGTGGTTTGAGTGCGTTGGCCAGACGCTTGCGCCGGGCGGAGAAGGCCAAGCGCAGGACCTCTTCAAACCGCGCCGGGGCTGGTGGGGCTTGGGGCCTGGGCTGAAAGCGAACCAAGGCGGAGAAAATCTTGGGCGGCGGCGAAAAACTCTCCGGCCGCACCTCGAACAGCGCCTCCACTGCAAAGTGAAACTGCGCGGCCACGGACAGCCGTCCCCAAGCCTTGCCTCCCGGTTGGGCGGCCAGACGCTCCGCCACCTCCCGTTGCAGCATGAAGTGCATGTCCTGAACGACTGGCGCATTGTGCATCGCCGTCAGGCGCATCAGCTTGAACAGCAGCGGCGAACTGATGTTGTACGGCAGGTTGCCGACGATGCGCCAAGGGACGCCCTCGCTGAGCCTGGTGAAGTCGTAGGCCAGCGCATCGGCGGTGACGACTTCCAAGCCGGGTAAGCGGGCCTTCAAGCCAGCCACCAAATCTCGGTCGATCTCGATGGCCACGCAACGGCAGGCGACCCCATGCAGATAACGGGTCAGGGTGCCCCGGCCGGGGCCGATTTCAAGCACATGGTCAGCGGGCTGCAACGCCAAGCAGTCCACCAGCCGCGCCAACACGCCGGGGTCGGTGAGAAAGTGCTGGCCGAAGCGCTTGCGCGGCCTAGTCTGCTTCATCGAGCCAACTCCATCGCCAGGGGACGCCCGCCTGCAAACATCCGCTCAGGTCGCCCTTCGTGCCTCCACTTTAATGGAAAGGTCGCGGAAGTGAGCCAGCGGCATTCCCGCTGCTGTTTTGCCGGCCTCTCAATCAAGCGCTGTTGAAGCTACAAAACGGGGACATCGTCAACGGGCTACCTGTCCGGCTCGTCCAGGCCGAGCTCGGCGATCTTTCTGGTCAAGGTGTTGCGGCCCCAGCCGAGCAAGGCCGCCGCTTCGATGCGCCGCCCGCCGGTGTGGCCAAGGGCGGCCCGAATCAGGATGCTTTCAAAGGCCGGCAAGGCGGTTTCCAACACTGGCGGCCCGTCTTCCTTCGCCAAGGCCTCCTCGGTCCAAGCCGCCAGCGCCCTTTCCCAGTTCGCGACAGCGGACCGCTGCGGCCCATCGCGCAGTTCCGGCGGCAGGTCGCCGATCCGCACCTCGCGACCGGAGACCATCACCGCCAGCCAACGGCAGGTGTTTTGCAACTGCCGCACGTTGCCCGGCCAAGGCAAATCGGCGAGGTAGTCCAGGGTGTCCGCGGCGAAATGCTTGGCGTCTTCACCAAGCTCCCTAGTGGCCCGCTGCAAGAAATGGGCGGCGAGCAGGGGAATGTCCTCGCGCCGGTCGGCCAAGGCTGGCACATGGATGCGGATGACGTTCAAGCGATGAAACAAATCCTCGCGGAAGCTACGTTCCGCCACCCGCTGCTCCAGATTCTGATGGGTGGCGGCGATGATGCGCACATCGACCTGAACCGGGTCGCGGCCGCCAACCCGATAAAACTCCCCTTGCGCCAGCACCCGCAGCAGCCGGGTCTGCAATTCCGCCGGCATGTCGCCGATTTCGTCCAGAAACAGGGTGCCGCCATCGGCTTGTTCAAAGCGCCCGGTGCGGCGGCTGGCCGCCCCGGTGAACGCTCCCTTTTCATGGCCGAAGAGCTCCGATTCGATCAGTTCACTGGGGATGGCGGCCACATTCAGGGCCACGAAGGGCTGCTTGACCCTGGGGCTGTGGCGATGCAGGGCGTTGGCCACCAATTCCTTGCCGGAGCCGGAAGGGCCGTTGATGAGCACCGTGATGTGGGAGCTGGAAAGCCGGCCGATGGCGCGGAACACTTCCTGCATGGCCGGTGCGCGGCCCAAAATCTCCTGTGGCGTCACCGCCAGGGGCGGCTCTCCGGCACCGCTTTGCCCGCTGCGGGCGATGGCCCGTTGCACCACGGCCACCGCCTCATCGATGTCGAAAGGCTTGGGCAGGTACTCGAATGCGCCCCGGTGGTAGGCGGACACCGTGCTGTCTAGGTCCGAATGCGCCGTCATGATGATGACCGGCAGATCCGGGTCGCTCCGGTGCAGCCGTTGCAGAAAGTCAAAACCGTCCATGCCGGGCATGCGGATGTCCGTGAGAACCGCCGCCGGCGGCCGCCGCGGCAACAGGGCGAGGGCTTCGTTGGCGCTGGCGAAGGCGCTGCTGGAAATTCCAGCCCGGTTCATGGCCTTTTCCAACACCCAACGAATGGATCGATCATCATCTACTATCCACACGGACAAATCTTTGTTTGCCGTCATCGACCTCCCTCCCTTTCATGGGTAAGCGGCAGAATGATGGAGAAGGCGGTTTTGCCCGGGTGGCTGGCGCATTCGATCATGCCCTGATGGCGACGCACGATGGTCTGAGTGATGGCCAGCCCCAGGCCGGTGCCGCTGGCGGTGCCGCTAATCATCGGATAGAACATGCGGTCTAGAAGCTGCTCTGGTATGCCCGGCCCGTTGTCCTCCACTTCAATGCTCACCACCAACCGATGCAGCCGCCCGTGAATGGTGAAGCGGCGCAGCGGTCTGGTGCGCAACCTGATCTGCGCATCGGCGACCCCCTCCAAGGCGATGCAGGCGTTGTTGACGATGTTGAGCAGCGCCTGGATCAACAGGTCCTCGTCGGCCTCGATACTGGGCAGGCTGGGATCATAGTCGCGCAGCAAACGCGCCTGCGCTACCGCCACGCTGTCCATCGCCACCCTGGCGACATGCTCAAACACCCGATGCACGTTGATTTTGGAGAGGTTGAGCGGCTTGCTGGGTCCCAGCATGGCGTCCACCAACCCCGTCAAACGGTCGCATTCACGGATGATGACGCCGGTGTATTCCGCCAAATCGGGCCGTTCGAGTTCATGGGCGAGCAATTGCGCGGCGCCGCGAATGCCGCCCAAGGGATTCCTGACCTCGTGGGCAAGGCCGCGCACCAAGCTGGCCGTGGTCTCCTGAACGTTGATGAGCCGGTCGTCTTGGTTGATGCGCCGCAAGCGATCGAGCGGCTGCGCCTCGATCAGCAGATCCCCAGCGTCATCCATGGGCGCACAGCTCAGATCAATCGCTAGAACGGCGCCGTGGCGCAGATGCAGGCTTTGCTGGCGCAGGGTGAAGGACCGCCCCGCCGCGGAGGCCGCCGCCATCCTAAGCCGCCCAACCATGGGCTCGGAATGATGAAAGAGCAGGCTAAGCGGCTCGCCCAACGCCCGACCGCTGCTCATGCCGAACAAGGCCTCAGCGGCGGGATTCATCAACTTAAGCGTCCAGGACGGCGATAACACCAAGACAGCACTGGGCTGGTGCTCTAAGGCCCTCTGCGCAAGTTCCCCTTGCGCGGCGGCGGATTCTGTGACGGTTAATGGGCGCACAGGCCATCCGCTAGCAACATTCGGTCCACTTTCGACCAAGGAAACAGGGTCATGCCGGTCCCATTATGCACCAAAATGGTGCAAGGCGGGTCCGTCCAAGCAACGAGAGAGGAAGATCGGGATGGTGGGTGCGGAACACGGGGTGTCGCCGTTTCAAGCTCGATGGCGCGGTCGTGACGCGGTTGGACAGCACTTGGCCACGCCCATTGGCGCGATTCCCGCGGTAGGAACGCTAGTGGAGGATGGAGTGGCGCAGGAGGTGGAATTGGCTGGGTTGGCCCACGAAGACGATGGCGTCGGCGGCGTCAAGGATGTGCAGCCGCACTTGATGAGTTCCCCGGTCAACATCCGTTAAGTGGAACCGGGCCGAGGCTTGGGGTTGTCCGTGGGGTGCGCCGTCGAACAGGAGTTGAACGCGGTGGTCGGGGCGCAGGGCGGGAATGATGCGGGCCTCCACCCTCAGCTGGCCGTCATTGGCGCGCACCGCCGCATCGTCTGCCGGAAAGACGATCGCGGCGCTGACGTAGGGCTTGCCGGTGCTGGCGGACCAAGCTGACGGGGCCGCAAGCAACAGGACAAGGGCGCCGGCTGCGATGCCCAAGTTGTGCCGCCTGCCGCCGCTGCGAGCCCCGACTCCGCCGTTCCCTGATCCCCATGCGCACATCATGTCGGTCGCCCCCCAAAAAAAAGCCCCGGAACGTTGCCATTCTGGGGCTTGTTTTGGGTGGTGTCTGTAGGAAATTGTCCCTACTTTTCGCCTTCACTTCGGGAAAGCTGCTGCAGCCGTGCGCCACCCCGCACCGACGGGAAGCAACGCCTTCCTACACGGAGTAGTACATCTCGAACTCCACCGGATGGGTGGTGGCGTTCAGGTAGTCCACCTCCTCCTGCTTGAGTTCCAAGTAGCCGTCGATCATGGAATTGGTGAAGACGCCGCCGGCCAGCAGGAAATCCCGGTCCGCATCCAAGGCGGCCAAAGCCTGCTCCAAGGAGTTGGCCACAGTGGGTACGCCTTGGAGCTCCTCCGGGGGCAGGTCGTAGAGATCCTTGTCGAAGGAGTCTCCAGGGTGGATTTCATTGGTGATGCCGTCCAGTCCAGCCATCAGCATGGCCGCGAAGGTCAGGTAGGGGTTGCCGGTGCTGTCCGGGAAGCGCACCTCCACCCGGTAGGCCTTGGGATCACCCCCCTGAACGTAGGGAATGCGCACCGAAGCGGAGCGATTGCGGGCCGAGTAGGCCAACAGCACCGGTGCCTCAAAGCCGGGCACCAGCCGCTTGTAGGAGTTGGTGCTGGCGTTGGAGAAGGCGTTGATGGCCCGGGCGTGCTTGATGACCCCGCCGATGTAGAACAGCGCCGTCTCCGAAAGACCGGCGTAGCCGTCCCCGTGGAAGACATTGACGCCGTCGGCGAATATGGACTGATGCACATGCATGCCGTTGCCGTTGTCTCCGACGATGGGCTTGGGCATGAAGGTGGCCGTCTTGCCGTAGGCGTCCGCCACGTTGTGGACGCAATACTTGTAGATTTGCGTTTCGTCCGCCTTGCGCACCAAGGTGTTGAAGCGCACCCCGATCTCAGCTTGGCAGGCGGTGCCCACCTCGTGGTGGTGGACCTCCACCTCCAGGCCCATGGACTGCATCGCCGCGCACATGGCGGAGCGCAGGTCCGCCGCCGAGTCCACCGGCGGCACCGGGAAGTAGCCGCCCTTGACCCGAGGCCGGTGGCCGAGGTTGCCGCCCTCGAAGTCCGAGCCGGACTCCCAAGCGGCTTCCTCCGAACTAATGGAGTAGGAGCTGCCGCTGATATCGACCTTGAACTTGACATCGTCAAAGACGAAGAATTCGCTTTCCGGGCCGAAATAGGCGGTGTCGCCGATGCCGGTGGAGGCTAGGTAGGCTTCCGCTTTCTTCGCCACCGAGCGTGGGTCCCGCTCGTATGGCTGCATGGTGGTTGGCTCGACGATGTCGCAGCGCAGGTTGAGCGTCGGCTCGTCCCGGAACGGATCCATCACCGCCGTCTCGTCATCCGGCATCAGGATCATGTCCGACTCGTTGATGGACTTCCAGCCGGAAATGGACGAGCCGTCAAACATCACACCGTCGGCCAACGCATCCGCGTCGATCCGGTTCGCCGGAAGGGTGGTGTGCTGCTCCTTCCCGCGTGGGTCCGTGAAGCGCACATCGACCCACTTCACGTCGTTGTCCTCGATCATTTGCAGTGTTTTGTCAGACATTTTTCCCCCTATTGGCAGTTCAAGTTGATTTTCCGCGCCAGCAACCCTATGGTCTGGCGGTGCCAAGGCAACAACCATGCCATGCTATTGTGCCATCGGTGAAATAGCTACCGCAATGTGCGCTCCTTGGCCGATTCTTCGCCGGATTCCTTACGCAATCCGGTCACGCACAGGCATGACGCCCTAGGGATGCACAAAATTGGTGCGCCATTTCGGTGCGCTGCCCGAAAACAGGGCGGCACAGCCGACGATCACCGTATTTTGACACGAATGCGGATCTCGTCGCCGGATTGGGCGCTCTCCACCAGCTCATGGCCATGCACCCGGCACCAGGCCGGCAGGTCCTGCAGGGTGCCAGGGTCCGTGGCCATGACATCCAGCAAGGTGCCTGGGGCCAAGGCGGCGATCCGGTCCTGGGTTCTGATCACCGGCAACGGGCACAGCAGCCCCCGCGCATCCAAGACTTCCGGGGTTTCACACATGCCAAGCGGTCGGAATTTCCGTGGGTGCGAAGGGCGCCACCTGCAACTCCTGCCGCCGACCGTCGGTCTGTTCCGCTGCCACCGTCACCGATGCGGCGTTGCGGCCTTGGCTGTAACGGGCCACCACGCGGGCGGCTAGGCTGATGTCGGCGGACGAGGGGGCGCCGTCGATCAGGCACAACGGCCCTTCGTGGCTGACGGGCTTGAGCGCCGTGAACTGCCTGCGGTAACCCTCCAGGTAGTGGTTCTCCCCCTTCTCCCGGCCGACGATCAGCTTGAAGTGCGGCGCCGGGCGGATGTGGCGGCCCACCTTCAATAGCATGATGTCGTCCAGCGCATAGTCCTTATGGCCTTGGGCGTCCCAAAGATCGGCCAGCTTGCGGCTGTATTGGGCGTCCGTTAGGAAGCAGCAGCCGCCCGCCGGCTGCGCCCACTCGTTGAAGCCGAAGCGTAGGGCAAGTTCGATCTGCGGCTTGCGGTTGCGCCCTTGGAAGCCGTGTAGGGCGTTGCGGTCCACCCAGCCTTCCCGCTCCGGCAGGGTGGGCGGCAGGTTGCGGGCGCACAGGGGCCGCAACAAGCGGTCTTCGGCCCCGGACTCCTTGGCGATGAGAGGCATCGTGTCTTTGCGCTGGCTTTTGGGCCGCTGGCCGATGACCTCCCCGGTGACGATGAAGTCGAAACCGTTGTCCTGCATGAAGCCCCAGGCCAGGGCCTTTTTGACCATGAAAATCTTACAGTCGAGACAGGGGTTCAAGTGCTGTCCGTAGCCGTGCTCGGGATTCAGCAGAATCCGCTTGTATTCCTCGATGACGTCGATGATGTGCAGCTTGATGCCCAGCTGCTCCGCTACCCAAAGGGCGTTGTTGCGCTTGGGCGCCCTGCCCTTGCGCTTGCGGATGGCGTGGGTGTGCCCCTCAACGCAGAAGCCAGTGAAGAAGTTGACGCCCTCCACATGTACGCCCTGCTCCATGACCACCTTGGCGGCCAGCATGGAGTCCAGCCCCCCGGAAATGAGGGCAACGGCTTTGATCGGGTTGCTCATGGCGCTGAACTGGCGACGATGCAGGTTGCGCAGTGTAGTGCGGCAGGGGGTTAGTCGCAATGACTTGATGGGGCCGGGGCGCTCGCTATCCAAGTATCTTCATTACCGGGAAACGAAAGTCCCGCGCAGCCAAACCCACTTATTTGCGGGACAGGACACTAGTGTCAACAGCGCTTCTCTGCTTGCGCTTAGCCCGAGCGTCAAGCAGCCGGTCAGCAAACAGTAGCGCCAGCCAAGCGGCGTAAAGGGCCACCTCGCCGTAGCCGTCCTTGGTCAGCCACCAGAAGTGGATGACGCCAAGGGCGCAGGCGGGATACATCAGGCGATGCAATTGGCGCCAGCGCCGCCGCAGCCGCCGTTGCCAGCCGTTGGTGGAGGTGACGGCCAGCGCCAGCAGCATCAACAGGGCGGCGAAGCCCACCGTGATGTAGGGCCGTTCCGCCAATTCCTCGACGACTAGGCGCCAGTCAAACTCGGTGAAGAACCACAGGTAGAACAGGAAGTGCAGGGCCAGATACGCGAAGGCGAACAGGCCGACCAGGCGGCGGATGCGCAGCAGTGGCGGGTAGCCGAGGCGGCGGCGTAGAGTGGAGATGCTCAAGGCTGCCAGCAGGACGCGGATGCCCCATTGGCCAAGAAACAACAGCACCGCCTCCCCTGGGTCCGCGCCCAAGGCCGAGCCGGGCACCTGCGTCTCCTGGAGAACGGCCAGCGCCAACCAAGCCAAGGGCAGACTGAGCAGCACCCAAGCAGCGGGTTTCAGCAAGCGATCCTTCAATAGAACTTCGTCAAATCCATTCCGGCGTACAGCCCCGCCACCTGTTCGGCGTAGCCGTTGAAGGGCCGGGTGGGGATGCGGTTGGGGTTGAACAGGCTGCCGGGCAAGCGGCGTTCGCTAGCTTGGCTCCAGCGGGGGTGGTCCACAGCCGGGTTCACGTTGGCGTAGAAGCCGTACTCCTGGGGCGCCAGCAGGTTCCAGGTGTTGCGCGGTTGGCGGCGAGTGAAGCGGATCTTGACGATGGACTTGACGGACTTGAAGCCATACTTCCAAGGCACCATCAGCCGCCAAGGCGCTCCGTTTTGATTGGGTAGCGGCTTGCCGTACACGCCGGTGACCATCAGCGCCAAGGGATGGTAGGCCTCGTCCAAGCGCAGGCCCTCCACATAGGGCCAGTCGATGCCGCTGAACAGGGAACGTTGGCCGCGCATCTCGCTGGGGCGGTGCAGGGTGGTGAACTCCACATACTTGGCGTGGCCGGTCGGCTCGAACTGCGTCAGCACCTGCTTGAGCGGTATGCCGGTCCAGGGCACCACCATGGACCAAGCCTCCACGCAGCGAAAGCGGTAGATGCGCTCCTCTTGGGGCAGCCCCTTGATGACGTCCTCATAGGCAAACTGGCCAGTCTTGGCCGCCTCTCCCTCTACCTCCACGGCCCAGGGGTCCGTGGTCATCTCGTGGGCGTAGCGGGCGGGGTCGTCCTTGTCCGTGCCGAACTCGTAAAAGTTGTTGTAGCTGGTGACGATGTCCAGCGGGGTCAGCGGCTCCCCCAGCTCGCTGGCCCTTTCCTCATAGGATAGCTTGGCTAGGGCGGCGGGAGCGGCCAAGCTGGCGCCGGTGGCTAAGGCTAGTTCCTTGACGAAGCGGCGTCTGGAGCGGAACACGGCCTCCGGGGTGACTTCCGAGGCCGGCATGTCGGGACGGCGTTGGATGAGCATAAGCGGCTCCTATAGGTTGGACTTGCCCTGCTGTGGAAGGCGTTGGCCAGCGAGGCGACGTCTCATAGCCCAGCGCCAAACGAACTGCGCCGGGGCGGAAAGGGCGTAGCCGGTGAACAGCAGCAGCAGGATCAGGGGCGGATCCCACAGCAGGATGGCGAAGGACAGCACCACAAGCACTAGGAAGACAAAGGGCACCCGGCCCTTCAAGCCGATTCGCTTGGGCGAGAAGTACGCGAAGTTGGACACCATCAGCAGGGCGAGGACAGCGGTGGCCAAGCCCACGGCGGATGCTGAAACCCAGTTCGGTGCGCCGGCGGCTTGGTCGGTCCAAACCCACAGGATGCAGGCGAGCACCGCCGCAGCTGCCGGCGAAGGCAGGCCGGTGAAGCTGGCGAGGTTGCCTTGGGTGTTGAAGCGCGCCAAGCGTAGAGCGGTGCAAGCGATGTACAGAAAGGTCAGCACCCAACCCAACTGCCCAAGATTGGCAAGGCCCCAGGAAAAGAGCACGAAAGCCGGCGCCACGCCGAAGGCCACCATGTCCGATAGGCTGTCGTACTGTGCGCCGAAGTTGCTCTGGGTGCGGGTTAGCCGGGCTACCCGACCATCTGCTGCGTCCAGCACGACGGAGGCCAGGATGGCCAGCGCCGCGGCGCCAAAGCGCCCGTTCATGCCGGCAATGGTGGCGTAGAAGCCGGCGAACAGGGATGCCGTGGTGATGATGTTGGGCAGCAGGAAGATGCCGCGCCGCCGGACGCTTTGCTTTCCGGGCTGCCAGTTCTGCGCGGTGGATGCGTCAGGGCTAGGCTGGTTGCGCTGTTTTTGGGATGCGCCGAAGGGCTGGCTTGCGCTTGGCGGGCGGTCGCTTGTGGAGTTGGATTGCGCGGCCGCCGACTGTTCGCCGGGTTCCTCAACCCCGCCCACAGCCCGCAGCCTGGGATTCTCCGGCTTGTTCATGTGGCCCTCCATCGGGGCCCCCAGAGGGGCCGCCGAATTCGTTGTTTACCGCCCCACGTCACTGGGGATGCTTCAGTTTCGGCTCCTATCGACCAGCCGGTTCTCTTGAATCCAGGGCATCATGCCGCGCAGCCGCTCGCCCACCTGTTCAATGCCGTGTTCGGCAACCAGCCGCCGCCGCGCCTTGATGCCGGGGGCGCCGGCTTGGTTCTCGGTGACGAACTCCCGGGCGAACTGGCCAGTTTGGATTTCCATCAGCATACGCTTCATCTCCGCCTTCGTCTCGTCGGTGACGATGCGCGGGCCGCGGGTCAGGCCGCCGTACTCGGCGGTGTTGGAGACGGAGTACCACATGTTGGCCACGCCGCCTTCGTAGAACAGATCGACGATGAGCTTCAGTTCGTGCAGGCATTCGAAGTAGGCCATCTCGGGCGCGTAGCCGGCCTCCACCAAGGTCTCGAAACCGGCCTGCACCAAGGCGGCGGCGCCGCCGCAAAGCACCGCTTGCTCCCCAAACAGGTCCGTCTCCGTCTCCTCCTGAAAGCTGGTGGCGATGATGCCGGCCCGTCCGGCGCCGATGGCGCTGGCGTAGGAAAGGGCGATCTCCCGAGCTTGGCCGCTGGCGTTTTGGGCGATGGCGATGAGGCAGGGCACCCCGCCGCCGGCGGCGTAGGTGGAGCGCACCGTGTGCCCCGGCCCCTTGGGGGCCACCATGACGACGTCCAGATCCGGGCGCGGCTCGATCAACTGGAAGTGAATGTTGAAGCCGTGGGCGAAGGCCAGCGCCGCGCCCTCCTTCAGGTTCGGCTCGATCTGCTGCTGATAGATGCCCTGCTGCAGCTCATCGGGCGTCAGCATCATGACCAAATCCGCATCGGCGGCGGCCTCGGCCGCTTCCCGCACCTCAAAGCCGGCAGCGGTGGCCTTGGCCGTGGAGCCGGAGCCGGGGCGTAGGCCCACGACCACTTGGCGGACACCGGAATCCCGCAGATTGTTGGCGTGGGCGTGGCCCTGGGAGCCATAGCCGATCACCGCTACCTTCGTCTCTTGGATGATGGAGAGGTCAGCGTCCTTGTCGTAGTAAATTTGCATGGTCGGTCCTGTTGTTGAAGGTGATGTGCGGGCGCATCAATGGATGCGCCGGCCCTGTGTCTGGCTTCGTAGTCCTTTTGCTCTAGTGCGGCAATCCTAGCCCGAATTAGAGGGCATGGCGGGGCTGAACCCCTGGCGCCCGTTGCAGAAGGCCGGTCACGCGCTCAGCACTTTTTCCCCGCGGCTGATGCCGGAGACGCCGGAGCGCACCACTTCGACCACCGCCGCCTGGTCGATGGCGCGCAGGAAGGCGTCCAGCTTATCGCTGGCGCCGGTCAACTGCACGGTGTAGGCGCTGGCGGTCACATCGACGATCTGGCCGCGGAAGATGTCGCAAGTGCGCTTCACCTCCGCCCGGGCCGGCCCCTCCGCACGGATCTTGACGAACATCATCTCCCGCTCAATGTGGGCGGACTCGTGCAGGTCCAGCACCCTGACCACCTCAATGAGCCGGTTCAGGTGCTTGGTGATCTGCTCGATCTTCTTGTCCGATCCTTCGGTGGTGATGGTCACCCGGGACAGGGTGGCGTCCTCCGTGGGCGCCACCGTCAAGGTCTCGATGTTGTAGTTGCGCTGCGCGAACAGCCCGATGACCCGCGACAAGGCCCCGGCTTCGTTCTCCAGCAGCACGGCGAGGGTGCGGCGCTTCACATGTAGTCCCCTTGCTGGCTGTTGGTGATCTTGTTTAGGTACATGTCGCGCATGGAGCCGCCCTTGATGGCCATGGGATAGACGTGCTCGTCCGGGTCCACCCAGACATCGACGAACACCAGTCGGTTCTTCAGCCGGGGGCCGAAGGATTCGTCCATGGCGGCATCTAGGTCGGCCGGATTGTCGATGCGAAATCCGACATGGCCGAAGGCCTCCGCCACGGTCTTGAAGTCCGGCAGGGAGTCGCTGTAGGTGCTGTGCGAAAGGCGCCCGCCGTACTGCATGTCCTGCCACTGCTTGACCATGCCCAGGGCTTGGTTGTTCAGGCAAACCACCTTGATGGGCAGGCCGTACTGCAGGCAGGTGGAGAGCTCCTGCATGTTCATCATGAAGCTGCCCTCCCCGGTGACGCAGGCGACGGTGGCCTTCGGGCAGGCGAACTGCACCCCCATGGCGGCGGGCAGGCCAAAGCCCATGGTGCCGAGGCCGCCGGAGTTGATCCAGCGCCGTCCCACCGGGAACTTGTAGTACTGGGCGGCGAACATCTGGTGCTGGCCGACGTCGCTGGTCACATAGGCATCACCGTCCGTGGCCCGGTACAGGCTCTGAATAACCTGTTGCGGCAGGATCACGCCGTTGGTCGAGGGCGGCATGGCGTGGTGCAGCCCATGCGCGGCCCGCCATTCGTCGATGCGCCCCCACCAAGCCTTGCACGCCTCGGCATCCGGCAGTGCCGGGTTCTTGGCCATCTCCGCCTCCAGAACGGCGTTCAACTCCTGCAACACATTGGCGGCGTCCCCGACGATGGGAATGTGCGCCGGAATGATCTTGGAAATGGAGGCCGGGTCCACATCCACATGGACGATCCGCGCATCCGGACAAAACTTGGCCGGATGGTTGGTGACCCGATCATCAAAGCGGGCGCCGACGGCGAAGATCAAATCCGCATGGTGCATGGCCATGTTGGCCTCATAGGTGCCATGCATTCCGAGCATCCCCACAAACTGCGGATCGTCTCCCGGAAAGCCGCCCAAGCCCATCAGGGTGTTGGTGACCGGCGCTCCCAAGCGCTGCGCCAACGCCTTCAACGCTGGGCCGCCATCGCTCTGCACCACGCCGCCGCCGCTGTAGATGACGGGGCGCTTCGCCTCCAGCAGTGCCTGCGCCGCCTTGCGAATCTGCCGCCCGTTGCCCCGGGTGGCGGGCTTGTAGGAGCGCAGGGAGATGCTCCGTGGGTACTCGTAGGGCGCGGCGACGGCCGGATCCGTCGTGTCCTTGGGCACGTCGATGACCACAGGACCGGGCCGCCCAGTGGTGGCGATGTGAAAGGCGGTCTTCACCGTCCTGGGAATTTCCGCGCAATCCTTGATGAGAAAGCTGTGCTTCACCACGGGCCGGGAGACGCCCACCATGTCCGTCTCCTGAAAGGCGTCCGTGCCGATCTGCGCCTTGGGCACCTGTCCGGAGATGACGATGATGGGGGTGGAGTCCATGTACGCGGTGGCGATGCCGGTGATGGCGTTGGTGGCCCCAGGCCCGGAGGTGACCAGCACGACTCCGGGCTTGCCCGTGGCCCGTGCGTAGCCGTCCGCCATGTGCGTGGCCGCCTGTTCATGGCGCACCAGGATATGTTCTACCTTTTGCTGCTTGAAGATGGCGTCATAGATGTGCAGCGCCGCCCCCCCCGGATATCCGAACAGGTACTCCGCCCCTTCATCCTGCAGCGCCCGCACCAACATCTCGGCGCCGGAAAGCATCTCACTCATGGCCGCAGCCTTGGCCTCTCCGGTTGGCTTTTTGGTCTTGCCGGTTAGCCGTGGGACCAGTGGGCCGCACGGGTGCCGCGCATTGTTGGGGTTGGGACGGTGGGTTGTCAAATTTGGGTGTGGTGGTCCAGCAATTCCCCGTCACATGCTGTTTTGTGCGCCGATGGCTGGTTGAACGAGTATCTCGGCTGCTGACGAGCGCTAAGGTTGCGCTTCGGACCACATCAAGCCCAAGCCGGAATGGGCGAGGGAACGGGCTACCATCGGCAAAGCTTGTGCTCGCAGGGCACCCCGTCTTGGTCCCCGTCCATGTGGGCTAGGCCACAGGTTTGCAAATGGAAGCGGGCTTCGGCGCAGGAGGTCATTTCGCGGCAGTAGCGCTTGGCGCCGCAGGTGAAGGCGCTGGTCGCCACGGTTTGAGGTGCGGCTGCATTGCGCCGGGCCAGCTTGGCTCGCCTTTCCCTTTGCCGCCATTCCCAAGGGGGCATCCTTTGGCTGCTAGGCAGGGACCAGAGGCCGCGGCCGGCGTTGCGGGCCGCGGCTTCGTCGGGCAGCCAGTTTTCGGTGGCGTAGCGTCGATAGACGTAAGCGTGGCCCCCACGCACCATCTCGCGGTTGATGTCCCGGTTGTTGATGTGCAGGCGGGCCAGCAGGCGCCCATATTGGTCGTTGCCGTTGGAAGCCACCCCTACCCGTTGGCCAAACACCTTGTTCGCTAAGGCTCGGCGGGAGCGGGCGCCATATGGCTGCCGCCGCTCCGGGGCGTCGATTTCGCTTAGACGCGCCTTGATTTGCGATGTGCCCTGATCGTTCTGAACCAATAGAGTGACGGTGTCTCCATCGCTGACGCCCACCACCTTGGCGCTAAAGCATTGTTGGTCCCCGCAAATTGCGCCGACGGCCGGCGTTGCCAGAAAGAGGAGGAAGAGGATGATGCGGGACTGGCGCATGGCCGATCACCTACCGAAAGCATAGCCAATATCCTACACCCACGACGAACCCTTGGGTACCGGTCTGGCTAGGGTCGCTCCGGCAGTCTTTTGGCAACCTATTGACGTAGAAGCGTGGATGGTGGCTTGTCGCCTCGAGGGGGTGCGCAAGCCACCGCTGTCCGCCTAGTTTTCAGTGCGTTTTCCACACCACCGTGGCTAGGCGTCCGGCAGCGACGCCATCCCGCCGGTAGGAGTGTAGGTTGGGGTTGGAGTAGGTGCAGATGTGCTGGCAACTGATGGTCTCGACGCCCGCCCGCCGCAGCAGCCATTCCGTCAGGTGGAACAGGTTCAGGAACCACTTGCTGGGTTGGGTGCTTGGCTCCAGCATATTGGATGCAACCAGCCGACCGGTTATCGCCAACACGGCAGCGTGGACATCCTCGCCCACCTCGTAGGCATCGGGGCCGATGGCCGGGCCGATCCAGGCTATCAAGGGTACGCCGGCCCCAGTATCCATGCGTGGGGCACTTCGATCGGTTGCGGGTATCTGCCTGGCGGCGCGGTCGTCGTGGCCGGTATTAGGGAGGTCTAGGCCGCTGGCCGGCGCGGCGGAAATCTCGGGCTCAGGCCTTGGATTACGCCAAGGGTCTTGGTTGGCGACGATGCGCTCGACCCGGTCACGGCCTAGGATGCTGCCCACCGTCCTGACGGGTTGGCGTCTTGGCTTAGAGGCCTCGTCCTCCATTGCCGCTATCAATTGTTCGATCACGCCGCCAACCAACCCGCGCCAGCCACCGTGGGCGGCGCCGATGCGAGCGCCGTCGCGACGGGCGACAACCACGGGAACGCAGTCGGCTGTTTGAATCACTAGGCCGAGATTGGCTTCGGAGGTCCAGACGGCGTCCGCTTCCGGTGCGCTCGCGCAGGAGTGGAAGTCGGCGCGTACGCAACGGTTGCCATGCACTTGGGTTAGCCATTGCAGTTGCCCAACCTCTCCCACGGTGGCCGCCCGCAGACGCTTCGGGTGGTTGGCCAAGGCTTCCGGCCTCCATTTAGGCGGCCCAACCCGTTGATCCTGCTGGAAAAGACCGCGGGTGGTGGTCAGCGCCCGGATGTTTTGGGGCACCGGCCAGTAAGCTGATATCCACCCTCCGGCTTCTTCAGGCATCATCATGATCCTCCAGATCCTGCTGCAGAACGGCAAGAAGCTCCGCCAAATCCTTTGGCGGCGGCGATTGCAAGTGCAGGCGCGCACCGCTGACCGGATGGTCGAAGGCCAGTTCCGTGGCGTGCAGCGCCTGGCGGTTGAAATTGCGCACAGTCAGCATCACTGCAGGATGGGGGGCGCGGGGCAGGCGGCCACGGGCGCCGTAGCGCTTATCCCCAACCAAGGGATGGCCGATGCTCGCCATGTGTACCCGGATTTGATGGGTGCGCCCCGTCTCCAGTTCGGCGGCGAAGTGGGTGTGGGCGCGAAAGCGGGCCAACAGGCTGATCTTGGTGCGGGCTGGGCGGCCATCCTTGCGCACCCGCTGCTTGGTGCGTCGGAAAGGGTCCCGTCCCACCGGCCGGTCGATGATTTGGCCGCCGGTCAACAGGCCTTCGGCGACGCCGACATAGCGGCGCAACAGCCGACGCCCACGGATGGCCCGCGCAAGCCGCCGATGCGCCGCGGGCGAGGCCGCCACCACCAACAACCCGGAAGTGTTTTGGTCCAGGCGATGGACGATGCCGGCCCTGGGCAGGCCGCCGAGCGTGGGACGATGGCGCAGCAGGCCGTTGACCAGGGTGTGGTCGGGGTTGCCGGCACCCGGATGCACCACCAAGCCGGCCGGCTTGTCGATGACCAGCACATCCTCATCTTCGTGCAGCACGGCGAAGGCCGCCGCTTGGGGGCTGGTCCAGTCCTCCACTGGCTCGGGTTCAGGCCGCAGCTCCAGCCGCTCGCCGCCGCTCAACGTCCAGTTTGGCTTCACGGCCTCGCCGTCCACCGTCAGCGCCCCGCTTTTCAGGCAGCGCGTTAGTGCGGTGCGGGAGTGGTCAACGAACAAGCGGGCGGCGGCGCGGTCAACCCTTTGCCCGGCAAAATCCGCCGGCACTACGGTCTCTAACACTGGAGTTGGCTGGTCTTCACCCATCTCTCAAACCTCCCCAGCCTTTCGCTCAGCACACTAACGAACCCGCTGCAAAGGGCGTCATTCCCACAAACCGCACCGGTATGCAGCCCGTCCTGAAGCTTGGCGGCTCAGCGCTTGGGAACTGAGGCTTGCAGCCATCAAACCCTTGCATCGACTTAAGGCGACATCCTGCCGGATGGCTGGAATATACGCTGTGTTGACGAGGCAGGGGCGGGCGAATTAGGGACGGCATATTGGGATTCGTAGGTTCATTGACGCGAAACGCCGGCAGGCGGCTAAGCCGTCGGGATATGCGAACTAGCCTCATTTAGGGTAGATTACCGCCTTTTCCGACGGCAGGCACTTGCAATGACCGTGGCCAGTGGATCGATTCATCCCGCCCGCCCCACCGGTTTTGGGGGCGCTTCTCAGCGTTTATTTGTAGGTGCCCCCTTGGCCGGCGGCTGGCGCTTGCTGGGCTTGGCGCTGCTGCTGGCCACCTTCGCCGGCTGCTCTTGGATGCCCTTCATCGGCAAGAAGGACAAGGACCACGAAGAGGAGGACGTCAACGCCACCGAGCAAATGCTTTACCGCACTGCCCAGCGCAGCTTGCGGGCCGGCAATTACACGCGGGCCGTGGAGGCCTTGGAGCGCCTGGAGGCGCGTTTCCCCTTTGGCCGTTATGCGGAACAGGCGCAACTGGAGTTGGTCTATGCTCGCCATCAGTCCTCCGACCACGACACGGCGCGCATGGCGGCGGACCGCTTCATACGCCTGCATCCCCAGCACAGCAACATCGACTACGCCTACTACCTGCGCGGGCTGGCTGCCTACAACAAGAATCGGGGTTTGCTGGACCGGGTGTTCACATCGGACGCGTCCAAGCGGGACATGTCCTCCGCCACCCAAGCCTACGGGGATTTCGCCCAATTGCTGGCCCTCCATCCCCATAGCGAGTACGCGACGGACGCCAAGCAGCGCATGATTTATCTGCGCAACCTGTTGGCCGCCTCCGAAATCCATGTGGCGGATTACTACCTACGACGGGGGGCCTACGTCGCCGCCGCAAACCGCGCCCGCTTTGTTTTGGAGAACTACCCCCAATCGGAGGCCGTACCGGAGGCGCTGATCGTGATGGTGGAGGCCAACTACAAGCTGGAACTGCCCACCGCCGCCAACGACGCCCTGCGGGTGCTGGCGTTGAACTACCCGCGTCATCCCGCCTTTGACGAGAATGGGGATTTGGTGCTGGCGGACCGCGTCCGCGACCGCGAGCGCTCCTGGGCGAACCTGATGACCTTGGGCCT
The DNA here is from genome assembly GCA_958296025.1 of uncultured Pseudomonadales bacterium. Taxonomy (GTDB): domain Bacteria; phylum Pseudomonadota; class Gammaproteobacteria; order Pseudomonadales; family Azotimanducaceae; genus Azophilus. The sequence goes on from OY282430.1 coordinate 363,255, forward strand.
GCTGGACCGCCCGGAAGTGCCGCCGCCGCTGCGGTTGCAGCATCCAGAGGGCTTTGTTCCGCCACCGCTACCCGAAGGCGCACAGGGTGCCGAGGGCGAGGCGAAACACCAACAAGGGCAAAGGAAGAAGGGGCGCTGGCGCCGTTGGGTGCCATTTTTCTGAGTTGTCACCGGCCCTGCCCGGCCAGCGTTTGACGGATGCACGACAGGGCGGCGGATCGTCACGCTTGTTTGCGCGACGGCGCATTAGACGCGCTGCGGCGTCGTCCGCTGGGACAATCCCCCGAAAAAACCCGCCCCCGCGTCGCCGTTAGGCATAGCCTTCAGGAATTGCTGGAAGGGTTGACAAGGCGGTCGGCCTGAGGTTCGGGCTCAGTCGCCCTTGTGTGACCGCGCCAAGTAATCCCGGGACTGCATTTCCAGCAGCCGGCTGCGGGTGCGCTCAAACTCGAAATGCAACCGCTCCCCGCCGTACAGCTCCGCAATGGGCGCCTCGGCGGAGACGATCAGCTTCACGTTGCGGTCGTAAAACTCATCCACCAAGCTGATGAAACGGCGGGCGGCGTCTTCGGCCTTCGCGGTGAAGCGTGGCACGTTGGACACCAACACCGTGTGGAAGCAGCGGGCGAGTTCAATGTAGTCGTTCTGGCTGCGTGGCCCTTCGCAAAGCGCCCTGAACTCGAACCAGACCACGTCCAAGGCCAAGCGCCGGGTTCGGATCAGCCGGTTTTCCACCTCCAAGTCCGCCCCGGTGGTGGTGTGGTCCGGCGCCAGTTCGACGAAACTGGCGCTTAGGGATTGCTCCGCCGCCGCGTCCAGCGGCCAATGGTAGATTTCCGCCCGCTCCAGCACCCGCAGCCGGAAATCAGTCTCCCCGCCAAGCCTGTGTACTAGGGTGTGGCGCTTCAGCGCCTCTACGGCCGGCAAAAACCGCCGCCGCTGCAGGCCGTTTTCGTAGAGGCTGTCCGGGTGAATGTTGGAGGTGGCCACCAAGATCAGGCCGCGGCGGAACAGGGCCTGCATCAGTTCGCCGAGAATCATCGCATCGCCGATGTCGGAAACGAAGAACTCATCGAAGCACAGAACCCTAGTGCGCCCGGCAAAGCTGTCGGCTATTCGCTGCAACGGGTTGGCGGTGCCGGCTCGGTTCCTCAATTCCCCATGCACCCGCTGCATGAAGCGATGAAAGTGCATGCGCAGCTTGCCGCCCCGCGCATCGTTCGTCGGCAGCGAATCGAAGAACAGATCCATCAACAGGGTCTTGCCCCGCCCAACGCCGCCCCAAAGGTACAGCCCGGTCTCCCCTTGCCGATCGCCCCGCCACCGCGCCACCCAAGACCGCCGCCGTCGTTCCAATAGCCGCCCATGCAGTCCATCCAACAAAGCCACCGCCCGCGCCTGTTCGCCATCCTCGTGGAGCTTCCCAGCAGCCAACAACTGCCGATATCGTTCAGCCGGTGACATGGCGCTTGAACAAGCGTCTGAGCAAGGCCATGCGACGGTGCTGATCCTCCACGGCGTTCATGGACAGTCCCAAGCGTCGGATGACCAGCAAGGCTTGCTCAAAAGGCCAAGGCCGCTTGAGTGGCGCCCATGCTCAAGCGACAGCGGGCGAAACGGCGGCCAAGCTCCGCCGTTACCGCATGATCCGTATGCCAAGTCTCGTTATTCATTTCGACCAAATCGGCGGTTAAAGCCAGAAAAATGCCATAAATCGATTGATTTGGCGACCGATTGACGCACCCAAACCAATTTCAGGTGGCGTCCTATGCCCCTCTAGATCCAGTGGTCCGCAGAAGAGACGAATGCGCCGCCGGCGCGTTTGATTTCTTCGTGCCAATGCCGGTGCCGGTCGCCCTTAGCCTGCCCTTGGCTGTTGTATGCTGACCAGCTGCTGGCCGCCCGTGCAAGGGGCGGACGGCTTGAACGGCGACCCAACTGAACACGAAAGAGGTGCAACCATGAGCGAACTGGCTGACAGAACCTGCCAACCCTGCCGGGAAGATTCCCCGCCGGCACCACAGGCCGAACGCCCGGCGCTGCTGAAACAGCTTCCGGGCTGGGCCGTCGAATCCGCGGACGGCATGGACCAGCTAACCGCCCAATTCCGCTTCCCCGACTTCGCCGCCGCCCTGGCGTTCGCCAACCGAGTGGGCGAACTGGCCGAAGCCGCCGACCACCATCCCCGCATCGTCCTGGAATGGGGTGCCGTGGAGGTGTGCTGGTGGACCCACAGCATCGGCGGCCTGCATGAAAACGACTTCATCATGGCGGCTCGCACCAGCACTGCCTACGGCGAGGAATAGGGCCAATGACGGACATGGAGGGGCGCCTAGAGGCGTTGCAACAGGAGGTCGCCGAGCTGCGGGCGGTGCATGACATTCAGCAGATGCGCTTCGCCTACTGGTTCGCCTTGGTCGATAAGAACGTACCCCGCCTGCTGGACTGCTTCACCGCAGACGTCCACATCGACTACGGCTTCGGGATCGAACTCACTGGCCAAGACGCGGCCCGCCAATTCTTTGACGCACTGCTGCAGGCCGACGACCTGATCAGCCAAATCCCCAGAGGCGCCAACCCGCAACTCAGCCTAACCTCCGAAACCGAGGCCAGCGGCCGCTGGCTGGCGGAAGTGACCGCCCTGCGCCGCAGCCAGGAGGACGGCCGCCGCTTCAGCCTGCAGTACTTCGAGAAGTACCGCAAAACCGCAGCCGGCTGGAAAATCTGCGAACTGAGGAATGACTACCTTGGCTTCGAGAGCTTCATACGGCGGGATGGCCCTTAATAACTGCACAGGCTGCGGTTGCCGCATCCAGAGGGCCGTGTGCTGTCGCACCGCCAAGTCATTGACAAGGGAAGCGCCTACGCCAAGGAGCACCACATCGAGCGCCAGTTCCACGGAATCCGCCTCTACCGGGCCGTCCGCGTGCCCACCAATTTGATCCCCAGCTCCATCGGAGGGCAAGTCTTGGGGAGGTCGCGGTCGTTTTGCGGGGATGCGGCAGTGGTGTGGTCGCGGACCCGCTAACGGGAAGTTCCTAGGCCAACCTTCTGGCTTGCCGAAGCCGCTCCAGCAGTTCGTCGCCGCTTCCGCACTCGACAATCCAGTCGCCCACCTCAATCAAGCGGTCCGCGTCGGCGCCGTCCAGCAGGGCGGACAGCCGCCGGGCGGTTTCCGCGTCAAAGCGCCGCTCCGCCAAGCGGCGCAGCAAGTCGGCTTGGCCTTGCTGGACGCCTTGCCGCACTCCCTGCTGCACCCCTTGCTGCAAGCCTTGCCGCACACCCTGCGCGATGGCGTTGTCGTGCCATTCCTGCAGCCTCGCCTCCATCAACGTCGTCATCTCTCTTGCTCCTTTCTCCTGCGCCAGCATCCGTTCGTAGTCCGAAAGCGGCGGCAGCGCCAATCCCCGCCGCCGCAGCAAATGCTCGGCCCGGGCGTGGAAGCCCCGACGCAGCCCCGCCGACTCCGGCCCGCTCCAGCGCTGGAGCATTTCGGTCAGCAGCCTGGGCAACTCGTCGCCGGAGGCGCTCTCCAAGCGGATCAGCGCCGCCTGGCGGTTGTCCGGCAGCAGCCGGCGCATGGTCGCATGGTCGCCGGCAAGCGTCGGATAGTCAATCACAACATAGGCCCGCCATCGGTTGAGCGCTCGACCCGCCTCCGTCGGCGGACCCAGCAGGGGGCCGAACCGGGCGGTCGGAGCGCTCCAGGGCTTGGCGCCGTTGTGGATGACTGCCGCCACAACGTCCGGCGGACGCCCTTCCTTTTGCGGCAGGCCGACATCCCGCTGGTTGAGTTCAAGCAGGTACAGGTACTCGTGCATCCGCCAAGCCATGTCCGCATCCGTTTCCGACTGGAACTCCAGCAGGACGTTGACGTGCGGGCGCCGGCCGTCGGCCAGCGGCGCCCCGTCCCGGCGCTCCACCCGCCATGCCTTGTCGCCAATGCGCCTGTGCAGCGCCGGGCCGATGTGCTCCTTGTCCATTGGCGCAAGGGTGCTGAAGTCCAGCCGGTCGGCCCAGTCTGGGGCAACGAAGCCGCGCAGGACGTCCTCGACCATGCGCGGGTCGGCGTGGATCAGCTTGAAGGGATGGTCGCTCGTGGCCATGCGGCCCATTGTGGGCGCGGGAAGGCTCGTGAAAAGGGGGAAAGGCGACGCTCGCACAGGAATTCGGGAGATGCCCGACAAAGTGATGTTGCGCTGATGGCTAGGCGAACCGCAAAGAAGGGGCGCTGCGCGGGGCAGGACACTAGGGAGTGGGTATCGGCATCACCCGCCGAAGGTACTCATCGAACAGGGGCGCCGTGAAGACGGTGTCGCCGTGGGAGGGACTGTACACCACTCCCTTCTTGATGAGCTTAGCGCGGGTTGGCGCCACTGCACGAACGGACTTGCCCAAGGCCTGCGCAATCTGCCCGGAACGGTGCGGTCCGCCGCCGAGCTTCGCCATGGCCTGCAAGTATTGTTTCTCCGAAGGGCTTAGCCGGTCAAAGCGAACGCGGAAGAAGCTGGCGTCCAGTTCCGCCACCGCCTCGGCGCTGGCCGTCTCCACCTCGGCAAGGGTGATCGGGGAGCGTTCGGCGCAGTCCCAGCAGCACTTGCCCCACTCCTGCAGAAAGTAAGGGTAGAATTGGGTGCGCTGAATGATCTCCCGCAATGCATCCCGCTCATATAACACGCCCAAGCGTTCGGCCGGTGCTTGCACTGCAATTGCGGCCGCAGCATCGCTGAGCGGGCCAATCTCTGGAAAAGTGAACAGGCGCTCAGCATAGGTTTTGGCCGAGCCAACCCGGGCAACGAGCTGAGGCAAACCGGCCCCTATCAAGGTGATCGGGAGTTGAAATTGCGCCATGCGATGCAATGCGGCGATCAGGGCGCCTAGTTCGCGTTCCTGCACATACTGTAGTTCGTCGATGAACAGCGCCACGGTGGTATTTTGGCTGCGGGCGGCCTCGCCAACCGCCTGCAGCAAGACGCTCAGATCACTGTCGAGATCGCCTGTGTCGGCTAGGCCCGGCTCTTTTTCCACATCCCAGCTCAAAGTCAATTCGCCGAAAGTGAGCTGCATCGCGCTGATGAATCCCGCCAATGTCCTCAACGCCCGCTTTGCCGCATGGCCGCCGGAGGCTAGGCGGTATCTTCAGCAAGGCGGTGTGCAGAGGCCCGGCCAACAGTTCCGGGAGGGAGCGGTTCTCCGGAGCCTCCAGAAAAACGGCAACGAAGCCGCGACCCTCGGCGTCGCGGCAGATTCGGTTCAGCAGCACGGTCTTGCCGACCCCACGCAGGCCCACCATCAGCAGGCTCTTGGCCGAGAGGCCGTTGCGAATCCGGTCAAGAACGATCGATGCGCCCTCGATCAGTCGGTCCCGGCCGGCGAGTTCAGGCGGCGGTGCGCCGGCACCCGGAGCGTAAGGATTTAATCGAGAGTCCATTTCAACCAAAGTTACCTTGAGTTACCAAGGTTAACTGAATTCGCTAACTTTGGCCTCGTGCCTCGTGCCTTGTGCCTACTGACCCCATCTGCGTTAACTCCGTGATTGCGCCGAATTCTTGACGCGCCATGTTCGGTCGTCACGATGTCGCGTCGCTGCCCTGTATTTCCAATAGCCGCCCATACAGTCTATCCAATAAAGCCGCCCGCGCCTGTTCTCCGTTCTCGTAGAGCTTCCCAGCAGCCAACAACTACCGATATCGTTCGGCCGGCGACGTGGCGCTTGAAGTTGCCGCAGGTGGTTTCAATACACTATGGAATTTGCAAAAGCGTCCTCTCGGAGAGTTTTTTCTCTAGCTGAGAGACAATTCGTCCAAATGCAACCTTTGGCTCCGCTTTTAGGCCCAGGCAGGTCCCGACACCCTCGGCATCAGTGCTCAAACGAGACACGAGGCTTATGAAGTATGCACCATTGCGTTCTCGGAATTGATAAGCATGAAATTGCATTGAGTTGCCCTGCTTGGCCGCACCAATGTGATCGAACGCGAAATTATTTTGAAGATAGTCTAGGAGACTATCCTGTGTGACCAAGACCAGATGCCTATTTATCGCTTCAAATGTTTGGATTTTGTGGTGGAGTTGAATCAAAGTTGTTTTTGCGGTCATTTTCCAATTCATACCGTAAGTTCTATACGTCGCCCTGTCTTCCCTAAGACTCACTTCCCCAACGCCGCTAAGAAACCTCTGACGCGCCGGCCATACCGTGCCGGTGGTATCCATGGTCTGCAATTCAATGCCTACGAAATCCACGACCTTTGCGTCCTTAACGGAAGTAAGAAAGTAGTCAACATTCCCGCCGGGAACCGAAACTTCGGGCACATGCAATTCGTTTCCCGGTTCATGCAATAGGAGCAAGTGCAGGCAGTCAAGAAAAATCTTATTCTTTTCGAGCAAACGGAATGGGCAAATTAGCATGGGTTGCTTGTTGCGACCATGGGTCACCGAACAAGTGCCAATGGACACTGTTGGTTCACTCTTTCTAACTTTGATGCACTTCTTACCTAGGAATGGGCACGCTTGTCGTTGAACGACGGGCTGCCAATTCATTGTCCTTGACGTGGATTCGCCGAAGAGCTCAAGCACGTCGGTCATAGCAGCGTGGCGGTTCTTTGGTCCGCCAGTTCGAGGTATTCGGGGGCTATGTCGATTCCTACCGACTTTCTGCCGAGCTGGCTGGCGGCCAGCATGGTGGTGCCAGTGCCGCAGAAGGGGTCTAGCACCAAGCCGTTTGGCGGCGAGGTTGCCAGGATTGGCACACGGCAAAGGTCTTCCGGATAGGCAGCGAAGTGGGTGCGCCTATTTTGTGAGTCCTCCGGGAGGATGTCCCATACGTCGGAGGGTTTGCTGCCGTTGGGGTGATATTTGAGGAAGTAGTATCCGCGGTCCCGCAATTCCTTGGCGCGGCCTGAAATCCGCTCCGAATCCGAATGCGTGGTTCGCTGTTGCCTCCGAATAATCATGCGGAAGTCCGCCAGTTCGCCGCAGGAGACGGAGTTCATCACTCTGCTCAACGCTTGCAGGGCGGACTTCTTTTCGGATTCGCTCAGTTCGGTGGACAACTCTATCTGCCGCTTGTAGCGAACGCCGTGAACGCCGCTGGCTGTGACAATCGAGCCGTTTACGACCTTTGTGGTCTTGGGTGTGCTGCGGATGGCGTCCGCATCGTAGTAGTAGCCCTTGGGTGATTTGACGAAGTGAAAAACGTTCTCATGCACGTTGCGTAGCCGGTCCCGGGTGTTGTCCGGGCCACCCTTGATTTTGTTCCAGATGACGCTGTTGCGCAGGATCCAACCTTGGCGGTCCGTCAGGGCGATGGTCACGCGCCAGGGGATGCCAACCAAGTTCTTCTGAAAGTAGGTGTCGCCGATGTTTAACCACAGTGAGCCGGTCGGCTTAAGCACGCGCTGCACTTCCGCGAAGACTTTGCTGAGGCTTTCCACGAAGTCGATGGGATTCCTCTCCATGCCGATGCCGCCGTTGCGGTACTCTCGCTTGCCCCAGTAAGGGGGGCTGGTCATGCAGCAGTCGAAGGCGTCGGACGGGAACTGCCGCAACACCTGCAATGAATCCCCGGCCACGAACAGGGGCGCTTGGCGCGATGCGCGGAGGTAGGCATCAAGGCCGTGCGCCACATCGGGTTCGGTTACGACCATCACATCAATCCAAGTTGATACCCATTGGCCTTCGGCGAGAGTTGAGTTGTCATTCGGCTTGCTGTCCGTCTGGAATGGTAGCGCAGTTTCACTGGCCCCGCGCCTCCGCGGCCAAGGCGTGGGCCTCCAAGCCCTCGCCTCGAGCCAGCGTGGCGGCGGTTTGGGCTAGGGATTTGGCGCCTTGTTCGGAGAGGGCAATGATGGAACTGGTCTTTTGGAAATCGTCAACCCCAAGGGGGGAGGAGAAGCGGGCCGTGCCGTAGGTGGGCAGCACATGGCTTGGCCCGGCCACATAGTCGCCCAGCGCCTCCGGGGAGTGGTGGCCCAGAAAGATGGCGCCGGCGTGGCGCACACGGTCGAGCAGCGCCTGCGGCTCGGCTACGGCAAGCTGCAGGTGTTCCGGGGCCACGGAATTGGCCATGTCCACCGCTTCCTCAAGGGATCGGGTCTCGACCAAGGCGCCGCGGTTGGCGAGGGATTGGGCGATGATGTCGCGTCGCGCCGCCCTTGGCAGCAGGGCTGCGATTCGCTCGGCGATGCGGTTCAGATAGTTTGCGTCTGGGCAGAGCAGCAGGCTTTGCGCCAAGGCGTCGTGCTCCGCTTGGGAGAAGAGATCCTGCACCAGCCAATCCACCGGGGCGCTGCCGTCGGTGATGATGAGAATCTCCGTCGGCCCGGCGATGAGATCGATGCCGGTCCGCCCGAACACCTGCCGCTTCGCCTCCGCCACCCAAGCACCGCCGGGTCCGACGATTTTATCGACTGGGCGGATGGTCTCGGTGCCGTAGGCGAGGGCCGCCACCGCTTGGGCACCGCCCACCGCGTAAGCCTCCCGCACCCCGGCCAGATGCAGCGCCGCCAGCACCAAGGGATTGCGCACACCGCCGGGGCAGGGCATGGTGACGGCGATTTCCTCCACCCCGGCCACCCGTGCCGGAAGGACGGTCATCAGCACCGTGGAAGGGTAGGCTGCTTGGCCGCCGGGCACATAGACGCCCACCCTGGCCAAAGGCGTCAGCCGCTGCCCCAACTCGTTGCCGAGCTCGTCGGTGTAGGACCAGGATTGACGCAACTGCCTTTGGTGGTAGTGCTCGATGCGCTCAGCGGCGTGCGCCAAGGCCGTGCGCTGCGCGGCGGGCAAGGCTGCAAAGGCCTGGCCAAAGCTGTCCGGGTCCAGCTTGAGGTCCGCGACCTCGGCGCAATCCAGACGGTCGAAGCGGGCGCTGTAGTCCAGCAGCGCCGTATCGCCCCGCTGCCGCACGGTGGCGATGATGTCCTTGGTGGCCTGTTCAATATCCTCTGCGCCGCCCATGGCCGCAGCGGACAGGCGATCAAACTCCTCCTGAAACCTCGGGGAACTGGTGTCCAAGCGGCGCATGTTCATGGGCGGTCTCCGTGGATTCCGCCTAACCCGCATATTGCGCCAAGTCGCTTTCCGAATGGATGGAGCGCTTCGACCTTCAATAAGTTGAACGTGGAGATCAAGGACTTTAGTGGGCGCAAAGTGCGCTGGCGGCGCCCTCGCTCGTCTTTTGGTTGTGCCGAGCCCCAGTGCGGCCCTTGATGCAATATGCGGGCTAAGTCCCACCGGATGCCGACGGGCTGACGCCCAAAATCCTTTACGGATGTTGGTGCGCCCGCATTCAGATCGGCAGTGTTCACGGCTGACCTAGTGTCCTGTCCCGCAAATAACCACACATCATCTATGGGTCTTTTAGACTTGCATGGAACATCCAGCCAACCACCGATTTTCGGCGTGAGAGCGATCCGTTTTCAAGCGGCTTGTTCCGCTGGCACGAGCGCTAGGTCGAAGTGCCGTGCTTGGCGCTGCAGGTGTTTGATCTGGCGGTCGCGACGCTCCGTTTCCATGGCCGCCAAGTCGCGTTCGACGTACTCCTCGCCGCGGGTCAGCATGGCGTACATCAACCGGGCCAGTTGATGGGCGGTTGCCTTGACCGCCTTGGCGGAGTCCATGCGCGAGAGGCGTCGGCGATGCGCTGCGCCGATGGCGGTCTTGCTGTTGCGGGCGGTGCTCGCCGCCATGCGCAACGCCTGACCGACCCGGTTGGTCTGTCTAGCCGGTGGGCCGCCCAGACGCTTGTCGCCGCTGATGCGGGTCCCGGGCGCCAAGCCCAGCCACGAGCAGAAGTGGGCGGCCGTGGCAAAGCGCGACAAGTCCGCGCCGACCTCCGCGGCGACCGTCAGGGCCGTCTCCACGCCCACGGTCGGAATCGCGGTCAAGTCGGCCCCCAGCATTTGCCGCAACCGTTCCCGCAGGAGGCGTTCGCGGGCGCTCCGCGCCGTCGGGGACGGCTGGTTCGCCGCCCTGTTCCGGGCCTGTCCGTCAAGTTCGGCGTTGATGCGCGTCTCGCACGCCTCGATCTGGCCTTGCAGCACGTCGTGGCGGACCAACGCCTGTTCCAGGGCGAACAGGTGCTCGCCGCGCCAGTTGCCCTGCAGGCTTGCCGCGATGGTCGCCTCGTCGGCCTTGCAGCGCCCATCCCGGCACCGCGCCAGCGCCGCCCCGTCTCGCTCGCCCGCGACGATGGCGCGCACGATCAACTGGCCGGTCTTGCCCATGATGTCGCTCAGCACATTGTCCAACTGCACGTTCATTTGCGTCAGCGCCTTTTGCATGTGTTGCGCCGAGCGGCTGCGGTCGCGGATGAGTTGGCCGCGCTGGCGCACGTAGGAGCGCATCGGACACAGTGCGTCCGGCGCCCGGAACGCTCCCCGCAACAGTCCGTAGCTCATGAGTTGCCGGACCCATTGGCAGTCCAGCACGTCGCTCTTGCGCCCGCTCACCTGCTTGGTCGCCCTCGGGTTCACCAGGCACACCTCGAAACCCGCCCGGTCGAGCACCTCGAACACCGGGATCCAGTACACCCCCGTGGACTCCATCGCCACTTGGCGAACCCCGCACGCCCCAAGCCATTCGGCCATTGCCTCCAGATCGCCCGTGAACGTCCCGAAGTTGCGCACCGGATCCTCGAACCGCGAGGGGTCCACCGCCACGTAGTGCTTGCGCTTGCCCACGTCGATGCCCGCACAGTCCGGATGAACGACCTCCAAAGGCGCCGCTTTCTTGCCAGCCATCTCAAATCCCTCCACTATTGTCCAACGGTCGCGTTGGGCGAGGCTGCGGCAAAACGTTCACTCTTGCATACGGGGTCGCGGCACAAGGCCGCGCCGCCAGCGTTAAAACGCCGATCACAGCCCGGGCCAAACTCCTGGACGGGTGCGCACACACCAGTGCCTGAACGGCCTCGCGCCCAACGCGACCGCCTTTATATCGGATATTGGAAGCGCGTGACGCACCCTCAGGTTCCCTGCGCGTCAGCGCAGCGAATCCGCTGCGAGAACTCCTGGCTGCGTTGCTCCGCCTTGTGTGGAGCCCGCCAAACGGCGTTGTCGCGCCTTGCCAGGAGCCAAAAATCCCTCGCATCCAAAGCGCACTTACTTACGGGACAGGACACTGGTTCCGTCCAACAAACTGCGTCAGGGGCGCTTGGCGGCGTGGAGGCGGAATCCGGGCTGCAACGTCGGTGCATTGGCCGCCGGTGGCAACTGGTCACAAACCGCCGCCGTCAGCTTGCCGCCTCCGCTCCACCGCCGCCCGCAATTGGCTTATCAGCGCTTCAATCTCGTCAAACTTCGTCCTCATGGACGCCCGGTTGACGATCAGCCGAGAGCTGATGTGGGCGATGGTCTCATGCTCCCTCAGGCCGTTCGCCTTGAGGGTGTTGCCGGTATCGACAATATCGACGATGCAATCCGCCAAGTTCAGCGTGGGGGCGATTTCCATGGTCCCCGCCAAGGGGATGATGCTGACCTGACGGCCCTTCCGAGCAAAAAAGCCGCGGCTAACGCTGACGAACTTGGTGGCCACCCGGAAGGCGCCGTTGTGCGCCGGTTGGTAGGCGAGGCGCTCCGGCGCTGCATCCCTAGGCAAGGCGGTGACGATGCGGCAGTGGCCGATGTTGAGGTCCAGCCGTTCGTAATACCCCGCTGTCGGCGGCGCTTCGAGCAGGGTGTCCTTGCCGACGATGCCAATGTCCGCCGTGCCGTGGGTGACGTAGGTGGGCACGTCCGCGCCGCGCATGATGACCAATCTGTGCTCGTCCCGCCGGGAGGGGAAAATGAGCTTGCGGCTGGCGTTGACGTCCTCATCCGGTTCGATGCCCGCTTGCGCCAGCATTGGCAGGCACTCCGCAAGGATGCGGCCGCGGTTCAGGGCGATGACGAGGGGCATGGTCCTTTCCGTTTGCGGTTTGCTTGGCAGGGCGTTGCCTTAGGGCGGGTGCGAAGCGGCGGCGAGGCTGAAATCCTGCCCATCTGTCAAGTGGCCCTGCGGTTGGGTAACGTGGAGACGCGCTGCACATCCGCGCCTAGGGCGGAGAGCTTCCGCTCAATCATTTCATAACCCCGGTCGATGTGGTAGATGCGGTCGATCAAAGTTTGCCCTTCGGCGGCGAGGCCGGCCACCACCAAGCTGAACGAGGCGCGCAGATCCGTCGCCATCACCGGTGCCGCCTTCAGGGACCGCACCCCCCGCACCACGGCCTTCGACGGGCCAACCAACTCGATGTCGGCGCCGAGGCGGCTCAACTCCTGGGTGTGCATGAAGCGGTTTTCAAAGATGGTCTCGGCAATGGTGCAGGTGCCTTCAGCGATGGCGTTCAGGGCCATGAACTGCGCCTGCATATCCGTCGGGAAGCCGGGATAGGGCTGCGTTTCGATGTCCACCGCCTTGGGGCGGCGGGGCATGGTCAGGTCGATCCAGTCCTCACCAGTCCGCACCTCCGCCCCGGCCGCTTGGAGGCTTTCAAGCACCGCCACCAGCGTGTCCGGTGCTGCGTCGCGCAGGCGCACATGGCCCTTGGTGGCCGCCGCAGCGATCAAATAGGTGCCGGTCTCCACCCGGTCCGCCATCACGCTGTGGCTGGCGCCATGCAGTTCGTCCATCCCCTGTATGCAAATGGTCGGCCCGCCGTGGCCGGAAACCTGCGCCCCCATGGCGTTCAGAAAATTGCCGAGATCGACGATCTCCGGCTCTTGGGCGGCGTTGCGTAGAACCGTCTCCCCCTTTGCCAGGGCGGCCGCCATCATCAGGTTTTCGGTGCCGCCCACGGTGGGCACGTCCAAGCGAATGTCCGCGCCCTTGAGACGCTTCGGCGCCTTGGCCCGCACATAGCCTTCGGCCACTTCAATGTTGCCCCCCAAGGCGACAAAACCCTTCAAGTGCTGATCCACTGGTCGGCTGCCGATGGCGCAGCCTCCCGGCAACGACACCTCGGCCGCCCCGAAGCGAGCCAGCAGCGGCCCCATCACCAGGAAGGAGGCCCGCATGGTCTTCACCAACTCGTAGGGCGCCCGCAAATTGGTGACGTTGTTGGCGGCCACCGAGGCGACCGCTCCGTTCACCAGTTCCGCAGGCACTCCTTTCCCTTCGCTGCCCTTCCCGTCCGAAGCCTCTTCCCCTTTCCCCACATCCCCCTCTCGTAAGGTCCCTTTCTCCAAAGCGACATCCGCGCCTAGCCGGCCGAGCAGCCTGAGCATGGTGGAAATATCGTTCAGGCGTGGTGTGTTGGCGATGGTGACCGGCTCATCGGTGAGCAGTGCGGCGGCCAAAATGGGCAGGGTGGCGTTCTTCGCCCCGGAGACACGCAACGCCCCGTCCAAGCGCCTGCCACCGTTGATGAGCAGTTTATCCACGGGGCGGGCCGACACACTGGGGGATGCTTGGGTGACGAGGCCCGAGCGTTGCGGGATCATTTGCCCTTGGGAAGGGCCGGCCAGCGAGGCGTTGCGTTGGACCAGCCAGAGGACGGGGCGTAGCCGAGCGCTCAGCCCATTGGGTTGGTTTCTCCATGTTCGAGAACAGGCTAGGCCGTTTCGGTGCGGATTGAGACGGCATGGAGCTCGCCGCCGGTAATGAACTCCTCGATGCAGCCATATACCGCTTGGTGCCGCTGCACCCGGGTCATGCCGGCGAAAGCGCCGCTGACCACTTGGATCAGGGCGCGATTGCCCTCTATGTGGACCTCCACTTGGCTGTCGGGCAAGGCCTGCTGAATTCTGGCTGTGATTGCGTTATTCATGGGCGGCTGCATCCAAGTTTGTTCACGGGCGGCCTGTGGCTGACCGATTTGCCGACGAAGGGGAATTATCAGGCAAACGCTGCCCGCTAACCAGTTTGGCTGCCCGGGAAGCCCGAAATGGGCACGGCTTGGTTTGGGCCAACGGCTACGTTTTGGCCGCGGCGTAGGGGTCTGCGGCCGCGTCCTCCTCATTTGTGGCCGGGTTCTCCCCAAAGGATTCCGGGCCTTTGCCCACGAACTTCGCCCAAGCGTCTATGATGCGGTTCAAGTCACCGCCGTAGCGGCTGTCCGCCGCCATGCTGGCGAACTGGCTGCGATAGGTCAGGCCGATGTTGACCCCGGCGATGCTGATGTTGCCGATGCGCCAGGCGCCGTCCGGGCCCAGGGTGGTGGTGTAGATCACCGGATAGATTTCCGTGCCGGTGTGGATCTCGGTTTTCACGCTGCGTCGGCGCGGATGGCGGGGCGGGGCGTTCGGGGGCAGCACCATCACTTCGCCCTCGGTGAAGTCCGTCAGCGCCAAGGCGTAAGCGCGGATCAGGCTCCACTTGAAGGCTTCGGCGAAGCGCGTGCGCTGCTCCGGGGTGGCCTGCTTATAGTGGGCGGCCATGACGCCTCTGGCGAAGCCGTTGAAATCCACCACTGGGGAAAGCAGCGCGTCCACGGCGGCGTAGAAGCGCTCTGGGTTCCCCTTGGCATAGCCTTGGCTATCCCGGATGAGGGCCGCTAAATCCGTGGCGGTTTGCGCCACCAGCCGATGCGGGGCGGAATCGAGGTCGGCCGCCGACGCCGCCATCCCGGCCAAGCCTAGGATCAAGAGCGCCAGTCCGCCCGTGAACGCGGACATGCTGAACCGTTTAGTCGTTATGGGCTGCGCCGATCTGGTGGTTGGGTTGGCTGCCCCGCTCCTGCGGGTCGCCCGCCTAGTGGCTGCCCGCACGGAGCTGGCGGCCGCAACAGCCCCTGCACTGATCATCAGTCTGATGCGGTGCCGCATTGGCTAGATCACCTTTCCGGCCTCGTCACCTTTGCGCCCATTAGGTTCCCTTAAACAAGCAGCAAGATTACACTTTTCGGACCATCTTTGCCGATGTCGCCGCCAGGCGGTGTCGCGCTTGAACCGTCGAGCGCCCGTTGGCAAGAAGGGGGGCGCTGAATTGCGACGTTGCCCGCCGGCTGGTCCAGCCGTTGCGGGGCGGCGCGGGGGAAGGTTCGTCCGGCAAGCCCAACGGGTTGCTGACAGTTGGGCGAACACAGACTAAAGTTGAATGCCCTTGGGCCAGCGGCAGGACCAATCGCCCCATGTGGATTTCGTTGCTCGCGTTGATTGTCGGCCTCGTGGCCTTGGTTTGGAGTGCGGACAAGTTTTTATCCGGCGCGGCGAGAGTGGCCAGCAGTTTGGGCGTCTCCAAGATGGTCATCGGGCTGACCGTGGTTTCCTTCGGCACCTCGGCGCCGGAAATCCTGGTGGCTTTGGTGGCGGCGTGGGAAGGGGACCCCTTGCTGGCGGTAGGCAATGTCATCGGCTCCAACATCGCCAACATCGGCCTGGTGCTCGGCGTCACCGCTATCGTCGCGCCTCTGCCTTTCTCGCCGCGGGTGCTCCGCTTGGAGTTGCCTTGGCTGCTTGGTGCCACCTTTCTGGCGTTGTTCTTGATGTTTGACCTGCAATTGGGCGCCATCGACAGCCTGATGCTGTTGACGGTTTTGGGGCTGATTCTCTATTGGTTGATGTTCGGCAAATCCCCCTCTCATCTGGATTTTGCCGAGATCGCCAGCGACGAGCTGGACGAAATTCCGCAAATGGGGACTTGGCGCGCCGCGCTCTGGCTGCTTGTCGGTTTGGTCCTTTTAGTGGCCAGCGCGGAACTGTTGGTATGGGCAGCCACAGACATAGCCGCTCGCTTGGGCGTTAGCGACCTGCTGATTGGGCTGACCATCGTGGCCGTGGGCACCAGCCTGCCGGAACTGGCCGCCACTGTGGGTTCGGCCATCAAGGGCTACACGGACATCGCCATCGGCAACGTGGTGGGCTCCAACATCCTGAACACTCTGGCCGTGCTGGCGGTGCCCGGCCTGATGACCACGACGGAGATGGAGGCGGTGGCCCTATGGCGGGACTGCGGCACCATGCTGGCGCTGACCCTTCTGCTGGCGTTGTTCGCCTACGCCATCCACTCCCGCCAAGTCATCACCCGCTTCGAGGGTGCGGTGATGCTGTTGTTCTGGATCGGCTACAACACGCTCCTGGTTCAGCAGGTGGTGGGCTGACTTGAACCTTCCCAGTGGCGTTGCGGACTGACGCAGCGTACGCGGTGCGGTCGGGCAGAGTATGAAGCAACTAGCGGTCGGCGTTCTTCTGGCGGTGGGGATGCTCTTGCTGGCCTTCTATCTAGCGCCTTGGCGCGGTGCCGTCCAGCCTCGGCAGCCGCCGCCGGCGCTGTTGGAGGAGCCGGATCTGTATTTGGAGAAAGCGGTCATCGACCAATATCGGGAGGATGGAACCTTGCACTACCGGTTGGTGGCGCAACGCGCCCTGCACTTCAAGGCGGATCAGCACACGCGCTTGGTGCAGCCCGAACTCAGCTTGTACAACCCACCGGAACCTCCTTGGCGGCTACACGCCGAACGGGGCTACCTGCTGCGTGGCGAGTTGGAGGGCGGGCAGCCGGAAACCGTCGTCCTGCGCGGCGATGTGGTGCTGCATCAAACCCGTGGAGAGGCCCAATCCACCACCATCCGCACGGCGGAACTGCGCCTGCATCCCGAACGCCGACAGGCGCAGACGGATCAGGATGTTATCATCGAGACCCAAGCCGGACGCACCACCGCCCAAGGGCTGGAAGCGGACTTGGAGAGCGGGTTTATTCAGCTGAAGTCGGACGCAGATGGATTGGTCCACACCTTCATCCCGCCGGAGGCAGTACGCCGTTAAGGTGTTCCCTTGGGCGCTTGACCTCGAAGACGGCGCTCGGCCGGGTCGCGTGAGACGGCGCCCGGCGGCCCCAGGCAGGTAAGCCCATGGCCACCTTGCAAGCCCGCAATCTGCGCAAAGCCTACCGCAGTCGCATCGCCGTGGATGGCGTCAGCCTTGCGGTCTCCAGCGGCGAGATCGTCGGCCTGCTCGGCCCCAACGGTGCCGGCAAGACCACCTGCTTCTACATGATCGTCGGCTTGCTGCGCACCGAGGGTGGGGAAATCGCCTTGGATGATCGTGTGCTGACCAAGGTGCCCATGCATGTTCGGGCCCAGGCCGGCATTGGTTATCTGCCCCAAGAGGCCAGCGTGTTCCGCAAGCTTTCCACGGAGGACAATCTGCGGGCGATCCTGGAGCTGCGCAGCGATTTGGGCAAAGACGCGCAGACCGCCCGGCTGGAGGAGCTGTTGGCCGAATTTCATCTCGGCGCGGTGCGCAAGTCCTTGAGCGAGCGGCTCTCCGGCGGCGAGCGGCGCCGCTTGGAGATCGCACGGGCGTTGGCCGGCAATCCGCAGTTCCTGCTGTTGGACGAACCCTTCGCCGGGGTGGACCCGATTTCCGTTGGCGACATCAAGCAGCAGATCCGCGATTTGGCGGCCCGCAGCATCGGCGTGCTGATCACCGACCATAACGTCCGTGACACCCTGGACATCTGCGACCGCGCCTACATCGTCAACGAAGGGCACCTGATCGCCGAGGGCGACGCCGCGGCCATCCTGGCCCATGAGACCGTGCGCAACGTCTATTTGGGCGAGGGCTTCCACCTATGAAGCAAGCGTTGGGGCTACATCTCGGCCAGCAGCAAACCATCGGGCCACAAGCGCAGCAGGCCATGCGCATTCTGCAGCTGTCCGCCCAGGACTTGCAGATGGAGGTGCAGGCCGCCTTGGAGTCCAATCCCATGCTGGACCTCGATGAGGCGGAGCCGGAAGGGTCCGTAGCCGACAGCGCAACTGAGGCCGAGGAGGATGCCGACGGGGCCGGCCTGGAATTGGAGCAGGTCGATGTGATTCCCGAAGAGCTGCCCATCGACACCCAGTGGGATGATGTCTATCAGGCGGCGCCGCTGCCGAGCCCGCCGTCATCGGAAGAGGATCGGGAGTTGCCGGAACGGGCTGGAGGGGAAACCTTGCAGGATTACCTGCGCTGGCAGTTGAACCTAAGCCCGCTGTCGGACCGGGACAGCTTCATCGCCACCGTTATCATCGACGCCATCAACCCGGACGGCCTGTTGACGGCCAGCCTTGAGGATCTGGCGGCTAGCTTCGATCCGGCTTTGGGGATCAGTGGCCAAAGCCTGGCTGGGGTGTTGGCCGCGGTGCAGCAGTTCGACCCACCAGGGGTGGGGGCGCGCAGCTTGGCGGAATGCCTGCGCCTGCAGTTGGAGCAACTGTCGGCGCAAACCCCTAGGCGGGATGCGGCCATCCTTCTGGTCAACGACCACCTGCACCTGCTGGCCAGCAAGGACTTCAACGCCTTGGCGCGCAAGACCCACTTCAGCGAGGCGGAGTTGACGGAAATCGCCGGCCTGATCGAGATGCTGAATCCGCGCCCCGGCGCCGCCCATTCGGCGGAGCCCACCCTCTACGTCGTCCCCGATGTGCTGACGCGCAAACACAGCGGGCGTTGGCTGGTGGAGTTGAACCCGGAGTCCCTGCCGCGGCTGCGCATCAACGCCAATTACGCCGCCTTAGTGAAGCGGCGCGACCGTGGCCAGGACAATCAGTTTCTGCGCGACAGCCTAGCCGAGGCGCGCCTGTTTCTAAAATGCCTGCAAAGCCGCCACGAAACCCTGCTGCAGGTGGCCACCAAGATCGTCGAAATCCAGCAGGGCTTCTTCGAGCGGGGCGAGGCGGCCATGAAGCCGTTGGTGTTGAACGATGTGGCGGAGGCCGTGGACATGCATCCCACCACTATATCCCGGGCCACCAGCCGCAAGTACATGCACTGCCCGCGGGGGGTGTTCGAGTTGAAGTATTTCTTCTCCAACCGGGTGGGCGCAGTGGCTGGGGGGGAAGTGTCCGGCACCGCCATCCGGGCGTTCATTAAGCGCCTCACCGAAAAGGAGGACCCTAAAAAGCCGTTGAGCGACAGTCGGATCGCAGCAATACTGGCGAACCACAACATCAAGGTCGCACGGCGCACCGTGGCCAAGTACCGGGAGTCCTTGGTCATCCCGCCATCCAAGCAGCGGCGGCGCCTGGCCTGACGGGCGCCGCCGGAAATCCACCAGGAGGCAAGACCATGCAGTTGAGCATCTCCGGGCGTCACATCGACGTCACCGACGCGCTTAAGGATTACGTCACCAACAAGTTGACGAAGCTGGAGCGGCATTATGACCACATCACCAACACCCATGTCGTGCTGAGCGTGGACAAGCTCGATCAGCGGGCTGAGGCCACCGCTCATGTCAGCGGCGCGGAACTCTTTGCCGATGCGGTGGCGAAAGACTTGTACGCCGCCATCGACATGCTGGTGGACAAGCTCGACCGGCAGGTCATCAAGCACAAGGAAAAGCTGATCAAACGCCATCAGGGCCGGAGTTAGCCGGCTGAACCCAGGGATATGCAGGCCTAAACAATGGCGCGAACCGCAGACTCGTTGCCGGCTGACGCCCGGCTGTGCATTGTGGCCACTGGCAGCCGCAAGCGGGTTCTAGCCGCCGCAGACGCCAGCATGGGGATGCAAGCGGCTGAACCAGCGGACATGCGGGCCTAGGTCATGGTGGATATGGAACAGCTGCTGCCCGCCGCCTGCGTGCTTTGTCAGGTGGCGGCGAGCAGCCGCAAGCGGGTCTTGGACGTAGCGGCGGACGCCTTCATGCGGGTGCATTCGGAGATCTCGGCGCGTGCGCTGTTCAGCGCCTTGATGGAGCGGGAGCGCCTCGGCAGCACCGGCCTCGGCGAGGGCGTCGCCATCCCACATTGCCGGATGGACTTTCCGCACATGATCGGCGGCCTGCTGACTTTGGCGCAGCCGGTGGACTTCGACGCCCCGGATGGCGAGCCGGTGGACCTGTTGTTCATCCTGGTCGCCCCCCAAGACGAAGACACCGCCCATCTCGAAGCCTTGGCGCAGTTGGCGGCCGTCTTCGCGGACGCCGAGGCGCGGGCGCGATTGCGCGGTGCCGTCACCGCGTCGGAACTGAAGCAACGGTTTCTTGCCGCGATGCACAGGCGGTCATGAAGCTGGTGATCGTCAGCGGCCATTCCGGCTCCGGCAAGAGCACCGCCTTGCGGGCGTTGGAGGATCTAGGCTACCACTGCATTGACAACTTCCCCGTCGGGATGCTGCTGACCTTGATTGACAACGCCCCCTTTGCCGAAAGCGGCCGGCGGAACTTGGCCGTAGGGGTGGATGCGCGCAGCGCCGGCATCAAGCAGTTCGCGGAAATCTGGCGTGCGCTGAACCGTCGGGAAAACTTGGACTGCGAGATCGTTTACCTCACCGCCGCCAGCCCCACCTTGGTCAAGCGCTTCAGCGAGACCCGCCGCCGCCATCCGCTGACCGATGCCGAAACCGACCTGCGCACAGCCATCGACAAGGAGCGCCGGCTGATTGACGACATGCCCGCCTTGGCCGATCTGGTCATCGATACCACGCGGCTGCGGGCTGCGGAGTTGGTGGGCATCATTCGGGAGCACATCGGCACGCAGCCGCATTCCGGCCTGAGCCTGCTGTTTCGGTCCTTCGGCTTCAAGTTCGGCATCCCAGTGGATGCCGACATGGTGTTCGACCTGCGCTGCCTGCCGAACCCCCATTGGCGGGAGGAGCTCCGGCCGCTGACAGGCTTGAATGCGCCAGTGCAGGAATTTCTGGGCGAAAGCGAAGCCGTGCAACGGATGCGCAGGGACATCATCGCCTTTCTGGACACTTGGTTGCCTAGCTTTGAGGCCAGTCAGCAGGCCTATATGACCCTGGGGCTTGGCTGCACCGGCGGACGGCACCGTAGCGTGTACATGGCGGAGCAGCTGGGCACCCATTTCCGGCAGCGCCGCGCCAATGTGTTGGTGCGCCACCGGGAAATCGAACTGCAGGGCTCCCCTGCCGAGGCCAGCGCATGAGAAGTGGGCAGTTGACCTTGGTGAACAAACTGGGCCTGCACGCCCGAGCGGCGGCCAAGCTGGTGCATTTGGCCAAGACCTTCACCAGCGAGGTGCAGCTGAGCAAGGATGACGCCAGCGTTGACGGCAAGAGCATCATGAGCGTGTTGTTGTTGGCGGCGCCGGTCGGCTCGGTGCTGGACTTGCGGGTGCAGGGCGAGGACGAAGAGCAGGCGTTCGCCGCGATTCGGCAGTTGGTCGCCGCCCGTTTCGGCGAAGACGAATAGGCGTCGCTGTGGACTTCGAAGAGCGCTTCGGCCAGGTTCTCCGCTCCTATGGGGCCGGCACCCTAGGGGAGCGGCGCCATCTGCTGCGATCGCTCAGGGTCTCCGAAGTGGCGGACCTTTTGGAAGCCACGCCGCCCAAGGTGCGCCGCTACATCTGGGATCTGATCGATGAGGACACCTCCGGCCAAGTGCTGCAGCACCTAGGCGAGGAGGTGCTGAACGAGGTCGTGGAGGGCATGAACACGGCCCAATTGGTGGCCGCCGCCGACGATCTGGAGGTGGACGACCAAGCGGACCTGTTGCAGCAGTTGCCCGACGCCATCGCGGCCCAAGTGCTCAACTCCATGGATTCGGCGGACCGGCAGCGGCTGGAGTCCGTGCTTTCCTATCCGGAGGACAGTGCCGGCGGGCTGATGAGCACGGACGTCGTCACCGTGCGTCCGCGCCATGCCTTGGAGATCGTGTCGCGCTACCTGCGCCTGCGCAAGGAGTTGCCGAAGAACACCGATGCGCTGCTCGTGGTCAACAGCAGGAACGAATACGTCGGTGCCTTGCCGCTTTCCCGCATCCTGACGGCGGCCTCCAGCGTCACCGTGCGCGAAGTGATGGAGACCGATGCGCCGGCCATTCCGGTCGATATGCCGGACCGGGAAGTGGCGGCCATCTTCAGCGCCGAGGATCTGGTTTCGGCGCCGGTGGTGAACCCTGCGGGCAAGCTGCTCGGCCGCATCACCATCGATGATGTGGTGGACGTCATCAAGGAGGACGCCGATGAGGTCGTGCTGGCCAGAGCCGGCCTGGACCCGGACGAGGACACCTTCGCGCCCGTGCTGCGCTCGGCGCGCCGCCGCGCCCTATGGTTGGGCGTCAACCTCATCACCGCCTTCCTGGCGGCGGCGGTCATCAACGTCTTCGAAGACACCATCGTCAAGGTGGTGGCCTTGGCGGTGCTGCTGCCCATCGTCGCCAGCATGGGCGGCATCGCGGGCACCCAGACCCTGACCTTGGTGATTCGCGGTTTGGCGCTCGGTCACATCAACCGGGCCAACCTGCTTTGGTTGGTGAACCGGGAGTTTGCGGTGGCCATCCTCAACGGCTTGTTGTGGGCCAGCTTGGTCGCCTTGGCGGCCGCCACCGTCTTTCAGGACCTGCTGCTCGGTGGGGTCATCGCCGTGGCCTTGGTGATCAACCTGCTGGTTGCGGTGGTGTCCGGCAGCCTGCTGCCGAGCCTGCTGAACCGGCTGTCGATAGATCCGGTTATCGCCGGCGGCGTCATCCTGACCACCATCACCGATGTGACGGGATTTTTCGTCTTCCTTGGGCTGGCGGCTTGGGCGTATGCTTGAACCATTGCCCAAGGGGTTTGATTTGGGAACGGCTTAGGGAGACAACGATGCAATTGCGAGATGCCGATTTACTGAGAACCCGGGCATTCATCAACGGCGGCTGGCAGGACGCGGACAGCGGTGCCACGGCCCCGGTGTACAACCCGGCCAACGGCGAGGTCATCGCCGAAATAGCCCGCTGTGGCCAGGCGGAGACCCGCCGCGCCATTGACGCAGCGCAGCGCGCTCATGTGCAATGGCGGCGGCGTACGGCTAAGGAGCGCTCCAACGCGTTGCGCCGTTGGTTCGACCTGATCATGGCCAGTCAGGAGGATTTGGCCACACTCATGACCTTGGAACAGGGCAAGCCGCTGGCGGAGTCCCGCGGCGAGGTCGCCTATGGCGCCGCCTTCATCGAATGGTTCGCAGAGGAGGCCAAGCGCGTCTATGGGGACACCATTCCCGGCCCGGGCAACGACCGGCGCATCGTCACCATCAAGCAGCCCGTCGGCGTGGTGGCTTGCATCACGCCTTGGAACTTTCCCATCGCCATGCTGACGCGCAAGGTTGGCCCGGCCTTGGCGACTGGCTGCACCGTGGTCTGCAAACCGGCCAATGCCACGCCGCTTTGCGCCTTCGCCTTGGCCGAATTGGCGGACCGGGCCGGCATCCCGGCCGGTGTGGTCAACGTCTTGGCCGGTGACACCGCGGCCATCGGCGCGGAGCTCACCAGCAACCCCGGAGTGCGCAAGCTGACCTTTACCGGCTCCACGGAAGTCGGCAAGCAGCTGATTGAACAATGCGCCGGAACCGTCAAGCGCACTTCCATGGAATTGGGCGGCAACGCCCCGTTCATCGTATTCGACGACGCGGACTTAGAGCAGGCGGTGCAGGGTGCCTTGATCTGCAAGTACCGCAACGCCGGCCAAACCTGCGTCTGCGCCAACAGATTGCTTGTGCAGTCGGGTATTTACGATGCCTTTGCGGAACGCTTTGCGGAGGCGGTGGCGGGCTTGAAAATCGGCGACGGCATGGCCGCCAGCACGATGGTCGGCCCGCTGATCGACCGCGGCGCCGCCGACGCCGTGTTGGGCATGGTTGAGGATGCGCTGCAAAACGGTGCTGAACTGGTGACCGGCGGCCAGCGGGCCGCCAACGGTGAATGCTATGTGCAGCCCACCGTCCTGAAGGCTGTGCAGCCTCAGATGCGCGTGTTCCGCGAAGAGATCTTCGGGCCGGTGGCCCCTCTGATCCAGTTTGACACGGAAGAGGAAGCGGTGGCCTTGGCCAACGACACCGAATACGGCTTAGCGGCCTACTTCTACGCCCGGGACGTCGGCCGCATCTGGCGGGTGTCGGAGGCCTTGGACTTCGGCATCGTCGGCATCAACGAGGGCATCATCTCCAACGAGGCCGCCCCCTTCGGCGGCATGAAGGAGTCCGGCAACGGTCGCGAAGGCTCCAAGTATGGCTTGGACGAGTATTTGGAGATCAAGTACCTGTGCGTCGGGGGCATTGAGCCCGGTTCGAACGTCCATTAGGCATTGCCAGCCACCGTCATCCGCTCAATGAGGATGCTGGGGGCGATGAGGTTGCCGCGTTGGTCGTGGTCGTCGCCGGTGGCGGCGATGCGGCGCATGATGTCCTTTAGGTTGGCGGCGATGGTGACTTCGTGGACGGGGTGTTGGATTTCGCCGTGCTCCACCCAGAAGCCGGCGGCGCCTCGAGAGTAGTCGCCGGTGACTTGGTTGACGCCGTAGCCCATCAGGTCGGTGACGTAGAGACCCCGGGCCATTTCCCTGAATAGCGCCGCTGCCGGCAGGGTTCGGCCTTCCAGGCGCAGGTTGTGAACGCCGCCGGCGTTGCTGGTGGTGGGCAGGCCTAGGCGCCGGCCGGAATAGGCGGAGAGGGCGTAGCTACGTACCACGCCGGCGTCTATGAACGCCTTCTCGGAAGTACGCACGCCGTCGCTGTCGAAGGCGGCGCTGCCGAACCGGCCGGGCAGGAGGGGCTGCTCGAACAGACGCAGCTGGGGGGTGGCGATTTCCGTCTCCAAGGAGTCCAGCAGGAAGGAGGCCTTGCGGTACAACGCCCCGCCGCTCAGGGCGCCTATGATGTGGCCGGCTAGGGAGCGGGCGGTTTGCGGGGCGTAGAGCACCGGACATTCACCAGTGGCGACCTTGCGCGGTGACAGCTTGGCGACCGTGCGCTGTGCCGCCGTCCTGCCCACTTGCTCCGGTGCCTCCAGGAGCTTGGGATTGCGGTCCGCCGTGTACCAGTAGTCGCGTTGCATGCCGTTGCCGTCCTCGGCGATCAACACGCAACTGAGGCTTTGGCTGGTGCTGATGGAACTGCCGATGAAGCCGTGGGAATTGGCATAGATCGTGCAGGCTTGACTATTGGTCGCCTCGCCGCCTTCGGAATTGACGATGCGCTTGTCGTAGGCGAAGCCGGCCGCCTCGCAGGCTTGGGCCACCGCCGTGGCTGCCTCGGTATCCAAGGGGGTGGGGTGGAACAGGTCCAGGTCCGGCGGCTGCTTGGCCATGAGTTCGGCGTCCGCCAAGCCGTTGCAGGAGTCCTCTTGGGTGTGGCGGGCGATGTCCGCGGCCCGCGCCACGGTTTCCTTGACGGCGCCGGCGCTGCCGTCCGAGGTGCTTGCCGAGCCGACGCGCCGGCCCAGGTGAATGCTGATGTCAAAGCCCCGATCGGCGTGGAACTCCACCGTCTCCAGTTCGCCCTTGCGCACCTTGACGGTCAGGCCGAGGTCCTGGGAGACGGACACTTCGGCAGCGCTGGCGCCGCAGCGCTTGGCTTCGTCCAGGATGGCGGCGGCGAGGGTGCGCAATTCCCCCTCTTGGCGGCGGATATCGACTTCCCGGCGCATTTAGGCCGAGGTGCCGCCGATGGTGATTTCGTCGATCAACAGGGTGGGCTGGCCCACGCCCACGGGCACGGACTGACCTTCCTTGCCGCACACGCCCACCCCTTGGTCGAGGGCGAGATCGTTGCCCACCATGGACACCTTGGTCATCACGTCGGGGCCGTTGCCGATCAGGGTGGCGCCGCGGATGGGGCGGGTCACCTTGCCGCTTTCGATCAGATAGGCTTCGGTGGCGGAGAACACGAAGCGCCCCGAAGTGATATCGACTTGGCCGCCGCCGAAGTTGACCGCATAGACGCCCTTGGGGCAGGCGGCGATGATCTCCTCCCGCTCGTAGGGCCCCGGTTGCATGAAGGTGTTGGTCATGCGTGGCATGGGTTGGTGGGCGTAGGACTGACGACGGCCGTTGCCGGTGGCGGCCATCCCCATCAGCTGGGCGTTCAGCTTGTCCTGCATGTAGCCCACGAGGATGCCATTTTCGATCAGCACGGTGGCCTCAGTGGGGGTGCCCTCGTCATCCACGGTGAGGGAGCCGCGCCGCCCCGGCAGGGTGCCATCGTCAATGACAGTGCAGGCGGGGGAGGCCACCTGTTCGCCTAGGCGGTTGGCGAAAGCGGAACTGCCCTTGCGGTTGAAGTCCCCCTCCAAGCCGTGGCCGACGGCCTCGTGCAGCAGCACCCCGGGCCAGCCGGGGCCGAGCACTACCGGCATGGGGCCGGCGGGCGCATCCACCGCGTCCAGGTTGACTAGAGCGCCCCGCACGGCTTCCTTCGCTAAGTCCTCCGGCCATTCGTGGCTGAAGGTGCTTAAGCCCCGCCGTCCGCCGGCTCCGGCGTAGCCGCGCTCCCGCCGCTTGCCCTCCACCACGATTACCGAAACGTCGAGGCGCGTCATGGGCCGCAGGTCCGCCGCCAACACGCCGTCTGTTGCCATCACCAGCATGGCTTCGAAGCCTAGGGACAGATGCACGTTGACCTCCTGCACCCGGTTGTCTAGGCGGCGGGCGGCTTTGTCCACCCGGGCGAGCAGGGCGACCTTGTCCTTTTGGGCCAGGCCGTGGATGGGATTGTCCGCTTGGTATAGCGGCGGGGGCGTTTGCGCCTGCAGCGCCTTGGCCTTTTTTCCACCCCCGCCGCGGGCGATGGCGGCGGCGGCGTCCACGGCTTGGGCAAAGCCCTCCGGACGGATGTCCTCCACATAGGCGGCACCGGTCTTCTCACCGCTGAGGGCGCGTACGCCCAAACCCCGGTCCAGGTTGAAGCTGCCGTGCTTGACGATGCCGTCCTCCAGGGTCCAGCTTTCCGAGCGGCGGTTCTGAAAGAAGGCTTCGCCAAGGTCGGATCCGGCGGCGGCTAAGCGGCCCAAGGCCCGGTCCACGTCCTGCCGGCGGATGGTCGCTGGCTGCAACAGGGCCGCTTCGGCGGCTTCAATGGTCTCCCTCACCGGCCGCCCTCCTGCGCTTGGGCTTGTTCGTTCGGTATTTCGTTGAAGGTTTGCATGTCGTCGTCCCAAATGCCCACCAGTTTGACCTCCGGGTCATCCCAGGGGCCGTTGACCTCGTACTTGGCGCTGCTGAATTGCTTGATCTGCCTTTTCAGCACCTGCTGACCGGCCAGCACCGCCAGCCCGGCAGCCGGATTGGCCAGGGAGACGTAAACGGCGTACCAAGGCAGGCTGTCGGTCACCGGCAGGGTGACGATCAATTCGTTGTGGTTCATCACTCCCGCCACGATGTCGATGTTGCCGCCGATCTTGAAGTCCGAGCCGGAGCCCTTCACCTTCGCCGGCTCCAGGAAGGTGAGGGTGCCGCTGTCCAGGTGGGCCTTGGCCTCAACGGTGTCAAAGCTGACGCCCTTGCCGACCACGTCTTTGAAGTTCAGGCTCATGCGCTTGGCGATGGTGTTGAAGTTCAGCAGGCTGAACAGGCGCAGGGCGCCGGCGCCGCTCTCCACCTCGACGAAGCGGCCGTTTTTCGCCTCAAAGACGACGTTGCCCACTAGGTTCTCGAGGGAGGCGTTCAGCGGCGAGCCCGGCCAATCGCCTTCCACCTTGAGTTCGGCGGATTCGGAATGCAGGCTGGGGGTGAAGCCCCATTGCGGCAGCACCTCTTCCAGATCCTGCATGGACAGTTCGGCGACAGCGGCGCTGCGGTCGGTGTCTCGATGCCAGAACACGCCGGCCGGCGCACTGATGGCGGTGCCCTTGAGCACCGCTTCGAGGTCATCCAACAACACCCCGTCTTCCTTGGGGCGCATGGCGAAGGACCAGCGCCCGAAGTCCTCTTCGCCAACAAGGATGGAGTCTATGCTGACGTCGGCGGGCGGCAGGCGGTCGATCACTGCGGCGTCCAAGGGGTCCTCCTCGTCCTCCCCATCGTCCGCCAGGACGATGGAGTCGAAGTGCAACGCCAAGGGATCATCCCCCGCGTCCCGCAGGCGGCCTTGCAAGCTTGCGGAGGCGAAGGCGAGCTCCATCACGCCGTCCCGGTAGTTGCCTTGCAACTGAACCTGCGGGAAGCCCAGGGTCTCAATGCTCACCCGCTCCACGACCACGTCCTGCAAGCGCCAAGGAGCGGGAAACTCCCAGTCGCCAGCGCCTTGGGTCCATTCGTAAACATCCACCTCTGAAACCTGTCCGGCGATGAGGATTTCATCCCCCTCCGCCGCTCCGTCCGGCGGCTGGCGGCGGACCCCTAGGGCACCGCGCAAAGGGGCGTCCTGCACATGCACCCAGCCTTGGACATCGCCATGGTTGAAGCTTAAGGCCGTGTGCTCATCTAGAAACGCCAAATCCACCTGGGTGGGGCGCGGCCTGTCCGCCGTCTTGCCGAATTGCCCAGGCAGCAGGATTTCCAATCCCTCCAAAGCGGTGGTGGTGGTCAGGCTGGGCGCCTGTCCATCGACAGGCAGGGACAGCCGTGCAGCGAAGGGGAAGGTGCCGGCGGCTAAGCCGTAATCATCCATGTCGGCCAAGTGGTAAACGTCGGCCGGCGTCGCCTTGCCGACGATTTGGAAGTCGATGGCGCCCTCGTCGGCGCTGGCCGTCACCGTCGCCGACTGGCCGAACAGGGTGGCGGCGATTGGAGCCGAGTTCAGAGCGTAAGGGTATGCATAATCGGCCTTGCCGTTCAGCCCGGCCACAGCGAGGCGATAGCCGGGCATATCAAGGCTTAAGCCGGTCAGGGCGAAGGTCAAGTCTGCCGCCACGGACCTTTCCGCTTCTCCAGCGGTCGTCTGCTCGTTCAGAGGTACGAACAGGTCGCCGACAACGCCAAGGTCGCCGCCGCCGCGCCAATCGGGTTCGATGAAGTCGAGCCAGTCGGCGAGGGGGGAGGCGCGGATGTAGGCCAGCGCCTCCGCGGCCGGAGCCTCGGCCTGCAACTTCACTTCGGCGAAGGCCCCGTTTTGCCCCACATGCACGTCGCTGGCCTGGATCCCGACGCCGAGTGAGGATGCCGAAGCCACCTGCACGAACACATCCTCCCCGGAAACCTCAATGCGCCCATCGGCGGCGGCGATGAGCGGCCAATCTCGGTGGAACAGGACCTCGCCACCGCGCAGCTGGGCGGCTATGGCCGCCCGCCGGGAGTAGTCGTCAGGCTGGGTGTGGACCTGCCCTTGGTAAGCGAGCCGAAAGTCCGCAAGGGTTCCGTCCCGGGGCGCCTCGTCCAGCCACTCCTTCAGCTTGGCGGGAATGGTGAAGGGGACGTAGATGCCGGCCTCCGGCACCCGCAGGCGCCCGGCGGTCAGCAGCAGGGCAAGGCGTTGCCCGAAACGGTCCGGCGTACGCGCTAGGGCGAGGGATCCAGCCACGGGGCCTTCCGCTAAGTCGGTTCGGAAGTAGGTGGAGCGCAAGCCTAGATAGCCATCCCGAAACCAGCAGTCAATGTTGCCCTGCAGGTTGCGCAGGCGCCAAGGGTTGGCGAAGCTATCCGCGAATTGGGCGTCCACAGCCTCCGAGTTCAACGCCAAGGACAGGCCCCTTTCGTAGCCGATTAGGCTGCCGTCGGCGGCGTTGAGCATGGGCAGGCCCCGGTGTGCCGCAAGTTGTACGCCGTCCAAGGTGGCGGCATAAGCGATGCCGGCGCCGGAGACGCCGAAATGCAGGTTGCGTAGCTGACCGCGGGGCCGGGTTCCGGTCAACCAGCTTGCTGCGGTTCCCCCCTCGCCGAAGGCTTGGATGAGTAGTTCGCTGAGCGCCTCCAAGGGCAGCGCATCCAGCCACAGGGTGGCTTCGCGTCCGTCCGTTCGAGCCACCATTGGATTCAGGCTTAGGGTCGAGTCGCCGGCTTGCAGCTGGACATCGTCGATCAGGGCTCGATGCAGGCCCTCTTGGCTGCTGGCCTTGACCCGCACCCTGAACTCCATCGCCGTGCCCTGCGTGTCGTCCCCTTGGCTGATGTGCAGAGCGAACTCGCCGCCGCCGCTGGTGCCGCGCTGCGTCCAATCCCCAACCGCGCCGAGCCTGGTGCTGGAGGCCAGACGCAGCCAAGGCAGGTAGGCCCCCGGCAGGGTCGCCTGGCCGCTGGCTTGGATGCGGCGCTCGGCGGGCAGCAAGGACCAACGGTTGGGCTGCGAGCGCCACTTCAGCGTTAGGGTGCAACCCTCGCCGCAGCCGGGTTCGGCCAAGCTCAAGTCGAAGCCGTGCAGACCGTCCCGGTTGACCCCCAAAACCTCGACGTCCAGTTCGCTACTGGTGGCGTCCGCCACCGCCAGCTGTCCCCGAAACCTGATTTCGTCGGTGTGGTTCAGCAAGTCCCGCCAATTGAGGTCCAGCACCTGCGGCCCGGCTCCAGCCAAGGTCCAGCGGCCATCTACATAGGCCACGTTCAGCGCCCCACGCTCCACGAACAGACGCCGCATGATGAGACGGCTGCGCATTAGCGTCTCCATCCAGTCCAGTTCCAGCAGCACCTGTTCGGCCCAACCAGCCGTCGCGTCAACACGACGGATGCGAACCACGGGATTGAGGCCGGCCCAACCGCCCTCAAGGCCCCGCACCTGCGCCTGCTTGCCAAGATAGGCGTTCAGCGCCCCCTCGAAGTCGTCCAGCATCCACATGCCCAGCCGCCCGGCGCCCTGCAGCACAGCGGCGATCAGGAGTAGTAGCGCCAAATAGCCGACCAACGGGTGGGCCAGCAGACGGCTGAAGGAGGATGGACCTTTCAAGGAGTGTCAGCCTGAGGCACGGCTGGCGTCATGCAGGTGGACGAGGTCGAATTCGCCAGGGCCGTAGCTCGGCTCCACCTGCAGGCGAACCTCTTGGCCGATGTCGCTACTCAAGCTGGCTAGTTGAGCGGCGTCCTCGTCCAGCAGACGATCCACCACCGCCTCCGGTGCCCGGATCAGGTAGTGGCCGTTGTTTGTCGAGGAAGTGCGGTGGCCATCCTGCTGCAGGGCGCGGAAGACCTCGATGCAGGTGGTTTCGCTGGTCTTGGTCAGGCCGACGCCTTGGCAAAGGGGGCAGGGTTCGCACAGCTGCCGAGCCAGGCTCTCCCGGGTGCGCTTGCGGCTCATCTGCACCAGGCCCAGGGAAGAGAAGCCATCAAACGCCAGCCGTGCCCGGTCTCCTTCGCTAGCCTGCTCCAGGCTGCGCAGCACCTGCCGCTGATGTTCCGGGTTCTGCATGTCGATGAAGTCGATGACGATGATGCCGCCGAGGTTGCGCAGCCGCAGCTGCCGGGGAATGACGCTGGCGGCCTCCAGATTGGTCCGATAGACCGTCTCCTCGAATTGGCTGCCGCCGAGATAGCTGCCGGTGTTGACGTCGATGGTGGTCATCGCTTCGGTTTGTTCGATGACCAGAAAACCGCCGCTCTTCAACTCCACCCGGGGCCGTAGCGCCCGGGCCACCTCGTCCTCAATGCCGAAGCGTTCAAACAGAGGGCGAGGCTCTGCGTAGGTTTTGATGGCGGCTGCCAGTTCGGGCAGGAATTCCTCCGCGAAGGCCGTCGCCCGCCGGCAGGTCTCCTCGTCGTCGATTAGAATGCGCTCCAGGCGCGGACCGCACAGGTCCCGCAACACCCGGATGGGCAAGGGCAGATCTTCGTAGATCAGGGCGGGACTGCGGGCCCCGGACCGCTTGCCCAGGACTCTCTCCCACATCCGCCGCAGTTGCCGCATGTCGGTTTCGATGGCGTCGGAGGTGGCGTATTGGGCCACGGTGCGGGCGATGAAGCCCATGTCGATGCCGAGTTGGGATTGGAGTCCGGCAATGAGCTGACGCAGCCGCTCCCGCTCCGCTTCGTCCTCGATGCGCCGGGAGATGCCGATTTGATTGGCCGAGGGCGTCAGCACGATGTGCCGGGCGGGGAGGGTGACCTCCGTGGTCAGGCGCAGGCCCTTGCCGGCGATGGGGTCCCGGGTGGCCTGCACCAGCACTTCTTGGCCGTCGTGGACCAGATCGCGGATGTCCGGCCCTTGGTCCTGCCCATCTTGGCTGTTGGCCCGGGAGCCGATGCTGCGGGCGTGCAGAAAGCCGGGCCGATGCAGCCCCAGATCGACGAAGGCCGCCTGCATGGAGGGAATGGTGCGCTCCACCTTGCCCAAATAGATGTTGCCGGTGTAGCTGTAGCCGCTGACCCGGGCGATGTGCAGCTCATGCAGGGCGCCTCGGTCCAGCAGGGCGACCCGAGTCTCAAACTCGTTGACGTTGATCAGCAGCTCTTCGGTCATCTTATTGGCTCAGAGCATCCGATGCGACCAAGGATCGAACCCAAAGCGGATGAACAGTTCTTCCGTTTCGGCGAGGGGCAGGCCCACCACCGCACTGTAGCTGCCGCGGACGCGCTTGACTAATATACCCCCAATGCCCTGAATGCCATACCCGCCGGCCTTGTCCGCCGGCTCCCCGGTGCGCCAATAGGCGGCGGCTAGGGCCTCGTCAATTGGCGCTAGGGTGATTTGGCTGGCGACCACGCGGCTTAGCGTCGAACGCCCATCGGTCAGGCAAACCCCGGTGATGACGCTGTGGCTGCGCCCGCCGAGGGCCACCAGCATGGCCATGCCGTGCTCTCGGTCCCGGGGCTTGCCGAACGCTCTCCCTTCCAGAACGATCAGGGTGTCGGCAGCTAGGGTCAGGTAGCCGGGAAGATGCGCCGCCTCGGCCTTTAGCTTCGCCAAGCGCAACACTTGTTGACGGGGCGTCTCGTCCGGCGCCGGGGATTCGTCGACGTCCGCCGGGCGCACCTCAAAGGACAGGCCCGCCTGCCGCAGCAGTTCCGCCCGCCGGGGCGACGCGGACGCCAGGAGCAGGCGCTTAGACAACGATGTGCCGCTGCGGCCGCATGCGTTGGAGAAGCCTGTAGGCCAGTGGCCAAGCCAAGGCGCTGACGACGGCCGGGACCCACAGCATGAGGGAGAAAGGCTGCTCGGCGGCAAGGCTGCGAACAACTTGGCAAACCACTTCGGCGCCGAGAACCAGCAGGAAGATGGCCCCCATTTGCTGCGTCAGGGGATACATGCGCACACGGCTGCGAAATCGGCGGGTTGCAAAGTTCGTCGCGGCGAACAGTGCGCCGTTCAAGCCCAGTGGATCGACGTTCAGCGCATCAATGGTCAGCCCCACTAGCCACGCGCCGACCAAGCCCGTATGCATCGGAGCGGCCAGGGTCCAAAAGACGATGATGAGCAGCATCCAAGGCGGGCGCAGCCAGCCCAACCACTCCGGCGCACCCAAGGGCAGATGCGCCACTTGCAGCACCAAGGCCGCCAACACGCTCAGCGCCATGGCGACGCCGATCTTGGCCCTCACGTCTGTTTCCCCTGGTTG
The DNA here is from genome assembly GCA_958296025.1 of uncultured Pseudomonadales bacterium. Classification (GTDB taxonomy): domain Bacteria; phylum Pseudomonadota; class Gammaproteobacteria; order Pseudomonadales; family Azotimanducaceae; genus Azophilus. The sequence goes on from OY282430.1 coordinate 396,282, forward strand.
CCGTTCAGAACCACCAGAACGTAACGCGAGCGGCCCAATTCCGCGCTGGGGCGGACATCAACAATGGCGAAGACATGGGAGGGATCGGGCCGCACCGATAAGACCTTGCCGACCGGATAGCCATGTGAAAACCTGCCGCCCAAGGCGGAGGCGATCAGCAGGTCACCGGCGCGGATGTCCGCGGTCACTGGCAGGCCCTCCGCTTCCAGCCGATCCAACTCACCGGTGCCGCTGACGATGCCGCGCTGGCCGCTGCGCACCACCTCCACCGGCACCCCGTGGCGGGTGTCGGTAATCATCAACACCCGGGCGTTGAAGGGAGTGGTCTCCACCACTTGGCCGAACACGCCCTTGGCGCCTAGCACCGCGTGGCCGACCCGGACGCCGTCCGTCGAACCCTTGTCAATCACCACCTGATGGACGTTGGGTACTTGGGCTAGGCCGATGATCTCGGCGATCAGCACCGGGTCAACGATCCTGGGCTTGCTGCCTAGGAGTTCACGCATTTGGTTGTTTTCGGCCCGCAACGCCTCGGCCTGCTGCGACAAGCGGGACAGCTCCAGGTTGCTGCGGGCCAGCTGATCGATGCGGGCGAGCAAGGCGTTGCGGCTGGCGGCGGTTTTGGTCGCCCAATCCGCCGCCCAGTAGGGCGATTCGGCGATGTAGAAAATGGGGCTTACGAGGATGCCGAGGCCGTTGCGCAGGGGCTGCAGGATGCGGGTGGTTGCGTCCAGGGTGATGAGGACCAAGGAGAGCAGCCCCAGCCCGACCATGAAGGTGTTGGCCTTGGATTTTCTCCTGGCGAATATGGCCTTGATGCTTTAGCCTCCTGAACTTTGGGCGAGGTCAATCGGCCCTTAGCAAGTCCCTGCCTCTCTGGTTTTCCATCAAGTCCACGGCCATGCCGCCGCCCCGCGCCACGCAGGTCAGCGGGTCTTCGGCGACGATCACAGGCAGGCCGGTCTCCTCCATCAGCAGTTTGTCGATGTCTCGCAGCAGGGCGCCGCCGCCGGTCAGCACACAGCCGGTCTCGGCGATGTCCGAGGCTAGTTCCGGGGGGCATTGCTCCAAGGCCCGCTTGACCGCCTCCACGATCTGCGAAAGCGGCTCAGTCAGCGACTCCAGGATGTCATGGCTGGTTAGCGTGAAGCCGCGTGGAGCGCCTGCCGCCAAGTTGCGTCCGCGCACGTCGATTTCCCTGACCTCTTTTTGCGGATAAGCGGCGCCGATCTCCTCCTTCATGCGTTCGGCGGTGGCCTCGCCGATCAGGCTGCCTTGGGTGCGGCGCACATAGGCGACGATGGATTCGTCAAAGCGGTCCCCGCCGACGCGGATGGTGTCCGCGTAAACGATGCCGTTCAGAGAGATGATGGCGATCTCCGTGGTGCCGCCGCCGATATCGACCACCATGGTGCCCAACGCTTCATGCACCGGCAGCCCGGCGCCGATGGCCGCCGCCATGGGCTCCTCCACCAAATGCACTTCCCTGGCACCGGCGGACATGGCGCTCTCGCGGATGGCGCGCCGCTCCACCTCGGTGGACTTGCAGGGTACGCAGACCAGCACCCGCGGGCTCGGGCGGATGAAGGAGTGTGCATGCACCTTGCCGATGAAATGCTGCAAGAGCTTTTCGGTGACCAGGAAGTCGGCGATCACCCCGTCCCGCAACGGGCGGACAGTGGTAATGTTGCCCGGCGTGCGGCCCAGCATGCGCTTGGCGTCCCAGCCGACCGCCACCACCGTCTTTTGGTTGCCTTGGGTGCGGATGGCCACCACTGAAGGCTCATTCAGCACGATGCCTTGGTCGCGCACGTAGATCAGGGTATTGGCGGTGCCGAGGTCTATGGCGAGGTCGCGGGAGAACATCCCGCGTATGGTTTTGAGCATGGCTTGCGCCCGTTGTTGTTAGCTGTGAACCGCCGCTGGAAGCGCAGGTTTCAGGAATTTCTAATCTAACAGCGAAAGGTGTTTGAAGTAAACTTCGCAATATGGCTGCGGTGGAAATAAAAATCGATCACTTGGCGCGGTTAGCCGCCATGCAGCTGCGCGAGGATGAGCGGCCCGGCGCACTGCGCGATCTCAAACGCATCATTGAGATGGTGGATCGGATGCGGGCGGTGGATGTGGAGGGAGTCAGTCCCTTGGCCCACCCCTTGGACGCCGCCGTGCGGCTGCGGCCCGATGAGGTCACCGAGACGGTGGACCGGGAACATTACCAAGGCTGTGCGCCCGTGGCGGCGGATGGCGCCTCGGCCGGTGCTGGCGGCCGTGCCGTCCGAGACGGCCTCTACATCGTCCCCCGCGCTGTCGAATAAGTCCGTGCGGCCCTCGCCATCACTGCGGGCAATGGCGGCGGGCTTGGTCCGTCGCGAGTGGAGCAGCGTCGAGCTCACAGAAGCCGCCCTCAAGCGGATTGCCCGTCTGGACAGATCCCTGAACTGCTTCATCACCTTGGATGCGGACAAGGCCCTAGCCGACGCCAGGCGGGCCGACCAAGCATTGGCAATGGACCGGGCGACGCCTTTGACCGGCATTCCCTTGGCGCACAAGGACATCTTCTGCATTGAGGGCTGGCGCACCACCTGCGCTTCCAGGATGCTGGCGGACTTCGTTGCGCCCTACACGGCCACCGCCGTGGCCCGGCTGCAGGAAGCCGGCACCGTGACCTTGGGCAAGCTGAACATGGATGAGTTCGCCATGGGCTCCTCCACTGAGACCAGCTTCTTTGGCCATACAGCCAATCCTTGGGCCTTGGATCGCACACCCGGCGGCTCCTCCGGCGGCTCCGCCGCCTGCGTCGCCGCTGGCCTCACGGCCGCCGCCACTGGCACCGACACCGGCGGCTCCATCCGCCAGCCAGCTGCGTTCTGCGGCGTGACCGGATTGAAGCCGACCTACGGGCGGGTGTCCCGCTACGGCATGATCGCCTTCGCCTCCAGCTTGGACCAAGCCGGGGTGCTGGCCGGCAGCGTCGAGGACGCGGCGCTGGTGTTGGCCTGCATGGCGGGATTGGATCCCAGTGACGCCACCTCAAGCGAGCATCGAGACCCCTGGCTTGAGGCGGTGCCCCGAGCCGGCGTCGGCACCTTGGCGGACGGTCCGCTGACCGTCGGCTTGGCCAAGGAGTTCTTCAAAGCCATCGTCGCCGGCGGTGAGCGCATCGACGAAGTGCGCCGCACTTTGGAGAGATTGGGCTTTCGCTGCCTCGATCTTTCCCTGCCGCACATCGCCGCCGCCATGCCCGCCTACTACGTTATCGCCGGCGCCGAAGCGTCCACCAACCTTTCCCGCTACGATGGGGTGCGCTTCGGCCACCGCTGCGCGGCGCCGCAGTCCTTGGCGGACCTCTACGAACGCTCCCGCGGCGAGGGCTTTGGCGCCGAGGTCAAGCGCCGCATCCTCACCGGCACCTACGCCCTGTCGGCCGGCTACTTCGACGCCTACTACCTGCGGGCGCAGAAGATCCGCCGCTTGATCGCCCAGGACTTCGCCGAAGCGTTCAAGCAAGCGGATTTGCTTTTGGCCCCCACCGCGCCGGGCACCGCCTTTCGCCGCGGCCAACTGACGGACGATCCGGTGGCCATGTACCAGCAGGACGCCTGCACCATTCCGGTGAACTTGGCTGGGCTGCCGGCGCTGTCCCTACCCTGCGGCTTGGCGGACGGCTTGCCAGTGGGTGCGCAACTGATCGCCAACCACTTCGACGAAGAGCGCCTGCTGAAGACCGGGGCGGCTTTGCAGCAGGCCACGGATTGGCATGAGCGGCGTCCCAATCTGGGTTGGGCGGAGGCGGCGTGAGCGGGCATCCGGGTTGGGAAGCGGTCATCGGGCTGGAGATCCATGTGCAGCTGGCCACGCGCAGCAAGATCTTCTCCGCTGCCGCCAACCGCTTCGGCGAGCCGCCGAACACCCTAGCCTGCCCGGTGGACCTCGGGCTGCCCGGTGTACTGCCGGTACCCAACGAAGCGCCAGTGGGCATGGCCGTGCGGTTCGGCTTGGCCATCGACGCGGAAATTCGGCCCAAGTCCCACTTCGAGCGCAAAAACTACTTCTATCCGGACCTGCCCAAGGGTTATCAAATCAGTCAGTTTGAACGGCCGGTGGTGGGTGCCGGCCGCCTGCAGGTGCGCTTGGACGATGGGGAGGCCATCGAGGTTGGCATCGTTCGCGCCCACTTGGAGGAGGACGCCGGCAAATCCATCCACGACGCCTACGAAGGTGCGACGGGCATCGACCTCAACCGCGCCGGCACACCGCTGTTGGAGGTGGTCACCGGGCCGGACATGCACACGCCTGAGCAGGCTTCGGCCTGTTTCCGCCAACTGCACAGCCTGGTGCGCTATTTGGGCATCTGCGACGGAGACCTTTCGCAAGGCAGCATGCGCTGCGACGTCAACGTCTCCGTGCGTCCTGCCGGGCAGGAGAAGTTGGGCGAGCGGGCCGAGGTCAAGAACCTCAACTCCTTCCGCTTCGTGGAGAAGGCCGCCCACTTTGAGATCGACCGGCAGATCGACCGGCTGCAACGCGGCCTACCGGTGGCCCGGGAAACCCGCCTGTACGACTCGGTGAAGGATGAGACGAGGCCCATGCGCGGCAAGGAGCAGTCCAACGACTACCGCTACTTCCCGGACCCGGATCTGCCGCCCTTGGCGTTGGGGGAGGCCTTCATCGAATCCGTGCGCAGCACCATGCCGGAACTGCCTTGGGACCGCCGCCGCCGCTTTCTGGAGGAATACGGCCTTGGTGGGATCACGGTGGGCAGCCGTGTGGGATTGATGGACGGCGCTTCGCTTGTTGGGAAAGAGCTTGGCAAAGCCGATAGGACTATCAGCATACCGGGGGACGATAGGATTGATAAGACCATCGTCGAATACGACGCTGACAGGTTGACCCGAGACCCAGACATCGCCGCCTACTTTGAAGAAGTGGTGGACGCCGTCCGCCGCGCTAAGCGAGCTGTCGAGGATGGTGGGGATCAGGACGGGAGGGAGGCGACCGCACGGCAGGCAAAGCTGGCGGCCAATTGGATTCTGGGCGAACTGACCCGGCATCTCAATCAGGAGGGCTTGGACTTCGCCAAGTGCAAGTTGCCGGCGGCGGCGCTCGGTGCCCTAATCGTCCGCATCGAGGATCAAACCATCTCCGGCAAAACCGCCAAAATCCTTTTCGACGCGCTTTGGGAGGGGGCCGCAGTCGGTGCCGATGGCCGGCCTGCGGCAGGTGGATTGGCGGATGCGCTAAAACTGGTTGATGGAATGATTGAAGCCCGCGGCCTGCGTCAGCTAAGCGACAGCGGCGAACTCAAGGCTCTGGTCGCCGAGGTGGTGGCGGCGCATCCGCAGCAGGCCGAGCAGTTCCGCGCCGGGCGGCACAAGGTGCTCGGCTTCTTTGTCGGTCAAGTGATGCGGGCTTCCGGCGGCAAGGCCAATCCGCAGCAAATGCAGGCCTTGCTGCGCGATGCGTTAGCCCAAGGCGAGACAGCGGCCTAGGACCTGTTAACCCTGAAACCCTCGCCGGCGATGAAAGTGGTGTATGCTTAGCCGCTCGAATAATTCCAATCCAATTAGGGGGGTTAGATGAGCCAGCCATTGCCGGCGGTGGACTACCTGAAGTTGCCAGAGGGGGGAGAGCCCTATTTGGAGGGTCACAGGTGCCAAACCTGCGGGGCCAGTTTCCTCGGCAAGCGCAACGTGTGCTCCAAGTGTGGGGCGCGGGACCAAATGCAGGCGGTACACCTGCCCAACAGCGGCTCGCTGTACTCCTACTGCATTGTCCACCGCTCCTTTCCTGGCATTGAAGTGCCCTACATCAGCGCCATCGTCGATCTGGACGACGGCACCGCCATCAAGGGCAACCTCATCAATATCGAGCCGGACCCGGCCAAAATCGAGTTTGGAATGCCTGTCGAAGTGGTCTATGGGGATGCCTTGGGCCGTAGGGACAAGGAGGGCAATGCCTACATCGCCTATTTTTTCCAACCCAAATCCGGTTAGCCAATCGGGACAATCAACAGAACGCAAGGAGGTTTCTCATGACGGACGCTTATGTCGTCGGTGTCGATATGATCAAGTTCGGGAGGTTCCCGGAGAAGTCCGTGCCGCAAATCGGTGCCGAGTCGGCGTTGCTGGCCTTGGATGATTGCGGCCTCAGCATCCAGGACATGGAGGCGCTCTACTGCGGCAACCTAATGCAGGCCAGCGCCATGGTGGGCCAGCGCATCCTGCAGGAGATCGGCCAGACCGGCATTCCGGTGGTCAATGTCTCCAACGCCTGCGCTACCGGCGCTACGGCCTTCCGCGAGGCTTGGGCCTCGGTGAAGGCCGGCCTTTACGACATCGTGCTTGCCGTGGGCGTGGAACAGATGGGCAGGGGCTTGCTCGGCGGCACGGGAGGCAAGGGCATTCCCAAGGAGGGGCTGTTCGGCTCCGGCACCATGCCGGCGGTGTTCGCCGAGGCCGGCATGGAGCACGCCCGCAAGCACGGCACCACCTTTGAGCAGTTCGCCAAGGTCTCCGTGAAGAACCATCACCACTCCACCATGAACCCCAAGGCGATGTATCAGATCGAAACCCCCTTGGAGACGGTGATGAACGCGGAGATGATCTCCTATCCCAACACCAAGCTGATGTGCTCGGTGAACGTGGATGGCTCCGCCGCCGCAGTGATCGCCACGGAGAAAAAGGCGCGGGAGCTGGGCCTGCTGGGCCGGGCGGTGAAGGTGTGCGCCTCAGTGCTGACCTCGGACCGCTGGCAGGAGCGGGACTTGGTGATGCCGGACGTCAACACCTGCACCCAGGAGGCGGCGGCCAAGGCGTATGCCATGGCCGGCCTCGGCCCGGAGGACATCGACTTGGTGGAGCTGCACGACTGCTTCGCCACCGCCGAAATCCTCCACTACGAGAATTTGGGCCTTTGCGGCGCTGGCGAAGCTGGGCGCATGATCGACGATGGCGAGGTCGCCTTGGGCGGGCGCATTCCCGTCAATGTCTCCGGCGGGCTGCTGTCCAAGGGCCATCCCTTGGGGGCCACCGGCATCGCCAACATCTATGAGGTTTCCACCCATCTACGCGGCGAAGCCGGCGAACGCCAAGTGCAGGGCGCCCGCATCGGCATGACCCATGTGATCGGCCTCGGCAGCGCCTGCGGCATCCACATTTTGGAGAAGGCGGCCTGACCGACCCGCAAGGCTGGCGGATCAAGCCCATGCCGACCTGCATCGACCATCCGTGCGGCGGGCGGAGAAGGGGTTTAGGGTGGCCTTGGGGCAAGCCGTCAGCGGTTTTGCGAGCTGCTTTCGGCCAGTCTTGGGGCCGAGGTTAATTCCTTAAAGCAAGCGCCTGCGCACACTTCATTGAAGGTGCGCAGGCGCGGCCCGCTCCCATGCGCATCGGCGTTGTCAGCGACACCCACAACAACCTGAAGAACGTCGGCCGCATCGTCGATATCTTCAACCAAGCTGGGGTGGAACGCGTCATCCACACCGGCGACATCACCCAAGCCAAAACCCTTGACCTCTTCGCCAATCTAAGGGTTCCCCTGCACGGGGTGTTCGGCAACAACGATCAAGAGCGTGACAGCCTGGAGCGGGCCATCGCCACCCACGGCTTCAGCTTCGCGGACCCGCCCCTAGAATTGGCTTGGCACGGCCAGCGCATCCTCGTCGTGCATGACCCCTTGGAGTTCGAGGGCGTCCTCAACCCCGGCCACGACCTAGCCCTGCACGGCCATACCCACCTGTATCGCTTGGAACGGCACGACCAACAAACCATCTTCAACCCCGGCGAATGCGCCGGCCACATGGCGGGCCTCAACGCCGTCGGCATTGTAGATCTGAGCAACATGGCTACGGAGTTGGTGCGGTTTTAGGGTCGCAAGAGCTTGTGTGGCGCCAAGCTGTTCAGCGAGGTCGCCTTTTTGGATAGTTGGATCGACTCGGAGCCGTTTCTGGCAACACCTTTCTGAGCCCTTGACGAGGAGGCTAAATCGAGAATAGAGTTGTTTTAAAGCAACATAAATCGAATTAAGGATGGTTTTAACATGCGTGTTAGCCCAATAGCGGGGTCTCCGCCTCATGCGGTGGAGCAGGCGCTAACGACGCTGGGGCGCAACATCCGAACGGCGCGACTGCGCCGCCGGCTTTCGCACAAGCAGCTTGCGGAAAAGGTGGGGATGTCCCGCTACCTGATGGCCGACATTGAGGCGGGCAAGCCAACCACCGCCGTGGCCGCCTACATTGGCACTCTTTGGGCGCTGGGCCTGCTCGATGGCGTGGAGGCTCTGGCGCACCCGGACCAGGACTTGGAGGGCAAGGCTTTGGAGGCGGCCCGCCGCCCCACCACGGCGCCCAAGCGCGGCAGGGCTTTGGACGATGACTTCTGAGCGGGAATGCTACGTTTACATCGTGCTGCCCGAAGAAACGGCGTTCGTGACCGCCGGCCGCTTTCGGGTGACGCCAACATCCTTGGGCCTCTCGGTCGGCAAGTTCATCTACGGTCGCTCCTACCTGCAGCGCGAGAACGCGGTCGAGTTGGACCCCGTTGAACTGCGCCTTAGGACTGGGGAATTTGAAACCGCCTTGATGGGCGGTTTCTTTGGCGCCATACGGGACGCCATGCCCGACGCTTGGGGCCGCCGGGTGCTGGAGCGCCACTTGCAGGCCGGCCAGCTTGACGAGTTCGACTATCTGCTATGCGCCCCGGATGACCGAGCCGGCGCACTCGGATTTGGACCGAATCCAATCCCCCCATCGGCGGAACGCAGGTTCAACCGCACCCTTGATCTCGAACGCCTGCAGCGGGCCGCTGCTGGGATCATCGCCGAGGTCCCCGACTTGGCCGACGAAAGCGCCGGCCGGCAAGTTCAGGACTTGCTCTTGGCGGGCGCCACGTCGCTGGGCGGTGCCCGCCCGAAAGCCGTTGTGGAGGACGAGAGCGCCCTATGGATTGCGAAATTCACCAGCGAAGGCGATGGTTGGAGCCATCCTCGGGTTGAACATGGCCTTTTGGAACTCGCCAAGGCCTGCGGCATCAACGCCGCGCACAGCAAACTGACGACTGTGGCCGGACGCGACGTGCTATTGGTGCGGCGCTTCGACCGCGAAGGCGCACAAGCACGGGGCTACTGTCGTCACCGCATGGTTAGCGCCCTGACCTTGGTGCGGGCGGATGATGCGGCCACCAACCGGCGCAATTGGTCCTACCTGATGTTGGCGGACGAGGTTCGTCGCGTCAGCGCCAGCCCGCAAGCGGATTTGCGCGAACTGTTCGCTAGGATGTGCTTCAACGCCGCGGTCTCGAACTTGGATGACCATCCGCGCAACCACGCCGTCTTGGCCAAGGGCCGCAATTGGCGGCTTAGCCCAGCCTACGACCTAACGCCAAGCCCAGTGGTCGCTCAGGAACGCCGCGATCTTGCCATGGCCTGCGGCCTGCAGGGTCGCCTTGCCAGCAAGGGCAACCTGCTTTCCGGCCATGGTCGCTTTTTGCTCAGCAGGGATGAGGCTGAACGGACATTCGCCGACATCATCCAGACCGTCCGCAGCGAATGGCGCACCGTCATGCACCGCACTGGCGCGAGCGAGCGGGACCGCAGTCGCATCGCTAGGGCTTTCCTGTACCCGGGGTTGTTCCATGAGGCGTAACGAGCCTTTGCCCAAGCGCAAAGTCCCTACGGTTGCCCGGCGAATTTGGGCTTGCCCTTCGGCAAACGCTAGGCTGGGGAAAGCTGGCATACTGTGGCAATGCGCTTTTTCAACACCGCTGGTCCCATTAAGCCGGCCAACCACTACTGCATTCCGCCCTTGCAGCGGCTCGATTTACAGGCGTTGCTCGTTCTTATTCGGCAAGAAAAGTACTTCGTGCTCCATGCGCCGCGGCAAACCGGCAAGACCTCCACTCTGCTGGCGCTACGGGATGTGTTGAACAGCGGCGCTGAGGGCAGCTACCGCTGCGTGTACGCCAATGTCGAGGGCGCTCAGGCCATGCGGGAGAACGTGGAGCCGGCCATGCGCACCATTCTGGGCGAACTGGGCTCCCGGGCGCGCGCCACCCTCAAGGATGATTTTTTGGATGAGGTTTGGCCGGGCATTCTGGCCAAATACGGGGCAGGGGGCGCTTTGGGCGAAGCCTTGGCGCACTGGGCCGAAGCGGCCGACAAGCCTCTAGTGCTGCTTATTGATGAAATCGACTCCCTTGTGGGGGACAGCCTGCTGGCCGTTCTGCGGCAACTCAGGGCCGGCTATGACCGCCGCCCAGCGGGGTTTCCGCAAAGCGTCATTCTGTGTGGCGTGCGCGATGTGCGGGACTACCGCATCCACTCCACGGCGGAGCAGGCCATCATCGCCGGCGGCAGCGCCTTCAACATCAGGGCCAAATCCCTGCGTTTGGGGGACTTCTCCAAGGACGAAACGCGGGCGCTTTTGGCGCAGCACACCGAGGAGACGGGCCAGGAGTTCACGCCGGAGGCGCTGCATGCCGTTTGGGCGCAAACCCAAGGCCAGCCTTGGCTGGTGAACGCTCTGGCGGATGAAGTCTGTTCGTATCGCGCTGTCTCCGGGAACGACCGTCCGATCACCCGGAATGACATCCTTGAGGCGCAGGAGCAACTGATCCTGAGGCGGGAGACCCACCTGGATCAACTGGCCGACAAGCTTCAGGAGGAGCGGGTGCGCCGGGTGGTGGAGCCGTTGCTCAGCGGCGGGGATGAACGGGAGTTCTCGGCTAGGGATTTGGAGTACGTCCGGGACTTGGGCCTCATCGCCAGGGACTCGCCTTTGCGCATCGCCAACCCCATTTACGCGGAGGTGGTGCCGCGGGAATTGACCTCCGCCACCGAGGAAGGTTTCGTCGAGGATGCGGCTTGGTATGTGGACGCCGACGGCAGCTTGGATATGGTCAAGCTGCTTGCGGCCTTTCAAGCCTTCTTTCGCGAGCATTCGGAACATTGGGTGGAGCGCTTCTCCTACCGGGAGGCCGGGCCGCAGCTCCTCCTGCAGGCGTTTTTGCAACGCATCGTCAATGATGGCGGGCGCATTGAGCGGGAATACGGCTTGGGCCGCGGGCGCACAGACCTCTTGGTTCTATGGCCGCGAGCCGTTGGCGGCGAAGACGCCTCCAGTGCGGGGGCAGGTGGAACGTACAAAACTGTGGTCGAGTGCAAAATTCTGCACAAGAGTTTGGACAGCGCCATTGAGCAAGGCTTGGAGCAAACCGCCGGCTACATGGACCGCAGCGCCGCGGAGTCCGGCCATTTAGTGATCTTTGATCGAGACCCGAACAGGAGTTGGCAGGACAAGATCTTTCATCGAGCGACGGCCGCCGGCGGTGCCGAAATTCACGTTTGGGGGATGTGAGGCCAATTTTGGATGCCGACGTTGATGTCCCCGACATGCCACGATTGCATGCGCATCATCCGGGTCATCTATCCGTCCCCAAGCCGAGGGGTTCGGCGAAAAGGCAAAATGGTGGCCTGCTCTCGGCGCTTCGGTGGGATAGCTGCGGCAGCGTCAACGCCAAACAGCGCTTAGCTAGGTCGTCCTTCCGCCCACGCCGTGAAAGCCCGGTTTGGCCTTGACTTGCAGGTCCCGGAGTTTCTCCCTCTCCTTTTTCGCCTCCCGGTATAGTTGATCGCGGCCCGGCAGGTATTGCTTTTGCCAATCCGTAACTTGGGTGCCGTACCAGGCGGCGGCTTGGTGCGTGAAGTAGGGGTTGGTTAGGTGAGGGCGGGCTAGGGCCACTAGGTCCGCTCGGCGGCAGGCGATGAGGGTGTTGACTTGCTCGGCACTGGTAATGTTGCCGACCGCCATGGTCTTGATGTTGGTCAGGTTGCGGATGGCCTCGGCGAAGGGGGTTTGGAACATGCGGCCATAGATCGGGGCTTGGTCCGGCACCGTCTGCCCGGCGGAGACGTCGATGAGGTCGCAGCTGATCTCGGCGAAGGCCTTGGCGATGGCCACCGTGTCCGCCTCGCTGATGCCGCCCTCCTTCCAGTCGCAGGCGGAGATGCGCACGGACATGGGTTTGTCGTCGGGCCAGACCTCGCGCATGGCGGCGAACACAGCCAGCGGATAGCGCACTCGGTTGTCGATGCAGCCGCCGTATTCGTCGTCGCGCAAGTTGGTCAAGGGCGACAGGAAGGAGGCCAGCAGGTAGCCGTGGGCGCAATGCAGCTCCAGCATGTCGAAGCCGGCCCGAGCGGCCCTTTCGGTGGAGGCAACGAACTGATCGCGGATGATGTCCATCTGTGCGCGGGTTAGGGCTTCGGGGCGTTGCGAAATGCCCTCAAAATAAGGGTGGTCGGAGGCGGAGACCAAGGGCCAATTGCCGGCCTGCATGGGCTTGTCCATCTCCTGCCAGCCAAGTTGAGTGGAGCCCTTGCGCCCGGCGTGACCTAGCTGCAGGCAGATGCGGGTGGTGCTGTTGCCGTGGACGAAATCGACGATGCGGCGCAAGGCCCTCTCCTGCTCGTCGTTCCACAAGCCGGTGCAGCCGGTGGTGATGCGCGCCTGCGGGGAGGGGCAGGTCATTTCCACGAACATTAGGGCGGCGCCGCCTAGGGCGCGGCTGCCGTAATGGACGAAGTGCCAATCCGTCGGCACCCCATCCACCGCCGAATACTGTGCCATGGGCGAGACCACAATCCGGTTGTCCAGCACCATCCCGCGCAGCCGGATGGGCGTGAACATCGGGGTGGGTTTGAGCTTGCGGCAGTCGAAGCCAGTCTCCTCAAAATGGGTTTGGTAGAACTCCGCATCCACCCGCTCAATGAAGGAAGGGTCGCGCAGCGCCAAGTTGTCATAGGTGATGCTCTTGGCCCGCGCCAGGACGGTGGCAGCGAACTGCATGGGCTGCATGTCCCAGGAGCGCTCCACATGCTCGAACCAGCGAAAGGAGACATCGGCATTGTGTTGCGTGATCTCCACCTGCGTGCGACGGGCCTTGTCGTAGGCGTTGAAGGCGTCATCAAGGCTGGATTCGCCATGCGCAACGACAGCTTCGGAAAGGGCGATGGCGCACTCCATCGCCAGCTTGGTGCCGGAGCCCACCGAGTAGTGGGCGGACGCCTTGGCGTCGCCGAGCAGGACTAGGTTGCCGAAATGCCAGTTTTCACAGGAAATCCGCGGAAAGTTGCGCCACAGGGAGCGATTGATGAGCAGGGGATGGCCTTCAAGCTCATCCCGAAACACCTCCTCCATGCGCTTGGCGCTCTCCGCCTCGGAGCAGGCGTCCAAGCCCAAGCCCCGCCAGCAGACCTCCCCCATTTCAAGCACCCAGGTGCTGCGGCCAGGTTCATACTGATAGGTGTGGGCGGTGATGATGCCCTGTTCGGTTTCCCGGAAAAAGTAGTGGAAGGCGTCCAATGGCCGGGTTGAACCCATCCAGGAGAACTTGTTGCGGCAATGTGCAATTTGCGGGCGAAACCGGTCTTTGCAGCGCTCCCGAATGGCGCTGTTTATGCCATCGGCGGCGACGATCAGATCGGCATCACCGAACTCCGTCGCCAAGGCTTTGGGTTCAATGCGGGCGTTGAAACGCATCTGCACGCCCAAGGCCATGCAGCGCTCCTGCAGCAGGTTCAGCAGGGCGGCCCGGGAGCAGCCGGCGAAGCCGTGGCCGGCGCAACGAATTTCCGCTTCCTTGAAGCGGACGACGATGTCATCCCAATAGGCCATGCGATTGCGGATGTTGCGGTAGGAAGGGGGGTCGTGGCTTAGGAATTCGTCGAGGGTTTCATCGGAGAACACTACGCCGAAGCCGAAGGTGTCCCCGGCGCCGTTTTGTTCAAAGACCTCAATGCGCCAGTCCGGACGGGCCTTTTTCGTCAGCAGGCTGAAGTACAGGCCGCCGGGGCCGCCACCAATGACCACGATGTGCATGGGCAATTCCGATTGAAGCCCGCTTGCAATCCAAGCATTATATTTTAATCTTAAAGTAGTTTTTCGCCGCCAATCCCGATTGATGCCGCGTTTTATTTCCGCAATTTGCTTAGCGAAGCGCACCCCTTCCTTTTTGCGCGCGCCTGCACCGCGCTCCGGGATTGGGATATCTTCCTCCCGGCTCCCGTCGACTGAGGGCCGTTCACCTGTGGGTTTCCCCCGGACCCCCCGGCTGAGGGCCGTTCCCCTGCGGGTGGGGTTCCCCCGCGCCCCCCGGCTGAGGGCCGTTCATCTGCGTGGGGCTTCCCTCCGCGCCCCCCGGCTGAGGGCCGTTCATCTGCGTGGGGCTTCCCTCCGCGCCCCCCGGCTGAGGGCCGTTCTCCTGCGGGGGGTTCCCCCCCGCACCCCCCGGCTGAAGGCTCTCCTCCCGCAAGGAGCGGTGGCATGACCGAATTGAGGGGCAGGCATGCGGTGGTTACGGGTGCGGGGGGCGGCATTGGCGCTGCCATTGTTGCGGAGCTTGCCGGGTTGGGTGCCAACTTGACCTTAATGGGGCGCAACGTCGCGCCGCTGGAAGGGGTCGCGGGTGATCTCATCCGGCGGAATCCAGACGCCGATGTCGGTTGGGCGACGGTGGACGTAGGGGACAGGGCTGCGGTCCAAGCCGCCTTTGACCGAGCCCGTAGCCGTTTCGGCGGCATCGACATCTTGGTCTGCTGCGCCGGGCAGGCGGTGAGTGAGGCCTTTCGCCGCACCACGGCGGAGCTTTGGGGCGACACGCTGCGCGTCAACTTGGATGGTGCCTTTCATTGCATTCAGGTGGCTCTGCCGGACATGTTGGACCGAGGCTGGGGACGTGTTGTCAACATTGCCAGCACCGCTGGGTTGAAGGGCTACGCCTATGTAGCCGCCTACTGCGCCTCCAAGCACGGCCTGATTGGGCTGACACGGGCCTTGGCCTTGGAGTTGGCGGCCAAGGGCGTTACCGTCAACGCGGTTTGCCCTGGCTACACGGACACCGCGGTCGTGCAGGAGGCGTTGGTCAACATCTGCGCCAAGACCGGGCGCAGCGAACGCGAGGCCTTGGCCGAGTTGGTTTCCGTCAATCCCCAAGGCCGCTTGGTGGCGCCGGAGGAGGTAGCCCAAGCGGTGGCTTGGCTATGCGGCCCGAACAGCGCCAGCGTCAACGGGCAGAGCATCGTCGTCGCCGGCGGGGAGCTGATGTGAGCCAAGACCGGGCCAAATGGGTGGTCGCCAGGAAAGCCGATCAGGCGGACATGGAGACCCGCCTGACTGACGGGGATCATCAGGCCCTGCGGCTGTGGCTGCGGATGCTGGCCTGCACCAACCTGATTGAAGGGGTCGTTCGGGAGCGCCTCAAGGGCGAGTTCGCCATCACCCTGCCGCGCTTCGACCTCATGGCTCAGTTGCAACGCTCATCCGCCGGACTGTCGATGGGCGAACTCTCACAGCGTTTGATGGTGACCGGCGGCAACATCACCGGCATCGTCGCCGCCTTGGAGTCCGAAGGCTTGATCGACCGGGCGCCGGACCCCGCCGACCGCCGTATTAACCGGGTGCGCTTGACGGCGGCCGGCGAGGCCAGTTTCGAGCATATGGCCAAGGCCCATGAAAAGTGGATCATCAACCTATACGCCGGGCTTTCAGCCCAGGAGCAAGCTGACTTAAGCGAACTGCTGGGCCGGCTGAAGGGCCGTGCAGCAAACGCACACGGCTAGGGCGCCGTTGCCTAACGCCGAAGAGAGGCTCAGCTTGGGCTTGCCTCTCCACTCGGCGATTGGCAAGGGCGGTGCAGCCATCCCACCCGGCAGATCGGAGGCTTGCCACGGCAGTGCCGCTAACCCGACTGTCAAATCGATGGGGTCAACCGGTCGCTTAGCTCAGTTAGGCGTCGATTCGGGGCAGCCTGCCGCCGGCTGGGCGCAGCCAAATTTGTTTGATTCCTTTACTTTTTCAGCGATCAAGAAAACCGGAGTGAAGCACCATGCAAGCTAAGAACTTTGCGGATTACAAAGCCGAACACTTCGAATGGAGCGTCGCCGACCGGATTGGGCGCATCACCCTGAACCGTCCACAACGCAAGAACCCTCTCACCTTTGACTCCTACGCCGAGTTGCGCGACCTATTCCAGGGCTTGCGCCATGCCCAAGACGTTCGCGCCATCGTCATCACTGGTGCTGGCGGCAACTTCTGCTCCGGCGGCGACGTGCATGCAATCATCGGTCCCTTGGTGAAGATGCCGATGCCGCAATTGCTGGCCTTCACGCACATGACCGGAAGCTTGGTGAAAGCCATGCGCAACTGCCCCCAACCCATCATCGCCGCCGTCGATGGCGTCTGCGCCGGGGCCGGCGCCATCCTGGCGTTGGTTGCGGATTTCCGCTACGCCACGCCAGAGGCGAAGACCGCCTTTCTGTTCTGTCGGGTGGGATTGGCGGGTTGCGACATGGGTGCCTGCTGCTTGCTGCCGCGCCTGATCGGCGAGGGTAGGGCGGCGGAACTGCTGTACACTGGGCGCAGCTTCTCCGCCGCCGAAGGGGAACGTTGGGGCTTCTTCAATGAGGTCCTCCCGCAGAAAGAACTCTTGCGGCATGTGCTTGAATTGGCCCGTCGAATCGCCACTGGCCCAACCTTTGCTCACGCCATGACCAAGACCATGCTGAACCAAGAGCGGAGCATGACCTTGGAGCAGGCGGTGGAGGCGGAGGCCCAAGCCCAAGCTATCTGCATGGCCTCCGAGGACTTCAAGCGGGCCTATCAAGCCTTCGTCAACCGTGAAAAGCCGCAGTTCATTGGCGGCTGAACCGAGGATTTCACCAAGGACGGCCATGATCGTGCCGGATGTTCGCCCCTAAGGAGTGCAAATGACTATTGAAGTGCTGGCGCCGCCGCAATTTCCCCGTCCCCAAGGATACGCCGATGGCGTGGCCGCCACCGGTCGCTTGGTGATGACCGCCGGCCACGTCGGTTGGGACGAACAGGGCCAGTTCGCACAGGGCCTAGTCGCCCAAGTGGAGCAAGCCCTGCGCAACATCACAGCGGTTCTCCAGGAGGCCAACGCCCTCCCGCAGCACTTGGTGCGGCTAACTTGGTACATAACCAGCCGCGACGCCTATCTGGCCGAACGCAAGGCCATCGGTGTCGCCTACCGTCGCGTCATCGGCCGCCATTATCCGGCCATGGCCGTAGTCGAGGTGTCCGCCCTGATTGAATCCGAAGCGTTGGTGGAGATTGAGGCAACGGCGGTGATTCCTGAAGGCTAACAGCGGAGTTGGGCCAAGCGCCGGCTGCGGACGACGAGCATCAGCCTGAGGATAACCTCATGGAGCCTGATTGCCCTTGGCCGATAGCCTGCGCTTCAGCGCCAGCCGGATGTCTTCCGGGATGGGCAGGGACTTGAGGTTGCCGTCTTGTTGGATTTGCGCGTGGATGCGCACGGCACGGCCTTCGGCGACCTGGGCGCCGGTGGTTAGGTTCAGGGCGGTGCAGTGCCAGTGCAGGGTGCGTTCGCGTATTTCCTCCAAGACCAAGGAGCAGCGCACCTTGTCGCCGTAGGCGGCGGGGCCGACGAAGCGAAAATGCACGTCGCCCATCACGAAGGAGCGGCGCTCCTCTTGGATCATGCGGTCGATGGGGTAGCCGATTTCACGGAACAGGTCGTGCTCCACATCGTTGAACCAAGCAAGTTCGCGGGGGTAATAGACCAAGCCAAAGGGGTCGGATTCGCCCCAGTTGACATGAATTTCCTTGGAGTAGTCGGCCATAGCTTCGATTCTTACATCAGGATGTTCGTTGCTACCAACTATACCGCACGGTTAAGCCCCACTGGCGCGACGGTGCGTAAACCTGCCCGATGAACCCGGCGCCGCCGCGGTCCAGATCGTAGAGCAGATACTCCTCGTCGCCGACATTCTTGACCCCACCTGCTAGTGTCCTGTCCCGCAAATAACCGCCGCCAACCGTTGGTTGAGGCAAAATGGCTGTCGAGCGTCGGCAGGAAGAGCAGGCGGCGCGTTTGGCGGATAGTGGGAAGCGGAAAGGCAGTAAGCGAGCGGGCAAAGGCAAGGAAGGAGGAACGCGATGCTTCTTAGAGACAGCGGCTGTCGGCGGCCGGTGCAGCTGGGCCCCTATCCCTTGGAGGCCCTGAAGAGGGACTCGAGCCTCATAGAGTTGGAGCGGGCGCGGCCGGCGCCGACGGAGGCCGAAGCGCCGGTAGCGACGCCCTTGACTGGCGCAGCGCGTCACTATGCAAAACTCTTCTCCGCTTTCGCGGAAGGAGAATGCGCATCCCAAGAGGCGCAGGGCAGCGAAGACTTAGAGCTTCGGGCCGGGGAGGCCAAGGGTGCCGCCTACTACTTGGATGCCAGCCACGCGGGCATCTGCAAAATCCCGCACTGGGCTTGGCGGAAGGACGGGGTGAACCCCACAGGCCACAGCCATGCGGTGGTCATTCTGGTGGCCCATGGGCGCGAGGTGGAGCCGGACAATCCGGCGCATCAATGGCTGCGCGGCAGCGAACAGGAAATCGCCAGGCTGCGGGCTTTGGAGATCGCCGCCTGCATCGCCGGGCACATTCGCGCCTTGGGGCATTCTGCCCAGGCCCATTGCAGCGGCCGCAGCTCGGTGGCGCTGGAGTCCTTGGCCGTCTTGGCCGGAGTGGCCCGGCGCTCGGCGGCGGGAGGGCTGGCCAGCCCCTTTGTCGGAGAGGGCTTTGCCCTGGCGACCGTCACCACCGGCTACGCCCTGGCCGTGGACTTGCCGTTGGCGGCGAACGCCAAGATCAACTCGTTGCGCTATTGGTGGGGCGCCAACGGCGCCGTCTCTGGACGGGAGCGCCGCCGTTGCGCCAAGCGCCGTTCCGATCTGAGCCGCTATCCCATGGAATGGGTGCGCCGGGTGGACCGGCCCACCACGCTGATTTTCGAGGATGAGGTTCCCAAAGTGCCGCAACGGGCCAACTTCTTCGTGCGGGCTAGGCACGGGGATTTGGGGCCGAAGGCGCAGCGGGAGGTCAAGCGCTTCGCCTACAAGCATCCTCTGACCTACGGGATGATGCCCGTGCTGCGCAGCATGATTCCTCATCAGGACGGCCCCGTGGCGCAGGCTGACAATGGTGCTTTTGCGGACGCCGAAGCCAACACTCGCGCCCTCAAGTCCCTCTCCTACCACCTAGGGGCGGACCTGACCGGCGTGTGCGAAGTGCCCGAATATGCTTGGTACTCCCATCGGGCCGATGGTGAACCCATCGCCAAGCGCCATCGGTACGCGGTGGTGATGCTCATCGACCAAGGCTACGACACCATGGAGGGCGCTAGTGGCGACGACTGGATTTCCGGCTGCCAGTCCATGCGCGGCTATCTGCGCGGCGCGGAAATCGCCGGGGTGATGGCGGAGTTTTTGCGCAGCCAAGGGGTTTCGGCTCGGTCGCAAACCAATGCGGACAGCGAGGTTCTGCACATTCCCTTGATTCTGCTGGCCGGCCTCGGCGAACTCAGCCGCATCGGAGAGTTGGCCCTCAACCCCTTCGTCGGCCCCCGCTTCAAGTCCGTGGTGTTGACCACGGACCTGCCCCTTGTCCCGGACAAGCCCATTGACTTCGGCCTCCAGTATTTTTGCAGCCGTTGCCTGAAGTGCGCTCGGGAATGCCCGGTCAGCGCCATTCCCTTCGGCGGCAAGGTCGTGTTCAACGGCTATGAAATCTGGAAGCCCGACGTGGAGCGTTGCGCCCGCTACCGCATCACCAACCAAAAGGGCTCTGCCTGCGGCCGTTGCATGAAGACCTGCCCCCTAAACAAGGTGGTTTCCGCCGACGGTGCCTTGGTGCATCGGGTCGGCACTTGGCTGGGCGTTCATGCCTTCTGGCTGAAGCCCTTGCTGGTTCCCTTGGCGGTCTATCTCGACGACCTGTTCCGCTTTGGCTGGCGCAACACGGTCAAGCGCTGGTGGCAGGACTTGGAAATGGTGGATGGCGTAGCGGTCAAGCCCCCGGCCGGCGTCAACGAGCGGGACCTGGACTTCACGGCGGACACCACCGGCCGCAAGTCGCCGGTCGGCTACTACCACGCCGCCGACATGCCGGCGCCAAACGCCGTGCAGGCCAAGCCGGTCAACCACCGCGCCGCGGTGGAACGGGCGAAGCTGATCGAAACCGTTGACGTCGCCGTGGCCCGCCGTGCCCGAGGTGGCGAGAAGCCGGCCCACTATGTCCCGCCGGCGCATACAGCACCACAGGAAGCCGTTGCAGCCGACTAGACCCCGCCAATACTATTCAAGGCTGCCGAGTTTTAGCGTGAGGGGCCCCTGCGTACATTCAGGCTTGCCCGCATTTTTTTGCGTCATCTAGCCGTCGCTTTGCCGCCGCCACAAGCTCCTCGGAAAATTCATCAGCGTGTTTGAACGCCACCAGATACTCACCGGTGAGCTCTGGTAGGCCTCAGTTCGCTACGTCCGCGCATCAACCCACACTCCGCACGCGACGGCTCTTCTCACTCGCGCCGGCCTCACGAGTTGCGACCGGGTTGAGGGCATTCTGTCCGCATTCCCTTGGTTGGGTTGCAAACATCCAGGAAGAATCCTAGGGTGATTACATGGGAATTGAAATCGACATTTGCACCGGTGACATCACGCGAGTGCAGGAGGATCCCATGCAACTCACCGACAAAGACATCCGCGCCTACCGGGAGGATGGCGCGGTGGTGGTGCGTCAGGCCGTCGCCAAGGCGGAGGTCGCCGACATGCTGGCGATGATCGACCGGCATCTTGAAGGCGGCGAGCATCAATGGCTGGTGCGGCGCCCCAACTCACTCTCCGAGCGCTATCTTTGGCCCGCCCATGAGTGGATGCGCCGATTTTGCGCCGAGACGGCGCTACCGGAGATTGCCGGGCGCTGCATGGGCAGCGCTTGGGCGCGGCTCTACTTCGACCATCTGTTCTATCGAGAGGCAGGCGGCAGCGACGATACGCCCTGGCACCAGGACTGGCCCTATTGGCCGGTTCGAGGCCGGCACATTATCTCCGTTTGGGTGGCCCTGACCCCCTGCGGTCCCGATTCCAGCGGGCTGCAATTCGTGCGCGGTTCGCACGATTGGGGCAAGATGTACCGCCCGGTGCAGTTCAACGCGGACCGCAGCACGGACGGGTTCCTCGCCGGCAACGAGGCGGGGGAAGCCCTGCCGGACATAGACGCCGCCTCGGACGAATACGACATCCTGTCTTGGGACATGGACGCTGGGGACGCCATCGCCTTCAGCGCCGCGGCCATCCACGGCGCCAAGGACAACGACGGCGGCGGCGGTCGGCGGGTGGCGGTTTCGGTGCGCTATTTGGGGCAAGACGCCATCTGGGACCCGCGGACTGGCACCGACCCGGCGATCAATCCCGAGGCGGCGACCTGTCGCCCCGGCAAGCCGCCAGCGGACGACAAGACCTTTCCCCTCGTCTGGCGGCGGGCCGAGTGACCCATGGCCGCTGCCAGAGCGCTCCCATGCCGCCCTTGACATGCAGCCACCCTGCGAGCATCTTGGGCCGCATGAAATAATGCGGTTGGCCACCTGAATTCCAACGCCACAACCGGCGAGGCTTTCTCCCTCCGGCTTGCGGATGTGGAGCGTTTTGAAGCGATGATCGATGCAAACCTGATGCGCCGCATTCAGCTTGGCGAGGACTCCGCTTTGGAGTTGAAGAGTGTTCTTCTGTCCGGCGATTCCGTCAAAAGCCCGAAACGAGATGATTTCGCCGACGAGCTGGCCGCGCTAGCCAACGGTCGGGGAGGAACTTTGGTCTTGGGGGTGGACGACAAGACCCGAAGGGTCGAGGGCATTCCATTGGATGGCTTGGATGCCGTTGAGAGCTGGGTCCGGGAGATCTGCAATGATTCCATCAAGCCCGCTCTAGACGCGGACATTCTTAGGGAGGAGGTCGAGCAAGAAGACGGCAATTCAGTGGCCGTTCTTCGGGTGGATGTGGGGCGCAGCCTGTTCGTACATAAGAGCCCCGGCGGCTACTTCCGCAGAATTGGCAGCTCCAAGCGCGAGATGGCGCCGGAGGCATTGGCCCGGCTGTTTCAGGAGCGCAGCCAGAGCCGCGTCATTCGTTTTGACGAGTCCATCGTGCCGCGCACCACGCCGTCTGACTTGCGATATTCACTCACTTGGCGATTTTTCCGAGACGACCCTTCGGCGCCTTCGCCCGAAAGTGCTCCAGAGGATTTCGGCGTTGCGTTGCGCAAGCTGCGCATTGTCGCCGATGAGGCCGACGGCGCACCGCGGCTGACCCTTGCCGGAGCGCTGCTTTGCACCCAAGACCCGCAAATTTGGCTGCCTCACGCCCATATCCAAGCCGTCAGCTACGCTGGCGAGCGTACCGACACGGACTACCAAACCGACGCCCGCGACATTGGCGGGCCGCTGGATCAACAGGTTGCCGACGCACTGCACTTCGTGCGGCGCAACATGCTGGTGCGGGCGAACAAAGGAACAGCCCGGTCGGAACACCCTCAATACAGCGAACGGGCAGTGTTTGAGGCGCTTGTGAATGCGGTGGCCCATCGGGACTACTCGATGGCCGGCACCCGGGTGCGCCTCCACCTGTTCGGTGACCGCCTTGAGCTTTACGTTCCCGGCGCTCTGACGAACACGCTCACTCCGGACAGCCTGCACCTGCGGCAGTCGAACCGCAACGAACTCATTGTGTCCTTGCTGGCGCGATGCGCTGCGCCCACTGGAATAGGTCGCACCCGGCTGATGGACCGGCGCGGCGACGGGGTGCCGATCATCCTTCGGGAATGCGCAGATCTGTCCGGCCGGCCGCCGGAGTACCGCCTGATTGACGACTCGGAATTGCGCCTGCTGATTTGGGCGGCTGCCTAGGGAGAGATCGTGTCCGCCGCCAAGCAAATCGTCTGCCTTGCAAACTCCCGGAAACTGGCCGGCCGCTGCATCGCCGGCCGCGAATGGACGCCGGGTGAGGGAGCGGGAAACTGGATTCGCCCGGTAAGCGTACGCTCCGGTCAGGAAGTATCGGAGTACGAGCGCCAATACGAGGATGGCAAGGACCCCAAAGTGCTGGACATCATCAACATCCCGCTCATCGAACCGAAACCGAAAGGCTGGCAAACGGAAAACTGGTTGCTTGATTCTGAATTTTACTGGCGTAAGGAAGGAGACTATTCCTGGTTCGACCTTCCCGCCCTTGCAGACCCCGTCGAACCGCTTTGGATTGATGGGCACAGCACCTACAGTGGCATGAACGACAAGATTCCACTGGCGGCAGCGGAGGTGGTTTCCAGTTCGTTGCGGTTGCTTCACCTAGACCGGTTGGAGCTCCAAGTGTTCGCGCCAGGCGAGGCGTTCGGCAACTCGAAGCGCCGTGTTCAGGGGTGGTTCTCCCACGCGGGAATCCACTATGCGCTTTGGGTGACCGATCCAGTGTGCGAGCGGGCATATTTGGAAAAATTGGATGGTTTCTATGAGATCGGCGAATGCTATTTGACCATCAGCTTGGGAGAAGAATACGAGGGTTTCTGCTACAAGTTGATCGCGGCCGTAATCGAATGCGACCGGCGCTGACGGCGGGGGCGCGGCTATGACGGACGATAGCATTTCCATTTGCACCGTCGGCCACTCCAACCACACATTGGAAGGTTTCTTGGCGTTGCTGCGCCGACACCGCATTGCGGCAGTGGCCGATGTGCGTTCGGCGCCCTACAGTCGTTTCAGCCCTCACTTCAGCCGTGCAGCGCTTGCCGAGGCGCTGCAAACGTCGGGCATCGGCTACCTCTACCTCGGGCGCGAACTTGGCGGGCGCCCAGCCGACCCCGCTTGCTACGAGAATGAGCGCATTCGTTACGAGCGCGTTGCCCAAACCGGAGGCTTTCGGGCCGGCATTGCCGGCCTGCTGGACAGTGCGGGAAAACAGCGCCTTGCGGTCATGTGCGCGGAGAAGGAGCCGCTGGACTGCCACAGGACGCTGCTGGTGGCGCGGGCGCTCGAGGCTTCCGGGGCGCAGGTGGAGCACATTCTTGCCGACGGCGAGCTGGAGCCCCATGCGCAGACCATGGACCGATTGTTGGCCAAGTTCGATTTCGATCCGGAGGGCGACCTGCTGCAGCCGCGCCAAGATTGCATTGCGCAAGCGGTTAGGTTACAAGCGGGGCGCGTCGCCTTCGTCAAGGAACGCTCCGCTGCAGCGCCAGAACGGCAAGCCCAATGAAAATGCTGACCATTGGCTTCACCAAGAAGTCCGCCAGCCGGTTCTTTGCGCTGCTGCGCGAATCGGGCGCCAAGCGCGTGGTTGACGTGCGCCTCAACAATGGCTCGCAATTGGCCGGCTTCGCCAAGAAGGACGATCTGGCTTGGTTTCTCGAGCAGATTTGCGGGATGGAGTATGTGCATCTGCCCAGCCTTGCGCCCACCAAGGAACTGCTCGGCGACTATCGAAAGCGGCGCATCGACTGGAACGCCTACGCCGGCCGCTTTCTGAGCCTGATGCGGGAACGGTGCATCGAAGAGACGGTGCCTCGGGACGTGCTGAACGAAGGTTGCCTGCTGTGCAGCGAGGACCAGCCCCACCACTGCCATCGGCGGCTGGTCGCCGAGTATTTGCGCGAGCGTTGGGGCGGCGTCGAGATCGAACATTTAGGAATGGGCGGGAGCGATTGAATGGCGGAACGGTCGTTCGCCAAGGAGGTGCAGTCGCTGCGGCTTGCGGACGGGGAGGAGTTCGCCGGGGAGGCGATTCTGGCCGTGACCAAGGCGCTGCTGCAATCCGGCGTCGCCTACGTTGGCGGCTACCAGGGGGCGCCGGTATCCCATCTGATGGACGTGCTGGCGGATGCTTCAGGCATTCTCGACGAGCTGGGCGTCCGCTTTGAGACCAGCGCCAGCGAGGCCACGGCGGCGGCCATGCTGTCCGCCTCCATCAACTATCCTCTGCGCGGCGCGGTTACTTGGAAGTCCACCGTGGGCACCAACGTGGCCTCGGACGCCCTCTCCAACCTGGCCTCCGCCGGGGTGCTTGGCGGTGCCCTGATCGTGATCGGGGAGGACTACGGTGAAGGCGCCAGCATCATGCAGGAGCGCAGCCACGCCTTCGCCATGAAGTCGCAAATTTGGCTGCTGGATCCGCGCCCGCACCTGCCCACCATCGTGCGCATGGTGGAGCGGGGCTTCGAGCTTTCGGAGGCCAGCAACACGCCGGTGATGCTGATGCTGCGCATCCGCGCCTGCCACATGCACGGCCACTTCCAAACTCGAAGCAACCGTCCGCCCCCCTTCACTTTGGAGGACGCCCTGCAGCGCCCGGCGCACGATCAGGAGCGCATCATCCTGCCGCCGGCCACCTACCTGCAGGAGCGGCGCAAGGTGGAGGAGCGCTGGCCGGCGGCGGTCGCCTTCATCCGCGAAGCCAAGGTCAACGAGGTTCTGGAAGGGGAAGCGAGTGAGCTGGGCATCATCGTGCAGGGTGGTCTCTGCAACACCCTGCTGCGGGCGCTGGCGGAACTGGGCCTCGCCGACTTCTACGGTGCCAGCCGCATTCCCATCTTGGTGCTGAACGTGACCTATCCCTTGGTGCCGGAGGAAGTGGCCGCCTTCGCCGAAGGCAAGAAGGCGCTGCTGGTCGTGGAGGAAGGCCAGCCGGAGTTCATCGAGCAGGCGGTGCATCACTTGCTGCGCAACGCCGGCAGCGACGCGGCGGTAGTGGGCA
Organism: uncultured Pseudomonadales bacterium; assembly: GCA_958296025.1. Lineage (GTDB taxonomy): Bacteria > Pseudomonadota > Gammaproteobacteria > Pseudomonadales > Azotimanducaceae > Azophilus. The sequence continues at coordinate 421,879 of OY282430.1, forward strand.
AAAATCCCTTGCCCATGGCGGGCGAGTACACCGGGGCCGTGGTGAAGGCTGGCGTGCGGGAGTTCATGTTGAAATGGCTAAGTGCAGCCGACGCTTCGGTTTCCTTGGGCTCCGCCGAGCAGGTGCAAAGTCCTTCCGTGGGGGCGTCGGCACACCCCCCTGCCGCCCAGATCCCGGGGAACGATTCCGAGTCAAAACAGATACCCGTGCGGGACTTGGAGTTGGATGGGCCCCTCCCAACGCGGCCCCCGGGGCTTTGCACCGGCTGTCCGGAGCGCCCGCTGTTCGCCTCCATGAAGCTGGTGCAGGAGGAGTTGGGTTCGCTGCACGTCAGCGCCGACATCGGCTGCCATTCCTTCGCCACCATGCCGCCCTTTCACTTGGGCGCCAGCATCATGGGCTACGGTTTGGGTGCAGCCAGCAGCTCGGCGTTCAATACCGGGGCCAACAAGCGGCCCGTGGCCTTGATGGGGGACGGCGGCTTTTGGCACAACGGCCTGACCAGCGGCATCGCCAACGCGGCGTTCAACCGGCACGATGGGGTCACCGTCATCGTTGACAATGGCTATTCGGCGGCCACTGGCGGTCAGTACATCCCCTCCTCGCGGGACGGGATGACCCATCAGCAGCCGAACAACTCCATCGAACAGGCGGTGCGCGGCGTGGGCGTGGATTGGGTGCGCAAGGTCAGCACCTACGACATGGACGGCACCATGCAGGTGTTCCGGGAGGCCCTAACCACGGATTACGCCGGCCCCAAGGTGATCGTCGCCGAGGGCGAGTGCCAGCTAAACAAACAGCGCCGCATCAGACCTCTACGCCGTCAGCGCCTTGCCGCCGGCAAGCGGCTGGTCAGACAGCGCTTCGGTGTCGATGCCGAGATCTGCACGGGAGACCATGCCTGCATTCGCTTATCCGGCTGCCCCTCCCTTACCTTGAAATCCAATCCCGATCCCTTGCGCTCGCGTCCGGTCGCGTTCGTGGACAACAGCTGCGTCGGCTGTGGCGTCTGCGGCAGCGTCGCCCATGCCGCCACCCTCTGCCCCTCCTTCCACCGCATCGACTTGGTGATCCACCCTAACCTATGGGAGCGCCTGCTAGCCGGGCTGCGGGCGGCGGTTATTGGGTGGTTTACCCCAACCGGATAGTGGAACATGTCCATTAACTCCGACCGTCCGCTGACGCTGACCCTCGCCATGCTCGGCGGGCAGGGCGGCGGCGTGGCCACTTCTTGGCTGGTGGAGGTGGCGGAGCGGGAGAACTTTCATGTGCAGGCGACCTCCGTGCCCGGCGTGGCCCAGCGCACGGGGGCGACTATTTACTACCTTGAATTCCATCCCCGCCAAGAGGGGCGGCCAGCCCCAATAATGGGGCTGATGCCGACGCCGGATATTTCCGACATCGTGGTGGCTTCGGAGCTTTTGGAGGCGGCTCGCATGGTGGAGCGGGGCATCGTCAATCCGCAGCAGACCACCCTGATCGCCTCCACGCACCGGGCCTACGTCATCGGCGAGAAGGCGGTTGCCGGAGATGGACGTACCTCTTCCAGACAGTTGCTCGAATTGGCTCAAATCAACGCCAAGCGGCTGGTGGCGCTGGACATGGCGCGGATTGCCGAGGTCCAAGGCGCCGTCATCAGTGCCGCCGTTTTAGGCGCCATCGCCGGCGCCGGCGTTCTGCCCTTCGCGGTTGATGCCTATCGGCAGGCGATCCGCCAAGCCGGCATTGCGGTTGACGTGAATCTCGCCTGCTTTGAGGCGGCTTTGCAGGTTGCCGCTGCCGGGGAAGCCGGGGAACACTTGCTGGAAACTTGCGCAGAACAGAGTTCCCAGCCTGAACCCACTGACGAGGAACCCTCGCCTTTGCCGGAGCCTTTACGGGCGGTGGTCGATGGCTTCCCGGCCCCTTTGCGGCCCAATCTGCGCCACTGCGTTGAGCGCTTGGTCGATTATCAGGATGCCCGCTACGGCACCGAGTTTCTCGAGCGCATTCGCGAAATCCTCCCACTCGACGATGCGGGGCATGACTATCGTCTCTCCGAGGCCGTGGCCAAGGGGTTGGCTTTGTGGATGAGCTTCGAGGACACCATTCGCGTGGCGGATTTGAAGACCCGCCGCGCCCGGCAGGAACGGCTGCGCACGGAGGCCGCCTTGCAGCCCGGCCAAGTGATGCGGGTAACGGAGTTCCTGAAGCCCCGGGTCGAGGAAATCTGCGGCACCCTGCCGCGGCCCATCGGCGCGGCGCTCATGGCCTCCGCCGCCGCGCGCAAGTTCATCGGCAAATTCACCGGGCCGAAGCAGATCGTCTCCACCAACCTCGGCGGCTACCTGCTGCTGCGCGGTCTGGCCGGCCTGAAGGCCATGCGCCGGCACAGCTTGCGCTATCATCAGGAGCAGGGCGCCATCCGAGAATGGTTCGATTTGGTCAAAGCCTGCGCCGGGCAAAATTACGGCCTAGCTTGCGAACTGGCCTTGAGCCAACAACTGTCCTCGGGCTACGGGGACACTATTGCGCGGGGGCAAGGGAACTTGGGCAAGGTGATGACCTACGCCCGTTCGTCGATCCAAGATCCGCAAGCGGGACAGCGGGTACGGACCATGCGTGAGGAATTGCTGAACGGCGTCCCGGCAGCAACGACCGCTGCGAACCCGACGGGGGTGGCGGCTGTCGCCGACGCGAGGGGATAGTCCCTAGGTTTCGCCGAGCTCCCGGTTGCGTGGCAAGATGCTTCCGATTCCAACGAACATGCGCGCCTGTAAGCTGTCGCTTCAGGAGGGCGACTGGGCATGGCGGTCCTAGACCCCTTGGTTTGGCGGCTCGCAAAAGCGCAGGATCCAATCCAACTCCGGGTTTTGGGGCCGCCAGTGCGCGAAAGCCAGCTCAGCCCCGGTTGGTTCTCTCGCTGCCCGGTGCGCAAGGAGATGAGTTGAATGGGCGAATACATCGATAACCCCGGGGCCGTGCAGTCCTTAGTGCGCCCAGACGCGGTGCATCGAGACCTGTACATCGACGACGAACTGTTCGCCTTGGAAATGCGCCATCTCTGGCGCAACACCTGGATCTATGTGGGCCACGACAGCCAAGTGCCGAAGGCGGGGGACTACTTCACCACGCAAATCGGCTTGGAGCCGGTCATCCTGGTGCGGGACCCCGATGGCGGCGTCAACGTCTTGATGAATCGCTGCGCCCACAAGGGCACCCGCCTGCTCAGCGCCCAGAGCGGCAACTGCGGTTCCGCTATTCGCTGCCCCTACCACGGCTGGACCTACCATCTGAACGGCGCCATCCGCGCCATTCCGGTGCGCCAGGGCTACGAAGGCACGGCGGTGATGGAAAGCGATGCCGGACGCGGTGTGGTTCGGCTGCGCCATGTGGAAAATTACCGGGGCTTCGTGTTCGCCCGTCTGGCGGACGAAGGCATGGGCTTTCGGGACTACTTCGGGGATTCGCTGACCTCCATCGACAACATGGTGGACCGGGCGCCGGCGGGCCGCTTGGAGGTGGCCGGCGGCGTGTTGCGCTACCTGCACAACTGCAACTGGAAGATGTTCGTGGAGAACCTGAACGACGCCATGCATCCCATGATCGCCCACGAATCCTCGGCCGGCACGGCCAAGGCGGTGTGGGAATCCCTGAACATGCCGGAGGATGCGCCCAAGCCCATGGTCGTGGAGCAGCTTCTGCCGTTCGTCTCCAACTACCGCTTCTTTGACAACATGGGGGTGAAGATCTACGACAACGGCCACAGCTACTCCGGCGTCAACTTCTCAATCCACTCCAAATACTCCAGCATCGGCCCCTACGAGCAGGCCATGATCGACGCCTACGGCGAGGAAAGGGCGCAGGCCATTTTGGGGGAGGTGCGCCACAACACCGTCTATTACCCCAGCCTGACCATCAAGGGCGCTATTCAGTCCATCCGCGTGGCCCGCCCCTTGGCGGCGGACAAGACGGTGCTGGAAAGCTGGACCTTCCGCCTGGTCGGGGCACCGGAGGAACTGCTGCAACGCACCCTGACTTATTCCCGCCTGATCAACGCCCCCACCTCCATCGTCGGCCACGACGATCTGCACTGCTACCGCTCCATTCAGGAGGGCTTGGCGGCCAGCGGCAACGATTGGGTGAGCTTGCATCGGGACTATGATTCCGCCGAGGAAGGGGCCATTGCCGGGACATACAACGGCTTGAGCGAGGTCTCCATGCGCGGCCAGTTCCGTGCTTGGCGGAAGTTCATGGTGCCGGATGCAGGGGCAGGTGGGTGACTGCGCCTGCCCCATGAACCCGCCCAAGCCGATGAACGCACCAGAACCAATGAATTCGCCCAAGTCGATAAATGCCCCCGACCCGACAAACGCGCCTAGGCTGAGGAACCTACCCGAACCCATGAGTGCGCCCGACCTGATGAACGCTCCCACTCCCGAGGAACTGGTGCAATTCGTCTATAACGAAGCGCGGCTGATCGACGAAAAGCGTCTTGACGATTGGTACGAACTGTTCGCCCCAGACGCCCTCTATTGGATGCCCCTGACCCGGGGCCAGCCGGAGGGCGAGGGCCACACCTCCCTGTTCTATGAAGACAAGCTGCTGCTCAAAGTGCGCATCGAACGCCTCAAGCGCCCCCAATCCTACTCCCAAAACCAGCCAAGCTTCTGCCAGCATGTTTTGCAGCGCCCGGAGGTGCTGTCCTTGGACATCGAGGCCAACGAGTTCATCCTACGCACCCCCTTCCTGTACGCGGAAAGCCGGCTGGACGATCAGTTGGTGCTGGCCGGCGTGGCCCGCCACCATCTAACCCGCATCGGCGAGCACTTGCGCATCAAGCTGAAGAAGATCGAACTGCTGAACTGCGACGCCGCCCTGCCTTCCATTCAGCTGTTTCCGTAGGCGGACGGATGAGCTGATGCCGCCCAACATCTCCATTCTTCCCGCCAACATCCTGGCTGAAAGTGGGTGAAACTATTTGGAGGTTGCGATGCCATGCTTGATTGAGAGGTTTAGGAAGAGCAAAGTTATTCAGCTCGATGAATCCGGATGGGTTGCTCTAGCAAAACGTTATGTCCCCGACCTAGTTGCCAAGAGCGCAGATACGGGGTGCGCCGCCTGTTGCCCTGTACGGGTCGTTCTTCTGCTTGAATCTCCCCACACTGACGAGGTCTGTAGTGGGTATCCCTTGGCAGGTGAAAGTGGAAGCGATGTGGCCGAGAAGTTGGTGGAGTGGGGACTTCTGCCTCGAGCTAGTGAAGGGGACCGCGATCCCATTGGGCGAATAATCCGATGTGGAAATTCGCATGTTCAGTGGCTTGGTCTCATGAATGTGAGCAACTTACCCCTACAAAAGGTAGCTTACAACCTTTGCAATATCAGTCCATGTCTGAAGTTACTGTTATGCAGGTTCGGCAAAATTCGAACTGGAGTAAAGAGCGATTTCTTGCCGCATCGCCGGAATCCAATTACGCAAAGAGTACAAGAAGTCATCATTGATGACCTCGCAGATCGTATTCGTCAATTGCTGCGACGCTGTACATCAAGCCCGATGTTTGTTCCTTGTGGACGAGTCGCTCAAGCCTTTTTTCGCAAAGCAAGCCAAAGAATAGAGGAAAATATCTTCGAACTTTCGAATATTCCCGAGCCCGGTTTCATACCGCACCCTTCCCGACGTCAGTGGATTCGGCAGCGTCGTCCGTGTGTTCTTGAATGCTTGGCGTTAAAGCTTCGAACTCATCTTAGATCAAACTAAGAACTCGGCGATCTTCATCCGCAAGATTGGATAATTCGGCGAATTCAACCTTCCAAGGTTTTTTTCTCTGACGCCTTAGCCGGTTTGGCCATAGGTGGTTTTTCATGTACGACGGTTTCGATGGTTGAGAAAGAGCAAGCCGACCTTGCAGATTAACTTCTTTGAGCATAGGTACAGACTTCAATCAAGTCGCACTCATGGCACAGCGGACTATTCTTTTTGCAATTTTTCTTGCCGATCCAGTATAGCGGATCGTCAAGTTCCCAACTATTGTTAGGCACCATCCTGTTGGCGATTTCGTGGGCCTCTTTGGCAATAGTTTGTTCTCCACTGAAGATTCGGCCCAGTACTCGCCTGACGTGCGTATCTGCCTTTAGGTCGCCTTGGCCCTCTATTTGCTTTGTGTCGATCAAAGCCCCGACAATCATTCGGGAAATTTCTGGCCCCACTCGCATTTGGAGCAGCCGTTTCAACACAGTTGGGGGTGTTTGACTACGCCAGATTCGCCGTGCGTCCCCACTGTAGCAATCGACAATATCTTTTCCGATGCGCCATACCCGACGGTGTGCGGCGGGATAGCGGTGTAAACCATAATGGTCAAAGGCTTCCCTAGAGTCCCAATACTCCTTTTCGATACCGGTTATGGCAACCCACAAATGCTTCGGCTCGCCAAGTACGTCCTCAGAAAGCCTTCGGGCATTTTCCCACGCTGTATCGCTTGATATTTGATAGTCCAAAATGGCCCCGAGCATGAACTTGTTTGCCTGGATTTTGTCCACGAGCCTATTTTGGTTGTGACATTCTGTCAACCACGGCCAAGAGGCATTCTCTTGGCCTCTTCTGGACAGCAAAATTCGCTTGACGGTGTGGTATTGCGGCACATTACTATCCCTAAGTGATTTCTCGTAGCCAACCATAACACAACCTTCTTCCGGTTGCTCAAGCCGGCACCGAGACAAGGGCTTTAGAGCTTGGCGGAAGAGCGGTTCCCCTTGATGTTCCCGTTGGTGACGGGGAAGCCGAAGATGCCATTAGAAGACTTTGCTTCATCCTCGGCGTTCGGAAGAGTTGAAAGGGAGGCTGGTCTCTATGTTGCTGGCAGGCGGCCCACTGCGGGGACGAATCCGCCGACGCGGTGGGCGTAGTTTCGGTAGGTTGGCCCATGTGTTTTGCCTAGGTGGGGTTCTTCGACCATACGCCCTTGAAATTCAACCCCAGTAATGGCTGCCGCCGCAAGGCCGATGACCAGCGCAAGCGCCGCAGTCAGCTCCCATCTGCTCATCGAACTGGAGAATACCTTGAATCCTGTGACGCCGGTTCTGCGCCATTGGAGTGCCGCACGGAGCATAAACACCACAAGAAAAAAGGCGGCGCCGAGGAGCAGGGCAAGACGCGGCATTTGGTCGCTCGCTTAGGCCCGCTCCACCTCGAAGGCGGCGATGTTGCGCTCCGCCTTGCTGAACTCCACCCCGATCAGGTGGATGGGCTGGCCGAGGTGGCGGTATTTTTCGGCATAGCCCTTGTCCTTGATTTGGGCCAGCGCCTTGCCTTCCGGGGTGTCCTTCAGCAGCTTGAACTCGAATAGGTAGATGCCGTCGTTGCAGCGCACCACCATGTCCGACCGGCCGGCGCTGGAACTGTCCTCCGGGATCAGGTCGAAGCCGTGGGCGGCGAAGCAGGAGTAGATGACGCTGGCGTAGTAGCCCTCGTAGTCCTGAATGTTGTTGTTGACGTGCCATTGGTGGGGGACGCCGGCGAAGAGGGAGCGGAAGAACGCCTCCAACCCCTCGAAGTCGTTTGCGGCCAGCAGTTCGCGGAGCGGGGCGTCGTCGGCGCGCCGCCTGGCGGCGTCCGGCAGCAGGGCCATCAGCAGGCGCTCGTTCAGGCTTTGGCGCACCTCTTGGTTGGGGTAGCCCAGCCGGTAGCGGATGCGCCCGCCGCGGTCCTCCTCATCCACGATGGTCAGGTAGCCGGTCTGGAACAGCAGCGCCTCGACGGACATCTCGTCGACGTCAAAGGCGGACAGCAGCGCCTCCGTGCCAACCATGCCCTCTAAGTCCAAGGTGGGGACGCCGCGCCGCAGCAGGGTGTCGATGAGGAACTTCGGCGAACCGGTCTCGAACCAGTGCGCCTTGAACCTGCGGCTGTCGAACAGCAGGATGTCGAAGGGGTTGTACACCTTCTCTTCGCCAAGCCAGCCGTAGCCGTTGTACCAGCGGCGTATTTCATCCCGATCCAAGCCGGGAAGCTCTGGCGCGAACACGTCGTCCAAGTCCTGCTGTCGCTTCGTAAACGCGAAGCAGCGATACTTCCCTTTTTGTTTGTCGCCAAGAGGATGCCTTCGGGCTGCCGATTTCGGCGCCGAGAGTGGATTGGAAGGGTGCGTTGGCTGAGGCGGGCTAAGGTGTCCGTGCCACTTGGCCATGTCGAGAGTTGCCGAACTACCCCGGCAGCAGCGCGACGATGCGCAGTGGGCCGCCGCTGCCCCCCTTGATCTTCATTGGCAAGGCGATCACGCGGGCGCCAGTGGGAGGCAGGCGCTCTAGATTCGCCAAGTTCTCGAATGCGGGAATCGCGGCCTCGAACAGGATGCGGTGCGACTCGAAGAAACGCGATTGGCCGTAGTCGATGCTTGGGGTGTCGATGCCGATGGCGTCCACCTCGCGTTCCTCCGCGAGCATGCGCGCGGCGTCGGGATGCAAGCCCGGAAAATGCAACTCGGCGACGGCCTCCGGGCCGCTTTGGGTGGTGCCGAGGTAGTGTGCGGGGTCGGGCCAGAAGCGGCCATAGCCGGTGCGCAGGAGCACGATGGCGCTGGTCGGCAGCCGACCGTGGGTGCTCTCCCAAGCCTCGAAGTCTGCTGGCGTTGCCAGATAGTCCGGGTTGGCGAGGGCAGCTTCGGATACGTCAATGACGAACGCCGGCCCGATCAGCCGACTAAGCGGGATGGCGTCCACGCTTGGCTGGCCTTCGGCGAAATGCGATGGCGCGTCGATGTGCGTGCCGCCGTGCTCGGCGGTGCGGAAGCTGTATGCCTCATACCAATAGCCGTCATCGGTTTTGCCGCGGCTGTCCACCGTAAGCTCAAAGGGGTCGGCTGTTGGCCAATACAGCGTGTCCGTTCCGAAATCGTGCGTTAAGTCCACCCACTCGCCGGCCCAAGGGTCCGGCTGATCGTGCGGGGCGCATGCCGTGAATGCGGCCAACAGCGCAAAGAGTGCAAGCATCCTGAACATGCGCGGCATCTTAACCTCCGGCGCTCGCCCGGTGCCACTGCGTGTCTGCGGCCCATGGAACGGGAAATCGTCGGCAGCTCAGGCAGCCGACCCGAATGCCGCGGAATGCTCGCCTGCGGATGCCTTCGGCGCACTTGGCGGCCGGCGACGGCACGCACGGAACCTCAGTGCGCCCGGCACCGCCAACCGGTCTTGCGGGCCACGCCAGACACCGGTTTGCGGCAGTTAGACTGGCCTATACTACTCCTATGGATCACTTTGATCCTGATCTGGTACGCAAACACAACATAAAGTTTTCGGGAGCCCTCTGAAGTGTCTTGGGAGAAGTTCGGCACCGTTTACGAGGCGTTTCGGGCCAGCGCCCAGGCCTCGCCGGAGGCGCCGTTTCTGCGCATTGTGGCGGATGCGGCGCGGCGCTACGGCATCGAACCGGGAACCCTGAGCTACGCTGCCGCCCTGCGGGAGGTGGGGCACTTGGCTTCCATGTATCGCTCGGCCAACCTTGGCCCGGGCTGCCGCGTTGCCCTGCTGCTGGGCAACCGCCCGGATTTCTTCCTGCACTGGCTGGCGCTGAATGCCGTCGGCGTCTCCGTGGTGCCCTTGAACCCGGATTGGGGCGCCGCCGAGGCGCAATACGTTCTTGGGCACAGCGGTGCGCTGCTAGCGGTGGCCGAAGCCAAGCGGCGCAAGGATCTCGAGGACGCCGCCGCGCATCTGCCCCAGCCGCCGGCGGTTGTCGATTTGACGATGGCTCGGGTTGGCGACTTTGCGAACCGCTCGGGCAGCAAGTCCTCCCGCCGAATCGACCAGCCGGCTGAGGGGCCGCTGCCCCAAACCCATGCGAAAGCACCGCATGGCCAAGAAAAAGTCAACTTGCCCAAGGGCGGGAGCGGGCCATCCGGTGGAGGAAGGCTTGCACTCGGCGCCATCCATCCCGAAAACCCAGCTCATCCCCCCGCTGCCGTGGAAACGGAGTGCGCCCTGCTCTACACCTCCGGCACCACCGGCAAGCCCAAGGGCTGTGTGCTGACGAACCAGTATTTTCTTTGGAGCGGGGAGTGGTATCGGCGCTTGGGTGGGCTGTGCGAACTGCATCCGGGCCGGGATTGCCTGATAACGCCCCTGCCCATGCACCACATGAACGCCATGGCCTGCTCCAGCATGGTGATGCTGATGACCGGCGGCTGCATCGCCCCCTTGGACCGTTTCCATCCCTCCACCTGGTGGGCCAGCGTGCGCGAGGCGGAGGCGACCATCATCCATTATTTGGGCGTCATGCCGGCCATGCTGCTGGAGCGGGACCCTGATCCTTTGGACGCCCGCCACAAGGTGCGCTTCGGCTTCGGTGCCGGGGTGAGCGCCGCCCACCACACCGCCTTCGAGCAGCGCTTCGGCTTCCCCTTGGTGGAGGCTTGGGCAATGACGGAGACCGGCTGCGCCGCGGCGATCATCGCCAATGCGAAACCACGCAAGGTGGGCACGGCTTGCTTCGGTCGGCCGCCGCCGGAAGTCGATTGGCGCATCGTCAACGACGAAGGCGAGGATTGCGCCCCGGGCGCAACCGGCGAACTGTTGGTGCGCCGCACCGGGGAGCAGCCGCGCTTCGGCTTCTTCCGGGAATATCTGCACGACCCGCAGGCCACCAAGGCCGCTTGGGAGGGCGGCTATTTCCATACCGGGGACTTGGTGCGCCAAGACGAGGACGGCCTGCTGCACTTTGTCGATCGCAAGAAGAACCTCATCCGCCGCAGCGGCGAGAACATCGCCGCCGTGGAAGTGGAGGCCGTCATCGCCGAACATCCGCAAGTGACCGCCGTGGGCGTGGCGGCGGTGCCCGACGCCATCCGGGGGGACGAGGTGATGGCGTTGGTGGTGCTCAAGCCAGCGCCCAATTCGGATGCGGATGACGAAACGAATTTGGCGCGGGCCATCGTCGCCCACTGCCGTCAGCGCTTGGCCTACTACAAGGCGCCCGGCTACGTCGCCTTCTGCGCACGCCTGCCGCTGACCGCCACGGAAAAGGTGCAGCGCACCGAGCTGAAAGCCTTGGCCCAAGCCAGGCTGGCTGCCGGAACTTGCGTGGACACTCGGGATTTGAAGCGGCGGTAAGCCGCATTGCAAGGCAAGATGCTTGCGTCCTGAGTTGGGCCAGTCGCCAATTGCAGGGAAGTTTTCGGGAATTCGCCCAATTTGTGGCTGTAAATCGTCCACATAGTGGTTGATTTCCAGCCACATAGCGGTACGATTCCGGCGCATGATTCCCCGCCATGCAACAGAGCGCATCCTAGAAGGGTTGGAGGACACGCCCGTCGTTTACGTTCAGGGTGCCCGCCAAGCCGGTAAAAGTGCGCTGGTGCAAAGCATCGCTGAGCACAACATAGCTAAGCAGCAGCACCCCAAGCCATACCTCACTCTAGAGACTACCACGGAGAGGGTGACTTTTACGCGCCGCGTCCCGTACCTAACACTAGACACTGCGGCCGTTCTTGCTGCCGCCAGCAGCGACGCCGAGGGATTTGTCGCTGGGCTGGAACGGCCAGTGGTGCTTGACGAGGCGCAACGAGCCCCGGCCTTGGCGTTGGCGGTCAAGGCCGCGGTCGATGCCAACCGCCGCCCCGGCCAATTCCTGTTGACGGGGTCGGCAAGTGTGCTCTCCCTGCCGAAACTGGCTGAATCTCTCGCCGGGCGCATGGAGTTGCACACCCTCTGGCCCTTCTCCCAAGGGGAGATAGTCGGCGTTCGGGAGACCTTCATTGACCGCATGTTCGCTGCGAACCTTGTCCCGCCCGAAACCGCTGCGGAGACCGAAAATACCCTCATAGAGCGGATTTGCACCGGCGGCTACCCGGAAGTTCACGCCCGCAAAAGCACCTCTCGCCGCCAGGCTTGGTTCGACGCCTACATTGACGCCATCCTGCAGCGCGACGTGCGGGACTTGGCGAACATTGAGCGGCTGACCGACATGCCAAGGCTGCTCGCCCTCTTGGCGTCCAGGGTTGGCCAATTGATCAACTATGCGGATTTGTCCCGCACCCTCGCAGTTCCGCAGACCACCCTGAAACGCTACATGACGCTGTTGGAGATGACATTCTTGGTGTGGCCTTTGCCGGCTTGGTTCGCCAACGTCGGCAAGCGGCTGACCAAGGCACCGAAGCTGATGCTTGCCGACACTGGGCTGCTTGCCCACCTGATGGAAGCCGACGCCGCACGGCTGCGGCGGGACCGGACATTGCTGGGCCACATGCTGGAGAACTTCGTGGCAATGGAACTGACCAAACAACTCGGTTGGTCAGAGCGACGCTGCAAGTTGTTCCACTTTCGCACCGATGCCGGCGCGGAGGTGGACCTCGTGCTGGAAGACCGGATGGGCCATCTGGTGGGTGTTGAAGTGAAATGCACCCATGCCTTGCAGAAGCGGGATTTTCGTGGCCTTGAAACGCTGGCGGAGTTGACCGGCCAGCGGTTTGTCCGGGGCGTAGTCCTCTATATGGGTGCAACGGTGGTGCCGTTTGGGAAGGGGCTTTATGCGCTGCCTGTTTCCCAACTTTGGGCGTGAGCTCAAAAGGCGGCGTCCAGTCTGTGATTACCCAACCTGAGTTCAACGCCGCGGCCCAAGAAACCGATCTCCATTGTAGTGGATCATGTGGTCTGGCCTATCGGCGATCCAAACCTCGGTCTCCCAAGCGATGGCGTCGATATGCCTGCGGAACTCCGCCAAATCGGGGAAGGCGGTGACAAAGACTAGTCCAACTTCGGCGCCCTCCGCCATTTCCGTCAACTCAATCAGGCGCTTGGGCGTGACTGGCCCGTGCGATGTCACGGCCTCAACAAAAAGGAGCCACCCGCGTTCTTCGTCGTGCAGGATCACGTCGGGCAGCTTGTCATGCGCAGTGACGCCAACTCCCATTCGGGCCAAGGCATCTTGGTCCAGCCAGAGGGTCTTCTTTTCCGTATCGCCCAAGTAGAGCAAATGCGCACCCGGAGCGAAACGGGGCGCGAACTCTTCAACCACGGCTTTCTGAACCTCGTTGTGCTTCCCCGGTGAAAGCAGAAGTTCGCGCCCTTCCGGAATCCGCACCGGGATTCGGCGTCGCCTTCTCTTTCGGCTGCGCAATTCCGCAAGTGCTGTTCGGTTTTGCCGGAAGAGCTCCATTGCACTTCGCCATCCATCGCTACCGAAGGCCCTGACTGCACTTAGGGCCGCAGTCGTCACTGCGTAATGAGCGCGGGGGCTGTTGGTGGGCAGTCCCGGCTCAAAAGGGTTGAACTCCGCGACTCCCTCCAGCACGAATTGATGCAGCACTTGCCGGCGAAATGTCTCCCGGGTGTTCGGGGCGTAGTCAGTTCCGTAGTGCTCCCGAAGGAAATCCATGACGCCCTTGGTTACCGTGCAGCGCGTTCGGGCTGCCTTCGACCAAGGTGAATCAGGCTTGAGTTGGCACAGGGCGAGCAACGTCAGCCCAGCCATGCGGTTGTGCTGGGGTAGCGGCATACCCAGGGCTTTGAGTATCTCCTGCGCCTCTTCAACGCTAGCCAAGAAGCGCCTCCCGTCGGTCCGGCGGTGCCGCCATCCCCATAACCAGATCGTCCAACGCCGATAGCGGATCGGCCATGCGCCTCACCCGGCTGCCCAAGGCGGTGACGACGCTGGCGGGGGGTAGGGGCATGGCGCGCAGTTCGGTGGCGCTGACCTGGGTGTTGCCGTTGATGCAGCGGAAGTAGCGGTCGAGCAGGCGGCTGCTGTACAGCGCCGCCAAGCCCCAGGATTCATCCTCGGACAATGTGCCGTTGGGTCTGTGAACGTAGTTTAGATGGTTCTCCAAGCCCAAGTCCGCAACGCCGAAGCGCTTGGCGACATAGGGCGCCGCCGTCAGCCGCCGCATCTCCTCCTTGGCGCTGAACCGGCGGACCAGCACATAGTTGCGGTTGGGCACCAGCAGCCGCTCCGCGCCATCCCGAAGAAGGTACTCCTTTTTGTGCCGCCGCAACGGCCAAGTGGCCTGCATGGGGCGAACGTGGTTCATCCACAATAGGGGGGCATGGGTTACGGGCACATCCCCGGTGGCGCAAACTGCGGAGGCGGCTCGAAACGGAACAACGGGGCCGGTGGAGATGTTCAGCCCCAGATCGCGCAAGGTGCAGGGCCAGCCCTCCACCAGTTCCAGAACCGAGGCGTCATCGTCGGAAAGCGGCAGGCGCAGCACCCTGTCGGAGTCGCGGGGATTGAGCACGGACGCCATGAGGGCGCGGCGGCGCGTGGGCCTGTCGATGTCCGCAACGCCGCGGCTGGCGGAAATCAGCACCGTGCCGCTTGCGTGGCTCCGGCGCCAGCCGTCTCGCCGACGGCCGGCGAGGATGACATTTTCCTGCAGCACGTCGTCCCGGCTGAAGGCGCTGCGGCGGGAGCCAAAGGCATGAATGGCCGCAGGCTGCATAAGCTCAAAAAACGTTGCGCGAAACTGCTGGAAGTACGGCCCCGAAGCAAAGCTGCGCGGCACGATGTACACGAAGCCGCCGGACTGCCGCAGCACCGCCGCGCCCACCGCCATGAACAGGGCGTAGATGTTCGGCTGGCCATGCACGACGCTGGACGCGGCTAGAGCCCGGGGATCGTTGCGACCAATCTTGAAGTAGGGCGGATTGGCGATGACGGCGTCAAAGTTTCCGTTGGGAGAATCGGCGGAAAGCAACTCCCCAAGGGAGCGCAGAGCGCCGGCGTGGGCGGCGACGAAGTCGGCGGATTCAATTTGCGCCTCCAAGCGGATGCGGCGGGCGCGGCACCAGTCGGCCAAGTAGTCCAGCACTGCGCTTAAAGGGCCGCGCAGACCGGCATCGTCCTCGTAGGCGATCAACTTGATGCAGGCCGGCGGCTGCCTCCGGGCGGCGAGACGCTCCACCGCAGCGCAGCACAGGACGCCGGTGCCGGCCGCCGGGTCCAGCAACCGCAGCGTCTTGCCGGAGACCCTGATCTGCGCCGCCATGAAGTCCGCCACCGGCACTGGCGTCAGATACAGTCCGTGCGCCTTGCGGTACTGGCTTGACCTTGAGGGGATGTACCAAGCCCCAACGCGGTCAGCGAACGCGCATGGGCGCTCCTGCGTCGCCGGCGTCGGCATCGGGGAAACCTGTCGGCGGGGATGAACGCTTGCGTTGCTGATATCGACTGTCATGGCACTTGCGACGATGTAGGGGGAATGATAGCCACCGCCAAGGGCGAGAAAAAGGGGCGATGGACCGGAGACACTTGCGCTGTAGCCTTTTCCAGCCCCTTTTTGCCGCTTTTTACCGCTAGCCGTTGCGAACTCCCCTGTGCGAGAAGTCGCCCAGGGCCGCAGCCAACAGCCACGCTCTACAGTAAAATCGCCCCCCACGCCGTAGGGCGGGCAGCAACAGGGAGCAACCGATGGCGGAGTACGTTCCATCCCCGGTCAAGTGGGCGGCGGATCAGGTGGCGCTCTATGAAAGCAGCGGCGGTACGGAGGGCACCACGCTGCTCGATACCGGCTTGCCGGTCATCATCGTCACCCACAGGGGCAACAAGACCGGCGCCGTGCGCAAGACGCCGTTGATGCGGGTCAAGGATGGCGACGGCTATGTGCTGGTCGGTTCCCGAGGCGGGGCACCGGCGCATCCGGTGTGGGTACACAATCTACGGGCGGACCCTAACGTCCAGATCCAAGACGAGACCGAGGTTTTCTCCATGTGCGTCCGGGAGGTGCGGGACGCTGACGAGAGGGCGCGTCTTTGGGCGCTGGCGGTGGAGGCGTTTCCGCCCTACGAGGAATACAGGAACAAGACCGAGCGCCTCATTCCGGTTTTCTTGGCCGAGCCCGCCTGATTGGGATGATGGCCTAGATATCCCACCTCGCCACCGGCTGGTTAGTGGCCAAGGCACTTGGGGCGGCTTGGCCTTGAGGCGAGGAAAGGAAGTACGGCGGATTGGCGATGACGGCGTCAAAGTTTCCGTTGGGAGAATCGGCGGGGAGCAACTCCCCAAGGGAGCGCAGAGCGCCGGCATGGGCGGCGACGAAGTCGGCGGATTCTATCTGCGCCTCCAAGCGGATGCGGCGGGCGCGGCACCAGTCGGCCAAGTAGTCCAGCACTGCGCTCAAAGGGCCGCGCAGGTCGGCATCGTCCTCGTAGGCGATCAACTTGATGCAGGCTGGCGGCTGCCTCCGGGCGGCGAGACGCTCCACCGCAGCGCAGCACAGGACGCCGGCGCCGGCCGCCGGGTCCAGCAACCGCAGCGTCTTGCCGGAGACCTTGATCTGCGCCGCCATGAAGTCCGCCACCGGCACTGGCGTCAGATACAGTCCGTGCGCCTTGCGGTACTGGCTTGACCTTGAGGGGATGTACCAAGCCCCAACGCGGTCGGCGAACGCGCATGGGCGCTCCTGCGTCGCCGGCGTCGGCATCGGGGAAACCTGTCGGCGGGGATGAACGCTTGCGCTGCTGATATCGACGACGCCTGTGCTCTATCGGGACGGCCCGGAATTCGCTGGATCGTACGCTCTCTTGCGCCGCTGCCGGATTTCCAATTGCAGCTTTCGCCACTCCGGTGTTCCCTCGTGCGGTGCAATCCTGTGGTAGCCGGCGAGCAGCGGCTCACTGAGCTTTTTAACGACTTCAATAAGGTACGGCCTTACGTCATCAAAGTTGCGGTTTGTGGGAATGACAATGATAGGCAGCGGAGGGCTTGGCGTCTGGAACTCCATGTTTATGTCGCCCGTGACCATCGCCTCAAATCCTTCACCATGTGCGTCCGCCTGCAGTTTTCCATTGGTGGCCCCTGCCCATCCCAAGGCCTGCACATGCTCAAATCTGTGTTTCGGCCTCATATCCCTGAGAACGCCGCAGATCCGTGCAGGCAGGCATTCGTCCACCGGAATTCTCATCTGGTTGGGGGAGTGTCGCTCCGCGCCCTATGCTCGTGTGCGCACTTCAATTCGACCCCCCTGACATACTCATTGTCGATTCGCTCAATGGCGAGTTCAACTTGGTCCTTGGTGACGGTTGGGAAGTCGCTCAGGAAATCGGCAATGGTGTAGCCGTCCCGAAGGTAGCCGAGTAATTGAGATACGCCCACCCGTGTGCCGGTAAAGCAAGCGACTCCACCGCGTATGTCGGGCGCTGAGCGGAACACCTTGTTTGGGTCCGGATGCAATTGCGTCTTGGATTGCTTGCCCATAGGGTTTACCCGCTCCGTTGAATCGACAAAGCATTATAGGCTGTGCGTTAGACTCACGCTAATCACAACTTTGTGAAGGGACTTGCGCTGCGGGGTTTTTCCACGCTTTTGGGGCTGGCGGCCGCACGGCGCCTTGGGGTTTCAAGGCGCGATTCGGTCATGAACGGTGCCGCATCGCCGTTTCGAGCGTTTTTGGCGTGTTGCGGGGCTGGCTCAGGGCTTGTTTTGGTGGATTCCCAGTGCAGGATCTGGGCTGGATAAGAGACGGCAGGCAATCCGATGACAACGACGCCGATGCGCACACCCTATCAGGACGTGGTGGTGGCTGCACCCGTGACCGTGCCCTACGTCCGCTACTCCATCCGCAGCGCCCATTGGTTTTTGGCCCGCGCCCTTGCCGGCCTTCTGCAAAGCGCTGGCCTTGGCAAGGACGAGGTGGACGGGCTGTGCGTCTCCAGCTTCACCCTGTTTCCGGACACCGCCGTGGGGCTGACCGATCATTTGGGCCTGTCCCCCCGCTGGTTGGACCACATTCCGGTGGGCGGCGCCTGCGGGGTGGTGGCGCTGCGCCGGGCGGCGCGGGCCGTTCAGGCCGGGGACGCCGACGTCGTCGCCTGCCTGGCCGGGGACACCAACCATGTGGACACCTTTCGGCTGACCTTGGGCAGCTTCAGCCAGTTCGCTCGGGATGCCGTCTATCCCTACGGCTCCGGCGGGCCGAACGCCAGCTTCGCCTTCCTCACCGACCACTACATGCGCCAGCACGGTGCAACGCGGGAGGACTTCGGCAAGCTCTGCGTGCAGCAACGCGCCAACGCCTTGGGGTTTCCCCACGCCCTGTTCAAGAAGCCGCTGACGATGGCGCAATACCTGAACGCCCGGCCCATCACCCTGCCCTTGCACCTGTTCGACTGCGTGATGCCCTGCGCCGGGGGCGAGGGATTTTTGGTGATGTCCCGGCAGCGGGCGCAGCGGCTGGGCTTGCCTCATGCGCAGATTCTCTCCACCATCGAACGCCACAACGCCTTCCCGGAAGATCCCATCCAGATGCGCGGCGGCTGGGCCTTGGACCGGGACGACCTCTACGCCTTGGCCGGGGTGGGGCCGGAGGAAATGGACTTCGTGCAAACCTACGACGACTACCCGGTCATCAACATGATGCAATTGGAGGACTTGGGCTTCTGCGCCAAGGGCGAAGCGCCGGCGTTCGTCCGCCGCCACGACTTCACTTGGCGCGGGGACTTCCCGCTGAACGTCTCCGGCGGCCAGCTGTCCGTGGGGCAGGCGGGCATGGCCGGCGGCTACCTGGGCTTGGTCGAGGCCATCCGCCAATTGACCGACAGCGCCTTGGGACACGCGGTGGCGAAGGCCCGCCTGGCCTTGGTGAGCGGCTTCGGCATGATTAACTTCGACCGGGGGCTGTGCAGCGCCGCCGCGGTTCTAGGAAGGGCCAACGGATGACAGCGCCCCTAACGAAGCCGAAGCGCAAGAACCCGATCCTGCGCACCCGCTTGCCGGTGCTGCCGCCGGGTGCCCGCAGCCGGGTGGCCCAAGGGGTGACGGCGGCGGCGGCGGAAGGCCGTTTCGCATTGCAGGTGTGCGAGAGATGCAGCATGGCTCAGTATCCGCCCCGGGAAGCCTGCCGTCAGTGCCTTTCCGACGATCTGCACTGGCGGGAGCAGGACGGACGGGGCGAATTGCTGGCCCTCACCGAACTGCACCACAGCAATGACCTGTTCTTCCGCGAGCGGCTGCCTTGGCGGCTGGGGCTGGTCAAGCTGCGCTCCGGCCCCAGCTTGGTGGCCCATCTGCACGGCGATGTGGTCGGCCCCGGCAAGGTGCGCCTGAGCGCCCGTCTGGACCGGGCCGGTCAAGCCGTGATAATCGCTTTTCCAGAGGAGGAGACGACCCACATGGTGGACGACAAGCAACTGCGGCAGATGACTTGCGACCCGAAATTCCGCCGGGCGCTGGTCACCGACGGCAAGACGGAGGTGGGCCAAGCGATGGTCCGGGCGCTGATCGACGCTGAGGCGTCGTTGGTATGGGTGGGCCATGCGGAGCCTTGGAAGAAGTTTGCCGGCTTTGCGGAACTGCAAGCCCTGCCCCAAGTGACCTTGGTGGCGCTGGATTTGACCGACCCCCGCTCCGTGCGGGAAACCGCCGCCTCCATCGGCGGTCGGGTGGACATTCTCATCAACACCGCCGAGATCCATCGCACCCACGGAATTTCCTCCCGCTACGGCACGGACGTGGCGCGGCTGGAGATGGACGTGAACTACTTCGGCCTGCTGCGGCTGGCCCAGGAATTCGGCCCGGCCATGCGCGGGCGCGGCGCGGACGGGCAGAACCACGCCGTGGCTTGGGTGAACCTGCTGAGCGTCTTCGCCCTGTCCAACTTCCCCAACCACGGCACCTTCTCCGCCTCCAAGGCCGCCGCCTGGTCCCTCTCCCAATGCCTGCGGGCGGAGATGGCCGAGGCCGGCATCCGCGTCCTCAATGTCTTTCCCGGCCCCATAGACGACGAGTGGAACCAGCAGTTGCCGCCGCCCAAGATCGCCCCGGAGCGCCTGGCCCGGGAGATCGTGACGGCGCTAAAGGATGGCTTGGAAGACATCTACCCTGGCGACGTGGCCCAGGAATGGCGGGCGCGCTGGCGCGACAACCCGAAGGTTCTGGAACGGGAGTTGACGGGGTAGCGCCCATAGCAGCGGCGGTTGCCGCCGGAAAGCGCCCCTTCCGCCCCTCCTGGAACCCGCCGTCCCCCAACTTCCCGCGTCCCAATATGCAGGACCGAGTGGAACAGCTTCGCCAGCAAACGACCTTAAAATCGCCCTGGCTCACTCATGACAATTTATAGTGGTTCGCATGGCGGAGCCGTTATACTGGCATGATGTCGGACGGAATCAGCGGCCATCATAGGAGCGCTGTTCATATCAACCAGGAAGCACCTGTTGGCTTGGCTCCGGTTGCGCCGGGAACGAACACGAGGAGTGCGTGGCCGGCGAAACCGCCGTCATCATCAACGCCGACCTCCAGGACCCGCCCCAAGTCATCCCCGAGGTGCTGGAGCGCTGGCACCAGGGTGCCGACGTCGCCCACGGCCTGTGCATCGAACGCAACAACGAGACGCGGTTCAAGCGCTGGACGGCCGGTGCTTTCTACCGCCTTAGGCTTGCGGAACAGCGCACGTCTCTCGTTGAGTAGAAATTAGGATGCAGATCGTCATTCCTATGTCCGGCTTCGGAGAACGCTTTCGGCGGGCCGGCTACAAGACGCCCAAACCGCTGATCGAGATCGACGGCAAGCCCATCATCGCGCATGTGGTGGACATGTTCCCCGGCGAGAGCGACTTCCTCTTCATCTGCAACCAGGAACACCTCGACACGCCTGCTTACCGGATGGAACAGACGCTGCGCGCGTGCTGCCAGACGGGGCGTATCGTCGGCATTCGGCCACATGCGCTCGGTCCGGTCCATGCGGTGCGTCAAGCCGAGCATCTGCTCGATCCAGACCAGCCGGTCGTCGTCAACTACTGCGATTTTTCCTGCCACTGGAATTGGCGTCACTTCCGACGCTTCGTGCAGGAGGCGGGCTGTGCGGGGGCGATTCCGGCGTATAAGGGTTTCCATCCCCACTTGCTGGGGAATACCCACTATGCCTATCTGCGCGAGACCGCCGGCTGGGTTGAGGACATCCAGGAAAAAAAGCCCTTTACCGACAATCGCATGCAGGAATTCGCCTCCAGCGGCACCTACTACTTTGCCTCGGCGCGCATCATGTGCGCCGCCTTCCGGTCGGTAGTGGAGCAAGACCTGCGGGTAGGTGGGGAGTACTACGTCAGCTTGGCCTACAAACCGCTACTTGCAGAGCGTAGGCCAGTGGCCGTGTATCCGTTGCAGCACTTCATGCAATGGGGAACGCCGGAGGATGTCGCCGAGTACCGGACCTGGTCGCGAACGTTCCAAAGTCTCGCGACGGCACCGGAAAGCGGCCGCCTGCCCGCACCGGATCGGCCGAGTGGCACGATAATCCTGCCCTTGGCCGGGATGGGCCGGCGCTTCAGCGATGCCGGCTACGCGCTGCCCAAGCCGCTGATTCCGGTGTCCGGAAAATCGATGGTGGTGCAGGCGATCCAGGCGTTGCCGCCCGCCGAGCACCACGCCTTCGTGTTGAGGGCCGACATGCCGGGCGCCACTACAATCGCGGCCGAGCTGGCACGTCTGTATCCGCGGGCAGTTGTCGAGATGGTTCCCCAGGCCACCGACGGGCAGGCCTGCACGGCGCTGCTCGGGCTTGATGCACTAGAACGCAGCTTGGGCGATAGTGCGCCGGGTCCCGTGACCTTCGGCACCTGCGACCATGGGGTCCTCTACGACGATCATATCTGGCGGCATTTGGTCGGAGATGGCGAAATGGACGTGATCGTCTGGGGTGCCCGCGGCCATGCCAACGCGCTTCGCCGACCGGAGATGTTCGGCTGGGTTGAAGCTGACCATGGACGGATAACGGGCATCTCGGTCAAGAAGCCGATCGGCGCGCCGGCTACCGACCCGATTGTCACCGGTACCTTTACTTTTCGCCTGGCGGACGACTTCCGGCGCTGCGTCAAGCGGTTGTTCAAGCACGACGATCGGGTGGGTGGTGAGTTCTATATCGACTCCTGCATCAATCATGCCCTGGCGCTGGGGCTACGCTGCCGCCTGTTCGAGGTCGATAGCTATTTGAGCTGGGGGACGCCGGACGATCTCGGGGCCTTCGAGTATTGGCAGTCATGCTTCCACAAGTGGCCGAGCCATCCCTATCGGCTGGAGCACGACTCCCGAATCCCGACCGAGGCGGTCGCGGCATTGACGCAGGCGTACCGCGGCGTCACGCCCAGGTCGGCAAAGCGGACACGATGAGTCGGCTCAATAGAGATATTCTGCGCTTCCTGTTGGTCGGCGTCGGCTCGAACGCGGCCAATTTTCTGGGCTACTTCCTCCTGTTGTACATTCATGTGCCGGTCTTCGCAGCGACTGCCTGCGGCTATGCGCTCGGACTCTTGTGCTCCTATCACTTCGGCAGGACCTGGGTGTTCGGCCGCAGGTTCGATGTGGATGTAGTCGGCGGCGGGCGCTTTCTGCTCGTTTACGCTGTCGGCGGCGTGGGAATGACTGCGATCACCACGGCGCTGGTCGATGGCCTGATGCTACACTACGCGGTTGGCTGGGTCTTCGGTGCCGGGTTCGCCACTTGCAGCAATTTTGTCGGCTTGCGATGGCTGGTCTTCAGACCAACAACGGCGCCTCGGGAATATAAGGAAGCATGTCAGTGAAACCATTCGGATTGCTCTCCCGGTTGGAGTTTCTGCAGAACTCGGCTTCCGTATTTATTGCTGGCCTGAATCCGGCGGTCATCCACAATCTGGAGAAGTACTACGCAATCAAGAAGGTCTGCTACCTGTCCGCGCTGGAAAATATCGAAGGCGATTACCTTGAATTCGGCGTGTTCGCTGGTAGCTCGTTTTGTCACGCGCTGCGCTGTTTGAGGAAGCTGTCCAAAATCCATCCGAGTGTCGCCGCCACGAAGTGTTACGGTTTCGATTCATTCGCCGGCTTCGGCCCGTTGCAGGAAGAAGATCGGCATCCCTTCTATACCAACGAGAATTTCGAGACCAGCCTCCCGCAGGTCGAACGCCGCGCTCATAGGGCCGCTGGCGGCATGGTGTTTCAACTGATCCCTGGTTTCTTTAGTGAATCATTGCAAGATGGCGCAAAACAGCAGGGTATCGAGAAAGCCCGCATCGTTTTCATAGACAGCGACACGTTCACCAGCGCGCGTCAGGCCCTGGCCTTCTGCCGCCCAGTGCTCCAGCAGGGTACATTCATCATGCTGGACGACTATTTCTCCTATCGCGGTCGGGAAGACCGAGGCGTCCGGGGCGCTTTTGCCGAGTTCGCCCGGGAGCGGGAGGTTAAGACGAGGCAGGTGTTTACATACGGCATGGGCGGTGTCGTTCTGATCGTTTCGCAAGGAGCGCAAGGTGCGGACTGAGCTCTCGCTGGTCATCCCCTGCTACAACGAGGCTGCCAATCTGCCCCTGTTGCTGGAGCGTTGCGGCGCGCTGGTGGTCGAACCAGGAGTAGAGGTCATTCTGGTGGACAATGGCTCGACGGACGAGACGCCCCGCGTCCTGCGTGAGCTGCTGCCGAAGGTTCCCGGTTGCCGTAGTGCGCGCGTGCCGGTCAATCAGGGTTACGGCTTCGGCATCCTGGCGGGGCTGGCAGCCGCCGACGGCGACATCCTGGGCTGGACGCACGCCGATATGCAAACGGACCCCAAAGACGCTCTGCGCGGGCTGGCGCTGTTCCGACGCCATGGCCACGACCTCTTCGTCAAGGGCCGCCGTTGCGGTCGGCCGCTAGGGGACGCCCTGTTCACTGCGGGCATGAGCTTGTTCGAAACACTGCTGCTGGCCCGGCCGATGCGGGACATCAACGCCCAGCCGACGCTGTTCAGCCGCGATTTCTACCGCACATGGCAGTCGCCGCCCCACGACTTCTCGCTCGATTTGTTCGCCTACCACCAAGCCTTGGTCGCCGGCCTCGAGGTGCAGCGCTTCCCGGTGCGCTTCGGCGAACGCGCCCACGGGGTCTCGCATTGGAACCTCAACTGGATGGCCAAGTGGAGGTTCATCCACCGCACCCTGGCTTACAGCCTGCAACTGAAAAGGACCCTGAAATCGCCATGAAGCTCATCGTGCATCGCCGCAACAGCGTGACCGAGCTTGCCACCACCCCGCGAGAGTACGGGGTCGAAATCGACCTGCGCACTACGGGAGACGGCTTGGTGCTTCACCACGACCCTTTCGCGGCCGGCACTGATTTCAGGCGTTGGCTCGACGTCTATCGACACGGCACATTGATTCTCAACGTCAAGGAAGACGGGCTGGAGCCTCCGGTGACGGCCCTGCTGCGCGAACGGGGCATTGAGGACTACTTCTTCCTGGATCAAGCCTTCCCATCCCTGGTGCGCTGCGCCGGGACAGGCGAGCGGCGTTGCGCCGTGCGCGTGTCGGAGTATGAATCGATCGCGACCGCCCTGACTCTGGCCGGGCGGATCGACTGGGTTTGGGTGGATTGCTTCACTCGCTTCCCGCTGACCTCGCAGGAAGCGCAGCAGCTCGGCGCGGCCGGGTTCAAGCTCTGCATCGTCTCACCGGAGCTGCAAGGGCGAGACGCGACCGTCGAAGTTCCTGCCTTGGCGACGCTGTTGCGTACAAGAGACATCCGGCCCGACGCGGTCTGCACCAAGCACCCGAACCTGTGGGAGCGCGAGGCTAGCGCCGCATGAAGGCGCTCTCTTTGCATCCGCTGTTCTTCGTCGGCGCGGCCATTCGCCTCGGGCTGGTGCTTGCCTTGGCGCCCGTCGCCATGAACGACTGGTATGCGCCCTTCATGCAGGCGAGCGCAAGCCGGCTCGATTTCGACCCCTGGAGCGGCTGGCTGGCCGCCGGGGGCGACCCCCTCGCCTTTCCCTACGGCTATGTGATGTGGCTGACCTTCCTGCCGTCGGCTTGGCTGGCCGAGGCGCTGGTCTTGCCCGCGCAGTACGGCTACTGGTTGACACTAGTAGCGGTGGACGTTGGCTTGCTGTACAGCCTGCACCGGCTGGTGCCTGGTATGCCGACGCATCGGCTCCTCACCTGGTACTGGCTGTCGCCCCTCGTCCTGCTCGCCACCTATGGACTTGGGCTCAACGACCTCGTCCCGATACTGCTGCTGACCCTCGCTCTTGTACTGATGCGCCAACCTGTCACCAAGGCGCAGAGCGCTTGCGCTGGGGCCGTCTGTGCATTGGCGGTTTCCGCCAAGCTCAGCATGGTCGTCAGTATTCCCTTCTTCCTGATCTATCTGCACAACGGGAAGTTGCTGCGCTCGCACCTGCCGGCGTTTCTGGCGGGATTGTCTTTGAGCACACTCTGCGTCATCGGGCCGTCCCTGTTGTCGCCGAGCAACATGCACATGCTGTGGGAGAACCCGCAGATGCAGAACATCTATCAGCTCATGTTCGGGCTGAACAATGGCCTGTCGTTCTATATCGTGCCGACCCTCTACATCCTCACTCTCTACTCCGTGTGGACCATAGGACGCATCAATTTCGATCTGTTTCTCACCGGCACGGGCGTTTCGTTCCTGCTGGTGACCCTGTTCGCGGCGACCTCCCCTGGCTGGTTCATATGGAACATGCCTTTCCTGATGTTCTGTTTGTTCATCGGGTCCCGATCCACCCGGCTGCTGGTGGGAGTGTTTGTTGTTTTCTACTTGCTCAGTATTTCCGTCTCCACCCCCTTCCATTTGGCAGACGGCAGCCGATTCGACATCAGCGTCCTCGTGCCGGAGCGGCTGCCTTCCCTGCTCCATACTGCCTTCATCGTGGCTGGGGTCGTTCTCGCCGCCCATACTTGGCGGCACTTGATCACCCGCAACGACTTCTACCGGCTGAGCCGCAAACCGTTTTTGTTCGGCATCGCCGGGGACTCCGGCTCGGGCAAGAGCACCTTGGCTGACGCCCTCACCAAGCTGCTTGGGACGCATTCCGTAGTGGAGGTTTCGGGCGACAACTACCATCTCTGGGACCGACGCGGTGGAATGTGGAAGGTCCTGACCCATCTGAACCCGGCAGCTAACGACCTGAGCCGTTTGGGCAACGATTTGGTGACCATGGCCAAACGAGCTCCTATATCATCCCCCCAATACGACCATGCGATCGGGAAATTGCGCGAAGCCGCCACTGTTCCGAGCAACGACTTCATCATCGTCACCGGATTGCACGCCTTCTACTTGTCCACTTTGAGGCGGCTGTACGACTTGCGGATTTACCTCGACATGGATGAACCGCTGCGCCGCTATTTCAAGCATATGCGGGATACCGAGCAGCGCGGCTATTCGGCACAGGCGGTGGCGGATAACCAGCGCCGACGCGAGGAAGACGCCCAGCGCTTCGTTCGTCCGCAGCGGGCCCATGCCGACCTGATCTTCTCTCTGCAACCAACACAACCGGAGGCATTGTCGCGCTTGGCCCCCACTCCCCCACGCTTGATGCTGAAGGTATGCGCCACGCGCACTGTTCATGACAGTTCTTTGATTCACGCTCTGATCGGCCTCTGCAACCTTCATGTGAATACGACGCCTGACGATGACAAGATGCACATGGCCATTGAGGGCGAAGTCTCGGCCCCCGACATCGCACTGGTGGCCGAGTTGACGTGCAGCCGGGTTCTGGATCTGCTGGATACGCGGCCGCAGTGGCAGGATGGTGTCACGGGCCTGATGCAGGTCATCGTCCTGTGTCATATTGACCATGCTTTGACGGGACGCGTTATATGAAACTCAACCACCCCGACAGGTTCCTGACCCGGCCGGACGCCGTCCTGTTCGATCTGGACAACACGTTGTATGCCTATGAACCGGCGCATGTTGCTGCCTGGCAGGCGGTGCAGGACAAGCTGTCGGACAGCTTGTCCTTCACGCCACAACGCTCTGACCAGCTCTTCGAGGAAGCCAGAGGCCAGATCAAAGCTCAACTCGGCCGCTCGGCATCGTCCCACAGCCGCCTGCTCTATTTTCAGCGCATGATGGAGCTCGCGGGCTTGGGCAGCAGGGCCCTGCTGGCGCTGGACCTGGAGCAGACCTACTGGCGAACCTTTCTCAGGAACGCCGTGCTATTCGACGGCGTGAGAGAACTGCTGGACGACCTGCGCTTGGCCGACATCCCGGCGGCACTGGTGACCGACCTGACGGCACAAATTCAGTTCAGAAAACTGGTGTATTGGCAGCTAGAGGACAGTTTCGCCGCCATCGTCACCAGCGAGGAGGCTGGTGCCGAAAAGCCGCATGAAGCGCCGTTCCGGCTCGTCCGGGAGAAAGTGCAAGCCGCGGACGGCGTCCTATGGATGATTGGCGATGACGCCGAAACCGACATCCGGGGAGCGAAAGACAGGCTCGGTGCGGTGACACTGCAAAAGGTGCATCCCGGCGTCCGCAAGGGGCGCGACGCGACCACGCCCGATGCCTGGTTCAAGAGCTTCCTCGCGCTACGCGACTTCATGCGGCTCAGGGGTTTCACCTCCGGAACGCAGGGTGGTGCGGTATGAGGCATGACATCCGCAATTACTGCGCACGTATCGGACAGGAACCGCTGTTGGTGCAGGGGGCGGGCGGCAACGTGTCGTGGAAGGATGGCGGGACGCTGTGGATCAAGGCCTCGGGAGCTTGGCTGGCCGACGCAGAGAAGGACGACATCTTCGTGCCCGTGGACCTCGACACGCTGCGGGCTGCCTTGGCGAGACCACCTCACCTGCCGTTGCCCGAGAGAACCGAAGGGCATGCCCGGCGGCCCTCGATCGAGACCTTCATGCACGTTGTCATGCCGCAGCGAGTCGTCGTTCATCTCCACGCGATAGAGGCGTTGGCCGTCTTGGTGCGGGCTGACGCGCTGGCGACATTGCGCACCCGGCTTCGAGACCGCTTTCGCTGGGAGTGGGTGGAATACCGGCAGCCCGGCGCCAAGCTCGCTCGATCCGTCGCGGTCGTCCTAGGCCGCACGCTCGACGCCAATGTCGTCTTTCTGCAGAACCACGGCATCCTGGTAGGCGGCGACACGATCGACGAAATCGACTGGCGCATCACGGGCCTCGTCTCGGCCTTGAAGCAGGACGTCGCTTTCAGCGAGTCGGCTTCGCAGCCGATCCACAAGTCCCCCAACGCATTGCCTATCGGTTCATTGGAGTATGTCGCCATTGAAGACGCACGGATTCAGAGCTTGGTCCACACTCCGGCGCTCTACCGAAGACTGCTGGAAGCCTGGGTGCTCTATCCCGATCACGTCGTCTTTCTGGGAGAGAAAGCCGCCGTATTCGAGACCCGGCGCGAGGCTCGGAGATACGCTGGGAGGCGAAGGCCGCCGTTGCTCTTCATTCGAGGCGAAGGTGTTTTTACGAAGCCGGACTTCGACCAAGCCCAACGTGCGCAGCTCCTCTGCTACTACGAGGTTCTGGCCAGACAGAGACCGCAAGATGTCCTGGTGGAACTGACCGAGAAAGATGTCCACGATCTGCTTCACTGGGAGGCCGAACAATACCGCGTAAACGTCGGCTCGGCAAAGGACCCAAGCACTTGCAAAGAGGGTAATGGGATGAATGCAGGAAGGGAGAAATAGCACATGGCACTCGGAAACAGAGGCGGGTTTGTGCGGTCAAGCTCCATATTGAGGGACCTGAGAACCGGACAGACGTATGTGCGTATGGTCGAATCGCGCCGTACAGTCCTTGTCATGCTGCTGTGGTTCTTTCTGGTGTCTTCGGCCTGGGTTTTCAATCTGAACAGCCGCGGCGTGAACCATCCACATGGCGACGAATGGCATACGCTGGTTCTCGGAACCCAACATTTCGGTTCATTCGAGGAGCCCGTGTACACCGCAAGGGTGGGTGAAACGAACCGATGGTTCGTTCGATTGCTCCACCCTGCCGCAGTCTATTACATGAACAGCCACATGGGCGGGGAGCACTACCTCACGGGTTGGAAATACCCGGGCGGCTATTATCTTCGAGAGCACTTCAACGCGACGGACGCCATCCGTGACGATCCGAACATCCAAGATTATGTCTTTTTTCTGAGAGCGTCTTTCGGGGTTTTGGCCCTATTTTCCTTCTGCATGGTCATGTGGGCGTTGTCCGGCCGGTTCGGCATCGCAGCCGCAGCCGCGTACGGAAGCCTAGTACTCGTGAATCCGCTCGTGTTTTCGCAATTCGATATCTTTTATTCCGAGACTACGCTGTTCATCCTCTTCAACATCGCGGCGTTTCTCTGTCTCCGCACTCGATCGTTGACCACATATCGCACTCTCGTCTGGTCGGGAGTTCTGTCCGCTGCGGCACTGTCCACCAAGCTGACGGGAATCCTGATCATCGGTCCGTTGTTCGTTCGGGCAGTCACCGACGTTCTGAGAAGTCGTCGCAATCTCAAGGTGGGTATTGAGGTCTATCTGCTGTCCGCCGCAGCCGCCTTGGTGCTATTGAATTTGCCTTCCGAGTCCCTGTTCTCCCTTCTCAATGAAACCCTGGCCAACGTCTATCATTTCAAGACCGGGCACATAGTGACCGAAGAGGACGGCGTGGCGTTTCTTCGGTTTATACCCGGCGATATGGGTTACATGCTTTACATGCTGCCCTTACTGTTTGCCGTGAGCCTATTCTGGCTTGTGCGGCGTCCAGGAAGGCGCCTCGCGCCTGTCTATGTTCTTGGCCTGCTCATCATTTTCGTGATCTGGTCTTTTGTGAATTCCGCAGTATATATTAGCAGAAACTGGGCGTTCGTTTGCGTCGCCATGAGCTTCATCGTCGCTCTGGGTGCCGGCAGTTTCGTCGAGAGCCTCAAGTCGAAACACAAGTACGTTGCGGCGGTCTGCTCGGCTTTGGTTGTCGTGTTGATGGCCGGCGAGCTCGTTCGCCTTCAATACCGGATGCCTTCGCTGGTCGACACGTTCTTCGAGAGAAACGTCGAACGGATAGAAACATGCAGCACCATCGGTGCCATCGGCTTGTCGAAGCAGGCTCTCCGAGCGTTGTCCTCCAGCCGCGACGATGGTGTCACTGTTTTTGACAGCGTTAGGGGCCCGTTTACTATCTCGAAGTCTCCCAGCGTATTGGACAAGTATATCCAGTACGGCTGTCTGATTATACACCGGAAGGGACAAAGCAAGCAGATATCGAACTTCATTGCGCCGCAACGCTACCGACTGTTGGATCGAGTTGGAGACCTATTTTTCTTTTCGCGGGAGCTGCAGGACCGCCCAACGTCCTGACCCTCGACCTCGTCCGCCGGGCATGTAACGGGTCAGGGGAAATCCGGGAGCGACCTGTACCTTTCGGCAGCTTCAGGACGACCAAGTGCGTATCTATGCCCAGAGGTTGCGCAGCATACCTGATAACTGGCACAAGTTGGATGAAGACCGTAATAGACACCAAATTGCGCACGGCTATGGAACTGGTAGGATTGGGGAAAGCCGATTTGCAGTGGGCGGACGGAGAACGCGTTGACGGGAAGGCGTCAAGGTGTGGGAAACCTTACTAAGGAAAAAATGTAGTGGATAAGACAGCATGGGTCACCGGCGGCAGCGCCGGCATCGGTGCGCAGATTTGCCGACGCTTGGTGGCGGATGGCTATCGGGTGTTCAGCTTGGCGCGGCGCAGGGCGGACCTGGCCGGGGTGGAGTCCGTGGAGGTCGATTTGGCGGATGCCGCCGCCACGGCCCAGGCGGCGCAGGAATTGGCTGCCCGCTGCCCGGCCACCAGCTTGGTCCACAATGCCGGCGCCATCCGCGAAAAGCTGGTCGAGGAAGTCACCGCGGAAGACTTGAACGCTCTCGCCAATCTGCATATCGGCGCCGCCATCGCGCTCCTGCAGGCCAACCTGCCGGTCATGAAGGAAGCCCAATATGGCCGAGTGGTGCTGATGTCCACCCGCGCCATCGTCGGACTGGCCAAGCGCACGGTTTATTCGGCCACCAAGGCCGGCTTGATCGGCATGGCCCGCACTTGGGCGCTGGAGCTTGCGCCGCACGGCATTACCGTAAACGCGGTGGCGCCCGGCCCCATCGCCGAAACGGAAATGTTCGATGGCGTGATTCCCCCCGGCTCCCCAGCGCTGGACCGCGTGGCCGGCGCCATTCCAGTGGGCCGGGTGGGCCGTCCGGCAGATGTGGCGCGGGCGGTCAATTTCTTTCTCGGCCCAGAGGCGGACTTCATCACCGGCCAAACCCTGTTCGTTTGCGGCGGCGCCTCCCTTGGCGGGCTGACGTTTCAGTAGAAGTCCCAAGGGCCGTGCGGATGTTTGACGAACAGCGACGCTTTCATCTTGCGGATGCCGGAGCCATGCGATCTAAAACGAGTGCTCCGCAGCCAGGCCCGCAGACCCGTCCGTTAGTCTGTCCGCGCAGCAAGGACAATGGCTTGATCCGCTGATTTGAACGCCTGACGAGAAATGGAGCATGAACGCTGAGATATTGACGCAACTAATGCAAGGCATCGGCGCCGGCGGCATCCGCGTCGTCGATCTGACGCAGACCTTGGCGCCGGAGTTCCCGCCCATCGTGCTGCCACCGGAGTGGGGGCAGTCTTGGCCGTTCAGGATTGAGGAGATATCTCATTACGACGACCGCGGGCCCCCTTGCTACTGGAACAACTTGTCCTTCGGTGAGCACACCGGCACCCACTTCGATGCGCCCATCCATTGGATTTCCGGGCGCAACCTGCCGAACAACGCCACGGACACCGTCCCCATTCAGGACATGATCGCCCCTGCCTGCGTCATCGACTGCTCCGCCGACGCCCAGGCGGACGCGGACTTCCTGCTGACCGTGGAGCGGGTGCGTCAATGGGAGGCGGCGCACGGAGCCATCCCCGCCCGCAGTTGGGTGCTGATGCGCACGGACTGGTCCAAGCGCGAGGACCCGGTTGCCATTCAGAACTTTGACGAAACCGGCCAACACACCCCCGGCCCGGATGCCGATGTGGTCAAGTTCCTGGTGGGAGAGCGCGACGTCATCGGCTTCGGCTCCGAATGCATCGGCACTGACGCCGGCCAAGGCTTCCACCTGAACCCGCCCTACCCCTGCCACTACTACATGCACGGCGCCGGCAAGTACGGCCTGCAATGCTTGACCAATCTGGACCAGTTGCCCCCCGCCGGCGCAGTGCTCTTCGCCGCCCCCTTGAAGATCAAGCGCGGCTCCGGCAGCCCCCTGCGCGTGCTGGCCCTAGTCCCGGCGGGGAATTAATGTCGCCTTAGGATGGCGCGGGGCCCGCCAGCGCCATGCCGCGCCGATCCAGGGTCGAGAGGAAGGGATTTGTCTCGGTCCTGCCGCATTGCGGCAGGACCCGTAAGCGTCACTCGGAGGCTGCCTGCAAGTCGGTGGCTAGGATGCGGATCCAGCGTTCCTCGTCAATGAAGCCGGAACCCCATTCGGCGTAATCCGGCCCCAATCCCTTGGCGATGACCTCATCCACCGTGGCGCCATTCGCCAACGCGGCGGCGACCATTTGCCTAGTGTCTCGCAGGACCTTGATGTTGGCCCTAACCTCATCCAAGCCGCACAGGGGGCCGTGGCCGGGAATGACCTTGACGTCGGGGGCGGCCCATTCCAGGACAGCCTCCAAGTTGGCGATGTAGCCGGCCACGGTGCCGCCGGCCTCCAAGTCGATGTAGGGGAAGCGGCCGTTGAACAGTTGATCCCCTAAGTGCAGAACGTTGGCGTTGCGGAACCAAACGACGCTGTCCCCGTCGGTGTGTCCGGCGGGCAAGTGCAGCAGGCGGATCTCATCGCCGTTGAAATGCACGCTTAGGGAGTCGGCGAAGGTGATGATCGGCAAGGCGGTTGGGGGCAAGCTGTCGTCGCCGAGCAGGCGCGCCCGCACGTTGTCGTGGGCGATGATGGTTCCCGCTTGGCCGAAGTGCGGATTGCCGCCCACATGGTCGGCGTGGTAGTGGGTGTTGAGGATGAACTTGGGCCGGTCGCCGCCGAGAGCGTCTATGGCCGTTTGAATGCGTTCCGCCAAGGGCAGGAATTGGTCATCGACGATCAACACGCCGTCATCGCCCACCGAGACGCCGATGTTGCCGCCGATGCCGGTGAGCATGTACACAGGGCCGTCCACGGGAATGGCCTCGATCTCCACGTCATCCTTGAAGAGGTCAGCGGCGGCGGCCAAGGCGGATGGCGCCGCCAGCCAAGCCGCCATCAGCAGAAGTACGGGACCGATGGATGGCTTTGCCAGCCACCGACTCGGCGTTCGGAATGGCATTGGCATGGATTTCTCCTTGCTTGGTCGAATAATGGCTGCACGGCAAGATAGCCTGATTGGCGCGGCGCGTACAGACTGTTTGGCATCGAAATCCAGAAAGCAAAACCGCCATGACAGTGATTCTTGGGAGCGCCACCCCGCTGCGGCTACAATCCCGGTCCGCCATCTGGAACACGAATCGCCGATGGGTTTGGTAGGGTCAAGGAGGCCTGAATGGCGGAAGGACAGGACGCCAAGGGCAGGGTGCTCATCACCGGTGGTGGCATCGGTGGGTTGACGGCGGCGCTGTGCTTGGCTCGGAACGGTTTCGAGGCGGCGGTGTTCGAGCGGGCGTCGGAGTTTGCGCAAATGGGTGCCGGATTGCAGCTCAGCCCCAACGCCAGCCGGGTGCTGCACCATTTGCGCCTAGCGCCGCAGCTTGCGGCGCGGGCGTTCCTGCCGGCGGCCACGGAGTTCAGGCGTTGGCGGTCCGGCAAACTCATCAGCCGTTCGGCTTTGGGGGAGACCGTGCGTCAGATCTACGGCTTTCCCTACTACCACATGCACCGGGGCGACCTACTGCGTTTGCTGTTGGAGGCGGCTGAACGGGAAGGACGCATCGAACTGCACAGGGGTGCCGAAGTGCGGAGGTTCCGGCAGGATGCGCATGGCGTTCAGATCACGGTGGCGAGGGGTGACGGCGAAACCCTGTACCGGGGCATCGCGCTTGTTGGCGCCGACGGCATCCACTCGTCGGTGCGCACCCGTCTGTTTGGCCGGCAAGCGCCGACCTTCACCGGCAACGTCGCTTGGCGCGCCTTGGTGCCGGCCCAGCGTCTGCCGAAGGGCAGGGTCCGCCCCGTCACCAGCTGTTGGTGGGGACCGGGCGGCCATTTCGTGCATTACTACGTTCGCGGCGGTGCCTTGGTGAACTGCGTCTGCGTGGTGGAGAAAGCCGGTTGGGAGGTGGAGTCCTGGACCGAGCGGGGCGAACCTGGGGAACTGAAGGCGGACTTCGCCGGCTGGCACAGCGACATTCAGACGCTGATCGACTGCATGGACGCGGACGCCCTATACAAATGGGCGCTCCATGAGCGTCCGCCCATGCCCCGTTGGGGAAAGGGATTGGTCACCCTATTGGGGGACGCCTGCCATCCGATGCTGCCGTTCATGGCTCAAGGTGCCGCCACGGCCATTGAGGATGCGGCGGTGTTGGCGGCCTGCCTAGCCGCTGGCGGAGACAGGGCCACCGGCCTCAGGCGTTACGAGGATCTGCGCCGCGGCCGCACGGCACGGATGCAGGCCCTGTCGAGGCGCAACGCCAAGCTGTTCCACCTTTCCGGCATTGCGGCTTGGCTGCGCAACCGTGCTGCGAACTGGGCCGGCGGACGCCTCATGGACGACATTTTCCGCTACGACGCCCTCACAGCCGTCCGGGGACAGGCCTGAGGCAGGCGTTAATCCTGCCCATGCACTTGCTCCCCCCGCGCCAGATGCTTTTGGTAGCCGGCCGCGTCAATGCAGCTGCCGCACACCACCAAGGCCACGCGCTTGCCGAACAGCGACCCGTGCAGAGGGCCGAGAGCGCCGGCCAAGGCAGTGGCGCCGGCCGGCTCCACGGCCAGGTTAGCCTCTCGAAACAGCAGATATAGAGCACGGCAGATTTCGTCGTCCGACACCCTGACCACATCGTCCACGAACCGCCGCACCAGATTGAGGACGTAGGGCGTCGTCAAGGGCGGCGCCAAGCTGTCGGCGATGGTGTTGACCGCCACACCCGACAGGGCTTGGTTCACCGCTAGGGATTGGCTCATGCCGTCGGCGCCCTCCGGCTCCACGCCAAAAACGCGGCAGTTGGGGTTCACCTGCTTGACGGCGCAAGCCAGGCCGCCGATCAATCCCCCGCCACCCACCGCCGCCACGACCGCATCCAAGTCTTGTGCATCCTCCATGATCTCCATGCCTAGGGTGCCTGTGGCGGTAGCGACCAAGGGACCGTCGAAGGGGTGGATCATGACGCGGCCTTCCTCCGCCACCAGTCGCTCCGCTTCGGCAAAGGCTTGTGCGCCGGTTTCCCGGAAGATCAACTGCGCACCGAAGCTGGCCGCTAGCTGCCGCCGGGCGGGATTGGCCGCTGTCTGCATGACCAGCTTTGCATCGGCGCCGACAACGCTGGCCGCGCAGGCCGTGGCCACGGCATGGTTACCGGCGCTCACCGTGGTGATTCTCCGTTGCGCAGCATCCAAATGGAGAACGTTGTTCAGCGCCCCGCGAAACTTGAAAGTGCCGGTGCGCTGCATCAGTTCGAGTTTAAGCAGCACCCCATCGCCCAGCTTGGCCCGCAACCAATCCGAACCGGTGTGCAGCAAGGGCGTTCGCAACACATGGGGCGCCAAAAGCCGCCGCGCCGCGGCGATGCCGTCTGGGCCGGGGTACTCCTCCACCTAGCCGCTCCGCTGGCCACGTCGGCTGGGTTCGGCGTAGTCATCGTAAGCACACAGGGCTTCCAGTGTGCCAAGGCTAACGAGCATAGGCGAGACCTTCGGTTGCAGGGTGCAGGGGCCACTCTACCGGGTGACTTGGAGCCTGTCGAGCGGTCCGGCCCGCAACCGCAGGGGCGGCGGAGACCTTGAAGCGCCGGCCCCGTCAAAGCAGATCTCCGCCACCACCCCGGCCGTTTTCCGTTAACCTATTGGACCCGCAACGCCGCGCACCGCAAAGAGGACCATGAAGAGACAAATCGGAACCAGCAAACTCAATGCCGTCGGCTTGGGCTGCATGAACCTCAGCCACGCCTACGGCCCCGCCCTGCCCATTGATGAGGCTGAAAGGGTGCTGCAGGAGGCGCTGGACATCGGCTATGACTTTTTTGACACCGCCTCCCTCTATGGTGACGGCAGCAATGAGCGCCTCGTCGGCAGCGCCTTGGGCCATCGGCGGGACGAGTTTTTCTTGGCCAGCAAGGGTGTGCTCGGCTTTGTCGATGGCAAGCGGGCGTTGGACGGGCGCCCGGAGAGCATCAAGCAGCATTGCGAAGACAGCTTGGCGCGTTTGCGCACCGACCGCATCGACCTTTACTACATGCACCGCCTGGATCAGAAGGTGCCTGTGGAAGAGTCCATCGGCGCACTAGCGAACTTGGTGCGGGAGGGCAAGATCCTCAACATCGGCGTGTCCGAGATGTCCGTTGCCACCCTGCGCCGGGCGCATGCAACCCACCCGGTGGCGGCGTTGCAGTCGGAATATTCCCTGTGGACCCGCAACCCGGAACTCGGGGTGCTTGAGGTGTGCGAGGAGTTGGGCGTCGCCTTCGTCGCCTTCAGCCCCGTCGGCCGCGGGCATTTCGGGGGCAGCAGGCTCAAGCCGGATAGCTTCGCCGAAGGGGACCTGCGCAAGACCATGCCGCGCTTTGCGGAGGATAACTTCGCTAGGAATCTGGAGATGCGCGAACGCGCCTTGCAGCTCGCCGAGGAGGTCAAATGCGGCCTGCCGCAACTGGCTTTGGCTTGGGTGTTGGCGCAGGGGCGGCACATTTTGGCCATTCCCGGCACCACCAAGGTCAAGCACCTCAGGCAAAACTTCGACACCCTAAAACTGGACGTTCCGGCGGAAGTCCTGGAAACGCTCTCCTGCGTTTTTGATCCGACTGCCGTTGCCGGCAACCGCTATGCTAACGGTCCGCAAAAGACGATCGACACCGAGCGCTTTGATTTTGAGGCTCAGGAAGGTTAGGCCGCCAATTCCGCTTGCCGGGCGCTTCGCAAAGGCTTGACGGGGTTGGCCTTCCGGCAATTGCCGAACTGTTAGAATGGCTCGCCTAGCGTTCCTTCAGGCTTGAAGACATGCCCACTCCCCCTGTTGGCAGGTTGCTGCTGGTCGTGCTCGACGGCTTCGGCCATCGGCCGGCTGCGCCGGACAACGCCATCGCCATCGCCAAGACGCCGAATTGGGACGGGCTGCTGGCTGCCTTTCCGCACACCCTGATCTCCGGTTCGGGCGGCGATGTGGGCCTGCCCGCCGGGCAGATGGGCAATTCCGAGGTGGGACACATGGTGATGGGTGCCGGCCGGGTTGTCCAGCAGGACCTAGTGCGTTTGGACCACGCCATCGAACAGGGTGAATTCCAGCGCAACCGCCGCCTGTGCGCGGCCTTGGCGAAAGTGCGGGACGGCGGCGGCGTCCTGCAGGTTATGGGGCTGCTCTCCCCAGGAGGGGTGCATTCCCATGAGCGCCACATCCATGCGCTCATTCGCATCGCCGCCGCCAGCGGCGTGCGGCGCATCCAGCTGCATGCCTTTCTGGACGGGCGGGACAGGCCGCCGAAAAGCGCCGAGCCATCGCTGCGCGAAGCGGATGCGCTGCTGCGCTCCTTGGGTGTCGGCGGCGTCGCTTCCGTCTGCGGGCGCTACTACGCCATGGATCGGGACCGGCGTTGGGACAGAACCCAAAGGGCCTATGACCTGATCGCGCACGGCGAGGCGCCCTTCCGGGCGGCGGACGCTGCGGCCGCCTTGGAAGCAGCCTATGAACGGAGGGAAAGCGATGAATTCGTCCAGCCCACCGCCATTCTCCAATCTGGACGGCCGCCGGCCTGCTTGGCCGCGGAGGATGCGGCCGTCTTCATGAACTTCCGTGCCGACCGAGCGCGGCAGTTGACTCGCGCCTTGCTGCAGGAGGACTTCGATGGCTTTCCCCGCAACAACTTCGTGCGCATCGCCAACTTCCTTACCCTGACCGAATATGCGCAAGACATCCCGGCAGACTGCCTCTTTAAGCCCCTCGCCATCGACAACACTTTGGGTGAGCACCTCTCCCGGCTAGGCAAGCGGCAACTGCGGGCGGCGGAGACCGAGAAGTACGCCCATGTCACCTTTTTCTTTTCCGGCGGGCGGGAGGTGCCCTTCGCCGGCGAAGAGCGCCTGTTGGTGCCTAGTCCCAAGGTCGCCACCTACGACCTCAAGCCGGAAATGAGCGCCCCTGAGTTGACGGACGGCCTGCTCGAGGCCATCCGTTCGGGCCGCTTCGACGCCATCATCTGCAACTACGCCAACGGCGACATGGTGGGGCATACCGGCAACCTGCCGGCGGCAGTGGCCGCAGTGGAAACCTTGGACCACTGCCTCGGCCGCTTGGCGGCGGCGGTTCAAGGCACGGATTGGCGCATGCTCATCACCGCCGACCACGGCAACGTGGAGCAGATGCGTGACGCCGCCACCGGCCAAGCCCACAGTGCCCACACGACTCGGCCGGTTCCCCTGCTGTACGTTGGCCCTGGCGCGGTCGTTTTTGATGGCGGGGGCACCTTGGCCGATGTGGCCCCCACGGCCCTGACGCTGTTGGGCATCGCGGTGCCGCCGGAAATGACCGGACGTTCCCTAGTCCGCTTCGCCCCCGGCCAAAGGGCGGCGACCGGGTTGGCTGGCGCGGCTGTCTGCTGACGGCCGCCAGCGACCTTTCTCTCCCATGCGCCAACCCTGTCCTTGCCCCCTAGTGTCCAGCCCAGCAGGGCATGAGCCTATGCGCCTTGGCGTGGCGTGGGATGGCTAGTCACCGGCCGAGCCTCCCAGTCGGTAGCGGGGCCGCGGCCGGTCAATTTGGTCCGATCCATCCCGCCCTGGCTGTGCGGTCCGTCGAAATCGGTGGGCTGTTCATCATCAAGGTGTTCGTGCTGGTTCTGCTTTGGGCTGCGTCGGCGGGGCTGTGCGCGGCGGAAGCGGACCGCGCCGGTGCCGAGGCGGAACTGCAGTCGATCTTGGGAGAGCTCAACGATCTGGACTCTTGGTTGTCTGACGCGGAGCGGCGGCGGCTGCGCTGGCTGAAGGAGATGCGCGACAAGGACCGCGCCGTGGCGCAGACCAATGCCGCCGCTAAAGCCAGCGAGCGGG
This sequence comes from uncultured Pseudomonadales bacterium, assembly GCA_958296025.1. Lineage (GTDB taxonomy): Bacteria > Pseudomonadota > Gammaproteobacteria > Pseudomonadales > Azotimanducaceae > Azophilus. The sequence goes on from OY282430.1 coordinate 460,748, forward strand.
TGCTGGCGGAAAGCCGCGCCACGCTGCAGGATCTGCGCCGCCGTCAGGCGCAATTGGAGGTGCGTCGCGCCGCCCAAGTGCGGGGCATCGCCAGGCACTTGGCCATTGCCCAACGTTTCACCGGTCAGGAATTCGTCAAGCTGTTAGCCGGCCAGGAGTCGGCTGACGCGGTGGAACGCATGACCATCTACCATCGCTTTGTCACCGAAGCCCGCTTTGAGGCGTTGGAGGACTATCAGGGGTTGTCCGCGGACATGGAGCGCAGCGCTGAGGAGTTAGTCCGCCGGCAAGAGGCGGAGCGCACTGAACTCGAGGTCTTGGACGAACAGCGAACGCAGCTTGAAAGCCAACGGGTGGAGCGCCGGGTGCTGATCGCCAACCTGGAGGAGGAGTTTGAGGACCGGGAGAACCGTCGCCATCGCCTGCTAAACGACCGGCAGCGCCTGCAAAAGCTCCTCGCCCAGATTCAGCGTCGCGCCACGAGCGGCGGCGAGGATTTCGTTGCCCGCAAGGGCCGCCTGCCTTGGCCACTGCAGGGCCAGTTGACTGGCCGATTCGGCCAGACCCGGGCCGACAGCGGCACGAGGTGGGAAGGCGTGCTGCTGCGGGCGGCCTTGGGCAGCCCGGTGATCGCCGTCCACGGCGGGCGCGTCGTCTTCGCCGATTGGCTGCGCGGCTTCGGCCTGCTGCTGATTCTTGAACACGGCGGTGGCTACATGACCTTGTACGGCCATGCAGATCAGCTGACCAAGAAGGTGGATGACGCGGTGGAGGCGGGCGAGGTGGTCGCCCATGCGGGACAGAGCGGTGGCTTGGGCGCCAGCGGCATCTACTTCGAGCTGCGCACCAAGGGTCAACCTCAGGATCCCTTGCCTTGGTTGGGCCGACGATGAGCAAAGATGGCAAAAAATCCGCCAAGGCGCCGCCGATCGTGCGTCCGCTGATTCTCTTCGGCGTGGCCGTCAGCATGGTCACCGGCATGGCGCTTGGCATCGTCGTCTATTCGTTTTGGCCCAACGATCTGCGGCAGCCGCGGCTAGGGGGAGTGGTTGGCGAGAGCATTCGCGTCATCAAGGCCAACTATGTGGAGGCGGTGTCCGAGGATCAATTGGTGGACGACGCCGTGCGCGGCATGCTGGGCGGATTGGACCGTCACTCCCGTTACCTGGACCCGGCGGATTTCGAGAGCCTGCAGGCCGACATGGACGGTGCCTTCGGCGGCATCGGGGTCAAACTGGTGCTGCGGGAAGGTCGCTGCCGCATCGTCGCGGTCATTGAGGATAGCCCGGCCGCCGCGGCCGGACTGCTGCCGGGGGATCAAATAACGGCCATTGAGGGGGACGCGCTGGATGGCGAGAGCCTACCGACGGTGGTGCGGCGGCTGCGCGGCCCGGTCGGCAGCGAGGTGGGCTTGCTGCTGCGCCGCGACGGTGCCGATTTGCCGGTCCATCTGGTTCGGGCCGAGATCAAGACACCCACCATTGATGCCCGTTGGCTTGCGCCGGGCTACCCTCATGTGCGGATTTTACGCTTTAACAAAAACACGGGCGACGAGTTCCGTGAGGCCGTACGGAGGTTGGCCGAAGAGGAACCCGTTGTTGGGCTCATCCTGGATCTGCAAGGCAATTCCGGCGGTATGTTGGCGGCGGCGGTGGAGGTGGCTGGTGCCCTGTTGGATGGTGGCTTGGTGGCCCGCACGGAGGGCCGTTCACCGCGCCGCCAAGAGGAGCACATGGCCCCCGCCGGCGATCTCATCAATGGCGGCCCCGTTGCGGTGCTGATTGATCGGAACTCCGCCTCCGCCGCCGAAATCGTGGCTGGGGCGCTCAAGGACCATGGCCGCGCCGCTGTCCTCGGCGAGCGTAGCTACGGTAAGGGCACGGTGCAGTCCGTGGTGATCCTGCCTAAGGCTAGGGGACTTAAGCTGACCACTGCCTACTATTTCACGCCCAGCGGCACTGCAATCCACGAAAACGGCATCGACCCGGACATTCCCGCCGTCGGAGACCCCGAGGCGGTTCTCGCCCAGGCGCTGGCTTGGCTGAAGGATTCCCAACCCCTGCTCGCCGGCGGCTGATCAGTCGCCCGCATCCTGAATTCCGCATGAGGGACTTGCGCTGTTCTGAAAGCCGCCCCCCACAAGGTTTTCAGTGCGCCCTGAAATAATTTTGGCCCATTCCCCAACGAGAGAATGCGGCTTTGCGGGTCGCTCCACCTGTGTTCCAGGAATGTTCCACCCCACCGATTTCAGACCGATTCTGCGCAAAATAGGTGCCTCGGCCTAGCGTGGTGGTTGCTGACAACGCCCAATTGGTGTTTGCTTGGCCCATCCATTCAATCAACTAAGGACCGATTATGGGAACAGCGCAATTCCAATACACTGGCAAACGCGCACTGGTTTTGGGCGGCGCCACCGGCATGGGCGCGGCAGTGGCGCGACTAGCGGCGGACCTCGGCGCGGAGATCACGGTGCTGGACGTGGCGGCCATCGACTATTCCGCCGCTCAGTCGGTGCGCATCGACCTGCGCGATCAAGGCAATGTGGACGCCGCCATCACCGAACTGAACGGGCGCTTTGACGTGCTCTTCTCCTGTGCTGGCGTGGCCGACGGCGCACCCGGCTTGATGGCCATCAATTTCGTCAGCCAGCGCTATTTCATTGAGCAATTGCTGGCCAAGGGGATGTTCAACGCCGGCGCCGCCATCGTCATGATCGCGTCCATTGCCGGCCTGCCTTGGTTGCGCAAGCTAGAGAAAGTGCTGGAGTTCCTAGCGGTGCCGGATTGGGACGGCGCCTTGGCTTGGATCGACGCCAATCTAGGCACCGACAACTACATGTTCAGCAAGCAGGCCATGTGCGGCTATGTGGCCAGCCAAGCCTTCGGCCTGCTCAAGCAGGGCGTACGCATTAACTCGGTGATGCCCGGCCCCACCGACACCGCCTTGGCACGCGCCAACGCCGACGTTTGGCTGGCCTTCGGCAAAGACTACCGTGACGCCCTCGGCATTGAAGCGCTCAGCACGGAACAGGTCGCTGGCGCCATGGCCTTTCTCGGCAGCGATGCCGCCAGCGGCATCACCGGCGCCAACTTGGTTGTGGACCAAGGCTACATGGGTGCCGGCGCCACCAACGCCTTCGACGCGCCGTTCATCAAGATGATGCTGGGCTTGGCCTGAAGACCCATCGTTCGATCTGGTCTAACTCGTCAAACAGTCGGGGGCTAGCCGACCCCGATGCTTGGTGTCATTAGACGCACGGGGAAAAGGCGGCTGTTCATGTGGAAGTGCCTCACTGGCCTTGTTGCGCAGAGTCAATCAGGCGTCGCCTTCCCGCAGCTTCAACGAGGTCCGCGCATGATGCGCGGGAAGTTCGCGGATGAACAGGGCCAAGCCCGCATCGGTCATGGGCTTCAATGAGGCCCGCGCATGATGCGCGGGAAGTTACCACTTTCCCGCCGGAATGCAACCCAAGCCGCGACGTGCTTCAATGAGGCCCGCGCATGATGCGCGGGAAGTTCTCGAAGGTCAGCGTCGCATCGGCCGCCGGCGCAGTGCTTCAATGAGGCCCGCGCATGATGCGCGGGAAGTTTGCGAGCAGGAATGGATGGAAGCAAGCGGCGCCACTGCTTCAATGAGGCCCGCGCATGATGCGCGGGAAGTTCGCTGTTCCTGTCCCCGAGGCCGTTGGTCCTGACGCGCTTCAATGAGGCCCGCGCATGATGCGCGGGAAGTTTCCCGCCCCGTCCCGCCCCGCCCCGTCCCGTCCCATGCTTCAATGAGGCCCGCGCATGATGCGCGGGAAGTTCTCGGCGGCACCGAGTTGACCAACTCCGTCTACCCGCTTCAATGAGGCCCGCGCATGATGCGCGGGAAGTTCTCGGCGGCACCGAGTTGACCAACTCCGTCTACCCGCTTCAATGAGGCCCGCGCATGATGCGCGGGAAGTTAGAGGGTGGGGCGGATCGGTCAACATAGACGCCGACGCTTCAATGAGGCCCGCGCATGATGCGCGGGAAGTTGCGCGGTACAGCACCTGCACCGAGCGGGTGGCGCGATCGCTTCAATGAGGCCCGCGCATGATGCGCGGGAAGTTCAGCGGCGGCCCGGCCATCCTGTCGAGCGCCGCCGCGCTTCAATGAGGCCCGCGCATGATGCGCGGGAAGTTGTTGCGAGGAACGCAATTCGCCACTTCGCCATCCGAGCTTCAATGAGGCCCGCGCATGATGCGCGGGAAGTTCCCGATGGCGTTGAACAGGGCGCCAAAAGCCTCTTCAAGCTTCAATGAGGCCCGCGCATGATGCGCGGGAAGTTGATTACCAACCAAGACGTGAGCGGGTACACCAACCTGCTTCAATGAGGCCCGCGCATGATGCGCGGGAAGTTATCCCCGCTCACCGCCGGCGCTGGCAACGACAATGCGGCTTCAATGAGGCCCGCGCATGATGCGCGGGAAGTTGTCCGCTGTCCGGGGGCGCCGTCCGCGTATCGGCGCAGCTTCAATGAGGCCCGCGCATGATGCGCGGGAAGTTATCCTCGGCCTGCCCCTGGCCGGGCTGACCCCGGCGGCTTCAATGAGGCCCGCGCATGATGCGCGGGAAGTTGACCTGCACGACGTAGCCCTGCGCCACCCGCCAGATGCTTCAATGAGGCCCGCGCATGATGCGCGGGAAGTTGGCCGGCGCAAAAAAGGGAATTACGCAGGAAAGTTGAGCTTCAATGAGGCCCGCGCATGATGCGCGGGAAGTTCCCACAGGTGGCCGCGCCGGGCGATGTCGTTGCCGGCGCTTCAATGAGGCCCGCGCATGATGCGCGGGAAGTTGCCGCTCCGAGTGGTCCCAGACAATCTCGGAGACCGAGCTTCAATGAGGCCCGCGCATGATGCGCGGGAAGTTGAGGTTGAACCGCGGGAAGTGGAGGTTAAGAAATCGCTTCAATGAGGCCCGCGCATGATGCGCGGGAAGTTCAGAATTCTGGACCTACACGGACCGAGATTTCAACGCTTCAATGAGGCCCGCGCATGATGCGCGGGAAGTTATCCTATCGATGGCATACTCAGCCTTCATCATTGAGCTTCAATGAGGCCCGCGCATGATGCGCGGGAAGTTGCTTAACCGCCGAAAGCGCACCGCCCCCAACCCCGAGCTTCAATGAGGCCCGCGCATGATGCGCGGGAAGTTGAAGCTCTCCACTAAGTGAGCTCGCTTGGCCTTTTTGCTTCAATGAGGCCCGCGCATGATGCGCGGGAAGTTCTCGTTGCCGTTGCAGGCCCGCGTCACGACTTCCTTTGCTTCAATGAGGCCCGCGCATGATGCGCGGGAAGTTGCCTTGCCCACAGTCAGAGCTCCGAGCAGTCGAGCCGGCTTCAATGAGGCCCGCGCATGATGCGCGGGAAGTTTCGCGGACACGGGGCTGAGCGCTGAGGGGGCGCGCAGCTTCAATGAGGCCCGCGCATGATGCGCGGGAAGTTGATGTAGTCCGCAAAATCCGTTTCCGCCAGATCCTCGCTTCAATGAGGCCCGCGCATGATGCGCGGGAAGTTCCGTCTCAGTCCCGTCCGCCCTTGCCTTCACCACGACGCTTCAATGAGGCCCGCGCATGATGCGCGGGAAGTTTCGGCGCCGCCATCGAGTATGAACGATTCTACCAACTGCTTCAATGAGGCCCGCGCATGATGCGCGGGAAGTTGACAACGATATCTAAACGACATCTTTTCGATGCCGGCTTCAATGAGGCCCGCGCATGATGCGCGGGAAGTTCCAAGTGTCCCTATACTAGCACTAATTATAGGGAACGGCTTCAATGAGGCCCGCGCATGATGCGCGGGAAGTTCCTAATGCTGCCGTCGTTCACCCGCATAGCCGCACCGGCTTCAATGAGGCCCGCGCATGATGCGCGGGAAGTTATGTCGCGCCGATCCACCTGCACGTCGTGCTGGTTGCTTCAATGAGGCCCGCGCATGATGCGCGGGAAGTTTGGCGGGTTGGTGGTCCCAAAGTCGAAATCCAAACGGCTTCAATGAGGCCCGCGCATGATGCGCGGGAAGTTCTTGACATTTTTGGGGAGAAATATACAGCGATAGCGAGCTTCAATGAGGCCCGCGCATGATGCGCGGGAAGTTCCCCTAGGAGGTGTGGGGGCATCGGGCGTCGGTGTCGCTTCAATGAGGCCCGCGCATGATGCGCGGGAAGTTAGGGCCGCACAGGGCCGCTCAACGGCGGGTTGGGGTGGCTTCAATGAGGCCCGCGCATGATGCGCGGGAAGTTTTGATGCACCCGGAGGCGTGTCGGCGTAGGTTGTCGGCTTCAATGAGGCCCGCGCATGATGCGCGGGAAGTTGGCACGAGCAACCAAGAAATCGCCGACGCAACCGGCGCGCTTCAATGAGGCCCGCGCATGATGCGCGGGAAGTTTTTCTTGCTGCAATTCTGGCCGCAACCCCATGAATTGCTTCAATGAGGCCCGCGCATGATGCGCGGGAAGTTTGCCGGCTGCGTGGTCTCATCGAGTCTTCTTCTCCTTGCTTCAATGAGGCCCGCGCATGATGCGCGGGAAGTTTTGTTGTGGTCTTGGTTGCCGGGCGTGGCATCAACCCGCTTCAATGAGGCCCGCGCATGATGCGCGGGAAGTTAGCTGCGGAAAAGCGATACGAGTACCTGATCAACCAGCTTCAATGAGGCCCGCGCATGATGCGCGGGAAGTTGCCGATGCCCTTCATGCCCGCGAAAAAACCCTTGGCGCTTCAATGAGGCCCGCGCATGATGCGCGGGAAGTTGCAGCAATGAGCATGAAACGGAAAAGGCGCACAGGGAGCTTCAATGAGGCCCGCGCATGATGCGCGGGAAGTTTGCCTTCGCTGGAAGCTGCACCACAAGTGGCCTGTGGGCGACCATTGCGAGAGCTTAGCGCTCCTGCCCAGCCTGACGCAAGCCCAAGCTGCCCGTAGGGGCTGATTCTAGCCCGTAATTCCCTGATTCTTAAAGAGCAACCACCCAACGCGAGCGGTGGCCGGAGAACAGGACACGACCTCAGCGCTCGCAATGGGGCGGCAGGTTACACGATGATAGGCTCGCGGGCGACGGGTGTATAGGGGCGCTTGCCTAGGGACACCACTTTTGGCGCCACCTTGTCCGCCGGGCCAATGTCCATCAGCACGATGTGGTCCTCGTCGTGATGGATGATCCTGTCTAGGTCGGCGATCAGTTCAGCGTGGCGCACCCGGCTCAATCGGCACTGGAAAACCGAAAGCTGCACCCATTCGCCGTACCCCCGCATGGTGCGGAAAACGGACCGCCACCGTTTTGCGTCGGCGATGTCGTAAACGACGAAATAAAGCCTCTCATCCGCTGGCATGGCTAACCCACCTGCCGGCGGCTGTCGGGCATCGGCCCCGAAGTCCCCGCCCAACTCCCATAGGCTGACACAGTCCAGCTAGCTGCAAACGACAATAATTTCATTTTAATCAGCGGGTTACAAAATTGGGATACTCCAGTACCTCACCCAGCAGGAAGCGGCCAAGCAACCGCGCCTGCATCTCCAGGAGGCGGCGGTACTCAACCCGGTAGCCGAACAGGGGGTGGGTCACTTCTTGGGTTAGGCGGCGCTCGAAGGTGGCGATGAAGCGCTTGCGGCCGGAGTCGGTCAGGTTCACGCCTAGGGACGACTGAACGAAGTCCTTGGCCCGAACCTCCCCGTTGTTGATGGCGGTGACCACTACGGAATCGACGATCAGGGGGCGGAACGGCTCCATCATGTCCAAGGCCAGAGCAGGGCGCCCGTAGCGCGGTTGGTGAAAAAAGCCGCGATAGGGGTCGAAGCCCGTTGCGGACAGCGCCACCAGAAACGCCCGCGTGAGCATGGCGTAGCCGAACGACAGCATGGCGTTCACCGGATCCGTGGGCGGACGACGGTTGCGGTTATGCATTTGGAAGTCCGCCATTTCATCATTCGCTTTCAGCATGTCCGTGAAGTGTTGGAAATAGCGGGCCGCCGCCGCGCCCTCAATGCCAAGCAAGCGGTCTATCTCGCGTGCCCGCCCTGCGCGGAGAGCCAGCCGCTTCAAGTCCTTCAGAACGGCTTCCACATCGGTTTCGGGCCGCCGATTCCGACGCAACAGTGTCCGGCAGTTGCGAATCTTCGCCTGCACCCAGCCCCGCGCCAACTTCAGACAGACTTGATCTTCAAAGGATCCTTTGTACTGCGCAGTGCGCAACTCCACATTGGCATGGCCGGTGCCCATGCTGTGGCCAAGGAACCACCCGCCGAAAGACTGCCATGTAACGGGAATGTTGCGTCGCATCAGTTCGTGCAGCGTAGGCGTGGTGACGTAAACATTGCCCATCAGCACCAGTTGGGAGGTTTCCGCCAGCCGCGCATGAACCGGCTCCTCATCATCCTTGGTGATGACCAGCCGCTCCCCGTCCTTGGCCACCTTGCCGCGATGGGTTTGCACATACACCGGCAGGGCGCGGGTTTGCTGAACGCTGATGGGACGCACTTTATCCACCAAGGACCGCAGCACGTTGGTTTCATCCGGCAAGCAGATGCCCACTAAGGAGCAGCGTGTGCATTTGGGGCTGTCCTCAAGTGGCGGTGGAATTCGGCCGCCTTCGACGACGTCCCGCAGGACCTCCAGGGACTCGCGGGTCAGCGCCCGCAACTCTGCATCAAACGGAACCCGCACCCGTTCCCGCGAGCCGGCGAAGTACAGCACCCCAGCGGAGCATTTGTAGCCGTGCTCCTCCAGCAGCAAGCCTTGAGCGCATAACTGCACCCGCTCTGGATCGTATGCGTGGCGCGGCACATGGGGGCGCTTGCCGCGCTTGTAGTCCACCGGCGTGACCTCGCCGTTCTTGCTTTCGACCAGATCGATCTTCGCCACAAGGTCCAGCTTCCTAGAGGAAAGCTCGACGGATTTCGCCCGCGACAACTCCTCGAAGTTCTCATCCGGTTCAGGAAGCGAGCCGCTTTGCACATCGACGCGCCGATGGATGTGGCGGCCCTCCACGGTGTCGGCCGAATCGGCCCATTCCTTCTGCACCCACTCCAAATAGGCAAGGCGCGGGCAGTAAACAAACTCATTGAGGATGCGGGCCGGAATCAGGGGCGCATCTTCACGGTGCCGCCCCACCCGAAGAGGCAGGGCCGGCTGCATCGGTCCATCTTCTTCCGGCGCGGAAAAGTCATAAACGTTTGACATCGTGACCCCTAAAGGGCTGTTCGAGCTATCTATTGGAACAGATTTGCGGCTAATGCGGGCCAATTTCGCACAAGCATTCCAGCAAACTCCGCTTTTCTGTGGGTCTGTGCGTCCTCCAACATGGGCATCATGGCCAAGTCCGACCCCGCCAACAAGCTCATCTTCTCCGATGACCGCACCGTCACCGACCTGCTACGCGGCTTCGTAGCGGCGCAATGGCGGGATGAACTGGATTTCGGCACTCTGCGCAAACGCTCGTCGGAGTTCATTGGGGAGGCGTTGCGCAAGCGGATAGGCGATATGGCCTGGACCGTTGAGTTCAAGTTGGACGAACCGCTTGATGACGGCGGGCAGCCATATTTGGCCGTGTTGTTGGAGTTCCAGTCCCGGGTGGACAGAAACATAGCTTGGCGGGTCTCCGAATACGCCCATTTGCTGCACCGGGAACTTCACCGCAGCGGCGTTTACCGACGGGAGGGGCGAATGCCCCCGGTCCTGCCAGTGGTCAAGTCAATTCCAATACCGAAATGAGCCTGAACGAAGGGCGATGTTCCGTGCCTGGGGCCGAGTGGGGAATTGGTTGAGATGGTGGGCGATGATGCCGTTGGCGCTTTCGGATAGCAAGTCTTCGGAGGGCCGTGCGGCAGCCGACGAAGGGCTTGGAGGCGGTCTGGCGGTTCGCCGGGTTGATTGGGCCACGCAGCGTTTTCCACAGCCTTTCCACGGGCGCGGTCCCCCCAAGCATGAAAGCGGCTGTGGGAAGGCTGTGGGAAACGCGGGGTCGGTCGTTTCGAGGCGGGTCGGGCGGAGCGGCGTCATGCCGCGCTCGGCCATGCGGCGTCGACGGTTCGGAACAGCCTGTCGCGCTCGCGGTTGACGAGGCGGGCGGATTCGAGGTCGCTCATGACGCTTGCCTCGGCGTCGAGCGCTGCGAAGGAGAGGCCGGGCTTGAGGAAGCGCTCGGCGCCCTCGATGGACTTGAGCCGCTCGTAGGGCGTGGCGACGTCGTCGTCGCGGTAGGTCTTGCGGACCCTGCCGTTCTCGTCGGCGACCGGCGTGGCGAACAGGCAGGGGCGGTGGAAGTTGAGATGGGGGGAGAGCACGGCGCTGGCGAACTGGTGAACCAGCGGCGCGAAGCGGGCGGGAATGTGGGCGTGGCCGAGATGGCGGCGCACGACGCTGGCGTTCTTGCTCTCGACCAAGGCGTTGTCGTTGGAGCGGCGCGGACGCGAGCGGGTGAACTCGGCGCACAGCTTCTCCAGCAGGGCGGCGACCCTGCGGTTGACGTACTCGGAGCCGTTGTCGGCGTGGAACCCCTTGATCACAAAGGGGAAAAGGTCCAGGAGGCCCGCCAGCACGGGGATCATGAAGCGTTCCGAGATGGCCTCGACCGCACCCACGAACTCGTACTGCGTGACCTCGTCGACCAAGTTGATCTCGTAGACGCCCTTGCGCCCGTCGAGGTCGCCCTGATGCACGGAATCCACGCGCACGAAGCCGGGCCTTCCCTCGGGACGCGGCTTGCGGCGCTCCCCGATGGCCGCCGCGGATGGCTTCGTGCGTGTGCGGACGACGCGCTGGCGCTGGTAGGCGTTCGACTTGCGCAGGTTGTAAAGATGGCTGGTCGAGATGCCCGCCAAACGCTCGAAGCGGGCGTCTCCGAACACCTCGAACTCGCGCCGCATCACCGCCCGCGTCGCCTGCCCGCAGACCTGCCCCAGCGTCCCGTCCACCTCCGCCAGCAGCACCGCGTCGACCGCCGTGTAGCGCCGGACGAACGGCCTCGCCGGGGCGCCGCCGCGCCGGTCCTCGATCCGCCCCGTCTTGGCGTGCTGGCGAACCAGCCGCGTCAACTGCGCCCGCGACAGCCCCGTGGCCTTGCGCAGGAACCGCTTCACCAACCCCTTGTCGGCCCTGCCCAGAGTCCCGTACTCGAACTTCACGAGCATGCGCCGCACGAAGTCGTTCCGGGAAGGCCGGTCCGACCCGACGAAGTCCAAACCCTCGCTGCCTTCCTCGAAGGCGCGAACCTGATCCAAGCTCTCCAGCCGCTCGGTGGCCATTGTCACGATCATCCTCCGATGATCCCGGATCGGCCCCCTTCAGGCTCATTTCTCGTTGGAATCGCCTTCCCGCTTCAGGCTCACTTCTCATTGGACAAGACGGTCATTTACAACGGAAAACGGCCGTGGTCTCGTTCGGCGGAGCGTCCCGCCCAATTTGCCAGAGCGTTGGGGAACGGTGGCCTGCCCCGCACCATGTTGGGGCGGGCATACACGGTGCTTGACGAGTCGGCCTGGTCAGGGGACTATGGCGGCTTGTTGCGCAGCCGCCTGCCCAGCGGCAACCGGATAACGACCTTGATTAGCTTGGAAACTGGCCGGCGGGAGGCGTTGGCCGGTTTGCTAGCAGCGGCGTTTGAACGGCACGGCGGCAGTGATGAGGCTGGTGTGCGGGAGGGCTTCTACGCCCGTGTGGAGGACCGGCTGCGGCGCTATGGCGGTGTAGGATTGCCGCCACTGGCCGAGTTGGAGCGAACCTTGGCGGAAAGACGAGGAGGCGAGATGGCGACATTGTTGGATGCAAGCGTTAGGGCATGGCGGGATGAGTTGGTTGAGCAGGGTCAAGCGCAGGGCATTGAGCGAGGCATTGAGCGAGGCCGCGCCGACGAGCGGGCGCTTCTGTGTCGCTTGGCGGCTAGGCGATTCGGTGCGGAGACAGCACAGCGGCTGTCGGGTTTGCTGGAGAGCCTTAAGGCAGCGGAGGAGCTGGCAGTCGTGGGCGACTGGATTATGGACTGCGAAACTGGCGCCGACCTATTGGCGCGGGTTCGGGGGCGGTGAGGTGGAGAGGTATCGGAGCGTTGCACCATTGTGATTTGGGCGGCTTGGCCGGTGGCCGATGATCCGCAAGGACTGATCCTCCATCAAGGTTGTTTGGATGCTGCTGGAGCAGGATGATGGAAGATGAGAAATGGCTCCAAGCGGTTGAGCGTTGGCGCAAACTGCCCGCTGAAGAACGCCGCCGTCGCCGCTTGGAAGCGATTCCGCGCCATGTCGCCAACTCCATGGCCATGGAGGGTGAACCAGTGGATGAGGAATGGATTCGGCAACGTTTGGCCCATCTCATCAACGAGAACGAAGTTTCAACGCCTGATTCGGATTCCTGAATTAGTGTTTTTATTAAGCTATTGTTTGTCGAGGCTGGTCACGGCAATGCACGGGCGCTAAGAAGCGGAAAAGATCAGCAGCCGGCAAACAGTCCTCCACCTTTGTGCGAGGTGGCACCTATCAGTAGCGGGCCGTGTTGGGCGGTAGGGAAGGTGAGGCGCAGACGGCCGGTCAAACGGCCACGAGGCCCGCGGTTTGCAGCGAGGACTTTGATGGCATCCGGTTTCAATTTGGGCCAGCCCCGTCGCATTAATTCCATAGTGACATCCGTCTTAAGCGCTTCCTCGTCACTAAGTCGCCGGCTGTGGCGCGTCACTTGATAATCCGTTACGCTTCCCCAAATTCGTGCGCTTGAGAACAGAGGATCCTTTTCCTCATGAAGCATGGTTGGAGCAACCGTTAGCCTACCAGCTGCGCCAGCCCGAAGAATATCCATGCCTTCAAGCGCCTGAACCGTCTGGCGATGATCCGCTGAAATCTCCTGCCAATCTACGCCGCTGCGGTGAAGGCGCGTAGGTGCGATATAGAGAAGGCGGCGGCGCGGCAGGTCGGCAACGACCGCGATGTGACGGTGGCGTCCATCGCGAAGTGGGGTGCCGTCTTCTTCGTGTCCAGTCGCGTAAGCAGGCAATTTCCCTCTGCGACCTAGCTGAGTTTGCAACCGGGCCATCATGGCGCGGCGAGCGGCGGAGGCAACCGTAACGGCGTCGGCATCGTCCGCCAATCCCCCAGTAATAGCAAAGGAGAGAACATCGATGCGCATCTCTTCACATGGAAGCATCAAGCCGAGGCCGAGAAAGCGCCCATTACCCACCACCAGCGGTCCGGTCACGGGTTCAGAAAAGGTGATTTTCGCGTGCCAAAGGGAATGCTTGGAGAAGCGTGTGCCGGAGGCAAAAAATTCCGCTCGAACGCCACGATTGTCATAAGGCTCGCGTTGTACGCTTACGCTAGCAGACAGCGCGTCTATTCCGGCATGGCGCAACGCATGGTTTAGGGCGGCGGCAGCGCAAGTTTCTTCCGCAATTCGTTCAGCAGCCCCTTTCTCTTCTCCAGAACGAAGGCCAGGTTCTATCCGGCGACGGGGCGCTTCCGGCAAGGCAAGAGGCGTCACACTGCGCCAAAGCTGATCGGTGGCCTCAAAGCGCTTCGTCATGCGGTCGTCCTCAGTGCGCTGCAGTTCTCGGTAAATCACGCCATCCGTGTCCACCCAATCGACTTGAGCAAAGGCCCAAGCCAGATCGTCCGCGTTCAGGGGGCAAGATTGCGGCACATAAACGGCGACCCGACGAATCCCCATGTCGGCATGTTCATGACCTACCGACGGAATTGGAACGATTTGCACACGCTTTGCCTTGTCCGCATCCTTTGCGTTGCGCCCGACTAGATAAATATCCACTTGGTCCGAACGACCAGGCAGATGGTCGCGCAAAAGATTGGCGGCTTTATCGCGTATGTCTTGGACTAATTTCACCGCGGTGTTCAGAGGACGATTGGAAAACTCTCGTCGAGAGGCAGGATCTCTCAGCTCGAACACAAACTGCCGCCTTGGGGCGTTGTAGGCAATTTTGGCCAGTGTCGGTTTGGGGGGCTGGACAAATACATAAGACCGTCGGCGATTATCTCCTGTGGGATGGAAGCGATTGCGCATGCCCTGAAAGCGCTCCAACAAACTGCTTCGCAACCCTGGACGAGGGCATAGTAACTCTCGACCTGGACCATCTCCTCCCGAAGGCTTATACAGGATCCCGCCGTGCTCGGCCATTTGCCGCTTGGCGCTTTCCGAGTCTGTAACTTCCGCGTGTGCCCAAGCCATATCGACGCCCCGACCGAGTTGGTAGAGCCCATTTGCAGCGGCAGCTAGGGCGGTTGCCGCTTTGGCATCTCCGTTGAAGAACCAGCAATAGAGAATTGGCGTTCCATGATCGAACAGGGTGGGCCGAATGGATTTTCCAATCCGTATTGCGGCAACTGCGTTGTCGATGTTTGGTGCTTTTCCCTTAGCCAGCTCTGCATCTAGGTCATTATTGGGCACATAGTTGGTAAAGGCTTGTCCCGGTGTTCCGTGCGGCGCGGCAATCACTGGCGGCGGAAGCTGCTCCAGCCAATCAAGCGCCGTCGCCGTTGCTTGCGGAACCGTTGCGCCTTGCGCTGACCCAGCCATAAGGGCTTGGAACAAGCGGGCCGGCGCAGGCGGCCACTCGGGCGCTTTGCGGTTATCTAGGCCGTGATAGCGGCCTTCATGGAAGCGCAACGTGAATATTAGGGCCCGCTCCATGGTTCAAGCCTTCTTTGCGGCGTCCTGCTTGGCGCGAGCCTTGTCAAAATTCACACTGCGAGCGGGGGGAACGCCGCCAAAGAAATCTTGGGCAGCCTTTTGCGCCAACGCGAATGCGATATGCTCATTAAGGCCAACCGGCTCCCGTACGCCATCCCGTCCAACTGCAATCCACTCTCCGGGAGCGTGTGGGTCAGGCGTAATGAGACATCCTTGGCGCAGGAACCCGTCCATAGGAGCAGTCGCCGCCACCAATGCCAAGCCTAGCACATAACGGCGCAACGCCATTGGACTTTCACCCCGTAGCCGGCGCAAAGCGATTAGATTCACGGTTACGTCGCGGCGAATATCTCCATGTACCACAATGCCGCCGTGCTCCCTGGTGGCGGGCACATGCACGAAGCCCCGCTGCGCCAATGGACTCTTGGTGCTTCCCTCCGCCTTCTGCTTATCACTTTCAGAAAACACCTCGAGTTCGCTGTAGTCAACCCGTGGGTTGTACTGCGCCGACCGATGCAGCTCATCAATATTCCAAGCTCGGATTACTGATTGAACAATGCGCGGCAGCTTGGCTTGAGTATCCCTAGAATCCCAGACGCCAAACACCAGAGAAGTGGGAGCCAGCCGCGCTATCTTGGACGCATCATCAGCGTCCAAGTAAATCCGGAAGGCGCGATTGGCGTCCTCCATAAGCTCAGTTGATCGCACAATGGCATCGCCTAGCCGGTGTCCGGCCTCAAGAATGGATATAGACTTCATATTGCCGTAGGTGATCGTCACTTGAGGCACCAGAGAAGCAAGTCGATTTTCGGGCTGGTCGGTCGCTGCTGCTTTGAAAACTGGCTCCATGCGATTCGCTTGGGCACCCACGCTGTCAATTGTCGCAACTTTTGTGCCGTCCGACAGTTTATCGATGTTGTAGCCAACCCCAGCATAGGTTGGTGGGAAAATCACGGAGTCGGCTCCTTCCACTGGCAGCAGTTTTTGCCGTAGGGTCAGCGCTACGGGGCCGTCTGCTTGGTTGGCGCAGCGCTCGGCAAGTACGTCATTAAATTCGATTGTCATGGCAAGATTTCCTCAATAACGTTTGTGATGCATCGGGCTTGATTTTCCTGTCCAGGCCAATCCAGCCGCACGTGGAACCGACGAAGTGGCATACTTGGGAACAAAGGGTGTTGCGCCCCTAGTGCCGCTCGCAGGAAAATGGGATCGTAGAATTGGGAATCCGCGATGCCGGCAACGCCATAACTGTATTCCAACTTGGTGTGGCGCAATGGTCGGGCATTGGCAAGCCCAATTGCAGCTAACAATTCCACGATTGGATAGCCTTGCATTTCCATGTCGCGTTTATGCAGATTTGGTGAAAAGCCAGCATCAATAGGTACATAATCCCGCCGCCAGTCGAAGCGGAAACTGCTGCTTTGCAGGGCAGATAAAGCAAACGGATTGGCGTAGCTGTCCGCAACGCGATCGCGAATCAAGTTTAGCGAGTCGCGTACTAGGGCTGCACCCGGGTAGCCGCCGGAGCCAGCCCAGAACTTCACGTTGTCACGCCGTGTCTCATCACCCCAATGGTCGATTGTGATGGCTTGACCATCGGAATCTTCAAGTTGTGCGGGCAAGGTGGCGGGACTTCTTGGATCGCCGAATGGGAAGATATGCGACTGAACCGATATGGTGGTGATCTTCCACTTTTCCGTGTTGTTGGATGAATCTCGCGGGGCCAGAGATTTGACGGTTGCATCGCCTAGGAAATGCAATGCACACAGGACCGGATCCTCATTTCCTCGGGTGGCTAGATGAAAACAAATTTCATCAGGATCTTGCCAATCAAACCCGCCCTTTGCTCCGCCGATCAAAACATCAGCAAGCTCAAGAAACCCGAAACACGCGAACACTTGTCCGGGATTGGTCAGGTCGACTGGAATTGAAGCAGTGGCCATCAGCCTTGTCCCTTTTCATCAACCATGAACATATCTTGCTGCTTCCCTAGAGCAATTGACGGCAGAGGGGGTTAAAGGAGCTCCCTTTCTTGCTTCCATGACACCTTTCAACGAGCGCTTTGGATGCCCTTTGGTCCGCGGCCCTTAACAAGGCTTCCCACCAAGCAAGCCCCCAAGGCCCCCATTGCCGTTGCAACCGGGCAAAGCGCAGCGCGATTTCATGGGCTCGTGCTGCAGCCGCAGTTGGTGGCAGCGAGTCACAGCCCTCCACGGAGATGGTCGGGCGGGCATGGCCGTGGTGTGCAGCCATGAGATGGAGTGCCAAGTCGAATCGGGGGTTGGATCGGTCTAGGCTCTCAAGACCGCTTTTCTCTGCGTCAAGCACCGATTGAAACTCGTGGCGATAGCCGTTCAATTGGTGCCGATTCACAGGGCCAGGCGTTTTTGCGTAAGGAACTCCACCTTCTCGGGGAGCGTTGAAGGCCCACTGCCAGCGGGCTGCTTTCTTGCCGTCGTCATGATGGCGGGCGGCTATCCGGAGCATCGCCCGGTCTTCCTCGGACAGGTCAAGCGCATCGGCTATCTGTGCGGCTTCCTCAGCGGCCCATTCTTGATGCTCTCTAAGGCTTTGCCAGACGGGTGCGATTGCACGGGCTTCTTCGTCGGCATCTGAATTGCGCCACTTTTCCACCACAAGCCACTTAACGGCCTCACCTTCCGCTGAAAGGCAGCAGGGTATAGCCAACACCTCCTGCCAAGATTCCGGTTGAGATTTGTTGATTTCCTGCACTTCTTCGTCCTTGGACAATTGCTGGCTTCTAGCGCTTTCACTCAATACTTGAACTCGCATCGCTGGCTGCCTGCCGCCGTCAGTTTGCTCATCCTTGCCGATATTGAGATTGCCCCAGTTGTCCTCGATCGTCAAAACGGCTTTGTCGTCGTCAGCCAGCAAACCTTCATTCAATCCGCCTAATCGTGCGTCCAGCACCAACTTCTGCCCCTCAAGTTTCCGCAACAGATCGTCGGATTTCCAGTCGTCTATTGAACGCAGGCTGAAATGTTCCGATCTTCCAGCGTCTCGGATTAGAAGAGCGACTGGCCCATCAGGAGTCAAGGGCGGAAGGCTAGGTGTGGTCTCCTGCTGTTTTGTTGCTGCTCTGAGAAGTTTACGAGCCCGCTTTCTCAGCCAATCCCGAACCCGCCAAGCCTCTGTCTCAAGTAGCTCGGCCGCCTGCGGGGTCGCCACCTCGAAAAATGCCTCAACATCGCGGTCTGCCATGCGTTTCGGATCGGTGCTAGTGTCCCAGCGCACGGGCAGGTGGCGGCGCCAAATCAGGGTGGTCCGTGGTTCTTCGTCCACCCAGCCGCGCAGCCACGGCCCAACCTCCGGCCGCCCGGTATGTTCCACCAGTGATGTCATCGCCCAAGCATCGATCAGCGGGCGGGTCAACTCGGGATGCAAAGGCAGGGGCGTGGTGGCTTTGTCGAGCAGTTGGCCAGCGTCCGCATTCTCACGAAGGCCGATAAGTGCACCGGGACCGGCTTGATGGCCACCGCTGCCATCCAAAGGCAACTGCTCAAGTAAATTTCGTACCGCTTTATGGCGAGCTTTCGCGGCCTCGTCCTGGTTCTTGGTGTTTGGTGGTCCTTGATCCATTACCAGCACTTGCGCTACACCCTTGCCGCGACGATTGACGCGGCCAAGCCGCTGCACCATGCGTTCCCAAGGCACCAGATCACAAACCATGTGGTCGGCGTCAAGATCAACCCCTACCTCCCCAGCAGAGGTCGAAACCAAAAAGGCGGATGCGTTCGGACTGGTTTTGGCACCGGCAATAAACCCAATTGCCTTCAATTGGTTAGCAGCCGCTTCGCGTTCATGGAACCGCCTTCCACCGACAAACAAGATCACCGTTGGTTCGGGGGCTTCATCCTTGGCGCGTTTGCAGAGATGGTCAGCAACTTGCTCGGCATCCTTCCTTTTGTCGCAATAGATCAACATTCGGACTGGCTTCGCTGCTGCCTCCGCCTGTTTGCTTGCCAAACACCAAGCTCTTTTCGCCAAAACGATTGGCAATTCCACGGCATCGCTCAAGTTCTCAATCTGCAATGTCTTCGCGGCATTCAGCCTTGCACTCACGGTTTTATCGTTCAGATCAGCGTTGTTGATGGAAAATGCTTGCGCGGTTTCTGCGGCACTACCTAAAGTTGCCGACAGTGGCAATACCCGAAAGGGCGGTGGCACACTGGCATTGGCGCGTGAACCGGCGAAGCAGCCCTTTAATGCGTCTGCACTGCCTGTGGCTGAGGCTTTCTGTTCCTTTTCAATGGTTCTCAGGAGCTGCTCAAACGGGCGAGACAGGTGCGCCTCGTCCAGCAGCACCAAAGTATCGCACCCCATCAGACCTGCCGCGTACGGCCGCATCTTCCGGGAGACTCCGTAGCCCTCGAACAGCAAGCGAGAACCCACCATATCCACAGTGCCGACTATGATCGCCGGAGCAGCAGGGTCCGCCAGCCACTCCCGGTTGTCCCTATGCTGACCGCGTAGGGTGGAGATTGCCAACGGGCGGGCGCCGAGCCTCAGCCCTATCCGCACTTGCTCAAGGTCCGAGCGATCTCGAAGGGTCTCACGGATTTTCTCAGCGAAATCCGTGGCCTGATCCACCACTGCACGGCGATCAACGACGTAAACCAAGCGCCGGGGAAGCGATGCCCCGGCCGCCCGTGCTAGCAGCCAGATCCCCATTACGGACGTTTTGCCGAGACCAGTTGGAATGTCAACTGCAGGCGGCAGCTCGCACTCGCATAGTTGCGTGAACAAGCGGGCCTGCCAAGGGAACGGTTCATGCCCCGTCAAAGCACGAAAAGCGCCCTTGAATTCGAGCTTCGCCACCGCAGCACTCACATTACTCCCTCCGCTTTGGGGAAGTTTGGACGGCCTCCTCTGAATAGCCCCGAAACGAAGGAAGCTTTCTAGCAGATTCCGGTTGGACGGGATCGGTCGGCCTGTAGCAGTCCTGCCCTTCTCTTGCTGAAGCTTCCCTAGAACTGGCGACGATATGTCGCTCGGCCCTGATTTGCAACTTGATAGTCTCTACAACCTTGTGTTCAATGAGAACCATGCTGTTTTCTCCTTTCAGTTCCACTAGCACGACAGTCCAAAGGATCGACTGGGATCACAATGGGGCAGTTATTCCAGAAATCAAGCCTTACAGCCTGCAAAAAGCAAAATTTGCGTTATGATAGGACGACTTCGCTGAATTTCAAGCCCTCATTGAAGATTGCAAGCTGTAAGGCTGGCCTACTTGGTGGCAAGCGCATCTCTTCCGGGCCATGCGCCCGGCCTCATTGCGTCGTGCGCCCACTTTATTGGCCTGAATGCGGGGTCCAGCGGTTGGCGGCAGCGTTTGAGCAACACGGCGGTAGTGACGAGGCCGGTCTGCGGGAGGGCTTCTACGCCCGTGTGGAGGACCGGCTGCAGCGTTTAGACTGTGATGGCCTGCCCCCACTGGCGGAGCTAGAGCGGGCCTTGGCGGAAAGACGAGGAGGCGAAATGGCGACATTGTTGGATGCAAGGCTAAGGGCTTGGCGGGACGAGTTGGTTGCGCAGGGCATTGAGGAAGGTCAAGCCCGAGGCGTTGAGCGGGGCCGCGCCGATGAGCGGGCGCTGCTGTGCCGCCAAGCGGCGCGTCGGTTCGGCGCGGAGACAGCGCAGCGGCTTTCGGGTTTGCTGGAGGGCTTAAGAGCGGCAGACGAGTTGGCAGTCGTGGGCGACTGGATTGTGGATTGCGAAACTGGCGCCGATCTGCTGGCGCGAGTTCGCGCTCGGTGACCCATCAAGGCAGATGTGAATTCGCCCTCCCAAGAACCTAGTTCGCGGCTGGCGGGCGAATCCTCCGGCGCCACCCCAGCTTCCGACCGCTTCGCCGCCGGTTGCCTTGCTTTGGACTTGGAGGTCGGCCGTAAAGACAGACGCATCCATGCCTTTGCCGCCGTGCGCGACGATGCGCCGTCCCTGGTTTACCACCGCGGCGACTTGGCGGCGGCCTTGGCCAAGTTGGATGCCTTCGCGGAAGATGCAACCTACCTTCTAGGCCACAACCTCATCGCTTTCGACTTGCCCTACCTGCGGGCCGCAAAGCCTGACCTTCGGCTCCTGCAACTGCCGCCCATCGACACCCTGTGGCTTAACCCTCTGGCCTTCCCGCGCAATCCCTACCACCACTTGGTCAAGCACTACCAAGAGGGGCAACTTCGGCGCGGGCGGGTGAATGACCCGGAACTGGACGCCCGGCTGTCGCTGCAAGTTTTAGCCGACCAACGCAAGGCGTTGCGCGAGGCCGACCCAGATCTGTTGACCGCATGGCACTGGCTGACGACAGCGGAAGGCGCCAACCGGAGCATTGATACCTTAGCCCAAACGGAGCCGATGGAAGGCTCAAGGTGGAGTCCGAAAAGCGCGTTGCCGGATGCTTGGGGAGGCATTGACGCACCGGCCCACACGGAAAGCGCAACTCCGCCAGACTTGGCCAGGACGAGCATTCCAGCCGCCGGCTTTGACGCCTTTTTCGCCACCCTGCGCCAAGCGCCGCGGCCACCCGCCGCCGAGGCCCGCGAGGCCATTCGCCAAAGGCTTGCGCAAACGGCTTGCCGCAGTCAAAGCCGGGAAATCCTCGCCCAGCCGGCGCAGCATGGTTGGGCGCTGGCCTACGCCTTGGCGTGGCTGTCCGTAGCCGGCGGCAACTCCGTGATGCCGCCCTGGGTGCTGCATCAGTTTCCCGAGGCCGGGCGGTTGGTGCGCCGCTTGCGGGACTTGGCCTGCACCGACCCCGCCTGCGATTGGTGCCGGGAGAGACAGGACGCCGGCAAGGAGCTCAAGCGCTGGTTCGGCTTTGACGATTTCCGCCCAGAGCCAAAGGATGGCCAAGGCAAGCCCATGCAGCAATCCATTGTGGAGGCGGCCATGGCCGGCACAGCGGTGCTGGGCATTCTGCCCACGGGAACCGGCAAGTCCCTGTGCTACCAGATTCCCGCCCTGTCCCGCTACGACAAAACCGGGGCGCTGACGGTGGTGATCTCCCCCTTGGTGGCGCTCATGGCGGATCAGGTGACCGGCTTGGAGCGGCATGGCATCGGTTGCGCCGTCACCATCAACGGCTTGCTGTCCATGCCGGAGCGCAAGGAGGCGCTGGATCGGGTGCGCTTGGGCGACGCCGGCATTCTCATCATCGCCCCGGAGCAGCTTCGCAGCGTCTCCGTGCGCCAAGCCCTCGCCCAACGGGAGATCGGCGCTTGGGTGCTCGACGAGGCGCACTGCCTGTCCCGCTGGGGGCATGATTTTCGCCCGGACTATCGCTACGTAACGCGCTTCATCCGCGAAAAGGCCGCCGCCGCGCCGGTGCTGTGCCTGACCGCCACCGCCAAGCCGGAGGTGCGGGAGGACATTCTTCGCCACTTCCGCGAACGGTCCGGCGTTGACTTGACGGTTTTCGATGGCGGCGCCAGCCGCGCCAACCTGGAGTTTGTGGTCGTGCAGACCACGCCCGGCGAGAAGCTCGCCCACATCCACCAAATTCTGGAGGCGGACTTGCCGCCGGAGGTTCCGGGCGGCGCCATCGTCTATTGCGCGACACGCCGCCGCAGCGAAGACATTGCCGGTTTCCTGCGCGGCAAGGGCGTCGTCGCGGACCACTTCCACGCTGGCCTGTCGCCGGAGATCAAGAAATCCGTCCAGCAGCAGTTCATTGAAGGCAACTCAAGAGTGATCGTCGCCACCAACGCCTTCGGCATGGGCATCGACAAGCCGGACGTGCGCTTGGTGGTTCACGCCGACATTCCCGGCTCCTTGGAAAACTACCTGCAGGAGGCCGGCCGCGCCGGCCGAGACCGGGCCTTGGCCCGCTGCGTGCTGCTCTACACCGCGGACGACGTGGAGCGGCAGTTTGGCCTGTCGGCCCGTTCCCGCCTCAGCCGCCGGGACATTCAGGGCATTCTGAAGGCGCTGCGCAATCTGGACCGGAAGAAGCGCCTAGCCGGCGAGGTGGTCGCCACCTCCGGCGAAATTCTGGGCGAGGACGAAGAGGCCGCGTTCGAGCGGGACTCCGCCACCGACGACACCCGGGTGCGCACCGCCATCTCCTGGCTGGAGGAGGCGCAGCTGCTCACCCGCGAGGAGAATCGAGTGCAGGTCTTCCCTTCCTCCCTGCGGGTGGACTCCGTGGACGAAGCTCGCCGCAAGTTGGCCGAGCGCAAACTTCGGGCGGACTACCGCGCCAGTTTGCTGGCCATCGCCAAAGCTCTTATCGAGGCGGACCCGGACAAAGGCATCTCCACCGACGAGCTGGTGGGGGTCTCCGGTTTGACGCCGGAGCGGGTGCGCCACGCCATGTTTGACTTGGAGGCGTTGGGCATCGCCAGCAACGACACGGCGCTGACCGCCTTTGTCCATGTGGGGGTGCGGCGGGCGTCGCGCAAGCGCCTGGCGGAAGCGACGGCCTTGGAGGGAGCTCTCATCGAGGCGCTGCAGGAAACGGCGCCGGACATGCAAGCGGGCGACGCATCCACCCTGCATCTGCGCCTTGTCACCCAGCGCCTAAAGGACGCCGGCCACGCCCAAGCCTTGCCGGAGCGCGTATGGCGCCTGTTGCGCGGCATCGCTGGGGATGGGCGCAGCGAGGGTGCTGGCAAAGGCAGCCTCGGATTGCGCCGCAGGGACCCGGAAACGGCGCGGGTGACCCTGCAACGCCCTTGGAAGGCGCTGGCGGAAACCGCGTTGCGCCGTCGCGCCGCCGCGCAGCGCCTGCTCGAGCATTTGCTTGGCTGCCTGCCGCCCGGCATCCGGGGCACGGATCTGCTGGCCGAAACCACCCTCGGCAAGCTGATGGCGGCCCTGCAGTCCGACTTGGAACTGAAGGCCAAGGTTACCGATGCGGAGAAGCTCTCGAAGCTGCTGGACCGCGCCTTGCTGTGGCTGCATGAGCAGGAGGTCGTGCGCCTCAACAAGGGGTTGGCGGTGTTTCGCCCCGCCATGTCCATCCACTTGGTGCAACAGAGGCGTGGCTTCGCCAATACGGATTTCACGCCGCTCCGGCTCCACTACCAAGATCAAGTGCTGCAAATCCATGTGATGGCGGAGTTCGCGCAGCGCGGCCTGCGCACCATGGCGGAGGCGCTGGGCTTGGCGATGGACTACTTCAGCCTAAGCCAAACGGACTTCCTGCGCCGCTGGCTGCCGGACAAGGACCGGGACTTGGCCCACCAGACCACCGCGGAGTCTTGGCGCAGCATTGTGGAGAGCCTGAAGAACCCCATCCAGCAAAGCATCGTCGCCTATGATGACTCGGAGCAGGCCAACATGCTGGTGCTGGCCGGCCCCGGATCCGGCAAGACCCGGGTGCTGGTGCATCGCATCGCCTATCTGCTGCGGATGCGGCGCGAAAATCCCAGGGGCATTCTCGCCTTGGCCTACAACCGGCATGCGGCGGTGGAAATCCGTCGTCGCCTTGCGGAACTGGTTGGGGACGACGCCCGGGGCGTTTTGGTGTACACCTGCCACGGCCTCGCCATGCGTTTGGTCGGGGCCAGCTTCAGCGACCGCGCTGAACCCTTGGGCGATGCTGCGTTCGAGGAAGTGATGCATCAGGCTATTGCCCTGCTGCGCGGAGACGGCCTGCCACCAGAGGAAGCCGATGAGCACCGATCTCGGTTGCTGGCCGGCTTCCGCTGGATATTGGTGGACGAATATCAGGATGTCGGCGCGGAGCAATACGCATTGATCGCGGCGTTGGCCGGCCGAACGCTGGCCAATGAGGACGACAAGCTCGGCTTGTTCGCGGTGGGTGATGACGATCAGAACATCTACGCCTTTGCCGGGGCATCCGTGCGGTTCATCCGCCGCTTCGAGGCGGACTACCGGGCCAAGCCAACCTTCCTGACGGACAACTACCGCTCCACGGCGCACATCGTGGCCGCCGCCAACGCCGCCATCGAACCGGCTGCCGAAAGGATGAAGGCCGACCATCCCATTTGCATTGACCACAACCGCACCGGAGCCCCACCCGGCGGGGACTGGGAGGCGTTGGACCCGGTCGCGCAGGGTCGGGTGCAGGTGCTCCCGGTGCGCCGGGCGCCGATTGCCCAAGCCCAGGCGGCCATGGCGGAGTTGCAGCGCCTCTCCACTTTGACGCCGGATTGGGACTGGTCCGCCAGCGCCGTCATCGCCCGAAAATGGAAGTATCTGGAGCCGGTGCGGGCTTGGTGCGAAACGCATGGGGTTCCCGTGCAGATGGGCAATGAGCGAATCCCCAACTTTTGGCGCCTGCGCGAAACTGAAGCGCTGCGCAATTGGCTGCGCCGGCTTGACTCCGCCATCGTCGATGGCGCAGCGCTGCGGCAATGGTTGGCTCAGCAGTCCCCCAGCCCTTGGCTCGAGTTGCTGCACGAAGCCGCCGATGAACTCGCCTTGGAAACCGGCGGCGCGGAACTGCCGACGGCCCACTGCATCGAATGGCTGGCGGAGTGGGGCCGGGAGGTGCGCCGCCGCCAACGCGGACTGCTGCTGTTGACCGCGCACCGCGCCAAGGGCTTGGAGTTCGACCATGTGGTCGTCTTGGACGGTGGCTGGCGCGGCGCCGACCGAGGTGAGGACGCCGATGCGCCGCGCCGCCTGTTCTATGTGGCCATGACCCGCGCCCGCAAGACCTTGGCGCTGATGCGCTTTCAGGAGGGGCCCAACCTGCGTAATGAGGTTACGCCACTGAGTCCCGGGGAAGAACGAACGTCGCGCAGCGTCGATGAACGCATCCCTTATCGCGTCGAGGCGCCGCCGCCCCCGCCGTACCTTGCCGAATCGCATCCCCTGCCGGCTGCCCTGCAAAGCAATGCCTCGGTGCTGCGCCGTCAGCCGGCGCCTTTGCCGCCGGTCGGCCCCGAACTTGAATCCCGCTACCGACGGCTTGCCATGAGCGACGTTGATCTTGGCTTCGCCGGGCGGCGGGCCGCCGGCCACCCCATGCACAAAGCCATCGCCGCCCTCGCCCCCGGCGACCCGCTGACTCCGCGCCAGACCGGCGGCAACGGCAATCGCTGGGAGTTGTTCGACAACGCCGAGCACCGGGTGGGCCGCCTCGCCAAGGACTTCAAGCCCCCGCCCGGGATGCGCTGTCGCTCAGCAACGGTGCTGGCCATCGTCACCTGGAGCCGAGAGCTTTCCGAGCCTCAGTTCCAGCCCGCCGTCAAGTGCGATGCTTGGGAGGTGGTCGTGCCGGAATTGGTCTTTGCGCCGAAGCGCTGACGGCAAGCACGGGGGTTCGTCTGCCGACCGCCATAAGACTCCACGCCCTTCGGGGAGTTTTGCGACCTCAATTTCGATCTTCAGGCCATTCTTTGCGTCGATTCCCGTTGGGATTCGGATGCGGACCCCGGAAGCGAATGGGCCGCGCCTAGCGGGAATCCTCGCTATCGGCGTCTGCACCCACCCTGTCATCCCGCTCGCCAACCGACCGGAGACGCACTACCTGGCGCCAAATTAGGTATTTCATCACGCGATCACGCTCCGCCCTTTTACCATCGTCGTCGCCGTCCCCATCACCGTCCCCGTCGCCATCGCCATCGCCGTCCCCGTCCCCATCACCGTCCCCATCGCCATCCCCATCACCGTCCCCGTCGCCGTCCCCGTCCCCGTCGCCGTCCCCGTCGCCATCGCCATCGCCGTCCCCATCACCGTCCCCATCGCCGTCGCCGTCGCCGTCCCCGTCGCCATCGCCGTCCCCATCGCCATCCCCATCACCGTCCCCATCACCGTCCCCGTCGCCGTCCCCGTCGCCATCGCCATCGCCATCGCCGTCCCCATCACCGTCCCCGTCGCCGTCGCCGTCCCCGTCGCCATCGCCGTCCCCGTCGCCATCACCGTCCCCATCACCGTCCCCATCGCCGTCCCCATCACCGTCGCCGTCGCCGTCACCGTCCCCAGCTTCATCGTAATAATGGGAAGGAGCAAGCTTGCCGGTCAGCGACTGAATCGCACCCGAAACCAAGGGAGGCAAAGCAATCAGAATTGCGCCAAGGAATGTTGCCAAACGCCGCAGTGCAGCCCGCTTTTTGGGAGTTTCCTTCGTTTCGTCCATCTGCGCCTTCCAGCCTGATGCGGTTGATGCGAATGGGAGAATACTACAAGCTCAAAGTCAATTTTTTTTGCTGAATCGCTATCGTTTCAGCACCACCAGCCGAGCATTCTCGCCGACACAGGGCGACACTTGCGCCATGCCCCATCTTCGTGGCTTTCACCACTAGAAGATCGCATTGCCACTCTCTAGAAGGCGCTATAGACTCGAATTTTCTCCTCCAACCGCGGGTTTTGGGGACCAATGCCTCGCCCATTTGCCGCGAACCGTCTTGCCGAAGGCGTCGGCTGTGGCAGTCCGTTGAAGGCTGACCTTTTGCCGGTCGAAGCTGTTTGGTTTTGCGTTCGGCGAAACGGCGCGGCGAAACGCGAAGGCTGGATGGGGAATTGCCCCTTGGCCGCTTTGCGCGGGCGCATTGCCGCGAACCCGGGGGAACTAGTGGAAGCCTGCGTCATCGGCGATGTTCGCCGGGTGAAGCCGCGCCGGTTCGGGCAGGCATTTCGCCAGCGCAACCGGGGCATCCTGGGCATTGGGGTCGCTTCCCGCGGGGGCGTCCGCCGCATTGCGCCAACGCGCATGATCACTGCCAACCTGCGCTTTGAACGGGCGCTTGACAAACTTCTTGGCCAAGGGGCATTCGAATCGCACGGCTTGGCGGCGAATGACGGCCTGCACTCGTTCTTCGCCCGGCAATTTCTGCTGCCGGCGAACGGCGGTCGTATCGAATTGCTTCGCGGGGCGACCTTGGTGGACATGCCGCCGTCGCAAGACGAGATGTGCGCTGCCGAGCTCGCTGAAGGGGTTGGACAGTGGATGATGCGCAATTTGTCGTCCGCTGGCGCCCTGCCCTACAAGTATTGGCCGAGTCGCGGCGAGGAGTCGCCGGCGGACAACGCCATCCGCCGCTTTCTTGGAACCTTGTCTCTTGCGCGATTGGGCGAGTTGCGCAACTGCGCGGAAATCCGCGAGGCCGCGCAGCGCAATCTGCGCTTCAACATGGCCCGCTATTTCCGCAACATCGGTGATGGTTGCGGCGCTATCGTGGAGCCCGCCGGCGCCAAACTCGGAGCGGCCGCCCTTGCCGCACTGGCCATCTTGGAAAGTCCCGCCCGGGGAGAATTGCAAACCGAACTGGCCATGCTGGCCACCGGCGTGGAACGGCTCGCGGATGCGGAAAATGGGTTTCGGACCTTCTTTTTTCCGAAGCGACGCGATGGCGAAAACTGGAATTTCTATTCCGGCGAGGCATTGTTGTTTTGGGCCGAGGCGAGGCGGCGCGGGGCGGATTTCGCGCCGTCTCTGGAACGTTGCGCAGCAATCTTCGAGCGCTGCCGCGCACGCCATCGCCGGACGCGAAATCCCGCCTTCGTGCCTTGGCACACGCAAGCATGTGCCTCGCTGTTCGCGCAGACAGGAGGCCGCGAATACCGTGATTTTGCGTTCGAGATGAGCGATTGGCTGGCGCCCATGCAGCAATGGTCCGGGGTCGCCTTGGACTTGCAAGGACGATTCTACGACCCGAAACGGCCGGAGTTCGGCCCTCCCCATGCCGCTTCTACGGGGGCGTATTTGGAGGGATATGCCGATGCCTTGGCGCTAGCCCGCGCCATCGGCGACCAAGGCCGCGCCAATGCCTACCAGCGCATCCTGAGCCGAGGGCTGCGGTCGTTGCGCCAATTGCAATTTCGGGATTGGCGGGACGCGTTCTACATCTCCCAAAAGAGGCGCGTTATGGGCGCATTGCGGACCGAAGCCTACGACAATGCGGTACGGGTCGACTCCGCCGCCCACGCCCTGTCCGCAGCCATCAAGGTCTTGCGGCCCCTGGAAACTGGCCCGGGCATTGCCCAGCCCGCACGAGCAACGGCTGGCCTTGGGCGGATGGCTGCCTTTCCCAAAACAACGAGCGGCTCGATGAAATATGCCGGCTAGATTTGGTCAGCCGTGACGTAATGCCCCCGCCCAGCATCCGGCAGCAAGTCGAAGATCAGGTGTACGCGGGGCTCTGCGGATAGATTCTCCGCGCTGTGCCTGAGCTTGTTGTTGATGACCCAAAGCTCCCCTTCGCGCATGGCAACGGTTTCTTCCCCGACTTGGAGCGGGCTGCCTTGGGGGCTTCGCACGACCAGATGATAGCGGTCTCTGGCTCGGTAGTAGGCGCCTGCATCAACATGGGGGAAAACCCGGCTCTTGGGCATTAGGGCGACAAACACAGCCCGTCCCAACGCACCGCCCTGAGCTTTGGCGACGCCGGCGCAGAACGCCAAGGCATTCGAAAACTTGGCCGCGGCCGGCGCAAGGCGGCTTTCGTGAACATCGTTGGCGTTCTTGGCGCCGGGCGGCAAGGGCTTTTTCGGCGTACGCAGAAAGATGTTGCGAGTGTGCCGCTGGCAACGAACATGGCGTTGACGACTGGTGTCCGCCAGCCAGATCTCCGGTGCCGCGTCCAGTTCGGCGCACAAGGGGCTGACGTCCACCTGGGCGATCTTGGTGAAGTGCTGCACGGAATCTCTGACAGGCTCATCCGTTTCCAAGGTCCGCCCCCGAATCCTAGCGGAAATCGACGCAAAAGGGTGGGCTGAAGATCGAAATTCGCATCCCACCGCTCCTTCAAGAACCTTTAGGAAAATTCCTTGCTCCTATGGATAATGCGCAGGGTTCGCCGACCCTTGTTCCGCCTTGGTCCTTGCCGGCGGCGCTTAGCAAAATGCCAAGGGGAAAGCCGGCTGGAGTGCGCGAACCGGCGGACCACCCAATCACGCAAATCAGGAGAAAACCCATGCTGCAACGCCTAATCCGCACCTTGGCGGTCGCCGCCCTCACATTCGGCGCCGCCCATGCGCAGGTTTCCCCAAGCGCCGCCGCGGGGCAGGGCTTGTCGGACGCCGACGCCAAGCGCCTGCAACAGGTGCTCGATGCCCAGCCGGAAGAAAACCAAGCCCGCTACCAATGGCGGCATCCGCGGGAGACTTTAGCGTTCTTCGGCATCGAGCCGGGCATGACGGTGGTGGAGGTGCTGCCCGGCGGCGGCTGGTACAGCGCCATTTTGGCGCCCTACTTGGGGTCTGAGGGCACCTTGATAGGGGCCGACTATCCCTTGGGCCTGTGGCCCAACTTCCCCTTCGTAACCGACGAGTTCATGGCCGGGCGGCGCAGTTGG
The DNA here is from genome assembly GCA_958296025.1 of uncultured Pseudomonadales bacterium. Taxonomy (GTDB): domain Bacteria; phylum Pseudomonadota; class Gammaproteobacteria; order Pseudomonadales; family Azotimanducaceae; genus Azophilus. The sequence continues at coordinate 490,618 of OY282430.1, forward strand.
CTGCAGGATTGGCCGGCGCAGTGGCGGCGGGACGGCGGCGCCAAGGTGCTGGCGATGCGCATCGGCGGCATCACCGACGACCTAAACGGCAGCGCGGACGCGGTGCTGTTCGTCCGGGCGCTGCACAACCTGAACGCCTTTGAGGGCAACGGCGGCTTCCGTTCGGCGGCCTTGGCGGACGCTTGGTCGGTGCTGAAGCCCGGCGGCGTGGTCGGGGTGGTGCAGCACCGTGCGCCCGAGGGTCGCTCCGACGAGTGGGCGGACGGTTCCCGCGGCTATCTGAACCGGGATGCGTTGGTGGCCAATTTCCAGGCGATTGGCTTTGAGTTGGCCGGCGAGTCGGACATAAACCGCAACCCCAAGGACGTGCCGGCGGAGGATGAGGTCGTTTGGCGCTTGCCCCCTAGCCTAGACGGCAGCGACGATGATCCCGAACTGCGCGCCAAGTACGCAGCCATCGGCGAATCCAACCGCATGACCTTGCTGTTCAGAAAGCCGCCCGGCTAAGCAACCGGTGCGCCGCCGCGGATGCCATGGCCGCGAGGAAACCTAAAGCAGGGTGAACTTGGCGATGAACACCACCGCCACCAGGTAAACGGCCGCTGGGCATTCGCGCCAACGGCCGGTCAGCAGCTTAATGGCGGCATAGGCGATGAAGCCGACGCCGAGACCGTCGGCGACGGAATAGCTTAGCGGCATGGCGATGGCGGTTAGCGCCGCCGGGGCGGATTCGGTGAGATCGCGCCAGTCCACATCGGTCAGGGAGCGGGCCATAGCCACCGCCACGAACAGGAGCGCCGCCGCCGCTGCATAGGCCGGTACGCTTTGCGCCAATGGCGCAAGCACAAGGCAGAGCAGGAACAACCCGGCCACCACCACGGCGGTTAGGCCGGTCCGGCCGCCGCTCTCCACCCCGGCGGCGCTTTCGATGTAGCTGGTGGAGGAGGAGGTGCCCACCGCCGCGCCCAGCAGGGTGGCGCCGGAGTCCGCCAACAGGGCGCTGCGCAAGCGTGGAATCCTGCCCTGCGCATCCGTCAGATTGCCTCGGGTAGCCACGCCGACCAAGGCGCCGGCGGTGTCGAATACGTCCACCAGCAGCAAGGTCAGCACGACGCTCAGCAAGGCAAGATCCAGGGCGCCTAAGATGTCCAGCTGACCGAACACTGGCGCGAGCGATGGCGGGGCTGAGGCCAGGCCGTGAAACTCCGTCTGGCCAGTGACCCAGCCAAGCACGGAAACGAAGAGCATGGCGATGATGACCGCTCCGTTGTGGCCGCGGCTGGTGAGGGCGACGATCAAGACGAAGCCGAGCAAGGTTGCCGCCGGGGCGAAGGAGGCTAGGTCCCCAAAGGACACCAAGGTGGCGGGGTCGTCGATGGTGACGCCGGCCTTGCGCAGAGCGATGAAGGCCAAGAACAGCCCGATGCCGGCGGAGATGCCGTACTTCAGGCTGCGCGGAATCGAGTTGATGAGCTGCTCGCGGACGGGCAGCACGCTGAGGATGACGAAGATCACTCCAGAAATAAAAACCGCGCCCAGCGCCGTCTGCCACGGATGGCCGCTGCTGAGCACCACGCTGTAGGTGAAGAAGGCGTTTTGGCCCATGCCCGGCGCCAAGGCGATGGGGTAGTTGGCGAACCAGCCCATCAGCAGCGAGCCGAAGGCGGCGGCCAAGCAGGTGGCGACGAACACGGCCCCAAAGTCCATGCCCGCTTCCGAAAGAATCGCCGGGTTCACCACAGTGATGTAGGCCATCGCCAGGAAGGTGGTGCAGCCGGCGGTCACCTCCCGCCTGACCGTCGTGCCTTGGGCGCGAAGATTGAACCTTCGCTCTAGGAACCGATTGTTCACCTTAGGCTTCGCTGGCCCGGCAGGGCCGAACGGCGGGAGGCGCAACGGCACCACGCCCGTTGGGGCGGGCGCCGCATTCCGTTCAAGCGCCGTCGCCGCTTTGGGGCGAGTATTGCGACAGTGAGGGAAAAGTACACAGGTCGAATTGTAGCAGTGGGCCGCAACGCCTTGGCGACCGGCGCAGCTTGAAATGTGTTAAGTTGCCGGCCCGCCGTTCAACCCGCACGGTGCGTCAAGCGGCTTGGTTAGCGGCGGTGCAGGCTAGGCGTTGTGGATGGGGTTGGCTGCGCCCGCACTAAAGCGGCGCTATCGAGGAGGAACGATGCAGGCAGGTTGCAACAGGCGCCGCAGGAGCGATTGCTTGCAGGGCGGTGCGCTGGCTTTGGCGATGGCGCTGGGCGCCCCGGCTTGGTGCGCCGACGATCCGGCGGATGTTGCAAGGGTGGATGACGCGGCGATTGAAACCCTAACCGTCACTGGCCAAGCCTTGGACGAAATCGGCATGATGCTGCGGGAGCCGGTGGACGCCGTCTTTGGCTTCGACAAGACGCTGCTGCAAACCCCCCGCTCCGCCACCAGCCTAACCATCGAGACCATCAAGCAGTACGGCATAACGGACATTGACGACTTCGTGGTGTTGTCGCCGGGCAGCTTCACCCAGTCCTTCTTCGGGGTGTCCGGTTCGCTGGAGTTGCGCGGCACCTCCGGCGAGACCTACTTCAACGGCATCCGGCGGCTGGACAACCCCGGCAACTACACCACGCCCATCGCCGCCGCGGACCGGGTGGACATCGTGCGCGGGCCGGCCTCGGTGATCTACGGCCCCAGCAAGATCGGCGGCTACATGAACTTCATCCCCAAGTCGGCCCGAGCCGACACCGGCCAGTTTCTTTCCCGCCCCGCAGGCGCTGTCTCCTTCACCGGCGGCAGTTGGAGCAAGTCCGTCCTCACCGCCGAAGTCGGTGGCCCCGGACGGCTGGGGGGCCAAAGCTTCGGCTACTATCTGTTCGGCGAGGTGGAGGACTCCGGCAGCTACTACCGCAACACCGGCACGGACAACCTAATTGTGCAGTCGGCGTTCAATGCGGAACTAACGGACCGTGCCCGCATTGCCTTCGGCGGCATGTACCAAGACTACAAGAGCAACCAGGTGGCGGGTTGGAATCGGCTGACCCAAGCGTTAATCGATGATGGCACCTACGTCACTGGCTTGGCCAAGCCGCTTGACGCCGATGGCGATGGCTTCATCTCCCATCAGGAGTACAACGCCGCCAACGACGGCACCGGGCTGTTCTCGTTCATCTTTGACCCAGCCGGCCTTGCCGAGCCGCCATCCTTCGGCCCGGACTTCGCCTTGGACCCTGCAACCATCGGCATGGCCCGCCTCGATACGGACCAGGTTTTGATTGCCCCGGACGACACCTTGGAGAGCGAGGATTTGGTCCTTTACGCCGATTTCATCATGGAAATTGACAGTAGATGGACCCTTACCAACAAGCTTTACCACGAGTTCTACGACATCCTGAACGAGACCACTTACGGCTTTTCCCAGTTAGGGGACTCCTGGGTGGTGGAGAACCAGCTGATCGTCGGTTTTTCTGATCGGTTCGGCGGGCTGAAGCTAGACGCGCTGCTCTCACCATCCATCCGCCACACCAGCTTTGAGCACGGCGATGACTTCAGCAACGAATACTTTGACCGACGGGACCTGACCCAACCCTCCAGCGCACTGGACCGCCGCCTGCTCGCCACCCGCATCGGCAAGGACTACACCGAATACTACGAGGGCGACTACACCGTTTACGGGCTGGCGCTGCTGACCGACCTCAGCTTCGCCAACGGCCTCAGCATCCTGCTCGGCGCCCGTTATGACGCCATCGACATGAACAGCAAGCAGCCGGCGGACAAGGTTCTGCTCGGCAACGGCCTCGACGCCAGTGCCAGCGAGGGCGCCTTCTCCTGGACAGCCAGCCTTTCCTACGCCACGCCGCTGGGCCTTGTGCCCTACGTCACGGCGTCGGAGCAAACCACGGTGGTGGTCGGCCAGGCGGCGGACATCCCCGCCGCCAACATCTTGGACGGGAACGCCGTGGCCAGTTCCGAACTGCTTGAGTTGGGCGTGAAGGGCTCCCTGCTGAATGACCGGCTGTTCTTCCAGGCCATCTACTACGAGCAGGAGCGCATCGACTTCAGCGCCCAAGCGACCGTCACCAACCAAGCCTCGGAAACCACGGGCTTCGAGTTTGAACTGCGCTGGCTGGCCACGCCGAAGCTGACGCTGACCGCCGCCTACACCAACATCGAAGTCACCAATCTCAACACCCTCAACGGCGGCGGCAGGTTCAGCTTCCTAGGCGCCGAGGACTTGCCAGGCACGGACCCAACCCTTTTCTACGGCGGCACGGCCGGCGGCTTCGTGACCTTGACCGGCAACCCCAAGGCGCGGCGGGCTGGGGTGCCGGAGAACATCGTCAGCTTAAGCGGCATCTACGACTTCCAGAACGGCTTGCAGGTTTTCGGCAGCCTGATCGACGTGGACAGCGTTTATTCGGGTTTCTCGCAGACGGTCAAGCTGCCGGCGTACACCTTGGTCAACGCCGGCCTCAAATACGAGTTTGGCGGTTGGTCGTTTACGCTAACCGGCAAGAACCTGACCGACGAACGCTACTTCCGCTCCAACTTCCCGAACCTGTTCGGCTCCACCATCGTCCTGCCGGAATTGCCCCGGCACTATCAGGCGAGCCTGGAGTACAGGTTTTAGTGTCCCGTCCGGCCAACCGTCAGCCCGCTTCAGCCAACCGCCCGCTTGGTGCCGCCAACCTCGGCGGATTGGTCAGCTTTTTCCATGCTTGATGCTAGTCAGGAACCTGCCGAACCCGTGGCTTTCGTGGCCTTAGCGTCTTGCTTGCCGCTATGAGGGCGTCCAGTCTCTGGGAGAAAGTTCTGCTCGGCGGCGTTTGGGCTGGCCTCGTCCTGATCTTGCTGACGCCCTTCATCGTCAGCCCTCAGACGGTCTTCCCGTTCGTCGTTGGCAAGGCGTTGTATTCCAGGGCGATCATTGAAGTCGTTTTTGCCCTTTGGGTGCTGTTGGCGCTGATGCGGCCCGCCTACAGACCGCCCCGCTCTTGGTTGCTTGTCTTGCTCGGCGCCACCTTGGCGGCGGGGTTGGTCAGCGCACTCTTGGGCGTCAACCTGCAACGGAGCCTGTGGTCCAGCTATGAGCGCATGGGAGGGCTCGTTGATTCGGCCCATTGGTTCGCCCTTGCCATCGTCTTGGCGTCCGTCGTGCGCACTCTCGCCCAATGGCGGCTTTTGCTGAACCTCAACTTGGGCGCCAGCTTGGGGTTGGCCGTCTTGGCGGTTGGCCAAAGTCAGGGACTGTTGAAGACTCCTTTGCTGGCATTGCACTATGGCAAGGTCGCCGCCACGTTGGGCAACGAGTCGTTCCTGGGCAGCTATGCGGTGCTCAACGCCTTGATCGCCCTTGGATTCCTGTGCCACTCCTTCGCCGGCCGCAGGGCGATGAATGCACCGACGACGTCCAGCGACGGGTGCAGCGGTCCCTTGGTTTGGCTCCTGCGGGCGTTTTGGGCAAGCGCTGCACTCTTGAATCTTTGGGCGTTCGCCCTGACGGGTATGCGCGGGGCGTTGATCGGGTTGCTGGCCGGCTTCGGCTTTGTGGTTCTGCTGCTGACGTTTACCGGGCGCAAGCGCTGGTTTCGCCGCGTCTTCGGGGCACTGAGCCTGTTGGCCGCCGGCAGCCTAGTCGTCCTGCTGCTCTTGTTTCTGCGGCCCGGCATCGTGCTGCCGGACACGGCGTTCTCCAATCCCTTTCTCGACAGTCTGACCAACTCCGCTCATCGCGGCGGCGTACAAACGCGGATGGTGTCTTGGGCAGCCGCCGTGGAAGGGTTTCTTGACCGCCCTCTGACCGGTTGGGGAGCGGGAAACTACATTCTGGTCTTTGGTCGGTACGCTATCGCCGACGGCATAGCGCTGCCCCGGGGTGTGCCGCTGCCCGTTCACGACCATGCCCACAACCAGTTGCTTGAGGAGGCGGTGACCAAGGGATTGTTGGGCGTCGTCAGTTATCTCGCCCTGTGGGTCGGCACCTTTTTCGCCATCTTGCGCGTCGTCAGCAGCTTGGGCGCCAAGGAACGGGTTCCGATCCTGTTTCTAGGCGCGGCCTTGGCGGCGCATTTCCTGCACAGTCAGACCTCGTTGGATTCCCCCACGGGCACTTTGCAGTATGTGCTGCTGTTCGCTTGTCTGGCCAGCCTGCAGGTCAACGTGGCCGCAACCGACCCTGCCGCCCCAAGGACAGAGCGGGAGGGCCAGCGCCGTATCTGGACATGGGCGGCTGGTGTGGCTGTGCAGTCGGCACACTCGTGGGGCATCGCCGCGTTGAGGCGGCGCATGACTTCGGCATGGGCGCAGCTGCGCCTGGATTCGCTTGGCTGGCGGAGCGGAGGGCGGATGTTGTTGGCGGCGGGGGCGCTGTCCTTGGCGGGGCTCGGCCTCAGCCAGAATCTCGGCATCCATCAGGGTGCTCGCGCCGTATGGAACGCGGCGGCCGTGGCGCAAACCGTGGAGCAGGCCTTTATCTACTTTCGGCAAGCCATCGTCGCCTTTGCGCCGCTGGCCAATGGCCCGAGGCGGATGCTGTTCGACAACGCCGCGGCGCTGTGGCCTATTGTGCAGGCGGAAGGCGGCGAAGCCCGGGCGCGGATGCTGGCATTACTGGAGGCCGAGGCCGCCGCTGCGTTAGTTAGTGCGCCGGAAGACTGGCGCATGCGCACTGTGCTGGCGAACTTCTATTTGGCGGCATCCGAATTCAACCCGGCTTATGAGGAAATAGCTAATGACCATTGGGACCATGCCTTGACGTTGGCGCCCCATATCGGTGGCGGTGCGCTGCTGGCGCCCGCAGCACCCTAAAGAGTGCTCTAATAGTCAATTCGTGTTGCATACGGGTTTGCGGTTAGTCTATTCTCGGCAACCCAACTAGAAAGGCGATCCCCTCACACCAACAAGGGGCTGCGTCCTGAGCCAAAATGGGATGCATTTGTCTGGTTTGTCCACATTCAAGAGCAACAGCAGGCAGGTGAAAACATTGTCTGAACCAGATGGGCAGGCAAAAGGCGTTGAGGCGGGCGCAGTCCATCGTGCGCGATACAAGCGACCCTTTGACTTGCTTTTGGTGGTGGCTGCCTTAGTGCTGCTCAGCCCACTCTGGCTGTTGCTCTTGACGCTGATACCCTCGGCCATCTGGCTGAACGACCGGGGGCGCGTTTTCTATGTGCAGGAACGGATGGGGCGCTGGGGGCGGCCGTTCGGCATGATTAAGTTCCGCACCATGGTGCAGAACGCGGAGCACATGACCGGCCCTGTCTGGGCTGGCAAAAAGGACCAGCGCATCACCAAGGTCGGCAAGGTGCTGCGGGCGTTGCACTTGGACGAAATTCCCCAAATCATCAATGTGCTCAAGGGGGACATGAGCTTGGTGGGCCCTCGCCCGGAGCGCCCCGAGCTGGCCGCGGAGATCGAGCGCGATCTGCCGGGTTTCTCCACCCGGCTACAGGTTTCGCCCGGCATCGCCGGCTTGGCCCAGGCCTGCCGGGACTATCACGCTAGGCCCCGGGACAAGCTCCGCTACGACAATCTATACGTCGCCAAGATGAGCCTATGGGTGGACATCAAGCTCTTGGTGCGTTGCGTTTGGGTGGCCTTTGCGCATGGCCTGCGGGTGTTGGGGGATAGAGGAGCGTCGCAACATCGGCCGCAAAGCCGGCAGCGAACCCAGAAGGCGCAAAGCGGTCAGGTGGCTGTCGAAGCTCACGCGGCGGCTAAGGCCAACGGCACCGCTGCCGCACCCCGACCGGGCGCAACCGCGGCGGTGCAATCCGTCAGCGTTGCCAGCGACTAGGCGGGCTTGCGCCGATGTCCAAGCGCGGCGAGGGCGCCTTTGTCGAGTTTCGGGAGGTCAGCAAGTCCTATGACGGCAAGGTGCTGTCGGTTCAGGACTTCACGCTAAGCGTCGCCAAGGGGGAGTTCGTCACCATTCTCGGCCCCTCCGGCTGCGGCAAGACCACCTGCCTGAAGATGCTCGCCGGCTTTGAGGAGCCCACCTCTGGCGAGATCCTGCTGAACGGGCGGCCCATCGGCCGGGTCAGGGCGCACAAGCGGAACATCGGCGTCGTGTTTCAGCAGTATGCCCTTTTTCCGCATATGACCATCGCCGAAAACCTCGCCTTCCCTTTGCAGGCGCGGGGTGCGTCGAAGCACGAGAGCGCCGCTGGCGTGAAGCGAGCGTTGGACATGGTGCAGCTGGCCGCCTTCGCCGACCGCCGCCCAGGGCAGCTGTCCGGCGGCCAGCAGCAGCGCGCCGCCATCGGCCGCGCCTTGGTGTTCGAGCCGGACTTGGTTCTGATGGACGAACCCTTGGGCGCCCTGGACCGCCGCTTGCGGGAGGACATGCAGTACGAGATCCGCCGCCTGCAGCAGCGCCTGGAGGTGACCATGATCTACGTCACCCACGACCAAGGCGAGGCCATGGTCCTGTCCGACCGGGTGGCGGTGATGAACGGCGGCAAGGTGGAGCAGATCGCCCCGCCGGAGGTGCTCTACGAAGAGCCCGGCACCCTGTTCGTGGCCAACTTCATCGGCGAGAACAACCGGCTTGATGGCGAGGTGGTGGAATGGACCGAACAGGTATGCCGCGTGGACGTTAAAGGCAAGGGCGTGGTCCAAGCGTTCCCGGTGGCCGTAGGCGAAGGGGACCACCACACCAGCCTGACCATCCGCCCGGAGCGGGTGGAGCTGAATCCCGCTCCCGGCCGCACCGCCAATGTCTTTGACGCCAAGGTGCAGGACGTCATCTTCATCGGCGACCATCTGCGCATTCATGCGGAACTGCTGGGCTGTCAACAGTTCATCGTCAAGATTCCCAACATCATCGGCCACGGCGCGGTCCTACCCGGGGATACGGTCAAGTTTGGTTGGCTGACCACTGACTGTCGGGCGCTGGATGCGGCGCCCCCCACCCAAACCGGTACTGCGCCAGCGCAGTAGGCGGCGTTGAAAGCGAGTGAGGAGGCGGTTTCCATGAACATCCAGTGGCGGCGGTTCTTGCGGCAAGTCGTTCGCCACTTGATGCGGCATTCCGGGTTTCGTCCGTCCACCGACGGCTTTTGTCAGGCATGCCGTCCTGCCCTGCGGGGGCGGCGAATGCCCTTTGCCGCAGGCGCAGCCATTGGCGCCTCGTTGCGCAAGGACGGTGCAATTCATGTGATTGCGTTGTCGGCCCTGATTGCCTTGGCGTCGGCCTCCGCCCCGGCTGCGGGGCAGGGTCGCTCCATCACGGTGGTGTCTTGGGGCGGCTCCTATGCCAGGGCATCGGTCAAGGCTTATCACGAAGCCTTCGTGAAGGAGACCGGCATCCAAATCAACTTGGATGAATTCAACGGCGGCTTGGCCCAGGTGCGGGCCCAGGTGGAGACCGGCAACGTCACTTGGGACGTGGTGGATTTGGAGGGCATGGACACCCTGCTCGGCTGCGACGAGGGCCTGCTGCAGGAGATCGACTACGCCGACTTGGCCCCGGCGCCGGACGGCACCCCGGCGGTGGAGGACTACCCCGATGGCGTATTGGATTGCGGCGTCGCCCTACTCGACTACGCCACCATTTACGCCTACAACGAGAATTTCTTCCTTGGCGCCAAGCCCACCAGCATGGCCGACTTCTTCGATCTGGAGAAGTTTCCCGGACGGCGGGGCATGCGCCGCTCCCCCTACAGCAACTTGGAGTTTGCCTTGGTGGGGGATGGTGTGCCGGCGGCTCAGGTCTATGAGGTGCTGTCCACGCCGGAAGGGGTGGAGCGCGCTTTCCGCAAGCTGGACGAGATCAAAAGCTCGGTGATTTGGTGGGAGACTGGCGCTCAAGCGCCGCAGATGCTGGCTGACGGCGAGGTTGTGATGAGCACCGCCTACAACGGACGCATCTTCAGCGCCCAAGTTCTGGAGAAGCAGCCGCTTACTATCGTCTGGGATGGGCAGGTGCAGGGCTGGAGCTATCTGAACATCGTCGCCGACGCTCCGAATGCGGACCTTGCCAAGCAGTTCATCACCTTCGCCACCAGTGCTGAATCCGCCGCCAGGGTGGCCAGCTACATCTCCTACGGCCTCGTGCGGCGTTCCGCCATGGCGCTGGTGGGCAAGCATGCGGAGGCGGGCGTCGAAATGCGTCCGCACCTGCCCAACGCCCCGCAGAACATGGGCAACATGGTGCGGGAGAACCCTGAGTGGTGGGCCGACAACATGGACGATATGAACGAGCGGTTCGCCGCTTGGCTCCTTCACTAAAGGGCGCAGTGCGCCGCGATGATGGGCAAGTCCCGCACTCAAGCCCTGCTGTTGTCGCTGCCGCTCATCGCCTTCATCGGCATCACCTTTGTGGCGCCTTTGGGCAGCATGGTGCTGCGCAGCTTCTACGACCCTCTGGTGGCCGAAATCCTGCCGAAGACGGTGGCCGCGCTGGGCGAGTGGGACGGCGGGGCGTTGCCGCCGGAGGGCGTTTACGCGTTGTTGGCGGAGGAGCTTAGGCAGGCCCGGGCGGACAGGACCATCGGCAGGTTGGCCACTAGGCTGAACCGCCAAACTCCGGGGTTGCGCAGCGTCGTCAGCGGCACTGGGCGTCGTTTGGCCCGGCAGGGGCAGCCGCCTTGGGCCGAGGCCCTGCCGAGGATGAACAAGGCTTGGGGCGAACCGGAGGTCTGGCATGCGATCGCCCAAGCCGGGCGCAGGGTGACGCCCACCTACTACCTCAATGCGCTGGACTTGCGGATGGACGCCGACAGCGGCGTCGTGCAGCAGCCCGAGGCCAAGCGCGTCTATCGCGCCCTGTTCGTCAAGACCATCGGCGTTGCCCTCGCCATCACCCTTCTGTGCTTGGGCATAGGCTATCCCTTGGCTTGGTTCATCGCCCATTCGCCGCCACGCCGGGGGCGGCTGCTGCTGGTGCTGGTGCTGCTGCCCTTTTGGACCTCCCTGCTGGTGCGCACCACTTCCTGGATTGTGCTGTTGCAGCAACAGGGGGTGCTGAACAACTTGCTGATTTGGGCGGGCGTAGTGGCGGACGATCAGCGGCTGACCCTGATGCACAACATGATCGGCACCTTCGTGGCCATGACCCATGTGCTGCTGCCCTTCATGGTGCTGCCGCTGTACTCGGTGATGAGCGGCATTCCGCCGGTGCAGATGCAGGCGGCGTCCTCCCTGGGGGCCAAGTGGCCGCGGGCCTTTCGGCGGGTGTACCTGCCGCAGTCCATGCCCGGCGTCGGCGCCGGCTGTCTGCTGGTGTTCATCCTGGCGATGGGCTACTACATCACCCCGGCCTTGGTGGGCGGGCAGAGCGGTCAGCTAATCTCCAACTTCATCGCCTACCACATGCAGACCTCCCTGAACTGGGGGCTGGCGGCGGCGCTGGGCTCCATCCTGTTCGTCGCCGTGCTGCTGCTGTTCCTGCTCTATGACCGGGTGCTGGGGCTTGACCGCATGAGGCTGGGCTCGTGAGCGCTTGGCGGGCCGGCCCCGGCGCCTGGGCGCTGCGCGTCTTCTGCGGCTTGGCGTTCCTGTTCCTGATGGCGCCGATTCTGATCATCATTCCCCTTTCCTTCAACGCGGAGCCCTACTTCACCTTCACCCGCGGCATGCTCACCCTGGACCCGGACGCCTACTCGCTGCGCTGGTACGAGCAGGTGCTGCTGGGGGAGCGATGGCGGAGCGCCGCCCTGAACACCCTCATCGTCGGCGTTTCCGCCACCTTGCTGGCCACCACCCTGGGCACCGTGGCCGCCATGGGCCTGTCCAGCCCGGCGATGCCTTGGCGGCGCACCATCACGGCGCTGCTGATCTCGCCGATGATCGTGCCCATCATCATCGCCGCCGCCGGCATGTTCTTCTTCTACTCCAGCCTGAACCTGACCCAGACCTACACCGGCCTCATCCTCTCCCACGCCGCCTTGGGGGCGCCCTTCGTGGTCATCACGGTCACTGCGGCCATGGCCGGCTTCAACAGCGAGCTGCTGCTGGCGGCGGCCAGCCTGGGCGCCGGGCCGGTGCGCACCTTCTTCAAGGTGCAACTGCCCATTCTCAGCCCGGGCGTGATTTCCGGCGCCCTGTTCGCCTTCGCCGCCTCCTTGGACGAGGTGGTGGTGGTGCTGTTCATGGCCGGATTGGAGCAGCGCACCATTCCTCGGGAAATGTGGGCCGGCATCCGCGAGGAGATCAGCCCGGCCATCCTGGCGGCGGCGACCTTCCTGATCCTCATCGCCGTCCTGCTGCTGCTGGCCCTGGAATTGCTGCAACGTCGCTCCGACAGCGGCAGGCCATGAACCGCAGCTGGGTCGCCGGCGCTCCAATGGACGACATGAACGAGCGGTTCGCCGCTTGGCTCCTTCACTAAAGGGCGCAGGTCGCCGCGATGATGGGCAAGTCCCGCACTCAGGCCCTGTTGTTGTCGCTGCCGCTCATCGCCTTCATCGGCATCACCTTTGTGGCGCCTCTGGGCAGCATGGTGCTGCGCAGCTTCTACGACCCTCTGGTGGCCGAAATCCTGCCGAAGACGGTGGCCGCGCTGGGCGAGTGGGACGGCGGGGCGTTGCCGCCGGAGGGCGTTTACGCGTTGTTGGCGGAGGAGCTTAGGCAGGCCCGGGCGGACAGGACCATCGGCAGGTTGGCCACTAGGCTGAACCGCCAAACTCCGGGGTTGCGCAGCGTCGTCAGCGGCACTGGGCGTCGTTTGGCCCGGCAGGGGGAGCCGCCTTGGGCCGAGGCCCTGCCGAGGATGAACAAGGCTTGGGGCGATCTGGAGGTCTGGCGGGCGCTCGCCCAAGCCGGGCGTCGGGTGACGCCCACCTACTACCTCAATGCGCTGGACTTGCGGATGGACGCCGACAGCGGCGTCGTGCAGCAGCCCGAGGCCAAGCGCGTCTATCGCGCCCTGTTCGTCAAGACCATCGGCGTTGCCCTCGTCATCACCCTTCTGTGCTTGGGCATAGGCTATCCCTTGGCTTGGTTCATCGCCCATTCGCCGCCGCGCCGCGGGCAGCGGCTGCTGGTGCTGGTGCTGGTGCCCTTGGGGGTCTCCCTGTGGGTATGCACCACTTCCTGGATTGTGCTGTTGCAGCAACAGGGGGTGCTGAACAACTTGCTGATTTGGGCGGGCGTGGTGGCGGACGATCAGCGGCTGACCCTGATGCACAACATGACCGGCACCTTCGTGGCCATGGTCCATATGCTGCTGCCCTTCATGGTGCTGTCGCTGTACTCGGTGATGCGCGGCATTCCGCCGGTGCAGATGCAGGCGGCGTCCTCCCTGGGGGCCAAGTGGCCGCGGGCCTTTCGGCGGGTGTATCTGCCGCAGTCCATGCCCGGCGTCGGCGCCGGCTGTCTGCTGGTGTTCATCCTGTCGATGGGCTACTACATCATCCCGGCCTTGGTGGGCGGGCAGAGCGGTCAGCTAACCTCCAACTTCATCGCCTACCACATGCAGGCCTCCCTGAACTGGGGGCTGGCCGCGGCGCTGGGCTCCATCCTGTTCGTCGCCGTGCTGCTGCTGTTCCTGCTCTATGACCGGGTGCTGGGGCTTGACCGCATGAGGCTGGGCTCGTGAGCGCTTGGCGGGCCGGCCCCGGCACTTGGGCGCTGCGCGTCTTCTGCGGCTTGGCGTTCCTGTTCCTGATGGCGCCGATTCTGATCATCATTCCCCTTTCCTTCAACGCGGAGCCCTACTTCACCTTCACCCGCGGCATGCTCACCCTGGACCCGGACGCCTACTCGCTGCGCTGGTACGAGCAGGTGCTGCTGGGGGAGCGATGGCGGAGCGCCGCCCTGAACACCCTCATCGTCGGCGTTTCCGCCACCTTGCTGGCCACCACCCTGGGCACCGTGGCCGCCATGGGCCTGTCCAGCCCGGCGATGCCTTGGCGGCGCACCATCACGGCGCTGCTGATCTCGCCGATGATCGTGCCCGTCATCATCGCCGCCGCCGGCATGTTCTTCTTCTACTCCAGCTTGAACCTGACCCAGACCTACACCGGCCTCATCCTCTCCCACGCCGCCTTGGGGGCGCCCTTCGTGGTCATCACGGTCACTGCGGCCATGGCCGGCTTCAACAGCGAGCTGCTGCTGGCGGCGGCCAGCCTGGGCGCCGGGCCGGTGCGCACCTTCTTCAAGGTGCAACTGCCCATTCTCAGCCCAAGCGTGATTTCCGGCGCCGTGTTCGCCTTCGCCTTCTCCTTGGACGAGGTGGTGGTGGTGCTGTTCATGGCCGGAATGGAGCAGCGCACCATTTCCCGGGAAATGTGGGCCGGCATCCGCGAGGACATCAGCCCGGCCATCCTGGCGGTGGCGACCCTGCTGATCCTCATCGCCGTCCTGCTGCTGCTGGCCCTGGAATTGCTGCAACGTCGCTCCGATGGCGGCAGGCCATGAACCGCCGACAGGCGCGCTAGGCCAAACGCGGGCGCCTTTGTTAAGTTGATCCGCATTCAATAAAACCAACGGAGAAAGACATGGATGAACTGCTTGACTTCACCGGCAAGGTCGCCTTGGTCACCGGCGGCAGCCGGGGCTTGGGCCGGGCCATGGTGCTGGCGCTGGCGCAGCGGGGCGCCAACGTGATCATCGCCAGCCGCAAGGGGTCAAACTGCGAGGCGGTGGCGGAGGAAGCCCGGGCCTTCGGAGTGGCGGCGCTGCCCCATGCCTGCCACGTCGGCCATTGGGATGCGTTGGAAGTCTTGGCCGACGCCGCTTGGCAGCGCTTCGGCAAGGTCGATGTGCTCATCAACAACGCCGGCATGTCGCCCCTCTATCCCTCCTTAGGCGCCATCAGCGAAGAGCTTTACGACAAGGTGATGAGCGTCAATCTCAAGGGGCCATTCCGCCTGTCCGCCCTCGTCGGCGAACGGATGGCCGCCGGTGACGGTGGCGCCATCATCAACGTCAGCAGCGTCGCCTCGGTGAACCCCAGCCCAGACTCGGAACCCTACGGCGCCGCCAAGGCCGGCCTGAACGCCATCACCCGATCCTTCGCCTTCGCCTACGGCCCCAAGGTGCGGGTGAACTGCATCATCGCTGGCCCCTTCCTTACGGATATCTCCAAGGCTTGGGACATGGCGGCGTTCGAGAAGCGCGCCAAGATCAGCATGGCCCTGGGCCGCGGCGGCCAAGCCGAAGAAATCGTCGGCGCCGCCCTGTATCTGGCCAGTGACCAATCCAGCTTCACCACCGGCACGCTAATTCGAGTGGATGGGGGGACGCCCTAAGGCCGCCAATTGGACCCTCCGCCGCTGGGCGGAAGGCGGCGGCTGAGATTGGAGTCGAACCGACTTTCGTCTCCCGTATCCGTTGGCGTCCGAGCCTTGGCCAATACGGCTTGGTCAACGGTTGTTCCAGCCCGCTCGGTCCTCTCTCCCCTGGTGTCCTGTCCCGCAAATAACCACACATGATCTGCGGGTCTTTTAGACTCCTGGCTGCGTTGCTCCGCCTTGTGTGGTGCCTGCCACACGGCGTTGTCGCGCCTTGCCAGGAGCCAAAAATCCCTCGCATCCAAAGCGCACTTATTCACGGGACAGGACACTAGCAGACCGTTGGGGTGGTAGGATGCGGCCGTTGCGCCGCTTCCACAGGATGCGCTCTCTTTCACCAGCCTGATCCTTGCCTTATGCAAATGTCCGACGCCGTGACCGCCTGCGCCCTCATCATCGGCAATGAAATTCTGTCCGGACGCACACCAGACGCCAACCTGAACCACCTGGCCCTCACCCTTGGCGGCTGGGGCATTCAGTTGCGGGAGGCGCGGGTCATACCCGACGTGGAGGCGGAGATCGTGGCGGCGGTCAGCACCTGCCGGCGGCGCTTCAACTATGTCTTCACCACTGGCGGCATCGGTCCCACCCATGACGACATCACCGCAGCTTGCATCGCCAAGGCGTTCGGCGTTCCCTTGGTGGTCAGCCCGGAAATCGCTGAGCGCATCCGGCGGCCGCCATCGCCACCGGAAGGTTTGGAGGCCCGCATGCGCATGGCGCAAATCCCCGAGGGCGCTGTCTTAGTGGACAACGCCACTGGCGGCCCGCAGGGCTTCCGCATGGACAACGTGATCGTCATGGCCGGCATCCCGGTGGTGATGCGAGCCATGCTGACCACCTTAGAGGGTCAGCTGGACAGCGGGCCGGTCATTCAGTCCCGGTCGGTCACCGCCTATCTCGGCGAAAGCCGGATCGCCAAGGGGCTTGGCGAAATTCAGGGCCGCTATCCCGATATTGACCTCGGCAGCTACCCCTTCTTCCACGACGGACGCTACGGCGCCAGCCTGGTGATGCGCGGGGCGGATGTCGGACGACTGGAGCGGATGCTGGATGAGGTCTGCCAAGTCATCATCGACGCCGGTGAGAAGCCGCATCGAGGAGAGACCAGTTGAAGGGATGGGACGGCTAGGCAACTGCAGCGTTCTCGGTTGGCGGGGGAAATGGGTCGATGGCGGTGGCGTCTGTTGGCGGCCACTTCCCCCTTAGCGTCCGACAATGGCCTCAAGCACCTTGGCCGGATGGTCGGCGGCGCGGCTGACCCGCCGCCAGTGGCGGCGCACCTTGCCGTCCGGCCCAATCCAGACCGTGGAGCGTATGACGCCGACCACTTTCTTGCCGTACATGGTTTTCTCCCCCCAGGCGCCGTATTTCTCCATGACCTCGCGCTGCGGGTCCGACAGCAAGGTAAAGGGTAGGTCGTACTTGTCTGTGAACTTGCGGTGCGCGGCGCCATCGTCCGGGGAGACGCCCAGGACCACCACGCCGGCGGTTTGGTAGCCGCTCCAAAGATCGCGGAAGCCGCAAGCCTCCTTGGTGCAGCCGGGGGTGTCGTCCTTTGGGTAGAAGTAAACCACCACGTCCTGGCCCTTGAACTGCTGCAAGGACACCTTGTTGCCGTCCGTGTCCGTCAGGGTGAACGCCGGCGGCGCCTCGCCTTCCATGATTGCCATACTCAAGCCCTCGGTGTCAGTTCGAAAATCCATAGGGCGCCGGAGGATACCGCCGCCAAAGGTATGGGTTGGCCGATGTACTTGCGTGACAGTTCGGCCAAAACAGGTTCCAGAATCTCGCCCTCCATGATGCGCACTAGGTTTTGCTTGTACAGCTTGCCGTCAATGCGGGTGATGACGCGCCCGTCCCGCTCGGCTTCGATGGGCCATTGCTTCCAGATGCGCCCCCACCAGCTGTCCATGTAGCCGCAGGGGATGAAGATGCGCCCCTCGGCTTGGACCACCCAGATGGTACGGGAGCGCTGCGGGTTCAGGGATTGCATCTCAATGGTCTCGAAGTCATCGACGAAGGCCCAGTGTGGCATCGGCCCTTCATGCAACGTCCCGGTGGTGAAGGCCCCACCGGCGATCAGCGCCATCGGCCCATCGGCCGACCGCGCCCCAATCAAGACGATGGCGATCACGGCGACCAAAGCCAGCATCAAGCCGATGACTGCCCTTAAGAGGGTCTGCATGACAACTTCCTTAGCGGTGCACAGGGTTGAATCTAGTGCTCTGCGGGTGCCGCGTCAACATCCGCATCGACTTCGGCAAACCAGTGCGGCAGCACTTCCAGCGTTGGGGCGGTTACAATGGCGCCCCGTCACGCTTGGAGCTTTAAGCCATGCAGCAGAGTGAGGAAGGGCAGTTGCGCGACGACGCCCGTTGCGAAGCCGCGGTGCAGACCATGAAGGATGTGCTGTGGCGCTTTGAGGAGATGAGCGAGGGCGGCTACTCCATCTACGACGTCCTGGGTTACCTGCTTGAAGACTTGGTGGAGGGCGGCTGCTGCGCCGCCTGCATTCACGAAGCCTTGGCGTCCGTCTGCAAGGAGCAGGGCGTTGACTTGAAGGTGCATCGACCGGACGAGGATGCCGTCTATCACTAACGTCTGGCCGCCCGACACCTTGGGCGGCCTGCTGATGGGTGCCGCCCAGCTCTGGCCGGGGCGCGACGCCCTGGTTTTCCCGGACCGCCGCCAAACCTACGCGGAAGGGCGAAAACGTCGCTGCTTTGGAGATCGAGCCCTTCCTGGCCACCCATAGTGCGCACCCGGCCTCGGCTGGCGGATCAATCGGCAAGGGTTAAGCGGTGCGCTATCCGCAAGCGTTGCTTCGGGGCCAGCAGGGCATTGCCCACTTCAAACGTCAGTTCCACCTGCGGCAGCCGCTCCAGAGTGCGCACCGACAGCTTCAGCTTGCCGTGTTGGGGAACCGTCAAGTCATCGCCGTGGTGTTGGAAGCTGTAGGGGCTTAGGTTGCGCAGCTGAATGTCCGCATCGGAGTTGTTGGTAAGGGTCAAGTCCAAGACGTCCAAATCATTCTGGTAGGTGGCGTCCTTGACCCGGTAGGCGGCGTCCTTGACGTCCAGCACCGCCTTCAGCAAGGGCTTGAGCTCCGCCTCCCGACCGATGAGCAGGTTTTTGAACCAGACCACCGTGCGCTTGGCGAACAGCGCTGCGCGGATTCCGGCCGCGGAGCGCTCCTTGGCGAACACCAGGGTGACCGGGCGGTGGGCGCCGAAGCGGGGCGGATAGTCCCAATCGATCAGGTTGTGAACGTCGGAGACGCCGAGCAGGGTCAGGCCGTGTTGCAAGGCGAGGGCGTGGGCCTCTTCGGAGTAGAACGCGCCGTTGGCGATTTCGATGCCGTGCAGTTGCCCCGTTTCGATCAGGGTTTGGTGAAAGTCCGTCATGCGGGCTACGGCGCTGCGGTGGGCGCGGGTGTAGTAAGGATGGGCCCAGAACACGAAGGCCCCTTGATTGTTGGCTTCCCGCACCGCTTCGTTCGCCGGCCATTGGTTGGTGGCGCCGTAATAGTCCAAAACGCCCTCATCGATAAGCTGCTGCGGTACGGCTGCGAGCAGTTGTTCCTCCTCCGGGGTCTTGGCCTCGATCTTGGGCGCGTTCGGACTCTCTCGCAGGAGGGCGTTGGCGTCCGTGATGAACACGGCGTTCATGTGGTCGGCCGGTGCTTCCCGGGTGATTTCGGAGCCGGGGATCAGGATCAGGTCCGATCCATCCGGGAGAGCCGCCACAGCCTGTTGGTAGGCACGGTTTCGGTCTGGGTGTGGCAGGTCCGCCCGATGCGGCTGCCATTCCAAGTGCTCGGTGATGGCCAAGGCGTCCAGGCCGTCGCGCAGGGCCTCCTCCACGCGGATTTTGGGCCACACATGGCCATCGGAGAACACGCTGTGGGTGTGCAGGTCCACCACCAAGGTTTGGTGGCCCTGCACGTCGGGAAAGCGGATCAGCCGCGCCTCGTTTTTCGGCGGCTTGTCGGCCTTGTAATGTGCCGGCAGATCCGCCGTGGCGCCTAGCAACAGCGCGGCCAAAGCCCACGAAAGCCTAGTTGTGTTCATGTTAGTGGTGGAAGGCAATGCTTGGCTGGTCTCGCTTTGGGACAGGACACTAGCGACGGCGCAGTTTAGCCCACTCGCAAGGGTCGTGCGGCACTTTGTTCCGCTTGGCCGCCATTTTCATCAGAACTTCACGGAAAACCTCCGGCGGGCGCTCCATTGAGTTGACAGGGTAGAGGAAGCGGCCGCCGTGGCGGTGAAGGGTGCGTCCTTGGAACGCATTGGGAAGATGCGAATGGGTTGGACGGGATATACTGGTCAACCGACTTGGATTCCGATGGACACAAACGACCGTGTAATTTGGCGTGATGGCGCGTTCGTCCCTTGGGCGGACGCGACGGTGCATTTTTTGGCGCAAAGCCTGCAAAGGGGCACCCTCGCCTTTGACTACATGAGCGTCCACGCCACCCCGAAGGGGCCGGCGCTCATGAAGCTGCCGGAGCACACGGCCAGGCTTCTGCAGACCTGCCGCATCATGGGCATCCCCATGGGCTATGGCCAGGAGGCGTTGAACCGCGCCTGCGTCGAAACCGTGCGCCGCAACCCCGGCGCCACCTCCCTGAAGATCAGCGCCCTGATCGCCTCCATTGAGGTGGAGTTGGTGCCTCAGGACGAGCGGGTGTCCGTGTTCATCGCCGCCTATGACAACCGAGCGGACATCATCGCCCACAATCCGGGGGAGGCCCACGCCCCCGACCTGCTCAAGCTGAAGGTTGAGCGGCGCATCGGCAACCGGCGCAAGGACATCGTCTCGCCCCAGGCCAAGGTGGCCGCCAATTACACCGGCCCGGCCTTCGCCAAGTGGCGGGCGCGGCGGGAAGGCTTTGATGAGATTCTGCTGCTCAACGCTTCCGGCACCGTGGCGGAGTCCACCACCTCCAACCTGTTTGCAGTCATTGATGGCGGCTTGGTGACGCCCGGCGATGAAAACGTGTTGCTCGGCGTTACCCGCGCCAGCATCATCGAACTGAGCGCCGCCTTGAATATCCCCTGCGAAAAGCGGGAATTGACGGTGGCCGACTTGCTTGCTGCCGATGAGGTGTTCCTCACCTCCACGTCCAAAGCGATCTTCCCAGTGCGACAGATCGACGACACGCGCATTGGCGATGGCGAGATTGGGCCAGTCACCCTTCGTCTCGCGGAACGCTACGCCCGCATCGCCTCTGGGAGGGACTCGGCCTTCGCCCATTGGCTGACTCCTTGCACCGCAGCCAAAGGAGGCATTTCGGACTGCTTGGAGGAAAGCTCATGATCGCCGACACCCCCGCTTGGGACCCATTCCTCCGCAGCCACCGTTGGGCGGTGCCGACCACCTTGCGCAGCTGCGGCGGTCCGGGCACCGAACCGCAGCGGGTGTACGGCGTCATCCGCGAAAGGATTTCATTCGATCAGGCCGCTCAGGCGTTCGGCGGCTTCGGCGAAATCCTGCATGAAGTCGAAGACTAGGCTGCGCACGGACGCGGAGG
Organism: uncultured Pseudomonadales bacterium; assembly: GCA_958296025.1. Lineage (GTDB taxonomy): Bacteria > Pseudomonadota > Gammaproteobacteria > Pseudomonadales > Azotimanducaceae > Azophilus. Next base: position 511,372 of record OY282430.1, read on the forward strand.
CGTTCATCAGGCCCACCCCTTGGCCCACCCAGTAGGTGGCTAGGCGTTTGGCGGCCGGGTCGCCGCCTTCGGCGAGCTTGTCGATTTTGCGCAGGGCCGGCTCGGACACTAGGCTTTGCAGGGGCATCGGCAGAGGGTCCGGGGCGTCCTCCGCCTGCCAAGCATCTGTCCAGGGAGAGCGGAGTTGGCGGGTGTACTTGCCGGTGCGGCTGCGAGAGCGCACCGTTTGCCGGGAATTGGCGGCCAACATCTTCTCCTTGACGGATGGCGTGGTCTCCGCCTCCTCGGTGGTCAGCCAGACGGAGCCGGTCCAAGCGCCGGCGGCGCCCATGGCCATGCAGGCCGCCATCTGCCGCCCGGTGACAATGCCGCCGGCGGCCAGCACCGGCAGGTCTCCGTAGGGTTTGACGGCCGCCACCACCTCGGGCACCAGCACCAAGGTGGAGACCTCACCGCAGTGGCCGCCGGCCTCGGTGCCGGCGACCACCAACACATCCACGCCGGCCTCGGCGTGCTTGATGGCGTGCTCCTTGGCGCCGACTAGGGCGCCGACTGGAATGCCTGCCGCCCGCGCCCGCTCCATCATGGTCGGCGGCGGTACGCCCAAGGCGTTGACGACGAACTTGATGGGGTGGGCGAAGGCCGCATCCAGCACTTGGGCGGCACCCTTTTCCCGCAGGTTGTCGCCGAAGTCCCGGCCGATTCCGCGCTCCCAGAGGTCGCCGGTGGCGATGCCGTTCTCCGCTAGTATGCGCTCCACATAGGCCTTGTGCTCCGGCGGAATGCGCGCCTCCACCTCTTCCGGCGTCAAGCCGCCCTCCTTGGCGTCCATGCTGGTGGGAACGATGACGTCCACGCCGTAGGGGGCGCTATTCACTTGGTTGTCGATCCAGTTCAACTCGATGTCTAAGCTCTCCGCCGTGTGGCCGGCGCCGCCGAGCACGCCAAAGCCGCCGGCCTTGCTCACCTCCGCCACCACGTCGCGGCAGTGGCTGAAGGCGAACAGGGGGAACTCAATGCCGAGAAGGTCGCAGATTTTGGATCGCATGAGGCTATGGCTGTGCCGCAATTCGCACCGGCAGCTGGTTTATGGCGCGGAACAGCGCGGAGTTGGCCCGCTCCGGCGGGCCGACCACTTCGATGCGCAGGTGCCGGGCCATGATCTCCTCCCAAATCACCCGCAGCTGCAGTTCCGCCAAGCGGTTGCCTAGGCAGCGATGGATGCCGAAGCCGAAGGAAAGATGCTGGCGTGGACGGTGCCGGTCAATGATGAACTCATCGGCTTGGTCGATGGCCGAGTTGTCCCGATTGCCTGAGATGTACCAGAGCACCACGGCATCCCCCTTGCGGATGTGTTGCCCCTTGAACACCAGATCCCGCAGGGCGGAACGGCGCATGTGCGTAAGGGGCGTCTGCCAACGGATGATTTCCGGCACCATGCTGCGGATCAAGCCGGGGTGGCGCCGCAGCTTCTCATATTCGGCGGGATTTTCGTGCAGCGCCAGTACGCCGCCGCTGATGGAGTTGCGGGTGGTGTCGTTGCCGCCCACCAGCAGCAGCACCACGTTGCCGAGAAACTCCTTCGGCCCCATGTTTCGGGTTTGTGCCCCATGCGCCAGCATGGAGACCAGGTCCCCGGTGGGCGGACGGTTGGCGCGGTCCGCCCAGACCTCCTGAAAGTAGTCCCCGCAGGCGGCCAAGGCTTCGTAATAGTCCCCGGAGGAGGCCACCAGTTCGGGATTGTCCGCGTTGCTGAAGATGTTGGACCAACGGATCAACCGCCGCCGCTCCTCAACCGGCAGGCCGAATAAGCTGGCCAGCATTTGTCCGGTCAGCTCCACTGCGACCAAGCTGACCCAGTCGAAGGTCTCGCCCCGCGGCAGTTCGTCCAAGATTCGCCCGGCGCGCTGCCGGATCAGGCCTTCCAGTTCGCTTAGGCTGCGTTGGGTGAAGCGCGGTGCCACGGCCTTGCGCTGCACATCATGGTCGGGCGGGTCCATCTGGATGAACATCGGCGTTTCCGAGACGGATTGGGTGGAGCCTTGGATCAACACCCCGCCCAGCTCGTAGGCCGACGAGAAAATGTGGTGCGCCTTCTCCACCTCCATGATGTCCCGGTAGCGGGTGATGGACCAGTACGGCCCGTATTGGCTGTCCTTGCAGTAGTGCACCGGTGCCTCGTTGCGCAGGCGGGCGAAGTAGGGGGCGAAGGCGTTGTGCTTGAACAGCTCCGGGTTGGCGACGTTGATTTCCTCCAAGGGAATCTCGTACGGATCCGCATTCAGGTCGATGGGCCACCGCTGCCGCCGCCGACTGACGTGCTTGGCCGCCTTGATGCTTTGGCCCTTCTCCCGCAGGTTGGCGTAGGCGCTGTTCATGACCTTGGCCTCCTATGGAACTTTGCAGAACTGGCCGGTCTGCACCTGCATGCGCACCGCCCGGTTGCGGTGCGGGCCGGCGCACCAGGTGGGCATGACCATGGAGTGCAGGCCGTTTCCGCCGACGATGATGATAACGATGTCTTCCGCTTTGGTGAAGCCGTGTCTTTTAAGCTCGCCACGTTGGGCTTATTGGCGTTATGGCGGTTGCAAATGGCGCGCCCGATAGGATTCGAACCTATGACCTTTGGCTTCGGAGGCCAACGCTCTATCCAGCTGAGCTACGGGCGCGAGTCCTCTTAGCAGTGGGCGGATGGTAGCAGATGGGGCGAGCCTCCATCCCGGCGACCACCGCCAGCACCGCTCGTGGCGGCGCTCTGTTGGCGTGGGCACTTGGCTGGGGCGATGGCGCCGCCTTCAATAAAGGGGTTGTTGGGCGTGGGCAATGGCCATGGTGATGTCATAGACGAACTTGCGGATCTGGTTGGACATCACTTGGCCCACGAGGTCCAGCTTGCGCACCTGCTCAATGCGCTTGCCGGCCTGCCGCAGCTCCCGCTCGCTCAAGATGATCTCGAATACCGAGGCGGCGTCCGCCAAGCAGATTAGGGCTACGTCGTGCGGGTCCGGGATGGTGTCGCTGAGCAGCACGTCCATCAGCCGCAGCTTGGCTTCCCGCTCCTCCCGGTTATCGATGACCGGGTAGCGGCGGGTGCCGAACACCCAAAGGAATTTGGTGTCCTCCACCCGAATGATGCCCCGGTCCACCAAGCTGTCGATGGCGGCGGCGCGTATGTCCATGCCGTGCTCGGCGATGCGCTGAATCCAGGCCTTGGGTGCCAAGGGCAGCGGCTCTTGGCTGATCTTCTGCAGGGCGGCGTCCAACATGGCGTCCCCGGTGGGGGTCTTGTCGATGACGAACAGTCGCTCCAAGTCCCAGTCGATGCGCTCCTTGAGGCCAAGGTCCATGAGCACCGCACCGGCCATCAGCATTTCCATGACGTTGGCGTGGACATCCTCCATCTTGCCGGTTTCGTCATCGAGAAGCAGCAACACGACGTCTTCGGCGAGGTTCAATTTGGCCATGACTTGCGTAGTCCCCTCTGTGGGCCGGTCAAGGTGCGGCGGATTATAGCGATTCAGCGCATGTTATCCCATACCGGCGAGGATCAAGCCCCCAGACCGGAACTTGTGCTACCGTTTCCTCGTGTGGGCGAACGCGCCCGCAGCACGATCTGGAGGAGCAACCCCGTGGGGTCATCGCCCGCCGCACAATCCGACAACGCCATTCCACCCGCTGCGCACTGAGGGCTTGCTCAATTCATGGACGGACGCATCTACTGTTGCGAGGCCAACGCCGCTGAACCGATGCTGGGCACGGCGGATGTGGTGGACGTTTGGCTGCTGCTGGAGTACAGACCGGCCTGGCGGGCCAAGGCTTGGGTGGACAACGACCTTGCCGAGGGCGCCAAGCGATGGCTGGCGGACGGCATTTCCGCCCTTGCGGCCCAAGGCTTGAAGGTGCGTCCGCAGATGATCCGCCAGCCGGAAGCCAACCGGGAGGGCTTCCGCCTGTTGGTGCATCGGGAGGGGATGTTGCGGGCCTTTCGCGCCGAAGACGCCAACTATGGCGACTTGGCTGCAACCCCCATAGCTGCTTTGGTGTCCGGCGACGAGGGCGAAAGGCTGGATGCGCCCCACTACTTCGTTTGCGTGAACGGCCAGCGGGATCGCTGCTGCGCCCGCTTCGGGCTGCCGGTCCATCACCGCCTGTGTGCGTTGGTGGGCGAGCGGGCCTGGCAGGTGACCCATCTGGGCGGTCACAGATTTGCGCCCAATGTGCTGGTGCTGCCGCAAGGTGTTCTCTATGGGCGAGTGCATCCGGGAGCTGTGCAGGAGGGTGCCGATGCCTTGGTGGATTTCGTTGCCGAAGTGGAGTCCGGCGGCGTACCCTTGGCCCATCTGCGTGGCAGATCCTGCTATCCGCAGGCCGTGCAGGCGGCGGAGGGCTTCGCTGGCGCCGGTGGCTTGGATCTTGTCGCCGTGGATGGCGACGATGAGAGCGGGGCGGTGGTGACCTTCACCCGCAACGGGCGGCAAATACGCATCCGCGCCGCCCGGTCGGATAAGCCGATGGGCGTTTTGGCCAGTTGCGACGACCAGCAGGCGAAGGAAGTCCGCCCCTATGTGTCGGCTGAATGAATTTTGTTCCGCTCACGCACCGCAGGCCCACCAAAGCACCGGCAACAGCGGGAATGGAAGGGATTCCCGTTTGCTAGTGCAGGGTGTGCGGATGGTATTGCTGGCCGTCGTAATGCTCGAAGTAATGGCCCAACAGGGGATGGTCTATCTGCGAGCGGTTCCTGCTCAAGGCTAGATGCCGCTCGGCGACATAGGTGGCGTGGTCGCTGCCGTCAACCAGCACATGGTACCAAGGAGCTTCCTTGGGCGGCCGGCTGCGGGCCACGGCGTCATACCACTCGTCGCTCAGCTCGAACTCGTCGTCGGCCTGGAAGATGGCGCCGCGGTACCCGAACTTCAGGTGCTTGACTATCTGGCCGGGGTTGAACCTAGTCATAGCCTAAGCCGTTGACGGGGGATTGGCCCAAATTTGGCAGTGGTGCCGCCAAGAGTTAAGAAATTTCTTGTTGCATTCGGCCACATTGCATTAGTATGCCCTAGCTGAGCAACTAGGAGGAGAATCTATGTCCATTCGCAAAGCTATCATCGGTGCAGTGGCTCTGGTTTTGTCGGCGGGGGCTACGCCGCTTTGGGCAGCTAGCGCAACCATGGCCACCACAATCACGCAAACGCTGGCGACGAGCAACGAGCGCTGGGGAGGGTGCGCAGCGCGGCTCGTCGGCGGCGTCGCCTCTGAAAGCCTGAATATGGATATGTGCCGGAATGCCAATTGGGTAACCTTTGACTGCGCTGGAGTTATGAACACCAGCAAAGCCAGTGCGCAACGTATGTTCGATTCGGCCCAGATGGCTGCCGTGACTGGCGGAACGGTTCGCATCGCGGTGACGGATGAAGGCCCGATCAACGGCATGTGTCGATCAACGGCCATTTATGTGAGCCCACGGTAACCGACCTATCGAGCTGAAACAGGCGATGGCCCGCGTTGGTCGAGGCGCCATGAGTGCGAAGTCTCGCCGTGTTGTCGCTTACGGCGTGGCGTTGCTAGTGGCCGTGGGGGTTGCTGTTCTTGTGGAGCCGCCTCGTCGGCCATCGGAGGTGCGGGCCTTGGATTCTCCCTCTCCGGTCGAGCAACCGGCAGTGGGGTTGGTCTATTCCAATCAGGCCGCTGTTCAGGCTGCGCCAAGCCCCGCCTTTCCAGAAAGAGGGGTCGAGGTTAGGGCGAAGCCGGCGATCCATCCTGCTGTCAATGAGAAATTGGCTATAGATCCTGAACCTGAGGTTGCGGCGGATTCGGTCAGTTCGGGGGACCTCATGCCTATTGGCGTGTATCTGGATGCTGATGATCCTCGGCCTGACTATGCTCTCGCTGATGAGGCCCTGGCTGTCGGGGAGTTCCTTGATGCGGATAGATAGCCAAGTCACTACATGGGGTTCACGATATGCCCGTGTCAAGCCGAATCGACAGCGCGACAGGCGCTTCGACTTGGCTCATATCGGCAGTTCCGAAGTGCGCTCGTAGCTCAGCCGGATAGAGCACTGGGCTTCGAACCCAGGTGTCGGGGGTTCGAATCCTCCCGGGCGCCATTCCCGCTCTTTCTCCTAAACGGAGGCCAACCCATAGCTGAAGCCGCCAAGGCCCTTGGGTGCCGACACCCTAGCTGTCCTCCACAAGCTGGGCGGCTACAATGACGCCGAACTTGACCAGTTGCGCGAAGCGGAAGCCTTTTAGCCCATGCCTCAATTCAATGCCGTCGAAGAAGTCCTGCAGGCGATCACGGCCGGGCAGATGGTCGTCGTGGTGGACGACGACGACCGGGAGAACGAAGGTGACCTGATCATGGCGGCCAGCAAGGCCACCACCGAGCAGGTCGCCTTCATGATCCGCCACACCAGCGGCATCCTCTGCACACCGATACGGGAGCAATTGGCGGAGCGGCTGCGCTTGGACCCCATGGTGGCCCGCAACGACGCCCCCATGAGCACCGCCTTCACCGTATCCATCGACTACAAGCACGGCCTCACCACCGGCATCTCCGCCGAAGAGCGGGCGGCCACAGTGCAGGCGCTCACCAGCAACAATGTGGGGGGGCAGGATTTCGTGCGCCCCGGCCACATCTTCCCCTTGGTGGCGCGGCGCGGCGGCGTCTTGGTGCGCTCGGGGCACACCGAAGCCGGGGTGGATTTGGCGGAACTGGCCGGCCTGCCGCCAGTGGGCTTACTGGCGGAATTGGTCAATGACGACGGCACCGTGCAGCGCCTGCCGCAACTGTTTGACTTCGCCGCCCGCCACGGCCTGAAGATCATCACCATCTCCGACCTCATCGCCTACCGGCAAACCCGTGAACATTTGGTGGAGCGCACCAGGGAATTCCGTGTCAAGACCCGCATTGGCAAGGCCCGGGCGCTGGCCTACAAGACCAAGTTTGAGGACGCGGAGCACTTGGCCCTAGTGTTTGGGGAGGTGCGAGGCGGCCTTTCCGTGCCGGTGCGCATCCATCGGGAAAAGTTGATCGACGACGTGTTCGGGCCGCAGAGGGACCATGACCTTAATTTGCTGGATGCTTCCCTAGACCGCATCCAAGCCCTTGGCCACGGCGTGGTCATCTACTTACGCTCGGGCTTCGTCGGCGTACCCTTGGAAAGGCTGGCGCAGCAGTCTCGGCAAGAGGAGCGCAAGGCGCAGTGGCATGAAATTGGCGTCGGTGCCCAGATCCTGCAGGATCTGGGCCTTACCCACATCCGCCCAATAGTGGGGCGCGAGGTTGGGTTTGTGGGCTTGCAGGGTTTCGGGTTAACCCTAGACGCCACGGAACTGCTGTAGGGCAGGGGCGCCTAGGCTAGGAAAAGGCTTGAATCAGGCAGGGAGTGGTGTGCGTTTTAGTGGGGTAACTCGATGAGCTTGGAAATTTTGACCGGGCTGCCCGGTTCCGGAAAGTCGGAGCGTCTTGTCGGCCTTGTGCAGTCGGCGCGTGATGCCGGCCAAGAGGTCCAGACCATTGCCTGCTCCGATTCGCTGATTCTGCAAGGTCGGCGGAACATAACCGAAAACAGACGAATGGGCTCCCGTTCCGGCCTGAACACCAAGCTGGATAGATTCGAGCCACTAGAGAATGCCGTTCAGTTCTTGAACGCCGCTGAAAGCGGATGGCTTTTGGCCTTTGACGAAGCGCAGCACTTTGGCCCTGAAATCGTCAACGCATGGTGTGCAGCCTCGGACCGCGGCGTACGCATCTTGATTGCCTCTCCGAGCCATGGCCAATTGGAACTGTTGTTGCAGCGCGGTCATCGCCCCACGGCACTGACCTTGACCTGCCAAAAGTGCGGCAGCAAGGCGGCTTCCGAGTTCTTTTGCCGCATGGACGAAAACAAAACCGAGGCGGTGTGTGATGGCTGCTATGAAAAGATGAAGAAAGTAGCTGAAAAGCAGGCTGCTCGCTTGCTCAGAAAGCAAGCCCCTCATCCGGGCAAGAAGATCATTTACCAGCCGGTGGAATTGCCGGCCTGCAGGAATTGGGAAGTCATCAGGGAGGATTCGGAACGTCGCTTTGAAATTGTCAGGCAGGCCTGTGCTGAGGTTGGGCTGCTGGGCCGTGAGTCAAGCTATTTGGATATTGGCTGCAACACGGGTTTTTTCTGCCATCGCATGAGTCAAGCGGGTTTCCGTTCCACCGGCGTGGATGTTGTAAAGGAAGACATAGAATTGGCCCGCCTCCTCGGTGCCTACAGCCGCCGGGATTATGCCAAGTATGTTGCTTCCGACGCATACATCTACCTTAGGCACACACAGGAAGTCAGATTTGACGTGATATCGGCATTTAGCGTCTTCCAGTGGATCATGATTCAGAAAACAGCGCAGCATGGATTGCATTGCATGAATTGGTTGTTCAGAAAATCCAAGTGCCTTTGTGTTCTTGAGATGGGTGAATCCACCGAAGATCACTATGTCAAACGCATCGGCATGAAATATGACAGCGTTTGGATACGCACATTCATGGAAACTTCGGGCGAATTTGAGCGGGTGGAGTTGTATGAAGGTGAAAAGCACGGCCTAAAGCGGGATTTGTTTTTGGGCATTAAGCATGGGGATGAAATGGCCAAGCCGAAGGCTGGGCGTTGAAGCGTTTGGGCATTGGATCAACCACCGATCGCGGCTGCTCCGGGCCGGCCGACCGCTCGGTCCACCATCCAGGTCCTCCCTTGACGGCCTCCGCGACGGCGCTTGCCGGCCTTAAGCTCCACCCGGCCTTTGGACAGCAGGTCCAGGGTGGCCGCTTTTTCGGCCACCCGGGCCGGATGATTGGTGGTCGGCTGCACGATGCCATGCCCTTCTTTTTAGCTCGACAACGCCAAGCCAGTTTGCTTTCATTGCGTCTTGGCCCAACGTCGCCGTCACCTTGATCGAGGAGCCCTTAATGCCATGACCATGATTCTTGACGAAGAGCAGACCATGCTCAAGGACAGCGCCCGGGAGTTTTGCGCCAACAATGCGCCCATTGCGCAGTTGCGCGAGCTGCGGGACGCGGATTCGGCGGACGGCTTCGACCGGGGCGTTTGGAAGGCCATGGTGGAACTCGGCTGGGCGGCCATCCCGTTCCAGGAGGCCTTCGGCGGGCTGGACTTTGGCTACAAGGGCCTTGGCGTGGTCACCGAGGAGACCGGGCGCACGCTAGCGGCCAGTCCCTTGTTCGCCACGGTTTGGTTGGGCGGCACGGCGCTCAACATCGGCGGTGGCGAGGCGCAGAAGTCCAGCGTGCTGCCGGCCGTTGCGACGGGGGAGTTGCTCTTGGCCCTGGCCTTGGAGGAATCCCATCGCCATGCGCCCTACAACGTCTCCACGCAGGCGGTGGCGGCCAATGGCGGCGGCTTCGTGCTGAGCGGCAAGAAGACCTTTGTGCTGGACGGCCATGTGGCGGACAAGCTGGTGGTCGTGGCCCGCACCTCCGGCACTGTCGGGGAGCGGAGGGGCTTAAGCCTGTTCTTGGTGGACCGGCAAGCCCCCGGCGTACAGGTGACACGCACCCGCATGGTGGATTCGCGCAACGCCGCCAACATCGAATTACGCACCGTCCCCGTTGCCGAGGACGCCGTGCTCGGAAAGTTGGACCAGGGTGCCGAAGTGCTGGATATCACTTTGGACATCGGCCGCATCGGCATGGCCGCGGAAATGCTCGGCGGCCTGCAGGAGTGCTTTGAGCGCACCATCGCCTATCTGAAGGAGCGGGAGCAGTTCGGCGTGCCCATCGGCTCCTTTCAGGCGCTCAAGCACCGCGCTGCCGATATGTTCTGCGAGGTGGAGCTTTCCAAGTCATGCGTGCTGGAGGCGCTGACCGCCTTGGACGAAGACCGCAGCGCGGAGGAAGTAGCCAAGCTGGCCAGCTTGGCCAAGGCCAAGGTGGGGGAGACCTACAACTTGGTCTCCCGGGAGGGCATTCAGATGCACGGCGGCATCGGCATGACCGATGAGTTCGACATTGGCTTCTTCATCAAGCGGGCGGCGGTGTCCGAGCAGACCTTGGGTGACGTACACTTCCACCGCAACCGCTATGGCGAGCTTGAAGGGTACTGATTTTCTCGGCTGAGCGGCTGGGCGCCCGAGTTCGCAACGGGGAACGGAAACAGCAATGCCTTGGTGGATTTGGTTGATCGGCGGCCTCGCCTTGATGGGCGTGGAGTTGACCGCGGTGGACGCCGCGTTCTACCTCATGTTCCTGGGCGCCTCCGCCGTCTTGGTGGGCCTTCTGGAACTAGGCGGCGTCGGCTTGCCGGCTTGGGGCCAATGGCTGGTTTACGCGATCTTGGCGGTCACGTCCCTAGTGCTGTTCCGCAAGCGTTTGTACGACAGCTTGCGGGGCGGGCTGCCCGGCTATGAAAGCGTCGCCGCCGGCGGCTTGGTGCATGTTGCGGAGGACTTGGCCGTCGGCGGCGAAACCCGGGTGCGCTACCGGGGAACCGAATGGACGGCGCGCAACCTAGGTCCTGGGGCCATCGTCGCCGACGCGTCGGCGCGGGTGGTGCGGGCCGAGGGCACGGTTTTGGAAATCAAGGGGCTGGCGCCCGTAGGGGCGGCCGGCGATGCGGAGCAAGGCGCCTGACCGGATTCGGCGGCGGCCAAGGAGGTTGAAATGGGGTTGGACATAGGCTTGTTTGTCACGCTTGCTTTGGCGGTGCTGGTCATCGTCGCCATTGTCAAGACGGCGGTGGTGGTGCCGCAGCAAAGCGCGTACATCATCGAGAGCTTGGGCAAGTATTCGCGCACTTTGGCCGCCGGCTTCCACATTCTGATCCCGTTCCTGGAGCGGGTGGCCTACCGGCACACGCTGAAGGAGCAGGCCATCGACGTTGAAGAACAGATCTGCATCACTTCGGACAACGTTCAGGTGGGGGTGGACGGGGTGCTTTACCTGCAGGTCATGGACGCCCGCAACGCCTCCTACGGCATCGGCGACTACCTGTTCGCCATCTCCCAGCTCGCTCAGACCACCCTGCGCAGCGAGATCGGCAAGATCGAGCTGGACAAGACCTTTGAGGAGCGCAGCCACATCAACCTGCGGGTGGTGGAGGAGCTGGACCAGGCGTCCAACCCTTGGGGCGTCAAGGTGCTGCGCTACGAAATCAAGAACATCAACCCGCCGAGGGACGTCATCACCGCGATGGAGAAGCAAATGCGCGCGGAGCGCGAGAAGCGCGCCACGGTGCTGGAATCCGAGGGCATACGGGACGCCAAGATCAACGAGGCGGAAGGAGAGAAGCAGCGCGTCATCAAGGAGTCCGAGGCGGCCAAGCAGCAGCAGATCAACGAAGCCGAGGGCGAGGCGGCGGCCATCCTGGCCGTGGCCGAGGCCACCGCCGAGGGGCTGACAAAGGTGGCCGCGGCGCTTAACGCCGAAGGCGGCGACAAGGCCATGCAACTGCGGGTGGCGGAAGACTACTTGGAGCAGTTCGGCAACTTGGCCAAGGTCGGCAACACCCTGATCGTGCCGGCCAACCTGAGCGATCTGTCGGGGATGGTCGCCGCCGCCACCAATGTGCTGGCGGCGGCCCGCCCAAGCGAACCTTCCGGTTGATTGCTCCGTTGGTCCCCAAGCACCGAGGGATGTGGCCTGCTTGCTCGCGCCTCGCGCACTAAGGTGAGGGCAGGCTATCCCGACGCAAGGGCTCCGCGGTAGTCCGGTTCCGAGCATTCGCCGGGTAGCGACTCGATCCAGGCGGAAACCACCGCTAGGCCCCTTTGATGGGCCAAGGTGCGGCCGACCTCTGGCATGCGGGCGGCGGGGTCGTTGCTGGCCATGCGAAAGACCAGTATGGAGGCGTTTGGCGCTCCGGGCGCGATGGCGTAGCGCAGCCCACCAGTGCCTTGGCCGGCGGCGATGGGCGGCTTGCACAGGCCCAGGCGGCGGGACGACTGATTGCGGATGTCGAGCCATAGGCCGGTGTGGTCGGCGGTGCCGACGGCGTTGTGGCAATGGCCGCAGTTGGCGTCCAGATAGGAGCGGGCCAAGTGCGCCAAGGGTTCGCCCGTGTCATTCCAATCCGCGTTGCGCGCCCTTGTGGAGGCGTTTGGCGCATTGTCCAGCCAACCGCGGCCAAGCCACTGGTCGATCTGATTGCCGGGGCCGCCGCCGTAGCCGCGATTCAGTTGCCGCGTGCTGATGCCTAGGGGCAGGAGAGCATCGGGTTGGGAGCCGGAGGCGTGGCAGGAAGCGCATTCGTTGCGGCTCGGCACGATGTAGTTGACCGGCTGCACGGCCCCTTCGTGGGCGAGTTCCACCGCCATCACTGCGCCGGTCAGGTTCAGCCAGGCCTCGCCGCCGCGCCAGACGTAGGCCAGCGCGTCCCAACCGTCGGCCTGCCGGATCAGCAGCCTAGTTTCCAGCAGCCTGATTTCGGCAAGAACCAAGTTCGCCACGGCGCCGCTCCAACCTTCCTGAGCTTGGGCGACGCCGTCCGCCAGCGGATAGAAAAAGGTCTTGCTGATGATGGTGCCCTCCGGCATCGCGTAGGCGTCATGGTCCGCGTACTCGGCGCTTCGGCCCGGCGGCATCCAAACCGTGCGCAGCTTGAGCGCATAGTCCGCGAAAAGGGACGTGTTGACGTCATAGGGCGCCACGCCGCGGCCAAGCATCAGAGCATCTCCCCGGCGCTGCAGGACGCCCCACTCCGACAGCCGTTGTGGGTATTCACCCGGCGCGAAACGGTTGACCTCGGCAACTGGAGCGCAGGCGCTTAGGAAAGCCAGCCAGCAGAGCGCCGCCGCACCTATTTGATGGCGTCGTCGCAGCACGATTTCCGAATGCCAAGTTGCAATTTGCGCCCAAAAACCAACGGACTAGCCCGCGTATTGCACCAAGGGCCGCGATGATCGCCGAAGGACAAGCAAGGGCGCGGCCAGTACGCTTTGCGCCCGCTAAAGTCCTTGAATTCCACGTTCAACTTATTGAAGGTCAAAGCACTTCACCCAGTCGGAAAGCGGCTTGGTGCAATATGTGGACTAGGTGGTACAGGTCATGTCGATGTTGGGCGATGCGGATTGCACGCCCAAGCCGCGCGGGGCATTGGCTGGTCAACTTTCCTCGGCAATCCCCGTTGCTTGCGGTTCGGCTAGGACCACCGGCTCTAGGCTGGGATGGATGCAGTCGTGCATTTCCGTGTCAACGGTTGGATTGGCGTAGCCGTTGCCGCCATCGATGTTGAGCACTTGCGCGGGCGGGTTGTTGACGCAGATGGCGTGTTCGGCGCCGGTGCGCTCCGGGTGGCTGACCCCATCCCAAACGATGTCCGGCAAACGGCCTTCGGCGCCGTAGAGGGCCAAGCGCACGGCCTCAAGGCCCTCGTGGTCAGGTTTGTCGCCGCCGCCGCTGAAGGCGTTGTCGTGGACGAAGATGGTTTCCGGGTAGGGATCGAAGTTCTCCATCATCTCCCGGTCGGCGGAGTAGGAGGCGCTGAAGTAACTGGATATCAGCACGTTGGCCGTTTGATGGTTGCCGACCTCGTTGCCGAACACTTCGATCAGGTCGGTGGCGTTGATCAGGATGCCTGACCCCGCCGGTACGCTGGCCACCGCCGACCCGGGCGCCCCGACGTTCACCGTGTTGTTGTTGACCACCCTGTTGTCGAAAATTCGGGTGCTGTGGCCGCGCTGCGGCAGGTCGGGCATGTTGAACACCAGAATGCCGCCGGTGTTGTTGATGGCGACGTTGCCATGCACGTCCGCATGAACGGTGTTTTCGATCTCGATGCCAGCCACGTTGAACTCGGCGCGGTTGTTGCGCACCACCACGTTGCGGGACTGGCCGACGTAAATGCCGGCGTCCGAGGCGCCGATGGCGACTGAGTTCTCGATAAGGGTGTTTTCCGTCTGCACCGGATAGATGCCGTAGGCCCCGTTGTCCGGGTTTGGCGCCGCGCTCCAGGCCGTGCGTAGGCCGCGCACTCTGATGTTGCGGCCGCCGTTGATCTTCAGTGCGTCGCCGGGGGTGTCCTCAATGGCCAGGTCCTCAATGGTGAAGTCGCTGGCGGTGACGAGCAGGCCCTCGGCGCCGGCGATCTGGTTCCTGAAGCTCAGCACGGAGCGGTCCGCTCCGGCGCCGCGAATGGTCACGCCGTCCGTCTTGAGGGAAAGGCCCCTCTGGAAATGAAAGACGCCTTCGGGCACTTGGATGACGTCGCCTGGCGTGGCGGTTTCCAACTGCAAGCGCAGAACGGCTGCGATATCCTCTGGTTCGACGGCAGGATCAGCGGCTTCTTGACCGCAGCCAAGCAGAAGCGCTGCGGCGCCAAGGGCGCCTAAAACGTTGCGGAGCCTAAAGTGCATGGGCTGGCCTCCATTCGGCGAGCGTTTGATTGGAGCGGGACTATAGCAGCCCCAGAGTGCGGTCGAGGGTCCAGTACGCGGCCATGCCGCCCATCGCGTAAATCAAGCCGGCGTAAAGCAGGCCCGGCGCCGTTCGCCACAGCCCGCTGATCCCTGTGGCGCCGAATCGGGCGACTAGCTGGAAGGGCGTCCCGGCGGCTTGCGCCACGGCCGGCAGGCGGCTGACCGCCCAAAGCAGGGCCAAAGCGGCGGCGACGACGAGAATTTGGCCCGCCTCAATGCCCAGATTGAACAACAGCAGGGACAGCGCCAACTGGTCTTTCGGCAAGCCGATGTCCGCCAGGGCGCCGGCAAAGCCGAAGCCGTGCAGCAGCCCGAAGGTGAAGGCCATGATCCAAGGCCGTCCTTGGGTCAACGCCGAACGCCGCGCCGCCGGCAGCGCCAACTCCCGCGCCAAAAACAGAATGGACAGGGCGATGACCGCCTCTACCGGCCCTTGCGGCAACTGCACGATCTCCAGCACGGACAAGGCTAGGGTGACGCTGTGCGCTAGGGTGAAGCTGGTGACGGTTTTCAGCAGCGACCAAGCGCCGGGTATGAAGCAGACCAGGCCGATGACGAAAAGCACATGGTCGATGCCGAACAGCAGGTGCTCGACGCCGAGCGTCAAATAGGCGGCGACCTTGGGGCTCGGGTCGCTCAAGTCCAGCGAAGGCGCGTTGGAGCGCAGGATCTGGTTCAGCCGCTTCCCATCCAAGCGGCGCACCTCCACCAGCACGTCGGTCAGGGTGCGCACCAAGCCGCGAATGTGCAGGGTTCCCTCATTGAGCGGGCAGGCCACCTCCCACTGCTGCAGCAAGGCACCGCCGACGATCTGGGGTGTCGGCGCCGCCAGCGGCTCGCAGCCCTGGGGCAGAACAGGGTCGATGGGCAAGCGTCGGTCCTGCACGATGGGCTGCTTCCACAGCACGTTGAAGCGCTCCGGGGCGGTTTCCACGATTTGCAGAAAGGCCGGCCGCACCTCGTGGGCGGCCAAGGGCAGGCTGCCCAGCACCATCAGCAACGCCAATGGGATGCGCAGGCGTCCTGCCGTTTTCATGCCCGGCCGTCGTCCGGCAGAACCACCTGGTAGCGGCTGCGCAATTGCTTGTAGTAGGCGGCGTTGGCGTCCTGTCGCCGTTGCGCGTTCAGGTCGTTGGCCACCCTTGCCGCCACCTGGGCAAACGGCGGCAGCGCCTCCGGCAGCACTTTTTCAACCCGCACCAAATGCCAGCCGTAGGCCGAGCGCAGCGGCCCCTGCCAGCCGGGGCCGGGCTGCAAGGTGGCCAAGGCGGCGCTGAAGTCGCGTCCGAACAGATCACCGATTTCGCGCAGCGAACGCTCGGCATAGGCCGTTTGCAGCATGAACGGATCGGATGGTAGGGAGGGGTCGGCTTGGGCGGAGAGAGCGTCCGCTTGGGCATCCGCACGGCGGTCCGCGGAGAAGTAGCGATGCCGGAAGCTGTAGCGGACCGGAAGGCGGTAGCGCTCCGGGTTGGCTTCGTAAAAGGCCCGTTGTTCCGCCTCGCTGGGCGGTTGGTTGGTGGCGATGTCCTCGGTCAAAAAGGTGAGCTTTTGCACGAGGCGGCGGCGCACGATGACGTCGCCTTGGTCCAAGGACAGGCGCAATGCCTCCCGGTAGTAGATTTCCTCGCGGATGAACTGCTCGACCAGACCCTGAAGCTCGGCTTCGGAAGGCCCCCGGCCCATTTGCGCCCGCCATTGCTCCTGCAGCCGGCTGATCTCCGCTTGGTCCACCCGGATGGTCTGCGCGGCGCTTGCGCCCCCTAGCAGGGCGCTGCCGGCGAAGATGGCGGCGCCCAAGACCAGAAAGGCGAGCAAGGGGTCTCGCAGCCATCGCTTTTGCGGGTTCATGCCCTAATTCCAGCGCGACCGTTGCCAAGGCCGTCGCGACGCTTTCGCCCTATGTCCGTGGTGGTCCACTGGCCGGGTGCCTCGATGTTGCAAAACCCGTCTCGGCGCATTCGCTTTCGCCCCAGCTTCCTGCCGTTCGGTCATTTTTCGTCCATTCCGGTCGTGAAGGTCCTCGCGGCGCATTCGCCGCAGGGCGCTTTTCCCATGCGGCGCAAGGATTATGACAGCCCCCGCTCATGAAAGACCAAGGTTGGTTCAGGCCCTTCGGCCAGAGCCCCGCCCAACCGAACATGCGCCGGCGCAATTGGAATTCGGCACCGCCATTGGGGTGCAAATGTAATTTGCGGGTGGGTTGGTTTATGCTGCGGAAAAATCGAAGAACCGCCGCCGACCCTTGGGCGCTTGCGCTGCGGATTGTAAACCAGCTTGCAAAGGAACCACTTGATGAGCTTTGAAACCATCCTCTATGAGGTTGCGGACCATGTGGCCACCATCACCATCAACCGCCCGGAGGCGGCCAACGCCATGGGCCCGTTGACTGCCAAGGAGTTCTGCGCCGCGGCCATGGATGCGGAGTCCGATCCGACCGTCCGCGCCGTCGTGCTGACGGGGGCGGGAAAGATGTTTTGCGCCGGCGGGGACTTAGGGGCCTTCGCCAAGGCCGGGGATGGCGCCCGCAAGCTCTTGATGCAAATGACGGGGGATCTGCATCTGGGCCTTTCCCGCCTCGGCCGCGGCAAGGCGCCGGTGATTTGCGCCGTCAACGGCACCGCCGCCGGCGCCGGTTTCAGCTTGGTGATGGCTTGCGATTTGGCCATCGCTGCGCAGTCGGCCGTGTTCACCATGGCCTACACAAGGGCCGGCCTTTCCCCGGACGGCAGTTCCACCTTCTACATGCCGCGCAAGCTCGGCGACCGGCGGGCTAGGGAACTGATGCTAACTAACCGCGTGCTGAGCAGCCAAGAGGCGCTCGACTGGGGCGTCGTCAACCAAGTGGTGCCGGATGCGGACCTGCAAACGGAGGCGATGGCCCTCGCCCGGAAGCTGGCCGCCGGCCCAACCGCCGCCTTCGGCGCGGTCAAGACCCTGCTAAACGGCACCTTCGAGCAAACTCTGGAGTCGCAGATGGAACTGGAGGCCCGGTCCATCGCCGGCCTCGCCGCCGATGGCGATGGTGACGGACGCGAGGGCATCAGCGCCTTTGTGGAGAAGCGCAAGCCGCGGTTCAAGGGCGCCTAGGGGATCTTTCAGACCGTGCGGCAACGCCGAATGGCGCAGCGCATCCGCATCCTGAAGGACCGAGGCCGCTTTCCAGACCGGTCGCTGGTTCGCCCGCCGCGGCTCAGGCCAACACCGCACCACTTTGTCGGTGCGGGAACGGCTCTCGAAGGGGGTGGTCTGGATGGGCATTTGGTCTTACTTGGCCCACAACATCCATCAGGAGAACAAGAGCATGAACACGGAGGAACACCCTAAGCAAAAGGTGGAGGTGCATGGCAAGCGGATGGTCTATGTCGAAATGGGCGCCGGCGACCCCATCGTTTTCCTGCACGGCAACCCCACTTCCTCCTACCTGTGGCGCAACATCATGCCGGCGGTTTCCGATCTGGGGCGCTGCTTGGCACCGGATCTGATCGGCATGGGGGATTCGGACAAGCTGGAGGATTCTGGCCCGGAGCGTTATCGATTCGTGGAGCACGCCCACTACTTGGACGGCTGGTTTGAAGCCTTGGGGGTAAATGGCAATGTGATCCTCGTGGTCCACGATTGGGGCTCCGCCCTCGGTTTCCACTGGGCCAACCGACATCGGGATGCGGTCAAGGGGATCTGCTACATGGAGGCGGTCGTTCGCCCAGTCTTCTGGGATGAGTTTCCCGCGGCCGCCCGGGGCATCTTTCAGGGCTTCCGCTCCCCGGCTGGGGAGGAGATGGTGCTGGACAAGAACGTCTTTGTGGAGCGGATGCTGCCCGGTTCGGTGCTGCGCCAGCTTAGCGATGCGGAGATGGCGGTTTATCGCCGTCCCTTCGCCGAACCGGGGGAGGGCCGCCGTCCCACGCTAACTTGGCCGCGCCAAATTCCCATTGACGGCGAGCCGGCGGATGTGGTGGAAATCGCGCATTCCTATGCGGATTGGCTGTCCGCCGCCGAGGTGCCCAAACTGTTCATCAACGCCGAACCGGGTGCCCTGATCCAAGGGACAGTCCGGGATTTCTGCCGCACTTGGCCCAACCAAACCGAAGTGACGGTGAAGGGCAGCCACTTCATTCAGGAGGATTCCCCAGCGGAAATCAGCGAAGCCTTGAGCAGTTGGCTGCAAACCCTGGGGTAGGATTTGTTGGCAGGCGACGCCGCTAAAGTTCCTTGGCGGGGGAGGGTGTATTGGGGCGGTTGGTCAGCAGCAGGCCGCCGATGATGATCAGCAGGCCGAGAGCGGAGGCGGGATGAATCCGCTCGCCCAGCACCGAGGCGATCAGCACGAAGGAAAGCAGCGGCGACAGATAGATCAACTGGCCGATGCGGGCGGCGTTTTGGGTGAGCGCTAAGGCTTGCCGCCAGAGCAGAAAGGCGACGCCCATTTCCACCAAGCCCACCCAAGCGCCGAAGGCTAGGGTGGCGCCCGTCCAAGGCGGCCAGCCCGGCCCCAAGGCGCAGAGCACCGCCGTGGCCGCCGTGCCGAAGAGGAAGCTCCAAGCCATCAAGCCGAGTCCGTCTGTCTTGGAGCGCACCTGCATCAGCCAGTAAGTCGCCCAGATTAAGGTGCTGCTCAGGGCCAAGCCGACGCCGATCGGATCCATGGGCATGAAGTCTGTTGGTGATGCGGCTGTTTCGTTTGCCCCCAACCCGAGGAGGGCCGGGCGGAGGAATCCGCCGGGCCGCAGAACGACCAACACGCCCACATAGCCCAGCACAACGCCGGCCAAGGTTCGCCAGGAGGGTCGCTGCCCCAAGATCGGCCAAGCCAGCAAGGCCAGCGCCATCGCCCAGGTGTAGTTCAGCGGCTGCGCAATCTGCGCCGGCAGCCGATCATAGGCGGCAAACAGCACCACATAGTAGGCAAAGGGGTTCATCAGGCCGAGCAGCGCCGCGAGGCGCGTCTCCCTCCAAGACAAGCGCCACCGTCGCCGCCGCCAAGCCAACGCCCAGAAAAAGGCGGTCGAAACCAAGGCCCCAGCCAGCAGCAGTTGCAGTGGATGCAGCACCTGCAGGCCGAGCTTGAACCCTGTCGCCACCGTGGACCAAAGCGCCACGGTCAGCAGCGCCAGCAGCGTGGCCCGGCGTTCCGAACCCACAATCATGCTGCCACACAACCCATTGCCACACTCCCTCAGCCGGTTAGCCCACACTTAGGGCGGCGCTGTTCCGGCTAATCGCCAAGCGCGTCTTTGTTCACCTCAGTCACAAAGCGGTGCCGAACTTGGCATGCGAAGGCGCGGCCAACGCAGTCGGCCATTCAAGCTCGATGGAGCAGCCTCAAGAAATCAATGCAGTCCTTCTTGTCCGGGCAGTACCCCTGCACTTCCCGCCCATTCGAGTAGCGAACGTTCGGTTCATAGTGGTCAAACGCCTTGGGAGGCGTCGATTCGTCATAGCCTTCAACGAAGCGGATGGCGCTTTCGACATCCTCGAATTGGGTCGAAGTGCCGGACAGGGCAAGCATAGTGATCCGAGTAATGCGGCGGCTAAGGCAGTTTCGCAAGGCAGCAAAGAACGCAACGATCTGAGTGACCTCATCATGGCGCAGTTTCCATTGCGGCGTCAATGGCCGGCATGGGCGCAGCTCAGAGGGTCGAGTTCGATTTTCCACCCGGCGGCCTTGTCGTTCTTTCTGGTGGGGCGGGCCACATGGCGCTTGCTCCGCCTTGCCGGCCGAAGAGGTGGCTTGCGGCAGGACCGCTCAGATGGTGTCAAAGGCCCCAGCCTGGATCTTGCACCAAGCCGCTTGCCCAAAGCCGCAAGGCTCCTTTCCTTTAACCAGTTGCCCAGCCACTTTTTGGGAACGCCTCGGGCGCGGCCCTTGGGGCGATATGCGGGCTAGTTCGTTGCCCACTTTGCCCGCCCGGAAGGCGGCGCGGCTTTGCTGGCGCGGCGGTGCGCTTGCGCTTATGCTTGGCCGATGCATTGCGACGATAGGCTTAAACAACGCATCGCCGCCAACTTGGCCGCCTTCGACCCCATTGAAAACAAGGTGGAGGACGCCCGCCACGCGGCGGTGGCCATCACCGTGACCGACGCGGCCTTCGGCGCGGACCTGCCCGGCCTGCGCCAGTTTGACGCTTGGCAGCCGGATGCGGCGCTGATTCTCACCCAGCGCTCCGAGAAGCTGCGCAACCATGCCGGGCAGTGGGCCCTTCCCGGCGGGCGGCTGGACCCGGGGGAGGCGCCATTGCAGACTGCTTTGCGGGAGCTGCGCGAGGAGGTGGATGTGCATTTGCCGGCAGCCAACGTCCTCGGAGTGCTTGATGACTTCGTCACCCGCTCCGGCTTTGTCATGAGCCCTGTGGTGCTGTGGGGAGGCCCGCGCCTGCACCCCCGGCCTGATCCGAACGAGGTGGCCTCCGTGCATCGCATTCCGTTGACGGAATTCATGCGGGAGGATGCGCCCCTGCTTGATCCCGTGCCCACTAGCCGGCATCCGATGTTGCGCATGCCGGTGGGGGACAGCTACATCGCCGCCCCAACGGCGGCGCTGATCTACCAGTTTCGGGAGGTCTGCCTGCTGGGCCGGCACAACACCCGCGTGGCCCACTACGAGCAGCCAACCTTTGCTTGGAAGTGAGGCCGCGGTCAGGGTTGCGGACATGGCGGGGGTTCCGTTCAACCCGCCGATGGGCCGCTGCTTGTTTTGCGGTTGCAGTTGAAATGCTGATCCAACACCACGGCGGCATTGACCCGCAGCCAGCGGATGCGCAAACTTGGCACCTCATGCGGGCGGGCTTGCGGGCCGCCGTCAATTGCTGATTTCTGCACTCAACGGAGGACACACTATGGCCATTCAAGAAGGGGACAAGCTGCCGGAGGCGACCATGCACATTCTGCGCGAGGGGCGGCCCACTCCGGTAACGACTTCGGAACTGTTCGGCGGCAAGAAGGTGGTGGCCTTCGCCGTGCCGGGCGCCTTCACGCCCACCTGTTCGCAGGCGCACCTGCCCGGCTATGTGGTCAACGCGGACAAGATCAAGGCGAAGGGGGTGGACAGCATCGTCTGCATCTCGGTGAACGACGCCTTCGTCATGGACTGCTGGGGCAAGGACCGCAACGCCGGCGACCTGCTGATGGTGGGGGACGGCAATGGGGACTTCACCCGCGCCCTCGGCTTGGAGATGGACGCCAGCGGCTTCGGCTTGGGCACTAGGTCGCAACGCTACGCCATGGTCGTGGAGGACGGCACCGTCACCAAGCTGGCCGTTGAAGAGGCCACCGCCTTTGCGGTGAGCAAGGCGGAAGCGATCCTGGAGGCGCTTTAGGCTGCCGGCGCCTCCTCTTCTTGGCGGCAGGCCCAGCCTTCTTGATTGGACGCCGCTTCGCAAACCCAAGGCGAAGGATCCTCGGCGCTGTTGCTCACCTTGGGTGCGCGGCCCGAGCAGGCGGCGACTGCCAGCAGGCAGAGTAATGACCAGCAGAGCGTTTTCATGGTGTGGGAAGCCTCGAGGTTCCAGCGCGGTGCTGCGACGGGCTGACGGGCAGCCGAGCGGGACTGGAAATCTGGCCCATCGGTGTTGTTCCTGGCGAAAGGATCAAGGTTCTCCCGTTGCCGCGAGGCGTAGGAGGAAGTCCCGCTCGCTGTCGCAGGCGAGCGCCGCGGAGAGGACTGCGCTGCCGGGGATTTCGGCGATGACGGAACTGTCGGCAAGGAAGCCGGCGGAAACCGCAAGGCCACGCGAAAGCAGCACTTCGCGCACCATGTCCGCCCGGCCCTCAACCTTGCCTGCAACCCGGCCTTCAACCCGGCCAAGGCGTTGCCCCTCCGCCCTGCCCCTAAGCCGTCCCCTCTCCTCGCTTTCCTTGCGTAGGGAGCGCATCAACGGGTCATCGTCCGGGCCGGTGCCGTCCCGAGCGCCCAGGTCGCGCCCCAAACGCTCCAAGATTCTGTTGGTGCGCAACGAAGGCACAATTTCATTTAGCGCTAAGTGGATGTCCTCCACCCGCCAGCCGGGGAAGGCGCGGCTTTCCGCGGCGGGCCGATAGGCCCCGTCCTCAAGCAGGTAGATGGTCAGCTCGGAAACACGACTCTTGGGCCGGCTGGCGGGGCGCGCGTCCGGCACGTCCACCCAAAGCTCCGGGAAGCCCCAGGCCTCGTAAATCTTCAGCTTGCCGCGGCGCACATCGGTGGTGTTGTCCACCTCCAGCACCACGTCGGGAAAGTTGTGGCGGCCCACCAGCATGGCCTTGGCGCCGATCAGATGGGTTTTCTCCGGATCGATGTACAGGGTTTGATCGGCCTGCATGAGGCGCCTCGGCTCCCCTTGCGGGTCGGCCACCATGAGCACCATGGTGCCGTAGCACTTGATGGGCGAGCCGCGCACCGCGGCAATCCGGGCGGCGAGCATCCCCAGGCTTTGCCCCGGGCCTTCGTGGGCCGGCATGGGGCCGTCGCGCACGATCCAAGCGGTCTTGAGTTCGGCGTCCCAGACCTCGAGGCGACCCTCGAACTCCCGGTACTGCTCCCGCGTCATCGGCACGGCTTCGCAGCCGATGAACTCCAGCTTGGAGATGTCTATCTCCTTCGGCCGCGCCCGGACCAAGGCATAGGCTGATGCCATCCTTGGCGTCTCGGTCCGCCCTTCGGATCCTGGTCGCCCCCGCCGTGCGGCGGGCGTCACGACTTTTGCTGTTTCTGCACTGGCCATGCCGGGCATTGTAGGCCGGCTGTGAGAATTTATGCAACGGCCCGCTGATGCTCCTCACTGCCCTCTCAAGCCTACACAATGCCTTGTCTGTTGAGCGAGAATTTGTGCAACGCCCAGCGGATGCTCCCCACTCCCTAATGGATTTGGCGGGTTTCGTTATGGGGGCCGCGCCACGCACAAGCGGGCCTGAGGTATTGAGGTTGGGTTTGCGCAACCCTAACCGGCCTCTCGGTATTCCCAGGGATTGGCCGTGGCAACGCCGGTGGTAGAGAAATCAGCGACATTTCGGGTCACTACCGTCAGCTCGTGAACCAATGCGGTGGCTGCGATTAGCGCGTCACGGTCTGATCGGGGGTCAGGCACATGAAGTTTGGCGCTGCGTCGCGCAACCGCGGTGTCAACTGGCAAAATGCGTTTGTCGAACGTGGTCAACACATGGCCGTCAAGCCAGGAACGAAGCACACCGCCCTGCGCCGGATCCTGACGTTCTTTCCGAAGTACACCGATCTCCAATTCCAGTATCGTAATGGATGATAGAAACAGGCCGTTAGCTGGAACGCTATTTGCCCAAGCGAGCACATTTGAGCTGATATTAGGAGATCCAGCCTTCCGCAACTCCGAAATGACGTTGGTGTCGAGCAAATGCATCAGGACAAGTCCGCCGGCTTGTAGAGATTGCCGCTTAAGCGGGCCGGCTCGAAATCAATGCCGTCCGCGTTTGGCATCGCTAGCAATTCGGCAATGCTTGCCCCCCCTTCGCGTTTCATCAGCCTTATTGTGTTGGCCCCAAGGGACTTATATCTGGTCTCATGGCAGGTCAGAATAAGAATCTGAAGGTGTTTCGCGGTCCTACGCAATGCGCAGGCCATTCTGTCGAAGCGGCCATCATCGGAGTTGACGAGGGGATCGTCGAGAATCAGCATGACTGGCTTTCCCTGCTTCCGAAGCAGGTCCGCCATGGCAAGCCGGACAAGCACCGCGATTTGCTCCCGTGTGCCTATGCTGAGGCTGTCGAACGGCTCATTGGCGTCTTTTCTGTCCAGCTTATCAACCTCTAGACTATCTTTGTTCAGATGCAGCTTGGCGTCGGGAAAAACCATTTCGACGTAGGGTGTCAAGCGCTCCATAAGAGGCGTGAGAGGAAGCCTTTCGTCTTGTTCCGCGTTCCGCAACGTATCCCGCAGGAGCTTCCAAGCACTAGCGTCGAGTTCGAGCCGCTTTAGCTCCATGCAGGCATCTTTTAACTCTCTATGCTTTTTATCAACCTCTTCTTTTAGACCCAATATTCCGAGCCCTTGAAGTCCGGCTTTCAGTCCGTGCTCCCTTCTCTCTTTCCCGGTGAGTGAGTTTTGCAACCTTTCACAGCTCCGTTCTTCCCTATTCAGTTCCTCCCTAGTCGAATCAGGGCTCAACTCTTCCAGTCTTGCCCTGACTTTATCCAGCTTCTCCTGGCGTTTGCGGTATATCTTTTTAGCACCCTTAGCACATTCTTCCCGAATCGCGTCGGCAATACCTTGCCTATCTGTATTAAGGTCTTCTTGAAGCTTGGAAAGATTTTTCCTTAGCTGCTTCAGAGCGCCTTGCTCTTTATTCCAGCTGCCCTGTATAGCAGCAAATTCCATTTCCGCTTTGTTCAACTTTCCTTGCGCATCGCGTTCCTCTTCCTCTGCCACCTTGACCGAGAGAACAGGCATTGCTGGGCCTGTTGCCATCGGGGGTAAATCCTCACGCAGCCTTGCTATGTTGGAACGAAGCCCGTCCAGCCCTGTTGGAGCCAGCCCATTCAATCCTGCTTCAGCAATTCCAATCCTTCCAAGCAAGAATCCCTTCGTGCCCCAAGCTTCTTCCGCATCCTCAACGGAAGCAAACCCAAGGCCGTCTAGTTTGTCGCGCAACTTCTTCTGGAGATCTTCAACCGAGGAATGGCAGCTGCGGATGTCCTCTTCCTTGCCGCCAGGCGTAACCTCCAACTCGCCAAATCCTTCAAGCTCAAACAACGTTTTTCCCGCAATTCTGTACGGATCGTCAACTTCCAGCTTTTTGCCATTGGCTGAAACGGACTGACTCCCGCGAGGCGAGAAGAGCAGTGTGGTCGCCATCGCCTCAAGCCTAGCTCGTTGAATATTTAGGTCTCGTTGCAAACTCCGCAAATCGACTATGTCTGCATTTGTGATTGGAATTTTTTCAACGAACACCTTGTTCTCCGCAATATTCTTAGCAATACCCTCCGCCTCTTCCAGCTTATCGATGCCCACCTTCAGTTTAGCTCTTCTACATTCACGCTGGGCCCATTTCAACTTCTCTTTAGCTTGGTCTAGATTAACCTTGGCATCGTTGTGCCTGACGCTTAGCGTTGAAAAGGCCCGGTCTCTGCTTTTGGCATCCATTTTGGCTTTGGCAAGA
The DNA here is from genome assembly GCA_958296025.1 of uncultured Pseudomonadales bacterium. Lineage (GTDB taxonomy): Bacteria > Pseudomonadota > Gammaproteobacteria > Pseudomonadales > Azotimanducaceae > Azophilus. The sequence continues at coordinate 536,868 of OY282430.1, forward strand.
CTTTCTCTTTTATCTTGACGAACCTGCCATGAAGTTTCGGCTTTCCCTAGTTCTGCCTTGGCAATCCGCAATGCCGAGTCTGCGGCTTCAATTTTTCTTTCTATCCCTTCAATCTTCCCAACTTTAGCCCTAGCAGCTTCCACTCTCTTTTGAGCTTGTTCGAAATTTTTCCTGAGCTTAGGAATTCCTCGCATGATTTCTTCAAGATCCTCTAACTTGGCGTCGTACTCTCTCCTTTTTTCTGTGAGATTTTTGCTTTCTTGTTGTAGAGACTCTACCAAATCTCGTTGATGTGTTAGAATTCTTTTCTCCGCCCCTGTCGTCGGAGTGTAGTACCTGAGATACTCCTTTTCGACAGCAGCAAGCAGTTTAGGACCGTCATCGCCGCTAGTTGTCGCTTTGACTTCACTCGCAACTGCTTCATCAAGTTCTCTTTTGGTATCGTCATTGAGTTTCAGCGGTTCAAATGCACGACCTTGTTCAACCCAAAGGGGGCCTGATAGGCCCCTGTTCTCATCCTTTGCGGGGCCTCTGCCGGGTCGCGTAAATCCCAAGATTTCCTCTAGTTTGTCTTCGGCTGCTGCATTCTCCCAATGCCCTTTGGCATTTTTTAATCGGGCGAAGCTGGATTGATGAAAGCCCTTGCATAGACTGTAGCTAGTCTTTCCAATCTTAAACTTGATTTCCAATTTGGGTTGTACTTTGGAGCCGAAGGGCAGCATAGCTTCAATAGCATCGCCAGACATGCTGTATCGGTCAAAAAATGCCGCCTGCACGGCCTTGAGCAGGGTTGATTTCCCCTCTTCGTTATCGCCGACAATCACGTTCAGCCCGGATTGCAGACCCCTGATCTCTGCGGGGTCACGCAGCTTGCGAAAGTTCTCAACGGCTATTCGGCGGATTAGCATGAGTTGCCACCTATCCTTGTACGCGCTTTTGGTAAAGCCGCATCAATGCTGCTTTGGCGATGTCTCGATCGGGGTTTTCCAGATTGGATGCTAACTCCTGGAGGCGGTTGGATGCTGTCCGGATGAATCCACGTCGGGCGATTTGATCCAGATCATTTTCGGTTGGCTTAGCGATCAATTTTTGGTCGTCAACCTCCAGATAATGCAGCCTCGATTTCCACTCAGCGATCCAATGGTCCAATTTTTGGCGGAGTTCAAGGTTGGCAATGCCGTCAAGCTTCAGTCGCAGGAGAAGGCGGTTAAGGCGGTTGACGTCTGCCCCAAGCCGCCTTATCTGCAGTGTCAAGGCATCTAGGTCCGCGTCGTTGTGAATGCTGTACTCAATCTTCTTCCAGACGAATTCGCCGCTCCGAACTTCTTCAACCTCAGGGGGCGCACCGGCTTGTTCGATCGTAACCACTAGGACGTTTCCAGGGTTAGTTGATCCGAAGCGGTCCGGCTCCGGCGTGCCGGCATACCAAGTGCGATCGTTGATTTTGCGGGTCCCGTGCCAGTCTCCGAGCGCCAAGTAGTCGAGGTTGGCTGCCGCGGCACGATTTGCAGCGATTGGATTATGCACTTCGTCGGTGGGCAGGCAGTCCGGCACCGGGCCGTGCGCCATGCCGATGCGAATGGCACCGGGCGGCGTAGGCGCGTCGTCAAACCATGCTGTTAGGTCGTCTGCCTCGTGGTGTCTTTCCAAGACTGCGGGCAGTATGGCCAACGCGCCGTTTTGCAGGGTCAGTGGTTTTTCGGGATGCACAAGAAAATGCACATTGTCCTGTACGTCATCCCGAGCGGGCCGAAGAGCCTGGGCGCGAGTCCACACCGAAGCAGCGCGGGCCGGGTCGTGGTTGCCCGGAATGAACACCCAATCTCCGCTGAATTGCTTGGTTGCGAGGAGCATCTTCCGCAAGGTTTGTTCCGCTACGGTATTGCTGTCGAAGGCGTCCCCGCACACCAGGATTGCATCAGCCTGACGTGCTTGCGCTAGCTGTGCGATCGCCGTGACTGTCTTGACGCGCTGATCGCGGAGGGCCGCACCGGGGTCGCCGGGAATGTTCCCAAATTGCTTGCCGAGCTGCCAGTCGGCGGTGTGGATGATGGTGATGCTCAAAACGAAATCCTCTCAGGAAGCGAACTATCCCGATTTTGAGATGGCGCGTCAAACGACCTGTGGGAGTCCTAGTTCCCCAAGAAGGGTGTGGCGGGCTTGAATCCCCCCCAAGGGTTGGGCATTATGCGCGGCCATTGTGTGCAGGGGCCTTCCTTAGCTAGGAACAGCCATGATCGCCACCATTGACGCCTACGCCCGCTTGCCGCGCATTCTGCGGTTGGACTTGAGCGGCCGGCCGGTTGACTGGGTTAGCTGGCAGGACGCCGTGTGCCTGTATGCCCGGGACATCGTGGTTTGGACCTTGGGGGACCCCATCCTGCGGCTGCGTGGCGGGCACTCCCGCATCGACGGCAGCCAGAGCACCATGGACATCAACAGCATCATTGCCTGCGACGGCAAGCCGATGCCGCAGACTGGGGTGCCGCCGCTGACCAACCAAGCCCTGTTCGGGCGGGACCGCAACACCTGCCTGTACTGCGGCGGCCGCTTTCGCGATGGCGCTCTGACCCGGGATCACATCGTGCCCAGTTCCCGGGGCGGCAAGGACGCTTGGGACAACTGCGTCGCCGCCTGCCGTCGCTGCAACCACGCCAAGGGCGACCGCTTGGTGCATGAATGGGGCCGGGAACTGCTGGCGCTGCCTTACACCCCCAACTACGCCGAGTACTTGGCGCTGATCAACAGCGGCCGCATTCTCGGTGATCAGATGGACTTCCTGCGCCGCAGCTTCAAGGCGAACAGCCGTCTGCTGCACTGAGGGCGACTGGTCAGGATCATCTCAAAGTTCCATGCACCCATCGGCAGTGGGGTGGAGAGCTCAAACTGACCTTGATTGTTCGTGTGCGGTGAACGTCACCACCCTTTAAGGGTCTGAAAGAAGCGACTAGGCGGGATTGCTGGTTGATCAGAGCGCGGCTTGGTCCGCCAGCACGGCGGCGACGCAGGCGGTCAGCTTCTTGGCGGTGGCAATGTGCAGGAACTCGTTGGGTCCGTGGGCGTTGGACTTCGGCCCCAGCACCCCGGTCACCATGAATTGGGCTTCGGGATAGGCGTCCCCCAGCATCTTCATGAAGGGAATGGTGCCGCCCATGCCCATGTACATGGCTGGCTGGCCGAAGGTGCGGCGTGAGGCTTGCTCTAAGGAGCGCTTTAGCCAAGCGGCGGTTTCCGGTGCGAACCAGCCGGTTTGCGGACAATCCACTGCAAAGCGCACCTTGGCGCCGTAGGGCGGGTCCGCCTCCAGCAGCGCCTTGACCTCCGCCGCCGCCCGTTCCGCATCCAGGGACGGCGGCAGCCGGAAGACCAGCTTGGCGGCGGTGGCGGGGCGCAGGGTGTTGCCGGCGTCGCCGATGTCCGGGGCGCCGGCCAGCCCCACCGTGGCTAGGCTGGGTCGCCAAGTATTGTTGACGAGCAGTTCCGCCGCGCTGGTGTTGCCCGGTCGCGCCCCTTCCACCCACGGGAAGCGACTGACGATGCCGTCGCCGAGAACCGTCGCCGCTTGGCGCAGTTCGGCTTCGGCGGACGGCGGAATCTCGATATGCAGGCATTCATGGAGTTCGCCGGTGGCGGCGTTCTCGACTCTGTCCAGCAGCCCGCGCAGCAGGCGGAAGGAGGAGGGGACGATGCCCCCGGCGGCGCCGGAATGCTGGCCCTCGGTCAATATTTCCACGCTCAGCACTCCCGGCAACATGCCGCGCAGGGAGGTGGTGACCCAAAGCTGATCGTAGTTGCCGCACTCCGCGTCCAGGCAAACCACCAAGTCGGGCCGACCGATGGTGTCCCGCAGGGCTTCGACATAGAAAGGCAAATCGAAGCTGCCGCTCTCCTCGCAGCCTTCGATCAAGACCACGCAGCGGCCGTGTGGCAGCCCGGCTTGCTCCAAGGCGGCGATGGCGGTGAGGGAGGCGAACAGGGCGTAGCCGTCGTCGGCGCCGCCCCGCCCGTAGAGCTTGCCGTCCCGCAGAACCGGCGTCCATGGGGCGAGGCCCGGCGCCCAGCCAGTGAACTCCGGCTGCTTGTCGTAGTGGCCGTACAGCAGCACCTCACCCGCGCCGCCAGTGGAGGGAATCTCGATGAGCAGCAGCGGTGTGCGCCCCGGCAACTGGTGAATTTGGCGCTTTTGCCGGCGTAGCGGCAGGGTGTCGCACCATCGGTCCAACAGCTCCACGGCGGCCTGCATGTGGCCGTGGCGCTCCCAGTCCGGGTCGAAGGCCGGGGACTTGTTCGGTATGGCGATGTATTCATGGAGCGTCGGCAGAATGCTGCCCCGCCAAACGCTTTCCGTGAATTGCAGCACTGAGTCCGAAGTCATGGGCCATTGCTCCTAGTGTCCTGTCGCGTAAGTAAGTGCGCTTTGGATGCGAGGGATTTTTGGCTCCTGGCAAGGCGCGACAACGCCGTGTGGCGGGCACCACACAAGGCGGAGCAACGCAGCTAGGAGTCTAAAAGACCCGCAGATGATGTGTGGTTATTTGCGGGACAGGATACAAGGTAGTCGTCTCCACATATTATGTTCCCTTCCATCACCATCTCAGCTTCACCCCCAAGTAGGCGGCCCGCCCCGGCGTTTGGTAGCCCAGCACTTCTTCATAATCATCGTCCAGCAGGTTTTCGAGGCGCAGGGACAATTCGACCTTTGGCGTGACCTGGAAGGCGGCTGCCGCCCGCACCAGTTGGTAGCCTTGCAGCCGCACCCGCTGCGCCGGAAAAGTGGCGAAGCTGAAGTCCTGCTGCCGGCCGACCAGATGAGCGGCGGCGTGCAGCCGCCAAGGGCCGCGTTCGTAGGTGGCGGACAGGTGGCCGGAGTGCTTGGGCCGGCGAATTTCTGGCTGGTGGTCGGCATCCCGGGCATCCACATAGCCCCAGCCGGCGGAGAAATGGGCGTTGCCGAACTGGGCGGCGGCGGTGAGCTCCACGCCCTCTCGTTTGCTCTTGCCGGCTTGGTTGACGGCGGTGAAGCCGCCGAGCGCCGGGTCGAAGTGGAAGCCGTCGATCTCGTTTTTGAGTCGATCCCGGAACAGGGTTAGCCCTAGGGTGGCTGCGCCGACGGTGGCGCGGGCGCCGGCTGAGAGATGTTCGTTCGATTCCGGCCTGAGGTTCGGGTTGCCGATGAAGGTGTCCGGCGTATAGCCGAACCGCTCGAAGAAGGAGGGGTTCTTGATGCCCTCGCCATAGTTCAGCCACAGATCGGCATTGCCGGCGGTGCGGTAGCGCAGGGCGATGCGATGGGTCAGTACGTCGTTGAAGTCGCTGTTGCCGTCCTGGCGAAGGGATGCGGACCAAGCCAAGCGCTCCCCGGCCCGGCCGATGTATTCCAGGCCGGCGCTGCTGGCGTTCAGTTTTTGCTTTTGGTTGGGGTTGCCGAAGGGGGAGGCCATGCCTTCCTGCTCAAACCACTCGGCTTCATGCTCAACAAAGGCCTGCACTTCATGGGCGGGGTTGAAACGGTAGCCGGCGCTGTAGGCGGCCTTGAAGCGCTTGCCTTCGGTGGCCGTGGCCTGTCCGCTGGCGCTGCGGTCTGGGTTGTCCGTGCTTAGGTGGTTCAACTTGAGCTGATGCCGCCAGCGCTCGCCTTCCAGTTCGGCGGTCAGGCCGGCCAAAAGCTCATCGTGCTCGGCCAAGCCATCCCCGTCAATGGGCAGGGAGTCAATGAAGGAGCTGGGGTCGTACTCCGACTCGGTGCGGCTTTGCCGCAGCAGGGCGCCCAGCCGCCAGCCGTCGCCGTCCCAGCCGCCGCTGGCGTGCCAGCTTAGGTGCTCGTAGCCATCTCGCTCGTCGCCGTTGCGGGAGATGTTCATTCCGACCCTGTCAGCGGCGAACGCCGCCAAGTTGTAGTGGCCGCGCTCGGAGCGGTCCGCCAACTGAACCCCGGCCCGGTAGCTGTCGAAGCTGCCGCCCTCAACGCTCAGGTTGCGCACCGGCCCGCTCGGCAGGGTGGAAAGATGGATCACCCCGGCCAAGGCGTCGCTGCCCCAGAGGGCGCTCTGGGCGCCGGGCAGAAACTCGATGGCGCTGGCGGCGAAGGTTGTGAGATGGGTGAAGTTGTACTCCGAACCGTTGGCGGGGTCATTGACCTCAATGCCGTCGATGAGCACCAACGCATGGTTGGCCTCCGCACCCCGCAGCCGCACTTGGGTGACGCCGCCAAAGGTTCCGGACTGGCTGATCGCCAAGTTGGGCAACCGCCGCAGCGCGTCAGCGCCCAGGGCGTTCTCAGGGCTTGGCTCAAACCGGAGCACCGGCAGGATTGGGTCCTTGGCTGGCAGCCGATGGGCGGTGACCACCAAGGTTTCAATCTCGTCCTCGGCCGCGGCGAAACCGGAAAGGGCAAGGGCAGTGGGGAGCAGGAACAGGCAAGGGAACAGGTTTTTGCAACGCATGGGCGTCTCCAGCCGTCCGCCCACACCCGTGCGGATATGAAGGTTGGAAACGAGCCGGTCTCCGGGCTTGGGAGCCAGTTTCGCCATCGCCTTCCCACGCCAAGGGCGCAGTGGCTGGGCCTTGCCGGCCCGGGATGGCGTCTTCTCCGTTACCGTTGCGGGGGCAGCGCCGGACTTTCACCGGACTTCCCGTTTACTCGATTCCGCCCCGCAACCCTTGCGGAGCGGCGGAAGTTTACATCAAGATTGCCGACAGAATGACCAAGAGACAGCAGTTTTGAGGATGGCCCGCTTTATCAAACTGAGGGCGTTCGGCAGGGCAGTGGAGGGCCTGACATGATGAAGCAAGCGATGGTGCGCGTCGGCACCCGACATGTGCGCTTGCTCGTGGCTGGGTCCGGTGCGCCGGCGCTGCTTCTGCACGGTTCGCCCAGCAACGCGGATTCGCTTTTGCCGCTGATGGAGCGCTTGCGACGAAACTTTCTGGTGATCGCCCCAGACACGCCGGGCAACGGCGCCTCGGACCCCCTATCCCCCCCGAGGCCGGAGGCCGCCGTTTACGCGGACGCCCTGGATGGGCTGCTGAACGTCTTGAATCTGCCTCAGGCGGCGGTTTACGGCTTTCACACTGGCGCGGTGTTCGCCGCGGAGTTGGCCCGTCGGCATCCGTCCAGGGTGACGGCGCTGGTTTGCGACGGCTATCCGCTGTGGACCGCTGCCGAAGCCGAGGAACTTGATGAGCGTTACCTTGCTCCTCTTGCGCCGCGAGCGGACGGTACGCATTTGAGCAGTCTATGGAGCCGGGCGATCGACCAGAATTGGTACTTCCCTTGGCATCTCAGGGACGAGGCGCGACGAATCGACCGGGACCTCAATGACAGCAGCCGCCTGCATGATCGGGTGATGGATCTTCTGCAAGCTGGGGATGCCTACCGTACACCCTACGCCGCGGCGCTGGAGGCGGATGGCACTGAACGCCTGTTGGAGCTGAAGGCGCCAACCCTGATAACCAGCGCCGCGGCGGATGTGCTGTCGCAGCACCTTCCCCGGGTGCCGGACGGGAAGCGGCTCCGGGTGGAGCGTTCGGAGGACGCCGGGCGCGTTTTTGCAAGGACGGAGGAATGGTTCAAGCGCCATCCGCCGGCCCAAGCCGAGTTGGCGCTACCACCTTCCCTGCGCCGCTTCATCGACTTGCCCCAAGGCCAGCTCTACGTTGAAGGCGAGGCCGCCGCAGCCGCGGTCTGGCTGCACGATGCCGGCGAGTCTTCGGCGCAAGCGCCCAGCGAGGTGGCCGCCGGCGGAACGCTGCGCCTCGATTTGCCCGGCCACGGCCTAAGCACCGCCCTTTGGCCGGAAACCGACGCGGAGTTGCTGGAAACGTTGCGGCGGGGAATGGCCGCAGCCGGCGTCGATTTCCACAACTGCGCCATTTCCGGCAGGGGCCTCGGCCAGCGGGTCGCCGAATTGATCAGCGGCGATAGGAGCGCCCTGGAGGCGCAGCCGATGCGGATTCCAGACATCGCCCCCCGCTGGGACGGCGCCCATCTATCGGCGGCTTGGCATTTCTCCCGCTTTCGCAGCCAGTACCAGCCGTGGTTCCAGCGGGGGGCGGGCACCCGCTTGGCTGCCCCCCTGCCGTCCGCCGAGGCGCTGCAGCAAAAGACCTTTGACGTGCTGCGCACTGGGCAAGAGACTTTGGCGCAAACCTTGCCGCTTAGCTGATCGGCACCTGGCCCCGCACCCGACCTCGCCGAAGTTGCCGTCAATCCACCAAAGCGGTCCATGAATTCTAACCAATTAAAATATAAGGAAATATGTGGAAGAGCGTGGAATGTCCCACATGCCGGCGGAACAGTTCCCCCATTCACGCGGCGGCAACCTCGCACAGGCACTCGGGCGGATGTCGCTATTTCCTCCCCGTCCAATCCGTGCAAGCTGCCCGGATGGACGACCCCATCGACAGCGCCGCCTTCGCCCACTCCGGCATGGTGCGCGACCTACTCCGTCTGCTGCCCCGCGGCCTAACCAGGGACCTGGATCTGCGCAGCCTGCGCCGCCTGCCGTCCGCCAACGTCGGCAAGGGCGCCAAGCGGCGTTTGGCGGACATGCCCGTCAGCTTTGGCTTCCGGCCCTCGGCGGGCCGCCCGCCGCGGGCGCGGCTGCTGCTGATGCTGGAGTTCCAGTCCACCGTGGAGCGTCACATGGCGCTGCGCTTGGACGCCTACGCCGCCTTGGCCCGGCAGGACCTGCTCCGGCGCGGGCGGTTGGGGCCGGGCGGAATGCTGCCGGAGGTGCTGTGCTTGGTGGTTTACACAGGCCGGTCCCGTTGGACGGCACCCCTGAGCCTAGGGGAGCTGACGGCAAAGAGCCTTGGGGCGCGGCTGCCTTGGCAGCCGGAGTTGCGCTACCTGGTGCTTGACGGCGAGCCGCTTGGGGAGCAGGATTCCGGGCGTGGCCGGCGCGGCAACCGAGCGTTGGCGCTGATCGCATTGCAGCGCTGCGCGAGGGCGGCGGACCTTCCGGGGCGCGTGAAGGCGCTGTTCGACTTGCTGCGGGGGCCGGCGGACGCCGCCTTGAGGCGGGACCTCAGGGACGTGCTTGGCGGAATGATTGCGACGAGGTTTGGCGGCGCCGGCGCGGGCGTGCGCTTGGCGCTGGATTTGATGGAGGAGCCGATGGGCTTGGCGATGAGGTTTGACGAATGGGAGGCGGAGTTCCTGCACGAAGGCCGCCAGCAGGGCCGCGAGGAGGGCCGTGAAGCCGGCCTTGAGGAAGGCCGCACGGCCGGGCTTGAGGAGGGCTGGGCGGCGGAGCGCAGCCTGCTGCGGCGTTTGGCGGCGAGGCGTTTTGACGCCGCCACCGCCGAGGCCTTGTTCGGAATGCTGGCGGAGGTGCGGGACGCGGAGCGGTTCGCCGTGGTGGGCGAGCTCATAGTCGATTGCGCGACGGGCCGCGAACTGCTGGACCGGGTGCGGCAAACCGACGGCGAGTTCGCATAGGGGCTTTGGCGAAAGCCATGTGCGCCACAGCGCCCCGGCATGGTTGGGCGCTGGTTGCACTCGCCGGCCTGCTAACGCCGACGGCGGGTGCGCAAACAGGCGCTCCGACCGATGGTTCCTATCTGGCGTCTCTTGGTCCAAGAGAGGCTACTACAGCAAAAAGGTGCTGATTTGAGGAAACAGGGCGACGGCCGCCAGCAATAGCAGCATCAGCCCGATAAACGGCAGCACCGCCTTGGTGACGGTGGCGAAGTCCGCCCGGAATGCGCCCATGGCGACGATGAGGTTCAGGCCCATGGGCGGCGTCAGGTAGCCGATGCCGAGGTTGATGATCATCATGATGCCCAGCGGCACGGATTCGATGCCCAGCCGGTTGGCCATCGGCTCCAGCAGCGGGCTTAGGATCAGCACCGCCGAGCCGATGTCGATGACCATGCCCACCAACAGCAGAAGCAAGTTGCCGAGCGCTAGGAACTGAAGGGGGGAGTCGATCATTCCCTCCATGACCGCCAAGGTTTGCTGCGGTATCTGCTGATAGGTTAGGAAGACATTGACGGACACGGCGAACGCCAGCACTAGGAACAGGCTGCCCATCAGGCGGGATGTTTCCAGGCTCAGACCCCACAGGTCGCGCAGGTTCAGGTCCCGATGCACCAGCACTTCGACGATGATGGCCAGCGCCACGGACACGGCGGCGGCTTCCGTGGGCGTGAAGAAACCGCCGTAGATGCCGCCGAGAACCACCACTGGCAAGGGCATGGCCGGCAAGGCCCGCGCTCCAGTGCGTTTGACTTCCCGCCAGTCCCAGGGGCCGCCGCTGGCGTGGCGGCCGTAGCGGATGAGGGTGTAAAGGGTCAGCACCGCGATCATCAGCAAAGCGGGGCCTAGGCCAGCGATGAACAGGTCGGCGATGGAGGTTTCCGTCATCACCCCGTACAGAATCAGAGGAATGGATGGTGGGATGATGATGCCGAGTACGCTGCTGGCGCAGATGAGGCCGATGGCGAACCCCTTGCCGTAGCCGTTCTCGAGCAGCGCTTGATGCATGATGGCGCCGACGGCCAACAGCGTGACCGCGGCCGACCCGGAGATGGCCGCAAAGCCGGCCGCTGAGGCCACGGTGGCGATGGCCAGGCCGCCGGGCATGAAGCGGGTGCTGGCCACGGCGAAGTCGATCAGCCGTCGGGCGATGCTGCCTCGGGACATCACCGCCCCGGCGAACATGAACAGCGGGATGGCGAGCAGCACCTCCTTGTTGAACGCCTCCCAGACGTCGTAGATGAGGTATTCCGGGCGCCCGTCGTCGAAAACGGCGTATAGGAACAGGGCTGCGGAACCCAGCAGCACCAGGATGGGTTGCCGCAGCCACAGCAGCGCCAGCAGGCCGATGAGCAGCAGCCAGCCCATCAGCCGCTGTCCCCTTCCGGGCGCTCGGCCTGTGCCGTTTCGGGTGGCGCAAGGTCAGGGTGCAGGCCAAACAGTAGGCAACGCACCCCATTGAAGCCGAAGGCGATGACGAACACCATTTGCAGCGCCCAGACCGGCCAGCGCAGCAGGCTGGTGAGGTCCTCCAGTTGATGGGACTCCAAGGCCACGCCGGCGGAAAGCCAGGCCAAGAGCAGGAAAAAACTGCCTGTCAACAGGTGGCCGATGCGCACCATCGCCGGCTCCCAGCTTGGCGGCCGGTAGCGGTCCAGCACCCGCGGCCTAAGATGCTCAGCTGCGTCCGTCGCCAGCCCGACGCCGAACAGCGCCGTCACCAGCATGCCCACCAACCCTAACTGCGGCGCCCCAACCAGTCCGTGCCCCAAGGTCAGCCGCGCCCCCACATCCAGAATCAACGCCGCGGCCATGACGAAGAAGCCAAGGGCGCACAGGCTCTTCTCGATGCGCGACATCCAGCGCAGGCACGTCATTGCCGGCTTGCTCCCATGTGGCTGCGGAGGACGCGGTTGTCCTGGTCGGCGAGGGTGGCGTCGGGCGAGGGCCGTTTTTCACCGTTGGCGTGGCCAATCGCCTTTGCTTCTGCCGCTTTGACGGCGCTGCGTTCGGCGAATGCCCGCTTGCCGGCTAGTATGGTTTCATGCACCGTTTGGGCTGCGCCGCCGATGCGGGCGATCAGCTGCGGCATCACGTCGCGGGTGGCCTGCCGCCAGGCTTGCAGGTCGGCTTCGCTCAGCGCTTGCACTTGGATGCCCTCGTCCCGCATGAGCCGAATGGCGCTGTCGGCCAAGGAGCGCACCGCCGCCCGGGCCTTGGCGGAGTTCCCCCAGGCGCCGCGCAGAACGTCAACCTGCTGCTCGGTGGCGCCGTCGAACCAGGTCTTGTTGGCCACGATGGCGCCGGTGTCGTAAGAGTGTCGGGAAAGGGTTAGATGGCTGGCGTAGCGGCGGGTGACGAAGTAGTGGAAGAGCACCGCGGATACGCCGCCTTCGATCAAGCCGGTTTGCAGGGAAGGCACTAGGTCCGCGCTGCCCAAGGGAATGGAGTCCGCTTTGATGGCGGCTAAAAACAACTGCGTCGCCGGGTTGGGCGAGCCGCGCAAGCGCAGGCCCTCGGCGTCCTCCGGCAGAAGGATGGGGGTTTGCGCATAGACACCGTTCCAGCCGACCTCCACCCATTGCAGCAGCACTAGGTTTTTCTCCGCAAACAGGCCGTTGAACGCCTCGAACAGGTATCGGTCGTAAACAAAGTCCACCTCGGCGGCGGAGTTGAAAACGTAGGGCGCCATGGCGATGTTGAGTTCCGGCACGATGGAGGCCAGCCCTTGCAGGGACATGCCGCCTAGATGGGCGCGCCCGCGCCTGATGTCGTGCAGTATCTGTTCCTCGCCGCCGCGCTCGCCGCGGGTGAAGAAGTCCAGACGCACCTCGTCCTGCTCGGCCAGCTTGGCCTTCACCCGCTGCCATTCCTGGTCCCAAACCGAGTCCGGCTGTGCAAAGGCCGCCGCCCTTCCAAACAAGGCCTCGGCGCAGGAGGCCGCCGGCCATAACAGCGCCAAGAAAGTCAATGAGATGAGGCGCACTACAGAAACTGCTGCGTCTGCACGGCTTTGACCAGCACCTTCTCTGACCCTTCCGCCATCACCAAGGCGTCAAACACGGCTTGGCGCTTGCCCACCCGCACCAGCTCGCAGGTTGCCTGCAAAGGAACGCCGGCCGGAACCGGGCGCAAGTAGTAGCAACTGAGGTTGGCGGTAACAAAGGTGCGTTCGCCGCCGGCGAACCAAGTGGCTAGGCTGACCACGTCATCGACCATGGCCGCCACAAATCCGCCTTGGACGGTGCCGTGGGGATTGGTCATGCCGGCCGGGGGAATGAAGCGCACCGTGGCCCGCTCACCCCCATCCTCCAACGCCAGAACCTTGCCGCCCATGAACTCCCGGGTTTCTATGCGCGGCAGTTGATTGACATCGACCAACTCTTCTGTTCCCTTGCCCCGGTCGTCAGCTACTACCCGTCGTCGGAGAACGCCGCCTCGAGTAAGTAGCCGCCCGTTGTGGATGAGTCTAACCCGCGGACCTCGACGAAGTAGGTGCCTGCCGCCAAGTAGCGGTTGATTCGGAAATTCAGGCCGTTGCCGCCAGCGGCGCCGAAACTTGACTTGAACTGCATCAGCCCCTCCATCTCAGCAACGAACCGGCTTGTACGCCAAGCAACACCCGGTTGCGAAGGTGTGCCAACGAAGATCATGCATGGCGCGTGTAGAGTTGCTGCATGGATGCTTCGCTGCCTGGGCAGCGATGAAATTGCGTCAATGGGTTTTCGATGCAGGCAGTTTGCGCCCTTTGTGCGGCATGTCAAATCTCCGCAGCAACCCGAGGTTGCATTTGAGGCTAGAGTTTGGGAGTGCTAGCCTTGGCGGAAAGCTTGGCAAAAGGACAGCGTAGTGCAAGCGTTGCAGGGGGCCCTGCCGTTCCAGATCTACTCCAGCATGCGTTACAACGCCCAGGAAATGGTCTGGCGCAGCCTGTCGAGGCCGCTCGCCTGCGCTATGGGTAGGCCCCCCGGGCGCTCAGCCAAGGCGTGGCCGTGCATTTGATTAGGCCTCAATACACCTACATGGATACGATGTACTACGCCGCCGCGGTGACCGGCGAGCAACTTGCGTTCAGCGACAAAACAGGCCGTCTGACCGATGGCGTTCAGTGGTACGGGTTCGGCGCCTGGAAATAACGGTTTGGCAAGAAGCCCTATGGAAATTGACCTCAACACCCGCGGCAAGCGCCCCACGTTCTTCGAGAACGCCGAAAGCGAAGTCCTGATGACGGCATTGCTGGAGACCATGTCCGAGCTTTGGGCCACTCGGGAGCGCCTGCTGGCCTTGGAGCGCGTGCTGCAGGACGCCGGCTTGGTGGCCGGCGGTGCGGTCGATGGCCATGCGTTCTCCAAGGAGGACGAGGCCAGCTTGGCGAACAACCGGCAAGCGTTTCTGACGGATGCGTTTCGGGCGCTAGCGGCGGAGTTTCAGACGCTCGATGAGCGGACGGCCGATATTCAGGCGTTTCAGAAGGATCCGGGGGATGCGGATGCGTGAACTGCTGAGGGTCATTCATGTGCTGGGTTGGGTATTCTGGCTTGGCGCCGACGTTGGGGTCTTCTTGGCGGCGCAGAAGAGCGAACGCCGCACCGACCTCAGCGTGGAGTCCCGTCTTGCGGTCTTGGAGAGCGCTCTGCGCCGCCATCAGCGGCCCGTTTACGCCGCCACCCTGATCGCCGGGGTCAGCGGCATCACCAAGTTCGCCTTGTAGGGGTGGTTATGGACAGCCGCTCCCGCACCTTTCCCATATTGAGCAAGGCCGAGCTGCCGCCATCCATGCAGCGGGACTGGGAGCGCTCCTTGGCCCGCCGCGGCGAGGCCGCCTTCATTGGCGGCGCTGGCCATGCCCCGGATCTCTATCGCTGGTATGCGGACGAATTCTATGGTCATCTGTTCTACGGCGGCGAAGTGCCCATCCGCTACAAGGAGCTGGGGCGGCTGCGCCTCTCAACCGTGCATGGCTGCCGCTCCTGCAACCTCGGCAACCGCTTGGACGCCCGCGCCGCCGGGTTGACGGACGAGCAAATCCGCCGCATCGAAGATCCGCAGCATCCTTGCTTTGACGCCGCCGACCAGGCCGTTTTGGCCTTGGCGGACTTGGTGTCGCTGCAAGGCGTGGGCGCGACCCTCGGCGCGGAGCTTTACGGTGCCTTGCGGCTCAGTTTCAGGGACGGCCAGATTTTCGAGCTTGGCATGGTGTTTGGCCTGTTGGCCGGCATGGCGCAATTTCTGTTCGCCTTCGATTTGGTGGAGAGGGAGGACTACTGCGACCTAAGGCCGAAGGTCCTGCCGCCGGCTGGTGAGGAGTGAGTGATGGGGACGGAGTCGAATCAACGGGTTGTGGTGGCGCGTCGCCCCGCCGGCCGGCCGGTGCCGGCGGACTTTGCCTTGCAGTCGGCAGCGCAGCCAGAGGGAGAGGGGGTGCTGTGCGATGTGCTGTTCATTTCGCTGGACCCCTACCTGCGCGGGCGCCTGAGCGGGCGGCACATCAGCGGTCCCATCGCGGTGGGCGAAGTCATGTCCAGCGAATTGGTGTTGCGGGTGGCGGAAGACTGTGGCGGCTGCCGGGTCGGGGACAGAGTGCGCGCCTTCGGCCCTTGGCAGCGCCGCGTTCGGCTGCCCGCCGCCGCCTTAACGCCGGTTCCTCAGAACGTTGCGCCGGCTTCCTTAGCCCTGGGCGTTTTGGGCATGCCGGGGCTGACCGCCTACGCCGGCGTCACCCGCCTCCTGCAGCCGCAAGCCGGCCAAACCGCCGTGGTTTCGGCCGCCGCCGGGCCGGTGGGCGCCACTGTCGGCCAGCTATGCAAGGCGGCCGGCGCCAGGGTGGTGGGCATCGCCGGCGGCGGCGAAAAATGTGCTTGGCCGCTAAACCAAGCCGGCTTTGACGTCGCCATCGACCGCCATCGCCAGCCTCTGCGCGAAGCATTGGACGCCGCCTGCCCCGATGGCATCGATCTCTATTTCGACAACGTGGGCGGCGACATGCTGCAAGCGGTGTTGGAGCGGCTGGCCTTGGGCGCCCGGGTGGCCCTGTGCGGACTGATGGACCAATACAATCAGGAGATGCCGCCGCCGGGACCGAACCCGGCGTTGATCATTCGCGCCCGGGCAATGGTGCAAGGGCTGGTGGTGTACGACCACGAGGACTTGCGGGGGCGCATGGAGGCCGACCTTAGTGTTCGCTTGCAAGCAGGTGAACTGGCTTTCAAGGAGGATGTTGCGGAGGGCTTGGGTGAAGCCGGTGCCGCTTTCTGCCGATTGATGGCCGGGAAAACGTTCGGCAAGGCTCTGGTGAAGGTGGCCGATTGACAGTGCCGTGCTCTGACCGCTCCCTCCCTTGGCTACCCCTCCCCAGGGATTGGGCGTCAAAATCACGCTTCGCCTCAGGTTTCGGCTAGATTGTCGTCGAGCGCCTGGCGGTACAGCCGTAGGCTGACCGGTGCCAACGCCAGCACCGGAACGCCGAAGATCAGCGGCACGAGGGCGACGCTGTAGCGCACCCCTTCGGTGCCGAATACCCAGTCGTTGAAGGCGCCCACCAAGGGCGGCCCTAGCATCAGTCCGGACAGGCTGATGGCCATGTAGTACAGGGCCACGGTTTGCGCCCGAATGCGCGGCGGCACGATGTTGAGCAGGGCGGTGACGCCAGTGGCGGAAACGCCGGCAAGCCCCGCGTTGCCCAAAGCCAACATGCCGAAGGCGAGCCAGGGATCATCCAGCACAGGCCCAATCACCGAAGGCGGCAACCCTAGGATCAGCCCGAACAGGGCGATGCGAAAGGGCGCATCCCGATGGCCGCGTCGGGTGTAGCGGTCCGACAGCCAGCCGGCGAAGTTCACCGCCGCCGGGCCGATGATGATCAGTCCGATGCCGTTGGCCAGGGCAAACTTTTCCACCGGCCAGCCGAAAGTGCGATCGAAGGTTACCGCCAGCCAGCCGTGGCTGTAGGCGATGATGGTCATGGTGCAGAAGATGGAGACGAAGCTTAAGTAGGTGGCGGCGTTGCGGCCCACATGGCCGAACATGTGGCCAAGATGGGCGTGGGCGCGTTGGGCGCCGCTCAGCATCCGCTTGGGTTCCGGCAGGGCCAGAAAGAGCGGGGCCAGCAGCAACCCCGGCAGGCCCACGACGATGAAGGCGATCTGCCAAGGCGCCAACACCCCCACCAGCGGCAGCGCCAATTGCTCGTTGGCCTTCGCCCAGGCCAGCACCGCCGCACCCAGCAGGGCGGCCAGGGCGCTGCCCACGGAGATGGCGCTGGAGTACAGGGCGATGGGTTTGCCGCGCCTTTCCTCCGGGTAGGAGTCGGAGATCAGGGACATGGCGCAGGGGCTTAGGGTCGCTTCGCCGATGCCCACCGACATGCGCGCCATGAAAAGCTGCGCGAAGTTCCGCGCCAGCCCGGAAAGCAAGGTGGCCGCGGACCACAGGGCGACGCCAGCCGCCACGATCCAAGTGCGGCGTCGGCGGTCCGCCAAATAACCCAATGGCAGGCCCATAGTGGCGTAGAAGATGGCGAACGCCGGCCCCAGCAGCAGGCCGATCTGCACGTCGGAAAGCCCCAGATCCGCCTTGATGGGGTCGATCAGCAGGCCGAGGATGCTGCGATCAACAAAGGAGATCACATAAGCGGCGGTCAGCAGGATGACCATCTGCCAAGCCCGGCTCGCCGGTGGGTATTGCGTGGAGGCGGTGGGCGCAGCCTTGGGGGAAACCATCCTGTCAACCTTCATCTTCATGCCGAAGGATCAGATCAGGGTGCAGAGAGGCCGTTGCGGCCTCACCAGCAGCGAATAAGGGAGTTTGCTCAAGCGTGAACCTTCCGCTCGGCACAACTGATGCGGTAAATCACGGCAAGATTGCCATCGGCGTCGAGCAGGCCGACCTCGCGGCCCACCCGCCCGTCGTGGGTGACCAGCCTTTCTTCCGGGTACACCACGAATCCCTGCGCCTTGGCACGGGACACCACGGCATCGATGTCCGCCACGTCCAACACGATGGCGGCGCGACGGGGTTCGGGCTGAGGGGGCAAGTCCCGCACTTCGGTGAGCGCCATCACCCGTGCTTGGCTGGGGGTGCTCAGGGCGGCGAAGCCCAGCGGCTGGCGGCGGTCGATTCCGAACACCTGATGGGAGTAGCTGAGCTGCCGCGGTTCCTTAATGAAGGCCACCTCAAACCCCAAAACGTCCCGGTAAAAGTCCAAGGCCCGCTCCAGGTTGCGGACCAGAAAGTTGGCGCGTTGCAGGCGCAGGCTCATGTCAGGGTTCCTCCGGGGGTTCAATGCGAATGACTTGGTTGCACTCAAAGAAATGGCCGTCGGGATCGAAGACCGAAGTGCCGATGAAATGCTTCAGCTCTCCCTTGGCACCCCTAGTGGACCATTCGTGGGGCGGCGAGTACACAGGGGTATGCAATTCCGCCGCCCGTTTGGCCACCAGCGCCGCATCGTCGCTCTCCACCACGAAGATGGGCATTCCATAGGCCACTTCCGTGGCTGGCGGCGGTGCCGGCCAAAGCGGATCCAGCCATTGCAGCAGGCCGATCATGCCGATGCTGGGATGCTCCGCCTGCATGATGACCAGCTGGGTGCGGTCCCCGGCTTGGCCGGCCGCCAAGCCTGCGCCGCTCAGCACGAAGTCGGTGTCCATCCAGACTCTCATGCCCAGCACATGCTCATACCAGCGTTTGCTGACCTGGATGTTCCGCACGATCAGGGTGGTGCGCTTGATGACGTTGCGCACTTGGACGCTGGTGCTGTCTTTCACGGGACACTAGCCCTCGACCAGCAGCACTTGACAGTCGGCGATGCCCTCGCGCAGCTTCTTGACCTCCTGATACTCCGGCGAACGCCAGAAGGCTAGGGCGGCGGCCTTGCTCGGCCATTTGGAGACCACCAGCGAGCCACCTGGATGCGCCCCCTCCAAGATCTCCAACCCTGGCGCTCGCACCAAGTACTCGCCGCCGAACCTTGCCGACAATTCGGCCGCTGCCGCCCCGTAGCCGCTGATGAACCGCTCCCGGTCGTGAATTTGCGCGGTAATGACCAGATACGCCGCCATCCTACCCCCCTTCTTAACGCCTCACCGCAAACAATTGGCGGAGACTGTCACAGGCTTGCCTTGGACGCAATGCGCCGGCGAGCTGCTCCTAAGGCCATCTCAAAGTCGTCCGCATTGACCGCGGTCCTTCGCTTGGAGATTTTGGACCTGCCTGGCGGCAGTGGATAGCATTTGCGCCATTCGCTGCTGCGGCGCCTTGTCCACCCAGAATGGTTTAGTCTGTCAATGCCGGCTTCGCGGCGGCCGGCTGCTCCAGGAGCAACGGCGGTCGAAGGACGGCTTTGCCAGCCATTTTTTGAGGAGGACGGGGAAACGATGCAAACTTACGCGGCGCTGGCCTTGCAAATCGGGGTTCGCGCCATCAACAAATGCCCGGATGCGGCGGCCTGTCGGGCCGCCATCAGCGCCAGCCTGGAGCGGGTTGCGGCGCAGGTGGCCGCCAGCAAGCAGTTCATTGGGCCGCATTTGCGATTGGTGGTGCTGCCCGAGTACTTTCTCACCGGCTATCCCCTTGGCGAGACCGTCGCCTCCTGGCGGACGCGAGCCTGCGTGGCGGCGGACGGTGAGGAGTACCAACGTTTGGGGCGGATCGCCCAAGAGAACCAGCTGTTTCTTGCCGGCAACCTGTACGAGATCGATCCACACTTCCCGGAACTATACTTTCAGGCCAGCTTCATCCTTGACGACAGCGGCGACTGCGTACTGCGCTACCGGCGCCTGATCTCGATGTTCGGCCCCACCCCCCACGACGTGCTGGACAGATACTTGGAAGTCTATGGAGCGGACAGTTTGTTCCCGGTTGCGCACTCGCCGCTTGGGCGGCTGGCCGCAGTGGCCTCAGAGGAAATCCTGTTCCCGGAAATCTGCCGGGCGCTAGCCTTGAAGGGCGCCGAACTGATCTGCCACTCCTCATCGGAGGTGGCCAGCCCGGCTTTGACCCCCAAGAACGTAGCCAAGCTGGCCAGGGCCTACGAAAACCACCTGTATGTGGTCTCCGCTAATTCCGCCGGCGTCACCGGCTTGGACCTGCCCAGCCAATCGGTGGACGGTGCCTCCAAGGTGATCGACTACCGCGGGCAAGTGCTGGCCGAAGCCGCCGCCGGGGAGTCCATGGCCGCCCATGCGGACGTTCATCTCGACGCCCTGCGCCAATACCGCCGGCGGCCCGACATGTTCAACGTGCTGACCCGTCAGCGCCTAGCCTTGTTCTCCAGCCAGTACCAAGACGACGCCGTCCACCCGGCCAACAGTCTGTTGGACCCCGCCGGCGAGGTCATTGAACCGCACCGCTCGCACTTCAGGGCCGTGCAGGCGGAGGTGATCCGCAAGTTGGTGGAGCGGGGCCTCATATAGATCGTTGTGCGGTTTGTGCTTTCCCGCATTGGAATGCGGCAACTGCAACAACGAACTCGTTCAGCACTCGGTGTTGGCGGGAACCTTCCACTCCAACGAGCCGCGCCGGGTGAACTTCCGGATGCGTTGGGACCTGTAGGCTCCGGCCGGCGCCCGCGCCAAGGGCAAGCTCGGTTATGCTGGTCCGGCCTGCTGAAGATCCAGCAGCAATCGAGTCAGGCGGGCGGGTTCGGGCGGCGCTTCGTTGCGCTCCAGCCATTGCCGGCGCAGCCAGTGCCAGCCGCTCCACAGATGGGCGCCGGAGATTTCCGGGGTCAGGTCCGGCGCCTCCTCCCCATGCCAAGGCAGGCCAAGGGGCTTGAACCTAAGCCGCCCATCGCCGGCCGCGGCCTGTGCGGCGATCCCCTCCGTGGCGCCCACTCCGCAGATGGCGTAGGGCCCCGCGCCCAATTGCGCCGCAACCCGCTGTACGGCCTGCACCCAATCCGCCATCGACAGGGTTTCCGGCTTGGCGGAGCCGCCGTGCCCTGGCAGATCGATCAGCACCGTCTCGTCATTCGCTAATTCAGGAGCGATGGAGGCGGATGAGCCGCCCAGCCCGTGAATGAGGATGCGGGATGGGGCGCCCGCAGGCACCCGATAACGGATCTGCCCGATGTTCGAGTCCGCATAGCGAATGACGCCGGTGGCTAGGGGCAGATTCTCTGACGAGGTTCGCTTTTGCGGCAGCACCGCGTCCAGATGGGCCTCCAGGCACACCCAACGTTCCTCCAAGGTTGGGCCGCAGTGGGCCATGACCACGTTGGCGCCCCATCGATAGTCGTCGAAACGATCGGTCCAACGCTTCAGGATGCTGCCCTTCCAGCGCAGAATCACCAACGGCGCCTGGATGGGCTGCACTTGTTCCGCCCGTTCATTGCAAAAGGCGGCACGGTAAGCGGCTTCATAACCGGGGCCGGCGGTGAGGTAGCCTCGGGCGGTCAGGTCCATGGCCGCCGGCGGCGCCGGCGGCGGGGTCAGCCGGTTTGCGGCCTCCGGCTGTTGCCAAGGAAAGAACAGCGCGGCGTCATGGGCCGTCCGCCAAGTGCGTGCTAGGTGGCCGCCGTCCGCAGTTGGGGTCACGTCCGGGAAATAGCCCTCCATGATGGCGTCGCGCTCCACGTCGGTGAAGCTGGCGGCGTTGTCCAGCACTAGGCCGCTGATGGCGGCGGCGTCCGCCTTCGCCCATTCGATGGCGATTTGGGCGCCGGTGGCGGAGCCATAGACCGCCACTTTGTCCAAGCCCAGCGCGGAACGCAGGCCGATCATGGCCTCCACATAGGGTGCAAGGTCATGCACGTCCCCAGTGATGGGATCCGAATCACCGAACCCAGGGGTGTCCGGCGCGATGGCCGTCAGTCGGCCGGCAAGGCGCTGCATCAGGGGTTCCATGAAGGCGGAGCTGAGCGGTGAAGGATGCAGCAGGAAAAGGGGCGGGCCGCTGCCAGCCACTCGATAATGGATGTCGAGGGCATCGCCGCCAACAGCCAAACGGGCGCTGGACTGGTGAATTGCGGCAGGCCCCGGCTGGCTTGACCGCGATGAAGTCGTTGGATTAACCACTATCTGGCTTCCTGGTGGATTGGCTAGTGGCGAGGCAGCCGGATTGGGCTGGTCTTCAATGCTTCCCGTCCGCGGATATCAGCGCGCCTGGATTGATGCGCCCTTCCGGGTCCAGTAATTTCTTTAATGCCCGCACCAGTTGCCGCGGCGTTTCCCGCAAGCCTTCCTGGTAAGGATATCGCCGCCCAATCTGCAAGTGGGCCGCGCCGAACTCCTTGAACAAGCCCATGATCTCGGTGCGCAGGCGCATCACCTCGGCCCGCGCTGCGCTGTTTTCAGGGAAGTCGTTCACCCGCTTCAACACCGCGTCATCGACGCTTTGCCGATGCAGGGCGTTGAGCTGATCGGGCCAGTAAAAGACCGGCTCAATGACGAAGCAGTTCGTGTCCGCATAGGTGAACAGGGTGCCGTGCAGGATGTCGTGCTTGTCCAGAACATCCTGGTTGGTCGCGAACAGCGCCTCCACCGCTTCGTAGGCGGCGATGGCCTTGGAGTGCGGCAGCAGCCCATGCACCGGCAGCCATCTTTCCCCGGCCGGGCCGATCATGGAGTTCAGCGGGCCGAAGGGGTTGGCCCTGGCGATCTTGGGGATGCTGTTCTCGATTTCCTTGCCGCCCTCTCGCGCACAGATGGCGCGGATGCGCCTAGCAGCGGCGTCGGCGGCGGCTTGGCTGGCTTCATCGACCATGAAGTGCAGGGAGAAATCCACGTCCTTCATGAACCCCCGCCCGGCCATGGCCACCTTGACTCCCTCCTTCAAGCCCTTGACCAATCCGTCCTGCTGTTTCACCAGATCGCGCAGGGCTCGGATATCCTGCATGAGGGACTCCCGCTTCATGCGCTGCGCCTGCATCACCGGGTCAAAGGCGAAGCAGGCTTCCGCCAAACCTTGCCGGGACACCGCGGAGATGGCTCGGATGAGGGGGCGGTGGCTGGCGAAGTCGAAACTCAGGTAGGCGCGGCCGGCGGCCGCTGGCAGCAGCTTCAAGGTCACCGCGGCCTTGATGCCCAAGGCCCCGGCGTCGCAGGTGAACAACCCCGTCAGGTCCGGCCCGTAGTGGCGAAAAAAGGGCATGGATTGGGCTTGCGCCCCGGCGCCCGTGTGCAGGACGTCCCCGTTGGCCAGCACGATCTCAAAGCCGATCACCGAATCGACGGCGCAGCCGTAGCGCCCGCTGCCCCAGAACAGGCTGTTCTGTGACAGGCTGCCGCCGACCGTGGCCTTGATGCCGGAAAGGGTGCCCCAATACGGGGTGCGCAGCCCCAAGGGTTCCAAGGCTTGGTGCAGCTTCGCCCAAGTGCAGCCGGCCTGCACGGTGGCGTACATGTCCTCCGCATTGATTTCCACAACGGCGCCCATGGCCGCCATGTCCAGACACAGCGCCGACGCCTCTTTACACACATAGCCGCTGCTGTAGGACATGCCGCCGCCGCGCGGCACTAGCGCCAACCCATGCCGTCCGGCGAACCGCACCACTTCCACCAGATCGGCGGTGTTGCCGGGCCGCACCACCGCATGCACTGGGCAGGCGTCTCCCGAAACATCCTGCCCGTAAATCTCCCGCGACCGCGCATCCAGCAGCACGGCACCCTCACCTAGCCGCTCCGCCAAGACGTCGAAAGCGGAATCCTCAGGTTCCGCCGTGCAGTCCAAGCCGGCCATAAACGCCTCCCTTGCCGTTTTCAGTATCTATTGATGCATCAAAGGCCCAGATAAACCTCAGGCGCGGTTTCACCCATAATACACCTCAGGGGCGTTTCCCATCCGTGGGGCATCAGCTGCTGTGCCGCGTCGCGAGCATTGTTCCCGGCCAAGGCGCTGCTCCCGTCAGCGGTGCTTGCCGCGGTCCTTCGACCAGGGTGCGGCGCCCGCTGGCGCTCATGGCCTCGATGTGGCATCTTCTTTGATGGGTGGGTTGGCGGTGTCGGCACTGGTGAAATTGGAAGGACGAAAGCCCTGAACGCTATTTCCACCATCGTAATTGCCATCTGCCTTGGTTGCGCCCCACAGTTGGCCTCGACCGACAGCGGCCGGCTGCATGGTCTTCTGGTTGGCGAGTACAACAACAACGAGCAGGTTTGGCAGCAGGGTTCGGACGGCGTTCCGGCCTATGCGCGGCGGCACTGGCGGTTTGAGCGAATGGATGGGGGGATGATTGGCTTGGCGGTGGCGCAGGGGCAGTCCGCTCCCGCCATTGGTTGGACGCTGGCGTTTACGGAGGGCGATCAGGGAATTCGGGCCGCTGTCTCCCGAGTTAACGGGGATGACATGGGTTGCCGTTACCGATGGGCGCCGCAAGAGGATGGCTTTGCCGGCGCGGCGGAGGATGCCGATGGTTGTCCTGACCCCTTGCCGGCCCATTGGCGCATTACGGCGACGCATCTGCTTGCCACCTATCGGCGGGAGGGCGGCGAACGCACTCATCAGGCCCGTCGCACACAACCCTATGCGGGTTGGGTCAGCCTGCAGCGGCGGCGCATCGACCCGCAGGCGGGGGAGCACGACCACATTTTCCTGAAGGATTTGCGGTTGCACGACGAGGGATTCATCTTGTCCATCAAAGACGGTGAGCAGCCCACCGGCTACGCGGTGGAGTTGGCCCGACTCACCTACCGAAGCACCCGAACGGCGGTGCTGAAACTGGGCGTCATCGACGAGGCCACCGGCAAGACCCTAAGCTACAGTTGGGCGGAGCCCCACACCAAGCGCATCGGCATCAACCTGCGCTGGGTTCAAGCCGGCTTGACCAGAGCGGACGACTAACTCCACCGCCCCAACATCGTGCGTGCCGGGGGGGGGATGGCTTGCGCGGAATGGCTCAGCCTACCCAACTCTTTAGCTCCCTTGCCCCGGTCGTCAGCTACCACCAGTCGTCGGAGAACGCCGCCTCGAGTGAGTAGCCGCCCGTTGTGGATGAGGTGTACCCGCGGACCTCGACGAAGTAGGTGCCTGCCTCCAAGTAGCGGTTGATTCGGAAATTGAGGCCGCGGCCGCCGTCGTCATTCCGAGTGATCGAACGGCCGTTGGGCCGATACAGGGTCCCCCAAGTATCCGTGCCTCCGGTGGTTTGCAACTCGACTATGGCCGCCTGTTGCAGAACGATGCGGAAGTAGTCTGAGTCCCCCGGTGATTCCAATCTTCCGGGGGTGAATGAAGGGACAGCCACTGCGGTGGCTGTTTCGAGCGAGTCGCCATGATCGTCGGCGCCACCGCTGTTGCTGGGCATGACCCTGATGAGTGCGGCGGCCGAGCAGTTGTTGCTGGTGCGGGTCTCGTTGGGCAAGGCGTCCACGCAAGCGCCATAGTAGTGGACGCCGGCGCTAGACGGTGCCGTCAAGCTGACTGATTTTTCGCTGCTGGCGGATGCGGCCAACGCCTCCACCCGAGTGGTTCCCACTTCCTCGTCCTGCGATGAGATGACGGCGTCGGCGGAGCGATGCCAACGCAACGTCGTGGCTGCGGCCTGGACGCCTCCTCGGTTGCGCACGACGGTGCGCAAGCCGAACGATGCGCCTGCCGCGGGGCTGCCGTTGTCCGCCCGGGGAACCCCGATCACCAAGTCCGGCTCATCCACAGGTGGCGAGGTATCGACGATTTGGTTGCCGACGCGCTCGAAAATCAGAAGCTCGTTCTCATCGGTAACGATATAGACATGTTTGCCGTCGGGACTCGAGGCCATGTTCCGAGGGATGAATTCCGGGATTTGGTTGTCGAAGCGGTCCGTCTCCGGGCTGGTGATGTAGTCGGTGGGCGCAAGTTCGCCGAGTTCTTCGGACCCCGCCGCCGGCAGCCGATATTCAATACTGAACGCCCAGCCTCCGCAGAAAACGTCCGCAGCCGGCCGGCCATTCCGTATTGCGGAGAAATTGCAGTACCTGGCTTCGCTGAGCTCCAACATGAACCAAGGAGAGGCCTCGTGCGACAAGTCTGCCAAGAGCTGCGCGTTGTCCGGATCGCCATTCAATTGCAAGAGTACCGTGTCCCCATACCCACTGAATCCGAATAGGAAGCGTCCATCATCGCTTTCAACGAGAGTTCTTAAACCGAGTTGTAGTGGGGGTGGGGAAACTCGCGTCAGTTCGCCCGTTACGGCGTTGCGCTTGAAGGCGAGCCAAGGCGCATGGGCGTCTAACGCATGGACATATTCGCCACTGTTCGACATCAACGCCTGCCCCAAGCCGGCGACCTCCAGGGATTGCACATGCCGCAGCACATCCGAGGATTCGAATGCAAAGACCTCAATGCCGACGTCGCGCTCGATTGAATATAGAAACTGACCATCCGGGTCCATGAATACCGCATCACCACAGTACGAACCAGCATCGGCCATCGCGAATGGGTCGCCGCGGAGTTTCTCGTGGTTTTCGCCGATGGGAGTGAATCGATGCCAAGCGCGGCAAGCTCGTGCGTACAACTTCGTTCGCCGAGCATCCCAGATAAGCGCATTTGCTGCCGCCAGACCGTTTTCGATGACTTGAGCCGACCCAAGCGCACCGGTCGCAACGTTGCGCGGCAGCACATGTAGTCCCTGGTCCGATTGCATGTACAGGGAGGTGCCCAGTTCGTTGAACGCCAAGCCGCCGAGGTCGTTGTTTCCCTGCTCGAAGCCGAGTTGGACTGGGCTCAAGCGGCCGGCATATTTCAGCCACACCGGCGGCTCCGCCTCGTCCCATTGCAGCGTGAACCCACCTACTCCAATTTGGCCAAAAGTTCCCAGCCGCACCGTGTAGCGAACGCCCGGTTCGGCGTACAGCAAAATCTCAGTAGACCCTAGGCCAGGCTCTTCGCCGACATCCAGCAATCCGACGTAACTAATGGCGATGGGATCCAACCCACCGAACCCGTCGCCGCCGGCTTGGTATGCGGCAAGAACGGACGCGTCGTCCACCCAAAAGCGATACCAGCCAGCGGCGGGCGCTTCCCAAGTCCACCACAGGGATGAGTGGCCAAACCTGCCGACCCGTTCGCCGCGCTCCGTGGTGGCGAACTCGTTGCTGCCGCTGACGGTGCCGCTTGCTCCAACCAGCGAAGATGCGTTCGCCAAACTGTCGTTTTCGGGCGTTGGTCCCCAAGCCAAATTGTCCATCATTTCACTTTCGACGAAAGCCGCCAAATCGCCCATCGGAATGCCCGCGGCAATCCAGTACCGCCGCCCCGCTGCCGCGTTAAAAACAAACTCCGTGGATGTTAGATACGGGCCGGTTGCGCCGATCAGTAGGAGGTCTTCAAGATTGACTTCCTGCGCGCCAGCCGGGCCGGCAAAGGCCGTCACCTGCAAGTGCGTCTCCGCACCCTGGATCCGCCATGTGTAACGGCCGTCCTCCGGCGCCGTCCAAACCCACCATTGGGTTCTGACGCCCGTTTCGTCAGGCTCGCCCGGTTCCACGGTCGTCGCGTTGCCGATTTCAAGGGAGACGGTGGAGGCCGCGCCTTCAATCCCTTCGGCGTTCGCAAAGTGGTCGTTGCCGGATTCCCAACTGGCCTCGACCCAATTGAGTCGATAGCTGCGACCGCTGGCGAAGGCGTTTCGGGCGGCGACGGCGATGAGGTACTCTTCGCCCGCTAGAGCTGGAAACCGCACGGATTGAAGGGGGCGGCCGGAAACCAACCGGAGGTCGGCGACCGTGCTTCCCGTGAAAGCGAGCACCAGGGACTCACCATGATCCGAACTAAACCGCCAACCGCCGCTGGTTGGCGCGGTCCAGCGGTGCCAAGTGGTTGCCGCCAGCGACCCAAACAGTTCGCCGGGCTCCAAGGTTGCGCCCTGGTTGCTGCCCTCAACCGCGCCTTCGGCCCCAGTCAGCCTGACGGCTTGGCTGAAATCGTCGTTGGCCGGCCGCGGCCCATGCGACCAGTGCAGGGTAAGCGGCAAACCAGTGCCCGCGTGGCTCACCCGAACCCGGTAGGTCTCGCCTTGATCGGCGAAGAACGAAGCCCCCCCGACCTTGGACGCCACCGGCACCAGCCGGGCAATGTGGTCGCCTCGGAAGACATCGATTTTGATGTCGCCTGGTTCGTCGGACGCTGCGCCATACTGAACGCCGAACCGCACGAGCCCATCCGCCGGTGCCGTCCAGGCATACCAGAGCGAACCGACCGGGCGACCCATCGAGGCATCGAGTGTGGGTTCACCCGGCTCGGTCGTCGTCAGCCGCAGGTCCAACGCCAAGGCGCCGTTCCTGCCTTCGAGCAGGGTGGCCGCGGCAAAGCCGTCGTTTGCCGGATGTTCGGCAACGGCCGGCGACGCCGCGCCGTCGCTTCCGTTCATGCCAACGGATGCGGCAGCCCCCTCCGCATTCCAGGCGCTGGCCGTGAAGTAAAGGCGCACTGGCGCTGGCGCTGGTGCGTCATTGGCCACTCGAAAACTAACTTCCTGGCGTTCGCCGACGGCAATTTCACCCAGCGCGACCGGTGTATCCCAAGAGATGTCCGCCGGGGCGTTGGCGATGCCGTCTTCCCGGGTCCGGTTGAAGTTCGACACCTGCACGTTTTCGCAATGGGATGGGTCTTGCGCATCGCAGGCGAAATGCAACAGGGTTCCGGCCGCCACATAGCCATCCGCCGTCAGCGTTAGCGTCAGATTGTGCGGGCCAGCGCCCGTGAGGTTGCTTGCGTTCGCCTGGATGCGAAGCTGCGGGGTGGCCGGGCCACGAATCAGCGTCCAAGCCAAGGCGGCCCTGGGTGCGGCGCCGTGGATGCGCCGGGGCAGGATCTTCACCCGATAGGTTCCGGGCGGCGGATTCCGCAGGATGATCCACTCCACATTGTCCTTGCGGGAGGTCGAGGACCGTTCGCCACAGGCCGCGGAACCGCAGTCGCCATCCCGGTCCAGCCAGAGGTCCAGATCGTTCAGCACCGCCTGGCCGATGGTGTCCGTGGGCGGTTCGTCCCAAGTCATCACCAAGTCCAAGCGGCTGGTGTTGTCGGGAACCTCAATGTCGTGGTGGGCGTACTCGCCGCCATCCAGGTTGGAGACAACGCCGCCGCTCACCCAGCCGTTCGGCTGGTTGCGGTTCAACACGCTGGTGCGGGCCGAAACTTTGCCCAACCCGTATTGAACCTGCAGCGCCCCCGGCCCGTTGGAGTTGTCGGCCGGAAACCGGTTTGGGCCGTGCAGCCAAACATCGGGCTTGATGGCGCTGGCCATCAGCCGCGCCCTCGTCAGAGCCGGATGCTCCCGATGCGCTTGCACAGCGTCCATCAACAGCGCCGCCACGCCGGCCACCGAAGGGGCCGCCATGCTCGTTCCGTCGAGGCTTATGTATTTGCCCCGACTGCCCCTACCCTGGGCGGAGTGGATGTCCACTCCTGTAGCGACAATCTGCGGCGCCAGCCGCCCGTCCGCCGTGGGGCCGAGGCTGCTGAACGTGGCGAGGTAACCGCTGTCCCGCGCCGCGCCCACCGCCAAGGAGTTCTTGGCGGTGCCGTAGTTCGAGAAGCCGCGTACGTCTTCATTGGACTGCGCCACCACATATAGCTGGCGATGGCTCCACACGACGGAGTCGAGCTTGCGTTCATCAACGCCTCTGCTTTCGAACACTTTGCCGGAGGCGGACAAGCTCATGTTCACGATCAGCGGCTTGGCGCGGGCGTTGCTCCAGCCCTCCTCGGCGCAGCTAGACGGTCGGGCGAGGAAGTCCATGGCGCGCAGAACACCTTCGCTTGTACCCCTCCCAAAGTGGTTGAGCACCTTGCCGAAGCGAATGTGCCGCACGCCGGGTGCCATGCCGGCATAACGCGATTCGACATAACCGTTGCCGACGATGGTGCCGGTGACATGGGTGCCGTGCCCGCCTTCGTCCACCCACAAGTCCGCTTCATCGACTCGGGGCCCGAAGCTTATGAAGTTGGCACCGCAGATACTCTCTCGGTTCGTCGCAATGTCCAGGTGGTTGATGTTCAGCCCGCTGTCCATGACGGCGATGGGCACGGAAGCGCCGGCCGTGCCGGAGAACAGCCCCGGCGAGCCCTCATGGCGGCGCAGCGCATCGACCCCCATGGCCGGCACCGCGGTGTCATGGGTGGCCCGCACGACGCCGATGGGTTCAATGGCCAGCACGAAATCCTGGTTGACGATGGCGTCCAAGTCAGTGTTGGCGATGTGGGCGGCGTAGGCGCGGATGTCCGGGTCGAAGCGACCGACCACGGCGCCCAGTTCCTCCAGCCGGCGCCGCCAGTGGCCCTGGGGATCATCCGTCATCAAGGTGATGAACACCGGCGTCCGTTCGTAGGTCGGGGCGGCCAGCGTTTCCTCGACAAAGCCCGCCGCGACCTTGCGCTCCTTGGGCACCGCGCCAAGCCCCGCCACTTCCGGCAACGCCGAGATCGCCTGCAGGCTGGCCGGGTCGCTCGGCAATTTGGCGCGAATCAAGTGTCCAGATGCGCCCAGCACCTCCACGCCAAGTTTTTCCAAGGCTGCCCTTGAGGCATCCGGCCCCGCATCGTGCGCCGCCCGAACCCAGCCGAAGGACCAGTCCCGTCCCGCCGCGGCGGCTTGGCGCACCAAGGCGGGAACGGCGTCGGGTTCATCCAGCCATCCCAAGCTGTCGTCGATGCTCTCCCGTGGGCTGGTGTCGCTCTCCGGCATCGGCGTTGTGGCCATCTCGCCATCAACGGTGACGAACGAGTAGCCTTCAGGAGCCGAGGGGGCGAGTTCTTCCGTTGCGCTTTCGTAGGCTGCATCGGGGGAAGTCCCGCCTTGCGCCTCTACCGAGCGTGGCGGGCCGGAAACCGCTACCGGTAAAACGCCACCGCTTTGCGCATCAATGCGAGTGATTGCGGCATCGAGCACCGCTTGCTGGGCCTGTTTCGTAGGTTGCGCCGGGCTGTCGGCGAGCCAAGCGAGGTAAGCGTAGCCAACCGCACCGACAAACAACGCGACCACTGCGCAGACGCCGATGCGTCGGCGCCTCGCTAGGCCGTCAGGGGAGTGGAAATGGGGTCCAGCCTGCATCACAGGTCCCTCCTTCTCGATACGCTGCGGAATGGGAACACTAGGTGACGCCCGATGGCGAAGGTTTAACGATAAAGGCCATACATGACTTGTGTAGGAGTTTCTAGATTCAACTCACAAGTGCAACACCTAGTTTGTTGGGCCAAGCGGGGTAACATCATCCTTGGCCCGATCAAAAACCCAGGAGTTGCAGATGCAAGGCTACGCCCACTTGGCCCAAGAGGAACGATACCACATTGAAGCGTTGCGCAAGGAGGGCCGCTCCATGCGCAGCATTGCGGCTGGCATGGGGCGCTGCCACAGCACCGTCAGCCGCGAGTTGAGGCGCAACGCCGGACAGCGAGGCTATCGCCACCAGCAGGCGGACCGCAAGGCGCGGGAGCGCCTCAAGGCCAAGCCCAAATGCGTCAGGATGACGCCGGAGGCGGCGGCTTTCGTGGACGCCCGCCTGTCGGACGGCTGGAGCCCGGAGCAGATCAGCGGGCGGATGAAGGCCGAGGGAATGCCGGCGGTGTCGCACGAGGCCATCTACCGCCGCATCTGGCTGGACAAGGCCAACGGCGGAGGTCTTCACCGCTTTCTGCGCCATTCGCACAGGAAACGCCGCAAGCGCTACGGCAAGAACGACTTTCGGGGGCGGATCCCTTGCCGCACGGACATATCGGAGCGTCCGCCCGTGGTGGACGAGCGCTCCCGGCTGGGCGATTGGGAGGCCGACACGGTGATCGGCAAGGGACATCGCGGCGCTCTGGTGACGCTGGCGGAGCGCAAGACCCGGTTCATGCTGGCGCATCCGATCATGCGCAAGACCAAGCTGGAGACGGCGAATGCCCTGCTGCATCTGCTCTCGCCCATCGCCCAATGGGTCCGCACCATCACCTACGACAATGGACGGGAGTTCAGCGACCATGTCCGGGTGGCGCGGGCGCTGGCCTGCGAGGATTACTTCGCCACGCCCTACCGCAGTTGCGAGCGCGGCACGAACGAGAACGGCAACGGCCTGCTTCGGCAATACTTCCCCAAGTCCATGCCACTGTCACAGGTGCGCCCGGAGCAGGTCCGGTCCGCCATCGACAAGCTCAACAACCGCCCGCGGAAATGCTTGGACTACCGAACCCCCAAGGAGGCGTTCCGGGATGCTATCCTTGACGAAGGAAGTGTTGCACTTATGGGTTGAATCTAGGGTTTGTTGCATGGATATTTCGCTGCCTAAGCGGTGCTTGAATTGCGCCAGTCTGTTTCCGATGCGGGGCAGTTTGCGCCCTTTGCGCAGCATGTCAACTTTTTCGCGCAGTGCCTCGTTCTGTTCGCCGGCCGTTGCGGCACCATTCCCTGAACCCGAAATTGCCTTTGAGGGTCGGCTATAGGAGTGCTAGCGGTGCGCTCGTGCAGGCCGGCAAGCTGGCATTCAAAGAGGACGTGTCGGAGGGCTTGGGCAAGGAAGCCGCGTTGCCATTCCCCCCCGTTTCCGGTTCAATCACCCGCAAGACACCAATTAACGGCGGGATTGGCAATGGTGGATGGGGACGGCTTCAGGCCCAATGTTTGCATGGTGGTGGCTAATGCGCAGGGGCAGGTGTTGTTTGCGCGGCGGGTGGGCGGCTACGATGCTTGGCAGTTCCCCCAGGGCGGCATAGACGTTGACGAGACGCCAGAGGACGCCTTGTATCGGGAGCTCGAAGAGGAAGTCGGTCTGCACCGGGATTGCGTGGAACTGGTTGCCCGCACCAACGGTTGGCTTCGTTACCGGCTGCCGCCCCAAGTGCGGCGGCGCAACTCCGCCCCGAATTTCGTTGGGCAGAAGCAGATTTGGTTTCTGCTGCGGATGCTGGCAGATGACGGGGAGGTGCGGGTGGATGGCTGCGCCAAACCAGAGTTCGACCATTGGCGGTGGGTCAGCTATTGGTATCCGCTGAGCAAGGCGATCGACTTCAAGCGGGAAATCTACCGGCAGGCGCTCACGGAGCTGGCCCCGTCCATGCGCCACATCCTCTCAACCGAGAACGCGGACCGCTAAGTGCTCAGCCTTCTGCAACAGATCGTTCAGGACGTAGGCGGGGCGCGGAACTTTGCCGAAGCGCTGCGGCTGATGGTCAGCGAAGTGCGCAAGGCGCTGGATACGGAGGTGTGCTCGGTCTATCTGAAAATGCCGGGGCGTGGGCAGTACCTCTTCGCCGCCAATGAGGGCCTGAATGCGGAATCGGTGGGTCATGCCACGATTGCTGAGGGTGCCGGCTTGGTCGGCTTGGTGGGCGAGCGGGCGGAGCCCATCAACCTGCAGGTGGCTAGCCTGCATCCCCGCTATCTGCACATGCCGGAGCTTGGCGAGGAGCCGTTCAACGCCTTTCTGGGCGTGCCCATCATCCATCACCGCCGAGTGCTTGGCGTATTGGTCGTCCAGCACCGCGAAAAGCGCCGCTTCGACGAAAGCGAGGAGGCCTTTCTGGTCACCTTGTCCGCGCAACTGGCTGCCATCGTGGCCCGGGCCGAGGCGGTTGGCGAGATGGACGGCCTGTTTGACGCGGAGCGTCCCAAGGAGAACCAGAGGATCCAAGGCTTGGCCGGCGCACCTGGCGTGGCCTTGGGGGTGGGGGTGGTGATGCATCCAACCGCCAGCTTGGACATGGTGGCGGACGCCCAAGCCGAGGACCTGACCGTCGAGTTGATGGCGTTCGACCGGGCCGTGGAGACCGTGCGCAATGACATCCGGCGCATCAGCGAACAGTTTGCGCAAAGCCTGCCTAGGGAGGAGTTGGCGTTGTTCGACGCCTACCTGCACATGCTGGACGATGAGGCCATCACCGGTGACGTGCGCCAGCGCATCCGCAGCGGCGAATGGGCGCAAGGCGCCCTCAAGAACGTGATTCAAGAGCATGTGCGCCGCTTTCAGCAGATGGAGGACGCCTACCTGCGGGAGCGTGGCACCGACGTGGAGGATTTGGGCCTGCGGGTGCTGGCCTGCCTGCAGGACATCCGCACCCACAAGGACCACTTTCCCAAGGACACCATCCTAGTGGGGGAGGAAATCACCTTCAGCATGCTCACCCGGGTGCCCAGCGGCCAGCTAAAGGGGCTGGTGTCCAAGCGCGGTGCGGTCAACTCCCATGTGGCCATCCTGGCGCACGCCCTCGGCATCCCGGCGGTCATGGGTGCGGTGGATTTGCCCCTGCACCGACTGGATGGCCGGTCCCTCATCGTGGATGGCCACTACGGCGAGGTGTACGCCAATCCATCCACCGATCTGACATCGGACTACATCGCCGTGGCGGAGGAGGAGCGGGAGTTTGCCGAGGAGTTGAACGAGCTGCGCGAGCTGCCCTGCGTCACCTTGGATGGCTGGCGGGTGCTGCTATGGGTGAACATCGGGCTGCCGGGGGACATCACCCGCTCCTTGGACCGGGGGGCGGAGGGCATCGGCCTGTTCCGCACCGAAGTGCCCTTCATGACCCAGGACCGGTTCCCCTCCGAAGAGGAGCAGCGCAGCCTGTACCGGGAGCACATGGAGGCCTTCGAGCCGCGCCCGGTGACCATGCGCACCTTGGACATCGGCGGCGACAAGGCTCTGCCCTACTTCCCCATCGCCGAGGACAATCCCTTTCTTGGCTGGCGCGGCATCCGCGTCACCTTGGACCACCCGGAGATCTTTCTAGTGCAGGCCCGGGCCATGCTGCGGGCCAATTCCGGCCTGCGCGGGGTGCTGCGCATCATGCTGCCCATGGTCTCCGACGTCTCGGAGGTGGATGAGGCGCAAAGTTTGGTGCGGCAGGCCTACCGGGAGGTGGCGGATGAGGGCTTCAACGTCAAGGAACCCCTGTTGGGAGTCATGATCGAAGTGCCCTCCGCTGTTTATCAAGCGCGGGATTTGGCGCGTCGGGTGGATTTTCTGGCCGTCGGCTCCAACGACCTCACCCAATACATGCTGGCGGTGGACCGCAACAATCCCCGGGTGGCGGGACTGTATCGAGACCTGCATCCCTCGGTGCTGCGGGCGCTGCGCGAGGTGGCCCGCCAAGCCCATATCGAGAAGAAGGACGTGGGCATTTGCGGGGAACTGGCCGGCACCCCATCCGGTGCCGTCCTTTTGCTGGCGATGGGCTACCAGGTGCTGTCCATGAACGCCACCAACCTGCCCAAGATCAAGTGGCTGCTGCGCAACATCAAGCGGCGGGACGCTCGGCGCATGCTACTGCGGGTGCTGAAGATGGACGCCGCCGAAGACGTCCGCCGCTACATGGAGGGTGAACTAATCGCCGCCGGCCTAGGCCGCTTGGTGCCCAGCCACTTCGACCGGACGGCGGGTTGAGGAAAAGATCTCGCCGGCGCTGGCGTTCCCTAGTGTGCGCTCCCGCCTGGCCGGGAAACGAAAGTCTCGCGCAGCTAAGACCCACTTGCTTGCGGGACGGCGCGGGGACGAACAGGGCGGGTGCCCTGTGGCGCAAAGAGCGGCATGGCGCTGCGGCGTCCGCGGCAAGGTGGGTTAGGAGGATTTGAGCCTTGCACTACCCGGAAATAGATCCCGTCATACTGTCCATCGGCCCAGTGGCCGTGCGCTGGTACGGCTTGGCCTACCTCGCCGCCTTTGCGGTCTGCTGGCGTTTGGGCAATTGGCAGGCGACGCATCGCTTTCCGGGGTGGACCCGGCAGCAGGTTTCGGACTTGGTGTTTTATGGGGCCTTGGGGGTGGTGGTCGGCGGACGGCTGGGCTATGTGCTGTTCTACGGCTTCGACGCCCTGCTTCGGGATCCGCTGTTCGCGTTGCGCATTTGGGACGGCGGCATGTCCTTCCACGGCGGCCTGCTGGGGGTGGTGGCCGCCTTGGCTTGGTTCGCCCGCCGCAGCGGGCACGGCTTTTGGTCGGTGATGGATTTCGTGGCGCCCTTGACGCCCATCGGCTTAGGCTTGGGGCGATTGGGCAACTTCATCAACGCGGAACTGCCCGGCCGGGCCACCGAGGCGCCTTGGGGTTTGGTTCATTCCTGCCAAGCGGACGCCATCCGCGCCATCAACCCCCTGTGCACCGGCGCTTGGGAGCCTTTCGCCCGGCATCCGTCGCCGCTTTACCAAGCCTTTGCCGAAGGCGCCGTGCTGTTTGCGCTGGTTTGGTGGACGGCGGCAGGGCGGCCGCGCAGAGGCGTCATCTCCGGCGTCTTCTTGCTTGGCTACGGCCTGTTGCGGCTGACTACGGAGCGGTTTCGGGAGCCGGACGGGCATTTGGGCTTCTTATTGGCGGACGCGGTGACTATGGGGGACTTGCTCTCGCTGCCCATGGCGATCATTGGTATTCTGGTCGTCCTCTGGGCGTGTTCCCGCTCTGACCAAGCATCAACGAAGCACGGATGAAGCCCTATCTTGACTTGTTGCGCCTTGTGCGCCGCCAAGGCGTGCATCGGGGCGACCGCACCGGCACCGGCACCCGCGCCGTCTTCGGCCATCAGCTGCGCTTTGATCTGCGCACCGAGTTTCCCCTGGTCACCACCAAGCGGGTGCCCTTCCGCGTGATCGTCCATGAACTGCTGTGGTTCCTCTCCGGCAGCAGCAACATCAAGTACCTGACCGACAACAACGTCCACATCTGGGACGAGTGGGCTGACAAGGACGGGGAGTTGGGGCCTGTCTATGGGGTGCAGTGGCGCTCTTGGCCGACGCCGGAGGGGGGCGCCATCGACCAGATCAGCCGGGTGGTGGAGAGCATCCAACGAGATCCCAACTCTAGGCGGCACATCGTTAGCGCCTGGAACGTCGCGCAGGTGGAGAGCATGGCGCTGCCGCCCTGCCACAGCCTGTTTCAATTCCATGTGGCCGAAGGGCGGCTGTCCTGCCAGCTGTACCAGCGCAGTGCGGACCTCTTCCTGGGGGTGCCCTTCAACATCGCCTCCTACGCGTTGCTTACTCTGATGATGGCGCAGGTCTGCGGCCTTGCTCCCGGCGCATTCATCCACACCTTTGGTGATGCCCACCTTTACGACAACCATCGACGGCAGGCGGACATTCAGCTCGCCCGGGCGCCCCTGCCGCTGCCCGAGGTGCGGCTGAACCCGGCGGTCAAGGATATCTTCGCCTTCACCATAGAGGACTTTGAGTTGCTGAACTACGCTTGCCACGGCGCCATCAAGGCGCCGATTTCGGTCTAGGGGATGGCGTTGGCGCTGATCGCCGCGGTGGCCCGCAACGGCGTCATCGGCCGCGGCAACGATCTGCCTTGGCGCTTGCCGAAGGATATGCGCCACTTCATGCGCACCACCTTGGGCCATCCGGTCATCATGGGGCGGCGCACCTATGAATCCAGAAATGCGCCCCTGCCGCAGCGGACCAACATCGTCATCACCAGCCAGCCGGCTTACACCGCCACCGGCATTGAAGTGGCGGCGGACTTTGCGACGGCCTTGCACATCGCCGAGCGGCGGCTGGGCGACGCGGACACCGTCTTCGCCATCGGCGGCACGGCGGTCTATGCAGAGGCGCTGAAGACGGCGGAGCGGCTTTACGTCACTTGGGTGGAGGCGGAGATTGAGGGGGACACCTCGTTTCCCGAGGTGGATTGGGAGCAGTGGCGAGAAACCTCCTCGGAGTTCCATCCGGCGGACGCCGACCACGACCACCCGTTCCGCATCACCATCTACGACAGGCGGTAGTGTTCCCACCGGAAAGGAGGCGTCGGCTACGGCGGTGGACCGGACCGCCAATGGGTCGCACCGCCCGAACGGAGCGTCTGTTTAAGGGCTTGGTTGGCTGGGTCGCTTGCGCAGGACCGCCCCTAAGAACCCGTGGGGAGTATGATGGCCGGCCAAGGACGTTAGGACATTCCATCCGTGATCATTAGGCCGCGCATTCGCGGGTTCATATGCACCACCGCCCACCCGGCCGGCTGCGCCGCCAACGTGCGGCGGCAAATCGACTATGTGAGGGACGCTGGGCCGATTGCGGCGGGCATTCGCAACGCCTTGGTGTTGGGCTGCTCAGGAGGCTACGGCTTGGCGTCGCGCATCCTTGCCGCCGCCGGCTGCGGGGCGAATACGCTGGGCGTCTCCTTGGAGAAGCCGCCGACCAAAACCAAGACCGCTACGGCCGGCTGGTACAACAATATCGCCTTCGAGGAAAGTAATCTGGCCCCGCTGGCCCGCACCTTGGATGCGGATGCGTTTTCTGATGCCGCCCGCAGCCGAGTCATTGAAATCCTGAAGGCGGATTTCGGCCCCCTTGACCTGCTGGTGTACAGCTTGGCGTCTCCGGTGCGGCTGCATCCCAAGACCGGGGTCCTGCATCGCTCCGCCATCAAGCCTTTGCGCGAACCCTTGCGCATGAAGTCCCTGAACGTGGATAGGGGCACGGTGGTGGAGGCGGAATTGGCCCCCTGCACGGAAGAAGAGGCGGCCAACACGGTGGCCGTCATGGGTGGCGAGGACTGGGAGTTTTGGGTGCGGGCGCTGGACGGCGCCGGGCTGTTGGCGCCGGGTTTCCGCACCTTGGCCTTCACCTATCTTGGCAGTGAACTCACTTTCCCGATCTATCGGGGCGGCACCCTCGGCAAGGCGAAGGAAGATTTGAACCGGGCGGCGGCGGCGTTGCGCCGACGCCTCGCCCCCTTGGGCGGAGACGCTCGGTTGGCCTCGCTGAAGGCCGTGGTGACCCAGGCCAGCAGCGCCATTCCGGTGGTGCCCTTGTACGTTTCGCTGCTGTTCAAGGTGATGCGGGAACAGGGGTTGCACGAAGGCTGCATCGAGCACATCCATCGGCTGTTCGCCACCCAGCTGGCCACGGGCGCGGAGCAGCGCCTGGACGAGGCCGGCCGCATCCGCATGGATGACGTTGAGCTCTCCGCTGCCGTGCAGGGGGAGCTCAGGCGGCGCTGGCCCTCGGTAAATAGTGAAAATCTGCACGAACTTGGCGACTTAGCCGGTTACAAGGCTGATTTTCTCAGCATTTTTGGCTTCGGCCTGGCCGATGTGGCTTACGACGAGGACCTCGATCCCACCTTGGGAAGGGACATCGGCTTACAAGAATAGGCGTCAATCGCCACTTCCCGCCATTTTGCCTTCGCGGTCCAATAGGGCCG
Source organism: uncultured Pseudomonadales bacterium (assembly GCA_958296025.1). Classification (GTDB taxonomy): domain Bacteria; phylum Pseudomonadota; class Gammaproteobacteria; order Pseudomonadales; family Azotimanducaceae; genus Azophilus. The sequence goes on from OY282430.1 coordinate 575,370, forward strand.
CCATGCTCAAAGCCGCCAAACTGGCCGCCAACGCCCGGCCGTTTCGCTACGTCTGCTATCCGGTCATCGCCGGCGGCTTCCTGCTGCTGGATCGTCCCGGCTTTTGGCCGGCCGCCGCGGTGCTGCTCTGGTGCCTGCTCTGGCCCCTAGGCGTGGACTTGGGGCAGCGCCGCGCCTCGGCGGCGACCATTCTGCGAGTTCATTTGCTGGAGGCGTTGCTGACCTGCCTGCTGCTGGCTTGGGCTGGGGTGAACCTCAGCTTGGTCTGGGCCACGGCCATCGTGCTGGTGGCCAGCAACGCCATGCAGGGTGGCATTCGCCATGCGCTGTTGGCCGCGGCGGGCGCCGCGGCCGGAGCGCTGGCTGGCGTCCTCGCCTCCCCTCAGGGCGACCTCTTCGACGTCCCCGCGGCGGCGGCCTTTTCCGGCCTGCTCGTGTTGGTTTACTGCGCCCTTTTGGGGCACAGAGGTCATGTGCAAGCTCTCATCATCTCCAGCAAGCGGGCCCAGCTGCACACCATGAACGCCCGCCTCAAGCAATATTTACCCCATACACTGGCCGAGCGTTTGCTTGCAATGGATGCACCCCGGCTGGAACGACGCTGGCTGGTGGTGGCGTTCGTCGATCTGGCCGGTTTCACCCCCCTGGTGGAGGAATTGCAGACCGAAGAACTGACCGCCGTGCTGGACGACTATCTGAAGACCCTGACCGATGTGACCGGACGCTGCGGCGGCTCCGTGAGCAAGATGCTTGGCGACGGCGCCATGCTGGTGTTCGGCGAAACCGGCCCGTCGGAGCGCTGCCGCTTGGTGGCGGATGCCTTGCAATGCTGCCGCCAACTCAGCGCCGAGTTAACGCAGCTGGCTGCCCGTTGGCGCACACTGGGAATGCCGGCCTCTCTGCGTCTGAAGGCCGGCATGGCCAGCGGCTTCTGCTCCTTGGGCGATTGGGGCGGCGGCGGACGCCTGGAATATACGGTGATTGGCCATCCGGTCAACTTGGCCAGCCGCTTGGAGAACCTGGCCGAAGCGGATGAGATCCTGCTCTGCGAACGCACCGGTCTGCTGGCCAATGGGCAGCTATCAGCCATGCTGGAACGGCGCGTGAAGGGACTGGGGCCGGTACGTTATCAAAAGGCCGCTTGCTGTGCGCCAAGTGCGGATGACTAATACCGCGCCGGCTACCGAAGACAGCAAAGGGGAGGCTGCGAATCTCGCCGCTCAACCGCAGCCGAGCGCTTGACCGGGTTGAGCGTCGCCGGCTTTCGCCGCATCGCCGCTTCCCGTTGGGAAGCTGCTAGGGCTCGTCGTCGGCCTATGTTGGCTTCGGCGGCGGTTGCTGGCGCGGGCGGGTTAAGATGCCGCTTCCTTGATGGTTCCGGTATGAAGGCGCGGCTGATCAAGATGCCCTCCTTAGGTGATGTGCTCTGTGCCCTGCATCCGCAGCGGCGCGAATTTGCCGGGTTTGTCCCTGCATGAAGGCGCTACTCATCAAGATGTCCTCCTTGGGCGACCTGGTTCATGCCTTGCCGGCCGTCACCCTCGCCCAGCGGCACGGCGTGCGCTTCGATTGGCTGGCGGAGGAAGCCTACCGGCCCATCGCCGAGCGCCATCCCGCCGTTGACCGGGTGCTGCCCATCGCTTGGCGGCGCTGGCGCAAGGCCCCTTGGCGCTTTCGACGTGAAATGGCCGCCTTCCGCGAGGTCTTGCAAGCCGTGCGGTACGACCTTGTGCTGGACTCCCAAGGCTTGCTGAAAAGCGCGGTTGTGGCCGTTCTCGCCAGGGGCGCCGAGAAGGTGGGCTTCGCCAAGGAAGACCTGCGCGAGGCGTCGGCGGCTTGGGCTTATGGACGAAGCGTTGCGGCGCCGCGGGCGCAGCACGCCATAGACCGGCAACGCCAACTGTTCGCTGGCGCCTTCGGCTATGTGGACGATGCGCCGACGGTTGATGATTTCGGTCTTCAGGTGGGCGGTCCCGCCGCCGCGCCGCGCCCTCCCGTTGGCTTGGACCCAGGTTGCGTTGGAAATCTGTGCGTGTTTTTGCATGGCAGCGCCTGGACTTCCAAACTCTGGCCCGAAGCGATGTGGATCGATCTCGCGCAGCGGGCGATGGCTGCGGGTCTGAAGCCCCTGCTGCCTTGGGGCAACGAAGACGAGCACCGCCGTGCGCAACGCATCGCCACGTCTGTGGGCGGGCGGCTGCTGGACGCCTTCGGCTTGGCGGAATGGATCGTCCTTCTGCAGCGCGTTCGGTTGGTCATCGGCGTCGATTCCGGCTTGACCCATTTGGCGGCGGCCTTAGGCACGCCCACCTTGGCGCTGCACGGGGCCACCTCGGCGGCGTTGACCGGATGCCGCGGTGCCAATGTTCGTGTTCTGGCCTCCGCCTTCGGCTGTGCGCCTTGCCTGTCGAGAACCTGCTGCTATCGTGGTCCCGGCCGCCTCTGGCGCAACCGGCCGGTGGCGCCGCCCTGCTACGCTGAACTAGACCCGGCGCGGGTTTGGGCGGCGGCTTTGGAGTTGATGGATGCGGCTGGCGTTCAGCATCTTTAAGCACTTTCCCTTTGGCGGCATTCAAAGGGATATGCTGAAGATCGTGCGGGAGTGCCTAGAGCGCGGCCACGAGGTGCGCATCTACGCCATCCGCTGGCGGGACGAGCGCCCGCCTCCAGAAGGCGTGGAGCTTTGCTTGGCGCCCGTGCGGGCGCTGACCAACCACCGCCTCCACGAACGGTTTGCGGCCTGGGTGGGCCGGGATGTGCAACGCCGTCCGGTGGATTTGCTGGTGGGCATGAACAAGATGCCGGGGCTGGACGTTTACTACGCTGGGGACACTTGCTACCAGGAAAAGGCCCTCACCCAGCGCACCTTCCTGCATCGTCTGCTGCCCCGGCACCGTTCCCTGCTCAGGGCGGAGCAGGCGGTGTTCGAGGCCAATGCGGCCACGCGGATATTGACCATCGCGGATAACCAAGCGCGGATCTTTCGGCACCATTACGGCACGGGACCGGAACGCTTTCATTCCCTGCCGCCGGGCATTGAACCCAACCGGGCGGCGCCCGCCGACAAAGCCGCACGGCGTCGGCGGTTGCGCCGGCAACTTGGCTTGGGCGAGGCCGACCAGCTGCTGTTGTTCATCGGCTCCGGCTTTATCAAGAAAGGGTTGGACCGGGTGATCGAGGGGTTTTACTCCTTGCCGCACCACCTTCGGGACAGAACCTGGCTGTATGTGCTCGGCGAGGACAAAGTCCGGCGGTTCCAGCGCCTGGCGGCGCGGCGCGGCGTCAGCCAACGGGTGCGCTTTCTTGGCGGACGCACGGACGTGCCGGATTTTCTCTTTGCGGCGGACGGATTCGCGCTGCCGGCCCGGGATGAGAATGCAGGCATGACGATTCTGGAGGCTATGATTGCCGGAACTCCGGTGTTGGTGACCGATAGTTGCGGCTACGCCCACTATGTGCGGGAGGGGAACGCAGGGCTGGTGACACCTTCCCCTTACCATCAGCGGACGTTCAATGCCCAGCTTGTGGAACTGCTCACTTCCCGCGAAAGGGCCTGTTGGGCAAGGAACGGAGCAGCCTTGGCCGGCGATCACGCCATCCATCAGTTGGCGCCCATTGCGGTGGATCTGTTCGAGGGCTTTGCAGCGCAGAAGCCATCGTCCGCAGGGCATTGACCATGGCCGAAATTTACCTAAGCCCGGCCCTCGCCGGCCGCTTTGCTGAAGATGCGCCCATCGATTGGGCGTGGACGGTTGCGGGAGAGGTCCATCGGCAGGTCAAGGGCCGCTGCACCTTGCGTGTGCTGGTTGATGGGCGCGCCTACTTTTTGAAGAAGCATTCCGGCGTGGGTTGGGGAGAAATCCTCAAGAACTGGGCCGTGGGCAAGCAAGCGGTGTTGGGGGCGGAGAATGAATACCGAGCCTGCCTGCACTTGGCCCGGCACGATGTGCGCGCCCCGCGGGTGGCCGCATTCGCTGTGGAGGGGGGCGGTCCCGCCAGCCGACGGTCCTTCGTGCTGTGCGAGGAACTGGCCGGCTTCGACAGCCTGGAGGCGGTGACGGATGCCTGGGCCGCCGAACCGCCCAGCCCGCCGGCCAAGCGGCGCTTGGTTTTGGCGGCGGCCGCATTCGTTCGCCGTCTGCACGAAGTCGGCCTGGTCCACCGGGACCTCTACATCTGCCACCTCTTGTTGGACCGCGGCAAGTGGGCCGCAGGAGAGGCGGAGTTGGCGGTGCTTGACCTGCATCGCGCCCGGCTGCAAGCCCCAGTCTCGCCGTTTTGGCGCAAGCGGGACCTTGCGGCGTTGCTGTTCTCCACCCTGCATTTAAACCTGCCTCGGTTCACCCAGCTGCGTTTTGTGCGCACCTACACAGGGCGGCCATTGCGTGCAACATTCCGCCAAGACCCCGGTTTTTGGCGCAGCGTTGAGCGGCGGGCCAAGGCCTTGCGGAAGAAGGCCAAGCGACGGGGAGCGGCCAATTCAGCCGAAAGCGCACAGGTCAGGTTCGTAGGGACCGGGCGAAACGCCGGTCCGTGAAGGCTTGCATGGGCGCCGCACGAGTGAACTCCGGCACTGATCACCCAAGTGGGGAAGAAACTGGCCGCAAAGCCCGTGAACCGTCGCCGTGCTGTGCATCGTCCGCTGTCGAACCGATGGCGCGGGGGCATGGCTTGCGGGCGCCTTTCACCCTTCTCTGTGCGGGTGAGGCACTGCAGGTTGAGCACATCTTCCGTTGGTTGCCGGGGCGACGGTTGACCGCCCGCACCCATTGGCGAGGCCAAGCGGTGGTGCTCAAACTATTCCTCGGTCGGGGTGCCGTGCGCCGTTGCGCTAGGGACAAACGGGGTGCGCTAAGGCTGATGGCCGGCGCTGCGGCAACGCCGCGGCTGCTCGCTGAGATGGCGGTACCGGAGTTGGGTGGCCGGGCGCTCCTGTTTGAGTGCCTCCCAGGTGGCCGACCCATCGCATCCAGCCCAGAACCCGCAGCGGCGGAGGAAGCGGCTTTGGCGGTGCGAGTTTTGGCCCAGCTGCACACGCAGGGTCTTACCCATAAGGACATGCATCTCGACAACTTCGTCCTAAGCGAAGGCAAGGTTTACATCGTTGATGGCGATGGCGTGGCGCCGATGAGCTCCCGAAGCAAATGGGCTGGTCTTAGGGCGTTGGCCACTTTCCTAGCCGCATACCCCCCTGCGGCGGATGGCCGTGCTGCGGGTTTGTTGGCCTGCTATGAGCAGGCGCGGAACTGGCGCGGCGGTCCATCCCGTCTTCGTCAGTTGCGGCGCTGGCTGAGGCAGGCGCGGCAACGCCGCATCAGGCGCTACCTCGCCAAAACCGGGCGCAACTGCACGGAATTTGCTGTGCGCAAAGAGCCGGCTCACCGCTGCCTGACCAAGCGGGAATGGGCATGGGGCCAAGGGATGGCGCAAAGCGGGGGCAGCCTAAGCCGGGCCCTGCTGAACGCTCTGGCTACCGCTGAAGTGATCAAGGACGGCAATTCAGCAACGGTGTTTCGGCTTGAGCTGGGCGGCGAACTTGTGGTGGTGAAGCGTTACAACGTCAGAAGCCTCGGCCACCGCCTCCGCGCTTGGTTCAGGCCTAGGTCGCGCCGCGCTTGGCGCAACGGCCACGCCCTCAGGCTTTTGCAGATCCCCACCGCCGAACCCTTGGCGCTGCTCGAACGGCACCGGGGTCCCTTCAGCGCCGAATGCCATTTGCTGATGCGGGACCTAGGCGTCCTGGACTTGGCCACGGAGACCCGCACCTCGGGCTGGCGCCCCGGCCGTTTGCGGCAGATCGTGAATCTCTTCCAACAACTGGCCGCCGCCGGCCTAAGCCACGGAGACGCCAAGGCCACCAACTTCCTGGTCCACAACGACCGGGTCCACCTCATCGACCTCGATAGCTTGCGTCCGTGCCGCACCTTGGCAATCGACATTCACCGCTTTCTGGGCAACTTTGATGGCGCACTCCGGGCGGAAGCGGAAGTTGAGTTTGCGCAGTCGGGTTTGACTTACAATCCGTCCAATTGCTCTGCGAGGTTTCCATGAACAACCACCCAAAGCCGGCGGCCTTGCCGCTGCATTCATCGTCAGCGGAGCTTGTCGATGGCGCCGTCCAGCAACTGGCCGCGTTTGGCAAGAACGGCTTTAACGCCCTGCTCTTGACGGCCCTATTGGGCGGCTTGGTTGGTTGTGGTGCGCCAGTTCAGTCGCCCAGCCAGAATGCAGCCCAAGACGCTTGTGCATGGGCGTCATCCCAATCCGGGCGGGTCTGGAAATGGCGGCTCATCACCACTTGGCCGAAGAACCTGCCGGGTGCCGGCCTGGCCGCGGAGCGCTTGGCTGCGCGGCTGCGGGCGATGAGCTGCGGGCGGCTGGACATCAAGGTTTACGGGGCAGGGGAGTTGGTCGGTGCCTTTGAGGTCTTTGACGCCGTTTCCGCCGGCACCGCCGAGATGGGCCACGGCGCCGCCTATTATTGGCGCGGCAAAATTCCCATCGCCGCTCTGTTCACCACCGTGCCGTTCGGCATGACCGCCCAGGAGATGAATGCTTGGCTGCGCTACGGCGGCGGCATGGCGCTTTGGCGGGAACTCTACGCCCCCTTCGCCTTGGTGCCCTTCGTTGCCGGCAACACCGGCGTGCAGATGGCCGGCTGGTTCAACAAGGAAATCAACGCCGTGGATGACCTCAAGGGCATGAAAATGCGCATTCCCGGCCTCGGCGGCGAAGTGTTTGAGCGGGCCGGAGGCGTGCCTGTCAACGTGCCGGCCGGGGAGGTGTTCACGTCCTTGCAAACCGGCGTCATCGACGCCACGGAATGGATCGGCCCCTACAACGACTTGGCCCTTGGCCTGTACACCGCCGGCGACCACTACTACTATCCAGGTTGGCATGAGCCGGGCGCCGCCTTGGAATTGATCGTCAACCAACAGGCCTACGAGGCCCTGCCGGCGGACCTGCAGGCCATGATCGAAACCACTGCCCAAGCCATCAATGACGATACCTTGGCGGACTATGTGGCCCACAGCCAAGCGGCCTTGGACACCTTGGTGAACGTTCATGGAGTGCAGTTGCGGCCCCTGCCCAAGGAAGTGCTCGACCGACTGCGCACCGCCGCGCGCGAGGTGGTGGCGGAAGCGGTGGGGCAAGACGAGCTGTCGCAGCGCATTCACGCCTCCTACACCGCCTTCGCCGAGCGGGCCCGGGCTTATACGGACCTGACCGAGAGGGCCTATCTCGACATGCGCTGATCCGGCCGGATATTGCACCAGAGGCCGTGACGCGAGGCGATCCCACTTTTTGCGGAAGTCGGCCCCGTTGACAGGGCCCGCCAAGGGGCTAGACTACCGATGACAGAGGGCGGTTTTGGTCGCGGGAGTGGGCTGTCATTTGGCCCTATCGGCGGAAGCGTTTTATTAGTTGAGGTGGCGCCATGAACGGCGTCGTTGCCGTGCGATGAACAACAGCACCCCGCAATGTGACCATCCTGAACTCTGGTGCCCCCTGACCGGCATGCCGGGCGGCGCTAAGGATTGGCGGGTGCCCGGCTACCATGAACTGGCGCAGGAGTGGATCTCCATCCGGGCGGCCCTGAAGGACCGCGATGAACCCCGCGCCTTTCTAGACAAATGGCTGGAGGAACGGGGCCGGGCGTTCGCCATCGAAACGGGCCAGATCGAGGGCCTCTACACGCTGAAGCACGGCATCACCGAACAGTTGATCGCCGAGGGGCTGGCCGGCGCGGTCGGCGCCCACACGGTGGAGAACTTGGAGGACCGCACCATTCAGGGCCTGTTGGCGGACCAAGAGACGGCGTACAACATGCTGTTTGCGGACATCGCCAGCGGCCGCCCATTGACCCAGCACACCCTCAAGAGCTGGCACCAGCTCATCACCCGCCACCAGGAAACCGTGGCCGGCATCACCCCGGACGGGCGCCGCGTGCAGGTGCCGTTTCGCCTCAAGGGGCAGTGGAAGCTCTGGCCCAACAATCCGCGCCGGCCGGATGGCGTGGTGCATGAATACTGCCCGCCGGAATTGGTGCAGGACGAGATGGACCGCTTCTTCGCGCTGCACCGGGAAGTAGAGCCGCAAGCCTATCCCGTGGAGGTTGAAGCCGCGTGGATGCACCATCGCTTCGTGCGCACTCACCCTTTCCAGGACGGTAACGGCCGGGTTTCCAGAATGCTGATGGCCTACGCTTACCTCCGGCGCAGCCTGCCGCCGCCGCTTATCAACGCAACGGGCCGAGACGACTACATAGATGCCTTGGAGATCGCCAACACCGGCGAACTCAAAGCGTTTAGCGACTATCTTGGTGATTTGGCGTTGGTCTCCTTGAGATCTGCCGTGCGAATAGGGCGCAAGGCCCTCGCCGGCAACCTCAACCGCCCCAACGGCAACGGCGGCCGCACCTTGGGGACGACCTACCTGCCGCCAGTGCATGCCTGACCCAGGGAACAGGCCGGAGCGCTTTGGAAGAGTTGACATGACCGGTTTGATACGGACACGGGAGATTGCGGAAACGCGGCAGTCCGAAGCATCTCCCGCCCCCCCGCGCAAGCGGATCCTGATCATCGATCCGCCTTTCAAGCGCCTCTACCACGACCATGCCTCGCTGGTGAAGTTCCCCTTGGCGCTTGGCTATTTATCGGGGGCGGTCTTGAAGTGGACGGATTGGGAGGTGCAAGCCTACAACGCCGATTTCAACCCGCAAAAGAAAGCGATCACCATCGACAACGTAACCCGCATCAAAGAAGGCATGGCCCGTTACCTGCGGACGTTGGAAGACCCGGCGGCGCCCATCTGGGAAGAAATACGGTCGGCCATCACGGAGTTCGATCCGGGCGTCGTCGGCATTAGTTCCAAGACCCAGAACTTCCCGTCCGCGATGAGGGTTGCGCGAATCGCCAAGCGGCATAATCCCGACACGCTGGTCGTCTTGGGCGGCCCGCACGCCACCTTGTCCACGCGGGCCGCGTTGGATTGCCCGGATATCGACGTGGCGGTGTTGGGCGAAGGGGAGATGACCCTGGTCGAGCTGCTCAAGGCCCGGGAAAACGGTGCGCCGCTGAGTGAGGTGGCGGGGCTGGCCTACCGTCGGGACGGGCGCAAGGCGTCCACGCCGCCGCGCGCCAACATGCCCGACCTCGACGAACTGCCTTTTCCGGCCCAAGCCGCGCCGCGAGTTCTGCGGGACTACGAGCGCTATCCGGCCGAAGCCTTCGGATACGTCTTCTCGGCCCGCGGCTGCCCTTACGCTTGCACGTTCTGCGAGTCCAAGGCCATCTGGACGCAAAAGACCCGCTGGCGCTCACCGGGAAACGTGGTGCGCGAACTCAAGTTACTGATGGAGCGGGGCGTCCGGTATGTCTATTTCGACGATGACACCTTCGGAATTCACCCGCGTTATATCGAGGAACTGTGCAGTTTGATCGAAACCGAGTGTCCCAAACTCAAATGGGGCTGCGAGATAACGGTGGGCGTCGTCAAGGAGCGGTCGGTCGAATGGATGCGCCGTGCCGGCTGCGTGCGGGTCAACATCGGCATCGAGTCCGGCAACAACCGGATACTGCGCAGTGTCAAGAAGGGCCACACCATTGAGAAGGCGTATCCGGCGGTGGACCTCTGCCGGCGCAAGGGCATCGAAGTCGGCGCCTTCTTCATGGTGGGTTTCCCGGAGGAAACGGAAGAGACGCTGCAAGACACTCTGACGGCCATTGAGAAGATGAACGCCGACAACATCATGCTGAGCATCTTCACCCCCTATCCGGGTTCCGAGCTGTTCCAGACGTGCAAGGAGCTCGGGGTGGTGGACGACGACTTTGACATTACGATCTACAACCACCAGAGCCCGGAAAACTGCTTCACCGCCTTTATCCCGCCGGAGCGTTTCAAGGAACTGGTCCAGGAGGCGGTCTCGGTGGTCGGGCGCAAAAACAGCCGCGGCCGGTGGCGCCGGGTAGCCCTGATGCTGCGCCAGCGTGACTTCCATCGCTGGAAGCATACGCTGCTGTATTTCCTCCGCTCGCGGGTGGCGTGGTATTTCGAGCGCGTCCTCAGACACCTCCGTTCCGAACCGGCGGCCTGACGACGGGCGTGGGGAGAACGGGTTGCTCGTCGAACCTCGCTCGGCCGCCAGCCTGAAGCCAGGCGAAGATTCGACGCCTTGTATTCCCGGCACGTTCCGTGAGCAGGAGCAAATGGATACTTTGCGTTTTCTGACCCGCTATACACCCCGGCTGGCCAAGAAAGTGTACCGGCGCCTTTTCGGCGACGAGCAGTGGTTCCTAGCCGTGAACGCCGGCCGGCCCTTGGTCGATTCCGCAATGACCGGACGGCCCCCCGCGGCGCAGCTGAAAGTGCATCATGCTCCGCTCGGTCGTTTCTGGGCTGACCCCATTCCCATCATCGTTGACGGCAAGGTTTGGGTGTTCTTCGAGGATTACTCTTTCGCGTCGAAGAAGGCCGCCATCGCCTGCGCTCCGGTGTCCGCCGACGGCGACTTAGGCGCAGTCGCCACCGCGTTGGAATGTCCCTGCCATCTCTCCTACCCGTTTGTCTTCGAGCATCAGGGCCGGCTTTATCTGATTCCCGACACTTGGGACGAGCATCGGGTGATCTGTGGCGCTGCCGCCGCTTCCCGGGCGATTGGAGCCGAGAACGGACGCTGCTGGATGGCGTGAGCATGAGCGACCCGACCCTGCACCGGCAGGACGGGAAACTGTGGCTGTTCGGCACGGTGAGCGAGGCGAGGGCGCGGGCCAACGACGAACTGCATATCTATATCGCCGATGCCCTGGACGGCGTGTGGTGGCCCCACCCGGCCAATCCCGTGGTGTCTGACCGCGGCCGGGCCCGGCCGGCGGGCCGGCTGTTTTTCCGGAACGGCCACCTGATTCGCCCGGGGCAGGATTGCAGCGGACGCTACGGGCGCGCGGTCGTCCTCAACCGGGTCGATGCGCTAAACGAGCGCGCCTATGCCGAAACCCCCATCGGACGCATCGACAGCTCTGGGCTGCCCGGCAACCGGGGTACGCACACGGTCAATTACGCCGGTGGCCTCGAATTCCTGGACGGACGCACGAGGGCGCATGGAAATCGGGCACCCAGAGGCGCACAAACAAGGCGTCAAAGCCTGGAGGAGGGCGGTTGGGCCTGGAAGATACGCAAGAAGGAAGGGTGAAGAAGGGAAACCTGAAGCTGCTGCTCATAGGCCCTCTGCCCGCCAAGTCGGCGTCCGCCGTGGAACCCATTGGCGGGGCCAGGGTGACGTTTGCGGAAGCGGTCCGAGAGTTGCCCTTGCGGGGTTTTGACTTGGACATCATCGACACGGCCAGGCCGAGGCCCAATCTGCCCCTTTGGAAAATTCTGAGTTACGAGCTTCTCACCTTCACGCGGGTGGTCTGGGAAGTCCTGTGGAGGGCCCGGCGCTCCGACCTGGTATTCCTGCACATGTCGGCCTATTCCGCGCTGTCGGCGGCGTCCACCATCTGGTCCCTGTGCCGGGTGCTGCGCCGCCCCCTGGCGCTGCGCTTCTTCGGGGACAGCCTCTACTTCACCTACCATCGTTATGGGCCGGCCCGCCGCTGGCTGATGGAGCGGACCTTTCTCCGTGCCCCGCTGGTGTATGAGGAACGGCGGACGCCCCGGGCGTTCAGCCGCCGGGACAACTTCCGCTGGCTGGCCAACACCAGGGACATCGTCCCCGCGGAAACCGGGCAAGACCGGCATCATGTCCGCAGACTGCTATTCAAGGGCCAACTCAGGAAGGAAAAGGGGCTGGCCGAGGCGCTGGAGGCCTGCCGTTCCCTGCCCGAGGGCTGCCATCTGCGAGTGTTTGGCCCGCGTATGCCCAACACCGACTTTTCCCTGTTCAACAGCCACCCCAGGGCGACCTACGGCGGGGTGCTGGAACCGGAGGAGGTGCCCCGCGTCCTCGCCGAACACGACCTGCTGCTGTTCCTCAGCTACATGGGAAGCGAGGGCACTCCAGGAGTCATCATAGAAGCCTTCCAGTGCGGTGTGCCGGTTGTGGCAACCGCGATAGCGGAGTCCCCGAGATGGTGGAACACGAAAAGAGCGGGCTGCTGGTGGCGCCTCGCTCCATCCCGGAGTTGAAGGCGGCGATAGAACGGCTGATTGACGACCCGGCTCTGTACCGGCGGCTTTGCGCCGGAGCAAGGCAGCGCGGCCAGTTCTTCCGTAGCGGACGCCATTTCGACCGGCTGGCCGAGGAGCTGCGGGGCTTGGCCTGCAAATAAGCAACCGTGCTTACCCAGTTGCTTCCGGCCTCGGACCTGCGCATGATGCAGAACAAATGGCGCGCCATTCTGAAGGTGCTACTATGCACAAAGAACAGGGGATAACTCGCGGGATGGGAACCAAATGTTTGGTAAGACAATTGATTACTGGCTGCTTCGGCCACTCGCGCATGACCGGCACCCCGAAGCGGAGGAGCTTCGTCAGCTTGAGCGTAATCTGAGCATCGAATCCGCGACGGCTCGCTTCGAGAAATGGAACCGCCGCCTGGACAACGAAATTCCCATTGATCCGGCTATGCGTTATCTGGAAGTCGGGTGCGGCATGGGAGAGATGTCTTTGGCACTGGCACAGTACGGGTGCAGACAGGTGATGGGTATTGATAAAGACCCGTATTACATCGAAATCGCAAAGCGCTGTGCCAGGAAGAGGCAGTTGCAGGACCAAGTCACATTCGAGTGCATGAATGTTCATGATTTACCGAACGAGAAGGAGTATGACATCGTACTTTCTCACGAGATGCTTGAGCATGTGGAACGCCCCGGCGATCACCTCCGCCGTATTGACGGCGTCCTCAGGTCAAATTTTTCTGGGGGCAGGATAATTCTAGCGTTCGGCCCGCTGTTTCATTCACCGTTGGGGGGCCACCTGAACCGGTTCTTCAGATTCCGCATACCGTGGATAGGAGTGCTGTTTTCGGAAGACGCGCTTATGCGTCTCAGGCGCGAGTTCTGGCGACCTGTAGCGGACGAGGCTGAGTCGTTCGAAGATACGCGGGAAGGGCTGAACAAAATGAAGTTTTCGGAGTTTCTTCGCTACGTCGAAGAAATAGGATGGAGAACGGAACGGTTGATTGTGAACCCACAGTTGAAACGCTGGCCTGCACTCTGGCGACTTTCCAACCTATTGTTGCGCGCGCCCTTGTTGCGCGACTACCTTGCGGTTTCCGTATATGCGATTTACCGGCGGCCGTAGATGGCAGGGATCCAGTACGCGGCGGCGCGCGCAAGCCCCTAGGTGATCGGCCTGCTGGAATGACTCTGGAGTAGTGGAGCTTGAATCATCCTCTAATCGCCCAGGTGCTTCCGGCCTCGGACCGGCGCACAGCGCGGCAGACCTTCTGGATGGGCGCCATTACGGCGGTCCAACTCTTGGGCGGACTAGCCCAGTTGACTCTCTCCGCCCGGATACTTGGACCGGAAGGCTTCGGCGTCCTGGCCATCATCATCGCCGTGGCCATGCTCATCCACGGTCTCTTGGCCACACCTGGCGGTGAAACCGTTACAACTTTCATAACGCGGGCCGTGGTGGAGGAAAGGCCGCGAGAGGCGTCCCGCATACTGCGTTTCACGATGGCCGTGTCTCTGGGGCTGTCGCTCATCGCCTACGCCGTAATTGCCGTCCTTGTCCTCATGGCAGGCAGCCTGCTGGGGATTGACGACGCCCACCGGGACTCGGCGCTCATGTACGGTGTGGTAGGCATCTTCCTGGCTACTCGCACCGAAACCCTGGCGGTCCTGCGGTTGTCCGACCGGGTATCCCTAGGCTTGGTAATCATTCTGGCGGGCGTTCTGGTCCGGGTCACCCTGCTCGGAATAGTCTGGGTGAAGGAGGGCGGGCTGTTCGAGGTGGTCTTGGCGCATATTGCCGGCGTCGTGGTGAGCGGGGCCGGGATGCTCGTTGCCGCGACGGCATCGGCGCCACGGGCGGGGATAACCGGATTCCTGAACTCGTTGTCGCTCAAAGTCCCGCCTGACGTGGTGCGCTTCCAGACCGGCGTATTCGGCAGGTCCACCTTCTCGGCATTGGCCTATAACGTGGACACGCTCCTGGTAGCTCAATTTGCCGGCACCGCGGACGTCGGGCTGTACCGGGCGGCGAGGCAGATTACCGACGCCGGACACCATCCGTTTCAACCGCTAAAGGATGGTGTGCAACTCCAATACAGCCGGCAATGGTACTCGGGCCAGGGCGCTGCGCTGCGCCGCACCTCGCTGCTGTTCAGCCTAGCGTCATTCGCGTCGGCGGTGGCGCTGTTCGGGTTGCTTGCCATCTTCCATCAACCCATAGCCTGGTTCTTGCTGGGAGAGGAGTTCTCAGGCGTCGCCCCCCTCCTGCTGATCATGATTGTCGGTGCATTCGCCTTGAACAGCATTGCCGCGCTTACCGTGCTGCCGACGGCGGTTGGGCGCGTTTGGCCGTTGTTGGCGGCGGAAATGGGCGGTTTGGTGGTTTTCGTCGCCCTCATCGTATGGCTGGTTCCGCTGCACGGCGCACAGGGCGCGGCCTGGGCCAATACGACCTACTACAGCGCCATTGCCTTGATCTTGGTCCCCTTCATCATCTCAATCCTGCGGCAAAGCCGAGTCACGACTTCTGGAGAAGGCAGGAGACATCGTGGCAAGCAGTAGGATGCCCCCCCCCGTGAAGGGCCTCGACAACACAGTTGGTGTCTTCGGTTACCTTTGTCTGTGTCTGAACGTATTTTTCTTCAGCTCTCTTCTCGCTGCCGACCCGGAGACATTCCATGCGTTGAGCAGGGAAGACTACTGGGTGGAGAATCTCACCGCGGTCTGGTTTCTTCTGGCGGGCCTCTTGCTGTTCGTCACGGCCTTGGTGGAGCGGAGCTTCTTCCGGCGCTGCGTCTATATTCTCGGCGGTATGGCAATGGTGTTTGCCGCTAGCTCGTTTCCAAGAGTTCCGGAGGTAATTGGCGATTTGGGCTGTGCGCTATGGTTCATAGAGTGACCTCTCCGGTTTCGACCTTGTGTCTAACTAGGTTCAAGTCCCGTTTCGTTCCTATATCGTAATGGAACCCGTCAATGTGCCAGCCAACGGCGCGCCCCACGCAACGCGGCAGCACGTCATGTGCTATATCACGGTCTTCAGGGTTAAGAATTGATCTGAGAACCCCTGATTTGAAGGCAAGTATTCCG
Source organism: uncultured Pseudomonadales bacterium (assembly GCA_958296025.1). Lineage (GTDB taxonomy): Bacteria > Pseudomonadota > Gammaproteobacteria > Pseudomonadales > Azotimanducaceae > Azophilus. Next base: position 590,573 of record OY282430.1, read on the forward strand.
GCATTGGCGAGACTTGATTTCGGTTTCGTTGGTTTCTCCTCGAAGCCAATAATGATGTTGGTGCTGCTCAGTTCCACGACTCCGCATGATTCCGGTGTGCTGGCGCAAAACAGCGCAATCGTCACATCGGCTCCTCCATCCAAATGGGCGGACCAAAAACGCCCGAGGTCGATACTCGAGAAGTTGTCCGCATATATCACGATACTTCCAGTGGAGCCAGTGGAACTGTCTATCCAATCCAGGTGTCTGAACAATGTCCCCGCCGTTCCAAGCAACGAATCCTCGTGGCAGACGCTCCAGCTCGACGAAGATTTTTCCCGATACACATTGGTTCGGGCGACGATCTGCTCGTGCAGATGATGCGCATTGATTCGAATTTCCGCCAGCCCGTTTGCAACCGCTTCGATTTGATGGAACCACCGGTCCAATAGCGGTCGGCCGCCAATCTCAACTAGCGCTTTGGGGCATGTGTCAGTCAGGGGTCTCAATCGTGAACCAACCCCCGCAGCCAGCAGGAAGAACCGAGGGAGCATGTCGGGATCGTGCTTCAGGCCGGCTCGCGGAAGTGCCGTACCACGCATTCCGGGCCGTCGCCGACTAGACGCACTGACACTTCCGACAGGACCACCCCGCCCGGGCTTGAAGACTTTTCCACGACTCCTCGCCGACAGCCACGATGCGCCCATCCTGAACGATCCGCCGACGGATGTCCACAGGCGCCCCTAATCCCCGCTTAAGAACTCGCTGAAGTGCTTTGCAAGGCGCACCGCGCAAAGGTTTTTCCGGCAAAATGCCGGTTACACAAAAACACCCTGCAGGTGCGCCGATGACAAGCATAACACCCCGCCCGCTGAAGGTTGAGGGCGAGTTCGCGGACGCCCGGCTGGTCAAGGCCGCCGGGCGGGCGGCGCCCAATTTTCAGGCGCTTCGCCCAGCGGGGAGCATGGGCTTCGGAAACCCTCGCTAGGGGGACAAACCTGACTCCGATTTCGCTTCGAGCGCACTGTCAGGCGGATCGGCAATTCCCCGTAGGTGCCTCATGCCGCTCGCTGCGGCGTACTGCAAAGTGTGTCCAGCCAAACTAGGAATGCCGAATTCATAATGGGCTGAACTGGATCCATTCGGCCCCCATATCAGGCCGGCATGCAGCAGGGCGGACTTGGCGTCCTTTCCTGTATCGGCCCATTCGCTCCGGTCCTCCCACTCCTGCCAGTCGGCTGCTTGGCGCATCCCCACTCCGGCGTTGCACAGAGCATCGAGTTGTGATCGGACGTAATCGGACCTTTTTCGAAAATGCATTGCGCCACGAGCAGGGCGGCCTCCAATGAGCCGGTCGCCTGCAGCTCCATACGCCGCTCCTCGTAGCGCTGTCGCTTCATGCCGTTGAAATTAGTCAACGCCGCTTCGGCGATGTCCATGCCTACGGACTGGGAGCCCGGCGCGTTCTCCTGCAGGCTTTCGCACAGGGACTTGCCGAAAGCCTGGACGAAGTAGGCATGCCCCATGGTCTCCTGCCAAGCCATGTCCAGAACGTCATCATCCACCGTGATGCCGTGCTCGGAGAGCGGCTCGGCGATGGCCTGAGCCGTGGCCTGTTCGTTCAAGCTGCCTAGAGGGATGTTGCTTTTGTCGAACGGTGCCACGCCAATCATGCGCTCCGCAAACGTGCCGCAGGCCCGCACATGCCCGTAGGCGTCAGGCGTTCCCGTCATGACCAAGCCGACCGGCCACATCACTCCGACGCCGCCCGCATGCTGGACACCTTTGAGAAGGGTCTTGAGACGATCATCCCTTCCCTTTCCCTTCACCGACTGCACTTCGTCGATTGCAATTAACAAGGGTGCGCCAGACATGCGGTCGCCATCCTCCTGAACCCCTTTGCGCAGAACTCTAGGGCGTCCATGATGCTGCAGATGGTGCGGGCGGGGCACCCTCGCCGCGACCGATGGTTATGTGGCCTCCAGTGCCCCCCACGGTCGCGCCCACAGAGAAGTTTAGAGTGCGTTTTGCAATGCTCCGCCCCCGCATGGCTTGGTTTATGATGGCGTTCGCCATGGTCTCGGCATGCAGAAAATCATCCGCATCCAAATGCACCTGCTTGATGTTGGAAGGCAGGTCCGCCAGCGCCTGCCTCATCAGGCAGGTTTTGCCAGTGCCCCGAGCGCCGTGGAGCAGGACGGCGTTTTTAGGCGGCAAGCCTTTTTGGAGCCGCTTCCGCAAAACATCGGCAAGGCTCTGCAACTCTAGGCCCCTGCCGGCAAGGTGCGGAGGAGGTTGCCCTGCGCCTGGCGAAAACAGATCTTCCGTGGCGTCGGCCGGGTTGGCTTGCCCCCCGTCTTTAAGGCCCTCTCCAGACGAGGGTGATGACTGTAGCTTAGGCATGACTGCATCATGCCGCAACAGATCAAAAAACACAACCACCCAAGGCGGGACGCCCTTCGGCCCATTCGCTCCAAAACATCCCTCCCGCCAGCCCCCCACCGCTTCCCAACGCCCAACAAACGCCAAAACCCCGCCCAAACGCATCGCCGAACCTTGGCGTCAGCCCGGACCGCCGCCAAACTCCCTCAAACTCCACCCAGCAGACCCTTATTAGGGGATTAAGGTCATAGCGCCTTGCTTCCCCAATCGCCTCAATGACTTGCCACCAACTTTGGGATGGTCTTGGGTGAACCAGTACGGCTGATTGCCTTCGGGGTGGGAGTGCTGTAGAGTCTCTGTCCATGAGCGAGGACCTCGCCAAGGAAAATTGGCTGGACCTGTCGTGCGCGGAGCGCCTGCTCGGCTGGCGTATTGACGGGTTCCATTACGACATAGGAACGAAAAGAGACTTGAACCTTGTGAGACACAAGGCCGAAACCGGAGAGATCATTCTATGAACCATCCTGGAAAAGAAGCGCTGTCCTGGCTGCGCAGCCTCGCCAAGTTATTGGACGAATCAACTTGCCGATACAAGGGAGAGCCGGTCTCATTGGCCCATGGTCTGAAAACCCTGCTACAGATATGGGCGAGGCAGATCGCTCACGACCGTTCGGTTTTCTGGATCGGCAATGGCGGTAGCGCGGCGCTGGTTTCGCACCTCTCTCAGGATTTGATCAACAAGTGCGGGGTCAGATCTCTGACTTTCAACGATCCTTCTCTGATCACCTGTATGTCGAACGACTATGGGTATGAGCAGGTCTTCAAGCGGCCCTTGCTGGCCGTCGCCCGTGAACGGGATGTTCTGATGGCGGTGTCGAGCTCCGGAATGTCCAGCAACATCGTGGATGCCGCCCGAGCTGCTCTCGAGATGAGGATGGACTTGGTGACATTCTCGGCATTCTCGCCCGACAACCACTTGCACGAGCTGCAATCCACACTTTCCTTCCATACGCCGACCGAGATCTACGGCCACGCCGAACTCACCCATGAAGCGTTGATTCACGCCGCGGTCGATATGTTTTCTCGATAGGAAGGTGGACGATGATCATCACTCGCACCCCTTATAGAGCCAGCCTGATAGGAGGCGGAACGGATTTCCCGGCCTTTTTTCGCGAACGTGGCGGCTTGGTAATAAGTGCTGCGCTGAACAAGCATTTTTATATCAGCATGGCTCGTCGTTTTGACGACAGTATATGCTTGTCCTACTCCAAGACGGAGACGGTTCAGACCGCGGAAGACTTGGAGCATGACATAGTGCGTACGGTCCTTGCGCGGTACAACCTTCGTTCTGGATTGGAGATCGGAATGATCGGTGAAGTCCCCGGGGGAACTGGCTTGGGATCAAGCAGCGCCGTTACCGTTGGGTTTCTGCACACGGTCCGAACCTTTTTTGGCTTGGAGTGCAGCGCGGATACGCTGGCAAAAGAGTCGGTGATTGTCGAGACTGAACTGTTGGGAAAACCCATTGGATGGCAGGATCAATTTGGGGTGGCTTTCCCCGGCTTGAAGAGGATACTGTTCAATCGAGATGATACGGTGCAAGTGGATCCGATAGAGCTGGCGGCCGAGAACCGAACGGCCCTGGAAACTCACTCCCTGCTCGTATATACGGGCGAGACGAGAAGAGCGGAGGCGGTGTTATCAGGCCAGTCATCTAATATGGATGCCAATCAATCCGGTCTTGAGGCTATCCGCCGTATTGCGCAGGATATGATGACGGTCCTTCAAAACAGTCCGCTCGACTTGCCGTTGATGGGATCGATGCTCAATGAGAGCTGGATGATCAAGCGTACGTTTGCCGCCAACGTCGCCAATCCGGAAATCGATGAACTGTACCAGTCGGGGATCGCGTCAGGGGCGTGGGGCGGGAAATTGCTCGGTGCCGGCGGTGGCGGTTTCATGCTCTTCCTGGTGCCGGCAGAACAGCAGGCGGCCATGCTGTCCCGCATGGGAAGCCCGCCGGCGTTCCCGTTGGTGCTGGATTCGACCGGTTCGCAGCTCATATATGAAGACGAGAGCCGCCGCGATCACTAGACCGTCCACCCCGAATTTCTTTGCCAGCCTGACGCATCTCTCCGTCACTCCTTCATGTTGGCGCGCAATGTGCCTGTGCGGAGATTCGCCGTGTCGTTGCGCGGAATCTGCTGCAAGGTGCGCAGGTCCGCAGCCATGCGGTCGTGCCATTTCGCGCTGCGGAATTCCTCTCCCCGGCGTGTGGCACCCTCGCAGAGCCGCCGGTACAGATCGGGGTCGCCCAGCAACCGCTCGATGGCTGTCCGCACCGCGTCGGCGGATCGGGGCTCCACGAGCAGCCCGTTCTGTTCGTGTACGACGAGCTCCCCAACGGCGCGCCACTTGGCGGCGATGACCGGCAGCCCGCACTGGAAGGCTTCGAGGATGACACCGGGATGGCCCTCCCCCGAGTAATAGCTTGGGAACAGCAGCAAGTCGTGTTCGTTCAGAACCCGGGGTATCTCCTCTGGCTTCAGCACGCCGCCATAGGTCGCCTTGGGATGGGCCTCGAACAGAGACCAGTTCGTGTCGGACATGCCGGGCCCGAAGACGTGAAGGTGACATTCCTCGGGCAGATGGCGGCACGCATCGAGCGCCTCCCCCAGTCCCTTGGTCATGTGCAATCGGCCGACGAAGATCAGCTTCCTGACCTCCTCCCGCCCAACCATGGTGGGCACCTCAACGTTTCTCGTTCCGGGAAACCAGTGAAAATTGGGCAGGTGGTTGAAGTCCCGGTACGTCTGCCGCGTCTCGACGTACACCAACGAACAGCGCATCCAGGTCCGTTTGGCCAGCCAGCGGGCCATGGCGCTGTATTTGGCATACACCAGACTCAGGTCACCTCCGGCAGGCCTTAGCACCAGAGGTCGGTGCGCCATTCTGCAGATTGCCCAGACGGACGACCCGAGGACGAGCGCTGAATGGGGGGCCAAGATGAGGAACGCGACCTGGCAGCGCCGAATCTTCGTCACGACTCCCCAGATGACCCGTAGGAACCGCGCAAGCCGATTGAACTGGAATGTCCACGGGCTGATATTGGTCACATTACCCGAGGTGTCGAGGACCTCCAGGGCGAAGCCCCGCTGGCCCAATTCCCCAAGCGCCTGTGTGGTCAGCAGTTTGTGCCCGCCGATCACATTGGTGGCCGACGCCCCGGAGCCCCGCGGGGCGATGAGCAGGATCTTCGTCATCTTGATCTGCATTGACGGCCGAACAGGGACCGACCGACCGTCCACAAGAAACTCATATCGCTGCGTTCCGGCAACCAGATCGGGCACCAGGCCATTGGCGTGGTTTTTCCGGGCGTGAAGAGGCCGATGAGGCCGACGCGGGTTGCGAACAGCATGGCGATGTCTTGGCCGCCAGTCAATGCGAAGAGGTGACGGTCTCGGTCGAACCGACCCGCACCGGGGTAAAGAAACCGATTCCCCAGCTTAGGTGCATGGTTGCGAGGGCCAGCGGGAGCAGGAGGGCGGCGTGCGAACGGCGACGGATGCCGACCGTCAGAGAGCTGAGCGCCAGGGCGAGGGCGTACGCGAGCAGCACTGTTGCTGCCGCCCAGTACGTGCCGGTCGCGGCCAGGGCCAGCGAGGCGACAATTCCCCCCAGCAACAGCGGGCTGGCGAGATGCCGGGGCATCAGGGAGATCGGATGCCGTTGCGCCACCACCCGCTTCCATCGGCCGTAATTGAAGTATTGCCAAGCGAGGCCCCGCAAGGTGCCGCGGGGCCGGTAGGCGACCACGAGCCCAGGATCGAACCACACCGTTTCCCCCCGCGCCCGCAGCCGCCAGTTCAGTTCGTAGTCCTCATTTCGAACGAGGGTGGGGTCCACGCCGCCCACCGCCTCCAACGCATCGCGCCGGAACGCGCCCAGGAAGACGGTGTCGACGGGCCCCTCCGGGCCGCCCAGTCGGTAGCGGGCGCCGCCAGCCCCTAGGGGAGTGGTCATCGCCATCGCCACCGCGCGCCCGAAGAGCGTGGCGCCGACCGGCCGTTGCCGGCCGCCGACATTAGCCGCCCCCGTCCTTTGCAACGTGCTCACCGCACGGCGCAGGTATCCGGGTGGGAACACCGTATGGGCGTCGCACCGCACGATGATCTCTCCGGTCGCCGCCCCCTGTGCCGCGCACAACCCGAAGCCGGCGGTCTGTTCCGGATTGGGAACCAGTTTCACCGTCGGGTACAGCCGCCGAACCAGGTCGGACGTGGCCGCGGTGTCGGACCCGTCGGCGACGATCACCTCCACCGAACCCCTGTAGTCCTGAGACAACACCGAGTCGAGCGCCGCCCCGATGGTCGCCTCGGCGTTCCGTGCCGGGATGAGAACCGACATCGACGGCAAAGCACTGGTGACGGTGCGAGAAGACCTCCGGCGCACTGTCGATTCCCCCTTGGTCCGCACCGGGGTAAAGAAACCGATTCCCCAGCTTAGGTGCATGGTTGCGAGGGTCAGCGGGAGCAGGAGGGCGGCGTGCGAACGGCGACGGATGCCGACCGTCAGAGAGCTGAGCGCCAGGGTGAGGGCGTACGCGAGCAGCACTGTTGCTGCCGCCCAGTACGTGCCGGTCGCGGCCAGGGCCAGCGAGGCGACAATTCCCCCCAGCAACAGCGGGCTGGCGAGATGCCGGGGCATCAGGGAGATCGGATGCCGTTGCGCCACCACCCGCTTCCATCGGCCGTAATTGAAGTATTGCCAAGCGAGGCCCCGCAAGGTGCCGCGGGGCCGGTAGGCGACCACGAGCCCAGGATCGAACCACACCGTTTCCCCCCGCGCCCGCAGCCGCCAGTTTAGTTCGTAGTCCTCGGCCCCCCCAAGGGTGGGGTCCACGCCGCCCACCGCCTCCAACGCATCGCGCCGGAACGCGCCCAGGAAGACGGTGTCGACGGGCCCCTCCGGGCCGCCCAGTCGGTAGCGGGCGCCGCCAGCCCCTAGGGGAGTGGTCATCGCCATCGCCACCGCGCGCCCGAAGAGCGTGGCGCCGACCGGCCGTTGCCGGCCGCCGACATTGGCAGCCCCCGTCCTTTGCAACGTGCTCACCGCACGGCGCAGATATCCGGGTGGGAACACCGTATGGGCGTCGCACCGCACGATGATCTCTCCGGTCGCCGCCCCGTGCGCTGCGTGGATTCCGGTCGTGATGATCTGTTCCGGATTGGGAACCAGTTTCACCGTCGGGTACAGCCGCCGAACCAGGTCGGACGTGGCCGCGGTGTCGGACCCGTCGGCGACGATCACCTCCACCGAACCCCTGTAGTCCTGAGACAACACCGAGTCGAGCGCCGCCCCGATGGTCGCCTCGGCGTTCCGAGCCGGGATGAGAACCGACACCGACGGCAAGGGAGTCGCAGTGGTTGACTGCGGGATGAGAATAGGACTCTCCTTCATGTCTCGTGACCTCAACCGATCCGGCTGCCGTCGCGAGCACTCAGTTTATCACCAAGCAACACCTTGGACCAACCGACCGCGACTCGGACCGAAACCGAACCGCTGCTCTGGACTTTGGCGGCAGGTGCATTGCGAAGCGTCCGCTCCCCGACTATCCCATCGCCCGCATCAGAACCGGGCAGTTCATCCCCGACGGAGGCAAGATCTGGAAAGTGGAGTTCCCCGTCCGCGCGGGCTGGGGCGAGGCCGCTGCCCGATCCGCGCCCCGGGCCGGGCGCACGGCCGCTGATTGTCTCCGGGGCGGGAGTGCTGTAGAATTTCTGGCCATGAGCGAAGCCCTCGCCTTCGACAGCCATCAATTCGTCAAGCACCTGACGGACAGCGGCTTCACCGAGGAGCAGGCTGAGGCCTTGGCGACGGAGCAGGTTGCCCTGCTCAACGGCAACTTGGCGACCAAGGCCGAGCTGCCCTCGTGCAGCGGGAGATTGAAGCCTTGCAGCAGGAGACCAAGGCCGCTATTGAAGGCCTCAAATCCGACCTGCTGAAATGGCTGTTTGGCGCTCTGATTGCCCAAGGCGGGCTGATTGTCGCGCTGATGAAGTTGTTGACGCTATGACAGCCATGCCCCCGCAAAAGAGCCTCGACAGCACGGTTAGTGTCTATGGTTACCTCTGTCTGTATCTGAAAGTGCTTTTCCTCAGCGCTCTCTGCGCCGCCGCCCCGCGGACATTCCAGGCGCTGAGCAGGGAAGACTACTGGATGGAGTATCTCACCGCGGCATGGTTTCTCCTGGCGGGCTTCTTGTTGTTCGTCACGGCCTTGGCGGAGCGGCACTTCTTCCGGCGCGGCGCCTATATTCTCGGCGGCATGGCGATGGTGTTCGCCGCCGGCGAGGAAATCAGTTGGGGGCAGCGCATCTTCGGGTTTGCGATGCCCGATTGGCTGATGCGCGTGAATGATCAGGGAGAATTCAATGTCCACAATATCATCAATGGATTGTTCGACATTATCTACCTGAATGGTGCGCTGATCCTATGCATGGTGACCAGCGCGGCTTTCTTTTGCCGGAAGGACAGGCTCTTCGGGATTCCGTTGCCTTCAATTCCGCTGATGCTGGGCTTTCTGCTGACGCTCTCCTATGACACGGGAATAAATCGCGAGATCGGAATATTCTCGGGCGTCGAGTTCGCGGAATACATTACGGGCCTCAGAAGATCCTTCGGACTCATTTTGGTCGAGGAGAAGGGGCTGCTGCTGCTCTTTCTCATCTTCACCCTGCTTTCGGGGCAGGTCAGGTTGGCCATTGCTTCCGCTGCAACTCTGGCGCTCGTTCTGGCTCTCACGTACGTGAACTTCCATAGCAACGTCAGTACGGGAAGCCTGTATGAGATGCGCGAGTATCTGTTCGGCGTCGGCTGTCTTTTCTATTGCCTGGAGCTCCTGCTGGCTCAGGGACGGCTGGCGGCAATCTCACGGACGTCAATTCAGCGGCCGAGTGAACCGGTCAACCACGATGTCTAACGCGAAAACTCACGACGTAAAGCCGCATCCATCCGTTGCCGGGCACATCCCCCCTGCTCCAGGGCGCATCCGCCGTGCGCTGCGCCTGGTCGGCTGGAACGCGCTGTTTCTCTTGGCGGGCCTGGCTCTGATTGGAGTCGTCAGTGAAGCGTACTTCCGGCTGCGGGCGCCCTTCGTGGAGAACGAACTTCCCCACGCCCGGCATGCAACTGTAGGGGGAATATTCAAACCCAATGCGGAGGTGCGTTATACGAACGGCCTCGACTTCTGGACCATCTCGCGCACGAACAGCCTAGGATTCCCCGACCGCGAACCCATCGGCCTCGAGCGGGCCGCGGCAAGCTGCCACATCGCGGTGATCGGCGATTCCTATGTGGAAGCGCTTCAGGTGTCCATCGCCGACAAATTTCACGTTCGGCTGGAGGAACTCGCCGCCCAGCAGCTGCGCCATCTGGACGTCACGACCTCGGCGTTCGGGATCTCCGGCACCAGCCAAGTCAGCCAACTGCCGTACTACGACGAATTCGCGCGGTATCTGCGGCCCGCTCTGCTGGTGCTCGTCTTCGTTGACAACGACTTCATGGACAATGCGCCAATCCTGGCTGGGTTGCACCAGGGAGTGGATCCGGACCGACTCATGCGTGTTTCCGCGACACGAGGCGCGGATGGGAGCATTACTCTGCGCCCGCCCTATCCCGGTGCGGCAGTCCCGATGGCCGCGATGCCTCATCCGCCTTGGCATGCGCGCGCCGCGGACCACCTCACCGGCGTGTCTCCCTTCGCGAACTGGCTGGATGCCAAGAGGCGCACTTCTTCCTCGGACGACACCGATCCCGAACTGATCGCCCAGGTGGCGCTGCTGAGCCGGCGCTCCCCCCGCTACGCCGCGCTGCTCGATGGGTGGCGGCCAACGACGCGGGAAGGCATCAAGCGTCCGTTCCTTTACGCACAGGATCTGCCTGCCGTTTATGAGGACGCACTGGACTTCACGGCCTTCGCGCTGGACCAATTCAGGGAGCGCGCGGACCGCGACGGCGCCGCATTGGTCATTCTGCCCACGCAATACATGGGCACCCGAGGCGACCTCGGATTCGACCGCCTGACCGCTCTGGCCGAATCGCGGGGCATTCCCGTCATCGACTACAACGACCACGTCCTCCGCCAAGGCGCCGTGCCCTGGAGGGATGCGGCATGGGCGCACGACGGCCACTGGAATGTGGCTGGTCATCAATGGGCGGCGGAAGCCCTGCTTGAGTACCTGGTGCGGAACCGGGCGATCTGCACGACGCGAAAGCGCCCGACCTCGTCGCCGCGTCCTTCCTGGCTGACGGACTATGAGTCCATCGCGTCCGGCGAACCGGCGGCCCGCTCCGACTTCGACATCTATCTTCGTGAGAACAAGGTGGCCTACCTCAAGTCGCCGTGCAGCGCGGCGGATGTGCGAGCGCGGTTCTTTCTGCATGTCGTCCCAGAAGACTTGGAGGACCTGCCGGCACACCGTCGGCAGCTTGGCTTCGACAATCTGGATTTCCACTATGACGGATTCGCCGCTCTGGGCTTTGGCGGCAGGTGCATTGCGCAGCGTCCGCTCCCCGACTATCCCATCGTCCGCATCAGAACCGGGCAGTTCACGCCCGAAGATGACCAGATGATCTGGCAGACCGAGTTCCCCGTCGGCGCTACAGCCGCTGGAGATCGACCCCACCGGGGTGGGACGCCCGGTCGAGCACACCTTTCACGTTGATGGCGGATCCCTGCGCGTCGCGCAGAAGGGCCGTAACCCCGGGCCCAGCCCCCGGCGACGAACTGGTCATGGGCGATTGCCAGAAGCCTGGGCCATCGACTAGAGTGGCCGAGTGGTTCGAGCGGGCGGTTGCGTTTATGGCTTGGCGGCGGCGTTCGGGAACCGCCCACCGTCCACCGGCTCGATGTTGAACAGGCTCAGGAACGCCAGCGCCATGGGAGGAAAGGCGCAAAGCCCACCATTTGCCCGCCGCCGGGGCTCAGCAGGCCCTCCCCGGCGGCCACCAAAGGCGCGTACTGGCCAGTCCCGATTTTCGGACGTACCGTACCAATAGAGTGGCTGTTTTCAAGCATTGCCCTCGAAAATCCCTCGTCGTGCGGATTGAACCGTCGGACAACTCGGCAATCAGCTCCACGCAACTGGGTGGACAAAGGGGCGGGAGTGCTGTAGGGTCATCGCTGTCCAGGAGCGAAGAAGCCTCGCCTTCAACGATGTAATGCCGCATGACGATTGTTCTAGCCCCGAGACGGGAAACGGCGGCCGGCAACGCGGGTGCCTCTTCAGCCGGCGCGGGTTGTTATGCACGGCAGTAGCCGCAGCTTGGCTGGTGGCCATCGCAGGTTGCAATGAAGCAGAGTACCAGCGACCGAGCGGCGACAGCGCCGGCGATCGGAGTCCTCAACCGGCTGCCATCGCCATCGCCAAGTGGTTTGACAACCACGCCGGGGCCATCTCCATCACATACGACGATTGGCCGGACGCGAACCACCCGGTGGACGACTTCGTGCTGGATATGGGACTGGTTCTGGACTTCGAAATGGTCACTCAGGGATATTCCGATCAAGTGCCCGATTGGGTAGAGCACGACCTAACGGAACTCATACCTCATGCCGTTCCCGGCGTGGTGCTGAGCAAGTTCGAGGACCAACTGATCGAATCCAACCTGGCGCTCACGGCGCACGGGTTCGGGTTTTACGGCCACGGGCACTGGCACGTCAACCACGACGTGCTGACCTACGCCCAAGCCTATGATTCGTTCCGACTGTGCTTCGAGGTCATGCGGACACTGGGGTTGAAGCCGGTGGCGTACGCGTATCCCCGAGGAGCGGGACGCAAAGAGGAAACTAGGCGGGCGCTGGCCGACGCCGGCTTTCTCTCCGGCCGCCTGGCGGAACCGGCGGGTCAATCGCCGTACATCGTCCCAGATGCCGCCACGACGCCGGAGGACTGGTTCCTTCTGCCCGCTCTGACGATGGAGAGCTACGACTTCCAGCAGTGCGACGGCTGCATCAACAACACCGAGGAACTGCTACCGTTCCTGGATGCCGCCATCGAGAAGACGGCGTGGATCATCCCGATGTACCACAACATCGGCAGGACCACTGGCTGGGGACCTTACGGGTGGGAGGACTTTCAGGAGGACGTTCGAGCCATCGCCGCCCGCGACTTCTGGGTCGCCCCAATGAACGACGTCGTTCTTTACATACGGGAACGAGAGAAGGCCGTCGTCGAGATGGAAGCAACGGAGCGAGACGGCACAACGGAGCAGATACATCTCAACCTTTCCGACGGGCTGGACAACGAGCGCTTCGACCAGCCGTTGACGCTGATTTTCACGCCGCCGCCGGACTGGGCCGGGCTGCCGGTGCATGTCACGCAGGGCGGACGGCATATTGACTGGATTTTCCCGCAGGCAGGCGAGGCCACTACGTTTTCGCTTTTGCCCGACGAGAGGCCGTACATCCTCAAACCAAAGACAGGGCTTTAGGATACTGCGCCGTAGGTGGACGTGCGCACCAGGATGTACTGACCGGTCCTGATGCTGGTGATGGCATAGTCGGGGAAAGCCACCGTCGCCACACATCTCCCGTCGAACGTCCCGCCGCGCAACCCGCGCTGCGAGCAGCAGCGGGACCACAGCCAGGATCACGGAAATTCCCATATAGCGGGTCAGGCAGGCCAGTGCGCTGAACGCCGCCGCCTGAACGCGCCGCGGGCGGATTCCCCTGATGGTCAGGGCGTAAGCCCTGGATGTGCTCGATAATCGGAAAAGGCATCGTCCGGCTGCCCTATCTTTCGTAAGTACACCCCCTCTCTCACCTGCCGGGACGAATTCTCGACCATCCGACGGCAGGCCAAGGCCGAGGCGTCCAATGCCTTCAAGGATTCTTCAGAGAGGCGGGGCCTTTCCGCATCATCGGCCAGGGGAACGAAGAACGCCTTGTTGGCCGCCTCGTTCTCCTTGATTCGCTGCAATAGACGCCTAAAGCCAAGATGGCGCAGAGCAAGGCCGCACCAGTGCATAAAGGCCGAGAGCCACAAAGACCTAGCGCCCACCGCCTGGTTCACGGCTTGCTGTGGAGCACGGTCGAACTTCGGCGCTCCGCAGAGGGAAGGCAGAATGTCCATCACAGCGCTGGTATCCTGGGTAAGAGCGGAAAAGGAGAGTGTCAGGATGTCGGCGTTGGTCCGGAAAACATCCGCTAGGCGCTCAGCGGTCAATCTATCGCGCATAACCGCCGCCTCCAGCCGCCGCGCGCCTAGGAGCGCGGAAAGCTCCGCCCGGCTTCTGCGGAACTGCATCATCGAAACTGCGCGGTCCCGGTGGTCTCTGAGAAGCACCACCAGCAATATCCTGAAACCCTCCTCCTGCAGAGCTTCGATGCTGCGGCACAGCTTGGCGTCGGCATAGGCCAAATTGGCCACGTCGCACAGGAGTTGACTCCGCCCGCACCCATCCAACCGTTTCCGGGCTCGTCTGAACGCCCTTGGCGAGCGGTAGTAGCAGCGCTCCTTGATTTCGGGGAAGACGAAGCTGGGATGGCCTCTCAAGAGCCGGTACAGGAATTCGCTCCCCGACCGCCCAGGCCCCACGACAAGCAGATAGTCGTACACGGGTTCAGGCTGCCTTCCATCCGCCGGCCGCAGTGCTGCAGGCCCCACACGATGACCGTCCATCCTTCCCGGCGCACCTCGCGGCGGAATCTGGGTGTGGTCCTCGGGGCGGATGGGGCCTTCGGTATTGAATCTGCGCATGGGTTGAATATACACTCCGGCGGTGCGGCCTCGCTACCCAGCTTGGCCATGCCTGATTCGGCATACTGAGGCGCAGGACACGCGATGAATCGTCGAAATCGAGTTTTGGTGACGGGGGGGGCGGGATTTCTCGGGTCACATCTGTGCGAACGGCTGCTTGCGGAGGGTTGCGAAGTCCTCTGCGTCGATAATTACTTCACCGGTTCAAGAGACAACATCGCCGCCATGTTGCCGAATCCGCGTTTCGAGGACGTCAGACACGACATCACGTTTCCGCTCTACGTTGAGGTGGACCAGATTTACAATCTAGCCTGCCCGGCTTCGCCGGTTCACTATCAATTCGATCCCGTGCAGACCACCAAGGTCAGCGTGCATGGTGCGCTCAATATGCTGGGGCTCGCCAAACGGATGCGAGCGCCCATTCTCCAGGCATCAACCAGCGAAGTGTACGGCGACCCCGAGGTGCATCCGCAAGCGGAGGACTATTTGGGCAATGTCAACCCAATCGGGCCGCGCGCGTGCTACGACGAGGGCAAGCGTTGCGCCGAGACGTTGTTCTTCGACTACCGGCGCCAGCACGGTATGCCGATCAAGATCGCACGGATATTCAATACCTACGGACCGCGCATGTTCGTTGGTGATGGCCGCGTCGTATCCACTTTCGCGGTGCAGGCCCTGCGCGGCGAGCCCCTCACGGTTTACGGTGATGGTGATCAAACCCGTTCCTTTTGCTATGTGGATGACCTTGTTGACGGCTTGGTGAAGTTGATGAACACGCCTCACGAAGTCACCGGGCCGATCAATCTTGGTAATACGAGGGAGATCAGCATTCTGGAGCTCGCAAGCATGATCGTTCGTCTGGCCGGCTCGAAATCGAGCATCATCCACAAGGAGTTGCCGCAAGACGACCCACGGCGTCGGCAACCGGACATTACGAAGGCCGGGGACATTCTCGGCTGGGCGCCTTCCACGCCGTTGGAAACTGGAATCGAGCAGACGATCGGTTTTTTTGATCGTCTGCTGAATACGAGGCAACTCTCCGCCCTCTCGTCTGCTGCCGGCTGAGAGGTCAGCCTCGTCACCATACATCTCCCGTCAATGCGTGCGGATACCGAAAGCGAATGAAATGAAGACCCACGAGCGTCTGGCCGGGGACGAACCGGTCCAAGGTGGCTCCGACCGCGGCTTTGGCGTCGTCTTCGCCTTCGTCTTCGTCGCCGTCGGCCTGTTCCCGTTGCTCGGCGGCGGGCCGCCCCGGGGCTGGGCGCTAGGCGTCGCGGCGGCGTTCCTGGCGGCGGCTTTCGTCAGGCCGGCGTTGCTGGCGCCGTTCAATCGGGTCTGGTTCAAGTTCGGCTTGCTGCTGCAGCGCGTGGTCAATCCGCTGGTCATGGCGGTGATATACTTCGCCGTGGCCACCCCGACCGGCCTCGTCATGCGCGCCTTGGGCAAGGATCCGCTGCGCCTCAAGCGCGACCCGGATGCGGACAGCTACTGGATCCACCGGGACCCGCCGGGCCCGGAGCGCGAATCGATGAGGCACCAGTTCTGAACCGGGGCGGGGGCGACCGCTGGCGTGGTCGCCCTGACCTACGGGTGGGCGGGAATGCAGGGTTGTTCCATGCGAGGAGGTTTCCAATGTCCTTTCTACGCGAGCTGTGGCTCTTCATGCGGGTGCGCAAGAAGTACTGGCTGTTTCCGGTCATCTTCATGATGCTCGTGCTGGGCGGGCTGATCGTTCTGGGCCAGAGCAGCGCGATCGCGCCGATGATCTACACCATCTTCTAAAGCCGTGCGCATCCTCGGCCTCTCGGCCTTCTATCACGACAGCGCCGCGGCCCTGGTGGAGGGCGGGCGGATCGTCGCCGCCGCCCAGGAGGAGCGCTTCACGCGCAGGAAGCACGATTCGGACTATCCCGCCAACGCCGTCGCCTGCTGCCTGGAGCGGACCGGCATCGCCCTTGACCAGATCGACCGGGTGGCGTTCTACGACAAGCCGTTTCTCAAGTTCGAGCGGCTGCTCGAAACCTACGTCGCGCTGGCGCCGCGCGGCTTTCGTTCCTTCCGCATGGCGGTGCCGGTCTGGATCAAGGAGAAGCTGTTTCAGAAGGGGCTGCTGCGCCGCAAGCTGCAGGCCCTCGCCCCAGACGTGGACTGGGAGGCCAAACTGCTGTTCGCCGAGCACCATCAATCGCATGCGGCCAGCGCGTTCTATCCGTCGCCGTTCCGCAACGCGGTGGTGCTGACCATGGACGGGGTCGGTGAGTGGGCCACCACCTCGGTGGCCGTCGGCCACGGCAACGACCTGGAGATGACGCGGGAGATCCACTTCCCGCACTCCCTGGGGCTGCTCTACTCGGCCTTCACCTACTACACCGGCTTCAAGGTGAACTCCGGGGAGTACAAGCTGATGGGCTTGGCGCCCTACGGCGAGCCGAAGCACCTCCAGACCATTCTCGATCACCTGATCGACCTGAAGCCGGACGGCACGTTCCGTCTGAATCTCGACTACTTCGCCTACTGCACCGGGCTGACGATGACCAACGGCAAGTTCGACACGCTGTTCGGCGGCCCGCCGCGGGAGCCGGACGAGCCGTTGACGCAGCGGCACATGGACCTGGCCGCCTCGGCGCAGGCCGTGATCGAGGAAGCGGTGCTGCGGCTGACCCGCGCACAGCGGGCGGAGACCGGCATCCCCAATCTCTGTCTCGCCGGCGGCGTTGCGCTGAACTGCGTGGCCAACGGCAAGGTGCTGCGGGACGGCCGGTTCGACGACGTCTGGATTCAACCTGCGGCGGGTGACGCCGGGGGCGCGTTGGGCGCCGCGCTGACGGCGAGCCATCGCCTGTTCGGCGAACCGCGTCCCTCCGTGTCCTCAGATCGCGGCGGAGCGGAGGGTGCTCATCCTCGCCGTTCCCGCGAAACGGAGCGCGAAAGCGGGAATGATCCCTCCCCGCCGCCTGCCGTGTGCGGACCGGACGCCATGCGCGGCGCCTTGCTCGGTCCCGCCTTCGGCCTCGACGAGATTCGCGCCACGCTCGATGCCGCCGGCGCACGCTACGAGACGCTTGCGGACGACGCGCTGATCGACAGCACGGCCGAGGCGCTGGCCGCCGGCGAAGCGGTCGGCTGGTTCCAGGGCCGCATGGAGTTCGGCCCGCGTGCGCTCGGCAACCGGTCGATCCTGGGAGACGCCCGTTCGCCCACCATGCAGAAGACGCTCAACCTCAAGGTTAAGCACCGCGAGTCGTTTCGTCCCTTCGCGCCGAGCGTGCTGCGCGAAGAGGTCGCGGACTGGTTCGACCTCGACCGCGACAGCCCGTACATGCTGCTGGTGGCGGACGTAATAGCCGAGCGGCGCAAGCCGCCGGCCGAAGCGCAGGAAGCGTTGTTCGGCATCGACCGGTTGAACGTGCCGCGCTCGGACATCCCGGCCGTCACCCATGTGGACTACTCCGCCCGCGTGCAGACCGTTGACCGAGAAACCAACCCCCGCTACCATGCGCTGCTGGAGGCCTTCAAGGCTAGGACGGGCTGCCCGGTCGTCGTGAACACCAGCTTCAACGTGCGCGGCGAGCCCATCGTCTGCACCCCGGCCGACGCCTTCCGCTGCTTCATGGGCACGGACCTCGACTGCCTCGCCATCGGCAACTGCTTCCTGCGCAAAGAGGAGCAGGACATGTCGCTCAAGCGCGAGTATGCGGGCTCGTTCGAGCCGGATTGACAGACAACAGGCATGACTCGGGCAGGCAAGGACACAGGCAAATTCCGGAGAAGGCGAGGACACCATGGCAAGCACCAAGACGTGCGGCGTAAGCCATCCAGCCCCCCCCCGGAATCCGCCGCGCACTGCGTCTGGCCGGCTGGAACGCGCTGTTTCTCATCATGGGGCTGGCGCTGATCGCGGTTGCCGGGGAGTCGTATTTTCGGCTGACGGTGCCCTTCGTGGATAGCAGCGTTCCCTGGCAGTTCGTCCCCGAGGTAGGGCAGATGCTGAAACCCAACGCGGAAATCCGTATTACGAACGGGCTTGATTTCTGGACCATCTCTCGCACGAACAGTCTGGGGTTTCCCGACCGCGAACCCCCGAGCTCCGAGCGCGCCGCCGCAAGCTGCCATATCGCCATGATCGGCGATTCCTTTGTAGAGGCGATAAGGGTACCCATCGCCGACAAGTTCCACGTCCGGCTGGAGGAGTTGGCTGCCCGCGAGCTGTCCCACTTGAAAGTTACGACCTCGGCATTTGGTCGGACCAACACCGGGCAAATCAACCAGTTGCCGTTCTACGACCAATTCGCAAGCCGTCTCCGTCCCGATCTGCTCGTGCTCGTCTTCGTCCCGAACGACTTCATGGACAATTCTCCGCCTCTGAGTGCGCTGATTTCGGGACGGGATCCGGATCGGGATGCGTTCCTTACCGTCGCAAGAGAGGCGGACGGAACCTTTAGACGCCGCCCGCCGGACTCTGGTTGGCAGGAGAACACGTTGCCACGCCTGCCCCTTTTGCCGAAGCCTTGGCTCCAGGCGCTATGGGCCGACGTAACCGAGGAGTCTCGGGTCGCCAGTTCGCTGGACGCCAAGATGAGCGTCATGTTTCCGCCCGCTGCCAAGCGTCAGGATCCGCAACTCATCGCATGGGCAGCACTCCTGAGCCGGCGTCCAAGCTACGCATCGTTGCTTGATGGATGGCGACCGACGACCCGGGGGAACATCCGCCCGATGTTCGCGAAAAAGAACCTGCCGCCCGTCTTTGAGGAAGCCTTGGAGTTCACGGCCTTCGGACTGGATCAGTTCAAGGCGCGCGCCGAGCGCGACGGTGTCTCGCTGGCCATTCTGGCCGTTCACTTGATGGGCAGAGGGGACAATCCCCCGCTGTTCGAGCGTATGAACGCCATGGCTCAGGCGCGGGGGATTCCCGTGGTCAACCAGCACGACTACATCGTTCGACAGGGCGGGCGTATCGAGGACGCGAGCTTCGCCCACGACTTTCACTGGAACGCCGCCGGCCATCAATGGGCGGCGGAAGCCCTGCTCGAGTACCTGAAGCGGAACCAGGAGATCTGCACGTATTGGAAGCGTGTATGAGGTGCGTGAGTATCTGTTCGGCATCGGCTGTCTTTTCTATTGTTTAGAGATTTTGCTGGCTCAGGGACCGGTGGCCGAGCACGGTGCGGGACGCCCGCCAGAAGGAGACCGCGTCGCCGAGTCGTGGCAGCCAGATCGAGAACCAGCGCATTCGAGTGGCTCTTGCGAACGCCGCCGCGAGAAGGACGAGTCGGCAAATCATCCCCAAGGTCAGCCCCCAGGCCGCGGCTGAGACGCCCAGCGCGGGATAGAACGCGGGAATGGCAATCAGATTCACAGCCAGCCCTAGGGAGACGGCCCAGGAACAGATGCCCGGGCGGCCGATACCCTTAAAGTAGGTTCCAAGTATGCCGGCGCAGGCGTAGGCGAGCACTCCGGGGGCCATGATCCACAGTAGCGGTACCGTCGGCAGGAAGGCATCGGAGAAGAGGATCCGAACCAGCGGCGTACTGATCAGCAGAATGGCGAGAATCGCCGCCACGGTGCCGCACGACACGACCCGCAGGCAGAGTGTCGTCAACTCAGGGCGGCCGCTGCCTGCAATGCGGGGCAGCAGGGCGTTGCCGACCGCGTCTGAGATTATTCGCAGCCGGAACACGAGTGCGCTCGCGGTTGCGAACAGGCCGATTTCCGCCGCGCTCGCGAACAGGCCCAGAATGAGAACGCCGGCGCTCATTTCCAGTGCGCCGCCTATGCCGGCGGGATGGAATCGCAGACCGTAGCCGACGATTCGCGCAGAGACGGCGCGGAACGGATTGATCGGAACCAGTCCGTGATGGCGCCGCAGGTACCACGCACACAAGACCACCGTGCAACCGTGTGCGCCGATGACCGCCACGACGGCGCCGTCCACCCCGAGCCGCCCGACCCAGATGAGGACCAGCAGAACGAGGATGTTCACGGCGACATGCACCAGAGTGAACAGCGCAAGAACTCCGAAGCGCCGGAGCCCGGCGAGTTGATACTCCATGGCGCCCGAGAACGCCATGACAGGTACCAGGGCAAGCGCCAAGTAGAACGAGCGCGTCTCTGCCTTGTGAAAGAAGGCGATATCGCTGTGGACGAACGGGACCGCCAATGCGACCGCCAAGGCACCGCCGACGAGACAGATCATCAGGGCGCCGCCGACGCATTCCGAAACGATCGCCTGCTTTGTCATGGCGAAATACTTCGCGCCTTCTCGCGCCCCAGGCGTGAAGAGTATGCTGAGAACACCTGCAAACACGACGCACAGGGCAAAGCTGCCGCGTCCTTCCGGCAACAGCGTGTAGGCCAGGAGACTCTGGATCGCTAGGCCGAAGATGATCGTGCTGCCACCGGTCGCGAACACGATGGCTGCATCCTGTCCGCCGGTCGTGCGCGGACCCTGTGGCTTGTTCGGCTCTTCCGGCGGCACGGCTTTGACAGCTCTAACGCCGTGCCAGCTTTTCGAACAGCGCGACATAGGCGTCGGCGGCTTTCTCCTCGGAGAAGTCGGCGGCGCGCGCCCGCAGCGCCTCCGCCAGGTTCAGCGTGGCGCGCTCCGCCCCGCCGCCGTGCAGGCCGGTCAGCAGGAAGCCGACATGGAGTCCGCCGCCGGCCACGGTCACGCCTCCCCGACCTGTCGGTCGCCGTCGTGGTGCGCCGTCCCTGTCGCGACGCTTAACCCGGCGAGAAACATGAACGCGCCGCAAACGAGCGCGTACGGTTGGGCCGTGCCGTACAGGGCGATGACGATGCCCCAGGCCACGGTCGCATCCCGGGCAAGCGACTTGGGCGCGCCCCACTGCGCGCGCAACAGCAGGGCAATGACGGACACGAACAGCAGCAGAGGGACGATGCCCGCCTCGCCCAGCAACCTCAGGTACAGGTTGTGGGGGCCGGCCCGCCTGCCGTCATGTCCGATGGGGGCGCCCTCCATGGATACCAACGCCCGATAGCCGTGACCGAGGACGGGCGCTTCCATGGCCTTTTCAAAACCAAGTCCCCAAAGCCGCAGTCTGGCATTGCCCCGAAAAGTGCAGATGAGGCTGTGACCGATGTCGTGTCTCATCAGACGGTGCAGCACCCACGGCATGCAGCCGCGGAAGTCGTTGCCGGCGACGGCCAAGGAGAGATCCTCGATTCCGGCCAATTCGGGCGGAATGGAGCCGGTGAGACGGTTGTCGGCCAGCCACAGTTGCCCGAGGTTCGACAGATTGGCGAGTTCCGGCGGGATGGGGCCGGTCAGGCGATTGCCGTCGAGCGACAGCATGGTCAGACGGGTCAGGTTCCCCAGTTCCGGCGGGATGGGGCCGGTGAGTCGGTTGCGGTCGAGCCGCAGCACTTGGAGATGGCTCAGTTCGCCCAGTTCCGCGGGGAGCCGTCCGGCGAGGTTCATGTCCCGCAAGTCCAGGGCGACGACGCGCCCCTCTCGCCCGATGGTCGCGCCTTGCCACAAGCGGACGGGGACCGCCGCGCTCCAGTTGAGCGACGCGTTGCCGGCCAGCGCCTCCTTCACGGCCAGCAGCGCCGCGCAGTCGTCGAACGGCGCCGGGCTCGTTGGCGGCGGCGGCGCACAGAGCCGCGTATTGAACAGATCGCTTTTGGCGATGTCGGTGAGTTCGGAAGGAACGGAGTCGAAGTCGTTGCCCGAGAGATGCAGGGTGGACAGCTCGAGCTCGCCGAGAGCGGCCGGGACAGCGCCGGTCAGGCGGTTGTCTCTCAGCCACAGAGCCTCGAGGTTCTCGAGCTTCGCCAACTCCGGCGGGACGCCCCCTGTCAAGGCGTTGTAGCTCAGGTTCAGATGCTCGAGGCTCGCCAGATCGCCCAACTCGGGCGGAATGCGGCCGGTGAGCCGGTTTCGTTGAAGGGACAGCGAAACGAGGCGGTCCAGGCGGCCGAGATCCGAGGGGATGCGGCCGTTCAATCCCAGTCCCGCCAGATCCAGCCCGGTGACGCGCCCCTCCGGGCCTTCCGCCGTCACGCCCTGCCAGCTGTTCACGGACACGACCCTAGTCCAGTTCAACGCCATGTCCCCGGCCAGGACGTCCCTCGTCGCCAGCAGCACGGCGCAGTCCGCGCCGGGATTGCCGGTCGAAGGGTCGCAGAACAGGCGCCCCTCATGGGCAACTTCGGGAGTGGACCGCAACTCCGCCCACTCGGAAAAACCTCCGGAGAAGCCCACGACGCCGGCGAATCCTGCAATTCCGACCAGTCCAGTGGCGGCCCAAGCAAGGACGAAGGACCTCGGTTTGCTGCGGACGTTGATCAACAGGAACACGACCGCCAGCGCGCCGAGTAGGACCAGCGCCGTTCGGGACGCCGTCGCCAGGCTTGCGGCGGCGCCGGCGGCCAGGCCCAGCCAGCCGAGCGCGCGCGGCCCGCCGTTGGTCAGCAACGCCGCGGCCAACGCCACCGTCATGCAGGCGGTCAAGCCGGCCTCGTTCGGATCAAAGAAAGCGCCGGTCAGGCGAAACGGAACCTTGTAGGGCCGCAGGATGCCGAGATCGTGCAGGACCGGCGAAGCGAGAACGACGGCGCAGCTCGCAATCAGCACGACAAGCACGCCCTGCAACAAGCGGTCGGCCCCGGTGTGTTCCAGCATCGTGCGGCCGCCGACCGCGGCGGCCACTAGCACGCCGAAATGGAGGACTTGATACTTCAGGAGTCCGGCCGTGTCCGGTTCCCGGATCGCTTCCATGCCCAGCACCGAGGCGCCGATCGCCAGATAGGACGCCACCGCGCCGAGCAGCAACATGCCGGGCGTTCCGCCAAGCGTCCTGCGGACGGGGGCGAGTGAACCGGACTTCAGCCAGGCCATCGCGCACCGGCCTCCAACCAAGCCAAACAGGAGGACGCAGCAGGCCATGGTGGCCCGTGCAACGACCACCTCGACCTGGGGCGTCCCTCCAAGATGCAAGTGCCTCAGGCTGGTCAGGGCGATGACCGCCAATGTCCAGAACGCGGCTGCGATCAGCGCGGTCCGGAGCGGCTCGCTTCGGCGCGGCAGCGAGGCCGGATGTCGGAACAGGATCATGCCTCCATAGCTCTAACGCCGTGCCAGCTTTTCGAACAGCGCGACATAGGCGTCGGCGGCTTTCTCCTCGGAGAAGTCGGCGGCGCGCGCCCGCAGCGCCTCCGCCGTCGGCCTCTCGCCGCGCAGCGTCCCGGCCAGCGCCCGCGCCAGCGCCGGGGCGTCGCCCACCGGCGGCAGGTCGCCCCAACCCCCGAGGATCTCCCGCGGACCGTAGGGCGCGTCGGTGCTGACCACCGGCGTGCCGCAGGCCAGCGCCTCGAGGATCACCCCCGGCAGACCCTCCCAGCGCGAGGAGAGCGCGAGCAGCCCCGCCCGCCGCATGTAGCGGTACGGGTTCTCGTCGAAGTCCACGAAGCCGAGGTCCCCCTCCACGCCATGGCTCCGCGCCAGGGACTTGAGCCCTGCCCGGTAGGGTGCCGAGAGCTTGCCGAGGATGACCAGCCGGGCGTCCGCCTCGCGCCGCGCCAGCCCGAACGCCTCCACCAGGGTGGGGTGGTCCTTCTGCGGCGCCTCGCGCCCGACGCTCAGGACCACCGGCGGCTCCCCGTCCGCGAACCAGGGGTGCGCCACCTCCTCCTGCGCCAGCCTTCGTATGCTGTCGGCGGGCCAGATGGGGTGGATGGTGCGAACGCGCTCGGCGGCCACGCCCAACGAGCGCCGCACGGACTCGGCCGCGCCCCTGGACACCGCCACCACCGCGTCGGCCAGCGGATAGAGCGTCCGGGAAGCGGCCAGCCACTCCGGCGCATAGTCCGCGGGGACATTGTGTGCCGTGACCACCACCGGAACGGCCCGGTCCGCCAACTCCGCGGCGCAGACCGCGGCGGCGTCGGCGCTCGGCAGCGCCGACACCAGCACCTGAGGACGCGCACGGCGGAGGTAACGGTTCAGAATGTGGACGGAGGCATAAAGAGAGCGCTTGCGCCGGACCCGTACGCCGGGGTGCTTGCGGCCAAGAACCAGCCCGACCCATGCGACCGTGAACGGGTTCACGCCAAGCGCCGTTACTCCTGTGCCCGACCGTTGGACTTCCCGCAAAAAAACCCTGTCCGTGTGCGGAAGCCGCCCCCGATACAGTCGCACGTCACGGGGAATTGCGGCCCGGTAGTCTCCCGCGAACCGGAGGATCACCAAGTCCGCTCGGTGGCCGCGCTCGATGAGCGACTGCGCCAAGCGGAGAGTGCTGCGTTCCGCCCCGCCCCCGCTCAGGCTGGGCAGCACGAACCCGACATGGAGTCTGCCGTCGACCACCGGTCACGCCTCCGCGACCTGTCGGTCGCCGTCGTGGTGCGCCGCTCCTGTGGCGACGCTCAACCCGGCGAGAAACATGAACGCGCCGACACCGAGCAGATGCTGGAAGGGCGTGGAGTGCAGGGCGATCACGATGACCCAGGCTACGGTCGCATCCCGGGCAAGCGACTTGGGTGCGCCCCATTGCGCGCGCAGCAGCAGGACAATGGTGGACACGAACAGCAGCAGAGGGATGATGCCCGCCTCGACCAGCAACATCAGGTACAGATTGTGGGTGTCTAGCTTGCCGCTATGTCCGGTGGGGCCGCCGTCCAAGTATTTCGACGTCCCAAAGCCGTGACCGAAGGCGGGGGCCTCCAAAGCTTTCTCGAAACTCAGTTTCCAAAGCAGCGGTCTGTCCATCGCTAGGGCAGCGCAGATGAGGCCGTCATCGATATCGTGGCTGCGCAGACGGCGCAACTCCCGCGGCAGGCAGCCGTGGAAATCGTTGCCGGCGAGACGCAGGAAAAAGAGATTGTCCAGTCCACCCAGTTCCGGCGGGATGGGGCCGGTCAGGGCGTTGCCGGCAAGCTCGATCGTTCTCAAGTCGGTCAGTTTTCCCAGTTCCGGCGGGATGCCCCCTGTCAAGGCGTTGTAGTTCAGGTTCAGATGCTCGAGGCTCGCCAGATCGCCCAACTCGGACGGAATGCGGCCGGTGAGCCGATTTCGTTGGAGGGACAGCGAAACGAGGCCATCCAGGCGGCCGAGATCCGAGGGGATGCGGCCGTTCAATCCCAGTCCCGCCAGATCCAGCTCGGTGACGCGCCCTTCCGGGCCGTCCACCGCCACGCCTTGCCACAAACCGACCGGGACCGCCGCGCGCCAGTTGAGCGACGCGTTCCCGGCCAGCGTGTCCTTCACCGCCAGCAGCACCACGCGGTCGTCGAACGGCACCGGACTCGTTGGCGGCAACGGCGTGGAGAATCGCACATTGGCCAGATCGTGGTCGGCGACGGCGGTGAGTTCGGGAGGAACGGAGTCGAAGTCGTTGCGCGAGAGACGCAGGACGGACAGGTCGAGATCTCCGAGAGCGGCCGGGACAGCGCCGGTCAAGCGGTTGTATTTCAGCCACAGCTCCTCGAGGTTCTCGAGCTTCGCCAGCTCCGGCGGGACGCCCCCTGTCAAGGCGTTGTAGCTCAGGTTCAGATGCTCGAGGCTCGCCAGATCGCCCAACTCGGGCGGAATGCGGCCGGTGAGCCGATTTCGTCGAAGGGACAGCGAAACGAGGCGATCCAGGCGGCCGAGATCCGAGGGGATGCGGCCGTTCAATCCCAGTTCCGCCAGATCCAGCCCGGTGACGCGTCCCTCCGGGCCGTCCGCCGTCACGCCCTGCCAGCTGTTCACCGACACGGCCCTAGCCCAGTTCAAGGCCATGTCCCCGGCCAGGATGTCCCTCGTCGCCAGCAGGACGGCGCAGTCCGCGCCTAGATCGTCGGTCGGCGAAGGGTCGCAGAACAGGCGCTCCTCTTGCGCAACGCCGGGGATGGACCAAAACCTTTGCGCAACGTCGGGGATGGACCGAAACCTCGACCACTCGGAAAAACCTCCGGAGAAACCCACGACGCCGGCGAATCCCGCAATCCCGATCAATCCCGTGGCGGCCCAAGCAAGAACGAAGGACCTCGGTTTGCTGCGGACGTTGATCAACAGGAACACGACCGCCAGCGCGCCGAGTAGGACCAGCGCCGTTCGGGACGCCGTCGCCAGGCTTGCGGCGGCGCCGGCGGCCAGGCCCAGCCAGCCGAGCGCGCGCGGCCCGCCGTTGGTCAGCAACGCCCCGGCCAACGCCGCCGTCATGCAGGCGGCCAAACCGGCGTTGTTGGGCTCGTCGAAAGCGCCGGTCAGGCGAAACGGAATCCTGTAGGGCCGCAGGATGCCGAGGTCGCGCAGGGCCGGCGAAGCGAGAATGACGGCGCAGCTCGCAATCAGCACCAAGAGCACGCCCCGCAACAACCGCTCGGCCCCGGTTCGTTCCAGCACCGCGCGGCCGCCGACCGCGGCGGCCGCGAGCACGCCGAGAAGGAGGACGTGATACTTCAATAGCCCGGCCGTGTCCGGTTCCCGGATCGCTTCCATGCCCAGCACCGAGGCGCCGATCGCCAGATAGGACGCCACCGCGCCGAGCAGCAACATGCCGGGCGTTCCGCCAAGCGTCCTGCGGACGGGGGCGAGTGAACCGGACTTCAGCCAGGCCATTGCGCTCCGGGCTCCAACCAAGCCCAACAGGAGGACGCAGCAGGCCATGGTGGCCCATGCAATGACCGCCTCGACCTGTGGCGTCCCCCCAAGATGCAAGTGCCTCAGGTTGGTCAGGGCGATGACCGCCAATGTCCAGAACGCGGCTGCGATCAGCGCGGTCCGGAGCGGCTCGCTTCGGCGCGGCAGCGAGGCCGGATGTCGGAACAGGATCATGCCTCCATAGCTCTAACGCCGTGCCAGCTTTTCGAACAGCGCGACATAGGCGTCGGCGGCTTTCTCCTCGGAGAAGTCGGCGGCGCGCGCCCGCAGCGCCTCCGCCGTCGGCCTCTCGCCGCGCAGCGTCCCGGCCAGCGCCCGCGCCAGCGCCGGGGCGTCGCCCACCGGCGGCAGGTCGCCCCAACCCCCGAGGATCTCGCGCGGACCGCAGGGCGCGTCGGTGCTGACCACCGGCGTGCCGCAGGCCAGCGCCTCGAGGATCACCGTCGGCAGACCCTCCCAGCGCGAGGAGAGCGCGAGCAGCCCCGCCCGCCGCATGTAGCGGTACGGGTTCTCGTCGAAGTCCACGAAGCCGAGGTCCCCCTCCACGCCAAGGCTCCGCGCCAGGGACTTGAGCCCTGCCCGGTAGGGCGCCGAGAGCTTGCCGAGGATGACCAGCCGGGCGTCCGCCTCGCGCCGCGCCAGCCCGAACGCCTCCACCAGGGTGGGGTGGTCCTTCTGCGGCGACTCGCGCCCGACGCTCAGGACCACCGGCGGCTCGCCGTCCGCGAACCAGGGGTGCGCGACGTCCTCCTGCGCCAGCCTTCGTACGCTGTCGACGGGAACGCCGTTGTGGATGGTGCGAACGCGCCCGGCGTCCACGCCCAACGAGCGTCGCACGGACTCGGCAACGCCTCTGGACACCGCCACCACCGCGTCGGCCAGCGGATAGAGCGTCCGGGAAGCGGCCAGCCACTCCGGCGCATAGTCCGCCGGGACATTGTGTGCCGTGACCACCACCGGAACGGCCCGGTCCGCCAACTCCGCGGCGCAGACCGCGGCGGCGTCGGCGCCCGGCAACGCCGACACCAGCACATGAGGACGCGCCTCGCAAACGTACGTCGCAATCATGGTTGCATACGCATGGACACGGTGACGCCTTCGAACGGGCAGGTCGAGACCCTTACGGCCAAGCACCAGCCAACTCCGCGCGACCCCGATGGGGTTGACGGTCGTCGCCTCCACTTGGACTCCCGCTCGCTGCACCGCCCGCAGGAGCTTCCTGTCGGTGCCGGGAATCCGCGCCCGCCGGACGCGCATCCCGCTAGGGATCGCGGCCCGGTAGTCTCCCGCGAACCGGGGGATCACCAGGTCCGCCCGGTGCCCCCGTGCGATGAGCGCCGCCGCCAAGTTGAGCATGACGCGCTCCGCCCCGCCCCCGTTCAGGCCGGTCAGCAGGAAGCCGACATGGAGTCCGCCGTCGACCACCGGTCAC
Source organism: uncultured Pseudomonadales bacterium (assembly GCA_958296025.1). Taxonomy (GTDB): domain Bacteria; phylum Pseudomonadota; class Gammaproteobacteria; order Pseudomonadales; family Azotimanducaceae; genus Azophilus. The sequence goes on from OY282430.1 coordinate 618,734, forward strand.
GCCTCCGCGACCTGTCGGTCACCCTCGTTGTGCGCCGTCCCGGTCGCGACGCTCACGAGCCTCCCGCGAACTGGAAGAACTGAAACATTCTGATGTTTTTCAGGCATGGCTGTACAGGGCGAAGCTGCAGCTCTAACGCTGTGCCAGCTTTTCGAACAGCGCGACATAGGCGTCGGCGGCTTTCTCCTCGGAGAAGTCGGCGGCGCGCGCCCGCAGCGCCTCCGCCGTCGGCCTCTCGCCGCGCAGCGTCCCGGCCAGCGCCCGCGCCAGCGCCGGGGCGTCGCCCACCGGCGGCAGGTCGCCCCAACCCCCGAGGATCTCGCGCGGACCGTAGGGCGCGTCGGTGCTGACCACCGGCGTGCCGCAGGCCAGCGCCTCGAGGATCACCGTCGGCAGACCCTCCCAGCGCGAGGAGAGCGCGAGCAGCCCCGCCCGCCGCATGTAGCGGTACGGGTTCTCGTCGAAGTCCACGAAGCCGAGGTCCCCCTCCACGCCAAGGCTCCGCGCCAGGGACTTGAGCCCTGCCCGGTAGGGCGCCGAGAGCTTGCCGAGGATGACCAACCGGGCGTCCGCCTCGCGCCGCGCCAGCCCGAACGCCTCCACCAGGGTGGGGTGGTCCTTCTGCGGCGCCTCGCGCCCGACGCTCAGGACCACCGGCGGCTCGCCGTCCGCGAACCAGGGGTGCGCGACGTCCTCCTGCGCCAGCCTTCGTATGCTGTCGGCGGGAATGGGGCTGTGGATGGTGCGAACGTGCCCGGCGGCCACCCCCAACGAGCGCCGCACGGACTCGGCAACGCCCCTGGACACCGCCACCACCGCGTCGGCCAGCGGATAGAGCGTTCGGGACGCGGCCAGCCATTCCGGCGCATAGTCCGCGGCGACGTTGTTCCACACCGTGACCACCACCGGAACGGCCCGGTCCGCCAACTCCGCGGCGCAGACCGCGGCGGCGTCGGCGCCCGGCAGCGCCGACACCAGCACATGGGGGCAGACTTCGCGAACGTACCGCGACAGAATATGGGCGCAGGGGTAGATGGAGCGCATGCCGCTGACGCGTAGCACCGGTATCCTAGGATACCTGCGCGCGAGAACCAGCCAGGTCCGCGCGGCCCCGACGGGGTTGACGGTCGTCGCCTCCACTTGGACTTCCGCTCGCTGCACCGCCCGCAGGAGCTTCCTGTCGGTGCCGGGAATCCGCGCCCGATAGACGCGCATTCCGCCAGGGACCGCGGCCCGGTAGTCTCCCGCCAACCGGGGGATCACTAGGTCCGCCCGGTGCCCGCGCGCGATGAGCGCCTGCGCCAGGTTCAGCGTGGCGCGCTCCGCCCCGCCGCCGTTCAGGCCGGTCAGCAGGAAGCCGACATGGAGTCCGCCGTCGGCCACCGGTCACGCCTCCGCGACCTGTCGGTCATCCTCGTGGTGCGCCGTCCCTATCGCGACGCTCAACCCGGCGAGAAACATGACCGTGCCTATGCCGAGCAGGTGCTGGAAGGTCGTGCCGTACAGGGCGATGACGATGACCCAGGCCACGGTCGCATCCCGGGCAAGCGACTTGGGTGCGCCCCACTGCGCGCGCAGCAGCAGGACAATGGCGGACACGAATAGCAGCAGAGGAACGATGCCCGCCTCGCCCAGCAAGGTCAGGTACAGATTGTGAGGGCCCAGGGGCTTGCCGTAATGTCCGATGGGAGCGCCGTCCATGGATGCCAACGCCTGATAGCCGTGACCGGAGACGGGCGCCTTCATGGCCTTCTCGAAGCCCAGTCTCCAGAGCACCGATCTGTCCATCGTCAAGGTAGCGCAGATGAGGCCGCCATCGATGTCGTGGCTGCGCAGACGTTGCATCTCCCATGGCATGCAGCCGTGGAAGTCGTTGCCGGCGACGGCCAGGGAGAGACGCGGGATTCCGTCCAGTTCGGGCGGAATGGAACCGATGAGACGGTTGTCGGCCAGCCACAGTGGCCCGAGGTTCGACAGATTGGCGAACTCGGGTGGGATGGGGCCGGTCAGGCGATTGCCGTCGAGCGACAGCATGGACAGACGGGTCAGGTTCCCCAGTTCCGGTGGAATGGAGCCGGTGAGTCGGTTGCGGTCGAGCCGCAGCACATAGAGATGGTTCAGTTCGCTCAGTTCCGGGGGAATCCGCCCCGTCAGGTTCATGTCCCGCAAGTCCAGGGCGACGATGCGACCGTTGCGCCCGGTGAACACGCCCTGCCAAGACGAGACGGGCCGAGCATAGCTCCAGTTCAGCACCGCGTCGCCGGCCAGGATGTCGCGCAGGCGCATCAGACGCGCGCCGTCCTCGAACAGGTCCGGTTTGGCCCAGGGCGGCGATTCGCAGAGCAGATCGGCGGAATCCAGATCGTTGTGCCGTGTCCGCGCCGTACGCGACGCGGCCGGGATGCAGTCGGAGAATGCGTTGCCGCCCAGACGGAGGACCGCAAGACGAGCCAGCCAGTCCAGTTCCTCCGGGAATCCTCCGTATAGACGATTGTTCTCGAGCCGCAGCTCTTCCAAGCGCCACAGGTCGCCGATCTCCGGATGGATTTTGCCTAGCAGGCCGGTGTTCTCCAGCGCGAGTACGCGCAGGTTGGTCAAGGCGGTGAAATGCCCCATAGTACCGGTGAGTTCGTTGTTCCCAAGACGCAGCGAAACGAGTTTCTGCAATGCGCTCAACTCCCACGGGATCGCGCCGGTGAGCGCATTGTTCTCCAGGTTCAGGGTCCGCAAACCGGACAGATCGCCCAGTTCCGGCGGAATGGATCCCACAAGCCGGTTGTGGCCGAGCCGCAGCACGGCAAGGGCTTCCAGAGCCGATAGCCCAGAGGGAATTCGCCCGTTCAAGCCCGTATGCGACAGATCTAGGGCGATCACGCGAAACCCTTCCGCGGCCTCGCCGGCGATGGCGGGAAGGCCGACGGTGACGCCCCGCCAATAGCTGATGGGGACCGCGTCGCTCCAGTTCAGTTCGACATCGCCGGCCAGTGCGTCCCGAACGTCCAGCAACGTGGCGCAGTCGTCGTTCAGGCGCGACGGTGCTTCGAGGAGGGGTTGACAGAGCAGGTTCCGGTCGAGAACCCCGCTGCGACCGCGATCCTGCGTCGGCGTTTCGCCAGCCGCGTCGTCATCATCCAGGCGCAACACGACCAGCTCAGGTAGCATGGCCACCGAGGGAGATGCGGAGCCGATCACACGGTTCCCGTGCAGCCACAGGTCGGTGAGCCGCGACAGCTTGCCCAGTTCCGGCGGTACGGAACCGACCAGGAGATTGCCGTCCAATGCCAGCAGGCGCAGATCGACCAGGTTGCCGAGCTCGGACGGGATGCCGCCGGTAAGCCGGTTGCGGCCTAGGTGCAACGAGACGAGGCCGGCAAGCTGCCCCAACTCCGCGGGGATGCGTCCGTTCAACCCCATTTGCGTCAGCTCCAGCGCCGTCACGCGGCCCCGCGCACGGTCCATGACGACGCCCAGCCAGTCATCGACGGGCACCTCCTCGCGCCAGTTGAGCGGCGCATCTCCCGCGAGGGCGTCCTTCACCCTCAGCAACAGGGCGCAATCGGCGAGCAGGCCCGGATCGATTTTCCTCGGCCGGCAGAAAACCGGCGTGTCGAGATCATGGTCGACAACCTCGTGGAGCGCCGGCGGAAAGGGCCGATTCAGGTCGTTGCCGGCGAGGCGCAGGAAACGGAGATTGCCCCGTCCTTCCAGTTCTGGAGGTACCGGGCCGGTGAGCCGATTGCCTTCCAGGCGCAACGAGACGAGGTGTTCCAGTCCACCCAGCCCCGGCGGAATGGGCCCGGCGAGCCCGTTGTGACTCAGGTTCAGCGCGACGAGGCCGCCCAGTTCTCCCAACTCCGCGAACAGGCGCCCGTTCAATCCCGTGCGCGGCAGTTCTAGCGCGGTCACACGCTTTGGCGCACCGCCGACCGTGACGCCCTGCCAGAACTCGATGGGGATGTCCACGCTCCAGTTGAGCGGCGCGTCGCCGGCCAGGACGTCCCTGCTCGCCAGCAGAAGGGCGCAGTCGGCTTGCAGATCGGAAGCGGTGCTGGAGGATGGGCTACAGAACAGGCGCCTGACCGCACCAAGACGATCCCGGTTCGTGCGGTCCGCTGCCTCTGCCGTTTCTGCGTCGCCGAGGGGCCGACGACGGTGCGCCTCGTCGAGAGCAAAGTCGCTGGCGGGGATCACGCTTTCGGCGATTCCGAAGAGAAGCGGCGGGTAGGGGGGGGCCAGATCGTTGCTGGAGATGCGCAGGAGGGTCAGCTGCTCCAGCCCTTGAAGTTCCGGTGGCACAGGGCCGCTCAGGCGGTTGTGCTTTAGCCACAACTCCCTGAGCTGCGACAGTTTCCCCAGTTCCGGCGGAATCGGGCCGCTCAAGGCGTTGAAGGAGAGCACTAGGCGCTCCAGGTTGGTCAACTCCCCCAGTTCGGGAGGCACCGGGCCGGTGAGCCGGTTGCGGTTTAGGGCAAGCGACACGAGTTCGCTCAATCGTCCCAGTGCCGGCGGGATGCGCCCGTTCAGACCTGAACTTGCAAGTTCGAGCCTCGTCACGCGGTCCGGCGAGCCGCCAATGGTGACGCCCCGCCACAACTCGATGGGGAGCTGCTCGCTCCAGTTGAGCCGCGCTTCACCGGCGAGGATGTCCCTCGTTGCCAGCAGGACATCGCAATCGGCGCGCAAACCGGGATTGTCGGCAGGAGCGGTGGGGCAGAGCGTTTCCGCGTCGGCGACCGAACGCAGTTCGGGGGAGAGGGGACCGGTCAGGCGGTTGTGCTTTAGCCACAACTCCCTGAGCTGCGACAGTTTTCCCAGTTCCGGCGGAATCGGGCCGCTCAAGGCGTTGGAGGAGAGCCCCAAGCGTTCCAGGTTGGTCAACTCCCCCAGTTCGGGAGGCACCGGGCCGGTGAGCCGGTTGCGGCTTAGATCAAGCGACACGAGTTGGCTCAATCGTCCCAGTGCCGGCGGGATGCGCCCGTTCAGACCTGAACTTGCAAGTTCGAGCCTCGTCACGCGGTCCGACGAGCCGCCGATGGTGACGCCCCGCCACAACTCGATGGGGAGCTGCTCGCTCCAGTTGAGCCGCATGTCGCCGGCGAGGATGTCCCTGCTCGCTAGCAGGAGCGCACAATCGGCGCGCAAACCGGGATTGAGGGCAGAAGCGGCGGGGCAGGGCGCTTCCCCACCAGCGACCGAATGCCGTTCGGGGGGAAGGGAACCGGTGAGATGGTTGCCGCTCAGCCAGAGTTCCCTCAAGCTCGACAGCTTCGCCAGTTCCGGTGGGATGGGGCCGGTCAGGGCGTTGGCGGCCAGCCCGAGTATTTCCAGGTCGGTCAGTTTCCCCAGCTCGGGCGGAATGGCGCCAGTCAACAGGTTGCCGTCGAGCACTAGGGACTGCAAGCCGGCGAGATGCCCCAACGCTGCGGGAACGCGCCCATTCAGCTCCATTCTGGGCAGCTCCAGCGCAATGACACGACCTTCCGGACCGCCCAGGGTCACGCCCTGCCATTCGCTGATCCGCAAGGTCGCGCTCCAGTTGAGTTCCGCCTCGCCAGCCAGCGTCTCCTTTACCGCCAAGAGCACAGTGCAGTCGTTGAACAACGGCGGACTGAGATCCGATGCCGACGTACAAAACAGGAGATGACCGAGATCCTGTGCGAGGATCTCGAGCAGCTCTGGTGGAATGGCGCCGCTCAAGCGGTTCCCTCTCAGCCACAAGGACTCGAGCCGACTGAGTTGTCCCAGTTCTGCGGGGACGGTGCCGGTCAGGGCGTTGCGGTCCAGACTCAATTCACGCAAATTGACGAGGCGCCCCAACTCGGGCGGAATAGGCCCGGTGAGACGATTGACGGCCAGGTTCAAGTTGACGAGGCCATCCAGTTTGCCGAGCTCCGGGGGAATGCGCCCAGTCAGCCCCTTCGACATAGCGAGCCCGGTCACGCGTATCGGCGAACCGCCTAAGGTCACGCCCTGCCATTCGGTGATCGGGTGTGCCAGGCTCCAGTTGAGTTGGACCTCGCCAGCGAGTGTCTCCTTTACCGCCAGGAGCACAGTGCAGTCGTCGAACAACGGCGGACTGAGACGCGGTGGCGGCGCACAAAACAGGAGATGACCGAGATCCTGTGTGGGGATCTCGAGCAGCTCTGGTGGAATGGCGCCGCTCAAGCGGTTCCCTCTCAGCCACAAGGACTCGAGCCGGCCGAGTTGTCCCAGTTCTGCGGGGACGGTGCCGGTCAGAGCGTTGCGGTCCAGACTCAATTCACGCAAAGCGACGAGGTGCCCCAACTCGGACGGGACAGGACCGGTGAGACGATTGGCGGCCAAGTTCAAGTTGACGAGGCCATCCAGCCTGCCGAGTTCCGGGGGAATGCGTCCGTTCAGCCCTTTCCTGTGCAGGACGAGCTCGGTCACACGTCCCCGGTGACCACCCACGGTCACGCCTTGCCACAAGCCGACAGGGAGCTCCGCATGCCAGTTGAGCGACGCGTCGCCGGCCAGCGTTTCCTTCATCGCCAGCAGCACCGTGCAGTCGTCGAACAGCGCCGGGCTCGTTGGCGGGAGGGGCAGGCAGAGCCGCGCATCGGCCAAGTCGTGGTCGGCGACGTCGGTGAGTGCGGGAGGAACGGAGTCGAAATCGCTGCCCGAGAGACGCAGGACGGACAGGTCGAGATCTCCGAGAGCGGCCGGGACAGCGCCGGTCAAGCGGTTCTCTCTCAGCAACAGACGCTCGAGGTTCTCGAGCTTCGCCAACTCCGGCGGGATGCCCCCTGTCAAGTCGTTGTAGCTCAGGTTCAAACGCTCGAGACTCGCCAGATCGCCCAACTCGGGCGGAATGGGGCCCGTGAGCCGATTTCGTCGAAGGGACAGCGAAACCAGGCGATCCAGGCGGCCGAGATCCGAGGGGATGCGGCCGTTCAATCCCAGTTCCGCCAGATCCAGCCCGGTGACGCGCCCCTCCGGGCCTTCCGTCGTCACGCCCTGCCAGAGGTCCATGGGCGTGGTGCTGCTCCAGTTCAAGGCAACGTCCCCGGCCAGGATGTCCCTCGTCGCCAGCAGGACGGCGCAGTCCGCGCCTAGATCCTCGGTCGGCGAAGGGTCGCAGAACAGGTGCTCCTCTTGCGCAACGTCGGGAGTGGACCGCAACCTCAACCACTCGGAAAAACCTCCGGAGAAGCCCACGACGCCGGCGAATCCCGCAATTCCGACCAGTCCAGTGGCGGCCCAAGCAAGGAGGAAGGACCTCGGTTTGCTGCGGACGTTGATCAACAGGAACACGACCGCCAGCGCGCCGAGCACGACCAGCGTCGTTCGGGACGCCGTCGCCAGGCTTGCGGCGGTGCCGGCGGCCAAGCCCAGCCAGCCGAGCGTGCGCGGCCCGCCGTTGGTCAGCAACGCCCCGGCCAACGCCACCGTCATGCAGGCGGCCAGGCTGGCGTCGTTGGGATCAAAGAAAGCGCCGTTCAGGCGAAACGGAATGCTGAAGGGCCGCAGGATGCCCAGATCGCGCAGGGCCGGCGAAGCGAGAATGACGGCGCAGCTCGCAATCAGCACGACAAGCACGCCCTTCAACAACCGCTCGGCCCCGGTTCGTTCCAGCATCGCACGGCCGCCGGCCGCGGCCGCCGCGAGCATGCCGAGAAGGAGGACGTGGTACTTCCATAGCCCGGCCGTTTCGGGTTCCCAGATCGCTTCGTCGTCCAGCACCAAGGCGCCGATCGCCAGATAGGACGCCACCGCGCCGAACAGCAACATGCCGGGCGTTCCGCCAAGCGCCCTGCGGATGGGGGCGAGTGAACCGGACTTCCTCCAGGCGATCGCGCACCGGGCTCCGACCAAGCCCAACAGGAGGACGCAGCAGGCCATCGTGGCCCATGCAATGACCGCCTCAACCTGTGGCGTCCCTCCAAGATGCACGTACCTCAGGTTGATTAGAGCGATGACTGCCAATGTCCAGAACGCGACTGCGATCAGGGTGGTCTGGAGCGACTCGCTTCGGTGCCGCAGCGAGGCCGGATGTCGGAACAGGATCATGCTCCTATCGTCCGTAGTTGAAGTGCTGCAAAACGAAGCCCCGGAAGGCGCGACACGTCATCCTCCTACGGCCGCTCGCGTTGTTCGTGCCGCTGACGGAGTGGGGCGCCCATCCGCTCCGCTTGGGATTGCAACTGTTCGCTGATAACGCTCATTACCCGCACCGTTTCGAGGCCGTCTTCGGAGGTGACGGCTGGGGGCAGGCCGGCGACGCTTCGTTTGAAGAACTCGCTGATGGTCCTGTCGTGGATGTTCCTGAATCGGCCGGCGAGATAATCGAAGCCATTGGCGAAGGCGCCTGAGGCCAATTGCGCAGCCTCGCCAATAGCAGAAAGACCGATTCCCCAAGGGGACTGGTTCACCCTGCGGTAGTTAACGAGCACCTTGCTTTGCATATCGATCTTCATTATGCCTTCAGTGCCCCACAACTCCAATAGAAAGGCCGAATGTTTGCTGGTGTACGTCAGCACAACGCTGCTGGAGACATGATCGCCCACAAGCTCCAATCTATAGTCCTCGAATGGCGACCAAGGGTATTCCGGCAAGATTTTTCGGCCCTGGACACGGACGTCGCGGATAGGACCGATGAATGCCTGGGAGAGGTACGCCGCGTGGGGCCCTGTCTCTCCTATTGACCCGCCGGGCAGCCGGTTGGCGAAGTGGTCGGGGTCCGTCGTCCACAGAGCGACCGGCGTGGAGTAGAAAATGCGCATCCCGGTGAGGTCCCCGATGTCGCCGCGCTTGATGCGCTTGCGAGCCTCGATGACCCGCGGGTGGAACAGCTCGGTATGGGCCACCCCGACACGGCCCTTGGACCTCCGCTCGGCCTCGATGATCCTTCCACAGTCCCCGACCGTCGTAGCCAAAGGCTTCTCAATCAGTGCATTGGAGTCCACTTTCAGCGCCGCCACCACTATGTCGGCATGGGTGCTCGGCGGCGTGCATACGTCAACGAAGTCGGGACGCTCCATGGCCAGCATTTGCTCGACGTCATCGTAAGCCGCCGGAACTCCGAATTGGCGGCTCACGGCATCGGCGCGGGCGCGGTCGAGATCGCAGATGGCGACGACTCTCAGGCCGCGACGCAACCGGCACCAGGCCGGCAGGTGCTTCTTGGCTGCTATGAACCCGGCTCCTATGATGGCGACTGTGTGCATCCGGCATCCCTCTTGCGGCCCCCACCATCGTCTCGAGCGAGCAGAGTGCTGATATTGGGCAGATGCGGGCGATGCTTGGGCTCCGCCGTTCTGGTCAGCCCCAAGCGGGATGGCGCCACGCCACCCAGCACACTTCGGGTTACCTCCGCCAACCGGCTCAGGTCGGAGCCGTGCTGCCCCTATGCCAGTATAACTGCTTCGTCATACGAACCGCTATGCAAGTTCCAGCCTGAACCTCGGCGTAGGGCTGGTTGATCTGAGGTCTGGGAACCGCAAGGGCAAACCCCGGCAGCGAATCCTGCGCCATCTTGGCACCGCCGCGCCGGGGCCGGCCGCGGCCGCGCTGTTGGCAATGGTCCAACTGGAAGGGTGCATTGTACAATGGGCTGCGCCGTTGACCCGTACTGCAACGGCGGGCCACGGGATGCGGCAGAAGCAACTGCAACCCAGCGATGGCGCCCCGCGTGGATATGAGAGTGTTGAAAAGGCTGGTCCGCAATATCCTTCCGGCGCGGGCGCATGGCGCACTCCGCCGGGTGGTCCATACCCAGCGGCTCAACCGGCTGCCTGTGATGGCGGTGGACGTTGCCCCGCTTCCCAAGGCGGCGGAGATTTCGCTCTCGGATATGCTCCGGGGCGACGGCATGTTCGACAGCTGGGAACAGGCGCAAACCTCGATAAAAGAAATCTTCGAATACATGCCCTGGACTCACGCCACCGATCCCCAAAGCTGCCGGGCAATCTACCACCTGATTCGCCGTTTTCAACCGCGCTCCCTTCTGGAAATCGGCACCAACCGCGGCGCATCCACCTTATGCGCCGCCATGGCAATGCGGGAGTACCGGAATGTAGGCCGCTCGCCCCGTCTGGTCACCGTGGACTTGTTTGACGTCAACGATCCTGCCGCCGCAGAGGCGAAACGATACCGCATCTCCACTCCCCCCCGGGAACTGCTGGCCTGTCTGGACTGTGCCGACATGGTGGAATTTTCCATCGCCCGGTCCACGGACTATCTGAACGGGCGCGAAGCGGAGTTCGATTTCATCCTCCTGGACCACGCCCCTGCCGCGGACATTGCCTACCGGGACATCGTGCTGGCCATCAGGGCGCTGCGCCCGGGCGGACAACTGTTGATTCATTCCTACTTTCCGGGCAGGAAACCCTTGGGGACGGATGAGCGCGTCAACTCCGACTCCTACCTCGCCCTACGCCGTCTGCGCCAGGAAGGCGCCCGCTTGGTCGCCTTGCCCTTGGGCCCGCTGCCCTGGCCGGCGAAGCCCGGCGAGCCGAACCTCACCAGTCTGGCCCTCTTGGCGAGGGAATGACCAACTGTGGTGTAATGGGCGCCATCGGCGGAGTCGCTTGGACGCTATGAAGGGGTGTTCATCCATGCGCATTCTTTTGCGGAAGCAGTGCTCCCGAGCCCGATCGGGGGCGGGGGAAACGGGCCGGCTTGGGGCGGCTGCGGTGGCCTTGACATTGGCCTGCACAGGGGCCTTGGCCCCGGCCTTGGCGGCGGCGGAGGGCCGCTCCATCACGGCGGTGTCTTTTGGCGGCTCCTACGCCAAGGCGTCGGTTAAAGCCTATCACGAACCCTTCATGCGGGAGACCGGCATCCGCGTCAACCTCGACGAGTACAATGGCGGGCTGGCGCAAATCCGCGCGCAGGTGGAGACCGGCAATGTCAACTGGGACGTGGTTGACCTCAACGCCGGGGAAGTCCTGCTCGGCTGTGACGAGGGTCTGCTGGAGGAAATCGACCAGGACGCCCTGCCGCCGGCCCCGGACGGAACGCCGCCGGCGGCGGATTTCGTAGCGGAGAAAACGCTCGACTGCGGCGTTAACATCAGTATTTTTTCGACTGTTTACGCCTACAATCGAGAGTTGTTCCCCGATGCCAAACCCCTCACCATTGAGGATTTTTTCGACTTGGAAAAGTTTCCTGGGCGGCGCGGCATGCAACGGGAGCCTAACGCCAACTTGGAGTTCGCCTTGGTGGCGGATGGCGTGCCGACGGAAGAAGTCTATGCGGTCCTTTCCACTCCGGAAGGGATGGACCGCGCCTTTCGCAAGCTGGATGGGATCAAGAGCCAAGTGGTTTGGTGGGAGACGGGGGCCCAGCCGCCGCAGATGTTGGTGGATCGCGAGGTGGTCATGAGCACGGCCTTCAACGGCCGCATTTTCAACGCCCAGTTTCTGGAGCAGCAGCCCTTGGAGATCGTTTGGGACAGCCAAATGCTGGGGTTGAGCTATTTGGCCATCGTGGCCGGCTCGCCCAATGCGGACTTAGCCCGGCGGTTTGTCGCCTTCGCCACCAGCACGCAGTCCGTGGCCAACTTGGCCGGCTACATCTCCTATGGAATCGCTCGCCGCTCGGCCATGGCGTTTGTGGGCAGACACTTTGAGGTGGACGTGGACATGCGGCCGCATCTGCCCACCGCCCCGGAGAACATGACCAAGGTGGTGTTTGAGGATTTCGAGTGGTGGGCCGACAACCAAGACGACCTGAACGAGCGGTTCGCCGCATGGTTGATTCGGTAGGGGACTTTCCGCCTTGCTACAGGATGCGTCGCCCCGGCAATTGCCCTCCCTTAAAGATCTCCATGTGCTGGTGGCCGGCGATGTCATGGTGGACCGCTATTGGCATGGGAACGCCGGGCGCATTTCCCCGGAGGCGCCGGTGCCGGTGGTGGCGGTGGACCAAGTGGAGGACTGTCCTGGCGGCGCCGCCAATGTCGCCCTGAACTTGGCCAGTCTTGGGGCGCAATGCACCCTGCTCGGCTGTGTGGGTCGGGATCTGGAGGGAACCGCGCTGCGGAGCGTTCTTGAGGCGGCGGGCGTCCATTGCGACTTCGTGGAGGTCGAGCAATGGGCCACCATCCAAAAAGTTAGGGTGGTCAGCCGCCAACAGCAGTTGTTGCGCAGCGACTTTGAAGCGCCCCTGCCGGCCGAGGCGGCCGAAGCCTTGGCGGCCAAACTGCCGGCCCATCTGCCGAATGCGGCGGCGCTCATTCTCAGTGACTACGACAAGGGTGCAATAGCGTCGCCAGCCGGCTTTATTGCAGCCGGCAAGAAGGCCGGCGCGGCGGTTGTGGTGGACCCCAAATTCAAGCCATTCAGCGCCTACGCCGGCGCCAGCCTGCTAAAGCCGAACCAACGGGAGTTCAACGCCGCCTTGGGTGCCGTTGGCGATGTCCATGCGCTTGGCGAACAGGCCCAATCCCTGTGCGAGCGGCTGAGCATCCGCGCCTTGGTGGTTACCGCGGGGGCTGGCGGCATGGCGGTGGTTGACAGCGAGGATGGCGGGCAAGTCCGGCACCTGCCGGCGCTTCCGGTGGAGGTGTATGACGTCACCGGCGCTGGGGACACGGCGGTGGCGGTCCTTGGGATGGCCGCCGGCCTAGGCTGGCCACCCTTGGACGGTGCCCGCCTAGCCAACATAGCCGCCTCGTTGGTGGTGGCGAAGTCCGGCACCGCCGTGGTCAGCGGCCCGGAGCTCGCCTACGCTGCCGCCCAAGCCGGCATGGACCGCGGCACCCTGTCCCAAGACCAACTCCGGCTGGCCGTAGCCGTCGCCCGCAAGGCCGGCGAGAAGATCGTCTTCACTAACGGCTGTTTCGACATCCTGCACGCCGGCCACGTCACCTACCTGGAACAAGCCCGCCGCTTGGGCGACCGACTATTGGTGGCCGTCAACGACGACGCCTCCGTCACCCGCCTAAAAGGCCCACCCCGCCCCATCAACCCGCTATCCCGTCGCCTCCGAGTGCTCGCCGGCCTAGAAGCGGTCGATTGGGTGGTCGGCTTCCCGGAAGACAGCCCACAAGCCCTGCTCTCCTTGGTGCGCCCCGACGTGCTGGCGAAAGGCGGCGACTACCGCTGCGACCAAGTGATAGGGGCGGATTTCGTCACCGGCTACGGTGGCAAGGTGGAGGTTTTGGGGCTGGTGGAGGACTGCTCGACTACGGCGGCATTGGATCGTCTTGGCAGGGCCTAGCAACGCAACAGGCGGGCGTTTTCCGCCAAATGATCCGGGTTTAGGGTGCCGACCAGAATGCTGGTTACGCCCGGGTGGGCGGCTATGGCGGTCAAGTCGGCGGGCTGGCCTTGGCCGCTATTGAGGGCTTTCTTTACTAGGACGCCGCAGCCTTGGGCATGGGCCTCCCGGACCAAAGCAGCCTCGCTGGTGTTGGCGGCGTTTAGGGTGGCCATCAAGACATCGGCGCCGGCGGCTAGGGCCGCCCGACCGCCGGCTGGGGATTTGTGCGAAAGCCCTAGGGTGCGGATCAGGCCTTGGGCCTTCAGGTCGGCTAGGCAGTCTAGTGCGCCGAACTCTTGGATGATGCGTTGGTCTTCGCCGTTGGAGTGGATGAGCGCCACGTCCACATAGTCCGTGCGCAGCCGCTTTAGGGAGCGCCGTACGCTTGTGGCGATGTGCTCCGGGGTGAAGTTGTAGATGGAGTGCGTCCCGTCGAACTCTTCGCCGGCCTTGGTCACCAGCACCCAGTCGTGGCGTTGCCCGACCAGCAGCTCGCCTAACAGGGCCTCACTGTCGCCGTAGGCGGGGGCGGTGTCCAGTAGGTTGACGCCAAGGACGCGGGCGCCGTCCAACAGCCGCCGCGCCTCGGCCGGCGTCGGCAAGCCGAAGTGGTTCTGGTATTTTAGGCCTTGGTTGCGGCCTAGCTTCACCGTGCCTAGTCCTAGCAGGGAGGCTTGGATGCCCGTTTTGCCTAACGTCCGACGTTCCATCAGTTTCCCTTCCTGCCGGCTAGGCCGCAATGGTTTCCACCAACCCGCCTAGGTCGCAGACAACTTGCGCCAGTATTCCATGCAAAATAGAAACTGATTTCCATTTATACAGAAAAGAGGCAGCGCATCCAGAACACTCGCCCTCCCAAAGCAACCCGCTCCGCAACCCTTGCCGACGCTGGCGTCATTTGCCCCAGGGTGGGGTGCCTAGGGTTGCCGCCGGCAGGTCGAGGACGGGCGGGTCGGGATGTTGTGGCTTGGACATCAGGGGCAGCACTTTGTCGCCCAAATCCGGTGCTAGGGTGAGTTTCGTGGGCCAGCAGACGATGCAGTTGCCCAGCTTTTGGGCGAAGGCTTGGTGCGGAAGGCGGTTTCCGGGTTGCAGAGGCTCGGCGCGGTGCAGATGGAAGCTGTCGAGATGGACTTGGCGCCAGTCCAGCCAAGGCAGACAGGCCTGCAATTCGTGGCGGGCGTGGCGGCGTTGGTCGGCGGGGGACCGGCCGGCGCCCTCTTCGGCCAGTTGGCCGCCTAGGGACCAAAGCCACCTTCGATTGTCGGGCGCGTCCGTGCCATCCGGGTGGCTGGTGATGGTCAGACGGGGTTCGGGGCGGTTGATGCCGGTCAGGCAGTGACCATAAAACGGGCCGAGGGTTGGGCCTGTGACGATGACTTGGCGCAAGGACCGCCTTTGCATCGCCACCGGAATGCGCAGGTGGCGAAGCAGGGTTTCGTTGCCAGCTCCGGCGGCGAGGATTAGGCGGTTGCAGGCGATCCTTGCCCGGGTGGTGTGGATAATGGCGCCGTGCTGGCGGACTTCAATCTTGGCGCGTTCGTCCATTTGGTGGATGTGGGGTGCGCCAAGGTCGGCCAAGCGTTTGACTAGGCTGTAGGGGTCAAGCACAAAGTCATCCAAGCGATGGACAACACACTTGCAGGTGCTGGCGGGCAGAAAAGGAGGGAATTCGTCAGGCTGCAACCGGCGAACCCGTCCGTGCAGCAGCTTGCTGGCGAAGAAGGCGGCTAGTTTTCCGGCAGCACCGCCCTGGGCGAAGAAGTAAAAGTCATCGCTTAAGGGCCGTAGTGGGGTTAGATCCACCTCTCCAGTTCCGGCTAGGCAGGCCCGCCAACGGGCCGGCATGGCGGCCATGGCCTCGCTGGCTGCGGTCAGGGCGCCGCCGAGGGCGTACTTCAAGCCGCCGTGAATCAAGCCTTGGGAGGCCAAGGTCTGCCCGCTGCCCAAGCGCCCGGATTCAAGCAGCACAGTGCCGTAGCCAGCGTTGCGCAGCACATTCAACAGCCATAGGCCGGCGATGCCGCCGCCGAGGATGGCGGCGTCGATGTCAACCGTTGAGGTTGCCATCTCCTCTCCGAAGCCCCAGCTATATCCTTATCATCGTAACCACTCCGGTGAAGGCCGTTTCCGACTTGGTCCACACACCGTCGCTGGTTTCGTAGTACACATAGGCCCGCAGGTACTTGAGCAGGTCAGCGGGCATCGGCGTGTAGCTCAGGGTAGCGGAGGTCGAGATATACTGGCAGTCGGTATGGGGGGTGACAGTGTTGTCGCAGCGCTGCCAGCCCCAACGCTCGTCGACCGCCCCGGCCGGCAGTTGGCCGGCGGTTAGTCTAACAGGGGTGCCCACTCGGGGCATGGCGTTGCCGTCGGCGAAGTTCAGCGCGGCCCCGTCGGTTGCGGCGTCGGCGGCGCGCACCTTGCCGAAAACCCGGGTGTACATTTCGCTGCCGTCGATCAGGAAGACCTTGGCCCGGAAGTATTTGCCCACTTCGGCATTGTTGGGGATGTACAAGTAGGTGGGGCTGCCGCCGGCCCGGTTTGCGCCCCGGGTCGCAACGACACTGGTCCAGTTGGAGTGCCCGTCGTCGGAACGCTCCCAAGCCCAGCCTTTGCTGCCCTCCCGCAGGGTCTGGCTGCTGAGGTAGACCCAGTCGGAACGCTCCCAGGCCCGGGCTTCGCTGGTGCCCCGCAGGGTCCCGCTGCTGAAATGGACCCAGATGGGTTCGCCCGCCACCGGGAAGTTGCCGTGGTCGGTTTTGCCCCTGGCTTGGCTGCCCTGGACTATCGGATCCTGGCTGCCGTACTTCAGTTTGGGGTACTGGAGGGGCGTTCCGAAATCCCAGGGGTCATCGCCGCCGGTCGTACCGTCGAGATCCAGGTTCCAGTTGGCGTAGATGCCGGAGTAGCCGCTGGGCCGTTGCAGTTGTCGGGTGGTCTTGCCCTCCGGGGCAACGGTATTTGCGTCGTCGTCAATGCCGGTGGTTCCGGCGTCCCAATAGCTGTCGGCAATGCTGGTGTAGCTTTTCCCAACTTGATCAGAGGGGGGTTCCATAGGGTCGTCGTCCCCCACCAGGCCGCCGATTTGGGCGCCGCTTTCCCCGGTTACCGGGCCGGTGGCGTAACTGGCGGAGATATTCGTGTTGGTAATTCCATAAATCCCCGGTGCTCCCTCGACCCCCGTCCCTTCGAAACGAGTGTGACTGCCAGTGTTGAAGCCCACCAGTCCCCCTAAATCGTTGTTGGCGCCGGCGCCATGCACCGCGCCGGTAGCGTAGCTGGCCCGGATGTTGGCGGTGGCCCGGTTGCCTCTGTGTCCATCGTTCTGCAGATGGGCGTCGTTTTCCCCAACCAGCCCCCCCGCCTTGGCGGTGGCGGTGGCGCCGGTGGCGGTAACGCTGACCCGACCGGTGGCGTAGCTGGCAGTCAGGTTGCTGGTTACCTGTACCGGGAGTCCGCCGCCATCAGCGGATGCCCTGAACCAACCCACCAGTCCGCCGGCTTTGGCACCGCCGCCGCTGGCGGTGACGGCGCCGGTGGCGTAGCTTTCGGATATGTTTCCGGAGGCAACTCGTCCCACCAGTCCGCCCGCATTGGTCGTTCCGCTGACGTCGCCAGTGGCGTAACTGGAGGACACACTGGCGTTTACGCTGTTGCCGCCCAGCAGCAGCGCCGTGAGGCCGCCGGCCTCGCCGCCTTGAGCGGTAACGGTGGCGGTGGAATGACTGCCGCTTATCGTTCCGCTTGTCCCCCCGACGGCATTGAGCTGCCCCACCAATCCCCCGGCCCGGTCGCCGCTTACCGTTACGCTGCCGCTGGAATCACAGTTGCTGATGGTTCCCTCGTCCGCGTGACCGACCAGTGCGCCCGCCCGTCCCTCGGCGGTTATCCGCACATTGGACAAGCTGATGTCACGGAGGGTGGCGCCGGTGGTCCGTCCGAACAGCCCCGTCCGGTTTGACCCGGTTCCAGAGGCGCGGCTGATGAACAGATGGGAAATGGTGTGTTCGTTGCCGTCGAAGGTGGCGGTGAATCGGGTGGCATTGTTGCCCAGGGGCTCCCAGCCCAACCCGCCGTTGTAGTAGTGGTCGCCCGAGTCGCTGCCGTCGCCGTCACCGTTGGCGTCGAAGCTCAAAGCCGCCTTCAGTTCGTAGCCGGTGCAGGTTCCCGAGGGGCAGCCCATCCGCCCGCCGCTGGTGGTGTCCCGGCTGGGAAAGGCGGCCACATAGTCGGCGTGGGTGGCGTCGCCGTTGCCGTTCAGGTCGTGGCGGACGGCGTTCAACTGCGCTAGGGTGGTTACGTCGATGAGGCCGTTGTCCTCCGAGTCATAATCGGTAGGCGTCTGGGCGGCCGCCGTTCCGGGCCCGGCCAGCAGGGCCACCACCGCCAGCGTGGTCAATCTTGCGGCGCGGGGCTTGCCCTGCCGTAATCGGAGAGGGGGGATTGTCCGCATAATGTTTCCGCCACCCGTGGCCTATGGAGTGTACTTTAGCACCCCACCCATCCTCCACGGGGAGAGATAGACAACGCCCGCCGGGGCCAGCCCGGAAGCGAGGACGGCGTCCACCACCGTGCGGTCCATGAGGTGGAAGCCGCCAGTGTCGAGCGGAATGGAGATGTGGAATCCTGAAGCCTCCAAAGCTCGCGGCGTCTCTTGGATAGGCAAAGCCGCCGGGCGTCATCCCCGAGCGATTTTGACTGCGCATGACGCGGGGGCTATGGTGCGCCCATGACGAAGCGCAAGCTGCCCATCGGCGTCCAGACCTTTCGGGAGATCCGCGAGGAAGGCTACTACTACGTGGACAAGACGGCCTATGCCCATCGGTTGGTGAACGGAGGCAAACACTACTTCCTCTCCCGCCCGCGGCGTTTTGGCAAGAGCCTGTTCGTGGACACCCTGAAGGAGCTGTTCGAGGGTAACGAGCCGCTGTTCCGCAACCTCGCCGTCCACGACCGCTGGGACTGGTCCGTCCGCCATCCCGTCGTGCGGCTCGATTTCAGTGGACGCAACTTCACCGAACCCGGTCATCTCGACACGAACCTGACGACGCAACTGGACGGCATGGAACGGCGTGCGGGCGTCGGCGCACCCTACCCCGCCGGCCCGGAACGGTTCGCCCATCTGATCGAGACGCTGCACGAGCGCACGGGACAGCGCACGGTCGTGCTGATCGACGAGTACGACAAGCCGATCCTGGATGCCTTGGGGAAGCCGGAAGTGGCCCGCGCCAACCGCGACGCCCTGCGCGGGCTGTACTCGGCCGTCAAGTTCAGCGACGCGCACGTCAAGTTCTCTTTTCTGACCGGTGTGAGCAAGTTCTCCAAGGTGAGCCTGTTCTCCGGCCTGAACAACTTGAAGGACATCACCCTGGACCGACGCTGCTCCGCCATCTGTGGCTACACCGACACGGACCTGGACACCGTGTTCGCGCCGGAGCTGCCCGGCCTGGACCGGCAGGCCATCCGCGACTGGTACAACGGATACCACTGGCTGGGCGAAGACAGGGTCTACAACCCCTTCGACGTCCTGCTGCTCTTCGACACCCGCGAGTTCAAGGCCCACTGGTTCGAGACCGGCACGCCGCGGTTCCTCATCGACACCCTGCTGCGTCGCGGCATCGCCTCCCCGGACTTGGCTGGCATGATCGGCACCGAGGCGCTGCTCTCCGCCTTTGACGTGGACGAGATGGCCACCGAGGCGCTGCTGTTCCAGACCGGATACCTCACCATTCGGAACGTGGAGGACCGCACCGGTCGCACGCGCTACCGGCTGGGCTATCCGAACCACGAGGTGCGCCAGAGCCTGAACGAACACCTGCTGAACGCCCTGTTGCCGGAGTCCTCGCGCCGGCTGGCGGAGGGCGGCCCGCTACGCGAGTTGCTCGCGGCAAACGACTTCAAGGGACTGGAAGCCATGTTCCGGGCCGTTTTCGCAGGCATTCCGCACCAATGGCATACCAACCACCGCATCGCGGACTACGAGGGCTACTACGCGAGCGTGTTCTACTCCTGCTTCGCGGCGCAGGGGTTCGACCTCATAGCGGAGGAGAGCAGCGCCAGCGGGCGGGCGGACATGGCGTTCCGGTTCAACGGCTGCGTGTACCTGTTCGAGTTCAAGACGGTGGAGAAGGAGCCGGCGGGGGCCGCGATAGCGCAGCTCAAGGCAAAGGGCTACGCCGACAAGTACCGCCATCTCGGCGAACCCATCCATTTGATCGGGGTGGAGTTCAGCCGCGAGCACCGCAACGTCGCCGCGTTCGCGGTAGAGTGCGCCTGACGGCTAAGGGCGCGGGCGAAGCAGGTAGGGCTGCTCGTTTGGCTTCAGTGAAAGCATGGCCGCCTCCGTGTCGAAGACGCGTTCATCCAGCAATTCACCGTTCTGGGAAACGGCGAATGGTCCGCCAACCCAATCCGTTGGCTGGTCGAACAGTATCGTCAGCGGCTGGTTGAACCTGAGGTTGTCCAGACCGTCGGATAGGGTAATCTCGACGCTCTCGGTTCCGGCGCTGCCCTCAACCCGTTCGACCGTTATCACGGCATTCTCCCTTTCCCGGACATAGAGGGTTATGTCGTTCATCGGTGCCGTCCAGAAATCCCGCGCCGCGATTGCATGCTCATAGGCTACCCGAACACGGGCCCGAGGCGACCGAGGCGCTCCCTCCCAATGTCCGAAAGGTGATCCCATGCACATGATTGCAGTGGGGAAGTTATCCGCTATGGTGTGCCCCCAAGGCCATTCATTTGCCTCCAAGCGCGAAGGGCTGCCGCTTGCCTATGTGCTCCCGCATCCTCAATCATCCCGATGTCCCTTTCCCAGTCACGGCATTCGCTGCACACCGACAGCTCTTGCGGATGCGCAGTTTCTCCGGTTGGCCGCCTTTCGCGTGCGCCAAGCCCCGCGCTTGCAAGGCGCATGGGCGCCACCGGCTTGGAGTGCTTGCCTGAGCCATGAGCAAGCTCCTTTATCAAACTCTATTGTGGTTGGCCCTGCCCTTGGTCCCGCTGCGGCTTTGGTGGCGGGGGCGGCGGGAACCGGATTATAGGCAGGGCATTGCCGTGCGATTTGGCCGGCCGCCAGTGGATGCGCCGGCACATTGCGTTTGGTTCCACGCGGTGTCCGCCGGCGAGGCCATCGCCATCGCCCCCATCATTCGGGTGTTGGCTGGGGAAGTTCCCACCACGCCCTGCCTCATCACCACCATGACGCCCACGGGCGCCAAGGAGGCGCGGCGCAGGCTGGGCGGAGTGGCCGCCCATTGTTATGCGCCCTACGATTTCCCGTTTGCGGTGCGCAAGTTCTTGGACGAAGTGCGTCCGAAGCTGTTGGTGCTGGTGGAAACGGAGCTTTGGCCCAACTTAATTGAGGCGGCCCACCGGCGCGGCATCCCCGTGTTGGTGGTCAATGCCCGCCTGTCCGAGCGGTCGGCGCGGGCCTATGGCCGGGTACCGGGCCTGACCCGTACGCTTCTGCGGAAAGTCGCACGGATTGCTTGCCAATACCCCGCGCAAGCGCAACGGTTTGTGGCGCTCGGCGCAGATCCGGCCAAGGTGCAATCCTTCGGCAGCGTCAAGTTCGACGCCGCCCTGCCGCCCGACCACGCAGCGGCCGTCGAGGCGTTGCGGGCGGAACTGCACTTGGCGGGCCGCCGGGTTTGGATCGCCGCCAGTACCCATCCTGGCGAAGACGAGATCGTTTTGGATGCCCAGCTGCGGGTGCTCGAGCGCCTGCCCAACGCTTGCCTGCTGTTGGTGCCTCGACATCCGGCGCGGGCTGCATCCATCAAGGCGTTGGCCGAACGGCGCGGGTTGCGGACGACCTTGCTGAGCGATGGCGACCCTGAGGCCAGATCCCGGCCTGTGGCGGCGATGCGCAAGGTGGCCACATCGTCCACCAGTGGCGGAACAAGCGCAGCGCAACGGATGATTGCGAGGCAACCGGCCGCCGCACAAAGTGTAGGCGGGGTGGCGCCGAACGTCGGCGGCGAAAAAGCGGCCGATGTGCTGGTGGTGGGGGCAATGGGCCTGCTGCAAACCCTCTATGGCCTTTCCGCAGTGGCTTTCATCGGCGGCAGCTTGGTGCCGAAGGGCGGGCACAACCCCATTGAGGCGGCGCTAAGCGCCCAGCCGTTGCTGATGGGGCCGGAGGTGTTCAACTTTACTGAAATTTCCGCCGCCTTTGCTGAGCAAGGGTGCCTAACCAAGGTGCGCGACGCCTCTGAACTCGCCGAAGCCGTGCTGGCCAACCTGGAGGACGAAGATGCCAGTCGGGCGGCCGGCCAGCGGGCGCTTCAAGTCGTTAAGGCCAATGGCGGCGCCAGCCAACGACTGCTGGGCCTGCTGCGCACCATGATGGATGCGGCGGAGCATTGAGGTCATGCTTCCCTGACCCTGCTTCGCAGCGCCCAACAAACGCCAAAACGCGGCCCAAACGCCGCGCCGGACCCTGGTGTGCTCCAACCGCTGCCCAACACCCTCAAACTCCACCCAGCAGAGCCTTTTAGGGGATTAAGGGGAAAGATGGGGGACCGAAATTGAATTTCCGGCACGCAACGGAGCCTGGAAAGCATCGTCCCGTCAGCGGCCCCTTCGCCATCGGGCGGCAATTGCTCCCAACCGCTGCCCGTCGGCCCTGTTGCGCTTGGTGATTGTAGGCGCCAGCTGGGCCAAGGCGTCGATCTGGCCCGTTGTGGCCTCCTGAAACTCCACGCAGGTTCCCTCCGTCTCCGCCACCAACTTTGCCGAAAACGCCAGCGTCCATGCGAGTGGCTGCATGTCAGAGTGCAGGTCGGCGTGCCGCTTCGCCACCTCAGCCGCCTCGCGCAGGTCGTCCGCCAACGGCGAGCAACCCGCCCATGCTGGGGTTGAACAGAGTGTCAGTCCGGCCAGAAATACTATCGCCCGGCCCATGCGGTTCCTCCTTTTCGCCACATCAGGACAGCTTTCGGCCGGAACGAAGGCGGATGGCGGTGTGGTTAGTCCAAGGAGGGCGCCTCGCGGCGGGCGCCGGCGAAGCCCTCAAACAAGCCCTCAAGCCGGGCCACCCGCTCTCTCAAGTCGGCAAGCGAAGCCTCCAGGCGGTCTAGGCGACGCCCGGTCGCCCACTGGCCGTTGAGTATCAGACCAGCTATGGCCACCCCAACCGCTATGACTGTCCAATCAATTTCCATGTGGCCGATTGTAGCGCAAGGGGGTGTCAAACCAAAGCAGAAATGACCCCCTATTGAGGACTTAGTGGGTAGTGTTTGAGAGTGTTTGTTGTCGGTTTGGGTTGTCGCAGTTGTTTGGCCGGGCGGCGAGGCTGACGCCGCCGCTATGGACTGAGCGAGGGCCTGCCCCTGGCCACCGGGCTGGCGGCGTCGGTGAACTGGTTCAGTTCCTCCATGTCCGCCGACGTCAAGCTGCCGGCCACCTGCTTGAGCAGCATCAGATCCACCACATAGTTGTAGCGCGAGTCCGCGTAGTCGAATTGGGAGGCGTACAGCCGTTGCTGCGCCAGCAGCACATCGACGATGTTGCGGGTGCCCACCTCGTAGCCGGTCTCTGTGGCTTCAAGGGCGGATTCGCTGGAGGCGATGGCCTTCTGCCGGGCACCGACCCGCACCACGTCCGTGGCCACCGCTTGGAACAGGTTGCGGGAGTCCCGAGTGACGGTGAGCTGTTGGTTCAAAAGCTCTTGGCGGGCCTGCTCCGCGAGGAATCTGGCCTCCTTGGCCCGGGCGTGGGTGAAGCCACCTTGGTAGATGGGCAGGTTGATGGACAGGGCGTAGGTGGTGGTGTCCACCTTGTCACCCAAGAAGGCAAGCCCGCCCGTCGCGAAGTGGCTGTGGGTGATGGAGCCCTCTAGGGTGGGCAGATGCCCAGCCCGGCGCGCCGCCAAGGTCCGCTTGGCGGCCTCCAGTTGGGCCTGGGCGGCCTGAATGTTGTAGTTGCCCGCCAAGGCGGTTTGCACCCAAGCCTCCTCGTCCGCCGGCTCCGGGTTGATGATGGGCAGGGATTCGGATAGACGGGCGATGTCGTCGTAGTGGGTTCCGGTCACCGTCTCCAGGATTTCAAAGAATACATGCAGGTCGCCGTCCGCCTGAATGCGGGCGACTGCGGAGTTGTCATAGGCAGCCCGTGCCTCCAGCACGTCGGTGATGGCCACCAGCCCCACTTCAAAGCGCTGCTGCACCTGCTCCAATTGGCGCTGCACCGCGGTTTCCTGGGCGCGGCTGGCGTCCAAGCGGTCCTGCGCCCGCAGCACGTCCAGATAGGAGCGCGCCACCCGCACGATCAAGGCCTGCTCCGTGGCCTTTAGCTGGGCACCGGCGGCCTGCACGGTCGAAGCGGCGCTTTTCAAGTCAAACCAAGCGGCGACGTTGACGATGGGCTGGTTCACTTGCGCCTGCCAGGAATGTTCGTTGTAGGTGATGTCCGGTATCTGCACCAGCTGCCCGAAGGTGGGGCTGCCTGGGTTGGTGTCCTGCACCGGCGGGATGGGGAAGGAGCGCTTGTTCTTGCTGGTGTTGCCGCCCAGGCTGGCCCGTGGCAGCAGGCTGGCCCGGGCTTGGGGGATCATTTGCCGCCGTGCTTCATTGCCGGCTTGGGCGGCCTTGAGCACGGGATCATTCTTAAGGGCGTCTGCATAGGCGTCCGCCAAGTTGGCCGCCCCTGCCGGGGCCATGTGCAGCGGGCCGAGGGCGCAAGCCGCGGCGATGCACAGACGACGAAGGGACGGCCGCCAACCAAGGCGCGGCGGCTTGAACGACAAAAGGGCGTGATGGCGGGCCGCGGCGACCGACGCCAACGGAAAACGGGCGCGGCTGCGGGCGCGCAAGCCCCGCCACCCGTGCGGATGCTTGGAAAGTGGAGCCTGGAGACGGCCGCGAAGGTGTGGTTTGCTCATGAAGGTCATCGGGGGCGGCACTTTCCGGCCGGGAGCGGGCAGTTTAGCAGAGTGGTTGGGCGATGGTTTGGCGTGATGCGACGAACGGGCCTTGCCCTCCCTGCGATGCTGGGTAAAACTTGCCGGCCAATGCTGGCGTTGCTGGCGAGGGTTGTTATATTGGCGCACCATGAATTACGGGGCGGGTCACTACAACATCGACTTGGCGGCACACCTTGCGGTGTGTGACGCCAACTATCTGCGCGTGATGCGGCTGTTTCCGCAACTGCATGAGCGGGACGGCGCCGCCGTCGGCGTCACCCTCGCCGGCCGTCGCATCAGGGTGGCCGTCGAGGTGGCGCAACGCAGCCGCCACACCACCATGATCCGGTTGCGGCAGTCCCCGGAGGCGCCTTGGGGGGCTAGCCCGATGTTCTGCGTGCGCCTCTATCACGACCTCAACTGCGCCGAAGTCACCGAATACCAAAGCGCCCGCCACTTCAACCCGGTTTACGCCTACCCCAACACCCACATGCGTCAGCGCGACGAGAAGGCGCAAGTCAATCAGCTGCTTGGCGAATTTCTCAGCTGCTGCCTCGGTCAAGGCGCTGCCGTGCATGAACCCGTCCTTATGTCCTGATGCCAGCATGGCTTGGCGCAGGCGCTGAGCCGCACGCAGGGAATGGAGTTGCGCCGTGCAAGCAGGTGGCCCGCCTATTTCACTTAAGGGCGCGGTCGCCACAGGGTGCGCAACGGCGGAGTTGTCCAAGGCGGTGTGCAGGTTGCCGAAATTGCAAGCCGTTCTTCAGACCCGACAGAGACCGCTCAGATAGTGTTAACAGGCCCTAGTCCCGGAGCGCCCCTGTCGATGCTGCAAATCAGTGATCTGCACCTGCTTGAGCGTCCGGCGGATCGGCTGCTCAACGTCGATACCAGCGCCAGCCTCAGCGCCGTCTTGGCAGCCGCTTGGGCGCAACGCCGGCCGGCCGCCTTGTTGGTGACTGGGGACATCGGCCATACGCCGACGCGAAAAACCTACCAACGTTGCCTCGGTTTGCTGCGCAAGCGGCATTCCGGCCCCCTGCTTTGCCTGCCGGGCAACCACGATAGATTGGCGCCGATGTTGGCCGCCGGCCTGCCCACGGCGTCCTTCACCTTAGGCCGTTGGTGGGTGGCCGGCTGGGACACCCACGCAGACGAACAAGACCGGGCCCGCTTCAATGCTGCCGATTGGCGGGCGTTGCAGGCCGGGGCCGAGGCCGCTGTCGCGGCCAATGTGCCGTTCGCCCTGATCGCCACCCACCATCCCCTAATTGACGTGGGCTGTCCGTGGCTGGACAAAGACAGGCTGGACAATGCCGAAGAAGTGCTAGAATCGCTGGGCAGAATGACATCGGTTAAAGCCCTTGTATTCGGCCATGCCCACCAAGTGGTGGAGGGGCGGCGCGGCCCCCTCCGCTTGCTGGGCGCCCCTTCGACCTGCTTTCAATTCAAGCCGGGGTCAGCTGCCTTCGCTGTTGACGACGCGGCGCCGGGCTATCGCTGGCTGCACCTGTTTGACGATGGCCGTCTGGAAACCGAAGTGGTCAGGGTGGCCGGCTTCCCCATGCACGTCAAGCTCCCGCAACCCACCTGAAGGAACTGGATTTCCGCCATGGCCGCCACTTATTCCTCGGAGTCGCTGCAGGTTCTGTCGGGCTTGGAGCCCGTGCGCCTGCGGCCCGGCATGTTCACGGACACCACCCGCCCCAACCATCTGGTGCAGGAGGTTGTGGACAACAGCGTGGATGAGGCCATCGCCGGCTTCGCCCGCAACATCGAGGTTACCCTTTGCGCGCACGGCACCGTCATGGTGATGGACGACGGGCGCGGCATGCCCGTGGACGAACACCCGGAGCACGGCCTGACCGGGGTGGAGCTCATCCTCACCCGGCTGCACGCCGGCGCCAAGTTCGACAACGAAAGCTACAGTTTCTCCGGCGGCCTGCATGGGGTGGGCGTATCCGTGGTCAACGCCCTTTCGGCTTGGCTGGAAGTGGAAGTCAAACGAGGCGGCCGAGTCTATCGGCAACGCTATGAGAACGGTGACCCGGTGACCAGTCTGGAAGTGGTGGACACCGTGGGCAAGCGCAACACCGGCACCTGCGTCCACTTCCTGCCGGATGTGGGCTTCTTCGATTCCCCCAACATCGCCCGCACCAAGCTGGAGCACCTGCTGCGGGCCAAGGCGGTGCTGTGTCCAGGCTTGGCGGTCAGCCTTACGGTGGAGGGGGAGCGCATCGAAAGCAAGCGCTGGATTTATGAGGAAGGCTTGGCCGGCTACCTGAACCAAGCCTTGGCCGGGGCGGAAGCCACGCCCATCGAACCCTTCACCTACCAAGCCGAAGGCAATGACGAGGCGGTGGATTGGGCGCTGCAATGGGTGGTCGATGGCGGTGCCCTGGTCACGGAAGCCTATGTCAACCTCATCCCGACGCCGCAAGGGGGCACCCATGTCACCGGCCTGCGCTCCGGCCTGATCGAGGCGCTTAAGGAGTTTTGCGAATTCCGCGGCCTGCTGCCCAGGGGCGTTAAGCTGACCGGGGATGATCTTTGGGAGCAGTGCGCCTACGTCCTGTCCGCCAAGCTGAAGGATCCGCAGTTCTCCGGCCAGACCAAGGAGCGGCTGTCGTCGCGCAGCTGCGGCGCCTTCGTCAGCGGCGTTGCCAAGGACGCCTTCAGCCTGTGGCTGAACGAACATCCCCATGAGGGGGAGCGCTTGGCCGAACTGGCCATCAGCAATGCGCAAAAGCGCACCCATGCGGCCAAGAAGGTGGTGCGCAAGAAGGTCACCGCCGGGCCGGCCCTGCCCGGCAAGCTGGCCGACTGTTCCGCCGGAGACGTGGACGCCGCTGAACTCTTCCTGGTGGAGGGGGATTCCGCCGGCGGCTCCGCCAAACAGGCCCGGGACAAGGAGTTCCAAGCCGTCATGCCCTTGCGCGGCAAGATTCTGAACACTTGGGAGGTGGACGCCAGCCAAGTGCTTGGTTCCCAGGAAGTGCATGACATCGCCCTTGCCTTGGGCGTGGACCCGGCCTCCGACGATCTCTCCAAACTGCGCTACGCCAAGGTCTGCGTGCTGGCGGACGCGGACTCCGACGGCGCCCACATCGCCACCCTGCTGTGCGCCCTGTTCGTGCGCCACTTCCGCCCGTTGGTGGAGGCGGGCCATGTCTATGCCGCCATGCCGCCGCTGTACCGCATCGACGTGGGCAAGGAGGTTTTCTACGCCTTGGACGAAGCGGAAAAACAGGGTGTTCTGGACCGAATCGCCGCGGAGAAGAAGCGCGGTTCCGTGGTGGTGCAGAGGTTCAAGGGCTTGGGGGAGATGAACCCCAAGCAACTGCGGGAAACCACCATGGACCCGGAAACCCGGCGGCTGGTGCGCCTGACCCTGGACTCCGCCGCCAAGACCGACGAGATCCTGGACATGCTGTTGGCCAAGAAGCGGGCGCCGGAGCGCCGCACTTGGCTGGAGCGCAAGGGCCACGAGGCCACCTTGGTCTAAGCCAAACCAACAGGCGGCTGGGCGGTGCCCAAGCCCTAGCAATCGCCACAATAGGGGAAACCGATCAGCGATGGAAGCAGAAGCCTTGGAAATCGAAGCCCTGCCCCTGCGGGACTATACCGAACGGGCGTACCTGGACTACGCCATGTACGTCATCAACGACCGTGCCCTGCCGCACATCGCTGATGGCTTAAAGCCCGTGCAGCGGCGCATCATCTTCGCTATGGGCGAACTGGGCCTGAGCGCCACCGCCAAGTTCGCTAAATCCGCCCGCACCGTGGGCGATGTGCTCGGCAAGTTCCACCCGCACGGAGACAGCGCCTGCTACGAGGCCATGGTGCTGATGGCGCAGCCCTTTTCCTTCCGCTACCCCTTGGTCGATGGCCAAGGCAATTGGGGGGCGCCGGACGATCCGAAGTCCTTCGCCGCCATGCGCTACACGGAGTCCCGCCTGTCCCGCTACGCCGAGTTGCTGCTGGGCGAGACGCGCCAAGGCACCGTTGATTTCGTCGCCAATTTCGACGGCTCCTTGGACGAGCCGGCGCTGCTGCCGGCCCGAGTGCCCATGCTGCTGCTGAACGGCGCCGCCGGCATCGCCGTCGGCATGGCCACGGACATCCCGCCGCACAACCTGAACGAAGTGGTCAGCGCCTGCGTGCATTTGCTGGATGCGCCAAGCGCCACGTTGCCGGACATCATGGCCCACATCCAGGGCCCGGACTTCCCCTCGGACGCCCTGATCGTCACTGCGCCGGAGGAAATCCAAGCCGTCTATGCAACCGGCCGCGGCAGCATCAAGGCACGGGCGGTTTACAGCCGGGAGAACGGCAACATCCTCATCACCGCCCTGCCGCACCAGGTCTCCCCGGCCAAGGTGCTGGAGCAGGTCGCCGGGCAGATGCGGGCCAAGAAGCTGCCCATGCTGACGGATTTGCGTGACGAGTCCGACCACGAAAACCCCATCCGCCTGGTGCTGACGCCGAGGTCCAACCGCGTCGATTGCGAGCGGCTGATGCGCCACCTGTTCGCCACCACGGACTTAGAGCGCAGTTACCGGGTGAACATGAACCTCATCGGTCTCGACCAGCGCCCGCAGGTGAAGAACCTGCTGCACATCCTCAAAGAGTGGCTTAAGCACCGACAAACGGTGGTGACCCGCCGCCTGCAGTTCCGGTTGGACAAGATCCTCGAACGCCTACACGTTCTGGATGGTCTGCTCATCGCCTACCTGCATCTCGACGAGGTCATCCGCATCATTCGCGAGGAGGTCCAGCCCAAGGCCGCCCTGATGCGGCGCTTCGACCTCAGCGAGGTGCAGGCCACCGCCATCCTCGACCTGCGCTTGCGGCAACTGGCCAAGCTGGAGGAGGGCAAGCTCAGGGAGGAGCAGGCGGCGCTGGCGTTGGAACGGGATGAACTGCAGCAAACCTTGGCCTCCAAGGCGCGTCTAAAGGCCCTGATCCGCAAGGAGCTGATCGCCGATGCGGAGCGCTACGGCGACCTGCGTCGCTCCCCCTTGGCCGGCGCCGAGGACGTGCCCGAGGCCGCCGCCTTCGCCGAAAGCGAACTGATCGCCAACGAGCCTGTCACCGTGATCCTTTCCGAGAAGGGCTGGGTGCGCTCCGCCAAGGGCCATGACCTAGACCCGGCGGAGTTGGCCTACCGCAGCGGCGATGCCTTCGGCCATGCCGCCCAGGGCCGCAGCAACGACATCCTGGCGTTTCTGGACTCCACCGGCCGCGCCTACACCCTGGCGGCCACCAGCCTGCCCTCCGCCCGCACCCAAGGTGAACCCTTGACCGGCCGCTTGAAGCCCCCGAAAGGGGCCCGCTTCGTGGGCGTGGCCTTGGGCATCCCCACCAGTCGCGTCCTGCTGGCCTCCGACGCCGGCTATGGCTTCATCACCACCTTGGAGGAACTGGCCACTAAGAACAAAGCAGGCAAGGCCTGCCTCAGCACTGCAAAGGGCGCTACAGCCCTCCCCCCAAGTCCCGTCGGCGCCGAAGACCTCTCCGTCCAGTACGTCGCCGCCGCCACCAACCAGGGTTATCTGCTGGTCTTCCCCTTGGACGCCCTGCCCAGCCTAGGCCGCGGCAAGGGCGTCAAGCTCATCAACATCCCCGCTGCCGCCCGCAAAGCCGGTTACGAGCGCCTGATCGGCGCCGTCGCCCTAGCCCCGCGCGACGAACTTTGGCTATACGCCGGCACCCGCTACCTGCGTCTCAAGCCAAGGGACATCCAAGCCCACCTAAGCGAACGCGCCAGACGGGGAGGGCGGCTGCCGAGAGGGTATCAGCGGGTGGACCGGATGGTGCGGGTGGGCGGATAAATAGACCGAACGGCCTTGGGTGTGCAGGCGTCCGCCCTCAGTGCAGACGGTAACGCTCCGCATAGGCGCCGAACAGGGCATTGATGCGCGCTTCGCTCAAACCGTAGTCGGCTAAGCAGTAGGCATGGGCGCCCACTTGGTGGCTGTCGTCCTGTCGATGCGCGCGCATGGCGGCCTGCGTTTGCTCCGTGAAGGGTTCGCCGACAAACCCGTATATCCGCGCCATCTGCGCGATGGGGTCTTGCACTAGGTCCCGGTAGTACAGATCCAGGAAGCTGTCCGGGCGCTGCGCGACCACCTTCATGGCGGCGTTTAAGTTGCGGCTCAGCTTTCCTGCCCAATGGGCGCCTATGGCGCGGCCATCTGGCGCAAGCGTCAGGGGTTCCGCTAGGTGTGCGCACATGGAGCAGAACGACGGCACCGTCTGCATGGGGTGCCGATGGGTTTGTATGATCTTGGCGTCGGGAAACACCGCCAGCAGCGCCTCCAGGTAACGCAAGTGATGGGGGGACTTGAGCACCCAGCGTTTGCCGGTCCGGCCGGGCGTTTGCCACTGCAAATACTGAAGCATCGCCATGAGGTCACGGTAAACGGGCCGATGATCCTGCGCCTCCACCCAGCGCGAGTAGCTTGGCAGATGCATGTGCGCCTCGGGCACGGTGCTGTGGAAGCTGTGCTCGATCAACAGCACCTCCTCGTCCGCGCCCTCAAAGTCCCAGGGATGAATGTTCATGGCTTCGGGGGAGGCCGCCACCACGGCCGCCACTTCCGCCTTGCCCAGCTGGCGGCGCTCCGTCGGTTCGCCGCGCCGCTCGTGCGGCAGCATGGCGGGATGCCGGCCCTCCCACCACAGCATCGCCGTATGCGCCGAGTCGCTGGCCAGCAGGCGATGGATCAGGGTGCTGCCGGTACGCGGCAGGCCGACGATGACGATGGGCGCGTCGATGCGCTCCTCGCCAATGTCCGGGTGTTCGACCAACGCCTGCTGTATGCGCAGCCGGTTGGCGAGCAGGCCCAGGGTGCGCTGCCGCTGCGCCATCGCTCCCACTTCAGTGAGGGCCGCCTCGTCGTTGATGGACTCAACCAGAACCTCAAGGCCGCGCATGAATTGGCGGTTGCCGAAATCGCTGCATCCCACCAAGGCTTCAGCCTCCGCCCTAAGGTCGGCGGCGGTCAGCGTCATGCCGTGAACTCGGTGCGCTGCAGGCGGCGCAGTTCCGGCAGTGGATGCTCCTCGGCGCCCACCCAGCGCATCAGCATGACGCCTTGGCTATGGCCTGTGGTCACCAAGTTGTTGCGCAGCCCGGCAATGGGCGCATGGGAGACATGAATGCTGAGCTGGCCGTCGTCATCCAGCAGCGCGCCGGCATGGTTGATGTGGACTGGATGGAAGCGGTAGTCCAGCGACTCCATCCAGATGTTGGTGAGCTGGAAGTTCCAGTAGTCGCAACCCGGCACTGGGGTGCGGATTTGCAGCACTTCGTCCTCCGCCATCTCCCAGAAGGCGTAGAGGTAGCAGATGTTCGGATCCCCCCCGGCCGCTTGGAAGAACCCTTGGTCGCCCAACTTGAAGGCATTGCGATGCTCCTTTCGGAAGCGCTCCACCCACGCCAGGAATGTCTTGGCCGTGCCGCTGACGAAGCGCAACGCATTTTGCAGCTGCGCATCAAGCTGTTCGGGGGTGAGCAGATCGCACCCGGCGTCGCCGTCCAGGCGGCGAATCATCAGCCGCGCCGGTGTCTCCCGGCGTCGGTCGTTGAAGGTTTGCCGCACGATCAGCAGGTTGCTGCGGGCGTTCATCGGCAGCCAATTGCCCTGTGCCGGTTGTTCGGAGACCAGCAAGCGTAGGCCGCCGTCCGCGGCAACCGTCAAGTCCGTCAGATCCACCTCGCCGGTTGAGATCATGCGCCCGTCAATGGCGTAACGGTTCTCCTTGGTGCCGAAGCTGAGGTAGGGAACGCCGCCGACGTTGCCGGTGATCTCGTAGGCGCAGCCGCCTTGGATGTTGGCGTTGAGGTAGAGGTTGTCCGGGTTGTCGGCGCCGATCTTCGCCGTTTCCGTGGACAGGCTGTGGAAGGACGGATGCCGGTCGCTGCTGTGCTCGAGGGTTGACTCCAGCGCCAGCCGCAGCAGCCGGGTGAGATAGCGGTAGCCTTCCGCCTTGTCGAGCCCGCCAAGTACGCCGGCGCCTTCCACCACTTCGCCCAACGCCTTCAGCCCGTCGCAAAAGCGTTGCCATTCGCTGCGCAAGGCATCGACCGGATGCGCCGCCACGCGCCCCGCATGGATCGCCTCCGCCCGCGCCTTGAGGGCCGCGGCGGTTTCGTCGAAGGCGCGCTTCACCCAGCCGCCGGCGAAGCGCATGACATGGATGCCGTTGGGTCCGAGGAAGGCGTCCGTGGAGTGATAGGCGCAGCGTTCGGGGCCGAGCGGCTCGATGATTTGATCGCGGCGGGCGGGGTAGGGCCAGGCGTTGTCGTGCGGTGCCTGCCAAGACAGCAACCGTTCCGGCTCAAAGGCGCAGACGTACTCGCAATTGTCGAATACGGCGCCGTCGCCTTGGTAGCTGTTCAACTTCATCACGACGGGCGCCCCCATCTCCAGGGTGGATTCGCACTGAAAGCAAAACGGGTTCCACTCCCCGTAGCGCGGCAGATCCGTGAGCACCTCCCAGACCAGGGCCGCCGGCGCCTCGATCACCACCTTCTCCGAAACCACCAGCGCATCGGGATCAAAGGCCAGCCGCGGGTCGCTTGCCTCGGTCATCGTTTTCCTCCAAGCCCATAACCCATCGGACACCTCCGCTAAGGCGGCATGTACTGGCCGCCGTTGACGTCCAAGGATGCCCCGCTCACCACCTTGGCGTAATCGGATACGAAGAACAGCACCGATTTCGCGCAATCCTCTTCGCCTGGAATCCGGCCTAGCGGAATGCGCCCGGTGATCTCCCCGATCACCGCATCCCGGCCGCGCCCGCCGGCCACCTGGGCGTCGATGTATCCGCGCACCGGGGCGCCGTGAATCCAACCCAAGCGCACCGCGTTGACGCGGATGTTGAAGCGGCCGAAATCCTGCGCCATGTGCCGGGTCATGGCGTTGAGGCCGCCCTTGCTGGCGGCGTAGGCGCTCTCCCCCGGAAAGGGGTTGACCGTGCTCATGGTGGAGACGTTGACGATGGCGCCGCCGGTGCTGCGCATGGCCGGCAGCACCGCTTGCGCCATGCGCAGTGCGCCGACGCAGTTGACGTCGTAAACATCGCGCCAGGTTTCGGGATTGGCGACGTCACAGGTGGCCCAGTGGCCGTGGTTGTAGGCACTGTTCACCAAGCCGTCGATGCGTCCGAAGGCCTGTAGCGCGGTTTCGGCGAGGGCGGCGCACTGCTCGGCTTGGGTGACGTCGGTGGGGCGCAGCACCGCCTTCCCCCCGGCCGCCTCAATCTCCCCGGCGATCTGCGCCAAATAATCACCGTTGCGGGCGCCCAAGGCCACCTTGGCGCCTTCCGCCGCCGCCAGCTTGGCCAGAGCCTGGCCCAAGCCCGGCCCGACCCCGCTGATGACGACGACTTTGCCTGCCAACAACCTGCTCATGCGGCCTTTATACCACCAGCCGCCCGCCTTTGGCGCCCGATCGTGCGGTTGCCCGTACTCAATGCCCCGGGGCAGGTGCTGGGGGCATGATGCCGAGGGATGACCTCGGTCAGAATGCGGCGATGCCGGCGCCGGCCTGCTGCGTGGCTTCCTTGTCCGCCGACGGCCAACCCAAGGTCGCGGAACTTGCTAACATGGACCATCCCCAAGAGGCCCTTTGCGCATGCCCATGCCGCCCCTTCGCAACATTCCCGTCGCAAGCGCCGCGGCGGCCCATGCCCGGCGCAAGGCATCCCATGCCGTCAAACCGCCCCGGCGTCAGCTGTCGGCAAAGCAACGGCGGCGGCGCAGAAGGGCGGCGGCGGGACAGGCCATCCTGGTCGTGCTTTGCGCGGTTGCGGCGGCGTTGGCGAATGGGGCGCAACGGCCCAACGTCATCGTCATGGTGGCGGATGACTTGGGTTGGGCGGACGTCGGCTTCCGCGGTGGCGACATCGACACGCCCTCCTTGGACCGGCTGGCCGCGGAGGGGGTGGAGCTGCACCGCTTTTATACGACGCCGATATGCTCGCCGACCAGGGCGGCCTTGATGACCGGGCGCAATCCCATTCGCCTGGGCATTGCCTACGGCGTCATCCTGCCTTGGGACAACATCGGCGTGCATCCGGACGAGCGCTTCCTTTCCGAAGCCTTTTTGGACTTGGGCTACCAAACCGCCATGGTCGGCAAGTGGCACTTGGGCCATGCGCAGCAGACCTACCACCCAAACAACCGCGGCTTCGAGCACTTCTATGGGCACCTGCACACGGAGGTGGGTTACTACCCGCCGTTCGCCAACCAAGGCGGCAAGGATTTTCAACGCAACGGCGCCTCCATTGACGACGAGGGCTACGAAACCTTCCTGCTCGCCGACGAGGCGGTGCGCTACATCCGACGGCGGGACAAGGAAAGGCCCTTCTTCCTCTACTTACCGTTTCTGGCGCCGCACACGCCGTTGGACGCCCCGCAGGCGCTGCAGGACAAGTACGCGGACATCGACACCGACTTGCCCCCGGCCCGCAGTTCGCAAACGGACGGCACCCGCACCATCGCCAAGCTGCTGCTGCGGGACAGTGCCCGGCCCATGTACGCGGCGGTGGTGGATGGGATGGATCAGGCCATCGGCCGGGTGTTGCAAGCCCTCGACGACGAGGGCATCAGCGACGACACCTTGGTGCTCTTCTTCAGCGACAACGGCGGCGCCGCCTACTCCTACGGCGGCGCCAACAACGCCCCGTTGCGTGGCGGCAAGGGGGAGGCGTTCGAGGGGGGCATCCGAGTGGTGTCCTTGCTGCGCTGGCCGGCGCAACTTGAGGGCGGCGGCAGGATGGAGCAGATCATGACGGTGATGGACGTCTTCCCCACCCTCATGGAGGCCGTCGGCGGGACGCCGGGCGAACACCTGCCTTGGGACGGCGCAAGCCTGTGGCCGTCCATCCGCGACGGCAAGCCCGCGCCCCGCGATGAGGATGTGTTCTTCGCCTCGGAAACGCCGATCTACGGCCACTTCAACCTGACGGTGTTCAATGAGGAATGGAAACTGGTGCAGGAGATCCAGCAGGACCAAGTGACCGCCACGGTCACCAACCACCTCTTTAGGATTTCCGAAGATCCCCATGAATACAACAACTTGGCCGCCATCCACGGGGATTTGGTTGCGGACATGGCGCAGCGCATCCGTAACTGGCGGGCGCTCTATCCCATCCACGGCACCCGCTCGCACTTAGTGGGACCGCCCGGTTGGCGGGCGCCCAAGGACTGGGCGACCTACCCCCGTCCGCTGGCGACCCTGCAGGACGTCCCAGCGCCCGGCATGCCGCCCCCCGGCGTCGAGAAGATCCTCGACCTGCAGCACGGCGAGCGTGGGCGGCTGATCTACAACTGTGAATCCAAGTGGTATTTGGGTGGGCTGTGCCTGCAGGACTAGCGCTTGCGTCCTGGCCGGTGCGCTGGCACGGGCAGCCTTCTAGGGAGCTGCGTTTGCGAAAACCAAGACCCTCCCTGAAGGGCCTTGCGCAGCGGAGTTTTGCTGCGCCGCCAAGGCTACGTCGGCACCGCCAAGGCCGATTCCTTTTGTACGCCGGCGCCCTAAGTCTGGTGACGATGCAAGCGCTGGCCGCCAATCTGCCGCCGAAGAATCCTTATTTGGCGGACTCCACCAACTCCATGGCCCACGGCAACCCGGCCCAGCAGGACGCGGTTCCGCAAGCCGGGCCGACAGGCCCCACTCGGACGCTGACGCCGACGCAAATCGACTACCGCCACGTCGGTCCCGGGCACTTCGGCGCCGCCATCTCCGGGGTCTATGCGGATGGTGGGCGCGTCTATTGGGGTAACGGCATCGACCGCATCGTCAAGATCGATCACGAAACCTTCGACGTGCTGCAGGAATACCGCTTCCCCGGCGAGAGGGTTTACGCAAAGGATGAGGCCGAAGCGGCCATCGTCGCCTTGGACGCCGACAACGACGGCTTCCTCGCCTTGGCCAAGGCGTTTCGGCAAATGCTGAAGTACCGTGACCTCGCCAACATCTACACCGTGCTGGACCGGCAGCACCAGTACTACATCGGCAGCCGCGACGGCACCATCACCGCCTATGGCGATGCGGATCCGACGGATTCGCGCTCCGCTATCGTCCCGCTCAGGGAGATGCGTTTGCCACCCTCGGTGACCGGCTCCGTCATGGGCCTGAACATGACCTACGACGGCTGGCTGCTGGTGGTCACGGAGCACGGCTATGTGGTGTTGACGCGGCGCGACTTCAGCGAAACCAAGCTGCTGCGGCTGCGCCACAGCGAGGGCGCACAGGACAAGGCCACCGGCCGCACTGGCCGCGGCTGGATACGCAACGGCCCGGCCTTGGACGCCGAAGGCGGCATCTACATCGCCTCCCAGGAACACATGCACAAGGTGGCGTGGAACGGCGAACGGCTGTCGAGCGCCCCCGCAGACGGGGCTTGGACCGCCCCCTACGGCAACAGCTGGGGGCACGGCACTGGCGCGACGCCTTCGCTCATGGGCTTCGGCGACGAGGACAGGTTCGTGGTCATCACCGACGGCGAGCCGCGCATGAACGTCGTGCTCTATTGGCGGGACCGCATTCCGCATGATTGGCCGGGGCTGCCCGGACACCACCGGCGCGTGGCCGGCGTGCAACCGGTGACCATGGGCGACCCGTCGTTGACGGAAATCCAATCCGAGCAGTCCGTGGTGGTGGCTGGTTACGGCGCCCTAGTGGTCAACAATGAGCCGCGCAACGTCCCTTGGTATGTGCCGGAGCGGGCGAAGAGCCTGCTGGTTGGGCTGCTGGGCAACAACCCGCGCCACCAGCCCTACGGCGTTCAGAAGTTCTCTTGGCGGCCGGAAAGAAGGGCGTTCGAGGCGGATTGGGTGAACCGCAAGGTCAGTTCGCCGAGCTCGGTGCCCTTGGTCAGCATCGCCTCAAACTTGGTCTATCTCATTGGCGCGAGGGCTGGCCGGTTCACCCTGGAGGCGCTGGATTGGGGCACCGGCGCGTCCCGCTTCCACTACGTCATCGGCGGCCAGCGCTACAACGTCATGTACGCCGGCACCCTGCTCGACGAAGACGGGCGCATCCATTACGGCACGCCTTGGGGGCGGGTGCGCCTTCGCCACTCGGGCGGGCGCCCGCCGCCGGGCCAGGCAGAGCCGCGCCGCCGGCCTTGAGGCTCGTGCCCGTGCGCTGGCCGGGCAGTCCTAGCGGAGGTCGTAGGCGAAGGTCAGCCCCCAGGTCCTGCCCCGCGAGTAGCCGCCGAGGATGAAGCTGCCGACTTGGAAGGTATGCTGCAGCACCCGTTCGTCGCTCAAGTTCTTGCCTTCCAGGGTTAGGCGCCAACGCTCCTCTTCGGGCCTGTAGGTCATGAAGGCGTTCCAGGTGGTGTTGGCCTCGGCTTCGGTCAGCAGCTGGAAGGGGTCGGTGACGTCCACCGGCGAGTTGGTGTACATCTTTGACCGATAGGCCAGATCCGCCCCTAAGGTTAGGCTGCCGGCGCTGCCGAGGGGTAAGCTGTACTGGGCCCGCGCCTGCACGTTCCACTTTGGCGTGAAGCCGAGGGCTCTTGAGTCGGCGATGTTCACCTCAACCGGCCCGGCGGCCTGATCCTGCACCTCAATGAACTCCTTGATGTCCCAGTCCAGCCAACCGACGTTGAGGTTCAAGGCCAGGCCCTCCACGGGCGGCAGCCAGAGCACCTCCACTTCCGCCCCGACGGACTCCACTTTGCCCACGTTGTCGATCACCTGCAACAGTCGATTCGCATCCGTCAGGGTAACGGAGCGCAGCTGCTTCTCCGAGTAGTTGTTGAAGAAGCCTTCCGCGTTGATGCGCAGGCTGCCCTCCGCCAGCGTGGTTTTCAGGCCCAAGGCGTAGCTGGTGACGGTCTCGGGCTTGTAGGTTGGCGCGTTCAGCGCCTCGCCCCTGGCGTCGAAGCCGCCGGCCTTGAAGCCGGTGGAAAGGCCGATGTACAGCATGGCGGCGTCGTTCGGGCGGTAGCGCAGTTTGACGCTGGGAGTGAACTCGGACCAGTCCTCGTCCCCAATCTTGGGTTCGGCATAGGAGATCACCGTTTCGGTGTCGCCGCGGCCGATGATGTTCCCCCGCTGGTCCCGGTGCGGCAGGAAGAAGTTGAAGAAGGGCAGGCGGGGCACAATCTGCGCACCCAATGGCGAAAGCACAAGCGGCGCCTGCTCCAGGCCGGGCAGGTTGAGGAAGGCGGCCACGTGCTGGGTCAGCGTGACCGTCGCCAACTGGTCCAGCGTCTTCTCGTCCCGAGTGTAGCGGCCGCCGAAGGATAGCTGCCATTGCTCGCTTAAGTCCCAGTCGAGGTTGGCGTAGAAGGACAGGGACTTGATCTTGCGCTGGTCCTTGGACATGTCCTTCACATGGGAACTGAGCAGGCGCAGGCGCGCGCTTTGGTTGGTCAGGGTGGGCCAGTTCTGCTCCCCGTTCAGATAGTAGAGGCCGAACACGCCTTTGGTGTTGCCGCCATCGTAATTGAGCTGCAGCTCCTGGCTGTAGTCCCGCACGTCGGCCCGTATCAGCGTATCGATGAACAGTTGGTCCGAGCCGTCGAAGTCGTAGGGCGTGTTGTTGTCGAGCCAACGGGAGGCGGAGACCGACTTCAGCGACCAAGCCTCGTTGAAGTCCCAGTTCGCTGTCAGGGCAAGGCCCCGGGACTCGATCTTGAACTCGTTGAAGCCGTCATCGAGGAACGCCGTGTTCACGCTGTCTAGGTCCGGGTCGATGTTGACGTCGAGCGTCTCGCCCGGGGCGAGGAAGCCGGCGCCCGGCACGATCAGGTTGGCGCTGCTCATCAGCGCCTGAAAGGTGCCAAGACCGGCCGACCCGCCCTGCTGAAGGGCGACCCGTTTGGGAATGAGCGGCGCGGAGTCGTCCTTGAAGTAGTCCCCCACCAGCTTGACCCGGAGGGCCTCGGTGACGTCCCAGACTAGCGAGGCGCGGGCCGCCAGACTGTCCTTGGCGCCCCACTCCCCGCCGTCGAAGCGGTTGGTTTGGTAGCCGTCCCGGTCCATCAAGGACAGGGCCATGCCGCCGAACAGCCGATCCTCCACCAAGGCGCCGGAGAGGCTGGCCTTGAACTGCCGCAAGCTGTCCGAACCCAGCTTCGCCTCCATTGAGGCGCGGGTTTCGGCATCCGGTTCGCGGCTGACGTACTTCACCGCGCCGCCGATGGTGTTGCGCCCGTACAGATGCCCCTGCGGGCCCTTGAGCACTTCGATCCGCTGCACGTCATAGACGTCCAGCAACGCGCCGGTCTGACGGTTGAGATAGACGTCGTCCACATAGATGCCCACGCCTTGGTCGAGGCCAGGGTCGTTGCCGATGCCGCGAATGAACACCTGCACGGCGCCGGCGACAAGGCCGCTGGTCTCGTTGATGGTGACGTTGGGCGTTTGGCGGGCGATTTCGGTGATGTTCTCAACGCCACGCTCGCGAAGGTCTTCGGCGCTGAAGGCGCTTACCGCGGCCGGCACGTCCTGCACGTTTTCGACCCGCTTGCGGGCAGTCACCAGGATTTCCTCAATGACGTTGCCCTGCGCCCAAACCGGCGCGGACACCTGCACCGAAGCGGCGACGGCCAACAGTCCCAAGCCCGCCGCAACGCGGCGGCAAACCCCATGAAGAGACATAACCCATCCTCCCAAGTTCTTTGGACGGGGTGCAGTTTGTCAACGCTGTGCGGGTGGGGCAAGCGAAAAGTGGCCCTGCTGTGCGGTGGCGGCCAAGCGGCTTCCTCTATACTTAGGCTCAGGCGGGCGCTAAGCGCCGGCCCGAATCGGGATCCAGCGAGGGCCCTAGGGGGATGCGGCCATGCGCAATTGGTGGAAGGGGTTGGCGGTTCTGCTCGCCGGCGCGACAGGCGGCTACTTCATGGCCGGCACGGACCTTGGCCGCGTACTCGAGGAGCGCCAGGCCGAAGCCTTGGGTTCACTGGCCAGCCGCTACGTCGCCGAGCAAGTGCGCCCGCAGTTGGACGCAAGCGCCGCGGTGAAGACCGTGGCCGGCCTCAACCTCATCGAGGTGGAGGTGGACAGGTTCCAAGGCAACATCCTTCGCGCCACGGGCGTGGCCAACACCTACCTCGTGCAGACCCCGGCGGGGAACCTGCTGTTCGACACGGGCTTAAGCACCCAAGCGGCGCAGCACAAGCGGCTGTTGCAAAAGGCGGCGCCTGGGCCGGTGACCCACATCGTGCTTTCCCACTCCCATGCGGACCACATCGGCGGGGCCAAGTTTTGGCGGGCCGAATTCCCGAATGCGCAGATCATCGCCCACGCCAAGTTCCGGGCCGGGCAGCAATACTTGAAGGCGCTGCAACCCCACTTCTGGTCGCGCAACCGCCTGCTGTATCCCTTCATGCCGGAAGAACCGCCGGAGAGCGGCTTTGCCGCTTACGGCGGGTTGACGCCGGATGTGGAGGTGGCCGACGGAACGGTGCATCGCTTCATCTTGGGCGGCGTCGCGTTCGAGGCGCTGCCGGCGCCGGGCGCCGAGGGGGAGGACAACCTAGTGCTCTGGCTGCCGCAGCAGAGGGCCTTGTTTTCCGGGGATTTTTTCGGGCCGCTGTTTCCCATGCTGCCCAATCTGTTCACCCTGCGCGGGGAGAAGTTCCGTGACCCCGTCGCTTACGTCGCCTCTCTGGACCGGCTCATCGCCCTGCGCCCGCAAATGGTTTTGCCCAGCCACTTCGACCCGGTGGTTGGCGAGGAAAGGCTGGTCGCCGACATGCAGGCGATGCGCGACGCTACGGCCTACGTCCACGACCAAACCGTCGCCGGGATGAACGCCGGCAAGTCCCTTTGGGCGTTGATGCGGGAGATCGAGCTGCCGCCGGAGTTGGCGCTCAGCCAAGGGCACGGCAAGCTGTCCTGGAACGTGCGCGGCATTTGGGAGCACTACAGCACTTGGTTCCATTTCGAGTCCACCACTGAGCTCTATCCCACCCAGGTGCGCGACCTCTACCCGGAATTGGCCACCCTCAGCGGCGGTGCCGGGCCGCTCATCGCCAAGGCCTGGCAACGCTTGGACCAAGGGCAGCCCGAGGCGGCCCTGCATTTCATCGAGATCGCCTTGGCCGGGGAACCGCAAAACGAGGCGGCCCTGCAAGCCCGTTTGGACGCCTTGCGGCAGCTATTGCAAAGGGCCGTCGCGGAGGGCGGCAACCACAGTGAAACCGGCTGGCTGAAGAGCCGCATCCAAGCCACCGAGCAAGCCTTGGGAGCTGAGGCTTGAGGCACAGGAAACTAGGGCTTGCCGGCCTCTTCCTGCTGCCCTGCCTGGCTTGGGCAAGCGAACGGCCCAATGTGTTGCTCATCGTCGCCGATGATTTGGGCTGGGCGGACGTCGGCTTTCACGGCGGCCCCATCGACACGCCGGCCTTGGACCGCCTTGCTGCCGAAGGCGTGGAACTGCGTCGCTTCTACGCCACCCCCATTTGTTCCCCCAGCCGGGCGGCGCTGATGACTGGGCGCGACCCGATGCGCCTCGGCGTCGCCTACGCCACCATCATGCCTTGGTCGAACGTCGGCGTGCATCCGCAAGAGCGCTTCATGCCGCAAGCCTTCAAGGAGGCGGGCTATCAAACCGCCGTCATCGGCAAGTGGCATCTTGGCCATGCCCAGCAGACCTACCATCCCAACGCCCGCGGCTTCGACCATTTCTACGGCCATCTGCACACCGAGGTGGGCTACTTCCCGCCCTTCGCCAGCCAAGGCGGCAAGGATTTTCAGCGCAACGGCCAAAGCGTTGACGAGGAGGGCTACGAAACCGATTTGCTGGCCGACGAGGCGGTGCGCTGGCTCCAGGCGCGGGATGCGGGCCGGCCCTTTTTCCTGTATCTGCCCTTCTTGGCCCCCCACACTCCCTTGCAGGCGCCGGACGCCCTCATCGAAAAGTACCGCGGCCTCGACGATGACAGCGAGAAATCCCGGTCGCGCAGCGACAGCACCCAACTGCTGGCTACCCTGACCTTTCAGGACAGCGCCCGCGGCCTGTACGCAGCGGTGGTCGATGCCATGGATCAGGCCATCGGCCGGGTGTTGGCCGCCTTGGAGGAAGCCGGCGTCGCCGACAACACCATCGTCTGGTTTTTGAGCGACAACGGCGGCGCCACCTACGCCACAGGCGGTGCCACCAATTACCCCTTGCGCGGCGGCAAGGGCAGCGCCTTTGAGGGCGGCATCCGGGTGCCGGCGGTCGTGCGTTGGCCGGACCGCTTGGCCTCCGGGCAACAGCTGAGCAGCATCCTGACCGTCATGGACCTCTATCCCACGTTGGCCGCCATGGCCGGCGTCCCCGTCAACGGCGGCTTGCGCCTGGATGGCCGTGATCTGTCCAAGGTGGTGGCTGGCGAGGCCGCGCAACGCTTGGATGAGTTTGTCTTCTTCACCGCCGAGACGCCCATACGGGGAAGATTCAGCCTGACCGCCTTTGATGAGGACTGGAAGTTGGTGCAGGAAATTCAGCAGGGCTTGCTGGCGGCACAGGTGACGAATCATCTGTTCAAGATTGCCGAAGACCCCTACGAGCGAAACAACTTGGCCGCCGAACACCCAGACCGCGTGGCCGACATGGCGGAGGCCATACGTCGCTGGCGGCTGCTGCATCCACTCAACGGCACCCGCTCCAACTTGGTGCCGCCGCCGGGCTGGCGGGCGCCCAAGGACTGGGCCGCCTATCCCATTCCCATCGACGCCTTGCAGGATGCGGAAGCGCCGGGCATGCCGCCGCCGGGCGCCAAGCTGCCGCTGGACCTGATGCATGGCGAAAGCGGACGCTTGATTTACGACTGCACGCCCCGACCTTGGCTGTTCGGCGCTTGTTTGTCAAACGACTGACCGAATAAACTGCCGGCATGGCCAGCTACGCGACCAACGAGTTCCGCGCCGGGCTGAAGGTGTTGCTGGAAGGGGACCCTTGCGCCATCCTGGAGAACGAGTTCGTCAAGCCCGGCAAGGGGCAGGCGTTCAACCGGGTCAAGTTCCGTAACCTGAAAACCGGCCGGGTTTGGGAACGCACCTTCAAGTCCGGTGAAGCCATCGAAGCCGCCGATGTGGTGGAGACGGCCATGCAGTATCTGTACACGGACGGCGTCTTCTACCATTTCATGAAGACGGATGGCAGCTACGAACAGGTGGCGGCTGCAAAGGCGGTCGTCGGCGACGCCCTGAACTGGATTACGGAGCAGGATGTCTGCCAAGTGACCCTGTGGGACGACCAGCCGATCTCCATCACCGTGCCCAACTTCGTCACCCTGGAGGTCACGGAAACCGACCCGGGCCTGAAGGGAGACACCGCCCAAGGCGGCAGCAAGCCGGCCACCCTGGTCACCGGCGCAGTCATCCGGGTGCCGCTGTTCATCAATGTGGGCGATGTGTTGAAAATCGACACCCGCAGCGGGGAGTACGTCAGCCGGGCGTAATGCGCCCGCTTGCGGATGGCCGGGCAATCGAATCAATGGCGGCCCACCTGCTCCTTGGCCGCACTGCTGGCGCGGGCGGCCGTTGTGGCGGAAATCCGCGCCTTCTTCGCTGACCGGGACGTCATTGAGGTGCAGACCCCAACGTTGGGCCGCACTTCAACCACGGAACCACAGATCGATTCCTTGCACACCGCTGACGGCGCCTTTCTGCAAACCTCGCCGGAGCACTACATGAAGCGCCTGTTGGCTGCCGGGGCGCCGTCCATTTACCAACTTGGGCCAGTCCATCGGGCTGGCGAGACTGGGAGGTTGCACAGAGAGGAGTTCACCATGTTGGAGTGGTATCGCCTCGGCTTTGACGATGCCGCCTTGATGGAGGAAGTAACGGCGCTGATGGACCGCA
Source organism: uncultured Pseudomonadales bacterium (assembly GCA_958296025.1). Classification (GTDB taxonomy): domain Bacteria; phylum Pseudomonadota; class Gammaproteobacteria; order Pseudomonadales; family Azotimanducaceae; genus Azophilus. The sequence continues at coordinate 662,695 of OY282430.1, forward strand.
TTCTCGGTTGCGGGGAATGCCGGCGCATCAGCCATGAATCCTTAGTGGGCGCCTTGGCCGGCGACCAAGCCGATCTCGACCTGCGCTTCGCCAATGCGGTTGAGCGCCTGGGCGAAGGGCGCTGGTTCGTCACCGACTATCCGGCCGCGCAAGCCTCTCTGGCTCGCCTGCGCCCGGGCAACCCAAGGTTGGCGGCCCGCTTTGAACTGATTGTGGATGGCGTGGAACTGGCCAACGGATACCATGAACTGACCGATCCAACCGAGCTACGGCAACGCATGGCGCGGGACAACGCCATCCGCGCTGCTGCCGGCCGTCCGCATATGGAGGCGGATGAGCGCCTGCTGGCCGCCATGGCCGAGGGCTTGCCGGACTGCGCTGGGGTGGCGCTGGGAGTTGACCGGCTGGTGATGTTGGCAATGGGGGCGTCCAACCTGGCTGAAGTCATGCCCTTCGCCGAGCGCTGAACCGACCCCCCATTGGCTGGCGCCGCAAACCGACCTGCTGGGGTTTGCGCGGGAGGGGGCGCTTCGCTCAGGCCGTTTCGGTGCCCGCTGCGGTGATTTGGGTGCCGATGCCGGCGTTGGTGAAGATCTCCAAGAGCAGCGCATGGGGCTCCGTGCCGTCGATGATCTGCACGCTGCCGACGCCGCCGGCCAACGCCGCCAAAGCGCAGCGCACCTTGGGCAGCATGCCGCTGGTCACGGTGCCGGCGGCGATGAGTTGCTCGGCCTGCTGCACGGACAGTTTCGGCAGGGTGGCGCCCTCCGCGTCTAGGATGCCGGCGGTGTTGGTCAGCAGAATCAGCTTCTCCGCCTGCAGCGCCTCGGCCACTCGGGCGGCCACCAAGTCCGCGTTGATGTTGTAGGACTCGCCGCCAGTGCCGGTGCCAATGGGGGCGATCACCGGGATGAAGCCGGCCTGAATCAGCGTGTTCAGCACCCGCGCATCAATGGCCTCCACCTCACCGACATGGCCGATGTTGATGATTTCCGGGGCGGCCAGCTCCGCGCCGGGACGGGTGAGCTTCAACTTGCGGGCGCGGATCAGCTGACCGTCCTTACCCGTCAGGCCCACCGCCCGACCCCCCTGATGGTTGAGCAGGGCGACGATTTCCTGGTTCACCCGGCCGCCCAAGACCATCTCCACCACGTCCAAGGTGGCGGTGTCGGTGACCCTCATGCCATCGACGAAGCGGGTGGGGATGCCCAGCTTGTCCATTACGGCGCCGATCTGCGGCCCGCCGCCATGCACCACCACCGGGTTCATGCCCACCAGCTTCATCAGCGCTAAGTCCCTGGCGAACTTGTGCTTCAACGCCTCATCCCGCATGGCGGCGCCGCCGTACTTCACCACTAGGGTGCGGCCATGAAACGCGCGGATGTAGGGCAGCGCCTCGGTCAGAACGTTGGCGATGCCCTCTGCTTGGCTCTTGGGGAGGTTCATGCGGCTGGCTCGAAGCGCAGGTCGGCGTCAATCAAGCTGAGTTGATTCTGAAAGATTGCTTGGATGCGCTCCAGGGCGGAAGGTTCATCCGCCTCAAAGCGCAGGGTCAGCGCCGGGCTGGTGTTGGAGGCTCGGATCAGGCCCCAGCCATCGTCATAGTCTATCCGCAGGCCGTCAATCGCCGTGCGCTTGCCAGCGCCGAAATCCCCCTTTTGGGCTAAGCGTTCGATAATCTTGAACTTGTGCGCATCGTGGGCCTCGATCTTGATTTCCGGGGTGGCGCAGCTCGCCGGGAATGCCCGAAACAACTCGTCAACGGACTGATCGCTGGCGCTCAGCAACTCCAGGAAGCGGGCGGCGGCGTAGAGGGCGTCGTCAAAGCCGTACCAACGGTCGGCGAAGCAGATGTGGCCGCTGAACTCACCGGCCAGCAAGGCGCCGGTTTCGCGCAGCCGGGCCTTGATGTGGGAGTGGCCCGTGCGCCACATGCAGGCTCTTCCGCCGGCCTCGCGGATCGTCTCGCGCAAGGCGCGGCTACACTTCACGTCAAAGATGACCTGTGCGCCGGGATTGCGGCTCAGGACGTTTTGGGCGAAAAACATCAGCAGGCGGTCCGGCCAAATGATGTCTCCATGGTTGCTGACGAGGCCCAAGCGATCCGCGTCCCCGTCAAAGGCCAGCCCGCAAGCGGCGCCGGCGGCCCGCACCCTTTGCGCCAAGTCTTGCAGATTCTCCGGCACCGCCGGGTCTGGATGGTGATTGGGGAAGGCGCCATCGACCTGGCAGTGCAGCTCCACGACCTCGCAGCCCAGCTGCCGCAGCAACTCCGGCGCCACCACCCCGGCCACGGCGTTGCCGCAGTCCACTACCACCTTAAGCGGCTTGCGCAGGCGCACATCGGCCAGAACGGCCTTGACGTAAGGCCCGATTTGGTCTCGATGGACCCTGGCCCCTTGGCCATCCACGTAGTCCTTGCCTTGGATGCGCACACGCAGGCTCTGAATGGCCCCCTCGGTCAAGGCCCCGCCGTTCAGCACCATCTTCAGGCCGTTGTGCTGGGGCGGATTGTGGCTGCCGGTGACCATCACCCCGGCCGTTGCCGCCGAACCCTGGGTGGCGAAGTACAGGACCGGAGTGGGTGCCAAGCCGATGTCGATGACCTCAACGCCGCTTTCCACCAACCCCAAGTTCAGCGCCTCATGCAGCGTCGGCCCGGAGGTGCGCCCATCCCGCCCAGTTACAATCCGGCTGCAGCCCTCGGCCAGGGCCGCGGCGGCAAAAGCCCGCCCAAGGTCGCGCACCACCGCCACGGAAAGGTTTTCGCCGACGGTGCCGCGGATGTCATAGGAGCGGAAGATTTTTGGATCAAGCACCGGCAAGCGCCCCTTCGGGTTTGCGCCATGTTAATCGCGCCGCCCGGTTCTGGCTAGCCAGCGGCGGGCCGCGTGTTAGCAACAAATAGAAGTGTCCGGTTTTAGAGCAAATAAACTGTCCGGTTTGGCTGCGGCGGGCCGCGCTACGGATTACGGCAACTGTGAGCGCCAATGACCATGTTCGGCCGCGAGCGGAGGGTGCTGTGGCCATTGCCAACGAGAAGGCGCGGCCAGTCAGCCCCTGCTGGTTTCTTGGGCAAAGAACCGTTCGGTCAAGTGCTGGATTAAGGCGGCGGCCAAGGATTCCTTGCTCTGATACGGGAGTTCGACCTCGCCACCCTCCCAGATGAGGGTAGCGGCGTTGTGGTTGCTGTTGAAGCCGATGCGCGGATTGGCCACGTCGTTGACGACGATGGCGTCAATGCCCTTGCGTTGGCGCTTGGCGCGGGCCTGTTGCAACGGGCGCTCCGTTTCGGCGGCGAAGCCGACCACGATGGGGGGGGTCGGCAAGGCGGCGACGGCGGCGATGATGTCCTGGTTCGGCTCAAGAGGGATTTGCGCCGCCCCCTGTGCCCCTTTCTTGATCTTCTGTTCGGCTTGCTGTGCGGGGCGGTAGTCCGCCACGGCCGCCACGCCGACCACCAAGGCTTGATCGGCAGCTCGGGACAGCACCGCGTCATGCATGTCCTGGGCGCTGACCACCTGGATGCGTTCTACGTTCGTCGGGGCTGGCAGGTGGCAGGGACCGGAGATCAAGGTGGTCTGGGCGCCGGCGGCGGCGGCGGCTTGGGCGATGGCGTAGCCCTGCTTGCCGGAGCTCTGGTTGGACAGATAGCGCACGGGATCCAAGGCTTCCTGGGTGGGGCCGGCGGTCACCAGCACCTTGAGGCCCTTCATGCAGGGTGGGGCCAGTATTTGCCGCACGGCGCACAGTAGTTCCTCGGGCTCCACCATGCGCCCCGGCCCGGTGTCGCCGCAGGCTTGGTCGCCTTCATCGGGACCGATGAGGCGCCGTCCGTCCCCGGCCAGGATGGCGGCGTTGCGTTGGGTGGCCGGTGCCCGCCACATGGCTTGGTTCATGGCCGGCGCCAGCACGATGGGCGCATCGGTGGCCAAGCACAGGGTGGTCAGCAGATTGGGGGCCAGCCCTTGGGCTAGGCAGGCCATGAAGTGGGCGGTGGCCGGCGCCACCACCACCAAGTCCGCCCAGCGGGCCAATTCGATGTGGCCCATGGCGGCTTCCGCCTGCCGGTCCCAAAGGTCGTCGCGCACCGGGCGGCCGGAGAGAGCCTGCAGGGTTGTGGCGGTGATGAACTCATGGGCGCTCGGCGTAAACACCACCTGCACATTAGCGGTTTCGTCGAGCAGATGTCGCACAAGAATTGCAGATTTATAGGCTGCAACTCCCCCGGTCACTCCGAGCAAAATGTTCTTTCGCGCAAGCGTCATGCCCCAATCTTAGCAGTAGAGGCGGCCCATGAACCGTTTGAAGATCGCCGAACGGCGCGCTGCGGACCGCCCCCGAGAGCGGCTGCTGGCCGCCGACCACGCCATGCTCACCGATGCCGAACTGCTGGCCGTGCTGCTGCACACCGACCGGGCGGGCTGCGATGTCCTGGAGTTGGGCCACCGCCTGCTGGCCGCCTTCGGCTGCGTACGCGGCCTGCTCGATGCGCCCGTCCCCGCCCTACTGCGGCAGCCGGGCATGGGCCCTACCCGGGTGGCTAGCCTGAAGGCCGTGTTGCCCATCACCGCCCGCTATGCGGCGAGCCGCCTGCGCGAGCCGCGCGGCTTCGCGGGAACCGAGGACACCACCCTGTTCATGGTGGCGGAGTACGCCGGTGTGCAGCGGGAGGTTTTCAGCTGCCTGTTTCTCGACGCCAAGAACCGGATGCTCCGCTTCGACAGGCTGTTCTTCGGCTCCATCGATCGGGCCAACGTGTTCCCAAGGGAAATCGCCAAAGCGGCCTTGGGCTGCAACGCCGCCGGCGTCATCTTCGCCCACAACCACCCCTCCGGCATGGCGGAACCCTCGGTTAAGGACGTCGAACTGACCGCCCGCCTGGTGAGCATCCTCGACGAACTGGACGTGCGCGTCCTCGACCACCTCGTGATCGGTGCCGACGGCGCCGTTTCCATGGCCGAGCGCGGCTTGCTCTTGGGTCAGCCCAGATAGGGTGGACAGGCCCTTGGGCGGCGATGTTTGTGGACGCTGGTGCATGAGTCTGGTATAAACGCGCCCTTGGATTTCAGGGGCAGCTCATGTCTCAAGTGTGTCAGGTCACCGGCAAGCGGCCGATGTCGGGGAACAACGTCAGCCATGCGCAGAACAAAACGCGGCGGCGTTTCGCGCCCAATCTCCACTACCACCGCTTCTGGGTGGACGGCGAGAAGCGCTTCGTGCGGCTGCGGGTGTCCGCCAAGGGCATGCGCATCATCGACAAGAAGGGCATAGAACAGGTGCTGGCGGACATCCGCCGGCGCGGCGAAAAGGTTTAACGCCGCCGCTTTGGCGGCGCGGGAGGCAGCGCATGGGCAATCGGGAAAAGATCAAGCTGGTCTCCAGCGCCGGCACTGGCCACTACTACACCACGGACAAGAACAAACGCCGCACGCCCGATAAGCTGGAGATGAAGAAATTCGACCCGGTGATCCGCAAGCACGTCCTCTACACGGAAGCCAAGATCAAGTAGCGCGGCTGTGGCTTCGCCGCCATTCCTGAACGAGGGGCAGTTTGGGCCGAGCGGATGCATGGGCGAATCGGGCTTCGCCGCGCTAAAGGCTGGCTGCGCCGCTCTTGCATATCGCGGATTCTGCGCCTTGGCGGATTGAGCGCCTGTGCCGGAACTGCCGGAAGTCGAGACCACCCGTCGCGGCCTCAAGGACAGAATCACCGGCCGCCGGCTCATGGGCTGGACGGTGCGCAACCCGGCCTTGCGCTGGCCCGTGGAGATCCCCGCCCTGCTCAAGGGCAAACCCCTGATCGCCCTGAATCGACGGGCCAAGTACCTGCTCTTCCACTTCCAACCCGGTGCCTTGCTGCTGCACCTTGGCATGTCCGGCAGCCTGCGCTTGGTGGCCGCCGGAGCCAAGGCGCCCGCACCCAAGGCGCACGACCATGTGGACCTGCGGTTCGGCGGCGGCCAAATCCTGCGGCTGAATGACCCGAGGCGCTTCGGCAGCATCCTCTGGCAGCCCAAGGACGGCCCGCCCCATCCCCTGTTGGCCCATTTGGGCGCGGAGCCGCTCAGCGACCAACTGACCGGCCGCTACCTCAAGGCCCGCGCCAAGGGCCGCAAGGTGGCGGTGAAGAACTTCATCATGGACAGCCGCATCTTGGTGGGAGTGGGCAACATCTATGCCGCTGAGGCCCTGTTTCTGGCCGGCATCCGCCCGTCCGCGGCGGCGGGCCGGGTGACGCTGAAGGGATACGGGGCGCTGGCCGAAGCCATCAAACAGGTGTTGAACCAAGCGCTGGACGCCGGCGGCACCACCTTACGGAATTTCGTGGGCAGCGATGGCCGGCCCGGCTATTTCGTGCAGCAACTGAATGTTTACGGACGCGCCGGCAAACCCTGCCGCCGCTGCGCCACGGCCCTAAAGGAGAAGCGCCTCGGCGGACGCGCCACGGTATTCTGCCCCGCCTGCCAACGTACGCGTAGCGCAGCAACGCCAACCGGATCGGGATGACGCACCGCGCCCTGGGCCACAAGAAAAATACAGGCCCTAGTCCACCTCTTTTTCAAAGCACGTCCAGTCTGGACAGCCGTTGCCGCACCGCCAGCATGGCTCCAACGATGCCGAGGGCGGCGCCGGTGGCGAACAAGCCCAGCACGAAGCGGAAGTCGAAGCCGTGCAGCTCCAGGGTCTCGTTGAAGCTGCCGAGCAGTTCCCGCAGCGGCGCCTCCAGGATCAGCAGGGCGATGCTGACCAGCATCGCGGCGAACAGGCCGCCGCCGGCGCCGTAGAAGGCGCCGAAGTACAGGAACGGACGGCGGATTTGCGCGTTGCTGGCGCCCACCAGCTTCATGACCTTGAGTTCGTCCAGCTGCGCTTCGATGGCGAGGCGCACGGTGGTGGAGGTGATCAGCACGGCGCCGACGGCGAATAGCGCACCCATGACGATGCCGAGCCGCTGCGCCAAGCGGCCGGCGACGTTGATGCGCTGCAGCCAAGTGCGCTCCACCACCACTTCGGCGACGCCGTTTTCTTGGCGCAAGCGGGTGGCCTCCGCCTCCAAGGCGCTGAGGTCGGCATCGACCCGGAAGGTCACCCGCAAGGAGGCGGGCAGGGGGTTGGTCTCCAGGTCGGCCAAGGCTTCATGCAGGTTGGTGTAGGCCAGAAACTCGCGCAGGGCGTCGTCTTGGGTGGTCAACTGCACGGACTCCACTTCCGGCTGCTCCTCAAGACGCACGGCCAGCAGGGGCGCATCCTTGGCGCCGAGCTCGAAGTACACGGAGATGCCGGGTCGCCCGCCCCAATCGGCGGTCAGCCTGGAAAGGTTGGACTGCGCCAGCATCAGGCTGGCCGGCAGGGCCAGGGCGATGCCCACCAAGGTCCAGACCAGCAGGCTGGTGGCCACGCGGTTGGAGGTGAAGTCCAGCACGTCCTGAAGTACGCGGTGATGGTCCCGCCGCCAGGACGAGCGGCGCGGGGGCGGCGGCCAAGGGCTTGTCGGACGCTTGCCGCTCATGGCTTATGGCCTGCTGCGGCCCAAGGCTGCGCATCGTTTGGACCAGCCACATCGGTGTCCTGCCATGCACGGCCACGTCGCTTCCCTAAGCGGCATGGGCATCCCCGTACGCCACTTCGCCGTGGGACAGTTCGACTACGGGCTTGTCCATGCTGCGGATCAGGTTGCGGTCGTGGCTGGCGACGATGACCGTGGCGCCCGCTTGGTTGAATTGCTGGAACAGGGCCATGATGTCCCGGGACAGCTCCGGGTCCAAATTGCCGGTGGGCTCGTCGGCCAGCAGAATCTTGGGGCGGCTGACCACGGCCCGGGCGATGCCCACCCGCTGCTGCTCGCCCACCGATAGCTGCGTCGGCAGCAGGGACTCCCGCTGCAGCAGCCCAACGCGGGTCAAGGCGGCGCGCACCCGCTTGCCCAGATCCCGCTCCGACATGCCGTGTACCCGCAACGGCAGGGCCACGTTGTCGAAGACGGTGCGGGCGGTCAGCAGGTTGTGGTCTTGAAACACGGTGCCTAAGTGCTGGCGGTAGTAGCGCAGGTTGCGGGCGTTCAGTTGGCTGATGTTGACGTCGTTGACCCGTATTTGCCCTTGGGTGGGCGGGGTGACGCAGAGCAACAACTTCAACAGAGTGGTCTTGCCGGCGCCGGAATGCCCGGTCAAGAACCACATGGAGCCTTCCTCGAACGCCAAGGAGACATCCTTCAGGGCGTTAAAGCCGCTTGGATAGCGCTTAGTGACGTTGTGAAACTCGATTCGGCCCAAGTGGCTACTCCGGCGCCAGCAGCGCATCGACAAAGGCATCGCCGTTGAAGGGCTTGAGGTCATCCCGCCCTTCGCCTACGCCGATGAAGTATATCGGCTTGGGCGCCCTTTTTTGCCGCAATTGCTCGGCGATGGCGAAAACCACGCCGGCCCGGGCGCTGCCGTCCAACTTGGTGACCACAAAGCCGGTCACTCCCACGGCGGCGTCGAACTGCGCCACTTGGCTCAGCGCATTTTGGCCCACCCCGGCGTCAAGCACCAGCAACACTTCCTGGGGGGCGCGTTGGTCAAGCCGCCGCACCACCCGGTGGATTTTCTTGAGCTCCTCCATCAGATTGGTCTTGGCTTGCAAGCGTCCGGCGGTGTCCACCAGCACCACGTCGTGGCCCCGCGCCTTGGCTGCCATCACCGCGTCATAAACCACGGAGGCGCTGTCCGCGCCTTGGCCTTGCGCGACCACATCCACCCCATTGCGCTCCCCCCACTGCTTGAGCTGCGCCACCGCGGCGGCGCGGAAGGTGTCCCCGGCGGCCAGCAAAACGCGCAGGCCCTGTCCCTGAAGACGGTTAGCCAGCTTGCCGAGGGTGGTGGTCTTGCCGGTGCCGTTGACGCCCACCGCAAACACCACGAAAGGTCGCCCCTCGCCGATTTGAAAGGGTGCCTGCAAATCCGCTATCTGCTCCTTTAACAGGGCCGCCAAGGCGTTGCGCAGGGCCTCGGCATTGTTCAGCTGCCGGCGCTGGACTTGGTTGGTCAACGCTTGGATGATGCGCTCCGTGGCGTCTAGGCCCACGTCGGTAGTCAGCAGCGCTGTCTCCAGCTCCTCCAATACGCTTTCGTCGATTTGGCGTTCGCCGTGCAGCAGGTCGCCGACGCTTTCGGCAATACGCCGCCGGGTCTTGCCCAACCCGGCCTTGATCCGCCGCCACAGCGGTTTGTCGGCAGCGGCTTCGCTCATGCTGGATGCTTCATTGTTCGGCGCAGTGGCCCACTTTTCGGTGCGCTGGGCTATGGTTGCTCAGTCCAGCGCCCGCCGCTCCGTAAAACGGGGGCTGGAAGCCAGACGGGATGCTCATGCCGCAAAACCAAGTCCGCATTATCGGTGGTTTCTGGAAAGGGCGAAAGCTCAACTTTCCCCCCGGCGCACAGCGCCGCCCCAGCCTCTCCCGGAACCGCGAGACGCTGTTCAACTGGCTGGCCGCAACGATTGCCGGCAGCGACTGCCTAGACCTATTCGCCGGCAGCGGGGCGTTGGGTTTCGAGGCGCTTTCCCGGGGCGCCCGCACCCTAGTGTCGGTTGACCATGATCGTCGCGCCGTTCAATCGCTTAAGGAGAACGGCGCGAAGATGAAGACGGAGCGGCTCACCGTGCGGCGGCAAACAGCGGCGGCGTTCCTGAGGCAGGCGGCGGCCCAAGGCGTCCTAGTGGCCGGCGAACGCCTCCGCAGCTGGGACTGCATCTTCTTGGACCCGCCCTTCAACACGGACCTGCTGCCCCAAACTCTAGCGCTACTCGCCAGCGAACGCCTGCTGCGCCCGGATGCTTTGATCTACTTCGAGGCGCAGCGCAGCGCCGCCCTCGACCTGAACGGCTGGTCGCTGGTCCGCGACAGCCAAGCCGCTGGCACCCGCTTCGGCCTGCTGCGGCCAATTCGGTCTATTCCGCTATCGAAATGAGTCTGGATGCGGTTGGGTTTGCGCATTCTTGCCTAACCCCCACCACATCGCTACCATCCCGGCCCTCTCCGCTAGGGAAGGCTGCTGCATGCTCACCGTCGTTTACCCAGGCTCCTTCAACCCCATCACCAATGGCCATACGGATCTGGTCAAGCGGGCGTTGAACCTGTTTGACCATGTGGTTTTGGCCATCGGCACCTCGGCGCAGAAGGTGCCGGAGGTGCATCTTAAGGGCCGCATCGCGCTCTGCCGCACGGTGTTGGCGGAGTTTGGCGGTCGCGTCTCGGTGGAGGGGTTCAACTCGCTGTTGGTGGATTACGTTCGCGCCAAGAACACCACTTTCATCCTGCGCGGTCTGCGCACGGTGACGGATTTTGACTATGAGTTTCAGATGGCGGAGATGAACCAGTCCTTGGATCCGGAGATCGAGTACGTCTTTCTGCCCACCTCCAAGGATTGCTCCTTCATTTCCTCCGCCTTGGTGCGGGAAATCGCCTCCCTTGGCGGTGACATCAGCAACTTCGTCCACCCCGCCGTGCAAGCGGCGTTGGCGACGCGTTGACCGGGCGGGGCGGAAGCCTTTGCAGGCAGGGCCGTGGCTGGCGGATGCAAAAGGCCGCTAGGGATTATTTTTTGCGCAAGCGCCCCCATGAACAAAGCAGGAGCGGCTGAACCAGGAGGGTTTGCCCAGGGTCTAACCATCAGCGTCGGCAAGTGGTAACATGCACCGCCCTAGGCGGCGGTCAGCATTCGCGGCGGGACCATGGCGGACAACAAGAGCATGTCAACCAGCGTACTTTCACTGCAAAGCCTCTCCCCAGGGGCGGACATTGAAAGCTATGTGCAGACCGTCAGCGCCTTCCCCATCCTTGCGCCGGAGGAGGAAAAAGCCTTGGCGGATCGCTTCTACCGCCACAACGATCTGGAGGCCGCCCGTCGGCTGGTGCTTTGCCACCTCCGCTTCGTGGTGCATCTGGCCAGAACCTACCAAGGCTACGGCCTGCCCCATGCGGACCTCATCCAGGAAGGCAACGTGGGCCTGATGAAGGCTGTCAAGCGCTTCAACCCGGAGGTGGGGGTGCGCTTGGTGTCCTTCGCCGTGCATTGGATCAGGGCGGAAATGCACGAGTACATCCTGCGCAACTGGCGCATCGTCAAGGTGGCCACCACCAAGGCGCAGCGCAAGCTGTTCTTCAACCTGCGCAGCGCCAAGAAGCGGCTGTCCTGGCTGAACCCCGCCGAAGCCAAGGCGGTGGCGGAGGATCTGGGCGTTCCCACCGAGGAGGTCATCCGCATGGAAAGCCGCTTGGCGGCATCGGACGTGGCTTTTGACGGGGTTGACGCGGACGATGGCGCCTGTGCGCCGGCCCACTACCTGCCGGCCAACACCGCCGATCCCGCCGCCGTGGTGGAGGCGGAAGACTGGCACGACATCTCCCGTGCGAAGCTCATGAAAGCCATCGCCTGCTTGGATGACCGCAGCCGGGAAATCATCGCCGCCCGCTGGTTGGGGGAGGACGCCAAGACCACCCTCATGGATTTGGCGCAGCGCTACGGCGTGTCGGCGGAGCGCATCCGCCAATTGGAGAAGAACGCCCTCAAGAAACTGCGGGCCAGCGTCGTGGGGGAGGGCGCAAAGCCTTCAGGCCGGCAAGCCCGAAGGGCGGTTGCCGCGTAGCCAATCCTCTGCGGCGTACCTGATGCGCCTCTCCCTGCAGAGGCCGCGGGGCCGCATGACCGCCAACCAGCGTCGGGCGCTGGAGCGGCTCTCCCCTCTGTATGTCGTTGACCCCCAGCCGAGGGAATGGGCGGATACCTTTGGTCGGGATGCGCCCTTGGGTTTGGAAATCGGCTTCGGCATGGGGCAGGCCACCTTGGCATGGGCCGCTGACCGCCCGGACATGAACATCGTTGGCGTTGAAATCTACCCGCCCGGCATCGGTGCCCTGCTAGCCGGCATTGAGCGGGAGGGCCTCACCAACCTGCGGCTGCTGCAAGGACACGCCGCCCTTCTGCTGGAGGGGAAGTTCGCCCAGGCAAGCCTTGCCGAAGTGCGCATTTGGTTTCCGGACCCTTGGCCGAAGCGGCGCCATTACAAGCGCCGCCTCATTCAGCCGGCGTTTGCGCAAAGCCTAGCCTCCCGGCTGCGTCCCGGCGGCCAACTGCTGTTGGCCACGGACAGCGCGGACTATGCCGCTTGGATGCAAAGGGTTCTCGGTGCCGTCCCGTCCTTGCAGGCCATCGCCCCAAGCGCAGAGCGCCCCGCCACCAACTTCGCGGTCAAGGGCCAAGGCGGCGGCCGCCGCATTATCGATTTCGCCTATCGGCGGCGGACCTAATCAAGCCCTGTCCAGCGCACCCATCAGGGGAGGGGCATCGCAAAGCCGCAGGCACCGATTGATAGCGGCAAAGGATGCCTCAATCCATCATCTTATTTTGTATGAACGCTGGGTTTTGCAGCGTCTTTTCGATTCGCAATCAAATCATCCACCACCGCTGGTTCCGCCAAGGTGGTCAGGTCGCCGAGGTTGCCTAGGTCGTCGCTGGCGATCTTGCGCAGGATGCGGCGCATAATCTTGCCGGAGCGGGTCTTGGGCAGGCCCGGCGCCCATTGGATGGCGTCGGGTTTGGCGAAGGGGCCGATCTCGTGGCGCACTAAGTCGATGAGGGTCTGTTTTAGGGCATCGTCCGGGTCGGCGTCCTGCATGGGGGTGACGAAGGCGTAGATGCCTTCGCCCTTGATGGCGTGCGGGAAGCTGACCACGGCGGCTTCGGCCACCTGCTCGTGCAGGACTAGGGCGCTTTCCACCTCGGCGGTGCCGATGCGGTGGCCGGAGACGTTCATCACGTCGTCCACCCGGCCGGTGATCCAGTAGTAGCCGTCGGCGTCGCGACGGGCGCCGTCGCCGGTGCAGTAGAGGCCCGGATAGTTGGCGTAGTAGGTGTCGATCAGCCGTTGATGGTCGCCGCGCACGGTGCGGATTTGGCCGGGCCAAGGGGCGGTGATGACCAGGTTGCCGGTGGCCTCCCGGTCTTTGATGAGCTGGCCATCGGCATCCACTAGGGCGGGCTGCACACCGAAGAACGGGCGGGTGGCGCTGCCGGGCTTGAGCGCGGTGGCCCCTGGCAGCGGTGCGATCATGATGCCGCCGGTCTCCGTTTGCCACCAGGTATCGACGATGGGGCAGCGGCTGTCGCCCACCACCCGGTAGTACCACTCCCAGGCTTCTGGGTTGATGGGTTCACCCACGGTGCCGAGCAGGTGCAGGGAGGCTCTGGAAGTCGCTTCGACGAATGCGTTGCCTTGCCCCATGAGCTGGCGGATGGCCGTCGGCGCGGTGTAGAAGATGTTGACTTGGTGTTTGTCCACCACCCGCCAGCAGCGGGAGGCGTCCGGGTAGCTGGGCACGCCCTCGAACATCAGGGTGGTGGCGCCGTTGGCCAAGGGGCCGTAAACGATGTAGGAGTGGCCGGTGATCCAGCCCACGTCCGCAGTACACCAGTGGATGTCCCCGTCTTGGTAGTCGAAGACGTATTTGAAGCTCATGGCGGCGTGCAGCAGATAGCCGCCGGTGCTGTGCTGCACACCCTTGGGCCGCCCAGTGGAGCCGGAGGTGTACAGCACGAACAGCGGGTCCTCGCTGGCCATGGCCTCGGCTTCGCATAGGGCGGGCTGATCCGCCACCAGGTCGTGATACCAGAGATCCCGCCCTTCCCGCCAAGGGATGTCCGCGCCGGTGCGCCGCACGGTGACGACGGTGCGCACGTTCGGGCAGGAGGCGAGGGCCGTATCCGTGTTGCGCTTGAGCGGCACCTTGCGTCCGCCACGCACGCCCTCGTCGGCGGTGATGACGGTGTGGCAGTCCGAATCCAGAATGCGCTCCGCCAAGGAGGTGGGCGAGAAGCCGCCGAACACCACGGAGTGCAGGGCGCCGATGCGGGCGCAGGCCAGCATGGCGAAGGCCGCCTCCGGGATCATCGGCATGTAGATGCACACCCGGTCCCCCTTTTTGACGCCCCGCGCCTTGAGGCCGTTGGCCAGCCGGCAGACGGCTTCGTGGAGGGCTTGGTAGGTGATGACGGCATCGTCCCCCGGTGCGTCCCCCTCCCAGATGATCGCCGGCTGATCGGCGCGCTCGGGCAGGTGTCGGTCCACGCAGTTGTGGCAGGCGTTCAGCTCGCCGCCGTCGAACCACTGGACACGGCCGGCGGTGAAGTCCGCCGCACAGACTTGGCGCCAAGGCTTGCCCCAATCCAGAAACCGCGCCGCCTGCTCCGCCCAAAAGCCGTCTGGGTCTGCGATGGAGCGCCGGTACATCGCTTGGTAGCCTTCCTCATTGAGCAGCGCCCGTTGCGCCATGAAGTCATTCACTGGATGGATCATCGTCCGCCTTCCTGTTCAGTGCCTGAAGGTGTGCGACCAGAACCCGGGTGGACGCATCCTCTTCCAGCGCCACGCCGTCGTCGCCAAGTTGGTTGAATAGGCGCCTCGCCAGCCCTTTGCCGAATTCCACGCCCCATTGGTCGAAGGAGTTTATGTCCCAAACCAAGCCCTGGCAAAACACCCGGTGCTCGAAGAACGCGAGCAAGGCGCCCAGGCGCTTCGCGTCCAGGCGGTCCAGAACAAAGGTGTTGAGGCCGTGGTTGCCCGGCGCCGAGCGATGCGCATCGTCGCTGCGCCAGCCCAGTGCCATCGCCTGCCCTTGGGCGAGGCCGTTGGCCAGCAGCCAGCGGTGCTGTTCGTCGAGTTCGTGGTCGGCCTGCCCCACCAGAATGAAGTCCGCGCTGAACGAACGGGTGCCCTGATGCAACAGTTGGTGAATGGCGTGTTGGCTGAGAGTGCCTTCGCCCCCCCATACGATGGGGGCGGTGTGGACATCCACCTTGGCGCCGTTGCGACGGCGGCGCTTGCCGTTGCTTTCGGTGATGAGCTGCTGCAAATGGGCTGGCAGCAGCCGCAGGCGGTGGTCGTAGGGCAGTATCACCAGATTGCCGGCGCCCAAGAAGTTGCCGTTCCAGATGTCCAGCAAGGCCGCCAGCAGGGGGGCGTTGGCTGCGCCCGGGGCTTCTTGGAAGTGGCGGTCCATGCCCTGTGCGCCGGCCAACAGGTCGTTGAAGGCGTCGGTGCCGAGATGCACCGCGATGGGCAGGCCAACGCTGGACCATAGAGAGAACCTTCCCCCCACCCAGTCCCACATCGGAAAGACGTTTTCTTTGCGCAGACCGGAGCGGACGGCGGCGTCGGCGTTGGCGGTGACGGCAACGAAGTGTGCGGCCAGGGCGTCGGGACGATTGGTTCGCTCCAGAAACCAGCTGCGCGCCGCGGCGGCGTTGGCTTGGGTCTCCAAGGTGGAGAAGGATTTGGAGGCGACGATGAACAGGGTACGCTCCGGGTTGGCCTCGGCCAAGGCCGCTTTGATGGCGCTGCCGTCGATGTTGGCGACATAGGTGGTCTTGATGGGTGGGTTCGCTGCGCCTAGGGCGGTGGTGACCAGTTCCGGGCCAAGGTGGGAGCCGCCGATGCCGATATGCACCAGCTGCGTGAAGGCCCGCCCGGAAAATCCCCGACGCCGGCCTCGGCGGACGGATTCGGCGAAGTCCAATAGCCGCCGGCGGGTTTCCGCCACTTGCTCGCCAACCGCCGCCAGCTGTTGTTCCGGTGGCGAACGCAGCGCGGTGTGCAGGGCGGCGCGCCGCTCGGTGTTGTTGACCATCCCGCCGCCGAACAACGCTTGCGCCCGCCGCCGCCAGCGCCTCTGCTCCGCTAGATCCAGCAGGGCGCCTAAGACCTCCAGGCTGACCTTCTGCCGGGAGAAATCGAACAATAGGCCGTCCGTGCGGATGCGCAGAGCTTCGCCCCGGGTGGAATCCGCGAGCAGGTCAGCCGACTTGAGCGGCTGCGGTTGCGCGGCGAGACGGGCCAAGCGCTTCCAGGCGGTCAGGTCGCTGGCGGCGGGTGACGCGGGTTCCTTTCGGTCTTCGGCCATCGGCCCAAGGGGTTCCTGGCCGGTGCCTAGAGCAGCGTCGGGTTCGGATTGAAGTAGGAGCGGCTGCCCTGCATGGTCAGGATCTTTTCGATCAGGGCCTCTTGATGGGCTGGATTGTTGGCGAAGTCGATGGCGGCGGCGTTGATCACCAACACGGGCGATTGGTCGTAGGCATGAAAGAAGCCCGTGTAGGCGTCGGCTACGGCGTTTAGATAGCGGTCCTCAATATGCTGCTCGAAGGCGATGCCGCGTTGGCGGATGCGTTGCCGCAGCACCTTGGCCGGTGCCTGCAAATAGATCACCAAATCTGGGCACGGAGATGCGGGAACCACGGCGTCGTGGATTTGCTCGTACAGGGTGTATTCGTTTGCGTCCAAGGTGAGCTGGGCGAACAGGCGGTCCTTCTGCATGAGGAAATCGGCAATGAGTAGCGGACCTCCAGCTAGGTCGTCTTCGGGAAGGTCGTTGAGGATCCGGGCGCGGCTCAGTAGGAAGAACAACTGGGTTTGCATGGCGTTGACGCCGCCGCTTCGGTAGAACCGGCCGAGGAACGGATTGTCCAGCGCCGGCTCCAGCAGCAGGGGCCGGTCGAAGGCGCCGGCGAGTCTTTGCGCCAAGGTGGTCTTGCCCGCGCCGATAGGACCCTCCACCACCAAATAGCGGGGGGGATCGGCCTTGGCTGCTTCCGGCGGCGTTGGGTTCAAGGCTGGTGGGCCCGATGCTGGCGCCGCTCGAGCAAGGCGTTCAGCGGTGCCGATGGCGGCGCTTGCCGCCGCTCCTGCGCCCGCCCGGCTGCTTCAGGGCGGCGATCATTTCGGCTTGACAGTCCGCCGGGGCCTTTTGCACTGCCGTCCACCAATCCGCTAGGTTGGCGTCCAACAAGCCGGCCTCGGTGCGCAGCAGGAGAAAGTCGTAAGCCGCACGGAACTTGGCGTGTTGCAGCAGCTTCGCCACCCGCCTCGGCCGGCGCTCTTCCAGTAACCGCTGCAAGCGCCAAATATCGGTGATGAAGCCGAAGTGCCGACGGGGCAGGGCGATGATGCGGCGCTGCGCGAGCAGGGCCTCATGAGCGGCCACCAGGGAGGCTTCCGGTAGGCCCATGCCGCCAGTTGAGGACAGCGCCTTGACCCGTGCGCCGTAGTCCGCCCACAGCAGCACGGCGAGCAGAAACCCGGCGGTCACCGGCCGGCCGATGGCGATGCGACGGTCGGTGTTGAGCATGGCCAACGGCACCAACGGGTCTTGGGCCGGCGTGTTGGGGAACAGCGCCTTGGCGATGGGGGTTCGCTCCAGCAGGTGCCAAGCGTTGGCGGCGTAGCCGGTGAGGAACATCTTGCTGAACTCATCGAACAGGCGGGCGGAGGGAATGTCCTGCAGACGGACAGTGATGGCCGCCGCATCCTCGGTGATGGCGGCGTCCAAGGCGAAGCCCAACTTGGCTTGAAAGCGAATGGCCCGGAGCAGCCGCACGGGATCTTCGACGAGGCGCTCCCTAGCTTCGCCGATGAACTTCAGGCGCCGCCGCTTGATGTCCTCAATGCCGCCGACGTAGTCCAGGATCAGTTCTTCGTGCGGATCGTAGTACAGAGCGTTGACGGTGAAGTCCCGCCGGAAGGCGTCCTCATCCAGGGTGCCGTAGGCGTTGTCCCGCAGAATCACGCCGTTGCCGTTGGTCTTGACGTTGCCGGCCGGCGCCTTGCGGAAGGTGGAGACCTCAATGACGTCCCGCCCGTAGCGGACATGGGCGATCTTGAAGCGCCGGCCCACCATGCGCGAGCGACGAAACAGGCTGCGCACCTGCTCCGGGGTGGCGTTGGTGGCTACGTCGAAGTCCTTGGGGCTGGTGCCGAGCAACAGGTCGCGGACGCAGCCGCCCACCAGCCACGCCTGATAGCCGGCCTGCTTCAGCTTCGCGACCACGTCCATGGCGTTGGGATCCACCAACTCTTGGGAGATGTTGAGCGGCTTGGAGGCCAGCTGGGTGGCTGTGGCGGTGTCTATGTCCAAAGCGTCTTCAAACTGTGCGTACAGAGGGGGCGGAAAAAGGAAATGATAGCACGATGGCGGGGCATCGACGGCCTTCGGGCCGGCGAGGCGTTGCCCGTCAGTCGATGCAAGTGCGTGGCTCGGGAGCGGCCGTTTGGCCCAATTGCTCGGCTGGTTTCGCTCAAAGAGTGGCGCTGCCGCGTTGGTCAGCAGACGTGGCGTCTTCGCGGCCATCGGCTGTGGAGCGCAAAGGGCCGCGTCTTTGGGTCTTGGTGCGGGGGATGTTCATCCGCCGCCGCCTCTCCCAAAGGCTCTTGCGGCTGATGCCCAGTTTCTCGGCCAGTTCGGTTTCGGTCATCTGCTCTTGATGCTGCCGCACGAAGGCGACGAAGTATTCGCCCAAGGAGGCCGACGCACCGTTCCCGTCGCCCGGCGCCGCCGGCCTATGCGCCCCAACGATGTCGATGGCCAACAGGTCCGGGCCGACCTCGTCGCCCTCGCACAGCATGGCGGCCCGCTCCATCACGTTGGCCAATTCATGCAGGTTGCCGGGCCAGGGGTATTCGCCGATGGCGCGGATGGCCGCGTCGGACAGCGCAAGCGGCGCCTTGCTCAGCTTGCGGCAAAAGTGGCGCAACATGTCCTGGGCCAGCTCTTCGGCGTCTTCCCGCCGCGACCGCAGGGGCGGCAGCACCAAGGTGACGCCGTGCAAACGGCGGAGCAGCCCCTCATCGAACAGCCCCTCGGCGGCCAGTTGCCGCAAGCTGCGGTGGTTTGAGGCGATAATGCGCAGGTCCGAATTCGGGCCGCTGTCTGCCTCTCCCGCCGAGTTTGCGGGTTGGGCGTTAGGCAGCAGGGACGCTAGCCGCGCTTGCACCGCTAGGGGCAGATCGCCGACATATTGAAGGTAAAGAGTGCCGTCGGCCGCCTTGACCAAGCTGCTGTCCGGGCCAAAGAGTTCGGCTTCGATCAAGGGTTGGGATATTGTGGCGCAGTTCAAAGTGACGATGGGCGCATCGCTGCGCTGGCTGCAGGCGTGGACGGCATGGACGAAAAAACCCTTTCCGAGGCCGGATTCCCCTTCAACGAGAACGGCGGCGTTCGTGGCGGCCACCGCCATGACACGCTGCCGCAGTTCGACCATGACGCTGCTCGAGCCCCTTAGGGCAAACGGGCGAGGCGTCCTTTTCCGCTTGCTGTTTCCCCTTCCAATGTGTCCGTCGCTGAGCGCTTGGCCCACCGCCGCCAGCGATTCGTCGTTGCCGAAAACTTCCCTGCGGAGCTGTCCGCAGAGCTGGACCGCCCGGCCCACCGCCGCCAGCAAGGTGTCCTTGGCGATGGGCAGCGGCAGGTAGTCGGCGGCGCCTAGCCGCATGGTCTCGACGGCCTCGGAAACCCGATTGGGGCCGGCGACGACGATGACCGGCGGGCAGATCCTGCGGCCCCTCGGGGCCTTCAAGAGAGGCTCCCGGTCGATGGCCTCGGGGTCGGCAAGGATGGCGTCGAAGGCGGTGAAGTCCCGCGCCGCCTTGCCGTTGGCTGGACTGCGGCCAGTTACTCGGTGGCCGCTTTTCCGCAAAGACCGGGAAAGCTCCGCCCGGTGGGCGGGGTCAGACCGGATGACTAACAGATGCGGCATGGCCGGCAGTGTAACAAAAAGCGCCGATGCGACTAGCGAAAAAATGCCGGTGCGAATGGAAAAGGGACGGTGCGCTTTCCGCTAAGGCAACCAGCCCGCATCGGCCAAGCACCTTAGCGGATGGCGAAGACCCGGTCACGATGGCCTATGCGGCGGAGACCCCAATGCGCCACCGCCCAGCGGATCAAGCCCTCCAAATCAAGCTCTGGCGGTGACAGGCCGAGCAGGGCGAGGCTGGTGCGTAAATTGGCCGACGGCTTGCGATCGTCGATGGCCGGTGCCTGGGTCTGCTTGGACCACTTCTCCTTGGCCGGATTCAGCAGCACGGGAATGTGCGCGTAGGCCGGCGCTTTTTGGCCCAGCAGGCGCATGAGGAAAAGCTGTCGAGGGGTGTTTCCCAGCAGGTCCCGCCCGCGCAACACCCGCACGATGTCGGCGTCACCGTCGTCCACCGCGGTGGCCAGTTGATAGGCGAAGGGGCCGTCCCGGCGTTTTACCACGAAGTCTCCCGTCGTCTCGCCGAGTGGAAACCTTTGCTGGCCTTGCGCCAAATCCGTGAACTCGCAAACCGCCTCATCCACCCGTACGCGCACGGCGGCTTCGGCAATGGACTTCCGGCGATGGCGGCAGCGCCCAGGATAGATCGAGTGGCCGCGCAGTTGCTTGCGCGAGCAAGTGCAGAAGAACACCGAGCCGGTCATGTGCAGCGTCGCCAAGGCGGCTGCGTAGCGTTCAAGGTGCTCGCTCTGCCGCTGCACGGCCCCGTCCCAGTGCAGGCCGTGTGCTTCAAGGGTGCGCAGTATGCTGTCCAGGGCGGCGGGATCGTTGCGCGGCTGGTCCAGGTCGTCCAAGCGCAGCCGCCATGCCAGCCCGTGGGCGCGGGCGTCCAGGAAGCTGGCTAGGGCGGTGTACAGGGAGCCGATGTGCAGCGGCCCTGTTGGGGACGGCGCGAAGCGCCCGGCGCCGGCCACGGCTGTCAGCCGCGCAGTTGCCGCTCCTTGATTTCCGCCAAGGACTTGCAATCCACGCATTGGGTGGCGGTGGGCCGCGCCTCCAAGCGACGCAGGCCGATCTCCATGCCACAGGTTTCGCAGTAGCCGTAGTCCTGTTGGTCCAACTTTTCGATGGTCTGGTCGATCTTGCGGATCAGCTTGCGCTCCCGGTCCCGGGTGCGCAGCTCGATGGTGAACTCCTCCTCTTGAGTGGCGCGGTCGACCTGATCCGGGAAGTTGGTGGCCTCATCCTGCATGTGATGCACGGTGCGGTCCACCTCCTCCATGAGATCGGTGCGCCACCGGGTCAGGATGGTGCGGAAGTGCTTGAGCTGCCCGGCGCTCATGTAGGCTTCGTTTTCCGCCGGCTGGTAAGCCGTGAAGCTGGTGAAAGGGGAATCCAACGATCCCGTGCCAAGGTGCCTTTGTGCTGTCTCCGCCATTTTCCTTCATTCCGTATCGCTGCCGTTGCGCGACGCTTCGCATCGCCGTCCAACCGTCCCTTATACGATGGGGGGCGGCCAATCGAAGGGCGCGTAAACTACCAAAACAAAAGTGGATTGACCATAAATGTTTGCCGGCAAAATGCGAACCAACCTCAGCCGCCAAAAAGCGGGTGAACCGGCTGCCGCGACCGGCTTGGATGCGGTCGGGGCGGTGGCCCTGCAGCGGCTGCCGTGATCTACGATCCACCCCTTGTGGAGGGGCGCTTGGTGCGCCGACATCAGCGCTTTCTGGCGGATGTGGAGTTGGCCGACGGCGCCTTGCTGCGGACGCATTGCCCCAACACCGGCGCCATGACCGGCTGTTCCGAGCCGGGCAGCCAAGTGTGGCTGTGGGATTCCGGCAATCCGCAGCGCAAGTACCGGCACACCTTGGAATTGGTCGCCTCCGAGGAGCATCTCGTCTGCGTCAACACGGCCCGGGCCAACCAGGTGTTCGCCGCCGCACTGCGGGAAGGCGGGGTGCCGCCTCTCGCCGGCTATGCGCAGCTGCGGCGGGAGCCGGGGATTCCGGGCGGCAAGGGACGCTTCGACTTCCTGCTGTCGGACCCGGTGCGCGGCGACTGCTACGTTGAATTGAAGTGCCTCACCCTGAGCTTGGGCGGTGGCTGCGGCGCCTTCCCGGACGCCAACAGCGAACGCGCCCTCGCCCACGCACTGGCGTTGCGGCGGGTGCTGACCTTTCCCGAGGGAGCGCCAGCGAAGATGTCCGCCGGGCGAGACCCAGAAGCGGCCTCGGGGCGGAGGCGGGCTCTTCCTCGCCGCCGGGCGGTGCTGGTCTTCTGCGTGATGCACAACGGCGTTCGCGTCGCCACCACCGCCGATGGCGTTCAACCGGCCTACGGGCGGCAGGTTCGCGCCGCCATGGCGGACGGCGTGGAGGTTTTGGCTTGGCGCTGCGCGGTCAGTCCACGGGGCCTGTGCTTGAACGGCCCCTTGCCCTTCGTCAGCCCTTGGGCTTAGCCGGCCATCGCTTGCGCCTGTCTAACGGCCCTTGAAGTCCGTGAGCACTCGGAGGTAGTCCTCCGCCCGGCGCAAGCGGGCACCGTAGTGCCGCACGAGGGCGGCGGCGGCGTAGTTGCCGAAGCGGGCGGCTTCCAGCTCCGCCATGCCGGTGCCCAAGCCGTATAGGCAGGCGCCGGCGTACATGTCCCCGGCGCCGGTGGTGTCCACCGCCTTCGCTGGAAACCCAGCCACTTCCTTGGCCTTGCCCTTGACTACGCTCAGGCTTCCGCGCTTCCCCAACGTCAGGTAGCAGACCCGGCCGATGTCCTTCAATTCGGCAATGGCCACATCCAGCCGATCCGTCTTCGCCCACGTCAGGGCCTCCTCCTCGTTGCAGAACAGCCAGTGTACGCCGTTGCCAAGCGTTCGCGCCAAGCCCTCACGAAAGGACTCCACCATGCTCGGGTCGGACAGGCTGACTGCTGTGGCCACGCCCTGTTGTTCAGCCAGTTGCCGGGCGCTGACGGCGGCTTCAAGGCTTGCCGGTGACGAGCTTAAGTAACCTTCAACGTACAGTGTGCGGGCGTTGGCCAAGGCACTTTCGTCGATTGCGTCGCCAGCCAGTTGGCTGGACACGCCGAGAAAGGTGTTCATGGAGCGTTCGGCGTCCTTGGTGATCAGCACCAGCGAGACGCCGGATCGCCCCTTCGGGACGGCGGCGTTGCTGTTGGTGGCAATGCCGGCGGCGGCCAGATCGTCCAGGAAATGCCGGCCCACCGCGTCGTCCGCCACCCGGCAGGCGTAGCAGGCCCTTCCGCCGAAGCCCTGCACCGCCATCATCGTGTTGGCGGCGGAGCCGCCGCTCATGCGTCGTGGGCGCAGCCCTTGCAAGTCCGCTTCCAAGGCGCTCAGGCGGTCCTCATCCACCAAGGTCATGTGCCCCTTGGCGATGTCGTGCCTACGCAAAAAACCTTCGTCCACCCGGTACTCCGTATCCACCAAGGCGTTGCCGAGGCCATAGACGTCGTAGGTCGGGTGGACTGCAGGCGTCGATCTGCTCATGGGCTGCCGGTCTGCCGAGGGCCTGATAACAGGATTCCGCCAACTAGATGGCGGCCAAGGCGCCATCGGCGGCGGCCAGGGTGGCGTCCAGCACGTCTTGGCTGTGTTGGGCGCCGAGGAATCCCACCTCGAAGGCGCTCGGCGCCAAGTACACCCCCCGCTCCAGCATGGCGTGGAAGAAGCGGGCGAAGGCGTCGCTGTTGGCGTTGGCGACATGCTCGAAGGCGGTGACCCGCTCCGGCGCATCAAAGAAAATGCTGAACATGCCGCAGACTTGATTTACCGTAGCCCGCCGCCCGTGCCGTACGCACAACGCCCGCAACTCCGCAGCGAAGGTGTCCGTGCGCTCCTCCAAGGCGACGTAGAAATCGTCGTTCAGGGCATCCAGCATGGCGATGCCGGCGGCGGCGGTCAAGGGATTGCCGGACAGGGTGCCGGCCTGATAGACGCCCCCGTCCGGGGCCAGATGGTCCATGATGTCCCGCCGCCCGCCCAAGGCGCCCACGGGCAAGCCGCCGCCGATGACCTTGCCCAGAGTGGTGAGGTCCGGCATCACCCCATAGCGGGCTTGGGCGCCGCCTAGGGCGACTCGGAAGCCGGTCATCACCTCGTCGAAAATCAGTAGGCTGCCGTCTTCTTGGGTGGATTGGCGGATGCTTTCCAAGAAGCCCGGCAGGGGTGGCACACAGCCCATGTTGCCGGCTACCGGCTCCAGGATGAGACAGGCGATGCGCCCCGCATAGGCGGCGTAGGCCCGCCGCACCGCCCCGGCGTCATTGAACGGCAGGGTCAAGGTTTGCGAGGCGATGGCTTCCGGCACCCCAGGAGAATTGGGGATGCCTAGGGTCAGCACTCCGGAGCCGGCCTTCGCCAGCAGGGAATCCGAATGGCCGTGGTAGCAGCCTTGGAACTTGACGATGAGGTCCCGGCCGGTGAAGCCCCGGGCGAGACGAATGGCCGTCATGGTGGCTTCCGTGCCGGAGTTGACTAGGCGCACCTTCTCCACGCCGGGCACTGCGGCGACAATGCGCTCGGCGAGCTCGATCTCCAATTCCGTCGGGGCGCCGAACCCCAAGGCCAATTGGGCCTGCTTGCGAATGGCCGCCACCACATCGGGATGCCGGTGGCCGAGAATCATCGGCCCCCAGGAAGAAACGTAGTCGATGTAGCGGTTGCCATCCACATCCTCAAGCCAGGCGCCTTCGCCGGAGCGGAGGAATACCGGCTCTCCGCCGACGCCCTTGAAGGCCCGCACGGGGGAGTTGACGCCGCCCGGAATGAAGCGTCGCGCCCGCTCGATCAATTGCTCGGACTTAGCCCGCATAGTTCACCAAGCGGCTGAGTGATTCGTGGAACGCCTGCAATGGCGGCCAACCTGCAAACACAACGCGATGACCGCCCCCGCAACGCCCCCTCAAAAGGGTTTGACGACCGCCAGCACGACGATCAACACCAAGGCCAGAGTGGGTGCCTCGTTGAACAGGCGCAGGAAGCGTTCGCTTTTTGGGCTCTCGCCCGCCGCCAGCCCGCGCATGATGCGCCGACAGTAGTGCTGATAGCCGACCAAGCCGATGACCAACGCGACCTTGAGCCACAGCCAAGGGCTGCGTCCATAGGCGTCCCAAGTCAAGGCCAGGCTGCACAGGCCGAACAGCAACGTGGCCAGCATGGCCGGGGTCATGATGATGCGGTACAGCTTCGCCTCCATGACGGCGAAGCGGTCCCGACCGATCTTGTCGTCTGCCCCGGCGTGGTAAACGAACAGGCGGGGCAGGTAGAACAGGCCGGCAAACCAGCACACCGCGGCGATGATGTGGATGGCCTTGATCCAGAGAATTCCGTTCATTCGCCATTCTCTAGTTGATGCCCGCGGCACTGCGCTGTTGGTCCGCCGCCATGCCAACGAACGGCGGCGTTTTGCCTTCCGCGGCGCGGCGTGCGGGCTGCGGCGCGGCGTCCAGGTCGCAGCGCAGCCGGGCCATCAGGCGTTTGTCGCCGCGCACCGTTAGGCGCAGTTCGCCGTCGCCGTCGCTGGTTTCGTCAACAACGGCGCCGGCGGCGTAGAGCCAAGCGCGGGTGCTGCCCGCCCAAGCCGGAAGCCGAACCTCAAAGGGCGTATGGACGCCGAGCATTTGTCCGATTTGGGTGCGCAGTTGATCCAAGCCGATGCCTTTGACGGCGCTGATGGGCAAGAGGTTTGGCGTCGCTGCAGGTGCTGGCGGATTCGCCAGGTCGCACTTGTTCAGCACGTTGAGGCGCGGGATGGCTTGTGCGCCGATCTCCTTCAGCACCCCTTCGACATCCTCGATGCGCCGCTCCAGGTCTGCAGCGGCGGCGTCTAGGACATGGATCAACAGGTCCGCTTCGATCACCTCCTCCAAGGTCGCCTTGAAGGCGTCGATGAGGGTGTGGGGCAGGCGGCTGACGAAGCCCACGGTGTCGGCCAACACCAATTCGCCGGCGCCCGGCACCAGCAGCCGCCGCAAGGTGGGGTCCAAGGTGGCGAACAGTTTGTCCTCGGCCCCGACCGCGGCGTTGGTCAGCGCATTGAACAGGGTGGATTTGCCAGCGTTGGTGTAGCCCACCAGAGCGACCGTGGTGATGCCTGAACGGTCGCGCCGCCAGCGGCCCCGTTGCCGCCGCCGCACCACTTGCCGCAGCCGGGCTTGCACCGTCTTGATGCGCCCCTCCAGCATTCGCTGGTCTAGTTCAAGCTGCTTCTCGCCGCCGCCGCGCAGGCCGATGCCGCCCTTTTGCCGGTCCAGGTGGCTCCAGCCGCGCACCAGCCTGGTGTGGGCGTGCTTGAGTTGGGCGAGCTCCACCTGCAACTGCCCCTCAAAGGTGCGGGCGCGGGCGGCGAAGATGTGGATGATGAGTTCGGCGCGGCTCATCACCCGGCAGTGCAAAGCCTCTTCCAGATTGCGCTGCTGAGCGGCGGACAGGTCGTTGTTGACCAAAAGCAAGTCGGCTTCGCACTGGCGTAACGCCCGCCGCAGCTCATCCACCTTGCCTGGCCCCACCAACCAACGCGGATGTTGACTGCGGCGCTTGGCCACCAGCACATCGACGACTTGAACGTCGGCGGAGCGGGCCAGCTCGCCGGCCTCCGCCAAGTCGAAGCCCGCCGCGTCGCCGAACTCCACATGCAGCAGGAGGGCGCAACGCCCGGTTGGCCGCCGATCAATGAAGAGCTTGACGTCTGTGTTCATGCATGCATCTAGGCTAGTCGGCGGCGAAGCCCCGAGCGGGCGACAAGCCCGGCCTCAAGCCCAATCCATTTGCCGCCGGCGCCCCCCGCTTCGGCAATCCGACAGGTGCCAGCTGGTTTTCAATCCGCATCCGGCGCCAAGTTGTGCTTCCGCCCCCGCACGGCTATTTTCGTTGCCTAACCTTCACGGGTGGCGATCTGAACGGAGCGGGATGGCACCACCGTGGAAATGGCGTGCTTGTACACCATTTGGTTGACCGAGTTGCGCAGCACGATGACGTACTGGTCAAAGGACTCGATGCGCCCCTGCAACTTGATGCCGCTGGTCAAGTAAACGGAAACGGGCACCCGCTCGCTACGCAGCTTATTGAGATAGGCGTCTTGCACGGTGACTCCTTTTGCCATGATCGCCTCCTTGTCGCCGGCCATACGATACCAGTTTTCCGCCGCACTGGAACAGGCGAATCTTGCGGCCGGCGATGGCGTGGCCGAAGTGGAAGAGGGCCGGGAAATGGGTTGACATCGCGCCGCCGAGGACTAAACTGGCCCTTCCTGCAAACAAGGGGTGTTTAGCTCAGTTGGGAGAGCGACGGCCTTACAAGCCGTAGGTCGCAGGTTCGACCCCTGCAACACCCACCAGCTCGCCTTTGCGGGAACACGGAGCGGTAGTTCAGCTGGTTAGAATATCGGCCTGTCACGCCGGAGGTCGCGGGTTCGAATCCCGTCCGCTCCGCCATAGCCATTCTGGATTTTTGGGCTTTTTTGCCCGGAATTCGCCGCTTTCCCGATGCGCTAAAATCCAGGAACTCCATTAAAATCAATACGCTGACGATTCGCCCGCCTGTTGGTTAGGTTTCGCATTTTGAATGGGCGGCGCACGGCGATGCGCCCCATTTTAGGTTAGAATCCCTCCCTCCTCTCCGCCCAACCGCAGCGTTGCCGAAAGAAGCAGGGGCCGAATGTTGATTTGGAACTGAAGGTCGGTCGCACTTGAACGGCGTCGGTGGGCAGACGGTGGAAAACGCGGGGCCGGCATTCGGGCCGCTTAAGCGGAAAAGGGCAAATTCAAGCAGGGCCATACTGACATGAACCGGCCAATGGCTATACTGCGGCCCATGCAAGCCGCTGCCTTGACCAACAGCGCCGCCCAAAACAGCCGCAACAAGCTGCGGCCCGAAGACCGGGCCGTGCATGATTGGTATCGCTTCGTCCTGTCGTTCCCGCCGCACATGGTTCAGGATTACTTGGGCAGGTTCGGCGTTGACCCTTCCTGCACGGTTCTCGATCCGTTCTGCGGCACTGGCACCACCTTGGTCGAGTGCAAGAAGCTCGGCATCGCCAGCCTTGGCGTCGAGTCCAACCCAATGGCGCATTTCGCCAGCGCAGTGAAAGTCGATTGGTCCGCCGAAAGCGCCAAGCTCTCGGCCTATGCCGAAAATGTCCGGTCATCGGCAGGGAAAACGCTCAAGCGGCAGGGCATGGACGAATGCGGCGGCCTGCCCCTGTTTGCCGTGAATGGCGCCAAGCGGCCACCGCTGCGCAGCCTTCCTCCCGAACGGTCCTGCCTGCTCCTGAAGGATTCCATCAGTCCCCTTCCCCTCCACAAGACGCTGGTGCTTCTCGACGCAATCGACCGCTTCGGCACCGCTCAGCAACAGCGATACGGACGGCTCGCGCTTGCCAACGCATTGGTGCATGGCATCGGCAACCTAAAGTTCGGCCCGGAAGTGGGCGTCGGCAAACGCAAGGAGGACGCCCCCGTATTGGAGGTTTGGTGCCGCAATGTCCAGACGATCGCACGGGATCTGGACATGAACGTCGGCCGCCACCAGGTCCCCGCCGAGGTATTAAAGGCGGATTCCCGCAACGTCGGCGAAGTGTTGAAGCCCCAATCCGTCGATGTCGTGATCACATCTCCCCCCTATCCCAACGAAAAGGACTACACCCGCACCACCCGGCTTGAATCGGTCATTTTGGGCTTGATTCTCAACAAACAGAAATTGCGGTCATTGAAGCAGGGCTTGGTCCGTTCCAACACCAGAGGCGTCTATAAATCCGACAAGGACGACCTTGAGATTGCGCACAACGATGAGATACAGGAAATCGCCAGCGCGATCGAAAGTCGCCGAATAAAACTAGGCAAAACATCCGGCTTCGAGCGACTTTACCCCCGAGTAACCCAACTGTACTTCGGTGGAATGCTCCGCCACCTAGCATCTCTGCGCCCAGCCCTTAAACCAGGTGCGAAGCTCGCCTACGTCGTGGGCGACCAGGCATCCTACCTCAGAGTGATGATCCGAACCGGAAAATTGCTTGCCAACTTGGCCCAGTCCTTGAATTACAGGGTCATGGGCATTGACTTGTTCAGAACAAGACCGTCCACCGTCACCGGCGAACAACTCCGCGAAGAAGTCGTCCTGCTGGAATGGCCGAAGCATTGATGCGGAGGGCAGGCCCATTTCCACCCAAAACCGCTACGCTGCCATAATCGAAGCGATTTTTCTTGCCAAGTACAAGCAGGGCCAACGCGAAGTTGCTTTTGCACGGCAGGACATCGCTAATTTCGCGTCTGAGTTGGGCATCAGCCTGCCCAAGAATTTGGGAGATGTGATTTACAGTTTTCGCTATCGAACAATCCTTCCAGAAAGCATCTTGGTGCAGGCACCAAAAGGAGAAACTTGGATTATTCGGCCAGCAGGGCGAAGTAAATATCGATTTGTTCTAGTCTCGGAAGTGGAAATCAGCCCCAACCCAAATCTTGCGGTGACAAAAATACCCGATGCAACGCCCGGAATTATCGCAAAGTATGCTTTCGGTGATGAACAGGCCGTGTTGGCCCGTGTCCGTTACAACAGGCTGATTGACATTTTCCTTGGCATAACCTGCTACTCACTCCAAAACCACTTCCGAACTACCGTTAAAGACATGGGCCAGGTTGAGACGGATGAAGTATATGTGGGTGTGGACAAGGGCGGCTCGCATTACGTTGTGCCCATCCAAGCTAAAGGCGGCAACGACAAACTCAACCGGGTCCAAATAGAGCAAGACATCGCGCTGTGCGCTGACAAGCTGCCATCGCTAGTCTGCCGCCCGGTGGGCACCCAATTGATGCAGAGTGACCAAATTGCACTTTTCGAGTTCGTGCAGGACGACGATGACATCAGGATTGCGTCAGAGAAGCACTATCGGTTAGTCCCGCCAGATGCCGTAACCGCGGAGGACTTAGCCAAGTACGCCCAGCGGCGGCAAGAAAACGTTTGATAGGTGACAGCCAATTTGCCATCTAGTTTAGCGGATGCCGCCTATGCATGATTCGCAGCCGTAAACCGCCGCATGAGTGGCTTGAGCAGCCCTGTTCAGTCCATCGCCGCCAAGCGCTCCATGGTGCGGATGCCTGGGGTGGCGGGCACCGGCCGGCACTCCGTCAAACGGCGGACCGGGCCAGCGCGGCCAGCGCCTTGCGCAACTCCAGCGTCGCCAAGGTGTCGCGTTGGCAGTAGGCGCGGAGGGCTGCGAAGGTTTGTTGACGCTCCACTACGTTGTCGTTGGCGAGGGCGCGCTGGTGTAGGGCGGCGGCTAGGTTGCCGTCGGCTACGGCCAGGTCGTCGTAGCCTAGGCCCGGCGCGAGGGCCGGCAGCACGCTCTTGATGGAGAAGGAGCCGCGGAAGTCCGGGTGGTAGCAGCAGTTGCGCACCACCGGCAGCAAGTCAAACAGCCGTGCTTCAATTGCGGCAAGCGCCGTCGCCCGCTGCGGAACCGCCGCCGCCAATTCCCGCAGCATCCGCCGCTCATAATTTGAATAGCCGTTCGCAATTTTTCGTCATTTTTGCCCGTTTCCCTCCTAGTCCGAAAACCTGAATTTCCTTAAAAAACAACCTATTGGCGCGATGGCACTGTGGGGGTTAGAACACCAACTTTCCACCGAAGGGCCGCTCCGCGTGGCTGACTTGGCGTTGGATCCGCGCTCCGGCGAGGACGTTCTGCTGCTTGCCCAGCGCATTTGTCGGGGTTCGACCAGTCGGTCAGGTGGCTGATGTGGCGGCAATCCGATATGCAGCGGTGCCTAGGGCATCCAAAGCTAGCGATTAAAATGCAGCAAATTCAGATTCAATCCACCAGAGCAACAATCATGTCCAAATGCAAAACTGAATCAACACCCGCACGCATGGCGGCCAGCAATCCGTTCCTAGGCCCGCATGACAAACCGTTCATAGATGTGGTCGCTGGCACCGTCAGTGGTGACGAGGCAAGCCGCATCGATTTTCACGGGCGACTGCGTTATTCATTGCGCGAGCCAGGCGGGAAGATCGAAATTGTGTTGGACGAGGATGAAGGCATCGAAGCGGCGCTT
Source organism: uncultured Pseudomonadales bacterium (assembly GCA_958296025.1). Classification (GTDB taxonomy): domain Bacteria; phylum Pseudomonadota; class Gammaproteobacteria; order Pseudomonadales; family Azotimanducaceae; genus Azophilus. The sequence continues at coordinate 693,320 of OY282430.1, forward strand.
GACTGCATTGGCAACGAGGGTAAGCGTAAGCTCGCCTTTCAAGTGCAGGGTGGAGCCACCATCAACATCAACGCATTCCTGTCCGTTCATGTAGCTGGGTCTGTTGATGCCGACGGTCACAGAGGCGGCTGGATTCGATGCGTCCCCGAAAGGGGCGGCATCGAACACGGCCGCAACATCCCTATTGACAGAGCGGTCTTTCCCGTTGTCAACGGCCCCAAGTTAGGCAGGGGAGGCCCTGTTGCGTATGGCACACCCGCTGAAATCATTCTGTGCGACAGCAAGCCGCCCGACTGTAATTTCTCAACGATTGAATGCACTGCATGGGAATGGCGTGAATGGCGCATTCAAATTGTCGAAGTGCGCCAGCCCAAAAAACGAGGAGCATCATGGAACGAGCGGCAGGGGCTGGCCGTGACTCATTGCGGGGAAATTCATAGGTCTGACGGGGCGCTGTTCACCATGCAGGATGTGGAGGACGCGCACCTGCAAACCAGTTTGCACCTGTTCCTGTCCTTCCTGAAGGGCACCAAGGTTGGTGTGCCGATCATCAGTGGGATGGGCTACGGATCTCCGTTTTGCGTGTCCCAACACTCCGTTAGCCAGACACCAGGGCACTGGGGCTGGTTCCACGGGAAGATGGACAAACGCCTCGCCGCCGACATCTTTCCAGCCTTTTGCAACGAGCTTCTGCACAACCACAGACTCTTCCTCGTCAAGATGCAAATGTACTTGGATGCCATGGATTCATCGGCAGCCTTGCAAATCAAGGTGTTGGCCGCCCACGGCGTCCTTGAGTTGGCGTTGAAGGATCAGGAGAAGGATCCGGGTGGACCGGCCGACTTGATGCAGCAGGCTGTGGATCGCGCGGGGTTTTGCAACACAGACATCCCCGCCTATTGGAAGGTCGGCTTGTCTCACGCCGATCCGAAAACGCTGAGTGTTCCTAGGGGAAGGGAAGAGTTGCAAGGCACCCTGTCGGAAAGGCTGCGGCACCTTCGCAACCAATTGACGCACATGGATTTCTACAGGTGCGAAGAAAAGCGGAGGATGTGGGGCGATGACTGCGTCATTACTGCGTGGCGGTGCTACACGCAGTTGGCGGAATTACTCTTGCTGCGCGACTTGGACTACGAAGGCCAGTACCTCGTCAAGGAAGGCGGCACTGAACCACGCATTGGGGCCGTGCCGTGGGCGGCAGAGGGTGCCGCGCAGTAACGAAGGCACATCTCTGTGGCATGGCGCCGCACACGCCACGAAGCCGCCCATCCACCCACTGGGCGGCCCTACTCATTGATTTGGTGACTACGGGGGCGGCATCCCGGCCTGCGGTTCAAGCCCGACATGATGTCGAACGCCTTCAATTGGCTGTTCGATGGACGGCGGCCGCCATCGCCGCCTTGGCGGGCTGGCGGACCTGCTGATGCGCCAAGCGCATCTGGCGTCCGGCCTGCACGAAACAAACTCGCCATTGGAGGTGTCGGCCATCCGCCGGGTTGCCCTTGTGTTAGGATCAGTATCCACAACGGGAGAGCGGCCATGCTGGAAGTCATCTCAGGCATCGCAAGTCTAGCGGGCATTGCAGGCTTTGCAATCCTAGTATGGCCTAGAGCTTCCGCCCTACGCACCCGATGGATGGGCAAATGGATGCACCAACGGCTCCTGCGTAAACGAGAGAAGTGCGCCCAAGCTAAGCACTGCGACAGCAGCGGCAAATCCTACTTTGTGCGAGTCAAGCGCGGGCGCTTGGTGCCTACGGGCGAAAGGTGGGCTGGCCTTGTCTTTGCCGGGGCAAAAGTGGCCTACCAAATGCCCAGCGTGTACCGCTGCAGCAACTGCGGATTGAAGGTTCGGCGGTAGCCATGCGAATGCGCCCTAAATGGGGCACCGCTCTAGGAGCAGCAACCCGCCAGCGGGCAACGGGACGCGGGGCTTGTCGGTCATCGGCGCCTCCTGGTTGGGCCGCCGCGTCGCCCTTATGTTGCGCGATGGCGGGACGGCAAGGGCGGGCGTTGGGGTACGCCTTCATGATGGCACGAAACCCAAGGCGGAAAACGCCACTTTAGGAAAGGGAAATTCCTTTTTTTCAATGGGTTAGGTTGGATATACCTAAAAATTCGGAACGGCTAACGCTCCGCCATAGCCGTTCGGGCTTTTTGGGCTTTTTTGCCCGGAATTCGCCGCTTTCCCGATGCGCTAAAATTCAGAAAATCCATCAAAATCAAATAGCTGGCTGACATGGGCAATGATCTGCGTTGTCACACCGCTTCTTCAGTATTAGTTTTGGCGGCCAGGAAAATTCAATTTCTTCGTAGTCTTTCCAGACAGCAAGTAACAGTGAAAGTCCGACGAAAGTCGTCGCAATAACGAGAACGGTTCCTACGCCAGTCGAAACTGCTATGGGAGCGGCCACAGCTAGTGAAAGTCCACGAGTGAATGGCAGCGCACCAATTGCCGTGCCTAACACTGCTAACCTCCCGGCGCCTACGCTGCGTATTTTTTCCCGTCTTTGAGCCGCTCGGCTAGCTTCCCTAACACCACTATTTCTTTCACGCCCGACTCATATGCCGCTTGAAGCTCATCTTTAGTCTGGACCGTAACGGATTTGCTCATAGATGCCCTCTTGGTGTACTCGTGAATGCCATGCGTTTTGGAAACCCAACAAGGAATCCCTAGTGCCTAGGCGCAAACTGGATCCCTTTCACTAACAAAGGAGACCCAAGCTAATGGCGCACCATAGCAAAGTCGTCGCGCAGTTGCTCAAGTTGGTGCCGAGACATGAGTTCGAGCCGTTTTGGCCAAGCGGCACCACAAGAGGCGCAGGCCGTACAGCATGACCCGCTAGTGTCCTGTCCCGCAAATAACCACACATCATCTGCGGGTCTTTTAGACTCCTGGCTGCGTTGCTCCGCCTTGTGTGGTGCCTGCCACACGGCGTTGTCGCGCCTTGCCAGGAGCCAAAAATCCCTCGCATCCAAAGCGCACTTATTTACGGGACAGGACACTAGGTGCCGACACATGGCGAGCTTAGGGCCGGCAATGGCTTTATCCATATCTCACCCGGATGCTCTTGGTGCTCCTAGATGTTCGGTATTGCGGCGTCTGCAGGCGGTTGGGTGCTTGGCGGCGCCGCTTCAAGCACATAACCCGTCAAGCTGGGAATGCCGGCTTGGAAACTATCCCCGGCACCGCCTTCGGGGCTCCATAGGAAGCCGAGATGCAGAAGGGCGGTCGCCATGCCGCTTTTTGCGGACCACAGGCCGTCAATCCAACCCTCCTCGCGGACGATTTTACCGGCCCGCTCCAAGGCGCTCCTGGCCTGCAGGCCTTGAACTAGGCATTGCTCAAGCACGGTTGGCGTGATGTCCCTTCGCTCCTGCAGCGCAAAGGCGATGTTTCGGGCGCACTCCACTGCGCCAATTTCCCTAAGCTCCAGAAAACGTTTTTGGTAGTGTTTCCTGCGTTCCACTTCGAACGCCTCCACGGCTTGCGCCAAGTGTTCTTGGCTGATGACGTTGGGCTGCCCGTCGCCCGCCCAGGCGTGCAGCAGCGCATCGCCCAGCAGTTGGGTGTAGTAGGGGTAGCCGCAGCATGCCTCGGCAACCCCTTTGAAGATGCCGCCCGGCGAGTGGGGCTCCGCGCCTTCTGGAAGCACCCCGCGCTCCGCAAAAGGCGCGAGCACCGCCATGGCGGCGTTGGCGTCGGATATCGGCCCCAACGGCGTCTGCCCATGCCGGCCCGGGCGCTCGATGAAGGTGACGCCCATTTGGGCAAGATGCCCCGGAAGGTCCGGGGTGCCGGCGAAGGCGAAGCCCAGCGCGACGCCCGTGGTGCCGCACACTTGATAGGCGTTGAACAGTGCTTGGGCAGCGTCCTTGTGCAAGGTGTGCGCCTCGTCGAGGACGAGAAAAATCTTGTCGCCTTGGGCCAGTCGATGCTCCAAGGCCGCGTCTATCGACATGCGGGTGGCTCGGGTCTCGGATACCCGCCGCGTTCTAGTGGTCCGCCCCTGTGCCTTAAGGACCGCATTGACGCCGACGGCACCCTCCTGGGCTGCCGCATCGCTGGTGGTGGCGGTGAGGCTTTCCGCGTCCATGATGGCTTGCGCGAAATCCGCAGTGGTGCCGGATGCCCCCAAGGTTACGACATGGATCCCCGCCTGAAGCGCCATGTCCCCCAGAAGCCTGATGAGGGCGGTTTTGCCTTGCCCTCGGATGCCGTGCAGCCCCAGCAGGCATTGGTCGCCTTTGTGGTTTTGGACGCCGTTGACCATGCTCCGCAGGATCGCCATTTCCTTCGCCCTGCCGGCCAAGACGGGTGGAACGAGGCCATATCGCAAAGCGAACTCCAACGGCGGCAGGCTCTTAGCCCGCCGATACTGCCGGGCCAAGGATTGAAGCTCCAAGACGGCACTGTGCATGGAGTCCACGTCCACCGTTCGCGTGGAGCCCGTTGTGCGCAAGGTTTTGCTCATATCCGTCATTATGCGCTAGGGCGCGGGATGCAGCAATTTTCAGCCACGGCAGGAAGGCAGGGGGCTTGAAGGGTTCCAACCCTTGCTGACGGAGGCCGAGTTTACCGATGCCAAGGGCCTCCAGAAACTCGGCCCGCTCCGCTTCATCGAGCTCGGTGACCTCCGCTTCAATGTGGTTGCAGATGGGCACCACCGGAGCGCCTTCTGGGCGTTCCTTTAGGGTACAAGGGGCTTGGTGCGATATCCGGGCTAGCGCCTCGCCTCGCCCGTCCAAGCCTCAATTTCCTCGCGAATGATGCGGATGACCTCATCGGGGATCTGCATGGGGATGAAATGAGTGATGTCCGGGCGGTGAATTTCCCGTCCATTGCGGAATTTGTTGACTAGGTTTGGCCAAGTGGGCGAGGAGATGAAGTCCATGACGCCGCGTTCCCCGACCGGTTCCTTGGCGCGGACGATCAGAACCGGTGCGTCAATGGCGGCAATTCTGTCGAATATGCGGGCGTTGCTTCTGGTGGCCATGTAAACGGACGCCTCGATTTCCGGCGGGCAGGCCAGTTGCAGGCCGCCGCCCGGCGCCTCGAGAAGCCCGTGTTGGCAGTAGTCCCGGAACGTTTGCCGGTCGAACAGCGGGAAGGCGCTCTTGGTGGCGAGGCGCTGCATCATTTCCTCAACGGAGGCGAAGGCGTTGCGGCGTCGGGCCGCCGGATGCACGTTGCCCTCAAACTCGAAGCGCTTGGGGTCGATGTAGGCGTCCGGGTCCGTGATGGTTGGGTCGAGCAGCACCATGCGGGCGAAGGCGCCGGTGGTTGCGGCGGCATCGACGATGGCGTGGCCGCCCATGGAGTGGCCGATGCCGATCAGGTCGGTCAGCCCTAAGGCGCGGACGATGCCGGCCACATCGTCGCCGACCACTTTCCAGTGCTCCACCTTCAAGTTTTCGCTGCGTCCGTGGCCGCGCTGCTCCAAGGCAATGCTATGGTAGCCCTCGAACGGCGCGATCACCCGATCCCATATTCGCCCGTGGAAGCCGGTTGCGTGGGCGAACAGCAGGGTCGGCTTGGCCGGATCCCGTTGGTTGCGTTCAAAATAGGCCAGTTTCGCGCCGTTGACGCGGATTTTGCGGAGCTCGGGTTCAGACATGGGCTAAAACTTCCGAAAGGCGGCGCATGTTAGCAAATGTGTCATCGGGCGCGACCTCGGGTGGGGCGCCGGTCGGCTGGCAGATGCAGGGAGGCATTTATGGAGCAAGAAGTCTGCTTGATTACGGGCGTGGGCCCCGGCACCGGCAGGGCCTTGGCGGAGCGCTTCGCCCAAGGCTATCGAGTGGCCATGCTGGCGCGTAATGCGGAGCGCATGAAGACGGTCGAACAGGCCGTGCCCAACGCCAAGGGCTTTCCCTGCGACATGGCGGATGCAGACCAGCTACAGGCCACGTTGGCGACCGTAAGGGCAGAGCTTGGCGCTCCCTCCGTGGTCATCCACAACGCCGTGGGCGGTGTCTTCGGTCATTTTCTGGACATTGACCCACAAGTTCTGCAGCGCAACTTCCAAGTCAACGTCCTGTCCCTGTTGGCCTTGGCCCAAGCCACTGCGCCAGCCATGATCGAAGCCGGACGCGGCGCCATCCTCTGCACCGGCAACACCGCCGCCTACCGCGGCGTGGAGACCTTCGCCGGCTTCGCCCCCACCAAGGCCGCCCAACGCATCCTCTGCGAGTCCATGGCCCGCCACTTGGGGCCGAAGGGTGTGCATGTGGCCTACGTCGCCATCGACGCGATCATCGACGTGCCTTGGACCCGCCGACGCTTCGCCGACAAGCCCGCCGACTTCTTTTGCCAGCCTAAGGACATCGCCGCCGAATGCTGGCACGTCGCCCACCAACCCCGCTCCGCCTGGAGCTTCAACGTGCTGATCCGCCCCTATCGGGAGCCTTGGTCCATCTCCTAGGCAATTCCGCCCACTGCCCCGTAACCGCGGCGACTGCTGGGTGTTCCAAGACCCGTTGACGCGCCAAGCGCCACCGCGTTATCTTGACAACCCGCAAACATTAGGGAATCCCCATGCCCGTGGACACCCACGACGCCTTCTTAGGCGCAAGGCACGATGGTCGCGCCCGCCGACCGGCATCCACCTCGCCGGCCTTCGCTCTAAGCCTCGGTCTTAACTGTGTTTAGTTCAGATCACAAGACGCCGCTGCCAGATGAACTACGCTGAAACTATAGCATCCCTAATCAAACGTATCCCGCTTGAAATTGACACGGAAGTGCAGATAAGCGGGAAACCGCCAACCATGGCGAATTCGGAATTTCTCACCAACAAGGAGCAAGGGGACTGGGCTGAACAAATAGTGCTTAACGCAATAAACAGCAACTCAGACCAATACTGCGCCGTTCCATACGGCCGCAGGGATGACATTGCCGCAGGCGACCCGGAATTCGCAGAATTCTATGCAAACTATCAGGATGAGCTAAACAACGTCGGGAAGAAACCTGACCTCCTCGTCTTCCACCGCTCAGAACTCAAACATATCCAAAAAGGCGGCATGGATGAAGCCATAATTGGAAAAGCAGTGGCAGCTATTGAGGTTCGATCCAGCAGTTTTTTAGCAGAGAAGTACTCTGCATTTATGGCGAACCGAGCGAGGGAGGCGGAGGCTGGATGTGCTAGAATTCAGGGCATTCTGATGCAGGAACCGTTTTCTACGCTACTCTCGGAGAAAAACCCGGAGGTTTATGAATTGGTTAGGCGAGCTACGGTTAGCACTTTTAGGGAGATTAGTTTTCGCGGAAGATATTGGTCCTCATCAGAGGAGCTTAGGCGACTAAGTGAACATCTTAAACACCTCAAGAAGGAAATCAGGGTATTGCAAAAGAGAGACTATTTGAGCATTACGCCAAAGCTCGAGGACATCGCACTTGTGAACCGATGGATCCAAAAATTCGGAGTAAAGCACTACTACTTACAAGTATTTTTTGACAAAGCATATTTAATATCGTTCGAGGGCATACTAAATCTTATCTCTGATTCCAGAAATGAAGGGTCCGTGTTTTCAATTGAGAAAGATGTAAAGAATCAAGGGAAGACCACAATAAAGGTCAATGTTCGGGTGGGTAGAGAGTTGCTTGGGCGAATTGACATGCCTGAACACCGGTCCGCTCTGAAGAAGCTGGAACGTGGAAGGCTGCTATTCTACGTTACCTTCCACGGAGGGCAAGGCTACCTTGATCCAGTGGTTTTTTCTCAGGAAATTCTTGGTCATGAGTAGGTGTGTCGAAGGCCCTGATGAAAACCGTCGCAGAGCCTTGGGGCAGTATTTCACGCACCCCAAAGTTGCGGATTTCATGGTGCGATGGGTGCTTGGTTCCGGACAGAAGGCTCTTTTCGATCCGGCATTTGGGCTTGGGGCTTTTTGGGAGGCTTTGCCCAAGCGGTCTAGGATTGTATTCTCGGCTTCCGAAATCGACCCCGACATCATCCAGGTCTGGAAGCGGAAGACCGGTGAAAGTGCGTCATTTGTGGCCGCGGAAGACTACCTACTTTCTTGGGGCAAAGGGCATCCCAACATTGTCTGCAACCCGCCCTATATGCGCTTTCAGAAATTTTTGAATCGCAAGGCTGTATGCAGAGATTTCGAGAGAAAGCTAGGAATCAGGCTTTCTGGATACACCAATACGGCGTCCGCCTTCTTGGTTAAATCAATCTCCGAACTTGCCCCGTCGGGGCGCTTAGCTTACATTATGCCCTTGGAGTTCCTAAACACGGGGTACGGGGCGATAGTTAAGCAGCAGCTTATTGAGTCCCGGCACCTGTTTGCAATTCTACGTTTAGACTGTGAGAAGGATGTATTTCCCGACGTGACCACATCGATAGGCATCGTTCTGTTTGATAAAGCAGTTCGCCATGCCTCAGTGAAATTCTACTCGTTGAAGTCAGTCGAGGATTTGGCGGGGTTTCGTCAGACTAGTCCTGTATCAGAGGTGTCCTTTGGTAGCTTGGATGCAAAGCATAAGTGGCTTCCTTTGTTTCAGAAAAGCGAATTTGCAGTGGACTCAAGGGGAAGCACCCTTCTTAGCTCGTTTGGGAGGTTTAGCCGCGGCATTGCTACTGGCGCCAATGATTTTTTTGTTCTTCGTCCGTCTTCCGCAAGGAAATTCGCCATAGAGGAAGGCAGTGAATGCGTTCCCTGCATTACGAAAAGTTCGCAAATCCGCAAACCTGTGTTCGAGGCGCCGGATTACGCTGCGTTGTACGAGGCGGATAGGCCAATTCTGTTGTTTTCGCCGAATAGGGATCGGTCAGTTGGGGCGGGGGAGTACATCAAATACGGGGAGTCGGCGGGTTTCAACGCGAGATTCCTGACAAGAAATCGGAAGCCTTGGTACAAAACGGAGAGCCGGCGTCCAGCGCCTTTGTTGTTGGGCGTGTTTTCAAGGGGAGGGTACAAAGTTGTTTTGAACCGGAGTAATGCGCTGAGCCTGACCTGCTTTCATGGCTTTCAGCCCAATTTGTTTGGGGAGCAATACCTTGAGCATCTCTTTCTTTATCTCTGGTCAAACGTCGGCAGGGAGATCGTTTCCCTTTCGATGCGTAAGTACGGGGACTCTCTGGACAAGTTCGAGCCCAACGACCTGAACGCCGCCTTGACGCCTTCTGCGGATTTCCTTGCCGCAATGCCTAAGGACAAGTTGCCGGCCGCGATTCAGAAGATTGGGGAAACGGGTCGGGCACCGCGTTGGGTGGAGAACTTTTTTGCGCCGCTAAAAGTTGCTCCGAAGGCAGAGGCGGTTTGATCGAGTGTGCTGCCGTCGCTTTTGGTGACGAAGGGGCGGTCGTCCCCGCAGGGCGGTTGAGCGGCGGATAGCCGACCGCGGGGCGCGACGGCAAATACTGTGCCCGGATGCTAAGCCGAACCTCCGTACTTGCGCAGTTCGGCGCGCCCCACCACCAAGTGATGCACTTCGTCGGGCCCGTCCGCCAGACGCAGGGTGCGCTGGCCGGTGTACATGCCGGCTAGGGGCGTCCATTGGGAGACGCCGGTGGCGCCGTGGATTTGGATGGCTTGGTCGATGATTTGGCAGACCCGCTCCGGCACCATGGCCTTGACCATGTGGACCCAGACCCGGGCTTCCTGATTGCCCAGCACATCCATGGCCTTGGCCGCCTGCAGCACCATCAGACGCATGGCTTCGATCTCGATGCGGGCGCGGGAGATCACCTCCAGGTTCTTGCCCAGCTGGGCGATGGGGCGGCCAAAGGCTTCCCGGCTTAGGCCGCGGCGCACCATCAGGTCAAGGGCCTTCTCCGCTTGGCCGATGGAGCGCATGCAGTGGTGGATGCGGCCAGGGCCTAGGCGCACTTGGGAGATCTCGAAGCCGCGGCCCTCGCCGAGCAGGATGTTCTCCTTGGGTACCCGCACGTTGTCCAGCTTCAGATGCATGTGGCCGTGAGGCGCATCGTCCTGGCCGAATACATGCATGGGGCCAAGGATGGTCAGGCCGGGGGTGTCCATGGGCACCAGAATTTGCGACTGCTGCTTATGCGGCGGTGCGTCCGGGCTGGTCTTGACCATGCAGATCATGATCTTGCAGCGTGGATCTCCGGCGCCCGAGATGTAGTATTTCTCGCCGTTGATGACCCAATCGTCGCCGTCCAATTCCGCCCGGGTGCCGATGTTCTTGGCGTCCGAGGAGGCTAGGTTCGGCTCCGTCATGGCATAGGCGGACCGGATCTCCCCGTTCAGCAGCGGCTCCAGCCACCGCTTTTTCTGCTCTGGGGTGCCCACCCGCTCCAACACTTCCATGTTGCCGGTGTCCGGGGCGCTGCAATTGAGGGTTTCGGAAGCCAGCGGGTTCTTGCCGAGTTCCGCGGCGATGTAAGCGTAGTCCAGGTTCTTCAGCCCTTCGCCGGTCTCCGCGTCCGGCAGGAAGAAGTTCCACAGCCCGGAGGCCTTGGCCTTGTTCTTGGCCCCCTCGAGCAGCTCCAATTGGCCGGGTGCCCAGTTCCAGCGGTCCTCCCGCCCTTCGCCCAAGGCGAAGAACTCCTCGGTGATGGGCGCCACGTTCTCGGCGATGTGCTTTTTCACCGCCGCCAGCAGCGGCTCCGCCTCGGCGGACATGGTCAGGTCGTAGAGGCCGGCGTTTCGGCCATTGTCGCTAGGCATCAGTTCCCCCGTTGCAGTTCGGACTGGAAAGGGCGACCATTCTACCTTTGTCCAGTGCAGAAGGCATCGGCAAGGCGCTGAGGGTCCTGTCCCCGTTTGCATCGCAAAGAGGTCAGCGGTGCGGGTCAGCGGGCTGAACCGAGGCGCTGCCGAACTGACAGGAGAAAACGCATGAGAGGGATCAGGGTAGTCGCTTCGGCTTGGACATTCATGAGTGGGACCAAGACGATAGTGGCTTCCGCTCGGGCGTTCAAGGAAGGGATCGGGATGGTTGCCGCTTCGGCTTGGGCATTGGGATTGGCGTCCAATCCCGGCTGGGCGGCGCAGGTTGACCTGCACGGCGGCGCCGGCATCCTGTTCTGGTCGCCGGAGCAGCAGCTCATCGGCTACCGCGCCATCGACAGCTTCTACCCCACCCGGGAGATCAAGGCCGGGGCGCATCCGTACCCGTTGGTTCCCGCACCCAAGGACTTTGCCGATTTCCGCTACCGTTACGACGGGATGCGCTTAAGCTTGGACGACTACATGCAAGGCCAGCGCATCGCCGGCCTGATCGCCGTGCAGGACGGCCGGGTGCGCTTGGAGCGCTATGGGCTGGGCAATGACGCCGCCAGCCGTTGGATATCCTTCTCCGTGGCCAAGTCCGTGGTCAGCATGTTGATGGGCGCGGCCATTCAGGATGGCTACATCAATAGCGTAGATGATCCGGTGGTGGACTACCTGCCGCGGCTCAAGGGCGGCGCCTACGATCCGGTGACTATCAAGCACATTTTGCAGATGGCCTCCGGCGTGGCTTGGAACGAGGACTACGCGGACCCGAACTCAGACACCGCCCGTGCCCCCGGCAGCGGCATGCCGTTGATCGATTACATGCGCGTTCTGCCCAGGGTGGCGGCGCCCGGTGCCAAGTTCAACTACAACACGGGGGAAACCAGCATCGCCGGGGCGGTTCTGCGGGCGGCCATCGGCAACAACCTGGCCACCTACCTCACCCACAAAATCTGGCAACCCTTTGGCATGGAGGCCGACGCCAGTTGGCTGACCGACCAGCCCGGCGGCGCGGAGTACGGCGGTTGCTGCATCAACGCCACTCTGCGGGACTACGCCCGCATCGGCCTGTTCGCCCTGAAGGATGGCGTCACCCCCTTGGGGGAGCGGGTGCTGCCAGAGGGTTGGATGCGGGAATCCATCGCGCCCTCTCCGGCCTATGCCGGCTACGGCTACTATTGGTGGCTGTTTGGGAATGGCCGGTACGGCGGCTTGGGCATCTTTGGCCAGGAGATCTGGATCGACCCGGCCCGCAACATCGTCATTGCTCAGCATGCGGCTTGGCCGAACGCCGGCGATGAGCTGCTGGACGCCCACCGCAGCGCCTTCCTGTCGGCGCTGGCGGATGCGCTTTAGCCTTTGCGAAAAAAAGGCGGGCGTCGCATGGGCGACGCCCGATAGGACCAAGCAACGAGCCCCTTTAGGCGTTTTGCAGCCGTCTAGGGTGCGCGGCGGTGCGGTACGCGCCACCCGAAGTACCTGGCGGGGCCTGTCACGCTTCCGCCAGCCCTAGCGTCGAGCGCAGCTACCCGAATGCCCCCAAAGTAACGCCCCAAAATGCCGCCGTTGGCTTGGTTCATGTCTGCATGAGTGAGTACACGCATTTTGCGCCTCCAAAAGTTGAAAGGACCGCCACGCTCGCAAGCGGCTGCATGGAACGCAACTGCGCAGTGCGAAGTTCCCTAGCTGCTCCACAGTTTGATATCGGGCTGATGGCTGGCCGGCGTCAATGTCTGCATCATTGACCGGAAATGTGGGCGATCGCCTGCGGTCGCGCAGGGCTTCATTCGTAAACCAAAGAAGGGCGTTCTCCGCTGGCATCGCCCGAATCCGCAGCGGATGCGTCAAAATCCTGCGCACCCTGGGTGGCAGCATCCCAGCCGAAGAGGTCATCAACGATGCGGTACAGCACCGGGACGTAAAACAGGGTGATGAAGGTGGCGAACAGGACGCCGTAGGCTAGGGAAATGGCCATGGGGATGAACGGCATGGTGTTGGGGGTCTGGTTGCTCATCAACGGGATGAGGCCGACGAAGGTGGTCACCGACGTCAGGATGATGGCCCGGAAGCGTACGCCGCAACTGGTGACCAAGGCTTCGTCCACCGACATGCCTGCGCGGCGGCGGCGGTTGACGTAATCCACCAGCACTAGGCTGGCGTTCACCACCACCCCAGATAGCGCCACCATGCCGAGGGCGGAGAAGAACATCAGCTGCACGCCCATCAACCAATGGCCGAAGATTGCGCCCACTGCACCGAAGGGGATCACGCTCATGATGACCAGCGGCTGCACATAGCTTCTGAGCGGCACCGCCAGCAGGGCGTAAATCATCACCAGGGAAAGCAGGGCGCCTTGGAGCAAAGCCAGCACGCTCTCATTCCGTTCCTCCTGCTCCCCCGCCTTGCCGATGCGGATGCCCGGGAACTTTTTCGCCAGCTCCGGCAGCACGGTGCCGTCGATGCTGCTCAGCACCTCCTCCGGCCGGATTCTTGACCGGTCAACATCGGCCGTGACATTGACCACCCGTCGCCGGTCGGTGCGGCGAATGGTGGAGTAGCCTCGCCCCAACTCGAACTTGGCGACGCTGTAGAAGGGTACTTCCTTGCCGTCCGGGGTGCGGATGTACATGTCCTCCAGATTGCCGATGGACTTACGCTCCGCCTCCGGGAAGCGCACCATCACCCGCACGTCGTCTTGGCCACGCTGCACTCGCTGCGCCTCGGCGCCGTAGAAGGCGTTGCGCACTTGACGGGCCAAGTCGCCCAGGGTGAGGCCCAGATTGCGAGCTTCCGGCAGCAGGCTCAGCTTGATCTCCTGCTTGCCGGCGCGGAATGAGTCGGCGATGTCGAACACCCCAGCGTAGCGGCTGAGCTCGGCCCGCAGCTCGGCCGCGGCGGTGCGCAACTGATCCACGTCGTCACCGCTGATTTCGTAGTTGATCGGCTCCCCGACGGAGAATTGGTTGGCGTTGAAGGCCAGCTTTACGGCATCGGGAATGGGGCCGGCCAGCTCGCGCCAGCGCTTGGCGATTGCCTTGGTGCTCAGATCGCCCCGGTCCCCGGAGGGCGGCAGTTCAATGACGATTTCGGCGAAGTGGCTGCGCCCAGGTCGTTCCCGCCCACCCGGTCCGTTTCGATGCACGGCTGCGCCGATGCTGGTCAGTTGATTGATGATGGGGCCGCGCTCCAGCCCGAGGGTTTCCGCGAGCTCCTCGTTCAGCGCCACGGCGGCCTGCTCGATTTGGCGGGCGGCGCGAATGGTCTGGCTGGTGGGGACCCCTTCCGGCAACTCCAGTTCGGCGTAGATGCGGTCCCCCTCCATGGATGGGAAGAAGCTGAACACCACCCGCCCGCTGGCGATGAGCGCCAAGGCCAAGATCAGCCCCCCCACGCCGATGGCGGCGGTGACGTAACGGTTGGCGATGGCTCGCCGCACCAAGGGCAGGTAGTGCTGGTCGGCCAAGCCTTGCAGAGCCGTCGCCATGCCTCCCTGAATCCGGTTCCAGCGTTTGGTGAAGCCGTGGTCCGCCCCGCCGCGCTTGCGGTGCGCCAAGTGAGCCGGCAGGATCAATTGGGATTCGACGATGCTGAAGACGAGGGCGATGATGACCACGTAACCGATGGTGCCGAAAAAGTCCGTTAGCCGCCCTTCCACCAACACGAGGGGCAAAAAGGCCGCCATGGTGGTCAACACCCCGAAGATGACCGGAATCGACACCTCCCAGGTGCCGTCGATGGCCGCCTGCACCCGTTTCTTGCCCAGCTGTTCGTGGGCATAGACCCGCTCCCCCACGACAATGGCGTCATCCACCAGAATGCCCAGCACCAGAATGAAGGCGATGACCGTCAGGGTGCTGATGTTGATGTCAACGTAGGAAAAGGTGGCGATGCAGCCCAATAGGGCGATGGGAATTCCGGCGGCCACCCACATGGCCAAGCGGAAGCGCAAAAACAGCGCCAATATGATCAGCACCAACAGCAAGCCGCCGCCGGCCGTACTGTTCAATGCGTTTAAGCGGTCGGTTAGCTCCAAGGAGCTGTCCGTCCAGATGGTGAAGATCAGTCCCTCGGGTGCCCTGCGTTGCGCCTCGGCCACATAGGCCTTCACGTCTTCCGCGATCTGCAGGAGGTCCTCGTTGCCGACTTGCGCCACATCGACCACCACCGCCGGATTGCCGTTGAAGCGGGCGTATAGATCGCCCTCCTCGAAGCTGTCGCGGATGTCGGCAATCTCCGCTAGAGTCACTTTGTGGCCGTCGGTGCGGGTCAGCACCACCACGTCCTCGAATTCCTCGCCGTAATAGGCTTGACCCTTGGAGCGGATGAGTATCTCGCCCCCGTCGGACTTGATGGTGCCGCCGGGCATGTCCAGGGAACTGTTGCGGACGACGTTGGTGACATGATTCAAGGTGATGCCGTGGCGCCGCAAGGCCTGCTCGGCAACTTCGATGGAGATCTCATAAGGGCGAACGTACTTCAGGCTGACTTGGGAGACGCCTTCCAAGGCGGCGATGTCGTCACGCAGCTTTTGCCCCACCCCCTTGAGCACATGTTCGCTGGCGTCTCCGGAAACGGCCACCTGCACCACCTTGCGGTTGATGGAGAGCTTGGAGACGATGGGCTTCTCGGTCTCCATTGGGAAGCTGTTGATGCCATCGACGAAACTCTTGATTTCGTTCAAAGCCACCACGGGGTCGGCGTCCAGCTCCAACTCCACCAAGATGGAGCAGGCCCCTTCGCTGGCGGTGGTGTGCATCTTGTCTATGCCCTCTATGCCGTTGATGGCCTCCTCGACGCGAATGCACACGCCTTGCTCCACTTCGGCCGGGGCGGCGCCCAAGTAGGGCACGGTGATGGACACCACCTGCGGGTCTATGTTGGGGAATTCCTCTTGGTTGACAACCATCAGCGACAGGATGCCGCCGCTGCACAGGACGCACATCAGCAGGTTGGCGGCGACGGGATTCCTGATAAACCAAGCGATGGCGGTGTGCATGGGCGCGGTCCGCTCAGCCGGCGGTGGTTTCGCTAATCGGCAGGACGCGCATCCCGTCGATGGGGGTCTGCAAGGGGGAGACGCAGACCCGCTCTCCGCCGGCTAGCCCGTTGCGGATGAACACGTCGTCCCGGTACAGGCGCAGCGGTTCGATGTCGCGGAAGCGTAGGCGGTTGTCCTCATCCACGATCAGCACCCGGTTGCCGTTGCGCAGCGCGGTGCGCGGCATGACCACGATGTCCTCCACCACCAGCCCTTCGATTTCGGCTTCCACGAACAGGCCCACGGCGGGAGGTTCGGCGTGGCTGTCGGCTTCCACTTGGGCGACCACGTTCACCATGCGGCTGGCCAAGTCTATTTCCGCTTCGGTGCGTACGACGCGGCCCGACCACTGCAAAATGCGCCCGGCGTAGTCCGCGGAGAGGGTCACGGCCGGCTGCCGGCCTTCGGGTAGGGCGCCGCGCTGGCCGACCGGAAGATTCAAAAAGGCCAGTTGCCGGTCCGCAATGGGCAGGCGCACCTCCACTTGGTCAACGGCGTACAAGGTGGCGACCGCCGAGTTGCGCCCGACCAACTGGCCGACATCGACCGATTCGCTTTGCACCAGCCCGTTGAACGGCGCTTCGACCTCGGTGCGCGCCAGATCGCGCTCGGCTTGGTCCAAGTTGGCGCGGGCGTCCTGCAGGGCCGCCTCCTTGACCCGAGCTTCCTTCAAGGCGTTCTCCATCTGCGAGCGGCTGGCCAACTTGCGCTGCTCCAGGCTGTGCATTCGCTGATGCTCGTAGTGGGCGTGGTCACGTTCCGCTTCCGCCCGGGCCAAGGCCGCCTTGGCTCGCTGCAGGGTGGAGCGGTGGTCCTTGTCGTCCAACCGCAACAGAACGTCGCCCTGCTCAAAATAGCCGCCGTTGACCAGCGACGGAGATATCCAGACCACCCGCCCGGCCACCTCCGGGATCAGCGCGGTCACTTGGTTCGGGGCCACCGTGCCCTGTGAATGCACATGCAGCTGCACCGCTTGCGGCGCCGCCTCCCGCACCCGCACCGTGGGCGCCAAGGGCTCCGGACTGTTCGGCTCCACTTGCGGGCTGGTCACGATCAGCACCGCAGCGCCGCCCAGCGCGGCGAGGATGACGAGGCTGGGGATGAGTAGTTTGCGCTTCATAAAACAGCCATAGTGGGCGAGGGGTGGGAGATTCCTAAACCGCGCCAAGCCTCAGCGGTGGTCCAGAATGTTGCCTTGGCGCAGCAGGCTTTCCACTTTGCGCCTGCGGGCACGGGACTTGCCGTTCCAGAAGGCGCGGTTGAAGCTCAAGGCGGGGCGGCGATGGATGACGCCGATGGCTGTGGGCAGGGGCGGCGTCATGGTGACCAGCATCTGCGCCATGTGGGGATTGGTCTCGTCGTGGACCAACAGCGCATCGGCGCCGTGGTCGTCGATCAGCACACCTTCCAGGCACAGCTTGTCCGGGTTCAGCCGCAGGCCGCGGTGCCGGTCCTTGCCGTAGATGAGCGGCGCCCCGTGCCGCACGGGGATCTGATGGTCGGCGGCGGTCTTCTTGTTGACTACGCCGTCGAACACGTCCTTGTTATAGACGATGCAGTTCTGCAGGATTTCGACGAAGGCGGCGCCCCGATGGGCGCGGGCCTGGGCGAAGATTTGCGGCAAGCCCTTCTGGTCGATGTCGATGCCGCGGGCGATGAAGGTGGCCCCGGCGCCGATGGCGAAGGCGCAGGGATGCACTGGCGCGCCCACGGAGCCGCCGGGGCTGGACGGGCTGGTGGTGCCGATGCGGGAGGTGGGCGAGTATTGCCCCTTGGTCAGCCCGTAGATCTCGTTGTTGAACAGCAGGATGTTGAGGTCGATGTTGCGGCGCAGGGCATGCAGCAGGTGGTTGCCGCCGATGGACAGGCCGTCCCCGTCGCCGGTGATGACCCACACGTCCAAGGCGGGGTTGGCCAGCTTGACGCCGGTAGCGATGGCCGGCGCCCGCCCGTGAATGGTGTGAAAGCCGTAGGACTCGACGTAGTGAGGCAGACGGGCGGCGCAGCCGATGCCGGAAACTAACACCGTGTTCTCCGGCTTGGCGCCGACCTCGGCCAAGGTGCGCTGCATCGCTTTGAGGATGGCGTAGTCGCCGCAGCCAGGGCACCAGCGCACCTCCTGGTCCGTGGCGAAGTCCTTGAAGGAAAGGGTGCGCTCAGCCATGGGCGGCCTCCTGCAGGCGTGGCGGCGCCTGTTCGGCGATGGCGGCCTTGATCTCGGCCACCTTCAAGGGCTGGCCGGACACCTTGTTCAGCTGCGCCGGGTTGAGCAGCAGCCGATCGCGCAGGAGGGTGGCCAGTTGGCCGTTGTTCAGTTCCGGCACCAGCACGGCGCCGAAGCCGGCCAGCAGTTCGGCTAGGTTCGGAGGCAACGGATTGAGATGGCGCAGATGAATGTGGGCCACGGTCAGCCCCTCGCGCAACGCCTCCTTCACCGCTTGACGGACCGCGCCGTAGGTCGATCCCCAAGCGACCACCGCCAAACCCCCTAGGATGCCCTGATCGATGCCTTGGTCAGGCAGGTGGTCGGCCACCTTGGCCACCTTGGCGGTGCGCAGGTCGGTCATGGCCTGATGGTTGGCGGCGTCATAGGAGATGTGGCCGGTTTCGATGTCCCTTTCCAGACCGCTCACCCGATGCAGGTGGCGAGGATCCCCAGGCGTGGCCCAAAGCCGCGCCAAAGTTGCCGGGTCCCGCTGCCAAATACTCCTGCTCGTGGCGGCGGTGGGCTTATGGTTGGCGATGGGCGCGAAGTCGTCGATGTTGGGAATGGGCCAGAGCTCGGAGGCGTTGGCGATGTAGCCGTCGGTGAGCAGAATCACCGGCGTCATGTGGCGCAGGGCGATGCGCACGGCCTCAATGGCGGTTTCGAAGCAATCCGCCGGGGAGTGCGCCGCCAGCACCGCGAGGGGCGTGTCCGCGTTGCGCCCATAAACCGCTTGGTAAAGATCGCTTTGCTCGGTTTTGGTGGGCATGCCGGTGGAGGGGCCGGCCCGTTGCGAATTCACCACCACCAAGGGCAGTTCGACGGCCACCGCCAGCCCGAGGGCCTCGGTCTTCAAGGCGATGCCTGGGCCGGAACTCGAGGTCACCCCTAGCTTGCCGGCGTAGGAGGCGCCGATGGCGGCGCCGATGGCGGCGATCTCGTCCTCCGCCTGAAACGTGGCGACGCCGGCTTCGTCCAGGCCGGACAGGTGGTGCAACAGGGCGGACGCCGGGGTGATGGGGTAGGAGCAGAACAGAATCTCCAAGTCCGCCAACTCTCCGGCGGCCACCAGCCCAAGGGCCAAGGCCTCCGCGCCGGCGACGGTGCGGTACTCCACTGAAGCCAAGGGCGCCTCCGGGATGGGATGCTGGGCCAGTATGTGCTGCAGTTCGGCGATCTCCCCGTAGGCATGGCCGGCGTTCAGCGCCGCCAAGTTGGCGTTGCGCACCGCTTCGTTGTTGGCGAACTTGGCCTGAATCCAATGGGCGCTGGCGTGCCGAGGCTGGTCGAACATCCACAGCACCAGCCCCAGCGTCCAAAAGTTCTTGCAACGGGCGGAATCCTTGGCGCCTAGGCCGAAGGGCTTGACCGCCTCCAAGGTGAGATGAGCGATGTCGATGCGGCAAACTTGGTAGGCATCCAAACTGCCGTCCTCGAGGGGATTGGCGGCCAGCGCCGCCCGCTTCAGGCGTTGCGCGGTGAAGGCGCTTTCGTCAACGATGATCAGTGCGCCCGGCGTCAGATGCGGCAGGTTCACCGCCAAGGCCGCCGGGTTGAAGGCCAGCAGCACATCCGGCGCATCACCTGGCGTCGTGATCCGCTCTCCGCCGAACTGGATCTGAAAGGCGGAAACCCCGTAGCGGGTGCCGGCCGGGGCGCGTATCTCCGCCGGAAAGTCCGGCAGGGTGGCCAAGTCATGCCCAGCCAAGGCCGAGGCAATGGTGAATTGGAGCCCCTGCAGTTGCACCCCGTCACCGGAATCCCCAGCGAAGCGCACGACGTGGCTAGTCTTGTCGGCAAATTGTTGTGACACAAAGCCCCCCGCAAACCTTGGCGGACAGGACAAAAACAATCATTTTACTGGAAATGAGGCCGCCCGCTCGGCGCCATTGGCATATCCTTAGCCGGCCGTTCGGCGCCGGTCCGATAGCGGGCCAAGTTGCGCATGGCCGCAGAGCGGCTTGGCAGCGGTTACGGTGGCGGACGGGATGCTTTGCTCCTGCATGGATGGGCTGCATGACCCAAGCGGTAGCGGATTTCAAGGTTGTTGCGGGCTATGCGCCGGCCGGGGACCAACCCTCGGCCATCGCCGGCTTGGTGGAGGGACTGAAGGCCGGCTTAAGCCAGCAAACCCTATTGGGGGTCACCGGCTCCGGCAAGACCTTCGCCATCGCCAACGTGGTGCAGGCGGTGAACCGGCCCACCTTGGTGCTGGCCCCGAACAAGACCTTGGCGGCGCAGCTGTACGGGGAGTTCCGCACGTTCTTTCCGCACAACGCGGTGGAATACTTCGTGTCCTATTACGACTACTACCAGCCGGAGGCCTATGTGCCGGCCTCCGACACCTACATCGAAAAGGACGCCTCCATCAACGCCCACATCGAACAGATGCGCCTGTCCGCCACCAAGGCGCTGCTGGAGCGGCGCGACACCCTGATCGTCGCCTCGGTGTCCGCCATCTACGGCTTGGGGGATCCGCAGTCCTACCTACGCATGGTGCTGCATCTGGATCGCGGCGACCGGGTGGACCAACGCTACATCCTGCAGCGCCTCGCGGAGCTTCAATACACCCGCAACGACACCGTCTTGGAGCGGGGTGCCTACCGGGTGCGCGGCGACGTGGTGGATGTCTTCCCAGCGGAATCCGAAGCGGAGGCGCTGCGCGTGGAGCTGTTCGACGACGAGATCGAAGGCCTCGCCACCTTCGACCCCTTGACCGGCGAGGTCATCAAACGGGTGCCGCGCTACACCGTTTTTCCCAAGACCCACTACGTCACCCCTCGGCAACGCATCTTGGCGGTGCTCGACGACATCAAGGAGGAGTTGCGCGACCGGCTTGCCTATCTGCAGGCACGCAACAAGCTGGTGGAGGCGCAAAGGTTGGAGCAGCGCACCCGCTTCGACTTGGAGATGATCCAGGAGCTCGGCTATTGCTCCGGCATCGAAAACTATTCCCGCTATTTGTCCGGCCGCAAGCCCGGCGAGCCGCCGCCCACCCTGTTCGACTACCTGCCCAAGGACGCCCTGTTGGTGATCGACGAGTCCCACGTCACCGTGCCGCAGCTTGGCGGCATGTACAAGGGCGACCGCTCGCGCAAGGAAACCTTGGTGGAGTACGGCTTCCGCCTGCCCTCCGCCTTGGACAACCGGCCCCTGCGTTTTGATGAGTGGGAGCGCATGAGCCCGCAAACCATCTTCGTTTCCGCCACGCCCGGGGCTTATGAAGGGGAGTTCGCCGGACAGGTGGTGGAGCAGGTGGTGCGGCCCACCGGCTTGGTCGATCCGCAGGTGATGGTGCGCCCCGCCTCGACCCAGGTGGAGGACCTGCTTGGCGAAATCAACGCCACCGTCAGCAAGGGGGAGCGGGTGTTGGTGACCACGCTGACCAAGCGCATGGCTGAGGATCTGACCGACTATCTGGACGACCACGGCGTTCGGGTGCGCTACCTGCACTCCGACATCGACACCGTGGAGCGCATGGAGATCATCCGCGACCTGCGCATGAATCAGTTCGACGTGTTGGTGGGCATCAACCTGCTGCGCGAGGGCTTGGACATCCCGGAGGTCTCCCTAGTGGCTGTCTTGGACGCCGACAAGGAAGGCTTCCTGCGCGCCGAGCGCTCCCTGATCCAAACCATTGGCCGCACCGCCCGCAACATCAACGGCCGCGCCGTCCTCTACGCCGACCACACCACCGGGTCCATGGCAAGGGCCATCGCCGAAACCGAACGGCGCCGCAGCAAGCAGATCGCTTTCAACCAAGCCCACGGCATCACCCCGCAAACCATCCGCAAGCAGGTGGCGGACATCATGGACGGCGCCCGCTCCGCCGGTGCCGCCCGCAAAGGCGGCAAACGCCGTGATCGCCGTCGCGCCGCCTTGGACATGCCCGATGATCCCAAGGTCCTAGGCAAGTTGGTGAAGAAGCTGGAAGGTCAAATGCTGGAGCACGCCAAAAACCTGGAGTTCGAGGAGGCGGCGGCGGTGCGCGACCAGATCCAGGCTATCCGGGAGCAGCGGCTGTTGGCTTAACCCCGAAGCGTCGGCGGAGATTTTCCCCGCTCAGCGGCACCTCCCGATTTCTTGAACTGCAACGGTTCCCCAAGGCAATCCACAACGGCTGCACGGCGCGGTTTAGGTTTGTCCATTTGCCCTCGTCACTGCCGGCTAGTGCATACTTGGGGCTTATGGAGGCGGAATTCGACCAGCGCAGCCAACGGCGCGAGTACCAAGGGGCCGCCCTTAATCGTACGAGTTTGGCCGCGGACCCCGTGGCGCAATTCGCTTTGTGGTTGGACGCCGCCGTAGCCAGCGGCATCAAGGACCCAACGGCGATGGCCTTGGCCACCACCGGCCCTGCCGGCATGCCATCGGTGCGCTCCGTCCTGCTCAAGCACTTCGATGCGGGCGGCTTCTGCTGGTACACGGACTACCGCAGCCGCAAGGGCTTGGAACTGGCCGCAAACCCCCATGCCGCCCTTCTGTTCCATTGGCGGGAGTGGGACCGGCAAGTGCGCATCAGCGGCCCGGTGGAGCGGCTGTCGGCAGCGCAGTCGGAAGCCTACTTTCAATCCCGCCCGGTCGATGCCCGCTTCGCTGCCGCCGCTTCGCTGCAATCCGCCCCCGTCGCAGACCGCAAAACCTTGGAGAAAGCCTTGCAGGCGCTACGCCGCCGCCATCCAAACGACGGCCCTCCCCGCCCCTCGGAGTGGGGCGGCTACCGCCTGCACCCGGTGGAGTTCGAGTTTTGGCAAGGCCGGGAAGGCCGTCTGCACGACCGTCTCGTCTTTCAGAAAGGCGGCCCAAGCGGGTGGAGGGTGAGCCGGTTGCAGCCCTAACATTTGCCGACTGCAAGCCTTGTCGAGGAAGGTGCTGGTGCCGTCCCTTGGCTCAGCGCGGCCGCACCCGGAAGTACCAGATGCCTTCGGGCGGATTTTCAGCCGCGCCTTCGGCGATGCTGGGGTATTTCGCCATGAGCGCCGGCATGATGTCGGCCGTCGTCAAGTCCAGGGCCCGTTCGGCCCGGGCCGGATAGACGCCATCGCCTAATTTAAGGCGAATGTTTGGGTCGCGGACGATGTTGGCGGCCCATTCCTGGGTGCTGCCCGCCGTCGCCGCAAATATGATCGTGCCCTCATGCAGGAGGCAGGAGACCGTGACGGAGTAGGGATCCTCCGGGCGCGTCTCCACCGCCATGGTGAGGTGGTCGTTGCAGACTGACCAGTCCGGCGGATAGGGCAGTTCCTCGCCACTTAGGCGCTTGCCGGGAATGATGACCAGAGGGTCGGTGCGCAGCAAGTAGAGGGTGCCGAGCACAATAACCACTGCGCCCAGCACGGCCCCAATCCACTTCAGAATCTTCATCTTCAGAACTCCACCTCTGTTGAGCCGAGAGCGGAAACTTAACATACTCATCCTCATCATGCGGGTACGCCTTTCAAAGCACTTCAACGATTTCTTAAGCGGGGGTCAGGGCTAACACTTTGGATTGACGCCCTTGGGACGGCCGCGTAGCCTCAAGTTCTCCCTGTTTTGTGCGAGTCAACGCTACTGGTGAAGAGCCTCAGCAAGCAGCAACGGGCCGATGCGGTGCAGGCGCGGTTGCGCGGTCGTTCGGCGCTGCGCGGGAAGCCTAGCCAAAGGCGGTTGACCCGCACGATCCTGCTCGGCAGCGTGGCGGTGGCCTTGGCCGTCTATTGGTTGGCGGACGCCTACGGGGTGGATGGGGGCGCCCTTTTGCAGGCGCTTTGGGTGAGCATCGGCTTTGTCGCCCTGCTGGCCGGATTGGCGGCCTTGGGCGGGTTTTTGCTCAGCTTGGTCGGGCGGCGGCACCGTGGCGGGCCGGCGCAACGGCCGCCAAAACGAGGGCCTTGACCCGCCTTACTGCTGCTGTTGGAACTGCTTGAGTTGCTCTGCCGAGGCCTCGCGTTGGTAGCGGGCCTTCCATTCGCTGTAGGGCATGCCGTAAACCCGCTGCCGGGCCGCCTCCAGGTCCATTTCGATGCCCCGCTCCTCGGCTTCGGCGCGATACCACTTGGACAGGCAGTTGCGGCAAAACCCGGCCAAGTTCATCAGGTCGATGTTCTGCACCTCCTTGTGCGCGTCCAGGTGCTTGAGCAGGCGGCGCAAGACCGCGGCCTCGATTTCGATGTTTGCCTCGGACATTTGGCGTTGCTCCCAGTGTTCGCTTGACGTCCGCCCATGTTTGCCGACGCTTGCACCCTAACACACTCCAAGGCCCGACCAGTTCCCAAACCGCCGCCCCGCATGGCAGGGCGACGGCTCGGGTTCCTTACGGCGCCCATAGAGGGTGCCGAGACACCGCATTGGTGCGGTCTCGTTGCCGATTGCGAAGGACACTAGAAGGACACTAGGCGTCGCGCACGTCCTCGGTGCCCCGCAAGAAGGCGGTGATGGCCGCCCAGACGGCCGGCGTCTCCAGCGGGATGCCGTGCGCCCCCTGAAACTCGACGATTTGAGGCGCTGTCTTGAGCAGGCTCAGGAAGGCTTGGGACTCTTGGGTTGGCACCACCCGGTCACCCAATGCGTACAGCGCCAGCACCCGCTGCGGCAGGGCGTCCAGCGCCAAGGTGGCGTCAATGTTGTGGCGCAGCAGCCAACGCACCGGCATGAAGGAAAACCGTTGCGCGGCGATGTCGGCGATGCTTCGGTAGGGGCTTAGGAGAATGAGGCCATCGACTGCGGGGTTTCTGGCCGCCAGCGCGGCGATGCCGCTGCCGAGGCTGCGCCCGAACAGAATGACCGGACGGGCTTTTGCCTGTGCGGGCTGCCCGCTCCCTCTGTCCAGTTCAAGGCCCTGCTCCCCTGATGGCGGCGCCTGCGCATTTTCGGACGGAAGTTCAACGCCTTGCGCGGATTTGGTGGCCTCGAGCCCCAGCCCGCCGAACCGGCCGGCCATCGCTTCAACCACGGCGGCGGCGTCCTCGATCAGATCTGCGGCGGCCGGCTTGCCGTCGCTTGCGCCGTAGCCCCGGTAGTTCATCAGCACCGTCACGGCCTCCAGCTTGGCGAAGGTGCTGACGAGGCCCGACAGCTCCTCGGCGTTGCCGCCGAAGTAGATCAGCAAGGGGCCGCCGGAATCTCCATTGACGATCCAGCCGCGTAGCGTCATCTCGCCCCGCTGCACATTCGCCGGCCGCACATGCGGCCCCTCCGGGTTTCCCGCCAAGGGGCGGGGAAAGAAGATCATCCGCTCTTGCAGTAGGTAAAGCAGCAAACAAAGGCCGGCGTAAGCGGCGGCGATGGTGATGGCGAGGCGAAGCAGTGTTTCCATGCTGGTTCCGTTGGCGGCCCTAACCCAGGGTTCATTTTGTTCATTGTTGTCGCCTGAAAGCAATGCGTTCCTTGACGGCTTGTCCGTCAGGCAACCTGCCTTGCCCCAGCGTCACGGCTTTGCCTTGGGGGAAGAGGAGCGCAAGCTCCCCAAAGAAACCCGCTCAAAGCGCGGGGAACGATGGGCCGCTCCCTTCAGCCTGCCTAACCTCAAGGAAGAACATTCCCGTGAAGTCCGTTCAGAAAATGCACGGGAAGACTCTGCGCAGCGGTTGCATGGGATAGAATCAAGAAAATGACGGTCCAATCAGGAGAGCTGGACATGGCCGAACCATCCCCCGTCGCGGACGCCGTTGAGCCCTTCGAGCTGTCGAATGCCGAAGTCGAGGCGGAATGGGCCATCGACCCCTACCGTGACCCCTACGACATCCCTCTGACTGAATTGAACCCGGCCCACCAGGCTAGGTTTGAGGCGGACACCATGCTGCCCTGCTTCGAGCGGTTGCGCCGGGAGGCGCCGGTCCACTACACGGCGGACAGCCAGTTCGGGCCCTATTGGTCGGTCTGCACCTATGCCCCCATCAAGTATGTGGACACCCACGAAAAGCTGTTTTCCTCAGACCTCGCCAAGGGCGGCATCCGCTTGGGCGGGCAGATCCTCCAGGCTGCGGACTCGACCTACCACCTGCCGATGTTCATTCAGCAGGACCCGCCCAAACACGGGGCGCAGCGCAAGGTGGTGGCGCCCATGTTCACTCCCCGCCATCTGGCCGAACTGGAGGCTGTGATCCGGCAGCGGGCCTGCGTCATTCTGGACGGGCTGCCGGTGGGCGAGACCTTCGATTGGGTGCGCGGGGTATCCGTGGAGTTGACCGGGCAGATGCTCGCCACGCTGTTCGATGTGCCCCAGGATGACCGCCATCTGTTGATCCATTGGTCGGACACCGTGGAGCGCATCGGCGACCCTGCGTATTTCGAGACGCTCCACGACGGCTTCGCCGAACTCTGGAAGTGTTGGGAATACTTCGACGCGGTGTGGAAGGACCGCGTTGCCGCCGAAGCCCCTGGCAACGACCTCATCTCCATGCTGGCGCAGGGGGAATCCACCCGCAACATGCCGCCCAACGAGTACTTGGGCAACATCCTGCTGCTGATCGTGGGCGGCAACGACACCACCCGCAACTCCATCTCCGGCGGGGTGCTGGCTTTGAACCGGCATCCCGCCGAATACGACAAGCTGCTGGCCAACCCCGGCCTGATTCCCAACATGGTCTCGGAGATCATCCGCTGGCAGTCGCCCGTGGCGCACATGGTGCGCACCGCCAACGTCGATGTGCAGCTTGGCGGCGAACAGATCCGCACGGGGGATCGGGTGTGCATGTGGTACATCTCCGGCAACCGGGACGAGGCCGCCTTCCCGGAAGCCGAACGTTTGCTGATCGATCGGCAGAACGTGCGCAAGCACCTGTCCTTCGGCTTCGGCATTCACCGCTGCCTAGGCAACCGTTTGGCGGAGATGCAGCTGAGGATCGTCTGGGAGGAAATCCTCAAACGCTTCAAGCGCATTGAGGTGGTGGGCGAGCCGGTTTACCTGAGGTCCAGCTTCATCCACGGCATCCGCGAATTGCCGGTGCAGGTGCGGGTTTAGCGCCGCTATGAGCACTCGCACCGGCTTGGCGTCCCAAGGGGATTGCTCCTCACGCCGGGTCAGTCCATTGGCCACCACCTGAAAGCGTTGTAAGATTTCTCCCACAAAAAGGCGCTTTAGCGCTGTTGGGGGAAAGGAAATGCTGCTGACCGCCCGGCCAAAGCCGAAGGCGCGGTGATCGCTTTTGCGCCGGATGGCGCCGTGCCCCGGGTCGGCCTGCTCGCCACCGTCCGCAACCGCCACGGCGTGGTGGCCGCGGTGCAGCCTTTCGACGGCGACAGCGGCCGCCTGCACCTCGTCCTCGTTGAATATAAGGACGCCCGCCAGCCCGCCGACGAACGTCTGCTGTGGGAACTCGAAACCGGCGCCCGGCTGATCGAACCCACCGCGCTGCCGGACCCGATGCGCGACGCCATGCCGCCGGCCGACTTCGACGCACTGCTGCGCGCCGCCCGCTGGAGCGCCCTCGTTCCCTATCTCAACCCCGACGACGAAGGCCCATTGAACCGCGAACCCCTGGCCAGCCCGTTCCACGGCGCCGTACGGGTGGAGAACTACCAACTCCTACCCCTGCTGAAGGCGCTCCGCATGCCGCGCGTCAGCCTGCTCATCGCCGATGACGTGGGCCTTGGCAAGACGTTAGACGATGCACAGCGCTTTTCGCCGTATCCTCTGCGTCAATTCTTGTTGGACGAGGCGATTCCTTTACCCCGACCGTCTAGATGTGTATAGTCCCGGCGAGCTTCCCAACACACTGACCCTCGCCGACATGCCCTACCGCACCTTCACCCGCAGCCAACTGTTGGTGAGCTTCCCCTTTTGGGCGGGTAGCAAGTGCATCGAGGCAAGTATTCCTTGAGTCGCGTGACGAGGGTGTGCGGAGGATCTTGCAGCATGGGGAGGCACACTCATGCATGTGCGCCGGAGTATCGGCTGTTTAGTGAGGAGTTGCGGGTGACTATCTCGTGTGCTCCGATTGGCGAATCTTAGGTACGGTACAAGCAAGTGTTCAACCTGATTGTTCGATTCGACGGCACGAGTAGCGCTTGGGAACAGGACACGAAGTCCTCTCTCGAACGTAAACGTATCTTCGAATATACCGAAAGTGAGGTTAGATCAAAATTTAGCAACCTAGAGGCATTGAAGGAACTACCATGTTTCTTTTCCTACGAAGGTCTCTTCGGTGATGGCCGAGCTGGGAACATTACGTCCATCAGTTCTTCTGGCGGGCTTATAACGTTTAGATATGTGCTAAATCCCCAAATTCCTCCAATACCAATACACGATAAAGATACCTACGCGTTATTTGGATGCCGTGCCGGGGAACTTAATAGAACGCATTGGGCCGTAAAGGACATGGATCTCTACGAGGTCATTGCTGGAATTCTCGCTCGTAAAATCATCGTCCAGCAGCGGGTAAATGGCGTAGATCTGGAACGCATATGGGGAGATCCCAGAGCGGATCGTCGTGTGTTCCTCAGTCACAAGGCGGATCGCCGTAAGGAAGTATCTAGCATGGCTGAGGCTCTAAAGCGTTTCGGATTTAAGACGTTTGTTGCTCACGATGACATATCACCGACGCACGAGTGGCGTGACGAGATTCTATTGGCACTTCGCAGCATGACGCATTTCGTTGGGCTCATTACGGACGATTTCCACAGCGGTAGTTGGACTGATCAGGAAATCGGCTATGCGTTCTCTAGGAGTGAAGTCCGAAGGATTTTTGTGCGGCTCTCAGACGTGGACCCGTGCGGGCTTGCAGGTTTCGAGCAGGCTGTGAGCTCGAATTGGGAGCAAGCCGCTGAATGCATTCGCGAGATAATTGCAACCTGACAGTTGGTATGGTTCAACCATGAACGGTTCCGAACGACATGTCGAACTCGGCACCTCCCGAGACGCACCACCTCACTTCGCCGGTCGGGTCGCGGAACTGGCGTCTTTGAACAGGCGGATAGACGCCGTGTGCGCGAGCGCGAACCCGGAAGCGGGCATGTCCCTGATCACTGGCGTACAGGGCGTTGGCAAGACGCATTTGGGCCTGAAGTTCGCCCGCGAAGCGACGAAGCGCGAAGGCCCGCGCCGCATTCTGTGGAAGAGCATGCTGCCAGACACGCTGGCGGCGGATGACGCCATCGTCTTCATGGCGATCATGCGGGCGTTGGGCAGCGAATCCAGTGGGCGGAAGGTGGCCGATCTCGAAGCAAGGACTACCGCGGTAGGCGGAGGAATCGGTCCCATCGAGGGCAATGTGACCGTGGATCGCGTTCGTAAGGCGCACGACCTCGGCGAACTGCTGAGCGACTCCGTGGCGGCTGGCGCTTGGGAGGGCAAGGCGCTCGTCATTACTATCGACGAGCTGCAAACCGTGGCGCCGGCTGGAATGAAAACGCTGCGCGTGTTGCATCAAGGTGTGCAGAACTGCCCGATGATGGTGCTTGGCATCGGTTTACAGCACACGCCGGAGGTGCTGTCCAACCCTGGTGGTGGGGCGGCCGGCATCTCACGGGTAGCCGAAGAGTTCAATCTCGGCCCGCTGTCGCATTCAGAGACGCTGGAGGCCATCGACCAGGGCATGTTGGCGCTGGGCCATGACATTCCGCAGCCCGGTGTGCAAGCTCTGGCCGAGGCGTCTATGGGATTCCCGCAGCACATCCATGGATACCTTGCAGGCGCTTGCGAAGCCATTTCGCGTCATGGAAGCCTCATGGATGGCCCGCCGTTGTCGGCAGCACTTGCCGTAGGCGACAAGGCGAGAGTCGCTTACTACGAAGGGCGCCTTCGTCTCATGTCCAACAGCAGGGCCATGTTGGCTGTGATCGGTGCCATGAACCAACGCCGCGAGCACTTCCTGGACATAGACGCCGCAACCCAGGCATTGGACGAGGCGTCGTTCGACGGTGCCGCCGTGGTCCGAGAAGCCATCGAGCACGGTGTACTTGCCAGAAACGCTCGTTCGGAATTGTCCTTCGGCATCCCGTCGTTCCACAACTACATGCAAGACTGGCTGGACGGCCAACATCCGCGGATAACCTGAGAGGGTGGGCGTGGATCGGCCCGCGCCGACGGACGGCTAAGAAGATCGGATGTCGGCTTCTGGCGTGTGTCAGGGTCGGGACAACATGGCAGACATCCAAGCCTGCGTTCAAGATGTGCGCAAAGTGCTGCGGGACAAAGTGCAGATGGGGCGGCTACCGCGCTTCGGCCAGATTTGGCCGAACCGCCGCATGGTATAGCGCCCATCGCTCCTTCTACCCTCGGGCCAATCGAAAAATGGGTCTCAACATCAAGAACGAGGCG
Organism: uncultured Pseudomonadales bacterium; assembly: GCA_958296025.1. Classification (GTDB taxonomy): domain Bacteria; phylum Pseudomonadota; class Gammaproteobacteria; order Pseudomonadales; family Azotimanducaceae; genus Azophilus. The sequence continues at coordinate 723,487 of OY282430.1, forward strand.
ACGTGCCGCTTGGCCAGCGAACTCGCACGGCTCACCGGCGAAACCAAGACGGGTGCCATCATCCAGGCACTGCGCGAACGCCTGGCACGCGAGTCGTCGGTGCCTAGGCTGTGATATCCTGCCGGCAGCGATTGGTTGGTGCGTCACATGCCAAAAGCACCGCAGGTCCAAGATGCCTTCGACCGGATGACGGACTACGCCGCCAAGCGGGAGCGCTCCGCTCCGCTGGTTTTCGTTGGGCGAAGGTTCGAGTTGAACGAGCTTACGTCCGACGTCCAACAAGCGGCAACTGACAACCCCCAAGGCATGCTCCGCGTCGTCCAAGGTGTCCCCGGCGCAGGGAAGAGCGCCCTGTGCGGGGCGTTCATGGCGTCAGTGCATGGAAAGATGTTCGGCGGGCACCGGGTGCTATGCGCCCAAATGCCCCTCGGCACCCTGAACTCATCTCCCTTGAGCTTCGTCTCGGCTTTGAACGATGAACTGCTGCGGACGCAGGCTGCCCTATCGGGGATGACCGGCGCGATTGGCGCAGGGCGGCTGCACACCAAGCAGATGGCCAACATGGCCATGATGCTCGGCTTCAAGGGGCGGTCGGAGTACAAGCTCAACAACGAGGCGCATGGATTGACGGAAAGCTCGCCCTTGAACGTCTGCATCAACGCCTACGCGGACCACATGTGGCCGGACGACGCCGTGGTCGCGCTGACCTTTGACGAAATGCAAAAGTGCCCTGTCACGAACAGAAGCCAAGAGGCCCTCATGGTTCTGCACGAGCGGTGGCACAGCGCCCGCATCGCTGTCGCGTGCTTCGGACTAAGCAACACCGAGGCGGTGCTCCGAGAGGACCTCGGCCTGTCCAGGCTCTCCGTTGGCTCCGTTATGGAGATCGGGACGCTGCTCCCGGGCGAGGGCCGGAAAGTGCTGGAAGGAACGCTCGACCATCTTGGCATGACGACGAAGAACAAGGAATGGCGCCAATACGTCAAGGCGGCCGGCTTCGAACCCGGGGCTTGGGAGGCTTGGCGCAGGACGCTAATCAGCGACTTGGACCGGCGCTCCGGTGACTTCCCCCAGCACCTGACCGCCGCGCTGATCTCCGTCGGCCATATCCTAAGCGGTTGGGCCGAATCCGCACGGTCTCAGGACACCGAAGTCCTGAGAGAAATCGGCAACTGATTGGCTGTGCGGGAAAAAGCAATAATGGCCAAGGACTTTCCAGGAAACCGTGTGGCCCATGCGAATCCTAAACTAGGTTCTGCGCACAGTGCTAGACTGCGTGCTGTGATTGGCCGCATCCTACTAACCGGTGCCAATGGTCACCTTGGACGCTTGGTGATCCGCGCTCTGGCCGACGATCCCAGCGCCGCGCCCGTACGCGCCGTCGTCCGCTCGGAACGGGCCGCGAACAGCCTGGACGACCTGCCGTCCCCCGAGCGGCGCGAAGTCCGCATCATCGACTACAGGGACCGTGCGGGCCTTGAAGATGTGGCGCACGGCTGCAACGCCGCCATTCACTTGGTGGGCATCCTGAAGCAGACCCGCGCCAACCGTTACGAGGATGCGCACGAGCGGCCGGCGGAGGCGCTCTCACTCGCTTGCGCGGCGGCGGGAGTGTCGCGCATCGTGCATACGAGCATCCACGGCGCCAACGCCGCCTCGCGCAATGGCTGCCTCGCGTCGCGTGGGCGGGCCGACGACATCCTGCTCGCGGCACCGGTACCCGCCGTGATCCTGCGCGTTCCGATGGTGCTCGGTCCCAGCGACGCCGCTACGGACGCGCTGCGGCGCCAAGCGACGTCCGGCCGCACGTCGTTGGTGCGCGGCGGTGCCACGACCGAGCAGCCGATCGCCGCCGCCGATGTGGTGGCGGCGCTGCTCGCCGCGATCCGCCCTTCCGTTCCCGGCGACACCCTGATCGAGCTCGGCGGCCCGGAGGCGCTGACGCACCGGGCACTCGTCGAGCGTGCGGCCGCCATCCTGGGCCGGGGGGTCACCTTCGGCAACACGCCGCTCCTTGCGGCGCGCGCGTTCGCCTGGCTGGCCGAGACGTTCTCAGCGAATCCACCGCTCACCCGTGACATGCTCGGAGTGCTCGAGCAGGACGACCTGATCGATTCCCAGCCGGCGTGCCAGATGCTCGGCATCGAGCTCACGCCGCTCGACGACGCCCTGCGCACCGCCTTTGAGGAGGAATTCGCCCCATGACGGCCGCCGACCCCACCACCCCCCGGCCCACGCCGCCCCTCTGGCAGCGGGCGCTGCCTTGGCTCGTCACGCTCCTGTGCTTCGCGTGGCTGTACACCCGCATCGAGGGCGCGGCGGCGCGTCAAGGGGAGACGGCGGCGAGCTACCTGCTGCAGGTCTTCGCCAGCGTGTCCTGGGGGAACTGGCTGGCGCTGATGATCCCCTACTCCGCCTTCTTCTTCCTCGTCGATTCCACGGTGGTGTGGCGCGTGGTCACCTGGTTCAACGCGCATGTGCCCTGGACGGGCATCCTGCCCATCCGCGCCAGCGCGTACATCATCTCGATTGTGAACGAGCAGGTGGGCAAGGGCGCGATGGCGCTCTACCTGAATCGCCGAGACGGCGTTCCCGGCTGGGAGGTGGGCTCGTCGATGCTCTTCATCATGTTCTGCGAGCTGCTCTATCTCACGTTCTGGGCGAACATCGGCTACTGGATCGCGGCGGACACGCTGCCGGCTCAGTTCGGGCTGGTGCCCTGGATCGGGGTGGGGGTCCTCGTTCTCTTCCTCCTTTGGGTCGCCTACTTCCGCGGCGCCATCACGACGGGCGCAGCGCTCCGGGAGCGGCCGATCCTGAAGGCGTTCCGCGAGGCGTCACCGCTTCGCTACGTCATCGTCGCCGCGATCCGCTCGCCCGCCCTGCTCGGCGCGGTCGTGGTCTATACGCTGGCGCTGCGCCTGTTCGGCGTCGAAGCCTCGTTCTTCGACATGCTGGGCGTGTTGCCGGTGATCTTCTTCGCGGCTGCGATTCCGACCCCGATGCGCGCCGCGGCCATCACCATCTGGGTGGTGCTGTTCCCCGACAACGAGGCCCAGCTCTCGGCCTTCGGACTGGTGATGCACAACTTCTTCATCTTCTTCAACGCGGCGATCGGCCTGCTGTTCCTGCGCCGCGCCAATCGGGAACTATTCGGACAGACCCGTTGAGAAACAGAGAGGACTGTCTATGGCAACCAGCGCTTTCGCAATCTGCTCTGCCGCCTTAGTCCCTTTCCGGCATCCGCAGCCATCGCCCTTCCTGTTCGGCGCTCTCGGATTCCAAAAATGCGTTGCAGGCCGCCAACTCCCGTGCTGTGCCCTCTACGGAACGCCATTCCACTGCGGCCGTCCAGCGTTGTGCGTAGTCCAGTGTTCGGATCAACGGCGTTGCAACGCCGTTGTGGGTCAAGGCCCGCTGCGCCGCGACGTAGTTGCCGTGATAGACCGTGGGAATAAGGATGCGCTCCTCGTCGCCGCCGGCAAGTTCCGCGTTCATCATGATGCGGGCGATGCGGCCGTTGCCGTCCGCGAATGGATGCACCTCCGCGATTAGGAAGTGCATGAACACCGCTCTTTGGAAAGGCGTCTCCAAGCTCCGGCCTAAGGCAAAGCCGCGCTCCAGGGTGCCGGGAACGTCGTCGGGCAGAACGAACAGCGTCGCGCCGGCTTGGTTGGGAACGCGCTTGAATTCGCCGGGCCGCACCTCGGGGCGATTGGCCAGCACGGCGGCGTGGCGTTGCCGCAGCAGATCTAGCAGCGCGGCGGCGTCCCTTGGCGTTCGGCGCATTTCGGCATTGTTGGAGACGATGCGCCACACGCCCATGATGTCGTGGGCGTCGGCGGGGCGCTCGGCGGGTATGCGGCCTTGGAATACGATGTCGGCGGCTTCGTCAACGGCGAATTCGGTGCCTTCGATGAAGTTGGAGAAGTAGGCGTCGTAGAACGCCAGCGTCGCCGCTGCTTCGGGTGCCCGTTGTCGGGCCGGCCGAAACGATGGCGGCATGTCGCGCAGCGCTCCGTGGAGGATCTGAAACAGTCGGAGCCTCTCTGCGTCATAGGGTCGGCCGCGGTGTCGCGCTTGGGCTCTTGGCGACGTCAAGAGCGCCGCATGGCCTGCATGGGCGCCAAGGACATTGCCGACCAACGCGTCAAGGCGCTCCGCTTCCGCCGTCCTGTCGATCATCGGGGCCAAGGCCCGTGCCTCGTCCCGCAGCCGGTTGGCGGCGTCAACGCCCGCCAACCGGATCAGATTGTCCAGCCGGTCCTCCAGTTCGGGCCGGGGAAGGGTGCGCGGCAGCCGACCGCCGCGGGCGCGGGAGGGGCGCAGATTGTCGAGCCATGCCCTTGCCGTGGAGCTCAGAAACAGGGTGTTCAGGAACGGGCGGTCCGAGTCCTGAGGGCCTTTGCCCCGCCGCGGCCGTAGCGTAACGCCAGGCACAGTCAGTGTGCTGCCGCTTTCGGTGACTAGGCAGACCGAGCCATCCGCTGCGGGCGCGTTCTCCAAAGCCGTGCGGTCGGCGACCAGAGCGCCGGGGAAGTAGCCGGCGACTATGTCCCAAAGATTGCGGCGGACGATGGCTTCCGGCGCATCGACCAGATTGGAGGTGTACAACCGCGACCCCAACTTGCGCAATTGGCCGGCCTTGAGCCGCCGCGACACCTCGCGGCTAAGCGAGGAGCTGGACACAAACGCTTCCGGCATGGCGTCCAGCAGTTGGGCGGCGCTTGGGGAATTATTCGGTGATAAGGCTTCCACTGGGAAAAACCCGCCTTTAACGCGGTGGTTTTGGGAATTATGCGCCTTTAAGGAAGAAATTTCGCGTCATCCTCCAAGCTGTGGCTTAGCGGATGCAGGGGGTTGAGCAGCCTCTCTGCCGACACCCTCGGCCGCACGGCGAAATTTTTCCCAAATTTTCCCCTTCGCCCTCTTGACCCACCTTGAAAAATAAATTGAAATGTAAACGATAATTATTATTATTACTTTTAATAGATACTTTTGAGCAGAAGGAGTCCAGTCCCATGCAGCCAACAATCCCGCTAGCCGTCAAGGCATCCAATCCCTCTCCTGCAAAGCGGCTTCAGTTCCATGCCGCCGGCCGGCGAACGGACGTTGCCATCGCAGCTCCCGCGTCTGGCGTTCCCTTTGCAAGGGTCGCCATCCTGCTCTTGGCGTCATTCGCCGCCTTTGCCGGTGCCGCCGAAGAAGGCGGGGCGTTGGCGGAAGAGACCATCACGGTGGTCGCCACCCGCACCGAGCGGCCTGTGGACGAAATTGCGGCCACCGTCTCGGTGAAGACCGCCAAACAGATAGAAGAGGAACTGGCGCGGAACATCGCCGAGTTGGTGCGCTTCGAGCCGGGTGTCACGGTGGCGGGCGCCGGCAGCCGGTTCGGCCTAACCGGGTTCAGCATCCGCGGCATTGGCGGCAACCGGGTGCTGACGTTAATCGACGGCGTGCGGGTGCCCGATGAATTCTCCTTCGGCCCCTTTCTGAGCGCCCGACGGGATTTTGTGGATATCGACAGCTTGAATCGCGTGGAAATCGTCCGTGGGCCGATTTCGGCACTACACGGCAGCGACGCCTTGGGCGGCGCGGTGGCGTTCACAACCAAGGACCCGCGGGATCTGCTCGATGGCGGCAGGCGGTTTTCCGCCTTGGTCAAGACCGGCTACTCCAGCGTTGATGACAGCTTGGTTGGCACCCTGAACGCCGCCATCGGCAATGGTCCCTTGGTCGGCATGCTGATCTACACCCGCAGATCGGGCCATGCAACGGACAATCAAGGAAAGTTGGACGCCAAGGGCGCGGACCGGGAACGGCCGGACCCGCAATCCACGGACCTGGACAATCTGATGGCCAAGGTGGTTTACACGCCCTCGGATGCCCAGGAACTCACCTTCGGCGTTGATCACTACGGCAACGACACCAGCACCCGGATCCTTTCCGACTACGACAGCCTCAGCCGCGGTACCCAAATAGATCGACGGGACGCGGACGACTCCCGCCGCCGCACCCGCGGATGGCTCAACTATCGGCTCCGCGCCGACCTTCCTGTCGCCGAATCCCTGCAAGCCACCTTGTACCGTCAGACCTCGAAAACCAAGCAACTGACGGAGGAAGACCACACCACCCCAAGGCGCACCATGCAGACCCGCTGGAGGGATTCCCGCTATCGGCAGCGGGTCGATGGCTTGGCCGTGCAGCTTGGCAAGACCTTCGCCACCAACAGCATCAACCACCACCTGAGCTACGGCGTTGAGTACAACGTCACGCGCAACGTCTCGATCCGGGACGGCACCACCTTTGACGCCTCCGGACAGCCGGTGCGAGAATTCTTCCCCTTCCCGACCCGGGATTTCCCACGCACCAAGGTTACCCAACTGGGGGTTTTCCTGCAGGACGAGATCACCCTGCTGGACGACGCCCTAAGACTGTCTCCCGGCGTCCGCTTTGACAGTTTCAAAGCCGACGTCGAGGCCGACGAAATTTATCTTGGCGGTAATCCGGGCGCACCGACCCCAGAGGAGTACCAAGACTCGGACCTGACGTTGAAGATCGGCGCACTCTATCGCCTGACCGATGCGCTGTCGGCCTACGCCAGCTACAGCCAAGGCTTCCGGGCGCCGCCCTACGACGACGTCAACGTCGGCTTCACCAACTTCATTGGCGGCTACAAGACCATCGCCAGCCCCAATCTTAAATCCGAGCGCAGCCGCGGAACGGAACTGGGCCTGCGCTTGGGCGACGGCGCCCGCAACGCGCACTTGGCCTTGTTCCGCAACGACTACGAAAACTTCATCGAAGCCCTGGCCATTGCGCCCCAGTTCCTCGCCAGCGGAGGCATCGACCCAGCGGACCGCCTGCTCACCTTCCAATCCGTCAACCGCCACGACGTCCGAATCCAAGGCGTGGAGTTTGGCGGATCTCTACTGTGGGGCGCGGGCCTTTCGGCACGGGTTGCTCTTGCTTACGCGGAAGGGGAGAACCGCCGTAGCGGTGCCCCCCTGAACAGCGTTGAACCGCTGAGCGCCACCCTTGGCTTAGGCTATGACGCGGCGGACGGGCGTTGGGGCGTGCAACTGCTTTGGACGTTGGCGCAAGGCAAGGCCAAAGGCGACATCGACCCGGCGGACCCGCGCCCGGAAACGGGCGGCTACGGCGTCATCGACCTGCTGGCCCATGCGCAGCTCGGCCGGCGGATTCGCGTAAACGCCGGGCTGTTCAACATCGCCAACAAGACTTACCTGCGTTGGGCGGACACCGTCGGCATCGGTGCTGATGCAGCCATGCGCTTCACGCAGCCTGGGTTCAACGCCTGCGTTTCCTTACGGGTGGAGCTGTAGGCATGAGGCCGCGCCTTGATGCCGCCACGGTCTTGCTTGCGGCCTGCCCCCTTATGCCTGCCGCCGCCTGTGAAACCGCCATGGACAGTTCCCGGATTGCCGTCGCTGGCGGCTCCCTTACGGAAATCATCTACTTTCTCGGTGCTGAAGAGCGCATTGTCGCCGTGGACACCACGTCGGACTTTCCCGACCCGAAGCGGTTTCCCTCCATCGGCTATGTGCGGGCGCTGAGCGCGGAAGGGCTGCTGTCCATGCACCCAACGTTGGTTCTTGGCGAGGATGACATGGGGCCGCCGGAAGCGGTTGCAGCGATGCGGCGCTTGGGTGTCCCTGTGGTGCGGGTGCCGGAGGTCCATAGCGCCTTAGGCATCCTCGCCAAGGTGCGGTGCGTGGCGACGGTGCTGAATCTGGCCGCGGAGGCCGATGCCTTGATCGAAGCGAAACTGTCGCCGATGGTGAAGCATCTCGCCCGTTTGCGCACTGCGCGGTCCGGCCGGCCCAAGGCCGCCTTCCTGCTGGGCCTGCGCGACGGCGCACCCATTGGCGCGGGGCGGGGCACTTCAGCCCACGGCTTGCTCAGCATGGCTCTTGCGGAGAATGTGCTCGACAGCTTTAAGGGTTGGAAGCCAGTGTCAACGGAGGCAATGGCGGTCGCTGCCCCAGACTACATCGTCGTGGTGGAGCGCGGCGTTGACGCCGCCGGCGGCGCACAGCGGATCTTGGCCCATCCGGCGTTGCGAACCACCCCGGCCGGCCGATTGCCGGAGCGCCGGCTGATCGTCATGAACGGCATGGCGACACTGGGCTTCGGCCCGCGCACGTTGCAGTCCGCACTGCGGCTCGCCTCCCTGTTGCGGGCTGTGGCACCGGCTGCGGCTACCGTTGCAGTTGGCAAAGAAGACGACCGTGAATAGCAACCCAGCCTTGGCGCCCGAGGTCGCTGTCGGCAGGCTCCTGCCGGCCCGCGCCATGGCGTTGGCGCTGTTGGCGGCGGCGCTTTTGGGCACTCTGACCTTGGCGTTGGCGGTTGGCGCCATGCCGATGCCTTTCGCGGACATCCTTGGCGACGAGGCTGCACTGCAACGCAGGGTGTTCACGGGCATACGGGCGCCGCGGGTGGCCCTTGCCGGCCTCGTGGGCGCGGTGTTGGCGGTATCCGGTGCCGCCTTGCAGGGGCTGTTCCGCAATCCGTTGGCGGACCCTGGCTTGATTGGCGTCTCCAGCGGTGCCGCCCTCGGCGCCGTGGCGATGATTGTGTTGGGCCGGGGGCTGTTGGGCGGTCCGCTGGCGGTTTACGCCCTGCCGCTTGCGGCGATGCTTGGCGCCGTGCTCGTAACCCTTTTTCTATGGGCCTTTGCGTCGCGTTACGGGCAATTCAGCATCGTCACCATCCTGTTGGTGGGAATCGCCCTGAACGCCTTGGCGGCGGTGGGGGTCGGTGCCTTCCAATACTTGAGCGACGACGGGCAACTGCGGACCCTGACCTTTTGGATGCTGGGCAGCTTTGGCCGCGCGAGTTGGCCGACGGTCTGGCCAGCAGCCTTGGCGATGGCGGCCGCCGCGGCACCCCTGTTTTTTGTTGCCCGAGCGCTGGACCTACTGCAGCTTGGCGAGTCCGAGGCCTTTCACCTAGGCGTGGCGGTGAAGCGCCTGAAGCGGCGCGTCATTCTGTGCGCCGCAGCCGCAGTGGGGGCCGGCGTGGCCCTGTCCGGCATCATCGGCTTTGTTGGTTTGGTGGTGCCGCACTTGGTGCGCCTGCTCCTTGGCGCCAGCCATCGCTGGGTGCTGCCTGGGGCGGCACTCTTAGGCGGGGCCTTGACGGTTGGGGCCGACCTGTTGGCGCGCACCATCGCCGTACCGGCGGAAATTCCAGTCAGCTTGGTCACCAGCGCTCTTGGCGCGCCCTTCTTTCTGTGGCTGATCGCACGGGTGCGTCCTTAGATGAGCTTATGCGCCGAAAACGTCAGCCTTCGGTTCGGCCCATGCCCGGCGGTGGCCGCGGTGTCCTTGGAGGTCGCACCCGGGACCCTGACCGCGCTGGTCGGTCCCAACGGCGCCGGCAAGTCCAGCCTGCTGCGCATCTTAAGCGGCGAGGTTGCGCCAAGCGCCGGCAGGGTGACCTTGGAAGGTCAGCCGCTGCCTTTGTTTAAGGTCCATGAACTGGCGCGGCTGCGCAGCGTCATGGGCCAGTCGGCCCTCATCGCATTCGACTTTCTGGTTGAGGAGGTGCTGGCGATGGGCTGGCTTGGCCGGGCGGCTGATTTCCGGCCGGCGTTGGGCGATGTGGCCGCCCGTTGCGGTCTTGGCCAACTGCTTGGCCGCCGCTTCAACAGGCTGTCCGGAGGCGAGCGGCAGCGTGTGCAGTTCGCTCGTTCTTTGCTGCAAATCCGCCGGCACGGGGAGACGCCGCTTGGAAAACATTGCCTGTCGCACTGCCTCGGTGGGCAGCGCCACCCCAATGCACGGCAGGAGGCTCGCTACCTTCTGCTGGACGAGCCCACTTCCAATCTCGACCTCAACCACGAATTGCTGGTGTTGCGCCTAGTCCGTCACGTCTGTGAAGATGGTGTCGGCGTCTTGGTGGTGCTGCACGATCTCAACTTGGCGGCGCGGTTTGCGGACCGCGTGGCGCTTTTGGCCGATGGGGCGCTGATCTCTTCTGGTGCGCCGGAAAAAGTTTTCACAGGCGAGGCGTTGAGCCGCGTATATGGAACGGAGGTGTGCGTTGAACGGCACCGCCGCCTTGACCGGCTGGTCGTCCACACTTGAGCCAACGATGGAGGCAACTATGTTCATTGCGATGAATCGATTCAAGATTGCGCTCGGCTTCGAGGCCGACTTTGAGAAGATTTGGCGGGAGCGGCAGTCCCACCTCGACGAAGTGCCCGGCTTTCGCTCCTTCGCCCTGCTCAAGGGGCCGCAGGGCGAAGACCACAGGCTGTACGCTTCGCACAGCGTTTGGGAATCCCGGGCCGCATTCGAGGCTTGGACAGAATCCGACAACTTCAGGAAGGCGCACGCCCAGCGCAGCGCACCCAAGGGAACCTATCTGGGCCACCCGCAACTGGAGTTGTTCGAGGCCGTTTTGTAACGCACCCTGAAGGCCGGCGCTTTGGCCCGGTAGGGCGCCGCAAAACATTCGCAAATTCCGCCCGGTAAATTCTCATCAGGGGAGATTAGGGCCATGACCCGGGTGGGCTGGACGTGATTCAATTCCTCCTTCAACTTTTGTTGGGGGCCATGCCATGGAAATATTTCTGGACCCGTCGATTTGGGCGGCGTTTTTGACGCTGACCCTTTTGGAGATCGTGCTCGGCATCGACAACATCATCTTCATATCCATCCTGACCAACCGGCTGCCGCCGCACCAACGGGTCAGGGGCCGCTACATCGGCTTGGGGGCGGCCATGTGTACCCGAATCCTGTTGTTGTTTTCCCTAACTTGGATGATGTCGCTCACCGAGAACCTGTTTTCCGTATTGGGCAACGACATCTCGGCGCGGGACCTGATCCTGCTTGCCGGCGGCGCCTTCTTGATGGGCAAGGCCACCCGGGAGGTCCACAACTCGCTGGAGGCGGACGACCCGGGCGGGCACGGCGGGGTTCTGCCCAGCTTTGCCGGAGTGATGGCGCAAATAGCGGTCATCGACATCGTCTTCTCTCTGGACTCCGTCATCACCGCGGTGGGGCTGGTGCAGCACGTCGAGATCATGGTCGCCGCCATCGTCATCGCCGTGGCCATCATGATGTGGGCGGCCGGGCCGATCAGCGCCTTCGTTGAAGGGCACCCAACCGTAAAGATGCTGGCCTTGAGTTTCCTCATCCTGATCGGCCTGACCTTGGTGGGGGAGGGTTTGGACTTCCACACGCCCAAAGGCTACCTCTACTTCGCCATGGCCTTCTCCTTCGGCGTTGAGCTGCTCAACCTGCGGATGCAAAGGGTCAAGGGCAAAACCCTGGTGCTGCGCAAGGCCCAGCTAGGGGACTTGATGCAGTGAAGCGCCGCCACGCCGTGCAGCCGCCGGATATTGGCTGCGGCCCCTGCCCAGGATTATGGCGACCGTCCGCTTCGCCCTGTTGACCGAGGCTTCAGTTTGGCTGGTCGCGCAGAAAGACCCAGTTGTTGGCGATGGATTCGGTGGCGGAGAAGCGGTAGCCGCCGTAGTCGAAGGCTTTGAGGGCCTTGAGGGTGGAGACCCGGTGCTTGATGAGGTAGGCGGCCATCAGGCCTCTGGCCCGCTTGGCGAAGAAGGAGATGAACTTGTAGCGGCCGTTCTTCAGGTCCTTGAAAACGGGGGTGATGATGCGCGCCTTGATGGCGGAGGCCTGCACCGCGTTGAAGTATTCGTTGGAGGCGATGTTGATGAGGATGGGCTGGCCTTGGGCGGCGATGGCCTCGTTCAACGCCTCGGTCGGCTGGCCACCCCAGAAATCGTATAGGTCCTTGCCGCGCTGGGTGACCAGCTGGGTGCCCATCTCCAGGCGGTGGGGCTGAATGAGGTCCAAGGGCTTTAAGAGGCCGTGCAGTCCGGAGAGGATGCGCAAGTGCCTCTGCGCCCAGGACAGATCGCGCTCGCTGAAGGTCTGCGACTTCAGGCCCAGGTAGGCGTCCCCGTTGAACGCGAACATGGCCTGCTTGGCGTTCCTGCGGTCGAAGGGTGGCTGCCAGGCGGCGTAGCGGTCGTAGTTCAGGTAGGCCAAGTTGCTGCTGATGCCCATAAGCGCCGCGATGTCTTGGGGCGCCTTGGTGCGCAGCGTCTCGATCAATTCGGCGGATTGGTCCAGAAACTCCGGCTTGGTGGCCTTGCGCGTGGGGGCGCGGCTGTCGAAATCCAAGGCTTTGGCTGGTGAGATGACGGCCAGCATCGGCTTCCTCCTCGACTTGGGGGGCGCCAGCGATTCTAGCGGATTTTCCGCGAGTGGCGTTGCTTGCTTGGGGTTTGCCGACGATCGAGCGGTCGATGGCTGCACAAGCGTGAGAACCAACTTGTTTGCGGAACGACGCACTAGTGATACATTACAGAAATGTTTGGTAATTCCGGGAGTTGACCAATGGCTGAAATTACGGTTGGCCGGGTACCCGCCGGCGCTCCGGTCTCGGGTGCCCAGATTGTGCTCAATGGTGCGCCCACGACGGTGCAGGACCTGATCATCGCCGGCTGGACCGGGCGCGACGCCGAAGCGGTGGAGGCGCACATTCGGGAGCTCGAAGCCATCGGTGTGCCGCGCCCGAAGTCAACGCCCACCTATTATCGGGTGGCGGCCTCCTTGCTCACCCAAGCCACGGCGATTCAGGTCGCTGGCCAGGCGTCCAGCGGCGAGGCGGAGCCAGTGCTCTTGGCAACGGAGGAGGGGCTTTGGGTGGGCGTCGGTTCCGACCATACGGATCGGCAGCTGGAAACCCAGGACGTCACGCTGTCCAAGCAGATCTGCGCAAAGCCCGTTGCGCCGGAGTTCTGGGCCTTCGACGAAGTGGCCAATCATTGGGATTCGCTTACCTTGCGCTCCTTCGCCCACGAGGGCGGCGGCCGGGTTCTCTACCAAGAAGGGCGGCTGGCCAAGATCCGCCCGCCGCGGGACTTGATGGCGGGCTATGCGGCAGGGGGCTTGCGGCCCGGCAGCGCGATGTTCTGCGGCACCTTGGCGGTGCTGGGGGACGTGCGCTTCGCCGAGGCCTTTAGCTTCGAGTTGGAGGACCCAGTGAAGCATCGCCTGCTTAGCCACACCTACGAAGTGGCGCCGCTGCCTATGCAGTGAGGGTTAGCGCCTACAAGTCGTCCTCGAGTTCGCCTTGATGCTTGGGGCGGTTGTGGGCGAAGTTCTTGGGGTTGTGCCGGGGCCTTCGGGTGGCGACTCCAATGGCTTGCTTCCCCAACCGCTTTTCTCCAAAATCGACTGCTAATGATGCGTCATTATAGTATCGCGTATGGATTCTAAGCGGCGGGACCTAGCACGGCTGTGGAGCCTCCCAGCCGCCCCATTGCGCGAGTGCGCAAAGCAGGGCGGGCCGCCATCGGAATGGCTATCTCTGGATGCCCAGCGTAGGGGGCTGACGGGCGGCGGAGACATCGCTGCTTGCCGGGGCGGGCCTGATGGGGAGTGACAAAGCCCATGCGGGGGCCGCCTTGACCGACGGTGCCCGTCAATCCCTGGCTGAGGAAGCCTACGCGGCCATCAAGCAGAAGATCATCACCCTTGAGTTCACGCCGGGCGCCTACCTGAACGTTGCCGTCGTCATCAACGCCTTGGGCATTGGCCGCACCCCGGTCCACCAGGCGGTTCGGCGTCTCGCCCACGAGGGCATGATCGAGATCATGCCGCGCAAGGGGATGATCGTTAAGCCGGTGAGCCTGCAGGATGCGTTGGCCATCGCCGAGGTGCGGCTGCTGAACGAAGCCTACTGCGCCCGCTTAGCAGCGCAGAACGCAGGGGCAAAGGACGTCGCCGCGTTGGAGCGCATTCTCGAGCGGGCCGGTCGCGCCGCCGAAGCCGGGGACACGGAAGCCATGATGTTGGCCGACCGGGACTTTCACTGCGCCATTTCCGGCATCGCCGGCAATCAGGTTTTGGCCGACATCCTGAGGAACCTGCATGAGCGCTCGTTGCGCTTTTGGTTCATTTCGCTGCATCAGCCCAAGCATCAGGCGGAGGTCACCAAAGAACACGCGGACATCCTGCAGGCGATCAAGGACCACGACGCCGACGGCGCGGACCGGGCCATGTGCCGGCACATCGAATCCTTCCGCAACACCATTAAGGGCAGCGTCTGACCGCAAACGCAGTAGCCGCCCATGACCACCGCTGCGCCTCGCATGAATCCTGAACGCTTGGAGATGGCCGGCGGGCCGGCGGGTACAATGGCGCCTCGGATCTGAGTGCAGGCAAGGGGTCGGCATGTCCGTCGCCGAACAAATTGAACCTAAGTTGGCTGACGGGCTGGGCTTGTTGCGCTTCCTCCCGGCCAAGATAGCGAGGCGGCGCTGATGGTGGTCGCTGCCTTTTATCGCTTTGTGGCCCTTGACCACTTGGAAGCGTTGTGCCGCCAATTGCGCACTTTGGCCGCCGACCTTGGCCTCAGAGGCACCGTCCTGTTGGCGGCGGAGGGCGTCAACGGCGCCCTGTGCGGCGGCCGGCGGCATCTCGAAGCCTGGTTGGATGCGCTACGCCGGGACGAGCGCTTTGACGCGCTGCCCGTCACCTACTCTTCGGCGGCGTCGGACCGTCCGGTCTTCGACCGGCTCAAGGTGCGGGTGAAACCGGAAATCGTCACCTTCGGCCAGCCCAACTGCGATCCGTCCGAAAGGAGGGGAACGCCGGTTGACGCCGAGGTTTGGAATGCGCTGCTGGATGACCCGGAGGTGACGGTGATCGATGTGCGCAACCACTATGAGACCCTCATCGGCGGCTTTCCCGGCAGTTTGCGTCCCCACACCGACGCCTTTAGCGGATTTCCCGCCTTCGTTCGGCAGGCGTTGGACCCCGGCAAGCATCGTCGGGTCGCCATGTGCTGCACCGGCGGCATCCGCTGCGAAAAGGCTTCCGCCTACCTCTTGGACCAAGGTTTCGAGTCCGTCCAGCAACTCGAAGGCGGCATCCTGCGCTATTTGGCCACCGTTGCGCAGGCGGAAAACCGCTGGCAAGGCGAATGCTTCGTCTTCGACCAGCGGCTGTCCGTGGACCGCCACCTGCGCCAGAGCCGCCGCCAGGGTGAGTAAAGCATCCGTCCCCATCGCCGGGTGGGGAGCGTGCTATAGTGCAAATAAACGTGTGCGCTTAAAGAGGGGTGGGCTTGAGCCGCGTTGCGCCCAAGTCGCCCAAGAGCCAAGCAGGAGGCGTCGAATGGCCCAGAATCCCCCCGAAAACTGCCAGCACATCGTCCCCTATCTTTCCTACGCCGATGCGGCCGCCGCCATCGAGTTCATCTGCGACGCATTCGGGTTCGAGAAGGGGCTGCTTATCCCGATGGGGGACGACAAGATCGGTCATGCCGAACTCCATCACGCCGGCGAAACGCTCATGCTCGCCAGCGAGTACGCGCCGGCCAAGATGATGTCGCCCAAGAACGCCGGCCTCATCACTGCCGCGCTCTGTATCTATGTGGACGACGTGGACGCGCACTACCGGCGCGCCAAGGCCGCCGGTGCCGAAATCGTCGAAGAGCCGGCCGAGCAGTTCTACGGGGACCGGGTTTACACCGCGCTGGACCCCGAAGGCCACCGCTGGTCCTTTCACCAACACATCCGCGACGTTGACTTTGACGCCCTCCTGCGGGGCGGGGAGGAAACCGAGACTGAGGGCACGGCGGCAAGCGGCTAACCCTGGCCGGCCAACGACCCCAAGGCGACCGCCAAGGCATCCTCCGCCATCTCCAAGGCGTTTGTTTTCAGGGGATTCGATCTTCACACAGAAGCTGGACCGTTCTAGTACAGTCCGATTTGGCCGAATATCTTAGATTTGCGGTTTAAGGCACGTTTTCCCCCAAAAAAATAAAAATTGTCAAATTGGAAGAAGATGTGGAGATGTCAATTTCTGGTATTATCGATGGACGCGCCAATATGTGTTATCAATGCTAAGGAGGACTTTCCAGTGGATTTGGAAGCGCATTCCAATGCATCGGGGGCCGCACCGGCAGAGCGTCATCTTGTCCAGCGCGTTCGCATGGATCGGGCCGGGCGGGTGTTGGTTCCGGCTAGCTTCCGCACGGCGCTTGACATGCACGCCGGTCAGGAATTGACCCTTTCGCTTGAAGAAGGCGTCATCAGGCTGCAAACCATTGACGCCGCCTTGGAAAAGATTTGGGCCATTGCCAAGCGGCGGCGTACGATAGGGGGCGGCGTTGTTGATGACTTCATAGCCGAGCGCCGCGCCGAAGCCGCCAAGGACCTATGAGGTGGACATCCTGCTTGATGCTTCCGCAATGCTTGCCTTGGTGTTCAAGGAACCCGGTGCGGACCTGGTCGTTGAGGCGCTGCGCTCTGGGGCCTCTATGTCTTCGGTGAATGCTGCGGAAGTGGCGGCGCGTTTGCATGAAGAAGGATGGGAGGAGTCAGAAGTCGCCCTGGTTTTCGATGAGTTGGGCGTTCGAGTCTTGCCGTTTGCCGTTGATGTCGCTCTATTGAGTGGGCGCTACCGTGTCGCAACGCGGTCTCTAGGCTTGGGCTTGGGTGACCGCGCCTGTTTAGCCACCGCTCGCATTCAAGGTTGCCCTTTGCTGACCGCTGACCATGCTTGGGCGGAACTCGATCTCGAAGGTGTAGAGGTGCGCTGCTTCAGATAGTTGCTGGGCGCGTCCCATCAGCCGGCAAGACGAGTTCAACCCTTAAGCCCCTCCACATGCAAAACCGCGCAGCGGCTCAGTGCGTTCAGGTCGTAGCCCCCCTCCAGGGCGGAGACGATGCGCCCCTCGGCGTAGGTTTCCGCCAGATCCACGATGAAGTCCGTTGCCCAGCGGAAGTCTTCGTCGTGCAGCAGCAGGCCGGCCAAGGGATCTTCGCGGTGGGCGTCGAAGCCGGCGGAGATCAGGATGAGCTGCGGGCGGTGGGCCTTGAGGGCGGCGCTCCAGTCTCGCTCCAAGGCGTGGCGAAACGCCGGGCCTTGGGTGCCGGCCGGCAGGGGCGTGTTGACGATGTTGGGGCGGTCGATGTGGACGTAGCGGTTGGGGAAAAAGGGGTGCTGGAAGCTGGAGCAGACCAGGACTTCGGGGCGGTCCTTGAAGATATCGACGGTGCCGTTGCCGTGGTGGACGTCGAAGTCGAGGATGGCCACCCGCTCCACTTCGCGCAAGGCCCGCTGTGCGCCTAGGGCGATGCTGTTGTAGAAGCAGAAGCCCATGGCGGTGTCCGCTTCGGCGTGATGCCCCGGCGGGCGCACGGCGCAGAAGGCGCGTTGGCCGCGCTCGGCCAGAACCTGGCCCACGGCGTCCGCCACCGCGCCGGCCGCCAGCGCCGCGGCCTGGAGGCTGTCGGGGCACATGGGGGTATCCCCATCCACGAAGGCCAGCCCGGATTGCGGTTGCAGGGCGTTCAATGCAGCTAGATGGGAGGAGCCGTGAATCTTGCTGAGGTCGGCAGCGCTGATGGCCGCCGCCGAGCGGCGTTCGCAGGCGTCCGCCAAGCCGCTGGCCTCTAAGCCGGCGCAGATGGCCCGCAGCCGGTCGGGGCGCTCCGGGTGCTGCGGCTGCATCTCATGCAGCAGGCATTCTTCGGGGGCGTAGAGCAACATTTCAGTCAGCCCGGACGAACGCTCGGCGCCGGCCTCACCACGAACAGCAGGTCGCCGGCGTTCACCTGCTGGCCGTTGCTCATGTTGATGCGGGTGATTTCGTAGTCCAGGTCGGGGTCGTAGAGCACGGCGTCGCCGTTGAAGTCCTTGAGGGCGAGGGGCGAGAAGATCTTCATCGCCTCCAGTTGGCACAGGGTGGTTTCCGCGGTCACCTTGTCGCCGACGGAGACGAACTCCGGTTCGGAGGGGGAAGGGGTGGTGTAGAAGATCGCCGCGGCCGGGGAGGGCACCTTCAGTTCGTGGCTGCCTTCAATGGCGATGCTTTCCCGGTCGAAGGCGGAGGCGGCGGGGCCGGCGTTGGCTTCGATTTCCGCAATCAGGCTGGCGGCGTCGGTGCGGCGCAGGAATTCCGGCAGGAAGTTGGTGTCGTATTCGCCCTTGCGGAACACCGGGTCGGCGAGCGCCCGCAGCAGCAGCGGAATGTTGGTGCAGATGCCGGTGATGCGCACTTGGCCCAAGTAGGACGCCAGCTTGTCGATGGCCGCTTGCCGGTTCTTGGCGTGGACGATGATCTGCGCCACCATGCTGTCGTAGTAGGGGGAGATGGACTTGCCGGAAGCGGCGATGGAGATCACCTCCACATCGTCCCGCTCCGGGAACTCCGCATCGACAATGGCGCCGGGGTTGGGACGGAAGCTCAGGTTGCCTTGGCCGTCCAGCTGCACCCGTTCGGCGTTCACCCGCGCCTCGATGGCGTAGCCCTTGCTCTTGCGCCGCAGCCGGCCGATGGACTCGCCGGAGGCGATGCGGAACTGCTCGCCCACGATATCGACGCCGGACACCCACTCGGTGACCGGATGCTCCACCTGCAGGCGGGTGTTCATCTCCATGAAGTAAACCGCTTGGGCGTTCAGGTCGAAGATGAACTCCACGGTGCCGGCCCCGACGTAGCCCACCTCGTCGGCCAAGGCGGCGGCATGGCGCAGCACCTCTTTGCGCAGATGCTCCGGCAGCATGGTGGAGCCGGACTCCTCAAACACCTTCTGCTTGTCCCGCTGCACGCTGCAATCGCGCAGGCCCAAGGCGCGGGTGTTGCCGCGGGTGTCCCGCAGCAACTGCACTTCGATGTGGCGCAGGGAGGTGACGTACTTCTCCAAATAAACATCCCCGTTGCCGAAGGCGCTCTGCGCTTCCGCCCGCACCCGGTGGAAAAGCTCGAAGAATTCGGCGGCGCTCCGCACCACCTGAATGCCCTTGCCGCCGCCGCCATGCACCGCCTTGATGAGCACCGGATAGCCGATTTCGGCGGCCACCTCAGCGGCCCGCTCGGCATCGGTGAGGATGCCGTGGCTGCCCGGCACCACCGGCACGCCGAGGCGCAGCGCCGTGTTGATGGCGTTGGACTTGTTGCCCATGGTCTCCATGCTGGCCACCGGCGGGCCGATGAAATTGACGCCCCGGCTGCGCGTCAGGCCGGCGAACTGCGCACTTTCGGAGAGGAAGCCGATGCCGGGATGCAGGGCGTCCGCCCGCTCCTGCTCGGCGATGGTGAGTACGCTGCGGGCGTTGAGGTAGCTTTCGTCCGGAGTGTTGCCGCCGATGCAGATCAGCGCATCCCGTTCGTTCAGCTGATCCACCACGGCGGACTCCATGTCCGGGTCGGACTGCACCAACACCACCTCCAGATCGTGTTTGTGGGCCACCCGAACCAGCTTGGCGGCGGTGCAGCCCCGGGCGTGGATCAGCACCCGCCTGACCGGGCGGACCAGGTCGGCGTCCGTGTAGCGCCTCGGTGGGATGGCCACGGCTTGCCCTTGGTCCAAAACGCCGGACATCACTTGGCGGATCACCTCGGCGACGGTCTCCTTGGGCACCGGGATGTCCGGGTCGATCTTGCGCAGCTCATCGTCGAGCCCTTCGTGGAAGGGGTGGCGCACCAAGCCCTGCATGGAATCCTTGTTGGTGGAGAGGTAGTTGGCGAGGATGGAATTCAAGGGCAGGTTGCTAGGCACGACGATCTGCCCGGCGAAGGGCATGCTGGCGCCGGAGAAGTAGTAGGTCCGCACCAGCGGATGGGTGACGAAGCTGGCTTGGGCGCCGCCGGTGCAGTCCCCGTAGCCGAACACGATGACGGGCAGATCATGGTCGCGCACGAAGCGGGTGATGCGGTCGTTGACGGCGGCCATGGAGAACAGCGCCCCGGCCCCCTCCTTGGTCTGCATGCCGCCGGAGGAAACGAAGCAGACCACCGGCAGGCGCCGCTCCGCGCACAGCACCAGCAGCTTGCAGAATTTCTCGGCGCTGGCCATGTCGAACGCGCCGGCTTGGAACGCCACGTTGGAGAGCACCAGCCCGCATGGAACGCCCCCCGTTTCGTCGCGGAACTTGGCGGTGCCGGTGATGGCCCCGCAGGGGGTCAGTTTGCGGTTCAGGGCGGCCTCTATGGAGTGGCGGAAGCCGGGAAAGGCGCAGGGGTCGGAACTGATCAGGTCGCTGAAGCGCTCCTCCCAATCCGTGAAGAAGGCTTCCAGAATGTCCCTAGGGGTGAAGCGGTGCTCGGCCTTGGCTTGGCGCAACAGGTTCTGCATCAGCAAATCCCGGTAGGCCATGTTGAGGCGGTACCAGAAGTCCTTGCGCCGCCCGATGTTCTTGGGCGCGATGCGGCCTTGGTAGGTCTTGCCGGTGCGCTCGGACTGCACATAGGAGGCGAGCAACTGCTCGAACAGATAGGTGACGATGACGAACAGGGCGTCCGCCAAGTCTGGGAAGCTGGTGCGCTTCCATTCCTCCACGTTGCGGAAGAAGGCGGCGGTCTTGGGCAGGCCGACCGCCCGCAAGTACCAGTTCAACATCTGTGTGCGCAGCGCTGTACGGATGCTGTCGGTGGCCGCGCCGTCCGCTTTCTCCCCGTCGGCGGCCAGCCGTTGCGCCGCGGCGCTTAAGGCCGCCTCCAGCAGTTCGCCAAGGGCGCCCCGGGAAAGGGCTTGGCTGGATTGCGCCTCTTCGGCGATGCGGTCCAAGTTGGCGACGATTTGGTCATAGACGCCGTCGAACAGCAGCAGGTTTTGGCACTCCTGAATGAAGTCCTCACGCAGGTCGTCGTGGATGAGTACGTCGAGCACGGTGATTTGCCCATCCTCGTCCGCAACGGCGGCGCGGCTGGCTGGGGCGATGAACTGCGCATAGCGCTCCTGCAGCAGTTCCCGGTTGATGCGGATTTGCGAGGCTTTGCGCCGCCGGTTGCCGTTGTCTTGGAGATGCCGGTCCAGGGCGGCGCCGGTGATGAGCAGATTCAATTCCGCCGTCAATTGACTGGCCAGATAAGCCTCGGACTTGTTTTGGGCGCCGCCCATCCGCAGCAGCCGTTTCCCATCATGGGTGAAGTGCGCATGCGCGACGTCGAGGATTTCCCGATCCCGGCGCAGGGCGCGGACGAGGCCCGCCGGGTTCCGCAGGTCGCTGACGCGCAGGATTTGCCGGGTGTCCTCATGGGCGCTGAGCAATTCCGCCAGCCCTTTCAGGTTGCCGGCCGCCTCCCCCTTCCAGCGGTTGTAGAGATAGGCGCCCACCGTGGTGATGAGGTTGGTCCGCGCCCGCCGATAGTTCCGCTTCGGCTCGCCGAGGATCATCTGCGCCAGCCGGCCGCGCTGTTCGTTGACCGCCTGCTTCCGCTCCCGGTAGTTGCGCCAAGCCTTGGCGAGCCCGTCGTCGTAGGCCACCAGGTCCGGGTCCTGCAGCCACTTGAGGAAGGTGCGCCGCCGCTCCCGGTCCGCCCGTTCGCTGAGTTCGCCCTTGGGCAG
This sequence comes from uncultured Pseudomonadales bacterium, assembly GCA_958296025.1. Taxonomy (GTDB): domain Bacteria; phylum Pseudomonadota; class Gammaproteobacteria; order Pseudomonadales; family Azotimanducaceae; genus Azophilus. The sequence goes on from OY282430.1 coordinate 744,854, forward strand.
GTCCCGCAGCGCCAAGCGCCCGTACTTTTGGGTGCTGGTCGCCTTGATGCGCTGCCGCACCTTCAGGTAGCGCAGGTAGCGGAAGGCCACGCCGAAGACGTTCAGATACTCGGTCGGGGTCTTGGTGCGGGTCAGAGCGGCGTTGTTCTGCATCAGCTGCAACTGACGGGAGGGCTTCAGGTAGCGCCCCAGGCTGCTCTGATAGTGCTGCATGATGTAGGGGTTTTCGGCGACGAACCGCTTGCTGCGCTCCTCCACGGAGGACAGGGTGGCGACGATGGCGGCGCTTAAGTTGGGCAGCTTCTCCGGCTCCGTGGGGGAGTAGTCGATCACCCCGTCGATGCTGCCCTGCATGTACAGCTCGAATGGCGACAAGCCGACGTACTTGGCGCACTCCTGCCAGGACAGGTTCAGGCGCCGGGCGATGTTGGCCAGGGAGCGGGGTTGGATGGTGCTGAACACCCCGTCCGCCACAGACAGGATCATGTTGCTGGCGGCTAGGGGAATGGCGCCGCCGGAGTAGCCCAAGCCGTAGATGACGCCTAGGTTGGGCACGTCCAGGTTGCTCGCCTCGGTGATGAGCCGGGAGATGCTGTGCGCTTGGTTGTTGCGGTTGGCGTCCTCCCGGGCGTCGGCGCCTGGCGTGTCCATGAAGGTGACGATGGGGATGCGACGCTTGGCCCAGCGCTCCATCTGTTGAGCAGCCTGCAGATGGTGATGCGGTCCCCAGACGCCATTGTTGGCGGACCTGTCCTGGGCGATGAAGCCGATCAGCCGGGCGTCCCCGGCGAAATCCATTTCCAGGGTGGCGGCGTAGAAGGGGCCTGCGGAGGTTTCGCTTTGCACGGCGCCGAGTTGCCTTATGACCTCGGGCGCCGGAGTGCGGGTGCTGCTCTCCGCCGACGTCACGACAGCGTCGATGTAGGAGTCGATGTCCAGGCTCTTCAGCCGCTTGGTGCGCCGAAGGATCCGCGCCCGCTTGAACAAACCGGGCAGGGCGTCCTCTTGGGCCACGCTGGGAAACAGGGAGAATTCCTGGGCCAGGCTTTCGGCTATTTGGTAAAGCCGATCGCCCTCATGGTGTTGTTTTTCCACGCAGGAACGGGCGCAAGCAGTAAACTTGCGGGTACTCTAGCTACTTGCCGGAATGATGGCAAACCCCAAAAAGGCGTTGTTTTGATGAAAAATTTTGCCCGTGAAAGGGAGGGCGCGAGCGCGGCTGCGCCATGTGGCGAAGATGCTTCCCGCAGCAGGACGGTGCAGCCGGGCGAAGGTCTTGGGGCCTTGTCGGCGGCTGCGGAGATGCCTTTATGAGGGCGCGGAAGTTGCTGTGGGAGAACCAGGGTGGCTAGTTTGGCGTGCGCCGTGCTCACCGTATCGGACACCCGAACGGCGAGGGACGACACCTCGGGGGACCTGCTCGTTGAGTTGCTCAGGGCGGCCGGCCACTGCTTGGTGCATCGGGCCATCGACAAGGACGACATCTACGCCATCCGCGCCACCGTCTCGCGTTGGATTGCCGCCCCGGAGGTGCAGGTCATCCTGACCACCGGCGGCACCGGCTTCACTGGCCGGGACAGCACCCCGGAAGCCTTGGCCCCCCTGTTTGACAAGACCATCGACGGCTTCGGCGAACTGTTCCGCCAAGTCTCCCACGAAGAAATCGGCTCATCCACCATCCAATCTCGCGCCCTCGGCGGTCTGGCCAACGCCACCCTGATCTTCGCCTTGCCCGGCTCCGGCAACGCCGTGCGCACCGGCTGGGAGAGGATCATCAAAAACCAACTGGACATCAACAACCGCCCCTGCAACTTCGCGGAACTGTTCGCCCGCTTTTAAGGAGGGCTAGGGCCTGTTAACCCTATCCCTAATCCCCTAATAAGGGTCTGCTGGGTGGAGTTTGAGGGAATTTGGCGGCGGTTCGGTCTGACGTCAAGGTTTGGCGGGGCGTTTGCGCCGGGTTTGGCGTTTGTTGGGGGCTGTGAAGCGGTGGGGGGCTTGGCGGGAGGGGTGTTTTTCGGCCATTGGGCCGAAGGGCGTCCCGCCTTGGGTTGTCAAGGCGTGTTTAGGCGGGGGTTCGGGTTGGGTTCGCCGGGCGCTGCAGCTCACTCCAGTTGAACCGCGGCCGCGTAGATCCAGTCGAGTCGGAGGTTGGACTTGGCGAAGTCGAGGCGCCAGCGCCCGGCGGCCTTGACCAGTCGGGCGACCGTTCGGATGAAGTGCCGGATGAGGGGTCGCAGTCCGTGCTTGCGGGCGGACTTGGGCAGCAGGTTGAACTGCACGGCGCGCAGGAGCATCTGCGCCAGTTGGCCGCAGGCGTAGAAGACTTGGTTGGCCAGCAGCTTGCGGCAGGGCGGGTGGTGCAGGTCCAGGTCCCGCAGCGGCCCCTTGAAGGCGTTCTCCTGGCCCTGCTTGCCTCGGTGGCGGCGCACCAACTCCGCAAGCGGCAGGTCATCCCGGGAGACGAGGATGACCGTGTGGACGGGAAAGAGGTCCCCTTGGGCGTCCTCGAGGAACTTGCGGACCACGACGTAGGGGTGCTCGACCCATCCATCCGGCCTGTGGCGCACCAGCACCGCCTCCTCGCAAAGGCCGACGTCCTCCCAGGCGGACTCCGGCAGGCCCTGAAGCTGCGCCAGCACCGGAGCCTTGTAGTTGGGGTGCGTGACGCTGACCGAGCAGTCCCACTCTTGCTTGCGGCAGAACTCCACGAAGCGCCAACTGTAGTAGGCGTTGTCCGCCCGAACCCAAACGGGCGTCCCCTCGGGCAGCAGAGGGGCCACGTCCGACTCCATTTGCTCCCGCCAGCCGTGCGCCGCGTGGACCCCGCCCGGATGCAGCCGCCCGGACGCCCACAACCCGCCGACGAACGCGCCGTGCAGCACCAAGGCCCGCTCCGCCCCCCAGCTGCGCCCCGCCCCCTCGAACAACTCCCCGCCCACCTCAATCTCCGTGCCGTCCACGAACACCGGAACCCAGCCCCTCGCCGCAACCTCATGCTCAATGACGGCCGGCGCAACCCGACGGGCCAGCCGACGCGCCGCCTCCAGCAACCCGTTCAGGTCCGCCCCGGAACCCTTCGCCAAAAACTCCCCCATCCGCCGGCCCGACGGCGCATGGGAAAGCCCCAACAGCCGACACGCCCCCGGGTCCGCACGCAACTCGTCCAGATCGGACAGCGCCCCGCCGCCCGCCGCAAGCGACGCCACCAGCGCCCAAAGCGACTCGCCGTCCGACGCCCCGCGCCGCCGAACCTTGACCGACACGCCCTCCGACAAGTCCCCGAAAAGACCCAGACGCTCCGCCGTCAGGGCCAAGGCGGACCAGCCCCCGAAGCCCGTCAAGCGGGCGTCCGTGAACTCGTGCTCAACCTTCAGCGGGCGGGGTGTTATGCTTGCCATCGGCGCACCTGCAGGGTGGTTTTTGTGCAACCGGCATTTTGCCGGAAAAACCCTTGCACGGTGCGCCTTTCAAAGCACTTCAGCGATTTCTTAAGCGGGGATTGGGGTTAACCCTATCTGGGCGGTTCGCATCAGTGGGCAACTGCCCTAAAATCGCGCCCACCCCCGCATTTGGAGAGCCAGTGACCCGATTACCCGTCATCGTCGGCTTTGGCGGCGTCAACCCCGCTGGGCGGATTTCTTGCGGCCGCGCCTACGCACGGCTGGTCATCGACGCCCTGCCGGAAGCCGAGCGCCGTGACACCTTCCAGAGCCTGGCGGCGCTGATGAACCTGAGCAAAGACCCGGCCAGCGCGGAGGCCCAGCAATACATGCTGGACCGCACCTTGATCCGCCGAGTCGAACTCTTCGACCCGGACGCCGTGCGCTGCAACCGGGAGGTCAGCCTACGCAGCGCGGAGGCGCCCTTGCAATTCCTCATCGACAAGCGGCAGATGCCGCGCCGCCTGCCGGACGGTTGGCGGTTGGAGGAGGCCGGGGAGCGGCGCTGCAAGGTCACGGTGGATGGGAAGTTCAAGGCCCTGCTGGCCGACGGGCGCGTCTCCCGGGTGCAGAGCGCCGGGCAGTTGCCCACCGGCTTCGACCCCGGTGCCCTGTACCCTTCGCGCAGCCATCCCCGGGGCCTGCAGTTGGCGGTGTTCGCTGCCTCGGACACGCTGCGCTCTTCCGGCCTGTCCCTGGATTTGCTGAAGGCTAAGGTGCCGCCGGATCAGTTTGCGGTCTATTCCGGCAGCGCCATGTGCCAATTGGACGCCGAGGCCTACGGGGGCATGATGCAGAACCCCCTATTGGGCAAGCGGGCGACCTCGAAGAACGTCGCCCTCGGCCTGCCGGAGATGCCTGGAGACTTCATCAACGCCTATGTGCTCGGCACTGCCGGCGGCACTGCCGGCATCATTGGCGCCTGTGCGTCCTTCTTGTACAACGTCAAGCAGGGAGTGGAAGACATCCGCTCCGGCGCCAAGCGGGTGGTGATGGTTGGCAACACCGAGGCGCCGGTGCTGCCGGAGATCATTGAAGCCTACCGCGTCATGGGGGCGCTGGCGGAGGATGAGTCCTTGGTCGCCCTGGATGGCGGCGGTCCGCCGAACCATCGCCGCGCCTGCCGGCCGTTCTCCAGCAATTCCGGCTTCACCGTGGGGGAGGCCGGGGTTTACGCCCTAATGATGGATGATGAACTGGCCTTGGCGCTTGGCGCGGAGGTGCTGTGCTCGGTGGCGGACGTGTTCGTCAATGCGGATGGCTACAAAAAGTCCATTCCCGGCCCCGGCATTGGCAACTACATCACCTTGGGCAAGACCTTGGCGCTGGCGCGGAGCATTTTGGGGGAGGATGGCGTGCGGCGGCGCACCTATGTTCAGGCGCATGGCACCGGCACCCCGCAAAACCGCGTCACCGAGTCCCGCATCCTCAATGAAATGGCCAAGATCTACGGCATTGAGCGTTGGCTGGTCAGCGCCGTCAAGGCTTATGTCGGCCACTCCATGGCGCCCGCCGGGGGCGATCAGCTGGCCTCCGCCTTAGGCGCGTGGCGGCACGGCTGGGTGCCGGGCATCACCACCATTGACCACATCGCCGAGGACGTGCATTGCAGCCATCTGCACCTACCCCTGCAGCATGTGCGGATCGACGCGGAAGCCATGCCCGGCGTCCTCATCAACTCCAAGGGCTTCGGCGGCAACAACGCCTCCGGCCTGTTCCTTTCCCCGAAATTCACCGAGGCCATGCTGGCCAAGCGTTGGGGCGCGGCGGCCTTCAGCGGCTACAAGAAGCGCAACGAAGCCGTCCGTCAAGCCCGGCGGGAGTACGACGCGGCCATGCTGGCCGGCACCCTGCCGTCCATCTACAAGTTTGGGGAAGGGGTGTTGGGCGGCGAGGATCTGTCCATCAGCAGCCAAGAGATTCGCCTGCCGGGGTTCGACTTGCCGGTCAGTTTGAACCTGCCGAACCCTTACGACGACATGGTTTGAAATCCGAACGAGCTGTTACGACGGGTGCCCTTCACCCTAATCCCCGATTAAGGATTTAGTGGGTGGTGTTTGAGGGTGTTTGCTGGGGGTTTGGGCTGTCGGAGGGTTTTGGCGTTCCCGGTCGGTAATCTCCTCTCCGAACCGTCGCACTTCCCGATCGCCTTCGCAGAGCAGATTCACTACGCCAGCGGCCGGCCGGGCTACTCATCGAAACGGACCTCGCCTTCCCATAGGTGTGTGGTGGAGCCATCCTCGTTGACGAGGAACTGGCCGGTGCGGATGCGGGCAATGGGGTAATCGGGAAGCTCGCGCAGATCGAAGCACTGCTCGGCTGACCGCACCCCATTGTTGTCGAATCGGAAGTCGAGGTTGTCGAAGCCGTGCAGCCTGCGAAGGGCCGGCAGATCGGCCACATCCACGGGGAAGACACGCAGGAAAAAGGTTGCCGACCTGTCCTCTGCGCCGCACGGCTCCTTGACATAGACCAGAAAGTCCTCGCGGAGGTGAATGTCGAAATTGGAGCGAATCAGAGGTTTACGCGGCAAGACCGGTTTCACATTTTTCAACATATCCGTAGCGGCAGCGATCCTGATCAAGGAGTCCGTATCTTCAATCAGATACAGATTGGGTCTTCCGCCAGAAACGACATGTTCGACCGACACCTGCGTGGCCAGAAGCTGCAATAATGTAATGCCTGTTCTCCTGATAAAGGGCTGCCATGGTTTTTCAACAACCAACCAGAGTTTCCTTCCGGACTTCGGGCTGATTGCGGCGATCATTTCCGAGAAACATAATTGGAGAGAATCTCCACAGTGTACCTTTGCATCCATCATTGCCAATTCCGATTCGAGGGGGGGATGGAATTCCATGGTAGCTGTCAGGAAGCGGGACACATAAACCACATCCGATTCTTGTGCGCGCTCTTGTAGTACGGCAAGGATCTCGTCCATTTTGTCATGCGGCCGGTACACATCCGCCCGCCGGATGTCATCTCTTTCGGCCAGCACTATTGTGCAGACGGTCGCTGCGGCCAGCGCCGGAGCCAGCCACGCCCGGCGCGTGAGCGAAGACAGATAACCGGCGGTCCAATGAAACGCGACGCCGGCGGCCAGAAAGATGACCGGTCCCAGATAGATACCTTGACGAATGTCTCCAAGCGGGTAGATTCCCAGCACGACCGCCGCGACGGAAACCGCAATGGCAAACGAAAATACAATGGCGATGGCGTTGTCTCGAAACTGGCGTTGAAGCTGCCGGCGGAATTCTGCGAAGAAGAGGAGCGCGAAGGCGGTGAGCGTTGCTATCGCCGCTACCGCTACAGGCACATGGTATGTCAACAATCTCAAAATCCCGTCAATCACAAACTTGAAGAGCGGCAGCGCATCAAGTCCTCCTTGGTAGTAATACCTCGACAAATAGTGATCCGATCCGAATCCGACTCCATACCATTGATAGCGTAGAGTCGTCAGGTAACTGACGGTGCTCCCCGCCAGGAAAAACCCGCACGGCGCGAGCAAATCGAGTCGTCGTTGCAGCCAATCCCCGATCCGGCCAGCCAGGGCAGGCGCGCTCCGCCTTTCCTGTCCAGCGACGCGTGGGACGACGACGGCGGCGCCAAGTACGGCAACGCCGAACAGGACCAGGCCGTACTGCACCAACGGGGCCAGGAACAGGGACGCGCAGAGCATGACTTTCTTGCCGTCCCGCAGATACCGCAGCAGCCCCGCCAGCATGAGCAAGGCCACCAGAGCGTCGATGGAGTATTCCCTCGCATCCTGGGCATGCCTGATTGCTTCAACGGAGAGTGCGGCGAGCAGGGCTGTCAGGAACGCGGCGCGCCGAGCGACGCCGAGGCGCGGCAGCAATAAAAGCATCAAGGCGACGGTCAGAATGCTGGCCGTCGCCGGCACGATTCGAATGCTGAATGGTGTGCTCTCGACTTTCTGTACCGCCCACAGGACCAAGGGGTACAGGATCGGAGAGGAGTTGCAGCAACGAGTACCGGAGATGACTTCGGAGAGCGTGCCTCTCGAAATATTGGCTACTGCTGCTTCGTCAAACCGCAGGTAGTACTCTGAAATGTCATGGAGACGCAGCCCCGCCGCGAGGACAAGCAGGCAGACACAGGCGGCGTAGTACAGCCGGGTATTGCGGTCACCGCCGAAACGAACGATGCGCCGGAGCACGGCACGCATCTTCGTAGCAGACATCATGTGCTGTTCTCATGTATGTAGTCGTGGGTTGGCTGCATACATCATAACACCTGTACGTACCCGTTCGATCGCTCCGCCCATCAGTCCAGTTCGAACGAACCCACATACTCGCGCTTGAGCGACAGCACATCCAGCGCATCCAGCGCGTCCAGACGCTCCCGCATCCGGCTGTCCGACGGTGCAAACAGGAACGATCAAGTGGCAAGCAGTTCGGCGGCAAGCCGTCGCGCTTGGCCGGCCAGATACAGCGGCAGCGACAGAAGGCGGTAGGAAATCGCCGCACCGTCCGGCAGTTCTTTCGAGTCCTGCAGGCCGAGGGCGAACTCCAACAGGGAACCGGCCGCCACGACATGCAGTTCCGGCATTTCCTCGCGGAAGTAGCGCAGCGCAGCCAATGCCTCCGGAGCGGCTTGGATCTCGTCTAGGAACAGCAAACCCGTGCCGGCGGCAAGGGTGCGTCACCTTTGCCCGACTGGTTTTTGCGGGCACCCGGTGAGGGGACTGACACTTCACTTGACGGCGACGGTTCGCCCTCCACCGCACCGACGGAGAACTCGGCCTTCCAGATCTGGTCGCCTTCGGGGGTGAACTGCCCGGTCCGGATGCGGGCGACGGGATAGTCGGGGAGCGGATGCTCCATAATGCACTGGCCGCCAAAGGCTAGAGCGGCGTGTTCCCCGTAGCGGAAGTTCGCACCGCCGAAGCCGTGCTGCCGGCGGTCGGCCGGCAGGTCCTCCAAGTCTTCCGGGACGACATGCAGGAAAAACTCCGCTTGCACATCCGCCGCGCTGCACGGCGACTTGAGGTAGGCCACCGTGTTCTCACGAAGATAGATGTCGAAGACGGAGCGGGCCGCCGGCTCGCCGGACGCGATGGACTCGTAGTCCGCTAGCCAAGAAGGAAGTGGCGGGGGTGAGGTCGGGCTCTTTCGCCTCGTGCATATCTCCTGGCTCTGCTTCAGGTACTCAAGCAGGGCTTCCGCTGCCCACCGGTGACCGGCGATGTTCCAGTGCCAGTCGTTCGCCCATCTCGCATCCCTCGGCTCGGCGCCCTGGCGGAGTATGTAGTCGTACTGGTCGATGACGGGAATGCCTCGTGGTTCGGCCAGAGCGGTCAGGCGGTCGAAGGTGCGCGTGGACAGAATGACCAATGCGGCGCCGTCGCGGTCCGCGCGTTCCCTGAACTGGTCCAGCGCGAAGGCCGTGAAGTCCAGGGCGTCCTCGTGGATGGCGGGCATGTCCTGTGCAAACAGGAACGGATCGTTGATGCGTTCCCGTGTCGTTGGCCGCCATCCATCGAGCAGCGCGGCGTAGCGGGGGGAGCGCCGGCTCAGCAGCGCCACTTGGGCGACCAGTTCGGGATCGGTGTCGTCCGAGGAAGAAGCGCGCCTCTTGGCATCCAGCCAGTTCGCGAGGGGGGATATTCCGGTCAGGCGGTCCGTGACGCGCGAATCCCACGGCGGAGAAGTCGAGGCCATGGTGGCCAACCGGGACTCCGGAGAAGGAGGATGGGGCGGTCGCAGCGTGATGGTTCCATCCGCGCCTCGTGTCGCGGAGACATACTCGAGTCGGTCCGGATCCCTTCCCCGGTGCAACCCATCCAGGATGGGCGCATTGTTCATGAAGTCGTTGGTCACGAAGACGAGCACTATCAGAGCGGGTCGCAGATGCCGTGCGAATTCGTCGTAGTACGCCAGTTGGTTGACTTGGCCGGTGCCGGAGATCCCAAACGCCGAGGTCGTAATGTCCAGATGGCGCAGTTCCCCGGCGGCGAGTTCCTCCAGCCGAACGTGGAACTTGTCGGCGATGGGAACCTCAAGCGCGGCCACAAGAGAATCGCCGATCATGGCGATGTGGCAGCTTGCCGCGGCCCGCTCGATGCCCGAGGGTTCGCGGTCCACGAAGCCCAGGCCGTTGGCTCGTGACTCGGTCCAGAAATCAAGGCCGTTCGTATGGCGCACCTCCGCGTTGGGTGTGTGCAGCCACCCGACAGTTGGAAACCAGGTGTAGGGAGTGTCGCTCTCCAAGAAGGGCGCCCGCAGCCGGAAATACGTCTCGCCGACGACTCCAATCAGCGCCAGGCCGGCGACGAGAAACAGCGCGTTCCAGCCGACCAGACGCAACGCACGGCGGATTCGGGGGGTGATTTCACGCCGTGCGTTCTTCATGGAGGCCATCCTGTGCTGTTCTCCTGGTCGTGATAGAAGGCCGAGAGGCCGAGGATGCGCACGGCGAAGTTTACTACCGCCAAAGCCCGGAAGGCCCGCTCGGTGGCGGAAGGATGTCCGAACGGGCGCACGTTCCTGCTCGGCGCTTCCTACAGGCTTTAGTAGGACACAGACTCAGATAGTCTTCATGTATGATCCGGGTTTCCGGAGAGCTATGGGACAGCAGTGGACGGCGGCGGTTCGCCTTCCACCGCGCCGACGGGGAACTCGGCCATCCAGATCTGGTCGCCTTCGGGGGTGAACTGCCCGGTCCGGATGTGGGCGATGGGATAGTCGGGGAGCGTCCGCTGCGCGATGCACTGGCCGCCAAAGGCCAAGGCAACGGTGTTCCTGTAGTGGAAGTTCGCACCGCCGAAGCCGTGCTGCCGGCGGTCGGCCGGCAGGTCCTCCAAGTCTTCCGGAACGACATGCAGGAAAAACTCCGCTTGCACATCCGCCGCGCTGCACGGGGACTTGAGGTAGGTCACCGTGTTCTCGCCGGTATAGACGTCGAAGACGGAGCGGGCCGCCGGTTCGCCGGCCGTGACTGACAAGAGTGCCTCCTTGATGGCGGCAGTTCTGGCGATGGTGGTGAAATACCCCAATAAAGTCAACCCGATACTGCCGGCAATGACCAGATAGCAGCTCATCATCAAGAATGGGGATCCGTCTGCCTGGAACCTTCTGAGGGGGGGTGAATGGTGCCCGTGAGATTGCGCGAGCCGTCCCTGAGCCAGCAAGATCTCCAGACAATAGAAAAGGCAGCCGAGGCCGAACAGATACTCGCGCACCTCGGTCTGGCTGAAGAATAGGTGATGTGTGCTTTCAATACTGACGTTGACATGGTAGTTCACGTATGTGAGAGCAAAAACGAGCGCCAAGGTTGCAGCGGAAGTAATGACCAATTTGATTTGGCCTGAAAGCAACGTAAAGATGAGAAAAAGCAGAAGTAGCATCTTCTCCTTAAACACAAAAAAGCCCAGGAATTCTTCGAAGCCCACTCTTGATTGAGAGGAAAGTATCATCAGAAAGCCCAGCATCAGCAGGATTGACGGCAACGGGATCCCGAAGAGCCGGTCTTTCCGGCAAAAGAAAGCCGCGCTGGTTGCCATACACAGGATCAGCGTGCCATTCCTGTAGAGGCGGTCAAACGTTGCATAGCTGATATTGTGGACATTGAACTCTTTCTGATAATTCAAGTGCATCAAGAAGTCGGGTGTCGCAAACCCGAAGATGCGCTGCCCCCAACTGATTTCTTCGCCAGCGGCAAACACCATCGCCATAGCGCCCAGAATATAGACGCAGCGCCGGAAGAAGCTCCGCTCCACCAGGGCCGTGACGAGCAGCAAAAGGCCCGCCAGGAGAAACCAGACCACGGTGAGATTCTCCACCCAGCTATCTTCCCTGGTCAGCGCATGGAACGTCAACGGGTCGGCTGTCAAACCAAAGTAGAAATGTCCCCTTTTCTCCAAAGTTAAAATGTCCCCTTCCCTGTTTTCCGTTCCCAAGCGGACGTTGCTGGATTCGCCGGGGGGCGGCGGGGCCGTGAACGGAGGGAGCGGAGCGACCGGAGGTCACGGCCCCGCCGCGGCGCGCTCGGCGCCGACGCGCGCCGCCCGCCTCCAAGGATGGTCCGGGGCGGGCTTCCAGTTCGGGCGCGCCTGTTGGCGCGCCTTGGCCCGGTCCACCGCATGGCGGACGCTCTTTTCGTCCTCCACGGAAACGGGCGGCTCCCCCTCGGCCAGCACCCGGAACGCAAGCGGCCGCCCGTCCCGAAGGATCGCCACCCGCCCGTCGAAGCCCTCGCAGACCGTCACCCGGGCGCCGCGCAGTCCGTAGCCTTGGCCCCGAACCTGGATCTGGTGCTCCCGACCGCGGTAGCGGAGCGTCAGGCTCCTCGACACCTTGCGCGTCGAGTGCAGGGACAGGATCAGGCCCAGCTCCGCCGCGTCGTGCAGCACCGGCCGGTGCGCGTCCGCCGGGCAAAGGGGCTCCACCGCGAAGCGCCGGTTGTGGTCCTCCATGAACTCCGGCAGGAAGGCGTTGCCGGCCTCCATGCCGTCGATGCCCCGCAGCCGCATCTCCTTGACCAAACGGTCCTGCAGCGTCCCGTTGGCCCGCTCCACCCGCCCCTTCGCCTGCGGGCTGCCCGCATGGATCGGCTCGATGTCCAGCGTCCTCAGCGCCCGCCCGAACTGCGTCAGCTCCCCCTCGCGCTCCCGATGGTTCACCCGGAAGACCCCATGCTTGTCCGAATAAACCGCCACCGGGCGGCCATGCCCGTCCAAGTGGCCGCGCAGCACCTCCATGTAGGCCTCGGTGGTCTCCGCCGGGACGAACCGCAGCGCCAGAAGCCGGCTGGTCGCGTCGTCGATGAACACGATCAGCGAGCACCGCGGCCCCCGGTCCTCGAACCAGGCGTGCTCCGAGCCGTCGACCTGAACCAGCTCCCCGAAGCACGGACGACGGGGGCGCCTCTGGCGAACCGGCGCCCCCCGGCGCGGCTTGGCCCGCCGCAGGCCATCCTCAAGCATCCACTTGCGCAGCGTCTCCGCCGACAGCCTGAAGCCGTGAACCTCCACCAGCTTCTCCCGAGCGAACGTCGGCCCGAAGTCCGCGTAGCGCTCCCGAACCAAGTCCATCGCCCGCCCGCGCACCTCCGCCGCAATCGCGTTGTTCGACCGCCTCCCCCGACGCCCGGACGTCAATCCCGCCGCGCCGCGCTCCCGGTAGCGCCGCACCAAGCGCTTGACCTGGCGAACCCCCAAGCCCAAACGCTCCGCCGCCTGACGCTGCCGAACCCGTCCCTCCGCCGCGTCCCTGACCACGCCAAGCCTGTCCGCCTCCTTGCCGCTCATCAACACCAACCCTTCCGACATCCGTCCGCCCTCCGGCACAGCCAAAAGGGGACATTTCTACTTTGGAGAAAGGGGACATTACAGCTTTGGGCTGACACGTCAACGGGTCGGCAGCGAGGAGAGAGCTGAAGACAAGTGCGTTCAGACACAGAAAGAGGTAGCCAAAGACACCAGTCGTACTATCGAGGCTCTTTCGCACCATGCATATCTCCTGATTCCGCTTCATTCAGATACTGGCCGTGGAGCAACGGGGAACTCGGCCATCCAGATCTGGTCGCCTTCGGGGGTGAACTGCCCGGTCCGGATGCGGGCGATGGGATAGTCGGGGAGCGGATACTCCATAATGCACTGGCCGCCAAAGGCCAAGGCAGCGGTGTTCCCGTAGTGGAAGTTCACACCGCCGAAGCCGCGCTGCCTGCGGTCGGCCGGCAGGTCCTCCAGGTCTTCCGGGACCACCTGCAGGAAAAACTGCGCTTGCACATCTGCCGCGCTGCACGGCGACTTGAGGTAGGTCACCGTGTTCTCGCCGGCATAGATGTCGAAGACGGAGCAGGCTGCCGGTTCGCCGGACGCGACGGACTGGTAATCCGTCAGCCAGGAAGGACCTGGAGGGGGCTAGGTCGGGCTCTTGCGCATCGTGCAGATTGCCTGGTTCTGCTTCAGGTACTCGAGCAGGGCTTCCGCCGCCCATCGATGGCCGGCGGTGTTCCAGTGGCCGTCGTGCTCCCATGCCGCATCCCTCCGGGGCTTGGCGCCTTGGCCGGACCCGGAGCGATGGCCCCCCCGCCGCCCGGTCCCCCGGGGCCCAGGCAGGGCCTACTCGACCCGGGGAACGAACCTGCGCCATGGCCGCCATTCCGTTTCCCCGTCTGCCCGCAACCGGAACTCGTGGGTGGCGCATACCTCCGGCTCCGGCGCCTCCCAGCGCAACTGGAAGCCGCCATCGTGGTCCGAGACCGCGACGACGACCTCACTGTATGCCACCTTGCCGTTCGCGCCCCTCGTGCGGAGTTGCGCAGCGTATTTTCGTCCGGGCGTGACGCCTCCCATCCAGCGGACGAAGCTCCGGTCCCCGCGCCCGTCCGTCCGCTCATCGGCGCCGACGCGGAGATCCTCGATGGCGTTAGGGCCGCCACCGATGAGTCCCACGATCTGTCGGGCCTCCTCCACGGTGACCGCCGGGCTGTCCATGGTGGTTCCGGGAGCGAACCCCTGCGGGTCCATGAGGTAGCGCTCCATGTCGCGGGGCGTCCAGATCCGGTCCAGGGACCGCAGGGCGTCCGAGAAGCCGGCAAAGCCCTCCTCTGCGCCGGCGCGCCTCCCGAGCGCGCCCACAAGATGCGGCCCGGCGCGATGGGTTTTCTCGGTCAGGGCGTGGCACCCGGCGCAGCGCACAGCGAACAGACGCGAGGTGGCGCAGAGCGGCTTGGCGGCGTGCTCCTCATCGCTTGGGCGCAACAGTTTGACCCGGCCCGGATCGAGCAGGAGGGCCAGACGGCCGTCCGGCAGGAAGGTCAGGTCGCGGATCGGCCCGTCGCCGACCAGAATCCTCTCGACATACTGGATAACCCGGCCTTGGCGGCGCACCCGGAAGATCGAGTGGCCGCCGGGGATTCCTTCGATGTACGAGGTTCCGCTCAGCGAGGCGATCAGGAGATCGTCGTCCCACAAGGGAAACGCCCGGCGGTCATTCACCGCCAGCGCGGCGATTCCCGGCGACGGTACCCAGGCGAAAACCGGCCGCGTGAAGCCGTCGTGCCGACCGCCGCTTCCGTCCTCCCGAACGGGCCATTCCCAATACGGGAGACCGTAGCTGACCTGCGGAAAGCCATAGTTCCGACCGGGTTCGATCAGGTTGAGTTCGTCGCCGCCGCGCGGCCCGTGCTCCGTGGCCCACAAGTCGCCCGCCGCGTCGCGCGCCAGCCCTTGCGGATTGCGATGCCCGCGCGTCAGCGTTTCGGCGGTGCCGGTCCCGATCTCGATGCGGAGGAATTTGCCCAGGCTGCTTTCGTCATCCAGAAGTGCCTCATCGCCCGCGTCGTGATTCCCCACGAAGACCAGGAGGTGGTCCGGGCCATCCGTCAACATGCGTCCTCCGGATTCCTCCCCGTTGAATCTTCGGAGACAGGGCCGCGCATCGAAAACCGTCCTCCAAGCATCTGACACCTCCACATCCTGCTCGTCTCGAAGCAGCATCGTGGATGACACCCGGAACAGGGAACACTCCCCGGTGAAGTAGTGGTGGGAAACGAACAGCTCGAAGCGCCCGGGCGAATGCTCCTTCAGCAGGATGTCCGCTACCCGGTCAAGGATTGAGGGAGTTTCGATTCCCGCTTCCCCGCCCATTGGAACTTGGCCGTCGAGATATTCCACGGCTCCGCTCGAAGAAATCAGGGCAAACCTGCCGTGCGGCCTCGCAACCAGCAGGTCGTCGGCCAAGGACTCCAGGGCGCCGCCCGTGCCCACGAACGGCTCGAGTTCCACTGTATCCATTTCCAGAGCGTACAGGTGCGTTCTCAGCGTCACCGGACGGCCGACTTCGGACGCTGCGCGCCGAACACTGTCCCCCTCGCGCTGCCCGTTTGTTTCCTCTGCATTCGACCGGGCCGTTCCGTTGACCCACAAGACGGCAACGATGGAGACGATTGCTGCAAACCGCACCACAGGAACCTCTATTTGGCGGCGCGCCACTCGTCGCTGCGGCGCAACAGTCCGACCCGGTGGCCCCCGCTCGAAGCGAGCAGGAGGGCCGGATGTCCGTCCGGCAGGAAGGCCAGGTCGCGGATCCGGAGCGGCGTATCCTGAAGTCTCCGCCTATCGGGCGGCGCGGCGCGGGACGCCCTGACGGGGTGCGGGCGGAACTGGGAAGGGCGTACGCGGTCGGTAATCTCCTCTCCGCACCGTCGCACTTCCCGTTCGCCTTCGCAGAGCAGATTCACTACGCCAGCAGGCGGCGGGCCGGGGCTACTCATCGAAACGGACCTCGCCTTCCCATAGGTGTGTGGTGGAGCCATCCTCGTTGACGAGGAACTGGCCGGTGCGGATGCTGGAGATGGCGTAGTCGGGAACTTCCTGCCGAGTGACGCACTGTTCGGCCGACCGTATCCCATGGTCGTTGAAGGGGAAGTTGAGGCCGCCGAAGCCGTACTGCCGACGATGGGCAGGCAGGTCGTCCACATCAACGGGGTAGATATGCAGGAAGAAATCGGGGTCCCTGTCAGCGGCGTCGCACCGGTTACGGACAAAAGCGAGCCCGGCTTTGCCGACATACACATCGAAACGGTCGCGGATGACAAGTTCCGCATCATCGGAGTGGATTATCTCCTCAATCATGTCCGCGACATGGGTGGGATGGTGGAAATCTTCTTCCCAGACCGTTCCTTCGTCGGAGTATTGGCCCGTTCGGATGCGGGCAATGGGGTAATCGGGAAGCTCGCGCATTGCGATGCATTGCCCGGGTGACTGCATCCATCGGTCGTTGAAGCGGAAGTCGAGGTTGTCGAAGCCGTACTGCCGGTGGCGGGCCGGCAGGTCGTCCCCATCAACGGGGAAGACATTCAGGAAAAAGGTTGCCGACACATCCTCTGCGCCGCACGGCTCCCTGAAATAGAACAGCATGTCCTCGCGCAGATAAATGTCGAAGGTGGAGCGAATCGGCGGCTCACGCGGCAAGATCGGTTTCACGTTTTTCAACATATCGGTAGTGGCGGCGATCTTGATCAACGATTCCGTATCTTCAATCAGATACAGATGGGGGCTTCCGCCGGAAACGACATGCTCGACCGGCGCCTGCGCAGCCAGCAGTTGCAGCGCTGCAAGGTCTGCTTGCCCGACAAAGCGCGACCAAGGTTCAGTATGAACCACCCAGAGGTTTTTTCTTCCAGCCTGCGGCCTGATTGCGGCGATCATTTCCGAGAAACACAGCTCTACGGAGTCCACGCATTTTATCGTTGCAAAAGCCATGGACAGTTCGGACTCGGGGGGGACATGGAATTTCATGGTGTGTCTCGTTCTGATGGACACAAAAACCACATCTTCTTCTTGGGCGCGCTCCTGTAGTACGGCAAGAATCTCGTCCATTTTGTCATGGGGCCGGTACACATCCGCCCGCCGTATGGCATCTCCGCCGGCCAGGGCTACGGCGCCGGCGGCCACCAAGGTCAAGGGCGGAGCCGGCCATGCCCGGCGCGGGAGCGAAGACAGACAACCTGTCATCCAATGAATCGCGACGCCGGCGGCCAGAAAGATGACCGGTCCCAGATAGATATTTTGGCGAATTCCCCCAAGCGGATAGATTCCCAGCACGGCGGCACCGACGGAAACCGCAATGGCAAACGAAAATACAACGGCGATAGCGCTGTCCGGAAACCGGCCGGGAAACTTTCTTCGAAATGCTGCGACCAGCAGGAACGCGAAGGCAGCGAGCGTCACGATCGCCGCTACAACCATCGGCACATGGTATGTCAACAATTTCCAAGTCCCTCCAATCAAGAACTCGAAGAGCGCCGACGCATCAGGTCCTCCCTGGTAGTAATACCTCGACAAGTAGGTGTCCGAGGCGAATCCCACTCCATACCATTGATAGCGTAGGGTCACTAGGTAACTCACGGTACTCCCCGCCAGGAAGAACCCACAAGGCGCGGCTAGGTCCAGGCGTCGATGCAGCCAGTCCCCGATCCGGCCGGCCAGGGCCGGTGCGCTCCGCCTCTCCTGTCCGGCGACGCGTGGGGCGACGACGGCGGCGCCGATGACGGCAACGCCGAACAGGACCAAGCCGTACTGCACCAACGGGGCAACGAACAGGGACGCGCAGAGCAGGACTTTCCTGCCGTCCCGCAGATACCGCAGCAGACCCGCCAGCATGAGCAAGGCCACCAGCGCGTCAATGGAGTATTCCCGCACATCCTGGGCGTGCCGGATTGCTTCAACGGAGAGCGTGGCGAGCAGGGCCGCCAGAAACGCGGCTCCCCGAGCGACGCCGAGGCGCGGCAGCAACAAGAGCATCACGGCGACGGTCAGAACGCTGGCCGTCGCCGGTACGATTCGAACGCTGAAGCGCGTGCTCTCGACTTTCTGTACCGCGTACAGGACCAAGGGGTACAGGATCGGATTGGAGTTGCCGTAACGAGTACCGGAGACGACTTCGGAGAGAGTGCTTCTCGAATTATTGGCCGTTATCGCTTCGGCAATGTGCAGGTAATTCGCTGACAGGTCATGGAAACGCAGCCCCGCCGCAACGACAAGCAGGCAGACACAGGCCGCGTAGTACAGACGGGTATTGCGGTCACCGCCGAAACGGACGATGCGCCGGAGCACGGCACGCATCCCTATCGCCGGCATCGGGCCTCTCCCGCGGCGTCAGCCCGGATCGTTGTCGCCACGGAAGGGTGCGGCGCCGCGTGGACGGTCAGGGCGAAGGCAACGGCCCGCGAGACGGGACGCCATCGGCTTCGGGGCTCCGACAGCTTCAGCCATCGCGCCGTCTCGTTATTCATCCGCAGACTCGTCCCGCACCGCGGGCCGGCGAGTGGGCGGGAACCCCGGCCGCTCCTTCACCAGGTAGAGCGGTCGCCGCTTCACTTCGCCGTAGATGCGCCCCACATACTCGCGCTTGAGCGACAGCACATCCAGCGCATCCAGCGCGTCCAGACGCTCCCGCATCCGGCTGTCCGACGGTGCAAACAGGAACGATCAAGTGGCAAGCAGTTCGGCGGCAAGCCATCGCGCCTGGCCGGCCAGATACAGCGGCAGCGACAGAAGGCGGTAGGAAATCGCCGCACCGTCCGGCAGTTCTTTCGAGTCCTGCAGAAGGCTGGGCGGCAGAGCGTTCAATCGCAGGGCGAGGTCGCTGCGTTTCTCGCCCAGGAATTGATGCAGGGACTTGAGCGAACCCGTGCCGGCGGCAAGGGTGCGTCCGGTGAGCAGGGCCAGTGTGTCGAGAATCCGCGCCGGATCCTTCGCCGCAAATGCCTCGCGCTGTTCCGGGTTGCGTTCAAAGTCGATCTCCAGCAAGGGCATTTGCGCCCTGCGGGCGAACTCGCGCACCAAAGTGGATTTGCCGACCTGTCTAGCCCCCCGCACCACCAATGGCTTGCGCTGAGGTTGCGCAGCCCACTGCATGAGGTGGTCGATTTCATGGCGATGGAGAAACCTCTGCATGGCGCTCCAAGTGCTACTGCTCTTTCAACCTGGAGATTATTCATATCAAGTGACTTTTTACAAGGTTGTTTTGTCTTCTCTTTTGACTATTTCCAAAGTTTTTTCTTCGCCTTTGTCCGACTGGTTTTTGCGGGCACCCGGTGAAAGGACTGACACTTCACTTGACGGCGACGGTTCGCCTTCCACCGCGCCGACGGGGAACGCGGCCATCCAGATAAGGTCGCCTTCGGGGGTGAACTGCCCGGTCCTGATGCGGGCGATGGGATAGTCGGGGAGCGTCCGCTCCGCGATGCACTGGCCGCCAAAGGCCACGGCGGCGTGTTCCCCGTAGTGAAAGTTCGCACCGCCGAGCCGTGCTGCCGGCGGTCGGCCGGCAGGTCCTCCAAGTCTTCCGGGACGACATGCAGGAAAAACTCCGCTTGCACGTCCGCCACGCTGCACGGCGACTTGAGGTAGATCACCGCATTCTCGCGAAGATAGATGTCGAAGTCGGAGCTCACCGCCGGTTCGTCGGCCGTGACGGACCAGAGTGCGTCCTTGATGGCGGCAGTTCTGGCGATAGCGGTGAGGCGGACCGGTGCGCAACGGCGCTGCCGAAGGCATCGTTCACTCTGAAGATGGCGCCGTCAGCCAGTTCCGCCACCGGCACCAACGGCAGCGGCGCTTCCATGTCCAAGAGGGTGCAAGTCATCTGGCCAGGTTCGCGTCCGCTGACCCATACGACGTGCTCTTCGGGCTCTTCGTACCGCCGGGATTTCAGGACGGCCCGCTCGAACCAGTGCTGGCACTTGTTCCCCGGCTTCCGCCGCGGCACCGGCACCCAACTCGTCAGCGTTCCTGGAACGTCCGCGTTCCATCGGAGTACGTTGGGATCGTTGCTGTAGTACCGGCCGGAAGAGGGGTTCGCCCGGACATACGCCACGAGCTCGGAGTCCTCCCAGTACGCCGTGTTGAGACTCTTGCCGATGTACCCCGATTCCAGCGCTTCGGCGGTCAACCGCAGATTCTGCTGCACCGAGACGCCGATATGCCAGGAGCCGCCGACAAGCACGAGAGCGACCAGCGCCCACTGGACCGCGGACATCCTGCCAGACGACTTGCCGCGCACGAGTGCGTCCAGCCAGAACGCCGCGACGAACAGCAGCGGGACGTAGATCGGCACGAGGTATCGGCTGTCTATCTCCTGACCGACCGTGAGCGGTGCCACCACGGCGATAATCGCAAGGTACATCAGCGCGAAGATCCAGAAGACAGAAGACGGCCGGCTCGGACGCGGAGTGACGAGGAGCAGCGCCGCCAGCAGCAGCAACAGGCAGGCAATCAGCCACGGCGAGTGCTGCAACTGCCAGTGGATGAGAAACAGCGGGTCGGCCCACTGCTGGAACACCGCGACGATCTGACCCAGCGAATCGAACAGGGACTGTCCCGACGGGCCCTGTCCCGCCGCTTCGGTCCTAATCCCGAAGAGGGTTCCCGAAGCCAGTTGGTTACGAGCCATCGCCGTCGCGAGCGGGAGCGACGAGATGGCGCCGAAGGCCAAGGCATGCTTCAACCGCTGGCGCACCGGGACGTTCCGGCGCGAAAGGAGCATGAGGACTCCGGAGATGATGAGCGTAACTCCGATGTACCGCGTCAGTGCCGCCAGCGCGGCGAATACGGCGGAAAGCACGAGGGCCGGCGCACCGCTTCTCCGGTTCAGGAACGACTCCAGCGGCATCAGGGCGAGGAGGGTGAAGAGGGTGAAGAGAGGTTCGCTTATGAGGGTCGAAGCGGAATGCGCGAGAGGGAGGGCTGCCATCACCGCCACCGCTACGCCCAGCGCGATCGGCCGTGACTCGAGACGCCGGCTCAGCCAGAGCCCCGACGCCAGGATGAGCAGGCCGAAGGCCGTTGCGTTCAGGAACCGGCCCCCGTCTATGGGCTCAAGGCCGAACAGGCTCAGGAACGCCATTGCCATGGAGAAGAAAGGCGCAAAGATCACCATTGGCCCGCCGCCAGGACTCAGCAGGCCCTCGCCGGCGGCTAGGCTCTCGGCTGCCGATAGATAGTTAAAGGCGTAGTCGAGCGACGCGCCGTAGGTGGATGTGCGGACGAGGATGTGCGCCGTGCCCAAGGCCGCGACGAATGCGATCAGCGCGGGAGAGGCAAATGACTCAGTCGTCCCCATGCGCCCATTCAACAGCGTCGTCCAAATCTTCATAATCAGCGCAATTCAGCTTTCCAGATATGGACTTTAAAAAAACTGCCACCCACAGGCGTGTACCGGCCGGTCACGCTCACCAAAAGGAGAGCGCTGAAGACAAGCGCGTTCAGACACAGAAAGAGGTAGCCAAAGACACCAGCCGTACCATCGAAGCTCTTTCGCACCGTGCAGCACATCTCCTGATTCCGTTTCATTCAGATACTAGCTGTGGAGCAACGGGGAACTCGGCCACCCAGATCTGGTCGCCTTCGGGGGTGAACTGCCCGGTCCGGATGCGGGCGATGGGATAGTCGGGGAGCGGATGCTCAAAAATGCATCTGCCGCCAAAGGCTAGAGCGGCGTGTTCCCCTTCCCCGTAGCGGAAGTTCGCACCGCCGAAGCCGTACTGCCGGCGGTCGGCTGGCAGGTCCTCCAAGTCTTCCGGGACGACATGCAGGAAAAACTCCGCTTGCACATCCGCCGCGCCGCACGGCGACTTGAGGTAGGACACCGTGTTCTCACGAAGATAGATGTCGAAGTCGGAGCGGACCATCGGTTCGCCGGACGCGATGGACTCGTAGTCCGTCCGCCAGGAAGGAAGTGGCGGGGGCGAGGTCGGGCTCTTTCGCCTCGTGCATATCTCCTGGTTCTCCTTCAGGTACTCGAGCAGGGCTTCCGCTGCCCACCGGTGACCGGCAGTGTTCCAGTGGTCGTCGTGCTCCCATCTCGCATCCCTCCTGGGCTCGGCGCCTTGGCGGAGGACATAGTCGTTGTAGTCAACGACGGGAATGCCTCGTGGTTCGGTCAGAGCGGTCAGGCGGTCGAATCCGAGGTCGCCTCGGGTGCCGATGTCGTGCGAGGACAGGATGGCCAATGCGGCGCCGTCGCGGTCCGCGCGTTCCCTGAACTGGTCCAGCGCGAAGGCCGTGAAGTCCAGGGCGTCCTCGTGGATGGCGGGCATGTCCTGTGCAAACAGGAACGGATCGTTGATGCGTTCCCGTGTCGTTGGCCGCCATCCATCGAGCAGCGCGGCGTAGCGGGGGGAGCGCCGGCTCAGCAGCGCCACCCAGGCGACCAGTTCGGGATCGGTGTCGGCCGGGAACCGAGCGCGCTTCTTGATCTTCAGCCACTTCGCGAAGGGAGACATGTCGCTCAGGCGGTCCGTGACGCGCGAATACCAGAGTGGAGAAGTCGAAGCCATGGTGGCCAATCGGGACTCCGGGGAATAGGGATGGGGCGGTCGCAGCGTGATGGTCCCGTCCGCGCCTCGCGTCGCGGAAACCTCGGGGAGTCGGTCTGGATCCATTCCTTGGTGCAAACCGTCCAGAATGGGCGCATTGTTCACGAAGTCGTTGTAGACGAAGACGAGCACCAACAGGGCGGGCCGGAGAGTCCGCGCGAACTCGTCGTAGTACGCCAGTTGGTTGACCTGGCCGGTGTCCATGATCCCGAACGCCGAGGTCGTGATGTCCAGATGGCGCAGTTCCTCGGCGGCGAGTTCCTCCAGCCGAACGTGAAATTTGTCGGCGATGGGAACCTGGTGCGCCTCCACATAGGAATCGCCGATCATGGCGACGTGGCAGCTTGCCGCGGCGCGCTCGAGGCCGATGGGTTCGCGGTCCAGGAATCCCAGGCTGTTGGTTCGTGATTCCGTCCAGAAATCAAGCCTGTTCGTATGGCGCACCTCCGCGTTGGGTTTGAATATTCCCCCTACAGTTGGAAACCAAGTGTAAGGAATGTCACTCTCCATGAAGGGCGCCCGCAGCCGGAAGTACGCTTCACCGACGACTCCAATCAGCGCTAGGCCCGCCACGAGAAACAGCACGTTCCAGCCGACCAGGCGCAGCGCACGGCGGATTTTCATTCCCGTCCGAGTCATGGCGACGGTGCGCCTTCCACCGTGCCGACGGGGAACTCGACCAACCAGATCTGGTCGCCTGCGGGGGTGAACTGCCCGGTGCGGATGCGGGCGATGGGATAGTCGGGGAGCGGATGCTCCGCGACGCACTGGCCGGCAAAGGCCAGGGCGGCGGTGTTCCCGTAGTGGATCCCGTAGCGGAAGTTCGCACCGCCGAAGCCGTACTGCCGGCGGTCGGCCGGCAGGTCCTCCAAGTCTTCCGGGACGACATGCAGGAAAAACTCCGCTTGCACATCCGCCGCGCCGCACGGCGACTTGAGGTAGGACACCGTGTTCTCGCCGGTATAGACGTCGAAGTCGGAGCGGGCCGCCGGTTCGCCGGACGCGACGGACTCATAGTCCGTCCGCCAGGAAGGAAGTGGCGGGGGTGAGGTCGGGCTCTTTCGCCTCGTGCAGATCTCCTGGTTCGCCTTCAGGTACTCGAGCAGGGCTTCCGCTGCCCATCGGTGACCGGCGATGTTCCAGTGAAAGTCGCGCTCCCATCTCGCATCCCTCCTGGGCTCGGCGCCTTGGCGGAGGACGTAGTCGTGGTAGTCGATGACGGGAATGCCCCGCGCTTCGGCCAGAGCGGTCAGGCGGTCGAATCCGAGGTCGCCTCGGGTGCCCATGTAGTTTGAGGTCAGGATGACCAATGCGGCGCCGTCGCGGTCCGCGCGTTCCCTGAACTGGTCCAGCGCGAAGCCCGTGAAGTCCAGGGCGTCCTCATAGACGGGCGGCAAATCCTGCGCGTACAGGAACGGCTCCTGGATGTGTCCCCGCGTCATTGGCCGCCATCCATCGAACAGCGCGGCGTAGCGGGGGGAGCGCCGGCTCAGCAGCTCCACCCAGGCGATCAGTTCGGGGTCGATGTCGGCCGGGAACCAAGCGGACTTCTTGACCCCCAGCCACTTCGCGAGGGGAGACATGCCGTTCAGGCGGTCCATGACGCGCGAATACCAGGGTGGAGAAGTCGAAGCCATGGCGGCCAATCGGGACTCCGGAAAAGGGGGATGGGGCGGTCGCAGCGTGATGGTCCCGTCCGCGCCCCGCGTCGCGGAAACCTCGATGAGTCCGTCCGGATCCATTCCCCGCTGCAACCCGTCCAGGATGGGCGCATTGTTCATGAAGTCGTTGTCAACGAAGACGAGCACCAACAGGGCGGGCCGGAGAGTCCGTGCGAACTCGTCGTAGTACGCCAGTTGGTTGACCTGGCCGGTGTCCATGATCCCGAACGCCGAGGTCGTGATGTCCAGATGGCGCAGTTCCTCGGCGGCGAGTTCCTCCAGCCGAACGTGGAACTTGTCGGCGATGGGAACCTGGACCGCCTCCACATAGGAATCGCCGATCATGGCGATGTGGCAGCTTGCCGCTGCTCGCTCGAGGCCGACGGGTTCGCGGTCCAGGAATCCCAAGCTGTTGGTTCGTGATTCCACCCAGAAATCAAGCCTGTTCGTCCGGCGCACTTCCGCGTTGGGGGTGAATGTGCGCCCAACAGTTGGAAACCAGGCGCGGGGAGCGTCGTTCTCCAAGAAGGGCGCCCGCAGCCGGAAGTACATCTCGCCGACGACTCCAATCAGCGCCACGCCCGCCACGAGCAACAGCGCGTTCCAGCCGACCAGGCGCAGCGTGCGGCGGATGCGCCCGGGAACGGATGGGTGCGGCTTCACGCCGCGCGTTCTCGTGCTGGACATCGTGTGTTGTTCTCCTGTGGCTTTTGGTTGGCCGCGCACCTCGTCATTCCCATGCGTCTTCATTCAATCGCACCCCAGTCCCCGACGTCTTCGCGCAGCACGCTCGGCGCGAAGGGACGGAAGGACTCGCGGTGCTTGACCTTGAGGTTGAGCGTTTTCTGCATGTATTTCCACCCACCCATGGGTCAGGGCGACCACGCCAACGGTCGCCCCCCGCTCCAGTTCAGAACTGGTTCTGCATCGATTCGCGCTCCGGCCCCGGCGGGTCACGGTGGATCCAGTAGCTCCGGGCATCCGGGTCGTGCTTGAGGCGCAACGGATCCTTGCCCAAAGTGCGCATGACGAGGCCGGTCGGGGTCACCACGGCGAAGTATATCAACACCATGACCAGCGGGTTGACCACGCGCTGCAGCAGCAGGCCGAACTTGAACCAGACCCGATTGAGAGGTGCCAGCAGCGATGGCCTCACGAGCGCCGCTGCCAGGAACGTTGCCGCGATGCCCAATGCCCAGGGCGGCCCGCCGTTCAGCAGCGGGAACAGGCCGAACTGTTGATGGCGTGTGGCGGCACGCACGCGACAGTCTGTGGCATTGTGTCGGGCTAATGTAGAGCCATAGAGACAGATGCGAAAGAGGACAGCGCGGCACGGGTGTGCGACGTCTAGTGCGCGAGCCGTCAGGCGGCCATTGGGGGCGCCTGACGTGATGTGGTGTATGTGCGACGGCTACAAGGCGAAATGGCTAGGCTGGAAGAAGTCTAGGGCCGAGAAGCGTGAACGAAAGGCGTCCCCTGCTCATGCACATCGGAGCTTGCCTGTGCCTGTCCAATGGATAGGGATAGTCACCGCGGTGGCGAGCCTCTTGGTTTGCGTTGCTGGCGTTCTGGCAGTGGTGAGGCGCATTGACACCTGCGGTAGGTGGCCGTAATATCCGCCGCATGAAGGTCGGAGTACCGCTGGCGGGCGGAAGTGGCCTCGCGTTCGTGGCGCACTTTTGTTTTCGGGGACCACTTTCTCATCGAGCGAGGAGTTTGCACCGATACGGGGGTTGCCTGGTTACGGCATCGTCGCGATCCGCATCGGCCAGTTCACCGGCGAAGGCGCGATTTGGAAGGGCAGTTTCGATGTTGTCGAGCCGGCGGATGACGGGAAAGCGGCGCAATGAACGGCGGGGGCGAAACAGCGCTGCTGGTTGGCGCCGCATCGGGGACATGAACAAGAGGATGACCGCGCCGGATGCCGCCGCGCCGATGGGTCCCTGGCGCGTCCTCGCCGCCCGTTGTCTGAATCAGCTCCTCCTTCGTGCATATCCGCGCCTAATGCGGACTATCGTCTTGTGTGGCATGGCGGTGGCCGTAGCTTCGCTGCCAGCCTGCAGCAGCGTGGAGGTGAGCGAAAGGTCAATGCCACGCCCAGCAGTGGCGCCAACAGTCGGGTTGTTCCTGAACGAGCCGGAGGCATTTGAGGGCTATACTTTGTTTAGTAAACACCATCGGATCGTGAATGACGGCGGGAATACGATTTACCTGATTGATAATCAGGGGCGGGAGGTGCATCGGTGGGAGTTGCGGTTCAGAACCCAGTTCGCCAGGTTGCTGGAGAATGGCAATCTGCTGACTTTAGCCCATACCGACCAGGGCCGCTATGTGCGGGAAGTTGACCGGAACGGAGATATCCTTTCGGACTGTACTCAGGGGTATCCGCATCATGACTTCCTTAAAATGCCCAACGGGAATGTGCTGCTGCTGTCCCGGCAACATAAAACGCCGGAGGAAGTCATCGCCGCTGGCGCCAACCCGGAATTCATCGGCCCTAGTGGCTTGGTGGCGCCGCATGTCGTGGAAGCCCGAATTACCGGGCCGGCAAGCTGCGAAATTGTTTGGGAATGGTCGGCGTGGGATCATCTGATTCAGGACTTTGACTCCAGCAAGGCCAATTACGGGGAGGTGGCCGAGCATCCGGAGCTGATTGACCTTAACTTCCAGCTTTCCGAGACAACCAACTATTTGGACTCTTCGGACTGGATACACAGCAACGGAATCGACTATAGCCCGGAATTGGACCAGATTGTGCTGTCGCCTAGTAATTTCAGCGAAGTGTGGATTATCGACCACAGCACCACCAGAACCGAGGCGGCCGGCTCCGGCGGCGGAAATAGCGGCAAGGGGGGCGACCTGCTGTACCGCTGGGGCAACCCCCGCGCCTATCGGGCCGGAACGCTCGCTGACCAGCAACTTTTCTCGTCGCATAATCCGCAATGGATTCCCCCCGGCCAGCCCGGCGCCGGAAACATCCTCATTTTCAACAATGGCGGCAAGCGCACTTACTCGTCGGTAGATGAGATTGTTCCGCCGGTGGACGGGGCCAATTACCGGCTGAATCCCGGCCTAGCTTATGCGCCGGCAGAACCGGTATGGACCTATACCGCCGCAACGCCCAGCGACTTTTACGCCCATAATATCTCTGGGGCGCAACGGCTGCCCAACGGAAACACGCTGATTTGCGATGGGGTACACGGTACGCTTTTCGAGGTAACGCCGGCCGGCAAAACGGTTTGGCAGTACGTCAACCCGACGACAAGCGTGTTCTTGACAAATTACTTGAGGACCTGCGGTAGGAGGTGATAATCTCCGCCGCGTGAAGGCCAGAGTACCATTGGCGGGCCGAGGCGGCCTCGCGCACACGGGGAAAACCGAGCATGTGGAGTGGCTGGCGGATGGCTACGGGCATGGGATTGATGCTGGCGACAAGACCGACGGCGCGAAGAGCTGGGTGCGGCGCATCGTGGTGAAAGGCAGAAGGCGCACGATGGCCGAGCGGGTGCGCGCCTTTGTATTCAGCACCGTTACCGGTTCGCGCCTTGGTGCCGGAGGGGCGCAGTTACGTAACGTGCTATTCGTCCTGTTCATCGGCCTTGCACCCGCCTGCGCGCCGGCTTCTGACTCGACGCCTACCGCTAGAACAGTCGGGTTGCTCCTGAACGAACCGGAGGCATTTGGCGGCTATACCTTGATCCATAAGGTCCAAGGCAAGAAGACCTACCTGATTGATGATCAGGGGGCGGTGGTCCATAAGTGGGAGTTGGGCGCCAACGCCGTGTTCGCAAGGTTGCTTGAGAATGGAAATCTGCTGGTTCAAGGCCAGGATCCCGGCTATGTGAGTGAATTCGACCGGCACGGAAACGCCGTTTGGAAGTGCAATCGGGCGCTTCTGCATCATGACTCCGTCAAAATGCCCAACGGCAATGTACTGCTGCTGTCGCGGCAACGCAAAACGGTGGAGGAGGCCATCGCGGCCGGTGCCGACCCGGACTTCATCTTGGCGGATGGCTTGGCGGTGCCGCATATCATTGAAGCCAAACCCACCGGGCGGGCGGGCTGCGAAATCGTCTGGGAATGGTCGGCGTGGGATCATCTGATACAAGACTTCGACTCGAGCAAGGCGAACCATGGGGTGGTGGCAGAGCATCCGGAGTTGATCGACATCAACTTTCGCCTTTCCAGCACGCACTCGGAGGAGAGGAACTGGATACATAGCAATGGAGTGGACTACAACCCGGAGTTGGACCAGATCATCCTGTCGCCGCGCTATTTCAGCGAAGTGTGGATTATCGACCACAGCACCACTACGGCAGAGGCGGCCAGCCACAGCGGCGGAAAGTCCGGCAAGGGGGGCGATCTGCTGTACCGCTGGGGCAACCCGCGAGCCTATCGCGCCGGAACTCCCGACGATCAGCGACTCTTCTGGCAACATAATCCCCAATGGATCGCCCCCGGCCTGCCGGGCGCCGGCAACATCCTCATTTTCAACAACGGCCACGAGTTCGGGGATTTCTCGCGTGGCTATTCGTCGGTGGACGAGATCGCTCCGCCGGTGGACGGGGCCAACTATCGGCTGAATCCGCACTCCGCTTACGCGCCGGCCGAACCTGCATGGGTCTACACTGCCCCAACGCCCAGCGACTTCTTCAACAGATATATCTCGGGAGCGCAACGGCTTCCCAACGGAAACACGTTGATTTGCGACGGAGTACACGGCACGCTCTTCGAGGTCACGCCGGCTGGGAAAACCGTGTGGAAATATGTCAACCCTTCGACCGCCAAGGGCCCTCTGCGTCAAGGCGAGTCGGTGCCGAGGGAACAACAGGTTGATAATATGGTAGCGCCGGTTAATCGGGTGTACCGCGCTTATCGGTATGCACCGGACTACCCGGGTCTGCAAGGGCTGGATTTGACGCCGGGCGATCGGATCGAGATAACGTCAATCAGCGATTATCTGATTCGTCTGACGGGTGGCGGCCCGCCGGCAATCCAATCCGATTGGGATGTGTATCTCGCAGGGAACAGTCTCATCTACGTCAAGGAACCGTGCATCCCGGAGGACGCTGAACCAACATTCTTCCTCCACCTGGATCCGGTCGACAGTAACGACCTCCCCATCCATCGCAAGCAGTACAACTTCGACAACCTCGACTTTGCTTTCGAGCACCACGCTCTCACCGAGCGAGGGGGCTGCGTAGCGATGCGGGAGTTGCCTGACTACGGCATCGCCGCGATCCGCACCGGCCAGTTCACCGGCGAGGATCGGATCTGGGAGGGCAGTTTCGATGTTGTCGAGCCGGCGGATGACGGGAAAGCCGCGCAATGAACGGCCGGGGCGAAACAGCACTGCTAGTTCGAGACGGCGATATAGGCCGATGATCGGCATCATCGTGTTCCATCGGTCTATCCGCAGCCTCGTGACTCACGAGAAACGCCTCGCTCTGCCGCTGTTCGGCCTCCTCGCAGCGGCAGGGGCGCTAGGCGCGGGTCTTGTGTTCCTGCGGCTCGCCAGCCTCGGACCGGGAATAGGGTGGGACCAAGTCAACTACATCACGGCGGCCCGCAATCTCTTGGCAGGCAATGGCCTTGTCGATCTGATTCGCCCCATGGTGAACTGGCCGCCGCTGTATTCGGTGATGCTCGCCGGCGGGGAACTGTTCGGGCTCGACCCACACGCCGTCGCCGGACCTCTCAACGCCCTCGTCTTCGGGCTGACCGTTCTGGTCGCGGGTTGGTGGCTGCGGCGCCATCTGCACTCCCGGCTCCTGTGGCTCTGGGGCTGCTTCTCGATCGCGCTTGCCGTTCCGCTCGCCGAAGCGGCGTCCCACGCCCTGAGCGAATCGACTTTCATTCTGTTCGTAACGTGTGCGCTGACGCAGGTCGCCGCTCACTTGGACGGCGGCGGACGCGCAGCCCTGATCCGGGCGGCGGCGTTCAGCGCACTGGCCTGCCTGACCCGCTATATGGGCGCGTCCGTGATCCTGGCAGTGGTGCCGCTGCTGCTCGCGGCGCGGGTCGCGCCGCGGGAGAAGGTCAAACATGTCGCCATCTATACGCTGATTGCGGCGGTGCCGGTGGGACTGTGGATGCTGCGGAACTATCTGCTTGTTGGATTGCCGGTCGGCCCAAGGGGCAAGGTTTTCTATCCTTTTCCTGTTGTGGTGGACGAAGCGGTGCGCGTCATCGTCAGCGACTGGTGGCTCGTCGGGTTGACCGCCCCGGTCCTGTTGGCGCTCGTGCTGGCCGCTTGCCATGCGCGCCTGTCGCCGCTCGGACCGAAGAGGGGCGCTCCTTTTGTTATTTCGGATGTTGCAAAGTGGCCGTTGCGCGTGTTCGGCGGTTTTGCGCTCGCCTACTTGGCGCTGCTCGTCGCCGCGATGATGTCCGGAGGCACTTGGAGTGGATTCCAGTGGAGGTTCCTCACTCCAGTGTATATCCCGCTCCTGTTCGCGGCGCTGCTGCTTATGGACGGCACCCTGCGGTATGCGCGGCAGCGGGCGTTTCAGCGAACCGTTCCGCGCCGGCGGGGAGTCCAGGGTCTCGCAGCCGTCCTGATGTTGGCGCTGTCCTTGCAGGCAGTTTGCCTGGTTGGGCTGCATGCCCGCGAGATACCGCTCTGGAATGCCGGTGTGCGACAAGGGTATGCCGCCCCGCGGTGGAGGAATTCAGAGAGCGTGCAGTACCTTCGGGAGGAGGCCCTGACAGGCGCGATCTGGAGCAACGACCTGCACGTTACGGCCTTGTACGCCGACAATCTGCGACGCCATTACAGATTGCCGTGCGAACTGGATCATCTGCGGTTCGCATGGTCGAAAGCGCTTGGCAGCGAAGAGGGATATGTCCTCCATTTCAGTGACTGGGCGGGAGAATGCTCTCCGTGGCAGGACGACGCCCTCCGAAGCCACTTGTCTCGGGATCCCTTGCTGGGTCTGGTGGCGGAGCTGGCGGACGGCAAGCTGTATCGCTTGCGCGAACGCGAATCTCTGGAGTCCCGACCAGCCATGTTCCTCAGTTCTGATGCCCCGGTGGAGGGGGAGTCGTTCGAAGCCTATATCGTCCGGTCTCACGGCCGGACGCTGTTCGGGGAACCATGGCGGTGGGAGAAGGGCGGCGATGCCGACGGCTGGTCGGGCCTCCGCCTTCAGCGGCCCACCCATGTGTACACCCCCACGGTTGCCGACGTCGGGCATCGCCTGCGCGCTTCTGTGTACTACGCAGACCAGTTCGGCAACCGAGTGAGAGCAACTACCAAGCCGTCCAAACCCGTACAGCAGGGCTTCCCGAAAGTGTTCTTGGCGCCGTCTGGAAGGGAAGGCGGCAGGGGCGCGGCGGGCGCTACCGAAGCGGACCGTATCTTTCGTTCCAGGTACGATCCGTACCTCCGCGGCAACAGGCTGATCTATGAGAACCGGAGTTGCAAATGGGAAGACGAATACGGTACGTGGTTCTGGTTGACCGTCTATTCGCTGGATTCCGAAAGTGGACCGCCCGAACGCGATGCGCTGGATTTCGCATGGAGCGAGTCTTCTTGGCGGGACAACGGTGTCTGCATCACCGAGCGCCGGCTTCCCGACAAGGACGTCGTCGGCATCCGAACCGGACAGGTTGACCGCGATGGGAACCTCCTTTGGGAAGCGGAGCACTGGTTCAAGGAGAACCGGCGCTGGCTAGACGGCTACTTGTCGTCGGCGACGTCCGGCGAGCCGGCGGCTCGCGGCGTCTTCGACATCCATCTCGGCGAGGGAAGTCTGATCTTCGGCAAGGCCCCGTGCGCCCGCGCCGACACGGAGGCGAAGTTCTTTCTGCACCTGATTCCCGCTGACGAGGACGACCTGCCTGCAGAGCGCAAGCTGTACGGCTTCGACAACCTAGATTTCGTTTTCGAGGCGCACGGCGAGAGATTCGATGGCAAGTGCCTGGCGGAAGTCCCTCTCCCGGAATACCGTGTCTCCCGCATCCGAACCGGCCAGTACGTCCCCGGCCAGGGGCGGGTTTGGCAGGAGGACTTTTCTTTCAATACGGAGTGCCAGCCGATGAGTAGGGCGTCAAAATCGTCGGCCGCTACACCTGACGTGACGCACTTACGACCGCCCTGTCCAACCTCAATTGAGGATGAACTAAAGAGCTGAATCCAAAGCAAGCCCAAGCAGGAACGATCAGTCGTAAAGCAGTTCGGTTGCAAGCCGTCGCGCTTGGCCAGCCAGATACAGCGGCAGCGACAGAAGGCGGTAGGAAATCGCCGCGCCGCTTGGCAGTTTTTTCGATTCCTGCAAAAGGCTGGGCGGCAGAGCGTTCAATCTCAGGGCGAGGTCGCTACGTTTCTCGCCCAGGAATTGATGCAGGGACTTGAGCGAACCCGTGGTTCCGGCCTTGATTTCCACGGGCACGATGCGCCTTCCCACGGCGATCACGTAGTCCACTTCGGCGTTGGAGTTTCTAGCCTCCCGCGCCCAATAGTGCAGCGCCGGCGTCTCGTAAGAGGGGCCGCTGTGCAGCAGGTGCTGGCCCACAAACTGCTCGGCCACCGCACCGTTGTTCACCAGCGTCAAGTCCTCCCTGCCGAGGTCCAGAAGATTGAGACCCAAGGCGGCGCACATCAGGCCAACGTCCATGTACAGGCACTTGAAGTGGCGTTCGCTGGCCTCCGCCGCCAGAGGCACGCCGTTGGCCGCCGTGCGATGCACCTTGCGGGCGACCCGCGCCATGCAGAGGTGCTGCACGGCGTCGGCAAGCTCCGCGGCGCGATGCTCCCGGCTTACCTGAACGTACTTGAACTTGCGCCCCACCATGGTTGGCAAGCGGTCGAACACCAGCTGAATGCGCTCCTTCAGCCGACCGTGGCTGTACTTGTTGAAGTCGTCCCGGTAGGTTGCCGCCACGCTTTGCAGAACCCGCGCCGCACGAGTGTGTGGACAGGATGACCAATGCGGCGCCGTCGCGACCCGCGCGTTCCTTGAACTGGTCCAGCGCGAAGCCCGTGAAGTCCAAGCCGTCCTCATAGACGGGCGGCAAATCCTGCGCGTACAGGAACGGCTCCTGGATGTCTTCCCGCGTCGTTGGCCGCCATCCATCGAACAGCGCGGCGTAGCGGGGGGAGCGCCGGCTCAGCAGCGCCACCCAGGCGAGCAGTTCGGGGTCGGTGTCGGCCGGGAACCAACGGCGCTTCTTGAGATCCAGCCACCTCGCGAAGGGAGACATGTCGATCAGGCGGTCCGTGACGTGCGAATACCAGAGTGGAGAAGTCGAAGCCATGATGGCCAATCGGGACTCCGAAGAAGGGGGATGGGGCGGTCGCAGCGTGATGGTCCCGTCCGCGCCTCGCGTCGCGGAAACCTCGGTGAGTCGGTCCGGGTCCACTCCCTCGCGCAAACTGTACAGGGTTGGCGTATTTTCCATGAAGTCGTGACCGACACGCCCTCCGCCAAGTCCCCGAAAAGACCCAGCCGCTCCGCCGTCAAGGCCAAGGCGGACCAGCCCCCGAAGCCCGTCAAACGGGCGTCCGTGAACTCGCCCTCAACCTTCAGCGGGTGGGGTGTTATGCTTGCCATCGGGGCACCTGCAGGGTGTTTTAGTTCAACCGGCATTTTGCCGGAAAAACCCTTGCACGGTGCGCCTTTCGAAGCACTTCAACGATTTCTTAAGCGGGGATTGGGGACGCAAAGCCATGCGGCCTGAGCGAACTTGCCGGAAAGCCGACGAGGCACCTGTCGAGCCGCCGTTGGTCGTTGATGTTGACGGCTCGCTGATCGGCGGGGATCTGCTGATCGAGGGGATCGCCCGGCTGCTCTCGGTTTCGCCGCTCAGCCTGTTCGTCCTGCCGTTCTGGCTGGTCGCCGCCATGGTGAGGGGACGTTCCTGGCTGAAGCGCAGGATCGCGGAGGCGGTTTCGTTGCCACCCGACACGCTGGCGTGGAACCCGGTCGTGCTGGAGGAGATCGCCGCCGCGCAGGCGGCGGGACGCTCGGTGTGGCTGGCCTCCGCCTCCGATGCGCGGGCGGTCTCGCCACTCGCCGAGACGGTGGGGGCGGCGGGCTGCCTCGCCTCGGACGGGCGCACCAACCTGGCGGGCGAGGCCAGGGCGGTCGCTCTGGTCGCGCGCTTCGGCGAGTGCGGGTTCGATTACATCGGCAACGAGCGGCGCGATCTGGCGGTCTGGAAACGGGCGCGGCGCGTCATCGGGGTCGGTCTTGCGGCGGGCCTCGCCCGCAAGGTGCGGGCGCTGGACGGCGAGGCCCGGTTCCTGCCCGGGCTCGGCGGTGGACTGCGCGACTGGTTCCGGGCGTTGCGGCCGCACCAGTGGGTGAAGAACGCGCTGGTGTTCGTTCCCCTCGCCGCGGCGCACGAGACTGGCGCGGGGTCGTATCTGGTGGCCGCCGGGGTGTTCGCGGCGCTGTCGGCGGTGGCGTCGGGCACCTACCTGCTGAACGATCTGCTCGATCTCCCGCACGACCGCAGGCACCCCGCCAAGCGCCACCGCCCGATGGCGGCGGGGAAGGTGCCGCTGCTGCCGACGATCGGCATCGGTGCCGCGCTGGCGGCGGGGGGGCTCGCCCTGGCGTTCTGGCTGTCCGCGGCGGCGGGGCTTTGGGTCCTTCTGTATCTGGCCGTGACCTGCGCCTACTCGCTGTCGCTGAAGCGCAAGACCTTCATCGACGTGGTCACCCTCGCTATGCTTTATTCGGTCCGCGTGGTCGCCGGTGCGGCGGCGGTGTCGATTCCGCTGTCGCCTTGGCTGCTCGCCTTCTTCCTGTTCCTTTTCCTCGCCCTGGCCATCGTCAAGCGCCAAGGGGAGCTGCGCGGGTCCGACCGGTCCGCCGCCGGCGGCCGGGCCTATCTTGCCGAAGACCTTCCGGTCATGGCGGCGCTGGGCGCGGCGAGCGGCTTCGCTTCGGTGGTGATTCTGACCCTCTACATCCAGAGCCCGGAGACGGGGGAGCGCTACGCCCGCCCGGAGCTCCTGTGGCTGACCTGTCCGCTGCTGCTCTACTGGCTGGGGCGCTTGGCGCTCCTCGCCGGTCGGGAAGGGGGGGATCCCAATCGGGTACCGGTTAACGATGACCCGCTGGTCTTCGCGCTGCGGGACCGGACGAGCTGGCTGACCGGCCTCGGTGTCCTGGCCGCGTTCGCGTTCGCCCTGTGACGCGCGCATGGTGCCGCCCGGGTCTCTCGCCCTACGCTTCGTCTTCCGGGAGCGGGCCGCATGATGCTCTCGGGCTGGGGCCGGCATCCGGCCGTCGATTGCCGGCTGGAGCGCCTGCGCCGGCCTGAGGACCTGCCCGGTCTGCTGCATCGCGGCGCGACGCTGATCGCCCGGGGCAACGGGCGGTCCTACGGCGACGCCGCGCTCAACCCGGAGCTCACGCTGTCGATGCTGGCGATGAACCGGATGCGGGCGTTCGACGCCGGGACCGGCCTGCTCGACTGCGAGGCCGGCGTGCTGCTCACGGACATCCTGGAGGCCTTCCTGCCGCGCGGCTGGTTCCCGCCGGTGGTGCCGGGGACCCGGCTCGTCACCGTCGGGGGCATGATCGCGGCCGACGTACACGGCAAGAACCATCACCGCGACGGGACCTTCGGCGCACATGTGGAGTCGCTGACGCTGGCGAGCGCGGATGGCGCGATACGGGAATGCAGCCGTACGGAGAACGCCGATCTTTTCCGCGCCACCTTGGGCGGGATGGGTCTCACCGGCGTGATCCTCTCCGTGCGCTTCCGCCTGAGGCCCGTCGAGACCGCCTTCGTGATGGCGGAGACCCTGGCGGCGCGCGACCTCGACGAGACGATGGCTCTGTTCGAGGCGTCTCGCGATTGGCCCTATAGCGTGGCCTGGATCGACTGCCTGGCGCGGGGCGCGGGGCTGGGCCGCGCGGTGGTGACGCGCGGTGCGTTCATTGAGCGCGGGGCACTGCCGCCGCACCTCGCGTCCAACCCCTTGCGCCCGGCCCCCGCCGGCAAGCTCCGGGTTCCCGCCGATGTGCCGTCCGCCCTGCTCAACCGGGTCTCGATCGGCCTCTTCAACGCGCTCTTCTACCGGCGCGGGCGGGGACGGGCGCGGTCCGGGGCGCGGCCGGTCCATTTCGACCGCTTCTTCTTTCCCCTCGATCGGATCGAGGCGTGGAACCGCCTCTACGGGCGGCGGGGGTTCGTCCAGTACCAATGCGTGCTGCCCAAGGGCGAGAGCGTGGCCGGGGTCGCCGCCCTGCTGGAGCGCGCTGCCGCGTCGGGACAAGGCTCGTTCCTGGCAGTGCTGAAGCTGTTCGGCCCCGCCGGGGAGGGGCTGATGTCGTTCCCCATGGAGGGCTACACCCTGGCACTCGACTTTCCGTTGCGCACCGGCACGCGGGCGCTGCTCGACGGGCTCGACGAGATCACCCACCGGCACGGCGGGCGCGTCTATCTCGCCAAGGACGCCCGCTGCGCGCCGGAACGGATGCGCGAGGGCTATCCCCGGCTTGGTGCCTTCGAGGCGGTCCGCGCCGAGGCGGCTGACGCCCCTCCCAGGTTCGCCTCCGAGCTGTCCCGGAGGCTCGCGTTGTGAGGGACAGAGACATGAACAAGCTGACCACGCCGATGGGTCGCTGGTGCGCTCTGGCCGCCCGCTGCCTGAATCGGGGGGGGGGGGGGACTCTGTCCTCCCGCCTGCACAACGCGCTGTTCGCCCTGTTCATCGGGGGAATCCTAGCCTATGGGGCCGGGTTCGCCTGGACCATGCTCGCCCGCTTCGATCTCGTCAACCTAATCCGCGACGTGATCTACGACGATGCCTTCTATTACTTCCAGATCGCCAGCAACCTGGCCGAGGGGAAGTTCTCGACTTTCGACGGCGGCATCACCCGCACCAACGGATACCACCCCCTCTGGCTGTTTCTGATCACGCCGTTCTACTGGGCATTCGACAAGGAAGCCGCGCTGTTCGCCATCAAGGCGTTCGAGATCATGCTCGTGGCCGGTGGCGCGGCCCTCGTCGCCACGGCCGCCCGGCTGGCGCGCCTGCCGTGGGTTCTGATGTTCGCCGCGCTGCCGATGCTCTACCAGCAGCACAGTTTGTTTATGGGGATGGAAGCGGCGGCGGCGCTGTTCATGCTGGGCCTGTTCATTCTGACCGCCTGCTTCTTTGCGCGAAGCCCGGCGCGGTGGAAGTGGCCGCTGGCCGCGGTAGCCTTCGCCCTGCCCTGGGTGCGGTTGGAGTACATCGCTATATCGCTGGCGACGACTGCCGCGCTGTGCCTGATTGAGTGGTCGTGGCGGGAGCGAGCGCCCGGCGCGTCATTCGGAGCGCGGGTTCGCTCCATGCTCGCCCTCAAGGCCCTGCCGTCGTTGTTCGGCTCGGCCGCTGGCCTCTTGGCGTACTTCGCCTACAACAAGCTCGTCTTTGGCGGCATCGTGCCGGTCAGCGGCGCGGCCAAGGCTGCCTGGTCGCAGGTCTCGTGGAAGCAGGAAGGCGGATACAGCCTGACGCAGAACCTCCTGGACACCTTGCAGATCGACGTCTTCGACCTCGAACTGCGGGTTGCGCTGGAGGTTTGCGCCTACATGCTGCTGGTCTGGTGGCTCGCCCGTCGCTCCCGCAGTCGGAAAGATTGGCTTCTGCTGGCATTCCTGGCGGGCGTGTCCGGCTTGGCTGTCGGCCATCTGGCCAAGTTCGGGCAGACCGTCTTCACCGTACATCCTTTTCTCCAAGGGGACTTTGCTTGGTATTTCGTCCCGGCGTACCTGATGACGGCGCTGATCGTTCCCGTACGATGTTGGGTCGCCATTTACCTCACTCGCCGTTTCTTCGGGCCGAAGTCGCCCCGTGCGGCCAACATTCTGAGCTTGGGCATTGTCGTTGCCGGCGCGGCCTTCCTGCTCGCAAATGCGGACTTCGCCCGCCAGTTCCGGTGGGTTGAAGTGCGTAGTAACTCAACCAACGTTGGCAACGGATGGTCTGAAGCCGTCTATGGGGCTCCGCTGCTTATGAATCGCGTGCTTCCCGAGGACAGCGTACTCGGGTCCTGGGACGCCGGCGCCATAGGATATTTCTCGCGCTTTCCGGTGGTGAACCTGGATGGTCTGGTCAACTCCTACGACTATTTTCACGCGAGGAACGTGGCTAGAGACGGATACCCCGTTTGGGACGAAAAGGTCATTCCACTCTATCGAGAACTGGGGATAACTTACTTTGCCAACTTTATGATAACGGGCCTTGAAGGTAAGACACTTTTCGAAGAAGGTAAGCTACTTTTCGAAGGTTCAGCAAGCATCCCTGGAGCAGCGTTCTATCTATGGCCCATCGAGTTGCCGGAAGATGACGATGTCGCCGCTTGGATCTGGAAGAGAATGGAGCCGCATTTCGACTACCAATCGGACGGTGCCGGGCTCCTTGTTGACGGGCGGCTGGCGCAGACCTTCGCCAAGGAATGCGATCTGGATGAACTGGTCGTGTGGCTCTGGGACGGACCGGGGAATGGAACGGTCACCAGAGCCTGGACGCGAACGCAAACCGGGTTGTGTGTAACCATCGCCGTTCTGCCCCTCACTGTCTCAAGTCCGGTTCGGTTCGAGACAATGTCGGACAGCGATTATCTGACGTGGCTGACAGGCGGCAGTACGCCGATCACCCGCTCCGACTGGGATGTGTATCTTGTTGAAGACAGCCTCATCTACGCCAAGGACCAATGCAGCCTGGAGGATGCTGAACCAACGTTCTTCGTCCACTTGGACCCGGTCGACGTGAGCGACCTCCCCAGCCATCGCAAGCAGTACGGCTTCGGCGGCTTCAACTTTGATTTCAGGAACCACCTTCTCGACGGAGAAGTCTGCGTAGTGCGGCGGGAGCTGCCTGATTACGCCATCGCCGCGATCCGCACCGGCCAGTTCACTGGCGAGGGCAAGACAATCTGGGAGAGCAGCTTCTATGTTGTCGATCCCGCGGATGACGGGAAGGCCGCACCGTGAACGGGGCGGTCGAAACGGCGCTGGTGATCGGCGCCACATCAGGGACATGAACAAAAAGGTGACCACGCCGGAGGTCGCCGCGCCGATGGGTCGCTGGCGCACTCTGTCCTCCCGGCTGCGCAACGCTGTTCGCGATCAAGGCGTTCGAGATCGTGCTGGTCGCCGGCGGTGTCGCCCTCATCGCGGGGCAGCCCCAGAGAGCGCGGCCGGGCGTTGGGCGTCCATGGCTAGGCCAGGTAGCGAGGCCACACCGCCGGAGTGTATATTCAGCCTATGCGCAGATTTAACACCGAAGGCCCCATCCGCCCTGAGGACCACTACCACATCCCGCCGCTGGAACGGGTGGACCTCGACCAGATCCTGGACATGATCCAGAACAAACGGTACTTCGTGCTGCACGCGCCCCGGCAGACCGGCAAGACCTCGGCTCTCCTGGCGCTTCGGGACCTGCTGAACCGCGGCGAAGCAGGCGACTTCCGCACGCACTCCGAGCACTGGCTGGAGCGGTTCGAGTACCAAAAGGCGGGGCCGCAGCTCATCCTACAGGCGTTCCTGCAGCGGGTGGTCAACGGCGGCGGGCGCATCGAGCGGGAGTACGGCCTGGGCAGGGGGCGTACCGACCCGCTGATCCTGTGGCCGGAGGGCGACGGCCCGTCGGACCTATGGAGCAAGTTCGTCGTCGAGTGCAAGGTGTTGTTTCACGAAGGAAAACGGCAAAGCTTGGAGGGAACCATCGCCAAGGGCCTCGAGCAGACGTTGCGCTATATGGACCGTTGCGGGAGCGAAGCCGGCCACCTGATCGTCTTCGACCGCACCGAAGGCAAGCGGTGGGCGGAGAAGGTGTTCCGCCGCGCGGTGCGCCGGGATGGTCGAACGGTCATCGTGTGGGGCATGTAGCCTTGCGGCTGGCGTCTCTCGCTTGCATGCTGATTCCGCGCTATCCCCGATCGTGTATTCAAATTTCTCAGACCTGATGATTCTTCGTGGCTTCTGAACGGGCAGGCGTCCGACGCACCTTTGACCGTCGCCTTGGACAGGTGAATCTAGGAAGTGCTGCGAATTTTAAGGGGGGGCTGTCCTCCCGGCTGCGCAACGCGCTGTTCGTCCTGTTCATCGGGGGCATCCTGGCCTACGGGGCCGGGTTCGCCTGGACCGTGCTCGCCCGCTTCGATCTCTTCAACCTGATCCGCGACCTGAACACCGACGACTCTTTCTATTACTTCCAGATCGCCCGCAACCTGGCCGAGGGGAAGTTCTCCACCTTCGACGGCGGCATCACGCGGACCAACGGATACCACCCCCTCTGGCTGTTTCTGATCACGCCGTTCTACTGGATGTTCGACAGGGAAGCGGCGCTGTTCGCCATCAAGGCGTTCGAGATCATGCTCGTGGCCGGCGGCGTGGCCCTCGTCACCGCGGCCGCCCGCCTGGCGCGCCTGCCGTGGGTTCTGATGTTCGCCGCGCTGCCGATTCTCTACCAGCAGCGCGCGCTGCTTCTGGGGATGGAAGCGGCGGCAGGGCTGTTCATGCTGGGCCTGTTCATTCTGACCGCCTGCCTCTTCGCGCGCAGCCCGGCGCGCTGGAAGTGGCCGCTGGCCGCGGCCGCCTTTGCCCTGCCCTGGGTGCGCCTGGAGTATGTCGCCATATCCCTGGCGGCAACCGCCGCGCTGTGCCTGATCGAGTGGTCGGGGCGGGAATCACCCTCTCCCGTCAAGGGAGAGGAGGGTCTCGGCGCCCCGGACAGGGGGGTTGGCCCGTTCCGTGCTCGCGATGAACACCTCACGCCACTGCTGGGAGCGGTCACCGGCATCCTCGCGTACTTCGCATACAACGGCGTCGTCTTCGGGGGCGTGACGCCCGTGAGCGGCGCGACCAAGCAGATGTGGTCGGAGCGGCTATGGGAGCAGGAAGGCGGCTACAGCCTCGTTCAGAACTTCCGGGACGTCCTGCAGATTCCCGCCTTCGGCTACGAGCTGCTGGTCGCGCTGGAAGTCTGCGCCTACGTCGTTCTGGTCTGGTGGTTCGCCCGCCGTTCCAGGGACCGGACAGACCGGCTGCTGTTGGCTTTCCTGGTGTGCGTGTTCGGCCTGGCGGCCGGCCACCTCGCCAAGTTCGCGCAGACCGTTCTCACGGTGCATCCCTTCTGGGGGAGTGATGTCTGGTACTTCGTTCCGGCATACCTGCTGAAGACGCTCATTGTTCCCGTAAGGTGCTATGTCGCCATCCACTTCATCCGCCGTTTCCTCGACCCGAGGTCGCCCCAGGCAGCCAACCTCCTGAGCGTGGGCATCGTCGTTGTCGGAACGGCTTTCCTGTTTACAAAGGCGGACTTCACGGGGCCGTTCCAGTTTGTTGACCGTTTTGGTGAGTCAACCCGCCGCGTGTGGGGGGATACTTCTCATAGGGGTGTGCAGGTGATGAACCGTGTGCTGCCCGAGGACAGCGTGGTCGGGTCGTGGGACGCCGGCGTCATCGGGTATTTCTCTCGCTATCCGGTAGTGAACCTGGACGGTCTGGCCAATTCCTACGGCTACCTGCGCGCCCAAAGGGAAGGAACCGAAGCCACGTTCTACCCGCGATACGGGATTACACAGTTCGCCATCGTCGAGTTCCTGCCGGAAGGAACCGAGGACCACCTTCAGCCGGCAGTACGGGATTACCTGGTTCGAAAACGTCTGGAGCGCCGGGCCGTGGGCGCGATCCTGTTCGAAGGCACGCCATATCTCCATCACAGAAAGAACGTACCGCACAAACGCCAATTCAGACTCCTGACCACCGAGCCGCCGGAGATGTCATCGGGCGGGACCAATCGTTCCGACTGGTTCTGGCAGCGGATGGAGCCGCACTTCGACCACCGGTCGGATGACGTCGGGCTGATTGTGGCCGGACGGCTGGCACAAGCGTTCGTCAGAGATTGCAAGCCGGACGAACTTGCAGTGTGGGCCTGGGCCGGACCAGGGGATGGAACGGCCGCCAGCGTCTGGACGCGAACGCAAACGGGGTTGTGTGTGGACGCGCGTGTGCTGCCCCACAATGCGCTCCCGCCGGTCAGGGTTGAAACAATGACGGCGGGCGATTGGGTGTCGGGGCTGCTGGGTAGTAGCCGGCCGATCATCCGCTCCGACTGGGATGTGTATCTCGTTGAAGACAGCCTCATCTATGTGAAGGACCCTAGATTCAACTCACAAGTGCAACACCTAGTTTGTTGGGCCAAGCGGGGTAACATCATCCTTGGCCCGATCAAAAACCCAGGAGTTGCAGATGCAAGGCTACGCCCACTTGGCCCAAGAGGAACGATACCACATTGAAGCGTTGCGCAAGGAGGGCCGCTCCATGCGCAGCATTGCGGCTGGCATGGGGCGCTGCCACAGCACCGTCAGCCGCGAGTTGAGGCGCAACGCCGGACAGCGAGGCTATCGCCACCAGCAGGCGGACCGCAAGGCGCGGGAGCGCCTCAAGGCCAAGCCCAAATGCGTCAGGATGACGCCGGAGGCGGCGGCTTTCGTGGACGCCCGCCTGTCGGACGGCTGGAGCCCGGAGCAGATCAGCGGGCGCATGAAGGCCGAGGGAATGCCGGCGGTGTCGCACGAGGCCATCTACCGCCGCATCTGGCTGGACAAGGCCAACGGCGGAGGTCTTCACCGCTTCCTGCGCCATTCGCACAGGAAACGCCGCAAGCGCTACGGCAAGAACGACTTTCGGGGGCGGATCCCTTGCCGCACGGACATATCGGAGCGTCCGTCCGTCGTGGACGAGCGCTCCCGGCTGGGTGATTGGGAGGCCGACACAGTGATCGGCAAAGGACATCGCGGCGCTCTGGTGACGCTGGCGGAGCGCAAGACCCGGTTCATGCTGGCGCATCCGGTCAGGCGCAAGACCAAGCTGGAGACGGCGAATGCCCTGCTGCATCTGCTCTCGCCCATCGCCCAATGGGTCCGCACCATCACCTACGACAATGGACGGGAGTTCAGCGACCATGTTCGTGTGGCGCGGGCGCTGGCCTGCGAGGATTACTTCGCCACGCCCTACCGCAGTTGCGAGCGCGGCACGAACGAGAACGGCAACGGCCTGCTTCGGCAATACTTCCCCAAGACCATGCCGCTGTCACAGGTGCGCCCGGAGCAGGTCCGGTCCGCCATCGACAAGCTCAACAACCGCCCGCGGAAATGCCTGGACTACCGAACCCCCAAGGAGGCGTTCCGGGATGCTATCCTTGACGAAGGAAGTGTTGCACTTATGGGTTGAATCTAGGGACCAATGCAGCCCGGAGGATGCTGAACCAATGTTCTTCCTCCACCTGGACCCGGTTGACATGAACGACCTCCTCGACCACCGCAAGCAGTACGACTTCGACAACCGGGACTTCGCTTTCAGGGATCACCGTATTCCCATCGAGGGAGAAGTCTGCGTAGCGATACGGGAGCTGCCTGATTACGCCATCGCCGCGATCCGCACCGGCCAGTTCGTCCCCGGCGAAGGCCAAATTTGGAACGGCAGCTTCACCTACAACTCTCTGTCCGATAAATCGGAGGCACTACACGTGGAGGATCTCCAATGAAGGAGCCTGCCCTCCGCAACGCACGAGTAGTTCTGCTGCATTTGCCGTGGTTGGTACTGCTGGGATGGTTCTCCTCGGTTGCGTGGTTCCTGTGCGACGACGCGTTCATCAGTTTCCGCTACGTCCGTAACCTGCTCGACGGCCACGGCTTGGTATTCAACCCTGGCGAATATGTCGAGGGCTATTCCAATTTCCTCTGGGTGCTGGAGCTGGCAGCGATATGGGGATTGTCGGGAGTGGCGCCGGAGCGAGCAGCGCCGTGGCTGTCGGTCGCTTTTACCGCCGGCACCATCGCCGCAATGATGTGGTGGATCGCACGCCTGCCGTTGCTGCGTCACCGGGGGCTGGTCGCCTGGATGGCCCAGGGGCTCGTGTGCGCCAGCGCCACCTTCGCGGTGTGGACGTCCGGCGGCGGACTGGAGACGCGGCAGTTCACCTTCTTCATCGTCGTGGCCGTGATGTGCCTGAGCCTTTACAGAGACAGCCGCCGGGGTGCTGGCGGGGCGTCGTTGAGCCTGGCCGCTGCCGCCTTGACGCGGCCCGAAGGCCCGCTGTTGGCGGCGTTGTGCTTCGGCTGGTTCGTCATCCAGAGGATGGCGGACACCGGGCGTTTCAATCCGGACTGGCGGCGGTTGATCTATTTGGCGGCGCCCTTTGTCGTCCTTGTCGGTGCCCATTTCCTGTGGCGCTACGCCTATTACGGCGAATGGTTGCCCAATACCTACTACGCCAAGCATGTGCGACCGTGGTACGAGTCGGGGTTTCGCTACCTGTGGGCGGCGGCGCTGGAGACCGGGCTGTATCTGCTGATCCCCTTGGCCGCAGTCGCCATGCGGAACCGCTGGCGAGCATCCCGTGACGGGATATGGGCGCTGGTGCTGCTCCTGGTCGGCGTCCACATGGCCTATGTGATGCGCATCGGCGGCGACCATTTCGAGTACCGTCCGCTGGACTTCTACTGGCCGCTGCTGGCTGTTCCCGCGTCCATGGGAATCGTGTACCTCGGCTCGCGGATTGCCAACCGCCGGTGGTTGCGACGACTCCCCCCCCGTTTGGCAGTGGGTGCGCGAACGTGCGCGTTCGTTCTCTTCGTACCGGTGTTGTTCTACACCAGCGCAATTCAGGGCACCCTGTTATTCGAGGGAGCCGCAATACGCGAACGCATCGTGAAGCTGCACATAGAACTCGATGACGGCAATGCTGCGTGGTTGCTCGCCGCGCCAGGGATGCCGATGCTTGTCGCCGTCTCGAACGACCTGCGCCGCCAAGCTTCCCGGCAGGTCGTCGCTTCGCCTTTCGCGGAACACCGCGAGTTCGCCAACGAGCGATTGCGGACATGGAAACCTTACGAGAACATGGAGAAGGGAGCGATTCCCGATGACGCTCTGATGGTTGGCTGTACGATCGGAATCCGCTTCTATTATCTTCCCGACCTGAAGGTCATCGACTTCTGTGGCTTGACCGACGCGACGGTGGCGCGCAACCCGGTCGAAAAACCCAACCACCAGCGCATGATGGCCCACGACC
The DNA here is from genome assembly GCA_958296025.1 of uncultured Pseudomonadales bacterium. GTDB lineage: Bacteria > Pseudomonadota > Gammaproteobacteria > Pseudomonadales > Azotimanducaceae > Azophilus. Next base: position 789,832 of record OY282430.1, read on the forward strand.
GTCGCCCGCCGGTAGGATACGTTGAGCAGCGGGGTGTCAACTTCACCATACACCCGCCGGCAACCAGCGAACTCCAAGCGCTTGGCCGCGCGGAGTACGCCGTAAAGGTCGGCCCGGCTTTATGGATGCCCTTCGACTCTCCCGACCGGCAGTGGGTCTTCGACCGTTTTGCCGGACGAGACTTGCGGGTGTTCGACCGCGATTACTGGATGGAGCTGCTCGGAGACAACCAACCGGTAGTCCGGTCCGATTGGGATGTGTATCTGGTCGGGAACAGTCTCTTCTACAAGAAGGAGCAGTGCAGCCCGGAGGATACTGAACCAACGTTCTTCGTCCACGTGCATCCGGTTGACGTGAACGACCTCCCCAGCCACCGTAAGCAGTACGGCTTCGACAACCTGGACTTCGCTTTCAGGGATCACCGTACTCCCATCGAGGGAGGAGTCTGCGTAGCGATACGGGATCTGCCTGACTACGGCATCGCGGCGATCCGCACCGGCCAGTTCACCGGCGAGGGCAAGATCTGGGAGGGCCGCTTCGATGTCGTCGAGCCGGCGGATGACGGGAATGCCGCACCGTGAACGGCGGGGTCGAAACGGCGCTGGTGATCGGCGCCACCTCGGACATCGGCCGCGCCATCGTGCGCACGCTGGTGGAGGAGGGCTGCACGTTGCAGCTCGCGGCCCGCGACCCGGCGCGGTTGGAGAGAGAGACGCGGGACCTCCGGCACCAAAACGAACTGCGCGGGTCCGATTGGTCCGCCTCCGGCGGCCGGGGCGCCGCCCAGGTTCACCTCCGAACTGTCGCGGAGGCTCGCGTTGTGGTCTCCCCTTCGAGAGAGAGGAAGGATATGTCCCCGTCGAACGACTCGGCGCCGATTGACCGCTGGCGCGCTCTGGCCGCCCGCTGCCTGAATCCGGGGGGAGTAACTCTGCCTTCCCGGCTGCGCAACGCGCTGTTCGTCCTGTTCCTCGGGGGGATCCTGGCCTACGGGGCCGGGTTCGCCTGGACCGTGCTCGCCCGCTTCGATCTCTTCAACCTGATCCGCGACCTGAACAACGACGACTCTTTCTATTACTTCCAGATCGCCCGCAACTTGGCCGAGGGGAAGTTCTCCACCTTCGACGGCGGCATCACGCGGACCAACGGATATCATCCCCTCTGGCTGTTTCTGATCACGCCGTTCCACTGGATGTTCGACAAGGAAGCGGCGCTGTTCGCCATCAAGGCGTTCGAGATCATGCTCGTGGCCGGCGGCGTGGCCCTCGTCACCGCGGCCGCCCGCCTGGCGCGCCTGCCGTGGGTTCTGATGTTCGCCGCGCTGCCGATTCTCTACCAGCAGCGCACGCTGTTTCTGGGGATGGAAGCGGCGGCAGGGCTGTTCATGCTGGGCCTGTTCATTCTGACCGCCTGCCTCTTCGCGCACAGCCCGGCGCGCTGGAAGTGGCCGCTGGCCGCGGCCGCCTTTGCCCTGCCCTGGGTGCGCCTGGAGTATGTCGCCATATCCCTGGCGGCAACAGCTGCGCTGTGCCTGATCGAGTGGTCGGGGCGGGAATCACCCTCTCCCGTCAAGGGAGAGGAGGGTCTCGGCGCCCTGGACAGGGGGTTGGCCCATTCCGTGCTCGCGATGAACACCGTCACGCCACTGCTGGGCGCGGTCACCGGCATCCTCGCGTACTTGGCATACAACGGCATCGTCTTCGGGGGCGTGACGCCCGTGAGCGGCGCGACCAAGCAGATGTGGTCGGAGCGGTTATGGGAGCAGGAAGGCGGATACAGCCTCGTTCAGAACTTCCGGGACGTCCTGCAGATTCCCGCCTTCGGCTACGAGCTGCTGGTCGCGCTGGAAGTCTGCGCCTACGTCGTGCTGGTCTGGTGGTTCGCCCGCCGTTCCAAGGGCCGGACAGACCGGCTGCTGTTGGCCTTCCTGGTGTGCGTGTTCGGCCTGGCAGCCGGCCACCTCGCCAAGTTCGCGCAGACCGTTCTCACTGTGCATCCCTTCTGGGGGAGTGATATCTGGTACTTCGTTCCGGCATACCTGCTGAAGACGCTCATTGTTCCCGTAAGGTGCTATGTCGCCATCCACTTCATCCGCCGTTTCCTCGACCCGAGGTCGCCCCAGGCAGCCAACGTTCTGAGCGTGGGCATCGTCGTTGTTGGCGCGGTTTTCCTGCTTACGAAGGCGGACTTCACCGAACCGTTCCGATATGTTGACCGGGAGATCGAGTCGACCCACCAGAAATGGATGGATACTTCTTATATGGGTGTGCAGGTCATGAACCGTGTGCTGCCCGAGGATAGCGTGGTCGGGTCGTGGGACGCCGGCGTCATCGGGTACTTCTCTCGCTATGCGGTAGTGAACCTGGACGGCTTGGTCAATTCCTACGATTATATGAGCGCCCAAAAGGAAGGAACCGAGGCCGCGTTCTACCAGCGTTACGGAATTACCCATTTCGCCAACATCTGGACCCTACGGGAAGGAACCGACGTCCACGTTCTGCCAGCAGTACGGGATTACCTGGCTCGACAAAGTCGGGAGCGCTCGAGCGTGGGCACGATCCTGTTCGAAGGCCTGCCATATCTCCATTACGCAAAGAACGCACCGCACAAACGTCAATTCAGGCTCCTGACCCCCGAGCCGCCGGACATGTCATCGGGCGGGACCAATCGTTCCGACTGGTTCTGGCAGCGGATGGAGCCGCACTTCGACCACCGGTCGGATGGTGTCGGACTGATTGTGGACAGACGGATGGCACAAGCGTTCGCCAGAGATTGCGCGCCGGACGAACTGGCAGTGTGGTCCTGGGTTGGCCAAGGAGAAGACACAGCCGTCGATTCCTGGACGCAAACGCAAGCGGGGTTGTGTGTGGACGCGCGCATGCTGCCCCGCAAAGCGCTCCCCTCCTCGGTCAGGGTCGAAACAATGTCAGTAAGCGATTGGGTGGCGGGGCCGCTGGGTGGTGGCCGGCCGATCATCCGCTCCGACTGGGACGTGTATCTCGTTGAAGACAGCCTCATCTACGCCAGGAACCAATGCAGCCCGGAGGACGTTGAACCCGAGTTCTTCCTTCACATGGACCCGGTTGACGTGAACGACCTCCCCAGCCATCGCCAGCAGCACGGCTTCGACGGCCTCAACTTTGCTATCAGGAACCATCTTCTCATCAAGGAAGGAGCCTGCGTAGCGCGGCGGGAGCTGCCTGATTACGCCTACGACATCGCCGCGATCCGCACCGGCCAGTTCAACGGCGACGGCGAGCAAATCTGGGCGGGCAGCTTCAACCTCGCCGGGTCGGCGGGCGACGGGAAAGCCGTACCGTGAACGGCGGGATCGAAACGGCGCTGGTATGTTTCCATTACTTGACAGAGTTTCGCGGGTTTGCGTGGGCTCTCCCTGCTGCAACACTCGTCCCGATGAGATCGTGGAAGCACCGCGAGAAAAGGTAGAGACCGATCCAAAACGAATACAACCAGGCCGTCAGAAAATGAGGGGATACTTGAGGGTTGGGGCACTATTGGGGGCGTTTGGCTTCCGCGTGTCCCAAGTTCCGCATCCGGTTTGGGCCCTCGCCGTATGCGCGGTCTTCACCGCGGTGGGAGTCGCCGTCCTCGACGACTACGGCGTATCGTGGGACGAGTTCTCTCAGCGCGACATTGCCCTGGAGACGATCAGCTACGTTCTCGGCCAGGACGACGAACTTCTGAGCAATCACGATAAGTTTTACGGCACGACCTTCGAGATGCCGCTCTTGATTGTCGAGCGCGCCCTGGGACTGCAGGACGACACCCGCGCCATCTTACTTAGCCGCCACATCCTGAGCCACCTGTTCTTCATAGCGGGTGGTTTCTTCTGCTATTTGCTGATACGCCGGCTGTTCGGCAGTACGGTCATCGCGCTGTTCGCCATGCTGCTGTTCCTGCTGCAACCTCGACTGTACGCCGAGTCCTTCGTCAACACCAAAGACCTGCCCCTGGTCGCTATGTTCATGGTGGCCCTGTTCCTGACGCACCGGGCTTTCCGCAAAGATACGGTGGGGGCGTTTCTGCTGTGCGGCCTGGCCGTCGGCATTCTCATCAACATTCGCATCCTGGGCGTGGTCTTGTTCGCCGCCGTGCTTGCCGTACGCGCTCTGGACTTGCTCTTTGATTCCTGGGCGGCGGTGGGTAGAAAACACGCCTTAATCACCGGCGGCGTGTTCGCCCTGGCCGCAATGTTCGTCCTTTACGCTACCCTTCCCTACCTCTGGGCTAGCCCCATTGAGCGCACCGTCGAGATGTTTGCCACGCTGTCCCATCACCCGACCGTGTTCCCCCAACTGTTCCAGGGCGAGTTGATAATGGGAAACGATCTGCCGGCCCATTACATCCCAACCTGGATCGCCATTACGACCCCGCCGGTCGCGCTCCTGCTGGGCGTCGCCGGAATAGTCGCCGTCCTCCGGCGCGGCTGGGCCAGTCCCCGGGACATCCTGGGCCACGCCGACCTGAAATTTGGCTTCCTGCTAATCGGCTGCCTGATCATGACCTTCATCGCAGTCGTCGTGGTTACTCCCACAATGTACAACGGATGGCGACATACGTACTTCCTCTACGCGCCGTTTTGCGCGCTGGCGGCGTTCGGGCTGCATTGGCTGGCCTCGGTCTCGGGGCGTACAGTCGTCCGCGCGACGGCGTACACCCTCGTGGGAGCGGGTATTTTCCTCGTTGTCCTGCAGATGGTTCGGATTCATCCCTATCAGCAAGCCTATTTCAATTTCCTGGTGGACCGGGAAACGCCGGGGCTCCTCGGCGACCAGTATCCTGTGGAATACTGGGGGACTGCTTACCTGGACGGCCTGCGCTGGCTGACGGAAACGTATCCAGACTCACTTATACAGGTGTGGGGCAATAAGGGGCAAACCCATCGGAATCGAGCGTTTCTTCCAGAGTCAGCCTGGCAGAGGATAGCGCTCAAAGGCGAAGGAGAGGCCATCGCCGATTTCTACATCACCAACCACTTTAACAACGACTTTCACAGAAGGAAAGTAGCGGTATTTGCTCCGATCGTCCACCGTCGCGAGGTGTATAACAACGCCGTCCTGAGCGTTGCGGCCCTCGACCTATCGGCGGTGGACGACACCACGGCCGACGCCTACCGGCAAATCTACCGGGATGCGGTGGCCGGTTCTCCGGTCGTCAGCGGCAGTGGCTTTGACCTGTACCACAACGAATCGGAAAAAACGCTGACTTACGTCAACGAATCCTGTGAACCCGAGGACGTAGCTAACCGTTTCGTGCTTTCCCTGGCTCCGGTTGACGCGAACAATTTACCGGTATATGTCAAGCAGCAGGGACGGAATCGGCGCACTGTGTATTTCGACTTTGGCGAGAAGGGCGTAAAGTTTGACGGGAAGTGCTTGATGGTTTTTCAGCTCCCCGAGTACCCCACCTACATGGTTGGTGTGGGTCATCGGATCGGCGGACGGACCGGCGGTCAGGACCATTTTTGGGGACACCTCACCGAATTGAGAGAAGTGGAAAGAATAGTTGAAGTTGCCGGTGAACCGGTCATCCGCTCCGACTGGGACGTGTATCTCGTTGAAGACAGCCTCATCTACGTCAAGGACCCATGCAGCCCGGAGGACGTTGAACCCGAATTCTTCCTTCACGTGGATCCGGTTGACATGAACGACCTCCCCAACCACCGCAAGCAGCACGGCTTCGACGGCTTCAACTTTGTCTTCAGGAACCACCTTCTCATTGAGGGAGGCGTCTGCGTAGCGCGGCGCGAGCTGCCTGATTACGCCTACGCCATCGCCGCGGTCCGCACCGGCCAGTTCAACGGCGACGGCCAGATCTGGGCGGGCAGCTTCAACCTAGCCGGGTCGGCGGGCGACGGGAAAGCCGTGCCGTGAACGGCGGGATCGAAACGGCGCTGGTATGTTTCCATTACTTGACAGAGTTTCGCGGGTTTGCGTGGGCTCTCCCTGCTGCAACACTCGTCCCGATGAGATCGTGGAAGCAGCGCGAGAAAAGGTAGAGACCGATCCAAAACGAATACAACCAGGCCGTCAGAAAATGAGGGGATACTTGAGGGTTGGGGCACTATTGGGGGCGTTTGGCTTCCGCGTGTCCCAAGTTCCGCATCCGGTTTGGGCCCTCGCCGTATGCGCGGTCTTCACCGCGGTGGGAGTCGCTGTCCTCGACGACTACGGCGTATCGTGGGACGAGTTCCTTCAGCGCGAAATTGCACTGGAGACGATCAGCTACGTTCTCGGCCAAGACGACGAACTTCTGAGCAATCACGATAGGAGGAGAAATCACCTCAAGTTTTACGGCACGGCATTCGAGATGCCGCTCTTGATTGTCGAGCGCGTCCTGGGACTGCAAGACGACACCCGCGCCATCTTGCTTAGCCGCCACATCCTGAGCCACCTGTTCTTCATAGCGGGTGGCTTCTTCTGCTATTTGCTGACACGCCGGCTGTTCGGCAGTACGGCCATCGCGCTGTTCGCTATGCTGCTGTTCCTGCTGCACCCTCGACTGTACGCCGAGTCCTTCGTCAACACCAAAGACCTGCCCCTGACCGCCATGTTTATGGTCGCCCTGTTCCTGACTCACCGGGCTTTCAGCAAAGATACCGTGGGAGCGTTCCTGCTGTGCGGCCTGGCAGTCGGCATTCTCATCAACATTCGCATCTTGGGCGTGGTCTTGTTCGCCGCCGTGCCTGCCGTACGCGCTCTGGACTTGCTCTTTGACTCTGGGGGAGTGGGTAGAAAACACGCATTAATCACCGGCAGCGTGTTCGCCCTGGCAGCAATGTTCGCCCTTTACGCCACCCTTCCCTACCTCTGGGCTAACCCCATCGAGCGCACAGTCGAGATGTTCGTCACGCTGTCCCATCATCCGACGGCGTTCCGCATATTATTCCAAGGCGAGCTGATAATGGGAGACGATCTGCCGCCTCATTACATCCCAACTTGGGTCGCCATTACGACCCCGCCGGTCGCGCTCCTGCTGGGCGTTGCCGGAATAATCGCCGTCCTCCGGCGCGGCTGGGCCAATCCCTGGGACCTCCTGCGCCACGCCGACCGGAAATTTGGCTTCCTGCTAATCGGCTGCCTGCTTATGATTTGGGTCGCCGTCGTCGTGGTTACTCCCACAATGCGCAGCGGATGGCGAGTGACGTACTTCCTCTACGCGCCGTTTTGCGTGCTGGCGGCGTTCGGGCTGCATTGGCTGGCCTCTGTCTCGGGGCGTACAGTCGTCCGCGCGGTGGCCTACACCCTCGTGGGAGTGGGTATTCTCATCGTTGTCCTGCAAATGGTTCGGATTCATCCCTATCAGCAAGCATATTTCAATTTCCTGGTGGACCGGGAAACGCCGGGGCGCCTCGGCGACCAGTATCCTCTGGAATACTGGGGGACTGCTTACCTGGACGGTCTACGCTATCTGACGGAGACGTATCCAGACTCACATATACATGTGTGGGGTAGTTTTACAGGGCATAACCTTCGGAATCGTGCGTTTCTTCCAGAGTCAGCCCGGCAGAAAATAGTGATCAAAGGCGAAGGAGAGACCATCGGTGATTTCTACATCACCAACCACTTTAACATCATCACTCACGGAGCTGTATTTGCTCCTATCGTCCACCGCCGCGAGGTGTATAACAACCCGATCCTGAGCGTTGCCGCCCTCGACCTGTCAGCGGCGGACGATACCACCGCCGACGCCTACCGGCAAATCTACCGGGATGCGGTGACCGGTTCCCCGGTGGCCAGCGGCAGTGGCTTTGACGTGTACCACAACGAATCGGAAAAAACGCTGACTTACGTCAACGAATCCTGTGAACCCAAGGACGTATTCAACCGTTTCGTGCTTTCCCTGATTCCGTTTGACGCGAACAATTTACCGGTATATGTCAAGCAGAAGGGCAGGAATCGGCGCACTCTGTATTTCGACTTTGGCGAGAAGGGTGTAAAGTTTGACGGAAAATGCTTAATGGTCTTTCAGCTCCCTGAGTACCCCATCCTCCAGATTAGTATAGGTCATCGGCTCGGCGGCCGGGACCATTTTTGGGGAAATACCGCCGAATTGAGGTATGCGGCAAGAATAATCGAAGCTGCCGGCGAGCCGGTTATCCGCTCCGACTGGGACGTGTATCTCGTTGAAGACAGCCTCATCTACGTCAAGGACCCATGCAGCCCGGAGGACGTTGAACCCGAATTCTTCCTTCACGTGGATCCGGTTGACATGAACGACCTCCCCAACCACCGCAAGCAGCACGGCTTCGACGGCTTCAACTTTGTCTTCAGGAACCACCTTCTCATCAAGGAAGGAGCCTGCGTAGCGCGGCGCGAGCTGCCTGATTACGCCTACGCCATCGCCGCGGTCCGCACCGGCCAGTTCAACGGCGACGGCCAGATCTGGAACGGCGGCTTCGACCTCGCCGGGTCGGCGGGCGACGGGAAAGCCGTGCCGTGAACGGCGGGATCGAAACGGCGGTGGTATGTTTCCATTACTTGACAGAGTTTCGCGGGTTTGCGTGGGCTCTCCCTGCTGCAACACTCGTCCCGATGAGATCGTGGAAGCACCGCGAGAAAAGGTAGAGACCGATCCAAAACGAATACAACCAGGCCGTCAGAAAATGAGGGGATACTTGAGGGTTGGGGCACTATTGGGGGCGTTTGGCTTCCGCGTGTCCCAAGTTCCGCATCCGGTTTGGGCCCTCGCCGTATGCGCGGTCTTCATCGCGGTGGGAGCCGCTGTCCTCGACGACTACGGCGTATCGTGGGACGAGTTCTCTCAGCGCGCCCTAGCCTTGGAGACGGTCAGCTACGTTCTCGGCCAGAACGACGAGCTTCTGAAAGATCACGATAAGTTTTACGGCACGACCTTCGAGATGCCGCTCTTGATTGTCGAGCGCGCCTTGGGACTGCAGGACGACACCCGCGCCATCCTACTTAGCCGCCACATCCTGAGCCACCTGTTCTTCATAGCGGGTGGCTTCTTCTGCTATCTGCTGATACGCCGGCTGTTAAGCGGGGATTGAGGTTGAAAACCCCAATGCAATACCTTCTCGAAAACAGGCCAATCCGAAAAGTCCCATATGTCGTGAACCCGTACAATGCCCTGTTTGTCCTGTTTATCGGCGGTATTCTGGCCTATGGTGCCGCCTTTGCCGGGTATCTGCTGGTCAATTTTGACCTGCTCAACCTGCTGCGGGATTTCGGCGATGATGCCTTCTACTACTTTCAGATAGCCTATCACCTGGCCGAGGGGAGGTTCTCCACCTTTGACGGCGGCATCACCCGAACCAACGGCTACCATCCGTTCTGGCTGCTGCTGATAACCCCTTTCTACTGGATGTTTGACAAGGAAGGGGCGCTGTTCGCCATCAAAGCCCTGGAGATAATGCTTATCGCTGGCGGGGTAGCCCTTATCGCGGTGGCCGCTCGGCTGGCCCGGCTGCCCTGTTATCTGCTGTTTGCCCTGCTGCCGATCCTCTACCAGCAGCGCGGCTTGCTTCGGGGCTTGGAGGCGGCCGCCGCGCTGTTTATGCTGGGGCTGTTGTTTCTGGCCTTGCTGCTCTACGCCCGCAACCCGGAGCGGCGGCGGTGGACTTGGCCGCTGGCCGTCGTAGCCTTTGCCCTGCCCTGGGTCAGGCTGGAGTATATCGCCATATCGCTGACCGCCACGGCGGCGCTGCTGCTGATGGAGTGGTTGCGGCGGGAGCGGACGCCCGGCGCGTCCTGGCGGGCTGCATTGACTTCTATCCCAACCCGCCGAGCCTTTGCTCCAATAATCAGCGCCGTCGCCGGCCTCCTGACCTACTTTGCCTACAACAAGCTGGTGTTCGGCGGCATCGTGCCGGTGAGCGGGGCCATCAAGCGGGCGTGGTCGCAGGTCCGCTTTGAGGAGGAAGGGGGATACCGCCTGTTCCAGAACTTTCAGGCAGTCCGGCAAATCGACGTTTTCAATAATGAGACTCTGCTGACGGCGTTGGCAATCTGCGCCGGTTTCCTGCTGGTGGGGTGGCTGGCCGGCCGCTCCCGGAGCCGGGAGGACTGGTTGCTGCTAGCCTTTCTGGTGGGCGGGTTCAGCCTGGCGGTGGGGCATCTGGCTAAGTTCGCCCAGACCGTCCTTCAGGTGCATCCCAACTGGGGGGGTTATACTTGGTATTTCGCGCCGGCCTACCTGATGCTGGCGCTGGTTATTCCCGTCGGCTGCTACGTCGCCATTCACTTGCTGCGCCGTTTCATCGGGCCGCGGTCGGCGCGGGTGTCTAATGTTTTAAGCGTGGTTATCCTAGTTGTCGGCGCGGTACTTCTATTTACTAAAGCGGACTTCGCCGGGCCGTTCCGGTATGTTGAAGAGCACAGCCAGTCAACCCAATGGGGATGGGGGGTTGCTACCTATATGGGTATGCAGGTGGTGAACCGAGCGCCGGCCGAGGACAACGTGATTGGGTCGTGGGACGCCGGGGCTGTCGGGTATTTCTCCCGCTTTCCGGTGGTGAGCCTGGACGGGTTGGTCAATTCTTATGCCTATTTTCACGTTCACGCGGAAACATCTTATGCCTATTTTCACGCGGAAACATACGTAGATCGGGACAGCAGGGCCACTTGGCAGGCAGACATCTATCGAGAATTGGGGATAACTCACCTTGCCAATCTCCGACCGACCAGCCATTCGGAGGACACGATTCTGTTTGAGGGCCCGCCATTTTCCACCGTCAGAAAAACAGAACTCCAATTCATGCTCTGGTCGGTCGAACCGACGGAAGGCGCTGACCCGGCCGCCTGGTTTTGGCAAAGGATGGAGCCATCCTTTGACGCTCAGGCGGACGGCGTCGGGCTGGTGGTGGACGGGCGGGTAGTGCAGGCGTTTGCCCGGGGCTGCCCGCCGGGCGAGCTGGCAGTGTGGTCCTGGGCCGGACCAGGGGATGGAACGGCCGCCAAAGCCTGGACACAAACGCAAACCGGGTTGTGTGTGGACGCGCGCGTGCTGCCCCACAATGCACTCCCGCCGGTCAGGGTTGAAACAATGTCGGCAAGCGATTGGGCGTCGGGGCCGCTGGGTGGTGGCCAGCCGATCATCCGCTCCGACTGGGATGTGTATCTCGTCGAAGACAGCCTCATCTACGCCAAGGACCAATGCAGCCCGGAGGACGTTGAACCCGAGTTCTTCCTTCACATCGCCCCGGTTGACAGGAACGACCTCCCCAGCCATCGCCAGCAACACGGCTTCGACGGCCTCAACTTTGCTATCAGGAACCATCTCATCAAGGAAGGAGCCTGCGTAGCGCGGCGCGAGCTGCCTGATTACGCCTACGCCATCGCCGCGGTCCGCACCGGCCAGTTCAACGGCGACGGCCAGATATGGGCGGGCAGCTTCAACCTCGCCGGGTCGGCGGGCGACGGGAAAGCCGTGCCGTGAACGGCGGGATCGAAACGGCGCTGGTATGTTTCCATTACTTGACAGAGTTTCGCGGGTTTGCGTAGGCTCTCCCTGCTGCAACACTCGTCCCGATGAGATCGTGGAAGCAGCGCGAGAAAAGGTAGAGACCGATCCAAAACGAATACAACCAGGCCGTCAGAAAATGAGGGGATACTTGAGGGTTGGGGCACTATTGGGGGCGTTTGGCTTCCGCGTGTCCCGAGTTCCGCATCCGGTTTGGGCCCTCGCCGTATGCGCGGTCTTCACCGCGGTGGGAGTCGCTGTCCTCGACGACTACGGCGTATCGTGGGACGAGTTCTATCAGCGCGACATTGCCCTGGAGACGATCAGCTACGTTCTCGGCCAGGACGACGAACTTCTGAGCAATCACGATAAGTTTTACGGCACGACCTTCGAGATGCCGCTCTTGATTGTCGAGCGCGCCTTGGGACTGCAGGACGACACCCGCGCCATCCTACTCAGCCGCCACATCCTGAGCCACCTGTTCTTCATAGCGGGTGGTTTCTTTTGCTATTTGCTGACACGCCGGCTGTTCGGCAGTAAGGTCATCGCGCTGTTCGCCATGCTGCTGTTCCTGCTGCACCCTCGACTGTACGCCGAGTCCTTCGTCAACACCAAAGACCTGCCCTTGGTCGCTATGTTCATGGTGGCCCTGTTCCTGACGCACCGGGCTTTCCGCAAAGATACGGTGGGGGCGTTTCTGCTGTGCGGCCTAGCCGTCGGCATTCTCATCAACATTCGCATCCTGGGCGTGGTCTTGTTCGCCGCCGTGCTTGCCGTACGCGCTCTGGACTTGCTCTTTGATTCCTGGGCGGCGGTGGGTAGAAAACACGCCTTAATCACCGGCGGCGTGTTCGCCCTGGCCGCAATGTTCGTCCTTTACGCCACCCTTCCCTACCTCTGGGCCAGCCCCATTGAGCGCTCCGTCGAGATGTTTGCCACGCTGGCCCATCACCCGACCATGTTCCCCCAACTGTTCCAGGGCGAGTTGATAATGGGAAACGATCTGCCGGCCCATTACATCCCAACCTGGGTCGCCATTACGACCCCGCCGGTCGCGCTCCTGCTGGGCGTCGCCGGAATAATCGCCGTCATCCGTCGCGGCTGGGCCCATCCCCGGGACATCCTGGGCCACGCCGACCTGAAATTCGGCTTCCTGCTGATCGGCTGCCTGACTATGACCTTCATCGCAGTCGTCGTGGTTACTCCCTCAATGTACAACGGATGGCGACATACGTACTTCCTCTACGCGCCGTTTTGCGCGCTGGCGGCGTTCGGGCTGCATTGGCTGGCCTCGGTCTCGGGGCGTGTAGTCGTCCGCGCGACCGCGTACACCCTCGTGGGAGCGGGTATTTTCCTCGTTGTCCTGCAGATGGTTCGGATTCATCCCTATCAGCAAGCCTATTTCAATTTCCTGGTGGACCGGGAAACGCCGGGGCTCCTCGGCGACCAGTATCCTCTGGAATACTGGGGGACTGCTTACCTGGACGGTCTGCGCTGGCTGACGGAAACGTATCCAGACTCACTTATACACGTGTGGAGCAATAACGGGCATAACCATCGGAATCGCGCGTTTCTTCCAGAGTCAACCCGGCAAAGGATAGTGAGCAAAGTCGGGGGTAATGACTGGCATAAACATCGGGAGCGCGCGTTTCTTCCAGAGTCAGCTTGGCAGAGGACAGCCCTCAAAGGCGAAGGAGAGACCATCGCCGATTTCTACGTCACCAACCACTATAACAACGACTTTAACAGAAGGAAGGTAGCGGTATTTGCTCCGATCGTCCACCGTCGCGAGGTGTATAACAACGCCGTCCTGAGCGTTGCCGCCCTCGACCTGTCGGCGGTGGACGACACCACCGCCGACGCCTACCGGCAAATCTACCGGGATGCGGTGGCCGGTTCTCCGGTGGCCAGCGGCAGTGGCTTTGACCTGTACCACAACGAATCGGAAAAAACGCTGACCTATGTCAACGAATCCTGTGAACCCGAGGACGTAGCTAACCGTTTCGTGCTTTCCCTGGCTCCGGTTGACGCGAACAATTTACCGGCATATGTCAAGCAGAAGGGACGGAATTGGCGCACTGTGTATTTCGACTTTGGCGAGAAAGGCGTAAAGTTTGACGGGAAGTGCTTGATGGTCTTTCAGCTCCCCGAGTACCCCACCGACCAGATTAGTGTGGGTCATCAGATCAACGGCCGGGGCCATTTTTGGGGAAACCTCACCGAATTGAGAGCGGTGGAAAGAATGGTCGAAGATGCCGGTGATCCGGTCATCCGCTCCGACTGGGACGTGTATCTCGTGGAAGACAGCCTCATCTACGTCAGGGACCCATGCAGCCCGGAGGACGTTGAACCCGAATTCTTCCTTCACGTGGATCCGGTTGACATGAACGACCTCCCCAGCCACCGCGAGCAGCACGGCTTCGACGGCTTCAACTTTGTCTTCAGGAACCACCTTCTCATTGAGGGAGGCGTCTGCGTAGCGCGGCGGGAGCTGACTGATTTCGCCTACGCCATCGCCGCGGTCCGCACCGGCCAGTTCAACGGCGACGGCCAGATCTGGAACGGCGGCTTCGACCTCGCCGGGCCGTCAGGCGACGGGCAGGCTGCACCCACCTCGGTGCCGGCTCCTGACTCCGCAGCCACCTCGACGCCTGCCGCCAAAACGGTCGGGTTGTTCCTGAACGAGTCGGAGGCATTCGCCGGCTACACCTTATTTAATAGAATCCGAAGCAAGACGATTTACCTGATTGACAATCAGGGACGGGTAGTTCACAAGTGGGAATTGGATATCGAGAGCCTGTTCGCAAGGTTGCTGGAGAATGGAAATCTGCTGGCAATGGTCGAATACTCGGACGGCGGCACGCGCCGCAGCGTGCGGGAAATTGACCGGAAAGGGAACATCCTTTGGGAATGCACTCAGGGCTATCCGCATCATGACTTCCTTAAAATGCCCAACGGGAATGTGCTGCTGCTATCCCTGCAACGTAAAACGGCCGAGGAGGTCATCGCTGCCGGCGCCAACCCTGACTTCATCAGCGCTGATCGCTTGAGGGCACCGCATATTGTAGAAGCCCGCCCCACCGGGCCGGCAAGCTGCGAAACTGTTTGGGAATGGTCGATGTGGGATCATCTGATTCAAGACTTTGACTCCAGCAAGGCGAATTTCGGGGTGGTGGCCGAGCATCCGGAGTTGATTGACCTCAACTTCCGCCTTTCCGAGGTGGCCGGCTTGGAGGCCCCTTTCGACTGGATACATAGCAACGGAATCGACTATAACCCGGAATTGGACCAGATTATGCTATCGCCGCGTAATTTGAGCGAAGTGTATGTTATCGACCACAGTACTACCCGAGCCGAGGCGGCCGGCTCCAGCGGCGGAAATAGTGGCAAGGGGGGCGACCTGCTGTATCGCTGGGGTAACCCTCGCGCCTACCGCGCCGGGACGCCCGATGACCAGCAACTCTTCTGGCCGCATAATCCTCATTGGATCGCCCCGGGCCGGCCCGGGGCCGGAAACATCCTCATTTTCAACAATGGTATGGAGTTCCCGGATTTCCGGCGCGGTTATTCGTCGGTAGATGAGATTGCTCCGCCAGTGGACGGGGCCAGCTACCGGCTGGATCCCGACCGGGCTTATGCTCCGGTCGAACCGGTATGGACTTATACCGCCCCAACGCCCAGCGACTTTTTCGCCCGTTATATCTCAGGAGCGCAGCGGCTGCCCAACGGAAACACGCTGATTTGCGACGGGGTACAAGGTACGCTTTTCGAGGTAACGCCGGCCGGCAAAACGGTTTGGAAGTACGTCAACCCGATGACCAGCAACGGCCCCTTACATCAAGGCGAGTCGGTGCCGTTGGAACTATGGGGAGAAACTGGTCAAGAAAGGCCGGCTAATTGGGTGTACCGCGCTTACCGGTACGCGCCGGACTACCCGGGTCTGCAAGGGCTGGATTTGACTCCGGGTGAGCCAATCGAACTTTACTCCACATTCAGCCCGGCGGATGACGGGAACGCCGCACCGTGAACGGCGTCGCGTCGATGGGTCGTTGGCGCGCTCTGGCCGCCCGCTGCCTGAATCGGGAGGGGGGGATGCACAACGCGCTGTTCGTCCTGTTCCTTGGGGGCATCCTGGCCTACGGGGGCGGGTTCGCCTGGTACATGCTTGCCCGCTTCGACATCATCAACCTGATCCGCGATCTGATCGAAGACGACGCCTTCTATTACTTCCAGATCGCCAGCAACTTGGCCGAGGGGAAGTTCTCCACCTTCGACGGCGGCATCACGCGGACCAACGGATATCACCCCCTCTGGCTGTTTCTGATCACGCCGTTCCACTGGATGTTCGACAGGGAAGCCGCGCTGTTCGCCATCAAGGCGTTCGAGATCATGCTCGTGGCCGGCGGCGTGGCCCTCGTCACCGCGGCCGCCCGCCTGGCGCGCCTGCCGTGGGTTCTGATGTTCGCCGCG
Source organism: uncultured Pseudomonadales bacterium (assembly GCA_958296025.1). Lineage (GTDB taxonomy): Bacteria > Pseudomonadota > Gammaproteobacteria > Pseudomonadales > Azotimanducaceae > Azophilus. The sequence goes on from OY282430.1 coordinate 805,744, forward strand.
CTGCCGATTCTCTACCAGCAGCGTGCGCTGTTTCTGGGGATGGAAGCGGCGGCAGGGCTGTTCATGCTGGGCCTGTTCATTCTGACCGCCTGCCTCTTCGCGCACAGCCCGGCGCGGTGGAAGTGGCCGCTGGCCGCGGCCGCCTTTGCCCTGCCCTGGGTGCGCCTGGAGTATGTCGCCATATCCCTGGCGGCAACAGCTGCGCTGTGCCTGATCGAGTGGTCGGGGCGGGAATCACCCTCTCCCGTCAAGGGAGAGGAGGGTCTCGGCGCCCCGGACAGGGGGTTGGCCCATTCCGTGCTCGCGATGAACACCGTCACGCCACTGCTGGGCGCGGTCACCGGCATCCTCGCGTACTTCGCATACAACGGCATCGTCTTCGGGGGCGTGACGCCCGTGAGCGGCGCGACCAAGCAGATGTGGTCGGAGCGGTTATGGGAGCAGGAAGGCGGATACAGCCTCGTTCAGAACTTCCGGGACGTCCTGCAGATTCCCGCCTTCGGCTACGAGCTGCTGGTCGCGCTGGAAGTCTGCGCCTACGTCGTTCTGGTCTGGTGGTTCGCCCGCCGTTCCAAGGGCCGGACAGACCGGCTGCTGTTGGCCTTCCTGGTGTGCGTGTTCGGCCTGGCGGCCGGCCACCTCGCCAAGTTCGCGCAGACCGTTCTCACGGTGCATCCCTTCTGGGGGAGTGATATCTGGTACTTCGTTCCGGCATACCTGCTGAAGACGCTCATTGTTCCCGTAAGGTGCTATGTCGCCATCCACTTCATCCGCCGTTTCCTCGACCCGAGGTCGCCCCAGGCAGCCAACGTTCTGAGCGTGGGCATCGTCGTTGTTGGCGCGGTTTTCCTGCTTACGAAGGCGGACTTCACCGAACCGTTCCGATATGTTGACCGGGAGATCGAGTCGACCCACCAGAAATGGATGGATACTTCTTATATGGGTGTGCAGGTCATGAACCGTGTGCTGCCCGAGGACAGCGTGGTCGGGTCGTGGGACGCCGGCGTCATCGGGTACTTCTCTCGCTATCCGGTAGTGAACCTGGACGGCCTGGCCAATTCCTACGATTATATGCGCGCCCGACAGGAAGGAACCGAGGCCGCGTTCTACCAGCGTTACGGGATTACCCATTTCGCCAACATGTTCCAAGAGGAAGGCCGCGTTCTCCAACTCCTGGAGCCCCCGAGCGGGGGCGCAATACTGTTCGAAGGCTCGCCATATTTCCGTTACGCAAAGAACGTACCGCACAAACGTCAATTCAGGCTCCTGACCCCCGAGCCGCCGGACATGTCATCGGGCGGAACCAATCGTTTCGACTGGTTCTGGCAGCGGATGGAGCCGCACTTCGACCACCGGTCGGATGGTGTCGGGCTGATTGTGGACGGACGGCTGGCACAGGCGTTCGTCAGAAATTGCACGCCGGGCGAGCTGGCAGTGTGGTCCTGGGTTGGCCAAGGAGAAGACACAGCCTTCGATTCCTGGACGCAAACGCAAGCGGGGTTGTGTGTGGACGCGCGCGTGCTGCCCCGCAAAGCGCTCCCCTCCTCGGTCAGGGTCGAAACAATGTCAGTAAGCGATTGGGTGGCGGGGCCGCTGGGTGGTGGCCGGCCGATCATCCGCTCCGACTGGGATGTGTATCTCGTTGAAGACAGCCTCATCTACGCCAGGAACCAATGCAGCCCGGAGGACGTTGAACCCGAGTTCTTCCTTCACATGGACCCGGTTGACGTGAACGACCTCCCCAGCCATCGCCAGCAGCACGGCTTCGACGGCCTCAACTTTGCTATCAGGAACCATCTTCTCATCAAGGAAGGAGCCTGCGTAGCGCGGCGGGAGCTGCCTGATTACGCCTACGCCATCGCCGCGGTCCGCACCGGCCAGTTCAACGGCGACGGCCAGATCTGGAACGGCGGCTTCGACCTCGCCGGGCCGTCAGGCGACGGGCAGGGGGCACCCACCTCGGTGCCGGCTCCTGACCCCGCGGCCACCACCTCGACGCCTGCCGCCAAAACGGTCGGGTTGTTCCTGAACGAGCCTGAGGCATTTGACGGCTACACTTTATTCAATAAAGTCCGAAGCAAGACGATTTACCTGATTGACAATCAGGGACGGGTAGTTCACAAGTGGGAGTTGGATGCTGAGAACCTGTTCGCAAAGTTGCTGGAGAATGGAAATCTGCTGACTTTCGCCTATCACGGCGAGGGCCGCTACCCGAGTGTGCGGGAAGTTGACCGGAACGGGAACATCCTTTGGGACTGTACTCAGGGCGTGCCGCATCATGACTTCCTTAAAATGCCCAACGGGAACGTGCTGCTGCTGTCCCGGCAACATAAAACGCCGGAGGAGGTCATCGCCGCCGGCGCCAACCCGGAATTTATCGGCGATAAGGGCTTGGTGGCGCCGCATATTGTGGAAGCCCGAATTACCGGGCCGGCAAGCTGCGAAATTGTTTGGGAGTGGTCGGCGTGGGATCATCTAATTCAAGACTTTGACTCCAGCAAGGCGAATTACGGGGTGGTGGCCGAGCATCCGGAGTTGATTGACCTTAACTTCCGCCTTTCCGATATAACCGACTGGTTAGACCCGTCGGACTGGATGCACAGCAACGGAATCGACTATAACCTGGAATTGGACCAGGTTATGCTATCGCCCCGTTATTTCAGCGAAGTGTGGATTATCGACCACAGCACCACCCGGGCCGAGGCGGCCGGCTCCAGTGGGGGAAATAGCGGCCAGGGGGGCGACCTGCTCTACCGCTGGGGCAACCCCCGCGCCTATCGGGCCGGGACGCCCGCTGACCAGCAACTTTTCTGGCCCCATAATCCGCAATGGATTCCCCCCGGCCGGCCCGGCGCTGGCAACATCCTCATTTTCAACAATGGCAACGGGTCAACGGCTCTCCCCCGCGATTATTCGTCGGTAGATGAGATTGTTCCACCGGTGGACGGGGCCAACTACCGGCTGGATCCCGACCGGGCCTATGCTCCGGTCGAACCGGCATGGACCTATACCGCCCCAACGCCCAGCGACTTTTTCGCCCCATATATCTCAGGGACGCAACGGCTGCCCAACGGAAACACGCTGATTTGCAATGGAGTACACGGCACGCTTTTCGAGGTAACGCCGGCCGGCAAAACGGTTTGGAAGTACGTCAATCCGATGACCAGCAACGGCCCTTTGCGTCAAGGCGGGCCGGTGCCGTTGGAACAAGCGAGAAGTGGTAGAAGAGAAGTACCGGCTAATCAGGTGTACCGCGCCTACCGGTATGCGCCGGACTACCCGGGTCTGCAAGGGCTGGATTTGACTCCAGGTGAGCCAATCGAACTTTACCCCACATTCAGCCCGGCGGGCGACGGGAACGCCGCACCGTGAACGGCGCCGCGCCGATGACGCCTGCTATTTTTCGCGCTGAAACGTCCCTGAGCCAGCCACTGGGGCTTCTCCGAAGCGATACGGCTGCCAGTGCAGGGCCGTGCCGCTGGAACCGGGCATATGCCAAGGGATGCGGTTGCGTATCTCGTGTGCATCCCAATCCACCGCCGTCACGCCGATGCGCAGCATCTGCCAAGCTCCGCCCGCCTGGGCATCCAGGAATGCGCCGGAGACCTTCGCTTCCGCCACGTATCCGGTGGCGGTCCGCTTAGTCTTCCAAGTCACCGCAGCTCGGGATTCCGCGGGGAAACGCAAGTCAGGTGCCGCATCCGCCAGAGTGAAGTTATCCCGGGCCATGCCCGTCGAGAAGTGTCGGGTATCTGTCGAGCGCTGCGGTTCGTTGCGGGCATCGACCACCAACGACAGGCCGTCCTGCTCTCGCGGGCCCAACGCCGACGAGGCAACGATGTGGTCATCTACAACCTGCGCTGCGAAGTAAACATCGCCCTCGGCTTCGCGCACGCCGAACGAGAAGGAGATGTCGGTTTGCGCCGTGCGTGCCGTCGCCACATCCCCTTGGCGATGCACCGCGTAGGGGAGCGCCGGCCAATCGGCCAAGTTGCCGTCCACGCTTGGCGCCGTGCCCGAGGGCATCGGCAGCGGCGCCACGGGCAGCAGCGCGGTGGTCTTCTCGAACCGGAAGGGCTCGCCGCCGACGTCCGTTGCGAGCGACCACACTGCGCGGCCCGGCGCGATGGCGTGGTAGGGCAAATGGCCCAGAGCTGGCGACGCCGCCAAAGCGATCTCAACTCGTTCGGTTTGGCCGGGCGCAACAGTGAAGGGCTGCGGTTGCGCCGCGTAAACCAAATCCGGCCCGGGGTCCACGTTGAACGCCACGGTCATGTCCCTGTCGCTGGTGTTTGCGACATCAAAGGCAACGCTGCCGGCCTCGAACCGCGTGCCGTTGCCAAACGCCGGCACCGAGCGCACTGCCCCGCGCAGCTTCCGAACGGCATCGCGGGAAGCGGCGGTTGTTACGTTTTCGTCCTGGATGCCGTCCAGCGTCAGGTTGGCGATGCGCGGCCCGGCGTCGGTCATGCTCACCAGCGCCACATGGTCGAACTCGCCGTGCATCAGGCCGCGCAGGCGGCTGTTGCCGCCGGTGGTGGCGAGGGTGATGTAGCGGCGGTCGTGGCGGACGGTCTTCACATAGTGGTGCGAATGACCGGCGAACACCGTGTAGTCGCGCTGGCCGAGCATCGCTTCGACCTTCCGCCAATCGTCCTGCGGAACGTCGGCGTATTTCCAGAGCCGCTGGTCCCAGAGCGCCTGGTGGATGATCACGATGGTCCAGCGGGGGTCGGGGATGCGCTGCAAGGTCTCCGCGATGAAGGCCATCTGTTCGGCTTGCGTCCAAGGCCCCGGCACCGGTGTGCGCGTGTCGCGCACCATGCCGAAGAGCTCCGAGTTCAGCACCAGAAACAACACGTCCTTGTACGTGAAGCTGTAGTAGGAAGGGCCAAAGCGCGCCTGCCAGGTTTCCGCCATCACCGCGTTGCTCATGTCGTGGTTGCCGGCGGCGTAGAAAAACGGCGTTTCGAGCCCGGCCACGAAGCCCTCGAACTCGTCCCACTCGCGGTCCAGCTGCGCCTGATCTTCCGTATCGCCCTCGATGAGGTCGCCAACGCTCACCACGAACGCCGGTTCCAGCAGATTCACTTTCGAAATCGCAGACTCGAAGACGCCCGGACGAGTGCTGCCAGTGCGGTCGCCGACGATCACGAAATGGAAGTCGGCGCTAGCGTCGTTGGCCGCAAGGCCCGTCCACGGCACGGCTTGATCGGCGGCAAGAGGCGGGTGTGGGGAGATGGGCCCCCTACTGCTGCACCCTAGTAGTAGCGAAGTTGCCGCTACGGCACACAAGACGATAGTTCGCGTTGGCCTCAACACCATTGCCAGCGTCAGGCGAGGGCGGCGTGGCGCTATTGCCGCGGCGACCGCCGCGGGGGGATTTGGCTGCTCCCGGCTGCCTGCCCAGCGTAAGGTACAAGGGAGTTTACGCGCCGCGGGCGAGCGCTCCGTCCTCGGCGCGGATAGCCTAGGGCGCACAATCCGCGATCCGGCACACGCCCGCCTGTGGTACTTCGACCTTCATGCGGCGGATAGTATCGCCGCCTACCGCAGACCTCAAGCAACATGTTACGAGTAGGCTTGTTGTCCGATTTTAGAGTACGCCAGTTGTCCGGTTCCCCACTCACGGAGGACCATGCGTTTTTTGCCTATTGGGGGTGGCGCATGGGCCGAGGCGCGATGAACCAGGAGCAACGCATGGCGCACTTTCAGGAGGCTTACGACTTTTGGGTCCAGAGATGGCTTACGCAGGAGGCCGCGGCGGCTTTGCTCGGCGTCAGTGACCGCACGTTCCGCCGCCGGACGGAGCGCCACCCGCCCAAGAGCGTAAAACCGCCACGAGACGAACTTGAGAAACGACTTTAAGTGACCGGACAACTGGCAAACTCTAAAACCGGGCATTTTGGTTTACTCGTGACAATTACTTGAGGATCTGCGGTAGGAGGTGATAATCTCCGCCGCATGAAGGTCAGAGCACCACTGGCGGGCCGAAGCGGCCTCGCGCACACGGGGAAAACCGAGCATGTGGAGTGGCTGGCGGATGGCTACGGGCATGGGATTGATGCTGGCGATGAAGCCGACGGCGCGAAGAGCTGGGTGCGGCGCATCGTGGTGAAAGGCAGAAGGCGCACGATGGCGGAGCGGGTGCGCGCCTTTGTACGGGCACCGTTACCGTCGGTTCGCGCCCTGGTGCTGGAGGGGACGCTGGATGGCTCGTTGCGGCAGGCGCTTGAAGCAGTGACGCTTGCCTTCGGTCGATTCCGCCGCCCCGGGGGGTTTTGCGATGGTTTCCACGGTACGCTTTTCGAGGTCACACCGGCTGGGAAAACTGTTTGGAAATACATCAATCCTCGGATCGGCAAGGGCCCTTTGCGTCAAGGCGAATCGGTGCCGCTCGAAATGGTACAACCGGGTGTGGAAACTCTGGACAATCTGGTGTACCGCGCTTATCGGTATGCACCGAACTACCCGGGTTTGCAAGGGCTGGATTTGACTCCGGGTGAGCCAATCGAACTTTATTCCACATTCAGCCCGACTCGGACCGAGACAATGTCGGTAAGCGATGGCGTGGAGAACGCCGCACCCTGAACGGCGCCGCGCCGATAGGTCGCTGGTGCGCATATGCCGTGGTATCTGATGTTCGTCGCGCCGATGGGTCGCTGGCGCGCTCTGGCCGCCCGCTGCCTGAATCAGCCAGGGGGGACTCTGTCTTCCCGGCTGCACAACGCGCTGTTCGTCCTGTTCATCGGGGGCACCTTGGCCTACGGGGCGGGGTTCGCTTGGACCATGCTCGCCCGCTTCGATCTCATCAACCTTATCTCCAACACGCACGATGACGCCTTCTACTACTTCCAGATCGCCCGCAACCTGGCCGAGGGGAAGTTCTCCACCTTCGACGGCGGCATCACGCGCACCAACGGATACCATCCGCTCTGGCTGTTTCTGATCACGCCCTTCCACTGGGTGTTCGACAGGGAAGCGGCGCTGTTCGCCATCAAGGCGTTCGAGATCATGCTCGTCGCCGGCGGCGTGGTCCTCGTCGCCGCGGCCGCCCGGCTGGCGCGCCTGCCTTGGGTTCTGATGTTCGCCGCGCTGCCGATGCTCTACCAAATCCCCATGTTGATTGCAGGAATGGAAGCGGCGGCGGCGCTGTTCATGCTGGGCCTGTTCATTCTGACCGCCTGCCTCTTTGCCCGAAGCCCGGTGCGGTGGCAGTGGCCGTTGGCCGCGGTAGCCTTTGCCCTCCCCTGGGTGCGCCTGGAGTACATCGCCATATCCTTGGCGGCGACAGCGGCGCTGTGCCTGATTGAGTGGTCGTGGCAGGAACGAGCGCCCAGCGCGTCACTCGGAGAGCGGGCTCGTTCCGCACGCTCCGTGAAGGCGGTCGTCCCGTTTCTCGCCGCCGGTGCAGGCATCCTGGTGTATTTCGCCTACAACTGGGTCGTGTTCGGCGGCATCGTGCCGGTCAGTGGCGCGACCAAGGCTGCCTGGTCACGGTTCAGATGGGAACAGGAAGGCGGTTACAGTCTGGCGCAGAATTTCCAGGATGTACTGCAGATTTCTGTCTTTGACCATGAGCTGCTGGTTGCGCTGGAGGTTTGCGCCTATTTGCTGCTGGTCTGGTGGTTCGCCCGCCGCTCCCGGAGTCGGCAGGACTGGCTGCTGTTGGCCTTTCTGGTGGGCGTGTTCAGTTTGGCTGCCGGCCATCTGGCCAAATTCGCACAAACTGTTCTCACGATTCACCCTTCCTTGGGGCCTTGGCCTTGGTATTTTGTCCCGGCGTACGTGCTGATGACGCTGATCGTTCCCGTACGATGTTACGTCGCCATTTACTTCATTCGCCGGTTCATCGGGTCGAAGTCGCAGCACGCGACCAACATCCTGAGTTTGAGCATCGTCCTTACGGGCGCGGCCTTCCTGTTTATCAAGGCCGATTTCACCGAGCCATTTCAGCGTTTTGAAGCGATTAGCGTCTCAACCAAAACTGACGACATGTGGATTGAAGCCGTTTCTTACAACGAATGGACTGAAGCTGTTTATGGGGGTACGCAGCTTATGGATCGCGTGCTGCCCGAGGACAGCGTGGTCGGGGCGTGGGAGGCCGGCGTCGTCGGGTACTTCTCGCGCTTTCCAGTGGTGAACCTGGATGGCTTGGTCAACTCCTACGACTATTTTCACGCGAGAAACTCGGCTAGAGACGGATATGCTCCTCTCTATCGAGAATTCGGGATAACTCATTTTGCCAAAACTAAGCGCTTTGAAGGTTCACCACTGAATATCCTTAATAGATGGGAACTCCGACTATGGCCCATCGGTCCGCCGGCGGATGAAAATGCCGTCGCCAGGACTTGGGAGGGGATTGAACCCCACTTCGACCATCAGTCGGATGGCGTCGGGCTGATCGTGGACGGCCGGCTGGCGCTGGCGTTCGTCAGGAATTGTGCGCCGAACGAGGCGACAGTGTTGTCCTGGGTTGGCCTAGGAGAGGAAACGGTCGCCAAAGACTGGACGCAAACTGGGCTGTGCGTGGCCGCGTTCGTGCTGCCCCACAATGCGCACCCACCGGTCAGTGTAGAACGGATGTCTCTGGGCGATTATCTGGCAAGACTGCTCGGAGACAGCCCGCCGGCAATGCGCTCCGACTGGGATGTGTATCTCTTCGAGAACAGCCTCATCTACAAGAAGGAGCAATGCACCCCAGAGGACACTGGACCAACATTCTACCTCCACTTGGATCCGTTTGACTTGAAGGACCTCCCCAGCCACCGCAAGCAGTACGGCTTCGACAACCTGGACTTCGTTTTCGAGAATCACCGTATCCCCATCAAGGGAGAAGTTTGCGTAGCGGTACGGGAGCTGCCTGATTACGGCATCGCCGTGGTCCGCACCGGCCAGTACACCAGCGAGGGCAAGATCTGGTAGGGCAGCTTCGAGGTTGTCGAGCCGGCGGACGACGGGAAGGCCGCACCCTGAACGGCAGCGTCGAAACAGCGCTGGTGATACCCTAGAGGCTTGACCTGCAAGCTCCAACGGTCCAAACTGCGGAACCGACGCGGTGCGCCCAATGCCGGCCCAATCGGCATGGCTTATGCGTTGTGTTTGAGAGTTTTTGGCGATGCAGATCGGCCGGCGCTGTGGCACAATTCACCCTTGACACTGAGCAAGGCGGAGGTCCCCATGTCTGAACAAACAGCAGTTTACGATATTAGTGCCTATCCGAAGCAGCGGACACGCGGATCTCTGCTTGAGGGGTTCCGCTACACCTCCCGGGATTTTTTTCAGAAAGAGTGGCAAAGCATGTGGACCAAGGTTTGGCTGCTGCTCGGCCGCGAATCCGAACTGCCAGACCCCGGCGACTGGCAAATGGAGCCCGTGGGGCCAGAAGAGATCTTAATGGTTCGCCAGCGGGACGGTAAGGTCAAGGCGTTTTACAACGTCTGCCAGCATCGCGGCAACCCACTGGTTGAAGACGCCAAGGGTACCGTTAAGCGCTTTGTCTGCAAATATCATAGTTGGGCGTACATGCTGGATGGCGAACTCAACTTTGCGCCTGACAAGGATGATTTTCCGCAAGGCAATCCCTGCGGCAAGGTTCGCTTGCAGGAACTGGCCTGCGAGACTTTCGCTGGATTCATCTGGGTCAATATGGACCTCAACTGTATGACCTTGAAGGAGTATTTGGGGCCAATTTGGGACGAATGGCAGCTTCGCGACCTTCATGCCTGGCGCAGGACCATGGCCAATAGCATGTGGTTGCCGTGCAACTGGAAAGTTGTTCTGGACAACTTCAATGAGTCCTATCATGTCCCTACGGTGCATATGGGCGCAACAACGGAGACGAATCGCAAGGAGATACGCGGCCACATTAACACTTACTTCAGGGAAACCCGCTTTGATCTATCGAATGAAGGACACAACCGAATGATCATGGAAGGCGGTTACGGTGTTGGATCAACCGATAGGGAGGGCAATATCCTTGAACCGCTGGCAAGTCAGTTGCGTTATTGGGAGCTCGCCCCGGAGGATTTCAAAGGTAAACCGGAAGACACTCGAAAAGCTCTTCAAGAAGCCAAACGCCGCTTGGGCTCCAGCCGCGGCTTTACGCACTATGACAAAATCCCTGCTGCCCAGTTCACCGATGCGTTCCACTACACCCTATTCCCAAATTTCGCGGTGTCATTATGGTCCGACGGCTTCCATTTCCTAAGGGCCCGGCCGCACCGGAACGATCCTGAGCAATGCCTTTTCGACAACTGGTGGTACGCCAGCCCGGCGTCCCTGGAAGCCGGGACCGAGCACAACCATGGCGGCAATGAGGAAGTGCAGCGAACCTTGCTCGAATTTGCATCAGTCGCGTCCATTGGCCCTGGCATTGAGGATGACGTCCGGGTGTTTGTTACGCAGCAGCGGGGCTTCCGATCGCGGGGCTTTAAGGGTGTGTATCTGGCCAAGCAGGAATTGAGAATTCGCCGGTACCATGAACTTATCGATGACTACATCGCCGGGCGGATGCCGAAATAACCCACCACAGGGGATGTGTGCGGTGTTTGGCGGCGGGCCGTTCGCAGTGTCCGAATGGCGCTGCGTGCGCTTCAGTGCCAGATGGTTTTGCCGTCTTCCACTGCGCTGAGCTTGCGCTGCGCCGCCCGGCGTAAGCCCGGGTTGGCGGTGCCCTGCACAATCTTGGCGTAGGATTGGCGGGCGGCGTCCGGGGCGCCCAGCAACTCCCAAACCTGGCCCCGCTCAAAATGGAGTTCGGGGTTGTTGGGCAGCAGGATCATTTGGTAGCGCAGCATTTCAAGCACTTGGCTCCACTGGGCCTCATCAAGCAGTTGCGCCTTGACGTTGTTCAACATGCGCAGCGCGATCATTGCGCTGGTGGCTACGGCGAAGGGGTCTCTTGACGGCGCGTCCGTCAACTGCTTCAAGCAAGCCTCCTTGGTGACGGGCTGCAAGGTCAGCGGGTCAATAAGACAGTCGCTGACGCGGGCGAGGAACCGCCCCGGAAAATTTAGGCCCTGGGCATCCAAGCCTCGGCGGCGGGCCACATGCACCAGCAATACGCCTAGGGAAATGGGCAGCCCGCGCCCGGTTTGCAGCACGTCGGTCATGCGGCTGTGGGCAAGTGAAACCGGTGCCCGCCCTTGGCCGCCGAAGCCCCGGCTCTCAAGATAGGCCCAAGGCGACAGCGCTTGGGGGCAGGCATCGGCCAAAGCGTCCACCTGCAAGCGCAAGGCATCCCGGTCGATTTCTGGGTCAAGCACGAGGTTCACCAGCAGGGCGGCGGACAGCTCATCGCTGGACGCATCACCGACGAATTGGCGGAATTGAGCTTCGTAATTGGGGATCACCCGCCCATGATACTCCGATGCACGGATGTTTGCTTAAGCGCAGCCGCTAGCGCTCCCTTTCCCTGACAGGCCTGCTCCTGACGTATAGCTGCTCAGGCAGTCAAGTTCTGTAGTTGCCGCCATAGTTCGCGCTTGGCGTCGGGGTCTTCGAGCTGCTCTAGTTTGGGGATGGCGAGGAAGTCGAAGGGCTCGGCGGGGATGTGCTTGGCCGCCGGCGCCGTCACTAGAGGACGCTGCACCGCGAAGTCTTGGATCTGCTTGTCGAGAAACGCAGCGACGGCGGGGCCGGCGCTGCCGGTGATGCCGGGCAGAGGCCAATCGAAGCGCATCTGCCTGACGGAGGCAGCCCAGTCGCGGCCTGCGCAACGGACGATGTCGGCGGCCAGCAGCGCCTGCTTGCGGCTGGCGAAGGCAGCCGAGGCCAGCAGCGCCCCCTTGGCGCAGGTGGCGACCAGCGTGAACGCCTCATCGGTCGCCGTAGCCGGCGGATGGGGTTGTGGGCTGGTTGTGCCGGCCATTGGCGGGCGGTGTGTATCCGCTGGCGTTGCTAGGGCGGTTGGCGACCCCGCCGCTTGCGCTTGCCCGGCTGCGGCGCTGCGCTGCCGCCAGACCTCAATGCCCATGTCCTCAAGAATTTGCCTGCGTTGGGGGTCCAAGTGCGCCGCCTTTTCGCAAAAGGTTCTGATAGCATTCCATACCTCTTCCCTTCGCGCCACTACACGCCATGCAATACCTGACGGACGACACCCGCATCACCGCCATGCAGGAGGTGGCCGCTCCGGCCGACCTCATTGACCAAATTCCCGTCTCGGCGAAGGCGTCTGAACTGGTCTTCCACAGCCGCCGCCAGATCAGCGACATTGTTCAGGGGCGGGACAAGCGGCTGTTGGTGGTCATCGGCCCTTGCTCCATCCATGATCCGAAGGCAGGGATGGAGTACGCCCAGCGCCTCTGCGAGCAAGCCCACAAGCACCGGGAGCGGCTGCACGTCATCATGCGGGTGTACTTCGAGAAGCCGCGCACCACAATCGGCTGGAAGGGCCTCATCAACGATCCGAACATGGACAACTCCTACCGCATCAACGAAGGGCTGCGCTTGGCCCGCAGCCTGCTGCGGGACATTGTGGCGCTGGGCATCGGCGGCGGTACGGAGTACCTGGACCCCATTTCACCCCAGTACTTCGGGGATTTCGTGAGCTGGGGCGCCATCGGCGCCCGCACCACCGAAAGCCAAATTCACCGGCAGTTGGCATCCGGCCTCTCCTGCCCCATTGGCTTCAAGAACAGCACCGACGGCTCCATTCAGGTGGCCGTCGATGCCATCGGCTCAGCGAAGCATTCGCACATCTTCCTTTCGGTGACCAAGCAGGGCCACTCCGCCATCTTTCAAACCGCCGGCAATGAGGACTGCCACCTCATCCTGCGTGGCGGGGGCGGCAAGACCAACTACGACAACCCCTCCATCCACTACGCCAGCCGCTTGCTGGAGGCGTCCGGCGTCTGCCCGCGCGTGATGGTCGATATGAGCCACGCCAACAGCCAGAAGGACCATCGCCGCCAACTCTTGGTTTGCGAGGATCTGTGCCGGCAGCTGGTGGATAGGGAATCCCGCATCATGGGCGTGATGATCGAGAGCCACTTGGTGGAGGGCAAGCAGTCCATCGCCGCCCCGGCGCAGCTGACTTACGGTCAGAGCGTCACGGACGCCTGCATTGGCTGGGAGGACTCGGTGCAGTGCCTCGCCCAACTGGCCGAGGCGAACGGAGTGCGCATGGACTAGGGCCTGTTAACACTATCTGAGCGGTCTCTGCCGAGAGCCGTTTTTTCGTCCGGCAAGGCCGCGCTTCGGCCTGCGGGTTGGATTCCAGGGCCTGCCAATCAGTTCAGCGTGCCGAACATCTTGTCGTACAGCAGCGTGATCGTCGCGTAGTTGCCCATGTGCATGCTCTTGTGATGGGTGGCGTGCTTGGTGGTGATCCAGTTCAGGGTCTTGAAGGGGAAGTGGGGCAAGTCCACATCGCAGTGGTTGATGATGTTCAGTTGCACATAGATGACATAGGCAAGGCCGATGGCGACGGCGTGGAAGGGCCCCCAAGCTAGGGCCAAGGCTGGAACCAGCCACAGAAACAGGTTCAGGCCCATGAAGGTTTCCAGGGGGTGTACATAGTAGGCGTCGATGTGGGTGGGGCTGCGGGCTTGGTGGTGCAGGGCATGCATCCGGCGGAAGTAGCCCTGCCCGTGAAACAAAAACCGATGCATGAGGTAGTAGAACAGGTCGTAGATCATCAGAACGGCGAAGATGTCCAGCGGAATCCGCCACCAGGGTTGTGGCGCCAAGGTCACGCAGAAGGGCGCCACGGCGGCGAAGAACGCCAAGTTGGACACCACCCCCACCCAACGCCCAGCCTTGACCACCGGCGGGTACTTCGGTAGCGCCAGCTTGCCTTTGTCCGCCTCAAGGTTCCTGACCCGCTCCCGCGCCAGGGCCGGCACCTTGAAGGCAAGCAGCTTGGTCACCCAAGTCAGGGTGATGACCAGCACAAACAGAAACAGGCCGGCCCGCCAGTCATAGTCCATCGTAGCGCCTCCGCAAAGGCATCAGTTTGTTGGCCAAAGCCCGGATGCAGCCGCCCCCTAAGTTGCGGCAGGCGACCAACCCGACAATCCACGCCCTTAGCCGCCCGACTAGGGATATGCAGAGCATGGTAGGAGCTTCCGCCCGCACAGTCAATGATGCACAGGCGCATTGTTGAGGGCAAATAAAGTGTCACGGGTCAAGCATTCTGTCCGGTTTTACTGTCGCCCGGTTTGACAACCGGAGCGCATTGGCATGGGCAAGGCGAGCTTGCTGCAGGAGAAGCGGGACATGCTGTTCGAGGAGGGTTGCGGGGTTTGGACGGAGCGGCGTCTGACGCAGGAGGAGGCGGCGCACTTGCTGGGGGTTTGCCCGCGGACGTTCCGGCGCTGGGCGGACCGCCACGAGAAGTCCGGGATTGAATGGCTTCGAGAAAGGCGTCTGTCAGGGCTTCGCACCGTGCAGTGCCGGTGGACGAGGCGGTGCGGCTGGTGGACCGGCACCGGACGTGTTGATCCCTTCTTTGTCGGGGCATGGGTTCAGACACACCACCGGAAGTGCTTGCACGGCTTGCCGGGTCTTAATCCCTTCTTCATCAGGGCGTGGGTTCAGACGTGGTTGCTGGAAACGACTACGGGGCTGGTAACCGAGTCTTAATCCCTTCTTCATCAGGGCGTGGGTTCAGACGCCTTTACCGCGCGGATGGCAACATTCCGCGGAGTCTTAATCCCTTCTTCATCAGGGCGTGGGTTCAGACACGGGGAAAAAACGTAAAAGGCGCTGCCAAGCGGTCTTAATCCCTTCTTCATCAGGGCGTGGGTTCAGACTCGTTGGATGAAATCATTGACCGACGAGTTGCGTCTTAATCCCTTCTTCATCAGGGCGTGGGTTCAGACGAATGGCGGGCGAGACAAAACCCATCCTGCCAACGTCTTAATCCCTTCTTCATCAGGGCGTGGGTTCAGACGGGACGGCTCGGTCGGGTTGCAGACTTTACTCCGTCTTAATCCCTTCTTCATCAGGGCGTGGGTTCAGACGGGACCCCGATCCCGTGATGCACGGCATGATTCGGTCTTAATCCCTTCTTCATCAGGGCGTGGGTTCAGACGTAAAGATGTGTCAGACAGTGATGACGTGATGTCTTAATCCCTTCTTCATCAGGGCGTGGGTTCAGACGTGAAGCGGCTTCGCAGCCATGAAAGGGTTGAGTCTTAATCCCTTCTTCATCAGGGCGTGGGTTCAGACCGGCGACGACCTGGAAATCAACCAATGAGCAAGGTCTTAATCCCTTCTTCATCAGGGCGTGGGTTCAGACGCGGAAGCGGCAACCAAGATCCCAACCAAGGAATGTCTTAATCCCTTCTTCATCAGGGCGTGGGTTCAGACCTGCCGCGCCTAATTAACCGGCAAGGGTCGCCGCGGGTCTTAATCCCTTCTTCATCAGGGCGTGGGTTCAGACGGAGGAACAAGAGGCGCAATCAGCGATGAAAAGGGTCTTAATCCCTTCTTCATCAGGGCGTGGGTTCAGACGCAGCGGCGCTTGGGGCGTCCGTTACCCCGGCCGTCTTAATCCCTTCTTCATCAGGGCGTGGGTTCAGACGCGACGTGGACCGCAAGAAAGTCAAGGTTATCTGGAGTCTTAATCCCTTCTTCATCAGGGCGTGGGTTCAGACACTGGCCGCTCTGATGAGCGGCCAACTCCAGGCGTGTCTTAATCCCTTCTTCATCAGGGCGTGGGTTCAGACGCGAAACGTCCAACGCCTTTCGCGGCGCCAACGGCGTCTTAATCCCTTCTTCATCAGGGCGTGGGTTCAGACGGGCACTCAATCACAACAGAGGATACAGCTATGTGTCTTAATCCCTTCTTCATCAGGGCGTGGGTTCAGACGTTCCAGGTGTTCGCCAACAACTGCCGCTGCCCCGTCTTAATCCCTTCTTCATCAGGGCGTGGGTTCAGACCGCCATCGGCGAATCAATGCGGCAAGCCGCCGAGTCTTAATCCCTTCTTCATCAGGGCGTGGGTTCAGACTCAGCGGGGGAAGATTCGCTGATCAGGCGGGCGGCGTCTTAATCCCTTCTTCATCAGGGCGTGGGTTCAGACGGATCTGAATGCAAAGGTAACCAGCGAATGAGCGGTCTTAATCCCTTCTTCATCAGGGCGTGGGTTCAGACGAGGCCCGCATCCAAAGCAGTCGCAATAGGCGAGTCTTAATCCCTTCTTCATCAGGGCGTGGGTTCAGACCGGGGTGTCCTATTGCACCCAATTCCGCGGCTGGGTCTTAATCCCTTCTTCATCAGGGCGTGGGTTCAGACCCCGGAACGCCGCTTGAATCCGCCAAGGTTGACGTCTTAATCCCTTCTTCATCAGGGCGTGGGTTCAGACATCCGCCATCGCCTACCTTGACCGGGTGCGGTGGGTCTTAATCCCTTCTTCATCAGGGCGTGGGTTCAGACAAGTTCGCGGGGCGGTGGTGGTGCGGCCATTGCGTCTTAATCCCTTCTTCATCAGGGCGTGGGTTCAGACGCCCGGCCGAGAAGGGCTCCACCTTTGAGGTGGAGTCTTAATCCCTTCTTCATCAGGGCGTGGGTTCAGACTATAACTCGGGCGGGTTCGGCAGGCGAAACGGGGTCTTAATCCCTTCTTCATCAGGGCGTGGGTTCAGACACACCGCATGAACCATTTAGACGCCCAAACTGACGTCTTAATCCCTTCTTCATCAGGGCGTGGGTTCAGACCTTGACCGCAAGAGACCAACGCACCGGGCAGGAGTCTTAATCCCTTCTTCATCAGGGCGTGGGTTCAGACGCTTGAATGAAGCGCAGCAAAACGCCTTGGTGTCTTAATCCCTTCTTCATCAGGGCGTGGGTTCAGACACACCGGTGAAGGCGAAGCCGCCGAGTAGCCATCGTCTTAATCCCTTCTTCATCAGGGCGTGGGTTCAGACGTACCGCGTCAAGCTGGCATGCACCGAATATGTCAGGTCTTAATCCCTTCTTCATCAGGGCGTGGGTTCAGACACTGCTCGGCGCTTTGGGCCTGGGCATGGCGCGGGGTCTTAATCCCTTCTTCATCAGGGCGTGGGTTCAGACACTGTTGCCAATGCAAGGATCCGCTGCCTGCCCAAAGTCTTAATCCCTTCTTCATCAGGGCGTGGGTTCAGACACAACAGTTATGTCGTAAACAACCGCCTCCAGCTGTCTTAATCCCTTCTTCATCAGGGCGTGGGTTCAGACGCCAACACCGACGAACTAGGGCGAAGGCCATGACGTCTTAATCCCTTCTTCATCAGGGCGTGGGTTCAGACCCGAAGGCGGCCAAAGCCTCGGCCAAGCCGAAGTCTTAATCCCTTCTTCATCAGGGCGTGGGTTCAGACAGCCCTACCTTGGCAAGAGCGCAAAAATGCAGGTCTTAATCCCTTCTTCATCAGGGCGTGGGTTCAGACGAAGACCGTCAAGGCCAAACCAACCAGAACCACCTAGTCTTAATCCCTTCTTCATCAGGGCGTGGGTTCAGACGGGGATCTGGTTGTTGCTGGGGGTGCCAAGTGAGGTCTTAATCCCTTCTTCATCAGGGCGTGGGTTCAGACCGCTCAAACTGATTTCGTCTTTCGCCTCAGTGACTTGTGAAGTGGGTTGTCTGGCTTCCGACGGCCAGCGAAGCTGACCGACCGTAGAGGCGCCAACCTTCCTTTCAGCAGACACGGAATTGTTAAAGAGCGCCTCCGTTCAGTCAAGGAGCAAAATGCCGTCCGGCAGGCTGGGCAAACCGTAAGCGGCATGGCGTCCGCTTGTCAATAGGGAATACGCACGGATATCGTCGCACTTTGGGTGGGTGAGGGGCTCAATTTCCGCCATCAAGCGTACGATTTCGCGCCGGGTCCCTCTTTTTCGGAAAACGGAGTATTGGACCGGCTCCGCGGTACGGGCCATCTCTCGATGCACCCGCTGAAGCCGCCGGGGGTCAGCGATGTCATAGCAGATTAGCCATGAGACCTTTCGGCTGGCTGGCATCACTCAAGCTCCTTTAAGTAATGGTTTAGGCTGCGCAGCGTGTCGCGCAAGTGAAAGTCGCATGTATTGCGGTGCCGCTCGAAGAAGCTAACCGCAAGGTTGCCTTTTATCAAGGCGCGGCGTCGGCCCTGCCACCAAGTGATGAAATCGGGATGCAGCCCCCACTGAATCACCATAACGAGGTCGGGAACTATCAACGCCAAGGTTGTGTTGTCCGAGCCAAGGCCAATTTTTGCAAGTTCTTGCAAGCATCTTGAATGGGCCAAGCCGCGTATCTCCCTTTTGAATTCCCGCAGCTCTGAAATGTCCGAATCGATTCCGCCCATAAGCATTGGGACAATGTTGCTGGAGCCATTCGGAGACCAACCCAAGCGCAGGGCGCAGAATCGAAGGGCGCGACGCCGAATGTTCTTTCGCCAGTTAGCGTACAGGGCGTCACAGTCTGGCCTGTCAAAGAAGTCCCGCCAGCGTTGCGCAAATTCGCTTCGTTTCGATGGGCGGCCAATCCATCGGGCTCTGGGGCCACCATCGGACTTAAGAAAACAAACTGTAATCCCCTCGTCCGCACACGCTAGGAGCGCTTCGGTGGACCAGGAGACCCTGCCGCTCACCGTAACGCGGGAGATGCGGCCTAGCGGAAATCTCCGGTCGCTCTCAGCCGTGGTGGAAACCCGTAGGGCAGGGCCATCCAATGCAACGGAAAGCGGCTCTTTCCCGTCAAGATATAGCGGCTTCATGTCTGGATTCCCTTCCCGGAACCGACGGTTGGTGGCCTAGTGGCGCGTCCACGCTTTTCAAAATCCCGTGCTGCCGTGGCTAGCTGACGACGAAGAAGACGGCGCAGCGCTACGCCTAGGGGAGCGAAACGCTCGTAGAAGTGCTGTCGTGCTGTTTTGCCAAGCAACACGGCGCCATCGTGTTTGCGAAATCCCTGTTCTTTAAGGATACGGTCCCGAAACAACGTCCACACCCATTCATCCACATGGGGGCGAAAAGGTTCAATGGCGTCCGCTGCAAGCGACTCACGGCCATAGGCTGGCTCGTGATACAAACCGAGCAAAGGGTCCAGACCGGCTGAATGGCATGCAATCACCGCTTCGAAATGCAGTAGTGTATAGCCCAAGGAAAGGCAGGCGTTGACTGGATCGGTCGGTGGTCTTCGTCGACGCCCCTTGAAGTTCAATGACGGAGGGAACAAGGTGGAGTAGGCGGAGAAATACGCTCTCGCCGCGGAACCCTCTATTCCCAGAGTGCTGCCAATTTCAGGTGGTTCTGCGGGGGTGGCGAGCCGATCGTATGCAGATTGAAGCTGCGCAGTGGCCCGCACTAGAACGCGCCTCTTGTCGGGCCGCCTGTCAATGGCCTTGGCCAGCAGCCGAAGCTGCGCCTTGGTCTTCGCCGCAATCAGAACTTGACCCCACTGTACCCTAGCTTCCTTGTCTCCAAAGGCGTCAAGTTGGCCGATGCGTCGCCAGACGTCGTTGTGGGGACGGCCCACGCAGACGGCGAGCTGGCGATTGTGGCGACCGCTGAGAACAAGCACCCCCGCCCCGGCTTCCGTGATTGCGCCGAGCACGGACGTCGATAGCTGAGCCCGACCGCGCAGCACAACGCGCTCCAGTTGCGCTAGGGGTACGGACCGAAGACGCCCTGCCGGCTCCCGAAATTCAAGAACGCCTCGGGTGACCCTGAGTTCGATATCCTTGCGATCAATGTACAGCGTGCTCATTGCCAGTCATCCCACATAGTAGAAGTCCGGGTCAACGGCGGGAACGGCAATGCCCAGTAGAATGGGCTGGGTCCGTTCCTCGATCTGAAGAAGCGCAAACCGATCTTCCTGTTCATCAATAAGCGATTGCACCCTTTTCATTAGGCCACGACGCTCATGAGGGGTCAGAAAGCACTCGAAAACGGACTTTTGGCCTCCGGTTGCGTGGCATTTGACCGCCTCATGGACCTTGCGCAGTCGCCGCGGGTCGGCGACGTCATAGGCGGCGATGTAAAGCGCTCTTTTGCTCATGGCCGCTTCCTTGTGGTTTTGGGAGCGTCATTCCAGCATAAAAAGCTGTCGGCCGACGCTCCGGCAAGGTTGCGGCATGGCCGTCAAAGTCTGGTTTCAGCCGGCCCCATCGAGGCCATTTGGGAATAGGCGGGGAAAATGACCTTTGCCCCATACGGCGATGGCGCTGAAATTCCCCTTTAGCCGAGCTGTGGCGGTTCACTGGGTAGTTGAGGCAGTTCCTTTTTCAAGCCCACAGCTTGGGAAAGCGTCCTTAGCAGGGGCAAGAAATGGTCCTCAGTCCACAACCTAATATGTTGCCAGTCCTCAGCTGATACTGGGCGAAAACCGTGAGCTAGGATCGAGTTGTTGCGCACGTTTAGCAAGTCGCGAATCCTCGATTCATGATCCCTAACGAATTCTGGGATAGGGCCGCCTTTGATAAGATGCTGTGCAGCCAGCCAAGCCTGCCAAAGCCCGATCTTGATCTTTCCGTCGCGTCTAGGCGCTGCATCCATGTCAGGGGGCAGCGAGTCAGCGGGAAAATCCGCCGTTTCAATCCCCAGTTTGGTTAGCAATTGCCATTGGGCAGTCCATTCCATTAACCGGTACCACCGTGCGGCGGCATCATCGAAGCGGCCCTGCGCGGCGCGTCGTTCCGCGCTTCGCCAAAGGTCATAGAGGCGAGCGGGTTCCCCTTTCGGGTCGGTCCGATGCCTTAGCAATTTAAGCGTTGCTAGCATCCAGGGATAAGTCTCGCTAGTGCGGGCAGCGAATGGCCCGATGAGGTTAAAAGCCCCTTGATGGTCAAAGTCGTCCCAGCAAGTGAATGCTTGGCTTAGCGCTTGCAGCACTTTGAGTTGCGGCAAACCGGGGTTGTTGGCGGCAACTCGAATGCTGGCCAATCCTTCCGCTGCCTCTCGATAAGCGAACCTGCGCCAAGCGGCGAGATGCCGTGCCATGGCTCGCTGAAGGCGAAGACCGGCGATGCTGGCCTGCACGGCCTGCGCCGTATCACCTTGTACGCGAGAAAGGTCTGGGCGGGGGCCGGCGACGAGCTGAAGCTCCACCTCGTTTCGCTCCAAGACCGCGCTTACCAGTGCCGCCGTCATTGTTTTGGTGCCCCCAGTGTAGTCCGCGATGAATGATGCATCAGGAAATTGCTTGGCCAGTCTCTCGATGGCGTTGCACATGGCAAAGTAGGCACCGTCCAAATCATCCGCCGGAACGATTTCGAAACCAAACTGGTTGCTGTTGAGACCTGCTTGGGAGGGGATGTTAGGCAGTGTCGAGCTCGGATCGTCGGGTTTGGCCTTTATAACGTTTCCCGCTCCAGTTACTTGGCGGACGGATCCCGGCCGTCCGGTCACCGGGTCCCGGTCTGTGCAGAAGAAGCAGATATACTGGGGCGAAACTGATTTGATCGCCCTTAGAATTGGCTGATGAGCACCGCCCACCGTGCATAGCAAGACTGTATTTTTCATGGAAAGCACTTTCCAAAAAAAGGTGCGCATCTACCCCCAATGTAGGGCGCATAGATGGGCATATCACGAAACATCATCATCTGGAAGCTCTGCTTGCATCTCATTAGGTTGGCCATCTTTCCTTATAGGGGCTGCGCTTCCTTCAGTACACGGTCGCGTAAGGCGAGAATCTGACCTCGGTAGGATTCAACTAGTGGATGCATCGCTCTTCCGCTGGGGCAGTCAGTTCGCCGACCCTTCAACGGCCAATGCAGCAAGCAATCCCTGCCGCCGTTGGAATCGTTCGAGCGCTGCGGAATTTACTACGAAAGTTAGCCCTTCCATGGTTAGGCAGGTCAATCCATCCTCCAACCACTCTCGTCGGTCGGGGTGTCCAGGCAGCAGGGACAGCGCTCTTTTCGGAGTACAACGTAAAGCCGTGCGAAAGATGGCACCCTTCAAGGAGGGCAGGGGGTGGTACGGGTTTGCGCCCCATACGTTGAGTTCCCAAGCTAGCCCATGTCCATGCCATCCCATGTGGCGGACGCCTTGCGCCAGTTCAAAAATGGTTATTCGACCCATGACGTGCAGTATCCCTAGTACGTCCTCAAGCAGCGAAGAGGCCGCCCAACGCAGCGTCGCAAGCTCCCGGCGGGAAAAGGTGCCTCTGCGGAACCCCTGCGCTACGTCCCAGCCATCCGCCCGAAATTCCAGACTTAGCCCCGCACATGCCTTTCCGAATAGTGTGTTGAGATGGTTGCGGGCAAACGGCAGCGGGAGCCACTTCGAGGGACGCTGGTGCAGAGCTGGATGGTCGAACTGCTCCAAAGGAAGAAGGCAGGCACCGTCTTCCAAGATTGGGCGAGATGCTGGTGCCTCTGCTGTTTTGTGCATCATCATGGCCATGTTCTCTATTCCTCGCAATTGCTGGGCACATGTGATGCTGGGCGGCAGGCTGCCGGCAGCGCCGCCAAATCCCCCGTGCGGACAGCCTCGGCCATTCTTTGAGGCAGCCCAACAAGCTGCACATCGAAAGTGGGCATCATAACGGGTTGGGAATCCCTCTCATGTAGGTCTTTCGGGGCGGCGGCAAGATCTGCGGCAAGGTGCCTCCGGCCCTGCCGGTTTAGGCGAGACAGGGCGAATTGCGCATCGCTCGGACAAGTCGAAGCGCAGACGGCCCAATCGTATAGGTCCCGGATGGCGATGTTAGGCCGCTGCCCTGGGCCGCGCATCATGCGCTTCAGTTTCCCCACGAGAATTTCCGCATTGGATTCTGACAGAACGGGAGAGGCTTCAACGGAGTCGCGCCGTTCGCTCCGCATATCTAGGTAGATGTGCTGTGATATGCTGAAGGGAGTTCCTTTGACACTCCCATGCAGACCTCTGCCGCTCGGCCAGACGGCCGCGTTCCATGCTGTAGGCAATGACTTCAGAACAAACCACCATGGATCTTGGCTCATTTTCAGCAGATCGTTCAAGTCGGCCGGAGACATATGTAGGTCGATGTCGGTGGACCGCCTATGCGCGAAGCGGGCTTCAAGGATGCTGCCGCCTCCCATTCGCAAGCGATAGGCAAAAAGTTCGGATGGCAGTCCCCGAATGAGGCGTAGGAAGGGCTGCCGAAGACGTGCCGGGAGCGCCAAGTTGCCTGGCTGTGCGCCTTGCGTATCGGTCATGCTAAGCTACCCGCGTTCTGGATGGTTTTCTTCGATTGATGGGGCATTTCACTTTCCTTCCAGCCAGCCTTTGATGGTTAGAGTGTTCTGATAGTCCTTGTCTCTATCGGGCCTCTTCTTGGCGCTGGTTTCCCTCCAGCACTTCTCTTCCCTCATTTTGTTTTCCAGCCATTTTGCAACCTCCATCTTCATATCGCCATCCCAGCGGCCGTCCCGAGCTGCCCGAATGACGGCTGCGATATCCGTCATGTTCTTATCTTGTCGGTCACGAATAACTGCGTCAATCTCCCGTTCCGTCGGGGTTAGTTTTGCTAGCCGTTCCTCCTCCTGCTCTTTGATTTTCTTTTCAGCTTGCGCCCTTTTGTCCCTTTCACGTTCAATACGCTCGCGCTCCCCCTGTTCTTCCTGGGCCCGTTCTTCGCCTGCACGGTCCCTTTTCATCGCTCCATAGCCGACCGCCGTTTTGGCACCGAAGCCGAGCCAGTCGAAAGCGTGTTCAAAAGCGCGTTTGAGCAGCTTCTTCCAAGCACCATCTTCGGCAAGTTCCGGGGCGGTGCGCTCAAGGCGCTGCTGATCGCAGACCACATGGAACGTGAACGACGAGTCAGGCGGCACGGTGAGAAACAGGATGGAGTTTGGGCCGCCGGAATCGTGCGGGGACTCCCCGCCGCCGTGTTCCCGTTCCTTGTAGTAGTGGGAGTAGTGCGGCGTCATGATTTCCACCGCTAGGCGGTCGCTCTTGGTTTGCGGCATTACATCCCAGAATTGCAGGGCCCCGCGAACATGCAATCCTCGCTCTTCGAAACCAAAAAGATGCCAGATGGCCGGAAGCGTCCAGTGGCCGTCCTTGAAGAAGGCTTCGTGGGCGAGTTCCTCCGCGGAGCGGCGCAGTACGCCTTTGACGCCACTGCCGGGCAGATAGGGGAGGCCATAGGGGTTGATGAACGCAAATCCGTTCTCCAGCGGGTGTTCATTGCCCAAGCCGGTTGTGAATGGGGCGATGGAGGTGGACATCAATTGCAGGCCGTTGGCACCGGTCTGTTCGAATAGGGCTCGTTGCCGATGCGTGAAGGCGTTCATGGCGTTGCGGTCGGATGAATTGAGCGAAATGGCGTCGCCCAACGCTGGCCTCTTATCGTTGGGCTTTTTCCAATCCACGCCCCAGAGTTTCAAGTACATGCCGAAACGCAGCGCCGGGGATGCGCTCTTGAAATCATTCCCCAAATACTCGGGTACTGCGGCAATCGGCATTTTAGCCCCCCTTCACCTGCTGCCGCGCCGCGGCCATCTGCCGCAGCCACTTGAGCCATGCGAACGCCTCGGCGGTCACCGCTTGGTATTCGGATGCTTCGGATTTCAGCATCTTTTCCATGAATTCTGTGAAATCCGAAGGAACGCCGCACTGGTGGTTGAGCCAGCCCCTCAAATCGCTTGCCAGCCTTTCATGCGCATTGCCCTTGTTCCCTTTATCGTGCAGAAACGCCATCACCTGCATCAGTCCGCTGTTCATGATGAGCGCTGGCAGGCCCTTGGCTAGCTTCACATACTCGTCGCCGCAATTTTCGCACCGACTCCAAGCGTCTTGGGCGCGTTTCTGTTCCAATGTTGGTCCGGCCATTTCTTCAGCCTCCCACAATCCGGGCGACAACCAAGCCGCGCCCCGTCGTGGCGTCACCGCCGATTTGCAGAACCTTGCCATCGATGGCGTTCTTGATCTTGGGCATGACTTCGGCAGCGGTCATTGCGTTTCCGCCACGGGTTTGGCTGGCGAAGATGGGCGCGATCAGCAGCGACTCCGGCGGTAGGTTTTCGGTATAGAACAGCCCGCCTTCGGCGGCGGTTCCAGTCTCATCGTCAATGCGCACATGGGGTTCGACAAGCGTGGCGTGTTCGGAAAAGTAGGCAAAGTCCGTGTCGGAAAGGACCACGAGGTCTTCCTTGAGCTTCTCGCGGAAGAAGGCGTAGCCATTGTCTTGCGGCATGGCGAGGTCGGCGAGCGCCTCGGCGATATGACGCAACCACTCGACATCGCCTCCATTCGTTTGGTACTCAAATGCCTCCAAATGCAGCAGTTTGGCCTTCGCTGCGAGATCTGAATTGAGTACAGTGCAACTTCCTCGTTGCACTGTTTCAATGCGCCAATCCTGGGCCTTTCGGACCAAGCCCAATAGGCGTTGCGTCCGCGCTAGCGCTTGTGGGCAGGTGGCGTAAACATAGCCATTGCGTAGGCAGCGGACGGGGAAGGCAACTAGCTGGCCGTCGCCGAAACTCACCGCGCCGGCGTACAGGTTCTCCGCCTTGGGTTCCGGGCCGAATAATTGCTTGATCAGTGTATGCTCTCCACCGATGGCTTCAAAGCCGTGCCGCACCGCGCCCTTAATGCCGGAGCCGGCGAAGCACGGATGGTTGGTGTGGCGTTCGCGTTGAATCGGGTTGTCAATGATTCCCGTCGCAGTTCCCGCACCTAGGTGGACGGGGCTGACCGCGTACAGAAACATCATGGCCTTGCTCTCGAACACTGTATGTCCTCCTGTCCTTGCGTCGTCAATAAGCGCCGATGACGATGCGGTTGAATCCTTCCGCTCGCCTAACTGCATCTTCCGCCTTTTCCGACCACAGGCCGCGAGCGGCAAGGTTGCGGAGGCTGCCTGCCGTGGCGTTCAGCTCTTCCAACCAGTACACGCTGCCCGTCGGCGCGACGCGCTGGGCGGGCTTTGGCCTGCCCTTGGCGATGTCGAAGCCGGAAACTACCTCCGCTCGCTGCACGGTGGCGCAGGTGATTCTCCCGCGTACGCCGTGCAGGTCGAAACGCAAGTCGTTCCCGTGGGCCGTAGCGCCGGTTGGCAGCCACCCGTTCTGAAACAGGCCGGGAGTGGCGAGGATTAGTCGGCAACGGCCTGAGTGCGCGATCTCTGCATAATCGACCGGCGGTTCGTTAAAGCGGATTTGAGTGGCAAGTGCGGCGCGTCCATCGCCACCAAAGCGTAGCGTCAGCGCATCCGGCAAGGTGACGCCGGTTACCGAGGTGAGAAAACCGACATCCTGCCCGATGCCGTCTTTTCCTTTGCAGCCATCGCGTCGCGCTTGCTTGCTTTTGCGGAATGCAATCCCTTGGGAGGTGAACAGCGCACCATCCGCCGCCCGCCGTTTTTTGGGATCGAGGGCAATGCCGATGCGCGTGTCCAGCTTCCACAAATCCGCACTTTCGACAAGATGTTGGGCGTTGACCGCCCTGTTACCGAGGTGTTGCGTCCAACCGTCCGCCGTCAGCCACAATCCAGAGAGTGGCTTGCTGCGATGGGGTTCCGCTAAAACAGCGAGGGAGGTGGTGATGGCTGAGGTTTGAATTTCATGCGCCGTTGAACATGGGCGGATGCGTCGTACCTCGATCTCGTTGCCATTGTTCCGGCGCGTGACCGAGAGGTCCGCAGGTGCCCCGTACAGCGGCATTGCCGTTCCATCGTCATTGCGCAGGGCCAATTGAAAACGCACAACGGAGAAGGAACCGGGGCGCTCTGGCGTGCCGAGTTCAGGATCGTCAATTTCGCCGCGCCCGAAGCGTACCGGGTCCCAACCCCTGTGTGTGAGCAGGGCGGATCTCAGTGCGCCGGCGGCCACCGACGGCCAGGGCGGCACGAAGCTTGCGCCAAAGCTGCCGGGGTCGCCGAACAGCTTGTTGCCCCGCAGGATGAGCGTATCAACCGGGTCGATGAAGAGGTGCGTGACATTCATGCTGCCCGACCTCAACCGTATGCCGCTGCTGGCGTTGCGTCGGAGGAACTGCCATCGGCCGCACTCGCTGGGCCAGTGCGGGCCTCCCGCGCCAAAAATTCGGCGACCCCGAGATATTGCTCCAGCCATGGATGCCGACCCTTCTGCGGGTGTGCCACGGCAAGGCCCGCGATGCGGCTCGCAAGCTCGGCCACGTTCCAGTTTCCCGCATCCGTCGGACTCGATTGCCGGTCGAACTGATATCCGAGCAGTTTGCCTAGCATGTTGGCGTCCGCATCCTCCGGTAGGTCCTTAAGCCAAACGAGGCTGTTGTACACGGCCCGTCGGGATACGGAAGGCTCGGCGAGGAAGCCGCCGACCTTCAGCAGCAAGTCCAAGGGATCGCCCCACTTCGCCGTGATCTGCACGGCCCCGCCCGAACGCTTTATGACCGAGAGGCTGAAAGAGTCCCGCCCGTTGTTCTTGGCCCGCTGCTCCGCCTCCCGAAGCTCGCGCATCACTGCGGCGAGGGGCGCTTGGTGATGGGCGATGACCGCGCCGCAGCTTGCGGTGGCCCCGCCCATCATGCGCATCAGCCGTCCCCTCCGGAGGGCGAACCCGTTCCCCAAAACAAGTTTCCCGCTCCGGCGCGCCGCTTTCCAATCCGGAGAAGCATTGTTTGCGGCATCACCTTCTCCACTGTAGGCCTGACGCAGTCGGCGCATCGCGGGCAGGAGATCGGCAACCGGCAGCATCGCCATCACATCGTCGCCGCCAGCGTACAGCACACGGCCCAAGAACTCGCCTTCAACGATTTCAGGCACCACATGCAGCGCGAAATCGTTTAGGGCTGCGGAGATCGCCAAATGGCGATTGGGCGACATCGCACGTTGCTGGTCGCCGTACTCCTTGATCGCCGAGTTTTCGCGGGCGTGAGACTTGAACCCGTGCTGCACTTGTGGATGGAGGCTGTCCAAGTAGGAGATCGTGCATCTCGGACCATCACCGGTTGCGCTCTCATCGCCGGAGAGGATTCGCCCCATGTGGTCTCCGTCCATCAGCAGCAAGGCGTAGTAGGTTTCGATCTGGCCTTTAACGCCAAGGGCATTCTTGACCAGTTTCATCGCTCTTTGTTGCGCTTGCTCGTCGTCTTGGTCGGCGGCGACTTCCAGCAGGCCGGGTAACTGCTTGGCCCACCGCGCTACAGCAGGGTCGCCTCCGACCATCCGCATCAGCTTGCGTGGCAATGCGACCGGATGCACACTGTCGATCTCGACGCGGTCATTTTCGGCAAGCGCTTTCCGTGCAGGATTTCCGAGGAATCGCTCGATGTGCTTGGCCAATGCCATCGTATGTGTCGATACGACGAAGCGGCTGATTTGTCCGGCCTCAACACCGACGATTTTGGCGACTTCTTCGGCAAACAGCGTCGGCCAAAGTCGTTTTATGGCCGGCAGGGCACCGAGATGCTCGCCGGCCTTGGCCCAGGCTGGCTTAGCTTTTGCCACTTTCGCCCAAAGCGTTTCTTTCTGATTGCGGTATGACCGATAAAGTTGTATCTCGTCAGCGGTCAGCCACTCGGTCTCGCCGGTCAGCGAGCAGCGCCAGCCCGCCTGCCGGGTTTGCTTGAACGGCCGCACTGCCTTAGCCGCGGCAAGCGCCCGCTCGGCGAGATCGTAAACCGCTGGGTAAAGGACGCCAGGATTCGGCGCAAAGAAGGTCGTGTTGTCATCCCATTGGCGATCTTCTCGCAGAACTTTCCACGCCGGCGAGGCGAGAAACCCGCTCTCGACATCTGACGCCACACCGAAGAAGGGTGCCATCGTCTCGGAAAGCGAAGTCGTATCGAGATCGGTCTGTCGTTCGGCATCTCGGGGCCGGATCAGAGAAAACGGCACAACTGCCCAATGTACCTCGGGAAAACCGTGGAGTTGCTCGCACATCTGCTTGTAGGCATGCACAGACTCGTCTCGCACGTCGTTCTTCCGTCGAAGCCCAGCCACCTCCAGGAGACGGTCAACCACGCATCCGCCCAACGACCTTAGCCAATCGCGCACATGCTTCTCGACCGCCTTGACGATTTCTTTGGCTTCGCTTGCCGGGACGAGAGCCACGAAACGGTTCGGGAGTGCCGCTGAGAACAACCGATTGGCGTCAGTTTTTGTCTTGGCCCAGTCGCAGTTTTCGCGGTTGTCAAACCACTCCCGCGGCAGTTCGCATTCGTCACGAAGCCAGACGTCCACCTGCGGAATGCCGCGTAAGCGGGGAAATAGGATGGCGTCTGGACCGAAACGCTTGCACACTACCTTGGTTGCCTCCCACGACAACCGTGCCAGCAAGTGGGACCCTGCCCACAAGTCCGAAGTGCTGCGAGCCGCCGCGATGAAACTCTGAACCGGACCAATGGAAAGCGCGAGCAAGGCAGCCTCTCCGTCCAGGTCCGCTACGAAGGCACCGGCGAATGCTGAGGTCAGGTCGAGGTGATCCCAGATGGAGTGGTCGGGAACGCGGGTGTCGGCCGGCAGCAGTGGCCAGAGTTGACCGAGCCAGCCATTGTCCTCGTCTTCGCCAAGTTCGGGTCCGAAACGCCAATAGGCGAACAAGGTCCGTTTCCAATCGACTGCCTCGTCATTTCTGACGATGAGGCGCTCCAAGTGTGCGCGGCTGCGTTCCTTGATGTCGTGGATGTCAGTGTCGGCAAGGGAGATCAAGTCGAACTTCTTGCCGTTGAGCGGATGGATCAAAGTGGGTTGTTTGGTCCAGCGCACCTGCGCCCAATCGGCGACTTTCCTAGTTCGACCGTTGTTGGTTGTGATCTCTTCCATCGGCCACTGAGGGCGATCAGCTGCGGATGCCCACCAGTCCGCTCGCTTGACGGTTCTATACATGGATGTGGGAATGCCGTTTTTGAACAGGATGGTATCCAGGGCCATCGGACCGTCTGCCATCAGCATCCCAGATTCCGGGATGCTGTCGAAGCCGAGCAGCCGATGCAACGCCCTTGATGTGCCGCCTTCGTGGCCGGCCGGATCGCGCAGCAGCACCAACGCCTTCTCCGCCGGGTCGTGCAGGCGGGCGTGGAGCTTGGTTTGCCAGAGCTCATCATTGGCCGAATTGCTCACTGTCCAGCCCTCACCTGATTTGCCCTGAACAGCGTCCTCTCTTTGTCCAGTAGGCTATGTATTTCTATCCAGACTTGCTCTTGGTTTTCATTCAACCAACGGGCATCCGCTGGCGAAAGCTTCGCTCGCAACGGCTTGGGGATGCTGTATGGAACATGGAAGACCATGCCGCGCAACTTGCCTTCCCATTTAACCACTTTGAACCGCAACGGGCTGGCTAGACGCGACTGTTCGCCCCAGTTGTTGACCTTCCAACTTCCGCCCGCGGGGTAGCCCAACAGATGGATGCCGCCGATTTTTCCCGATTTGTGATTTTTTGCCGTTCGACGCACAGCTACGAGAATTTGGGCGAAGCGATTCATGGAATCCCACCAATCATTGTATGGTTCCGTCACCCAGATCAACGGGCCACGATCATCGCTGCCGACGCCACTTGCCCAATCGGTTCGCAGACACTTCTGCCAAGGCTGGACTATCCTGTTCAACAGCGGATTTCTTGGCATGGCGTTCACTGCGACGATCCGCCCATCTTCGGAAAAAGATTCAAGTGATCCCCACCCATTTCGGCTTCGTGACCCAAGAGTGCCAAACCAGTGCATAAGTTGCATGGCATCGCCAACAGCTTGTCTTTCTTCCGGCATAGTTTTCGCTAGCAATCGGAGGGTTACAGATTTCCCCTCGGCTATCGCTTTGTGGCCCAACTCGACCGTCTTCCGGCCTTCGCTTTTGCTTGGCGGCAAGACAGGGCCGTATCCGAGATACACATCGCTCCGCACCCTTCCTTTGCCATCGCGTGTTGTTGCTACTTGCTTGAACTTCCCGTTTGGCCAGCTGTCGGTGGTCAATGCCCCTTCCTCCCAAGAGTCTAGGCGCAACCTGACTTTGCTGCGGGATGCCCAAGCCTTCCCCGCACCGTCCTTGAGCCAAGCGTGACCGAATAGCCTTCCCTCGGCCTGTCTCATTTTCTCGAAGTCGTTGCCATATTCTTGCGCCACAGCCACCCGCCACCAATGCCGTAGCAGCGCCTTGAAGGGCGGCGTTCGCCATTGGCCGTTTTGCTCGGCGTTGCCGAGAAAGGCCGGGGTCAGGAACTTGACCTCGTAGCTCATTTGATGCATCGACATTGCGGTATTCCGTGCTTGCGCCAACTGTATCAGCGTTCCTGCTCGGTTGACGAGTCCGCAAGGTTGCGGCCGGCGATATGCACCACCTCACGGGGCAAATCCAATCCAAAGCGCCGGTACCGCGTACCGGGAATGTGGTCCTGTTCCTTGACGAGATAGGGCGCGGCTCGGCGGCGGCCTACATGGCTCTCGAAGCTCCTCTTGATGTGGGCCTTGATCGGATTGACGTTCTCACCAGTGAGTCCGCGTTGGACGGCCTGCTCCGCCCGCTCGTACTCTGCCGACATGGTGCTGACGAGGCGCCCGTAGTAGCCCAAGAACTCCTGCGCATACCGATCGTCGCTCCAATGTGTGCCGCCCCGGCCATCTAGCAAACGCTCTGCCAGCATCCAATACAAGGCGAATCGGTTGGGCAGCAAGCTGAAAGTCTCGCCCGCAATGGTTGCCGACCTGCAGGCTGGTTCGAGCTGCAACGCCAACGGCGGCAGTGCCCGCTGTGCATTGGCTACTGCGCCGGAGAAGTTTGCCTTTCCCCCCATCAGTTCGGAATCCAAGCCTTCGCGCATTCTCACAAACGGAATCTCCGCCAGCGTCACCTCGGCGTCCCGGGCATCGTAGGGCCTGCCGCTGGGACCGGGCGTGTGGATCAATTCGCTCTTCGGCGTCGGGTAGAAAAAGCCCGGATGCGACTCATAAGGTGCGTTGACCAGCACATGGGAGAGCCTGTCTTGGATGCGCCCGTACAGCGAAAGGGCGTAGCCGAGGTAGAATCCCATGGTCTTGCGCCCGCCGGCGATGGAGACGTGAAGTGCGTTGCCGTCGTCGCTGGTCAGTTCTCGCATCAGCTCGGTGATGGCGTCGGCAGCGGCAGTGTTGTCCGCCTCGTTGCGGATGTCGCCTAGAGGGTTGCCGTTGGCGTCCCGCAGCACATGGATTTGCTCAGGTCCGAACGCGATGGGAGGCAATTGGTGGTCTGCACATAGGCGGTGAAACCAGCCGGTTTGCTCATGCAGTAGGGATAGCTGTGCCCGCTGAGCGCCTTCCTCGGTGGTGATGAGCCGCACTTCGGTGGGGATAAACCGAGGGGGCTGCGCAACCGCAAGGGAGTACAGGGTCTCGGTGACTATTTGCGGGGACAGTCCCGTAACGGCCACTAAGATGCGGTGCGGGTAGCTTCCCGGATTCGTGTTTTTTGGTTTCATGGCGGTAGCAGCCCTAAAGTCGATTCGGTGCGGGCCATTGCGGTTGTTTGGATTCTTCACTGTCGCCTGGGCCAACCGGCTCCAATGCATACCGGCCTAAACCCATTGTGCAGCCCTTGCCGAGGTGGGTCCATTGCCCAAGCTGGAGGCAGGGCCAGAAGGGTGTGAGTTCCGGGGATTCGATCTCGAAGGTTCCAACCAGCCCGCCCATGGGGATTTTGGCGCGTTGGCGGGAGGAATGGCGCGACCATTCCCGCCAGCTGAGGTCGGAGTTGGCAACTGGAATGCTCTCCGCTTGCCGAACGAGGCCGGCGAAGTCCGTCTCCCAAGGTGCGTCGCCGAAGAAGTAGTTCAGCAGGGAAAGGCGGCGCAGCAGATTGCCGGCGAAGGCGCGGAAGCTGAACGCCGAGGGACCGACCAGGCGCTCGTTGCGCCGAATCCGCAGCGGTGAGATCAGCCGGATCTTGACGGACGAAGGGGCCGGCGGTGCCTGTTCGGAGGGAATCGTCCCCAAGCCGTCGCTCAAGTCGTGCGCAGCCCGCCAGTTGTTGCCCGGATCTGGGCATTCGGCTTGAACGTCCAGCAGCTCTAATTTCACCTGCCGGGCAGTCAGTCCGCCACGGCCCGCCAGCTTCAGCGCCTCGACGATGTGCGGAATCTGTGCATTCGCCCGTCCGAACAGGGTGAGCCCAAGGTTAACGGTTTCGCCATCCGAGTCGTAGCCATGATCGGCCGGCTCCAGGACATAGGGGTTGGGAGTGCGCGGATAGAGTGCCAGCTTCTTCGCGTCAGGCGGCGTTCTGTTCTCAAAGACAAAGGGGTAGGGGCAGGAGTCGAGCAGGGCACAGCCGTCGCATTCGGGCAGCCCCGTGACGCATACCGTTTGCTTGAGCGCATGGCCGAACGCGCCGCGCCAAGTGGAGCCCAAGTAGCCGGCGCGGACGGAGCGCAGGGCAGCCCGACTGCCGGGATTGCGCTCCCGGAACCGTAGGCGATACCGCCGTAGGTGCAGCAGGGGTAGGATGCCGGCTTGCAGTTCGGACGCATTCTCATTTGGCATGGCAATCAGGGCGCTTTGAGGTCGAGGCACAAAGATACAACAACCAAACCGGCTTCACCGTAGCGGCAAGGTTGCGAGATTCGCCAGGGGACTACCCCTTTGATGTCAGCCCCTCATTCACAAACGAGGGCCGTGGGGGCGCGTCCGTGTGGATTGCGCAACAGCTTGGTTGGATGTTCCTAGGGCGGCCAACTTTGGTAGTCCGCCAGTGGGCGCAAATTTCGGTTTACACCTGCCGGTTGCGCCGATAACATCCCCCTTTTGCGGGGTGCCGAAATGCTGCGAATCGCTCTGGATGCGCTGACCTTTGATGACGTTTTGCTGCTTCCCGCCCATTCCGCGCTGCTGCCCTCCGAAGTTGACCTCCGCACCCGGCTGACCCGTAGGATCAGCCTCAACATTCCTCTGATGTCATCCGCCATGGACACCGTGACCGAATCGCGGCTGGCCATCGCCATCGCCCAAGAGGGGGGCATCGGCATCGTGCATAAGAACATGGGTATTGAAGCCCAGGCCCGGGAGGTGCGGGCGGTGAAGAAGTTTGAGGCGGGCATCATTCGGGACCCGATCACCATCACACCCGGTCGAACGGTGGCTGACCTGCTGGCGTTGACCCAGGAGCATGGCATCTCCGGTGTGCCCGTGGTGGAAGGAGACCGTTTGGTGGGCATCGTCACCGCCCGGGACGTGCGCTTCGAGAAACGTTTGGACGCCTTGGTGCGGCACGCCATGACGCCCAAGGAGCGCTTGGTCACGGCCCCGGAGAACGCCAGCTTTGGTGAGATCACCGCCCTGCTGCATGAGCATCGCATCGAAAAGGTGCTGTTGGTCAACGCCGCCTTTCAGTTGAAGGGCATGGTGACGGTGAAGGACATCCGTAAGTCCCAGGCCTTCCCCAATGCCTGCAAGGACGATGCGGGGCAGTTGCGGGTGGGGGCCGGGGTGGGCGCCGCCCAGGACACCGACGAGCGGGTGGACGCGCTGGTCGAAGCCGGTGCCGACGTCATCGTGGTCGATACCGCCCACGGCCATGCGCAGAAGGTGCTGGACCAGGTCAGCCTCATTAAGCAACGTTATCCGAAGATGCAGGTCATCGGCGGCAACGTGGCCACCAAGTCTGGTGCTCAGGCGCTGCTGGCGGCGGGTGTGGACGCCGTCAAAGTGGGCATCGGCCCCGGCTCCATCTGTACCACCCGGGTGATTGCCGGCATCGGCGTTCCGCAGGTCACGGCGGTGGCGGAGGCGGTGGAGGCGGCCAACGAAGTCGATGTGCCGGTCATTGCCGACGGCGGCGTCCGTTACTCCGGGGACATCGCCAAGGCCCTTGCCGCCGGGGCCAGTTCGGTGATGGTGGGCAGCCTGTTTGCCGGCACCGACGAAGCGCCCGGCGAGGTGGAGCTCTACCAAGGGCGCACCTACAAGTCCTATCGGGGCATGGGCTCTCTGGGCGCCATGGGGGACCTGCACGGTTCCAGCGATCGCTACTTTCAGGAGGTGGAGGGGGACGGGCGCAAGCTGGTGCCGGAGGGCGTTGAAGGCCGGGTGCCCTACCGCGGCCCGGTGGGGCCGATCATCCATCAGCTGCTCGGTGGCTTGCGGGCGGCCATGGGCTACACCGGCTCGGCGGACATCGAAACCATGCGCAGCCACCCGGAATTCATCCGCATCAGCGCCGCCAGCATGGCCGAAAGCCATGTGCATGACGTGGCGATTACCAAGGAAGCCCCTAACTACCCGTTGCGTTGATGGCGGCCGGTTCAGCAATGGGAAGCTCTGGCTTGGCACCGGAACCGGCGGTTCTCGCGGCGGCCTTGGCAATGGACGCTTCGGTTGCGTCCACGGCAGGAAAGGCGCCCGCTGCCGTTGCAACGCCCGGCGCTCCTGGCGCAGCAAGCGGCATCCAGGCGCAACGTCTGCTGATCATCGACTTTGGCTCCCAATACACTCAGTTGATCGCCCGGCGGGTGCGGGAGGTTGGAGTCTATTGCGAAATCCTCTCTTGTGACGTGGATGCGCAAACGCTGGCTGCCTTTGGCGCCAAGGGCGTCATCCTCTCCGGCGGCCCGCAATCGGTGGCGGCGTTGGCGGCGCCGGAACTGCCCGAGGGCTTGTTCGCTCTAGGTGTGCCGGTGTTGGGCATCTGCTACGGAATGCAGGCCATGGCGGCCCACTTCGGCGGTGCCGTGGCGCCTTCGTCCAAGCGGGAGTTTGGACCGGCCGAGATCAGGATGCGGGGATCTTCCCAGTTGTTGTCCGGGCTGGCCCTCAACGCCGGGGGCGGCTTGGCGGTTTGGATGAGCCACGGCGACAAGGTGGCGGCGGCGCCGCCCGGCTTCAAGGTCACCGCGACCACGGACAGCGCACCCATCGCCGCCATGGAGCACGAAGCTCAGCCTTGGTACGCCTTGCAGTTCCACCCGGAAGTCACCCACACTGACCAGGGCGCGGACATCTATCGCCGCTTCGCCTTGGATATCTGCGGCTGTGGCGGCCACTGGACAGCGGACAACATCGTTGAGTACGCCATCGCCAGGGTGCGCCGCCAAATCGGCGATGAGAAAGTGGTGTTGGGCCTATCGGGCGGGGTGGATTCCAGCGTGGTGGCGGCCCTGCTGAGCCGGGCTGTCGGCGAGCAGCTGATCTGCGTGTTCGTCGATAACGGCCTGCTCAGAAAGGACGAGCGGGCCGAGGTGGAAAGCAGCTTTGCGGCCTCCAACGCGCTGAATCTGAACTTGGTGACGGTGGACGCCAAGGAGGAGTTCTACGCCAAGCTGGCCGGCCTGAGCGAACCGGAGGCCAAGCGGCGCGTCATCGGCAACACCTTCATCGACGTCTTCGAGCGCACCGCCAAAAACCTTGACGGCGTGGCTTGGCTGGCCCAGGGCACCATCTACCCTGACGTGATCGAGTCCGCCGCCAGCGCCCACGGCAAGGCTCATGTCATCAAGTCGCACCACAACGTGGGCGGCTTGCCGGAACGCATGGCGCTGAAGCTGGTGGAACCCCTGCGGGATCTGTTCAAGGACGAGGTGCGGGCGGTGGGGCTGCGCCTCGGCCTGCCGGAGGCTTTGATCAACCGCCATCCCTTCCCCGGCCCCGGTCTGGCGGTGCGCATCTTGGGCGAGGTGAAGCCGCAATACGCCGATGCGCTGCGCGAGGCGGACGCCATCTTTCTCGAGGAACTGCACGCCGCCGGCTATTACGACAGAGTGGCCCAGGCCTTCGCCGTGCATTTGCCGGTGAAGTCCGTGGGGGTGGTGGGGGACGCCCGCCGCTACGAACCGGTTGTCGCCTTGCGCGCCGTGGAGACGGTGGATTTCATGACCGCCCGTTGCGCCCGCTTGCCCTTCGACCTGATCGAACGGGTTTCCGCCCGGATCATCAACGAGATTCCTTCCGTTTCCCGGGTGGTGTACGACCTATCCAGCAAGCCGCCGGCGACCATCGAATGGGAGTGACGCAGTGCAATGTGCCCTTCCGTTGATTTGGGGCGAGGTTGCGCCGGTGACTCGGCGTGGATGCGGCAGGCTTTGGCGTTGGCGCAAACGGCCGCCGAGTGCGGCGAGGTGCCGGTAGGCGCCGTCGTCGTGGACCCGGTTGCAGGCGTTTTGTTGGGACAAGGGCGCAACAGCCCCATCGGCCTTTGCGACCCCAGCGCCCATGCGGAGATTTTGGCGCTGCGCGAGGCCGCCACCGAGCGCGGCAACTACCGGCTGCCCGGCGCGACGCTGTACGTCACCGTGGAGCCCTGCATGATGTGCGTCGGCGCCTTGGTCCATGCCCGCATCGAACGTTTGGTCTTCGGTGCCCCGGAGCCGCGTACCGGCGCCGTCGTTAGCCGGGCGCAGGGGTTGACCAGCGCCGCCCACAACCACCGCGTGGCCGTGACCGCCGGGGTTCTGCTGGACGAATGCGCCGCCTTGATGCAGCGGTTCTTTCGGCAGCGTCGCGCATGAGCGGCACTGTCCGATGCCCCCAACCATCGCTTGGACGAAGCGGCCGGCGGGAAACGTTCGCGGTGCCGATGCGGCGGGTTTTTCAAGAACCTCATGCATGCCCGAAGCATCCCCGTTCCTAGGACCCGTGGCTTTGTTTAGGTATGGCGCATTAGTGGCCTTGGGTCTTTGCTGGCGGCGGAAGACATGCCTTGGGTGCTGTTTTCCGGTGCGCTATCGATGACGGAGATCCTCGTTTTGGCGGGGCCGCCGGCCCGGTCGGGGTTTGCCCTCGGCCAGCGCAAGGCGGCCTTGGGCCTTGACGCCCTGTACGCGGAATATGTCCATGTGCTGGCGCTGTCGGCATCACTGAATGCAGTGGAGGCGGATCGCACCCAAGCCTTGCTGCAATACGGGCCGCGACGCGATCTGTCCGCCGGCGTCGGGCGGCGGGTAGCCACCGTGGTGCCGAGGCTGGGCCTGATCTCCCCTTGGTCCAGCAAGGCCACGGACATCTTCTCCACCTGCGGCCTGAACAAGGTGCTGCGGGTGGAACGGGGTGTGCGTTGGTTCGCCGACGCGCCCCTATCGGCTGCGGCGTTGGCGGGCCTCTACGACCGCATGACGGAAACGGTCTTGGATGAAGCGCACTTCGACCAGCTGTTTGCTGAGCAAAGCCCTCGCCCGCTGACGAGGATTCCGGTTCTGGAAGGCGGGCGGCGAGCGTTGCGGGCGGCCAACCGCAATCTGGGCTTGGCGCTGACTGCGGAAGAGATCGACTATTTGGCGGCGGCCTTCACCGACCTCGGACGGGACCCCACCGACGTCGAACTGATGATGTTCGCCCAAGCTAATTCGGAGCACTGCCGGCACAAGATATTCAACGCCAGTTGGACCATTGATGGGGTGGCGCAGCCTCGGTCCCTGTTTCAAATGATCCGCAACACCGCCGCCGCAATCGACGGTGCCGGCATCCTGAGCGCTTACGCGGACAACGCCGCCGTCATCCAAGGACATCGCTGCCGCCGGTTCCTATTGAACCCCCACACCCACCGCTACGACACTGTGGATGAGGACGCCCCCATCTTGATGAAGGTGGAGACCCACAACCATCCCACCGGCATCGCTCCCCATCCAGGTGCCGCCACCGGCAGCGGCGGGGAAATACGGGACGAGGGGGCGGTGGGCCGCGGCGCCAAGCCCAAGGCCGGGCTGACTGGCTTCACCACCTCCCATCTGCGCATCCCCGGCCATGCCGAGCCTTGGGAACTGCCCTCGGCGAAGCCGCCGCACCTAGCGTCCGCCTTGGACATCATGCTCGAAGGGCCCGTCGGCGGGGCGGCCTTCAACAACGAGTACGGTCGCCCGGCCTTAAGCGGCTACTTCCGCACCTTTGAGCATCCTGATCCCGCCGACCCCGCCATGCTGCGCGGCTACCACAAGCCGGTGATGGTGGCCGGCGGCCTTGGCGTCGTCCGCCCGGTTCATGTGCAAGCCCGGGAGATTCCGCCAGGCGCCGCCTTAGTGGTGTTGGGCGGCCCCGCCATGCTGATCGGCTTAGGCGGCGGCGCCGCCTCCAGCATGGCCGCCGGCCACAGTTCGTCGGAGTTGGACTTCGCGTCCGTGCAGCGCGACAACGCGGAAATGCAGCGCCGCTGCCAGGAGGTGATCGACGCCTGCACCGCCTTGGGCGACGGCAATCCCATCCTGCTGATCCATGACGTGGGGGCCGGAGGGCTTTCCAACGCCCTGCCGGAGTTGGTGCGGGATGCCGGCGTCGGCGGCCGTTTCGACCTGCGCAAGGTGCCAAGCGCCGACCCCGGCATGTCGCCATTGGAAATCTGGTGCAACGAGGCTCAGGAGCGGTATGTGTTGGGCATCGCCGAGCAGCGCATTGCGCAGTTCAAGGCGCTCTGTGAACGGGAGCGCTGCCCTTGGGCCATCGTCGGAGAGGCCACCAAGGAGGCGGTGTTGTCGGTGCGGGACGGCCGTGCCGCGCAGCGGGCCGATGCCGGCGACGGGACTTGCGGCGAGCTTCCTGCTGGTGATGGGTCCGGCAATGAGGTCAACGCAGAGGGTCTGAACGCCACCGTCCACGACAGCGGTGCCGTTTATGGTGGCACCGCCTTGCCAGTCCCTGACGATGTGGGTGTTGACGGCCATCCCGTCAATCTGCCCATGTCTCTGCTGTTCGGCAAACCGCCGACCATGCAGCGCAACGTCAACCGGCGTCCGCGCAAGCTGGTGCCGTTGCATCTATCCGGCATCCATCTTCAGGACGCCATCCACCGGGTGCTCGGCTTTCCGGCGGTGGCGAGCAAGCAATACCTCATCACCATCGGTGACCGCAGCATCACCGGCTTGGTGGGGCGGGAGCAGATGGTGGGGCCTTGGCAGACCCCGGTGAGCGATGTGGCCGTCACCCTGGCCGGCTACCAGACCTTTCAAGGCGAGGCCATGGCCATGGGGGAGCGCTCCCCCCTCGCCCTGATCGACCCCGCCGCCTCCGCCCGCATGGCGGTGGCGGAGGCTCTAACCAATCTGTTCGCCGCCGATGTGGAGAGTTTGGGCCGCGTGGTCCTGTCCGCCAATTGGATGGCCGCCGCCGGCGCCGACGGGGAGGATGAGGCGCTCTATGATGCCGTGCATGCGCTGGGCATGGAGTTTTGTCCCAAACTCGGCGTCGCCATCCCGGTGGGGAAGGATAGCCTCTCCATGGCCACCCGCTGGCGGGAGGGTGGCGAGGACCATCAAGTGATCGCGCCTCTGACCCTGATCGTGTCCGCCTTTGCACCGGTGGCCGATGTGCGCCGCACCCTGACGCCGGTGCTGCAGCGGGTGCCGTCGCGCCTTCTCTTGGTCGATCCTGGCGGCGGGCGGCGGCGTCTTGGCGGCAGCGCTTTGGCTCAGTGCTTCCGGCAGCTTGGTGATGAGTGCCCTGATGTGGAGGTGCCGGAAGCCTTGGCCGAGGCTCTTGCCGCCACTGCGCAGTTGAATCGTCAGGGGCGGCTGCTTGCCTACCATGATCGGTCCGACGGCGGACTGTTGGCAGCCTTGGCGGAGATGGCCTTTGCCGGACGGGTGGGCTGGGAGATCCGCATTGATGCGGAGGACTTGTTGGCATGGCTTTTCAATGAGGAGCTTGGCGTCATCCTGCAGGTGGCGGAAGCGGATGTGGCCGAGGTCAAAGCGGCCTACCGCAGCGCCGAGGTATGGGACCTGGGCTGGGTGCGCCAAGATGAGCGGTTGCGCGTCCTGCATCGGGGCGCCTTGGCGGTGGACGCCGAGCGCAGCGCTTGGCAGCGCCGTTGGGCGGAACCCAGCTACCGGATGCAGCGCCTCCGGGACAATCCGCGAACGGCGGATGAGGAATTTGCCGGCATCACGGCGGACGATCCCGGCTTGTCCGCCCATCTCACTGCCGCTCCTGCAGAGGGTCCCCCCAGGATGCCGTTCACCGTCGTCGGTGACCGTCCGCAGGTGGCGGTGCTGCGGGAGCAGGGCGTCAACGGACAGATGGAAATGGCGGCGGCCTTCCATCAGGCCGGATTCGACAGCGTCGATGTTCACATGACGGATCTCCTTTCCGGTGCCGTCAACTTGCTGGATTTCCCGGTGTTGGCGGCTTGCGGCGGCTTTTCCTACGGGGACGTGTTGGGCGGCGGCGGCGGCTGGGCCAAGAGCATCCTCTACCATGAGGCCGTGCGCGATGCCTTCGCCTCCTTCTTCGCGGCGGACCGCCTCGTTCTCGGCGTTTGCAACGGCTGTCAAATGCTGGCGCAAATCAAGGCGCTGATCCCCGGTGCCGGGGCTTGGCCGCGCTTCGTGCGCAACCGCTCCGAGCAGTTCGAGGGCCGCACCGTTCTGGTGCGCATCAACCGG
This sequence comes from uncultured Pseudomonadales bacterium, assembly GCA_958296025.1. Taxonomy (GTDB): domain Bacteria; phylum Pseudomonadota; class Gammaproteobacteria; order Pseudomonadales; family Azotimanducaceae; genus Azophilus. Next base: position 846,861 of record OY282430.1, read on the forward strand.
ACCTCCTCTCCTTGGCTGAGCGGCATGGCCGGCAGCGTTTTGCCGGTCCCGGTCGCCCACGGCGAGGGTCGCGCCGAATTTGACGCAGCCGAGGAATACACCCGCCTTGAGTCCGCCAACGCCATCGCCGCCCAATACGTGGACAACCAGCACCAAGTCACGGAAACCTATCCCGCCAACCCCAACGGCTCAATGCAGGGCTTGGCCGGCCTCATCGCCGCCGATGGTCGGGCGCTCGTCCTCATGCCGCACCCGGAGCGCGTGTTCCGCACCTGCCAAAATGCTTGGGCCGACCCAACTTGGGGGGAGGAAGGCCCTTGGCTGCAACTGTTCCGCAACGCCCGGCGGACGTTGGCCTAGGGCCTGTTAACGCCCAAGACTTCCGCTCGGTGAAGGCATGACGTTGGAACCATCCCCGCTGCGCGACATCGCCCATCGGCTGGACTGCTGGATGCGGCGGGAGGCTTGGCCGCTCTGGTGGCGCCAAGGCCGGCACCCAAACGGCGCTTTCTTTGAGGCCCTCGACTTTTCCGGGCGTGCCTTGGACGGCTTGGAATCACGGGTGCTTGTGCAGGCGCGGCAGCTGTTCAGTTTCATGCTCGCCGATCGATTGGGCTGGCGTGCGGATGGGTTCGCCGAGGCCTTGGCGGCCAGCGCCGGCCGGTTTTTGGATGTCTGCTTCCGTCCCGACGGGCTGGCCGGCAGCCGAATCGACATCAAGCAAGGCGTTTTGACGGACGACCGCCCGGATCTCTACAACAACGCCTTCTGCCTGCTGGCCTTGGCGCAAAGCTGGAGTGTCCTCGGCGGCCGCCGTGCGGATGTATTGGCCGGCCGGCTTGTCAACAGCATCGACAAGCACCTTGGCCGGGCGGATGGCGGTTGCCGCGAGTCCATCCCCCCGCCGAACAGGCGGCTGCAGAACCCCCACATGCATCTGTTCGAGAGCCTCCTTGTCCTCTACCAACACACTGGCAGCGCCGACGTGCGGCGGCGGGCGGAGTCGCTGCTGGGCTTCATCAGCGAGGCGTTTTTTGACCGCCGCGGCAACTTCGTTCGGGAAAGCGTCGCTGACGGCGCCCAAACAGCTGGTGGCGAAGGGGCGCCTAAACCGCCAACGGCGCCAGCCGGGGGCTGCGTCGATGCGTCCCATCGGTTGGCGGATGAAGCCTACGAACCGGGCCACTCCATGGAGTGGGTTTGGCTGCTAGGCTACCGTGCGCGGCTGTTCGGCGTTGCCCTGCATGAATTCGCCCTGCCTTTGTACCGGCATTGCTGCGCCGCCCTGTCCGGGGCGGTCAAACCGTCCCCAAGCCTAGCGGCCGGCGCTCGGACAGATTCCGCAGCGAAGGAGACCGATCTCCGCCTAGGCAAGACACCCATGCGCCTATCGGCGGACAACACCCCAATCGACGCCAGCTGCCGCCTGTGGGCCCAGGCCGAGAGCTTGAAGGCGCACCTCTGCATCCTGGAACTCGGCCCGCCTGAATTGACCCAGCTGGCCTTGCAACGCGCCCGGCAATGCGCCGAGTCCATCCATGGCGATTGGCTCGGCGGTGCGCCTCCCGGCGGTTGGATCGATCAGGTCGCCGCCGATGGGCGCCGAATCGCCAAAACCATGCCGGCCAGCACCGGCTACCACCTGTTCGTCGCCATCGCCGAACTGCTCAGGCTGGCGGACCAACCAGCAAAGCCGCCGAGGGCTTCCCAGCCGATGACAACCCGTGCCGGCAAATTTCATGGGTGACGCACAGGCGATGCCCATGCCAACCAGGGCACACCCTGCTTAGGAATGTACTTGAGGACTTTTTGCGAACTCGAAATCTGGTTGTCAGGGTCTAAACACCAATAATTAGCCGAACAGTTCGTTTGACGGCTTCCAGCCAGTGTCCCCAGCGTAACAGTCGGCAAGCACAAGCCATCGCTTGATCCGCTCATCGCGGTCGCAGCTTTCACCCCAATACTCCACGAACAGCGCATCGTCCAAGCGCTGAGCCGCGTCGATCATAAGAGGCTCGATGTCCTGCAAGGCGCGTAGCAGATAATTTCCGCCTCTTGCGTCGTCCGCCCGCAAAGCGACGCTGCCAGCAGTGAATAGGTCGCGGGCTTGCGGGCAGAACACGCCATGGTAGGTGAGCAAATAGATCGCTGCGTCCTCGTACTTGCCCCGCGCACGCGGCCCCTTGCATATCTGCGGACACAGCAGCGCGGCTTCGGCGCGGAACACTCGTTTCTCGGCTTGCGATAGATGCATGTAGAGGCGGACGTTGATCGGCAACGTATGGGACGGCTCAAGCCACCACAAGTGCTCACCAGGCGGAAGTCGATCGCGCCAGTATTTGCGGACATGCGCCATCTTGCCGTCGTCGTCAAGGTCGGTAAAGTCGCCGTAGCTGATGTCGAAACGCTCGAACAGCGGCGCATCGTCGCGCTCCATGTCCACAACGAAACGCGGCGCATTGGACACGCGGACATGTGTAACACAGTCCTCGTACTTGCCCCACCGGGCTTCAGGTTCGCCGCCGACCTTGCCGAACATGACGTAGATGGCGTTCACGGTCGGATCGCGCATGCTCTCGAACACGCTGTTGCCGACCGCGTTCCATGTGTTCCGCTTGCTGTACTTGACCTCCACGCCGTACCCGTTCACGCGGATGTCCGGGAAGGCGTGGCGATGGTAGGTCGGCGCAACGGTTACATTGAGATCCGTCGCCGCGTTCTGCAACGCGGCCAACACTCCCTTCTCGAACTGCTCTGGGCCGTGGTAGAGCGTGCTTGATTTAAGGTTTGCGGTTAGGAACTGCGCTGCTCGGTCTAGGACGGCTTCAAACTGTGTCGGCGTCAATATGCTCTCCGATGGCCTTGGCGATATGCCAAGCTAGCACTGGCGGCACGGCGTTGCCGATCTGCCGTTCGGTTGCCCGCATCGCGGACATGAACCGGAAATGGTCTGGGAACGATTGCAGCCGCGCCGCTTCGCGCAGCGAGATGCGCCGCTCGAGCTTGTAGTGCCATTGCACGTTGCCGTGGTGCTCGGCCCGGATCGTGGTCGCGGGCTTGTCCGCCTTCAACTTCCGGTCGCCCTGCTCTGGGCTGCGCTGCGCCTTGCTCCAAATGTGCGACACAACCTTGTTCTCGGCGGCGCTTTCCAAGTCCCCTAGGGCTTCCTGCGCCGTCATTTGCTCGTCCAGTGGTTCGGGATGGCCGAATGGGGCGTCGCCCTGCACCCCAACGATGAAGATGCGCTCGCGCATCTGCGGTACGCCATAGTCCGCAGCTAGGTACAGCTTGTGATCGACCCGGTAACCAGGCAGCGCGAAGTCCGCGAGAATCTGCTCGAAAAAGGGCTTGCCATGTGACATGAGCAAGCCCTTGACGTTCTCCGCGATGAAGGCCTTGGGATTCGTGCGCCGGATGACTTCGACCATGCGTTCGTACAGAATCGTGCGTTGGCCTTCCGCTAGGCTGTGTTGGCCGTTGATCGACACGTCCTGACAAGGGAACCCGCCGATAACGATGTCGGCGGAATCGGGCAGCCTATCCATTACGTCAACGATGCTGCCGCGATGCAGGTGATCCTCGCCTAGATTCGCTGCATAGGTGTCGCAAGCCGGCTGGTCGATGTCGTTCGCCCACAGGATCTTGAACGGCAGACGGCCGTAGAACTTGCCGCCGAACGAGAAACCGCCGCGAAAGCCCAAGTCCATCCCGCCACAACCGCTGAACAGCGAAACGATGCTGTGCTTCTTCACCTCGCCGCCCGGGATCTGGTCGACAAGCTGCCCGAAATTGGCGGGGATTGGTTCGATTGTCCGTGTTGCTTCCCGGCTCATGCCGGATCTCCTTCAACAATCGGGCGATGGGTTAGTCGGCGTCCGACCATGCCTTGAATGGTTGGTACCATTCACGAATCTTGGCTCAATACTGGTTACCCTAACAGGGTTTTCGGCTAATTTCGCTGGCAATTTCATATTTTTGCCCCCCAGCACCGAAACCATGCTGAGAATCACTCTAAACGACACCGAAAACAGCAGATCGAAGCGGTATTAGCGGCGCCTTCCCCGGTGGCATGGCCTTGGAGGATGTGCTGTTCGGCAAGGCGCGACAACGCCCTGTGGTGTGCCCTGCGGGTTGCGGTTAGCGGTTTCCCGCTAGGCGTTCGATGCGCTCCAAGGTGGTTTTGCCCTGCGGATAGTGGCCTTGGACCAATGCCGCCGCCAGAGCGCGAATGCCGGCCAGCGGCAAGGGGCGATAGTCAACTTGCTCCACGGAGACGTTGATGTGCGGGGAGCGCGTCGGCGGGGCGTCGTGGGTATGGCCATGCACGTTCGCCCAGCCGGGGGGCACTTCGACCAAGGGCATGTGGGTGAACAGCAGTGGCGGGTCCCCGTCCGCCCACAGCAGAGCGCAGATGTCGTCGAAGCCGTCCACTCGCAACACGCCTGAGCCGGTGAGGTCGTGGTTGCCGACCACCAGCTGCTTGGGGCGCCCGGCGCCGCCTCGAATCCGCCGCCAGGTGGCGTCGCAGACCGCTTTCCGCATAGCCATGTCGCCCACGAAAATCAGCTGATCGTCCGGCCCCACCGTGGCCTGCCAATTGGCGTACAAGCGGCGGTCCATGGCCGCGGCGTCGGAGAAGGGCCTATTGCAGTAGCGGATGATGTTGTCATGGCCTAGATGCAGGTCCGACCAGACCCAAACCGCGTCATTCCTTGGTTCGAGGCGCTTGGCCGGCAGTGCGTCCACGGCCCTTAGCATGGCTAGAAATACCTTGCTGCCGTGGCGGCCGTCGCCGGCTTTGGCGCCCATTTCAAGCTGACGCCGGTAGAGGGCCTTCAATTCGGCGGACAGCGCCGCTGGATTTTGACGGGGCATGATGGCGGTATTGCAGGCGATGGGCCGTTGCAAGGGATCAAGCGAAGCGGGATTGGGGCACTAGGGTCATGCGCTGCGGCAAGGGTCGCTTAACTCCGCGGCTAGGCGCTTGCGGCCGGCCTTGACGGCCTCAGCCACCGCCGCCGGCGCTGTTCCGCCGAAGTGACTGCGGGCCGCCAAGGCACCTTCCAAGGTGAGTGCGCCAAGCACGTCTTCGTCCACCAACTCTCCGACCAATTCCCTCAGAACCGGCAGGGGGATTTCCTCTAGGCCGACGCGCTGCTGCACCGCGTAGGCGACAGTTTTGCCCACAGCCCGGTGGGCATCCCGAAACGGCATCCCCTTGCGCACGAGGTAATCCGCCAAGTCCGTGGCCGTGGCGAAGCCTTGGGCGGCGGCGCGGCGCATGGCTTCAGCATCCGCTTGCAGGTGGGGCAACATGCCCAACATGGCGGTGAGGCAGCCCTTCAGGGTGTCGATGGCGTCAAAAAGGGGTGCCTTGTCCTCTTGGTTGTCACGGTTGTAGGCGAGGGGTTGGCCCTTCATCAGGGTCAACAAAGCGGTCAGGTCGCCGTAGATGCGGCCCGTTTTGCCGCGCACCAACTCGGCAACGTCCGGGTTCTTCTTCTGCGGCATGATGCTGGAGCCCGTGCAGAAGCGATCCGGTAGGTCGATGAAGGCGAAGGGTTGGCTGGTCCAGAGCACCAGTTCCTCGCACCAGCGGCTTAGATGCATCAGGGTCATGGCGGCGACGGCGACGAACTCGACAGCGAAGTCCCGGTCGCTGACCGCATCCAGGGAGTTTGCCGCCACCCCTTCAAAGCCAAGTTCCTGGGCCACGAAGTGCCGATCGATGGGAAAGGTGGTGCCGGCCAGGGCGGCCGCGCCGAGGGGCAGCTGGTTCACCCGGCGGCGGCAGTCCCGCAAGCGGTCCCGGTCGCGCAGCAGCATCTCGAACCAAGCCAACAGATGGTGACCGAAGGTGACCGGCTGCGCCGCCTGCAGGTGGGTGAAGCCGGGCATGACCGTGCCCTGATGGCGTTCGGCCAAGTCCAGCAGCACGTTGAGCAGGGCGGTTTTCAGCTCCATTAGGGCGTCGATTTCCTCGCGCAGGTACAGGCGCAGATCGGTGGCCACCTGATCGTTGCGGGAGCGGGCGGTGTGCAGCTTCTTGCCGGCCTCGCCGATCAGCTCGATCAGCCGATGCTCGATGTTCATGTGGACGTCTTCAAGGCCCGGCCGCCATGTGAAGTTGCCGGAATCGATCTCCGCCTCCACCTGCACAAGCCCAGCCAGAATTTGCTCCACCTCCGCGCCGGACAGCGCCCCCACCTTGCCCAGCATACGGCAGTGGGCTGCGGAGCCGCGGATGTCCTGCCTGTAGAGGCGCTTGTCAAAGGCAACCGAAGCCGTGAACGCCTCCACAAAGGCGTCCGCGTCCTCCAACAGGCGGCCATGCAGCAGTTTGGGCTTGTTGCTCATTGAGGAATTATAGCGCCCAGCCGTTGGCGTGGACGCTGCGCGGCCTGCGGGAGCGGATCGAATGGCCGAAACCACGCTCTTTAGGGTGCTATAGTCGATGCCATGCGCCGCTTCAACACCGAAGGGCCAATTCGCTTGGAAGAGCGCTGCGCCATTCCACTGTGCATGGCGAACTCGATTTACGCGGGGCTGGTGCCGAGGGAGCTTGGCTACACCCTGCAAAGCAGCTTGGAGCGGAACCCGCCTTGGTGCATGAACGGCGCCGACTGCTTGGACATGCGCAAGCTGCCGACGGCGTTCCGCACCTTCTACGGCGAGTACGCCGAGCATGGGCTAGGGCGCTCGCTGAGTACAGGCTTGGGCGCTTGGAGGTGCAATGAACGTCGATGAACTCATCAACAACGCCGTCGGGCCAGTGACCCTTTGGCTGCAAAGCATCGTCTTCTACGAGGTTGCGATGTTCGGCGCGGACGTGCCGTTAATCGTCTTTTGGCTGGTGGTCGGCGGCCTGTTCTTCACGGTTTATCTGCGCTTCATCAACGTGCGCGGCTTTGCGGAGGCCATCCGCATCGTCTCCGGCCGCTATCGCAACCCGGACGACCCCGGCGAAATTTCCCAGTGGCGGGCGCTGACCACGGCGCTTTCCGGCACCGTGGGCATCGGCAACATCGCCGGAGTGGCTTTGGCGATTTCCATGGGCGGCCCCGGCGCCACCTTCTGGCTGATCGTGGCCGGCTTCCTGGGCATGTCCACCAAGTTCGCTGAATGCACCCTAAGCGTGGTCTATCGCAAGACCAATCCCGACGGGTCCTGCTCCGGCGGCCCCATGTACTACTTGGAGCAGGGCCTTGCCGCGCACCGGAACTGGCCGCGGCTGGGCAGGATTCTGGGCTGCTTCTACGCCGGAACGATGGTGCTCGGCTGCCTCGGCATCGGCAACATGTTTCAGTCCAATCAAGCCACGGCCATCGTGGTTGACTTGGCCGGCAGCGACTGGCTGACGCAGAACGGCTGGACCATCGGTTTGGGTCTGGCGGTGCTGACCGGGTTGGTCATCATCGGCGGCATCAAGTCCATCGCCAGCGTCACCGTGCGGCTGGTGCCGAGCATGGCCGTGCTGTACGTCGTCACCGCGCTGGTCATCATCCTCATCAACGCCGACCGGCTGCCGGCCGCCTTCGCCGCCATCTGGGCGGGCGCCTTTGCGCCGGAGGGCGTGGCCGGGGGCATGCTGGGCGTCATCATCATCGGCTTTCGCCGTGCCGTGTTCTCCAACGAAGCGGGCCTTGGCAGCGCCGCCATCGCCCACTCCTCGGCGCAGACCGCGAGGCCGGTCACCGAGGGCTTCGTCGCCTCCTTGGGGCCGTTCATCGACACCGTGGTGATCTGCACCATGACCGCCTTGGTCATCATCACCACCATCTACGAACCCGGCATGAACGACGGCTTGGAGGGCATCGAACTCACCACCCAAGCGTTCGCCTCAACCCTCTCCTGGTCGCCCATTCCCTTGGCCGTGGCCGCCTTCCTGTTCGCCTTCTCCACCATGATCGCCTGGGCCTACTACGGCCTAAAGGCGTTCACCTACCTGACCGGAGAAAGCCGCGCCATGGACTTCGGCTTCAAGCTGGGCTACTGCCTGTTCATCATCGTCGGCGCCAGCATCAACCTGCACGCCGTGATGGACCTCTCCGACGCCCTAGTCTTCCTAGTGGCCATCCCCAACCTGTTGGGCATGTACCTGCTGGCGCCGGTAATTAAGAGGGAGATGGACAACTATGCGCCGGGGGCGGTTTACAAGGGGAAGGGATGAAGGTTGTTCGCCGTGATCAGGGTGGCATGGATGCGGCCTGGCAACATCAAGGGGTTTGCAGCGGCTGATTGGCAGGGCAACGAAACTGGGCGTTCGCTAGGGGCGCGGAAGCAGCCTTGATGGCCACGCAACGTGAATGCCGGGATACGCATTCCAAGGCCTTATCAACACAGGAGATGAAACATGGAGCTGGTTGACTCCAAAAAGGACCTTCTCGACAATCTTGCAGCATTTAACAATAAATTGAAGAACGAGCGTAACTCTTCTGGCTGGTATCATGAGCGTGTAAAAAGGGGTAAGAGCTTCATCTCCTATAAGGTAGGGAACGAATGGCAGTTCGCTCCCAGCCGCTATATCGGTTATAAGGACAACTCGAAGAAAAAACACCTGAACAATAGAGTAAACGGAGGGGCAACTAACGCTAGGATTTCAAAGTTTCTCGGCGAGCGCAAAACCGACCCTAAGAAATCTAGGATATTTCTTGAATTTGCCAAGAAATTGGGTATTGATCCACCTCGCAAGGAACCCAAGTTTTTCACCGAGAGCCTTTACCTGTCGTCTGATGTGGACGACACTGATCCGATGGAGATACCCAAGAATGCGCCCGTGTTGGAGGGTGCAAAAAAGTCCATTCTCGTCAACGGGTTTGAGCGCGATCCCAAACTGCGCAAGCAGTGTGTGCAACATTGGGGCTGCAAATGCAGCGTGTGCGACTTCGACTTCTCAGCAACCTACGGAGAGATTGGTCGAGGGTTCATCCATGTGCATCACGTTGTGCCTCTCGCAAGCATTAGCGACGCACACGAGGTCGATCCCATCAAAGACTTGATCCCAGTGTGTCCCAATTGCCATGCGATGCTGCACCGCAGCAGGGGCACGGACAACCCGCGAACGGTGGATGAATTGAGAAACGTAGTGATGGACGCCAAAAAAAGGTGATGAGATCCTTGATGGCTTGGATTGGCGGAGGCATAAAGCGGCTACTAGGCGCTATCTCATCCTTGGCTATTCCTTCGTGCCCATCCACTGCCCTGCTTCGGTTTGTAGAAGCCGCTTCTTAGGCCATCAATGTGCTCATAGAGACTGGAAGGCACATTTTGCCAAAGAGGATCAAGTATGAACTGTACGCCCTCGCGCCGCGCCAATTTTGCTGCCGGAACGAAATCCGCATCGCCGGAGACCAAAATTATGACGTCCGCCTGACGTTTTAGTGTTATTGAGGCGATATCCAACCCAATGCGCATATCCACCCCTTTTTGCCGCAACGCGGGTGAAAAGTGGCTGTCTGCGAGATCACCAATCGCAAGATGACGGTTCAGAAGTTCCTTCTGTGGCTGAGGCTTCAAGATCCACGACCTATTTGCATCTCGGCGAACCTCGCCCAACCGCACAGCTAAGTTCGGCCGTCCTCTGAGCGCTTTGAAGAGCTGTTTTCTGAAGTGTGCTTGGGTCGTTTCGGCGTAGTTGATTGGTTGCTTGCTAACCGGGGTATGCGCCTTCTGCTCGTAGGGACTTGCGTCGTAGTAGAATGTTCGGTATAGAAGCTGCAACTCGTTTGGGACCTTGTGAATGTTGTTTAATTGAGACAAGTGGCCCCTAATCAATTGGTCAATTGACGCCACCACCGCCTCAACATCGGCATTGTCAACATCCGGCCGCACGGACGGAAGACGTTTCAGGAAGTATCCACCGTCAATTAAAATAGCGGCTTTAGCCATCTGAGGACCACAAGGCGTATATGGGAAAAAGCCCCAAGGGATCGGCCTCGTTCATGATTGCCAGCCTACAAGGCTGGGAACGAGACGTACTGCCAAGGGGCGAATTCCGACAATATACGCCAATTTCGAGAAGTGTCAACCGCAACCTTCGGCGCTGTCGTCAGCACTGCCATCAGGTTGGATTCCCGCCCCTAAGTGGCCGCAGTCGGCAAGCCCTAGCGTTGCTTCCTGAGTTTGCGGGCAGGTTAACATAGGGGCGAGACGGCACCTGAGGCGGTGCCGGCGTTCGGTTGGCGCTCCTAGGCGAATGCCTTGGGAACTTCAATGCAGCCCTGCCTTGGCGCGGGGGCGGCGAAATGTGGGAGGGCCACCGACCCGCTGCAAGAACGCCGGGTCATTGTCCTACAACGCTTTCAGCCATTGGCGGATTCCATTCCCCGGGGCAGGGGCTACTTTAGCGTCCATTTCGGGGGACAAAAGTTGGGTGTGCAGCCCTTGGGCGTTGCCCGCAGCCGCATTGTCGTTAGGTCGTTGCGCGGGGTTGAGTTGGTGCCGGTGCGGGAAGTGCGGTATTTTTGGGCGGAACAGAAGTACGTCACCATTCACTACGGCAGGGGGCACACCATCGCTAGGGAAAGCCTGTCCGGGTTGGAGGCCGAGTTCGGCCCCCGGTTCCTGCGCATCCATCGCAGCGTCTTGGTCGCCGTCAGGTTTATTGACCGGCTGCTGCGTCCGGCGCCGCGCTGCTATGAGCTAGAGGTTATTGGGCTCAGCGAGCGGCTTCCGGTCAGCCGTCGTCGCGCCGCAGCCGTGCGCACTGTGGTGGCGGACCGCGCTCGGCGAGAGGCGCCCGAAGGCTCGCAAGAAGCACTCGCGATCCTTGGTGCGTTCGGGGAGGGCCCTCCCGAGGATGAATCTCAACCGCCGCATCGGGTGGATGGCAGTGGGCTTTTACCGCTCAGGGAAGCCGCGTCCGCCGCTGTTGGCCGGCCATTGCGGCTGGGTCGGCAGCAGGCTGTTCGGCACCCTGGAGGCCGCTGTGGATAGGGTGCGCATCGCCACCCGTAGGAGCAAGCTGGCGCTTTGGCAGGCCGCCTTCATAAAGGATGAGTTGGAGCGCGTTCATTCCGGCCTGAAGGTGGCGCTGGTGGGGATTTCCACTGCGGGGGATCGTTGGCTGGACGCGCCGTTGAGCGCAGCGGGCGGCAAGGGCCTGTTCATCAATGAGCTTGAAGCGGCGCTGGCGCGTGGGGATGCGGACTTGGCGGTGCATTCCATGAAGGATGTGCCGGCTCTAATCGATGAGAAGTTCGCCGTGCCGGTCATCGGCTATCGGCAGGATGTTCGGGATGCTTGGATCAGTCCCCACGGGGGGCTGGACGCCATGCTGCCGGGTGCCGTCGTCGGCACCTCCAGTCTGCGCCGGCAGGCCCAGCTTTTGGCGCTGCGCCCGGATCTGCGGGTGCGTCCTCTGCGCGGCAATGTGGACACCAGATTGGCGAAGCTGGACGCCGGCGAGGTGGACGCCATCATGCTGGCGGTGGCCGGATTGGTGCGTTTGGGTTTGGCGGAAAGGGTCACTGAGGCGTTGCCGCCAGCCCGGTTTCTGCCGGCGCCCGGCCAAGGCGCCTTGGGTTTGGAGTGTCGCGCTGGTGATGGTTGGGTGTTGGACTTGTTGGCACCCCTGCAGGATCTGGCCACCGCCGCCTGCGTCACCGCCGAACGAGCGGTCAGCGCCGCCTTGGGTGCGGATTGCAGCCAGCCATTGGCGGCTTACGCGGAAATTGAGGGTGACGCCATCGTGCTGCGCACCCTCTTGGCCTCGCCGGACGGCGGCACGGTTCTGAAGGCGCAAGCTAGAGGACGGGCGACGCAGGTGGCGAATCTAGCGGTGGACGATCTGAAGGCTCAAGGAGCATTGGAATTGCTGCGCCTTGCGCACCCCTAAACCATGGATCGGCCGTTCACAATGCGACCGCGCTGACGACGCATGCGCATCTGGATCACCCGCACCGAACCCGGCGCCACGGCATTGACCGAAGCCGTTGAGGCGGCTGGGTTCACTGTCTTCAAGGCCCCGGTGCTGGACATTCGCCCGTTGCCCTTTGCCCCGCCCCAAGGCCGTTTCGATTGCGCCGTCTTTCTGTCCGTCCACGGCGTTCGCTTGGGCGCTCCTCGGCTCAAGGGCTGCTTCGATCGGGCTTTCGCCATCGGCCGGCGCACTTGTGCCGCCTTAGCGAAAGCCGGCATACGGGCACGAGCCGCCAGCAAGGAGTCCAGCGAGGGATTGCTCGACATCCTGCCGCACCTCAACGGCAAGCGCACACTATTGGTCACTGGCGTCGGGGGGCGTAACTTGGTCGCGCCGGCCTTGATGAAACAAGGTGCCGAGGTGCAGCGGCTTGAGGTTTATGAGCGTGTACCCGTCAGCCCAACCGTTGACCCTCGGCGGATCGATGCTGTCGTCACCTCAAGCGGTGATGGATTCCGGCAGGCGGTATGGGTATGGTTCGCCTCCAACGGAGCGCCGAACGTGCCCTTTTTGGTGCCGTCGGCGCGAATCGCGAACTTGGGCGCACAACTGGGCGCCGCAAAGGTGCTGTGTTGTGAAGGCCCGGGGGCGGAGGCTGTGATCGCCGTCCTGCGGAACATGGTGGAGTCGGATGGCTAGTAAGACGGAAGAGAAGCTGCCCCCCTCCGAGGCGTCGTCGTCCGCCACCGGTTCCGACGCCGCCTCCACTCCCACCAAGGCGTCCAAACGGCCGGGGCGGCTGTTGGCGGCCACGGCTTTCCTGCTGGCCTTTGTCGCCTTGGCTGGCACTGGCTATCTCTATTTCCTGCTCATTCACTTGAACCCCAACGCCAAGCTGGAGCGGAGCATCGTCGCTGCGCAGGCCGAGCGCAGCGCCTTGCAGGTCGGCCTTAGCCAAGCCGATGAGCAGTGGAAGCAAAGCCTTGCGGATTTAACCGCGCAGATGGCCCAGCGCGTACAGGCTACGGAAGCGGCAGTGGTCGAGCGGCTGAACCAAGCGGCGCAGGCGGGGCCGCCGACGGAGCGGGATTGGAAACTCGCCGAAGTGGAGTATCTGCTGCAGGTGGCTAATCATCGGTTGCCGATGGAGCGGGACATCGCCACGGCGCTGCGCCTGTTGCGCTCCGCAGACGACATCCTGGCGGGCTTGGACGATTTCGCCTTGGTTGGAGTGCGCTCCGCCTTGGCCGACGAAATCCTCAGCTTGGAGCAGGCCGAGGGTGTCGATGTTCAGGGGCTGTATCTGCGCCTCAATGCGGTCAAGGGCCAGCTTGGCGCGTTGGCTTTGGCACAGCCCCAGTTTACGGTGCCCAAGCCCGCCGCTGACGGCCAGCAACCTGCCGGCTTTTGGGCGGCGCTGGCCGCCGAGTTCCGCAACCTCCTGAAATTCCGCCGCGTCAATGCCGAGGTCAGGCCCCTGATGGCGCCTAGCGAAGCGGTTTACTTGGAACTCAATCTGCGCCTCGTGCTGGAGCAGGCCCAGTTGGCCGTGCTTAGGCGGGACCAAACGGTGTTCGCAACCAGCTTGGACGCCGCCCGCCAATGGCTGGGCGACCATCTCGACGCAGCGGACCCCGACGTCCAGGCCATCGGCACGGCCTTGGCGGATTTGCGGTTGGTGGATCTGGGCATGGCGCTGCCCGACATCTCCACTTCGCTGGAGGAACTGCGCAAGCTGCGGCGGGGCGGTCAAGCCGGATGAAGAGGGCAGCCCTGCTGGGCATTGCCGCCATCGTGCTCGGCGGCTTGCTTGGCGTCCTGATGATGCGCGACCCGGGCTATGTGCTGGCCGCCTATGACGGAAATGTGGTGGAGACCAGCCTGTGGTTCGGTCTGTTCATCCTGCTCGGCGCCTATGCCGGGTTACGCTTGTTGTTGTTTGCGGCGGTGCGCCTGGTGCAAGGCAAGGGACTGTTCCACGCCTGGCGGCACAACCGTCGCAGCCAAGCCGCGGCACGGCAGACAGCTCAGGGCCTGCTGCTTTTGGAGCAAGGCGACTGGATGCAAGCGAAGAATGTGCTCGCCGGGGCGGCGGAGAACGTCGCAACGCCGGCAGTGAACTTTCTTGGCGCCGCCCAAGCCGCCCACGAACTCGGCGACGCCGAGGAGCGCGATGCTTTCCTAATGCGGGCACGGCAGGCCGAACCCGCCGCAAAGCTGTCTGCCGCCCTGCTTGAGACCCGGCTGCAAATGGCTGCGGGAGAGTGGAGGAAGGCCTTGGAGGCGCTGTTGCAACTGCGCACTGAACCGCCTAGGAATCCGCTCGTGGCGCGACGCCTCCTGCAATGCCACGAGGCGCTGGGCAATTGGCCGGCGCTCACCGGACTGATCCCGGCATTGCGCAAGGTGAAGGATTTGGACGACGAAACCTTGGATGCTTCCGAGCGGCGCGCTTGGCGGCGGCGCATTGAAGGTGCGGAGGGTTTGGACGCTTGGGGCCAAGTGCCTAGGAAGCTAAGGCGAAGCCCGGACTTAGTGGAGGCTGCGGCGCTGAAGATGCTGGCGGCGGACGATGCCGGGGCCGCCGAAGCGCTGCTGCGCGACGCCTTGGGCCGCAAATGGAGCGGCGCCTTGGTGGCCCTTTACGGCTGCGTCAGATCGCCGAAACCGGACAAGCAGATGGCCGCGGTCCAGGGTTGGCTGCGGCGCCGGCCAGACGATGGTGAACTGCTGCTGGCCGCAGGACGCGTTGCCCTGATGAACGCGGATTGGGCTAAGGCCCGGGAATTTCTGGAAGCCAGCCTGCGCGTCACCGACGCCGACCCAACCATTCAAGCCGAACTGGGCGGATTGCTGTTGGCGCTTGGCGAGACCCGAAGGGGTGGCGAACTGATGCGTCAGGCGGTGGGCGATCTTCCCGACCTGCCCATGCCGGCCCGTGCCGGGTAGGGTCATTTCCCGCGCATGGAGTTAAAGAACTCCTGGTTGGTCTTGGTGTTCTTCAACTTGTTGATGAGCCACTCTATGGCGACGAGGTCATCCATGTCATGCAGCAGCTTGCGCAGGATCCAGACGTTTTGCAGCTCCGTTTCACCGACGATCAGCTCCTCCCGCCGGGTGCCGGAGCGGCGGATGTTGATGGCGGGGAACACCCGTTTCTCCGCAATGCGGCGCTCCAAGTGCAGCTCTTGGTTGCCGGTGCCCTTGAACTCTTCGTAGATCACCTCGTCCATCTTGGAGCCCGTTTCCACCAGGGCTGTGGCCAGAATGGTCAGGCTGCCGCCCTCCTCAATGTTGCGGGCGGCGCCGAAGAAACGCTTGGGCCGCTCCAGAGCGTGGGCGTCAACGCCGCCGGTTAGCACCTTGCCCGATGAGGGCACGATGGTGTTGTAGGCCCGGGCCAGGCGAGTCATGGAATCCAGCAGGATCACCACATCCTTTTGGTGCTCCACTAGCCGCTTGGCCTTCTCGATGACCATCTCCGCCACCTGCACATGGCGAGTGGGCGGTTCGTCGAAGGTGCTGGCCACCACCTCGCCGCGCACGGTGCGCTGCATTTCGGTGACCTCTTCGGGCCGCTCGTCGATCAGCAGCACGATGAGCACCACGTCCGGGTCATTGGCGGTGATGGAATGGGCAATGTTCTGCAGCACCAGTGTCTTGCCGGCCTTCGGCGGCGACACGATCAGGCCGCGCTGGCCCTTGCCCACGGGGGCGATCAGATCCACCGTGCGGGCGGTGAGGTCCTCGGTGCTGCCGTTGCCCCTTTCCAGATTGAGGCGCTCGGTGGGGAACAGGGGCGTGAGGTTCTCGAACAGGATCTTGTGCTTCTTGGTGGTCGGCTCGCTGAAGTTGATTTCATCGACCTTCAGCATGGCGAAGTAGCGCTCGCCATCCTTGGGTGGGCGAATCTTGCCGGCCAAGCTGTCGCCGGTGCGCAGGTTGAAGCGGCGGATCTGGCTGGGGGAGACGTAGATGTCATCCGGGCCGGCGAGATAGGAGCTGTCCGGGGAGCGGAGGAAGCCAAAGCCGTCCTGCAGGATTTCCAAGGTGCCGGTGCCAAACACGTCCTCCCCGGCCTTGGCCTGCTTGCGCACGATGGCGGCGATCACTTCCTGCCTGCGGGAGCGGGCCAGGTTATCCAAACCCAGATCCCGGCCCATATCGACCAGTTCGCTCACCGGCTTGGCCTTAAGGTCCTTCAAGTACATCGCCATGGCAATTGCTCTTTTTTTGCTGATTTAGGGTAGGGTTGTCGAGAATTGGCTTCGGCTTAAGTTGGGTGCCGCCCAATGGCCATTCCGGGGCTGCGCCCGCTAGGGCGCAACTTCAAGACTAGCTTTCAGGCAACCGTGGCGCAAGTGGCCCGGATGGAGGAAAGTGAACGGTTGAAATGGCTGAATTGAGGCGTTGCCCCACCTACTCCGATGGCAAGTGTAGTGCTTTGCTTGGCCTAGTCAAGCGGGGCGAGCCCGGTGGGTTCACCGCGCATCAAGGCCGCTCAGATGTTGCTGTCAAGAAAGGCGGCCAAGGCGGACTTGCTGAGCACCCCGACCTTGGTGGCCTGCACTTCGCCCCCCTTGAACAGCATCAGCGTCGGGATGCCCCGAATGCCGTACTTCGGCGGCGTCTCCTGGTTGGCGTCGATGTCCAGTTTGCAGATCTTCACCCGCTCGCCGTAGTCCCCGGCGATCTCGTTGAGGATGGGCGCGATCATCTTGCAGGGACCGCACCACTCGGCCCAATAGTCCACCAATACGGGCTTGTCGGCCTTGAGCACATCGGCCTCAAAGTCAGCGTCGGTGGTGTGAACGATGTTCCCGCTCATGCATTGGTTCTCCACTGATTGGTTAGGCTGGAAGGGGAGGGGCGGCAGTCTAGCACGAATGCGCTTTAGGCAAGCCATGCTGCCGGCGCACAATCGAGGTGTTGTGGCCGTTTTTTCTGCTACCATGCTGCTCCCTTGGAGGATTGGCAACTTGGACTGGCCTGAGTAATGCGCTGTCGGAATGTGTGTGGGGCGGCTTTGTTTTTGGCGGGGTGGGCGCTGTCCGGCGTCTGCTGGGCTGCCGCGGCCGCGGATGACAGCCCGGCGTTGGCGACGAACGGCGCCGCGGCGCACAGCTACGCCAACGCCACCGACGAGGAGTTGACCGCCTTGGGTGCGCGCTGGAGCGAACTGGATTCCAGCCAGCGGCGGGCTCTGCTTTCCGAGGTCAAAATGCGCATGGCCCGTGCCCGCCAGCAAGGCGCCGCCCAGGGCGTGTTGCATATTCAGCTGCGGCGGCGTTACGGGGCGGTGCCCCCCACGGCCAGCGGCGGGCAGTTGCGCATTCGCATCGTGCAGGGCCAGCAGGGCGTCCAACAGACTCAGGACACCCGGCCATTCGGCGTGGGGTTCGAGCAACGCAAGGGCGAGCGGACCGAGCCGGTCGATGAACGCCGGCCGGCGGACAGCGCGGTAAAGGCGGCCGATTCGGACTAGCGACGAGCGCCCGGCGGTGGAGAGCGAAAGCGCCAAGCTGCTCTTGGTGGATGACGACCCCGAGCTTTGCGAGCTCACCCAAACGTACCTGTCCCAACAGGGCTTCAACGTCGATTGCGTGGGCAGCGGCGCCGCCATGGACGCCTACCTTGCGGACAACACCGCCCCCGATCTGGTCATTCTTGACCTCATGCTGCCGGGCGAGCATGGCCTGTCCATCGCGCAGCGGCTGAAGGCGGCGCACAGCCTGCCGATCATCATCGTTTCCGCCCAAGGGGAGGACGTGGACCGGATCGTCGGCTTGGAGGTGGGCGCCGATGACTACCTCAGCAAGCCCTTCAACCCCAGGGAGCTGCTGGCGCGGGTGCGGGCGGTGCTGCGCCGGGTGCAGCCGGCCCAGGACAACGGCAGGGATCGGGTCCGCTTCGGCGCCTTTGAACTGGATCTGGCGGCCCACCAGCTGACCGCCAATGGCGAAACCGTGCCGCTGACTTCCGGGGAGTTTGACCTGTTGTGCATCCTGTCCGCCCACCCCAACAAAGTGCTGGACCGGGACCGCATCCTCGACCTCCTGACCGGCGCCGAGCGCTCCCCCTTTGACCGCAGCATTGATGTCCGGGTCACGCGCCTGCGCAGCAAGATTGAACCGGACCCCAGCGAACCCGTTTACATCAAGACCATTTGGGGCAAGGGCTATATGTTTTGCCCGGAAGGACATTAGTGTTTCCACAGGCTGCGGAACGGTGCAAATGAGCCAAGTGCCTGGCCGCGCCACATCCTCAATGCGGCCTGATGCGGCGTCCCGTTGGTTTTCCTCTTCGATCTTCAGCCCGACTTCCCTGCTGTTCCGCACCATCCTGACCTTAGCGGTCAGCGCATTGGTCATTGTCGTCATCACGGTGGCCGCGCAGCGGTCCTTCGTGGTTCAGCCCATTGCCGAGCAATCCGCGGATGACGAGGCGGCGCTGTTGGTGTTGACCGCGCAAACTTGGGTGGAACTGCCGCCGGAAGCCCGTCCGTACTTTGAATTGGAGCTAGCCGAACAACATGATCTCATCATCAGCGCCGAGCGCCCGGCCCATCCCCCGGTTCGCTACGACCAATCACCCTTCCTGTCGTTGCTGGAGGAGAAGCTGAACGCCCGCTTGGGCCGTCCGGTGACGCTCAGCCAAGGCCCGGATCTCGTTTGGGCGACGCTGCCAATGGCCGGCTATGAGCTGCTGATCGGCTTCTCCCCCACCCGCAGGGAGGTGCAGACGCTCTACTTCGGCATCATCATCGCCGTTCTTGGCACGGCGGTGGTGCTGATCACCTCCGCCGTCATCGTGCTGCGGGTGACCCGGCCTTTGGTGCAGGCGGCGGAGCGCGCCGACGTGTTCCGCGGTGGCGCAAACTTCGACCCGCTGCCGGAAAAGGGCCCCAAGGAACTGGTGGTGCTGGCCCGCAACTTCAACAACATGGCGCGGGAGATCGCCGCCTTGCTGGCCAACCGCACCACCCTGTTGGGCGGCATCTCCCATGACCTGAAGACGCCCCTTGCCCGGATGCGGCTGGCGGTGGAGCTGCTGCCGAAAAGCGTGGACCGGGCCTTGGTGGGGCGCTTGGAGCGCAATCTGGAGTCCATGGACGAACTGATCGCCAACGCCCTCAAGTTCGCCCGTGGCGCTTACGAACCGGCCCAGCCCATCAACTTGCCGGCCTTCGTCAAGGACATTGCCTCCGGGCATGACCCACCCATCCCAACGCAGTGCGGCAACTCGCCGACTGAAGAGATCAAGGTGGCGCCCGGAGCCTTGGTGCGCGTACTGACCAACCTTGTCACCAACGCCGAACAGCATGGCGGAGATGCGCAAATCAGGTTGCAGGGCCGGGAGATCCATGTGCTTGACTCCGGCCCCGGCATTCCCCGGGAGCACCGGGAAGCCGTCTTTCAGCCCTTTTTTCGCTTGGACCGCTCGCGCAGCACCAAAACCGGCGGCAGCGGCTTGGGGCTGGCCATCGTCCATCAGCTTTGCCAAATCCACGGCTGGCGGATAGAGATCAACGACCGCCTTGGCGGCGGCACGGACGTTAGCGTTGCGGTTTAGGACTCATTAACCTTTTGGTGTATCAAGTAACAAAATGACACAAAAAACCCCGCCCCTGAAATCGACAAGCAACAGCCATCGCCCATTCTAGGAACCGTCAAGCATCCGCAAGGTTGTTTGGCAAAGAGGCTAACTCTATCCCCAGACCCTCGTGGTCGACCTGAGCCGCCGGTTTCCTCTCCAGCCGGCGGCTCCCTTATTGGGGAACCGCCCACCCTAGGCCGCATCCTAAGCCAAATCCCGCCGAAACGCCAAGCAGTGGTGCGCCAAATGCCGCTGAGGGCGGACGCTTGGGCCTTACCCGGGGCGCAGCGCACAAAATCGGAGTGTTCATTTGTTCTCAAACCCGACGCTTCCGTTTGTTGCCAACCAGCAGTTCTCATTTTGGCATTTTTACATAGCGCCGGATTGAGGGAGGCTTGACAGCATAGGACGTTGTGCCTATGGTGCGGGCCATGGGCAACCCGTGGTTCGGATCGAAGGCGTCGTCGGGGCTGTGGCAGGCGCTGGTCGCGCTGATGCCGCCGCACGCGGTGTACATTGAGACGCACTTGGGCGGGGGCGCGGTGATGAAGCGCAAGCCGGCGGCGCTGCGCAACATCGGGATCGACCTGGACGCGCGGGCGCTGTCGTCATTCGAGTGCGGCCATGCGGTGGAACTGGTCAACGCGGACTGCCACGGGTATCTGGCCGATTTCGCGTTCGACGGTTCGGAGCTGGTCTACAGCGACCCGCCGTACCTGCGCGCGGCGCGCAAGTCCGGGCGCCGTTACCGGCACGACTACGGGGACGCGGACCACGCGGCGCTGCTGGAACTGCTCAAGGGGCTGCCGTGCGCGGTGATGGTGTCGGGGTACCCGTCGGCGCTCTACGACGAGCTGCTTTGCGGTTGGCGCAGCGTGGCGCTGCAGGTGATGAACCAGGCGGGCGTGGTCACCGAGAAGGTGTGGTTCAACTTCGAACCGGACCGGGTGCACTGGGCGTCGTGCGCGGGGCGGGACTTCACGCACCGGCAGACGGTCAAGCGCAAGGCGGCGAGCTGGGGCCGGCGCTACCGGGCGATGCCTCCGGCGGAGCGCCTGGCGGTGCTGGCCGCGGTCATGGCAGTGGAAGCGCAGGCGCCGCCGTGAAGCTCCTCGGCGGCCATCTGGAACGGCTCCGGGCGTGCTTCGCCGGGCTGCCGGACCCGCGTCGCGGCCGCAACCGCCGGTACGCCATGGCGGACGTCGCCATGGCGGCGCTGTCGGTGTTCTTCATGCAGTCGCCGTCGTTCCTGGCGCATCAGCGCGCGCTGGCCGAGGGACGCACGCGGTCCAACGCGCACACGCTGTTCGGCCTGGCCCGCATCCCCTGCGACAACCACATCCGGCAACTGCTCGACGGCGTGCCGACGGCGCACTTCGACGACGAGTTCCACGCCATCGCCGCGGACCTCGACGCGCACGGCGCCCTGGCATCCATGCGCCGCCTGGACGGCCGGCTGCTCGTCGCCCTGGACGGCACGGAGTTCTTCCGCTCGCGCAGCATCCACTGCCCGCACTGCGCGACCCGCAAGCGCAGCGACGGCGCCACGGAGCACTTCCACCAGATGCTGGCCGCCACCCTGGTGGCGCCCGGCCACGCCCGCACGCTGCCGCTGCCCCCGGAGTTCGTGGCGCCCCGCGACGGCGCCGCCAAGCAGGACTGCGAACGCGAGGCGGCCAAGCGCTGGCTGCAACGCCACGGAACCCGCTGCGCGCCACTGCGCCCCGTCTACCTGGGCGACGACCTGTACGCCTGCCAGCCCGTCTGCCGGGCGATGCTCGACAGCGGCGGCGACTTCCTGCTCACCGCCAAGCCGGCCAGCCACAAGACCCTCTGCGAGCACCTCGACGGCATCCGCCCGCCCACCCGCCGCGCCACCGCCGGCGCCGGCGCCCGCCGGCGCATCCACCGCTACCGGTGGATGACCGACCTGCCCATCCGCGACGGCGACGACGCCCTGCGCGTCAACTGGCTCGAGATCACCAGCGCGCGACCCGACGGCACCGTCACCCACCGCGGCACCTTCGTCACCAGCCTCGACGTCGACCGCGACAACGTCGCCGAACTCGCCGACTGCGCCCGCGCCCGATGGAAGATCGAGAACGAGACCTTCAACGTCCTCAAGCAGCACGGTTACCACCTCAAACACAACTTCGGCCACGGCAACGACACCCTCGCCGGCGTGCTGGTCGTCCTCAACCTGCTCGCCTTCTCGCTCCACAGCGCCTGCGAACTCGCCGAGACGCTCTGGCAGAGCGCCCGCCGGCGCCTCGGCACCCGGCGCCGATTGTTCGAACACCTGCGAACCGTCACCGAATACCGGCTGTTCCCCGACTGGAACAACCTCCTGTCACTGCTCGCTACCGGCGGTACCGCCGCCCAGCCGCCCTGAACTCCCCGTCCCACTCCCAACCCGACATCAACCGAACACCACGAACTCGACCGGAGCCGCGAACAACACCCAAAATGAGAACTGCTGGTTGCCAACAGTCCACCTATACATTTCCCCACCGATGGCATACCCTGCCTCTCAAGAGTCGGCGGCGCTTTTCCGGCGTATTCGGCGGATCGTCGGCGGCGGTTCAACGGCCAAGGAGGGCGCGGAGAAGTGAAGATGCAAGCGGTTCGATCGATGGGGTTGGCGGCTTTGCTGGCGGTCGGCAGCGGCGCTTGGGCGGCGCAGGACACCGCCGGGCCGAAGGCGGGCAAGGTCTATTTGACGCCGGGCCTCGCCATTTACCGGGCACCGGATGGCGAAGAGTCCAATGGCGGCGCGGCCATCGGCGTGGGCTATATGATTCAAGATAAATTCGGCGTGGAGATGCTCTACTCCAAGGTGGACGTCGCCTTGGAGACCGCGGCTGGCAAGGTCGAGGAGGAGGCCGACCTGATCTGGCTGAACCTGCTCTATAAGCTGGGCAACGGCGACAGGTGGCAGCCCTTTCTGTTGTTGGGCGGCGGACGCACCGAAGTCGGCAACTCGACGGACACCCAGTTCAACTTGGGCTTGGGCCTGTTCGGGGAGATCAGCCGCCGTTGGTCCTACCGTGGCGATGTGCGCGCCGTGCATTCAAGCGATGAAGGAGGGGTTGAAGCCTTTGCGCTCTTCGGTCTGACGGCCTCCTTGGGCGATGTCTCCCCACCCCCGCCGCCGGATGCGGACGGGGACGGCGTGCCGGATGCACGGGACCGCTGCCCCAACACCCCCGTCGGTGTTCGGGTGGACGCGGCCGGTTGTCCCTTGGACGGCGATGGGGACGGTGTGCCGGACTACCTCGACGATTGCCCCGGCACTGTCGTGGGCGCGATGGTGGACGACAAGGGCTGCCACTTGGAGGTGACCGAGGACGTCAGCATGGAGGTCATCATCGAATTCGACTTCGATTCGGCGGAGATCCGCACCAGCCACTACGGGGACATCCGGCGGGTCGCCGAGTTCATGCGCACCTACTCGGACGCCACCGCGGTGCTGCAAGGTCACACCGATGCTAGGGGTGCCGATGACTACAACCAGAGGCTTTCCGAGCGGCGGTCCAACGCGGTGTTGGCCCGCTTGATCGAAGTGGAGGGCATTGCCCCCAACCGTCTCAGAGCGGTCGGATATGGCGAAACGCAACCCTTGGTTCAGGACGGCACGGAGAAGGGCTACCAGCGCAACAGAAGGGTGCGGGGCAGGGCGGACGGCACCCGGGTGGTCATTCGGATGAAATAGCAGGGCCGCTTCGGCAGCCCTGTCAGCCACTCCGTGCAGAGCGCATGAACGTCCGCTACGAGGTGCAAGGCCCCATGGCCCTGCTCACCATTTGCCGCACGGCCAAACGCAACGCCATCTCCTTGGCCACCTTGGAGGAGCTGCACAACGCGGTGGGCCAAGCGGCGGCGGATGAGGATGTGCGGGTGATCACCATCACCGGCGAGGGGGAGCGGGCCTTCGCCTCCGGATCGGACTTAAGCGAAGTGCTGCATCGGGACTTCAAGAAGGCATTGGAACCCATCGTCCAAGGCTTGGCGAACCGCTTGGAGCGCCTGCCCAAACCGGCCATCGCCGCCATCAACGGCATCTGCATGGGCGGCGGTCTGGAGGTCGCCTTGGGCTGCGACCTGCGCATCGCCAGCCCCAACGCCAAGTTCGCCACCCCGGAGGGCAAGCTGGGCATCATTCCCGGCGGCGGCGCCACGGCGCGGCTGCCGCGCATCGTCGGCCGCGGCTGGGGCATGGAGATGTTGCTGATGGGGGAGCCCATAGACGCGGAGCGGGCGCTTTCCATCGGCCTCATTACCCGCATCGTGCCGCAAGAGGCGCTCTTGACCGAGGCGCGCCGCATGGCCGACCACTTGGCCAGCTTCGCCCCCTTCGTGCCGCGCACCATGAAGGCGATGGTTCACTTCGGCATGGAGGCCAGCCTAGCCGGAGCGCTCATGCTGGAGAAGTACGCCCAAGGGGCGTTGGTGCAAACGGAGGACAAGACCGAAGGCATCACCGCGTTCTTGGAGAAGCGCCCGCCGCGTTTCAGCGGGCGTTGATTCCGCCTGGGCGTTGATGGATACTCAACGCAAGCGCGGCCCATCAGTCCGCGTTCACTGCGCAAACAAAAGAAGGAGGTTGGATGGCTGTTGACAAGTTTCCCGTGGAGGCAAGCCACATCATGATGTTCGCCCGCGCCGTCGCGGACGGCAACCGGATCTACTCTGACGCGGACTATGCGGCCACGACGGAGCCGGGCAAGATCATCGCCCCGCCAACCTTCGCCCAGGCAAGCGCCCAGTTCGACCCGGACTATTTCCTGCGGCCCAGGATCGGCCAGCCTTGGTTCGGCTCCGGCAAGGAACCCACCGGCATCAAGCGCAGCAGCTCCGGCGGCGGGGGTGGCGGCGGAGGCGGCGGCATCAGTGGCGGCCTACACGCCGAGCAGCACTTCGAGTACCACCGCCACATCAGCCCTGGAGACGTGTTGACGGCCACCGTCAAGCCCGGCAAGCGTTGGGAGAAGCAGGGCAAGCGCTCCGGCAAGCTGCTGTTTGCCGAGACCGTCACCGAGTACCGGGACCAAAACGATGAACTGGTCATCACCGCCCGCAGCGTCGGTGTGCGCACCGAACGCCCCGTGGATCATTAGGAGGCAACGGCAATGGCTTTGAAAGCAAGCGACCTGAGCGTGGGCGACACCTACCAGGAGTGCTTGGTTGAAGACCTGACGCGCACCCAGATCGTCCAGTACGCCGGCGCGTCCGGGGACTACAATCCCCTGCACACCGACGAAATCTTCACCACTAAGGTGGCCCGCTACCCTTCGGTCTTCGCCCACGGCATGTTAACCATGGGCATGACCGGCCGCCTGCTGACCAACTATGTCGGCGATGGGCGCCTCAAGAAGTTCGGCGTGCGCTTCACCAACCAAGTTTGGCCGGGGGACACCCTGCATTGCACCGCAACCGTGGACGACATCACCGAACAGGATGGCGAACACATCGTCAGCCTAAAGGTGGAAACCACGAACCAGGACGGCAAAGTCGTAGTCTCCGGCAGCGCCGAAGCACGGGTGGACCCTTGAGCTGATCTAGCTCACCAGCGCTCCACGGAAGTGCGGAGATCGATCTCGAAGGTCCAGGCTTTATGCCCAGACCAAGCGCCAGCCGGCCATGATGGCGGCTGTGTCCATCAAGGCGCCCGTGTAGAATTGCGCACCGCTAAGCGTATCGAAGGCGGCCGGGCCACACCTGCGGCATTTTCCATCTCGACACAGGAAAAACCATGACCTATTTGGAAGGCGGGCAGGATTTCATTGAAGCCGTCAAGCGCTTCAACCTGCAGGAACACAGGCTGTTTGAGCACCGAAACATGGCTATTTTTGGGGAAATCACCCAGGACGTGGCGCGGCGCACGGCAGAGAAGCTGCTAAGCCTCTCCTTTGAGAACGAGGATCCGATCACCATCTACTTGGGCTCTCCAGGGGGCCATGTGGAGTCCGGGGACACCATCTTTGACCTGATCCGCTACATCAAGCCCAGCGTGCGCATTGTTGGCACTGGCTGGGTGGGCAGCATCGCCACCCATGTCTATCTGGCGCCGGAGCGGGAGAACCGCTTCTGCCTGCCCAACACCCGGTTCCTGATCCACCAGCCGGCCGGCGGCTTCGGCGGCGACGCCTCGGACATCGAAATCCACGCCCGGGAAATCCTCAAGACGCGGGAGCGCATCAACAAGATCATCGCCGAGCGCACCGGTCAAAGCCTGAGTCAGGTGGCGGAGGACACGGACCGGGACTACTGGATGAGCGCCGAGGAATCCCTGGAGTACGGCCTAGTCGGCAAGATCATCAAGTCGGTGGACGAGTTGGGCTAGCTGTTAACAAGACGCTGGAAAAACGCCCTAGCTGCTGGAATCCGACGGGGTTTGGGGTGAAATGTGCAGGAAGTTGAGTGAATGGGGTAAGGTCCTCAGTCGTTTTGCCTGCAGGGAACCCAACAATAGCCGCGAAGTTCAGCGTCGCCACCGCCAGTGCGGTGGTTGTGGCGAACATGATCGGAACCGGAGTGTTCACCAGCCTAGGCTTTCAATTGTCGGACATTCAGTCCGGCTTCGTGCTGCTGATGCTCTGGGCGGTGGGCGGTTTGGCCGCCTTGTGCGGGGCGCTCTGCTACGCCGAACTAGGTGCGGCATTGCCCCGCTCCGGCGGCGAGTACAACTTTCTCTCCCAGATCTACCACCCGGCGGTGGGCTTCGTGTCCGGCTGGGTGTCCGCCACCATTGGCTTTGCCGCGCCTACGGCCTTGGCGGCCATCACCTTTGGCGCCTATTTGGGGTCCGTGACGCCCCAGGTGCCGCGGGCTTTGAGCGCCACCGCCTTGGTCCTGGCGCTAACCGGCATCCACATGAGCACCAGGCGCAGCAGCGGCGGTGTCCAGCGCTGGTTGACGGCGCTGAAAATCCTGCTGATCGCTGGATTCTGCGGCGCGGTTTGGGGGGTGGTGGACGAAGGCCAGCCGCTGGCTTTCGCGCCCGTGGCCGGGGACGGGGCGCTTCTTGTCAGCGGCGCCTTCGCCGTGGCGTTGATCTACGTCAACTACGCCTACACCGGCTGGAACGCCGCCACCTACCTGACCAGCGAGATCGAGGCGCCGCAGCGCAGCCTGCCTCGGGCCTTGGCCTTGGGGACGGGTTTGGTGGGCGTCATCTATGTGCTGCTGAACTTTATCTTTCTGTATGCTGCGCCCATCGGCGCCATGCAGGGCCAACTGGAAATCGGCTACATCGTGGCGGAGCACGCCTTCGACGGTAGCGGCGCTTCCCTCATGGGGGTGGTGTTGGCTGGCCTGTTGATCTCCACGGTCAGCGCCATGATTCTGGCTGGCCCCCGCGTCATGCAGACCATCGGCGAGGATTTCCGTGCGTTTCGGCTATTGGCCCGGACCAACCGCCACGGCCTGCCTGTCGTTGCCATCGGTGTGCAGTCTGGCATGGCGTTGGTCTTCATTTGGACGGCTTCCTTTGAATTCATCCTAGTGTTTGCCGGGTTCAGTTTGGGGCTTTGCACCTTCCTCACGGTCGCCGGCGTCTTCGTGCTGCGCCTTCGCCGCCCGGACCTGCCTAGGCCGTACCGGGTCACCGCCTATCCGCTGCCGCCGCTCATCTACTTGGCCATCACCGGCTGGACTCTTTTCTACATTCTAAAGGAGCGGCCCGAGGAGGCTTGGATGAGTCTGTTGTTGATTCTGGCGGGGGGTGGTTTCCATTGGCTGTGCAATCGTGTAAATAAGGCGGCCTGAATGGGAAAAATGACAAGGACAGGACACATGGACACGGCGGCGCTTGGGGAATTCAGGGCTGAGACCCGGGCTTGGCTTGCGGCGAACTGTCCGCCAGGCGCCCGCGGTCCCGGTCCCATCCCGAACGGCAGCTCCAAGATCGAGATCGGCGACCGGGACACCCTGCTGTGGCTGGAGCGGATGATTGAAAAGGGCTGGACGGTGCCGGACTGGCCGCGCGAACACGGCGGTGCCGCCCTCGGCAAGGATGAGTTTCTAATCCTGTTGGAGGAAATGCTCCGCATCGACGCCCGCCCGGCCCTATCCGGCTTTGGCACCAGCATGGTCGGCCCCACTCTTTTGGAGTTCGGCACCGAACGGCAAAAGCAAACCCACTTGCCGCGCATCGCGTGTGCGGAAGTGGAGTGGTGCCAGGGCTACAGCGAGCCAAGCGCCGGCAGCGACCTCGCCAGCCTGCGCACCCGGGCCGAGGATAGGGGCGACCACTTCGTCATCAACGGCCAGAAGATCTGGACCTCCGGCGCCCAGTTTGCGGATTGGATGTTCATCCTGGTGCGCACCGACCCGGACGCCCCCAAGCATCAGGGCATAAGCTTTTTGCTGCTGCCCATGGACCAACCCGGCGTTCGCGTGAAGCCCATCCGCCTGTTGTCCGGGGACTCCCCGTTCAACGAAACCTTCTTCGACAACGCCATTGCCAGCAAGGCGGATCTGGTTGGTGAACTCAACCAGGGCTGGACCGTTGGCAAAAGGCTGTTACAGCATGAGCGCTCCGGGATGCAGGCCTTGGTGCGGGGCAGCGCCGGTGAGGGCGAGGCCGGTGCGCCGGAGGAAGCCAAGGTCGCCTTGGGTGTGCGGGACGGCAAGATTGCGGACCCGGCTTTGCGTTCCGACGTGCTCATCCAGGAGATGAACAGCCAAGCCTTCCGCTTGACCCAACGCCGGGCGGTGGAGGAATCCGACGGCGGCACCCCTGGGCCGGTGACCTCCATCTTCAAGATCTACGGCAGCGAACTTCAGCAGCAGCACTACGAGCTCCTCACCAAGATGCGCGGCGTGCGCGGTTTTGGGATGGATGCCCGGGCCTTCAACGCCGCGGAGTTGGAAATCACCCGCCAATGGCTGTTCTGCCGGGCGGCGTCCATCTACAGCGGCAGCAACGAGATTCAGCGCAACATCATCGCCAAGCGAGTGCTCGGCCTGCCCGACTGATCGCGGTCTGGGGGAAGCCGAACCAATGAGCCAAGCATCCAGCCGCGTCACGCCCTCCCATCCCTTGGCGGCAACGCCTCGCTAGGCCGATGGGTGACGAAATCGCCCAACGCCACTTTAGCGCCGAGGACTTCAGCGTCTTCCGCTTTCGCTTGGACGAAGAAACCAAGCTGCTGGCCGAGCAATTCGCCTCCGGCCGTTTCAGCGAGAGGGGCGACATGGCCGGCTTTGAACTGGAGGCTTGGCTGGTGGATGGCGAAGGCAATCCGCTGCCGCGCAACAACCTGTTCTTGGAACAGGTGCAAAACCCGTTGGTGACTTTGGAATTGGCCAGCTTCAACGTGGAGCTGAACGGCAGCCCCACGGCTTTGGCGGGGCGCACCTTTTCCCGCCTGCACGACGAGCTTGCCGCCACATGGCGGGCGTGCCGGGAGGCGGCGGACGCCCTCGGCTGCCACTTGGTGACCATCGGCATTTTGCCGACCATCCAGGCGTCCATGCTGAATTCGGCGCACATGTCCAAGATGGTGCGCTACCAAGCCCTCAACGATCGGGTGATGGCGCTGCGTGACGGCAAGCCCTTGGACGTGCGCATTGAGGGCGAGGAAAAGCTGGCCATGCAGCATTCCGACGTCATGCTGGAGGCCGCCGCCACCTCCTTCCAGGTCCATTTGCAATGCAAGCCGGCCAACGCGGTGCGGACCTTCAACGCCGCCATGGCCGTCTCCGCGCCCATGCTGGCGGCAACGGCCAATTCACCGACGTTGTTTGGCCGCCTGCTATGGGCGGAAACCCGCATTCCCCTGTTTGAGCAGGCAGTGGACATCGGCCGCCACTATCCGCAACGGGTCGGATTCGGCACGGGGTTCGCGGAGGCGTCCCTGTTGGAACTCTATTTGGAGAACCAGCGTGACCATCCCATCCTGATACCCAATGTGCGGGCCGCCGCCCCCGGCGAATTCGCCCATGCCCGCTTCCACAACGGCACCATTTGGCGTTGGAATCGGCCTCTGATCGGCTTTGACCATGACGGCCAGGTCCATTTGCGCATTGAGCATCGGGTGGTTCCGGCCGGCCCGACCTTGCGCGACTGCGTGGCCAACGCGGCCCTGTTCTATGGCTTGGTGCGGGGCCTTGGCTTGGAGGCTGAGGGCATTGAGAAGCGGCTGAGCTTTGCCGCGGTGCGTTCCAACTTCTACGCGGCGGCGCGTCGTGGCTTGCAGGCCAGCTTGGAATGGTGCGAAGGAAGGGTCAACGCGAAGGCCCTTTTGCTGACCGAACTGCTGCCGTTGGCGCACCGCGGCCTTGCCAGCTACGACATCCCGGAGCAGGAAATTTCCGAACATCTCGGGGTGATCGAAGCCCGGGTGGAGTCCGGCCTAAACGGTGCCGAGTGGCAGCAGCGCTGGCTGCAACGGCACGGAATGCAAAGCAACAGGCTGGTGATGGCTTATTTGGAGCGGCAGGAGCAGGGCGACCCCGTGCATCGCTGGCCTTTGTGATGGAACTGCGCCGAGTCGAGGGCTTGCCGCCGGGTTTGCTTGATGCTGATGCGCACCAGTTGGCGGAGTTGCTGGGCGGGCCGACCTTGTTGCGCTTGAAGGGCAGGGCATCTGCCGTTCAGGAGCGCGAAAACAGCTGCTCAGCTGGAGAAACTTCCCAAGGGATGTCCTTCTCGCGCCCCCAGCGCCCTAACGGCAACTCGAATCAGCGCTTATCGGGCGTTGGCTTTTCAGAAAGCCCGCTCCCCTTAACCGAGGCGCATCAAGGCGGACTTGCGCCTTTGTTCATCAGCGTGCTGCTGCACGGCAATGAGACCAGCGGTTGGGAAGGGTTGCGGCGGGTTTTGCAGGCTGGCCTGCGCCCTGAGCGGGATCTGCTGATCTTCTTCGGCAACCTGGCCGCCGCCGCCGCAAAGGTGCGCACCTTGCCGGGGCAGGCGGACTTCAATCGCATTTGGAGGCCCGCCGCCGGCATTGCCGCCGAAGTGTTGGGCTGCATTGGCGAGTTGCCCTTGATGGCGGTGGTGGACTTGCACAACAACACCGGCAAGAACCCCCATTATGCGGTGCTGACCGATCTCAGCCCTGGCAACCTTGGTCTTGCCCGCCTGTTTGGTGATGTGGCTGTCCAGATAGAGGAGCCAGCTTCGGTGTTGACCCGTGCTTTGGGCGCAAATGGACCCAGCATCGCCGTGGAGCTGGGGCCGATTGGCGACCCCGATGCCGCGGACCGGGCGGCGGACTATTTGACCGCTTTGTTCCGCTTACCCGAAGCGCCCCTTGGCCGGGTTGACGAACTACGCCTGTTCCGCGCCCTAGCCCGCGTGCATGTGCCGGAAGACGCCGCCTTCGGCTTTGCCGGCCTGGATGCCGGCAAGGACTTCGATCTCATTTTGGACGGCGACCTGCAAGCCAATAACTTCCGCCCGATCCCGCCAGGCACAGCGTTCGGCGTGGCCCGCAATGGCGCTGCCTTGCGGGTGCTGGACAACGAGCATCAGGATGTGACGCACCGCTACCTGGAAATTCGCGATGGCCGCATTATGGCCACCAAAACCCTAATACCCGCCATGTACACCTCGGACGCCGCCGTCGTCCGTCAAGACTGCCTTTGCTATTTCATGGCCCCGGTTATCGGTGAGCCTAGGCTAAGCTGCGGCCTGTCGTGAGTGGCGCAGTGGCAAGGGAGAGACGCGCATGACCATACAGGTCGTCTGCCTTTTGATTGGCGCTTTGCTGCCCTACCTGTGGGCCGGCATCACCGGCCGTTACCGCAAGAAGCAGTTCGGCGACATCGGCTTTCTGGAGCCCCGAGTGCAGGCCGGACAGTTGGTCGGCGCCGGTGCCCGCGCTTGGGGTGCGCAGATGAACGCCTGGGAGGCATTGCTGGTTTTCGCCGCGGCCAACGGGGCCGCGTTGGCGGCAGGCGTGGAGCCGACCGGCCATTGGGCCTTGGCCGCTCCCCTGTGGGTGGCGGCGCGGCTGCTGCACGGGGCCTTCTATGTCACTGGCCAAGCCGTCCTGCGGCTGCTCACTTTCTCCGTCGGCTTAGCGATGAGCCTTTGGATTTTCTGGCTGGCGCTGGCCGCCGCTTGGGGTTGAAAGGGGCCTCAATCGACCAAGGTTTGGTATGTCAAGGCCCTGAACTGATTGCGGAGCTGGGTGCGGTGGGGAATGCTCTGCGTCATGAAGATGCCGATCAGTTCCTCCTGCGGGTCTATCCAAAAGCTCGTGCCGGCGGCGCCGCCCCAGCTGTAGGTCGCCGCCGAACCCAACTCTCCCAAGGCGCCTGGGTCGAGAACCACGGCAAAACCTAGACCGAAGCTAGCGCCTTGGCTGGGGAAGCCGACCTCCACGTCGGCCAGGTGGTCGGTGGCCATCAACGCCACGCTCTTGGGGGAGAGCAGCCGCACCCCGTCCAGTTCGCCGCCGTTCAGCAGCATTTGGCAAAAGCGCAGATAGTCGGCCGCGGTGGAGAGCAGCCCGCCGCCGCCGCTCTCGAATTTCGCCCCCTCCCGGAAAGGCTGGTTGAACAGGTCGTCGGCGATGACTAGGGCTGCGCCGACGTCCTCCGCCAGGAAGGCGCTCCAGTCCTCCGGCAGGCCGTCCGGGCTGTAAAGCTGCGCAACCCTTGGCCATTTTTCCGTCGGTGCCGTGAAGCTGGTGTCAACCATGCCCAAGGGGCCGAAGATGCGCGACTGTAGGAAGGTGCCGAGGCTCATGCCGGATACCGCTTCCACCAAGGCGCCCTGCACATCGACCGAGACGCTGTAGTGCCAGCGGGTGCCGGGTTCGTATTGCAGGGGGATCTTGCCAAGCCGGGAGATGAAGTCGCTAAGCAGCATGTCCCCGGTGATTAACTCCGCCTCCCGGTAGAGCGCATCGACCGGGCTTTCCCCGAACAGGCCGTAGGTGAAGCCGGCGGTGTGCCGCAGCAGGTCCCGAATGGTCGGTTGGCGGCGGGGTTGGCGGGTCTGCAAGGGCTGGGTGTCCGCCTGCGCCTCGCCGCTTTCTCCGGCCGGGCTGTCCGCAGCACCACCGTCGTCGCCGTCCGCCGTGGCCGTGGCGACGACCAGATCGGCCAAGTCCGGCAAGTATTTGCCGATCGGATCGCTCAGGAGGAAACGACCCTCCTCGTGCAGCATCATCACCGCCACGCCGGTGATCGGCTTGGTCATGGAGTAGATGCGGAAGATGGTGTCGGCGGACATGGCCCGTTCCGCCTCCCGATCCGCTAGACCGTAGGTTTTCAGGTAGGCCACCCGTCCGCGGCGGGCGATCAGGCCGAGGCCGCCGATCATCACCCCGTCGTTCACGGCCTGCTGCATGTGGGCGTCGATGCGCTGCAGACGTTGCGACGAAACGCCAACCCGCTCGGGCCGCACCGCCGACAGCTCTCGAGCGGCGCTGGCCGGGGCCGCCGCGACCAACAGCATCAGGACGAGCAGGGCGAACAGGGATGTTTTGGGCTGCATGGCGAGGTCCTTGCGTGGATTGTTGCATTGGAGCGCCGACGGCCGGCGGCCGCTGGCCGACTGCGCCCCTTGCAGCAGAGTGTACTAAAAGCCTTGTTGCTGTCCCATGCCCCTTGGCCCCTAATCCCCTAATAAGGGTCTGCTGGGTGGAGTTTGAGGGAATTTGGCGGCGGTTCGGTCTGACGTCAAGGTTTGGCGGGGCGTTTGCGCCGGGTTTGGCGTTTGTTGGGGGCTGTGAAGCGGTGGGGGGCTTGGCGGGAGGGGTGTTTTTCGGCCATTGGGCCGAAGGGCGTCCCGCCTTGGGTTGTCAAGGCGTGTTTAGGCGGGGGTTCGGGTTGGGTTCGCCGGGCGCTGCAGCTCACTCCAGTTGAACCGCGGCCGCGTAGATCCAGTCGAGTCGGAGGTTGGACTTGGCGAAGTCGAGGCGCCAGCGCCCGGCGGCCTTGACCAGTCGGGCGACCGTTCGGATGAAGTGCCGGATGAGGGGTCGCAGTCCGTGCTTGCGGGCGGACTTGGGCAGCAGGTTGAACTGCACGGCGCGCAGGAGCATCTGCGCCAGTTGGCCGCAGGCGTAGAAGACTTGGTTGGCCAGCAGCTTGCGGCAGGGCGGGTGGTGCAGGTCCAGGTCCCGCAGCGGCCCCTTGAAGGCGTTCTCCTGGCCCTGCTTGCCTCGGTGGCGGCGCACCAACTCCGCAAGCGGCAGGTCATCCCGGGAGACGAGGATGACCGTGTGGACGGGAAAGAGGTCCCCTTGGGCGTCCTCGAGGAACTTGCGGACCACGACGTAGGGGTGCTCGACCCATCCATCCGGCCTGTGGCGCACCAGCACCGCCTCCTCGCAAAGGCCGACGTCCTCCCAGGCGGACTCCGGCAGGCCCTGAAGCTGCGCCAGCACCGGAGCCTTGTAGTTGGGGTGCGTGACGCTGACCGAGCAGTCCCACTCTTGCTTGCGGCAGAACTCCACGAAGCGCCAACTGTAGTAGGCGTTGTCCGCCCGAACCCAAACGGGCGTCCCCTCGGGCAGCAGAGGGGCCACGTCCGACTCCATTTGCTCCCGCCAGCCGTGCGCCGCGTGGACCCCGCCCGGATGCAGCCGCCCGGACGCCCACAACCCGCCGACGAACGCGCCGTGCAGCACCAAGGCCCGCTCCGCCCCCCAGCTGCGCCCCGCCCCCTCGAACAACTCCCCGCCCACCTCAATCTCCGTGCCGTCCACGAACACCGGAACCCAGCCCCTCGCCGCAACCTCATGCTCAATGACGGCCGGCGCAACCCGACGGGCCAGCCGACGCGCCGCCTCCAGCAACCCGTTCAGGTCCGCCCCGGAACCCTTCGCCAAAAACTCCCCCATCCGCCGGCCCGACGGCGCATGGGAAAGCCCCAACAGCCGACACGCCCCCGGGTCCGCACGCAACTCGTCCAGATCGGACAGCGCCCCGCCGCCCGCCGCAAGCGACGCCACCAGCGCCCAAAGCGACTCGCCGTCCGACGCCCCGCGCCGCCGAACCTTGACCGACACGCCCTCCGACAAGTCCCCGAAAAGACCCAGACGCTCCGCCGTCAGGGCCAAGGCGGACCAGCCCCCGAAGCCCGTCAAGCGGGCGTCCGTGAACTCGTGCTCAACCTTCAGCGGGCGGGGTGTTATGCTTGCCATCGGCGCACCTGCAGGGTGGTTTTTGTGCAACCGGCATTTTGCCGGAAAAACCCTTGCACGGTGCGCCTTTCAAAGCACTTCAGCGATTTCTTAAGCGGGGATTGGGGATGCCCCTTGGCGCAATGCCGGGACCCCCTCAAATTCTTGTGGCAAGTGGAGATGGGGTTGGCGAAGGTGAGATGAGGGTCGTTCGCCCCTTGCTTTCTCCGGCTGCTTGGTGCATCAAAACGGGGAGCGTCAAGCCGAGCACGAACCCTTACGCCAATGGACGCCCTTAAGCCCTTCCATCCCAGCCTGCAGGCTTGGTTCACCGGCCGCTTTGCCGCCACCACGGAGGTCCAGGCTCGGGCTTGGCCGCGCATTGCGGCTGGGGAGCATGTGCTGGCGACCGCGCCCACCGGCAGCGGCAAGACGCTGACGGCCTTTCTTTGGGCGTTGAATCAATTTGCCGCCGGGGTTTGGCGGCCGGGCGGAACGCGGGTGCTCTATGTTTCGCCCCTGAAGGCGTTGAACAACGACATTCAGCGCAACCTAATGGCGCCTTTGGCGGAACTGCAGGAGCGGCATGGCTTGCCAAGGGTCCGGGTGCAAACCCGGTCCGGGGACACGCCCCAGGGAGAGCGGCAACGGATGCTGCGGCAGCCGCCCGACATTCTCATCACCACGCCGGAAAGCCTGATGCTGCTGCTCACCACCGCTAGGGGGCGCAGCGCCTTGGCGACGGTGCGGACCGTCATCCTCGATGAAATCCACGCCGTGGTGGATAACCGGCGCGGGGCGCAGCTCATGGTTTCCGTGGAGCGCCTAGCCCGCCTCGCCGGGGCGTCGCAGCGCATCGCCCTGTCCGCCACCGTGCGGCCCTTGGCGGCGGTGGCGGCCTATGTGGGTGGCTATGACGACAGCGGTGCCCGCCGGGAAGTGGCCATCATCGCAGCAGGCGGCGATGCAGCCAAGCGGATGGACTTGCGCATACGCTTTCCTGAGGAAGTCCGCGATGCGGCGGCCAACGGCAAGAGGATTTGGGAACCGCTGTCGCAAAACTTCAAGGGGCGCATTGAGGGCAACCGGGCCACGTTGCTGTTCACCAACAGCCGCCGACTGGCGGAAAAGATCACGCTCAGAATCAACGCAGACGAAATGACGCCGATTGCCTACGCCCATCACGGCTCCTTGGCGCGGGACATCCGCACCGAGGTGGAGCGGCGCCTGAAGGCCGGCGAGATGAAGGCCATTGTGGCCACTAGTTCCTTGGAGATGGGCATCGACATCGGCAGCCTGGATGAGGTGCTGTTGGTGCAGACGCCGCCCTCCATCGCCGCCGCCGTGCAGCGCATTGGCCGCGCCGGGCATGGGGTGGGGGAGGTCAGTCGCGGCCTGCTCTATCCCACCCACGGCCAGGACCTGCTCGATGCGGCGGCCTTGGCCGGCGCCGTGGCGCAAGAGGACATCGAGCCCCAGGCCGTAATGGAGAATCCCCTGGACATCCTGTGCCAGACCATCGTCTCCATGTGCGCGGACGAAACCTGGCCGGTGCAGGAGGTCTTCGCCGTGGTGCGGGCCAGCGCCCCCTACCGCCGCCTGTCCCGAGAGCACTTTGACTCGGTGCTGGAACTGCTGGCTGGGCGCTATGCCGGCGCTCGGGTGCGGGAATTGGAACCCCGGGTGGCGCTGGACCGCATCAACGGCACGGTGCGTTCGCGGACAAGCGCGGTGTTCGCCCTGTACAACGGCGGCGGTTCGATACCGGACCGAGGCTACTACCAACTGCGCCACGAGGACACCGGCGCCGTCATCGGCGAACTGGACGAGGAGTTCGTTTGGGAGGCCGGCATCGGCCAGACCTTCACCCTAGGCACCCAGAACTGGCGCATCCTGCGCATCACCCACAACGACGTGATCGTCACCCCGGCCAAGCGCGGCGCCGGCGCTCCGCCGTTTTGGCGCAACGAATCCTTGAACCGCAGTTTCCACTTCGCCGAGCGGGTGGGGCGCTTTCTGGCGTTTGCGGAAGACCACTTCGGCAGTGCCCGGCAGGCGGAGTTCCAAGCGGCGTTGATGGCCCAGGCCAATTTTGAGGAAGTCGCCGCCGCCGAGCTTTGCGGCTACTTGGAGCGGCAGCGTCGGCACACCGCTTGCGCCTTGCCCCACCGCCACAACCTGCTGCTGGAGCAAGTGCAGTCGGGCCCTGGCGGCTATCAGGGGCCGGACGCGCCCAAGCAGCTGGTCATCCACAGTTTTTGGGGCGGCCGGCTGAACCGGCCTTGGGCGTTGGCCTTGCAGGCCGCTTGGCGGCAGGCGTTCGCCACCGTGCCGGAAATCAATGCGGACGACAACGCCATCGTCGTGCAATGCAACGACGCCTTGGCACCGGAACGGCTTTTGGGCTTGGTGACGCCGGAGAACTTGGACGCCCACCTGCAGCAAGCCTTGGAGGGCTCCGGCTTCTTTGGCGCCCGCTTCCGCGAGTGTGCCGGCCGCGCCCTGTTGCTGACCCGCAAGCGCTTCAACCAACGCCTGCCCCTGTGGATGAGCCGCCTGCAGGCCAAGAAGCTGATGACCGCCACCAAGAAGTATCGGGACTTCCCCATTCTCCTGGAAACTTGGCGCACCTGCTTAGCGGACGAGTTCGACCTGCCGGCCCTGCGCAAGATGCTGGCGGAACTGCAGGACGGCGCCTTGCCTTGGACCTGCGTCGCCACGGCCACGCCCAGCCCCTTCGCCCGCAACCTGGCCTTCGACCAGATCAGCCGCTACATGTATGCCGACGACACCCCGGAGCGCGACGATCGCAGCGCCTTGGGGGACGATTTGATCCAACGTGCCGTCAACAATGAGGCCCTGCGCCCCCGCCTGCGCGCCGAGATTGTGCAAGCCTTTGTCGCCAAGCGGCAACGCCGGGCGGTGGGTTACGAACCCCGCAATCTGAGGGATTGGCTGGAATGGGCCAAGGAGCGGGTGCTGACGCCGGCCCAGGATTGGCCGGAGGACCTCCGCCATGAACGCTTGGTGCGCTTCTCATCCGCTGAGCGGGCTTGGGTGGCGCATTTGGAACTGGCGCACGGGTTGGTGGCCAGCGGCCTGTGCGCCGGGCTGGCCGGCCCGGAAAACCCGCCTGTTGTTGCGGACCCGCGCACCGCGGCGGATTTCATCGCCGAAATCCTGTCCTTCCACGGCCCTCTCACCTTGCCGCAAATCGAAGCCCTGCTGCCGCCTTTGGGGGCGGCCTTGGACAGCGAAAATGGCTTGGTGGCATGGCTTGAGGTAAGCGACGCCTTCGCCGTTGGCACCTTGATGGAAGGCAGCGACGAACGCCATTACTGCGATGCGGACAACTTCCAAACCCTTCTGCGCTTTCAACGGGCGGCCAGCCGCGCCGCAGTGGAAGCCAAGCCGATGCGCGAACTGCCGGGTTTCCTGGCCGCTTGGCAGGGCTTCGGCCAAGTTTGGGGCGACGCCGCCTTGCCGGCGATGGAGCGGCTGAGCGGCTATCCAGCGCCAGTGGCAACCTGGCTGCATGATTTCCTAGCGGCGAGACTCACGGATTTTGCCGACCATCGCCTTGACGACCTCGTCACTAGGGAGCAATTCGCTTGGCTAGGCGTGGGCAACCGCCAAATCACCTTCCGCCATCCCCTGGATCCGCCCCTGCGCCGCAGCGAATCCACGCCTTGCGCAACGGACGATCTGGCTGCCCTGTTCCTGGACCGGGAAGCCCGTTACGGCTACCACCAACTCGCCGACCGGGCCGGTCAGGATGCGGCGCAGTTCAACGAACGCTGGTGGCGGGCGGTTTGGGCGGGCGAAATCCTGGCCGACAGCCTAGCCCCGTTGCGTTTGGGTGAAGTGCGCAAGTACCGGCTCACCGAAGCCGGCGCATCGAGTCGCCGCCGCGCCCGCGCCGTCGCCCAAGGCTGGCCCGGCAACTGGCGTCTCAATGCGCCTCCTGTCCCGAAAGGCCCCCTGAACCCATTGACTGAAGCCAAGGTTTCCGCCACCGGACAGCTCGCTTCGGGCACCGCGGAAAGTTCCGCTGGATGGGCCGACGGCGCGGGACCGCCGACGCCCGCCCCAGCTCCCACGGAGGACCCCCTTGATCGCTTGGAGGATGCCAAGGAGCGGGTGCGCCTGCTGCTGAACCGCTACGGCTTCATCAACCGGGAGATCGTCCAACGCGAAGCCTCCGCGACGGGCAAGCTCCGCCGGGAGATGCGTTGGGCCGCGTTGTTCAAGGCGTTGCGGATCATGGAGTTGGCCGGGGAGGTCATCGCCGGCTACTTCTTCAAGGGCCTCTCCGGTCCCCAGTTCATCACCCCAACCGCGCTGCACCGCTTCCACGCCCACCGGTCCCCAAGGTGCCTATGGATGAGTGCCCTGGACCCAGCCTCCCCCTGTGGCCTGTCCCTCGACTGGCCCGAACTGCCCCCTAGACGGGAGGGACACTACTTGAGTTTCCTAGATGGCGTCTTGGCGCTGACCATCGAAGCGCAAGGCCAGCGCCTCCACTTCCTCCTGCCCCCGGAGCACGAAAACATCGACGCCATCATCGCCCCCCTTTGCCACCTAGCCGCGCAGCGCAAGCGCATCCGCCTGGCCACCATCAATGGCCAACCCGCCAGACAAAGCCCCTACTTGGCCGCCTTGGACAGAACCCTGACCCGCACGACAGACCACCGGCACGTTTACTATGAGTAGTGCGTCGTCCGTCAGCACATCCCCTTGCATCCGAATGACCCGCCGCAAGGCGGCGCTTGGTGCGTGAACGGGCCTATCAGGACCGTCCCGCTGGTAGGCGCACGCATTGAGGGAAGGCGTGCCGCCCATGCTATGCTTGCCCGCTGACCGCTCGTCCCGCTTAGGCCATGCGCTCGGCGCAAGCAGGGTGGAAGGAATGAGGTGGAGGGAATGAGAAGCTGGATGCCGTTTAGCCGCCCATCCGAAGGGGTTGCCCCAACCATTTGGCGTATGTCCCGCCCATGCGCGTCCTGATCGTCAGCGACGCTTGGTTTCCCCAAGTGAACGGGGTGGTGCGGGCCCTGTCCACCACCAGTGACCGCATTCGGCGGTTTGGGCATCAGGTGGAGGTCATTGGGCCGGGCCGCTTCAAGACCGTTCGCTGTCCCACCTACCCGGAAATCCGCTTGGCGCTGGCCGGGCCGGGGCGGGTGGGGCAGCTGATCGAGGCGTTTGCGCCAGACGCGGCGCACATCGCCACGGAAGGGCCCTTGGGGTGGAGCGCCCGGCACTGGCTGCGCCGCCAGGGGCTGCACTTCACCACCTCCTTCCACACCCTATTCCCGCGTTACTTGAAGATGCGCACCGGCCTGCCGGAACGCTGGTCCTTTGCGCTGCTGCGCCGCTTTCATGGGGCGGCGGCGCACACGATGTCATCCACCGAGTCCTTGGATGCGCTGCTCAAGCGCCATGGCCTGCCCGATCTAGTGCGCTGGATTCGTGGGGTGGACAGGGCGCTGTTTACGCCGGTGGCGCCGGCGAAATTGAATCTGCCGCGTCCCATCCTGATGTACGTTGGCCGGCTGGCGGTGGAGAAGAACTTGGACGCCTTCCTGGGCTTGTCGGTGCCGGGAACCAAGGTTCTGGTGGGTGATGGACCGGCTCGGCCGGCTTTGCAGCGGCGTTATCCGGACGCGGCCTTTCTCGGCGTGCGCCAAGGGGGGGCATTGGTGGCCCACTACTGCGCCGCCGATGTGCTGGTGTTTCCGTCCAAGACCGACACTCTGGGCTTGGTGATGCTGGAGGCCTTGGCCTGCGGTACGCCGGTGGCGGCCTTTCCGGTGCCGGGGCCAAACGACGTCATTGGCGACAGCGGCGCCGGGGCTCTGCGCGAAGACCTCGGGGAGGCCATCAAAGCGGCGCTGGCCATCCCCGCCGAGGTCTGCCGCGCACGCGCGGCGGAGTTTGATTGGGAGGTTTCCGCTCGCCAGTTCCTCGGCAACTTGGTGGCGGTGCGCACGGCGCAGCCGGCCTTGGAGGCGCAGACGGCATGAGGGTGCTGGTTCTCGGCGGTGATGGCTTCTGCGGCTGGCCAAGCGCCCTGCATCTATCCAGGCAGGGCCATGAGGTGGTCATCGTCGATAACCTGTCCCGGCGCAACATCGACAACGAACTGGAGGTGCAAAGCCTCACGCCCATTCAGCCGCTTTCCACCCGCCTGCAGGTTTGGAGGGAGCTCACCGGCAAAACCATCGGCTTTGAGCGCTTGGATGTGGTGACGGAGTACGACCGCCTGCTGCAGACGCTGCAGGCATGGCGCCCTGGCGCGGTGGTGCATTTCGCGGAACAGCGGGCCGCGCCCTACTCGATGAAATCCTCCTGGCACAAGCGCTACACGGTCAACAACAATCTGAACGCCACCAACAACATCCTGTCCGCCATCGTCGAAAGCGGGCTGGACATCCACTTGGTGCATCTGGGCACCATGGGCGTCTATGGCTATTCTTCGGTGGGAGTCGAGCTGCCGGAAGGCTACCTGCGGGTGAAGATGATCGCCGCCGACGGCGCCGAAGTGGAGCAGGAAATCCTCTATCCGCCCAACCCCGGCAGCATCTACCATCTCACCAAAACCCAGGATCAGCTGTTCTTCGCCTTCTACAACAAGAATGACGATGTGCGCATCACGGACCTGCACCAAGGCATCGTTTGGGGCACCCAGACCCGGGAGACCTGCTTAGATGAGCGGCTCATCAACCGCTTCGACTACGACGGGGACTACGGCACGGTGCTTAACCGCTTTCTCATGCAGGCGGCCATCGACTATCCGTTGACGGTGCATGGCAGCGGCGGCCAGACCCGCGCCTTCATCCACATTCAGGACACCGTGCGCTGCATCGAACTGGCCATCGTCAACGCTCCGGCGCCGGGGGACCGGGTGAAGATCCTCAACCAGATGACGGAGACCCATCGTCTGATCGACTTGGCCAACTTGGTGGCGGACCTCACCGGGGCTGAGGTCGAGCATGTCCCCAATCCGCGCCGCGAGGCGGACGCCAATGATTTGAGCGTCACCAACGCCGGTCTGTTGGGCTTGGGTTTGCGGCCCACCACCCTGCGCGAGGGCCTGCTCAGGGAAGTGACCGAGGTTGCCAAACGCTACGCTTCCCGCTGCGACCGGAAGCGCATACCATGCGTCTCCGCTTGGACGCAGCGCAATCGGTCCGGTGGTGCTGCGGTGGCGAAGGTCGGCGGGGCCGGCCGTTGACGGGATGAAGCGGGTGACGCTAAGGGAGGCACTCAGCATGCGGAACATGCGCAAAGGAAATAGGGCTCGCCAGGGTTGCATCGTTTTGGTTGCGTTGTTTCTGGTTGCCGCCTGCGGGTCAGAGACGGAACGGCAAACATCCCAACCCACGGAGGTGCTTGATCCCGCGCAAACATCCCAGCCGGCGGTCAGTGATGATGGCGGCGAACGGGACGATGGCGGCGTCGGCGCGGCGGACTTTGCAGCGGACCCGCCGAACCTCAATCACAGCCTGCCGACGGACTACCCCGAGCACTGGTTGATGGTCCACGACGCGGCTTTCTTCCACATGCGCGAAGGCCGCTACTACATCGTGGATCCGCAAGCCGAAACCGTCGGCGGCCAAGTGCGGGCCATGCTGTCGGGGGACTTCATCGCCCTGCACCAGCAAAGCCCGGTGCGCAAGGAGCACTACATCATTGAGAGCTTCTTTTCCCGAGGCGGGCGCGGCGGCGAGCGCACCGATGTGGTCAGCATCTATGACACGGCCAGTTTGGAACTCCAAGGGGAGGTCATCATCCCCCCAAAACGGTTCAGCGGCATGCCGCCCCCATTCGGCTCGGCCTTGGTGAATAACGACCGGCTGTTGGTGGTTTACAACTTCACCCCCAGCCAGACTCTGACGGTGGTGGACTTGGAGACACGCACATTCGTCGCCGAGCACGGCATCGCCGGCTGCGCCTTGGCCATTCCCACCGGCGCCGCCGGGGTCACCTCCATTTGCAGCGACGGCGCCTTTCTGACCACCAACTTCAGCGAAGGCGGCGCCAAGGCGTCCTCAATGCGCACGGACGCGGTCATCGGTAGCGACGATCCCCTGTTCGAGAAGGCTGGCGTCATCGACGGCATCGGCTACTTCCCCACCTTCGGCGGGGACATCCTGCCCGTTGACTTGAGCGGCGAGATCGCGGCGCCGGGCGAGCGTTGGGCGGCGGTCACGGAGGCGGAGCGCGCCTCCGGCTGGCGTCCCGGCGGTTGGGGGCTGGTCGCGGCGGACCGCTTAGGCCGGCTCTATTTGCTGATGCACCCGGAGGGCCGGGAAGGCAGCCACAAGGATGGCGGCAGCGAGGTCTGGGTGTTCGACCCACAGAAGAAGCAGCGCATCGCCCGCATTCCGCTGGCCACTTGGGGCATCTCCATCGGCCTGTCGAATGCGCAGAAGCCCTTGCTGGTGGTCACCAACGCCGCGCTGGGGCTTGACGCCTACGACGGCGAAACCGGCGAACTGATTAAGACCTTGGCGCTACAGGCGCAAACCCCGTTCCTCGTCAGTGGGGTGCGTTGATGGCGCCTGACCTCATCGGCAACGCCGCCGCTTGGGCCCTGGCCGGCGTTTTCGCCGCGGCCGTCGTCCACAAGCTCGGCGACTATTTGGCGTTCCGCGGCATCCTCGATCAATATCGGATCCTGCCCAGTGGGTTGGTGCCGTTGGCGGCGCCTTTGGTCATCCTGCTGGAGGGGGCGGCCTGCTTGGCCTTG
Source organism: uncultured Pseudomonadales bacterium (assembly GCA_958296025.1). Lineage (GTDB taxonomy): Bacteria > Pseudomonadota > Gammaproteobacteria > Pseudomonadales > Azotimanducaceae > Azophilus. Next base: position 890,161 of record OY282430.1, read on the forward strand.
GCCGTCCCGCCTTGGCGGCTACTAGGCGCTTGGCTGGCGGGGGGCTTGCTCTTGACCTACATGGCCGCAATGGGCCTCAACCTTTACGTTCGCCGGCGCACCGCCGTGGATTGCGGCTGTGGTGCAGCGCCGACGCCCCTGTCCGGCTGGCTGCTGCTGCGCAACGCCCTGCTGTTGGGGTTGGTTCCCTGTGCAGCCTTGCCCGCCGCGGTTGACGCAATGGCTTGCGCACTTGCCGCCGTTGTCGCCGTGTTTTTGTGGCTGGCCTATGGGGCCGGCAATCAATTGCTGGCCAATCAGGGCAACGCCGCGCTGGCGGAGATGGCCGGCGTGGGGCTGCGCCATCGTTTGGGCGCAACACCGGCTGATTCCATCGTTCGGTTCCCCCGCCATCAGGAAACTGCCGGGGAGACGGGGACAGCCCATGCCTGATTGGCTAGTCGCGTCCAACTTGGTGCTGTGGCTGGCGGTCGCCCTGCTGGGGGCGCTGGTTTACGCCTTGGCCCGGCAGGTGGGCGCTCTATCGCGGCGCATCGCCCCCGCCGGCGCCCTGATGGTGAACGAGGTGCTGCAGGTTGGGGACGCGGCGCCGGAAGTCACCTTGCGGAATTTGCAGGGCGGCGAACTGACCTTGGGCGGCACCCCGCAATCCGGCGCTTGGCCGCGCAGCACCTTGATTTTCTTTCTCGGCCCAGACTGCCCCGTATGTCAGTCGCTGCTGCCGGTGCTGCGCTCGGTGGCGAAAACCGAAGCCTGGTTGGACATAGTGTTCGCCAGTGATGGTGGCAAGGCGGCCGAACACGAGGCCTACGTCGCCGAGCACGGCTTGGCCGGCTTTCCCTACGTTCTTTCGGAGGCCCTAGGCAGGGCCTACGGCGTCAGCAAACTGCCCTACGCGGTGCTGATCGACGAGCGGGGGCGCATCGCCTCCCTTGGCTTGGTCAATTCCCGGGAGCACTTGGAAAGCCTGTTTGAGGCCAAGGAGTCGAACACGCCTTCCATTCAGGACTATGCGCAACGGTATGGGGGTGGCGTCCGGCAGGAGGATGGCGTCGGCGTCTTTGCGGCGCAGGATGTTTCGGCGCCGGCTGCGCAAACCCCTCAAACGCATTCGCGCAAGGCTGCGGCCACAGTTTCCATGCCCGCCTCTCAAGTGGCGGCGCCCTAGTGAACTGGCCAGGCAATGAGGCGTGCCCAGCAGTCGAGTTGAGACGCGGTCCCGTGGGTCGGCTGCAATGGGCGGGGATTGGTTCCAAGCAAGGAGGAACGCACAGATGAGTTGGTGGATTCGGCCGGTTGGCGGCTTGGATGGGTTGGCGGAGCGCACCGCCCGCGGCTTGGCCCGGCGCAGCAGTCGCCGGAGTTGGCTGAGGGCGTTCGGCGCCGCCTTGGTTGGCGGGGCCGCCATGCCCTTGCTGCCGGTGGCGCGGGCGCAATCCGATGGCGGGATGACCGCCGGAGTGCCGGAGAGCGGCGATGCGGAGTCTTGCGACTATTGGCGCTACTGCGCCATTGACGGCTTCCTGTGCAGTTGCTGCGGCGGCTCTCCCAACAGCTGCCCGCCGGGCACTGAGATGTCGCCCATCACCTGGATCGGTACCTGCCAAAACCCGGTGGACGGCAAGAGCTACATCGTCTCCTACAACGACTGCTGCGGCCGAACCACCTGCGGCCAGTGTCTCTGTCAGCGCAACGAGGGGGACAGGCCCATGTACCGGCCCTCCGTCAACAACGACATCAACTGGTGTCTGGGCACCCAATCGACGGTCTATCACTGTTCCACCGCCCGAATCGTCGGCCTAGGCCTCGAATGATGCGGCCGTCCCGCCCATCCCGCCGATGCGGCGGCTTGCCCGCTTGGCGGCTGGGGCGGATATGGCGGCGAGGCTTGGCGTTCATGATGATGTTCTGCGCCGCCACTGTGGCCGCCGATGACGGCATCGTCAATGCGGAGCGGGCGCGGGTACACTACATGCTGAACTGCCAAGGTTGCCATCTGCCGGATGGCGACGGCATCGGCGACATTCCGCGCATGAAGGGCTTCGTCGGCAATTTCCTCAGGGTGTCCGGCGGGCGTGAGTTTCTTGTTCAGGTTCCCGGCGCGGCCAACGCCGCCTTGGATGACGCCGCCTTGGCCGAACTGCTGAACTGGATGCTGGTGGAGATCAGCGCCGCCCAACTGCCGGAGGACTTCGAGCCTTATACCGGTGCGGAGGTGGGCCGCTACCGTGCCCAACCCTTAAGCAACGTCAATGCGGTGCGCGCAGAGCTGGTTCAGAAAATTGCCCATCTGCCCTTGCAATGACCCTCTTGCCTCAACCCGCCTGTGAACGCCTTGCGCCGCTGGCTGAGGTGCCATCCCTTTCATCTTGCAGTGAGCCCTTAGCCCCGACCCTCCTGTGAACAACGCAGCTAGGTCAACTGCCATTAGCCTCTTTGCCGGCGCCGGCGGCATGGACATGGGCGTGGACAGGGCCGGGTTCAAGACTATTTTCGCCATCGACAGCGACCTCCACTGCGCTAGCACACTACGCCGCAACGCACACCGCAAGACCGTGTGGCAGGCGGATGTGCGGGCGGTGGACCCCGCCCGTCTTTTGCAAGTGCTAGGCATCAAGCCCGGCGGATTGGCGCTGCTGCACGGCGGCCCGCCATGCCAGCCGTTCAGCCAAATCGGCAAGCTGGGCGGCCTTGAAGATCCCCGCGGCGCATTGATCTTCGAGCTGGTGCGATTCGCCCGGGAGATGCGCCCCGCCGCCGTGCTCATCGAACAAGTGCCGAATTTCCTGCGCACTCGCACCGCCACTGGCGGGCACCTCTTGGAGGTGTTGCGCGACGAGTTCGAGCAGCTCGGCTACGACCTGCATGTGGATGTTCTGAACGCCCAGGCCCACGGCGTTGCGCAGCACCGGCGGCGGGCGCTGTTCGTGTGCGTACCGGCGGGTCAATCCTTTGCGTTCCCGTTGCCTAGCGGTCCCAAGGCCACAGTGGGCGAGGCGCTCAGCGACTTGCCGCCGCCCTCCGGCCCGGATGAGCGCCCGCCGGTAGCGAACCATGTGGACGTGACGCCACGCCGCGACCAAGAGCGCATCGCCTATGTGCCGGAGGGCCTCTGGCTGGCCAAGGTGCCGGACGTGCCGCCGGACATCCTGTGCAAGCTCACCCGCAAGGACACCACAAAGTTCCGACGGTTGCATCGCGACGACATCTCCCCCACCTTGCGTTGCGGCGAGGCGCTCTACCACCCGCAGGAGAATCGCTACATCACGCCCCGCGAAGCGGCGCGGTTGCAGGGCTTTCCAGACAAGCACGTATTCGAGGGACCCATTCGTCGGCGCACCGGCCGCGTACCGAACTTGGACCAACACCGTCAAGTAGCGAACGCGGTGCCACCACCGCTGGCCCACTCGGTGGCCGCGCAACTTCGCAGTGCGCTGTGTCTTTAGTCGTTGTCTTGCACGTTGGTGATCGGGCAGCGTCTTTGGCGCTGATGATTTCGGCGTCCGTCGAAGGCCACACCCTGTTCATCGGCCATCGGCGCCCGCATCGCGCCGGCGGCGGGCGGTTGAAGGACCTGCTGATCAAGCATTTTCTGCGCTTGATCAAGGAAAGCGACGAAGCCATTGCGCAAGGCCACCATGCTTGAGATGCCCAGCCTGAAGTTCGATTTCGACGAAAGCCTGGAATTGGTGCGGCAGTCGGCGCGGCGCTTTGCGAGCGAGCGCATCGCTCCCCGCGCCGCGCAAATTGACGCGGACAACGCCTTTCCCAACGATCTCTGGCCGCAGCTCGGCGAACTGGGGCTGCTCGGCATCACCGTGGGTGAGGAGTGCGGCGGCAGCGGGCTGGGCTATTGGGCTCACGTCATCGTGATGGAGGAAATCAGCCGCGCCTCCGCCTCTGTGGGCTTAAGTTACGGCGCCCACTCCAATCTTTGCGTCAATCAGATCTACCGCAACGGCAGCGAAGCGCAAAAGGCGCGGCACCTGCCCGGCCTCATCAGCGGCCAACGCATTGGCGCCTTGGCCATGTCGGAGCCGGATGCCGGTTCGGATGTGGTGGGCATGCGTCTGCGGGCGGAAAAAATCCCCGGCGGCTACTTGCTGAACGGCAGCAAGGCTTGGATCACCAACGGCCCCGACGCGGACGTAATGGTGGTTTACGCCAAGACCGCCCCTGAGCGCAAGGAGCGTGGCATCACCGCCCTCATCGTCGAGCGGGCGCACAACGTAGGGCGCGGCGAAAAACTGGACAAGCTGGGCATGCGTGGCTCCAACACCGGCGAACTGCTGTTCCGCGATGTGGAGGTGCCTGAGGAGAACGTGCTCGGCGAGGAGAACGGCGGCGTGCGGGTGCTGATGAGCGGCCTCGACTTCGAGCGGGTGGTGCTGGCCGCCGGGCCGCTCGGCATCATGGCGGCCTGCCTCGACGTCGCCGCCCCCTACGTCCACGAACGGCGGCAATTCGACCGGCCCATCGGCGAGTTTCAGCTCATTCAAGGCAAGATGGCGGATATGTACACCACGTTGAGCGCCTGCCGTGCCTACGTCTATGCCGTGGCCAGGGCCTGCGACCGTGGCGAGTGCAACCGCAAGGACGCCGCCGGCGCCATACTTTACGCCGCCGAGCGGGCCACTTGGATGGCGCTTGAAACCATCCAGATTCTCGGTGCCAACGGCTACACCAACGACTATCCCGCCGCCCGGCTGCTGCGCGACGCCAAGCTGTATGAGATCGGTGCCGGCACTTCGGAAATTCGTCGCATGCTGATCGGTCGGGAGCTGTTCAGGGAAACCGCCTAGCGAAAGGCCCCTCTAGTTGAATCAGCCGGTCAGGCGTTGGCTTCGAACGGGTGCAGCGCAAACGCAGGAAAAGCCTCAACAGGCCCTAAACTAGCGGCCCGCCGCCGTCGCAGTAGATGCGTTCGCCGGTGAGGTAGCTGTTCCTGTCCGAGACTAGGAAGCGCACCACGTTGGCCACGTCCTCCGGTTGGCACACCCGGCCGAAGGGCATGGCCTTGTCCAGGGTGCGCAGATCCTCCACCCCGGCCACGGCCCGCATCAGGCGGCGGCCCATCTCCGTCTCCACCAAGCCGGGGGCGACGATGTTGACGCGGATGCCGTGGGGCCGCTCCTCCTTGGCCAAGGTGCAGGCCAAGGCCTCCGCTGCGCATTTGCCCATGTTGTAGGGAGCGCCGTTGGCGCCGATGAACCTAGTGGCAGCGCTGGAGATCATGATGATGTCGCCGCGGGTCTGCTCGCGCATTTTGGGGATGACCAGCCGCGACAGATGGTGCGGGCCGAAGGCATGGGTGGCGACGACGCGCAGCATCTCCGCTGGGTCCGTGTCCGCCACGGAATGGCCGCGGCTGGCGATGCCGGCGTTGTTGACCAGAATGCCCACCGGCCCCAACTCCGCTTCCACGGCGGCGACCATCTGCGCATCCTGCTGCGCATCATCCACGGAGGCTTGATAGGCGGCGGCGCGGCGGCCTAGGCGCTGGATGGCCGCCACCGCCTCGGCGGCGGCTTCTTGATCACGGCGGTAGTTTACCGCCACATCGGCGCCGTCCTCCGCCAGCCCTAGGGCGATGGCCCGCCCAACGCCGCGGCCCGACCCCGTAACCAACGCTACCCGTCCTTGCAGCGACATCGCTCAATTCCCCTGAAACTTGGCTGTGCGCTTCTCCAGAAAGGCTTGCAGGCCCTCCCGGAAGTCCTCAGTCTGCCCGGCTTGGCTTTGCAGCCGCGCCTCCAAGTCCAGCTGCTGTTCGTAGGAGTTGTGCCAAGTGTTCCAATACGCCCTGCGGATCAAGCCCAACGAGCGGGGGCCGTCCGCCAACCGGCCGGCGATGGCCATCGCGCCTTCCATGAGGGCGTCGTTGTCTTCAAACAGGCGGTTCACCAAACCCCATTCCCGGGCTTGCTCCGCCGGCAGGCGCTCCGCCAGCAGGGAAAGCTCCATGGCCCGCCCCCAGCCGATCAGGCGCGGCAGCATGAAGGTGGCGCCGCCGTCCGGCACCAAGCCGATGCGGGCGAACGCCTGCAGGAAGTAGGCGCTCTTTTGGGCACAGACGATGTCGCCGACCAGCGCAACACTCATGCCCACTCCGGCGGCAACCCCGTTGACGGCGGTGACGATGGGAATTTCCAAGTCCCGCATGTTCAGCAGCAACGGATGGATCTTGCTGCGCAGGCCGTCCCCGGCGCGAGGGCGGGGTTCGTTGCCGCCCCGTTCCTGAAGATTGGCACCAGCGGAAAAGCCCCGGCCAACTCCGGTCAACAACAGGCAGCGAGCGCCGTTGGCCGGGTCCTTGACCTCTTCAACCGCATCAATGAGCTCCTCCGTCATCTGGCTGCCGATGGCGTTGAGCACCTCCGGGTGATTGAACTTGAGGACGGCCACCTTGCCGTTGAAATTCAGCAGTATGCGCTGCATCGGGATCCTCCGCGAAAAAGGCGACTCTACCCGAAAAGGCGGGGTGGGGAACAGCCGATCTTGCCGCAGCAGCAGGCATCACCAACTCTCAGTTGTCCGCCATCGAGAATGGCGAAAGCAGCGGATCTGTGGCCACCATCGGTCCGATGCAGCGCGGCAACAAAAATCGGCCAAGTGGGCGGGGTCACTGTTGACGGACACGAACCATTTGGCTGACACCAAGGTCGGCCAACGCCTGTTCGACTTCAGCCATCAAGTTCGGCGCGAAGTCGGCATCCACGCTGACTGAGAAGTCGATGCCGATTTGCAAGTCCTTCCCGGATCGCAGCTTCGGCAGCACCTTGGTTCCCAGTCGGTTCCAAACTTCGGGCGGGATGGTTCCGGTTAGGCGGAGTGTTGTCTTCTTTGCGCCAGCGCCCGGCTGGGTGGGCGTTTCGGGAGTTGGCGCCGTCACCGGTTTGGGTGCTGTTTCTGGGGTTGGCGGCGGTGCTGGCGGCGGTTGTTGCGGCGGCGACCTTAGCTGCTCCGCCTTGGCCTTCGCCAGCAAAAACACGTCCTTCTCGAACGCCACTTCCTCCGGCTGGACCGGCAGCCCATGCCAGAAGCGCTCGAAGCCGCCGTTCGGCACCGAACCGGAGGCCAAGCCGAAATCGCCACGGCCCACGAACTCGACAATCTGCCGGCGCAAAACGGCGTCTGGGTCGCTTAGCCGCGTGAGCGACCCATCCAGAAAGCTCTGGCGCAGGCTGGTCAGGGGCCAAGCACCGCTGTCCTTGAACGCCGGTGGCCAGTGCCGCTGAATGTAGCCGGCACCCACGCTCTCGTTCAGTAGCGCCTCCGCCTTCAACGCGCCGATCACCCGCCCAGCTAAGGTTTCGCTGCCGCTCGAATGGCCGGCGCCTAGATCGATCACTTTCAGCCCATGTTTTTCCTGATGGTCGCTTAACGCGACGAAGCGGTAGCTAGCCCAGACTTCCTCCCTCGCCGCATCCTGGGCCGCCTTTAGCTGCGCCTGCACTTCGGCGCGGTCCGAACGGTCGTGTTCCACGCCCAGCACACCGTCCGCCAGTTCCTTCGCAACCCGCTGCCAAGCCAGCCAGAGTTCGACTTTCTGGCGCAGTTCCTTGCCCGGCTTCTTGGCGCACCACACCAGCGAACCGGGGTAAAGCCGGGGGGAACGGCCTCTGCGCCGCGTCCACTCGCCGATGCGTTGGAGCAGGCTGCCGCCATCCGTCCATTCGCTGTCTGGATCCAGCACCACTAGAGCGAGACGCGGGGAGTCCGCCACCGCGGCGCTATCGCTTGGAAACAAGACAATGGGGATATCGGCCCCGGTCTTGAAGCCGTCCTCCACCAGCTTGCGGGTCGCCGGCTTGATCTCGGTTTCTTCATCCAAGGAGGCGCGCCGGTCGCTGACCACCTTCTTCAGCGTCGCCTGATGGTGAATGAGAAAGCCGTCTGTGCCCACCTTGCGAATGAAGAACGCGGCGGCTTCCAAGGCGGCAGCGGCGTTGTCGATGGTGGTGGTGTCCACCTCGGGCTCGCCGAGCGCGAAGCGCAACTCCGGCAAGTGGGCCACCTTATCGACCTGCCCGCCGGAGGACTCGAAGAGGATGGCGGCGCCGACGCGCTGATGAATGTCCCGCAACGGGCCAGTGGCATCCGCGTCCAAGGGCTGCGCATGGGCCGCCGGCCCGGCGATGTCCGCGGCGATGGCCGTGTCCAGCCGCGTTTCGGCCAACTGCCCCAGAACGACGGCGCGGAATTCCGGTATGTGCAGGGGAGCGGAGCCGAGAGTGATCAGTGGCTCCGTTCGCGCCCGCTGGAAGTGTTCACGGGCGGCCCAGGAAATCCATTGGGCCAGCATGGCCAGTGCCCCGCGGGTCTGCTGGAACTGCGGCAGCGCCCGCCACTTGCGCTGAAACACGGACAAGGTAGCGGGATGGAAGGGATAGCAGGCATCGAACCGGCTGCGCAGGAACTCCCGGGCCTTGGCTTCCGTGGTGGCGGAGTCCACCGCCAGCCACTCGGGCGGCAGGCGGGCCGTGCGCTCGAAGCACCAGTCCGCGTAGGTTTTGGCAACCCGTTTGCGCAGACGCTCCTTGCCGAGATCCTCAAATAGACGGCGGCGCACCACCTCGCTGATCTCAGATTCGTCATTGGCGATCAGATCCCGGGCCACTCGTCGCACCACCTTGGTGATCCGCTCTTGCCATTGTTGGTCCCAGTCCGTCATCTCCACTTGGCTGCGCGGTAGGCTGATGACCGCGGCGGCATGGGAGGTGCCGGTGACGGCCACGGTGAGGTTCTGAATGAAGGCGTGGAAGCCCTCCGCCAGGTTGCGGTGGCGGTTGACGAAGTTCAGCACCTCGTCGAACAGCAGCAGCACGGGAGCTTGCGCCGCCGCGAACACCTTGGCCAGGGATTCAGTGCCCGGCGGCGCGGTCTTGGCGGCGGCACCGAGGGCGGCAACGCCCCGCTCGCCAGCGAGTTGCCGGGCGAGATCGATCCACGGATTCTCCCGCCCTTCGCCAGGGTCCCAGGCGTTGCCGACGAACACGCCGACGCGGGCGGCCGGCGCTTGCGCGACGCCAGCTTGAGTGAGCAAGTCCGCAACGCCCGGCAGCTTGGCGGCCTTGGCCCCGGCGTTGGCGAGGTGATAAAGGAAAGCCAGCGTGTGCGTCTTGCCGCCGCCGAACTGGGTGATGAGGGTGAGCACCGGCGCACTGTTCTCCGTTCGCCCGGCCAGCCGGCGCAGCACCATGCCAGTGTGCTCCGTCAGCGCCCGCGTGAAGCAGGTGCGGGCGAAGAACTCCGAAGGATCGCGGTAGTCCTTCGGCGCGGTGCCCGCGACCACCTGCTCCAAGGCGATGGCGAACTCGTCCGGACTGAACGAACGGCCCTCGCGCACCTCCTGGCGCAGGGTGACGACTTTGTACCAAGGGTCAAGTGCCATCGCATTCACTCCCTTTGTTCGGCAATTCGTTCGTCTGAGGATCCCAGCGCCTCCAGCCGCGTCAGCCACGCATGAAATCTGGGGCAAGTGTCACGCATGGCTTGCAGTCCCACTTCCGACGCGACTATGGCACCACCAACGATCTTGTCGTAGCCCGGCACTATCGCAGCAATGCGCTTGCTAGGCGCAGCATCAGGATTGTCGTCTATGTCTTCGGGTGCGAAGCGCGACTGAATCGCCGTTAGCAGCTCAACGCGTTCCTGCGGCACGTCGATCGCGGCGAACGCCTTAGTGTCGGCAAACAAAAGCGCCTCGAACTCGTGTTTTTGCACATAGGGAATCACCTTCCGCTCGTCCCACGCCCGGCGAATGTGCGACCGCATCTGTTGTCGAACGCTCTTCTCCAACTCAGCGGCCGTCGCGGTTTCCTTATCGCGGAAGCCGTAGAAGTCCACCAAGGAGGTCACCACATCGAAGGATGGGTACAGATTAGCCATGGCTCGCGCAAGACGTTGAACGCTGACGTTGCCGCCCATCAAAATCGGCGTCGGCTCGACTTTCCAATTCCTGAGATGGTCGGCCAGAACCCAATTGACGAACTCTCGCTCGGTCTGTCCCTCCGCGACAACACCCAAGCGCTTCAAGGATACCCCCCAAGTACATTCTTCCACCACAGTTCGCCCGTCGAGTATTCTTCCAGCCAGTGGCTGAAGTCGCCTTGATTCAAGCGGTTCGCTTCTGTTCTTCCATTACGCATGTGCAGCACGACGATCTCGTCGAGGCTGAATGCGTCCACGAAGTGCGGCGACTGCGTGGCCACGATGACCTGTCGTTTTCGGGCCAAGATCCTCACCATGTGGGAGACCAGCGAAACAGCGAATGGGTGTAGGCCCAACTCTGGCTCGTCCAGCAGGATGACTCCGGGGAGCATTTCATCTGGCAGATTCAACAAGGTGACGAGGCAGAAGCAACGAAGCGTTCCATCGGACGTCAGGTGCGGGCTCATGGTCTTATCCGTGTTCTGGGGTCGCCACTTCAGTATTGTCTTTCCGTAGTCCACCTCGAGAACGAAATCGTCGAACTCCGGCATTACGCGCTTTACATGCGTACAAATCAGTCGGTACCTAGGGAGGTCCATCACTCTCAGTCGCAGGAGGACCGATGCCAGGTTGCCGCCGTGGGAAAGGAGGCGGTGATTGTCTTCAACATCCCACCGTTTATGGATTGGAGAATCGCCAGACGTGTCGTGGAATTGATAGTGCGAGCAGTCTCTTAAGAAGTCTGCTGCGACCCTGGCTCGCCAGTCCGATTTCGGCGAGTGCGAGACGGAGTAGAAGCCGGACTCGGCACCGCCCGCGTAGGGGCCGTAGTTCAAGCCACCCCGTCCATCGGCTGGCGTAAAGTGGAACTCTTCCTTGGCAACCGTAAGCATGTCTGTACTGGCGGGCATGAGTGTAAATGACAGTTCATTAACGCCCAAGCCGGTGTGGAACGATACGATGGTGTCGATCTGCCTTGTCTGCCTTTGGCCGCCGAACAAGTGGTCGTCAGCGCCGCCCCGCCGAAGGATGAAGTGCGCCAAGCGGTGATGAAACATCTCCCTCAACATCTCGAACAGACGCAGGACGTTAGATTTGCCTGCGCCGTTGGCACCGAGAAGCACCATAGGGTTGGGGATGTTGTCCAGCTTCACGTCCGCAAGGGAGCGGAAACCCTTGATGTGGATGGACTCGATCCGGCTAGGCTCGGTCATTTCGGCTCCGCTTGGAGTCATCTTGGCACGGCCAGTAGCATAGCATCTAGCAGGCGCTTTTCCTGGCTACCGCGGGGGTACAGGGCGGAGAGGGCGTTGGCGAGGCCCAGGAAAGCCGGGCCGCGCTCCTGCTCGGCGACGACGAGCGCTCGCAGGGCGCTGGCGTGGCCGCTGGACTGCAACAGCATGGCGGCGTGCAGGCGGTCCAGCGTGGTGGCGTTCAATGTTTGGAGTTCGGCATCTTCGTTTAGGAGGGATTTGCGACGCGGGCGCTTCGGGGCAAGGCTGCGATCGCCCTCGGGGAACAGCGAGAGCTGACGGTTGGGGTTGGCGTCGCTCTCTATCCAGTCGGCGGCAGTGGCGGTGCCTTCTTCGCCGAACAGCGCCTTGACCCGCTCCGCCACCGGCAGCAGCCGGACAACGCCCTTGGCCTGAGCGATGATGCGGCCCGTCCAAGCGCCTAGGTCAATGCCCATGGGCTGGGAAAAGCGGCGCACCACGTCGAACGGCAGGCTGAAGCCCTTGGCGGCAACCTTCTGCACGGCGTCATCGTCCTGCGCGTCGTCTGCATCATCGGCGGCGGGCACCTCGGTGCTTTGCAGCGTCCACAGGAACAGCGCCGTCAGGCGGGCGTCCTCCTCCAATGCACCTTCCAAGGCGGCGTCCGCGTTTGCTTCCGCGGTGCCGAGCACTTGCTGCAAGGCCGAGCGCCCGACGACTTCCCACACTTTCTCCAGATACTCCGCCAGCGCGACCTCTCGGCCATCGGTGGTTTCCACGGCGCGGTAGCGGCTGTAGATTTCGAGGGCCGGGCCGACGCAGGCGAACACCAAATCGGCACCGCGCACGCCTTCGCCTTGCAAGCGGTGCATCCAGTCGGCGACGCGCTTGGGGAGTTCGCGCAGGACGTCGGCCCAATCGCCGACGGGGGCGTCTTCGGGACGGGGACGGCAGATTAGGTGGACGCTGGTGGCGAGGGCGGCTGTTTCGCGAGCATTGAGCCTCGTGCCCATCTCTGTAGCTACTGGCCACGAGCCAGTGATCGTCCACCCGCCCCGGATCATGCCGGACAACAGTGCCTCCCAACCTTCAGTTGATTTGTGAGCGAAGACAACAGAACCGATACCATCGTCTTGGAGCACACGACGGCCCTCGGTGAAACCGACGGACAGACAGTTTTCGTAAAACACCCTATCTTTGTATTCCCCCTGACCTATCTCTACGCTATCGCATTGCACGACTTCGCGGTACTTTGGAGAGAGTGCATTATTTTTGTCGAACGGATCACGCAACAAAGGTAATTCAGGAAGCGCACGCTTTAACCACACGAGGAAGAAGTCCGATAGATCGGCGTAAGGGATAGCATCATAGTATGGTGGGTCAGTAAACCACACACCGGCAACTTGGTCAGGCAATGGATGGTTAGTCGCATCAGCAAGCTGTATTTGTGCGGACCCTCGGCTCCGCGCCAAGTCGGCCACATCACTAACCAAGCTATACCCGCTTTTCCAATTTCCCGGTGCGTCAGCTATAACTACGACTTCAGCGAAGTCCCAGACCATAGGAATTGCTTGACGACCAAATGTATGTTGCATTTTTTCGGCGACAGCATTCCATCGGGTGCAAGACATGCTGCTCATTACGACTCGATTGAACGCACATGCAAATACCCGATCTATATCTGCAATAGAACTTTGGATAATGGTGAGTAGCCGAACCAACGCGACTTTCTGTCGCACCGCAAACAAATCGCCAAATGTCGCCATGTTGTACAAGGGGAGTTGACTGCCGACAGCCCGGTGTGTACCCCTAGCCGGGGTGGGTTCGTCCGGCACTGGACAAAGCCCGCGCCTGCCGCCCCTCTCCCACTCGCCAAGAAGTTGGGCAAGCTGCAACTTTGCCTTCCGCACCGCCGCGTAGTCTGCTTCGGTCGGTAACCGATAGTGACGCCCCGTCTCACCCGGTCTGAGCGTCACCACCGCCGTCATCCGCGCCCCGCCGATTCGCTCTCCCGCCTCGTTGAAGATCGCGTCCGCGCCACCGCGCTGTTCGCTGAGTTGCAACCGCACCCGGTCCGGCGGCAACACCGTGCCGCAGCATAGACAGGTCGCCTTGGCGCGGCTCACCGTGCCGGTGTGAACATCGCTCTCCGCTGTCGGCGCGAATACCTCGAACACCACCTGCGGCGGACTGCCGTCGCGCCGGACCACGCTTGGTCGCAGCGCCCGCTTGCGCTTCTCCTTCTTGCACAGCCAGAAGGAGCGCATCAGCGGAATCTCCGCGCCGCAGTTCGGCGCCTCGCAGCGCACCGTGCGCGCCCACAGGTAGGCGATGGGCGTCGCGCCATCCGGATCCTTCGGGTAGAGGTCGGCGAGTTCCTGCTCCGCCTGCTCCTTGATCTGCCGCCCCGCCTCGCGCAGCTCCTCCGCCAGCTTGGGGCCGTGGCGGGGAATGTCCTCCAGCATCACCTTTAGGATCAGGCAGGCCACCGGATTTAGGTCGCTGGCGAACGCCTCGCAGCCCACCCGCAACGCCTCAAGGGGAATGGAGCCGCCGCCAGCGAACGGGTCCACCACCAAGGGCGGCTCCTCGCCGTGTGCCGCCTTCACCAGGGCACGACTGGCCCTGAGGTACGCAGGATTGGCGGCCTCATCCCAGTTGGAGAAGTCCGCGATGAACTTCAGCAGGATGCGCCGCAGCCCTTCATCCGATTCGATGGCACCCGTCCATCCCCGCACCCGCCCGTGCATGGCAAGCAGAATCCGCCGCGCCTCGTCCTTGAACGCCGCCGGACAATCGGCATCGCACGGGTCCGGCAGCAGCAGCGCCATCAGCACCGCCCGCGATGAAGCCAACGGCCGCCGCGCCCACCACAGGTGCAGCGTGGAGGGATGTCCATGCCGAATGGACTTCTCCCGCACCGCATGCCGCGACACCTCCGCGATGGGAAAGTCCACCTCAGCCAAGCGCTTGCATAGCTTGGGGATCATGGACGCTTGCTAGTCGCCATTTGCCGACCAAGCAGGCGGTGGCCAAACTTCCGGTGGCTTTCCTATAGCGCTCATCAACGCGCCGAACGAGGTCACCAACTTTTGGAAAGAGCGGCACCTTGCAAAGGCATCCGAAAGGCGGAATAAAGCGCTGAATTTCGGTTGGTCTATCGTTTCCTTGTAGCTTATGCCCAGGCGCCGCTCCACTTCGCCTTTGGCGTCTCGCGGCACCTCTGGGTGCGGATGGGGCTGAACGTCCTCTCCGAGCGCTTTGCGGCGCAACGAATCCAGCGTCGCCAAAAACCAAGACTCGTACTCTCGATGCGCAATGCACACGGCACAGGGCACGCCTCTTGCCGCCGCGTCCGCCCAATCCTGCCCGTTCGGCCCCAAGTGTGCCGGGCAATCATCATCACCGTCGAAAAGGATGAGGATGGCGGCGCAGTTTGGCTTGCCAAGGGCTAAAGCTATGGACCGCGCCATGCCTTCTTCCGTGGCGAGTTCACTCCGTTTTCTGCGAATTGGCCTGCCTATGGCCACGCCCGATATTTCCCCTTCGGCAAGCAGCCGGCGCAGCAACACCGGAACCGCCGCAACTTCCCCGTGACCTTCCACGACAGGTTGGATGTTCATGTGCGCTCAGCGCCATCCAGTGCGTTCGACCTAAGCAGCTCGCCGGCGCCGAATAGGCGCTCCGCCATCGCCCGTTTCACCGAAGGCGCCATCGCATCTATTCGGGTGGCGCCTTCATCCCAACTGACTAGGCGAAGATGGCGATCTCCAATCCACTTGGCGTCCAATATCTCTGGGCTATGGGTAGTCACCAAAACTTGTGAAGACCTGCTCGCGTCTCGCAGCACGTCGAGGATAACGCCCAACGCGCCGGGGTGTACTGATGCCTCCGGTTCCTCGATCACCATCAGCGACGGCGCAGGACGTTGGTAGGCCGCAACTAGGATGCCAAGCGCCCGAAGCGTGCCGTCGGACATGTCGGACGCGTCGAATCGCGCCTTGCCACCGCGCAGTTTCAGCAGAAATTCAAGGTTGAGTTCTCCATTGCGCCTTCGAGCCTGCACTTCAGCGACGCCCGGCACCGCACTGGCGAGAAGTTCGCAAATTTCTTCCCAGTCGTCAGGGGAGTCCTTCCTTATGTTTCTCAACACGCTGGCAGCGTTCCTGCCATCTTCTTCCAACTCCATGTCGCCGTACTGCTCGTGATCGGAGCGTAGCGTAGAAGGATCGATGCGATATACGCGCATGTTGGATAGGAAATCGAACACAGGCGCGAAACGTGGATCACCGATCAAGGGGAGGGCCAAGGTGGAACGCGTGACCTTCGGCGGATCGATGTCGCCACTCCAACGAGTTTCACGCTCGCTGTTTGTTGGCGCTTGGCGCTTGAACGTCGTTGTGCCACCACCGCACTCCCTAATGGAGCAACGCTCAAGCACAACTTCCAATCTGTAGTCACGGCGACCGCGCAAGACCAAATCGTATGTAGCCTGTGTGGCGAGATCATCCAAATCGTGCAACACTAGTTGGAAGCCAATTGCCGAATATCGCCCCTTGGCATGACGGTGCGCCACGCTCTCGAATCCACCACGTAGCCGAAAAGCGGCAGTCAACGGCAACACCATCGCCTCAGAGATGAAGGAAATGGCATCGGTGAAGTTGCTCTTGCCCGCACCATTTTGTCCCACCAGAAAGGTGGGATTGTCGAGTTTGATGCTCTCGGAGCGAAAACTGCGGTAGTTGTCGAGCTGTAAGCGGTACAACATGGCGGTCTCGGTTACGTCTTGTTCCGCAGCGGATACCGGTGCGGGTGTTCGACGGTCTTGAGGCCAAGGTTGACATTCAACTCTGGCCAGTAGAAGTGGTTCGGCGAAGGCCCTTTCATCCCTATGTCCCTTCCCGCGCGCCGGCGAGATGGCCGTTCCGTGCGTTGAGCTCGCATTTGCTAGACGGTGTCCGGCAATTTGGCGCTTGTTCCAATTCTGCAGACACCGTCTGCAGTTTTCGATCTGCCGCTTCAGGCAGCGCTCGTTCTGGCTGCGGAAAAGGCCAAGCGATATAGAACGCCCGCATCTGCCAGAGGTTGCGGAACGAGAATCCTCGGCCGTAGCGGTGGGAGAGGTCCGCCGCAAGGCGCTCCACCACCCTGTCGCCGTAGTCGCCACGCGCTCTCCCGCCCTGCTCGAACTCCACGATGCGGCGCCCGATCAGCCAGTACGCCGACGTCATGGTCGCGTTCACCGATTGGGCAGCGGCACGTCTGGCGTCTTCAATGACGTTGGCTACGCCGCCCACTAAGGACGGGTACGCGCCGTTCGGCGCGACGGCTTCATCCTGCCTCTTCACGACCTTCATGGCGCCTTCGCTCAGGGTTCGTCCCTGCCCATAGCATACTCTCCCCTTTCGTCGCGCACTTCCATCGGCTGCTTGAGGGCATTTACGCTCAGATGATAGTGCTTCACGGCGATCACTTCACGCCAGGGAAACCGGGCCGGAGCGAGGATTGGGTCTTGCAGCACTGGCTCCGTGGCGCAGTTGGTCACGATGTACAGCCAGTAGCAGTCTGGACGGTCTTCGGCCACGCGGCGCTCGTTCGGGGTTAGGAGGACGCTGCCGGTTTCGCTCGCCAAGCCCTTCACTTCGATGAGGCGCAGTTCGCCGGAGCGCAGGTCCAAGCTGGTCAGGTCGTAGCCCAGGTTCTTTTCGTGGATGTCCTCCACTTGGCGGCCCTGCGCTTCCTCGTGCTCCGTCACCACGCGCATGGCCGTCATCTCCGTTTCGGGGTGCGGGCGCAGGCGGCGGAGGTCCAGATTCTTGCGCTCGGGATGGGGCAGCACCAAGGCGCTCGCCAGCCGTTCCACGCCCTGCAGGGTGATTGCCCGTTGGCGCTTGAGTTCCTCGCGGCGGCGCTCCCGCCGCGCCAGCGCCTCGGCATGGCGGGCTTCGGCCTGCGCCAAGCGGGCTTCGGCGGCGGCCACGCCGTTCTCCACTTCCTCGGCGGCGCGGCCAATCTCGGCATCCGCCCGATGCAGCACCTCGGTCAAGGAGAGTTCCACATGGTCGCCGATACGCTCCACCTCGGCCAAGCGATCCTTATGCACATCGGTGATGAAGGGTGCCAATGCCTTTTCGTGCAGCCAATCGGTGGCTTCCGGCAGGATGGCGACGGGCGGCAGTGTCTTGGGGCCGGAAGCTGGGGCCATGTTGCCCAGAATGTCCGGTTCGCGCAGTTGCGGATCGGCACCGTCCGTCAGTTCCGCCGTGAACAGGCGTTCGTGGATGACATGGCCGAGACCGTCCACCGCCCGCGCCCGGTAGAAGTCCAGCCGTGCCGGGGCCTCATGCGCCAAAGAATGAAAGCAGGCACCTTGGGCGAAGGCGTCCTGGCCCGCGTCTAGGCTGTGCCGGCGCAAGGACTCGAACAGCGGATGGCCCGGCGTCACCCATTCCAGGTTGTGCTTTTCGGCGGTGTCCCGTTCGGTGGAAAGGCGCGGGTAGCGGGCGGCCAGTTCCGGGTGCTTCCAGTCGGGTTGGCGTTCGTACTTCTTCAAGCTGGCTGGCACACGGCCGGGGTCGAAGCTGTGCGGCAGGCGGCTTACCGGCTTCAACCGCAAGGTCGCATCTTGAGCACATTCGCGGATGAAGCGGGCGATGGTCTCCGGCACCACACGCCGCTCCTGGGCTTTGGCGCGGCGCTCCGTGAGCATCTCCAGATTCAACGTCTTGGTGGCCAAGCCCTCCAAAGCGGTTTGGCAGATGGCGCGGAAGTGACCTTCATCCACGTCCTTCAGCAGCCGGTCTTCCAGATCCGCGTCGCCCAGCTTGCCGGCATAGTAGTCGCGCAGCACCCGCTCCACCTGCGCGGACGGCAGCACCTCGCCCACCACGTTGAACACCGCGTCGTCGTCCAAGGCGTCGCGGATTTCCTGCAGCTTGTCGAGCAGGCGTTCCAGCACCCGGCCTTCTATCGTGTTGGTCGCCACGAAGTTGAAAATCAGGCAGTCGTGGCGCTGTCCGTAGCGGTGGATGCGGCCCATGCGCTGCTCCAGCCGGTTGGGGTTCCACGGGATGTCGTAGTTGAACAGGATATGACAGCACTGCAGGTTGATGCCCTCGCCGGCGGCTTCAGTGGCCACCAGCACTTGGATGGCGCCTTCGCGGAACTGCTGCTCGGCCTGCAGGCGGGTGCCGGGTTCGTCCCGGGCGCCCGGCTTCATGCCGCCGTGGATGCAGCCGACGTTGAAGCCCCAAGCCTCGAGGTGTTGCATCAGGTGGCGAAGGGTGTCGGTGAATTCGGTGAAAATCAGCAGGCGCTGGGCCGGATGGTCGAAGAAGCCCTGCTCTTGCAGTGTCTGCCGCAGACGGGACAGCTTGGCCTCTTGACCGGCGCCTTCCACGGCCTTGGCTTCGGCGGCGAGCGCCTGCAGCTCGGCGATTTCCTCGCGCACCTGTGCGGCGTTGCCGGCCAGCGTGATGGCATCCAGCATCCGTTCCAAACGTTCGCGTTCAGCGTCCTCCAATTCGTCCAGTTCTTCGAGATCGGGAAGGGTCGGCGGTGCCGTTCGCGCTAGGTCTTGGGCCTGCTGGAGGCCGTCCGCCAAGCGTTTGGCGCGATTCTCCAGGGAGCGGCGCATGGCGTAGGTGCTTGAAGCGAGGCGGCGTTGGTACAGGGACATCAGGAAGCCCACCGCCCGCGCCCTCGGATTGTCGCCTTCGCTGGCGGCGCGGCGGCTTTGCGCCTTCACGAACCGGGTCACCCTGTTGTAGAGGTTGAACTCCCCAGCGTCGATTTTGAACGCCGCCGTGCGCGGGATGCGTTTCGTGAAGACTGGTTTGGCGATCCATTGGCTTTCATGCGACGGGCTCGCCTCGTGCGCCCCCAGGCTGTCCTGCCGCTGCGGGAAATACACCATCGCCTCCTTGGTGCGGCGCAGATAGAAGGGCGCTTGCCGTCGCTGCATCGCTTCGCGGATGGACTTCACGTCCGCGTAGGCGTCTTGGTCGAGCAGTTGCAGGAACAGGGTGAAGTTTGCTGGGTCGCCCTTGTGCGGGGTGGCCGTGAGCAGCAGCAGATGGTCAGTGTTGTCGCGCAGCATTTCCCCCAGCCGATAGCGCTGGCTCTTGTGGGATTCGTCGGCGGACATGCGGTGCGCTTCATCCACGATCACCAAGTCCCAATGCACCTGTTTGAGGCCGGGGAGAATCTCGCTGCGCTTGGCTAGGTCGAGGGAGGTGATCACTTGTTTTTGCTCCAGCCATTGGTTGACGCCGAACTGATCGCGGATGTCGCCGCCCTTGAGGACGAGAAACCGTTCGTCAAACTTCTCCTTTAGTTCCCGCTGCCACTGAAACGCGAGATTGGCCGGGCAAACCACCAGCACCCGCTCGATGAGACCGCGCAGCTTGAGCTCGCGGACGAGCAGGCCGGCCATGATGGTCTTGCCGGCGCCGGCGTCGTCCGCCAGCAGGAAACGCACGGTCGGCGCTTTAAGCAGATGCTCGTAAACTGCTTCCAATTGATGCGGCAGCGGGTCAACCCGGGAGATGGAGAGGCCGAAGTAGGGATCGAATTCGTAGGCGATGCCGAGGGTGTGGGCTTGCAGGGCGAGGCGCAGCAGACGCCCGTCGCCTTGGTAGGAAAGCGAGGCATCCGAAATGGAGAGGTTGGCGATGTCGGCGGCGGTGAGCGTGACGCGGCGGAATTGCTCGGACCTTGTGCCGACCAAACCGACCGCCCAAGCGCCGGAGCCATGGGGACGGACGGTTTCCACCCGCATGGGCTCCGCAAATTGTGGGCCGACTAGCGTCTGTCCTTCTTGAATGGCGGATGCGGCGGCTACGGATGGCATAAGCAGCTAGACTCTCGACTCATGCACATCTTAGTGCAAGGCGCTCGCTGGTGTTCGGCCTACAGGAGCCTTCAGCCGGGGAGCGCGAGGGGCCGCGCCCCTCGCAGGAAAGAGTTTCAGCCGGGGAGCGCGAGAGGCACCCCTCGCATGAACAAGGAAGCGTATCCTTAAGGCACCGGTGCATGGTCCGGGTTGCAGGCAAGGTCAAGCCAAAATGGATAAACGCATCCTAAAGTATCGTCGGGCGCTGCTTCCGGCGCTTTTGCTTGCCTCGCTGGGCTTGCTCGGCATCAACCCGTTCGCCATCGCTGCATGGCTGAGCCTAATTGCCCTATTTGCTTGGGGCTTGGCGGCGGGTTCGGCCTATATATTCGTATTCAACCGCATAGAAACGGGCCTGCATCAGCGGATTTTTCTGTATCTCTCGTATGCCGCGCTGCCCGTTGTCGCCCTTGGCGTCCTCATCGGCGGCTTGGCGGGACCGATCGGCATCGTCGTCAACTCGTCGATTCCACTAGCTGCGCTGTTGCTGTTCGCGGGCGGGGCGCTGCACAAGGCGGAAGGCGTTCGGACCCGCTCGATCGTCGCTGGAGCGCTGTTTGCGATCTGCATCACCGGTGCCGCTGGGT
The DNA here is from genome assembly GCA_958296025.1 of uncultured Pseudomonadales bacterium. Taxonomy (GTDB): domain Bacteria; phylum Pseudomonadota; class Gammaproteobacteria; order Pseudomonadales; family Azotimanducaceae; genus Azophilus. The sequence goes on from OY282430.1 coordinate 910,788, forward strand.
GGTACATGGCGGCACAAAGAGACCACAGAGCAAGCAGTTGCGTGGAGGCTGCTTTAGGCACATGGGATGCGCAGCAGCGGCTTTGCGTCGTGGCGCCTAGGCAGGTGCTGCGCAACGCCATATTTTTCTCCGTCGTGCTCTTGGATTCGGAAAACATGCACATCAACTTCACGGATGATTTCCTCGACAAGAGAACCCCCCACAGCGAGCCCGGCGACTTGATTGGCGACGTTTACGTTCAGGGCGCGGCATCCGGCACTGCAAGATATCAAGTGGACCTCGCCATGGACGTCAACGCCTTCGTGGTGGTGCCGGTAGCGGTGGAGGCAACCGGGAAGCTCTACCTGTTCTCCCTGAAATACCGCGAGGGCTTCGCCGACTCATCCATCAAGAGAACGGAATTGGCCGGCTTCGTGGCGCTTGAGGGAACGGAGGCTGTGTCCGCATCGCGGGACGGCGCCTTCATTCGGCTTGCGGTGCTGCAGCCGGGCGGCCTTGCGGATGTTTCCTTCCGCGTTGCCGATGACGGGGGATTCATGAAGCTGAACGGCTAGCCAGGCCATTTGGCGGCACCTTTCTCACCAATCACCAAGGGTCTTAGTGGTCGCACTGAACTTGCGCCGCCGGCTGGAAGACCATTGCGGCGCGGATTGGGGTGCATCCGTCCACCGTGCGCCGCGAACCGCGCCGGGACCCAGCCTGCACGGATCGGAAACGCCCATGAGGTGTACTATGGCGTCAGAACACAACCAGTCCGAAATTGCACTTGATGCTTGAATTCGAGGGGCTATTATCCCCTCCAAGTTTGGCAAAACCGATGTCGAGTCTCCCCTTGATTCACCCGGCAGACTTCTCCAACTCCCATATCCGGCACTGGCGGGACGCCGAGTTCTTGTTCGGCGCGAAGCGTTGGGCCAACGCCGACCAGCTCCACGGATTCAGCGCGGAATGCGGCCTAAAGGCCGTCATGGTCACGAGCGGACTGCCGATAGATGGGAAGGGAAGCCCCGAGCCAAGAAATACAAGACCCACATTAACGATCTCTGGGACGCATTCCATTACTTCGTCGAGGGCCGACAGACCGGCAACCTGCTGCAACACCTGCCCCGCTCCAATCCGTTTAGGTCATGGTCGCATCACAACCGCTATGCGAGCGGCAGTCACTTTGACAAGAACGCTGTAGGCCCGCACCGCGATGCTGCGCGGCAGGTCCACAGATTCTATCTGCGCCTCAAGATAAACGGCCATGTCTGAGAACTTCGTACGTTTCGACTCCACCCTTGCTCGGGTTATCGACACCTTCAGGTACCCGAGGCCGAAGGCAATCGAACGCATCTACGTCATTCGGGACTTGTATGGCAAAGTGCGAATAGCTGTAGCGGATACGGCTGAAGCGAAGGACGACTACCGATGGTCGTTAAAAGAAGACGTCAACATCCTCCATCAGAGGTTGGGCGCCCACAGCTATCCTCCGGAAGAAGCCCTGTTGTTCCTGGAAGCTGATCTGATCGAAGAACTCCACCGAGATGCTCGCGAGATCGGCAACAAGGTGTATTGGGTGGATCGCTTGCTAACCGGGCGCGACTGGTGGACGGTAAACAGCGGCGACCCAAGCACGACCACCTACACGTTGCATTCGGTAAAGGGCGGCGTCGGCCGCAGCACCTCCGCCGCTATCCTGTCGTGGCATTTGGCACGACGTGGGGAAAACGTGCTGGTTGTGGATTTGGATTTGGAGTCGCCCGGCATCTCCTCCGCTATGCTCGACCGCTCTTCACAGCCAGAGTTAGGCGTGGTCGATTGGTTCGTTGAGGACCTAGTGGGACAAGGTGGCCATGTGGTTGAACGCATGGTCGCCACTCCTTCATGGCACAGCGACCTGCGCGGCGATGTTTGCGTGGTGCCGGCGCATGGGGCGCAGCCTAGCGAATATTTGGCCAAACTCGGGCGCGTTTACATGGACACGAATGAACGATGGACCGTGCGCCTCCAGCGTATGCTCGACGCTCTGCGGAAAGTCGTGGAACCGACCATCGTATTGCTGGAAAGCCGTAGCGGGCTCCACGACATCGCCGCCGCAACCGTGACTGACCTCAACGCCCATGTAATGCTGTTCGCCACCGACGCGGAATCGCACTGGGAAGACTACGGCATCCTGTTCGAACACTGGCGCAAGCAGGAGCTGGCGGGCGGAATTAGGCGCCGACTGTCCATCGTCTCCGGCTTAACCCCAGACATGGACACCGAAGCGTACATCGCTCGCTTTCGGGAAAAATCATGGGTCCTCTTTCAGGACCACCTTTACGACGCCATAGACTCCCCCGACGCCCCCGAGGGCTTTGCCTATGATCTCCTCGATCATCATGCGCCGCATGATCCATTTGTCGTCAATTGGACGCGCGGCTTGGCCGCCGGCGCCTCGCTTCGCACGATCGAAGGGTCAGCTGTCGAACAGGCGTACAGCAGCTTTCTTAGGCGCTTCGACGAACTCTTGCATGTCAACCGGGTAGGTTTGTGAACAACGACCGCGACACATTGCGAAGTGCGCTTGCGCAATTGCCCGATGGCACCAGTCATGGCGAAACACCTGACCCGGAACATGTGTACTTCCCCCAGTCGCATCTAAAGGCGCTGCATCCGGACGTTGTCGTTGTGACAGGCATGCGCGGCGCCGGCAAGACCTTTTGGTGGGGAGCCTTGCAGAACACTGCTGTGCGCACGCTGATAGGGGATCAGCACGCACGCGCCAAGGTGAACGAGAACACCGTCTTGAAGACCGGGTTTGGCGTTCGGCCAGCGATCGAAGAATATCCGAGCAAAGACGTCATCAGTCAGCTTGCCAAGAGTGGAGTGGAGCCGAGATTGATCTGGCGAACGGTGCAAGCTTGGCAAGTCGCGCCAGGGGACCACCCTCTCCGAAGCAAGGGCAACTGGGTGTCTCGAGTGGCTTATGTTCAGGCGTCGCCGGAGGCGGTGGATCGCCTCTTTCAATCGCAAGATGCGAAATTCGACAACGAAGGGCACTATTGCCTTGTCGCCTATGATGCTCTGGACCGAAGCGCCGACGATTGGAGAGGCATGTACCAGCTCATTCGCGGACTGCTGTTAATGGCTCTTGAAATGCGTTCTTATCGACGGCTTCGCGCCAAAATCTTTCTGCGATCCGACCAGTTCAACGAAGCGGCGATAGGTAACTTCCCCGATGCATCCAAGGTGCTGGCCTCCGCAGTTGACCTGAGTTGGCCTCGCCGAGAGCTTTACGGGCTGCTTTGGCACCAACTAGGCAATGCAACAACGGCCTCTGCGGAAATTCGCCCGATGCTCCACCGGGAGCAATGGCGATGCGCGACCGTCCGCGACCGTCCCATTTGGCAGGTTCCCCGCCCGCTGCTGTTCGAAGATGCGGTCCAACGGAGCGTCTTTCAGAGAATCGCGGGCGAATGGATGGGTAGAGATCCCCGTCGGGGATTCCCCTACACATGGATTCCGAACCACCTTGGCGACACCGAGGGGCAGGTCAGCCCGCGGTCGTTCATCGCCGCCCTACGGTCGGCGGCTGAGGATACGCAAAACCAGTATCCCGAGCACACCTACGCGCTGCACTATGAGAGCGTAAAGCGCGGCGTCCAGGCCGCTTCGACAATTCGCGTACGGGAACTCCGAGAGGACTACCCGTGGGTGGACCGTCTGATGACGAGCCTGCAGGGCATGGTCGTGCCCTGCAATTTCAGTGACATCGCCAAGCGGTGGGCCGAAACGGACGCCTTGAACAAACTACGCGAGGAGGTGGAGGAAGAAGGCGTCAAGCTTCCGCCAAGCCACATTGACAGCGGTCCGAGCGGTGTACGTCTGGACTTGGAGTCCCTGCGGATATTCCTGCGGATGTTCGATGGTCGCGTAAACGTCCCTGACGTATTCAGAGTTGGCTACCGTCTAGGACGGCGCGGAGGAGTCCGACCAGTCCAATAGCCGGGGTTGGTCCTGATTGCCGAGCGGTCGGATCTTTTCGGGGAATCGGGGGAGGACCTGTTTGCCAAGGGCCATCGCCAAACACCCTCAAACTCCACCCGGCAGTTCCTTACTGAGGGATTGGGGGTCTTCTCCCCGGCAATGTCCTTTCCCTGAAATTTCTGTAGCTATTTCCGCAGCGACCCTTGAATGGCGGATGTGGCAGCCACGGATGGCATAGGCAGCTAGACTCTCGACTCATGCACATCTTAGTGCAAGGCGCTCGCTGATGGAGCCTTCAGCCGGGGAGCGCGAGGGGCTTGCCCCTCGCAGGAAAGAGCCTTCAGCCGGGGAGCGCGAGGGGCTTGCCCCTCGTAAGAAAGAGCCTTTCCTCTGCTCCGCTAGCTGCGCTGTTGCTGTTCGCGGTCGGGGTGCCGCACAAAGCGGAGGGCGTTCGGCGCCGCTCGATTGACGGCGAATGCATGAAGCTGAACGGCTGGTCCGCCTAAGCCCCAGGGTCGTCAGCGCCTTGTTTTGCCCTAACATGAGCGGTAGCCTTGAATGCATCAACTTCGGTGCCTGCAGGCGTTTTGACTCGGAAAATCGCATGTCAAACCATACCTCCAAGATGCGCTTTTTCAATGGGCGTTAGCGGCACGAGCAGGGCGTTGCCGGCTTGGGCTTTGCCGGCAAGGACTTTCCGTGAGCGTCGCTAATTCCGGGGCCGCCGAACCACTGGACCGTCATCATCGCGGCGATGGCGCACCCCTTGGACGGGCCTTCCTGCTGATTGCGGCCTTCTCCGTGGTGGAGGTGGTCGGTGGCGTCTTGAGCAACTCCTTGACCCTGCTGGCGGATGCCGGCCACATGGTCCTCGACGCCGGTGCCTTGGGTTTGGCGTGGTGCGCGTTGCGCCTTTCCCAACGCCCTGCTTCCGCTTGGATGACCTATGGCTATGGTCGGGCACAAGTGCTGGCGGCTTTTGTGAACGGGCTGATGCTGGCGGCGCTGGCCGTGTGGATTTTGGCGGAGGCTTGGCAGCGCTTCCACTTTCCCCAAGGCCTGTTGCCCGTGCCGGCGCTGATCGTCGCCGTCGTCGGCTTGGCCGTCAACCTCATCGCCTACCGATGGCTGGGGCACGGCGGCGACAACATCAACGTGCGGGCCGCCGCCCTGCATGTCCTCGGCGACATTTTGGGCAGCTTGGCCGCCATCGCGTCAGCGCTTATCGTTTACTTCACTGGCTGGCTGCAGGCGGACTCCCTGCTGGCCCTTGTGGTGGCGGCCATTCTTGCCGGGGGCGCTTGGCGGGTCCTTAGGGCCTCCTGCCGCATCCTGATGGAGGGTGCTCCGCCGGGCCTGAACCAGCAGGCTGTGCGCGAGGTTCTAGCTGCCTTGCCGGGCGTCAGCGACATCCACCATGTCCATGTTTGGGGGCTGACCCCGGAGAGGCCCTTGGTGACCCTGCACGCCCGCATTGAGGCGGCGGCTGACCAGCAAGCCGTCAGCGTGCGCCTGAAGGCGGCGTTGCGGGAGACCTTCGGCGTGTCTCACTCCGTCATTCAGTTGGAGGACGGCGGCTGTCTGGATGAGGCGGCGGGTGCTTAGGGCGGCAATGATGGAAGGGGGGCGACCGCGTCCTAGGCTCGCGGGCAAGCAGTTTGCGGCGCTTTAGGCCGATCCCTATCCCAGCAACTCATTTGCCCGGTCAATTAGGGAACCCATGGACAGCGCCGTCTCCTCCCAAGTGTCGTCCACGCGCTTGCCGCGGCGGTGCAGGCTGAGGTTGAAGCCGCTGATGATGGCGAACTTGTAGGCTGCCAGAGCCCGAAACCAGTTCATGTCAGGCAGGGCGGCACCGTAGGAGTCTTCATAAAGCTTGAGGAGGGTTGCCGGGTCCAGGAACTTGGGCGAAGCGCCGCGTGTACCAGACCAGGCGGCGGGGTCGCTGAAGGTGAGGATCCAGCCTAGGTCGTTGAGGGTGGCGCCGATGCCGGTCAGTTCCCAGTCGATCACCGCCAGCAGTGCGGGCGGGTCTTGGCGGCAGAATAGGTTGGCGGTTTGGAAGTCTCCGTGGAAGATGCCCACCGGCGTGTCGGCGGGAATGTTGTCCAGCAGCTTTTGCCGAACGATTGGCGCATCCTCGAGGCGGTGCGGGTCCGCCGCCCGTTGGTAGAAGCGGTCCCAGTGCAGCACATCGTCGGTGAAGGGCACCGGCTTGCCTAGATAGGGCGCCTTGGCGGGGTCAACTCGGTGTATCCCCGCCAGGGCCTGCATGGCCTCTTGGCCTAGGTCAACTAGCTGGCTTTCGGACAGCTCGGCGCCCCATTCCTCCGGGCCGATGCGCAACACGTCCCCTTGCAGCCAAGGCACCACGAAGTAGGGGCAGCCGAACCATTGCAGGTCATCGCCGGACCACTGCACCGAGCAATGCGGCACTTCGGTGCCGTCCAAGGCGTTCAGCACCGCCACTTGGCGCAGCACATCGGCGGTGCCGCGCCAGTTGACGTTGGGCGGCGGCAGGCGGATGAACCAGGACTGCACTTCGCCCCCGTGTCGAACGCGGAAGCCGTAGGCGAAACCGGCGTGGCCGGGCATCTGTCCCACGTCGGAAACCTGTGCGCCGGCGCCATACTTAGCCTCACAGAAGGGTTTCAGGCGTTTTTCGAGCTCGTCAAGCTGCATGGCCCGGTCCCCTACGCCCTTGTCGGATGGGAGCGCTGTTCGTGGGGCCTCTGGATCATCTTGGTCGTCACCTCGACGGACCCGAGGCCTTTGCCGGGTAGGGGTATCGTTCGCGCAGCACCCGCCTACGCCGGCGCCGGGCCGGGGAACTGCTCGCGCAGCACCCGCTTGAGAATCTTGCCGCTGGGGTTGCGCGGTATCTCGCTGACGAAGACGGCCAGCTTCGGCTGCTTGAACCCAGCCAGCTTGCCGATGCAATGGTTCAGCACGTCGGCTTCGCTTAGGTTGTCGTCCTGGCGCACGACGATGGCCATGGGGCTTTCCCCCCACCGTTCGCTGGGTACGCCGATCACCGCCGCCTCCAGGATGTCCGGGTGGGTCATCAGCACGCTTTCGAGCTCCGCCGGGTAGATGTTCTCCCCACCGGAGATGATCATGTCCTTGATGCGGTCGCGAATGGAGATGTAGCCGTCCTCGTCCATCACCGCCACATCCCCGCTGTGCAGCCAGCCGTCAACGAGGCTCTCGGCCGTCGCTTCCGGGCGGTTCCAGTATTCGGTCATGACATGGGGGCCTGAGACGAGGACCTCGCCGGGGGTGCCGGGCGGGCAGTCGTGGCCCGCTGCGTCCACCACCCGCACGGAGGTGTGAAAAAACGGCTTGCCGGTGGAGTCCGGGTGGGTGAGGGCGTTTTCCGAATCCATCAGGCAGACCGGGCCGCAGGTCTCGGTGAGGCCATAGACCTGCAGCAGGTTGATGCCCATGTCCGCGTACTGCTTCACCATCGCCACCGGCACTGGCGCCGCGCCGGTCATGACCCAACGCAATGCCGAGCAATCGTATTGCGCGAAGTTCGGCGCCTGCGCCATGAAGTTCATCATGGCCGGGACCATCAGGGCGATGGTGATCCTTTCCTGCTCGATCAGTTCCCAGGCGCGCACCGGATCAAAGGTGCGCATCATCACCGAGGTGGCGCCCTGATGCACGTTGAGGGCCAGGGGCGTGAGGGCGCCGACATGGAACATGGGCAGGGCGCTTAGGAAGCGGTCTCCCTCATGGTAGTAGGCGTTGACGGCGATGGTGTGGACGGCCCAAATGGAGGTGTTGTGGGTATGCACGACGCCCTTGGGCAGGCCGGTGGTGCCGGAGGTGTACATGATGTAAAGCATGTCGTCGTCCTTCCCCTTGGCGTCCGGCTCGGTGTTGTCGGCGGCGTCCCGGAACGCTTCGTAGCTGTGCGCGAAGTAGGGGGTCTCCCGTTCCCCCTCCACTTGCAGCCATTGGCGGATGTCGGTTCGGTCGCCCCGGGCGTGCAGTTCCGCAACGGTGTCGATGAACTCACTCCCGTAAAGGAGGCGGGTGGCGCCGCTGTCCTTCAAGATGAACTCCAGTTCGTCCGCCACCAGCCGCCAATTCAGGGGCACGATCACGGCGCCGATCTTGGCGAGCGCGAAATAGGCCTCCATGAACTCGACGCTGTTCATGATGAGCAGGGCCACCCGCTCGCCCATCCGAATGCCGTCCGCCAGGAAGGCGTTGGCCACTTGATTGCAGCGTTGGTTGAGTTCTCGGAAGGATAGCCGAACACCGCCCGGACGGCCGTCGATGTAGCCATCCCGATCCGGCGTCAGGAAAGCCCGCTTGGTCAGGAACAGGCCGAGGTTGTTGCGCATGGGTCCTCCTTTTCTTTTCTGGCCCGCACAGCTGCCCGCATTGTCCAAAAAAATGCTGCGCAGTGGAACCCTGGAGGACAGGACACTAGATGCAGCCTCGGCGCCGCTCATCGGCAACTGGGCCACCCCCTGGCCTTCCCTCTTGGCGACGCAGAAGGACTAGGACAGCGCCAGTCACCGGTTGGCGAATGAACTGGACACAACCCTCACGAGTTGTACAATGGTTGATATTCTGTACTGTTCAACCCAGACAAAAGGGTGGAAAGAAAATGGAAGAGACGGGCGACCTCTACCGTATAGGCACGGTTGCCAACCTGACCGGCGTGGCCGTGGAGCGCCTGCGCGCTTGGGAGCGACGCTATGGTTTTGCGCCAGCCCATCGGGACGGGCGCACCCGTTTCTACAGCGGCGAGCAGTTGCAGCGGCTGAAGCGCATCAAGCGCCTGATCGATCAAGGCCACCCCATCTCCAGCTTGGCCGGCCTCTCGGATGGACAGCTTAGGGCGCGGCTGACGCAGCCAAGCACAGCTTTGCGGTTGCTGCCCAGGGTCGGCCTAATTGGCCTTGGCGTGGATCGCTTGGCGCGTCGGCAAAAGGAGTCCGAGGTGGAGATCGCCGCTAGCTGGGTGAATCTGGAGGCTTTCGCGGCGGCCGCCGAAACTGCGCCAGCATTGGACGCAGTGGTCGTCCAGTTGCCCACTCTTTCCATACAACCAATTGAATTAATTAAGGAAAAATTCCCGCGTTCGTGCATCGTGGTGATCTATCGGTACGCCTCGGATAAATATCTTCGACGGGCTAAGGACCTTGGCGTGGAAATCCACGAGTGGCCGGTGGGGTGGGCGGAGATCGAACGCGCCTGCACAGCCAAGGCCCAGCCGACGGAAAATTTCGCCAAGCGCCGCCTTACCGACCTGCAGTTGGCAACCATTGCCAGCGCCGACACCGACCCTAGCGGTTGCCTAGGAGACTTGGTGGAACTGATCTTGCAGTTGAACGCCTTTACGGACCACATGGCCACCTGTTTGGCGGCGGATGAGGCCACCGCCGAAACCGCAGCGCTACACCGTTGCGCCTTGGAAGAGACCAGCCAAGCCCGCGCTCGGCTCGAGGCGGCGCTCGCAACCATATCCGAGGCATCGCCCCTGTTGTAACAATATCTATACAAAATCGTAACAAAAAGTATAAAAAAACTTGTTGACAATCATTTTGTACTGTACAAAATGAGAACAACTAAGGTTCAAGGCGTGCGGGCAACTCCAAGACAGTCCTCCTTTCAATTGTCCTTCCCCCCACTGGAGTTGCCTTCAGCGGCACCCGCCGCTGACACGCCTTTTTTCCCCGCCCTTCGTTTCCCCTAGGTTGCAGAGCCGCGTCGCGGTCCGTTGCCCCATTCGCATCGGTTTCTTCGTCGACGCGTGGCGGCACGGCATCCCGGCCATTCCACCCGCCCCTCAAGCATGCACGTTGGGCGGACAGGGCGACGCGTCAACTCAGCAGGCTCAGAGCGGACTGCGCCCGGAGGTGGACGCTCTGCCGATAGGCGTCTAGGTCCAGGTCCCGATTGCTGCCCATCGCGCCGCTGAGGTAGCGCTTATAGACCCCTTGGCCGATGGCGGCCAAACGCCAATGGGAGAAGGCGCGATAGTAGTTGATGGCCAGCAGGCTGCGTCCGGTGCGCCGTTCGTACCAGACGCTGATTTCTTGCCGGGAAGGAAAGCCGCCGACGACGGTTGGCGGCAGTTCGGCCGCGCCGGTCGGCGGTGCCTCTTCTCCCGGTTCAACCCAGGAATTGAGCAGATAGCCGACATCAGCCAAGGGGTCCCCCAAGGTGCAAAGCTCCCAGTCGAGCACCGCTCGAATCTTGCCGCTGCCGACCATCATGTTGCCCAGCCGATAGTCACCGTGGACAATGGTGGCGCCGACCTGTTCGGGCATGGCCTCCGCCAGCAGGCGAGAGGATTCCTCCATTTCCGGAATCTCATGGGTCTTTGACGCCTCCCATTGCCGGTTCCAACGCTTCAGTTGCCGGGCTAGATAGGCCTCCTTGCGGCCAAGGTCCGCCAAGCCCACGGCGTCCGGATCGACTAGATGCAGGCGCGCCAGCACTTCAATGGTGTCCATGCCGAGGCTGTGCCTCTCGGTCGGCGCCAAGGCACTGGCGGCCTCGTCGTCATGCAACACGGTGCCCCTCACATAGTCCATGACGTAGAAAGGGGCGCCGTTGACCGCCTTGTCCCGGCAAAGACCCACCGTTGGCGCCACCGGCACGTCGGCGCCGCGCAGCGCATGGATGATGCGGTGTTCCCGCCCCATGTCATGTGCGCTTTCCAGCACGTTGCCGAGGGGCGGGCGGCGCAGAACGTAAGCGCTGCCGGCTTGGTCAACGAAGCGGTAGGTCAGGTTGGAGTGTCCGCCGGCGATCAAGGAAAACGCCAAGGGCGGTTGCAGGTCCGGGATGCGCTCCAGCAACCAAGCGGTGACTTTGCCTTCGTTGACGCCCTCCATGGTCGGCCCTCGGCTTAGGTGTGGCTTACAGCGTCGGTACCGCCGGGCGGGGTGCGATCAGTTCGGTTAGGCGGCTTTCAGTTCGCTCCAAGCGTTGGTTGATCTGTATGCGGTGGATGTCGTTGGCGGCGACGGCCTGTTCGTTTTCGGTCACCCGGCTGTTGAGACCGGCCAAGGTTTGGCTGGTGCTGTTGACTCGGTCCACCAAATCCCGCTGGCCGCGCAGAATTTGCCGCAGCTGCAGTTCGACGCTGGCGAACTGATCGATCAATTCTTGCTGCCGTCCGAATGCCTGCTCATGTCGGTCCACGGCGCTTTGCAGGGATTTGTTCGCGCTTTGCAGTTCGCCGACGGCGGATTTCTGCGCCCGCAGCAGTTTTTGGTTGCCCTGAATCCAGCCTTTGTTGCGCTCGTTGGAAATGGCCCACAGCTTACGGATTTCGGATTCCCAGAAGTTGATCTGCTCGTCTGTTTCCGCGTCGGTCTCGCTGATGACCTGGTCGGTCATGCGCAGACGCTCCTCCAACGCCCGCAGGCGACGGTTGGCGTCGGCGGTCTTGGCTTGTTCGGCCAGGATTTGCTGATGTTGGTTGGCGATGAACCAGCCGGCCACGCCGAGACCGGCCACCAACACGGCAAGAACCAGATTAACGAATATCAGCTTGCCGCCGGAGGGGCTGCCGCCCCCGGACCGCCGCCGGCCGGCGGCGGAGCGGCCACGGGCGTCATTGGGTTCGGCTGTAATGCTGGATGTGCCTGTATGTTCCGACACTTGCCCGTCCTCAAACGACCAAAGCCGGCATTATAGGCCATAGGCATGGCGAGGCGGCACGGTAGCGCAGGCGATCCGCCCAGCGCAGCCGCGTAGCGGTCGTTCCCCAGTTGTTTGCCCTAGGCAACGCTGTGCGCCGCCGACAACCCTATGGAGCATGGCTTGCCGAAGCGGGCGGCGAGGGGCTTGCCGACCCTTGGACCAAGCCCCTAGGACAGCGCTTAAGCCGCGGCGGCGGGCATCTCCGGTGCGGCGTTTGGGGAGGCCGCCGGCTCCATGTCAGCGGACGGCGTCGGCTCTGTTGACATCCCCGAATCGCCTGGCGTAGGCGCATCCATCGGTGCCATCGGTTCGTCGCCCGACATGGGGTCGTCGCCCGACATGGGGTCGTCGGCCGGCATCGGTTCGTCGCCTGGCATCGAGTCATCGGCCGGCATCGGGTCGTCAGCCGGCATCGAGTCATCAGCGGGCATTGGCACCTCAGCCGGCGCTGCCTCAGCCGAGGAGGGCCCTGGCGTCGTCACCAACAAGGCGCCAAGCAGCACGGCCCAGAGCACGAAGCCGGAGGTGATGACGCCCTTCACCGTGGCCATCGGCCCTGGCTTGCCGAAGATCGCGTTCAGCTCCAAGACGGCAACGATGATCAAAACGATGACCAAGCCCGTCATGTTGCCGTCGAAGGGGCCATTGGGCAGGTGGGCGCTGGAGCCCATGAAGTACAGCATGGGAATGGAGAACAGGGTGTTGGTGCGGGAGGCCAAGGCCGCCTTGGGCGCTGCAGCCGCCGCTTCCGGCAGGGCGCTGCCGCCGGCTTTGAGTTGCTCATTGGAGGCGATGAGGATTTTTTGGTTGGGCCAGATGATGAGCCAAACATTCAGGAACATCAGAATGGCCATGACGGAGCCGACAAGTGCGTCCACCGTTATGCCGGCACCGCGCACCCACAGCATGATGAGGCCGGTGAGCAGGGTGAACATCGCGCCCCAACGGAACCACCAAAGTGCCCGAGGCGCCAACTTCGTGAAGGCGTCGGTGCGGGCGTCCGGGTCCGCCTCCTTGAAGTATTCCGTCTGCACGAAATTGAAGTAGTAGAGTAGGCCAATCCAAGTGATGCCGAACAGGAAGTGGCCCCACTTGGCTAGATAGTCGATAATCGCCATGGTCATGGTCATTGCTTGTTCCTCCGATCAATTTGCGGATTGCTCAGCGTGCCGGCGAATATATACCCGCGTTGCCGCCGTTGCCAGCTTTCTTCCCCGCCGAGAACCTAGCGTACGGGATCATTTGCCTTGCGGACTTCTTCGGTCAGGCGGCCATGTTCCGCATGATGGACTGTCGGGCGGGCGTTCGCATGGCGTCCAGAGCGCGGCGCTTCCCAGCATTAAGGCGTCCTGTTAGGGCGGATGCACGAGGGTGGGGCGGCGCTAAACTTAACTCATTGGTTCAGTTGGCTCACCTGCATGGAACGGATTGGCTAGTGGGCGGGGGTTGGCGCAACTGATGGACGGAGCACGGCAAAGGGACATGGAATGAAGGAGGTTCGCATCGCGCTGGTGATCGGCGCCACCTCGGATATAGGGCGCGCCATTGCGCACAAGCTGGCCGCCGAGGGCTGCGCCTTGCAGTTGGCGGCCCGGGACCCGTTGCGGCTGGCGCGGGAAGTGGAGGACCTGCAAGTGCGTTCCGGTGCCGCCGTCGCCGCCCATCATTGCGACGTACTCGATGAGAACGGCCGCGCATCCTTCCTGGACGAACTCGACCCGTTGCCAGATGCGGCTGTGTGTGTGGTGGGCGCTGCCGGGGACAGGGAAAAAAGTTTTTGCGACACCGCCGTGGCGGAGCGGATCATGCGCAGCAACTACACTGGCCCGGCGTTGCTAATGGAAGCCTTGGCCGCTCGTTTCGCGCAGCGCGGCAGCGGCGTCTTGGTCGGCGTCAGTTCGGTGGCTGGCGACCGAGGCCGGGCGCGGAACTATGTCTATGGCTCGGCCAAGGCCGGCTTCACGGCCTTCCTGTCTGGGTTGCGCAACCGTCTGCACGCCTCCGGCGTTCGGGTGGTCACCTTAAAGCCCGGCTATGTGCATACCCGCATGACGGAGGGCATGAACATGCCGGAACTGCTGACGGCGACGCCGGAGGAGGTCGCCAATGCCGTGGTCAGAGCCATCCGCCGACATTTGGATGTGGTCTATGTGCGAGCCGTCTGGCGACCCATTATGCTGATTGTCCGCGCCGTTCCGGAATGGCTGTTCAAGCGGCTGAAACTCTAGGTGCATGGCGTGAACCATCGCCGCCGGCGCAGGGATCAAATAGACCGCCAAACCCTCGCCCGATGCCGGTCAGACATGGGCGGCGCGTGAGTCAACGGAAGCGGAACGGCACAGCAGCTTGAGGCCGCTCGTCGCTGACCGCGCAATGGTAAGGACAGCGGAGTTGCCGCGCAAAAAAAAGCCCCGGCCTTGGCCGGGGCTTTGTTCGCTAGCTTCGTTGCTTGCAACGGAGCGAGACGATGGGCGAGGCTCGGTTACATCATGCCGCCCATGTCCGGCATGCCGCCGCCGCCGCCAGGGGCCGGCGGGGGGTTGTCTTCCGGCATTTCGCTCACCATCGCTTCGGTGGTGATCATCAGCCCGGCGATGGAGGCGGCGGCCTGCAATGCGGTGCGGGCCACCTTGGCCGGATCGAGGATGCCCATTTCCAGCATGTCCCCGTAATCGCCGGAGGTGGCGTTGAAGCCCTGGTTGCCGTCCAGGGCGAGCACCTTGTCGAGCACCACGGCGCCTTCCACGCCGGCGTTGACGGCGATTTGCCGCAGGGGGGAGCTGAGGGCGCGGGTGGCGATGGCGATGCCGACGTTTTGGTCTTCGTTGTCGCCCTCAATCTTGTTGACGGCATCGATCGCCCGCACCAGGGCGACGCCGCCACCGGCCACCACGCCTTCCTCGACAGCGGCGCGGGTGGAGTGCAACGCATCCTCGACGCGAGCTTTCTTCTCCTTCATCTCCACCTCGGTGGGGGCCCCGACCTTGATGACCGCCACGCCGCCGGCCAGCTTGGCCAACCGCTCCTGCAGCTTCTCGCGGTCATAGTCGGAAGAGGTGTCTTCGATCTCCTGGCGAATCTGCTTGATGCGGCCTTCGATCTCGTTCTTGGCCCCGGCGCCATCGACGATGGTGGAGTTTTCCTTGGTGGAGGACACCCGCTTGGCGGTGCCGAGATCGTCCAGGGTGGCGCCTTCAAGGGTCAGGCCCACTTCCTCGGAGATCACCGTGCCGCCGGTGAGTATGGCGATGTCCTGCAGCATGGCCTTGCGCCGGTCCCCGAAGCCGGGGGCCTTGGCGGCGGACACCTTGACGATGCCGCGCATGTTGTTGACCACCAAGGTGGCTAGGGCTTCGCCTTCAATGTCCTCGGCGACGACCATCAGCGACTTGCCGGACTTGGCCACGTTCTCCAGCACGGGCAGCATGTCCCGGATGTTGGAGATCTTCTTGTCGCACAGAAGGATGTAGGGCTCCTCCAAGTCGGCGGACATGGACTCCTGATTGTTGATGAAGTAGGGGGAGAGGTAGCCGCGGTCGAACTGCATGCCCTCGACCACGTCGAGCTCGTTCTCCAGGCCGCTGCCTTCCTCCACGGTGATGACACCCTCCCGGCCGACCTTGTCCATGGCCGCGGCGATGATCTTGCCCACGGCGGTGTCGCTGTTGGCGGAGATGCTGCCCACTTGGGCGACGGAGGTGGAGTCTTCGCAGGGTTGCGACATGTCACCGATGGCGGCGACGGCGGCGATGACCGCCTTGTCGATGCCGCGCTTCAGGTCCATGGGGTTCATGCCGGCGGCCACCGACTTTAGCCCCTCGGTGAGGATGGACTGCGCCAGCACGGTGGCGGTGGTGGTGCCGTCTCCGGCCTCATCGGAGGTCTTGCTGGCGACCTCCTTGACCATTTGGGCGCCCATGTTCTCGAACTTGTCCTTGAGCTCAATCTCCTTGGCGACGGAAACCCCGTCCTTGGTGACGGTGGGTGCCCCGAAGGACTTGTCGAGCACCACGTTGCGGCCCTTCGGCCCCAAAGTGACCTTGACGGCCTCCGCCAGGATGCCGACGCCCTTGAGCATGCGCCCGCGTGCTTCATCTCCGAATTTTACGTCTTTCGCGCTCATTGCCTGTGTTCCTCGCTATTGGTTCAACGTTAGCCTTCGAGCACGCCGAAGATCTCGCTTTCGCTGAGGATGAGCAGCTCATCCCCCTCGATCTTCACCGTGCTGCCGCCGTACTGGCCGAAAATGACCTTGTCGCCCGCCTTCACGTCCGGAGGACGCACTTCGCCGTTGTCCAGGAGCTTGCCCGGACCAACCGCCAACACTTCGCCCTGGGAGGGCTTTTCGGCGGCGGAATCCGGCAGCACGATTCCTCCGGCGGTGGTGGTTTCCTCTTCCAACCGGCGCACGACGACGCGGTCATGTAGTGGTCGAATGTTCATTGGCTGAGTTCTCCCTGTTGTTCCTGCCTTGCGGCAAGCCTGTCGTTTCACGGTTCGCCGTTCGCCCCGCCGCCCCGTGCGGTGCGCGAGGCGGAAACGGTCATTAGCACTCTCCTTGTCAGAGTGCTAACCCAACGGCGGCGTATAATAGGGGCGTTGTTTTTGGTTTCAAGGCGTCAGCGGAAAAAAAATTCAATACGAGCCCAGTCCCGAACAACGGGTATGGCAGGTGGTGTCCATGATTCCCAAGGGCAAGGTGGCCACTTACGGACAGGTGGCCGCCTTGGCCGGAATGCCGGCCCACGCCCGTTTCGTCGGCACGGTGCTGCGGCGCTTGCCCCCCGGCAGCCGTCTGCCTTGGCATCGGGTGGTCAACGCCGGCCTGCGCAGCTCCCTTGACGGCGCGGGTGGGGCGGAGCAGAGAAGGCGCTTGGCCGACGAGGGGGTGGCCTTCATCGGGCAAAGGGTGGCCCAAGCCTGCCGGTGGGCGCCCTAGACTGTCCGGTTGCACAAGCCCCGCAGCCACGGGCTGCGGTCAAATCATCCCGCCCGAAGCGCCTCGCGCAGCGCCGACCCGATGACGAGCGGGCGGGCCCAGCCGAACGCTCAGTCGTATGGGTCTTCTTCGGACGCTTCCACTTGGCCTTCCGTTTGCGCCGCATAGGGCGCCACCCAGATCAGTAGGACCATGCCCGGCACGGCCAAGGCGGCACAGAGGTAAAAGAAGGGCGTCCAGCCAATGCCGTCAACGATCAGGCCGCTGGACATGGAGGCGAGCGTTCTGGGCAAGGCCGCCAGCGCGGTGAACAGGGCGAATTGGGTGGCCACGGCCAGGCGCGAGGTCTCCCGGGCGATGAAGGCGACCGAGGCGGCGGTGCCAAGACCGACGCCGAGGTACTCCGCGGAGATGACCGCCGCCAGCACCCAAGGGTCCGCTCCCGCCCCGGAGAGCCAGACGAAGCCGAAGATGGTGGCTAGCTGCACGCCGCCGAACAACCACAGGGCCTTGTTGATGCCGATCTTGACGATGGCCAAGCCGCCGAGAAGGCCGCCGATGACGGACGGCCATAGCGCCGCGTTCTTGGCGATGACGCCGATTTGCGTGGGGCTGAAGCCGAGGTCTATGTAGAAGGGGGTGGACAGGGCGGTGGCCATGTTGTCCCCCAGCTTGTAGAAGAACATGAACGCCAGCACCGCCAAGGCCGGCCCCAGAGACCGGCGGGCGAAGAACTCCCGGAAGGGCTCCGCCACCGCGGCGGCCAAGCTGGGCGGGATGCGCGGCTCGGCCACCGCCTCCTTGACGCTGAGGGTCAGGCCCACGCCGACCAGCATGAAGGCCGCCATGATGGGAAAGATCCAGGACCAGTCGAGCAAATCTGCCAGAATCAACCCCAAGGACCCCGGCACTAGGCCGGACAGGCGATACACCTGCACATGGATGCTGTTGCCGAGCGCCAGCTCCGCCTCCGTGGGCAGCACTTCGCGTCGGTAGGCGTCGATGGCGATGTCTTGGGTGGCGCTGCAGACGGCGACCAGGAGGGAAACGGCGCTGACAAACGCCAGCGCGTCCGTCGGCGGCCAGAGACCAAGCGCCGCAATGGAGAGGATCAAGCCGATTTGCGTCACCAGCATCCAGCCCCGCCGCCGGCCCAGAATGGGCACTGCGTAGCGCTCCAGCACCGGTGACCAGAGGAACTTGAACGCATAGGGCGCTTGGATGGCGGTGAAGAAGCCGATGGCCGTAAGGCTCACGCCTTCAAGCCGCAGCCAGGCCGGCACCAACTGAATGAGCAGAAACAGCGGCAGCCCCGAAGCGAAGCCGGTGCCGGCGCAGATGAGCATGCGCCGGTTCAGAACCTCTGCGTAGTGCATCGCCTATCCATCTTGATGGTTTATGCAGCTCGCCGGCGTCTTTGCTTGGCGCCATGCCGCGAAAACCCTGCATTTGCGCAGCTACGGGGGAGTGCTTACCTTCCGAATCTTTTCCGTCCGGTAGTCATGCGGAACATGGTAGCCTGTTTGACGGAGGACCATCCACCTGCCCATTGGGTGGTGGAGACGCCGGTTAAGGCGGCGTTCTCCTACTTCATCTTGACGATAATGCGCGGCAACTGTATGTTGTTACAGTTCTTCGGGTTTCTGTTCCGTTGGCGGAGGCCTTTGCCCCGCCGTATCAAGGAGATGTTGCGATGTCCCGCCGTGGCGTGAAGCCCGGTCTTGTTGATGCCCTTTACGCTAGGGCGTTGCCGGCCAATCGCAGCGGGCCGCTCTACGGCGCTTTTCCCTATCCGACCAAGATTTCCCCGGAGGCGGTTGCCCTGTTTGTCGCCGCCCATACCCACCCGGGGGACACCGTGTTCGATGGTTTTGCCGGCAGCGGCACCACGGGGCTTGCCGCGTTGCTGTGCGAAGCGCCTCCTCCGGCGTTGCGTGCGGAGGCAGCCCGTCTTCGGCTAGACGTTCGCTGGGGGGTGCGCAACGCCGTTTTGTACGAGTTGAGCGCGTTGGGTGCCTTCGTTGGGCGAACGCTTTCCAACCCTCCGCCGCCAACTGCTTTTCGGAAGGCGGCCGAGGAGCTGCTTAGCGCCGCAGTCCATGAAGATGGCTGGATGTACGAAGCGCTGGACGCGGAGGCGCGGCGTGGCGTGGTTCGGCACTTGGTGTGGTCGGACATTCTGCTCTGTCCAGCTTGCCAGCGGGATGTCAGCTTTTGGCGGAGCAGCGTGTCGCGGGCGCCGGCGGCGATAGGGCCGCGCTTCGCTTGCCCGTTCTGCCGCCACGACGCCTCATTGAATGAGGTCGAAAGAAAGCTCGAAACTGCTGAGGACGACCTGCTCTGCACCCGCAGAAGGCGGAAGGTGCGGCGGCCGGCATGGCTCTACGGCAAAACCGGGACCACAAACTGGTCTCGGCCGGTACACGCCAGCGACCTCGACCTGCTGCGGCGGATAGAGCAAACGCCGCTGCCGGACGCCGTTCCCTTGGTGGAAATTCCCTGGGGCGATTTACACCGACGGGGCTACCATCAGGGCCTCACGCATCAGCATCATTTCTACACGCGGCGCAACCTGATTCTGTTCGCTCGGCTGTGGCGGCGGACTGGGGCGTTCGCTGATGGCTTGCGGGACGCACTACGCTTTTGGCTGCTTAGCTACAACGCTTCCCACGCCACCATCATGACCCGGGTAGTGGCCAAATCCGGGCAAAAGGAATTGGTCGTCACCGGCGCTCAGCCGGGCGTGCTCTATGTCAGCGGTCTTCCTGTTGAAAAGAACCTGTTCAGAGGCCTGCGCCGCAAGCTCGCCACGATCGCCAGCGCTTTCCGTCTCATTCATGGCCGCAAGGGCCGTGTCGAGGTCCGGCAGCAATCCAGCTGTCAGGTTAACCGCCCAGCCCGCAGCATTGACTATGTTTTCACCGATCCGCCTTTCGGCGGCAACATCCCATACGCCGAGCTCAACTTCATCAACGAAGCTTGGCTGGGCCGCTACACCGACCGCACCGATGAAGCCATTGTCAGCAATAGCCAGAGCAAGACCTTGGCCGACTATCAAGATCTGCTCACGAAGGCATTTTCCGAGGCGCGACGCCTCCTGAAGCCCAGCGGGAAAGCCACTGTGGTCTTTCATTCGGCCTCAGCGGATGTTTGGCGCACCTTGCAGTCGGCCTATGCCGATGCCGGCTTGCACGTTGAATGCGCCGGGGTGCTGGACAAGACCCAAGGCAGCTTCAAGCAAGTCACGGCCAACGGGGCGGTGCGCGGTGACCCGGTGCTTCTTCTCGGCCGGCAGGCCGGCAAGGCCGCGCAGACCATTGATTGCCCTTGGGCCCTTGCTGGGCGGCTGCGGCAGGAGGCGATGCTCGCGCCCAACCCGGCGGAGCGAACCCCACAGCGGCTCTATTCGCGGTTGGTTGCGCACTATCTTGCGCATCATCAACAAGTGCCTGTGGACGCCGAGTCCTTCTATAGGTGGCATGCAAGTCAACCGCATTTGGAAGGTTTTGCCGGTGTTTGAAGCCGAGGGTTCCACCGCGGCTCGCAGGGGGGTGGACAGCCTTGCGCAAACATCGCCAACCGACCGGCGCAAGGAGCTTGGCCAGTACTTTACGGGGCTGGCCCTCGGCAAGCTGCTTGCGCATCTGGCCTTGGACGGAAGCGTGCGCACGGTTCTCGACCCCATGGCTGGGGATGGCGATCTTCTCGAAGCGGCTTGGCAGGCGGCCACCGAGCGAGGTGTATCCGTTCGGCGGCTGGACGGCATGGAGATTGACGAAGCGATGGCCCAAGCCTGTCGAGACCGGCTGAATAAATTGGGCAAGGGCAGGTTGGCGCCGGCGGCGAAGATCCTTTCCGCCGACGCCTTCCATCCCGACACCTCGCAAGCGCTACCGGAACGTTCTTATGATCTAGTCATCGCCAACCCACCCTATGTTCGCTATCAAAGCCGCAACGGAAGCGGCCAGCGGGCGAAGGCGATTCGCTCTGGGCTGAGCGCCGTTGTCTCTGGGCGGGCGACCGGCGTCGAGGCGATGATCTGGCGCTGCTTGGTGGATGGCTATTCCGGCTTGGCCGACCTGTCCGTGCCGGCTTGGATTCTGGCCGCGGCGATGGTTCGGCCGGGCGGGCGCCTAGCGCTCGTCGTTTCTTCGACTTGGCGCTCTCGAAACTATGCCGACCCGGTTCGCTATCTCATGCTGCGGTGCTTTCGCATCGAATGTGTGGTCGAAGACCTGCATGCCGATTGGTTTGCGGATGCGCAGGTACGCACCCATCTCGTCATTGCCCGGCGACTGTCAGCGGGGGAAACAGCTAAGTCCTTGCCGGCAAGGGATGAACGGCATTCCGTTTGGGCGCGAATTGCCGCCGCGGCGGGCAACTGCGGCTCGCTCGTGGGTGCGGCCTTTGCCGGCGTTCACTCTGAAGGGCAGTTTGCGGCTTGGTTGCGCGACGGATGCGTGGGCGCAAAGCCCGGCATCGAGATTCGGTCATTCGGCTTGCAGCGCGAGAGGGTGCTTCTGGAACGGCGCCTGCGTGGCCATCGTTGGTATCGGGCGCTCAGCAGTCGGTCAGAGGCGCCGCCGGCTTCGAATGTGGGGCGGTCAACTGTTGCGGCGATGGTGCCTGAGGCGTTGGCGGACCTGCTGCCGGGTGGATGCTCGCTGCGGAGCCTTGGCGAAACGGGCATTGCCGTTGGGCAGGGGCTGCGCACCGGCTGCAACAGTTTCTTCTATGTTGCCGCATTGGAAGCGGCTGGCCCCGGCGCAATCTTGGTTGAAGCTTCGGCGCTTTTTGCCCTTCGCCGCTTCGCCGTGCCGAACGCCGCATTGCGGCCGGTGCTCCGCAGGCAAGCCGAACTCCGCTTCTTCGCAAACGGCGATGCGTTGGCTGGGCGGGTATTGGACTTACGCAGGTTGGTTCTACCCGAAGACCAGGATGCGGCGATGGCGGCAAAATCTGCCTATGCCCGCGACGGCGAAGAGCCGCCGCGCCTTATGCCCGTAGAGCTTGCCGCCCATGTCAGGTACGCCGCGGCTCAGCGCATCGGGCACGAAGGGCAAGGCAAGCCCATTCCCATGCTGTCCGCCGTGCGCACCAATGGGCGTTCATCCCAAGGCGGTCGCCGCGCCCCGCGCTTTTGGTACATGCTTCCCGATTTTGCGCCGCGGCATCTGCCGGCCGCCTTTGTGCCGCGGGTCAACCATCTTTTGCCTTGGGCGGAAGCCAACCGGAACCCCCCTCTCTTGATAGACGCGAATTTCTGCACGTTTTGGGCGCATGAAGGGGACTGGACGGGCCATGCCATCAAGGCGCTGCTGAACAGCATTTGGTGCCGGGCGGCCATGGAGGCGCTTGGCACTCCGATGGGGGGTGGCGCATTGAAGCTTGAGGCCACCCATTTGCGAAACCTGCCAGTTCCCCAGGTTTCCGGCGCGGACAAGGCTGAACTGGACGTGGCTGGCAGACAGCTAGTCGGCAAACAGCCCGCCGTGCAACGTCGCATTGACGAAATCGTCTTGAGGGCGCTCTATGCCGGCCCTGCTAAGTCGCCGCCCATCGGGAAACTCGCCTCTGCCATCAAGGTGCGAGCCGAGTCCTTGGCGCAGTCCCGAAGAAGGCGGCAACCAGCGGCGCATTAGCCGTGGCTATGGAACAAGCCCGACGAGTCGGTCGCTATTTCGTCCCACCCGAAACAGCAGCCCCGCCTTGCGCGACGCCTCGAGATAAGCTCGGGCCGAATCTGAATCCCAAGGATGAGCGCGAAGCTCGAAGGCGTTGTCCGCAAGCCGCCGAAATAGGATCAGCGAGTGCTGGTAGCGGAATCCACCCATTGCCTGCGACGGAAGATTGATTCTCTCCATGCGGTTGTCGCCATGCCAAGTCAAAGGACGGTCACTCCAAGTTTGGCGTCCCGAAACCAGCCTCGGTTCCGCAATGCGGTCCACCCTCTCGATTTGGTAGTCCTCGAAATTTGCACCGAAGAACCGATGTGCGCCCCGTGGCAACTCAAGCTGGGTTTTGGCCCCGCCTTGCATGCCGAGGGACTGAATCCACAGTTGGCCAAATTCGCCGAGGTCCGCAGCAACGTCCCTAAACAGCGGGTAGTTGGCCGACCTTTCCAAGGTTGGTGTTGGGACTGGTATCAGTTCTTCAATTCGTGGCGGACTTGGATCTCGGTCTCTGAGAACTTGGTACTGCTCAAGAATAGAGGCGGTAAGCGGAATGGCGGGCTGCACTGCGGCATCCCAAGCGGCTTCCACTTTCTGCGGCGGCCAGTGCGCCCCGCTTAATCCGGACCAAGCCACCTCGCTGTTTATGGTCAGCCCTCGGTTGGTGAGGTTCGCCGACCCGACCAGTCCGGCTAGGGCCCCGTCCCGCTGGTTGAATACATAGAGCTTTGGGTGGAAAGCGGTTCTTGGAACGAGGCTGCCGCGCTCCAGCGAGGCAACGCCGGCCACCAGAACGTGGCAGTTGGCCTTCTCCTGCCAAAAGCGAAGGGCAGCGGGCTCAGTTGTTCCAAAGTCCAGGGAGGTCACGATGGTCTTGGGGATGCTTTCTTGATCGTCATCGGGTGTTGAGCGGCAAATGGCGTCGAACAGGATTTCGCTTCCCATTTTGGACATGTAGGCGCTGCACACCCGAACCTGCGATAGCCCACTCCGCATAAGGTCAAGCAGCGCATTCTGAATCGCGCTTGGCCGAAGTTCGTTTTGGACCACGAGCATGACCGCCATGATAGCTTGTTTGGCGGCAACTCAGGGATGGCGTTCCTGCATGCCTTTAGTCGGAGCTCGCCTAGAGGGCGTGGGCGAGTGCTTTGTGGTTTGCGCGGGAAGGCTGGTGAACGTGCGGGCTAGTCCCGGAAGTCCTAGATTGCAATTCCTAGCGCAACACCGCCTATGACGCTCAAGCCCGTCTCGTTCGCCGCCACCGCAGCGTGCCTCTCGGCGTCGCCACCCACACGCCCCAAGGCTTGAAGGTGCCCGTGGTGCGGAACGCGGACCGCTTGGCTTTTCGGGAACTGAGCGCCGCCATTGGCGAGGCCGCCCAAGCGGCCCGTGGTCGTCAACAACCAAGTCGCAGTGCGGCTGATGATGAATTTGTCGTCCTCCTTCGATCACCGCTTTGTTGACGGCCATGACGCTGCGGCGATGATCCAGGCCGTCAAGGCGTCCCTGGAGCATCCTGCAGCGCTGTTCGTCTAGCCATTCGGCGGACTAATATCCGGCCGCCTTATAAGGGCCGTGGCCGCGCCGATAGACCAACAGCACCCGCTCGTAGGACATCAGGGGATCGCCATCCGCGCCTGTGGCGGCGCTGGCAACCCGCAGGATTCCCTGGTCCGGTCTTGAGGCTGAATCGATCTTCTCCCGCACCGTCGTGCGGCAGCTGATGGGTTCCCCAGAGTGCGCCAGCCGATGCAGTATCAAGTCGCGCCACTCCAAGTTGGCCACAACCCGGCCAAGAGTACGGGTGGTGGCGGCGGTCACCGCGCTAATGGTATAAGCCTCGGTCAGGGGTGCGCTGGGGTCCGTAAAACAATCGCGGCTGTAGCCGGGGTCGTTGAATCTGGGGTTCCAATCCAAGGAGCGCCGGGCGTGTTCAAGGGCCTCCGCTGGGCCGACGGACTTGGCTGGTCGATGATGGAAGCAGTCGCCTACCGCAAAGTCGTCGAAATAGAGCCCGGTCTGCTCCACCAAGGCCCCTTCCTCATCTTGGCGATAGGCGGCAAAGCGGGCCTCCTTGGCGGGCTGGGCAAATTCGGGGCGGCCGTACAGGGGATGCCGACCCGCCCTGAACACCCGCAGCCGATAGGTCAAGATGGCCAGTGGCGCACCTTTCTCCGACAGGGCGCGGGTTTCAACGGTGACCAATCCGCAATGGTCGTCGGCGTCCTCCACGGCTAGTATCCGGCTCTCCGCATAGAGCGTTGCGCCATCGAACACCGGTGCCGTCATCGAGATGTTGGGGAACTCAACAATCCTATCCTTGCGGGCAAAGGTCTTCCAAGCCATGCCCAAAGTCTTCTGCAAGGTGAGAGTGCTGACGCCTAGCCGCTGGCCGAACTCGGTGGCGGCGGCGTAGTGGGCGTCGTAATGCACCTGGGCGGCGTTCTGGGTGTCTAGGCACTCAGCGGTGTTTTCCTGGGCGCTGAGGCTGATGCCCGGCCGATGGCGGAATATCTGACCGGGCTGGAACTGCTCGAAATCCAGCCCGAACGCCTCAAGGTATTCAGATGCGCCGAGCGCGACGTAGGCGCTGAATGCCGGCGCGGCGTCGCTGTCAGCCACCGAACCGTTTCGTGAAGGTCAGGCCCTGCATCCGGGTGGCTTCAATGGTTTCGGCGGAAAAAGCGGACACCGAAATGGGCACATCCTGGACGTTCTCCTCCCGCTTGCGGGCCGTGACGATGATTTCATCAATGAGCTTTCTTGGTGTCGAAGATGCGGATCGCGGTCTCTTCGGCCAACAGCCAATTGGGCGCCAAGAGACTGAAGACGCCGGTGAGCAGCCATTGGCTGCAAGACCGCCAGCAGAGCGGCATGGTGAATCGTTTGGGGGTTTCCATGTGCGCATATCTCCATGCGGATGACGGAAGAGCCGAGCTTATATAGATAATTGACATTTTTATCAATCAATTTGGTCAAATTTGTTAAGGACAAATAAAGTGTCCGCTCCTCCGAATTAACTGAAGAAATGTTCAGGAAGGCGCCAGTCAAGTTCATGCAACTCTCGCCGCCTTAGTCTTGGTGGGTGTCGGCATCGCCCTCGACAGCCGCCATCCAAGACCAAACGAACAGGCGCCGATAACCTTGGTCGCCAGCCTGGACACGGCGCCAAGCCACTTCCGCAATGAAGTGGTGCGGCGTTTCGCGCAACGACTAGCGGAAGCTTCAGCTGGGGCGCTGTTGCTGGCTGTACTGTTCATGGCTTGGGCGCTGCTGCACAGCAGGCGAGGCCACCTGCCGGCGGACGCCCCGCCACAGGGCGCTTGGCTGCGCCTACAGTTGCGCGGCCTGCCGGCGGCTTTGATTCCATTGGTGGCTTTGGGCGGCATCTACACCGGCATCCTCACCATCACGGAGGCGGCTGCCGCGGCGGCGCTGGCGGCGGTGCTCCTGAGCCTGTTCGTGTACAACCAGCAACGCATCAAATTGCTGGACACCCTCGCCGAAGCCATGGGGAAATCCGCCGCCATCATGATGATCGTCGCCTTCGCTTTTCCCTTCGCCCATGTTATTGCGGTGTCCGGCGCTCCAGTGCAGTTCGCCGCTTGGATTGGCGCCCTAGACGTGGCGCCAAGCACCTTCATGCTGCTGCTCAGCACCGTCATGCTAGTGCTGGGCACAGTGCTGGAGGTGGTGTCGGTGATCCTCATCACCCTGCCGGTGGTGCTGCCTGCGCTGCACAAGCTGCACATTGACCCCATCCACTACGCCGTGGTGGTGATCGTCAACCTCGGCATTGCCACCCTCACGCCGCCGATCGGCCTGTCCTTGTTTGTGCTTAGGTCGCTGTCGCCGGCGTCGTTTTCAGACATTGTTCGGGGGGTGGCGCCCTTTCTAGCGCTGATGCTGGTTTTGCTGCTTTTAGTGATATTTTTTCCGCAATTGTCGTTATGGTTGCCGAAAGCCGTTTACGGCTGAGGTGGAAATGAGCAATTCAAAGCAAAATTTGCGGTTAAGGGCGTTGCGTTCGCTGCTGTTCGTGCCCGGCAACCGGCCCGATCGGTTTCAGAAGGCGCTCAACTCCAGTGCCGACGCGGTCTGCTTCGACTTGGAGGACGCCGTGCCGATGGCGCAAAAGAGTGAGGCGCGGACCGTCATCGGCGGCTTTCCGATGAGGGGCCCCGCCAAGGTCGGGCGGTTCCTGCGCATAAACGGCTTGGCCACCATTGATGGCCTGCGCGACCTGCTGGCGCTGACCGAGGCCGACCATGCACCGGACGCACTGCTCGTGCCTAAGGTCGCAGCGCCTAGGGAGATGGACCTGATCAGCACCTTGCTGAACGGCGCACCGCCGTTGATCGCCATTCTGGAAACCGCCGCCGGCGTTGAAGCCGCCAGCGCCATCGCCGCCCATCCCCGTGTCGCCGCTCTGCTGTTCGGTTCAGCGGACTACTGCGCCGACACTGGTGCCGCCATGCAGTGGGAGGGCTTGGCCTATGCGCGCGGGCGCATCATCGCCGCCGCCGCCGCCCACCATGTGCTGGCCATTGACGGCGTATGGTCCGACGTCCAAGACGACGAAGGTGCCTTGGCCGACACCCTGCGCATCAGGCGCCTAGGCTTTCGCGCCCGGGCCGCCATCCATCCCCGCCAAGTGCCCTTCATTCACCAAGGATTTGCGCCGCCGGCGGCGGAGCTGGCCAAGGCGCACAAGGTCGTCGCCGCCTTTGAGGCCGGCGGTGGCGCCGCCATTCTGGTGGATGGCGTAATGATCGACCAACCCCTATACGAATCGGCGTTGACGGTCATCCAACAGGCGGAGCTCTAAGCAGTGACCTTATTGCCGCAGCGTCTGCCATGCCCTCGGCCGCGAGCGCACGTCGGCGCCAAAAGTCCAGTACGATCATTACGGCCATTGGTGGAGGGTGAGGGCCAGGGTTCGCTGCCTGCGGAACTAGGCTTTTAAATCAACGCCGCCAGTTTTCGTGCGGCAGCGGCGCACGGTTCAGTTCGTCCCTATGCAAACGCCATTGTGGCATGAACCGATCCATCAACGCATGGAAGCGACGGTTGTGGCGCCGCTCCAGCAGATGCACCATTTCATGCACCAGAACGTAGTGCAGGCAGGAACTCGGCTTCTTGGCCAGTTCCAAGTTCAGCCAGATGCGCTTGGCGTTGCTGTTGCAGGAACCCCAGCGGGTCTTCATCCGCTTGATGCGCACCTCGTTGACCGTGACGCCGACTATCGGTTCCCAGTGGGCGACCAGCGCCGGCAACTGGGCGCGAAGCTGCTGGCGATACCAGCCGTGTAGGATGGCTTCGCGCTTGTCCCGCTCCGTGTTGGGACGAATGCGCAACTCCATTGTTCGATTGTTGCGCAGCCGCACGCTTGGCGGCCCCGCCCCTTCAATGACGTCCAGCCGGTAGCGCCGCCCTGCAAAGTAGTGGCTTTCTCCGGTCACGAACTCCCTTGGCGACTGCCGGCTTTGGCGTTGCAAGGCCGCTTGGTGCCGGCGAATCCAGTCCAGCCGGGCGATGACCGCCAAGCGCACCGCCGCATCGTCAAAGTAACGCGGCGCGGACACCCGCACCCGACCATCCGGCGGATAGACGCCCAGGTTCAGGTTCTTGATGTTCTTGCGCAGCACCTCCACGGCGATGCCGTTGACTTCCAGGCAACGCCGCTCAATAACGGTTTTGTTGGGCTTTGACGATCGCAAAAATCTCATCGGTCAGCTTGCCGAAATGGGTTCGGTGGCATTCATCCACAAAGACGAACAGTTCCCCCTTTGGCGTGAAAGCCTTCGGGCAAGTGGGCGTGGATGCTTGCTCAGCACAAAATCCACCGCGTGATCGATCAACTCGAACGCTGTGCCTCTCACCTCGCCTTAGCCCAAGGATGTTGGGGGCGTTGGCCTTGGCGGTTGGGGGGTTGTCGGGGCGATCAGTCCCGGAAGTTATCGAACTGTAGCGGCACCTCCAGATCCGTTTCCTTCAGCAGGGCGATGATAGCCTGCAGGTCGTCCCGCTTCTTGCCGGTGACGCGCACTTTCTCGCCGTTGACTTGCGCCTGCACCTTGCGCCGCGAGTCCCGCACCAGCTTGGTGATTTGCTTGGCGGAGTCCCGGTCTATGCCTTGCTTGAGGCGGAACAGTTGCCGCCGCTGCTTGCCGGCGCCCTCGCTGGGCTGCGCATCCAGGCTGGCCCCGTCCACCCCGCGGTTGGCCAGTTTGCCGCGCAGGATGTCCTCCAGCTGCTTGAGTTGAAAGTCTTCCGGGGCGGCGGTCTCGATGCCGCGCTCGGTCAGGGCAAAACTGGCGTCCACCCCGCGGAAGTCAAACCTTGAACGCAACTCGCGGGAGGCTTGATCTACAGCGTTGCGCACCTCCTGCAGATCTACTTCGGAGACCACATCGAATGCGGGCATGGCGAACCTCCTGTTCCTGACACTACCCGCGACGGGGAAGCCTCGGTAAGCGCTGGCCCATAATCACCGGATGCCATTATGGCACAATGCCGCCTACAGGCGTTCGGCGGTCGCCGGCAACGGAAGTGCGCCGGCCGCTCGCCTTATGCGCCGCCTTTGGGTGCAGGTGGAATTGGCTGGATGGGGAATTAGCTGATGAAGGACCGAAAACGCCGCGGCAATCGCATCACCCGGGTTACTACGCGGCAGGGGGATGGCGGCCTGAGCCGCTTGGCGGACGGTCAGCAACTGCCCAAGACCGCGCCTGTCTTCGTCGCCATGGGCGATGTCGATGAGCTCAACAGCCAAGTCGGTGCCCTGCTCACGGAAGTGGCTGATGACGGCTTGGCCGCGCTGCTGCGGGAGGTTCAGCAGCAACTCTTCGACCTCGGCGCCCATCTCGCCACTGGCGGCCAGACCGCTGCCCCGGTGCCGGAGCGGATTGAATCGCAAACGGAAGCGATGAACGCGGCGCTGCCGCCCCTCGCCGAGTTCGTGCTTCCCGGCGGCACTCGCGCCGGGGCCGCCGCCCATGTCTGCCGAGCGGTTTGCCGCCGCGCCGAACGCAGCCTGTGGGGCGCGGACAGCCAAGCCGGGGGCCGCTACCTCAACCGCTTGAGCGACTTCCTCTTCGTCCTGGCCCGGGCGCTCAACGCCGGCGAAGCACTGCCCGAAGACCTGTGGCGGGGGGTTTAGGTGGTTCGTGGACGGTGCATCTAGCGCACGATTTTGATGTAGTCCCCTGCTCTCGGCTCGCCTCTAGGGTAGTGGCCGTTGATGACCCGCAGGGTTTCTTCGGGGAAGGACTTGATGGAGCTCTTCCGGGCCAGGGCGGCGTAGCTGTCGCCTGGGTTCGCCGTCACCACTTCAATGCGTTGACGGTTGGCGTCCTCTAAGTCGGCGGCGGTCATGGGCCGGAAGGAGGCCAAAGTTGCGCGGAACTGTTGCTCGAACTGCGCTGGGTCGCCGGTGGCGCCCAACTCCCCCTTGAATAGATAGACGGCGCCGTCCTTGAACACCACCGCGATCTTCCGCGCCTGGGCGTCCCCGGTCAGAATCTCCACATCGGCGACGAAGGCCTCGTAGCCGTTCACTTCAATGGCTTCGCCGCTTTCGATGTCGTCCCGCTTGAGGGTGTCCCGCAGGTAGTCCTCCGGCGTTTGCCGGCGGCCGGCGGGCTGCTGCCTCTGCACGGTGATGGAAGCGTCCGCCTGGCCGCTGATGTCCCGCCCGAACACCTCCGTGGGAGTGTTGTTCAAGTCCCAGCCGTCCGGGAAGCGCACCACGATGCGCAGGCCGCTGTGGTAGTAGGTGCTGCCCTTGATGAGGCCGGTGGCGGCCTCGTCGCCGAACACCAGGCCGCCAAGCATCTCCCAAAAATCCCGCTGCGGTGGCCTAGTGGTGGCGCGTTGGGCCAAGGGAACGGCGTTTTGCACGGCGTCGTGCAGCCGCCTGTCGTTGCGCGGATGGGTGCCGAACAAGCCATGGTAAACGCTCGGTCGGTTGGCCACGGACTTGGAGAACAGCTCGTGCTCCTTGAGCACGTAGATGACGTTGATCATGGCCAAGGGGTCGTAGCCGGCGCGGGCCAGGAAGTCCGCCCCGTAGGCGTCCGCCTGCAGTTCGTACTCCCGGGCCTCGCGGCTGACAGCGGTGGCGGTCAGGGTGTCTCCCATGTCCTTGATGCCGTAGCTGGCGGTGCCGATGACGCCGAGCCAGCCCAGCAGCCCGCCCAGCCGGTTGAGGCCCTTGGCCCTCTGCACATGGCGGCCCACCACATGGCCGATCTCATGGCCGATGATGCCGGCCAGCTCGTCCTCGCTGCGGCAGTAGGCGATGATGCCGCGGTTGATGAAGATGTAGCCGTCCCGGGTGGCGGAGGCGTTGACCCCGGGATTGTCAACCACCACGAAGTTGTAGTTGGCGCCGGCGTCCGGTGAGGCGGTCAGTAGCCGCTCGCCGACTTCGGTGACGTAGCTCTGCCAGTTCTCGTCCGGGTAGATGGCGTCCTTCTCGCGCAAGTCGTTGTACATCTTCTCCCCGTCTCCAGCGGCGGACGCTTGGACGGCGGTGAAGATCAGCGGGATGAGCCAAGGCGCCTTCATGCCAGTTGCCAATGGGCGGAGTCTGCTTGCCCGGACGGGATGAGCGGCTGCGGCGGGCGCCTTACCGGACGACGGAGCGGTTGCCGAAGCGCCTGCGGAAGCGCTCCACCCGGCCCCGGGAATCCACAATCTTCTGCTTGCCGGTGTAGAAGGGATGGCAGGCGGAGCACACGTCGATGTGGATGTCCGCGCTCAGGGTGGAGCGGGTCTCAATGACGTTGCCGCAACTGCAAGTGGCCTTGATGTCTTGGTAGGGAGGATGAATGCCTTTTTTCATGCGCGTTCGCCATCATGGAAAGCGGAGCCTAGTGTAGCAGAGGACCATGCCGATGCGACAAGCGTTGTGCGCAGCGGCAGACCGGCGTACCCTTGGCGCAAATGGGTGCGGACGCATTGCCGTTGAGCACCGCTTGGTCTGCAAGGCCGCCGGGTCGGGCTGGCCGCTCGCCCGGTGCCGCCATCGCCGCCGCAAGTAGCGAAGCGGCCTGCAAAGTTGGCGTAAATGGTTCGCATCGCCCGCATCGCCGTTCCCGTGCCTTTGCCGCAGGCGTTTGACTACGCCGTGCCGGAGGACACCCCAGTGCCGCCCGTTGGGGCGCGGGTGCGGGTGCGGTTCGCTCATCGGACCTTGGTCGGGCTGTGCTTGGGCTTGGACCCTGACGACGCCTTTGCCGAACCGAAGCCATTGTTGGAAGTGTTGGATGCCGCCAGCGCAGTGACTGAGGACCTGCTCGGCTTGGGGCATTGGCTGGCCGGCTACTACCACCATCCCATCGGCGAGGTCTTCGCCGCCATGCTGCCGAAAGCGGCCCTGCGCGGTGCGCCGCTCTCTTGGCGGGCGGTGGAAGTCTGGCTACGGGTGGAAGGGGTGGCGACGGACCTGTCCCGCGCCCCCCGGCAGCGGGCGCTGTTGGCGTTCATTGAAGGCAGGGGCGGCTGGGCCGGCGGCGCGGATTTGCGGGCGGCGGGATTTAGCGCCGCCATGATCGCGGCCTTGGCGCGCAAGGGCGCCATCCGAGCCGGTGAGCGGCCCATTGAGTTGGAGAAGCCGCTGCTGCTGACGGCGGATCAGGAGAGGGTGGTTCAGGCCTATCGGAACGCTCCCCGCGGCTTCTCCGCCAACCTGCTGGAGGGCGTCACCGGCAGCGGCAAGACGGAAGTTTATTTGCAGGTGCTTGGCGAGGTGCTGGCCCGGGGCGGGCAAGCCTTGGTGCTGGTGCCGGAGATCGCCCTGACGCCGCAGACGGTGGCGCGCTTTCGGCGGCGTTATGGCGCGGTCGATGTGCTGCACTCCGGTTTGAGCGACGGGGAGCGGCTCACGGCTTGGCTGCGCTGCCGGGATGGGGCGGCGCGGATTCTGATCGGCACCCGCTCGGCGGTGTTCACGCCGTTCAAGCGATTGGGGTTGATCGTGGTGGACGAGGAGCACGACGCCTCCTTCAAGCAGCAGGACCGGCTGCGCTATTCGGCCCGCGATGTCGCCGTCAAGCGCGCCAAGGACTTGGACATCCCGCTGATCTTGGGCAGCGCCACCCCTTCCTTGGAGTCCCTTGAAAATGTCCGCACCGGGCGCTACCGCCGTCAGCGCCTGGCCAAGCGGGCCACCGGCGCCGCAATGCCGCGCATCCACATCCTCGACATCCGCGGCCAGCGGCTGCTGGATGGCCTGAGCCAGCCGCTGCTGCGGCGCATCAAGCGGCATTTAGAGGCCGGCGGCCAAGTGCTGGTGTTCCTCAATCGGCGCGGCTACGCGCCCGCCTATCTGTGCGCGGCTTGCGGTTGGCAGGCCGTTTGCGGCGCCTGCGACGCACGCCTCACCCTGCATCGCGGCCGCCGCCGGCTGGCCTGCCACCACTGCGGCACCGAATGGCCTGTGCCGGCGGCTTGCCCGGCCTGCGACGGCGCCGGCTTGGTGGCGGTGGGTGCCGGCACCGAGCGGGTGGACGAGGCTTTGCGCAGCGGCTTTCCCGATGTCTCCCTGATCCGCATCGACCGGGACACCACCCGCAGCCAACGCCGCTTGGAGGCCGGCTTGGCGAAGATTGCGCAAGGCGGCCCAAGCATCCTGGTCGGCACCCAAATGCTGGCTAAGGGCCATCACTTCCCCAACATCACCTTGGTGGCTGCCGTCAATGCGGACGCCGGCTTCCTGAGCGCGGACTTCAAGGCGCCGGAACGCACCGCGCAGTTGCTTATCCAGGTCGCCGGGCGCGCGGGACGGGCGGACCGGCCGGGACATGTGTGGATTCAGACCCTGCAGCCGGACAATCCGGCCCTCAAGCGGCTGGTGGAGGCGGGCTACGCGGGCTTTGCCGAACACGAACTTGGCAGCCGCCATCGAGTGGGGCTGCCTCCAGCCCGACACATGGCCTTGCTGCGGGCGGCGGCGGCGGACCCAGACGCACCAAGCAGGTTCCTTAAGGGAATTAAGACGCTGCTGGCCGGTGCAGCCAACCTCGACGCATCGGCCGAATTTCCCCGTCGGCGGGAACAGGCCCACCGGCTTGAGATTTTCGGGCCGGCTCCCGCGCCGATGCCCCGCCGCGCCAACCTACATCGCCGTCAACTCATGCTTTTGGCGGCCAGCCGGGAGGTTTTGCATCGCTCATTGAACCGCTTGGTTCGGGTGTCGGCACCCCGCGGTCTGCGCTGGGATATCGACGTTGACCCCATAGATGCGCTTTAATGCGCTCCATGGTCAGGAAAGCATCAAGAGTGAAGACCGGCAAACGCAGTAGTCGGGCATCCGCCGGCAAGGGCCGGGCTTGGCACTCCCCCAGCTTTTTGGTGGGCCTCATGCTTGGCGCCGGCGGGGCTTTGCTGGCCATCCAAGCGCCGGACTATGTTGCCGAGCAGGTGGCCAGCCTGCCGGACTCCGCCGCCTTCCTGCCCGGCGGCGGCGGGGAGCTGACCTTCACCTTCGATGAGCTGTTGAAGAACAGCGAAGTGCCGAGCGACCTGCCGCCGCCGCCCGATGCGGTTGACGAATCCGCGCAGCTCCAGCCGCCGCCCGCCGCCACGCCACAGAACTTCCAGATTCAGGCCGCTTCCTTTCGGCGCAAGGAGGATGCGGAGCAAATGCGGGCCAGGCTCATCCTGCAGGCCCTGCCGGCGCACACGGCCCAAGTGAAGCTCAGCAGCGGCGCTTGGCATCGGGTGATCGTCGGTCCCATCGCATCTCAGCCTGAGGCCAAGCGCGTCATGAATCTGCTGCGCGAGCAGAAAATCGCCGCCATGTGGATAAAGCCCAGTTGATGCCTTGAAAGTGGGCGCAATCATCCGCAACATGGCGCCCCATGCAGCGGATTCTCGGAACGACCATCATTTGTGTGCGGCGCGGGGATCGGGTCGCCCTCGGTGGGGATGGCCAGGTCTCCGTCGGCCAAACCATCATGAAGGGCAATGCGGTGAAGGTGCGCCGCCTATCCCAGGGCAAGGTGCTGGCCGGCTTCGCCGGGGGAACGGCGGACGCCTTCACCCTGTTCGAGCGTTTTGAGGCGGCGCTGGACAAGTATTCCGGCAATCTCACCCGGGCGGCGGTGGAGCTGGCCAAGGACTGGCGTTCCGACCGGGCGCTGCGGCGCTTGGAGGCCATGCTGGTCGTCGCCGACAGCCGCGCCACCCTGATGGTCAGTGGCACTGGCGACGTGGTGGAGCCTGAGGCGGGCCTGATCGCCATCGGCTCTGGCGGGCCCTATGCCCAGGCCGCCGGCCGGGCGCTTTTGGAGCACACCGAGCTCGGCGCTGCGGACATTGTCGAGGAGGCGCTGCGCATCGCCGCCGAGATCTGCGTTTACACCAATCATCATCGCTGTATTGAGGTGCTTTCCGCCGCCGAAGGCACCTCTGGCTGAGGACCATGGACGAAACACCAAGCCGTCCCCATGTCCGGGTCGGCGAGCAATCGATGAACACACCATGATGACGCCCAGGGAAATCGTCCACGAGTTGGACAAGCACATCATCGGCCAGGAAGCGGCCAAGCGGGCGGTGGCCATCGCCCTGCGCAACCGCTGGCGGCGCATGCAGCTCGATGCGGAGATGCGCGATGAAATCACCCCCAAGAACATCCTGATGATCGGCCCCACCGGCGTTGGCAAAACCGAAATCGCCCGCCGTTTGGCCAAGCTGGCCGGGGCGCCCTTCATCAAGGTGGAGGCCACCAAGTTCACCGAAGTGGGCTATGTGGGGCGGGACGTGGAATCCATCGTGCGGGATTTGGCCGATGTGGCGGTCAAGCTGCGCCGGGAGGGGCAGTTGGCCAGGGTGCAGCCCCGGGCGGACGACGCCGCAGAGGACCGCATTCTCGATGCCTTGCTGACGCCGCCGCGCAACAACCCCAAGCAGAATGCGGCGCCGCGCAGCACGGAAACTAGGCAGCTGTTCCGCAAAAAGCTGCGCGAGGGGGACCTGGACGACCAAGAAGTGGATGTCGAGGTCGATGCCGCCGTGCTGGGCGTGGAGATCATGGCGCCGCCGGGCATGGAGGAGATGACCCAACAGTTGCAAAGCATGTTCAGCAAAATGGGCAACCGTCGCACCCGCAACATGCGCCTGAAGATCAAGGACGCCTTTCGCCGCCTGCGCGAGCAGGAGGCCGGCAAGCTCATCAATGAAGACGAGGTGAAGGCCGAGGCCATCGACGCCGTGGAGCAGACTGGCATCGTCTTCCTCGACGAATTGGACAAGGTTACCCGCCGCAGCGAGACCGTCGGCGCCGACGTCTCCCGGGAGGGGGTGCAACGGGATCTGCTGCCTTTGATCGAAGGCAGCACCGTATCCACCAGGTACGGCATGGTGCGCACGGACCACATTCTGTTCATCGCCTCCGGTGCCTTCCATCTGTCCAAACCATCGGACCTGATCCCGGAACTGCAGGGCCGCCTGCCCATCCGGGTGGAGCTCAGCGCCTTAACGGCGAAGGATTTCGAGCGCATATTGGTGGAGCCGGACGCCTCTCTCACGGAACAATACCAAGCCCTGCTGGCCACGGAGGGCTTGGACCTCAAGTTTGAGAAGAAGGGCTTGGTGCGCATCGCCGAACTGGCCTGGCATGTCAACGAAACCACAGAGAACATCGGCGCCCGACGCCTGCACACGGTCATGGAGCGGCTGCTTGACGAGATATCCTTCAGTTCCGATGCCGGCGGCGAAGGCCATTCCCTCACCATAGACGCCGCCTACGTCGATGGTCACTTGGAGGACTTGGTGCAGGATCAGGACCTGTCCAGGTACATCCTTTGAGCCCGTTTGACTGCCGGCGTGTTGCCCCGCGAAGCGACGCAATGCGGCGCCGATGCTTGGGTCCTTTGCAGGCCGGTCGCCGGAGCAATGCTTGACCCTTGTGGCAACCTTGCCCCACTCAGGAAAGTCAGCCCCGCACATGCGTCCGAAGAGCATTACCTACCGCAAGGGCCCGCGCCTGCTGCGCCTGGAGTTTGCGGACAGCGCCGCCGAACTGCCGGCGGAGCTGCTGCGCGTGTATTCCCCGTCGGCGGAAGTGCGCGGCCATGGCGCGGACGAACGGCGCCTGCAAACCGGCAAGAAGCATGTGCGCATCGCCAGCATCGAGCCGGTGGGCAATTACGGCATCCGCCTGCAGTTTGACGATGGCCACGACACCGGCATCTACGCTTGGAGCTACCTGCGCGACCTGGCCGACAACCAGGAGCGCTATTGGCGGGACTACCTCGCTGAACTGAAGGCCGCCAACGCCTCCCGCCTGCCCGGCATCCCGGTACGGCAGTTCAGGCCTCAGCCGAACGCCTAGGAGTGGGATAGTTCGCGCCTTGAGGGGTTCCCCCCTCGCGCTCCCCGGCTGAGGCTTTTTCATGCGAGGGGCGGGCCCCTCGCGCTCCCCTGCTGAAGGCTCTTTTGACCTCGCTGCGGGAACAGGCTATGGTGTGCTGAAACCGAGGGAGGGAACCACGGCAAACCAAGTAACGACGCGCGGGCCGCCCGTTCGTGCGGAAACCGGGTGGTGGAAGGGGCTGCATCCCGGCATGGCGTTGGCCTCCAAGGGCATGGTGTTGGCCTTTGTGGTCTTCACATTATGGAACGTGGAGCAGGCGGCGACGGTCTATGCCGGCGTCCGCGTTTGGATCGAAGCCAGCTTGGACTGGTATTACATCCTGGCGGTGAGCCTGGCCCTGTTCGTGTGCCTGTTCCTGTTGTGCAGCCCCTACGGCAAGCTGCGCCTCGGCGATGATGCGTCGCGGCCGGAGTTCAGCAACTTTTCTTGGCTGGCGATGCTGTTCTCCGCTGGTGTAGGCATCGGGCTGTTGTTTTTCTCCATCGCCGAGCCCCTGTTCTACTTCGACAACGCACAGACCGCCGGCTATCCCAACAATCCCCACGCCGACCGAGTGGGCGCCCTGACGCCGGACCGGGACCGGGCGGTGGCCGCCATGCGCGTCACCTACTTCCATTGGGGCCTGCACGCCTGGTGCGTGTATGTCATCGTCGGCCTGTGCCTAGCCTACTTCGGCTACCGCAAAAAACTGCCCCTGACGTTGCGCTCCGCCCTGCATCCCGTGATAGGCGAGCGCATCTACGGTCCCGCCGGTCATGCGGTGGATCTGCTGGCGGTGTTCGGCACCGTGTTCGGGGTGGCCACCTCCTTGGGGTTGGGCGCCAAGCAGATGGCGGCCGGCCTGCACACACTCTTTGGGGTAGGAGAGGGCATCATGACGCAGATCCTGCTGATCGCCGCCGTTTCCACCGCGGCCACCCTTTCCGCCGTGTCCGGGGTAGGGCGGGGCATCCGCATCCTTTCCGAGTGGAACGTTTACTTCACCGCCGTGCTGCTGGCCTTCTTTCTATTCGCCGGCCCGTTCGAGTGGCTGGTCGGCTTCATCGCCGTGAGCGCTGGGGACTACCTCTGGCGCGTCCTGCCCATGGGTCTGTGGATGACGGGGCAGGCGGGAGAAGCCGATTGGCAGAGCGCTTGGACGATCTTCTATTGGGGCTGGTGGATTTCCTGGGCGCCCTTCGTCGGCACCTTCATCGCCCGCATCTCCCGCGGGCGCACTCTGCGGGCGTTCGTTGGCGGCACCCTGTTCGTGCCCAGCGGCCTCGGCCTGATCTGGATCGGCATCTTTGGCGGCAACGCCATCCACATGGAATTGAACGCCGGTGCCGAGGGTGCCGGCCTCCTGGATTTGGTGCGCAGCGGACACTTTGAGGCGGCCCTGTACGGCACTATTGACCGCTTGAGCGATTCGGCTTGGTTGACTTGGAGCGTATCGGCCCTAGCCACCTTGCTGCTGGCCACTTGGTTCATCACCTCCTCGGATTCGGGCACCTTGGTCATCACCACCATGCTTAGCATGGGCGACCGCCATCCGCCGCAGCGCTTCCGCGTCGTTTGGGGCTTGGGTCAAGGGTTGGTGGCTGCTGTCCTGCTCTTGGCCGGTGGGCTGCACGCCCTGCAAACCGCCTCCATCGCCGCCGCACTGCCGGTCAGCTTGGTGCTGTTGTTGATCACTTGGGGTCTGTTGAAGTCCCTGTGGCAGGACCCTTCGGCGGTGGCTTCGTCCCGCTGAGGAGCAATGGCGGCTTGACCTGCGGGCGATTTTCGCCAACAGTTCGCCTCACTGCGATTTGAGCGCAAGGAGCAGCGCTTCCGCCCATGTCGGAAACAGCGGACAACTTGGTTGAACTGCCGCAGATGCGGGAGGCCATGCTGGCCGAGCGGGCGCTGGGCGATTGGCTGGTGCAAAACGGCCATGTGCAGGCGGAGGATCTGGATCGCGCCGTGCAGATCCAGCAGGCCGCCGGCGGGCGCCTGTGGCCGCTCCTGGTGCGCATCGGCGCCATTTCCGAGGACCTGCTGCTGCAAACCCTTTCCGAGCGGTTGGGCGTTCCCTATCTGCAGCAAAGCGCGGACCTGCCGGACAGCCTGGAGGTTTATCACTTCATGTCCGAGTCCCCCATCAAGCTGGAGTGGTTCATCGACCATGCCGCCTTGCTGTGGCGGGATGGGGAGGAACTGAAGTGCATCGCCCGGGATATCTTCGACGAGGTGTTGCTGGAGACCCTGGACTATTTCTATCCGCAGCAGAGCATCGGCTTCCACCTCGCCCCCGCCCATCAGATCGACCGCTTGGTCGATTTCGTGCGCAAGGAGCGGGCCATTGAGGGCCTGTTCGCCGGGGACAACGCCAAGCAACTGCGGGAGATGGCCGAGGAAGCGCCGGTGATCGAGCTGGTCAACAACTTGCTCTCTCAAGCGGTGGACATGGAGGCTTCCGACATCCATGTGGAGCCCAGCGAGGAAAACTTCGCCGTGCGCATGCGGGTGGACGGGGTGCTGCACACGCGGCTGACCCAGCCGGTGGAGCGTTTCCCGGCGGTAGCCTCACGCATCAAGCTGATCTCCGCCATCGACATCGCCGAACGGCGCCTGCCCCAGGACGGGCGCATCACCGCCCGCATTTCCGGGCGGGAGATGGACATCCGCGTCTCCACCGTGCCCTGCGCCTTCGGCGAGTCCGTAGTGCTGCGCCTGCTGCCCAAGGAACGAGAGGACCTGAAGCTCAAGAACCTGGGCATGGCGCCGGACCACCTGCAAATGTTTCGCACTTGGCTGACCACCAGTAACGGCATCATCCTGGTGACCGGCCCCACTGGCTCCGGCAAGTCCACCACCCTCTACGCCGCCCTCGAGGAAACCGACGATGGCGTGCGCAAGATCATCACGGTGGAGGATCCGGTGGAGTACCAGATGCCGAACATCACCCAAATTCAAACCCATGCGGAGATCGGCTACACCTTCGCCCGGGCCTTGCGGGCCATCCTGCGGCAGGACCCGGACACCATCATGATCGGCGAAATTAGGGACTTGGAGACCGCCGAAATCGCCATTCAATCGGCGCTGACCGGGCACATCGTGTTGTCCACCGTGCATACCAACGACGCCATCTCCAGCTTCACCCGGCTGATCGACATGGGGGTGGAGCCCTTCCTGGTGGCCTCCCCCATCCGCGGTGTGCAGGCGCAGCGCTTGGTGCGCAGGCCCTGCGCCCGTTGCGCCCGGCCGGCGCCGCCGCCAAGTTTGCTGGCGGAACATCTGGCCGCCTTGCCGGAGGGAATGGTCGGCCAGCAGTGGGTGGAAGCGGTGGGCTGCGATGCCTGCCAGAAAACGGGCTACCGGGGGCGTCTCGGCATCTACGAATTGGTGCCCATGAGCGCCGAGCTGCAGGACATGATCGTCGCCGGCGCCACCTTGAACGACATGAAGGCGTTCGCCCGACGGCAGCGGTGCCGCACCCTGTTCCAAGATGGGCTGATCAAGGCCTCCCACGGCATGACCACCCTGGATGAGGTCACCCGCCTGACCCTGACCTAAGCACCATGCCGGATTACGACTACGAGTGCGTTGACCGACAGGGCGGCCTGCACAGGGGGCAGGTGCGGGCGGATTCCCTGAACGACGCCATCCGTCGCCTACAGGACAACGGCCGCACCATCGTTGAGGTGACCGAACGGCGCCCATCCTCGCCGGGGCTGTTGCGGCGGCGGCTACGCGCCCAGGACGTGACGGTGGCCCTGCATGAACTGGCCACCCTGCTGGAGGCCGGAGTGTCCTTGGGCGATGCGGTGCTGACGCAGAGCCGCGGCAGCCACCATGCCCTGCTGGCCGAAGCCTTCGCCCGCATCGGTGTGGAACTGACCCGGGGCCGCAGCTTTCTGGATAGTTTGCGGGAAAGCCGCCTGCCACTGCCGGACTACGTCTTCCAGTTGGTGGCCGCCGGGGAGTTGAGCGGCCAGTTGGCGGAAGCCCTGCGCCAAGCCGTGTCGCAGTTGGAGTACGACCGCAAGGTAGCTGCCGACTTCCGCAGCGCCCTGACCTACCCGGCCATACTCATCACCGCCGGCTTGGCGGCGGTGCTGTTCGTGTTCATCTTCGTCGTGCCGCGCTTCTCCAATCTACTTTCCGAAGGCAACGACCTGCCGTTGCTGGCGGAGGTCATCCTGCGCACGGGGCTTTGGTTCAACGACAACAACCTGTGGGTGTTCATCGCCTTGGGCGGGGGCGCTGCCCTGGCGGCGCTGCTGCTGCGCCAAGCGGGGTTCCGGCAGCGCCTGCTGGATCTGGGTGCCCGTCTGCCCGTGCTGAAAGACTGGTTTTCCGAAGCGGACACCGCCCGCTGGGCCTCGGTGATGAGCGCCATGCTGTTCAGCCGGGTCGAGTTGATGGATGCCCTGACCCTGGCCTTGCGTGGTGTGCGCGTGTCCCGCCGGCGGGCCGGTCTGGAGCGCACCGCCAGCGACCTGCGCAGCGGTGTGGCCCTGTCCGCCGCCTTGGAGCGGCAGGACGCGCTGACGCCGACGGGTTACAATCTGATCCGTGTTGGTGAGCAGTCTGGGCAGCTGGCCGAAATGCTGCGTTCGCTGGCGAACCTCTACCGGGAGAACAGCAGCCGGCGCATGGCGCGGTTTCTGAACCTCGTGGAGCCAGTGGCGATCCTGTTGATCGGCGGCTTCTTGGGGTTGATCATGGTCGGCATCATCCTGGCGATCACCAGCATCAACGAAGGCATGCTTTGAGGACGGGCCATGCGGACGACACATCGACAAACCGCTTGTCGGCGAAGCGCAGCCGAACGCAAGGGCCGCACCCGCACAGTCGCACGGCGCCGCCGCCTCGCCGACCGTGCGTGGCTGCGCAAGCGTAGCGGCGGCGCACAGGCCGGGGCCAGCCGGGGCTTCTCCCTTATTGAACTGATGGTGGTGCTGGTCATCTTGGGGCTGCTGACCGGCTTGGTCGGCCCGCGCCTGTTCGGGCGGGTGGAGAGCTCCAAGGTCAAGACGGCGGAAACCCAAGTCAAGCTGTTGAAAGGCGCCTTGCAAACCTACCGCCTGGATGTGGGCCAATATCCTAACACCGCCCAAGGCTTGGCGGCGCTCATGGCGCCGCCGCCGGAGGTGGCTGACTATTGGGACGGCCCCTACTTGGAGGAGGAACTGCCCATGGATCCTTGGCGCACACCCTATGTTTACCAGTTTCCCGCCAACAATCTGCAGGGCTTCGCCCTCTACTCCCTAGGCGCGGACTCCACCGAAGGCGGCGAGGGCATCAATGCCGAAGTGGGCTATTTGTCGGACGAGTAGGCGGAACGCCGGCTTCACCCTGCTGGAGTTGATCGTCGTGCTCGCCATCCTCGGCGCCGCCGTGTCGCTGGCGATGCCGAACCTGCAAAGCTTCTACGCCACCCTGACGCGGCACACGGACTATGAGTTGGCGCTCGACGAGATCAACCGCTTAGGCGCCACCGCCATGCTGACCGGGCAGGATATCGTGGTTTGGCCGGCCGAGGCCGAAGGCGCCGCCGACGAGCAGGAAGACGCCGTGAACGGGTCGCTGGCTGGTTACGCCCGCCACGAACTTGGGCTGCCGCCGGATTGGCGCATCGAGCTGGATCGTCCCCTGGTTGTACGCGCCAACGGCGTCTGCCTGGGCGCCAAGCTAACCCTGACGGACGCGGCCGGGCGGCGCTTTGAACACGAGCTGCAGGCGCCCTTCTGCCATGTTTGACAGCCCCGCATCGTTGAGCCGGCCGATCCCTCGCCGTGCGGGTTTGCTGGCCGTTTGCCTGTTCTGGAGACGGGGCGCTCTGCCAATGGGTCAAGCATCAGCCATGCCATGCTCCCTTGCGGCTCGGCGCGTCGTCCCGCTGGTCGTCGCGTTCGGACCCTAGGGGAGGCCTCATGAGGTTGGAACCTGCGCGGACTCGGTGCCGTTCAATGCAGAAAGGCTTCACCATGCTGGAGGCGGTCGTCGCCTTGGCGGTGTTCGCCGGTGGCGCCATCGCCCTGTACAGTCTCTACGCCAACAACATCAGCACCCTCATCAGGGCCGGCGACGTCATCCGCCAGGAACCCGTGGTGCGCCAAGCCATTGAGCGTCTTTCGGCCATGAACCTCAGGGAAGAGGGCAGCGGCGAATTTGAGGTGGAGGG
Source organism: uncultured Pseudomonadales bacterium (assembly GCA_958296025.1). GTDB lineage: Bacteria > Pseudomonadota > Gammaproteobacteria > Pseudomonadales > Azotimanducaceae > Azophilus. The sequence goes on from OY282430.1 coordinate 953,561, forward strand.
GTTGCGCTTCACTTGGACAGCGCGGCAGCTGGGGCCCTACCGCCAAGGGCAGAACCAAACGGGGCTCATTGGCGGCTTTCAGCTGGGTCTCTATGCCGTTGACTTTAGCGCCAGCGAGAGGGGCCGCACCCTCGGCCAATACCGGATGCGATTGGTCGGGCACCAGTTGGTCCGTCCGTCGTTCGCGGACGACGACCCCAACCCATGAACGCCAATCCTATCGTCAACAAGCGCTTTGGCGCTGGCGGCCGGGTTGGGCGAGGCGGTCCTCGATGGCCGCGCTGGTTGGCTCTCTCCCCTCGGTCAAACGCCGTCAAGCCGGCGGGATGGCGAAGACCTTTCTTGAATGGCGGCAAAGAAGATCGTCGCAGGGAACTTCCGGCTGGAATGCGGGGGTTTGGCGCATTCAGGAAAACCGGCCATGTGGGCTGGCGCCTCAATTCGGGTCTCTCCCTGCTGGAAATGCTGGTGGTGCTGGTGCTGACCGCCTTGCTCAGCACCCTGCTCATTCAGGGCTTGGGCCTTTTCCTCTCTGGTACGGAGAGCGTTCGCCGACACAGCGGAACCGCCGCCGCGGCCACCCTGCCGCAGCGCTGGTTCACCGCAACCGTCTCCGGCATGATGCCCTATCTTGACCCGGAGCGGGCCTTTACCGGCGATGGCAGCGCCTTCGAGGGCCTTACCCTGGCGTCCTTGACGGACGAGCCCGGCCTGCCGCGCAGAATCCGCTGGTCTATCACGGCGGACGGGTTGGTGCGCTACGCGGAGATCGGCGAGCTGGGGGACGAGGGCTTGGAGTGGACCATTCTGCGCGCGCCGGACACCGCCTTGGCCTTTGAGTACGCCGGCCGAAATGGCGGATGGCGCAATCTTTGGCGGGCTTCGCCGAACGAGCGTCAGTGGATTCCCAGCCAAGTGCGCTTGGTGGCGGACGGCGGGCGGGTGCTTTGGCTGGCCCGTCTGTCCCTGCATCCGGTGCCGGTGCTCAATTTCCGGAGGTCCTGATGAAGGCCGGCGGCTTCATCTTGGTGGCCACTCTTTGGGTGCTGGCTGGTTTGGCCTTGCTGGCGGCCTACGTCGATTCCGTGGTCAGCGCCAATGTGGAGCAGGCCATTCGCATCAAGGACGGCATTGACGAAGACTTGGACCGGCGCAGCACCGAAGCCACTCTTTTGTACTTGCTGGCCACCAACCGCACCAACTACCGGGGCCTGCTGCTGGAGCAAGAGCAACGCTTCACGGATCCGTTTGACGAACCCTTGTCCGGAGGCGGGGATGGCGAACTCTGGGCCAACGGGGAGGCGTATCAAGGGTTGGGCGAATGGCGCTTCTCGTTGCAGGACGAATTCGGTCTGGTCTCCGTGAACGAGCCGCAAACCTGGCTGTTCAGGGCGTTGCTGAAACGGTTTGGCGTGGAGGCACCGGATCGGGTCAGATTGGTCGCCCGCATCTTGGACTATATTGACGTGAATCATTTGTTGACTTTGAACGGTGCCGAACAGTGGGACTATCGACGCCGCCGCTTGCCGCCGCCACCCAATTGGATCATGGCGACGCCGGCGGAAATTCGCCGGGTCATCGGCTTCGATGCGCTGATTGACCCGCAGCAGTGGCGCTCGCTCAAGCCCCTGCTGACGGTGCGCCCCCCCGCCGGTTACAATTTCAACACGATGCCCTTGGAAGTGGCGGCGGCGGCGCTGGAGGTGGACGACAAGGTCGCCGTGCGGCTTGTGCAGGCGCGCCAGGACGGTCCCGTTACGCACCTGGGGCGAATCAGCGAGCTGACCGGAACCGTCACCTCCAACATCGACGTGGATGAAGTGCTGCTGAGCCCTTCCCGCTTCCTGCGCTTGGCCTTTTGGCGTTTGGACCGGGGGCGACGCTTGGTGATGGGCATCGAAATGACGCCTTTCGGGGAATATGCGCCTTGGCGCAAGGACTATCAATACTGGGAGCGGATTTCCGAACATGCCGAACATGATCCGACAACGCCTGCAAGACCTACGACGCCGCTTTTCCAGGAGTCCTAACCTCATGCAGACCCGGGGCGGCGTGACGCCGCTGCCCTTGCAGTCCCTGCGTCCGCATTGGATTCTCGGCCGCGGCCTGTGCCTGTATCGTTGCGAGGGCTTCGACCATGTGCCCCGCGCCAAACGGGAAGCGGCCTTGGTCTTTCAGGTGCAGAGCTGGAGCCCATTTGACCGCACCGGCCACTTCGCCGTGTGGTCCGGCGGCAGCGCCATGGTTTGGTATTGGGACGCGGACGCCTCGGCGTTGCCGGACGGCCATCCCGCCTTGGCCAGTGCCGGGGTGGAGCCCGCCCAATGCCTCGTGCTGCCGGAAACCCTGTTTCGCCCACGCCACGAGCATGGCGTTTGCCTGCAGCGCTGCACGGAGGGTTATGAGATTCAGCATTGGCGCGATGGCCTGTTGCGGGGTTCCTATTGGTCCATGCAGCCGCCTTCGGCGCAACGCTTGGCTTGGTTTGCGGACCGTCAGAACATTGAGGAAGTCGCTGATCCGCCGCTGCTCGATGCATTGCTGGCTGAGCCTTGGTCCTCGGACACCAGACCCCGAGAGTGGCTGCTGCACAACGAGCTGCGCTTGGCGGCGGGCGTGGCCCTGATTTTCTCCATCGTGCTGATCTGGCAGGAGGCGCGGTATTGGAAGTATGGCTGGGTTGGCAACGGGTTTGACGGCTCCTTCGCTGAAATTCAAGAGCAGGTGGCCCCGTTCATGGCTGCGCGGGACGGGCATCGCAACCTGAGCGGCATCAACCAAGTCTTGGACGATCTGCTGCGGGCGCCCTCCCAGGCCTATCTGATGGGGCAGGTGGATCAGACGCTCCCGAGCCCAGAGGCCAAGTTTGTCGAGTGGCGCTACCAGCAAGGTGAACTGAAGGTGGTGGTGGAGGATGCCGCGGCCAGCCCGGTGGAGTATGTGCAGCGGATTGAAGCGCAGCCCATTTTCCGCGAGGTGCGGGTGGAGCAGGGCCGCCGCCCCAACCAGCTGGATCTGACCATGAAGGTGGTCCGGTGAACGCCCTCAAGGCCCTTTGGCGGCAGTTGCGGGCGGAGCTCAGCGCCAACCACCGCCTGCGCCTCGGCGTTTGGGGCATCGCCTTCACCCTGTTGCTGTTCCTGACGTTGCTGCAGGGAGACCGCTTGGTGGCAGCCTATGAGGGTTACGCCGGCGCCGCAGACCGCTTGGCGCGGGCGGAGCGTCTGCTGGAGGGCCATGATTGGACCGCCGCCAAGGATCTGGAGCAGCAGCGCAACGCTCAGTTGGCCGCCGCCTTTTGGCGGGCGGAGACCCAAGGGGTGGCGGAGGCCAGCCTGCAGGCGGCTTTGACGCAGTTGCTGACCAGCCTGGAGTTTTTCAACGTCCGCGTCCGCCCAGGCGTCAGCCAGCCCGTGCCGGATGTGCCGGGGCTGTGGCAAATCCAAGCTCAGGTCAACGCCGGCTACCGGAAAGGGGCGGAACTGCAACTGCTGTACGCGTTGGCCAACTCGGAGAAAAAGATCATCGTGGATCGGATGGACATGGCCAGCCAAAACGCCCGCTTGCTGTTGATCGTATCCGCCTACTTCACCGGCATTGCGGAGGATCCGCAGGCGTAACTTTGGCCCACCGGACCTCGAGGCCCTCGTCAACAGGCGTTACGGCGGCGTTGCCGCCCCTGCGGCGGCTTTCATGCAAGGTGCGTAGCCCGTCCACCGCCGGGCCTTCGCAAATTTTGGGGGTGGCCCGTCGTCAATGGGCGTTGCGGCGGCGTGGCTGTTTCATGCAAGGTGTGTGCCCGTCCACCGCCGAGCCTTTGCAAATGGGGTCAGGCCGCCTTGTTCAGCACCGTTTGCAGCGCATCGGCACCGCCTACATAGCAGCCGTCCAACCACACTTGCGGCACTGTCACCGGCGTCTTGGGGCCGATGATGGGTTTGACCCTGGCGATCATTTCGTACAGCGCCCGGGTGTCCTTGATGACATCGTAATATTGGTGAGCCACCCCGGCCTCCTGCAAGTACGCCTTGGCCCGCTTGCAGTGGGGGCAGCCCTCCTTGCCGAAGACATGATTGCCTTCCAGCGGCGCCTGGTCGGCGGCGGCTTCAATGACCGCCTGCACCAACAAGCCCCGGTTCAGCGCCAAGCCTTGCGAGACGACCTTGCCATCGACCATGACGATGGGCGCATGCCAACCGCCCTTGGGCAGCGGCTTCCACCACTCCGTCAGCCAATCATGGGTGTCCACATCCACGTTGACCCCAGCCAACTCATTGGCCAGGCAGTCCTGAATGATGTCCCCGGTCAAGGCGCACTCCCCGCAGGGAATGCTGACCTTGAAAGGCCCCCAGGCCCCGGCCCAACGAAAAACGGTGATCTTGACGGAATCGCTCATGACGTTGCTTACCTCGCGTTCTGGATGGGCGCTAGATTGTGCCCGTTCAGCCTAGCTGTCAACGTGGCGGCGCATCCGCATCCTCCCGCTCGCCGTCTGTCAGGAACACTCTATTTGTTCGTAACAGGCCGCGGTATGCTAGTGTCCTGTCCCGTAAGTAAGTGTGACTGTCTGCTGCCCTTGCGCTCCCCGGCCGCGTTGCTCACTGGGAATGGGGCCTGCCGTGCGGCGTTGTCGCGCCTTGCTGGGAAACGGAAGTGCCGCGCAAAAACCCACTTGTTTGCGGGATGGCGCACTAGGGATGCACTCGACAAGTGAGCCAAGCTGTTAACCCAAACGCGCCTTTCTCCAGCCTTGAGGCTGCGCCGCCCTTGGCGAACGTTGATCGCGTTTCCGTGCATGGCGGCCACAGCGGCCAGTACTGCTGCCACGCCCAGGACGACTTGGCCGCCGTGGTGGCCGAGTACGCCCGGCAGGGCTTCAAGTGGGTGGGGTTGACGGAGCATATGGCGGCCAGCGCCCGGTACTTGCCGGCGGAGGAGCGCAGGGCGGGCTTGGGTGCTGAGGCGGTGTGGGAGCGCTTCGCCGGCTACTTTGCCGAGGCGCGGCGTTTGCAGGCGGCCTATGCCGACCGGCTGGAGTTGTTCGTTGCCTTTGAGACCGAGGCCTACAGCGGCTGTCTGGCGGAGGTTGAGGCGATGGTGGAGCGCTTTGCCCCGCAATATCTGGTGGGGTCCGTGCATCACGTCAACGACGTGCCCTTCGATGCATCCGAGCAGGACTATCGCCGTGCGGTCGCCGAGGCCGGCGGGACGGCCGCCTTGTACTGTGACTACTTCGACTTGCAGTTACAGCTGATCGAAGCGCTCCGGCCGGCGGTGGTGGGGCACTTCGATCTAGTGCGCGTCCACGATGCGGACTACCTCAATACCCTGCGTCAGCCAGAGGTTTGGCGGCGGGCGGAGCGCAACATGAAGCGCATCGCCGCCCTTGACCTCATCGTCGATTTCAACGTGCGCGCCCTCGCCAAGGGACAGCCGGAGCCCTATGTCGCAGCGCCTCTGCTGCGCTTGGCCAAGAGCCTCGGTGTGCGGGTGGCGCCTGGGGATGACTCTCACGGGGTGGCGACGGTGGGCCTTGGCCTCGACCGAGGCATCGCCCGGCTGGTGGAATTCGGCTTCAGCACGGACTGGCCTAGGCCATGTTAAGGCGCTCCCCCACAGGCGTCCCGCTGCGAGGAAAACCGGTGGCGGCAAGGGCGCTTTGCCGCCGGCAAGCCGCAACTGCGTTGCGCAGCTGAACCTTGGGCGGCATTGGCGTGAATGGCAAATCGCTAAGGTACCCCGTTTGCATAGTGGCGCTTGGGCAACGCCTAGCGGCGCCCGGTGGGGCAGGGGCATGAAACGGTTGCTCGGCTCGATTTTGGCGTTGGCCGCTTCGTCCTTGGCGGACGCGGCTGTTCCGGCTGCCGCCGCCGATGCTTCGCCTGCCCCACTGCCGGACCCCTACGCCTTGGTCGCCGCCGCCATCGACCACAACCGCGGCCTGACCTCCTATGTGGAGATGGCCATGCTGGTGCATCGCCCGGATTGGCGGCGCCGCTCCGCCTTGGAGGCTTGGACCCGGGGCCGCACCGACGCCCTGGTCAGGTTCACCGCCCCGCCTCGGGACGCCGGCAACGCCACCCTGCGCAACGGCGAGCGCATGTGGACCTACACCCCCAAGCTGAACCGAGTGGTGCGCCTGCCGTTCAGCCTGATGTCGCAAAGCTGGGCGGGGTCGGACTTCTCCTACACCGACCTGTCGCGCACCGACGATCTGTTGAACTTTTACCGATTGGTTCTTGCCGAGGTTGGCGAGGTCGAAGGGCGGCGGGTTTACCGCATCGACGCCTTTCCCTTGGACAACGCACCGGTGGTTTGGGGCAAGGAGGAGTGGCTGCTGCGCGACGACCATGTGCTGCTCTCGCAAACCTTCTTCGACCAGGAAATGCAGCCGCTGAAGCGGTTGGAAGCGTTGGACATCCGTGAGCTTGGCGGCCGGCAGATGGGCGTCCGAGTGCGCATGAGCAAGTTGGACGAAGCCGATCACTACACGGAGATCGAGTATCTCAACGCACAGTTCGATCTGGCGCTGCCGGACAGCCTGTTCACCACCTTCAGCCTGCAAAGCGGAGGGCGCGGTGGCTAGGGGTTGGGGGGCGCCAACGGCCCGGTTCGTTTCGGGGGATTGCACAAGCGGCATGAAGTTTGCTGAAGGCAAGGGCGCCAGATCCCAAGATGCGCGGCACGGTCCGCCATGCGGCCTCGCCGGGGCCGTGGCTTGGCGCAATCTGTGGCGCAACCGCCGCCGCACTTGGCTGGCCGCCGGCGGCGTCGCCTTCGCCACCGGGCTGATCCTGTTTTCGATGTCCATGCAGGTGGGCGGCTACGCGACGCAAATCGAAACCGCCACGGCCTTTTTCGCCGGGCATGTGCAGATTCAACGCCGGGACTACATCGACAGGGCGCGGTTTGAACATACGATCCAGGAGGCCACGCCCCTGCTCCGCGCCTTGGAGGCGCACCCGGAGGTTCTGGTGGCGGCGCCCAGAGTGCAGGCGTTCGCCCTTGCTTCGGTGGATGAGCGCAGTTTCGGTGTGCAGTTGCTCGGCGTTGATGCGCAGCGTGAACGGCGGGCGGTGCGTTGGCTGGACCGCATTTCCCGAGGGCGGATGGCGACGGCAGCGGATGAGGCGGTGCTTGGTGCGCCCTTGGCCCGCAATCTTGGCGCCGATTTGGGTGGCGAGGTGGTGGTGCTGGGCGCCGGCAAGCAGGGCGGCGTTGCCGCCATGGCGGTTAGGGTAACGGGCCTGTTCGACTCCGGCATTGCGGAACTGGACCGCAGCCTGATGCTGGTGCCGCTGGAGGCCGTGCAAGGGGCCTTCGGCCTTGGCGACGAGGTTCATGCCTTGGTTCTGCGCAGCGCCGAGGCGGTGCGGAGCGGCGAATTGGCGCAAGCCCTGAACGCTGAACTGCTGCAACCGCTGACGAAGCCGTTGCCGAAACGGCCGCGGAGCCCATTGCCGGATGAAAGCCCTCAGCCCGAAGCCGACAGTTGGTTGGGCGAAACCGATCTTGGCGCTCCCAATGGCATCCCTGCGCAGGCGGGGGAACTACTGGCGCGTGATTGGCGGGCGGTGCTGCCCGAACTTCGCCAAAGCATCGAACTGGACCGTTGGGGCAGCCTGTTCATGTACGGCATCATCGTCATCGTGGTGACCTTCAGCGTGGTCAACACCTTTATCATGACGGTGTTCGAGCGCACCCGGGAGTTCGGCATGCTGCGTGCCATTGGCATGAGGCCAGGCGCCATCATGGGCATGGTGCAGCTGGAGGCCCTGTGCGTTTGGCTGCTTGGCGTTGGCCTAGCCTTCGCCCTTCTGGTTCCGCTTATCGGCTGGACGGCGGCCTACGGCATCCCGTTGGGCGAAGACATCCAAGCGCTGGCCCAAGACCTGTTCATGCCCGACCGCCTGTACCCCAAGCTGTCGCTTGTGGTGTTGTTGACCGCTCCCTTGATCATGTTGGTTGGCGTGCAGTTGGCGGCCTTCGCGCCTTCGCTGAGGATCAGGCGTTTGACGCCCGTCACCGCGTTGAGGACGGAGTGATGCTGGGTGCGGCCTCATGCCCTTGAAGCTGCTGCTGCAGCTGTCCGGTCGCAACATCCTGCGCCATCGGCGGCGCAACGGCATGATGCTGGCGGCTTTGGTGGTGGCGGTGGCCTCCGTGGTGCTGATGAACGGCCTGATTCGCGGGATGCAGCGCGACATGGCCGATATGGCGGTGGACAACTTGGTGGGCCACGTCAAGGTGTTGGCGCCGGGCTACCGGGACGATCCGGGCGTGCAGAGGAGCTTCGCGCTGGCCGCCGATTGGCGCTCGGCATTGGCGCCCGGCTTGCTGGAGGGCTGGGCGGCCCGGCTGCAGGTGCCGGCGGTGGTGATAAGCGAGCGTGGCACCCGGGGCGTGCGGTTGGTGGGGGTGCATCCCGTCCGGGAGGCCGTCTCCTTTCTCGGCGACGTGGAAATGGCGGGCGAGTTTCTACAAGATGCCGGCGACGGCCGCATCCTCGTGGGCCGCGCATTGGCTGAGCAGCTGGAAACCGCTGTGGGAAGGCGCTTGGTCATCATCACCGAGGGCGTGGACGGACGCAGCCGGGAGGCCGGCTTTCGCATCGCCGGCCTCTACGACGCCGACGGAACGGCGCTGGAAAGGGCCTTCGTCTTCACCGGCGTCGAGGCGTTGCAGAAGATGCTGGGGACCGAGGCGGTCACGGAACTGTCGATGCGCCTGCACGAGGAATCGCAGCTGCCGCAGGTGAAGGCGGCGCTGGCCGCCTCCTTCGCCGGGCTGGACGTTCTGGATTGGCGGGAACTGCAGCCGCAAGCGGCGGCGATGTTCGTTTACGCGGACGCCGCCATCTTCATCTGGTTTTTGGTGATGATGGGCGCCTTGGCGTTCGGCTTGATGAACACCCTCATCACTTCCATCATGGAGCGGGTGCGGGAGCTGGGCATGCTGCGCGCCTTGGGCCTCAGGGGCCGCAGCGTGGTGGCGCAGGTGGTCCTGGAATCCAGCCTGCTGATGCTGATTGGCGTGGCCGCTGGGGTGGTCCTAGGCTGGTTGTTGGCGCAAGCGCTGGGCGAAGGCATCGATCTTTCGCTATGGGCGGAGGGCGTGGAGAGTTTCGGGATGCGGGCGGTGCTTAGGCCCATTCTGCTAGTGGAGGACGTGGTCTTGATCGCCGCTCTCAGCCTAGTCCTCGGCGTGGCCGCCAGCCTCTATCCAGCGTGGCGGGTGGTCAGAATCAAGCCTTTGGAGGCGCTGGGACGATGAGCGGCGAAGAACAAAGCGTCGTGCGCTGCGTCGGCGTCAGCCGCATCTACGAGCAGGCGGCGGCGCCGGTTCGGGCGCTGCGCAACCTGGATTTCGAGATGGCGCGGGGCGATTTTGTCAGCTTGGTGGGACCTTCCGGCTCCGGCAAATCGACGCTTCTGAACCTCATCGGCGGGTTGGACCAAGCCACCGAGGGTGAGGTCTTTGTGGATGGCGTGGCCTTGACAGGCCTGAACCAAACCCGGCTGGCGGACATGCGCCTGCACAAGATCGGCTTCGTATTCCAGTCCTACAACCTCATTCCGGTGCTTTCCGCCCGGGAGAATGTGGAGTTCATCCTGCAGCTGCAAGGGGTGCGTTCGGCCGTCCGAACGCAGCGGACCTCGGAAGCCTTGGCGGCTTTGGCCATCGAAGCCTTGGCCCACCGCCGCCCTGCCGAACTTTCCGGCGGCCAGCAGCAGCGGGTGGCCATCGCCCGAGCCATCGTCACCAACCCGGTGCTGCTGTTGGCGGACGAACCGAGCGCCAACTTGGATTCGGCCGCCACGGGGGAACTGTTGAAGCTGCTGCGCCGGCTCAACGACGAGCGGGGCTTGTCCATTCTCACCGCCACCCATGACCCCTTGGTGATGCGCTACGCCAAGCGGCGGATGCGGTTGCGCGACGGCGCCATCGTTAAGGACTCGGCCCTATCCCCGGGAACGGCAACGGACCCGATGCCGTAGTTCAGCGCATCCCGGATGGACACGAAGCCCCAGCGACGGCGTTGCCGATGGCCATCGGCGAGAGCCTTCCGTTCACCGGAACCTTGGTGAAGACATGACCGTCATCCAAGCCATTTCCATCCTTTTGGTTTTCACCGCGGTGCTGCTTTACGTCAACCATCGTTGGGTGGGGCTGCCGGCCGCCATCGGCGTCATGCTGCTGAGCTCCCTGTTTTCCCTTTGCTTGCTCATCAGCCACCACTTGGGGTTCGGCATCGCCGAATACGCCGAACAGATTCTGGCCCGCATGGATTTCAGCAAACTGCTGGTCGATGGGGTGCTTTGCTTCCTGTTGTTCGCCGGAGCCTTCCATGTGGATCTGTCGGACCTGCTGAAGAGCAAGTGGATCGTTGGCATTTTGGCGACCTTCGGCGTGCTGGCCTCCACCCTGTTGGTCGGCTTGGCGTTGTGGCTTAGCCTTGGCCTTTTCGGCATTGAGTTGCCGCTGATCTTCTGTTTTCTGTTCGGCGCCTTGATTTCGCCGACGGATCCGATAGCGGTGCTGTCCGTCATGCGCGACCTAGGGATGCCGAAGCCCCTTGAAACCGAGATCGTTTCGGAGTCTCTGTTCAACGACGGGGTGGGCGTGGTGGCCTTCATCGTCGTTTCCAGCATGGCCTTCGCGCAAACGGAGGTCGGGCTGCCGGCGGCGTCGCTGCTGTTCCTCAAGGAAGTGCTTGGCGGTGCCCTGCTCGGCGTCGGCATGGGCTACGTCGGCTGTCGCCTACTCAGTGAAATCGATGACTATCAGGTCGAAATCCTGCTGACCCTAGCCTTGGTCATGGGCGGCTATAGCTTGGGCAGCGCTGTTGAAGTGTCCGCCCCCATAGCCGTGGTTGTTGCCGGGCTGATCATCGGCCACAGCGGGCGGACGTTCGCCATCAAGCAAAGCACACGAACCCGTTTGGACACTTTCTGGTCCCTGTTGGACAAGAGCCTCAACTCGGTTCTATTCGCGCTGATCGGGCTGGAGCTCCTGCTGATCCCCTTCCACGGCCCGTCGGTGGCGGTGGGGTTGTTCGCCATCCTTTTGGTGTTGGGCGTTCGCCTAATCGGCGTCAGCCTGCCGGTGCTGGCGCTGAAGCCCTTGGGGGCGTTCAGCCCGCACAGCATCAAGATCATGACCTGGGGCGGACTGCGCGGCGGCATCTCCATCGCCTTGGCCCTGTCCCTGCCGGCCGGCGCGGAGCGGGACTTCATTCTAACCGCCACCTACATCATCGTGCTGTTCTCCGTCTTGGTGCAGGGCCTGACCATGCGCCGGCTGATCGCTTGGACGAAGGCGACCTAAGGCGAAGGCTTGCGGCCGCCCGCACCCGTTCGCCGATTCGTTGCATTCCAACCGGAGTTTGCACAAAGCCGCTTGTCCTCCTCAGTAGAGCCCGGTTTCCCCCGGCGGGCGCGTCTTGAAGCGCCTGTGCAGCCATAGGTACTGCTCAGGGTGCTGACGCACCGCCGCTTCCACGGCCTGATTGAGGGCGGCGGCGTCCCGCTGTGCGTCCCCGGACGGAAAGCCTGGCGGGGCGGGTTCGAATTTCAGCGTCCAAGTTTTAGTGGCGTCGTCTCGATGTTGGGTGACCATCAACACCGGCGATTGGTTGGCCCGGGCCAGCCGGGCGGCGCCGGTGATGGTGGCGGCCTGGACGCCGAAGAAGGGCGCAAACACGGAGTGCTTGGGACCGTAGTCCTGATCCGCCGCGTACCAGAGGGCGCGGCCAGCCTTGAGGCTGCGCAGCGCCCCCCGCACATCCTTGCGTTCCAACACGTCTTGGAAGTAATGCCGCCGTCCACGCACTTGCAGCCACTCCCAAACCGGGTTGCGGTTTCTGCGGTACATGACGTCCACCGGTCCCAAGTCGGCCAGAGACCGGGAAACAACGTCCATGACGGCGAAGTGCCCCCCCAACAGCACCAAGCCCCGGCCTTGGGCGACGGCGTTCTGAAAGAGCTCCGCCCCCTGCACCCGAGTTCGGGTCCTCAGGTCCCGCTTGGGATTCAGCCAGGCGACGCAGATCTCGAAGGCGCCCAAGGCCACGGATTCAAACACCCGCCGGGCCAGCGCATCGATGCCGTCCTCCCCCAAATCAGGAAAGCAGAGGCGCAGGTTGATTGCCGTGATTCGCCGCCGCCTGCCGCCAAAGCGGAACAACAGACGGCCAAGCCGCTTGCCCGTCGGGAACAGCAGCGGCAGCGGCAAACGGGCGACCAGCCAGCCGCATCCCACCAACGCCCATGTGCCCCATAGCTTCGGCGAGGCGATATGTGGTGGTGGTGGGCGGGTGGGCATTTGTGGGCGTGGAAGGTCAGCGTCATGCCGGCAACTGAACGTCCCTTCCCCTCGCCCACACCGCTGCCGGTTGCGCAAGCGCGGCTAGGTCGGTCAGCGGATCTCCCTGCACAAGGATCAAGTCCGCGGCAAGGCCCGGCTGCAGGCGGCCCGTCACCTTGCCGAGGCCCAGCGCATCGGCGGCGTTGCTGGTGGCGGAACGCAGGGCTTGGGCAGGCGTCAGGCCGGCGATTTGCGCAAACACCGGCAGCGCCACCGGCAGCTGGTGGTGATAGACGCCGGGAATGCCGGCGTCCGTGGATGCGATGAGCGGAACCTTGCGGGCCAGCATGTCGCCGAACGCGCCTTGCAGGCGGCCTAGAGTCTCCGCGTTGCGTTTGTCCAGAAAGCGCCGCCAGCCACGGCTGATGGTGGGTGAAACCCAGGCGCCCTTTTCCGCAATGGCCGCCGCCACCTCCGGCCGGTAGTCGCTGGCCCAGCCTTCCCTCCCCACCCAGGAGCAGTGCTCGATGGTGCGCACCCCGGCTTCGGCGGCGATGCGGATGCCTTCCGTGCCGTGGCAGTGGGCGGCCACGGACAGGCCCTGCTCATCAGCCAGTTCAACAATTGCGGCAAGGGTGGGTAAGTCGAACTGCGGCTGCAGGGGGCTGCTGCCCGGCGTCATGACCCCGCCAGTGGCCATCACCTTGATGAGATCCACCTTGTGGGCCAGTTGGCGCCGCAGCACCGCTTCGGCCTGCCGCGCATCCGCCGCCTCGCCGCCCCAAAAATGGCAGTGCCCGCCCACGCTGGTGATGGGTTGCCCGGCGCACAGCAGACGCGGCCCAAGCAACTCCCCGGCATTCACCCGGTCGCGGATCTTCAGTTCCCGCCAAGCGCCGCCGCCCAGATCCCGCCCGGTGGTGATGCCGGCCCGCACCATCGCCTCGGCCCGCTCCGCCATCCGCGCCAGCCGCTCCTTGCCAACCCACTTCCTTTCCGGCGCCTTCCTGTTGTCCGGGTTCAGTTCCAGATGCACATGGGCGTCGATCAATCCCGGAATGGCGGTCAACCCCCCACAGTCCATTCGCCGGCCTTGGCCGTGTGCATCAAGTTCCGCCCCATCCCCCATTGCCCTGATGCGTCCGTCCCGAAAACACAGCGCATCGGCCGGGGAGAGGTCCTCCCCGTCCCAGATGCGCAGATTGGTGAGCAAGGTGGCGGTCACGGTCGTGGAAGTCTAGCAGTTCAGGCTGGAGCGGCGCATCGACAACCGTCGATCCGAAGCCATGCGCCAGCCTCATGTCGCCGTCGTCAGACGCTCTGCCGTTTACGGCAGCCGCCCCTGCCGGAGTCGCTGTCGCCGACCGGATGGAGTGGGCAAATCAAGTGTTTTTGATGATGCGGTAGGCCCGTTGCGTGACGGCCTTAAGACCTTGCTCCTGGAAATGGGGCGGCAGGTCGCCGGTGGCTTCGGCGTCCAGTTGCTTAAGGCCGCAGCGGGTGCCGTAAAGGGCCTGCACTTCCTCGACGGGGACGGAAAACGGCGGGCCGGGCGCCTTGGCTTGGTCGTACTCCAAAGTCAGCAACAGCACTTGGGCGCCGTCCGGCAGGATGCGCTGCATGTGGTCGGCGTACACAGCCCGCTGCTCCGGCGGCAGGGCGATTAGGGCGCCCCGGTCAAAGCAGCCGGGGGCGGCCTCTAGGTGGGCGGCGCTGAGCTCAAGGTAGTCGCCGCAGTAGATGTGAATGCCGCCGCCGCTGAAGCGGGGCAGATTGTTGGGCGTGTTCACCACCTTGAAGAGGCGGTCCCGCCCCTTGAAGAAGCTGCGCACTGCGGTTTCCACCAATTCCACGCCGATGACTCGATGCCCCGCTTGGCGCAGCCAGATCATATCCTGGGACTTCCCGCACAGGGGCACGAACACCGGGGAGCTTGTCGGCAGGTCCAGAGCCGGCCAATGCTTCTTCAACCAAGGGTTGACGGTTTCCTGATGCCAGCCCGTGCATCCGCTGCGCCATCTCTCCCGCCAGAACTCCGCTTCCATGTCAACCGCCGTGCGCAGCCTTCAGCCGGGGCAAGTTGAGGCCGACGGCGCCGCCGGCGTTGCGCGGGTCGGACATGCCGTAGAACCCATCCGCGCCGCGCAGGGCCGAATTGGCGTCACCGATGCCCCGGCCATAGGTGAAGGGCGCCAGGTTTTCATGGCCCATCGCCTTGAGCTTGGCCAGCGTGTCCGGAGAAAAGCCCGGCGCCTCGTAAACCACGGCGTCTGGCAGCCACTGGTGATGGAAGCGCGGCTGCCCCACCGCATCGGACAGGCTCATGCCGTGGTCGATGAGGTTGACAATGACCTGCAGGGTGGTGGTGATGATGGTGCTGCCGCCGGGGGAGCCGGTGGCCAAGAGGATGCGCCCATCCTTGACCACCAGGGTCGGCGTCATCGAGCTCAACATGCGTTTGCCCGGAGCGATGGCGTTGGCGCCGCGCCCGATCAGGCCGTAGGCGTTGGGGGTGTTGTCCTTGGCGGAGAAGTCGTCCATTTCGTTGTTCAGCAGGATGCCGGTTCCCTCGGCCGTTATTTTTGAGCCGTAGGACAGGTTCAGGGTGGTGGTGAAGGCCACTGCGTTGCCGTCTCCGTCGATCACGGACAAATGGGTGGTGTCCGGGCTTTCCGACGGCGGCATGGCGCCGGCGCCGATGTCGGCCGAGCGGCTGGCCCGCTGCGGGTCGAAATCTGCAAGGCGCTCCCGGGCGTAGGCTTTGTCGATCAGCCGCGCCACCGGAACGGGGGTGAAGTCCGGATCCCCCAAATGCTCCGCTCGGTCCGCGTAGGCGCGGCGCTCCGCCTCGATCATGTGGTGCATGGCGGCGGCGCTGCCGAAGCCCATGCCGCTGAGGTCGAAGGCTTCCAGCATGTTGAGCATTTGCACCAGAAGAACGCCGCCGGAGGAAGGCGGCGGCATGGAGATGATGTCGAAGCCCCGGTAGCTGCCAAGGATGGGCTGGCGCCAGACGCTGCGGTAGTTCGCCAAGTCCTCATGGTTGATGAGGCCGCCGCCCCGAACCATTTCAGCCACCAGCAAGTCGGCCGTTTCGCCGGCGTAGAAGCCGGCCCGCCCTTGCCGCTGAATGCGCTCCAGGCTGGCTGCCAGCTCCGGCTGCCGGAAAGTCTCGCCAGCGGCATAGGCGGCGCCCTCCTCCTTGAAGAAGGTGCGCAGGCTGCCTGAATGGGGGGCGAAGTCCTCCCGCCGTTCGGCCAACGATTGGGCTACGTCCCTAGGCAGGGGGAAGCCGTTGCGCGCCAAGTCCACGGCCGGCTGCATCAGTTCCCGCCGCTGCATGGTGCCGTATTTCTCCAAAACGGCCAGCAGGCCGTCAACCGAGCCCGGCACGCCCACCGCCAAGTGGGAAGCCGTGGACAGCCCTGCAATCACCTCGCCGGCGTCATCTTGGTACATTTCCCGAAAGGCGGCGGCCGGGGCGGTTTCCCGATGGTCGTTGACGGCCACTGTGCCGTCGGCCAAGCGAATGACCATGAAGCCGCCGCCGCCGAGATTGCCCGCCGACGGATAGGCCACCGCCAAGGCGAACCCGGTGGCCACCGCGGCGTCCACCGCGTTGCCGCCTTGACGCAGAACGTCCGCGCCAATCTCGGAGGCGATGGCGGACCTGGACGCGACGACGCCTTCGGCTCCAAACACCGCCTCCGGGCTGACCGCTTCGGCCAAGGCTGGCCAAGCGAGAACCGCCGCCGCAACCAAGCGCCGCCACCGAATGCACCGCCAGCGACCTGCAAAGCGGCTATGCCCCAAGCCCATGCGAAAACCGCCGGCAGGCGCCGGCCCCGGCCCCTTGACCAAACCAAAGTCCTAGTTAGTGAAGTGCGCAGGCTAGGGTAACAGATCGAACCAGTTTGCGCCGTGCAGCCAATCTTCATGAATTTGATCTACTGCTGCACTGCCCCCGTTCCGAACTTCATTGCTGCCGTTCTTCGAAATGGCCCTGGCACACTCCCAACACCCGCTTGGCACCAAAGCCAACCCGCCGACTCGACTGGCAAGGCCCGCGCCTAGTTGCGATGCCGACAGCGTGGGGTGTGCTGACGTCAGCAAGCTCTTGCAGCCCGTAGTTTTTCTGTTGAGCTGGGCTATTGGCAGATCCATAGCGGGCTAAACAGCCATTCATGTTGAAAAAAGCATACATTTTTCAACACAGATCGTTCGATTATGTATAGTTTTTGCCCATAGTCGCTTATGGTGGCCTCGCCCGCCAATCAGGAGCAACCATGAAGCAGGGTGAAATCCAACAGATGTTGGTGGCGACCAACCGTTGGTGGCGTCACCCCCATGATTGGATGCGCGATGACCCGGACTTGCGCGAAGCCAACGATGCGCCGTTTCGTTATTCGGCCGGCGTCCTCAAGGGCTTGGCACCCGGCGGCCTCCATATTTTGCGTGGACCCCGGCGGGTGGGCAAGTCCGTGGAGATTAAGCACGCCATTGGGCGTCTGATCGCTGATGGCGTCGAGTCAAGGCGCATCCTGCACGCCTCGGTGGATGGCTGGCGCGCCGCCGACCTAGGCCGGCTGGTCAACGCCGCCCGACAGTTGACGCCCGGCGACAGCCAGCGGTTTTGGTTCATCGACGAGGTAACCGGTATCACGGACGGTTGGCCGGAGCGCATCAAGTGGCTGCGCGACAACGACGGGCAATTCCGCAGAGACACGGTGGTGCTCACCGGCTCGTCGGCGGCCGACCTAACCGGTTCGGTGAAGGCGCTTGCCGGACGCCGCGGCCCGGTATCCCACGCGGACCGGGTGATGCTGCCAATGGGGTTCAGAACTTGGGCGGCGCTGACGGGGGAGCGTCCTCCGCCCGCCGACATCGGCCCATACCGCGTGGCCGATTTAACCCTAAGGCGGCTTGTCGAAACCGCGCACGAGCTGGTTCCTTGGCTGGATTGGCTGGTCTTGGCCTGGGACGCCTACTTGCAGGTGGGCGGCTTCCCCACCGCGGTTGCCAACCACATCCGGTTACATGAACCCGCGCCGCCGTTCCTGGACAGTTTGCTTGACGTCATTCACGGGGATGCGTTTCGGCGGGCCGATTGGTCTCGGGTGCAGACCACCGCGTTCCTCCGCCGAGCGGTGCGGGGGCTCTGTTCTCCGGTGAACTACGCGGCCCTGGCCGATGACCTCGACATTTCCCAACCAACCGTTCGGCGGCGATTTGATGAACTTCGGGAGGCGTTCGTGGTCTGGCCGTGCCACCGGGAGGCGGGCTTGCGTCCCAAGCTGAACGCCCGCGCCAAGGTCTATTTCGTTGACCCGGTTTACATACACCTCGCCGGGCCGCCGCCCGATGACAGCCTGATTTCCGAGCAACAGCTAGGCATGGCGTTGCTGCGCAGCTTCGAGCGCGAACAACCCGGCAGTTTCATGGAGTTCGACCAAGTGTTGCACCATCGCTCGAATACGCGCAGGGAAATCGATTTTGTCGGTTGCAACTTCGGTGGCGTCGCCATCGAATCCAAGCATGTTGACGGCCGCTGGCGCCGAGACGCACAGACGTTGCGGGCGTCCGGTTGGCGGGGAATCGTCGCCACCCGCTCGGAGCTTGATTTGGACGACGCCGAACTAATCGCCATGCCAACGGCTATGCTGGCTTGGCTGGTGGATGGCTGAAGGGGTTGTCCTTATTGGTGCTCAAGGCATCTTTGCGCTGCTCTCCGTATTGGCTGCGCTACAGATTACCCCGACCGCACCCCAAGCAATTCCACCTCGAAGATCAACGTCTCATCCGGCCCGATAACGCCGCCGGCCCCGCGCTTGCCGTAGGCCAGTTCCGGGGGGATGTAGAGCTTCCACCGGTCGCCCACCCGCATGAGTTGCAAGGCTTCGGTCCAACCGCTGATCACGCCGTTCACCGGGAACTCGATGGGCTCGCCGCGCTGCATGGAGCTGTCGAATACCCGCCCGTCGATCAGCGTGCCGTGGTAGTGGGTCGTGACGCGGTCGGTGGGGCCGGGGGTGAGGCCGTCGCCGGAGGTGAGCACTTCGTACTGTAGTCCCGAAGCGGTGGTGACCACGCCGGCCCGGTTGCCGTTTTCAGCCAAGAAGGCTCGCCCCGCATCGGCGGGGGCGGTGGGGGCCGCGGGCACCGAGGCGGGCGGTGCCCCCGAATCGGCCGATGCATCCGGCCCGGACGATTCGCCATCCGCAGCCTCGGTCGCCGCATCGCCAGCCGCGGCGTCGCTGTGGGGCGCTTCCCGCCCGCAACCGCTCAGCCACAACGCCGAAGTGACGCACCACAGAACCGCCCAGTGAGTTAGCTTGCCGTTCATAACTCCTCTCATTGCCGGACATCGCCGAAACAAGCGCATTATAGAGAGAAGTGGTCCTACTTTTTGAGATAGTCAGCTAAGGTTTATTCCACACCTTGAAGTAGGCAAGGAATGATGGGAGGGCGGCGTGAGCAAGGCGTTGACACGGCCCATCCATGGGCTACGCCACCAACAACAGAGGGCGGTTTTAACCGCAGGAGTGGACTCTATTTCGGTCCTCTACCTGTAACGGGGATCGGACTCACCTCTAGACGCTGCGTTTGAAGCCCACGCATGGACGGGCTAAAATGCCCGGCATGTCCAAGGAGCTGACAGAGGCGCGGGGGCGTCGCCCAACTCAAACGACCAGCGTCTTCGCCCGCATGCGGGATTGCGTGGCCCGCATGGAGCGCGAATCCCCGCCAGTGTTCGTGGGCCGGCGAGAAGAAATGCAATCCCTCAAGGAGTGCGTCGGGCAGGTCGGCGACGCCAACCCGAAGGGCATGATGCGCATCGTGCAGGGCGTTCCGGGCACGGGAAAGACCTCGCTGTGCGAGGAGTTCAGTCGCCGGACGCACGGCTCATACACCGCGACCGGCAAAATGGTGATGTGCGTCAAAATGCACCCGGCTGCGTTGGACCGAGCGCCCATCCACGTCGTCCGCGCCGCCCACAACCAAATGGTCGACTTCCAAACCGAACTGCCGGGGCTCGGCTGGAGCCGCGAGCACGTGAACCGGGTCGGGAACACCCTAGCCATCGTTTTCAACCGCCAAACCGAGCACCAGGCCAAGGCGAGCATGCTCGCCTTGGGCGAACACTCGACCTTGGACGAGTGCCTGAAAGCCTACCGCGACGATTGCTGGGGCGACGACATCGTGGTGGCGCTGTGCATTGATGAGGCGCAGAACATCCCGACGGAGAGACATGCGGGGATCAACGTGACCTCCCTGCACAACCGCGACCATGGGGGGCGCATTGCGCCATTGTTCTTCGGCCTGCCCAACACCTTGGACGTACTGGCGAAGCTGGGCGTAAGCCGGCCCAACAAAGACGCCATTTTGAACATTGAGGGGCTTCTGCCAGCCCGCCCCGATCCCGAAGGCGGCGCCGACCTGCCCAGCGAAGCCCGCCAGGCCATCGAGGGCGCTCTGGACTATTTCGGACTCTTCTGGGAGCACGAGGAGTGGCGGGCGCACCTCCGCCAAGCGGAATTCGACCGGGCTGGCTGGTCCGAGTGGCGGGCGAAGCTGGTGGACTCTCTGGAACGGGGCAGCAGCGACTTTCCGCAGCACGTCACGGCCGGCCTCATCGCCGCCTGCAGGACGCTGCTCAAACGCCGCGGGGACTTCTCGCCGGCGATGGCGGACGCCGCGCTGGCCGACATCGAGGCGGGACACCGGCAAGGACGGGAAGCCTACTACGGCTTCCGGCTCAGCGGGCCGCTGGCGAAACACAGCCTGTCGCTCGGTGCCATCTGCCTGATGGCGAAGGCGTCGCCGCTTGGGTCCGTCAATGCCGAAGACGCCTTGTCGGCACTCAATGCGGGGTGCCGAAGGGCGACCGATGCGCCAAGCGACGCGCAAGCGGAGGAGGCCCTTGATCTGGCCTTGGCGAAAGGCGCCTTGAGCCGGTGGGCGGATGACTCCGACATGCTGCGCCTGCCGGCCATCCCGGCCATGGCGACGCACTTGATTGAACGGCTGGAGTGCGCCGAGGCGCGGCGGAGTCCGTTCGCCCTGCGTCTGCGCGAAATGCTTCGCGAGCGCGGCTTTGAGACCGCCGAAGAAGCGCTTGATCCAAGCGCGGAGGACGAGGGGCCTTCGCCCTAAGGCTAAGGAGCAGCGTCGAAGTTTGGGTTCCTACTAACTTTGAACCTCTTCGGTACGGTTTTGTAGTTTACGGCTTCACCAAGCTGCACAAAACCCTTGCGGCAACTCAAACCGCCGCGAAACTCGCCACGCACCGGCAGCCGAACCCCTATCAAGGGATTAGGGGGTTGTAGCCACCCTTCATCGCGTTACACTACGTCAGTGCATGCTGGCAACGGGACCCAATGTGCAGGCGGTTTACCGCCATGGAAGAGGCCGTCGCTGTGTCAGACTTGGAGCCTTAAACCTTAGGCAAGGGAGGCGTCAATGGGAATCGTAATAGTCGCGTTCATCGGCGGGGTGCTCTACGTCCTCATCTGGATGACGTGCAACTTGCTGACGGCGCGAAAAGTCCGTATCCGGAACGACGATGACGTGGCGAAGGCCACATTCCTTGAAATCCTGAATAGCGCCCAGAGGACGCTCCTGGTGCGTGATGACGGCGATGAATCGTCCACGCTCTACTACGATGACGACATCGTTAAGCAGGTTCGGTCCCGCTTGGAGGGCAACTGTCGGCTCTCGATACAAGTGTTGTTCAACTACCGTCAGGAAGGCAATAAGCTGGCTGCTCTGCAAGCGGAAGAGGCGTACAAGCACCATGATCGTCTGGACGTACGCTACCTGCCGTCGGAACAACGGCCGTTCAAGGAAGTCCACAGCAAAATCGCCGACAATGGCAGGAGAGGATGCCTTTCCGCCCACGAAAGCGGGGCGCAGGAACGAGACTTGGAGAAATTCGACTGCTCCAAATCCTGGCTGGCGAGACAATTCGTATTTAGGCAGCATATCGCCAACTTCAACCGCCTGTTCCAGAACGCCGCGACATGAGAATGAGCGATTTTCCGCCTACGCAGCTCTATGCGTCTTTGGCGTTCGTTCTTTCCGTGGTGACGCTATGGCTTAACCGCCTGAAGGACGACGAAGACGTACGCCAGTTCATACAAGGCCTTAACCGCCATGCCGTAAATCACACCGTTTCCTTCCTCCTAGTGCTGCCAATCGCGCATGTGCTCTATGTCCTCGCGCTCTCGCCGGCGAGTGCCGGGCATCGGGCATAAGATAGCCCACGCCATCCCTCTGGTAGGGGGAATGTTGTCGCTCATTGCATGGTGGATGCGGACTATCGCCGTCACCTCCACCGTTGAAAAGTAAGGCGGCTGTTGGGTCAGCGTCACGCACCCTAACTGCAAGGCCACCGGGCGCTGGTGCCTGGACTTCGCCCCCCGACATAGGCCGGATTGGGAGTTCGCAAGGGCTCCCGGCCTGCTCGATGCCTAGCCCGCCGTCCCTAGGCGTGAGACGCAGCGCTCAGCGAACCTCAATGCGCGTCCCAAACGCCCCGAGGTTCGCCAAATGTAGAACCACGACCACATCGCCCTGCTTGGGGAGCACCCAGACGCCTGATGGCAGTGAGCCAACACCACCGATCACAAAAATACACCCATAAAACCATAATCAAAGATTGCTTTTTGGCGTCAATGACGCTACTTTCCTGCCCATGCACCGCCATCAGCTACAGAATCTACGGAATTGGCTGCAAGGCACCCGACGCAAGCCCTTGGTCATCCGGGGGGCGCGGCAGGTGGGCAAGTCCACGCTGGTGGAGCTGTTCTGCCAGTCCGCCGGCCTGGAACTCGTGGCCGTCAACCTGGAGCGGCATCCCGACCTCGCCGGGGCGTTCGCCGAATCCCAGCCGGGCCGCAACGACCCGGCCGCCCTCCTGAACCTCATCGGCGCTGTGGCCGACCGGCCCCTGTCGGGCGGGAGCCTGCTGTTTCTGGACGAAATCCAAGCCGCCCCCCATGCCCTCGCCTCGCTCCGGTACTTCCTGGAGGAATTGCCGGAGCGTCCCGTCATCGCCGCCGGGTCCCTCATGGAGTTTGCGTTGGCCGAGCACAGCTTCCCCATGCCGGTGGGCCGCATCGAATACCTGCACCTTGGGCCGATGACGTTCACCGAATTCTTGAAGGGCATCGGCAAGGAGGGCCTCGCCGAGGCAATCGAAACCTTCGCATGGGGCGGAGACGGTGCGCCGCCAACGCTGCATCCCTTGGTTCACGGGCGGCTGTTGGAGGCACTGCGCCTGTACCGCTTCATCGGCGGAATGCCGGAGGCCGTCAGAACCTACGCCGAATCGGGAGACCTGCTGGCCGTCAGCGCCGTTCAGGCCGGCATCATCGAAACCTACCGGGACGACTTCCCCAAATACGCCGCCCGCCGCGACCTCGCCAGAATGCTGCGCGTGTTCAACTTCGCGGCCCGCCAAGTGGGGCGCAAAGTGAAGTACAGCAACGTCTCTCGTGAC
This sequence comes from uncultured Pseudomonadales bacterium, assembly GCA_958296025.1. Taxonomy (GTDB): domain Bacteria; phylum Pseudomonadota; class Gammaproteobacteria; order Pseudomonadales; family Azotimanducaceae; genus Azophilus. Next base: position 976,368 of record OY282430.1, read on the forward strand.
GACCAAAGCGCGACCATCCGCCGGGACATCGACCTGCTGGCCATGGCGCGGGTGGTCGCCAAGGTCACCCACAGCCACTGCTCGGGGCTGCCGCTGCAGGCCGAATTGAAGGAGGCGGCCTTCAAGCTCATCTTCCTGGACATCGGCTTGATGAACGCCCTGTGTGGCTTCAACTGGCAGACCATCAGAGCGCAGACCGAGTTGGAACTGATCAACGCCGGCCCGGCGGCGGAGCAATTCGTCGGCCAGCACCTGCTGCATCTCCTTGCCGAACGGCCAAACCGGGAACTGACCTACTGGCTGCGCGAAGGGCGCTCCAACAACGCGGAGGTGGACTATGTGGCCGAATTCAGCGGCCACATCCTGCCCATTGAAGTGAAGGCGGGCAAAGCCGGCGCCCTGAAGTCCCTGCATCAGTTCGTTGCCGAAAGGCAAGCGCCCCTAGCTGTCCGCTTCGACGCCAACCCACCAGCGCTGCAAACGGTGCAGGCGGAGGTGCGGCGGCGCAGCGGCGTCGAGCGGGTACGCTACCAACTGCTGTCCCTGCCGCTCTATCTGGTGGAGCGGCTGCCGCAGATCATTGCTGGGCTGACGCCGTCGGTCCGATCCTCTCCGCGGACCTCTCGCCGCTGAACACGGCGCCTTGCAGCCCTTGGCTGCCGGTCCCCTTGGGGTGTCTTTCGCCGCCGTATTGGTCAAGGGCTAAATGTCTTGGGTAAGGCAGTCCGTAGGCAAGCCATCCAATAGGGGTGTGAAAATCCACATGGGGCGATTGGCCCACGCGCCTGCGGTGCATGGCGTCTCCTGGGACGACCTGCCGCTTGCGGAGTTGGTGCGCCGCCGCAGTGGCGGGAATTGACGGTTCGTCAGAGCCTTATGCAGGTGTTATGCGTTTTCCGAACCACTCGACCAGATCGTCGAACAAAAGCCGCTTCTGAGCGACGTCCATTATCATGTTCTCCACTTCGACCTGAATCGACCCGTTCTTTACGGGAGGCACCAACCGATAGCCGCTTCTCTCCAGCAGCAGGTTTAGGAGAATGAGGGTCGTGCGTTTGTTCCCGTCCGCGAAACCATGGTTTCCCACCATCGACTCGACAAGAGCCGCTGCCTTGCGACGGATGGCACGGTAGTAACCGGAGTAGGGACGGGCGATGGCGGATTCGATCGAACCGAGGTTGATGACGCCCGGTAGTCCGCCGAAACCCAAGGCCTGCTCGTGCGCGGCCAGCGCGTCGTCGAGCGTCAGCCGGTAGTGGTGCCGCCTACCTTTCGGCAAGTTGCCTCAGGGTCGTACGGTATTTGCCGACCGTGCGAGCCATGATCGCGGCGGAGTGCGCCGCAGACGCGCCAGCCGCCAATCGGTCGGAGGTTCGTACCGTCGGCGTCCCTGCCCTGCCGCGAGTACGTTGAGGGGCCGTTGAGAGGTGCGTCGAGTGATTAGCCGCTGTTCGCCCCGCGGCAGGACCGCACCAGTCGATGGGATCGGTCAATGCGTCGTTGATCCGCCCAAGGGGATTCCGCCCAACGGGATTTTCGGAGCAGAAAAAATATCGAGGCATGGACGGGTGCCCGCTCTCCACGAAGCGAAGGTTCTCCTCCGGAACGCACAGAGATCTCCCGCGGGCTTCGATCCATCTCCGGAGGTTTTTGGCCTCACCGCCGAACAACGCGAAGACGACAGGTCTCGTCGCCGCCTCCTGCACCAACAAGGAAACGATGGCTCTTGTGACTGGACGCCATAGCGCCCGGTGCAGCTTTCGCTGTCTTTCGATCGCTTGCCACCGCCCGCCGGCGTCGCACGCGACGCTTATGGTGGGGGTGCGGTTGATCCAAAGCACGCCTTGCCCTGTCAGGCTCTCAAACATGGACCTAGGGGGCGGTAGCACGACCTGGCCGTTTTGCAACCCGCGCCGAAGTTTTCCTCGACGGTCGCGGAGACGGTCGCGATCCAGCCCAAGCCCCTCCGCGTTTGGGAGCAGCGCGGCGGCAGCGCAGACCAGACTCAGCAGACTGGGCGTGACGCGACCGGGCTGCGCCAAATCGTCCATCCATGCGGTCAGGTTGCCTTGCTCGAAAGAGCGACCAGTGGCCCGGTGCGGGTCGGGATACGGATCGTTGCCGATTACGACGACTTGCACATCGGGAGGATCGATGCCTTCCAACGCATAGAAAACTCCGCCCGGCCTATGCCGATCCGGCACGATCCGCGCATCCCGATGGAGCAATGCATCTCCGGGGACAGCGTCGAAATCCGGCCCCACGCCATGCAGCCTTTCGCGCCAAGCCGCGGAAAGATTGTCCCGCCATCGGTGCAGATACCGCTTCAATTCGTAGAGCAGACTGGGCATCGTCCATATCCTCGCCGTTCGGTCGATATTTTACACGACTCGGAGGAATTGCGTCGTGAACTCGCGTGGCTCAATGGAAGCCGCCCGCACATTGACGGAATCCGGCCGCGGGCGGCCCACGCGAGCAGGGCAAGGGCCGGATGGCGGAAAAAACACAGCGCTAGTCCCCGTGTAGCTGAATGGCCGCGCCTAAGCCGCCTGCTTTGGTCGTCAATCCCCGCCTGAATCAGCATCTTGAACATTGCCGGGTGCCGACGCCTCGGCGGGCGCGGGGCAGGGGCAGCCCTTCGGCTGCGTTGGCGGGTAATGGCCTCCTGGGTTTTCCTCCGGTTCCAAGTGTAGGCACCGCTTGCCCAGTGGCGCGTAAAGGTAGCATGAATGGGAACGACTGCCTGTTGCCGGCTGCTGCTGGTGGAGGTGGGCGGGCGCCTTTCACAGACCTTGCGAAAGCAGCGGGGCTGTACAATGGGTGCCCTTAGCCAACTGGCAGGCCGAAGGACCCAAGCATGGTGCGCCTTTCAGCGATTCCGTATCCAAAAGTTGCGGTGCTTCTCGCATTTGGGTTCTTTGCGCTGGTGGGGGTTCTGGTTGTCGATGACTACGGGGTGGCCTATGACGAATCCGTGCAGCGGGCATTGGCCGCCGTAACCGCCGCCTACATGATCGGGGCCGATGACGCCCTGCTGCAGCATCGTGACCGAACCTATGGCGTGGCGTTCGAACTGCCGCTGCTGTTCTTCGAACTCATGCTGGGCTTGGAGGATTCAAGAAGGGTCTGGCTCACCCGCCATCTCCTAAGCCATCTGTTCTTTTTGGTGGGCGGGTTGTTCTGCTATTTGCTGGTGCGCCGGATGTGTGGAAGCCGGCTCCTGGCGCTGGTCGCCATGCTCCTGTTCCTGCTGCATCCGCGCCTGTATGCGCACTCCTTCTTCAACACCAAGGACGTGCCTTTCCTCAGCATGTTCATGATCGTCCTGTTCCTGATTCATCGGGCGTTTAGAAAGGACGATTTTGCTGCCTTCATCTCCTGCGGCATGGCCGTTGGGGTTCTCACCAACATCCGCATTCTGGGCGTGGTGCTGTTCGCCGCCGTCCTCGGCCTGCGTTTGCTCGACCTGCTCCAAGCCGCCGATTGGCGCGAAAGGAAACGCATCCTGGCCACTGCCGGGCTATTCACTGCGGCAAGCACGCTCATGCTTTACGCCACTTGGCCTTACCTTTGGAGCGACCCGTTTGGACACTTCGCCGAAGCCTTTTCGCGCATGGCGGACCATCCGGAAATGATCCCTTCCCTGTTCCAAGGGGAACCAGTTGTCGGCAAAGAGGTGCCGCCCCACTACGTTCCGGTTTGGCTTTCCATCACCACTCCACCCGTCACGCTTCTGCTCGGCGGCATCGGCTTGTTGGCCGTCCTCCGCCGAACCTTCGCGCAGCCCAGAGCCGCCCTGAGCAACGGCGCACTGAGATTCGAGCTGCTTCTAATAGCCTGCTTCGCGCTTCCTGTGGTTGCCGTCGTTGTTTTCGACTCCAACCTCTACAACGGCTGGCGGCAGCTGTACTTTCTCCATGCGCCGCTTGTCCTGCTGGCGAGCATTGGACTTCACCGGCTGGCCGGTGCCCAAGGAAACGCGGCGTTGCGAATAGGATCATGCGGCTTGGCTGCCGTGGGCTTGGTCTCCACCGCTGCATCAATGGCGTTCCTGCATCCCAACCAAGCCATCTACTTCAATTTTCTGGTGGATAGAAAGACGCCGGAGCGCCTTCGCACGCAATATGCCATGGATTACTATGAGACGACGTTTCGTCAGGGGCTTGAACACTTGCTTGAGCGCCACCCTTCGTCCCCTGTTTACGTCGATATGGCCTTTAATGAATTGAATTCAAGCATTCTGCCGCAAGCGGACCGGCAAAGAGTGCATGTGAGTTTCGATCAGCACGCGGACTTCCACATCACCAACCACCGTCCACATACGGCCTCCGGCGCAGTGCTGAAGACCTTGGCACCGCTCATTTACGATCTCAAAATTTACAACAACACCGTCATGAGCGTGGCGGCGCTTGATCTTTCTTTGGTGCCCGAGGTTGCCATTGAGCCGTATCGGGACCTCTACCGATCGGCAATGGCTGGCCCGCTTGTCGTCCGCTCCAACTACAACGTCCACCTCAAAGAACGCTTGCTGACTTACGCGAAGGATCAATGCCGCCCGATGGACACGAGGCCACTGTTCATCCTGCACATCGAACCGGCCGACCGGGATGATCTTCCCGATCATCGCAAACCGCTCGGTTTTGAGGACTGGGAATTTCGTTTCGGTGCCCGCGGGGTGCGGTTTGACGGCAAGTGCCTAGCGACCATGCCCCTGCCGGATTACGCTATCGCCCGCATCACTATTGGCCAAGCCATCTCCAGCACCGACAAGTTCGGCAGCCGCAACCGCTGCAACCTTTGGAGGGAAGTCATCCTGTTCAACGAGCAACAGGAAGCCCGGCAATGCGCGACGGGTTCGCCCGCCTGCGCCGGCCACCCGCCGATGCCGCCGTGCCGCCGAGGCGAATTGTCCAAGGTCTATCGGGAACTGCGCCACAACATTGCGCTCAATGATCTGAATAACATCGTCCCTCTAAGGTATGCAATTGGACCGGAGGTTGGAGTCGTGGAAATGAGCCCTCCCCTATACGGGTACTACGAGGGCGGCGTGCAAATTGGCACCGGCGGGGAGCAAGCGGAACTTCGGACCTTGGACAGCTTCGGGTTCGAGAACGTTTCGCTGATCAAGATCGATGTTGAGCAGCATGAGAACCAAGTGCTGGCCGGGGCCGCGAACCTCATTCGCGCAAGCAAGCCCGCCATCTTGATCGAGATACTGGGCGGAAAGTCTTATCCGGGCGCACCGAATTGGTGGTACCACAACCCGCCGGCTTCACCGCAGGATTTGGAGAGGGTCCACGCCACTTGGAGAGTGATCGAGGCGTTCGGCTACAAGGTTCGCCCGGTGTCGAGCCACGACTGCATCGCCCTGCCTGTGGAGCGCCCAGACGCCTGATCAATGATATCTGCCGTTTCCTGCTTGGTGGGAAACTTGGGAACCATCAACCACTTTGCATCCCGGAACGCCAGACTCCGTTCTGCCGCAGTGTGGCGGTTGATGTGTCTTCCCACATGAAAAATGGACAATACACTTTTAGGCGATGGTGCGCCAAGAAGCATCGAAAAGGGGTTGGCATAATCCGCCGTCGAAACGACTTCATTGCCGGCACCGGCCTCCTTGAGCAGCGCCAAGCCCGTTCTCAGGGTGCGCAGGTATTCGGTGTTGGAAAGGTCCATGTGGCTGTGTAGAGGATTGCGTCGCGACCACAGGAGGACTTCCGATGGAGGTGACATGTGCGGATTTTGCTGAACAATTACCTCGCACAGCGGCATGTGCAGCACTTATTCCCGCCAATTCCCAAGGCCGCATGGTAAAACGGGCTTGCGGCGTCGGCCTCCGATGAGTCTCTCAACAGCCTCGGACGGGAACGTACTGGCGACGCCAGAGATGGGAAAAGGTCACAAATCTATTGGCTTGAACTCTGCCCAGCCTTGTTTGTAGAGCAGGACGCGGGCGACTGCCGAAATCGGCAAGTCGCCGAGATGGGCTGCCTCAATGATGGGCATCAGGGTGTGCTTATGGAGTTTGTCTTCGTTCCACGTCTTCAAGAGTTTTTCCCCTGAAATGAACGCATCCGAAACCTTTTCTCTGTCGATTTCGAGCCACACGGCAGAGTCCCACCCACATTGGCTGCAGATTGGCACGAAAGTCTGCCATGTGCTAAGCGTATACTCATGATCGTATGTGTCGGGGCAGAAATCATGGAAATCAAACAAACTGACTCCGCCCAAATGACGCACACAAGGATACTTGATCGGTCCTTCCCCAGTATGCCATCGCTCACCATTGGGGACAAAGTTTTCGGGAGGGTTCACCAAAATCGAGCCATATTCCCGAATCCCCTCGAACCGGGATTTCGATGTGGTGTGCCACAATTTTCCTTGCAGTGTTTTGAGAGCATCTGTCGGCGTCAAGCTCTGCCTCCTAGTCGAAACATTCCCTCTTGGATTACGGGAACAAGTGCAGTTTCGTGAAACGCATTGTAAATCACTTGGATTTGTGCCGCATCACCTGTAAGGGACCACCACCTTTCGGAAATTTGAAGAAGAGTGCGTCCCGATTGGGCAGTGTGCGTGTTCGGAAAGCCCATGTGGTTAGTTAGTCAACTATGGTAAACCGAACATGCGTATCTCCGCAAAGGACCGGGCCTTTTGTCGCGAGATTCGGGAGGATAAGAACGACCGCCCCACCGTTGAGCGGACCCACAGAGGGCAAGCGAGCGCCCATGCACCCTCAGCGGCAGGCCACTGGGACAAATCCGCACTATCAAGGTAGAATACCTGCTTCATGGCATGGGCCAACCATCAAGTGCGCCTATTCTCAGCAAACGCAAGCAAAAGGGCAGTATTCCCAGCGGGCTTATTTATGGTCGTCTTCCCGACGCCGCCCTTCATATTGATGAGACTTACTGCAACCGTCACTTCCGCGACCCACTGCATCTGTAGCGCCCATTAAACGCCGCTATGTTCAGGCGGTCAAGAAATTTGACCGAGGTGCGGTCCGGAAAGTGTCGCACTTGCCCCTAGGGGCTATATTCGGGATTTCGGTCCGTTCGTGGCAATCCGCGATATAGGCCGGATTGAGAGTTTGCAATCGCCAAGTGTAGAGCCACGACTACATCGCCCTGCCTGTGGCGCGCCCAGACGCCTGATGGCAGTGAGTCAACATGAACGATCACTAAAACATACCCATAAAATCATAATTAAAGATTGATTTTTGGCGTCAATGACGCTACTTTCCTGGCCATGCACCGCCATCAGCTACAGCATCTACGGAATTGGCTGCAAAGCGCCCGGCGCAAGCCCTTGGTCATCCGGGGGGCGCGGCAGGTCGGCAAGTCCACCTTGGTGGAGCTGTTCTGCGAGGCCGCCGGCCTGGACCTCGTGGCCGTCAACCTGGAGCGGCATCCCGACCTCGCCGGGGCGTTCGCCGAATCCCAGCCGGGCCGCAACGACCCGGCGGCCCTCCTGAACCTCATCGGCGCCGTGGTGGACCGGCCGCTGTCGGGCGGGAGCCTGCTGTTTCTGGACGAAATCCAAGCCGCCCCACATGCCCTCGCCTCGCTTCGGTACTTCCGGGAGGAATTGCCGGAGCGCCCCGTCGTCGCCGCCGGGTCCCTCATGGAGTTTGCGTTGGCCGAGCACAGCTTCCCCATGCCGGTGGGCCGCATCGAATACCTGCATCTAGGGCCGATGACGTTCACCGAGTTCTTGAAGGGCATCGGCAAGGAGGGCCTCGCCGAGGCAATCGAAACCTTCGCATGGGATGGAGAAGGCGCGCCGCCAAGGCCGCATCCCTTGGTTCACGGGCGGCTGTTGGAGGCACTGCGCCTGTACCGCTTCATCGGCGGAATGCCGGAGGCCGTCGGAACCTACGCCGAATCGGGAGACCTGCGGGCCGTCAGCGCCGTTCAGGCTGGCATCGTCGAAACCTACCGGGACGACTTCCCCAAATACGCCGCCCGCCGCGACCTCGCCAGAATGCTGCGCGTGTTCAACTTCGCCGCCCGCCAAGTGGGGCGCAAAGTGAAGTACAGCAACGTCTCTCGTGACGACCAAAGCGCGACCATCCGCCGGGACATCGACCTGCTGGCCATGGCGCGGGTGGTCGCCAAGGTCACCCACAGCCACTGCTCGGGGCTGCCGCTGCAGGCCGAATTGAAGGAGGCGGCCTTCAAGCTCATCTTCCTGGACATCGGCTTGATGAACGCCCTGTGTGGCTTCAACTGGCAGACCATCAGAGCGCAGACCGAGTTGGAACTGATCAACGCCGGCCCGGCGGCGGAGCAATTCGTCGGCCAGCACCTGCTGCATCTCCTTGCCGAACGGCCAAACCGGGAACTGACCTACTGGCTGCGCGAAGGGCGCTCCAACAACGCGGAGGTGGACTATGTGGCCGAATTCAGCGGCCACATCCTGCCCATTGAAGTGAAGGCGGGCAAAGCCGGCGCCCTGAAGTCCCTGCATCAGTTCGTTGCCGAAAGGCAAGCGCCCCTAGCTGTCCGCTTCGACGCCAACCCACCAGCGCTGCAAACGGTGCAGGCGGAGGTGCGGCGGCGCAGCGGCGTCGAGCGGGTACGCTACCAACTGCTGTCCCTGCCGCTCTATCTGGTGGAGCGGCTGCCGCAGATCATTGCTGGGCTGGCGCCGTTGATCCGATCCTCTCCGAGCTCCTCTCGCCGCTAAAAGCGGAGCCTTGCAGCCCTTGGCCGCCGGCCCCCCCCCTGGAGTGTCTTGCGCCGCCGCCCCGGTCGGACCTGGGCGCCGTTCGACTTCGGCGGGAAGCTGGCATCAAAGAGTGCGGACTATTTTCAGATGGCTATCTTCTCACTTCCCATGAAATTGTCGGTTCAGCGGTTCATCGACGCGCCGCAGAAGCCGCCAGTGCTCGTTCTCCGCTGTCTGCTCCCAAGCGGCTTCTAGATGGGCGGCCTGCACCTCCAAAACGAGCGCCGTCGTTTCCTGCTTTGTAGGGAACTTGGGAATCATCAGCCACTTTGCATCGCCGAACACCAGACTCCGGTCTGCCGCGGTGCGGCGGTTGATGTGTCTTCCCACATGAAAAATAGACAATACACCTTTAGGCGATGGCGCACCAAGAAGCATCGGAAAGGGGTTAGCATAATCCGGTGTCGAAACGACGTCATTTCCTGCGCCGGCCTCCTTGAGCAGCGCCAAGCCGCTTCTCAGTGTGTGCAGGTATTCGGCGTTGGAAAGGTCCATGTGGCTGTGTAGAGGATTGCGTCGCGACCACAGGAGGACTTCCGGTGGAGATGACATGTGCAGAACTCCCTCCTCAAAAGCGTTGGCGCCGCCCAAGCCCCCGAACCAAGCCCCTTCCATACGCGGCAGCCCGGATGCGCAGCTAGGACAAGCGCCTTGTGAGGCCATGAGGAACAGCACTGCCGCCAACAGTTGACGTAGGAAAGAGGGAAGCAGAAAGAGGCACATCGCCGCCATGATCAGCCGTCGATGACCGGATCTGCGAGGACAGACGGTGGCCATCCAAACGAAAAGGACTGCGAGGGCAAATAGAAAGGACGGATTGTTTGAGTCTTGGCTTGCCAAGACAACGCTGGTTGCCGCCACATATGCTATCAGCAGCATGTCATGCAGCCGGGGGCGTTGGTGCAGCGTAGCAACTCCGCAGGCCATCCCGGCCAAAACGAGACCATTGAGTGCCGTGATAAAGACGTCTAGGATGCCGGGCCTTTCATCGTGGGCCTCGCTGCCCGGCTCAGCCGCCATCTTGAGGGTGTGCAGCAGGTCCCCGAGGTAGTCGTCCACCCAACCGCCCGCCGCTTGGACCCCTAGGACCGCAAGAAGGAAGACAGCCACTCCCCAAGAGCCTGTGCGCCGAAAGCGTCCCATCGCCACGCCGAACGTCAGAACGAAGACAAAGCCAGCCGCGAAGTAGGTTGCCTTCACAAAGAACAGCAGGGATAACAGAGTCCCAATGGCTGCTGAGTCCAGCTTCCCTTGGAAGGCACCCTGCACTTTCCCATCCGACTTCGCCGCTGGCAAACCAAACAGAAATAGTGCCGCTAACAGCGCCGGCCCCCATCGGTTGTAGAGCATGACTTGGGAAACGGCGAAGCCCGAATCGCCAAATGGCCAAGGCACGACGACCACGGCAAACAGCGCCGAGAGCATCAGCAGGCCCATGCTAGCGGGAGTGCGCCCATGCAGCGCCACCGCCGCCAACGGCAGCAGGATTGCGAGCATTGCGACGCTTCCAAACTCGATGGCACCGCCGAATTGGCCGAGGGCTAGGTATCCCAAGTAAGGCAGCCCATAGGCGAGCCAACCGAAGGGAGTGTGGAAATCCACATAGGGCGACTGACCCATGTACAGGCGATGCATCCCGTCAAAAAAAGTGAAGATGTCGTGTGGGGCTTGAGCAGTGTAAGTAGCCTTGGGCAGCACGAACAGGACGATGGCTAAGGCGAGCAGACAGCCTGTCGCTATTAAAAGCATCGGCCAAGGACAATCACCTCCTAAGTGAGTGGTTGGTTTAGGCACAGCTAGGGAGCTCATGATTGCGACCGGCCGCTTGTGGACCCGTCGGAACGACGCAGCAGCAGCCAGTGTTCGTTCTCCGCCACTTGCTTCCACTCAGAGGCAAGGCGCTCGGACTGAACGTCCGCAAGCAGGCGGTTCGACTCCTGCTTGTATGGAAAGCGGGGCACCATAAGCCATTGCGCGTCGCCGAAGACCAGATTCGGGTCGGCCGCGGTTCTGCGGTCCACCTGCCGGTTGACGTAGAAGCTAAATAGAACGCCTTTGGGTGACGGAGCACCGAGGAGGGCTGGAAAGGGATTGGCAAAGTCGAGCGTCATGACGCGACCTTCTTCAGCGCCCTCGGCTTGCAGCAGCGCAATTCCCGTTCGCAGGGTTTCGAGATACTCTGATGTTGAAAGGTGCGCGGAGTTCAGCGATCCATGTTTGCGCGACCAATTAAACACGTCCGCTGGGCTTCTCCACCGCGGGACACCCTCGGCGAAGGCGTTTACCATACGGCTCGGCCCCCCGAACCAAACGCCTTCCATCCTTGGCAGATCCGCGGCGAACTGGGGAAACCCGCCAGACGTCCCCAATGCGAAGACGACGCTTGCCAAGGCTTGCCGCAACAGCGTGGGAAGCAAGTGCATCACCATTGCGAGCAAAGCCAGCCGCCTAACGGTGGACTTGGGGGGACACTCGGCGGCCAACCGAACAAAGAAAGCGGTAAAGACGAACATAACTGATGGATAGGCGGCGTTCTGCGTCATGACCGCCGTGCAGGCAACGGTGCTATACGCTGCATAGAGCGCACTGCGCGGAGACAGCCGCCCCGAAAATGCGGCAGCGGCACAGACCACGGCGACCAAGGCGATGTCGCCATATGCAGCGAAGATAACGTCGGAAGCAGCCAGGGAGGTGAACCCTCCGTCCTCTGGATTCGCGAAGCGGGCGACTTCGATGGTGCGAAAGATGTCCAAAGCGTAGTCATCCACCCAGCCGCCGATAGCCTGCACCCCCAGAATGCAGGCCATGCAGATGGCCAGCCCCACACAAGCTGCCCGCCTAAACTCCCCCAGCGCAGCCCCGAATAGAACAACGAAGCCCAAGCCCACGACGAAGTGGGTAATCTTTACGAAGAACAGCATGGAGAGCAGAGCGCCGATGGCGGTGGCGTCAAGGAGGAGCCGCCGACCGCCTTCGGTCGCCTTGGGCAGCCCGAACAGCAGGATGACCAAAAGAAACCCCCACCCCCAATGGTTGTAGTGGAGGCCTGGATCCGCATACCAGCCCGGCTCTCCCATCCTCCAAGGTGCGGCCACGATTCCGAAGAGTGCCAATAAAACGAAAACGGATGCGCCAGTGGGCGCCCGGCGCGAGAGAGCAGTGACAGCCAACGGTAGAAGTGCCCCAAGCATGAGCATGTCAGCGCACTCCAAGGCACCGGCGAACCCGCCTTGCGCCATGCGCCCAACGTGCGGGAGCCAAAAGGCCAGCCATCCCATGGGCGCATGGAAGTCAACATGGAGCGTCTGGCCTCCGTCCATGCGGTGCATCAGGTCCGCGAACTGGAAAAAATCCCCTGGTGCGATGGTGACGTAAGTTGCTCCCGGTCGGACGAAGACCACCCAATCCAGAGCGAGAAGCGCAACGGACAGCAGCGCCAAGAGAAGCGGGGAGCTTGCCGTCGGCGGCAAGGCTGACGCTGAGGCTTGCTTTAGAGTGCGCCGGCGGGACTCCGCGTCTCCGAACCACTCACGGGCAGTCAGGCCGTCGATCGCCGCTGAAATCAGCGTTTTGACCATCGCAGGGCGTTGCAGCATCGTTGGGAGTGGCAACTGACCCTTTGCGTTCGGATGCCAATTGGGCCGCCAAGGCCCGGACCCAAGCCTCCAATTCCGCGGTGCGGGCCGGTGCTTACCGATTGGCGGCTTCCGCTCGTTGGCGGGCGGTGCCGGGTGACAGGGGCCAAGGACGCCGCGGGCGGGCTGGGAGTGCCGCTTCGTTTGGAATGGGCGGGCTGTGACTTCATGGCTGGTTCCTGAGGTTTGGGGCGCGGGTGCCGCTTGCCTTGCTGCGGGAAAAGATAGCATAGCTGAAGGGGAGCAGGCCTTCCTGCTGCCAGTCAAGGGCATGGTAGCCGGCACGGTCGCGTCGATTGTACCTGCCACTCTATCTGGTGGAGCGGCTGCCGCAGATCATTGCTGGGCTGGCGCCATCGGTCTGATCGTCTCCGCGGTCCTCTCGCCGCTGAAAGCGGCGCCTTGCAGCCCTTGGCTGCCGGTCCCCCTGGAGTGCCTTGCGCTGTCGCCCCGGTCAGACCCAGGTGCCGTTCGACTTTGGCGGGAAGCTGGCATCAAAGAGTGCGGACGATTTTGAGATGGCCCTCTTCTCACTTCCCATGAGCTTGGCGGTTCAGCGGTTCATTGACGCGCCGCAGCAGCCGCCAATGCTCGTTCTCCGCGGCTCGCTCCCAAGCAGCTTTCAGGTGGGCTGCCTGCACCTCCAAAATAAGCGCCGTGGTTTCGTGCGCAATGGGGAATTTGGGGATCATCAGCCAATTTGCGTCCCCAAACACAAACACTTGGTTTGCCGCAGAGTGGCGGTTGATGAACCTTCCCACATGCAAAACGAGCATCGCGCCTTTGGGCGATGGGGCGTCAAGCAGCACCGGGAAAGCGTTCATGTAATCCGCTGTCGCCACGGCGTCGTTTCCGTGGCCGGCCGCATCGAGCAGCGTCAAGCCTGTTCTCAGGGTGTGCAGGTATTCTGCGTTGGACAGGTCCATGTGGCTGTGGAGGGTGTTGCGGCGCGACCACAGGAAGGCGTCCCGCGGAGATGGCATTTGTGGAACCCCGGCTTCAAAAGCGTTGGCGGCCCCCAGCCCGCCGAACCAAGCTCCTTCCATGCGCGGCAGCCCGGATGCGCAGCCAGGGCAGGCGCCATGGGCGGCCATGAGGAACACCGCGGTCGCCAGCAACTGGCGGGAGAATGCGGGCAGCAGGAATATCCACAAACCGGCCATGACCAGCCGCCGATGGGTGGAGCCGCGGGGACAAAGAGCCGCCATCCAAATAAATAGGGCCAACAGAGCGAATAGGACGTTCGGAGCGCTGGAGTTTTGGGTTGCCAAGAGGACGCAGGATGCCAAGATGTATGCGGCAAACAGCAGGTCCTGCAACTGCAGCCGCTTGGCCAGCCCCGCTACTCCGCAGGCCATGACGGTCAAACCAAGCGTGCTGAACGTCGCGTACAGAACACCTTGGATGCTGGGCGGCTCATCTTGGGCTTCCGCGCCAGGTTCAGCCACCACAGCAAAGGTGCGCAGCAAGTCCCTAAGGTAGTCGTCCACCCAACCACCGGCCCCTTGGACCCCCAGAACCACAAAAAGAAAAACAACCAATCCCCAAGCGCCTGTTCGCCGAAAGTGCCCTAAAGCCACGCCGAACAACAGGACGAAGACAAGGCCAACGGCGAAACAAGTCGCTTTTACAAAGAACAGCAAGGACAGCAGGGCGGCGATGGTCGCTGAGTCCAGCTTCCGCCGGAAGGCGCCTTGCCCTTTCCCATCCCTCCCCGTCAGCGGCAGGCCAAATAGCAACAGCGCAGTCAACAGCGCCCAGCCCCATCGGTTGTAATGCCCAACTGGGGTGGAGACCAGGCCAGATTGTTCTAGCGGCCAAGGCACGGTGACCAAGGCGAACAGCGCACAAAGCAGCAGGAGACCCAGCCCGGTAGGGGCGCGGCCATGCAGCGCCACGGCCGCCAACGGCAGCAGGATTGCGAGCATTGCGGCGCTGCCGAACTCCAAGGCGCCGCCGAACTGGTCAAGGGCCAGATATCCTAGGTAGGGCAGTCCGTAGGCCAGCCCTCCAATAGGGGTGTGGAAGTCCACATGGGGCGACTGGCCCATGCCCATGCGGTGCATGGCGTCAAAATAGCTAAAGACGTCGTGCGAGAACTTGGCGGTATAGGTGGCCGCCGGCAGCACGAACAGGACGATGGCCAAGGCGAGCAGGCAACCTGTGGCCACCGCCAGCGTCGGCCACGGGCAATCGCCTCGGCCCGCGGTTCCTAACTTGGACATTTCTTCAATGACTCCCCCCAAGCCCATGCTTGCGCCCCAAACTCTCCCGCCAAGTGAACTCCGACAACACCCGCATCTGCCCAAGAGTATCAGCCATGGGGGAGCCGTCCGAGCTGAGATGGGCGGATCCTCCGCCTAGCTGTCCGGCGGGAGCAGAGGGCATTGCGACCGGACAGGTCGGGAGCACCGTTATGTCTGTTAGCGGGCTGGAGCCTCGTGGGCAGGTTCTCCGATCGCGAGCGCGGACGTCTGCTGGGCCGCTGTTGGCAAAGGTAGCATAGTTGAGGGGGCTGCTTCCCCACACCTCGTTGTTCGGGCCACGGGCGAAGCGCTGCCTTTCAGGAGCAAGCAGGGCAAACAGCAGGGAAGAGTCATGAAGGAGGGGGCGCGTGATTGAGGTTCGAGAATACCAAGACCAAAAGACGAAAAGGCGTCAGCAGGCGGACATCGCCAAGGCGCAGGTTCTTTGGGGCGAGTATAGACAACGCAAAAAAGCGGAACAGAGGGAAAGAGCGCTGTGACGCCGTTTCCCCAGCAAAGCGCCGTTGGCTCCGAGGGCTTCGGCTGCCGCCGCGATGCTGTCGATGCGCTACCGAACGGCTTGCACCTGGAGCCGAATGCCCTCGTGCCGCTGGATGTGGCCGATGATCTCGAAGAGGTTGCGGGCTTGCGGGTTTCCGGTTGGGCCGAACATGCGCATCAGGCTCTTGGCCGGCTTGTTGGCGCAACCACCAAGCTCCTTGAAGCCGATGGTCGCGTTGATGTAGTCACGCAGCACGGCTTTGCCCACATCCACCTCGCCAGCCAACATCGCGTCAACCGCTTCTTTCAGCAGCGCGTCTCTAAACTCCGGGTCGGTTCGAGTGCGTGCTTGGACCGTTTCGTTGAATTCTCTTGTGAGGGCCAACCGCCTAAACCTCCATTCGAGCCATTCACTTGCCCTTTCCAAGCGTTCCCAGCAATGAGTTGGCCTGCCGGCGACCAACAGAGGCATGAACCGACATGCTGGTTGTAGATGCCAAAAGTAACTCAAATGGCACCATAGGGCAACTCTCTCGTTGCTGAATCGGCGCAACTAGGATTCGTTTGCTGTGTGGGTGGGATTCCCCTTCTCGCAGTACATCAGCAAGTCGACGCCCACGAACACGTCCGGATTGTGCCGGTAGCGGGCGCGGAGGGCCGTGGCGCTGTCCACCATCGCCCCGAACTGCCAAGTGTTCTCAGCCATGGGCTGGCCGTCCGAACTGGGGTAGAGCGGATCCTCCACTTGGCTGGTCGGCGCGGGGCGACAGGCAATAAGGGCACAGCAACCGACCGGGGCGGGGAGGTGGCGGGCGACAAGGGCGCTGCGGCCGGCCGGGCCGGTAGCGGCACTTCGCTTGGCGGGCAGTGGCCTCGTGGGTGGTTCCTCTGGTTCCCGGCGCGGGTGCCGCTTCTCTTGCTGCGGGGAAAGGTAGCATATTTGAAGGGGAGGGTGCCTCCCCGCTCCCGTGCGTTCGGGCGATGGGCCGCAGGTTGCGGCATCGTCAAGGGCCTTGTCTGTAGGAAATCTCTGCAATTGCAGCTACAGCGAGCATTGCTTGCTTCACTCTCGGCAGAGCCGCATTTGTAGCACCGACATTGTGGGCGCTGCCGCGTATCCGATAGTGGCAACTCCAACCTGCGTCTCACATCGAGAGCGACTCCGTCCAGGGGTTGACGAGGGAAACACCGGTGTTCCTGAACTCCCGCTCGTTTCTGGTCATTACCGTGAGGCGGCGATTGAGCGCCGCGGCAGCGATCATCGCGTCCGGCAGGTGTCCGTCAAGGGGTTCGCCTCGGTGTCGCTTGATCTCCATGATCTTCGCGCACGCTTGCGCGTCTTCGAGCGTCCAATCGAATACTCGGCCTTCGGTCAAGTCCTCCAGAAAGTGGAGAAAACGCTGGCGGAGGTCCTCCCGGCGTTGGCTGGCGGGCAATCTCCCGATGCCGTTCAGTATCTCCCACGCGGTTACGGAGGCGATGCCGAGTCCAGCGTCAGACGCCGCGTCCACATACTCCACAACCCGTGCCAGCGGAGCGGGGCGCATCATCTCCGAAACGACGTTGGTGTCGAGAAGGTACGCAACGGACGGGCTCACTCATCCTCTCCGGCCGGGAACTCCACCTGTCGGTAGCCGTAACCGCGGTGCAAGCAGAGTTCAATGCCGTGGCTCGGCCCAAAATGCCGTCTCGCCACGTCCGATGGCGCCATGCGGCGCTGCGCTTGCTCCCTCTTGTCCCGGATGATCCGGCGAACCAGCGCCTCCATCGACACACCGAGCTGGCGTGCCTCGCGCTGCAGCCAAGACTTGTCGTCAGGCGGCAAGTCACGAACGGTAATGGTGGAACCCACGGCGTGTCTCCCTATAGGCGATGACAGGACCCAAGGCTGATGCTAGCAGAAATTGCTTGCAGGCGCACACCAAGTGATCTGATCCAGCCTTGGTCCCCGCTTAAGAAATCGTTGAAGTGGGCTGAAAGGCGCATAGAGCAAGGGTTCTTCTGGCGAAATGCCAGTTAAATAAAGACCACGCGGTAGGTGTGCCGATGGCAAGCACAACACCCCGCCCGCTGAAGGCTGAGCACGAATTCACGAACGCCCGGATGACGGGGTTCGGGGGCTGGTTCGCCTTGGCCTTGACGGCGGAACGTCTGGGCCTTTTTGGGGATTTGGCGGAGGGCGTGTCGGTCAAGGTTCGGCGGCGCGGGGCGTCGGGCGGCGGGGCGCTGTCCGATCTGGACGAGTTGCGGGCGGACCCGGCGGCGTGTCGGCTGCTGGGGGGCGGAGCGGGCCTTGGTGCTGCACGGCGCGTTCGTCGGCGGGCTGTGGGCGTCCGGGCGTCTGCATCCGGGCGGGGTCCATCCCGCGCACGGCTGGCAGGAGCGGATGGAGTCGGACGTGGTTGCGCTGCTACCCGAGGGGACGCCCGTTTGGATTCGGGCGGACAACGCCTACTACCCTCCGACTCGACTGGATCTACGCGGCCGCGGTTCAACTGGAGTGAGCCGAAACGCTCGGCGAACCCAGCCCGAACCCCCGTCGAAACACGCCTGAACGACCCAAGGCGGGACCCCCTTCGTAGCAGCGTTCGCTAGATCTCAGTCGGGGAGCGCGAAGGGTGCCCCTCGCATGAAGAGCCCCCAGCGGTAGGCGCGTTCCGTCGAGCAGCAAGCCACTGTAGATGCAAGTCTTCCCAACTCGGAATGCCGACGGTCATCGGCTACTTGGTCATCCACCTCCCTAAGGCGGCGATTCTCGCACTGATTTGCGGGAGGTGGGCGGCTTGCCTCGCCTTGAAGAAGTTGGCCAAGGGCCTAGGCGGGTGCCGATGCAGCGTTCAATGCACTATGATCACCGCACCAGCCCGCCGGGGCACACAGACGAAGGCAGCGCCTGTCCTTGGTTTGTCAGCGAACACGGTGGTATATTAGCGTTGAAGAAAGTCAGAATTCAAGGAGAGTCGCATGATCTTCCGAGAACAGATCGCCCGCCACGCCATCGTGTACGGCGGGTACGCGCTGGTATTCCGCGACCTTTTCACCCTTTAGGCCGCCGATGGCCTCACAACGAGCGAGAACCTTGTGCCCACACCAAGGTTCTCCCTGCCGAACTCCGCTAGTAGCCACCGACGGTCGTGGCTGAGGTGTAGTATCATGGACGGTGCCGGCATAGCGGCGGGCGACTAGCAGAGGCTTCGATATGGCAAAGGTGCTTGCCTTCATCAACTACAAAGGGGGAGTGGCGAAGACCACGTCCGCCTATCACATCGGGTGCTGGCTCGCCGGACGAAAGGAAAAACGGGTTCTGCTGATCGACATCGACCCGCAGACGAATCTCACCTTTCTTTGCGCGTCGGTGGGAGATTGGGAAAGACGAAAGAGGAACCCCGGCACGATCTTGCGCATGTACAAAAGGTATGTGGATGGGACGCCCATAGACACCAAGAGGTACATTTGGCAAGAGCCGATCCGCCTCCGGGACAGGCGTAGGCATCCCCGAGTTCACCTAATCCCATGCGACATCGACCTCATCGGCGAAGACGTCGCCACAGGGAGCATTGTCGGTGTGCATCCGAGCATGGCCAAGCTCAAGGAGCAGGCGGTCAGCGTCTTGCGCGACAGGCAGTTCCTTTGCCGGGTAATCGACGAGGTTGGCTCTGACTACGACTACATCATCATCGACTGCCCGCCGAACCTCTATCTGATGACGCAGAACGCCTTGCTCGCTAGTGATTACTACATCGTTACCGCAATCCCGGACCACCTATCCACCATTGGCTTGAACACGCTGCACCGAAAGGTCCGCGAGATGGACAAGATGCTGAACAGCGCCGCAACTCTCGCCGGGCGGCACCAAGCTCGCTGTGCCGAGCTCGGTGGCATCCTGTTTGTCAGAGTGCGCATCGGCGGACAGGTCATGACCAACGCTCACTCGAACAAGATGGCCGAAGTCCGCTCTACGTTCGAGGACAAGTGTTTCGACACGCACACCACAGAGCTGATTGGCTACACGGAGGCCGCAGCCAATAGCCTCCCCGTGTGGCTTCACGACTCCGAAAACGCAAGAAGAGCAACAAAAAAGCAAGAGTATCCCAAGGTAGTCGATGAGCTGCTGGAGAGGTTCTGAGCATGGGCGCTGTTACCACGGGCCGGAGACTCGACAGGTTCTTGAGCGATCTGTCTGCGCTGGTGGAAGCGCTGCCGTCGCCAGATGCGAAGGCAAGAATGGATGCCGACTTGGCGTCACTGATCGGGTTTCTGCAGAACTTTCGCACCAAGCTGAACTCGTTGCCCACAGATGAGGGCGCAGAACAGATTGCCTCGACAATCGAGGCCGTAAAGGACTTCGTCCGAATTGCCGAGGCAGATCCTATGATGTGTCGTGTTCTCGGTCTATCCGAGGAGATTCGCCCGACCGGCCGGCCAAGACGTCAGTTGAATAACGCGGGTGGTCGGGAGGTCACAAAAAGAACGCTTGACGAACTGCAGCAGCTACCGTCGCACGACGTTGAGCATACGCTGGCCAACCGAACAGCATACAACGTGGCGGCTTTGAGGGCGATCGCTACGGAGCTGGGCTTGAGGATTCCGTCAAAGGCAACAAGACTGTCGATCGTTGAGAAGATATCCAAGACGCTCGCCAACCGCTGGGGTTACGACTACCTCAGGGGTGACGCCTGTGACAGTCGTCAGTCCGAAGACTCCTAGCGGAACAACGCAAGGCTTGACTCGTGCGAGGAAAATCTTGATTCGATTGACGGTCCGGCCGGTGGAGACGATCAAGCTCCGAGTGGCAAGTTGAGCGAAGTGTGGCGAGCTATACGCCACGGGTGAAGGAGGCTCGCGCTAGGCTTCTAGCTCAGCAGGGTTGCGCAGCGTCTCCGCCGACAGCCTGAAGCCGTGAACCTCCACCAGCTTCTCCCGAGCGAACGTCGGCCCGAAGTCCGCGTAGCGCTCCCGAACCAAGTCCATCGCCCGCCCGCGCACCTCCGCCGCAATCGCGTTGTTCGACCGCCTCCCCCGACGCCCGGACGTCAATCCCGCCGCGCCGCGCTCCCGGCAGCGGCGCACCAAGCGCTTGACTTGGCGAACCCCCAACCCAGCCGTTCGGCCGCCTGGCGCTGCCGAATCGGACCCTCGACCACATCCCGAACCAACCCAAGCCTGTCCGCCTCCTTGCCGCTCATCAACACCAACCCTGCCGCCATCCGCCCGCCCTCCGGCGCAGCCAAAAGGGGACATTACAGCTTTGGTTTGACAGGTCCCGTAAGTAGGGTTGACCCCTTCGGTGATCTCGTGGCACAGTTTCGGCCCGCCTGTAGCCGAATTTAGGCAGGAGTTGGCATGCCCCGTGCAAACGGCCCGGTCTGCATATCTGTGATCAACATGAAGGGAGGCGTTGGCAAGACCACAATTGCCGCTCTCTTGGCCCGTTATGCGTCAAGGAGGCTCGGCCTCAATGTTCTCGCGGTCGATCTGGATCCGCAGGCGAATTTATCTCAAGCCTTCATGAGAGATGGGTACAAGCGTTTCTTGAGGGATCAAGCTCCATCCATCGTTGAGATATTTAGTGGCCATCAACCTCCGACGTCCAAGTCGGCGGCCCCAAGCACGCTCGACATCAGCGACATCGTCGTCAGCAATACCCCACTAGGCGGCCCTAGGCTGCGAGTCATTCCATCGCGGTTTGATTTCGCTGACAACCTGATGTCGTCAATTGGCGCTGACCAAAGGGTTCTAGCTAAGGTCATCGCCAACAACTTCCAAGATGCGGACATCGTGATCATTGACTGTGCGCCAACGGAGTCGATCTTCACTCGGGTTGCCTACCACGCATCCCGCTACGTTCTTGTTCCCGTCAGGCCAGAGTTCTTTGCAACCATCGGCTTTCCACTTCTGAATGACTCTCTGGATGCGTTCAGAAGCTCCAACCGAGGCCATGCAATTGACGTTGCGGGGATAGTGATAAACAACTCGTCTTATCATTTCAGCGGAAACCGTGGGGGTCCGGAGAGGGAAAGATCTATTGGGGAGATAGGGAAGCAAGCCAAAGAAAATGAATGGTTCATTTTCGAAAAACAGATCCCGTTCTCTCGTGGATTTCCAAAGATGATGCGAGGTGACTTCAAACACATTGGAGACGCTGCTCTATTTCCTCACTTCGCAAGTGAATTTTTCCAACGACTAGGGATTGAGAAGGAGGGTGACTGATGGAAAACGCCACGCTCAGGCTGGAGCTTCGATCAATGATTGACCAGTACGGCGTCGACCGGGTTGCGCAGGCCTTTCGAGAGGTCCGTGGTTCGTGCAGTCAGCCCAAGGCCGCTAAACAGAACCGGGTGTCCCGCAACCAAGAAACGGGGGCCGGCAAAAAGGCCCGAACTAAAGTCGATGTGCCGGAGTACGTTGCCAAGATGGAGGTTTCTGCAGACAATAGATCGGCAATCACTGAATTGGCGAAGCGCTTTCAGGATGGGGCGTTTCTGCCCACGTTCGGCGACATCAGCGATTTTTGTGCGGTGTATGGAATTGAGGAACCGAAGTCCAAATCCCGTGCAAGCGCCGTGCCAAGGGTTTTCAAGTTCTTGGCTGCTATGGACGCCGCAGATGTGATGAGAATAGTTAGTGATGAGCTGTATTCGGGCCCAACGCGGCTCGGACCTATTGCCGAAGCCATCAGAAGAAACGGCAGGGCAGCTCGAATGAAGCCTAAGTAGCGTCGCCTATTGAATTGTGGAGGTCGAGAAAGATGCTGGCGAAAATTGTTCCCCAAAAGAGGTTCGGCACCGAATAGCCCCGCACCTCCACCCTCGGCAGTCCTGAAGAAGACGGTTGGGTCGCAGGTTGCGGCATCGTCAAGCACCTTGTCTGTAGGAAATCTCTGCAATTGCAGCCTCAGCGAGCGTTGCTTGCTTCACTCTCGGCAGAGCCGCATTTGTAGCAATGACATTGTGGGCGCTGCCGCGTATCCGATAGTGGCAACCCCAACCTGCGTCTCACATCGAGAGCGACTCCGTCCAGGGGTTGACGAGGGAAACACCGGTGTTCCTGAACTCCCGCTCGTTTCTGATCATTACCGCGAGGCGGCGATTGAGCGCCGCGGCAGCGATCATCGCGTCCGGCAGGTGCCCGTCGAGGGGTTCGCCTCGGTGTCGCTTGATCTCCATGATCCTCGCGCACGCTTGCGCGTCTTCAAGCGTCCAATCGAACACTCGACCTTCGGCTAAGTCCTCCAGTCAACTCATACAGTACCCGATCGCCGTACTCCGTGCCGATTACCTCATTCAGATTCCGAAGACTTTCGTAGACCTTGAGGCCCTTCCGTTGTGCATCAGCGGCATGAGCCAGCACGGATCGGGCCTGCTCCTTCAAGTCCGCAGCCGGACGCGATCCCAACCGGTGGTTATCCGGCTCGGCCCGATCAAGCGCTCGGGTCACGTCAGCGTCGTTCCTTCGCGTAATCTTTCAGCGTCACCACCGTACCGCCGTGCTCGGTCGTCGCCAGCGCATTCGCGAAGCGGGCGTCTGCCGTCACCAGTTGGGCATCGACCCGATGCGCCAGCGCGAGGTAAACGCAATCGTAGGCCGGTCGGTCGAGTGCTACCGCCAGACGAACCGCGTCCACGCAAACCGTCTCGTCGGAACTCCAATGAACCGGCATCTCCGATACGGCAGCCATCAGGATGCCGGCCCGCCCACGTTCGATCTCGCCCATCCGAGCCTTGCGGCCACACCGCATTGGCGACCTCGGACACCATCAACCGCGGCGCGTAGAGATCATCGCCGCCCGCCAGCAATCGATCCGCCGCGTCCGAATCCTCCTCCGCGACCAGCCATTTGACCGCGACGCTGGCATCGACGACCAGACGCATCAGATGGCTCGGTGTCCGGTCTCGCGGTCTTCCCGGATCAGAACCTCCGAATGTGTCTGTGCGCGTCCTTCGGACTTGCGCCGCAGCCGCGCCGCCAGAGCCAGGAAGGACGCGCGCTTCGTCGACATCTCCCCCTCGACCGCGCATTCGAGAATGTGCCGCGCCTCGCCTTCCAGGGAGCGGTTGTTCCCGGCAGCGCGTTGCTTGAGACGCCGGACCACGCCGTCATCCAGCCGCCGCACGTTGATCGTCGTCATTGCACTCTCCGCAATCGCTTGTTATCAATTCGGTATCATGCCACACCGAAGCAGACAGGCACCGCTTCTGAACCACCTCGGGTTTCCCAGAGACTACCATCGTTGAGTCTTCGGGAGGAAAGGTCTGATGAATTCATCCTCCTACAGCTTATAGCTCATCCGGTGATGATCCGGCACCCCGAAGATGACGAAAACGTCCGGCGCGACCCGCCACGTGGGGTCCCCCCGCTCGTAGTACATCAGCAGGTCGCCCCCACGAACAGGTCCGGGTTGCGCCGGTAGCGGCTGCGCAGGGCCAACGCGCTGTCCACCATCACCCCGAACTGCCAAGTGTTCTCAGACATGGGCTAACTGTCCGAACTGAGGTGGAGCGGGTCCTCTACTTGGCTGGTCGGCACGGGGTGTAGGACAGCAGGCAACAAGGGCACAGCAACCGACCGGGGCGCACACCGACGGGGCCAAGGGCGCTGCGGCCGGCCGGGCCGGAAGCGGCGCTTCGCTTGGCTGGGCGGGCAGTGGCCTCATGGCTGGTTCCTCCGGTTCCGGGCGCGGGCGCAGTTTCTCTTGCTGCTGGGAAAGGTAGCATAGCCGAAGGGGAGCAGGTTTCCCTGCTCCCAGTCAAGGACATGGTAGCCGACACGGTCGCATTGATTTACCGGCAGGCCGGTTGGACGTGACGGGAGGAAACGACATGCGCTACGAGGCTTCGGGAAAACGTGCGTACTCGGCGATGGGCTCTTCACGAAAGGCGAATACGTCCATTAGCGGTCCAATGGTCCTGGCACGTTGGCCCGTGCCTCTATCGCAGCGCACCGCTCCATCAGGGCATCGAACGGCTCATTCTCGTCGAGCAGCATGCCGTCGGACTGCATTTTCGCGTAATCGTCCGAGAGCACCGCATGCGCCGTCCCGGAGGGAACGAGTTGCAAGCCGCCGGACACCGCCGCCTCGTAGTCGATCCGCTGGCCGCCGGCATTGTTCTCGGAGAAGAACATGGCCTTGTGGCGGGCGACGGTTAGGGCGAGTTCACGGTCAGCCAGTGCGCTCGCGGCAATCCCGGCTTCGTCGAGACGCGCAAGATCGTGCCAGTGCCGGGACAGACGCTCGCCGCGCTGTCGTTCCTGGCGACAATAGACGTGAATGGCGGTCGCCTTCTCCCAGAAAGTTCGCTCCGCCAGCATGACTGTGGGATGCGCCTTGGGGAATGCCAAGTCGGACAGGTACGCCGCAGCGTCACACACGACGGGCTTACTGGTATGCGGCTCGCCTGTCGAACGTGCGCCGAACTCCAACTTGACCTCCGTACGCACGAAATCCGTCTCCTCGAACAGTGGCTCGTAATCGATGAAGATTCGGGCTCCGTCCGCACGAACCTGCGCAACGAAACCCGCACGAGCAAGCGTCTCCTGAACGATCGGCAAGGCTTCACCGCGGACCCATTCGACAAGTCGGGCGCGGATCGCGCGCGTCCAGCGCTTCTGTTGGCTGCGTGTGGGTGGCAGCGCTTCGTCGCCGGAGCCGGCCACCAGATCCGGTGCGAAAGCACGGATGTCGTAGGTGATGTCGACATCTTCCGAGAAGCGGCGGATCGCGCGCCACACCTTGGACAGCGACGTGCCGCCCTTGAAGGTCAGATGTTCGGCAAACGGCGCATCGAACAGCACGCTGAGCGCCGCCACAACCCAGATGTCCTTCTCCAGCAGATGCGCCTTGTGGACGCTGGCGCGTTCCACGACCTCCAGAGCATCGCGACGTTCGGCGTCCGACAGATCCTGGTAGCGCGCTTCAGGCATGCGGCAGTCGTGCGCTCACGGGTTCGGCCATCCAGTTCGGCATCAACGCCCGCGCGGTCGAAAGCTCGTTCAGTTCTCCTGCGGAGAGCATCGGCAGAACCACTTCCAGACCATCTTCGACTTCTTCGGGGCCGAGCCATGCCAGGGCGCGGATGACGTTCCCCGCCTTGCGGTGCGGCGCCGCCAGTTGCCAGCGCGGCGCGTGGCGCAGTTCGACCGTGTGTGCCCCGAAATGCAACCGGCGGCTGGGGCCGGAAGTGAGATAGACCATCCGAACGGGATTCTGGGTGGTCAGGCCCAGACAATTGGCCGCGGCACCGCCGCACGGCACGATCGTTTCGCCCCACAGTGCGGAAAGCGCCGCGAGTGCCTTGCCGATCCTGGGTCCGCGGACACCGAAACTGGTCTCGACGGGGCGCATGTATATGCCCTTGCAGATGCGCATGAGCTTGCCGGAACGGGCAAGGCGCGACAGCGCCTGGTCTATGGCCGCACGATTTCCGAGGTGAAGCAGCGCACCTGGACACAGAGGCGTGGCCTCCGGGAGGCTTTCGGCATACTCCATGATGCGCTGTGGGAGGCTGCGCATGGCCCGTGTCTCCTGTCGCGATGTCAGAACGATAGGGGCCAGAATACCACCGTACAACGCATAAGAAACCCGTTTCCCGGGTTTCCCGGTCGAACCAGCAATCGCCGTACTCCCCATTTTGCAGGACAAGCCCCTGCAGCGGCGGGTCCAAAAACTCCGCCTTCGGGTCGAACAGCCAATACTCCCCAACCCCCAACTTAGCGTACAGGCCCCGCTTGCGCCCCACATCCTCCCACCAAGTGGACTCTGAGGCCACCTCCAGAACGAAGTCCGGCACCTTGCCCTCATCCCATAGCTTGTAGCTTATCCGGTGATGGTCCGGCACCCCGAAGATGACAAAAACGTCCGGCGCCACCCGCCGCGTGGGATTCCCCTGCTCGTAGTACATCAGCAGGTCGCCGCCCACAAACACGTCCGGGTTGTACCGGTAGCGGCTGCGCAGGGCTAACGCGCTGTCCACCATCACCCCGAACTGCCAAGTGTTCTCAGCCATGGGCTGGCCGTCCGAACTGGGGTAGAGCGGGTCCTCCACTTGGCTGGTCGGCGCGGGGCGCAGGCCGACGGGGGCCAAAGGCGGTGCGACCGACCGGGGCGGGGAGGCGGCGGGCGACAAGGGCGCTGCGGCCGGCAGGGCCGGGAGCGGCGCTTCGCTTGGCTGGGCGGGCAGTGGCCTCATGGGCGGTTCCTCCGGTTCCGGGCGCGGGCGCCGCTTCTCCTGCTGTGGGGAAAGGTAGTATATTTGAAGGGGAGGGGGCCTCCCCGCTTCCGTGCGTTCGGGCGATGGGCCGCAGGTTGCAGCATCGTCAAGGGCCTTGTCTGTAGGAAATCTCTGCAATTGCAGCCTCAGCGAACGTTGCTTGCTTCACTCTCGGCAGAGCCGCATTTGTAGCACCGACATTGTGGGCGCTGCCGCGTATCCGATAGTGGCAACCCCAACCTGCGTCTTACATCGAGAGCGACTCCGTCCAGGGGTTGACGAGGGAAACACCGGTGTTCCTGAACTCCCGCTCGTTTCTGGTCATTACCGTGAGGCGGCGATTGAGCGCCGCGGCAGCGATCATCGCGTCCGGCAGGTGCCCGTCGAGGGGTTCGCCTCGGTGTCGCTTGATCTCCATGATCTTCGCGCACGCTTGCGCGTCTTCAAGCGTCCAATCGAATACTCGGCCTTCGGTCAAGTCCTCCAGAAAGTGGAGAAAACGCTGGCGGAGGTCCTCCCGGCGTTGGCTGGCGGGCAATCTCCCGATGCCGTTCAGTATCTCCCACGCGGTTACGGAGGCGATGCCGAGTCCAGCGTCAGACGCCGCGTCCACATACTCCACAACCCGTGCCAGCGGAGCGGGGCGCATCATCTCCGAAACGACGTTGGTGTCGAGAAGGTACGCAACGGACGGGCTCACTCATCCTCTCCGGCCGGGAACTCCACCTGTCGGTAGCCGTAACCGCGGTGCAAGCAGAGTTCAATGCCGTGGCTCGGCCCAAAATGCCGTCTCGCCACGTCCGATGGCGCCATGCGGCGCTGTGCTTGCTCCCTCTTGTCCCGGATGATCCGGCGAACCAACGCCTCCATCGACACACCAAGCTGGCGTGCCTCGCGCTGCAGCCAAGACTTGTCGTCAGGCGGCAAGTCACGAACGGTAATGGTGGAACCCACGGCGTGTCTCCCTATAGGCGATGACAGGACCCAAGGCTGATGCTAGCAGACATTGCTGGCAGGCGCACACCAAGCGATCTGGGCCTGATCCTGTCCCCGCACTCGACGCGCAAAGTGTCGAGGAGCCTGACGCTCCACTACCGCCGTCGGGAGCGCCAGCTCCAGGTTTGGGGCCAAGGCTACGGGCTGCGCGGCGCCCGGGTGACGGTCTGCGAGGGCTTCGACGGGCGGGCGGCGGGCGTCGGCGCCGAGCGCGCCGCGGCGGGGCCGTGACCTCCGGTCGCTCCGCTCCCTCCGTTTACGGCCCCGCTGCCCCGGCGAATCCAGTAACGTCCGCTTGGGAAAAGAAAACAGGAAAGGGGACATTTCTACTTTGGTTTGACATTCAGGGGCATTAAGATGCGCCATCGGCTATTTTGGGGCACAATGAGAACAGCCCATGGATCGCAACAGCCGCAAGCTAATCGGGTTGCTGGAGCGCGATGGCTGAATGCGCGTCGCCGTAAGAGGCGGCCACTGGCAGTTCAAGCATCCGAGTAGGCTAGGCCGCGTTACGGTTCCGCACCCGGTCAAGGACATTGCGGCCGGCACAGTCGCATCCATTTACCGGCAGGCCGGTTGGACGTGACAGGAGGAAACGGCATGCGCTACGTCGCATTCATCCACAGTGATGAGGAGGCTGGCTTCGGCATCAGCTTCCCGGACTTTCCAGGCTGCATTTCCGTTGGCGAAAGCCGCGAGGACGCCATCCGCCGCGGTGCCGAAGCGCTCGCCTTCCATGTCGATGGAATGGTTGAAGACGGCGAGCCAATCCCGCCGTACCGTTCAATCCAGGCAATCAAAGCGGATCCCAACTTGGCGGATTGGCGGATTGGCGCTGACTTCGCCTTGGTGTCCATTGGTTTAGACCGAAGCATCGCTGTCGGGAAAAAGCAGCCGAAGCGGCAGCGCAAGACGCCCGATGGCTTGGCCTTCCGCTAGGGACATCCAGACTTTGCCTATTGGGGAAGGCATTAGGTGTCAGCCGACGCCCAATGTCTCCGCAATGAGGTAGTGGCTATCCAGCCCATAGCCTCGGCAAGTAGGGCACAGACCCGAGGCGTCCACGCACACTTGGCAATCGTCCGCCTTGGCCGCCTCGCCCAAGCAGTTCCAACAGAAACCCGTGCCCTCACACTCCGGGCAGGCGTAGCCCTCCGCCAATGCCGGATAGTGGCGCTCAGGTTCGCTGCCTGCCCCGTCAGCGTCGCGGCAATTACCAGTTCTGCGGAACGTGGCGTGGCTGAGTTTTTCGCCCCGGTCCGTGGACTCAAGCGGTTCGTCTGGACCTATGAAGCCACGGGAAGACACACGGGCCCACATGCTTGCCAAGACTCGCCCGTGGCGGAGCACCTTCAATTCGCCGCGCGTACCGGGAACCAGTTCTTGCATGGCGGGCGCATTTTCTGTTTTGCGCCAACTGGCTGTGAAGGCCTGGCCGGTGCGCAAAGGCAAGCCCCAGTCATCAAGCCGATGGCTTGGCGGGTCGTAGATGGGGCCCTCCCATACCGACTCTCCTGATTGCCACTTGATGCTCCAACCTGTGCGCCAGTCTTCAAGGCTTGTTGAAAGCGGTTTGGGCCGGTTGTTGCGGAAGGAAAACCGTTTTCCGTGGAAGGTCATGCAGCATTTATCCGCCATACCTAAAAACTGGCACAGGTCGATGTCGTGTTCCTCTTCCGCCATCCGCTGAAACTGCTTCATGGAATGGTCAAGCCATTCCCGCATTGCGTCGCTGTACGGCTGCAAATCCCCGACCCGAATGTATTTGGAGAAAGCATTTATTATGCCGTCATTATTCCGCTTCCAGCCTTCCAAATGATCCCCTTTCAGAAAGTCCTCAAATTTTGTTCTGACCAACTTGGTGGACGTGAGCTATTATGCTGTAGGGCTCTTTCAAGCAGATCCTCTAAACGATGGTAAACGCCACTCGGCTTGTATGGTTTCTTGAAAGCCTTGGCCTCTAATATGTCGAGTGCGCAACGGGTTAGCTCCAACAATATGCCCAACAACACATGCGGATGAGCTGTAGATGGAAGATTTTCCTCAAATCTGCGGGCCATTCTCTCGAGGACCGCCATTGAGAGGGGCTTCTCCTCAGTCTTGCCCTTTCCCTCCTTCTTCTGCAAAAAATTCTCCAGAAGATTCCTCAATTCCTCACGCTCGCTCTCCCCAAGGTTAAGGCCTTGGGTGCGTTTCCCACGGCCTTCCTCCCGTAGAAATTTCGCTAGAAAGTCTATAATCTCCCAAAATTTTTCTGGATATTCCTCTATGCGATCCTTCGATCGGTCTTTTTTGGAATTAAAAATTCCCTCCACCTTTTGCATATTACTCTCGCTGCCCAAAAACTCTACCAAAATCCTTATCAAGCCCGTGGAGAGATACCATTCCAGAATCAAATACCTCCAAGCGACTTGATTTCGTTTTCCACCCTCCTCCTGCAAGAAGTCGTTCAGCGTTCGGAACTCACTTGTGCGTTCAATGTATGACGCATACTGGTTGTAGCACTCATTCAGGCAGTCCCTGTCTGAGCTATCTAGCTTCTTGAACACTTTTTTCAGGTTATGGCTGTCTTGTTGTGCGTACGTCCTCCCATTCTCAGGCATGTCCAAGTAGTCTGTCTGTCGGATGGCGACCAACAGTTTCAGGCACTGCTCCAGAAGCGAGTACGCCTGAAAAACTATTGGTTGAAAACGCACCACATCGTAGTAGGGCTTTAGGTCACGCCCCCAAGTTTGGGGCCTTTGCTTGAGCAATTCGTCGAAGTGCATCCGCATGTGGTGCACAGATTCACGGTACTCCATCACATGCATCATATCCTTCGACCCATGCTCTCTTTCCAAAACTTTGTGACCGCACATCGCCGTTTTCTCCTGCTGGCTGCTCACTTCAGTGGGGAGGCCAGTTAACGCCGTTGATTGCCCTCATCCCCTGATAAGGGATCCTTGACTAAGGCTGGAAGGCACGCCGTGCGGGAATTTTCCGGCAAAGTGCCAGTTTCTCAAAAATCACTCCGCAGGTGCGCCGATGAAGAGAATACTGCTCCGCCCGTCGAAAGTCGAATACGGGTTCACGGACGCCCGGCTGACGGGCTTCGGAGGCTGGTCGGAGCTGGTCCTGACGGCGGCGCGGCCGGTTCTTTTTGGGGCTTGGCGGCGGAGATTGCGCCGGCCGTCGTTGAGCATGAGGATGGAGTGAAGGGCTATGTGCCGGTGTTTGCGGACCGCATGGGGACCGAGGTCGGCGGGGAGTTGTTCGAGGGTGGGGGCGCAGCTGGAGGGCTTGGCGGAGTCCGCTTGGAAGGACATTGGCTTGTCTAGGGACAACGTGCTGATAGGAGGTAACCTGCTCATCTACTACGAGGAGGGCGATCCGGGCAAGCGGGTGGCGTCGGACATGTTTGTCGCCCGGGCTCTATCCGGCGACCCCTTGAATGCGCTGGCGTTGGGTCAGGTGCGACGCATCGCTGCCATCATCGATGAAACGCCGGCCCTGCACGGCAGGTGAGCGCTTGCCTGTACAATCCGGCAGCAACGACGCATTCACGAGTTCCTGGGTGAGGTTCCTGAATTCCGCAGGCAGCGGGGCTTTCGCCACCAGTTGACGAAGGTGCTGGCCGTCGCTTTGGTGGTCCCGCGAGTAGGGTTGACGGCTTCGGTGACCCCGTGGCACAGTTTCGGCCCGCCTGTAGCCGAATTTAGGCAAGAGTTAACATGCCCCGCACAAGTGGTCCGGTCTGCATATCTGTGATCAACATGAAGGGAGGCGTTGGCAAGACCACAATTGCCGCTCTCTTGGCCCATTATGCGTCAAGGAGGCTCGGCCTCAATGTTCTCGCGGTCGATTTGGGTCCGCAGGCAAATTTATCTCAAGCCTTCATAAGAGATGGGTACAGGCGTTTCTTGAGGGATCAAGATCCATCCATTGTTGAGATATTTGGTGGCTATCAGCCTCCGACGTCCAAGTCAGCGGCCCCAAACACGCTGGGGACGCTTATCTATTTCCCCACTTCGCAAGCGAAATTTTCCAACGACTTGGGATTCAGAAGGAGGGTGACTGATGGAAAACGCCACGCTCAGGCTGGAGCTTCGATCAATGATTGACCAGTACGGCGTCGACCGGGTTGCGCAGGCCTTTCGAGAGGTCCGTGGTTCGTGCAGTCAGCCCAAGGCCGCTAAACAGAACCGGGTGTCCCGCAACCAAGAAACGGGGGCCGGCAAAAAGGCCCGAACTAAAGTCGATGTGCCGGAGTACGTTGCCAAGATGGAGGTTTCTGCAGACAATAGATCGGCAATCACTGAATTGGCGAAGCGCTTTCAGGATGGGGCGTTTCTGCCCACGTTCGGCGACATCAGCGATTTTTGTGCGGTGCATGGAATTGAGGAACCGAAGTCCAAATCCCGTGCAAGCGCCGTGCCAAGGGTTTTCAAGTTCTTGGCTGCTATGGACGCTGAAGATGTGATGAGAATAGTTAATGAGGAGCTGTATTCAGGGCCAACGCGGCTCGGGCCTATTGCCGAAGCCATTAGAAGAAACGGCAGGGCAGCTCGAATGAAGCCTAAGTAGTGTCGCCTATTGAATTGTGGGGTCGAGCAAGATGGTGACGAAAATTGTTCCCCAAAAGAGGTTCGGCACCGAATAGCCCCGCACCTCCGCCCTCGGCAGTCATGAAGAAGACGGCTGGGCCAGGGAGTGACGCACTGTCTCGACCGCGCATCACCCGCTGCTACAAGTGAAAGCGCGGAACCATTGGGGCTTTTGGATAGCGCATCGTCGCTCTGAGTGTTCCGTGGATGCCTTGCCGCGGGCTGTGCCGCTGCTAGCTGTTATCCGGGTCGGAGACTTGACCATCACTTGGCGCCAAAGCACCCGCGGGAGTGGCGGCAAGAGAATTTCGGCGCTCGGCTGCCAACCGGGCCTCCAAGGCGCGGACCCGAGCCTCCAACTCCGCGTTGCGGGCCTGTGCTGTCCGCTTGGCGGCTTCCGCTCGTTGGCGGGCTGCGGCTTCTTGGTCTCGTTGTGCTTCCGTGCGTTGGCGGGCGGCGGTCTCCTCCTCAAGGGTGCGCAGGTCCTCCCGTCCACCCGCAGGTTCAACCCCAAAACCCGGCTGCGCAGCACCCGAACGCCGTTCTCCATTCGCCCCGGCAAATCGCCGTACTCCCCATTTTGGAGGACAAGCCCCCGCAGCGGCGGATCCAAAAACTTCCCCATCACCCCGAACTGCCAAGTGTTCTCAGACATGGGCTGGCCGTCCGAACTGGGGTAGAGCGGGTCCTCCACTTGGCTTGGTCGGTGGGGGGCGCAGGCCGACGGGGGCCAAAGGCGCTACGACCGACCGGGGCGGGGAGGTGGCGGGCGACAAGGGCACCGCGGCCGGCGGGGCCGGGAGCGGCGCTTCGCTTGACGGGGCGGGCAGTGGCGTCATGGGTGGTTCCTCCGGTTCCGGGCGCGGGCGCCGCTTCTCCTGCTGCGGGGCAAGGTAGCATATTTGAAGGGGAGGGGTCCTCCCCGCTTCCGTGCGCTCGGTCGATGGGCCGCAGGTTGTGCCGGCGTCGAGCGACCCCGGCCGCTGCGCCTACCTATGGTATGGTAACAACGTTATCGAGTATCGCTGCCCTAGGCATTGGTCGAGGGTGACCTTTATTGGCCAGTCGGTCCCAGCGAATCGCCGCGCAGAGGATGCCTGCATCGTGACCACCGCAACCTACCCTTCGCGCCGACAAGCCATGCGGAATCCAAAGCAGCGGGCTGTCGGCCACGGTTTCATTGGCTTGAATGCACACGCGCTCACGGTTCCAGCTTCGACGCCTTGGCCGACGCCGATCTTGCTCTCATGGGCGACAACGCTACCGCCGGCTTGTCGTATCAACATGGTTCCGGGCTCGTAAAATGGGAACTGACCCCCACATTCCTGCCGCTGTTGTAAATGCTCTGCGAGAAATCTTGGCGGTCGACAAGCTACCAATTGGCTTTCTTCTCGGGGCGGGCGGCCCATGCTCTGTCAAGGCCACGGATCAAGACGGCGCACCCTTCATCCCGGACGCAAAAGGACTTACAAAGGCGGTCGTAGATCGATCTTCCAAAACCGATCTAGCCGAGTCGTTCCAACGCCTCCAAGCGATGCTAGTCGAGGATGGGCAAAAGAACCCCACCATCGAACACATGCTAACCCGCGTTCGCGCCATGCAGGCTGTTGTTGGCAACGATAAAGTGCGAGGTTTTTCCCTATCTGATCTGCGGTGCCTAGAGCAGTCGATCTGTAAAAACATCTCCAGCGTGGTCAACAAGCCGCTTCCTAAATCCACGACGCCCTACCACTCCTTGGCTAGGTGGATTGGGCAGCGAAGGAACAGATCCGTTATTTTCACTACCAACTATGACTTGCTCGTTGAGCAGGCTTTGGAGGCGCTCCAAGTGCCGTTCTTCGACGGCTTTATTGGCTCCTACCGGCCGTTTTTCGATCAGCAGGCGATAGAGCAGGACGATTTTCCCGCGCAGTGGGCTTTGGTTTGTAAGCTCCACGGTTCGATCAATTGGCGACTCGACCGCAAGAGGAACGCTATCGTGCGAAGCCTTGATGATGAAGCAGGGGACGAACTCCTCATTCATCCCTCGCACCTAAAATACGCCGAAAGCAGACGCATGCCCTACTTCGTAATGCTTGACCGCCTCAAGACGTTCATCGGAAATCGCAAGGAGCCGGCCGCTCTGCTCATCATCGGCTACTCATTCTCCGACGAACATGTTAATGACACTATTGCAGACGGCCTTCGGGCCAATCCTTCTGCTGTTTGTTATGCGCTGCAATACGACAAGCTCTCCGCCTATCCGCAAGTCACCAACTTGGTCCAACGCTGCTCCAACTTGCATGTTCTTGCTCCTGATGAGGCGGAAACCAATGGCCGGCGCTCTGGTTGGAAAACGTGCTCTCATGAACAGGTAAGCGAACTCGGCGGCGCATTCCGTCCTCGATGTTCCAGAGAGGATAGTTCCACGATTGGAAGCGAGGATGTTGATGGCGACGAGGTTGCTGTTGAGTGCCGTCTTGGGGACTTCGACATCTTTGGGCGCTTTCTCGCGTCCTTCTCCCCCGCGAAAACACTACCTATGAGTGAAGCAGAGCCAACCTCGTGAATACCGACCCTACGTTCCTTGGAACTGTCGAGGACGTATCCGGTACGACGATTCGTGTCAGATTGGATGACGCCACGGCGTCCGGCCTTAGCTTCGTGGATGGCCAAAGCTATCGGGTTGGCCAGCTTGGGGGGTTTGTTCGGTTTCCGATGGGGTTCGTGAGTCTCTACGGGATAGTGTCCCAAGTCGGGGCAAGCGCGGTACCACAGCGGCTGATGGTGGAGATGCCTCAGGACAATAGATGGATCACCGTTCAGCTTGTGGGCGAGGTGCGGCCAAACAAGGACTTCCAGAGAGGCATTTCGCAGCATCCCACCGTGGGGGACTCAGCGCACCTGGTGACCAAGGAGGATCTTGGGACGATCTACCGCAGGCCCAAGGATCCTCGCTATGTCGAGATTGGTCATTTGGCCGCCGCTGAGTCGATTCCGGCGTTGATCGACCTCAACGCCCTTGTCACTCGGCATAGCGCTGTTGTAGGGGCTACGGGGTCTGGGAAATCCACTACGGTGGCCGGCGTCTTGTCGGCCTTGGCCGACGGGAGCAGGTATCCTTCTGCGAGAGTGCTCATTATTGACATACACGGCGAGTATGGGGCGGCGCTGGGGCAGAAGGCTGCAATCTATCGCACCAGCACAGACGCAGGAAAGAGTGAGAGGCCGCTTCATATCCCCTATTGGGCAATGAGCTTGGACGAACTGATGCCTGTCACGTTCGGGCA
This sequence comes from uncultured Pseudomonadales bacterium, assembly GCA_958296025.1. Lineage (GTDB taxonomy): Bacteria > Pseudomonadota > Gammaproteobacteria > Pseudomonadales > Azotimanducaceae > Azophilus. The sequence continues at coordinate 1,011,532 of OY282430.1, forward strand.
ACTTGAAGGCCGCGAAAGGGGGGCGCTGGTCGATCGGATTGTGGCCCTCAAGAGACAGGCCGTTGCAGCTTGTCCGAGGAAAGGCGTAGCTGATGACGATCTAACGGTGGACACGCCGGTGCCCTTCAGTATTCACAAGCTATGGTTCGACCTTTACTGTGAGATCAACGCAACGCATATCCAGGAAGGCGGCACGATTCAATCGCGTGACACATGGGCTCTGGAGATGGGAAGCGACGACAATCCGATTCAGCCGGGGGACGTGATGAAGGCCGTGCCGCCACGTTTTCGGGGGGCCAAGGATGTAAAGGGCGATACGGAGAAAATCCGTCTGAGCAACTCGAACTTGAACATAGGCAGGCAAATCGATGCTTTGGGAGCAAGATTGCGGGACCCGAGATTCGACTTTCTCCTTCGTCCCGGCCCGTACCTGCCCGATGAGAATGGAGAGGTAAAGGCTGACCTCGGCAAACTGTTGGCTGACTGGCTGGGAGAGAAACAGCCGGTTACGATACTGGATCTGTCGGGAGTGCCAAGCTCGATCCAGGCAGCGATCGTGGGTACGCTCCTTCGAGTTGTGTATGACGCCTTGTTCTGGGCGAGGAACCTCCCTGAAGGCGGACGCGAGCGCCCGTTGCTGATCGTGTTGGAGGAGGCGCATGCATATCTTAGCAGTGACGGTGAAGGAAGCGCGGCGGCAGGGGTGCGGCGAATAGCGAAGGAGGGCCGCAAGTACGGGATCGGCGTCATGTTGGTCAGCCAGAGGCCGTCAGAGATCGACGCGACCGTTCTTTCCCAGTGCGGGACGATTTTCGCTATGAGGCTAGCAAACGGAGAGGACCGCGGAAAGGTGGAAGGGGCGGCTAGCGACAGCTTGGAGGGGCTGTTCGGTGTGCTGCCGGTGCTCCGGACCGGTGAGGCTCTTGTCGTCGGCGAGGCGGTCAACATTCCTATCCGTGCGAATGTGGACCCTGTGCGTCCGCCGCCGGACAGCGCGGACCCTGCGGTGGTGGTGGAGGGAAACGAAAAGGAAGGATACGCAGCGCCGGGGGGTTGGAATCAGCGGCGCGACAAGGCAGACTACGATGAGGTTGTCGAGGTGTGGAGACAACAAAACCCGCGACCTAGCAGGGTCGTACAGGCAACGAAGACGGTAGATGGAGAACAGAATGACGCGTGAACCCGTTAGCTCGAGCAACTTGGCAGAGGTCGGCTACGACTCTCCAACGCAGACCTTAGAGGTCTGCTTCAAGAGCGGTCGCAGGTACCAGTACTTCGATGTCCCTGAGCAGATCTATGACGGCTTGAGGGCCGCAGGGTCTCCAGGCGGGTACTTGAACCGTGAATTAAAGGGCAATTACCGGTACGCCAGGGTTTGATCAGGCGGACAGGCCGTTGCTTCGGTCGGAGCCTGTTGGCACGTTCGGGTCGCTAGGCAGAACCTAGGCGGTGGAGGCGTAACGGCGTCGGGCTGGACGGCGATGGGCTTCTGGAAGACGGCTTGATTTTGTCAGACGTCCTCCCAGCGCCCTAATCCTTCGCGCCGATGTTGGGGTACGCCGATGGATTTGAGTCCGTAGTGTCAGTTGGTGCCATTTCCGGGTCGGTGGTGGTGAGGAGGTAAACCATCTTTGCGGGCCTCCGCCAAATGGCGGTCGGCTCAGGGCGACAGGGGCGCTGCGGCCGGCCGGGGAGCGGCGCTTCGCTTGGCTGGGCAGGCAGTGGCCTCATGGGTTGTTCCTCCGGTTCCGGGCGCGGGCACCGCTTCTCCTGCTGCGGGGAAAGGTAGCATATTTGAAGGGGAGGGGGCCTCCCCGCTTCCGTGCGTTCGGGTGATGGGCCGAAGGTTGCGGCATCGTCAAGGGCCTTGTCTGTAGAAAATCTCTGCAATTTGGCGACTGCACCCCGCATCCGAAGCGCCTTCCGAATCCGCGCCCTGCACCCGTGCTGCGTCGCCATCCTTCGCGCCGACCTGTGATACGATGGCTGCACAGCGCTGATACCAACGGCCACCGACGCCCAGCCCATGACAGCCATTGATGCCTTCCGCCAAGACGCTCGGACGCAACAAGACACGCGCCTCCCTGATGACTGGGCAACCATCGCCCTCAGCTGGGAAGGCATCCACGACCTCCAAGTCGATACCATAGGCCGTAGCGTCATCAATGGCACTGGGCTAAACGGCACGGCAGGGCGCCAAGTCTCTTACGCTACTCCATTCCGCCGCTGCACAGGCAAATCGGACCACTGCTCTTGTTGGAAATTGCTGGCCGCCACAGACCTAGCAACAGAAGTCGCCTGAACATGCCCGAGACCATGTTCGATGCGCTGAGAGAGCTGCTCGCAGGCGATACGTTATCCATCGTAGAGCGCTTCGTCCTACCTGGTCGCCCCGCCAAGCATAGCCAAGTACCGCGGTTCCTGCGGGACTCTCGCGTGGGTTGGCATCTCAACCGGATCCTAACAAGCGACGGACAGCTTTGGTCGCATCAAACCGACGCTCTCGAGTGCGTTGGACGCGGGGAAAACCTCGTCGTGTCGACGGGTACCGCGTCTGGGAAGAGCTTGATTTTCAGAGCCTTGGCTTTCCACAAGGCGCTATTGAAGCCCGGGAGCCGAACCTTAGTCTTCTACCCGCAAAAGGCGCTAGCGGCGGATCAGATGAAAGGCTGGCAGGAGATGGCACACGGTCTCAAACTGCCGGAAAGCACCATCGGTCGGATCGACGGAGATGTGCCAGTGAGGGAACGAGAAGGAATACTGAGCACCGCACGGATCGTCGTGATGACACCGGACGTCTGCCACGCTTGGCTTATGTACCGATTGGCGCTGCCGATCGTCCGCGAATTCGTGCGCTCCTTAAGCACCTTGATCATGGACGAGGCACATACTCTCGAGGGCGTCTTTGGCAGTAACTTCGCGTTCCTGATACGCCGCCTCATGGCCGCCCGGGATCACCTGTCAAAGGACACGTCGAAAGATCCATTGCAGCTAGTCGCAGCCACAGCCACGATTAGGGACCCTGGGCGTCACATGAAGCTTCTTACAGGCAAGAGCTTCACTGTGGTCGACCACGAACGGGACGGTTCCCCACAGCACGACAGGCTCGTTGCGCACATTGCCTGTGCGGACGGTGAGGAAGTCAACGTCGCCAAGGCGCTTCACACTTCGCTGCTTGAAGGCGCACCAAACGGAGCGTTCATCACTTTCTTGGACTCACGAAAAGGCGTCGAGGCGCTTGCTATGGCCAGCGGTGCCACCCCGACTGCCGACGTCCTGCCCTATCGGGCCGGCTTCGCTCCTGAAGACCGAGCCGCTATTGAGCAGCGCCTTCAAGAAGGCAGCCTCAAGGGAGTGATATCCACATCGGCGTTGGAATTGGGTATCGACCTACCCCACCTCCAAGTGGGCATCAATGTAGGTGTGCCAAGCACCCGGAAATCATACCGGCAAAGGCTCGGACGAGTGGGGAGAAGCGGCAGAGCAGCATTCGTGGTCATAGCGCCGCCGCGTGCCTTTAGCAGCTTCGGCACTTCCTTCCGGCAGTACCACGAGATGTCCGTGGAGCCTTCGTACCTGTATCTCGACAACCGCTTCATGCAGTTCGCTCATGGGCGTTGTCTCGCTACCGAGCAAGAGCCACTTGGTGCGCCCGCCCACACGCCGACGGGCATCGACTGGCCACCCGGTTTCAACGAGCTGTACGCGGCGGCGCGTCCTGGCGGCAACAGGCCAACCGAATTTGATGCTATTGCAGCGCTTGGCGGGGACGATCCACATCATGGATACCCACTACGGAATGTTGGGGAGCTCAGGTTCCAGATCAGGACGCACAAAGATGCGCCCAGTATCGGCGACGTCAATCAGAACCAAGCGCTGCGCGAATGCTACCCAGGAGGAACATACCTGCATTTGGCAACGGCGTACGAAGTCAAGGCATGGATTACGAGCGCCTTCGATTCCTATATTCTGGTCTAGATTCAACTCACAAGTGCAACACCTAGTTTGTTGGGCCAAGCGGGGTAACATCATCCTTGGCCCGATCAAAAACCCAGGAGTTGCAGATGCAAGGCTACGCCCACTTGGCCCAAGAGGAACGATACCACATTGAAGCGTTGCGCAAGGAGGGCCGCTCCATGCGCAGCATTGCGGCTGGCATGGGGCGCTGCCACAGCACCGTCAGCCGCGAGTTGAGGCGCAACGCCGGACAGCGAGGCTATCGCCACCAGCAGGCGGACCGCAAGGCGCGGGAGCGCCTCAAGGCCAAGCCCAAATGCGTCAGGATGACGCCGGAGGCGGCGGCTTTCGTGGACGCCCGCCTGTCGGACGGCTGGAGCCCGGAGCAGATCAGCGGGCGGATGAAGGCCGAGGGAATGCCGGCGGTGTCGCACGAGGCCATCTACCGCCGCATCTGGCTGGACAAGGCCAACGGCGGAGGTCTTCACCGCTTTCTGCGCCATTCGCACAGGAAACGCCGCAAGCGCTACGGCAAGAACGACTTTCGGGGGCGGATCCCTTGCCGCACGGACATATCGGAGCGTCCGCCCGTGGTGGACGAGCGCTCCCGGCTGGGCGATTGGGAGGCCGACACGGTGATCGGCAAGGGACATCGCGGCGCTCTGGTGACGCTGGCGGAGCGCAAGACCCGGTTCATGCTGGCGCATCCGATCATGCGCAAGACCAAGCTGGAGACGGCGAATGCCCTGCTGCATCTGCTCTCGCCCATCGCCCAATGGGTCCGCACCATCACCTACGACAATGGACGGGAGTTCAGCGACCATGTCCGGGTGGCGCGGGCGCTGGCCTGCGAGGATTACTTCGCCACGCCCTACCGCAGTTGCGAGCGCGGCACGAACGAGAACGGCAACGGCCTGCTTCGGCAATACTTCCCCAAGTCCATGCCACTGTCACAGGTGCGCCCGGAGCAGGTCCGGTCCGCCATCGACAAGCTCAACAACCGCCCGCGGAAATGCTTGGACTACCGAACCCCCAAGGAGGCGTTCCGGGATGCTATCCTTGACGAAGGAAGTGTTGCACTTATGGGTTGAATCTAGGCTCTAATATATCGTTCCATCAGGGCAATTAGCGCCGCCCGGCCCGACGTCATCGTCGGCATACTTTTTGACCGATTCATCCTAGTGTCCAAATGTCCACCGCTAGGCTCGAATTAGCATGGCTACTAAGGGTTTTGGTGAGTCGCCGTTGCTTGATATCTGGCAAACCGATGGAAGTTTCAGGTGTGGGATTCCTTCTGACCTTGGCGTCGCACCGCAGGAAACCATCGCTAATGATTGACGACAGCCGGTCCACATGGACGATGTGGAAAATCTTGGGGTTTTGGGGAATCGGCACGTTCAGAACCCGTTTTCAGACTGCTTCCCGAATTGGCTTTTAGGCTAGGCTAGGTGCCGGAGCGCCGGCCACCGTCCTCCGCCCGCAGGGGAAAGCACAACACCCGGCTGCGCAAGGCCAGTGCGCTGTCCACCATCACCCCAAACCGCCAAGTGGTCAGCCATGGGCTGGCCGTCCGAACTGGGCTGGAGCGGGTCCTCCACTTGGCTGGTCGGCGCGGGGCGCACGCTGGGGGGGCAAGGGCGCTGCGGCCGATTGGGCGGGGAGCGCCGCTTCGGCTGGATGGGCGGGCATTGGCCTCATGGCTGATTCCTCTGGTTCCGAGTGCGGGGTGCTGTTTGCTTTGCTGCGGGGAAAGATAGCATAGCTGATGGGAAGGGGCCTCCCCGCTCCCGCCAGCCGTGGGCGGCGCGGTCCGCACCCGGTCAAGGACATTGCAGCCGGCACGCTCGCATCCATTTACCGGCAGGCCGGTTAGACGTGAAAGGAGGAAACGGCATGCGCTACGTCGCATTCATCCACAGTGATGAGGAGGCTGGCTTCGGCATCAGCTTCCCGGACTTTCCGGGCTGCATTTCCGTTGGCGAAAGCCGCGAGGACGCCATCCGCCGCGGTGCCGAAGCGCTCGCCTTCCATGTCGATGGAATGGTTGAAGACAGCGAGCCAATCCCGCCGTCCCGTTCAATCCAGGCAATCAAAGCGGATCCCAACTTGGCAGATTGGCGGATTGGCGCTGACTTCGCCTTGGTGTCCATTGGTTTAGACCGAAGCATCGCTTGAAGAGCCAGGCGTAACCTTGCAGGTCACTATGGTGACGGAACGTCAGGTGGCGTAGTTGGAACGCGATGGCGCGTCGCGTCCACTGCGGCCGGCCATCGTTGGGGCCTGATGCGGCATCTCCGTTGACGAGTTGCCGACCAGACCCGTACAGTAGCACTGTACGCAATCAGGAGGTTTTTGCGATGATTCAGGAGGCAAACTACACGCAGGCGCGGCAAAACTTAGCGGCGCTGCTGGACCAAGTTGCGGAAACCCGTGAACCTGTGCTGATTCGTCGGCACGGCAAGGAAGCTGTCGCGCTGATTGCGGCTGATGAGTTGGCCGGCTGGCTGGAAACAGCGCATCTTTTGCGGTCGCCAAACAATGCCCGCCGCCTTCTTGAAGCAAGCGAGAGGGCAACGGCGGGATTGGGTGAGACCATCCATCCTGACGATTTGCGCCAACGCCTTGGGCTGCTGAAGTCGTGACCAGCGATGATCACGGCAAGCGGTTGTGGACCCTCATTTCCTTGAGGACTTGGAGCACTGGACAAAGACAGACCGGCGACGGACGCTAAGGACGCTTCGGCTCGTCGATGCGGTGCGCCGGGACCCGTTCGCCGGCCCCGGAAAACCAGAACCGCTGCGCGGCCAACTCAGCGGCAACTGGTCTCGCCGAATCGATCAGGAACATCGGCTTGTTTACCGGGTGGAGGCAGACAAAGTGCATTTTCTGTCAGCAAGGTTCCACTACTGAGGCGGCGGCGCTAAAACAGCGGCACCAACTGCAATGCCGCGCCGATTTCGCGGACGTCCACTTGCTTTTCAACATAGTAGGGTGTCCGTCGAAGGCACAAGGCATTTAGCTTCTTGACGAAGTCACTCGGCAGGGTGGCTTGCGATTCGGCTATCGCTTCCCGCAGCTCTTGAATGACGGGATTCGGCGCGGTCCGAGTTGGAGGGTGATCGAGGCGTTCGGCTACGGGGTTCGGCCGGTGTCGAGCCACGACTGCATTGCGCTGCCGCGGGGCTGACGGGCCGCTTGCAAGGCTTGCAGAAAGTCTTTAAACGACAGGCGCTGATCCATATCCTCCGCCTGCCGCCGCCTCGGCAAAGCTCGTCATGGGCTGAGGCGCTCCATGCTGAATGATGAGCGCCTTCTTGCGCAGGAAGCGGTAGATGCTGCCCGGCCCCATTCGAGAACCGCCCAAGCCCGAGTGATTGAACGCGGTTTTTTCCGGCTCGTAGGTCATGGAGGTGAGGCCGCAATCGTTGAGGCTCAGGCCGCCGGCATCAACCCGCTCCGCAACCGCCCGCACCCGGGTCAGATCGCCGCCGATGACAGAGGCGGACAGGCCGAAATTCGTGTCGTTCGCCAAGGCCACCGCCTCGTCTTCGTCCGCGAAGGCCATCACCGGCAGAATCGGCCCGAAGGTTTCCTTGCGCATGATGTCCATCTCCTGGGTCACCCCGGTGAGAACCGTCGGCTTGATCCAGCGACCGCCGCCCAAGGTTTCGACTTCGCCGCCGCAATGCACCCGGGCGCCCCGGGCTTTCGCATCCGCGAGATGGGCTTTGATGACCTTGGCCTGACGCTCCAGGATGATCGGGCCGAGCTCGCCCCGGCGAATGTCGGGATAGTTGAACTCCACCGCCTGCGCCTTGGCGACCAGCTGATCGACGAAAGCATCGTGGATGTCCGTCTGCACATAGACGCGCTCGATGGACAGGCAGACCTGCCCGGAATTCACGATGGCGCCGCGCAGCACCGCGTCGGTGGCCCGGGGCAGGTCCGCATCGCCCAGCACGATGACCGGGTCCTTGCCGCCGAGTTCCAAAAAGGCCGGGATGAAGTTGCCGGCCGCCGCCGCCGCCACCTTGCGGCCCGTGGCCACGCTGCCGGTGAAACAGATCAGATCCACCTGCTCGATCAGCGCCGCGCCGGTTTCTCCGTCGCCCAGCATGAAGTTCAGCACCTCGCCAAGGCCGGGCGTCGCGTCAATGGACTTGCGCAGCGGCTCGACGAAGCGCGGCGTCACTTCGCTGGGCTTGACCAGCGCCGCGCAGCCGGCGGCGAGGGCTGGCACCGCGTCGATCAGAGACAGTGTGACCGGGAAATTCCAGGGCGTGATTAAGCCCGCCAGGGGATAGGGAACGTACTGATTGTCGTAGCTGAGGCTGGCGATCAGCGCCGAGGGCCGCTCCTGCGTTTGCAGCAAGCCCGGCGCCATGTGCACCCAGCGGCGAAGGTTGGCCAGCGCGCCTTCCACTTCCCGCTGGGAAAGAAACAAGCGCCCGGTATCGGCAACCAGCGCGGCGATCAGTTCGGTTTTGACGGCTTCAATGGCATCGGCCCAAGCGGCGAGGATTTCGACACGGGCCTGAACCCCCAAGGCGAACCAATTGCCCTGACGCGCCCGCAAGTTCTGGGCGGCTTGGGCAATGGCGGCCGGCGAGGCGGGTTGGAAGCGGTAGTCCGCTTCGCCGGTGCGCGGATTTCTGACCTCAATGGTCACGGGCCGCCTGGCCGCCGGCTTGGGCCGTCGCGGCCGATGCCTGCATGGCTGCAATGTCCTGATGCAGGATGCGCAGCACCCGGGCGAGCAGTGCCTCGTGTCTAGCGAGCCGTTCCTTGGCCGCCTGGGAATCGGGCTGGAACGCTTCAATTTCCTCGGCCTGGACCAAATTCTTGGCGGTCAGCAGCCGCTCCACCGTGTCCAAACGCTCCTGAGTGACCGCCAATTCTCCGGTCAGCGCCAGAACGATGTCCAGCAGGCGCTCCACATCCGGGTGGTCGAAGACGTAGGTGCGCGGCGCCGTCACCGCACGGCTGGCCTTGCGAACCACGTCCAAATGCTCGTCGCTCATTTCAGGTTCCGCCTCGCCAAGATTCGCTGCATGGGTTTTTCAATGATGGCATATCTGGCAAAGCTGGTGTAACGGCACCGCCTGCGTGACTACCTCGCCAAGAACGCTGCGGCTCATCGACCCGGTGCTTCGGGATCCGTTCGCCGGCCCGGGAAAACCAGAACCGCTGCGCGGCCAACTCAGCGGCAACCGGTCCCGCCGAATCGATCAGGAGCATCGGCTTGTTTACCGGGTGGAAGCGGATAAAGTGCATTTTCTGTCAGCAAGGTTTCATTACTGAGGCGGCGGAGCTTTTTTTGGGGGTTTGCCCTCGGACGTTCCGGCGCAGGTCTGGGTCTTGCGTTGCAGCCTAAAGATCCTCTATTGTAGGAATTAAGCGCAGGAAGCACCCCAATGGCTTTTGCAATCGACACCTACGCCGCCGTCAAGAAGTTCGAACAGGCCGGCCTGAACGCCCAGCAGGCGGAGGCGGTGGTCGAGGTCATCAACGGCGCCGCCGGCGAACAAGTCACCAAGAAGGACCTCGATCAGGGGCTGGCGAGGTGCGCCACCAAGGAGGACCTCGAGCAAGGGCTGGCGAGGTGCGCCACCAAGGAGGACCTCGAGCAAGGGCTGGCGAGGTGCGCCACCAAGGAGGACCTCCGACGTGAGATGGAGAGGTTCGCCACCAAGGAGGACTTGGCGAGGTGCGCCACCAAGGAGGACCTCAAGCAAGAGTTGGCGAGGTACGCCACCAAGGAGGACTTGGCCATGCTTCGGGCCGACATCTATCGTGCGCTTTGGTTGCAGTTCGGGGCCATCGTGGCGGCAATGGTCGCCATGCTGTCCATTGCGCGGGTGATCTGAGCGGATTGCGGCGACACAGGGCGCTTTTGCCGTTTGCACCGATTGGTTCGGCATTGCACACCCTCCGAATGGGCTGCATGAGGGTGCCGGCTAGCGCATCGCCGAACCCGTCGACGCTAGCGGCACCTTAAGCGCCATCGGCGTGAAGGGTGGCCTCAGCCCTTCAGGCTGCCCAGAAACTCCAAGGTGCGCTCATAGGCGCCCGGCTCGACATCCATGATGGCGGCGTTGAAATCGGTGACGCCGGTGTCCTCCAGGCGCTTGAGTTCGTCGCGCAGCAGGTTTTCATCGCCGAGGATGGCGATGTCCTCAGGACCCTGTGCGCCCTCCCGGTCCAGCATGGCGCGGTAACTGGGCAGCTGCCCGTAGATGACCAATGCCTCGCCGACCGCCGCCCGGGCTTCGTCGGGCTTGCTGGTCAGGGCGATGGGATAGCCGCCGACCACTCGGGGTGGCGGCTTGCCAGCTCCGTGCGCGGCGGCGCTGAGCTTGGGCACGATGTGCTGCGCCATGGTCTTCGGCCCCACCATCCAGGTGTTGGTGCCGTCCGCCAGTTCGCCGGTGGCCCGCAGCATGGCCGGGCCTAGGGCGGCCACCACCACGGAAAGCCCCTCGGAACCGGGGATGTCCAAGGTCAAGCCATGCACCTGGTACTCCTCGCCGTCGTAGTTGACCGTCTCGCCACGCAGCAGGGCGCCCAGCACCTCAAGGTATTCCCGCATGTGGGCGGCCCGCCGGCCGTAGGACAGGCCCAGCATGTTTTCAATCACCATCTTGTGGGAAAGCCCGATGCCCAAGGTGAAGCGCCCCTTGCAGGCCGCCTGCGCGGTCATCGCCTGTTGGGCGATGGCGGTGGGATGCCTGGGATAGGTGGGCGTGACCGCTGTGCCGAGGCCGATGCGTTGCGTCTGCCCGCCAATCAACGCCAAGGTGGTGATGGCGTCGAAGGAGAAGATGTTCGCCAGCCAGACGTTGTCCAGCCCCGCCGCCTCCGCCCGCTGCGCCGCCCTGATGACCCCGTCAAGGTCCGTCCGTCCACCGTCCGCCCCGAGCATGATTCCAATGCGCATCGCAGTTCCTTCATCAAGAGTTGATGTTGTTGGCGCATACCTTAAGCGCATGTCTGCGAAAAAGGAAGGCGGGGCGGGCGTCGTGTCGCCCAGCAGTCAGGAGATTGGAGTTGTTGACGGCCGGCAGTGGCGCACAATTGTGCTTTGCCCTCATAATCCGCACCTTTTTTGGGGAGGCCCATGCCGGAACGACGAAAGGACAAGGAAAGCATCGCCATCTTGGGCGGCACCGGGGATTTGGGGACGGGCTTGGCCATGCGTTGGGGCAGGGCTGGCTATCGGTTGATCATCGGCTCGCGCACCCTGCCCAAGGCGCGGCGGGCGGTGGACGCGCTGCATGAAGTCAGCCCGGTCAGCCAGGCCGTGCCGATGGAGAATCCCGATGCGGCGGCGGCCGGGGACATCGTGGTGTTGACCGTGCCGGCGGTTCACCAGCTATCGACTTTGGCCGAGGTCAAGGGTGCCTTGACCGGCAAGATTCTCATTGACGTGACCGTGCCCTTGTTGCCGCCCAAGGTGGGCACTGTGCAACTGCCGCCGGAGGGCAGCGCCGGCAAGCGGGCGCAGGACTTGCTTGGCGAGGAGGTGATGGTGGTCAGCGCTTTTCAGAACGTCGCCGCCCATCTGCTCAAGGAGGATGTTCAAATCGACTGCGACGTGCTGGTGGCCGGCAACCGGAAGGCGGCGCGGGACAAGGTCATTGAATTGGCGCATGCGGCCGGAGTGACCGGTTGGCACGCCGGCCCCATCGACAATGCAGCGGCGGCGGAAGCGCTGACTTCCGTCCTCATCCACATCAACCGCCGCCACGACATCGACCACTCCGGCATCAAGATCGTCGGCCAGCGCCACTGATGCGTCCACCCCTGCTCTTGGTGCCGGTGCCCGAGGTGCCGCTGATTCGTCCCGGGGACGATCTGGCGGCGTTGGCGGCGGCGGCCATGGCAAGGGCTGGCCTAGGGCTTGAGCCGGGCGACCTGATCTGCGTTGCGCAAAAAATCGTCTCCAAGGCGGAAGGGCGGCAGGTGGATTTGGCGGAGGTGGTGCCCGGTGCTGGGGCGAAACGGCTGGCGGCGGTGGTGGAAAAGGACCCGCGCTTGGTGCAGCTGATCTTAGATGAATCCACGGAGGTGCTGCGCCAGCGCCCTGGCATCGTCATCGTGCAACATCGGTTGGGGTTCGTCTGCGCCAACGCCGGCATCGATCAGTCCAACATCGACCACGGCGGTGGTCAGCAGGCGTTGCTTTTGCCGGAGAATCCCGACCGCTCGGCGGCGGAACTGCGCAACCGGCTGCACGACCTAACCGGTGTGCGCGTCGGCGTCATCATTACCGACAGCCACAATCGCCCTTGGCGCTTGGGCACTTTGGGCGTTGCCATCGGCAGCGCCGGCCTCCATGTGCTGGCTGACCATCGCGGCGGGGAGGATCTATTTGGACGGGAATTGAAGGTCACCTTGGTGAACCGGGCGGACGCCATCGCCGCCGCCGCCACGCTGTTGATGGGGGAAACCACGGAGGGAACTCCCATCGTGGTGATGAAGGGCCTGCCGTCGCAGAACAGCGAAGACCGCGCTAGCAGGATTGTCCGCCCGCTCAGCGAAGACTTGTTCCGTTAGCGGTTCTCTCGGCTGCCGGAGTAATGGAGGTTTTTCCGGGTCCAGCCTTGGGATTAAATTCAAGGCATGCCATTCAGATCGACGATGTGATGGACTGTTCAAAGCCAATGGCCCAAGGGTGCGGCGTTATTGCCTCGGTTGGTGGGCGAATGGCCCCTTTCTCGCGGAAGGGCTTGCGGCGCTGATGGCTTTCTTGGCCCTTACTGGCGGCATCGGCGGCGCCAAGCTGGGGTTGGGGCTGGCCCGCATTCTGGACCCCGGCGCCCTCGGCTTCGTGGTCAACACCGGCGATGATTTCGAGCATTTGGGCTTGCACATCTCGCCGGATATGGACACCCTGACTTACACCTTGGCGGGGATCAGCAACACCGCCACCGGCTGGGGCCGCCGGGATGAGACTTGGCGTTTCATGGCGGCACTAGAGGCGCTGGGCGGGGAGACTTGGTTTCGGCTTGGCGACGCGGACATGGCGCTGCACCACAGCCGCACCGAGATGCTCAAGGCTGGGGCGAGCTTGACCGAGGCCACCCGCACCCTCAGCGCCAAACTGGGCTTGGCGTACGCCATCCTGCCGATGAGCGACGACCCGGTGCGCACCTTGGTGCATACCGCGGACGGCCCCTTGGCCTTCCAGCACTACTTCGTGCGTGACCGTTGCCGCCCGCAGGTGACCGGTTTCGAGTTCGCCGGGGCCGAAGCCGCATCGCCCTGTCCAGACCTGCTGGCTCTGCTGCCGGTCTGCGAGGGGGTGGTCGTCTGCCCCTCCAACCCCTTCGTCTCCATCGATCCCATCTTGGCGGTCCCCGGTTTGAAGACGGCCCTCAAGGCTTGCGGAGCGCCCATCGTCGCCGTCTCCCCCATCGTCGGCGGCGCCTCCATCAAGGGGCCGACGGCGAAGATGATGCGTGAGTTGGGCGTTCCGAGCACGGCGGCCCAGGTGGCGGAGCACTATCGGGGCTTCATTGACGGCCTCATCCTGGATGCCCAGGACGCTGGCTTGCACGGCACCTTAGGGCTGCCCACCAGAGTGGAGCCCTCGGTGATGGCCAGCTTGGCGGACCGGGAGCGTTTGGCTGGCGCCGCTTTGGACTTCATCAAGGAATTGCGCGGCGGGTAGGTGCAAGATGAGGGCAACGGAGTCCTTGGGCCGCCGGCCTTGGCTGTTTCTCCGGTCATGGCGGGCTTGGCCGCCGAACGTCGGCATTGACGCTTCGGAGGGGTAGGGCGGTGTGGGCCATCGTTCCCATCAAGCGTTTCGACCAAGCCAAGAAGCGCCTCGCCGACGTGCTGACCGCAGCGCATCGAAAGAACCTGATGCTGGCCATGGCCCGCGATGTGCTGACCGCTCTGCACCAAGCCAGCCAGCTGGTCGGCATCCTGCTGGTTTCCCGCGCCGCGGAGGCCGGATCGCTGGCCGCCCCCTTCGCCGCCCGGCGGTTCGCCGAAAGTCCGGCGGCCAACCTGCCCAAGGCGTTGACGGAGGCCCGCGACCACGCTGTGGCGGAACTCGGCGCCAAGGCCCTGTTCATCGTTCCCGCCGACGTGCCGCTGATCTCCGGGGCGGAGATCGACCGGCTCATCCTCGCCCATAAGACCGTTACGCTGCTGCCGGACCACGCGCAAGTCGGCACCAACGGCCTGATCTGCACACCACCGGACGCCATCCCCTTGGTCTTCGACGGCAAAAGCTTCAAGGCTCATGCCGCCCACGCCGGCAACGCTGGCTTCGTGCCGCGCATCGTTCTCGACAGCGGCTTCGCCTTGGACATAGACACCCCGGACGACTTGGTTCGTCTGCTGCGCCAAAGCCAGCGTACCCAAACCGCAACCTATTTGCGGCAATCCGGGGTGGCCCAACGGCTATTCGCCGGTCATTCGCCGGTTTGATCGGGGGTTCTTGGTTGCAATTTGGGGTGTTTCAATACAAGGTATCCGGCTTGGCGAAGCCGTGCCCTGCTCTATTTAGGGTCGCAGGGCGAAAGGGCGGTTGGGCGAAGAAGGAGCAACATGGGGACCTCTGCACCGGCGCTGGCGAAGGCGCGGCAAGGCGAACCGCTGACAGGCGCTGAGGCGCTGAGCCTCGCCGCTTGCGACGACGTCCGCGCCTTGGCGGACATCGCCGCCGCCCAGCGCAACCTAGGCTTCCACAACGTGGTGACCTACTCGCGCAAGGTCTTCATCCCCTTGACCCACCTGTGCCGGGACGTGTGCCACTACTGCACTTTCGCGCAGGTGCCGCGCCGCATCAAAGCGCCCTACATGCGCTTGGAGGAGGTGCTTGAAGTGGCCCGCCGGGGTGCCGCCCTCGGCTGCAAAGAGGCCCTGTTCACCTTGGGCGAGAAGCCGGAGCTGCGCTACAAGGCGGCCCGCGAGGGCTTGGCCGAACTGGGCTTCGAAAGCACCCTGGACTATCTGCGCCATGCTGCCGAAGCCGTGCTGGAGCAGACGGGCCTGTTGCCGCACCTGAACGCCGGCACCATGACCCCGGCGGAGCTGGCCTGTTGCCGGCCGGTGTCGCCGTCCATGGGCATCATGCTGGAATCCGCTTCGCCGCGCCTGTCCGGCAGGGGGATGCCGCATTACGGCTCCCCGGACAAGGTGCCCGCCGTGCGCCTGCAAACCTTGGAGGACGGCGGCCGGGCCAAAATCCCCTTCACCACCGGCATCCTCATCGGCATCGGCGAGACCCGCCGGGAGCGCATCGAATCCCTGCTGGCCATCCGCGCTCTGCATGAGCGGCACGGCCACATTCAGGAGGTCATCATTCAGAACTTCCGCGCCAAGCCGGAAACCAAGATGGCCCAGGCGCCGGAGCCGAGCTTGGACGAACTGCTGTGGACCATCGCCGTGGCCCGCCTCATCTTCGGGCCGTCGATGAGCATTCAGG
Source organism: uncultured Pseudomonadales bacterium (assembly GCA_958296025.1). Lineage (GTDB taxonomy): Bacteria > Pseudomonadota > Gammaproteobacteria > Pseudomonadales > Azotimanducaceae > Azophilus. The sequence goes on from OY282430.1 coordinate 1,026,932, forward strand.
CGCCGCCGAACCTAAGCCCTGGGGTGTTGCCGCAGATCGTCGCCGCCGGCATCAACGATTGGGGGGGCGTCTCTCCCCTGACGCCGGATTTCGTCAACCCGGAGGCGCCTTGGCCGCACTTGGAGGAACTGGCGCGGGAGACCGCCATCGCCGGCAAGGATTTGCAGGAGCGTCTGACCATCTATCCAGCCTATGTCCGCGCCCACAGCGAGTGGGTTGCGCCGGAGTTGCACGAGGCCCTGCTTGGGCTGGTGGATGCGGATGGCCTGCCGCGCACGGACCCTTGGTCGGCCGGGGAGCGGACCCCGCCGCCGGCGAGCCTGCTGGACGCCATCGAGCAGCCGCCCGAGCGCACCTCCACCGACTTGGCGGCCATCTTGGCCAAGGCGGCGGCCGGCGCTGGAGACCTCACCGAGGCGGAGGTGGTGCGGCTGTTCCAGGCCCGCGGCCAGGACTTCGCCGCCGTGGTGCGGGCGGCGGACCGCCTGCGGGCGGAGGTGAACGGCGATGTGGTCAGCTTCGTGGTCAACCGCAACATCAACTACACCAACATCTGCTACTTCAAGTGTCAGTTCTGCGCCTTCTCCAAGGGCAAGCTGTCGGAGAACCTGCGCGGACGGCCCTACGATCTTTCCCATGAGGAGATCCAACGGCGCACCGAGGAGGCTTGGCAGCGGGGCGGCACCGAGGTCTGCATGCAGGGCGGCATCCATCCGGAATACACCGGCGAGACCTACATCGACATCCTCAAGGCGGTGAAGGCGGCCGTGCCGGACATGCACATCCACGCCTTCTCCCCCTTGGAGGTTTGGCAGGGGACCGCCACTTTGGGGCTGGGCCTGCCGGCCTATTTGCAGCGCCTGAAAGCGGCCGGCCTCGGCACCCTGCCGGGCACCGCCGCGGAGATTCTGGACGACGAAATCCGCGCCCTGATCTGCCCCGACAAGATCAACACGGCGCAATGGCTTGAGGTCATGGAGGCCGCCCACGGGGCCGGCTTCAAGACCACCGCCACCATCATGTACGGCCACCTGGAGGGGTCCGTTCACTGGGCGCGGCATCTGCTCCGGGTGCGCGACCTGCAGCGACGCAGCGGCGGCTTCACCGAATTCGTGCCGCTGCCCTTCGTCCACATGGAAGCGCCCATGTATCTGAAGGGCAGGGCGCGCAAGGGGCCGACCTTCCGCGAAGCCGTGCTGATGCACGCCGTGGCTCGGCTGACCCTGCATCCGCACATCACCAACATCCAGGCCAGTTGGGTGAAGATGGGGCGCCAAGGCGTGGTCGCTTGCCTGAACGCCGGCTGCAACGATTTGGGCGGCACCCTGATGAACGAGAGCATCAGCCGCGCCGCCGGCACCACCCACGGCCAGGAAACCTCCCCCCAGGCCATGGCCGCCATGATCGAAGCCGCCGGCCGTCGTCCCCGGCAAAGGGACACCCTGTACCGGGATGCAAGCGCCGAGCGCATCGCCGTCGGCCGCTGCGCCGCGGAACTGAACGAGATCATCAACACCCCGGCCCGCAAGTACGAGCGCAAGCGCACCGCCCCGCTGCAGCGCCCCGGCCTCATCGAATCGGCGCAGGCCTAGGCATCCAATCCGTCCGCGCGAGCCAAGCCAAGCCCGGTCATTTGGCTACCGGAGGGCATCGCCGAGGCCGCCAGCTTTTCCGAGGGACAACGAGTAGGCCAGCTGCCGCCTCAATTCTTGAAGGCCGCCAGCATGGCGTCGGCCGGCGGAGCGTAGAAGAAGCTGCCGCTGACTGGCTTGGAGTAGCTGAGCAGGCGGTCGCGGAAGTTGGGGTCCCGTAGGCCGTACATGGATTCCAGCAGCCAGCGGAAGCGATTCAGGTCGGCACTGAAGGCTAGGAAGTAAAGGCCGGCGTCGCGCACCCCGCCCACCGGGGCGCTGCGCCGGTAGATCTTCACCGCTTGGCCGCCGCGCTTGATGTCCGTGCGGCTGACGTGGCTGTTGGGCAGCATGGCGTCCCCGGTCAGTTCGATGCTTTCCGCCTTGGTGCGGCCGATCACCCGCTCTTGGTCGGAGATTGGCAGGGCGTGGAAGGCGGCCAGGTTATGCACCCAGCGTTGGGCCAAAACGTAGCTGCCTCCGGCTTGGCGGCCTTCACCGATGCAGGCCGCCGCAGCCTTGGCGTCCCCCTTGGGGTTGGCGCTGCCATCCACGAAGCCGGTTAGGTCGCGGCTGTCCCGAAAGCGGAAGCCGTGTTCCTCCGTCGCCAAGTCGGCAACTTCGATCAGCGCATCTCGCCACGCCAGGGCGCGGGCGAACAGCTCGTCGCGTCGCTCCCCTTGCAGCCAAATGAACAGATCCCGCTGCGTGGCCGGGGCGCTCAGCCCCTCCGCTCCTTCAATGGCGGTGAAGTCCGCAATGCCTTCCGGCGCCGGCACTTCAGCCAAGCTGCGCGAAAGCCCGGCGCCGAAGGCCAGCACCTGCGCTCCGTCCGGCACCGACGCCATCGCCAAGGCCCTCCCCGGCAGGGCCGTCGGCGCTCCGCGCACGGCGAATTCGAGGAAGATGTGGTGGGAACTGTCGTCTTGCACTATGCCCGTTTGCCACTGAGCCATCGCTTTTGCCTACTTGCCTGTTGTCCTACATCCTTCACTTCAAGAACGGACTGGCCTTCCATGCGGTCATTTCGTGCGTTTGCCTGCGCGCCCGCTTTTAACGGCGGGCTTCCTCGTCGGCGCCGCCTTGCCCTCCACCCACTTGCCGCCCCGGTGGAAGGCCTGCCAGCCAGTGGGTTTGCCATCCTGCTCGGACTGCACATACTGCTGCTTGGTCTTGCGGCTGAAGCGGATCACCGTGGGCAAGCCATCTGGGTCCGTCGTCGGCGCGGCAAGCAAATACTTGAACTTGGGATCCAGCTCATTAGCGTGGGGCAGCAGTTCGGCCACCTTGGGGGGACGGGTCTCCCGATTCTTGGGGAATTGGCTGGCGGCCAGGAAGATGCCGGAGGCGCCGTCGCGCAGCAGATAGTAATCATCCACCGTCTGACAACGCAGTTCCGGCATCGGCACGGGATCCGCCTTCGGTGGCGCCGGCTGGCCGTTGCGCAACAACTTGCGCGTGTTCTTGCAGGCCATGCAGCCAAAATACTTGCCGAAGCGGCCGGACTTCAACTGCATGTCCGCCCCGCAGCGGTCGCACTCGATCACCGGCCCTTCATAGCCCTTGATGCGGAACCGGCCTTGCTCCACCTCGAATCCGGGGCACTCCGGGTTGTTGCCGCAGATGTGCAGCTTGCGCTCCGCATCGACGAGGTAGCCGTTCATCGGCAAACTGCACAGAGGGCACTTGCGCTTGCTGCGCAGCAGCCTGGATTCGCCTTCGTCGTCCTCTGCGGTGGCGGCATCCTCGCCCGGGACCAGGTTGAGAGTGCCTTGACAGCGCTCCTTGGGCGGCAGCCGATAGCCGGAGCAGCCGAGGAACACGCCGGTGCCGGCGGTTCTGATCTGCATGGGCCGGCCGCACTTGGGGCAGGCGACGTCCGTGTCCGTGGGCAGGTTCGGCCGCATGCCGCCGTCGCTGCGTCTGGCGTTGGCCAAGTTGGTGCTGAAATCCCGGTAGAAGGTGTCCAGCACACTGCGCCAGCGAGCCTTGCCGGCGGCGATCTGATCGAGCTCCCGCTCCAGTTTGGCGGTGAAGCCGTAGTCCATCAGGTCTTGGAACTGCTCCACCAAGCGGTCATTGACCAGCTCTCCGATCTTCTCTGCATGGAAACGGCGCTTGACCAGCATGACGTAGCCGCGTTCCTGAATGGTGGAAATGATCGCGGCGTAAGTTGAGGGACGGCCGATGCCGCGCTTCTCCAGCTCCCGAACCAAGCTGGCCTCGCCGTAGCGAGGCGGCGGCTTGGTGAAGTGCTGAACGGCCTCGGCGTCCGCAAACACCAGCGCCTCGCCCACGGCGAGGCCCTCCGACAAGGGCTTGTCCTCGTCGCCGCGGGCCGCTGGCGGCAGCACCCGGGTGTGCCCGTCGAAAAGCTGGATGCGGCCGCGGACGCGCAGTTCGAACCCGCCGCCTGTGGCCAGCACCGTGGTGGCCAGATAGGCCGCATCCGGCATCTGGCAGGCGATGAACTGGCGACGGATCAGGTCGTAGAGGCGCATCGCTTCGGCGTTGACCCCGGCCAGCTGCTCCGCAGCCTTGCCGACGTTGGAGGGGCGGATTGCTTCGTGGGCCTCTTGGGCGGATGCTTTGCTGGCGTAAAACCTGGGTTTGTCAGGCAGATACTTGTTTCCGTATTGGTCGCCGATGTGTCGTCGGCAGGCGGCGACCGCCTCGCCGCTCAGGTTTGTCGAGTCCGTTCGCATGTAGGTGATGTGGCCGGCTTCGTACAGGCGTTGGGCCAAGCCCATCGTCTTCTTGACGCCGTAGCCTAGGCGGGCGCTGGCCGCCTGCTGCAGGGTGGAGGTGATGAACGGTGGATTTGGGCGGGTCTTGGTGGGCCGATCCTTGCGGGCGCTGACTGTAAAGACGCCATCGCGCCCGATCTGCCGCAGCCGGTCGAGAGCCTCCTGCGCCGTCGCCTCGTTGCCAGGCCGGAAGTCCTGGCCGCCGTCCTTGACCACCTGGAAGCGCACGGCGTCGGCCTCCCCGGCCCGCTTCAGGTCGGCAAAGAGCTCCCAATACTCCTCCGGCGTGAAGGCGCGGATCTCCCGCTCCCGCTCCACCACCAAGCGCACCGCCACGGATTGCACCCGGCCGGCCGACAGCCCCCGGGCAATCTTGGCCCAGAGCAGGGGCGAGACCTCGAAGCCCACCACCCGGTCGAGAAAACGGCGCGCCTGCTGGGCGTTGACCCGATTCATGTCCAGTTCGGCAGGGGTGCTGAAGGCGTCCTGAATGGCCTTGCGGGTGATTTCGTTGAACACCACCCGGCGGTAGCGCTGCGGGGTGCCGCCGATGGCCTCGCGCAGGTGCCAAGCGATGGCCTCCCCCTCCCGGTCCAGGTCCGTGGCCAAATAGACGGCGTCCGCTTTGGCGGCCAGCTTGGACAAGTCCTCAACCACCTTCTCCTTGCCGGGCAGCACTTCGTAGTGGGCCTTCCAGCCATCGTCCGGATCGACCCCCATGCGCCGGATCAGCTGCTGTCGCGCCAGTTGCGCCCGATTCGCGGCCCGCCCCTCGGAGGACAAGCCGCCGGCCTTCTTTTTGGCCGCGCCCTTGCCGTCCCCGCCGCCGGCCGGCAGATCCCGAATGTGCCCGACGCTGGACTTGACTACATAGCCCTTGCCGAGATAGCGGTTGATGGTGCGGGCCTTTGCCGGGGATTCGACGATGACGAGTGATTGGGTCAAGGCTGCTTCCTTCTTGCGTTGATTGGGGCGGCCGCCCGCGAATGGGCGGCTTTTATAAGGTCAGTGGAAAACCGCTGTCAAGGCGCTGCCGGACAAAACTGGTCAGCGGGGAACTCCAATCCAGCCCGCCAACCCCTGTGCATCGCAAGGGGAGGGGTGGGCGAAGGGCGGCGAATGGCCGTAGTTGGGCATGGATGGAAGCCAATGGCCAAACCGCCAAGGGAGGTTAGGACCGATTGAAGGCTTCCGCCTCCCAAGCGGCAACCGCTTTGGCGACTTCCGTCAGTGCGGCTTTCAGCTCCGTCACCGTGCCCGCTTGGGCGGGGAAGCGCTCCAACCAGCAGCAGCCCAGGGAGCGGCCTTGGCGATCAACCGCCACGGCGTCGTCCGGCAGACGGTCGAGCAGGGGCAGCAGTTGCGTCGCCAAGGCCGAGGGTGGCGGGACATCCGCGTCGGCGGTCCAGCCGGCGGGTCCGTGCAGCAGGCGCCAGGATTGCGTCGCTGGGGCTTGTTGGAAGGGTTGGGCTGCTGCGTCGCCTTGCGCGGCCGCTGCGTCGGCTTCCGAGGCGGGGAAATCAACCTCCGCAGGGGGGGGCTTTGGCGGTTCCAACGCAAGGGGCAGGGCGTAGCGGACGCTTGGGTGCATCGGTGTGCGAATGCGTCCGCCGGCGGTCACCCTTTCGGGCATGTCCGCACCCAGCTTGGGCACGGGCCGCAATTCGACGCTGAGGCCCTGCCGCCTCGCTGCGGCCCGCAGGATGGCCAGGCGACGGTCCTTCCTGCTGGGCATGAGGTGGAAGATGGGGCCAAAAGCCACTGCCAGTACGGCCAAAACGACGAGCCAGACCCAGAGATTTTCCATAGTTGAATGCGCCGAGCGCCGTGGTTTGGTGCATGGTAACCACCAGGGCCTGTTAACACTATCTGAGCGGTCTCTGCCGAGAGCCGTTTTTTCGTCCGGCAAGGCGGCGCGAGCGCGGCGTGGCCGAGTCACGTAAGCGAGCGCCAACGCGGCCTTGCCAAGGGTTGCAAGGCATCGTCGGCGATGCATGGCAGTAGGTCCTTGCCGATGTGGGCACTGGGTTGCGGAACACCGCCTCCAGCAAGTTTGCGTTGCCGCCTGTGCCGGTGCGAGGGCATACTTTGCCGCACAGCCTGCGCTCGGGCGGTTGATGAGGCGGCGGTCTGCCTAGCCAAAGCGCCATCAGCCGCCCTCCGCCCATTTCGCGCATTGAATGGAGAAGTCGCCTTGCGCAATCTAAAACCCGGTGCCCCCCGCCGCGCCTTGATGCTGTGCCTGTTGCTGTGGGCGCCGTTCGCCAGCGGCGCAACCTTGCACGAGCAGCGTCAAGCCTACAAGCGGGCGGTGGACCACCTGTACGCCGGACACGTCAGCGCCGCCTTGAAAATCCAACGGCAGCTCAACGATTACGTGTTGACGCCCTACATCACCTACCACCGCAACCGGCTGCGCCTTGCGCAACTTTCCGCCGACGAGGTGCAGGGCTTTCGCAGCGCTTACCCAGATCTGCCCGGCGCCCAGCGCATCTATTGGCAGTGGCTCAAGCGGCAAGGGGAGAGGGGGCATTGGCGCACCTTTCTCAAGCACTATGAGCACACCGATGACGCCGCCTTGCAATGTCTGCGGCTGCGAGCGCTCTACGCCATCGAGGAGCGGCAGGCCGCCTTGGACGGCACGGCGGCCCTGTGGGCGGTTGGGGAATCGCAACCCAAGGCCTGCGACCCGATCTTCCAGGTTTGGCAGCGGGAGCGGCTCACCGATGAGGTGGCGTGGCGAAGGCTGCGCTTGGCCATCGAGGCCAATGAACGGACTTTGGCCCGCTATCTGTTGCGCTTCTTCGGCACCAGCCGCAGGACTTGGGCGCAAGCCCTCTACGACGTGCATGTCTCTCCCAACCATGTCAAATCGGCTGGCCGCTACCGTACGGACAACGCCCTGTCCCGGCAGGTGATCGGCCATGGACTGCGGCGATTGGCCGCCAGGGACGCCGCGGCGGCCGCGGCGGCTTGGGCGAAGTACCAGGAAAGCCATCGCTTTACGCCGTCCGAACGGCAGCGTATCGCCGCGCCGGTTGAGCAGGCGATGGCGGAGGCCGGGCTGCTCCGCAAATCCCCCGATGCGGACTCGCCGCCAGAGGCGGCCGAAGGCTTTGCCAAGGCTTATCTACGGCAGCAAGCATGGTCCTCGGTGCAGGCTTGGATCGAGCGGATTCCGCAGGACCGGCGCTTCACCGACAACTGGCAGTATTGGCTGGCCCGGGCCCTCGACGACACCCATGGGGGGTCCGAGCGGGCCCGGCTGGCCTACCAGTCCTTGGCTCAGGGGCGATCCTACTACCGGTTTCTGGCCGCCCGGCGGGTGGACGCGCCCCTCAGCTTTCAAGACGTCGGCGCCCCTCCGACCGCCGCCGACAAGCAGAAGGTGTTGGTCGTTCCCGCTGTCGGCCGGGCCATTGAGCTGTTTGCCGTGGGCGACGAAGTCAACGCCCGTCGGGAACTGGCGGCCGTCATCCCTCGGTTGACCATGGATGAGCGCCGCGCCGCCGTCCATTGGGTGCAGGACATCGGCTATCCGGTCCTCGCCATTCACACCGCCAACAAAGCGGAACTGCGGGATGACTTGGCGTTGCGCTTTCCGGTCCTGCATCTGCCGCTGTTCAAGCGGGCCAGCCACGTCACCGCCGTGCCCCTGCCGGTGCTGCTGGCCTTCGCCCGCCAGGAAAGCGCCTTCGAGGCGAACGCCCGCTCACCGGCCAATGCCCGGGGCGTTTTGCAGATGCTGCCCAGCACGGCGCGGCTGGCGGCCAAGCGGGCCGGCCTGCCGATTCCATCGACTGCGGACCTGTTTGATCCGGCCATCAACATTCCCTTGGGCAGCAGCCACATCGCTTGGCTGATGCGGCGCTACGATGGTGCGCTGCCCCTAGTGACCGCCGCCTACAACGCCGGCGAACACCGCGCCGATCGTTGGGTCAAGGACTTGACGGGGGCGCCCATGGACGTTTGGATCGAATCCATCCCTTATCGGGAGACGCGTAACTACGTCAAGAACGTCCTCGCCTTCGCCTCGGTTTACGCCTACCGCCTTGGCGAGCCACCGCCATACTTGGGGGTGGTGGGGGCAATGGCGCCCTAGCCGGGATATCCGGGCTGCTGGACCTTGGGCTGATTCGGGTGCTCCGGCCATGATCGACATCGGCGCCAACCTGCTCAACCGGCAGTTCCGCTCCGACCGGGCGGAGGTGCTGGATCGGGCTTGGGCGGCTGGCCTGACGCACCTGATCGTCACCGCCACCAACCCGGAGGAGGCTGCTGCCGCCAGTGCGCTTTGCGTTGCCGGCGACAATCTTTCCTGCACGGCGGGGGTGCATCCGCACCACGCTGGCGAAGTGCATGAAGCCGGCGGCGATTGGCTGGGCGAAATCCGCGCCTTGGCGGCCAGCGAGCGGGTTTGCGCCATCGGCGAGGCGGGGCTGGACTTCCACCGCAAGTTCTCTCCCCATGAGGCGCAACGGGCGGTCTTCGCCGCTCAAGCGGAGCTTGCCGCCGAACTGCGCCTGCCGCTTTTCGTCCACGACCGGGACAGCCAGGGCGGGGTTTACGACATCCTCATTGGCTTGGCGGACGATTTGACCGGGGTGGTCATTCATTGCTTCACTGGCAGCGAGCGAGATCTTTTCCGCTACTTGGACGTCGGCTTCCTTATCGGCGTCACCGGCTGGGTCTGCGACCGGCGACGCGGCGAAACCCTGCGTCAGCTGGTGCCGCAGATTCCTCTGGACCGCCTCCTCATCGAAACCGACGCCCCCTTCCTGCTGCCCCACGGCAGCGCCAGCCCCAGTGCGCATAGGCGGCGCAACGAGCCCTGCCTGCTGCCCTTCATCGCCAAGTTCATCGCCCAGCTGCGGGGCCTTCCCACTGCGGAAATCGCCGCTCGCACCACCGCCAACGCGCAAAGGCTTTTCCGTTTGCCCTAAGGGCCGAGCAATTGCAGCACTTTCGCCCGATTGATGGGCGCATCGACCTCCTGGTCGCTTAGCCGCAGCACGGGGATGCGCTCTCCATAACGTCGCAGCAGGCTGTCATCCTCGGCTACGTCCACCACCCGCAGGGCTAGGCCGCGCAACTCTGGCATACTGAACAGCAAATCCAGCGCCTCCTCGCAGAGGGCGCAGTGGTCGGTTGAGTAGAGGATCAGGGACTTCATGCGCACATCTTACTGCTGCCGGCGCAAGCCTGGATGGCATCGCCACTGGTCAATCCGGCAAGACCGTCCGCCCTACGCAAGGCAGGTTAGGATCTCTAGATGTCGGTAGGCGCAGCGGGCGTTCATGCAGCAAACATCCAAGCCATTGGGTGATTGGGCCGCTAGGGGGCAGGCCGGCGGACGCTTGGCCGGCTCGGTTTGCTTCGGGCGTCGCCATCGTCGATCCGGCGCGACCACTGGGTTGCCGCTGCGATGAAGCACTTCACATGGTTTCTGGTGCTGGCGCTCAGCTTCGCCTTCCTGACCGCCGGGCTGACGCTGTGGCATGAGCGGGCCTTTTCCGTGGACGGTCTGTGGATCTTCGCCGCGGACAGCCCCCATCCGCTGTACTTGCTGGGCATCGGCCTTTCCCTGATTCCAGGGGCGCTTTGGGAGATCTTCATTCTGGAGTATCGACGCAACCGGCGCGACCACGGCGATGGTTGAGCGTGACGCACCCGAGGTTTGCCTACGCCCGGTCTGCAAGGAGGACCGGGATGCGTTTCTGGCGGTCATGCGGCGCAGCGCCGCCCTGCATCAGCCTTGGATCCAGCCGCCCATCACCGTGGAGATGTTCGGCCGCTACCTGAACCGCTTGCAGCGGGACGATCATGAGGGTCTTCTGGTGATCGACAGGTCTTCCGGCGACATCGCCGGCTGCTACAACATCAACAACATCATCCTCGCCTCCTTTCGCAGCGGCTCGTTGAGCTACTATGCGGCGGCGCGTTATGCGGGGAGGGGCTACATGCAGGAGGGGCTGAAACAGGTCATTGCGTACGCGGTGCAGAAGCTGGGCCTGCACCGTCTGGAGGCTAACATCCAACCCGGCAACCAAAGGTCGATTGCGCTGGTGCAGCGCTGCGGTTTCAGGAGGGAGGGGCTGTGCCGGGATTATCTATTCATCGGCGGCGCTTGGCGGGACCACGAGCGCTGGGCCTATCTGGACAGGCGCCCCGGCCTGCGCCCGCCGCCATGAGCGCATACGGGACTTGGGCTTCGCCCATCACCCCGGAAATGGTGGCCGGTGCCGCTGTCCGCCTCAGCGACCCTTGGGTGCATGAGGGGATGTTGCACTGGCTGGAGTCCCGTCCGGCCCAAGGCGGGCGGGTCACCTTGCTGCAAAGACGGGCGGAGGAGAAGACAGCGGCAGGAGGCGAAGACGGAACGGGGACGCAAGGCGTACGCGAAAGAGCGGGGCAAGGCAGGGGGGAGGAAGACGGCAAGGGTGACGCTGGGGCGAAGGTGGTTGAACTCACCCCGCTGCCCTACAACGTCAGAAGCCGGGTGCATGAGTACGGCGGCGGTGCCTACCTGCCGGCCGCTGGCGGCGCCTTCTTCGTCAATTTTCAGGACCAGAACATCTATTTGGTCGGAGAGGACGGCGCCATCCGCCAGATCACCCACTCCCCGACCAGCATCCGCTACGCGGATCTTTGCCACGACCGGCACCGGCGGCGGCTCATCGCCGTGACTGAAATCCACGGCCAGGATGGCGAGGAGCCGGAAAATGCCGTCGTCGCCATCGGTTTGGACGACGGCGAAGCTCGGTTGCTGCACCGGGGCCATGACTTCTACGCATCGCCGCAGTTGTCGGCGGATGGCGGGGAGTTGCTGTTCATTGCCTGGGATCATCCGAACATGCCTTGGGACGGCACCCTGCTGCTGCGCTGCCGGTTGGCTGGTGCAGCGCCGCAGGTTGCGGCGTCCGTCCCTGGCAACGGCGCGATGGCCGAGGTGGCGGGCAGGGCAAGGAACGACCTGCGCCGCCCCGCGAAGGCCGAAACGACGGCTGGGGCGGCGGCTGCATGGCGTCGGGATGAAGGCGGCGCGGCTCAGGTTGGCACGGAGCCGGGCCTGGGGGGCTGCCAAGATGGGGACATTCATGAAGCGACCATCATAGCCGGCGGCCCAGTGGAGGCCGTCATGCAGCCGTCTTGGGCGCAGGACGGGTCCATCCTCTACATCAGCGATCGAGACGGTTTTTGGAACCTGCATCGGTTGGATGGGAACGGTGCGGTGCCGCTGCTGCGCGAAGACCTGGACTACGGCGGCCCCGCTTGGGTGTTCGGACAGCGCAGCTACGTTTGCCTGAACGACCGCCGCATCGCCGCCAGCCGCCATCGCAATGGCGGGCAGGAATTAGTGTTGATCGACACGACTAGGGGCTTGGTCGACGTCTTGGTGGAGAACGCCGCTGGTTGCGGGCAGTTGTCCGCGCACAACAACGATCTCTACTTTTTGGCGGCCGGCAGTGGCGGTCCGGCCGTTTGCATGCGCCTCAACTTGGCCAGTCGGGCGCAGACCGTCGTGGCGCAGCCGCCATCCCCGCCTCTGGACACACGGCTTCTGAGCGCTCCGGAGCACATTGCCTTCCCCACTCGGGACGGTGCCGAAGCGTACGCCTATCGCTATCGGCCCCGCCATCCGCAGCATCCAAACCACAAAGGCCGACCGCCCCTGATGGTGCTGTGCCACGGCGGACCGACCGCAGCGGCCTCGCCGGCCCTGAACCTCTTGGTGCAGTTCTACACCAGCCGCGGCTGGGCGGTGGTGGATGTCGATTACCGGGGCAGCACCGGCTACGGACGCACCTACCGGGAGGCATTGAAGGAGCGTTGGGGCGAGGTGGACGTTGCCGACTGCGAGGACGCCGTCCGTCACTTGGCCGCACAAGGGGATGCAGACCCGACCAAGGTGGCCATACGCGGGCGCAGCGCCGGTGGCTACACCACCTTGCGCGCCCTGACCACCTCGAGGGTCTTTCAGGCCGGGGCCAGCCACTACGGCGTGGCCGACTTGGTCGCCTTGGCGCGGGACACCCATAAGTTTGAATCCCGCTACCTGGACGGGCTGCTCGGCGAGGAGGCCGCCTTGGCGGAGCGCTCCCCCATCCATCATGTGGATGACTTGGCATGCCCGTTGATCTTCTTCCAAGGCGGGGAGGATAAAATCGTGCCGCCAAACCAAGCCCAGCGGATGGTCGCCGCGCTGCGTCGCAAGGGGCTGCCGGTGGCCTACCTCGAATTTTCCGGCGAGGGGCACGGCTTCCGCGACGGTGGCAACATCGCCCGCTGCATCGCCGCCGAATACGCCTTCTTCTGCCGGGTGTTCGGGTTGGGGCAACCGCAGGACTTGCCGGAAGTGGAGATCGAGAACCTTGATTAGCTCAGCTCCAGGGCTTCATCCATGGTCGCAACCGCGTTGCCGTGCAGCGGCTGCAGCCGGGAAGCGCACCCTTGCGGGGTAAGCTGAAAGATGCCTTCTAATTCCTGCGGTGTCGTCGTGCTCATGGGGGGGAATTCCTTGGAGGCGGAGGTCTCCAGGGTGTCGGCGCAGCAAGTGGCCGCCGGCTTGGATGCGGCCGGACATCAAGCCACCTTGCTGGAATTGGACAGAAACGCCCCCGTCCGCTTGGCGGAGTTGCGCCCGGACGCCGTTTTTCCGGCCCTGCACGGGCCGCCGGGGGAGGATGGCGGGGTGCAGGGCCTGCTGGACATTCTGGAGTTGCCCTATGTCGGTGGCGGTGTCCAGGCCAGCGCTTTGGCCATGGACAAGGCCAGCGCCAAGGACCTGTTTCGCCGCATCGGGCTGCCGGTGGCGGAAGACTTGGTGCTGCTGCCGGACACGCCAATCAAGGAAGGCGTGGCACGGATCAGGGCGGTCTTGGGCGAACGGGTGGTCATCAAGCCCTCTGGCCAAGGCAGCGCCATCGGCGTCTCGCGGCTGCCTGACAGCAACCAAATCGACTCATGCTTGGGCGAGGCGCTGCGCTTGGGCAAGGTGATCGTCGAGCCCTTCGTCGTCGGCAAGGAGATCACCGTGGGCGTGTTGGACTTGCACGGCGCTACAGCCAAAGCCTTTCCGGTGATCGAAATCCGCACCGCCCCTGGTGAGTGGTACGACGCCGTGAACCGCTACAAGGCCGGCGCTAGCGAGCACCTCGTGCCGGCGCCCTTGCCGGCGGCCGTCACCGCCGACCTGCAGCGCATTGCCGTGGCCGCCCACCGAGCCTTGGGCCTGCGCCACCTGTCTCGGGCGGACTTCATCCTCGGCGACGATGGCGGCATCCACCTGCTGGAAGTCAACTCGCTGCCGGGCATGACCCCAACCAGCCTGTATCCGGACGGTGCCCGGGCGGCTGGCTTGGCGTTCCCGCAACTGCTCGACGCCCTGATCCGCAGTGCCATCGCCGATGGCTGAAGGCCGTCTGCCGCCGCCAACGGGCCACCGTCGCGGTCAAACCTGGAACCCTAACGAAGTGCGAAGAGGCCCGTAGGGGGCGTCTCCTTGCCGGGCGGCCCTGGCCGTTGGCGGCGACAGCTGCACTCGCCTTGCCGGGTGGGGCCGGTCTTCGCGAGTGGCGCAAGAGCTGGCGGGCAAGGGCATCCCGTCACCAGCGATGCGGCGATCTTTACAGGTCGTAGCCCCGCTCGTTGTGCATGGATAGGTCCAGCCCGGCCAGTTCCTCATCCTCGGACACCCGGTTGTCCAACAGGGCGCCGGTGATCTTGAGGATGACGAAGGTGGCCAACGCGGTATAGCCCAGGGTGGCTACTACGCCGATGGCCTGCACACCCAGCTGGCTGCCCATGGTCATGCCTTCGGCATAGCCTTGACCGCTGAAGACGCCCAGCGACGTGCTCGCGAACACGGCGGTCAGCAGGGTGCCCAACGCACCGCCGACGCCGTGGACCGGAAAGACGTCCAAGGAGTCGTCGATCTTCAGCGAGCGCTTGATGTAGTGGGTGGCCAGGAAGCAGACGAAGCCGGCGGCGATGCCGATCACCAGGGCGCCGGCAGGACCAACAAAGCCCGAGGCGGGGGTGATGGTGCCGAGGCCGGCCACCATCCCGGTGACGGCGCCCAGGGCGCTCGGCTTGCCGAAGCGCACCCACTCGCACAGCATCCAGGTTAAGGCGCCGGCCGAGGCCGACAGATGGGTGACCAGCATGGCCATGGCGGCATCGCCGTTGGCGGCCAGGGCGCTGCCGCCGTTGAAGCCGAACCAGCCCACCCAAAGCATGCCGGCCCCAGCCATGGTCAAGGTCATGTTGTGCGGCGGCATGGCCTGCTGCGGAAAGCCGCGCCGGCTGCCGAGCACCAAGGCGGCGACGATGGCGGCGACCCCGGCCGTCACATGCACCACGGTGCCGCCGGCGAAATCCATCAGCCCCATTTGGCCCAGCCAGCCGCCGCCCCACACCCAGTGGCAGATCGGCGCATAGACCAGCAGCACCCAAAGGGCGCTGAACAGCAGCATGGCGGAGAAGCGCATGCGCTCGGCAAAGCCGCCGACGATCAGGGCCGGGGTAATGATGGCGAAGGTCAGTTGAAACAGGGAGAAGGCGGATTCGGGAATGCCGCCGGACAAGGTGCCCTCGCCAACGCCGGCGAAGAATGCCTTGCCCAGATCCCCGATTAAGGCGTTGCCCTCGCCGAAGGCCAAGCTATAGGCGACCACCAGCCACAGCAGGGAGACCATGCAGGTGAGGGTGAAGCACTGCATCAATATGCTCAACACATTCTTGGTGCGCACGAGGCCTGAGTAGAACAGCGACAGCCCGGGTATGGTCATGAACAGCACTAGGGCCGTAGCGGTCAAAATCCAGGCGGTGTCGCCCTGATTCAGCCCATCCTGCGCCCAAGCGGGTGCCGCCGTCAGGCCGAGGATCAGAGCCGGCATCCAGCGAATCATGTTTGGTTTCTCCCATTGAGGTTGTTGTTTGGGAAAACGGTTGCGCCGCTGTCCGCGTAGAGATAATCCCGGGTGATGGGTGCTGCCGCGTTGCGTTTGGCGAGCTGCCATTGCAGCACCACGAGGTCGCCGACCTCAAAGGCGGTTTGGCTGGCCACCAGGTAGAACTCCCACATGCGGCAGAAATCCTCGCCCTTGCTGGCCGCGAACTCCGAACGCACTCGCTGAAAACGCCGGTTCCAAGCCTTCAAGGTCAGCGCGTAGTGGCGGCGCAGCACTTCGATGTCGGTGCTGACTAGATGTGCCCGCTCCACCGCCGGGGCGATGTCGGAAAGGGAGGGGATGTAGCCTCCCGGGAAGATGTAGCGACGGATCCAAGGGTTCACCGGTGTCGGCGGAGCCTTGCTGGCGATGGTGTGGAGCAAGGCCACCCCATCCGGCGCGAGGCAGTCGGCCAGCTTGCCGAAGAAGGCGCGGTAGTTGCGCTTGCCGACATGCTCGAACATGCCCACGGAGACCACCCGATCATAGGTTCCCTCGTGCTCCCGGTAGTCCTGCAGGCGGAAATCGACTCGGCCCTGCAATGCGGGCGCCCGCACCCGTGCCTTGGCCACCCGCAATTGCTCGGCGGAAAGGGTCAGCCCGGTGACGGCCACGTTTTGCCGCTCCGCCAAGTATGTGGCTAGGCCGCCCCAGCCGCAGCCGATGTCCAGCACCCGCTGTCCCGGCGTCAAATGCAGCTTGGCGGCGATGTGCTGGCATTTCGCCGCCTGCGCCTTTTCCAAGCTGTCCTGCCCATCTTGGAAGTAGGCGCAGGAGTAATGCATGTCCGCATCCAGGCAGGCTCGGAACAGAGGTTCGTCCAGGTCGTAGTGGCGGCTGGCGTTGCGCTGGCTGGCGGCAACGCCGTTCCAAGAGCCGAGCAGCGCCTTGGCGGCGTTCAGCCAACGGTTCCCGTCCAAATTGGCTTCAAAGTTGATGCGCAGGACCGTTAGCAGGGTGTGCAGGCCGCCTTCCCCGGCGTCCCACTCCCCGGCGAGATAGGTTTCGCCGAGGTTCAGCAGCGGATTGCGCAGGATGGCGTTTAAGGTCGAGGCCTTGTGCAACCGCCAAACGGCGCTGGGTTCCCCCTGCCCGAAGCAATGCTCCCGCCCGGCGTGATCGACCACCCGGAGCTGGCCTTGGTGAATGAATTTCTGAAGAAACTGCGGATTCACGGCCAAACCGCTTGGTCAGGAAAGAGGGCCTGTGCGTCGCCGCATCGAAATGATCGAATCATTCAGTCAAGCTATTTCGGGTTTCGGAATATGTCAAGGCGCTGCCGCCGGTGTGTCAAACCAAAGTAGAAATGTCCCCTTTTCTCCAAAGTTAAAATGTCCCCTTCCCTGTTTTCCGTTCCCAAGCGGACGTTGCTGGATTCGCCGGGGGGCGGCGGGGCCGTGAACGGAGGGAGCGGAGCGACCGGAGGTCACGGCCCCGCCGCGGCGCGCTCGGCGCCGACGCGCGCCGCCCGCCTCCAAGGATGGTCCGGGGCGGGCTTCCAGTTCGGGCGCGCCTGTTGGCGCGCCTTGGCCCGGTCCACCGCATGGCGGACGCTCTTTTCGTCCTCCACGGAAACGGGCGGCTCCCCCTCGGCCAGCACCCGGAACGCAAGCGGCCGCCCGTCCCGAAGGATCGCCACCCGCCCGTCGAAGCCCTCGCAGACCGTCACCCGGGCGCCGCGCAGTCCGTAGCCTTGGCCCCGAACCTGGATCTGGTGCTCCCGACCGCGGTAGCGGAGCGTCAGGCTCCTCGACACCTTGCGCGTCGAGTGCAGGGACAGGATCAGGCCCAGCTCCGCCGCGTCGTGCAGCACCGGCCGGTGCGCGTCCGCCGGGCAAAGGGGCTCCACCGCGAAGCGCCGGTTGTGGTCCTCCATGAACTCCGGCAGGAAGGCGTTGCCGGCCTCCATGCCGTCGATGCCCCGCAGCCGCATCTCCTTGACCAAACGGTCCTGCAGCGTCCCGTTGGCCCGCTCCACCCGCCCCTTCGCCTGCGGGCTGCCCGCATGGATCGGCTCGATGTCCAGCGTCCTCAGCGCCCGCCCGAACTGCGTCAGCTCCCCCTCGCGCTCCCGATGGTTCACCCGGAAGACCCCATGCTTGTCCGAATAAACCGCCACCGGGCGGCCATGCCCGTCCAAGTGGCCGCGCAGCACCTCCATGTAGGCCTCGGTGGTCTCCGCCGGGACGAACCGCAGCGCCAGAAGCCGGCTGGTCGCGTCGTCGATGAACACGATCAGCGAGCACCGCGGCCCCCGGTCCTCGAACCAGGCGTGCTCCGAGCCGTCGACCTGAACCAGCTCCCCGAAGCACGGACGACGGGGGCGCCTCTGGCGAACCGGCGCCCCCCGGCGCGGCTTGGCCCGCCGCAGGCCATCCTCAAGCATCCACTTGCGCAGCGTCTCCGCCGACAGCCTGAAGCCGTGAACCTCCACCAGCTTCTCCCGAGCGAACGTCGGCCCGAAGTCCGCGTAGCGCTCCCGAACCAAGTCCATCGCCCGCCCGCGCACCTCCGCCGCAATCGCGTTGTTCGACCGCCTCCCCCGACGCCCGGACGTCAATCCCGCCGCGCCGCGCTCCCGGTAGCGCCGCACCAAGCGCTTGACCTGGCGAACCCCCAAGCCCAAACGCTCCGCCGCCTGACGCTGCCGAACCCGTCCCTCCGCCGCGTCCCTGACCACGCCAAGCCTGTCCGCCTCCTTGCCGCTCATCAACACCAACCCTTCCGACATCCGTCCGCCCTCCGGCACAGCCAAAAGGGGACATTTCTACTTTGGAGAAAGGGGACATTACAGCTTTGGGCTGACAGGCGCTGCCGCCGGTGGATGGCAACAAATGGAAGTGTCCAATTTTGGAGTAAATGAACTGTCCGCTTTGGCTGCGGTGGGCGTGGGCAAGGCATTGGCTACCTGCGCCCGGCGGACTGTTTGACGTGGTCGATGATGGCTTGGGCGATTGCCGGAACCAAGGGCTCCGGCAGGTCGTGGCCCATCTTGTCGAAGACCTTGAGCTTGGCGTTGGGCAGGGCCTTGGCGGTGTCTTCGCCGGCGGCCAGGTTGACCAAAGGGTCGGCGCCGCCGTGGATGACCAGCGCCGGCGCCTGCACTTGGGCGAGGGCTTTGCGCCGGTCTGGGGCGTGGCGGATGGCCAGCAATTGGCGGGCGAAACCTGCGGTGCTGAAGCCCCGGTCCACGGCTTGCTCGGAGAATCGGGCCAGCCCTTCGGTGGTGGAGTCGTAGTGGGGTCCGCCGACCGTTTGCCAACCCCGTTGATATTGGGCGATGGCCTGCGCCCGGTCTTTGGGGCGGTCGGCGAGGAAGGCGGCGGCGGCTTCCGGCGTTGCCGGCGGCAGGTCCGGGTTGTTGGTGGAGGACATGATGGAGGTCAGGCTGAAGCAACGTTGCGGATGCTCGATGGCCAGGATTTGCGCGATCATCCCGCCCATCGAGAGGCCGACGATGTGGGCGCCGGATTGGCCGAGATGGTCGAGCAAGGCCACCGCGTCCGCCGCCATGTCGTTCAGGCTGTAGGCCGGCGGATGGGCGGAGAGGTCGGCCAGGTTGGCGACGATTTCGGTCACGCTGGGCACTGCTGTGTCCAGCGTGGAGGACAGCCCCATGTCGCGGTTGTCCAAGGCGATGACGCGCTGCCCGGAGGCCGCCAAAAACTCGATCAAGCGAGGCGGCCAGTGGATGATTTGGCAAGACAGCCCGTGGATCAGCAGCACCGGCGGGTCGGCGCGGGCTCCCCATTGCTCATAGTAAAGGCGTAGGCCGCTGCGTGTGAAGCTGGGCATGGCGAAACGGCAAAAAAATTGAATTCTAGCAGTTTGCACCAGCCAATCGGCCAGCCCACTTTGCGCAGTTTTTCGGCATTTCCCACAAGGGTCCGCGGGCCTTGGATGTCGGTCATCGCGCCTGTGCTCACTACCCAGCGTCCGCCTTCATCTCCGCACAATTCTTGCCGACGCGCCATGAGGAGGCAAATGGTGCCTAAGGGTCGCTTGGCGGCGCAGTCCTGAGGGGCGCATCACCATGCGCGTCTTGACAGTAGCTCCCTTGGCCTTGACCATGCCCGCATCCATCGCGTTGGTTTGACGGAGAAATCGGCATGAAGCATGCACTGATGGCCTTGGCCGCATACGTTTTGGCTTCGTTGGCGTCGTCGGCGCTCGCGGATGCCTATACGGATGGATGGGGCTTGGCCGTGGGCGCCAAGGCGCCGACCATCAAGGCCCCGGACCAAACTGGTGCCGTTCGGGACCTATCGTCCTTGGCGGGGGAGCGCGGGTTGTTGCTGTTCCTGAACCGCTCCGCTGATTGGTGACCCTTTTGCATGCACCAGTTGGTTCAACTGGAGGAATGGCGGGAACCGTTCGAGGCGGCTGGTGTCAAAGTTGCCGCGATGACCTACGACGCGGTTGACATCTTGGCCGGCTTTCACGCCGAGCGAAACCTTGGCTATCCCCTGCTGCACGATGAGGGGGCTAAACATGTGATCGGCTTCAACGTACTGAACGAGCAGTACGCCCCAGGCCACGGCGCCTACGGCATCCCTCATCCGGGCGTCTTCTACCTGTCGCCGGAAGGTGCGGTGGTGGCCAAGTTCGCCATGCCGAGCTACCGAGAGCGCCCACCGATGCAGGAGCTGCTCGATGCGGTGCAGGCCGCCGCGCCGGTTCAGGCTGAAGCGGGGGCGGCGGGCTGATGCCGCCACCGAGCGGTTGGAGGCATTGCGTTCGAGCACTGTTTTTGGCCGCCCCGGTGGCCTTGGCCGGCTGCGCCACCATGATGTCCTCCGTCACGGAGAGCATGGCGGAGGATTTGGCGGCGGCGATTCTGGAGAATCCCGATGTTGACATCGTGCGCGAGGGGGCGCCGGCCTTCCTGTTGCTGATCGACGGCTTGCTGGAAGGCGCTCCGGATAGCGTCGCCTTACTGTCCCAGGCGGCAGCCCTGAATTCCGCCTACGCCGGCGCTTTTCTGGACGACGAGTTGCGCATTCGTCTGATGGCGGCCAAGGCCAAGGGCTTGGCCGAACAGGCCCTCTGCCTCGGCGTACGGGGCGGCTGCGGCGTCACCCGCCGGCCCTTTGCGGAGTTCGAGCAGTGGGCTGCGGCTTTGCGGTCAGACGACGTACCCCTCGCTTACGGCCTAGCCACCGCTTGGGCCACCTGGATGCAGGCCAACAGCGAGGACTTCAACGCCATCGCCGACCTCGGCCGGGTTAAGCTGCTGATGCAGCGTGTCGTCGAACTGGACGAAGGCTATGAATACGGCGGCCCGCAACTCTACATGGGCGTCTTTGAAACCCTGTTGCCGCCGGCCTTGGGCGGGCGCCCAGAGGTGGGCCGCGCCCACTTTGAACGGGCCTTGGCGCTGGCCGAAGGCAAGCATCTGCTCACTCAGGTGATGTTCGCCGAACAGTACGCCCGGTTGGTGTTCGACCGCGCCCTGCATGATGATTTGCTCAACGAGGCACTGGCCTCGGAGGTGGACATCCCCGAGCTGAGGCTGATGAACGCCATCGCCAAACGCCGCGCCCAAGGCCTGATGGAGACCGCCGATGCCTATTTCTAACCGTTCCATTCCGTTCATCCTACTGGTTGTCTGTGCGCTGTTGGGGCCGGCCTTCGGCGCCGCCGTCACCTTGAAGGTGGCCGCGCTGTCGCCGGAGGGATCGGTGTGGATGAAACTGCTGCGCGAGGGCGGCGAACGGGTGGCCGCGCAGACCGAGGGCCGGGTGGCTTTCAAGTTCTATCCCGGCGGCGTCATGGGCGACGACAAGGCGGTGCTGCGCAAGATGCGGGTGGGCCAGCTGCAGGGCGCCGTGGTCACCTCCGGGGCCTTGGTGCAAGTCTATCCGGACATTGGCCTGTACAACCTGCCGATGGCCTTTCGCTCCAGTGCCGAGGCGGACTATGTGCGAAAGCGTCTGGACGGGCGGCTGTTGGCCGGTTTGGAGGGGGAGGGCTTGGTGGCCTTCGGCTTCGCCGAAGTGGGCTTCGCCCTCGCCATGGCGCGCACCCCGGTCACCAGCGTGGCCGACGCCAGGGCGCGCAAGGTGTGGACGCCGGACAACGACCCGGGCTCCGCCCGCGCCCTGCAGGCGTTCGGCATCACGCCCATACCCCTGCCCATCGTCGATGTTTTGGGCGGCCTGCAGACCGGCCTGATCGACTGCATCGCCGCGCCGCCGGTGGGGGCCATCGCGTTGCAATGGCACACTAGGGTCAGCCATGTGTTGAATCTGCCCCTGCTTTACATCTACGGCCTGCTGGCCATCGACAAGGGCCGCTTTGACCGGCTGGATACGGCGGACCAAGCCGTGGTGCGCAAGGTCATGGGGGAGATGGTGGCCAAGGTCAACGCCCGCAGCCGCCGCGACCATGAGCAGGCGTCGGCGGCGCTGGCCAACCAAGGGCTGCAATGGCTGCAAGCCTCCGCCGACGAAGCGGCCGAGTGGCGTACGCTGGCGGACCGAGCCGCAGCTCGGCTGGTGCAGGAGGGCTACGTCTCCGCCGACCTGCACAACGCGATGCTGGAGCATCTCAGAGTCTTTCGAGCGGGTTCCTGACTGCGTCGTTCAGCTGATTTCAAAATGGGCTTGCGGCCGCTCGCTGTGCGGCCGTGCGGATTTTCTCAAGGCCGCGTTAGCATATTAATGAATAGGTGCGCACCGGCAGGCGGGCGTCGTGCGGCTCGGACGCCCGGCTTCCTCATGCGGCCGCCCTGGATTGGAGGAGATTAGGTGAAGCAGGCACTGGCGCTGCTGCGGCGGTTCGAGGATGCGGTCTTGGTCCTGATCTTGGCCGCCATCATCGGCGTGGCCGCCTATCAGGTGGTGGCCCGCAACCTATTCGACACCGGTTTGCTGTGGGGGGACGCCTTGGTGCGGGTGCTGGTGATTTGGGTGGCGATGGTGGGGGCCATGGTGGCCTCGCGCACAGACGACCACATCCGCATCGATCTGGCGGCCCGCTTCGCCCCGGCCTCTTGGCGGCCGTTCCTGGTCCGCTTCGCCAACGGCTTCACCAGCGCCGTGCTTGGCGTTTTCGCTTGGTTCAGCCTGCGCTTCGTGCTCTTTGAATACGAGGATGGGATGATCGCCTTCGGCGCGGTCCCGGCTTGGCTTTGCGCCAGCATCCTGCCCTTGGGTGCCGGCCTCATGTGCCTGCGCTACCTGCTGCATACCTTGGCGCCGCGATGATTTGGGCCGGCATCCTCCTAGTGCTGGCTGCGGCCTTGGCCGGGGCACCGCTCATCGCGGTGCTCATGGCCGCCGCCATGCTGGGCTTTATGGCCGCCGGCATCGATCTGACAGTGGTGGCCATCGAGGTTTACCGCATCGTCGATACGCCCCTGTTGGTGGCCCTGCCGCTGTTCACCTACGCCGGCTACGTTCTGGCCGAGGCGAGGACCTCGGAGCGGTTGGTGGCCCTGGTGCGCAGCCTGTTCGGCTGGCTGCCGAATGGCTTGGCCATCGTCGGCTTCATCGCCTGCGGCCTGTTTACGGCACTGACCGGTGCCTCCGGGGTCACCATCGTCGCCTTGGGTGCCTTGCTGCTGCCGGCCTTGCTTCAGGCCGGCTACGGGCAGCGCTTCAGCTTGGGGCTGGTCACCACCTCCGGCAGCCTGGGCCTGCTGCTGGCGCCCTCCCTGCCGCTCATTTTGTATGGCGTCATCGCCCAACAGATCAATCTGGGCGAACCCTTCACCATCATCGATCTGTTCAAGGCGGGGGTGCTGCCGCTGCTGCTGATGCTGGCCTGCCTGATCGCTTGGACGCTATGGACGCAGCGCGGCGGCGCGTCGCCAACGGGCGAGGGCGGGCGAATGGAGGCCGGCACGGACGATGCCCCACAATTGGTCGCCGCCCAACGCCCGTCGGTCCGCGCCGCCCTGTGGGACGCCCGCTGGGAATTGCCTCTGCCGCTGGTGGTGCTCGGCGGCATCTACTCCGGCTTCTTCGCCATCTCCGAGGCGGCGGCGGTGACTGCGGTTTACGTCACCCTTGCGGAGACGCTGCTATACAAGGATTTGCGCCTGCGTACACTGCCGGCGGTGGCGGTCAAGGCCATGATGATGGTCGGCGGCATCCTGCTGATTCTGGGCGTGGCGCTGGCCTTCACCAGCTTTTTGGTCGATGCCGAAGTGCCGCAGCTGTTGTTCGAGTTCATGCAGGCCCACATCGAAAGCCCCATTGCCTTCCTGCTGTTGTTGAATGTCTTGCTGTTGGCCTTGGGCGCCCTGCTGGACATCTTCTCCGCATTGGTCATCATGGTGCCCCTGATTCTGCCGGTGGCGGTGGGCTACGGCATTGATCCGGTGCATTTGGGCATTGTATTTTTGGCAAACATGCAGATTGGCTACTTCACGCCGCCGGTGGGCATGAACCTGTTCATCGCCAGCTATCGATTCAATCAGCCAGTGCTGACCCTGTACGCCGCCTGCTGGCCGTTCATGCTGGTGTTGTTGGCGGCCCTGCTGCTGATCACCTACGTTCCCTGGTTCACCTTGGCGTTGGTGCGATGAGGCGCCGGCCTCCTTGCCGTGCTTGGACCAGCCGGGGCGGTCGCGCCGCTGGGGTGCGGCTGCGGCTGGCCGCCTTGGTTTGGGGCGTTGGCTTCGCGGCGGC
This sequence comes from uncultured Pseudomonadales bacterium, assembly GCA_958296025.1. Classification (GTDB taxonomy): domain Bacteria; phylum Pseudomonadota; class Gammaproteobacteria; order Pseudomonadales; family Azotimanducaceae; genus Azophilus. The sequence continues at coordinate 1,050,898 of OY282430.1, forward strand.
GGCTTGGCTTGCGGCACCTTGGGCTGCCGTGCCGGAGGGGGCGGAGGAAGCCGCCGCCAGCGTGGACCGCTTTCACGGCGTGCTTGTCGGGGCCATGCAAGCCGGCGCCTTTGATGCCCGCCTGGTCCTGCTTGCGCCGGCCGTGGCGGAGTTATTCGATGTGGTCTCCATCGCTCGCATCAGCGTTGGTCGCAGCAGTTGGCGCAGCTTGCCGGATGCCGAGCGCACGGCCTTCATTGAACTGTTGGAGCGCCTGATCGTCGCCACCTACGCGGACCGCTTCGACAGCTACAGCGGCCAGCGCTTCGAGCGGGTCGGGTCGGCGGCCGCTAGCACCGGCGTGGTCATCAAGTCGCAACTCATCCGCGCCAACGGCGAGCCGGTGAATTTGGACTACTACTTTCGCGGCGCCAAGGTGTTCAATGTGGTGGCTGACGGGGTCAGCGATCTGTCCTTGCGGCGGGCGGACTATGCCGCCATCATCAGGAAGCAGGGCTTTGCGGCGCTGGTGGAGCACATTGAGGCCAGCATTGCCGAGGCCGGTGCGGCGGGGCCCTAAAAGCCGGTCGGGGTCGAATGGGAGATACAGATGAATGCGCGCACAACGAGCATCGGCGCCTTTAACCGCCGGGAAATGGGGGCGGCCAAGCCGGGGGCGACCGGGCTGAACGGCGGGTCGGCGCCTGGCGGATATCCGTCGGCTGGCGCAAGCCGTGTCGCCGGCCCGTTGCTGGTGGCGGCTGTCCTGCTGCAAGGTGCCTGCGCCAGTCTGGAGGGGCCGGATTACGCCGTTCAAGATCCTGGCGAGAAGTTCAACCGAGCCTCCTTCGAATTCTCCGAGGAGGTGGACCGGAGCTTCCTGGTGCCGGTGGCGCGGACCTACCAAAGGGTGCTGCCGGATCCGTTGGAGAGGGGCGCCTCCAACTTCTTTGCTAACTTGCGCATGGTCGATAGCGGCCTCAACGGCTTCCTGCAGGGCAAGCCGAAGAGCGGCAGCACCGACCTGATGCGCTTCCTGCTCAACAGCACCTTGGGCGTGGCCGGCCTGTTCGATGTGGCCACCCCCGCCGGCTTGCGCGCCCAAAACGAGGACTTCGGCCAAACCCTGGCCGTTTGGGGTTGGCGCAGCAGCCGCTACGTCTATGTGCCCTTGGTTGGGCCATCGACAGTACGCGACCTGCCGGCCATGGCACTCAGCGCCTTCGCCCCGCGCCTGCTGCTGGGCCAATACCATAGGCTCTGGGTCAGCGGCGTCGGCTTGGTCGGCACCCGCGCCGATGCGCTGGCGCTAACCGACGTGAGGGACGCCGCGGCCTTGGACCCCTACGCTTTCACTAGGGAAGCCTACTATCAGCGCCGTGAGTTCCTCATTCATGATGGGCAGCCGCCTCTGGACGACTTCGACAGCTTCTTCAACGAGGCCGACGCCGGCGAATGATTCAACGCTGGCTGATACAGAGCCTAGTCAAATGGGTGGCTCTGGTTTATACCCATGCTTGGGCCACCTTGGTGGCGGTGACTCTGCTGACCAGCGTCTGCGCTTGGTTCGCCTTGGACCGCTTCAGGATGAACGCGGACTTAGGGGACCTCATCAAACAGGAGGCCGCTTGGCGGGACGACTTCGACCGCTTTGAGGGGCTGTTCCCGGATCACGTCAAGACCGCCGTGGTGGTCGTTTTCGGTACCGGCTTCAAACAGGTGGAGGACACCGCCAAGCGCATTGAGGATGAAATCCGCCGGCGCCCGGACCGCTTTCGCGCCCTATACGCCCCAGGCAACGATCCCTTCTTCCGCGATCACGCACTCCTCTATCTGGAAGCAGAGGAACTGGAGGATGTCGCCGACCGCCTAGCCGAGGCGCAGCCTTGGCTTACTGCGGTCGCCGAAGATCCCAGCCTGCGCGGCATCCTCGGGCTGCTGGCGGAGGGCATCGAAAACGAGTTGCCCAGCGGTGCCGACCGCACCGTGCGCCTGCTGGAGGCATCGGCTGTGGCCCTGCTGCAGGGAGGCGACCCCAGCGTGTACTGGGCCAATGAGTTCTTCACCGCCGATGAGACGAGGCACCGGCTCATCGCCGTCAAGAGCAATTTCGCTTTAAGCGGCACCTTGGCCGATGCCGAGGTGGTGCGTGAACTGCGCGGCATCATCGCCGCAGTCGGCGTTCCGCCCGGCGTTGGCGTCGGCGTCACCGGTGAAGTGGCCTTGGCCCACGAGGAGATCGAGGCGGCGGTGGACGGTGTGCAGCTGGCTGGCTGGCTGGCCGTGGCGCTGTTGGCGGTGTTGCTGATCCTTGGCGTCCGCTCCTGGAAGATTATCGTCGCCACCTTCGCCATGCTGCTTGTCGGCATCACCTGGACTGCCGCCTACGGCATGCTGTCGGTGGGGGAGTTCAACACCCTCTCCATCGTCTTCATGGTGATGTTCTTTGGCCTCGGCGTGGACTTCGCCATCCACTTTTCCCTGCGCTATCAGGAGGCGGTCAACACCGGCGAGGGGGCCATCGATCAAGCGCTGGAATCCACGGTACACAGCGTCGGCAGCGCCATTGTGGTCTGCACCTTGACCACGGCCTTGGGCTTTCTCAGCTTTTGGCCAACGGACTATCAAGGGCTGGCCGACCTCGGCCTGATCTGCGCCGGGGGCATCGTCATCGCCGGGTGGCTGACCTTCACCCTGCTGCCGGCCCTGTTCGCCGTGCTCGGCCCCATCAGTTCCCACGTCATGCCCATCCCCTCCAGCGCCCGGCTGGTAAATGCCCTCATCGGCCGTCGCCGCGCCGTGCTGGCCACCTTTGCCGTCCTAGCGGCCTTGGCGCTGGCCGTCGCCGACCAGACGCGCTTCGACTACAGTGTGCTGGCGTTGAAGGATCCGCAGACGGACTCCATGCGCACCCTGCGCCAGCTGCAGGCGCACGGCCAAGCGACGGATTACGCCCTGCTGCTGGTTTCCGCCGACGCGCAGGCCCTGCAGTCCATTGCGGCGCTGCCGACGGTGGATGCAGTCATCAGTCAAGCGGACTTCCTGCCGACCGATCAGGAGGACAAGCTCTATGCGCTTGAGGATCTCAGGTTCATCCTCGGCAGTGCGCTGGATCCATTGCGCCAGTTGCCGGCGCCGGTGGCCAGCGAACTGCGGGCCAGTGTGGAGGCGCTGATTCAGAGCATTGAAGTCAACGACGACAACAGCCGTTTCGACGGCCTCAAAAGGGCCCTGCAGGAGCTGGCGAGGGGGCCGTCGCAGCAGCTGCAGCTGTGGCAGCGTGGCGTGGTGGCCAACTTGGTTGAGGAAATCGACTGGCTGCGCCGGGCGTTGCAGGTGTCCCCGGTGACGGTGGAAGAGGTGCCGGCCCAGGTTCGCGGCCGCTTCACTGGCGCAAATGGCGAGGGGTTGAGCATTGTTCTGCCCAAGGGGGAAGTCGCCGATGTGGATGCCATGACCCGCTTCATCCAGGATGTGCGAGCCATTGCGCCGACGGCGACCGGCCGCCCGGTTCTGGAGTGGGGAATTGGCGGCGTGGTGGTGTCGGCCTTTCAGCAAGCCTTGGCCTTCGCCTTGGTGTCCATCGGCTGCGTCCTGCTGCTGATGTTTCAGAGCCTACGTTACGCCTTGCTGGTGGTCGTGCCCCTGGTCTTGGCGGTGGCCTTCACCTTGGCGCTCGGCGTATTGCTCGATATGCCGCTGAACATGGCCAACATTCTGGTGATGCCTTTGATCTTCGGCCTTGGCGTCGATAACGGCGTGCATGTGGTGGACCGCTACCGGGGCGAGGGCGGCGTGTCCCACCTGATGTACTCCAGTACGCCGCGGGCGGTGGTGCTGAGCGCCCTGACCACCGTGGGCGCGTTCTCGGCCCTGTCCCTTTCGCCCCATGCCGGCACGGCGTCCATCGGCCTGCTGTTGGCCATCGCCGTATCCCTGCTGTTGGTGTTCACCGTCTTCCTGTTGCCGGTGCTTCTGTCCTGGTTGTCCCATCCGGTCCACGAGCGGCGCGGATGAGAGGCTTTTGGCTGCGCTTCGCCATCCTCTGCATGGCGTTGTGGTTCGGCTTGCGGCTGGTGTTGGCGCTGCTGCTGCCCGAGGTGCCGCTAGGCGAGCGGTTGGTCGCCATCGCCTACGGTTTCAGCGGCGATTTGCAGGCCTTGGCGCTGGTTTGCGGACTGTTGGCCCTAGGCTTTCTGACCGGGCGCCGCTTCGCCGTCTTTTGGCTGGCGCTGACCGCCGCGGCGGTCGCTGTCGTGTTCATCGCCGAAGTGCTGCATTGGGGGGAGTTTCAAACCCGGCTCGGACGTTTGGCCATTCAGTACGTCCGCTATGTTCGGGAGGTGTTGGCATTCGTTGATGAACAGGTTTACCTGACCTACTTGCTGCTGCCCTTCGCAGCCTTGGCTTGGTTCGTCGGTCGTCGCCTGGCGCGTTGGCTACCCGAAGGGTTCACCCGCTCACAACGCCTCGCCTGCGTCGGTTGGGTTGCCGCAGCCGTTACCGTATTGGTTTTCGGCCGTTCCGTCGCCCCCACCGAACCCTTACGTCCCCTCAACCAGCTGGCCAGCAACGGCTACTTGGAAATGCTGCGGGCGCTGCGCATCGACTTGTCGCAATGGCAGGGACTCTATTGGGCGCCGTCCGCGTTCGCGCCTGCGGACTTGGCGCTGATCCCCAATAAGCCCCCTACCGAGGCGGGTGCGCGAACCCTTTTGGACCGGCCCTTGGCCTTGGCGGCGGACGCAAATGTCCTGCCGAGGCCCCCGGCGGACCTGCACCCCCGCGCTCCATCCGCATCCTTCAAGCACTTGCTTTTGGTGATAGAGGAGTCCTTTGGCGGTAAGTATTGGCGGGATTTGCATCTGCGCACGAAGTACATGCCCGAAATGCAGGCCATTGCCGCCGCCGGCGTCGCTTTCGACGGCGTCCACTCCACCGGAAGCCGCACCGTACGGGGGCTGGAGGCCCTTTTCAACAGCTATCCGCCGTTGCCGGGCGTCGGCCTACCGAGGGATGAAGACCTGAGCAAGCTGCCATCCCTGCCTCGGGCCTTGGCCGCCGCCGGCTTTCACCCCATCTTTGTCTATGGCGGCTGGCCGGGCTTTACCAACCTATTCGACTACTGGCGCAGCATCGGCTTTCAGGAGATGCTTGAGCGGGAGGATTTCGCCGAGCGCAAGGCGCAATTGCTGCAACGCGAGAATTGTCGGGACTGTTGGTTCGAGACCAGTTGGGGCGTGGCCGACGAGTTCCTGTTCGACCGGGTGCTGAAGGAGATGGACCGCCAGACCGACCTCCACGAACGGGTCTTTCTCGCCACCCTGACGGTCAGCAACCACCTGCCGTTCGACATCCCCGCCGGCCGCATCCCCTTCCCCAGCGACCAGCGGCGCCCGGAATACGCCATCGCTTACGCGGACTGGGCACTCGGCCGCTTCATCCGCCAAGCCAACCGGCGCCCCTGGCTGCGGGACACCCTCATCGTCGTCGTCGCCGATCACGGTCCCGACGTGCCCGGCGCGGCGCTGCTGCCGGCGGACAACTTTCGGGTGCCGATGGTCTTCTACAGCCCGGCCAACCTGACGCCCGAGGTCATCGAGCACCACGGCTCCACGCTGAGCTTGCCGGTAACCCTGCTCGATTTGCTGGCGTTGCCGACGGTCGAGTCCTTCTACGGATGGAGTCTATTGCGGGGCGAAACCCAGGTGGCGCCCGTGGAGGAGGACTACCATGTCGGCCTGCTCGGCCCCAACCATCTCACCGTGTTGGTCCGAGGCGGCGCCCCTTTCGGCTGGCGTTACGACGGTCGGCAACTGTGGCCGGACCAACCCGACATGGCTCAAGCCCGTCAAGCCGCGGCCTTGTTCGGCTATGCCCATGAACGGTTTTACGACGGTCGCTAACGCACAGAAGAGGACCCCCGGATCGACATGGGAATGACGGTGGACGAAGCTGCTTCTACGGCGGGATGGCTCAGGTGGCGTCGGCTACCGCGTCTTCCCGGGTGGCGTGGATGTCGATGATCTTGTCGAAGCCGCTGACCGAGAAGATCTCCCGGATGGGTTCGGAAAGGGCGCACAGGGAAAAGCTGGCTTTGCGCTCCCGCATCAGCTTGGCGACCACCAGCACCGCCCGCAAGCCGGCGCTACTGATGTAGGTGACGCCGCCGAAATCGACGATGACCGCCGTATCCTGTTCATTGGCGGCGGCTTTTAGCGCCTCCTGAAAATCCCGGGCGTTCAACCCGTCAATGCGGCCCCCGGGTATGGCGACCAACGCGCCTGCGACGCGGTCGGTATTCAAATTCATGCGCTGCCCCCCAATGGTGAGATCATGTTTCGCCTGCCAGCTTCGCCTACAATAATCGAAGTCTAACCCGATTGAAGTGCAATGGCCAAGGGTTAGGAGAGAATTTTTTGCGCCGGCCGCCGTGGCGAGCTGCGTATGGCGTTGCGGCCCGTGGTTGTATAACATCGTTGCAATGGGTGATTTGGCGAAACATGTTGGCGACACAGGTGTCTTGAGCATAGACTTGTCGCCGGATCTCAACGAGGCGCTCACCGTTTTGGCTGAGGTGGTGGAGCGGTTCGCTGAAGCCGAGGCCGTAGCCGGCACCGTACCGTTCAGGCTAAACCTAGTCCTTGATGAATTGGTCACCAACTGCGTGAGCTACGCCCTGCGGGACGTGCCGGAACCGCAACTGCGCCTGCGCCTGCGCCGTTGCGCGAATGTGTTGGTCGCGGAATTGGAGGACAACGGCCCGGCTTTCGATCCTTTGACGGAGGCGTCGACGCCGGACACAACCCTGGATTTGGATGAAAGGAACATCGGCGGCTTGGGCGTTTATTTCGTCAAGCAGTTCGCCGCGGATGCCGAGTACGAGTGCGTTGATGGCTTGAACCGAATCACCTTGCGCCTGAACTTGGAGGCCGATGACAATGACTGAACAGTCCCATCTCGCTGTCCGCGCTGAGGACAGCGACAAGGCCACGGTGCTCTGCCTGACGGGGCGCTTGGACGGCACCAACACCGCAATTCTCGAAGCGGCCGTCGCTGGACACTTGGAGGCCGGCGAAACCCTATTGCTTTTCGACTTGGAGAATCTCATCTACATCAGTAGCGCCGGCCTGCGGGTGCTGCTCATAATCGCCCGAAAAATGCAGGCGCAAAGCGGCAAGGCGTTGTTTTGCGGCTTCTCCGAGGAAATCTCGCAAGTGTTTGAGGTCAGCGGCTTCAAGGACGTGCTGTCGGTGTACCGCGGCCGTGCAGATGCCTTGGCGGCGGCCTAGTCCCCATCCCATGAACAGAGTGCAATCCTAATGAGCGCAATCCGCATCCTGATGGTTGATGACGAGCTGGATCTGGAGCTTCTGGTCCGCCAGCGCTTCCGCCGCCGCATCCGCAAGGGCGAGCTGGAGTTCATCTTTGCCCACAACGGCAAGGAGGCCTTGGAGAAGCTGGAGGAGAATCCGGACATCCGCTTGGTGCTTTCCGACATCAACATGCCCGTCATGGACGGGCTGACCCTGCTCGGCCAGTTGGAGAACATCCATCCGGAAATTCGCGCCGTCATCATCTCCGCCTATGGGGACATGGAGAACATTCGCACGGCCATGAACCGGGGCGCCTTCGACTTCGTCACCAAGCCCATCGACTTCAACGACCTGACGATCACCATTGACAAGACCCTAAAGCACATCGACACCTTGCAGCAGGCCCTGCAAAACCGCGACCGGCTGGTCGCCCTCAAGCAGGAACTGGAGGTCGCCAGGCATGTGCAGACCTCATCGTTGCCAGAGGCCCTGCCGGAGGGGGACGACTTCGACATCGGCGCCGTGATGACGCCGGCCCGGGAGATCGGCGGGGACTTCTACGATTTCTTTTCCTTGGACGACTACCGCATCGGTTTGGTCATCGCCGACGTCTCCGACAAGGGGGTGCCGGCGGCGCTCATCACCATGGTCACCCGGGCCTTGCTTAAGTCCGCCGCCCGTCGCCATGATTCGCCCGGCGCTTGCTTGGCGGAGGTCAACGAGTTTCTAAGCCAAGACAACGAAGCCTGCATGTTCGTCACCCTGTTCTACGGCGTCTTGGACTTCCGCAACGGCTGCCTGCGCTACTCCAACGGCGGCCACAACCCGCCTAGGCTGATCCGTGCGGACGGCGCCGTGGAAGTGCTTCAGCTCACCGGGGATCTGGCCCTTGGCGTGTTCTCCGGCCACGAATTTCGAGAGCAGGCAATCGATCTGGCAACTGGCGATGCGCTGTTTCTCTACACGGACGGCATCACCGAGGCCTGCAATCCGGTCAATGACGAGTTCGGCGAGGGGCGTCTAGACGAACTGCTCGGCGGCGTCCCTCAGCAGTCCTCCCAAGAGATGGTGCAAAGCGCCGTACAAGCCGTGGAGGCTTTCGCCGACGGCGCCGATCAGTTCGACGACATGACCTGCCTTTCCCTGCGCCTCCAGGCCTTCCGGCCGGCGGCAGACGGCTAACCATCGTCGAGGGGCCCTTTGGTGCCTGTGCCGGAGGTTCTGCAAAAGCGGATCATGCGCTCTGTCTGGAACAAGGGTGTCGCTTCGCCGGGTGGATGGTCAAGCACCCATCGTCGGCGCATGGGCCGGAATCTGGTCGGCTGTCTCCTCGGTTTGGGACTGTTCTGTCCTTGGGGCTTGGTTGGTGTGCAGGGGGCTGAAGCGAAATGCCCGGCAGGAGAGGGGGTCAAAGGGCAGGAGATCGCAACAGGGTGCCCGTTGCCGCAGGCGCCTGAGCGGCAGGCGTTCTTGGTGTTCGGTCAGTCCACGGCGCTCACTGGCCCAACCAGTGAACTCGGCTTGGGCATGCGGCTTGGCCTGCAGGCAGCCTTTGACGAGGCCAACCGCAAAGGCGGCATCGCCTTTGACGAGGCCAATCCCGAAGGCGTCATCCAAGAGCGGCGGCTTTGTCTGTGCCTCGTCTCCTTGGACGACGCCTATGAACCGGAGGCCGCCATCGCCAACACCCGCGAGCTGATTGAAGATCACCAGGTCTTGGCCTTGGTCGGCGCCGTGGGTACGCCGACCTCCTTGGCCGCCCAGCCTGTCGCCGCCGAAGCCGGGCGGCCCTACATCGCCCCTTTCACCGGTGCCGAATTTCTGCGCGAAGCCAGCCAGCGGCCCAACGTGGTCAACATGCGCGCCTCCTACTTTCAAGAGACCACCGAGATCGTCGCCCGGCTGACCGAGGACTTGGGGCTGACCCGCATCGGCATCTTCCACCAGAACGACTCCTACGGGCGCGCCGGGCTGCAAGGGTTGCGCTTGGCCCTGAAGGCGCGCGGCCTGCCGTTGGTGGCGCAAGCGGACTATCCGCGCAACACCGAAAGCGTCAAAGTGCCGCTGTTGGACCTGCGCCGCTTTCAGCCGGAGGCGGTGGTCATCGTCGGTGCCTACAAGCCGGCCGCCACTCTAATCCGTTGGGCGCGCCGCCTCAGCTTCAACCCCTATTTCGTGAACATCTCCTTCGTTGGCAGTTCGGCCTTGGCCCGGGAGCTCGGACAGGATGGCGAAGGGGTTTACATCGCCCAGGTTGTGCCCTTTCCGGGCGACGCCGGCGTGCCGGCGGTGGCCGCTTATCAAAGCGCCTTGGCGGCGGAGGCAGTGCCCGGCTTCGTTTCCCTGGAGGGCTACTTGGCGGGCCGCTTGCTGATTGAGGGCGTGCGCCGGGCCGGGGCGGAGGTGACGCCGGCCAGGCTGCTGCGGGCCTTGCGGCAGGCCTCCTCCATCGATCTTGGCGGCTTTGAACTCAGCTACGGGCCGGACGACAACCAAGGTTCGGACCGGGTCTATCTGACTCGGATCGACGCCAACGGCAAAGTGCAGCCCATCACCAAGATGTCGAAGCGATGAGCGAACCGGGAAGTAGCGCTGCGCCCTCCCGCTCATCGATCCAGGAGGCCCAGGCGGAGGTGCAGAAGCCCTCCGGGCGGCGTTTAGGAATTGCCCCGCAGATCTATATGGGGCTGATGGGCAGCGTAGTTGTGGTGTTGATCGCCAGTTTCGTCGCCTACTACTTTCTCAATGAGATCGTCGATTACCAGTCCCGCTTGGCGGAGCAGAGCATTCCCAACCTCAGCCGCTCCGTCGAAGTGGCGCGGCGCACCGCCAGCCTAGTCAACGGCGCGGCCCGCATGGCCGCGGCCGGCTCGGTTGAGGAGCACGAAAGGGTTTCCAAAGAGGTGTTTCAGGAAAGGGATGCGTTGCAAGCCTTGGTGGGGGAGTTGGCCGCTGGGAGGGATGTCGACAAGCTGGCTGCCTTGGTGGAGGGGTTGGCCGCCACGCCGTCTCTGGAGGCGACGGCCGCTTTGCAGGAGGTGGGGGTCGGTCGAGCGTCTCTCGAGGATTTGGCTTCCTTGTTGGCGGCCCGCTTGGACAGTTTTTGGCCGCTGTTGGAGGTGGTGCATGAATCCTCTGGGCATCGTTTGGCGATAGAGCGGTCCTTGGATCTGTTGGTCGATGAACTGGCGGAGGTGAACAAGCGAATCGAGCGCAACATCGTCGCCGCCATGGATGATCAGGGCTTCTTTTTGGTGGAGGGGCTACGCAGCTTGGAGGACAGCCCGCGGCAATTGGCGCAGCGCGCCTCGGAATCCGAACTGGCTTACTACCGAGACCTGATCGACATCAGCCACCAAACCAGCACCGGCGGCTCCTTGCTCGGTGAGGTCCTGTCCCTTTCCGACCGGGACCTGATGGAGCCGCTGGCGGAGCGCTTTCACAGCGCCGCCCAGAACCTGCAGCGCTCCTTGACCCGCATGGCCACCCACACACCCAACGAGGCGCTGCAAATCTTGGGCAGCCGCTTGGTGGAAATCGGCGAGGGCGAGGAGGGCATCTTCGTCCTGCGACGGGAATCCTTGGCGCGGCTGGCCCAAGAGCGCGAAGCCTTGAGTGCCGGGCGGGAGGCATCCGCCGGCCTGCTGGGCGACATGGAGAAGCTGGTGGCGCAGGTGAACAGCGAAGCGGTCGACGTCAACGCGGATTCCCAGTCCGCCGCCAGAACCGGCATCGTCTTGCTGGTGGCGCTGAACCTTCTCAGCATCGGCGGCGCCTTCCTCATCGGCTGGTTGTTCGTCGGCCGCCATTTGGTGCATCGCATGGTGGCCTTGGCCGGCGTCATGCGGGACATGGCCAGCGGCGATTTGGAAGCGCCGGTGGCCGTCTCCGGCAACGATGAAGTCACCGACATGGCCCACGCCTTGGAGGTCTTCCGCCGTTACGCCCTAGAAGTGCAGAGGCTGAACTTGGTGGAGAAGCTGGCCGAGGAGCTGGACGCCAAGAACCAAGCCTTGGAGCACACCTTGGAGCAGTTGCGCAAGGCTCAGGAGCAGATGGTCGCGGAAGAGAAGCTGGCCTCCTTGGGCCAGTTGACCGCCGGGGTGGCCCACGAGATCAAGAATCCGCTGAACTTCGTGCGCAACTTCGCGGAGCTTTCCGCGGAGTTGGTGGAGGAAATCGGTGAGATCATCGACGAGGCCAAGGAGGACGAGGACCTGGACCTGGCCGGTGAGATCGCGGATATTTTGGACGATCTCAAGGTCAATCTCAGCAAGGTGGGGGAGCACTGCGGGCGCGCCGACGGCATCGTCCACAGCATGTTGGAGCACTCCCGGGCCTCGCCAGGGGATTGGCGGGAGACGGACCTCAACGCGCTGCTCAAGCAGTACAGGGATCTGGCCTACCACGCCATGCGCGGCGAGAACCAGAACTTTAACGCCGCCTTGTACGAAGATCTGGACGAGCAGGTGGGCCTGATCGAAGTGGTGCCGCAGGACATGAGCCGGGCCTTCCTCAACATCCTCACCAACGCCCTCCAAGCCACGGAGGAGAAGCGGGAAAAGCAGGGCGAAGGTTATGCGCCGGAATTGCGCATCGGCAGCCGCCACCTGGAGGACGGTGCGGAATTTTGGGTGCGGGACAATGGCCCCGGCATTCCGGAGGACCTGCGCGAGCGCATGTTCGAACCCTTTGTAACCACCAAGGACACCGGCAAGGGCACCGGTCTAGGCCTGTCCCTGACGGTCGATATCATCACTAGGCACGGCGGTTCCGTTACGGTGGACAGCGAGGAGGGCGTCTATACGGAGATGCGCATCCGCCTGCCGCTGAAGCCGGCTGACGCCCTCAAGGAAGTCGCCCACACGGAATGAAGGGTCGCCTCGCCCCGGCTAGCGGCGTTGACGGCTGTGATAGTGTCCCGAACTGCGTGACGGAGCGGGTTGATCGGATGGCTTGCTGATCCTTGGCGGCTTCGTTGTGCGCAGGCGATGGGAGCCAAACCGGCGACGGGTGAAAACATGCGCATGAGCCGTGCGAGTCGAGGCGATGCTGAGGCCGGCCTCGCCGAAGGGCCGGGCCTCGCCGAAGCGGTGGGGGAGATCCTGGAGCGCTTGCGCTCCTTGGAAGGGCCGCTCCTGCCCATTTTGCACGCCGTGCAGGATCGGTTCGGGTTCATCCCGGCGGACAGCGTTCCCCTCATCGCCAAAGGCCTGAACCTGTCACGGGCCGAGGTGCATGGCGTCATCAGCTTCTATCCGCTGTTCCGAACCGGGCCGCCGGGCAAAAGAACCCTCTACATCTGCCGAGCGGAGGCCTGCCAAGCCATGGGCGGCGCGGTCTTGGAGGCCCATGCCAAGCGGGCTCTCGGCATCGACTACGGTGGCACCACCGCCGATGGCGAATTCACCCTGGAGCCGGTTTTTTGCCTTGGCAACTGCGCCTGTTCCCCCTCGGTGCTGCTAAATGGACGGCTGCACTCCCGAGTGGACCCGAAGGCCTTTGACGAGCTGATTGGTCGATGAGCGTTCGGGTCTTGGTGCCGTCCGACAGCACGGCCAAATCCCTAGGTGCCGACGCCGTGGCGGCAGCCGTTGCGGAAGCCGCGCCGGCGTTGGATGTGCGGCGCACCGGTTCAAGGGGCCTGTACTGGCTGGAGCCCTTGGTGGAGGTGGAGACCGCCGCCGGGCGCATCGGCTTCGGCCCCTTGGATGTGCAGCGGGCACGGACGCTGTTCGCCGGGGGCGCACCTAGCGCCGAGCATCCCGATTGCCTCGGCTTGGTGGCGGAACTGCCGGCCCTGAAGGCCCAGGCGCGCCTGACCATGACCCGAGCGGGCGTCGTTGAGCCACTATCCCTAGCCCAGTACGAAGCGCATGGCGGCTTCCTGGGCCTGCGCCGCGCCCAAAGCTTGACCGCGCAGGAAATCGTCGCCGCCGTCACGGAATCCGGCCTGCGCGGGCGTGGCGGCGCGGCCTTCCCAACTGGCGTCAAGTGGCGCACTGTCCTGCAGGCGGAGGGGTCGCAGAAGTACATCGTTTGCAACGCCGATGAAGGCGACTCCGGCACCTTCGCCGACCGCATGGTGATGGAAAGCGACCCCTTCCTGCTCATCGAGGGCATGCGCATCGCCGGGCTGGCGGTGGGTGCGGACCGCGGCTACATCTACTGTCGGGCCGAATATCCCCAAGCCATTGCCACCCTGGACGAAGCCATCCGGCTGGCGGCGGCAGCCGGCCATCTGCACGGCTTCCATCTGCAAGTGCGGGAGGGCGCCGGCGCCTACATCTGTGGGGAGGAGACCTCCTTGCTGGAGAGCTTGGAGGGCAAGCGCGGCACGGTGCGCTACCGGCCGCCGCTGCCGGCGACGGCCGGGTTGTTCGGCAAGCCCACCGTGGTGAACAACGTCATCAGCTTGGCCACAGTGCCCGTCATCCTGGCCCAAGGCGCGGAACACCACCGCAGCTTCGGGGTGGGCCGCTCGCTGGGCACGCTGACCGTGCAGTTGGCCGGCAACGTCCGCCGCGGCGGGCTGTTCGAGGTGCCCTTCGGCGTGACCTTGCGCCAAGTTGTGGAGGACTTGGGTGGCGGCACGGCCAGCGGCAGGCCCATCAAGGCGGTGCAGGCCGGGGGTCCTTTGGGTGCCTACATTCCGCCGCAGCATTTCGACACGCCCCTGGACTACGAGTCTTTTCAGACCATAGACGCGATGATCGGTCACGGCGGTTTGGTGGTGTTCGACGACCGGGCGGATCTAGGCACCTTGGCCCGCTACGCTTTTGAGTTCTGCGCGGAGGAGTCCTGCGGCAAATGCACCCCTTGCAGGGTCGGCGCGGTGCGCGGCGTCGAAGTGGTTGACCGCATCCGCCGCGGCGAACGAGCGGTTGACAATCGGATTCTGCTCAAGGACCTGTGCCGCACCATGATCGACGGCTCCTTATGCGGGCTTGGTGGCATGGCGCCGTTGCCGGTGCTGAGCGTTATGGAACATTTTGCGGAGGAGTTGTAAGCTATGCCCATGAGCCTTTACTACAACGTCGGCGCGGAGAGTGACCTCGGCACCCCAGCCCCGGACCCGGGGGCGGCCACGGTCAGCCTGAAGATCGACGGCATTCCCATTGCTGTGCCGGGGGGCGCCTCGGTGCTGCGGGCGGCGGCCTTGGCGGGGGTCGGGGTGCCAAAACTCTGCGCCACGGAGGATCTGGCGGCCTTCGGTTCCTGCCGCCTATGCTTGGTGGAAATCGAAGGGCGCAAGGGCTATCCGGCCTCCTGCACCACCTTGGTGGAGGCGGGCATGGAGGTGCGTACGCAAACGCCACGCTTGGCGGAACTGCGGCGCAACGTCATGGAGCTGTACATCTCCGACCATCCACTGGACTGCCTGACCTGCTCCGCCAACGGCGATTGTGAACTGCAGGACATGGCTGGCGCCGTGGGCCTGCGAGAGGTGCGCTACGGCTATGAGGGCGCCAACCATCTGGACAAGCCCAAGGACCAGTCCGCGCCCTACTTCGCCTTTGATCCCGCGAAGTGCATCGTCTGCTCCCGCTGTGTGCGCGCCTGCGAGGAGCAGCAGGGCACCTACGCCCTCACCATCGGTGGGCGCGGCTTCGCCTCCGAGGTGATGGCCAGCCAGAACGAGCCCTTCGCCGCCTCGGAGTGCGTCTCCTGCGGCGCCTGCGTCAAGGCCTGCCCCACCGCCACCCTGATGGAGAAGTCGGTAGTGGCGCATGGGCAGCCGGAGCGGGCGGTGATCACCACCTGCGCCTACTGCGGCGTGGGCTGCTCGTTCCGGGCCGAGCTGCAAGGAGACCGGCTGGTGCGCATGGTGCCGGACCGGAACGGCAAGGCCAACCATGGCCACTCCTGCGTCAAAGGGCGTTTTGCCTTTGGCTACGCTACCCACAAGGATCGGGTCACCAGCCCCATGATTCGAGACAGCATCGACCAGCCTTGGCGCAAGGTCGGCTGGGCGCAAGCCATCGACACCGCCGCGCAGCGCCTGCGCGGCATCCAAGAGCGCTGGGGGCGCAAGGCCATCGGCGGCGTCACCTCCTCGCGCTGCACCAACGAGGAGGTCTATGTGGTGCAGAAGTTCGTGCGCGCCGCCTTGGGCAACAACAACGTCGATACCTGCGCCCGGGTGTGCCATTCCCCTACTGGCTACGGTCTTAAGACCACCTTGGGGGAGTCCGCCGGCACCCAGAACTTCGATTCGGTGATGCAGACGGACGTCATCTTGTTGGTGGGCGCCAATCCCACCGAAGCGCATCCGGTGTTCGCCTCCTTGATGAAGCGTCGCTTGAGCCAGGGTGCCCAGCTGATTGTGGTGGACCCCCGGGCCATTGATCTGGTGGATTCCCCCCATGTGCGGGCTCAGTTCCATTTGCAGCTGAAGCCGGGCACCAATGTGGCGGTCATCAACGCCTTGGCTCATACGGTCATCGACGAGGGCCTGGAAGACGAAGCCTTCATTCGCAGCCGCTGCGAATGGGATGCCTACCAAACTTGGCGGGCCTTCATCAGCGAGCCGCGCAACTCACCGGAGGCGCTGGCCGAGGCCATCGGCGCGCCGGCGGCGCAGCTGCGGGCCGCTGCCCGGCTGTACGCCAAGGCCGGCAACGCCGCCATCTACTACGGCTTGGGGGTCACCGAGCACAGCCAAGGCTCCACCATGGTGCTGGGCATAGCCAACCTGGCCATGGCCACCGGCAACCTGGGCCGGGAAGGGGTGGGGGTGAACCCCCTGCGCGGCCAGAACAACGTGCAGGGCGCCTGCGACATGGGTTCCTTCCCGCATGAATTCTCCGGCTATCGGCACCTGTCCGACGCCGTCGTGCGCGGCAAGTTCGAGGCGGATTGGGGTGTCCAACTGGACCCGAAACCCGGCTATCGGATACCCAACATGTTCGATGCCGCCATCGCCGGAGAGTTCAAGGGCCTCTATGTGCAGGGCGAGGACTTCGCCCAGTCGGACCCGGACACGCAGCACATCTACGCGGCGCTTTCGGCGATGGAGTGCGTCATCGTCCAGGATCTGTTCCTCAACGAGACCGCCAAATTCGCCCACATCTTTCTGCCGGGCTGCTCCTTTTTGGAGAAGGACGGCACCTTCACCAACGCCGAACGGCGCATCTCCCCGGTGCGCAAGGTGATGGCCCCCTTGACCGGCCTGGACGAGTGGCGGATCACCTGCCGCCTGTCCACCGCCATGGGCTACCCGATGGATTATCGGCATCCCAGCGAGATCATGGACGAGATCGCCCGGTTGACGCCGAATTTCCAAGGCCTGAGCTACGAATTGCTCAATGAAGTCGGCTCCGTGCAGTGGCCCTGCAACGCCGCAGCGCCGGAGGGCACACCGCTGATGCATGTGCAGGAGTTCGTGCGTGGCAAGGGCTACTTCGCGCCCACCCCCTATGTTCCCACCGAGGAGCGTAGCACCGCCCGCTATCCGCTGCTGCTGACCACGGGCCGCGTGCTTTCCCAGTACAACGTGGGCGCCCAGACTCGCCGCACCGAGGCCGTGGCCTACCATCGGGAGGACCGCTTGGAGATGCATCCGGCGGACGCTGAGGTGCGCGGCATCGTCGATGGCAGCTGGGTGGGTGTCAAGAGCCGCGCCGGGGAGACCGTGCTGCGCGCCAAGGTCACCGATCGGGTTCAGCCCGGCGTGCTGTACACCACTTTCCATCACCCGGAATCCGGGGCCAACGTCATCACCACGGATAATTCCGATTGGGCCACCAACTGCCCGGAATACAAGGTCACGGCGGTGCAGGCCTATCCGGTCAGCAAGCCCTCCGAATGGCAGGAAATGTTCCGCCGCTTCGCCGTGAAGCAGGAGCGGTTGGCGGCGCCGGTTGCCGCAGGCGGAGCGGGGGCTTCACTGGCGCCAGCCGCCACAGGACGCAAGGAGGGGTTGGAGACGGCGAAGGCGGAATCGTGACCGTCGCCGCAGGCAAGCTGGTGCGCATGGCGGAGCAGATCACCGCCAACCTCGCCCATACGGATGACTATGGCATCGTCTCCGCCAAGGTGGCCGACCACCTCAACCGCTTTTGGGATCCGAGGATGCGCCAGGCCTTGCTGGAATACGCCGGCCGGGAAGCCAACTCCCTATCCCCCGCATTACGCATGGCGCTGCCCCAGCTTCGGGACGGCGGCGAGTAGATCGGGGCACGGTGCCTCTGTCTGAATCGCAAGGCCGCCGGCGGTGCGATTCGACGGATTGAACCGAGACGCCGCCAATGCCCAGCCATCCCACCCTCAGGTTCACCGAGGGCCAGCCGCCGCAAACGGCGGAAGACCGCTTGGCGCCGGAGGAGCCTTTGGAGATCCGAGTGCGCAGCCGTCCCATCAGCGTGACCATGCGCACCCCGGGCCAAGATGAGGATCTGGCCGCTGGCTTCCTGCTCACCGAAGGCGTCATTCATTCCCCTTCCGACATCGTCAAGCTGGAAACCCCGCGGCGCCCTGGCGGCGCTAACCTGGTCAACGTCTTCCTGCGCCCGGGTTTGCAGGTGGATCTGGAACGCCTAACCCGCCATGTCTTCGCCAGCTCCAGCTGCGGCCTATGCGGTGCCGCCACCATCGACCAAGTGCATAAACAGTTCCCCCCGGTGACCACTGCCTTGCGCGTATCGACAACCACCTTGCTCGCCCTTCCAGCTCATCTAACCGCTGCCCAACCAGAGTTCTCCGCCACCGGCGGCACCCACGCCGCCGGCCTGTTCAGCCGGGAAGGCGAACTGCTGCTGCTGCGCGAGGACGTAGGCCGCCACAACGCGGTGGACAAGGTGCTCGGCCACGCCCTGCGCCACGGCCCTTGGCCCTTGGTGGAGCAGATTCTCCTCGTGAGCGGCCGAGCCTCCTTCGAGATCATGCAAAAGGCTCTGGCGGCTCGAATCGCCCTAGTCTGCGCCGTCTCCGCCCCCTCAGCCTTGGCTGCCGATTTCGCTGAACGCAGCGGCCAGACTCTGGTCGGCTTCCTGCGCCCCGGACGATTGAATGTTTACGCCCATCCCGATCGGCTGCTGTTTGGCTAGCCGACGCAAGGCGGAAGGCACCGTTGGTGAATGGCGTCCCCTAGGGGAGTCGAACCCCTGTTGCCAGGATGAAAACCTGGAGTCCTAGGCCACTAGACGAAGGGGACCGAGGCGAAGGCCGCGCATTCTATTGGCGGGCTTGGCCGCCGTCAACAGGTGTTTGGCGGCCAAGGTCATCTCAAAGTCGCATATACCCATCGGCAGGGGAGTGGAAACCTCAAACCAGCCTTGGTTGCGCGTGTGCGGTGGACGTCACCACCCTTTAAGGGCGTGAAGGAAGTGGCTGGTGTCTAGATGGATGCGCAAACGCGCCTCGAAGGCGGGCCGCCGTCTGGCTCGGTGCCGACGTCTCAAATGCCGATGAGGTCCGCCCGATCGAGCAGGTTGCGGACGATGCGGATGCTGGCCGCATCGACCATGACGCCATCCACGTTAATGGCGCCAAGGCCCTTGGCGAGGGCTTTTTCGTAGGCTGCCTGCTGCGCCCTGGCGGCGGCCACGGCTTGCGCCGAAGGCGTGAAGACTTCATTCGCCAGCGTCACTTGGCTGGGATGGATGGCCCACTTGCCGACCATGCCCAGCACATGGGCGCGTTCCGCCTCCTTGCGGTAGGCGTCTGGGTCGCGAAAATCTGCGTAGGGGCCGTCCACCGGGTCGATGCCGTTGGCGCGGCAGGCGATGGTCATGCGGTAGCGGGGATAGTGCCACAAGTCCGGCGGGTAGCCGCCGGAGGCGCCGACCGCCGCGATCTGCATCTGCTGGCTGGCGGCGTAGTCCCCCATGCCGAAGACCAGGCACTCCAAGCGATCCGAGCAGGCGGCGATTTCATCCACGTTCATCATGCCCTCCACCTCCTCGATGAGGCACTCGATGCCAATGCGTCGCGCAAGCTTCAGCTTGCTCTCCAGCTGATCAAGCAGCAGATGCACGAACAGCACGTCGGCGGCGCGTTTCGCCTTGGTTAGCACCAGGGTGTCCAGCCGCGCTCCGGCGCCGGTGACGACCTTGATGATGTCGTCGTGGCACCATTCGGTCTCCACGTCGTTGATGCGCACGCTGACCGTGCGCGGGCGCCATTCCAAGCCATTGACGGCCTCCACGACCATGCCCCTGGCCGCCTCCTTGGCGCTGGGCGCCACGGCGTCCTCCAGGTCCAGGAACACATGGTCCACCTCAAGACCAGCGGCCTTGGTCAGCATTTTTTCGGAGCTGCCCGGCACCGACAGCTGGCAGCGGCGGGGGCGCTTGGGTTGCTTGTTCATGTCCGTGATGACTCTCCCGATGTTGTGCATGAATTTTAGCAGGGGACTAGGGCCGCACGATGATTGGGCCGATCTTAAAGCGATGGTGAAGGAGGCTGTGGCCTGTCATTTCGGCGAAGAAAAAGCTGTCAGCGTAGTTCGGCTGCATCTTATAAAGGAGGAAGCGATTGCGATATGAACTTGCCTCGCGACCTGTCCGGAGACGAGTTGACCGGATTGCTGAGTCGTCACTATGGTTACGTTCTTGTTCGGCAGAGGACTACAGCAGGTCCTTCAGGCGGTAGTACAGCATGCCCAAGGCGATGATCTGGTTGCCCAGCCACTGTGAACCCGGAAGGCGCAAGCGCCGCATGTTGGCGAACAGATCGAACTTCTCCAAGGTGCCGGCGATGGCCTCCGCCAGGACTTCGCCCATGATGTGGGTGGCGTTGACGCCGTGGCCGGAATAGCCTTGGCAGTAATAGACATTTCTGTTGATGCGGCCCACGGCGAGCACACGGTTCAGCACGATGCCCATCGTGCCGCCCCATTCGTAGTCGATGCGCACCCCCCGCAACTGCGGATAGACCTTGAGCAGCTTGGGGAGGATGTATCCCTTAATGTCAGTGGGGTCCCGCCCTGAGTAGTTGCAGTTGCCGCCATAGAGCAGGCGCTTGTCGGCGGACAGGCGGTAGTAATCGACAATCTCGTTCAGGTCGCAGACGGCGACGTCCAAGGGGTTGATCTCCGCCACCACCTCTTCGGAAAGGGGCTCCGTGCCGATGATGTAGCTGCCGGCCGGGAAGACTAGGCCGTTCAAGCGCTTGTGCTCCAGCCGGCTGTAGGCGTTGCCGGCCAGCACCACGGCTTCGGCCTGTACACTGCCGTCTGCGGTTCTCACCTTCGGGCGGGGGCCATGCTCAATGCGGATGGCCGGCGACTGTTCGAATATGCGCACACCCAGCCCGTGCGCGGCCCGCGCTTCGCCTATGCAGAGGTTCAGCGGATGCAGGTGGCCGTCCCGCTGACAGACGAAGCCGCCGACGTAGGCGTCCGTGCCCAGCATGGCGCGGGTCTTGTCCCGATCCCAGATTTCGTATTGATAAGGAAACTGGCGGCGCTGCATCTCCTTGGCGGTTTCCTCAATGGAGGCCAGCTGCCGGGGCTTCACCGCCGCCTCCACAAAGCCACCTTTCAGATCGCAGTCGATGCCGTACCTCTCCACCCGTTCGTGGATGATTTCATGGCCGCGCCACTTCAGTTCCCACAGCAAGTCGGCAATGCCTTCGCCGTGTTTCTTGCGCATCTTGTCCAGTCCGTTTATGCCGTTGATGAGCTGCCCGCCGTTGCGGCCGGAAGCGCCCCAGCCCACTCGGTTGGCCTCCACCACGGCCACCGAGTAGCCGCGCTCCGCCAAGGTCAGCGCCGTGGCGACGCCGGTGAAGCCGCCGCCGACCACGCAGACATCCGCTTCCTCGGTGCCCGCCAAGGGCGAATAGTCGGTGGTTTCGTTGACCGTGGCGGCGTAGTAGGAGTTCGTGTGCTCCTGTTTTTGATTGACGGCTTTCATCGCACTTTTCGTTTGGTTTTTCCCCTAACAAACAGGGCAGCGGCCAGACCCCCTTTGTCATGCCGGCTGCCGGCCAGCGGCCAATTCGACAGCGGAGGCCTGTTCGCTAAGCAGTTCCTTGCGCCAATCGCTGACGTTCATCTCAATGGCCGCGAACCCGCCGATCCAAACCAACTCATCCCACAGGTACAGCCAGTGCGACAGGGAAGCCCAATAGACGCCGATGGCGATGAGCAGCAGGTACAGCAGAATCTTGACTGAATTGGCGAGCGAGATCAAAGCGCCGCCGGTGACGCCGCGGTCCTGCAGGCGCACCACCGCCTCTATGGCGAGCAGGATCACCAGCCAGACCAACACTTCGATCAGGTCCGCCCAAGCTAGATCCCGCTCTAGATTGAGCCCGGCGATATCGCTGACCACTGGGTCCTTGCCGACCCAGTAGAACTCCGATGCGCTGGAAAGCCCGGCGCAATTGCCGTCGTTGATGTCCGTGTATTCAAGGTTGTACACATAGGAAACATCAGCGTTGGCAAGGCTGCACGAATCCTGTGCGTCCTGCACCGGAACCGTGGGCTGCAAGTCGATGACGGTGGTGGCGAACGCATAGACCGTATGCGCAATCAGCACATAGCAGAACAGCCGCACCCCGCGTACGCTGAGCGCCACCCAGCCCTTCCAGTGCCGGTCCTCCAGAACATAGGTCTCCAGCTCGAACATGAACAACAACAGAAACCAAGCGGACTCGTCGATGCTGGTGGCGAACTCCCTGGTCCAGTCCAGAAAGGTGGAGCCTTCGCGCAGGGTGTGGGCGGCCCTGGACCAATCCTCAAAGATGTAAAATCCAAAGTTGACGATGAGCAGCCCATAGACCGTCCACTTGACGGCCTGCTGAACCTTGTGCGCGTCAAAATTCGCGCCGGCTGCGATTGCTGAGGTCATGAGCAGCAGCTAGGCTCGGTGCCCCTTGAGCGAAACAGTGAATTTAGTCGTCACGCCCAACATTTTCCTTTACCTCAACACCCAACATGTTTTTAAAACGGATCAATTCTTCTGGCAATTCAGACTCCAATACCAACACAGTGCGAACATTTCGAGGTTTGCCTTGCGAAAGAAGCATGGCCTCAAAAACAGCTTGGTACTTGACGCATTGAAACAATCCTCGGTAGATATCGCCCTGAGTGGAGATGCTTGATTTGACCTCAACCGCAACAAATTTGTTGGGCAAACGAAACATTACGTCCACACAGTCTCCTGAGTCGAGGCGATACTCCGTCTCCCCTTTGGGACAAGTTTTCAAGCCCAAAATAGATGGATGCTTTGCTACATACTTTTTTAGCTTTTTGTGTAAGTTCCCTTCGCCGCCGCCCCGCGGCTTATGCGTCCGCACGCTTTTTGGCAGTGGAGGATATTTAGGCTGAGGCAAATTCAACTTTTCCAGTATTTTCTCCCAATCTGGATATTGGAAGACGGCCCTCATCTCCTCCTCTATGGCTTCATCTCTGGCATGATCGTCAAGGTTCTCGACTTTCTCTATAAAGCCATCAAAGCCGTGGCCTGGAA
Organism: uncultured Pseudomonadales bacterium; assembly: GCA_958296025.1. Lineage (GTDB taxonomy): Bacteria > Pseudomonadota > Gammaproteobacteria > Pseudomonadales > Azotimanducaceae > Azophilus. Next base: position 1,073,612 of record OY282430.1, read on the forward strand.
GGCCCGTTTCCTTGTTTACAACTAAAGATTGTATATAAGAAATCTCTGCGCCTGAGGACCCTTCCTCATTCAGTCGAGATATGGTCTCCCCGATATTTCCAAGAGGAAGCCTCATATTTCTAGCATTTCTAGGTTCGCCGACCTTTTTGGCTAGGTCCGAGTAGCATATACGCTGCTCGCATCGCGCCAATCGCACTAGTATCGGGAATATCTTGCGAGCGCACTCTGGCCCAAATCCTTCGCCGTCTATCGGGTAGTCCACAATTTGTCCCCTGCAATGAGTGGATATGCCGCTTTACCGTACTTGCCGTCTTTGGTGATCCGCCCAGCCTTTGGCCAGCATGGTTTCCAGTGGGCGGGCCTCGCAGCCCCCGTCGCTAACAATGCCCTGCCATGGCAGCCTTTCACTATGCGCCTTGCGGAGGCTTGACTCAACGCAGCGGCGCATGATCGCCGACAGGCTGATGCCGCGCTGTCTAGCTTCATTGCGCACCAACTGTCCCAATTCGTCCAGCGAGGAGTTGGTAGCTTTCATGCCCTATGCATCGATTGTGAAAGTATGCACCTACCTTAGAGTCTGCTAACCTTGCATGTCAAGCTGTCTTGCGGGATCATCCACCCGCAATGAACATTGGCGTCATTGGTTTGGATGACTGGGCAGTCTTGGAGTTGGAGGAGAGGATGGCCCGCATTCCTTTGCCCATACCGCCGACCTGCATTTGGACAGCCCCTTGCGAAGCTACATCGTCGAAAATTCAACACCCGCCAATCAGGCGGCGGCGCTGTGGCGGGCGGAGAAGCTGCATGCCCAGATCGTCACGGACACCGTCAATTTGGAAGGCAACCCGTTCACGCTGCCGGAGGTGCAGACGCTCATTGACGGCGTCACGGTCGGCGGGCGCAAGGTGCAGGATGCGGAGCAAGTCCTCAACCAGTGCGCCAGTTGGCGGGAGTTGCTTCGTCAAGTGCGGGAAGGCGAGTTTGCCTTGAGCAAGGCAAACGCCTGTGCGCTGAATGCGCTGGTGGCCAGGAACGAAGCCTTGGCGTGGGGCCGGTTTCGGGACTTGGAGGTCACCATCTCGGGAACCGAGTACCGGCCGCCTCCGGCGGAAACCTTGAACGCCCGCTTTGCGGCCATGCTGGAGGCCGTCCGCTCCGAAGGCGATGCGTTTGTGCGGGGGATGCGTCTGTTTCTGGAAATGGCCCGGCAGCAGTTTTTCTTTGACGGCAACAAACGCACCGGACGGCTGATGATGAACGGCGTGTTCTTAGCGGCCGGCTTTGATGCCATCAGCATTCCCGCTAAGCGTCAGTTGGAGTTCAACGAAAAGATGCTCCGCTACTACGAAGCCGGCGAGCCGGGGGAGATGTACGCCTTCCTGCTCTCTTGCTCCGTCACGCCCCACACAAAGCCGGTCCTGAAAACGGATCCTAAAGATCGCATTTATGCCTGAGCTGGATCGGCCATCCCCTAATCAGCGGCTGCGTCAAAAAGACCTACCAAGCCGCAAGCAAAGCGGTGTTTTGGAAGGCCGTTGAGTCCGAAGGGTGCCATGGCTTGGCCCATGTACAATGGCGCTTGGTCGTGGCGCAGGTTGACATGATTGACGGATTGGACATCGTTCAGGCGGAGTACGCCAACCTCGGCAGCAAATGGCGGGAAATCGACGTGGACGGAGAGGTGGCGGTGAACGCCTACCCTTGCCTGCAGGTGGTTTGCTGGAGCATCGCCGCGCCGGCCATTCCATGCTCCCTCGCCCTGGGCTTGTATGAGGCGGGGTGGCGTTACCTAACGAATGCCCCGCCCCCCGATGAGTGCGCCTTCATCGCGGCGCTGGCCCATAAATACGGCGATGGCTGCATCATCGCCTGACTTTCGCGTCCTGGCGCATCGACGCATTTGGTGCCTGCTCGACGCCATGAACGCCGATGTGCTGGAGCGGTGCGGCATCGCTTTCGGCGGCGGCACCCGCATCGTGATGAGCTTGGACGAGTACCGGCTGTCCAAAGACATCGACTTGTTGTGCCCGTGCGACACTTACGGCGTTCTGCGCCAAACGCTCCACGAGTCGGGGGTGGAGGGGCTGATGGGACGGGGCGTCCCGGCGCCCCGCGGCTTTCATGCGGACCGATACGCCATCCGCACCGTCGTGCTGGTGGAGGGCGAACCCCTCAAAGTGGAGTTCCTGTCCTGTGACGAGCAGCGTCTGACCGGCCCCATCCTGTGTGTGCGGGACCCCAAGTTGCCTGTGCCGGTCCTATCCCCCCAAGCCTGCGTCACCACCAAACTCATGGCGAACTTCGATCGGGGGCTTGATGTTCGGTACCGATGCCGGGACTTGATCGATCTAGCCTTCATGTTCCTGCACTGGCCAGAGGCTATGGACGCCGGAGCGCACACTGCCGAGACGCTTCCGCCCATGCGAGCGGGTGAGACTGCTGTAGGCGCGTTGCAGGAAAGCGTTCGCAAATGGCTCCAATCGCCCATGCAGCAAAGCCAGTGTGCTAGGGACTTGCGGGTGCTGGACGAGCCGGCGCTCCGGCAAGGGGTGCAGGCGCTCGACGCTTGGTGCCGATCATGGGACCAAGGCCGCGACGCAGGGGGGCGGTCAACTTGAAAGGATCTTGACGCGGCCTCTCTGCGCCTTCCAGCTACGCATCCATTCTACACAAGTGGATGTGGCGTGGCTCCAGTCTGGAGAGAGCCACGTTGTGGGGTTTGCAGGCTTGGTTTCTCGCCGCAGGACGGGAAAGCCAACGCCTAACCGGGGGTCGGCGCGAGCACCAGCAGCAAATTGCCGGGCATGTGGTTGTAGAGGCCGTAGCCGGAGGCTAGGACCAGGCTGCCTTGGTGGACGATGGGGCCGGCGCCGCCGCCGAATGCGCCGCCCTTGGTGGTGTCCCCATTGACGGTGGTGAACTGCGCGGTGCTGTCGATTTCCCACAGCAACTTGCCGGTGGCTAGCTCATGGGCGCGCAGCACGCCGTCCATAGCGCCGCCATAGACCACTTGGCCGGCCGCGGTGATCGCTTGGGAGATGCCAGGATAGCAATAGGTGCGGCCGTTGCACACATCGGGGTTCGGGGCGTACCAGAGCAGTTCGCCGGTGCGGATGTCCAGGGCGTGCAGGCCGGGTTTTGCGGGATGGTCGTACTCGCGCCCGTCGGCCATGTCGGAGATGGGCACGAACAGGCGGTCCCCGGCGGCGGCCATGCCGAAATGCACCCCGCCTTGCACCCCGCCGCGTCCGACCCGGGTTTTCCAGACCAGGCTGCCGTCGTCCGGGTTGAGGGCGTGAACGAAGCCGGACTTCTGGCCGCCGATGACCAAGTCGCGGCCTTCGCTTGTGGTCAACAGCATTATGGCGGCACCGAAGTCGAAGTCTGGGCCGCTCTCCGGCGGGCAGCTGTGGTCGTTTTCGGTGTCGCAGGCCGAGTTCCAGACATCGTTGGCGGTGGCTTGGTAAACCCACTTGACGGCCCCATCATCCAGGCTCATGGCGAACATGGCGTCGCTGGTGAGGGTGGCGGGGGAGGACATGTTCTCCCCGGTGCCAACGTATAGCTGATTGCGCTTGGCGTCGATGGCCGGGCTGTTCCAGATGACTGCCCCGGAGGGGCCGCGCATGTTGGTGCCGGCCCGGTTTTGGCTTTGCACCGCCGCCGGCTGGTCAATGGTGTAGGTCTTCCAGATGCGTTGGCCGGTGGCGGCTGCATAGGTGACGACGGAGCCGCGGAAGGTGCAGCATTCATAGTAAGGGTCCACCGGCAGGGCCACTTCAAGGCTGGAGACCGGAACGTGTAGGCGGCCTTCATGCAACGATGGGGTGCCGGTGATGGTGGCGTTGGGATGGTCGTCCGCCCGGTCCCGCCAGATTTCCGCGCCGGTGGCGGCGTCCAAGGCATAGACATTGCCTAGGACGTCGCCGAAAAAGGCCCCGTAGAGGCGACTTTCCGGGTTTGCGGTTTGGGCGGACGCCGACGGGGAGGCCGGCCCATTCGTCGGCGCTTCTGCGGTGTTTTGGGAAGCGAATGGGGATGGGGAAGCGGAAGGGGACATGGTGGCGGATGCTGCTGTTGATAGGGCAGGTGCGGATGCACCGCCGAAGCCGCCGATGACGATGCCGGTGCGCACTTCGGCGGAGGATTGATAGGCCCAGCGGACGCAGCCGCTGTCCCTGTCCAGAGCGTAAACCTTGCCGTTGTGCGAGCCGGTGAACAGCGCCCCGCCGGCGAAGTTGGGCTGCGAACGGGCGCGGTTGGCGCCGGGAAAGCGCACCGCCCAGCGTGGCTTCAGGCTGGCCAGTTGCTCCGGCGCGAGCCCGGCGGCGTCCTCGTTGATGTAGCGGCTGTTGGTGGGCTGAATGCCCCAGTTGACGAAGGCGGGGCCGGCGCTGAAGTCCAAGGGCGGCAGGTCTTCGACGCAGGCCGGCAGGTCGGCGGCGGCCACCTCGCCCATCTTCGCGCCGGCGATGTATTCGGTCACCAGAACACGCTCCTCGGCGCTTAAGGCGGCGGCCTCCTCGCGCATGATGCCGGTCTCCAAGGATTGCAGGATGACTTCCGGGGTCATCAGGCCGAGCATGTCCCGGTGCGGCGCCTTGGGCACGGCACCTTCGTGGCAACTGGCGCAGGCAGCCTCGTAGATGGGCCGGCCCGGCATGGCCTGCTTTTCGCGCATGATGGCCAGCAGGCTTTGCGCGGCGCCGTCGGGGTCCTCCTCCACCCCCGCTGGCGCAGCGTCGGCGGACGCTTCGCTTGGCTGAACCGCCTGTTCGGTCGGGCCTTCGCCGCACCCGCCGAGGAAGAGCAACGCAAGACCAAGCACCCATCGGCAAACCCACCGCGGCAAGGCATTGCCGCGGATTGGCTGCATGGCGTACGCGAAGGTCGTGGGGGCATCCGCTCGCTCCTGGCGGATTTGACGGGACGTCCGTGCCACAATGATCATGGTGTTCGGGGACACGCTCACATCCTCAATTTTTGTTGCTTGATGATGACGGTTTCCCACAATTCCCTGATAAGAATTCGATGGTAACTGATTGGCGTCACAGCAGGAAAGGAGGCAATATGGATCAGGAACCTGAACAGGATGCGATGCGTCCAGAGTACGACTTTTCTTCCGGCGTGAGGGGGAGGCACCATGAAGCCTACCGGAAAGGCACGAACGTGATTCTATTGGAGCCCGATGTGGCGCAGGTGTTCAAGGACTCTGCCGCCGTAAACTCGGCCCTGCGGGCGCTGGCGCAGGTCGCGCAAGCTCATGCCAAAACCATTCGTTGATTGGCGAATGGTTAGGACAAGTACACATCGGGTCTCCAATCTCCACACTACGGGCTTGCTTACGCCTAAGCCTCTGCTCCCATCGACCTGCCAATCCCAAGTCTTGCGAGATTCGCGTAAAATTCATGCGGTAGCAATGATTCAGGGTCAACTAGCTATGAGCTCTTTGCGGCGTCCCGCGCAATATTGCCCACATAGCTTGGGTCCAGTCCAAGCACTTCAGCCACCTCCTGCACAGCGTAGCCCGCAGCAAGCATGCTTCTAATACTTCTAACCTTGGCTTTCTCCCTCGATTCCCTAAGACGGGTTATGTTGTCGGGCGTAGAAGTATCCTCCGTTTCTTCCGTTTTCGATTTTGGCGTAATATTCGCCGCTATAGTCCGTACGTTCTCTGCTATGTCGAAGATCGCGTAACCAATAAGAAAGCCAAAGGACAGGCCAAAACAGCCCACAAATATTGGTATGATGCCGATAATGCCTAAGCTGGGATCCTGCTGCACAATGGCGAGACAAAGCACTCCGCCAACAAAAAAGACGAAGCCGGAAAATACGGCGCAGGTCAATTTCAAAAAATGCATTGTCGAAAGGACCTCCTATTGTGAGGGGGGGGGCGATTTGTGTTACAGGTCGAAGGCCAAAATAAAGTCCACTCCTGCGGGTAAAACCGCCCTCTGATTTAGGGCACTCTAGCCCTTTGTCTGGCGGTGTCAAGGCCATTATACGGGATCACCACCTTTCGGACATTGGGAGGGAGCGCCCCGGCCGCCCGCCCGGGGCGCGTGTTCGGGTGGACCTTGGCGGCCATCCCGAAGCTGTTCGGCACCTGGAGTTGCTGCGTCAAGTGGGTCGGGCGCGGCGTAGGCACGGCCTGACGTTGGCGGCGTCGCCGGAAGTGCTGAACGGAATCCTCTGGATTCTGCGCACCGACACCCAATGGTCGAAGATGCCGGATCGGCATCCACCGCATCAGACTTGCCACCGCCGCGTCCAGCAGTGGCGCGGGGCCGGGGTCACGGATTAGCTGCTGGCGGCGCTGGCCAGGGACCTTGAGGGCCGGGGTCGGATCAGGCTGGACGAATGCTTCGTCAATAGCAGCTTCATCCCTGCAAAACGAGGGACGCCGGGGTTGGGAAAACCAAGCGGGGCAAGGGCGTCAAGATCATGGGGTTTGCAGACCGGTCTGGTCTTTCCGTCGCCCTATGCGCAGGAAGCGCTTTGCCCCATGAGACGAAGTTCGTGCTCAAATTGATTGGCTCTGCGCGACCGAGGGAAAGCCCGAGCGGCTCATTGGGGACAAGGCGTGCGACAGCGACCCGCTGGACGGGGAGTGCGAAGCGCCGGGTGTACAGCTAGTCGCCCCGCATCGGGCCGGTCGGCGGAAGCCGAAGGCGCAGGCCTGCCGGGCGCTACGACGATATGCATGGCGCTGGAAGGTCCAGCGCCTGTTCGTATGGCTTCAGAACTATCACAGGCTGATCACGCGCTTCGAACGAAAGATCGAAAACTGCCTGGCGTTTCTCAACGCTCGCGGCGCTAATGATTTTGGCAAAGAAGTATTTATGAGATATCTTCTAATGACTTCTTAACGATCCGCTTCCAAGTTTACAAAGCCTGTGTTGCTACTAGAAACTATCTCACAAATATCATTCCACAAGATTGCAATACTGTAGAAAATTGATAAATAGTGTTCCTTTTAATTTTGTCCGAATGCATTTACGAGAAAACTTCTAGAATTAGGACGGTTAGGATTTCAATCCGTTGTCGGACTATCGTTGGATGTAACGAGCCCTGTCGCCGGGTCGCCGGATGCGTTAATTTCCTTGGAATCTTCCCTAATTCTAGGTGCCGCCGGCTGCCAGCGCTTCAGTCGTTGGCCAACTTGCTCGTAGAAACGAGGAACAGTCGATTCGAGTTCTTCGACAAAAGTCTTTGCGCCTGAAAACCGTCTGCTGGCGTCTCGGACCATGCGGACCTCGAATGACGCCGGAGAAAGAGATGGGATAGCAGCTAGGATATCAGGGTCAGATCGCACGGACTCCAACGGCGCCTGCGATGGTTCTGAACGACGAGGCCAATATGCGCAGATATACAGGTCCTCTGCCTCACTTTTTGCTAGCTGCCGCAGCAGCCAATTTACGCGCCCCTTTGTCGATCGCCTATCTTCTGGAGCCTGCAACCTCATTGAGACGCTGACAGACCGCCTGCGGAGATCTGCCGTGACCGTTATAGCTGACGCAGCATCGGGGACGTTGTATTCCGCACGAAGCTGGGCTGTCTTGGTAAGATATTCCGCGTCGTCTTGTATACGCACATTGGGATGGTCTCTGTGCTTCCGAAGCAATCGAACAGAGACGGGTGCGCTGACTAGTTCGGTTAGCTTGAGTGCGAGATCACGCGTCTCTTGATGCCAGCTTGCAACCGCGTCAACAACGATATCTGATTTCTTAGCAAGTGGCGATCCGGCTACGACCGAAGCGACCAAATTCTTCCAATCGCCCGTCATTCTGTCAAAGCGCATCACTCCCGTACTGGGATGGTCCAGAAACCGGACAAATTCGTGCAGCAAAAACTGTTGGTCCGAATTCTGAACCTCCTGGGACATTAGCAGTAGCTTGGCATGGGTCAATATGCTAGCCCAAGACCAGTGAAACAAGTGAACATTTTTGGGCGGGCGGGAAATCTGAAGAGGATGGTGGCTTGGCATCGCAGCAAACTCGTTTGATATGGTGACTACAGCATCTATTTCGTTTTCCCGTGCGAGCTGCATGTAGGAAGCAATTTGATGAGATTCAAGTTTGGAACGCCCAATCTTTGCCTCCACCAGGGCGGTCCAAGACCGTTTGCCCGTTGACACGACAATGAGACCATCGGGCCGGTTGGGCTGACCGTCGAGACTCTTTGGGAGTTTCACCTCGGTAAATGCTTCAATTCGACTACGACTCCCGATTCTCAGTCCGAGCGTTTTCAGAAGAGTGTGCCCAAACTCGTACACATGCGACAAGCAAACTAAAAGTATGGAAAGAGAGCGTCCCTCCTTGGACGTATCGGCCAGAACGGGGAATAAGCGAGCCTCTTGCCCGCTAACGAGAGAATCTGATTCAGTTTTCATTTGACCTCCTTAAGTCTTCCGGAGTAAGTATCCACGCTCCCCTGATAGGGGATTTTTTGAGCAGGGTTGATAAGCACACTGTGCGGGAGTTTTCCGGGAAAATGCCGGTTGAGAAAAGACACGTCTCACATGCGCCGATGATGAGATTGCCACCTCGTCCTTGGAAAGTTGAACGCGAGTTCACGAATGTCCTGGTGATTGGCCTCAGAGGCTGGTTGGCGCTAGCGCCGATGGCGTAGCGTAAGGGGTCTTTTGAGGACTTGGCGACTGGCGACGCGGTCAGGTGCCGTCGTCGTGGTGCCTCTGACTGCGAAGCGTTGTGGGCGCTGATTGCCTCGCTGACATCGGGAAGCGGGGCACTGTCCGATTTCGGGGATTCAGAGGGCGTAAACGGCGGCCGACGATTAGTATGGTTATGGTGCTCGTCAAATGCCTCGTGAAATTTCAGCCCAGCGGGTGGATGGAGGCAAAAATTTCTTTCCTTTAGTGCCTGCACAATTTTGTCCATTAGCTATCTCGTCCTGTTGGCGGGATTGATGGCGCATGGCTGAGCGTGGCCGAAGGCAACGCCGCCGCTTCCTCCGCCAAGGGCTGGGGCACCTCAATGTGCTTGGCGCGCAGGTATTCGCCCAAGGATTTTGCCTGCTTGTCCAAGCGGTGGTTGGAGACGGCGCCGGTGCCGAGCAGTCCTTTGACGTAAAAGTTTAGCGCCCGCAGGTTTGGCAGTTCATAGCGTTCCACGTCGTAGGCCGCCATGTCCGGCAGCAGCCGCTTGAATTCGGCGGCGGTTAGGTATTGGTGCAGGAAGCGGTAGGCGGCTTCGGAGCGGGCCCAGACGCCGCAGTTGGCGTTGCCGCCCTTGTCGCCGGAGCGGCTGCCGAATAGCCGGCCGAGCGGCAGCTTGACGGCCTCGCCGCCGGGGGCTGGGCCGATTTCGACCGGCGGTTGCTGATAGTAGATCTCCGGCAAGTCCAGCCTTTGCGTCGGCAGCACCTCGGTGACGGCGCCGTCGCAATGCACCCGTTCGGTGACGAAGCGGCTGTCGATGGCCGCCGGCCAGTGGATGGTCGCCCGGCCGCCATTGAAGCCGGTGCCGCCGCGTCCGGCGTTGCCGGGCACCGCCGCTAGGACGAGTTCGATGACCTTGGCGTCGAACAGCCGTCCGACCTTGGCCGGGTCCGCGGTCGTCACCGTGATGCGCAGCATCGCGTGGGCCGCTTCGTTGGCTTGCGGGTCCTCGTGGTCGGTGCGGATCAGTTGAATGTCCACATCGTCGAACTGCTCCTGTCCGCCGAGGTTGTGGAAGATCTGGTCGGCATGAATTTCCGCCTTGCGCTCGATGTCCAAGCCGGTCAGCAGCACCTCGATCATGTGCTTATGCGGCCCTAGGGTGTTCAGGCACACCTTGTGGGTGGGCGGCGGGCTGCTGCCGCGCACACCGGTGACCCGCACCCGGTCCGGCCCGGCCTGTGCAAGGGCCAAGGTCTCAAAGTGGGCCACCACATCCGGGTTTTGGTAGGCCGGGGTGGAAATTTCGTAGAGCAGCTGGGCGGTGATGGTGCCCACAGACACCAGCCCGCCAGTGCCCGGGTGCTTGGTGATGGCGAAGCTGCCGTCGGCTTCGATTTCGGCGATGGGGTAGCCCAGGTTGCGGAAGGACGGCACCTCCTCAAAGAAGGCGTAGTTGCCGCCGGTGCATTGCGTCCCGCACTCGATGATGTGGCCGGCGGTGAGCGCTCCCGCCAGAGCGTCGTAGTCCGTGCGTTCCCAATTGAACTTCCATGCCGCCGGGCCAATCATCACGGAGGCGTCTGTTACCCTTGGGCAGATCACGATGTCCGCGCCCTGGTCCAGCGCCTCCTTGATGCCCCAGGCGCCGAAATAGATGTTGGCGGTCAACGGCTGTTGACCGGAATCCGCTAGGGTTTGGCCGGTGTCCAAGTTGGTGAAGGCTTGGCCTTGAGCTTGCAGGCCATCCAAGTCCGGCAACAGGTCGTCCCCGTCGATGTAGGCCACCTTTGCATCGATGCCTAATTCGGCGAGGATTTTCTCCACTTCGGTGGCCATGCCCTTGGGGTTCAGGCCGCCGGCGTTGGAGACGATCTTGATGCCCCGGGCCATGCAGTCCCCGGCCACGTCTCGCACCTGCTTGAGGAAGGTGCCGACATAGCCCAAATGCTCGCCTCGAGTTTGGCGCTGGTTGTAGAGGATGGACATGGTCAGTTCGGCTAGATAGTCGCCGGTGAGCACGTCGATGGGGCCGCCGTCGATCATCTCCTTGGCGGCAGCGAGGCGATCTCCGTAGTAGCCGCTGCAGTTGCCGATGCGAATGACGTCGTTCATGAACCCCCCTTAAAGACGGTGCCGTCCTCAAGCATGGCCATCCCCTTGCAGCGCCGTTAGCGCTTGGCCGCTAGACTCCGCCGGGCCGCTTGCCCTCGACAGCAAGGCAGCCAACTTCACCAAACGGCAAGCCACTTTGCGAAAACCCTCCGGTTTGGCCCTTGATGCACAGAGGGTCGGCCGAGTCGCCGTTCAGGGTGTCGAACGACCCGTCCGCCTGCCCAAGCCGGCACCTGCTGCACCCTACGCCGGCCTAGTCCCCGGCCACCCAGGCCGGCTTACGCTTTTCCCGGAAGGCGGTCATGCCTTCGGCGGCTTCGGCGGAGCGGAACATGCGCAGGCTCCATTCGCCGGCGAGCTCGAAGCCGTCTTCCCGGCTGAGCGCCGGCACCTGCTGCACCAGCTTCTTGCATTCAGCCACGGCGGTGGGGCCGCCCAGCCTAATCAGGTCGATTTCCGCTTGCACCGCGGCGGCGAGCTCCGCCTTCGGCACGGCCCGATGAGCGAGGCCCATATCCACTGCCTCCGCACCGCTGAACCGCGCCCCGGTGAGAAACAGCCGCATGCCGTGGTGGGTGCCCAGCTTCGGCAGGCAGACTACGGAGATGATGGCGGGAATGACGCCGATGCGCACTTCGGCGAAGCTGCACTGCGCATCCTCGGCGATGACGACGATGTCGGCGGCGCCCAGCAAGCCGAGGCCGCCGGCGAAGGCCGCCCCGTTGACCGCGGCGATGACCGGTTTGGAGCTGCCCAAGATGGCTTGCAGCACGTCGAGGTAGGGCGTGGCCCGCTGCCCGTCCGCCCCTTGGCCGGGCGGGTTCTTCAGATCCGCCCCGGAGCAGAAGGCCGGGCCGGCGCCGGTGATGACGATGGCCCGCACCTGATCGTCGGCTTGGGCGGCGCTGAGGTGGTCGAACAGCTCATTGACCAGCACCCGGGACAGCGCGTTGCGGTTGTCCGGCCGGTTCAGGGTGATCCAAGCGGCGCCTTGCTTGACTTCGCACAAGGTGGCTTCGATTGCGGTCATCTAGGCTGCCTTTTTCAGCAGACTTTTAGTGAACATCTGGCGGATCCTCATATTCCTGCGTTTCGCGGTTCCACCAAGCGTACTTCCAGGTATCCGCGTTTGCCGAGGGTTCCACCGCCGAGGCAACCACCCAGCGCAGCGCGGGGTTTTGGTTCAGCCTAAGCTGAACCTGTATCTGATAGAATAGCTGATCATCCATAATAGTCGGCTGAATGACCTCCACGTCCACAGACATCGCACCTGCCCTCCGGTAACAGACGATGGATCCTCGTGCGAACACCTGTTCATAGCCCGTAGGGGCATGAACCAACTCCTTTTGCAGCGTATCCCCAGTGAAGGCACCGACCTCGTCCTTCACCTGATGCACAAGCTTCTCCAGATCAGCGTCTTCATCGGCTTGTGCAGCGGAAACCACTCGATCCAACAGGTGCTCGAACTCCTTATACAGCCGCTCGGTGAGGCGCAGGCTGCCGTAAGTCTCATCGAAAATGACCACGCAACCACCGTGAAGGCCGCCTCTGTCCCTGCTCTGGATGGAGATGTTGGACCATGCTACGCCCAAATCACGAGGTGCTATGCTGTACTCCCTGACGAACACGTCCCGTAGCTTGTCCGCAAATGACTGCTTGAGCGTTCCCTTCTTGAACCAACTGCGGTCTAGGCACAGCACGACCCCGGTTGTCCGAAAGTTACGCGACTGTGCACGCATGTTCGGGTTGTGCTGTTGGAGTTCCTGATAGTCGTAGAACTTTCCGGAGCGCTCGTCAACATAGCCTTCAACGCGTTGCGTGATTTGCATGAGGGACTCGACAAGGAATCCACGGTCACTGCTCATCAAATTGCCTTCTTGCACGGCGTCTGCACCAATACTGGTGTGGACCCAAGTGACAATCCTCGGCCTTGTACGCCTAGCCGGAGCGGTTTTCTGAACTCGTATGTAAGCATCAAAGGCACTTGTAACCCATGACTTCACTTGGTACGCATTGGCCAAGTGCAGGTAGGTGCCGCCTGGGTAACATTCACGAAGAGCTTGAACTTGATTTACATCGCCGATGCTGTCCCCATCTTTGTGTAATTTGACCTGATAGTTGAGCTCCCCGACATTGCGGAGTGGATACCCTATATGTGGATTTCCGCCGCCTAGGGCGGCGATGGCATCAAACTCTGTCGGTCGGTTACCATCGGGACGGGCTGCGGCGTGCATTTCGCTGAAGCCGACCGGCCAATTGATGCTCTTTGGCGTCCGAGACCGTGCGCCAAGGGATTCTCGCTCGATAGCCAGACAACGCCCATGAGCGAACTGCATGAAACGATTATCGAGGTACAGATACGAGGGCTCTACAGACATGTTGTGATATTGGCGGAAAGTGGTGCCGAAACTTCTGAACGCCTGCGGTGGTGCCACAATCAGGAATGCGCCAGGACCGGTTCTGCCCACTCGTCCGAGTCGTTGTCGATAGGACTTGCGCGTAGCTGGGACTCCCACGTTGATGCCCACTTGGAGGTGGGGCAGGTCGATGCCCAACTCCAGCGCTGATGTGGAGACCACTCCTTTAAGACTGCCTTCCTGAAGACGCCCCTCTATGGTTGCCCGGTCTTCGGCGTCATAGCCGGCGCGATAAGGCAGGATATCCGCAGTCAGTAGGCCTGCCGTTTGTGCTGTACCGCTGGCCATTGCGAGCGCCTCTACGCCCTTGCGGGAGTCCAAGAAGGTGATGAATGCTCCCGTATTTGCACCTTCAAGCAGAGAAGCATGGAGCACCTTGGCTACGTTGATCTCTTCGCCATCTGGACAGGCAATATGGGTGACCAGCCTGTCGTGTTGCGGGGAGCCGTCCTGTTCGTGGTCAACGACCGTGAAGTTCTGGCCGGTGAGACGTTCCATGTGGTGGCTAGGATCTTTGATCGTGGCGGTAGCCGCTACCAGTTGTAGCGACTTTCTCGCCTCGTCTTTGGTCAGGCGATTGCGCGCCGCCATCAGGCGGCGTATCAGGAACGCAAAGTTGCTGCCGAAGACGCCTTCTAGGGTGTGTGCCTCGTCCATGACCAGAGTACTTAGAGAACTTACAAACTCGCGTACAACGGGCAGCGCCAACCGGTACATTAACCATGCATGACAAACATCCGGCGTCATCACTACGATCCGGGCGCTGGTCAGTATTCCTTCTCGGTCTTGGCGCGGCACGGTTCCGTCGATCCGGCCAATCGTGGATCTTGGCAATTCAAGATCGTGGGCCATTTCCTGCCAGCCTTTCATTTGGTCTGCCGCCAATGCTTTTAACGGGTAGAAGACCAAGGTTCGACTGCGCGGTTCTAGGAGCGCTTTATGGAAGGCGAGGGCTCGGAAAATCAGGCTCTTACCGGAGGCTGTGCCCGTCGACACGACGAGATTTTCACCGCTTCCGAGGGCCTCAAGGGCGTGGGCTTGGTGCGACCACAGCTTGCCATCGCTCTTCTTGAAAATCCGGTTGAGGTACCAGCCAACTCGAGAGTTCCGCAGAAACCGCGGTACCGGGCTATGGAGGGCTGGGCGGCCAGGCAGATCGAAACGTTCAACGGCGGAAACCATATCACCGGCGAGCAGCTTGTTCAGGGCGTCGAGCATGAGACTTTCGATTGGAATGTTGGCCTAGGGCCATCGCGGCAAACTAACGAAGAGTAGGCACCAATTTGCTGCAGGGCGCAAGGCTTCTTCTCTCTGCTACTAACACCCACGTTATTCTCCGATCATCCCAAAGCATCTACATCAGTTTTCTTCCCAACCATTTGGTTCGCCCTCATGATTCGGCACCTACTGATAAGACTACACCTTTTTGTCAGTGAGGTTAATCACCCATTTTATAACAGAGGGTGACGGTCACCAGCAACTGACCGTTCTCCACCTGATCGCCGGGGGCTACATGCAGGGCCTCCACGGCGCCGTCCCGGGGGGCGGTGATGCGGTGCTCCATCTTCATGGCCTCCAGGATCAGCAGCAACTGGCCTTTGCTCACCGAATCCCCGGCCGCCACCGCGGTGGAAAGCACCGCTCCCGGCATGGGCGCGGTCAGGCCGCCGCCTTGCTCGCCTTCGTCAGCCACCGGGTAGCGGGGCTGCTCGGTTAGGACCAGGCCGCCGGCCTCGGTTTGCACGAACCAGTCGGCCGCGTGGCGGTGTACTTGGAATTGCAGACGGCGGCCGTCCAGCGCCGCATCGACGAAGCCTTCGCCGCAGGCGTAAGCCCGCACCCGCACTTCTTCGTCCACCCGCATGTGAAAGCCGCCGTCCCGTTGCCTTTGGTATTCGATGCGCAGGGCGTCGCCGCCGCAGTCGAACGCCAGGCGCTGCCAAGGCATGGTGGAGTTGCGCCAGCCGCTCGGCAGGGAGCGCAGCACCCCTGCCCTGGCCCGCCGCCGGGCTTGGCCCTCCAACGCCACGGCTATGGCGGCTTCGATCTGCTCCTGACGGGGAACGGCGCGGCGGCGCGGCGGGTTGACCCGGTCGATGAAGTCCGTGGTGGTGTCCCCGGCGAGAAACTCCGGGGTGCGCAGGGTGGCGACCAGAAAGTCCCGATTGGTGATCAGGCCGTGGATTTCGGTGCTTTGCAACGATCTTGCGAGCTTGCCGGCGGCCTCCCGCCGGGTGGGGCCGTGGGCGATGACCTTGGCGATCATGGGGTCGAACTCGATGTTGATCTCGCTGCCGGACTCCACGCCGGAATCGAACCGGGCTTGGCCGGCGGCGGAGGGACGCCACACCCGCACCACGCCGGGGGCCGGCAAAAATCCCTTGGCCGGGTCCTCGGCGTACAGCCGCGCTTCGATGGCCCAGCCGTTGATGCGCAAATCCTCTTGCGTGAAGGAAAGCGGCTCCCCTTCGGCGATGCGGATTTGCTCGCGCACCAAGTCACGGCCGATGATGGCCTCGGTGACGGGGTGCTCCACCTGAAGCCGGGCGTTGACTTCAAGAAAGTAAAAGTCGTCGTCCTGCAGCAAAAACTCCACCGTGCCGGCGGAGGCGTAGCCGAGCTTGCGGGCGGCGGCGATGGCTGCGTCCCCAAGACGCTCCCGCAGTTGCGGCGTGACGGCGGGGGAGGGCGCCTCCTCGATCACCTTCTGATGGCGGCGCTGAATGGAGCACTCGCGCTCGAAGCAATGCACCAAGTTGCCGTGCAGGTCGCCGAGAATCTGCATCTCCACATGGCGGGCGCGGGCCAGCCACTTCTCCAGGAACAGGGTGTCGTCGCCGAAAGCGGCGCCGGCCTCGCGCCGGGCGCCGGCGATGGCCGCCTCCAAGCCCGCTGCTTTCTCCACCACCCTCATGCCGCGTCCGCCGCCGCCGGCGGCGGCCTTCACCAGCACCGGATAGCCGATTTCCGCAGCGGCCTCCTCGGCAGATTGGCCGCCGCTAAGTTCGATGGCGCTCAGGGTGTGTACCCCAGCCTCCTGCATCAACGCCTTGGCGGAGAGCTTGTCCCCCATCAGGCCGATGACCTCCGGCGAGGGACCAATCCACTTGAGGCCGGCGTCCACCACCGCTTGGGCGAAGCCTTGGTTCTCCGAAAGAAAACCGTAGCCCGGATGCACTGCGTCCGCCCCGGAGCGTCGGCTGGCGTCGATGATCTTCTCCACATCGAGATAGGTCTGCCGGGCGGTGCGCCCGTTCAGGGCGACGGCGCTGCCGGCCTCCCGCACGAAAGGCGCCGCAGCGTCCCCATCCGCGTAAACCGCCACCGTGCCGACCCCCATGTCATGGGCGCTGCGGAGGATGCGCCGGGCGATCTCCCCCCGATTGGCGATCAAAATCCGGCTGATCGGTTGTATGCCTACATCCGCCATGTGCCGAATTCCTTGGTGCCCTCGATTTTGTTGTTGCAGCAGGCGGACAGGGACAGGGCGACGACGGCGCGGGTGTCCCTCGGGTCGATCATGCCGTCGTCGGAGACGCGGGAGGTGGCGTACAGGCCCTTGGAGCGCTCCTCCGCCCAGTGCTCGGCCACGGCGGCCCGTTTGGCGTCCGCCTCTTCGTCGAATTCGATGCCGCGGCGCTTGGCCGCCGCCCGCCCGACGATGCTCATCACCCCGGCCATCTGCTTCGGCCCCATCACCGCGATCTTGGCGAACGGCCAAAGATAGGTGAAGCGCGGCCCGAAGCCGCGCCCGCTCATGCCGTAGTTGCCGGCGCCGTAGGAGGAGCCGGCGATGATGGAGATGTGCGGCACCGTGGAGTTGGACACGGCGTTGATCATCTTGGAGCCGTCCTTGGTGATGCCGCCCTGCTCGAAGTCCGTGCCGACGATGTAGCCGGTGATGTTGTGCAGGAACAGCAGGGGCACGTCGATTTGGTTGCACAGTTGAATGAACTGGGCGGCCTTTTGGGAGGACTCCGAGAACAGGGCGCCGTTGTTGCCCAGCACCCCCAGAGGATAGCCATGCACCTTGGCCCAGCCGCACACCAGAGTGGGGCCGTACAGGGGCTTGAACTCCTCGAAGTAGGAGGCATCGACGATGCGGGCGATGACCTCGCGCATGTCGAAGGGGATGCGCAGATCCTTGGCGACAACGCCGAGCAACTCCTCCGGGTCATGCTTCGGTGGCTTGAATTCCGGGTTTGGTTCCGGCCCCCACTTGCGCCAGTTGAGATGGGCGACCACCTCCCGGCACATGCGAATGCCGTCCAGTTCGTCCCGGGCCAGATAGTCGCCCAAGCCGGAGATGCGGGTGTGCATGTCTCCGCCGCCAAGGCTTTCCTCGTCGGCGTCCTCGCCGGTGGCCATCTTCACCAAGGGCGGGCCGCCGAGAAACACCCGGGACTGCTTGCGGACGAAGATGTTGTAGTCGCTCATGCCCGGTTGGTAGGCGCCTCCGGCGGTGGAGGCGCCGAACACCAAGGAGATGGTGGGAATGCGCAGCTTGGAAAGCTCGGTGATCTCGTAGAACAGGCGCCCGGATTCGGCGAAGTGGTCGAGTTCCCGGCGGGTGGCGGCCTCTGGGTCCTCCCCGGCCTCGCCGCGCAGGTCCGCCCCAGCGGACTCCACGAACTGCACATAGGGCATCCGATTCTGCCGGGCGATCTGCAGGCCGCGCATGAGCTTCTTCATGTTGAAGGGGTTGAAGGCCCCGGCGCGCACGGAAGGGTCATGGCCGAGGATGACGCACTCCACGCCCTCGATGACGCCGATGCCGACGACGAAGCCGGAACCGACGGTGTAGTCCGAGCGCCAAGCGGCCAAGGGGCTGATCTCCAAAAAAGGCGAGTCCCGGTCCAGCACCGCGGAAATCCGCTCCCGAATGGGCATCTTGCCCCGCGCCGCCAGCCGCGCCCTAGCCTCCGGGCCGCCGCCTTGGGCGGCCTCGTCGAGTAGCGCCTGGATTTCCTCCAACGCCTCCAGCATGTCGCGCCTGTTGCGCTGAAAGGCTTCGTCCTTGGTGTCGAGCTTGGTTTCAAGCACCGGCATGGATGCTCCCTTCCCCCCGAAAACTAGTCTTGTTGGGTGCTTAACTTACCAGACGGGGAGGCACTTTGCGTTGCACGGCCCCACTCGGAAAGCGGCAGGATAAAGCTGGCCTTGCCGGCTTGCTGGAAGTAGCGTTCATCTGCCGTCACGAAAACGCCTCGCTCCAGAATGGCGTGCGCATGGTAGGCGGCGTCATAAAACGTTACGCCATAGCGCCGCGTCAAGTCGTGAACCTGGCTACGCCATTTGCGCGAAGGAAGGGCGCGGGGCAGGTCGAAGCGCACCAGAACGTCCAGCAACAGGCCGGCCTGCTCCGGAAGCCTCCGCGCCAGTGTGTTGCCGACTTCATACAGCCACAGGTCAGGCACCAAGGCATGGATGCCACCGGACGCAATGGCGTCGCGCAGCGCCAACGCCCGGTCCGTATCCGCTTCGTCCGCCGACGGCAGAACCCACTTCAGAATCACCGAAGCATCGGGGATGACCAAGGGTCCCGCCATCAGTGCCCGTGGTCCCGATCTTCCCTGATCCAGCGAACGATTTCTTCGGTGGTAATGGGGGTTGGTGTTGCATCCTTGCGCAGACGGTCCATTTCCGCCGCCGCATCGAACCGTCGCCGCTTACGCGCCCACTCCCGCAGCGCCAAGTCGATGGTGCGGCTGCGCTCCCCCTGGGGCACACGCTGCAACAGGCCCCAAATGTCATCTTGGACCACGATGTTGATGCGGTGGGTCATGTCAGCGCCTTTTTTCCGATGTGTATTGGCCTACACACCATAGGCAAAGCCCAACGAGGATTCAAGCGGTTTGCAGTGCCGTAGCGCACTAGAGGCGGCGATTCGCGGACGGGAGCCCGCCGCGGGTAGCAGCGCATCATTCGCAAATGGCTAGCGCTTATGGCTTCATTGCCCACTTTCGGCAGCGTTGCGAGGCAGGATGAAGCTCTACCACTGTGCGGACGCCCGCTCCCTGCGGGTTCTGTGGACCCTTGAGGAGATGGGCCTTGACTATGAGTTGGTGAACATGCCGTTTCCGCCTAGGACGGCCTATCCGGGTTATTTGGACATCAACCCCCTCGGCACGGTGCCCACCTTGGTGGATGGGGAGCTGACCATGACCGAGTCCACCGGCATCTGCCACTACCTAGTGGAGCGCTACGGCCCCACGGACTTGGGCGTGGAGCGCGGCAGCCCGGCCTACGGGGACTACCTGAACTGGCTGTACCGCAGCGACGCCACCCTGACCTTCCCGCAGACCATCGTGCTGCGCTACACCCGGCTTGAGCCGGAACAGCGCCGCTTGCCGCAAGCGGCCGAGGACTACGCCATCTGGTACCACTCGCGCCTGCGCTGCGTGGAACTGGCGATGGCGGACCGGGCGTTTTTGGTGGAGGACCGCTTCACCATCGCCGACATCGCCGTGGGCTACGCCCTTTTCCTAGGTGCCAACTTGGGCCTGGACGAGAGGTACAAGCCCAACACCAAGGACTACTTGCAGCGGCTAAGGGCTCGGGCAGGGTTCAAGCAGGCCCGCCTGAAGCAGGAAGGCGCTTAGCGCGGCTCGACTGCTTCCACTTCCGCATTCTCAAAGTCCTTCCAAATGTGCCGCCAAGCATCGAACTCGGCCGGGTTTATTCGATGGCGGGCATGGTTGCCTTCGTGCAGGCCGGTGATTTCCCGTTCCACGGCCTCCCTGAACGGGTTCTGGTCGGCGGGGGCCATCCTTTCCTGCGCTTTGGCGGCGATGTGGAGAAAAGCCGTCCGTCTGTCCATGCGTTGGCGCACGATCTCGCCGATGGTTTCGCGCAGAGCGTCCCGGTGCCGCAGTTGAAACGGATCGGGTTCGCCGATGGACTGACGAATGGCGGCGTAGCGGGCTGCGGAGCGTTCATAGGCCCAAATGAACGCATCCTTCAGCAGATCGACCCGGTTCAATTCGTACACGCCGAGCATCGCCTCCGTGTAGATGGACCTTGGAACGTCAATGAACGATAGGGGACACAGGTTGCCGATGATGAACGGAATGTTCGCACCGAGGCGCGACACGCGCTTGTTGACGTCGTCGAATGGTTGAAGATACGGCAATTGCGTCATGAAGAAGAAGGATTGCTCGAAGGGATCATGGATGGCGGCTGTAGCGGTCAGTATTTGATCGAAGCACTCCTCAATGACTTGGGGCGTTTCCAGCGGATGGAATGCGGATTGCTCTATGCCTACCGCCATGTGCCGCAATCGCCCCGCAGCGGTGGGGTTGGCAAGCAGGTTGCCGGCGAGAATCGCATGCAGATTGAGGATGGTGTAGCGGCTGAAGCCAGTCTCAGCCGCCGTTTGAACGAGAAATTCGATCGCGTCCTTGTGGTTTAGGATCATTTGGGTTTCGCGGTGCGTCCGGCCCTCGGCTTCCTGGCCGAACTCGATCAACCGCTTGGTGTCGAGCAGGGAATAGGTGTTGCCTTCGAGACGGCTGGAATTCCAGGAAAGGTCGACGAGAAGCCGGTTGAGAATGCGGCGGACATAGGTTGCAGCCGGCTGTGCCGTCACGCCCGGCTGGCCCACTTCCCGCAGATGCGCCCGTTCCCGACGCGAAAGACGGAAACTGACGTTGGGCCTGTAGGCATCCAGGAATTCCCGGTTGTAGCCCACCGGCTTGCGCACCTGCAGCGGGCGGCGCAGATGGTCCCGAATCTCCGCGCTTTCCTTGGACAGGGGCATGGAGGTCCCGTCCGAGCCATAGACTGGCGCTGTGGCGCCGGCTGGTGACTCGCCCACCGCCTCTGCCAGTAGCCGATATTTGGTCCCGCGTCCTTTGCCCACTTTGGCGAGACGGCCGGCCTCCACAAGGTGCTTGAGTCGATACTGGAGGGTGCGCAAGGGCAGCGACATTGAGGCTTCACGGGCGATCTGCCTTGCGGAAACGCCATTGGGGTGACTGCGGATAGCGGCCTCAATGGCCCGGATTTCATGATTGGGAATGCTTTTCGCCATGCTAAAAGTTGCGCACAACTGATTTACACGCAACTTAGGCACAAAAATGCGCAACTTTCAAGTTTTCGCGCAAGTATTGTTGCGGGATTCCCTGTCATTGTTGAACTAAAGTGCCTGGTTTTTCTCCCGCCAGCCGTGCGCGGGATGGGACCCCGCTCGGGTGCAGACGCCCGGACGCCCACAGCCCACCGACGAACGCGCCGTGCAGCACCAAGGCCCGCTCCGCCCCCTCGACCAACTCCCCGCCCACCGCCAAATCTCCGAAAAGACCCAGCCGCTCCGCCGTCAGCAGCACCAGCGGCTTGGGGGAGGCCGCCGCCCAGCGGGTCAGCGCCCCGCCGGGACCGGATTTCGCCAGAACATCCGGCTAGGCGTCGTCAAGAAACCCATCGCCGGCCGCAAACGCCCGGGACGCCAATTCGTCCAGCGGGGCGCGAAGCGCCTGCTCCACGTTCTCGCGCATCGCCTGCCCGACCTCGAAGTTTGCGTAAACGCAGAGGACCTCCCCGGCCTCGTTCAGCAGGTCGCGCAAGGCCAGCAGGGCGGAGGTCTTGCCGGTCTGGCGCGGGGCGTGCAGCACGAAGTAGCGCTCGGCCTGAATCAGGCCAAGCAGGTCGTCCACATCCACCCGCGTTAGCGGCGCTATCGCGTAGTGCTTGTTTGGGCGGACGGGGCCTTCGGTATTGAAGAAGCGCATGGCTCCAAGTATGACATGTCGCCCGTGAAATTTTTCCCCGAAGGCGGCCGTCACCATAAGGTCCCTAATCCCCCC
Organism: uncultured Pseudomonadales bacterium; assembly: GCA_958296025.1. Lineage (GTDB taxonomy): Bacteria > Pseudomonadota > Gammaproteobacteria > Pseudomonadales > Azotimanducaceae > Azophilus. The sequence continues at coordinate 1,095,568 of OY282430.1, forward strand.
CTTAAGAAATCGTTGAAGTGCTTTGAAAGGCGCACCGCGCAAGGGTTTTTCCGGCCAAGATTCAACTCTCAAACGCAATTTCGGGCTAATCTTTGCTTGGCTCCGTAGCATGCTTCAAACGGGGTGCGTCCGCCCACCCCTTGGCAGGCCAAGGCAGTTCCTTTTAGGCGTCCATGCTGGCGAGGAATTCGCTTCCCGTTTCGCAGCGCACGATCAACTCGCCAATTTCCTCAAGGCGGTCCGGGTCGGTGATGTGCTCCAGCCGCTCCGATGCGCGTTCAGCGACATCCGTGCCGAACCGTAACGCCGTCTGCCGGCGCAGCAGCGCCCGTTCGCGTTCAAGGCCTTCCCTAACCCCCTGCTCGCGGCCCTTCTGAAGCCACGGCTTGGGCCACTCCGCCACACGCTCCTCAAGGCTCATTTCCTCAAGCGTCATCCTCACATCCTCCAAGTCCAAGCTCGGCGGCGGCGAATCCGCCGCAACCGCCTCCGGCTGCAGGCGCCGCGCCAGCCGCCACAGCCAGTCCGCAAACGCACGGCACAACTCCGTGTCCTTTGGCCCCCGCAGCCAGTCCTGCAGCAATTCGGCCACCCCGTGCAGGTCCTCCGGCGAACGGCTGCGCTCCATCCGCGACACCGCGCCGACCAGACTGTGCAGGGGCAAATCATCCTCCCGCAGACGCTGCAGGTCAACCACCAAATAGCGCTGCGAGGGCTGGTGGGGGCGCCAAGGACGGCCCTGCCGGGGCCACCAGGTCCCGCACGTCCGTGGCCGCCGACCAGCGCGGGGTTCCGTTGTACAGCACCACCGGCAGCACCGGCGGGCGCAGCCCGTCCGGGCCGAGGCCGCTGCGGGAAAGCTCCCGGTGCAGCAGCACTGTGTACTCCAGGATGCGCAGCGCCATGTCCCTTTCGCTGCGGGACTGAAACTCCAAGAGGATCAGAACATGCAGCCAATCCTCGTCCAAGGGCAGCCGCCAGACGGAGTCGCCGAGGCGCTTGCGCAGGTCGTCGCCGACGTACTCGGCGGGGGCCTTCTGCAAGGCGGAGAAATCCGCCCTTTGCGTCCAGTCGCCCTCGGCGAAGCCGCGCAGGAGGTCCTCCACCATGCGGGGGAAGGCGAAGATGCGCTTGTATATGGGGTCGTTCACGAGGCCAGAATAGCCCCATGTCAAGGGCGCGTATGTAAGCCAAGGATGCAATCGCCGTAAGCGATTGACGCTTTGGAACCGCCTAACGAAGCCCGCCGGATCGACTAACCCTTTCGCACGTCAGCGTTCGGTTCCCGGCGACGGCGATGACGCCGCCGCTGAAGTCGGCCTTGATCTCGATGCGGTCCGTCCCGGCCACGCCGCCGTCAATCTCGACTGTGACCAGCTCCGTCATCCCTATACTCTTAGTTGGTGTAAGTTGGTCTGGCGGCGCAATGTATCATGGCCCAAGGCTGTTAGAAATGGTCTGAAACTAAAACGCCGTCAAGTCCAGCCCGTCGCGTTGCAGGTGCTATACTGCGCTCCCATGCGCATAAGATTTCCGGGGAAGGGCCATGCTGGCGAAGGTTCCTCCGTCCATCGCCATTTTGATTCATACCCCGGGCACCGCACTGGCACTTGCGTCGAAACGGTCTGAAGCCGCGACCAACCTCAGCCGCCTGAGGGGCTGGCCCGATTTTCGAGCCATGCGGCAGGGAGGGCGCCTCAGCGCCCGGCTTCGGTTCAGGGGGACAGCAAAGAATCCATCCTCGGCGGCATGAGCGCATTCGATTGTCAGATGATCGACCATAGGGCTATGAGCGGGTCCGCAATCGTTGACAATGCGCAGCGGCGCATGGGCGACGTATTGGGGGAGCGAATTGACCCGGGGGCGGAACTTGCCTTCGTTTCCGCCTACTTCACAATCTACGCCTTTGCAGCCTTGCGGGGCTCGTTGGAGGCGGCGGGGAACCTGCGCTTTCTGTACGGTGACCCGCTGGGCGTCGGCGCCATGGACCCCTCCGGCAACGCAGCCAAAGCGTTCCGGCTGACGGAGGATGGCGGCATGGAGCTGCAAAGCACCTTGGCTCAAAAGCCGCTGGCCCGCGCCTGCGCGGCTTGGATTCGGAGGCAAGTCGAAATCCGCACCATCGCCCAAAGCAACTTTCTGCACGGCAAGCTGTACCGCATCGCCCATGCGGACGGCGGCAGCACGGCCATTGTCGGCAGCTCCAACTTCACCCGGCGCGGCTTGGGATTGGGCGCTGCGCCGAACATCGAGCTGAACGTTGAGGTCAGCGCTCCTGAAGAGCGGGAAGCGCTGGGCAGCTGGTTTGATGCGCTGTGGGCGGACGAAGCCCTTACCCGGGACGCGAAGCAGGAGGTTCTGGCGGCGCTTGAACGCCTAGGCCGGGCCTACGCCCCGGAGTTTGTTTACTACAAGACTCTGTTCCACGTCTTTGAGGACTGGCTGGCGGAGCGCGGCGAACGTGAAGGCTTGGTGCAGGGCGTTAAACTTTACAGCACTGAAATCTGGCAGGCCCTCTACGAATTCCAGAAAGATGGCGCAACCAACGCGATCAATCGCCTGCTGCGGCACAACGGCTGCATCGTGGCGGACAGCGTGGGTCTCGGCAAGACCTGGACGGCGTTGGCCGTCATCAAGTTCTTCGAGCGGCGCAACGAGCGGGTGCTGCTGCTCTGCCCCAAGCGTCTGGAGCAGAACTGGGTGCGCTACACCTCCCGTGCCGCCCACCGCAACAATCCCTTCGACAAAGATCGCTTTGGCTACACCGTCCTCGCGCACACCGATCTCAGCCGCTACGAAGGCCGGGCAGGCGACATTGACTTAGCGCAGTTCAATTGGGGCGCGTTCGACCTCATCGTGATTGATGAATCGCACAATTTCCGCAACGAGGGCCGGGACCGGACCGACGAAGCCGGCAACATTCTCCGGCGCAGCCGCTACAACCGGTTGTTGCAGGAGGCCGTCAAGGCCGGTGTGCGCACCAAGGTGCTCATGCTCTCGGCAAGCCCGGTCAACACCAGCCTGCATGACCTGCGCAACCAGGTCCACCTGATGACCGAGAAGCGCCCGGACGCCTTTGCGGAAGCCTTGGGCATCGGCGACCTGCCGGCCCTGTTCAACACCGCCCAACGCGAATTCCTTTCTTGGGAGAACAAGCGGCGCAGCAAGGGCGGGGCGGCTGCCAAGGACGGTTTGCTGGAACGGCTGGGCGCTGACTTTCTGGCGCTGTTGGACGCCGTCACCATCGCCCGCTCCCGGAAGCACATTCGTCGCCACTACCCGCAGGTGGAAAAGCGGATTGGCGGCTTCCCCGAACGGGCGAATCCGGAGAATCTGAGTCCGCCCACAGATCGCGAAGGCAAGCTGTCCTACGACGGCCTTCACGAGCGCATCGGCAAGATTGGCCTCGCCATTTACATGCCTTCGGAGTACCTCAAGGACAAAAGCCAGTTGCAGGAGGAAAAGGAGAAGTTCCGCTTCAACCAGCGCGACCGAGAGGGCTTCCTCATCGGCATGATGCGGGTGAACCTGTTGAAGCGCTTGGAAAGCTCGGCCTGCGCCTTCACGCTGACCCTAGGCCGCATTCTGGAGAAGATTGAGGCGCTGGAGCAGCGCATCGGCGCTTGGCGGAAAAGCAAGGAAAACGACGGCATTGACTCCCTGCCCGATGCGGACGAAGAGGACGAGGAGTTCGCCGTCGGCAAAAAGCGGCGCTATCTGCTTGACGAGCTTGACGTTGACCGCTGGCAAGCCGACATCGACAAGGACCGGCGGGTGCTTGCGGAACTTCACGCCTTGGCGAAAGGGGTCGATGCCAAGCGGGACGCCAAGCTGGCAAAGCTCAAGCAGGCGCTGAGGCACAAGGTCGAGACAGCCCCCGAGAACAAGGACGGCCTTCCCAATCGCAAGGCGCTGGTGTTCACCACCTTCGCCGACACAGCCCGCTATCTGTACGGCCAGCTCGCGGATTGGGCGCAGAACGAACTCGGCGTCCACATCGCCTTGGTGACCGGGGGCGACGGCAACCAAACGACCTTGGGAACGTCCAGATTCGACGAGATTCTCGGACGGTTCGCCCCGCAAGCGCAGCTATGGGAAAACGAGGACGAGGAAATCGACATCCTCATCGCCACCGACTGTCTGTCCGAAGGCCAAAACCTGCAGGATTGCGACCTGGTGGTGAACTACGACATCCACTGGAACCCCGTGCGGCTGATGCAGCGCTTCGGGCGCATCGACCGCCTTGGCAGCCGCAACCGGCAGGTGGGCATGGTCAACTTCTGGCCGACCGAGGACTTGAACCGCTATCTGGACCTCAAGAACCGCGTTGAAGCGCGTATGGCGCTGGTGGATGCGACGGCTACCGGCTTGGACAATCCGCTGGATGCGGACGACGATGCCGTCGAAAACATCAAGACGGCGACCCAGGCCGAACTGCAATTCCGGGACGAACAGTTGCTCCGCCTGCGCCAAGAGACCTTGGATCTGGAGGAAGACGGCCTGTCCCTAAGCGATTTCACCTTGGACGACTTCATCGCCGACCTGCTGAACTACATTCAGCAAAACCGCGCCGCCTTGGAAGCCGCGCCATTCGGCATCTGCGCGGTGGTTCCCGAACCCCATCAACAACAGCTTGGGCAGCCCATCCAACCGGGAGCGATTTTCTGCCTGAAGCAGAAGAACGCCCCCGCCGAACAAACGCCGAACCGTTTGCAGCCCTACTTCCTGGTCTATGCGCTGCAAGACGGAAGCATCCGCTACAGCTTCCGGCAGGCGAAGCAGGTGCTCTCCCTGTTCCAGACCTTGGCGGCGGGCAAAAAGGAGGCAATCGCCGCCTTGGAGGATGCGTTCGACCAAGACACCGCCCACGGCCAGAAGATGGAAGCCTACGATGGCCTGATAGCGGCGGCGTTGCGCAACATCGCCCAAGGCTTCAGCCATGCGCAGCAACGTGCGCTTGGGCGGTCCCGTGGGGCAGTGCTAGCCAGACGCTCCGAACAGCCCAACGATCAGGGCAACTTCGAGTTGGTGACTTGGCTCGTGATCTTTGAGGCAAGCCAAGCGAAGGGCAACAGGGCCAGTCAGGATGCCTAGCAACACGCATGAGGGCGTACATGAGGGCGTAGGAGAAGCCTTGGCCGGCTTCGCACACGGGGGGCCATTGCGCGAAGGGGCGACAGCCCTGTTCGGTGCCCTTGGCTACCGCAGCGACCGCGTGGCGGATGCTGGCGGCGTTGCCCAGTTCCTTGAACGGCATGCCGCGGATGAGAAGCTAACCGACCCACAGCGCAAACTGATTCGGGAATGGCGAGCCGTGGAGATCGTTTTCCAAATCACTGATGAGGAGATCAGAGGCCAAGGCCAAGGTCGGCTTTTTGCGGACGACGGCCTGGACTCCAGCCGGATTCAGTCGTTCCTGTTCCTAGCGGCGGATATTGCCGACGGCGTTTACAACCGCACCCAGTTGGCGGAAACCACCCGTGCCGTCAACCGACTCTTCGCCATGCCGGTATTGGTGCTGTTCCGCTACGGAGGCTACGCGACGCTAGCCGTTGTGCATCGACGTCCGCACAAGGGGGACAAGAGCCGGGACGTTCTGGAGAAGGTGACGCTGGTGAAGGACATCCACCTTCTAGAACCGCACCGTGCGCACATTGACATTCTGGCCGAACTCGCCCTGCCGAAGCTAATGGCGGATGCGCAAGCCCGCAGCTTCGACGACCTGCATCGCGCTTGGGAGAATGCGCTGGACGCCGACGCATTGAACAAGCGCTTCTACCGGGAGCTGTTTGCTTGGTTCGAGCGGGCGGTAGAGGCTTGCCGCTTCCCCGACGATGGCGCTGGCGAAGGCAGCGGGGAGCGCCACGTCATCCGGCTGATTACGCGGCTGCTGTTCATCTGGTTCCTCAAGGAGAAGGGCTTGGTGCCGGAGGACCTGTTCAAGGAGGACTTCGCCGCAAACGCACTCAAAGATCACGACCTCGACAGCACCGACTACTACCGCGCCGTGTTGCAAAACCTGTTCTTCGCCACCTTGAACACCGAGGTCAGCAAGCGCTCCTTCAGCAGGAAGGCCCGCAGCACCCATCGAGATTTCAGCAGATACCGCTACCGAAGTCTGCTTGCCCAGCCCGACGCCTTTCTGGAAAAGCTGAAAACCGTTCCGTTCGTAAACGGCGGCCTGTTCGACTGCTTGGACGATTTCGAGAGCGAAAGCGAGGGCGGCAAGCGCATCGACGCCTTCACGGACAACATCAATACGCACGGCAAGGACCTGCATGTTCCGGCCCAAGCGTTCCTAGACGAATCTGACGGCCTGTTCCCCCTGTTCCGCCGCTACAAGTTCACGGTGGAGGAGAATACGCCGCTGGACCGGGAGGTGGCGCTGGACCCGGAACTGCTCGGCCATGTGTTCGAGAACCTGCTGGCGGCTTACAACCCGGAGACTCGTCAAACGGCCCGCAAGGCCACCGGCTCCTACTACACGCCGCGCCGCATTGTCGATTACATGGTGGATGAAGCCTTGGTGGCGGCGCTGGCAAGCCGTGCGCAGCCGACGGATGGTGACCTCGATTATTGGCGCGACCGGCTGCGCTACCTACTGGACTACGAGGACGCCTTTGACGACGCCGGGGAGTTGTTCGAGGGGGAGGAAACCGAGGCGGTGGTGCGGGCCATCGCCGGGCTGCGGGTGCTGGACCCGGCTGCCGGTTCCGGCGCTTTCCCGATGGGTGTGCTGCACAAGCTGACCTTGGCCCTGCGGCGGTTGGACCCGGACAACACCCATTGGGAGCACTTGCAAAGGGAACTGGCCGGCAACCGGGCGCGGGCGGCGTTCGAGGGCAAGGAAAAGCCGGCCCGCGACGCGGAACTACAGGACATCAGCGACATATTCGAGACCTATCGGGATTCCGACTACGGGCGCAAGCTGTACCTGATGCAGAACGGCATCTTCGGGGTGGACATTCAGCCCATCGCCTGCCAAATCGCCAAGCTGCGCTTCTTCATCTCCCTCACTGTGGAGCAGCGCGCCAACAACGACCAAGCGGGCAACTATGGCATCCGCCCGCTGCCGAACTTGGAGACCCGGTTCGTGGCCGCCAATGCGCTGATTGGCCTGATGCCCAACAAGCCGCTAACTCGATCCCGGCCGGGCAAACGACAGGAAGAGCCGTCCAAAACGCCGCAGCGCAACTCCCCTGAGATGCAGATGGTGCTGCGGGATGACGTCGTTCAAACCACCATGGACCGCTTGGCGCGGGTGCGGGAACGGTACTTCAACGCCCGTTCCAGAGACATCAAGCGCAGCCTGCGGGCCGAGGACAAGGCGCTTTGCGCAAAGCTGGCGCAAGAGTTGGAGCGGGAAGGCTTCCATTACGCCGATGCGCAGAACGTCGCCGATTGGCAACCCTACGACCAAGGCGCAAGCGCAGCATGGTTCGACCCTCAATGGATGTTCGGCGTCATGGACGGCTTTGACCTGGTGATCGGCAATCCGCCCTACGTCCGCGCCGACTTCCAAGACGACCGGCACAAGCACACTAGGGAGGTCATTAAGGCTAGTGGCGACTACGCAACCCTGTGGGAGAAGTGGGACCTGTTCTTGGCGTTCATGGAGCGCGGCTTCAAGCTGCTGCGGGAAGGCGGCGTAACCAGCCTGATCGTCTCCGACGCCTTCGGCCACGCCAAGTACGCCTTGAAGGCGCGTGAGTGGTTCCTGCGCAACGCCCGAGTTGACCGAATCGACTTCTACAGCAACATCAAGATTTTCGACGCTGCGGTGCGTAACCTCTCCTACCTATTCCAGAAGGCGGATGGGGCGGAGAATAAGCCCCTACGCCGCCTGCACGAGTCGGACTTTGGCGATATCACGTCGCTTTCCACGGACCGGCAAAGGGAACTTGGGGAGCGGGCGTTCTTTCCGCAAGACCTGTATCGCCCGCCGCCCTCCCCAACGATTCCGCTAGTGGACATCTGCTACATTTCAAAGGGAATGGTCGTCCATGCAAACGAGAGAACCGCACGGGGCTCCTTTGCTCTGGAAGATGTTGTATCTTCAACCAAAGACAAGCGACATCCCAAGCCGTTTCTCCAAGGCAAAGACCTAACTCGTTGGCTTCCGACTCGACATCGTTGGCTTGAATGGGGTACCAATCGCGCCCCCGCGTTGTTCAGCCGCCCAACTTTCGTGGAAATCTACGACTCTAAGGAAAAACTCCTCTCAATCGACATGTCGGCCAGCGAAACTAGGCCCAGAGTGGTCTTTGACAACCAGCAGCTTTATCACAACCACTCCGTTTGGTCCTTCGTCCCATGGCACGAACTCAAGGGCGTCACAAACCGCTCGCTCCAAAAGCAGGCCCGCTATCCCGGAGAAAGAGGCCGCACGAAATACGCACACCGGGAAAAACTAGAGGAAAACAGTCGCCGCTTCCAAATCAAATTTCTGCTCGGCGTAATGAATTCCACTAGCGCCCAGGACTTTCTCCGCGCCCACCGCCGCAGCAACGTACACCTCTACCCAGACGACTGGAAGAAACTTCCTATCCCCGACGTGCCAGCCAACGCCCAACAACCCATTGTCGATCTGGTGGACAAAGTACTCGCTGAAAAGAAAGCAGACGCCGATGCAAACGTCACCACTTTGGAGCAGGAAATCGACACCCTCGTCCGAAAACTCTACGGTTTTGGACAATGAGCTTCGATACTTTCGTTAAATTGGGTATTTTTGCCGAAAGCAACGACCACGCATACTATAACTTACTCCGTTGCTTCTTCCACAGGCAGTCTTATCAATGCCAAGAGATACGGCATTATTTTGAAAAGGTATTTATGAGATAGATTCTAATCACTATTAGAAGTAGAAGCAGCCTTCCTCCGTTCGTCTATTTCATCCCTTAAACGATCCAAGAGCGTTTTCTTTATTACAGTAGGTAGCCCGAAAGACCAAATTAGTGCGGCGCATCCAAGGCTTAAGGCTATGTGCTTTACCCACAATGCATAAGTAGGATTCGATACATAGGAACTTAGTATGGTGCCAATGAACGCTGCCGCGATGGTAACCAAATAGACGTAGAATAAGGATACAGACCGGTCCAAGACCCTCTTTATCTGCCTAGTATGCGCACTGGCGACCCGCCAACTACCCGTAAATAAGCTTCGAGGATCACCCAAAATCGCTATCACTGCCATAAGGAATCCCGCCAGAATAGACAAGACAGTAGCCAGCATCCTGAGCGCCAAATCACTGTTCCCCGAGGTAACGCTATCGGATTCATTGGGTGGCCCAACCATAAGTAGGCCTCCGATGACTCCCAAACCTAAAAGAAGGTGAAAAACTCTCCGCCATGAAATATTCCCTTTAGTCATTGCTCTAACATCCCCGATTGTTGTAGTTCTCGGAGATACTCATCCATAAGTTCCCAAGCATGTTGATGGTGTACCGTTCTTGCAAACTGGGCTACGTCGACCGCTTTCTTCAGTATTAGTTGGCCCCGCCTTATGCGATGCCCAGAAAATGTCTCTATTTCAATTTCATCTTCACTTTCAGAGACGATTTGCTCTGTTATAGGTGCAAAGTATTCGGGCGTGATACCCGGGCGACGACGATCTAGGGTTATAATAAGCTTTGCGCTAACGTTCTCGGCAGCTAAGATGTCCTCTCGCGTCTCATCTTCTGCAACAAGATTCAAGAGCATATCTCGCCCAAGTCTCTCGATAATCGTAGCCCTCTCAGACTGGCCAATATCCGTTTCCCCGTATTGGCCTATATTGAGATTGATCTTCTTAGGTCCACCTTGTCTTTGAATCTCCCTGATGATTTGTGTATTGGTAACTGCGTAAAGTTGAAACTGCGCGGCATCATGGTGATCTCCTGGCTGGCCACCTAGCAGATTCCTGATGTACTGTTCAATGGATTTCTGGTGGAGGCCACTGGACATGCTCAAGTAGTGATTCTCAGAGATCAACACCATGCCATCGCCGCCCAAGTAATCCCAATCTCCGCCCGGGGGTTCTGACGATAAATCGGCAGTCGGCCCGATGGGCACGTTGGGAACAGTTGACATGGCTTCGTCGGGAGTCCAAGCAGCTATGTGAAGCTGTACTTTCTGGGTATGAATTGCCCGATGCCGAACTTCCGCAAGTCCGGTCCGTAGAGGTAGACGTGTTTGTGTGGCGTCAGGTCGTTCAGCAAGACATGCTGCTATCGCCGCTTGGAGGGTCGCAGTCATTGGCATTGGCCAATCCGCTCGGTTGTAGGTGATGGTTCTCTGTGGCATGGGCACTCTGTTTGGGCTAGCGGGCCAGTTCCGGCGATTTGATGAGGGACTTTAACACAGACATAGCGAATTGAGTGGCGCAAGTTTATCCGCCAGATTTTTCCCAATCCCCTGATAGGAGGGGCATGCGTACCACCATGGAGGGGGTGCTTGAGGCGGAGAGGAGCGCGGGCAATTCGAGCAAGCCGCCGCACCTTTTGGGGAGGTCAGCTCGGCGTTCCAGACACAGTGCTCAGCCCGGTCACGCTCCATACCCGCAGCTTGCCCCAGCCGAAACTTCTCTGCGGCGCATTCATCCAAGCTCTTCTCCAACATCGGTGACTCTTCCATCATTCTCGTCAAAGACGGCAGCCGAACCCCTAAGCGCGGCTCCAGCACACCCTCAACTCACATCCTGAAGGACTCGGCCAACTCCGCCTCGCCCTCCGACCGCAGCAGCCTGGCGACAGCGGTCAACGTGGCCGGCAGGTGCTCCCCGAGCGCGTTCTCCAAGGCGAACGAGCCCAGCACGAAGTTTATACTGGAGGTACTGCGCCGCAACCCTGACGCCAAGGCCTTCTCCGCAAAGCGCCGCCCTTTCACTATGCGCACATCCACCATGGACTGCAACAGGATTAGCAGCAGGCAGATTCCGGGACGTTCCGACGCCCAAGTGCTTGAGGAGGCCACCCGGCCGCAGGCGGCGCGGCGATGCACCACGCCTGGCTGGACAAGATCATGGAGGTCACCCGGCACCGAAGCGCCGACATGGTGATGCGCTACGTCCGCGACGCGGATGCGTTCAGCGACCACGCGGGGGCCGCCTTCCTAAAGTCTTTGTTCTGTTGGCTGAGATTTGAAAACGAGAGCGAGCTCATCCGCTCATGCCCTCGGCTTCCGCTGAACGTTCAGCTTTGGGCGCTTTTGCAGGCATCGCTTCCCGCCGGGCTTGCGCCAGGTCGTGGCGCACTTGCGAATTCAGCCAGAACTCGGCCTTGCCCCAACCGAGCCGCTCAAGCGCCAAGGCCGTCTTGGTGGTGACGCCGCCTTCGCCCGCCAATATGCGGTTCAGCAGGATGCGTGACACGCCGACAGTCTCAGCCGCCACCTTGACAGTCAGCCCTTCCATACGGATGCACTCCCGCAGATGCTCGCCCGGATGGCAGGGGTTGGACTTGATGTAGTCGTTGCTCATTGGTTTGCTTCCTAGTGGTAGTCGATCAAGTCAACATCCACAGCTTGCGCAATTTGGGTTTTAACGGGCTTTTCCCGGCTCGCGCCATCACATCCCCCAAACCATCAGTTTCCGCCCGTCCCGGGCTTTTTCCCGGCGGAATATCCGGTCCTCCCAGCCCTTGCCGTCCCTCTTTGAGGCGGAGCCCTTGGCGTCCCCCGTGCGGTCGAAGACCACCAAGTGCCCCTCGTCGCTGGCGCACTTGTCCATGTAGCCCAAGGTCTGCTCCACGCCCCGTTGGATGGTTCCCTCCAGGCCGCGGTGGTCGCCGTCGCGCAGCACCTTGCACTCCACCACGAAGCGCCGCCAAAGATCGGACGGCAGGCCCTCCTTGTGCGGCCACAGCACCAGCAGGTCCGTGGCGCCGCGGCCCAGGCCGTACTCGCGCTCGATGCGCCCGCCGCCGTTGACGATGCGCTGCAGGTAGGCCTGCAGGATGAGCTGCGGCCCCGCCTCCCGGTAGTCGAAGCGCCCCAGCCAGTGCTCGGAGTGCTCACGGAAGAAGGACTGGAAGGCGGCCAGCAGCTTGTCCATGTCCAAGTCGCCGTCGGCTTTGACGTACCAGGCCGGACTCTGGTCGAGGCTGTCCTGCAGGACGTAGCCCAGCTCCCGCGGCACCACCTCCGCGTAGATGGGGTTCGCCATGCGCGGCGGCGAGTCCGGCGCGATCAGGCCCAGGTCGCGCGCATACTCCAAGTCCCGCCCGTCGTGCCGCCCGTCGCCGCCGCTCAGCAGCGGCTCGATCACCCGCCGCACCCGGTCCTCCTCCAGCTTGTGCGCCAACTGGTCCAGGTGGGTGCGCCGGGACAGGATCAGCTCCTCCCGGGCGGCGAAGATGTCGTCGGCGGTGATGGTGCGGGAGCGGTCCCGGCCGGCCTTGTTGTCGAAGCAGGCTTCGGCGCACAGCGCGTTCACCAGCCAGGGCTGGCCTTGGGTCTGCTCCCAAACCGCGTCCAGCGCTTTGGGCGCGAACGGCTGGCCGGTCTCGGCGGTGTGCTGGGCGACGAGCGCCCGCGTCTCGGCCTCCGTGAAGTCGCCAAGGCGCAGGGACTTGGCTGCTATGTTGAACGGGCTGCCGCCGGCAATGACCTCGCCGGAGCTGGAGCGGATGCGGTAGTCTCTGATGTCGCGTACGCCGCACAGCACCACGCTTTGGGGGAAGCCCTCCGGGCGCCGATCGTAGCCGGCCCGCAGTTGGCGCAGCACCGACAGCAGCGTGTCCCCGACCAATGAATCTATCTCATCGATCAGCAGCACCAGCGGCTTGGGGGAGGCCGCCGCCCAGCGGGTCAGCGCCCCGCGCAGCGCCCCGCCGGGACCGGATTTCGCTAGAACATCCGGCCAGACGTCCTCGAGAAACCCATCGCCGGCCGCAAGCGCCCGGGACGCCAATTCGTCCAGCAGGGCGCGAAGCGCCTGCTCCACGTTCTCGCGCATCGCCTGCCCGACCTCGAAGTTTGCGTAAACGCAGAGGACCTCCCCGGCCTCGTTCAGCAGGTCGCGCAGGGCCAGTAGGGCGGAGGTCTTGCCGGTTTGCCTAGGGGCGTGCAGCACGAAGTAGCGCTTGGCCCGAATCAGGTCAAGCAGTTCGTCCACATCCACCCGCGTGAGCGGCGCTATCGCGTAGTGGTCGTCCGGACGGACTGGGCCTTCGGTGTTGAAGCGGCGCATGGCTGCAAGTATGACATGTCGCCAGTGAATTTTTTTCGCCGAAGGCAGCCGTCACCATAAGGTGGCGGGTTTCTTGGCGAACAGGCCGTTGGTGGCTGTATGGCTTCTCCGCTGAGTGACGCCTTGGTCTTCCCGCTTCGCCGGGCTGATGCAGGACAGCGGCGGCTGCCACAAGAACGGAAAGGTTGACAGCACGGCGGTAGAGCGGCTGTTGTTGAGGCTTGGCTGCTGCGCCTTAGCCGCCGCTTTAAGGCCCCCCTGCAAAGAAGCCGTAGGAGTAGTCCTCCGGCTTGCGCCCGCCGATGATGGAGCCGCTGCCCTCAAGGTAGCGGTCCGCGTCCGCTTGGGTGCGCGACCAGTCGTTGACCTCGGAGCGGAAACTCATTTTCCAGACGCCGTTGCGCCGCTCGTAGCGATCGACATAGCGTCCGCAGACAAATAGGTCTTGCCGCTCTCCGTCAATGACCACCTTGTGGAAGGCTTGGAAGTAGATTTCACCCACCGCCTTGTCGCCGCGCACCCTGATGTTGGCTTGGCCGATCATGTGGTGGTTGGATAGGTGGCTGCTTAAGGCGTTTTGGGCGAATTCGACAAAGTCGTCCGCGCTGCCTTGGAAGAAGCCGTAATCGACCGTGGCGTCTTCATGGAACACGGTGCGCATCAGATCGGCGTCCAGCCGGTCCAGGCCGCGCATGTAGGTGCAGCAGAGATCGTAGATCTCCTGCTTGGCGATGAGGTCGTCAAGGGTCATGGTTCCTCCCGATGGTTGTCCAAGGTCCTGTGCAAGCGGCGAACCTGCCTCTCCTGATAGATGCCCGAAGTGGCCCCGGCTTTGCCTGCGGCTTCTTCCCTTGGCCAAATCAGGATGGCGGTCAGGCCGGCGCAGAGCCGAACACGGGGGTATTTGCGGGGTGGGTGGCGAGGTTCGGGGGTCATCGCGCAGACAATTTTGACGATTCGTGGGTGGGATTGGTGAGTCGCCGCCATTCGGCTTCGATTTGGGCGTAGAGGCGCTCCAAGCTGCCGGAGTTGTCGAGCACTACGTCGGCGTGGCGACAGCGCACCTCGTTGTTGGTTTGGGCGCTGAGTCGGGCCCGCGCTTCGTCGGCGCTCAGGTCGCCCCGCGCCACGGCCCGCTCGATGGCGCATTCCGGTTCCACCACCACCACCCAGATTTCGTCAAGCCCGGCCCGCCAGCCGGCCTCCACCAGCACCGCCGCCTCCAACACAACCACGCCGTCTGGGTTGGCGGCGCGTTGCGCGCTGATTTCCGCATCGGCCAAGCGGCGGATTTCCGGCCATACGATGTCGGTGAGCTTCTTCAGTTCAGCGGGATTGCCGAACGCCTTGCCGCCCAGCCGCCGCCGGTCCAGGGTTCCGTCGGCGGCCAACATCTCCTCGCCAAACGCATCGACCACCTTGGTGAAGCCTGGCGTCCCCGGCGCATAGGCCCGATGCCCCAAGCTATCGGCGTCAATCACATGGGCGCCGAGGTCCCTCAGCCGCTGCGCCGCTGTGGATTTCCCGGAGGCCATGCCTCCAGTCAGGCCGATGGTGAGCAAAGCGGTTCCGTTGTTGGCGAGAGGGCGGCAATTTGGTGATTGGAGGCTTGCAACACGACCCGAACGCCGCGCTTAAACCGTCCCTCGGTCCGTTGAACGCGCCCCTTTTGGCGTCGGCGGCCCGTTCTTTTGGGACTATCGCCGCCCAACCTTCCGTTCACACCGGCGAGCCCTTGGGAAACTGAGGCGGACGTTTTTGGCGCACCGCGTCCAAGCCCTCGCGGCCTTCGGGGCCGAGGAAGCCGAGCATCTCCAAGGCGGTGGAGGCGTCGAAGCTGGGACCGGCGAGGCGCAGCCAGTTGTTGAGGGCGTACTTGGTCCAGCGGATGGCGTTAGGGGCGCCGTTGGCGATGGTTTGGGCGACCGCCAAGGTCTTGTCCGCCAGCGCCTCGTCCTCCACGCAGAGAGACAGCAGGCCGATGCGTTCGGCCTCCTCGGCCGGCAGCCGCTCGCAGGTCATCAGGTAGTATTTCGCCTTCGCCATGCCGCAGAGCAAGGGCCAGAGAATCACGGCATGGTCCCCGGCGGCGACGCCGAGGCGGGTGTGGCCGTCCATGATGAAGGTCGATTTGGCGGCGATGGAGATGTCGCACAGCAGCGCCGCCACCAGCCCCGCCCCCACCGCCGGGCCGTTGATGGAGGAGATGGTGGGCTTGCCGCAGTTGATCAGGTTGTACACAAGGTCCTTGGCCTCCTTCCAGGTGTTGGCCAAGGTGTGGTAGTCCTTGGTCATCTTCTCCACCATCTCGAAGTCGCCGCCGGCGGAGAACGCCTTGCCCTCCCCGGTGAGGATCACGCAGTCGATGTCTTGGTCCGCGTCCACCTCCCGCCAAACATAGGTAAGCTCCCGGTGGCCGGTGATGTCCAAGGCGTTGTACCTTTCCGGCCGGCTGATGCGGATGCGCAGGATGCGCTCGGCGGGATAGTCGAACTTGAGGCGTTCGTAGCCTTGGTAGGGCATGGGGTTCCCTCAACCTAGGAATGGCACCATTTTTCCGCATGAGGGTGGCGGTTTCAACGCGGTTTTTGTGAGGAACTCCTGCATGACGATCCCTAGGCACATGGCGGTCCGGAGATTGCGCCGCAAGATGCCGAAAATTCACCGCCGCCGGAAAGCCCACACGACGGCCTTCCGGCGGTCCCGCCGACAGGCATTGGCGGCCCGCGCCGCCAGCCCATCATCACCGGCTTCCGGCTGGTTGAGGCCGGTCATGGGTTGGCATCCTCAAATAGGCAGTTCCCCAACCCTTTGGCTTGGGGAAACGGTGGCAAAGTTCTTGTGGCCTGCGGGCTTCCCGTGCGGGACGGTTGCGGTGCGTCGGCTGAGGGTGCTGCTGCTTGCCTTGGCGCCTTCCCTTTGGGGATGCGGCGAGGTGCCGCCGACAGACCTTGCCGCCGAGTCGACGCGGTCGGTGGCGGAAGAGGCGCCCCGCACCGGCGGCGAAATGCCGCCAACCCCCCTTGCCGCCCGTGCCGAATACGTTGGTTCGGCGGCTTGCGCCGGCTGCCATCAGGCCGAGTATCAGGCTTGGCAGGGGTCGCATCATCAACGCGCCATGCAAGTGCCCACGCCGGCCTCGGTGGCCGGGGATTTTGCCGGCGCGGTCTTTCGCCAAGGCGACCAGCGCACGGAGTTCTCCCAAGCCGACGGCCGTTACGTCATCCGCACCGAGGGGCCGGATGGCCAAATGGCCGGCTTCGAGGTGCGTTACGCCTTCGGCGCGGAACCGCTGCAGCAGTATCTTCTGCCGCTGCCGGGCGGGCGCTTGCAGGCGTTCCGCTTGGCTTGGGACACCACCAAGGGGCGTTGGTTTGACCTGCATCCGGGGGAGCGCATCGGCCCGCATGATCCCCTGCATTGGACGGGGCTGGGCTACAACTGGAACTTCATGTGCGCGGCTTGCCACTCCACCGCCTCGGTGAAGGGCTATGACGCCGCCACGCGCAGCTATGACACCACCTTCGCGGAGGTGTCGGTGGGCTGCGAAGCCTGCCACGGGCCGGGTTCCGTCCACGCCGCTGGAGGAGGCTGGATGGGGCGGGCGTCCGCCCATGTCGAAGGCGCCGGGCAAGTGCCGGGTTCCGCTTGGACTGCCGGAGACGATGGCTTGGTTTCGCGGCTGGCCGCAGCCGTTACGGAGGGCGGCAAGGGTTCTTGGCCAGCGCTGGCCGCCTTGCGGGAACCAGCGGCGCAGGTCAACGCCTGCGCTCCCTGCCACAGCCGGCGCAGCCAACTTCGGGAAGGATTTGCGCCGGACCACTCTTACTTGGACTACTACACGCCAGCACTGTTGGACGCCGGCCTCTACCACGCCGACGGGCAGATTTTGGATGAGGTCTATGTTTACGGTTCCTTTCTGCAAAGCCCGATGCACCAGGCGGGAGTGACCTGCGGCCATTGCCATGAACCCCATGCGGCGGAGCTGCGCTTTGCGGGCGATGCCCTATGCACTAGCTGCCACGACGAAGTGGGACGGCCCGACTTCCCCACCTTGCCGCTGGGCCGCTACGACCATCCGACGCACCATTTGCACGATCGGGACGGTCCCGGCGCTAGGTGCGTCAACTGCCACATGCCGATGCGCACCTACATGGTGGTTGACGACCGGCGCGACCATAGCTTTCGCGTTCCGCGCCCAGATTTACATGCATCCACCAGCGCACCGGATCCCTGCACTAGCTGCCATCAAGACCGCAGCCCCAGCTGGGCGGCCGAGGTGCTGGAAGCCGCCTTCGGCCCGCCCGCAGAGGACCACTTCGGCCCGGTGTTCGCAACGGCGCGGGCCGGCCTGCCGCAAGCCGAGGCGCCCTTGGCGGCCATCGCCCAAGACCAGGCCCTTGCGCCCATCGTGCGGGGCACCGCGCTAGCGCTGACTGCTGCCTACGCACGAGGCGTCAGCGGCTTGGCCTTGGAGAAGGGATTGAACGACCCGGACCCGCTGGTGCGCATCGGTGCCCTGCGCGGTGCCGTGCGCTGGCCGCCGGAACGCCGCTGGCGCCAAGCCAAGCATCTGCTGCAGGATGAACTATTGGCCGTGCGCAGCGAAGCCGCGCCGTTGCTGGCCCCGGCCTTGAACAGCCTTTCACAGCCAAACCGCATTGCGTTGCGGCAGGGCATTGCCGAGTACCTAGAGGTGCAGGAATTCAACGCCGACCGCCCGGAGGCGCACACCCACATTGGCAATCTGCATGTCAGCGTTGGCGAAGTGGGGTTGGCGGAGGCGGCCTTCAAGACAGCCTTGGAACTGAATCCCCATTGGGTCCCGGCCTTGGTCAATCTGGCGGACCTGCATCGACGGAACGGGCGGGATGTGGAAGGCGGAACGTTGTTGCAGCGAGCCTACGAAGTGGCTGCGGACGCACCGGAGGTGTTGTTGGCCAAGGCGTTTTGGCTAGTCCGGCAAAATCGTGCCGAGGAAGCCTTGCCGCTGCTCGCCGAAGCCCATCGGCTGGCGCCGAACAATGTTCGCTGCGCCTACGCCTACGCCGTGGCGCTGCATTCAATCGGGCAAGCGGAACGGGCGCTTGAGGTGTTGGATGGTGCTCTCGGCTTGCGCCCCGACGACCAGCAATTGCTGCAGGCCGCCGCCGCCATCGCCAAGGACTTCGGCGCGAGCGAGCGGGCGAGCCGCTATCTGCAGCGGTTGCGGTGAATTGTTGAGCCGGTCTTGCTCATGGCGGGACCTCATAGGGTAATCTAGGATGCCTAGCTTGAGCGGGAGTTATCGTTATGTTGGACTTTTCGGGGCTTAACTGGTGGGCGATTTTGGTGGCCACGGGCGCCGCCTTCGTTCTAGGCTTCCTTTGGTACGGGCCGTTGTTCGGCCAAGCTTGGCTTAAGGCGCTGGGCAAGACCGAAGCGGACCTTCAGCCCTCGCCGACGCCGTTCGTCATCAGCTTCTTCGCCACGTTGCTCAGTTGCGTGGTGCTGGCCGCCATCATGAAGGGCTTGGCGCTGCACAGCTTGGGCGGCGGCTTGCTCATCGGCGGCTTGGTGGGCGTTGGCTTCATCGCCGCCTCCATGGCCTCGGACAGCGCCTTCTGCCGCTCCGGGATGCCGCTGTTCCTCATTCAGTCCGGCTATCGGGTGCTCTACAGCATCCTCATGGGCGGCATTTTGGGCGTTTGGGCTTAGGCAACGCCTTTGGCCTGGACTCCTGCGCTGGCTCAGGGTCGATACCAGATGGGTGACGACCAAGCTCGGTCTTGGATGGTGGCCGCAAGGTCTGGGCGGGGGGCTACGCCGGCCCGCAACGCATCCCAGGTGGACCAGCGGCATTTCGGGTTCTCCAAGGCGCGGACGTAGTAGAAGGCCCACTGGCTTGGCGTGAAGGTCGGGTCCCGCCACACTGCTGATAGCTCGGCGGCGCCCTTGTCATCGCTGTAGGCGCAGGTGGCCAAATCGACTGAGGCGCCGTTGTCTGGGCATCTGTGGGTGGCTGGGTCAACGGCGCCGGCGTCTGCGGCGAATGTCGGCCGTTCGGTCGGCCGGCGTGGGTTTATGCTTTGGCTCCGTTGGCGGCGGTGCCGCTTGGCGCGCCGTTCTGAAACAAGGCCGGCAGGGCTTGGTCGTCGGTCTCGAGTAGCCGGTCAACCCACTGGTGGAAGCGTTGGCCGCCGCCCTCGTTGCGCCCGAACTGGACATGCGGCATGTGGCCGGTCAGCAGCGCCTTTTGCTGGCGCAGGCCGGTGGCGTAGTCCTCCTCCCGGACCACATACTCCAGGAACTTGAACTGCTCATGGGCGGCCTTGGCGGCCTCCTCGTCCGCAGGGGGTTTCTCCATCAGGTAGTTCTGCACGGTGTAGGACTCCAAGGGCGACCCCCCGGGGAAGAGCTGCGAGATCATCACGCCACGCCCGCCGCCGTCGAAGCTGGCGATGGAGACATGGGGGAAAATGGTCCACACCCCCGCCATCAGGTGGGCGTTGCCGGCTTGGGCAAGGTCTTGGTATTCGGCTAGGCTGATGTCCGGCGAGCTGACCCGCTGATGCGGCCCCCAAGCGTAGTACAGCGCTTGGTTGTGGAAGTCGCCGCCAAAGGTGTTCTTGTGCAGGATGGGCAAGTGGTACAGATCCAGGTAGCCGTCGTAGGCCACCTTCCAATTGGGGCCCTTGAGGGTGCGGCTTTCGAAGAAGTGCCAATCGGCGAAGCCGAAGTGGTTCAGCACGTCGTCGTAGCCGGATAGAAAGGCGTCGATGTCCAGGCTGGCGTTGGGGTTTATCTGCACCCAGACGAGACCGGCCCGCTCCGCCGCCGGCAGCGGCACCAAGTTGTTGCAGGCGCGATCGACTGCGCCGAACTCCCGCTCCGAAAAGACGCCGACCAAGGCGCCCTGCTGATCGTAGGACCAAGCGTGGTAGGGGCAGGTGAAGCGCTTGGCGTTGCCGGTGCCGACGGCCATGATCTGCGAGCCTCGGTGCCGGCACATGTTGACGAAGGCGCGGACTTGGCCGTCCTCCCCGCGGCTGATGAGCACCGGCGTATCGATCGCCTGCATGGCCTTGTAGTCGCCCGGGTTGGGGATTTCGGCGCTGGCGGCCAGCATCAGCGGCAGGCGCTTGAACACCAAGTCCATCTCCCGCCGCCAACGGCCTTCGTCAAAGTAGTGCTCGGCCGGCACCTTGAAGATGGCGTCCGCCTGCTCGATGGTTCCGGTCTTGGCCCACCTCAGGTTGTTGCGGGCCATTTCGATCAGCTGCGCATGGCTCACGTTGCTTCCTCCTGTTGCGAAGGCCAAATTATTGCAGATTGCGCGGGGCTTGGCCGAATGGACGCCGTCTTTTCTTGGCAACCCCTTGAGTTTGTGGGCAGAATGCCGCCTTTGTGGGAAAGCGGGCCTAAATCGGTGGCGGGAGATACGGACCGGGAGTTGGTGCGGCGCGTGAAGGCCGGTGACCGGACCGCGTTCGATGTCCTCTTCGCACGCTACCAGCACAAGATCTGCACCCTGATCGCCCGGCACCTCAGTGACCCGGCGGAAGCGGAGGATGTCGCTCAGGAGGCGTTCGTCAAGGCGTTCCGCGCCCTGCCGAGGTTTCGCGGCGAAAGCTCCTTCTACACTTGGCTCTACCGAATTGCCATCAACGCCGCCCGCAACCATGCGCTGGCGCAAAGCCGCCGCCCGCCATCCGCGGACATCGACGCCGAAGATGCCCAGCACTTGGATGGGGCGCAACGACTCGCCACTGCGGAGACCCCGGAGGCGGTGGCGATGCGCGATGAGTTGGCCGCGGAAATCGATGGCGCCATCGCCGCCTTGCCGGATGATCTGCGCATTGCGCTGACCCTGCGTGAGTTTGAGGGATTGAGCTATGAGCGAATTGCGGCGATCATGGAATGCCCCGTCGGCACAGTTCGCTCGCGCATCTTTCGTGCCCGGGCCGCCATAGATCAGCGCATTGCCCCTTTGCTTGGCGGCGCCCGGAGCGCTGGTGATGGCTAACTTGGGAACTATTGGCCAAGAAAATTGGTCCATAACTTGTCGGATTTAAGTTATGTCGGAACAGTTGCGGGAAATTCTCTCCGCCGTCATGGACGGGGAGGCCAGCCAATTTGAGGCGCGTCGGGTGCTCGACGAACTGCGTCGGGATGCGCGGCTGCGGGCGGATTGGCAGCGCTTCAACCAGGTTTCCGCCTTGTTGCAAGGTGCGTCGGCGGGCGCTAGGCACCGTCTCGCTGACCGGGTTTGGCGGGACCTGCAGGACAGTTCGCCAACAGCGCCGACGGTTGCGGCGGCAGCGGCG
Source organism: uncultured Pseudomonadales bacterium (assembly GCA_958296025.1). Lineage (GTDB taxonomy): Bacteria > Pseudomonadota > Gammaproteobacteria > Pseudomonadales > Azotimanducaceae > Azophilus. The sequence continues at coordinate 1,117,038 of OY282430.1, forward strand.
TTTGGCGCGGCCCGTCCGCACACTTGGGGCCGATTGACGGCGGTGGCGGCGGCCTTGACAGCGGTCGGCCTGTTGCTTGGGGTGCAGTTCACGGATGTTGGGGAAGGGCAGCAGCCCGGGCCGGCACAAGCCGATGCGCCCTTGGCGGCCAGCCAGCAACCCGCAGCGGCTGAAGACTCGGAGGGAATGCACATCTACCTGATCGAGCACATGCAGCACAAGGCCGTCAACCATCCCGACGTGGCCGCCATGACCAAGTTAGTGGCCTTTGAGTTGGACGATGGCGGGCCCTGACCGCGTTGCACCTCGGCTGCATCGGCGCATTCGCCACTAGGAATTGATCCTGTCGTGGGGGCTTGGCGCTTAATTCGCTTCGCTTTTGGCGGCTCGCGCGGCGGTCCGCCGCATTCGGTGCGGCTGCGCTTCGCGGCGTGGCTGGTCGGCGTTTCGGCACCGGTTTGCTGCCTTGGCGCACCGGCTTGGTTCAACGAGATGAACCGCGCCTTCGCCGAACTGCACTACGACGGGGTGTTCACCTACTTCACCGGCCAGCATCTGGCTACGTTGCGCATCGTCCACATGGTGGTGGACGGCGAGCACCAGGAGCGCTTGGTGCATCTGAACGGGCCGCCCCGGGAGGTCATCCGTCGCGGTGATGAGGTCACCCAGGTGCTCCTGCCGAAAGACCGCTTCAAGGAGTTAAGCGGCGGCCTCGCTTCCGGCCCCTTGCTGCGCGCCTTTGTCCATCAATTGGACCGGCTTTCGGGCTATTACGCCATCACTAGCCTTGGTCCGGGACGCATCGCCGGCCGCCCTGTCCAAGGCATCGATCTGAGGGCCAAGGATGACGATCGCTTCGGCCACCGCCTGTGGCTCGACCAAGAGCACCGGCTGTTGCTGCGCTCGGAGCTGCTCGACCAGAACGGCCATCGGCTGGAAGTGTTTCAGTTCGCGCAGATCACCATCGGCGATGCGGTGGACCCCGCCAACTTGGTGCCGGGCCAGTACCAGGGCGCACAGGCGACCACGCGACGCCTGCCGTCGCCGCGGCCGGCCGCGGCCGTTCGGCGCAGCCGCAGTTGGCGGGTGGGTTGGATGCCGGCCGGATTTGCCATGGCGACGGCATACATGCGCCGGGCGCCGTTTGCCGATGGGCGGCGCAGCAAGGCCGTCAACGTGATGATGTACAGCGATGGCTTGGCGGCGTTTTCCGTTTTCGTTGAGGATATGCCCGCCTCCGGGGCCGTCGTTCAGGTTTCCAAGCTGGGCGCCACCGTCGCCCTGCGGGAGTCCGTGCCCGGCCCATCCGGGCGGCGCGTCTTGGTGACCTTGGTGGGAGAACTGCCGGAGGCCACGGCGCGGCGGATTGCCCGGTCCGTGCGCTATGCGCCGGAGGCGCAATAAAACAACCGCTTGGCAGTATCGAATGGCGCATGAGCAAGGTCAGGCGCACGGGTTAAAATTGGCCGATTTGTTCAGTTTCCAACCGGTTAACATGCTCCTTTGGGGGCGCTTCGGATCTGCATCGAACGGGTTGAACCCAGTGAAGGACGGGATGGTCTTGATGGTTTTTGCAGCAGCGCAGACGGCTTGGGTTGATGCGTCGGCGGCGCAGTCGCCGCCTTCCGGCTGCTTGGTCTGCCCCTTGGCGGGTCCCGCCGCGGCAGGCCCGCAGCCGGGGTTGGCTGCGGTGGCCTTGCTCTGCTTCGGGGCACCCTTAGCCTTGCTGCTGTTGGGCGCCGGTCTGACCGCCGCCTTCGCCCCAGAACAGCCTGGGCTGGCCTTATTGGGCCTCGTCTTTCTCCCCGGCTTGGGCTTGGCGGGGGGCTTGGGCGCCCGGCGGCGCATTGAATCCTGGCTGGCGCCGGAAATGGGGGCCAGCTCCAACATGGCTCAACAAGGAATCAGCAAGTGAAGGAAAAACTCCTATTGGCGGCCGGTGGCGTGCTGCTCAGCGTCGGGGCTTGGGCGGCGGAATTGCCGGACTTCACCGAATTGGTGGCGGAGAACTCCGAATCCGTCGTCAACATCAGCACGGTGCGGCGCATGAAGCGGGGGGAGCGCCAATGGCGGGACATTGAGGAGTTTTTCCGCGGTCTGCCGCGGCAAGGCCCCATCCCCTATCCGCGCCCCCGCTCCCTGGGCTCCGGCTTCATCATCAGCGAGGACGGCTACATTCTGACCAACAACCATGTGGTGGAGGACGCCGAGGAGATTCTGGTCCGCTTCAGCGACCGCCGCGAACTGGCCGCCGAACTGATCGGTGCGGACAGGCGCTCGGACTTGGCGGTGTTGAAGGTGGAGGCGGAAGATCTGCCCAAGGTGCGCTTGGGCAGATCTGAGGATCTGCAGGTGGGCGCTTGGGTGCTGGCCATCGGCTCGCCCTTCGGCTTCGACTATTCGGTGACGGCTGGCATCGTCAGCGCCAAGGGGCGCAGCCTGCCCACCGAGGAAAACGAGAACTACGTCCCCTTCATCCAGACTGACGTGGCCATCAATCCCGGCAACTCCGGTGGTCCCCTGTTCAACCTAGATGGCGAAGTGGTGGGCATCAACTCGCAGATCTACTCCAGGTCCGGCGGCTTCATGGGCGTCTCCTTCGCCATCCCCATAGACGTGGCGATGGAGGTGGCGGCTCAACTCAAGGCCAACGGGCGCGTCTCCCGGGGCTGGCTGGGGGTGGTCATTCAGGAGGTCAGCCGCGAGTTGGCCGAAAGTTTCGGCTTGGACCGTCCCCACGGCGCCCTCATCAGCGAGGTCTTGGCGGACAGCCCGGCGGAGCAGGGCGGCCTGCGCACCGGAGACATCATCACCGAGTTCAACGGCAACACCATCGACCGCTCCTTTGAACTGCCCCATCTGGTGGGCCGCACGGCGGCGGACTCCGCGGCCGAACTCGTCGTGATGCGGGATGGCAGGCGGCAGAAGCTGCAGGTTCAGATCGGCGAGTTGGCGGATGCGGAAGCCGGCGAAGCGCCGCGGCGGCGGGGCGGCGACGGGAAGCCCTCCGCCCTCGGCTTGGGGCTGGAGAATGTGCCGGATGCGGTGCTGGACCGCTTGAACTTGGATGGCGGCGTACGAGTGGTGCAGGCGCAGGGCCCGGCGGCGGAGTCCGGCATCCGCGTCGGCGACATCATCACCCGGCTCAACAACCAGCCGGTAAAGGATCTCGACGGCTTCATGGCGATCGCTAGCTCCCTGCCCAAGGGCCGCCGCATCCCGGCGCTGATCGTGCGCGGCGACGTGCAGACCTTCGTGCCCTTGATCGTGCCGGAGTAGGGCGCTGGCCAGCCTCGACCACATCCGCAACTTCTCGATCATCGCCCACATCGATCACGGCAAATCGACCCTTTCCGACCGCCTGATTCAACTCTGCGGCGGCTTGAGCGGGCGGGACATGGCGGCCCAGGTGCTGGACTCCATGGACTTGGAGCGGGAGCGGGGCATCACCATCAAGGCGCAGTGCGTGACGCTTCAGCATGTCGCGGCCGATGGCCGCGTCCATCAGCTGAACTTCATCGACACGCCGGGGCATGTGGACTTCAGCTACGAGGTGTCGCGTTCCCTAGCCGCCTGCGAAGGCGCTTTGTTGGTGGTGGACGCCGCCCAGGGGGTGGAGGCGCAGTCGGTGGCCAATTGCTACACCGCCATTGAGCAGGGGCTGGAGGTGCTGCCGGTGCTGAATAAGATCGATCTGCCCCAAGCGGACCCGGCCGCCGCAGCCCGGGAGATCGAGGAGATCATCGGCCTGCCGGCCGACGAGGCCCTTTGCGTCAGCGCCAAGACCGGCGCCGGGGTGCCGGAGCTGCTCGAGACCTTGGTGCAGCGCATACCGCCGCCGCAAGGGGATGCCCAAGGGCCGCTGCAGGCGCTCATCATCGACTCCTGGTTCGACAATTACCTAGGCATCGTCTCCTTGGTGCGGGTGATGCACGGGCGGGTGGCCAAGGGCGACCGCATCACCGTCAAATCCACGGGCCAGACGCATGTGGTGGATGAGGTGGGCTGCTTCACCCCGAAGCGGCAAGCCAAGGACGGGCTTAGCGCCGGGGAGGTGGGCTTCATCGCCGCCGGCATCAAGGACATCCGCGGCGCCTCCGTGGGGGACACCATCGCCCCGGCCCGCCACGAGGCGGTGGCGCAGCTGCCGGGCTTCGCACCCGTGAAGCCACAGGTGTATGCCGGCCTGTTCCCGGTGGACTCCGGCCAGTTTGAGGACTTCCGTGATGCCTTGGCCAAGCTGGGCCTCAACGACGCCTCGCTGTTCCACGAACCGGAAACCTCCGACGCCTTAGGCTTAGGCTTCCGCTGCGGCTTTCTTGGCCTGCTGCACATGGAGATCGTGCAGGAGCGCTTGGAACGGGAATATGGTCTGAGCCTCATCAGCTCGGCGCCGACGGTGGTTTACGAGGTGGTGCGCCCGGACGGGTCCGTCATCCGGGTGGACAATCCCTCCCAACTGCCGGGTCAGTACGCCGAGATCCGCGAGCCCATCGCCGTCGCCACCATCCTCACGCCGGAAGAGTTCGTCGGCCCCGTCATCAGCCTGTGCGTGGAGCGGCGCGGGGTGCAGAAGAACATGCAATTTTCCTCCGGGCAGGTCTCCATGGTTTGGGAATTGCCGATGAACGAAGTGGTCATGGACTTTTTTGATAAACTCAAATCCGTCAGCCGCGGCTTCGCCTCCTTGGACTATGGCTTCGACCGCTTCCAAGCGTCGAAGCTGGTCAGGCTGGACATGCTGATCAACGGTGAGCGGGTGGATGCGCTGGCCACCATCACCCACAGGGACAATGCCCCGCGCTTGGGCCGCCAGTTAGCCGAGAAGATGAAGCAACTGATTCCGAGGCAGCTTTTCGACGTGGCCATCCAAGCCGCCATCGGCGGCCGGATCATCGCCCGGCAGACGGTCAAGGCGCTGCGCAAGGACGTCACCGCCAAGCTCTACGGCGGTGATGTCACCCGCAAGATGAAGCTCTTGGAGAAGCAGAAGGCCGGCAAGAAGCGCATGAAGCAGCTGGGCCGGGTGGAGATTCCCCAAGAGGCCTTTCTCGCCGCCCTGCAGTTGCAGCGCTGAGCGTTCCTGAACGTAGGAAAACGCAACCCATGAGCCCATCAGGCAGCCTTGCCGCGTCCGCTCTTCGGGCGGCGGCGCTGTCCGGCTAGAGCAACGCATGGACATCGACTTTCCCTTGGTGCTGACTTGGGCGGTGCTCATCAGCGGCGCCATTTGGCTGGTGGACAGCCTAGCCTTCAAGCGCCGCCGCTCGGCAAGGGCCGCCAAGGCGAAGCAGCCGGATAAGGACCCGATCATCGTGGACTACGCCCGCTCCTTCTTCCCGGTGCTGCTTTTGGTGCTGACGCTGCGCAGCTTTCTCGCCGAGCCTTACCAGATTCCTTCGGAATCCATGGTGCCGACCCTGGAGGTTGGGGACTTCATCCTAGTCAACAAGTACGCCTACGGCATGCGGCTACCGGTGCTGGGCACCAAGATCCTGGATGTGGGCGCCCCGGCCCGCGGGGACATCATGGTGTTCATTCCGCCGCATGACTCCCGCTACTTCATCAAGCGGGTCATCGGCCTGCCGGGGGACCACATCCTTTACCAAGACAAAGCCCTCTACATCAACGGCGAACGGGCCACCTACCAGTTCGTGCGGGAGTTTGACGACCATATTGGCGGCGCCGCGGTGCCGGTGCGGGAGTACCGGGAAGTCTTGGGGGACGCCAGCCACCCCACCTACCGCTATCCGGTCGAGGATCGCAACGGCGAGTGGCTAGTGCCGGACGCTGCCTACTTCGTCATGGGGGATAACCGCGACCGCAGCGACGACAGCCGCCGCTGGAAGTTTGTCTCCGAAGACAAGATCGTCGGCCGGGCGGTGGCCATTTGGGTGCATAAGGACCCGGGCCTGCATCTGCCGACCTTCGCCCGCAACGGTTGGCTGACCTATTGAACGCGCCCATGGCGGTGACGGCGGAATCCGAGCCCGCCCCGCAACCCGCCTCGCAGTTGGGCCGCGGCCTGCGCCTGGATGCGCTGCAGCGCAAACTGGGCTATGCGTTCGAGGATGTGAACCTGCTGGTGCGGGCGCTGACCCACAAGAGCGCTTCAGCCGGGCGCAGCAACGAACGGCTCGAATACCTCGGCGATGCGGTGCTCAGCTACGTCGTGGCGGCCCACTTGCATGAGGCCCTGGCGCAAGCGCCGGAAAGCGCCCTGACGCTGGGCCGCGCCGCCTTGGTCAAGGGCGGCGCCTTGGCGGAAATCGCCCAATCGCTGGGCTTGGGCGCACACTTGGCTGTCGGCGTGGGCGAGATGCGCTCCGCGGAGCATCTTAGCGCCTCCATTCTGGCCGATGCCTTGGAGGCCCTCATCGGCGCGGTGCATGAGGACGGCGGCATTGAGGCCGCTCGTGCCTTGGTGGTCCGTCTATGGAAAGAGCGATTGGCGGGTGCGCCGGCCGCCGCCAAGGACGCCAAGTCCGCCCTGCAGGAATTCGTGCAGGCGCGGGCGCTGCCCTTGCCGGCCTATGCAGTCGTCGAGCAAACCGGCCCCAAGCACACCCCCCGCTTCGTGGTCGCCTGCGAGGTCGCCGCACTCCGCCTTCTGGCCACCGGAACGGCCGGCAGCCGCAAGCAGGCGGAGCAACGGGCGGCGGCGGCGGTGCTCAGCCAAGCCGGAGCGGCCGATGGATCCAGTTGAGCGCTGCGGCCATGTGGCCATCGCCGGGCGGCCCAACGTGGGCAAGTCCACCCTGCTCAATCGGCTCTTGGGGCAAAAGCTCGCCATCACTTCGAGAAAGCCGCAGACCACTAGGCGCAACCTGCTCGGCATCGACACCGACGGGGCGCACCAAGCCATCTACGTCGATACGCCGGGCATCCACGGCGGCCTGCACCGGGCCCTCAACCGAGCCATGGTGGGCAGCGCCAAGGCGGCCTTGGCACAGGTGGACCTGGTGGTGATGCTGCTGGACCGGGATCGGCTGGTACAGGGGGACAAAATAGTGCTGCGGGAGTTGCGCCGGGTGCGCAAGCCGGCCTTCGCCCTGATCAACAAGATCGACCTGCTGGCTGACAAGAGCCGCCTGCTGCCGACCATGGCCTGGTTGGGGGGAACCGGCCTGTTCGCTGAAATTCTGCCGACGTCGGCGCTGCGTGGCGAGGGGGTGGAGACCTTCCGCAGCTTGGTGTTTCGGTGCCTGCCGCCGGGGCCGCATCTGTTTCCGACGGATCAGCTCACCGATCAGAGCGAACGCTTTCTAAGCGCCGAGATCGTCCGCGAGAAGCTCATGCGGCGGCTTGGCGATGAACTGCCACATCGCACCGCGGTGGCCATTGAGGGGTTCAAGGAGGCGCCGGGGCTGGTCCATGTGCAGGCGCAGATCGTCGTCGAGAGCCCCGGTCAGAAGCGCATCGTCATCGGCAGGAGCGGCGCCAAGCTCAAATCCATGGCCCGGGAGGCGCGTCTGGACATGGAGCGGCTGTTGGGCCGTCGGGTGATGTTGGATGTGTGGGTTAAGGTGCGCTCCGGCTGGTCGAACAATCCGGCCAGCGTCGCGAAACTGGGCGTTGGCGCCTCGTGAACCGCATCCAGGATGAACGGGCCATCGTGCTGCACAGCCGGCCCTATCGAGAGTCCAGCCTCATCGTGCAGTTCCTCACCGAGGGGCACGGACGCATTGCCGCCGTCGCCAAGGGGGTGCGCGGGCGCAAGCGCGGCCACAGCCTGCACCCTTTTTACCAAGGCCTGCTGAGTTGCGCGGGACGCAGCGCCCTCGTCTCCCTGCACCGCTTCGACCTCGACGAGGGCCGCTGGTTCACCGGCAACGACATCGCTCTGGCCTCCTATGTGGCCGAACTGGTCATGCGCCTGACCAAGGAGTGGGAGCCGTCGCCGCGGCTGTTCGCCGGCGTTGCCGAAGCCTTGGGCCAGTTGGCCGCAGATGGCTCGCCCGTCGCCGCACAGACCTGCCTGCGCCGCTTCGAGAAGCTCCTGCTGGAGGAGCTCGGCTACGGCTTGGACTTCGCTAGGGACGCCGGCACAGGCGCCGGCCTGGATGCCACTGCTTGGTATCAGCTGGTGCCGGAGTCCGGTTTTGTCGCTGGCCCGCCGGGGGAGGGCTATTCCGGCGAAGCCTTGCTCGACATCGACCAAGGGTGTTTCGCAGCGCCGGCCGTGCGCAGGGCCGCCAAGGCCATCTTCCGCGGCTTGCTTGCCTCCCACCTTGGTCCCGCGCCCTTGCTGAGCCGCCGGCTGTACCGCCCGGCCAACGTCCATCGGCAAGCCGCTTGCCGCACAGGGCGGGAAGAGCCAATATCCGCCTCCAGCATTGCGGTCCCTGGTGAGTGATGGCAAAGGGATCCAAGCGCGACCCATCCGGCGGGAAGGCGGACGCCAGGGTTGCCGAGTCCTGGGTTCGGGATTTGACGGAGCGCCATGGACGGCTTGACGGCCAGGAGGTGCGGGCCGCCGTGCGGCGGCTGTCGGACAGCTTTCCGCCGGCCTATCTCAGCACGGGCGTCGAACTGGCCACCTTGGTCGCCAGCCTGGAGCTGGACACCACCTCCGTGGTGGCGGCACTGTTCTGTCGTCCTGCCCGGCACGGCGGCTTAGGAAACAGGAAACTTGCCCCCCTTATCGGCGCGGATGCGGCGCGGCTGGCGGCGACGGTCAACCACCTAGCGGACAGCAGCATTCTGGACCTCAGCAACTCCCGCCTGCTGGCCAGTGAAGCCGAGGATCAAACCGCCAACATCCGCCGCATGCTGGTGGCGGTCATCAACGACGGGCGGGTGGCGGCCCTGAAGTTGGCGGAACGGGTGGTGGCCTTGCGCTGGGCCAAGGCCAGCGCCGAGCAGCGCAAGGCGCGCATCGCCGCCGAAGCCCTGAAGGTGTTTGTCCCCCTAGCGGACCGGCTGGGCATCTGGCGGTTGAAGTGGGAACTGGAGGATTTGGCGTTCCGCTATCTGGAGCCGGACGCCTACCAGCGCATCGCCAAGCAGCTGGCCGGACGCCGCACCGAGCGGGAGGCGCGGGTGCATCGCGTGGTCGGCGCCCTGCGCAGCACCTTCGCGGCACAGGGCTTAGCGGCCGACATTCACGGGCGGGCTAAGCACATCTACAGCATTTGGCAGAAGATGCGGGCCAAGCACATTCCCTTGGACGAGGTTTACGACCTGCAGGCGGTGCGGGTCATCGTTACCGATGTGGGTGACTGCTACGTTGCGCTTGGCTTGGTTCACTCCCTGTGGCGCCATGTGCCGCAGCAGTTCGACGACTACATTGCCTCCCCGAAGGAGAACGGCTACCGCTCCATCCACACGGCGGTCGTCACTGGCGACGGCACCCCCTGTGAAGTGCAGATCCGAACTAGGGAAATGCACCGCGAGGCGGAGCTGGGCGTTTGCGCCCATTGGTCCTACAAGGGGCTGTCTGAGGAACATGACGACTATGCCAAGAAGGTGGCTTGGCTGCGCCAAGCCATTGCGGTGCATGACCGGGAGGGGGGCGACCTAGCCGCCGAATTGATGGATGGAACCCGGGCGCGCCGGGTGTTCGTCCACACCCCCAAGGGCCATGTGCTGGACTTGGTGGCCGGCGCCACGCCAGTGGACTTCGCCTATCGGGTGCATACGGAGGTGGGGCACCGCTGCATCGGTGCCTTGGTCGATGGCCGGCCGGTGCCCCTCAACGCGCCCTTGCAGTCCGGGCAGCGGGTGCAGGTGCTGACCGGCCCGGCTGCCGCGCCGCAGCCGGCTTGGCTGGACGTGGATTTGGGCTACGTCAACAGCGCCCGGGCTAGGAGCAAGATACGCGCAAGACTTTGGCGGCAGGGGCCTAGGCGAATCGCCGCCGGCCGGGCGCTGCTGTTCAGCATGATCGACAGCCTCGCTCTGCCGCCGCCGGGCGCCGCCGCGCTGGCGGCCTTGGCTGCGGACTGCGGCTGCACAACTGCCGATGCGCTGCTGCAAGCCATCGGCGTCGGCCAGCTGGGCGGTTTGGAGGTCCTCGGCCGCTACCTGTGCGGCCAGGCGCCCAGCCCCCAGGTTGACCTGCTCGACGGTTCGCCTTCCCCGCCGAGTACACGCCAGCGCTTGCGCATAGTGGCCAAGGACCGGGACGGCCTGCTGCGCGACCTCACCTTGGTGCTAAGCCGCTTCGGATTGTCCATGGCGGCCGCCTCCGCTCATGTTGATGCGCAAAGCGGCGCGGCCTGGCTGGAAATGGAGCTGAAGGTCGAGGGGTTGAAAGAGTTGGCGCGTGTGATTCACCATATGCAGCAAGTGCCCGACGTGCGCCAAGCGCGCCGCGTGGCAGCTTGGGAGCGTCCATCGTGAAGGCAGTGCTGCTTGGCCCTCCAGGCGCCGGCAAAGGCACCCAAGCCCAGTTCATCTGCGCCAGCTTCGGCATCCCGCAGATTTCCACCGGCGACATGCTGCGGGCGGCGGTGAAGGCCGGCACGCCCTTGGGTCGCCAGGCGCAGCAGGTCATGGACAGTGGCGCCTTGGTTTCCGACGACATCATCATCGCCTTGGTGCGGGAGCGCATCGCCGCCCCAGACTGCCAAGCCGGCTTCCTGTTCGACGGCTTTCCCCGCACCATCCCCCAGGCCGAGGCCTTGGAGGCCGCCGCGACGGAGATCGACGCGGTGGTCGAGATTGGCGTCCCCGACGCCGAGATCGTCAAACGCATGAGCGGACGGCGTGTGCATCCCGGCAGTGGGCGGGTTTACCATGTGCTTTACAATGCGCCAACTGTCGCCGGTTTGGATGACCTGACCGGTGAGCCGCTGATTCAACGCGCCGATGACCAAGAGGCCACCGTCCGTGAACGCTTGGCGGTCTATCGGCGTCAGACCGAGCCGCTGATCGCCTTTTATCGAGAGCAGGCACAGCGCGGCGGATTGCACTATTTGGCCGTTGACGGGTCACAGGATGTTGAGGCGGTGCAGCAGGATCTAGCCGCCGGCTTGGCGCAGCTGCGCTGAGCGTCGCAGGCGCCTAGATCAGTCCCCAGAATGGCAAGACCTCCACCGGCCTGCCCGACCGCAGATCTCCCGCCGCCTTGGGGATGCGAATCAGGCAGTTGGCTGTGGCGAAGGCGCTCATGCGGTTGGAGCTCTGATCGCCCGTGGTACAGACCTGCGCCACGCCCGCCACATGGCTGGCGACGCCGCGTTGATACTCCTCCCGGCCCGGTTTGTGGCGAATGGGCGACCGCAGTTCGCAGATCAGGCTGAACGGCGGTTGCGAGTCCATGCCGCACAGGGCTTCAATGGCCGGCTTGGCCAACAGGAGATAGGTGACGATGCTGGAGGCCGGGTTGCCCGGCAGGCCCAGCAGCAAGGCGCCGCCCACCCGCCCGAAGGCGACTGGCTTGCCGGGCTTGAGGTTGAGCCGCCAGAAGTCCAATTTGCCCAAGCTCTCCACCGCGCTCTTCACCAAGTCCGCCTCGCCCACAGAGACGCCGCCGCTGGTGAGGATCAGCCGGCATTGGTCCCCCACCCGTCCGAGGGCCTTGGCAATGGTGGTGGCATCGTCGGGCAAAACGCCGAGGTTGGCCGCATCGACCGGCAGTTGCTGCAGCAAGGCGGCGATGGCGTAGCGATTGGAGTCATAGATGTTGCCGTAGCGCAACGGCTTGCCCGGCTGTTGAAGCTCGTCGCCGCTGGAGAACAGAGCGATGCGCGGGCGGGCGTAAACCTTGGCTTCGGGGACGCCGGCGGCGGCCAAGGTGCCGATGTCGAAGGCGTTGAGCCGCCGGCCGCGCTTGGCCAGCACATCGCCGCGGCTCAGATCCTGGGCTGGCGGGCGCACATTGTCCGCCCGATTGGGTGTGCTGCCGATGCGCAGCGTTCCACCGGCTAGGCTGCAATCCTCCTGAACCACCACGGTGTCGCAGTCGGCCGGCAAGGCGGCGCCGGTGGTGATGCGCACCGCCTCGCCGTGCGCCACCGTGCCGGCGTGCGGGTGCCCGGCCAAGCTGGCGCCGACGATGCGCAGTTCACGCACACCGGGGCGCCAGCGAATGGCGTAGCCATCCATGGCGGAGGCGGGAAAGGGCGGCAGGTCGGTGCGGGCGATGCAGTCTTCGGCGGCCACCCGGCCCAGGGCCTTATGCACGTTTACCCGTTCGGTTTCGCTGGGCGCCGGCACTGCGGCGAGAATGCGCTGCAGCGCCTCATCAAGGTCCAAGGGCGGTGCTAACATGGCGGCATGACCTGCATCCTAGGCATAGAAACCGGGCGGGGAGCCTGTTCCGCGGCCTTGTATGTGAATGGAACCCTCCACGAGGATACCCACTTTCCCAACCGCGGGGAATCCGCACCAAACAGCGGGAATTCACCCAGCGGCCCTCCTCCTAAGCGCTTGGATCAAAGTGCCGCCGGGGTTTCCGGTCGGCGGGAAACGGCAGCAAGGCGTCAGGACTCACCCGGTGAACGCCCGCGCGTTGGTCTGCACGGACAGCTTGCCGCAAACAGGGCGCCGGCGCACAACGAACAAATCTTGGGCCTGGTCGATGCGGTGTTCGCCGCCGCTGGGCGGTCTTCGCAACAGCTGGATGCGGCCGCTTTCGGCTGTGGCCCGGGCTCATTTACCGGTATTCGCTTGGCCGCCTCCGTCGCCCAAGCGGTGGCCTTGGCCGCCGGCGCTCAGGTCGTGCCCATCTCCTCCACTCTGGCCTTGGCCGTTGGCGCTATCGAGAAACTGCACCTCGATCAAGGGGTGGTGGTGGGCATTCGCTCCCGCCGGGAGGCTTTTTACTTGGCCAGCTTCGCCACTGGCGACGGGCGACCACGGCCCCGACAACCCGATCAGTTGCTGGACGCCTGCCCGGATTGGGCGGCGTTTTCCGACGGTTGGCCCTTGGTCGGCGACCGGCCGCCCTGGTTGCCCGCCGCCGCCGCACACTTTGAACTGACGGTGGGTGCGGGGCTGATCGCTCGGTTGGGGGCAGCGGCGTTCGCCGCCGGCAGGGGGCTGGTGCCGGAACTCGGCTTGCCCACCTACGTCAACGGAGACACGCCTTGGCGCCCTGCTGTCTGTAAGCGGCATGACGAGGGTTGACGGAAGCGGTCGTTCAGCGGACGGTAAGGGAGCTGCCGGAGCAGAGCGCCCCGTGCTTTACCATCGCGTCCCGGCGGAACGTTATGAGGAGGTCTTCGTTCTGCGCTATGCGGACCGCCCGCCGCAGCTTCCCGGTTACCACCTCTATTATGACGAGTGCGGCATGGCGTTGATGGGCGCCGAAGCGCCGCGAGGCTTCCGTTTGCAATTGCAGCGCGTGACGGCGCGGGCCCGCCAGTCCTTGCTGCTGGCCCGGGCCTGCGCCGCTGGGCGGCGGCCGGCGGTGGCCGACCTGATGGCCGGATGGGGTACGGACGGCCTGTGCCTGGCCCTGAAGGGCTGCACTGTCGCCTTGGTGGAGCGTTCGCCCTTGATATGGGCCCTTTTGGATGAATTTGTGCGGCGCCACGGGCTGTCGGCGTCGGTTCTGCTCGGCGACGCCGGCGCTTGGTGCCGAACCCATCCCAAGGCAGTTGAGGTGGCCTATCTGGATCCGATGTACCCGCCCCGGCGCAAGGCCGCCTTGCCGCAGCGCTCCATGCAGCACCTGCGCACCCTCGCTTGGGCGGATCGCTCGGAGTTGGCGCAACGCATTGAGCAGGCTAGGGCGGCGGCGCGGCAGCGGGTGGTGGTCAAACGCCGGGCGGCTGCGCCGGCGGTTGCCAAACCCAGTTGGCAAGTGCATGGCCGGCAGGTGCGTTTCGATGTTTATCGGGTCTAGACCTAAAAAACGCTCTGAAACCCGCTTGGCGTCTAGGTTCCCTGCTTTCGGCGGACGCCTCGCTAGCCCATTCACTGACACCAAAAGGCGGCATCAAGCCGCCTGAACCCCCACCATATCTCCATTGTTAAACCATAGGCGGCGAATATTTAACTCAAGCCGATTAGGGCCACTAAGCCCAAGACAGCCAGCACCGCCAAGGTCCGGGAAGGGTTGGGGCGCTTGGCGGCAAGGAAAGCATGGGCTAGTCCGCTGTCGAAACGCCCTCAATCGAAAGGTTTGTTACATGGCCTGTGGCCGCCCTTAGCAGGCTTGCGCCCACAACGGATTGCCCGGCGGTTATGAACAATCGCCACTTGCCGCCGCCGTCGCCAAGCGTTCCCGTCAAGCCCTGTGCGCCATCTTCAAGGTCAAGCGCCGACAGGGTGCGGGATTCCCCGGCGGCCAGCGTCAAGGTCACCGGGCCGGCGGCGTTGCCCCTGTCGTCAACGCCTTCAATGCTCACGCTCTCGGCGCCGTCTCCGGCGTTCACAAGGCGCAGACTGCTAACGCTTTGGGCATTGCTGCCGGGGTTGAAGGTGTGCGCCACAAGCCGCCCCTGGCCATCCCTTGGCAGGGTTTCGTTCATTGCCGTTAGGAAGCCGTCGCCGGTGCGGACAAAGGCAATTATCCTAACATTCAAGGCGCTTTCAATGTCCAAACGCCAATCGCCTTGAACCGGCAGCCCTATGCCCGTTGCAATGCCCTTGTTCGCGTTTCCGTTCTCAAGGTCGCCGGAATTGAAGTGAAGGGCTTGATTCGCGCCCAACTGAATTTCAATCGGTTCGGCGGCGTTTCCGCCGTCGTCAAAGGCGAGTACGCGAACGCTGCCGGATTCGTCGAATTCGTTGATGATGCGAACGAAACCCTGCCGCATTGAATCAGAGGCGGATATCATCAAAGGCACGGCGGCGGCAGTTGCCGAAACGCCCTCAATCGAAAGGTTGGTCACATGGCCCGTGGCCGCCTCAAGCAGGCTTGCGCCCACAACGGATTGCCCTGCGGTTATGAACAACCGCCATTTGCCCGCGCCGTCGCCAAGGGTTCCGGCCAAGCCTTGTGCGTTTCCTGTCTCAAGGTCAAGCGCCGACAGGGTGCGGGCTTCCCCGGCGGCCAGCGTCAAGGTCACCGGGCCGGCGGTGTTCCCTTGGTCGTCAACGCCTTGAATGCTCACGCCCTCGGCGCCGTCTCCGGCGTTCGCAAGGCGCAGACTGCTAACGCTTTGGTCATTGCTTCCCGGGTTGAAAGTGTGCGCCGCAAGTCGCCCTTGGCCGTCCCTTGGCAGCGTTTCATTCATTGCCGTTAGGAACCCGTCGCCGGTGCGGACAAAGGCAATTATCCTAACATTCAAGGCGCTTTCAATGTCCAAACGCCAGTCGCCTTGAACCGGCAGCCCTATGCCCGTTGCAATGCCCTTGTTCGCGTTTCCGTTCTCAAGGTCGCCGGAATTGAAGTGAAGGGCTTGATTCGCGCCCAACTGAATTTCAATCGGTTCGGCGGCGGTTCCGCCGTCGTCAAAGGCGAGTACGCGAACGCTGCCGGATTCGTCGGATTCGTTGATGATGCGAACGAAACCCTGCCGCATTGAATCAGAGGCGGATATCATCAAAGGCACGGCGGCCGCAAGGCGCTTTGTTTGTCCCGGCGCTGCGGTTTGCCCGCCCAAATAAAACTCAACTCCACTGGGAAGCCCTGCGAACAATGGGTCATCCTCGGTCAACCCCACAAGGTGGTTGTCGTTCAAGTAAAGCGTTTGCAGGCTGGTCAGGCCGTCGAACACGCCTTCCGGCAACTCCGCCAACTGGTTTTTATCCAACCCAAGCCTTTGCAGGCTGGTCAGGCCGGCGAACAACCCCTCCGGCAACTCCGCCAACTGGTTGCGGTGCAACCAAAGCGTTTGCAGGCTGGTCAGGCCGTCGAACACGCCTTCCGGCAACTCCGCCAACTGGTTCACTTGCAACAGAAGCGATTGCAGGCTGGTCAGGCCGGCGAACAACCCCTCCGGCAACTCCGCCAACTGGTTGTGGGTCAAGTAAAGCGTTTGCAGGCTGGTCAGGCCGGCGAACACGCCTTCCGGCAACTCCGCCAACTGGTTCACTTGCAACCCAAGATATTGCAGGCTGGTCAGTCCGGCGAACAAGCCCTCCGGCAACGTCGCCAACTGGTTGAAGCCCAGCCAAAGCGTTTGCAGGCTGGTCAGGCCGGCGAACAAGCCCTCCGGCAACTCCGCCAACTGGTTGTTGTTCAAGTAAAGCTCTTGCAGGCTGGTCAGGCCGGTGAACAACCCCTCGGGCAACGCCGCCAACTGGTTCCCTTCCAAGAAAAGCCCCTGCAGGCTGGTCAGTCCGTCGAACAACCCCTCCGGCAACTCCGCCAACTGGTTGCTGCCCAAGGTAAGATATTGCAGGCTGGTCAGTCCGTCGAACAACCCCTCCGGCAACTCCGCCAACTGGTTCGCTTCCAACCCAAGCGATTGCAGGCTGGTCAGTCCGTCGAACAAGCCCTCCGGCAACTCCGCCAACTGGTTGCCGGACAACCCAAGCAATTGCAGGCTGGTCAGGCCGGCGAAGTCACCGTTCGCCAAAGCGGTCAGACCTTGGTTGTACAAGACAAGGTTGCCCGATAAGCCCGACAATGAAGCGTTCGGCACTGTGGCGCAATTGGAATGCGAAACCGCAGTTAGGATTGCATCGCGCACGGCGGCCGTCCGCCCGCAAATGTCTGTGGTCTGCGCTTGGCCCAAAGCAGGCAGCATGGCTGCGGCAAGCATGATGGTCAGCAGCCTTCCCATGCAACCGCGGACGCGATTGCAAGCAGCAAATTCACTCATTAGATCCCCCTGCTGCGATTCGCTTTCCCGGCATGAAGCCGGGCCGTTGAAGCAATGCACAAGTGATTGTGATTCCTGCCTATTCACCTTGTCGGGGTAGCTACTCCCCGGCAATTGGTCGGCTGTTGTATTCAGCAAGCAACCCGACACGGGCACTTGCACACTGCTTCAATGGCGACTGTAACCAACTCGCCCGGCAGTAGTCAACCCCCAATCATCCTGCCCACTAGCGGCCACAAAGCGCCCAGATTCGCCCTTGGGCGCGTCTAGGCGCATTCAGGGCCATAGGGTTGCCTTCGGTTCACTGCGCCCTAGCCGCCCAAGGCGCTTGCGGCCCTTCGCCCATTTTTCCTTCATGGTTTCTCCCGTCTATTTCCAGTGTTTGGCAAGCCCTAGACAATTAAGGTTACGCACCTTTAGCGCCAAGGGAAGGGACACCGTGAAAAAGGCAGCCATCATCATGCTTGCCGCGGCCATGCTGCCAGCTTTGAGTTATGCGCAAACCGTCAACATTTGCGACCGAACGCCGCAGGTGCGCGGTGCCATCATGCGATGGGTTGGCGCGGAAGACTGCGCCGCCGTGGATTCCGAAAGTCTGGCCGGCGTAGCGCACCTGGACTTGGCGGGGCAAGGCTTGACAAGTTTGCGGGCTGACGACTTCGCCGGCCTGACCAGCCTGCAATCGCTTGATTTAGGGCTTGGTTCACAGATTGGTCTGCATGACTTCTTATTCAACTACTTGACGACCTTGCCGGAAGGCATTTTCGACGGCCTGACCAGCCTGGAATTTCTTGACTTGGACAACAACCAGTTGACGGCGTTGCCGGAAGGCGTTTTCGACGGCCTGACCAGCCTGCAAGACCTTCGATTGAGCGCCAACGACTTGACGACCTTGCCGGATGGCATTTTCAACGGCCTGACCAGCCTGCAAGACCTTAGCTTTTCATTCAACTACTTGACGACCTTGCCGGAAGGCGCGTTTGACGGCCTGACCAGCCTGCGATCTCTTTTCTTTTCATACAACGAGTTTACGACCTTGCCGGAGGGCGTGTTCGACGGCCTGACCAGCCTGCAATCCCTTGGCTTTAATAGCAACGGCTTGACGACCTTGCCGGAAGGCGTGTTCGACGGCCTGACCAGCCTGCAAAGGCTTGACTTTTCACACAACGACTTGACGACCTTGCCGGAGGGCGCGTTTGACGGCCTGACCAGCCTGCAAAGGCTTGACTTTTCACACAACGACTTGACGACCTTGCCGGAGGGCGCGTTTGACGGCCTGACCAGCCTGCAAAGGCTTGACTTTTCACACAACGACTTGACGACCTTGCCGGAGGGCGCGTTCGACGGCCTGACCAGCCTGCAAGAGCTCTACTTGCAGAGAAACCAGTTGGCGGCGTTGCCGGAAGGCGTTTTCGACGGCCTGACCAGCCTGCAATCGCTTGACTTGCGCGAAAACCACCTTGTGGGATTGACCGAAAATGACCCGTTGTTTGCCGGGCTTCCTAGCGAAGTTGAATTGCAGTTGGGCGGGCAAGCAGCTATCCTATCCGTCTGCGATAGGACGCCGCAAGTGCGCGACGCCATCATGCAAGAGGCTGAGGCCGACGATTGCGCCGCCGTGAGTTCCCACGACGTGTTTCGCCTTTCTTTGTCCGGCAGCCAGTTGACGACCTTACGCACCGGCGACTTCGACGGCCTGACCAGCCTGCAAAGTCTTTACTTGCACGAAAACCAGTTGACGACCTTGCCGGAAGGCGTGTTCGACGGCCTGACCAGCCTGCAAGAGATTGTCTTGCGCGAAAACCAGTTGACGACCTTGCCGGAAGGCGTGTTCGACGGCCTGACCAGCCTGGAAATACTTTCTTTGAGCGGCAACCGGTTGACGACCTTGCCGGAAGGCATTTTCGACGGCCTGACCAGCCTGCAATGGCTTTACTTGGCCGGCAACCACCTTGTGGGATTGACCGAAAATGACCCGTTGTTCGACGGCCTGACCAGCCTGCAAGAGCTTGATTTGGGCGGGCAAACCGAAGCGCCGGAAACAACGCGCCTAGCCGCCGCCGTGCCTTTGATGATATCCGCCTCTGATTCAATGCGGCAGGGTTTCGTTCGCGTCATCAACGAATCCGACGAATCCGGCGGCGTTCGCATACTCGCCTTTGACGACGGCGGAAACGCCGCTGAACCGATTGAAGTTCAGTTGGGCGCGAATCAAGCCATTCACTTCAACGCCGGCGACCTTGAGAACGGAAACGCGAACAAGGGCATTGCAACGGGCATAGGGCCGCCGGTTCAAGGCGACTGGCGTTTGGACGTTGAAAGCGCCTTGAATGTTAGGATAATTGCCTTTGTCCGCACCGGCGACGGGTTCCTAACGGCAATGAACGAAAACCTGCCAAGGGATGGCCAGGGGCGGCTTGTGGCGCACACCTTCAACCCAGGAAGCAATGCCCAAAGCGTTAGCAGTCTGCGCCTTGTGAACGCCGGAGACGGCGCCGAGAGCGTGGGCATTGAAGGCGTTGACGACAGGGGCAACGCCGCCGGCCCGGTGACCTTGACGCTGGCCGCCGGCGAAGCCCGCACCCTGTCGGCGCTTGACCTTGAAGATGGAACGCAAGGCTTGGCCGGAACCCTTGGCGACGGCGCGGGCAAATGGCGATTGTTCATAACCGCCGGGCAATCCGTTGTGGGCGCAAGCCTGCTTGAGGCGGCCACGGGCCATGTGACCAACCTTTCGATTGAGGGCGTTTCGGCAACTGCCGCCGCCGTGCCTTTGATGATATCCGCCTCTGATTCAATGCGGCAGGGTTTCGTTCGCATCATCAACGAATCCAACCAATCCGGCAGCGTTCGCATTCTCGCGTTTGACGACGGCGGAACCGTCGCCAACCCTGTTGAAATTCAGTTGGGCGCGAACCAAGCCCTTCACTTTAATTCCAACGACCTTGAGAACGGCAACGCGGCCAAGGGCATCAACGCAGGCATAGGAAGCCCGGTTCAAGGCGATTGGCGTTTGGACACTGAAACCGCTTTGGACGTTCGGGTGCTTGCCTTTGTCCGCACCGGCGACGGCTTCCTAACGGCAATGAACGAAACCCTGCCAAGGGATGGCCAGGGGCGGCTTGTGGCGCACACCTTCAACCCCGGCAGCAATGACCAAAGCGTTAGCAGCCTGCGCCTTGTGAACGCCGGAGACAGCGCCGAGAGCGTGGGCATTGAAGGCGTTGACGACAGGGGCAACGCCGCCGGCCCGGTGACCTTGACGCTGGCCGCCGGCGAAGCCCGCACCCTGTCGGCGCTTGACCTTGAAGATGGAACGCAAGGCTTGACCGGAACCCTTGGCGACGGCGCGGGCAAATGGCGATTGTTCATAACCGCCGGGCAATCCGTTGTGGGCGCAAGCCTGCTAAGGGCGGCCACAGGCCATGTGACCAACCTTTCGACGGCGGGCGTTACAACGGACTAGCCCTTGCAGGCCTAGCCTTGCCTTGTAGCCAAGGGCTGCTAGGGCGCGTTGTGGGCTTGCCTTGCGCCCTTCGCCATGATTCACCAGTTCGCCTTCGCCAATTCCGAAGGGGAACCATGAGAAGCCTTTTGACCATCATGCTGGCCGCGGCCATGCTGCCGGCTTTGAGTTATGCGCAGACCGTCAACATTTGCGACAGAACGCCGCAGGTGCGGGACCGCATCATGCAAAGGGTTGGCGCGGATGATTGCGCCGCCGTGGATGCCCACGGATGGCCGACGTGAGCAATTTGGATTTCAGATACAGCCCCATTAAGACCTTGCAGGTCGGCGACTTCGACGGCCTGACCGGATTGCAAAGGCTTTCCTTGCGGGGCACCCGGTTGACGACATTGCCGGAAGGCGTGTTCGACAGCCTGACCTACTACATGGCATATCTGCGGTTGAACGACAACCACTTGACCGCCTTGCCGGAAGGCGTGTTCGACAGCCTGACCAACTTGGAATATCTCAACTTGACCGGCAACTACCTTGTGGGGTTGACCCGGAACGACCCATTGTTCGCCGGGCTTCCCAATGGAGTTGACTTGCAATTGGGCGGGCAAACCGAAGTCAATGCCGGCTTGAAGCCGTGGATGTTGTATGAAGGGTTTAGACTTGGGCAAGAGAAACGCGACAACGCCGGAAGTGACCAAGGCCCTAGGCCGCCTTCGCATTAGGAAGCCGCCCTCCGCCGCGCCTGCAGCTCAGCCGCGCAGGACCGCATAGCGGAACTCGTCGTCCATCAGACGGTTGGCGTTGCGCAGGGTTTCATGGACAAGGCTCCCGCAGCTGAGCCGCCCGTCCGCCCCCTCGGTCACCGCCCGGTCGCTGATGAGCTTGCCGACAAATTCATCGAATAGGGTTTGATCGAAAAACTCCGGCGCGTTGATGCCGTGCAGTCGGGCCATCTTGTGGGCGATGCGACGGCTTTGCGTCCTGAGTTCGGCGCAGCTGGGGGCCGGTCGCCGGGTCAGCAGGCTCAGCACGATGTATTGGCGCTCCAAGGATTGGCGGATGAGGCCGGCCAGCAGATGCAGGCGGCAACGGGCTGGGCTATCGGCCGGCGGAGGCTTTAGCCGCCGGTCTTCGCCTTGGCGGATCAAGCCGCACTCGAGCAGATGGCCGGTCCAGCGTTTGATGTCGCCAAGCGAGAACGTCGCATGCAACTCCCAGGCGGTGTAGGGATAAACCGCCGCCGCCATGCGCTCCAGGCTTGCGGCGCTGACGGGCCGCTGACGGGCATCGATGAGAAAGGCGATCAGGGCCGGCAAGGCCAGCACATGGGCGTTGTTGTTGCGATACCAAGTCAGCAGCACAGCGGCGTCCGGTTCTGCGGCCAGGACTTCGCCGAACGCCTCCCTTTCCCGCGCCAGAAAGCCAAGGCGCACTGCGTAGTCGATGATCTCGGCACCACCCTTCTCGGTGATCCGGTATTGATGATGGGCGGCGTCACGACGCAGCAGGTCCAGGCAGCAATCGATCTGCTCGGCCAGCCGGTTCGCCTCCATGGCCGGACGCGGTGCGCATAGCAGGGTCATGGCTGCCATGTTGATCGGGTTGACCGTGGCCGCGGCGTTCACCCGTTCGAGAATCTCCCGCCCCAGGGCTTGGGCTTCGTCTCCGTCGCCGGTCCGTTGCGCCTGCCAGGCATCCAGATGCAGGGGCTGGCCGAAGTTCACATCGACCCGGCCAAAGCGTTGCCGGATGAGCCGGAAGCCGCCCAGAATTTGCCGCAGGGATTCGCGGCGCTTGTGCGCCCCGCGCATTTCATCGACGTAGGTTGACGCCTCCATCAGCTTCTCAAAGCCTAGGTAAACCGGCACAAAGGCGATGGGTCGGGCTAGGCCCCGGCGCGCATGGGCCAAGCTCATCTTCAACAGGCCGAAGCGGGCCGGCAGCAGGCGCCCGCTGCGGCTGCGTCCGCCTTCGGGAAAGAACTCGACGCAGTGCCCGCGCCGGTACACCTCGTAGAGGTACTCGGAGAGCACGGCGGCGTACAGCGCATCTCCGCGGAAGCTGCGGCGTATGAAGAAGGCCCCGCAACGCCGCAGCAGGCCGCTGACCAGAGGCAGGTTCAGGTTGTCGCCGGCGGCGATGTGGGGAATCATCAGACCGCGGTTGAACAGCAGCAGGGAGATGAGCAGATAGTCCATGTGGCTGCGGTGAGAGGGGACGTAAACCAGGGTGTGCGTCTCGGCAAGGCCGATGACCCGCTCCAAGCCGTGTACGCGCAGGCGTTCATAGATGCGGTTGAAGAAGGTCGTCAGCAGCCGGGCTAGGATGAGGACAGTGGGGTAGGACATGTCGGCGGCGATTTCCAGCGTCACCTTCCGGGCTTGGCCTTGCAAGCGTACACGCGCCGCCGCTTCCTCCCGTTGCGGTCCGCTTCCTTGCCGGGGAGACCTTTCCGCCCCGTGACTAGGCGCCCGATCCCTACGCCTGATCAGCCGGCCGACGCTGTGCAAGCCAAATGCCCCCGGCCAAGCCTTGGCCTTGGCGACTGCGCCGGCGGCCCGCCGTTCGACCAGCGCCTCCTCAATGGCGGCCTGCACGGCGGCGCTGTTCACCACGCGATCCACCAAGGCGCCCGTGCGCTTCGCTGCCGGGGTGGTCGGCGCGGGCTGTGCTACATTCGCCCACCATCGCATCCCGCACCCTCTCCACTTGACTGAGCGTGGCGAATCATGGCCGAGCTAGGGGGCGTCCGCAAGGCTTTTGCCGACGCCGAGGCGCTGCTGCGCGGGCGGCAGCCGCATTTGGCCATCCGGCAACTTCGGGCAATCCTCCGCGAGCATCCTAGGGAGGTGAATTCGCTGCGGTTGCTCGGCTCGATTCGGCTGGCGCAAGGCGATGCGCTCGCCGCCATCGAGCATTTGCGCCTAGCCGTCGCACAGGCGCCGGACTTCGCCCAAGCGAACCTGGATCTAGCCCGGGCCTATCGTCGCGACGGGCAAGTTGACCAAGCGGTGACCTGCTTGCAGGCGTTCTGCGCCAAGGCCTCCGGCCACAGCGAGGCTTGGCGGCTACTCGGCGACGCCTTGTTGGAGCGGGGCGACATGCTGGCCGGCCAAGACGCCCTGCGCCGGGCTGCCGCCGCCGACCCGCACCGGCGGGAAGTGGCGGCGGCACTCAGGCACCTGCGCCGAGGCCACCGCCAAGCCGCGGAAGAGACCTTCCGCGGCATCCTCAAACGGCGTCCCGACCATGTGGCGGCCTTGGTCGGCTTGGCCAACATCGCCCTGGATGCCGGTGCCGTGGAGGATGCCGAGCGGCTGCTGCGCTACGCTCTGAAAATCGCGCCCAACGAGGACACGGTGTGGCGGGGGTTGGCGCGGGTGCATTCGGAGCGGGCCGACTACAACGGCGCGGAAGCGGCCGCCGAACGCGCCTTGGCCTTGGCGCCGGAAAACCCCGATTGCTGGACCATGCTCGGCACCGTGCAAGCTTGGGGCCTGCGCCCGGAAAGGGCCAAGGAATCCTTCGAGAGGGCCCTCTCCATCAAGCCGAACAGCCCCCGGGTGGCTCTTTCCCTCGGTCATGTGCTGAAGACCCTGGGCGAACGGCGGGCCTGCGGGCGGGCCTATCGTCGCGCCGTCGAGTTGGACCCGGATCTAGGTGAAGCTTGGTGGAGCCTCGCCGACCTGAAGACCTATGCGTTCAGCGACGATGAAATCCGCCGCATGGAGGCTGGCGTTGCGCGCGGCGACGGCGGTCTGGCGCAGCAGGCCGCGTTTCGCTTCGCCTTGGGCAAGGCGTTGGAGGATCGGGGAAACTGGGACGATGCCTTCCGCCACTACGCCGCTGGCAACGGCGCCAAGCATGCGGCGGAGCCCTTCGACAGCGCCGCCCTGACGGAGCGCCGCCGCCGCATGGAGGCCCTATGCACAGCGGAGTTCCTAGCCGCCCAAACACCGCCGGGGCCGGCCGCCGTCAAGCCGATCTTCGTGGTCGGCCTGCCGCGTTCCGGCTCCACCCTGATCGAGCAGATTCTCGCCAGCCATTCCGCCGTGCAGGGCACCATGGAACTGCCGCAGGTGCAGACCTATACCCGGGAATTGGAGGCGAAGGGCGGCTATCCCGAGGCGCTGGCGGCGATGTCGCCGGCCGACCTGCAGGCCCTGGGCGAGCGCTACCTGCGCGAAACCAAGCCCTACCGGGGGGATGCGCATTGGTTCATCGACAAGATGCCGAACAACTTCCTGCATATCGGCTTGATCCACGCCATGCTGCCGGGGGCCATCTTCATCGACATTCGCCGCCATCCCCTGGATTGCTGCTGCTCGCTGTTCAAGCAGAACTTCGCTAGGGGACAGACCTTCAGCTACGATCTGAAGGCGCTGGGCACCTATTACCGGGACTACTTGGAGATGATGCGCCATTGGCGGGCGGTGCTGCCCGGCCGGGTGCTTTGCGTGCCATACGAATCTGTGGTGCAGGACACCGAAGCCCAAGTACGGGGTTTGCTGAGCCACTGCGGGCTGCCCTTTGAGGAGGCCTGCCTGCGCTTCCACGAAACCAAGCGGGCGGTGCGCACCGCCAGCGCCGAACAGGTGCGCCAACCCATCAACCGCCGAGGCATCGACAGCTGGCGCCGCTTCGAGAAGCATTTGGCGCCCTTGCAGCAGGCGCTTGGCTGGGCGCTGAACAGCTGAACGATGTAGGCCGTCCTATCTAGTAGCAGCCATCCTCCCGAATCTTGCGGAGTTCGAGGGTTGGACAAGAGGCGGAGATGACCGCTCAATCGCTGCCGTTCGCCCTTTGCTTGCCGTCGAACAACCCCTCCAGGTGTTGCTCGACGGGGCTGGTGATCTCCACTTCCCAGATATCCCGGTACTTGCGCTCCGCCGACGCCTTCAGGTCGTTCGGGGTCTTGATCACCGTGGGACGCAGGAACACCAGCAGGTTGGTCTTGCGGCGGTCGTTCGAGGTGCTGCGGAACAGGAAGCCGAGGCCGGGGATGTCGCCGAGTAGGGGCACCTTCTTGTTGTTCTTGGTCAGGTTGTCCTGAATAAGGCCGCCGAGCACGATGATCTGCTGGTCTTCCGCCACGATGGTGGTGGTGATCTGGCGTTGCGAGGTCACCACGTCGGCGAAGGAGGTGCTGCCGATTGCGGTTTCCACCACATTGCTGATCTCCTGGTCCACCTCCATGCGCACCGAGGTGCCGTCGTGGATGTGCGGCGTGACCTTGAGGGTCAGGCCCACGTCCTCGCGCTGCACCGTGGTGAACGGGTTGTTGATGCCTGCGCCGGTGTCCGTGGTGTAGCTGCCGGAACGGAAGGGCACCCGTTGGCCGACCACGATGGTGGCCTCCTGATTGTCTAGGGCCATGATGCTGGGGGTGGACAGTAGGTTGGCGTTGCGGTCCGTGGCCAGGGCGGTGACGATGGCGCCAAAGGAGATGCCGTCCATGTCCACCCGGGCGGCGGCCAAGGTGGGGCGGGAGACCCTGGCCAAGCCGGCCAGAACATCCGGGGTGATGGTTTCGCCATCGGTGTTGGAACCTCCGGCGATGTTCAGCAGCAGGTTGGAGATCACGCCATCCAAGGTGGTGCTGGCCAAGGGCGTTGTCTGGCCTCGGCGATCGACCACGGCCGTCTCCACGCCGATGTCGCGCCGGTCGCGCAGCTGGATCTCAACCACCGCCGCTTCGATGAGCACTTGGGTGCGACGCACGTCCAGCTGCTCCAGCAAGTCCTGCAGTTCGCTCATGGGCCCGGGGTCGGCCCGCACGACGATGGCGTTGAGGGACTCGTCCGCCTGTATCACGGTCTCGCGCACGCCGCTTTCCTCGCCGCCGGTGGTGCGGTTCAGGATGTTGCCGAGGAGGTCCGCCACTTTCACAGCGTCGGCGTGCCTAAGGTAGAACACCTTGGCGTCCCCGACGGAGGTGGCCGGCTGGTCCAGCTTCTCCACCAGCTTGAGGATTTCCGCCGCCGGGCGCGGCTTGCCGCGCACGATCAGGCTGTTGTTGCGCTCGTTGGCGATCAGTTGGATGCGTTGCGGGCCGCTGGCGCCTTGGCCGATCTGCTCCGGCGCCAGTTTCTCCAGCAGGGCCACCACGGTCCCCACCCAAGCCTCCTGCAGCGGCACCACGAGGATTTCGTTTTCGTCGGCCACGTCGATCTGCTCAATCATGCGGGCGAGGCGCACGATGTTGTTGGCGTGGTCGCTGATGATGACCACGTTCGGCTGCACCACGGCGGCGATGTGGCCGTACTGAGGAATCAGCGGGCGCAGGATCTTGACCAGTTCCGTGGATTCCACGTTTTGCGCGGCGATGACCTGGGTGACCAGCTCCTCCGGCGCGATCTGCGTCAGCCCCCCCTTCGGGCCTGGACCTTGCTTGCCGGTGGCCGTGGTTTGGATGCGGACGATCTCCCCGGACGGGCTGGCCGTGAAGTTATGCACCCGCAACACGGAGAGGAACAGGGCATAGACCGCCTCGGCGTCCATGGGCGTGTTGGACACCACCGTCACTTGGCCTTTCAAGCGCGGATCGACGACAAAGGTTCGCCCAGTGATCTCGGAGACCTGAGAGACGAACTCATGAATGTCCGCGTTCCTGATGTTGATGATCCAAGCATCCTGGCCTGCTTGGGCACTGCCGGTGGCTAGCAGTGCGCACAGGAGGCCGGCGCAACGCCGCCGGAAACCGGCGGGCAGGCGAAACGTGGCTGGGGACGCCCGGCTCATGCGGTCAATGCTCCTCGGTCAGGAAGGCGGTGGACCTTGCCGGGCGTTGGAGCTTCTGCTCGGTGGCCTTGGCAGGCAGGACGCCGGGCGCGGGATGTCTGCGTGCGACGGCATTTTTGGCTAGGGATTAACGGAGGCGGTCAGAAAGAAGCGGCGTTCGTTCCGCTGCACCTCGATGCGGACCTCCCCGTCGGCGAGCAGGTCAGCCAAGGCCAGTTGGTCGGCGTTGACATCCCCAAGCGGGCGGCCGTTTACGGACAGGATCAGGTCACCGGGCTGCAGGCCGGCTTGGCTGAGGTAGGGCAGGTCGCCGAGGTCGCCCACCCGGTAGCCGCCGCCGACCGCCTCCACGTCAAGCGCCTCGAGCACTTCTTCGGGCACCTCCTGCAAGCGCTCCCGATAGGCGGCGACGAAATCCCGGGCCTTCTTCGGCGCTGGCTTGACCGGCGCCGCTTGGGCTCGTTGAGGCGCTTCGGCCTTGGTGCGCCGAACCTGGCCTTGTGGAACCTTCGCCGTGCGGAATGCCTTGAGCTTGGGGAAGCGCAGCAATTCCCGGGCGCCGGAGCGTAGCAGCACCACATGATCGGCATGCACGGAGTCCAAGGTGGCTCGGCCGGGCAGCCGATCGCCAACCTTGTAGAGTTTGCCGGCCTTGTTGCTCTCGGCGACGACGGCAGCGGAAACGGCCGGGGAGTCGGCATCCGCATCGGCCACGAAAACGGCCAGCAGCTTCAGCGGCAGGCGGGTCTCCACGGTGGCCTCTTCCACCACCGGCTTGGTTGCCTCGGCCGTTGCGTCGCCGAACAGGTTGGCGGCGGAGATGGCCGGCAAATCCACTAGGGCGGCCTTGGGTTGCGCCCTCGGGGCGCTGACCGCCGGGCTCGGCGAGGCGTTCGCCTTGGCGATGGCCGGATCGCGCAGGAAGAACAGCACCGCGGTGGCCAGGGTGTAGGCGATGCCGACCACTAGCAGCCAGTGGACCGGCGCCGCCGCCTTGGCAACCAAGGCGCGCAAGGTCTGCACGTTCAAGGCTGGCATCAGGTCCTCCGCTTGTCTTCAACCCGGGTTTGGGCAGACGCCGGAGCCAGGCGCCGCGCCGCCGGCCCGGCGTTGCCCGGTTTGAAGCACTGCGTCCGTGAATTCCTCAAAACAGCTGTTCCTCCAAGGTGATGACCAGCTCGTCGTCCGCCGCCTGTCCCGGCCAAGGTGCGTCCACCAATTGCAACAGGCGCTTGGTGACCCCGATCTTCAGCCAACCGTCGATGGCTTCGACTTCGATGAGGGGCCATTCCCCATCCTCGGTCACCACCCGTGCCAAGACGCTAGGCACCGCCGCGCCGACGGTTGCGGATTGTACACGCGCCAGCAGCGGCGGCAGCGCCGCGGAGCGTTTTGTTCCGCCTGATCGATAGTACACCGGGCCGCCGCTCCATTGGATGTCTCCGTCGGCGTTTTCAAGCTGGTTGTTAGCGAAGGCTACGGTCACTAGGTCGAGTTGCATCCAGCCGCTTAGATGCAGGCCGTGGGTGACCAGCCAAGGATTGAGCATGCCGGCGTCGAAGCTGCCCTCCGCCGCCAGCGTCGTTCGCCTCCACCCGGCGGCCACCCGCCCATGCAGGTGCGTGTTCTCGTCGTAGAGCCGGAGATGAAAGGCGGCGGTGCCGGCGGGAACGCCGGCCCAGTCGAAGTACCACTCCACGGTGCCGAGGTCCACACTGCCCCAGTGCAGGTCGCCGACGCCGTTCCAGACGGTGCCGCTGGCCTGGGTCAGCGACGGGCCGCCCAGCTGCGCCAGAGGGATGCTAAGCAGGCTGGCCGGCGCTAGGGCCGCGCAGAAGAGGACGAAGACCAGCAGGCCCACCAGAACGTATTTGCTCATGGCGCAGCAAAAGGGGCTAAGCGTCGTCTCGGGCCTAAGGGCGCGGGCCGCATAACCAACCCTCCTTGCCCCATCATTGGTTCGGCCGGTCTGAATTCGAGAACAAGAGGGACAGTATGCGCCCATACAGCCGAGGCAGGCGTTCCAGATCTGCCAAGGCGATGCACTCGTCCATTTTATGGATGGTCGCGTTGACCGGCCCCAGTTCGACCAGTTCGCAGCCCAGCGGGGCGATGAAGCGGCCATCGGACGTGCCGCCGCCGGTGGACAGCCGGCAGGTGACGCCAAGCTCCTCGGTCACGGCCTTTTGCACGGCCTGGGTCAGCCGGCCCGGCGGCGTCAGGAAGGGTTCGCCGGCGAGGCGCCAAGCTAAGTCGCCGTCCAGTCCGTGCTTCCGCACCAGCGCGGCGATTTGCGCCTTGAGGCCGGCCGCAGTCTGCTCGGTGTTGTAGCGGATGTTGAAGTCCAGCTTGAGGCGGCCGGGAATGACGTTGCTGGTGCCCAGGCCGGCGGCGATGTCGGACATTTGCAGGCTGGTCGGCGGATAGTGGGCGTTGCCGCGGTCGAAGGTCCGCTCCGCCAACGCCTTCAGGAAGGGTGCCGCCAAGTGGATGGGGTTGCGGGCCGCTTCTGGGTAGGCCACATGCCCCTGCGTCCCCCGAACGGTCAGGATGCCGTTCAGGGAGCCCCGGCGTCCGTGGCGCAGGGCGTCCCCCAACTGCCGGCTGGAGGAGGGTTCGCCGACGATGCAATAATCCAAGGCGATGTGCTCCCGGCGCAGATGTTCGACGATGCGTTTGGTGCCGAACTCGGCTTCTCCCTCTTCGTCGCTGGTCACGAGGAAGGCCAAGCGGCCGACAGGTTGCGGATGGGCGGCCAGAAACCCTTCCACCGCCACCAGCATGGCGGCCAAGCTGGATTTCATGTCGGCGGCGCCCCTTCCGTAGAGGAACCCATCGCGCAAGGTCGGTTCAAACGGCGGGGAACGCCATGCGGCTGGGTCACCGGGCGGCACCACGTCGGTGTGCCCGGCGAAGGCGACGCAGGGCGGACCCTCGCCGAACTCCGCGTAGAAGTTGCGCACCCCGTGGCTGTCCAAGGGCGTTATGCGGAAGCCCAGCCGCCGCAGCCGGGCTGTCAGCAAGTCCTGGCAGCCGGCGTCCTCGGGCGTCACCGATGGGCGGCGGATCAGCGCCTTGGTGAAGTTCAATAGGTCGCCGCCCGGCGCACCGGCGGCGGTGGTCGATGCCTCGTCCTGCACGGCGCGCCTATCTCGCATCCCTTGCCGAAGACCCTGCGATGCACAAGAAACCGGGTGCGTGTATGGGTCCGGCGCACCTTCCGCCCCTGGGTCTTCCGATACAGCAGAAATTCGCCGCGGCCAATGGTGTGGCGTCGCTGTCCAGTGATCTGTTGCAACAGACTGGCGGCGCCTCAATTGTGGGCATGAAGCTGCTCGTTCAAGGCGATGGCGCGGGGGTTCACCCGGCATTGCACCTCACCGGTTGCGCTGTGGCGAATGAACAGCAGGTCGCAGCGGTTGGCCAGTTCCCGGGCCTTCACCGTGCCGGTGCGCTTGCCCCGTTCGTCGATGAGCGCCACCTTGGTGCTGGCCGTGACGTACAACCCCGCTTCAATGGTGCAGCGGTCCCCCAATGGGATGCCCGTGCCGGCGTTGGCGCCGATCAGGCATTGGCGGCCGATGCTGATCTTGATCTCGCCGCCGCCGGACAGGGTGCCCATGGTGCTGGCGGCGCCGCCAAGGTCTGAGTCTTCCCCCAGGATGACCCCTTGGGAAATGCGCCCCTCCACCATGTTGGGGCCGAGGGCGGCGGCGTTGAAGTTGACCGCCCCGGCCGCCATCACCGTGGTGCCTGCACCCAGGTAGGCGCCCAGACGAATGCGGTTGGAGTCCGCCAGACGCACGCCGCTGGGCACTATGTAGTCGGCCATCTTCGGAAACTTGTCCACCGCCAGCACCGCAAAGTGGCGGCCTTCGATGCGCGCCCGCAACTGCTTGGCGGCAAGTTCCTCCACCGCTACCGCGCCGGCCGTGGTCCAGGCGACGGTGGGCAGATGGGCGAAGATGCCGTCCAGGTTCAGGGTGTTGGGCAGCATCAGGCGGTGCGACAGCAGATGCAGCTTCAGAAAGGCTTCCGGCGTGGAGGCGACGGGTGCGTCCGCCGCCAACAGCACTGCCGCCAAGGGCCGGTCCGCCTCCAGCAGGGGGGCGATGTCCGGCTGCTGGGCCAGCACGAAGCCGCGCACCGCTTCGGGCGCCAGCATCGCCGTGCCGGCTTGGAACTGGGCGCCGATGGCGGCGGCCAAATCCGCTTCCGGCGCTTTCACCGGCGCTGGAAAAAAACAGTCGATGCAGGCGCCCTGTTGATCGAGCGTGGGCAGGCCAAGGGCGAATGCGAATACGGACAAGGGCGGCTCCTGCAAAGAACGCGATGAACCGCCCCAGTCTAACCCACATCCTTGCCGCCATCCCCTTCCAGATGGTCCAGCGCGAACCGCAGCCTCGCCAAGTCGGGCAAAAGTTCGACGTCATCCCAGGAAAACGGTAGATGACGCCCCTGGCGGGGCTAGCCGGCGGGGCTGTCCAGCGCTTGGCGCAGGGCGTTCTCCAATTGATAGACGGCTTCCGGGTCGGTGATGGGTTGGCCGGAGCGGGTCTGCACAAGGAACAGGTCCTCCACCCGTTCGCCCAGGGTGGTGATGCGGGCGGCCAGCACGGCTAGGTTCAGTTCGTGGAACAGCAGGCCGATGCGGGCCAGCAGCCCGGGCCGGTCGGTGCTATGCACGGTCAGGATGGAGTGGGCCTGCCCTTGGCGATGGCTGAGGCGCACCTCGCTGGGGCGGTGCAGTTGCCGGTGCTGGCGTGGCCAACGCTGCCGTCCCAAGGGTTTGACCTCGGCTTGGCTGACCGCCTTGGCTAGATGCTTGATGATGGGCTGCCGGTCGCCGCGCAGCGGCTGTCGCTGCGGGTCCAGAACGACGAAACTGTTGAAGCACTGGCCGTTGGCGGCGGTGTGGATGCGGGCGTCGTGGATGGAAAGGCGCAGTTGGCTGATGGCGATGACCGATGCGGCGAACAGATTGGGCTTGTCCAAGGCGTGGATGAAGATCTCCGTCGCGCCCTCGGCGACGCTTTCGCTGACGAGGTTCTTCAACAGGATCAACGGCCCTTCCCTTGGGTCGTGGCCGGCCACGGCGGCGGCCGTTTCCGCCGCGTCCTTGGGCTGGCGGCGCAGCAGGAAGCCGTCGCCCATCAGCTCCCAAGCCATTTCCGCTTGGCTGGAGGACAGGCCCAAAGCCGTGGCCTCCTCGGTGGCCCGCTCGCGCCGTGCGCGCACCGTGGCCTGCCGGTCCACGGGGGACTCCAGGCCCTGGCGCAGCAGTTTGCGGGTGTTGAAGTACAGCTGGCTCAGCAGGGTGGC
Organism: uncultured Pseudomonadales bacterium; assembly: GCA_958296025.1. Taxonomy (GTDB): domain Bacteria; phylum Pseudomonadota; class Gammaproteobacteria; order Pseudomonadales; family Azotimanducaceae; genus Azophilus. Next base: position 1,149,227 of record OY282430.1, read on the forward strand.
CCGCCAGCTGTTCCAAAGGCTGGGGTTGGTGGCGGTGATGTCCGCCACGGTTAGCGCGTACAGGTAGTCCAGGCGCCGTTCGGACTTCACCCGCTTGGCGAAGCTCAACACCACCTCCGGGTCATGGATGTCCTGCCGTTGCGCGGTGCTGGACATCACCAAATGATCCGCCACCAGCCACTCCACCAACGCCACGTCGTCTTCGCTTAAGCCCAAGCGACGACAGAAGCGCACGGCGAATTGAGCGCCCATCTCGGAGTGGTCGCCGCCGCGGCCCTTGCCAATGTCGTGGTACAGCCCGGCTAGGTAGAGCAGTTCGATCTTGGGGATGGACTTGACGCACAGATGGGCCACCGGAAACTGCTCCGCCCGCGCCCGGTAGCGGAACAGGCGCATGTTGCGGATCACCATCATGGTGTGGGCGTCAACGGTGTAGATGTGGAACAGGTCATGCTGCATCCGCCCGACCACTTGGCCGAACTCCGGGATGTAGCGCCCCAGGATGCCGTAGCGCCGCATCCGCGTCAGCTGGGTGACTAGGGTGTGGGGCGCTTTCAGCAGCTCCAGGAAGCGTTGATTGTTGGCCGGGTCTTGGCGGAATGCCTCGTCGATGAGGCCAAGGTTGTGGCGCATCAGACGGATGGTGCCGGCCCGCACCCCGGAGATGTCGCGTCGGTGGGCGAGGATGACGAACATTTCCAATAGGGCGTTGGGGGTGTCGGCGAACACCTGTTCGTGAACGGCCTCAATGGATTGGTTGTTGATCTGGAAGCGCTCGTTGATCCGCTCCAAGGAAGGCCGCGCCGAAGAGAAAGACTCCTCCAGGGACTGCAGCACGATGTCGTTGACCTCGCGCAGGGCCAGCACCCGGCGGTAGTATTCCTGCATGAAGCGCTCCACGCCTAGGCGGGCGGCGGTGTCAGCATAGCCGAGGCTTCGGGCGAGGGTGCGTTGGTGCTCGAACTGCAGGCGGTCGTCCTTGCGCCCAGCCACTAGGTGCAGGCCGTAGCGCACCCACCAGAGGTAGCGGCGCCCTTCCACCAGCCACTCCCATTCCTGTGCCGTGAGGATGCCTTGGCGCTTAAGCTCCGTCGGGTCCGCCGTGCCGTACCTGCGCTTGCACACCCACAGGGCGGTTTGCAGGTCGCGCAGGCCGCCCGGAGACTCGCGCACATTCGGCTCCAGGTCGTACTCCACGTCCTCGAAACGCTTGTGCCGCGCCTGCTGTTCGGCCCGTTTGGCGCGGAAGAAGCGGTCTGCCGGCCAAGTGCGCGGATGCGCAACGAACCGCTCGAACTTGTCCAGCAGCCGGCGCAGGACCGGCCCTTGCGGTTGGCTCAGCAGGCGGCAGTCCAGAATGGCGGTGGCCGCAGTGAGGTCGTCCTTTACGACCATCTTGCATTCCCGCAGGGAGCGGACGCTGTGGCCGATGTCGATGTTGAGATCGAACAGCAGGCGCACGAAGGGTTCGATCTCGCGCCGGTCCTTGGCTGGGTTGTCGGCCAGTATCAGAAGGTCGATATCGGAACCTGGATGCAGCTCCCGCCGCCCGTAGCCGCCCACGGCGTAGAGCGCCAAGCGCTCTTGGGCGGCGGCGCTGAACGACTGGCGCCAAAGCTCCCGCAGCAGGCTGTCGAAGAAGGCCACCCGGTCGGCGACGATGCCTTCAATGGGTGCCCTGGACCAATAGCGGGCGGCGAGGGCGTCGTTCTCGGCGCCGATGCGCCGACGCAATTTCTGGAGGTTCAAGACCCTGTGCCGACAGCCCGTTGCGGTAGCGCCAAGGCCTCCTCCGCACGCAGGGTCAGCACCTCGGCACCGGTTTCGGTGACCAGGATGGTGTGCTCCCATTGGGCGGACAGCTTGTGGTCCTTGGTCACCACCGTCCACTTGTCCGGCAGGATGCGCACATGCCGCCGGCCGGCGTTGAGCATGGGCTCCACGGTGAAGGTCATGCCCTGCTCGATCTTGGTGCCGGTGCCGGGGCGGCCAAAATGCAGCACCTGCGGCTCGTCATGGAAGATCTTGCCGATGCCGTGGCCGCCGAACTCATGCACCACGGAGAAGCGGTTGGCCCTGGCGTGGGTCTCGATGGCGTGGCCGATGTCCCCAAGGGTGGCGTCGGGGCGAACGGCGGCGATGCCCAAGTAGAGGCACTCCTGCGTCACCCGCACCAAGCGTTCGGCCAGTACGCTAGGCTTGCCGAGCAGGAACATCTTGCTGGTGTCCCCATGGTAGCCCTCCTTGATGACGGTGACGTCGATGTTCAGGATGTCGCCGTTCTTTAGGGTCTTCTTCGGCGAAGGAATGCCGTGGCAGACCACTTGGTTCACGGAGGTGCAGATGGAGCGGGGGAAGGGCGGCGCCTCGGGGCTGTTGCGATAGTTCAGCGGCGCCGGGATGCAGTCGATCTCGTTGACGATGTAGCGGTGGCAGATGCGGTCCAACTGCTCCGTGGTTACGCCCGGCTTGACGTATTGGCCGATCATGTCGAGCACATTGGCGGCTAAACGCCCGGCTTGGCGCATGCCGTCGATGTCGGTTTGGCTGGCAACTTTGGCGGACATGGCCCCCTTATGGTATAAACGCCGCCGCTTTGGGGCAACGCCGGCCTTTGGCGGCCCCGGGCGGTAAGGAAACGAAAAAACGCACGCAGTCCGTTGCGGATCCACGGGTGCCGGCGGCGCTTGCGGGGCGTTGGGCCAAGCTGCGGCTTGGTTGCCAGCGTCCCGCCGGCCATGCAAGCCGGTCTGGATTTACGGGGCTGCGGAGGCTTAACCCGGAGACCAAGACTTGAACATCAACATGCGCGACATGTTGGCCGCAGGCGTACACTTCGGCCATCAAACCCGTTATTGGAACCCGAAGATGGCGCCCTACATCTTTGGTGCCAGGAACAAAATCCACATCGTCAACTTGGAGAAGACCGTGCCTGCCTTCGAGCGGGCCCTAGCCGAAATCCGCAGCATGGCGGCGGTCGGCAAGAAGATCCTGTTCGTTGGCACCAAGCGGGCGGCGGCCAAGGTCATCCGCGAGCAGGCGATGCGGGTGGACATGCCCTTCATCGACCAGCGCTGGCTGGGCGGCATGCTGACCAACTACAAGACCATCCGGCAGTCCATCAAGCGGCTGAAGGATCTGGAGCAGCAGGACGCCTTGGGCGCCCTCGCTAAGCTGACCAAGAAGGAGCAGCTGACCAAGCACCGCCTGATGGCCAAGCTGGAGCGCAGCCTAGGCGGCATCAAGGACATGGGCGGCCTGCCGGACGCCTTGTTCGTCATCGACGTGCAGCATGAGCGCATCGCCGTCACCGAGGCCAACAAGCTGGGCATACCCGTGTTCGCCGTGGTGGACACCAACAGCGACCCGCAAGGGGTGGACCACGTCATTCCCGGCAACGACGACGCCATTCGCGCCATTCGCCTCTATGTAACCGCCGTGGCGGACGCCGTTCAGGCGGGGCGGGAACAGGTGGCCGCATCCGCCAGCCCGGAGGAATTCGTCGAAATCGAAGAAAGGGAGGCGTCGCCCGGCGCCTTCGTCGGCACCCCTGCGGGAGGGCTCTAGCCATGTCGATAACCGCCAAGCAAGTGAAGGCCCTGCGCGAGCGCACCGGCCTAGGAATGATGGACTGCAAGGCGGCCTTGGAGGCGGTGGACGGCGACTTGGAAGCCGCCATCGACGAACTGCGCAAGAAAAGCGCCTTGAAGGCGGCTAAGAAGTCTGGGCGCACCGCAGCGCAAGGGCTTTTGGGCCTCAAGGCGGCGGCCGATGGTAAACGCGCCGCCTTGGTTGAGGTCAACATCGAGACGGACTTCGCCGCCCGCAATCCCAAGTTCATCGCCTTCGTCGATGAGGTCGCAACCGCCGCCTTGCAGACCGGCGAGAGCGCCGCAGGCTTGGCCGCCGCCTTCGCCGCGATGCGGGAGGCCTTGGTGCAGGAAATCGGCGAGAACATCCGCATTCGACGGGTGGCGTTCTTGGCCGCGGCGGACGGCGCCGTCGGCGCCTACCTGCACAACGACCGGCGCAAGGGCGCCTTGGTGGAGCTTTCCGTTGGGGATGCGGAACTGGGTCGGGATCTGGCCATGCACGTCACCGCCCATGACCCGACGCCCTTGGTGGTGCGCTCGGAGGACCTTGATGAGGCCACCGTCGCCAAGGAAAAGGAGATCATCGCCGCCCGCACCGCCGCCGACGTCGCCGCCGAGCAGGTGCGCACTGGCAAGGCCAAGCCGCCCATCGTGGTGGAGAAGATGACGGAGGGGCGGCTGCGCAAGTTCTTCGCCGAGGTCAGCCTGATCGATCAGGCCTTCGTCAAGGATCCGCAGCTGAAAGTGGGCAAGCTCTTGCAGGGCAAGGGCGCTGAGGTGCGCCGCTTTGCCAAGCTGGAGGTGGGGGACGGCATTGCAGTGCCGGAGGAGGACTTCGCCGCCGAAGTGGCCGCCCAGGCCGCAGCCGCCGGGCAAGGGGCCGGCTAAATTGCCAAGGCTGCTGCTGAAGCTGTCCGGGGAGGCCTTGGCCGGGGGGCAAGGTTCCGGCATTGACGTGGCGGTGCTCGGCCGCCTGTGCCGGGAGATCGGCGCAGCGGTGGAATTGGGCGCGGAAATCGCCATCGTCTGCGGCGGCGGCAATCTATTCCGCGGCGCCGGCTTGGCCGAGGTCGGCATGGACCGGGTGGTGGCGGATCAGATGGGCATGTTGGCCACCTGCATGAACAGCCTCGCCATCGGTGATGGCCTCGCTAGGGCCGGGGTGCCGGCCCGCATCCGCGCCATGCTGCCCATGGATGGGGTGCTGCCCGCCTACAGCCCGGCCGAGGCCCGGGGTGCCTTGGCCGACGGTGCGGTGGTGGTCGTCGCCGGCGGCACCGGCAACCCCTTCTTCACCACGGACACGGCGGCCTGCCTGCGCGGGGCGGAACTGCAGGCGGACTGCGTGCTTAAGGCCACCAAGGTGGATGGCGTCTATACGGCGGATCCGTTGCAGGACCCGGCCGCCCAACGATTGGACGCCCTCACCTTCGACGAGGTGCTGGCCCGAAATCTCGCCGTCATGGATCTCACCGCCATCTGCCTGTGCCGGGACCAGGACCTGCCGGTGCTGGTGTTCGACCTCAACGCCCCCGGCGCATTGACCAAAATCGTCAAGGGGGAGAAGATTGGCACTAGGATTGCAAAGCGCACGGCGGCCTAGAACCTGCGCGAACCCATGCGGACCCATGATTGACGAAATTGCAGCCGACGCAGACGAGCGGATGGGCAAGACCTTGGACGCCATGCAGTCCGCCTTCGCCCGCATCCGTAGCGGACGCGCCCACCCCAGCCTGCTGGACAGCATCACCGTTCCCTACTACGGCAGCGACGCGCCCCTGAACCAGGTGGCTAGCGTACGCGTGGAGGACGCCCGTACCCTGGTGGTGGCCCCTTGGGAGAAGAGCCTGATCCCGGAAGTCGAAAAGGCCCTGCTGAGGAGCGACCTGGGCCTAAACCCCTCATCGTCCCAAGATGTCGTCCATGTCCCTCTGCCGGCCCTCACGGAAGAGAGCCGCCGGGATCTCGCCCGCCAAGCCCGCCAGGAGGCGGAGGCGGCGCGCATCGCCATCCGCAACATTCGCCGCGACGCCATCGCCGACATCCGCGAACTGGTGAGGGAAAAGGAGGTGGCCAAGGACGACGGCCGCCGCGCCGAGGAAAAAATGCAGGCCATCACGGACCGGCGCGTAAAGAAGGTCGATCAAGCCTTGGCCACCAAAGAAGCGGATCTGATGGAGGTGTGAATGATCCGCCAAGGGGATAGTATGAATCCTGAGTTCCGCCAGACCAATGGGCATGTACAAGTCGTCAAGCGAACGCCGGCTTGGCGGCACGCCGGTCAATTCCTTGGGTCATGGGCGCCATCGGCTGTGTGTGGGGTGACTGACGCGGATGTCGGAATCGTCTCTTAACGCTGTGCAGGCCATGCCGGCGGCCCTGCCGCTGCATGTCGCCATCATCATGGACGGCAACCATCGCTGGGCCAGGCACCGCCACCTGCCCGGCGCCGCCGGGCATCGCGCCGGGGCCAAGAACGTGCGCACCATCGCCGAGGCCTGCGCCGACCACGGTGTGCAGTGCCTGACGCTGTTCGCCTTCAGCACCGAGAACTGGCGGCGCCCCAAGCGCGAGGTGAGCTTGCTGCTGGATCTGATGCGCAACGTGTTGGAGAAGGACTTGGAGGATCTGCACAAGCGGGACGTGCGCCTGAACATCGTCGGCGACCGCAGCCGCTTCCCCTCCGACCTGCAGATGCAGATGAACCGTGCGGAGACCCTCACCCGCGCCAACGACGGCCTGACCCTCAACATCGCCGCCAACTACGGCGGCCGTTGGGACATCACCGAAGCCGCCCGCGCCGCCGCCCGCGCCGCCGCCGAAGGCCGCCTCGACCCAGAGGACCTCGACGAGGCCGCCTTCGCCGCCCACCTCTCCCTCGGCGCCCTGCCGCCCCCGGATCTCTGCATCCGCACCGGCGGCGACCAGCGCATCAGCAACTTCCTGCTCTGGGACTTCGCCTACACGGAACTCTACTTCACCGAAGCCTTTTGGCCGGACTTCGACGAAGCCTGCCTATACGACGCCTTCGCCGCCTTTGAGGACCGCAAACGGCGCTTTGGCTGTCGGTGAGGAGCCCGTTGGGCCCCCAGTGCGCCGCTGAACGGCTTGGCGGAATGCTCAAAAATCGCGTTGCCACCGGAGTTTGCCTAGCCTTGGCGGCGGCGGCCGGCATCTATTGGTTGCCGGCGCCTTGGCTGGCCGCTGTCTTCGCCCTAGTCGCTGGATTGGCGGCTTGGGAATGGGCTGGATGCATTGGCTTGGGGACGGCTTGGCGGCGGCTACTTTATGTCGGGCTGGCTGGGGTCGCCTTGGCGGTGGCCTACGGCAGCGCGATGGTGCGGGGTTGGGCGCCTTGGGTTGGGCTGGCTGTTTGGGCCGGCGCCATTGCCGCCATCTTGGCGTATCCCGCCGGCCGGAGGTTGTGGCGGCGGCAGTGGGTTCTGGCCGCTTTGGGCATTGCGGTCATTGGCTGCGCATGGACCGGCGCCTTGGTCGTTCGCGGGCAGGCGCAGGGGGCGCATTGGCTGATTTGGCTGTTCCTGTTAGTGGCCTTGGCGGATGTGGGGGCCTACTTTTCCGGCAGGGCTTGGGGGCGGCGCAAGTTGGCGCCGGCCCTCAGTCCCGGCAAGACTTGGGAGGGGGTGGCCGGCGGTGCCGCGCTGAGCGCCTTGGTTGGCGGCGGCGCCTTGGTCCCTTGGGGAAGGTTGGATTGGTTTTGGGTGGGCGCGACGCTGCTTTTGATTGCCGTTGGCGTGTTTGGAGACCTGCTGGAAAGCCTGCTCAAGCGCGAAGCCGGCGTCAAGGATTCCGGCGCCTTGTTGCCGGGGCACGGCGGCGTTCTCGACCGTATTGATTCGGCATTGGCGGCGCTGCCTGTCTTCGCGCTGCTGCTGTTGGCGGCTTGATGGCGCCATCCGCTGGCCAAGCGTTTGCAACCGCCTGCGTCTTGCCGCCATAGGCGCAGAGGCGGGAATGGTTTAACATCCGTTCGGTTTTTGGGCGACGGGCTGTCATGCTGACCTATCCATTGATGTTCATCATCACCTTGGGGGTGTTGGTGACCTTCCACGAATACGGCCACTATGTGGTGGCGCGTTGGTCCCGGGTGCGCATCCTCAAGTTCTCCGTGGGCTTCGGCAAAGCGCTGTGGTCGCGCAAGGACAAGCGCGGCACTGAGTGGGCTGTCGCCGCCATCCCCTTGGGCGGCTATGTGCGGATGCTCGATGAGCGGGACCCACAGCAGAAGGGCTTGCAGCCTGGCCCGGAGGACGTCAGCTTCAATCAACTCAGCGTTTGGTGGCGCATGGCCATCGCCTTGGCCGGCCCCGCCGCCAACTTTGTGCTGGCCGCCGTCGCCTTTGCGCTGTTGGCGGGGTTTGGGCAGGTCAGCCTGCCGCCCATGGTCGGCAAGGCGGAGCGGCCCGGTCCGGCGCAGATGGCCGGCTTGAAGAACTATCAACGGATCGTTTCGGTAGATGGCAAGGCAGTTAACAGCTGGCAGGAGGTGGGGCTGGCCTTGGCGGAGCATCTAGGCGACACCTCGGTCATCCGCATCGGGTCACGCACCCCCGGCGCACAAGGGGAGGACATCATCGAAGTGCCGGTGACCAACTGGCTGAGCGACGCCGTGGATCCGAACATCCTGGAGGCCCTCGGCCTGAAGCCCAGCCCCTTGGCGGTGATCGGCACGGTGATGGAGGGCCAAGCCGCGGCTCGGGCCGGCCTGCGCCCTTGGGACCGGGTGACGGCCATCGACGAGGTGCCGGTTGAGACTTGGGGCGATCTGGTCGATGCCGTTCAGGCCGCCCCCGAAACGCCCATGCAGTGGACCTTCATGCGCGGTGAGGTGCAGCTGCAGGCGCGCGTGACGCCCCAAGCGCGGGTCGCCGATGATGGCGAGGAGTTCGGTTGGGTTGGCGTCGGTGTGCCGGTGGTGGAGGTGCGCCACGGCCCCATCGCCGCGGTTCGTCACGGCGTTATCGAAACCATCGACACCTCGGCCCTAATGTTGGACCACTTGGTCAAACTGGCCTTGGGCCAGCTGTCGGTGCGCAATCTCGGTGGGCCGGTCACCATCGCCAAAGTGGCCGGGGATTCCTTCCAAGTTGGCTTGGGCGCCTATCTGAGTGCGCTCGGCCTGCTCAGCATCTCCTTGGCGCTGATTAACCTGCTGCCCATTCCATTGCTGGATGGCGGTCATGTGCTGTTCTGCCTGGCGGAGATCGTTTTCCGGCGTCCCGTGCCGCTGCGGGTGCAGGCGGTGGGCACTTCCTTGGGCATCGTCCTGCTTGGCGGCCTCATGGCGCTGGTGTTCGTGAACGACTTTCTGCGGTTTTTCTAATGCATCCCTGTATTTTCCCGGTTGCGAAAGCGCGGCCGGCAGCCATGAACAAGCGTTCGTCCACCGTGCCGGCTCGGCGGCGCTTCTGGCGTTCCGCCTTAACCGTCGCCTTGCTCTGGCTATCGATGCCGCCCGCCGCGGCCGACACCTTCACCATAGCGGACATTCGCCTGCAGGGCCTGCAGCGGGTGTCCGCCGGCACGGTGTTCAACACCCTGCCGGTGAAGGTGGGGGATGCGCTGGACGAGGTGGCGGTGCGCCAGCTGATCCGCCTGCTCTTCGCCACCGGCTACTTTGACGACATCCGCATGGCCCGGGACGGCGATGCGCTGGTGGTGACCGTGGTGGAGCGTCCGGCCATTGAGTCCATCGAACTCGACGGCAACAAGGCCATCAAGACGGAGGCGTTGCTCGATGGCCTGTCCGAGCAGGGCCTGAGCGAAGGGGAAATCTTCAAGCAGGCCACCCTGGAGCGGGTGGGCATGGAATTGGAGCGCCAATACGTCGCCCAAGGGCGCTACGGCGCCGCCATCGACACTGAGGTGGAGGAGCTGCCGCGCAACCGGGTGGCGATCAGCATCGACATTGAGGAGGGCAAGACCTCCGGCATCCGCCATATCAACATCGTCGGCACCGAGGCGTTTTCCGAGGAGGCGCTGCTCGATGAGATGGAGCTCAGCCATCCCACCCTGTTCTCGTTCTTTCGCAACAATGACAAGTACAGCCGGGAGAAGCTGTCCGGTGACTTGGAGAAGCTGGAGTCCTATTACAAGGACCGCGGCTATGTCGAGTTCGATATCTCCTCCACGCAGGTGAGCGTCACCCCAGACAAGCGGCAGGTCTATATCTCCATGAACGTCGCCGAGGGGGACAAGTACGTCGTCGATGAGGTCAACGTCCTCGGCGAACTGAACGATGTGAAGGTCGAGAATCTGCGGGCGCTGGTCGTGGTCACCTCCGGCCAAGTGTTCTCCCAAGCCTTGGTGACGGCCACGGAGGATCGCTTGGAGGGTGCCTTGGGCAACGCCGGCTACACCTTCGCTTCGGCCGGTGGGGTGCCTCGGGTCAGCGAGGACGGCACTGTGGACGTGGATTTCGTGATCGACGCCGGCAAGCGCGCCTATGTGCGCCGCATCAACTTCACCGGCAACCGCGTCACTCAGGATGAGGTGCTGCGCCGGGAGATGCGGCAGATGGAGGGTGGTTGGGCTTCCACGGCACAGGTCGAACTGTCTAAGCTGCGCCTGGAGCGCTTGGGCTACTTTCGCGAGGTGAACGTGGAGACGCCGGCGGTGCCCGGCACGGACGATCAGGTGGATGTGGCGTTCAGCGTCGAGGAGCAGCCCTCCGGCAGCATTTCCGCCACCTTGGGCTACAGCCAGGGTTGGGGGCTGGTGTTGGGCGCCAACTACCGGGAGAACAACGTCTTCGGCACCGGCAACAGCTTAGGCGTGGGCCTTTCCGTGTCCGGCTACCAGAAGTCCGCCAGCTTCAATTTCTTCGACCCTTACTACACCTTGGACGGCATCAGCCGCGGTTTCAACGTATATTTCCGGCGCTTGGACTTCGACGAGCGCAACATCGCCCGCTACAGCACGGACGCCGTAGGCGCCGGCGTCACGTTCGGCTTCCCCATCGGTGAAACCCAGCGGATCAACTTCGGTGGCACCTTGGAGCAGACCAGCCTGACCGAGGGCCGCTTCCCCGCCCAGGAGATCTCCGCGTTCCTGGACGACAACGGCGATGACTTCCTGAATTTCAAGCTCAGCTTGGGTTGGCAGTCCTCCACCCTCAACCGCGGCCTGTTCCCGACACGAGGCCGCGCCCAGTCCCTTGGGCTTGAGGCGTCCGTTCCCGGCAGCAGTCTGGAGTTCTGGAAGATCATCTACCGCGGCGAGCAATACTTCCCCTTCATCGGCGGCCTCGCCCTGCGCCTGCGCGGCGAAGTGGGCTACGGGGGCGGCTACGGCGGCACCCAGGATCTGCCCTTCTACGAGCACTTCTTCGCCGGCGGCTTCGGCTCCATTCGCGGTTTCGAGCAATCCACCTTGGGGCCGCGCACCACCAATCCCGTTGTGGATAGGGACGGCAACGCACTGCCGGCCAATTACCTGCGCCCGGAAGGGGACCCTTTCGGCGGCAACCTGTTGGTGGAGGCGTCGTTGGAGCTCATCCTGACCCTGCCCTTCGTAGAGGAGAACCGGCAGTTCCGCCCGGTGCTGTTCGTGGATGCCGGCAACGTCTTCAACACCAATTGCCCGCAGGTGAGCGTCAATTGCTTCGGCTTCGGCTTCGACGAGTTCCGCTACTCCGCCGGCTTCGGCATCACCTGGCTGACCGGCATGGGGCCGATGACCTTCGGCATCGCCAAGCCCTTTAACGCTAAGGATATCGACGAGACGGAGCAGTTCCAGTTTGAGTTGGGACGCACGTTCTGATGTAGAATGCGGGAGATGTTGATCTTGTGCCCTGCCGGCAAGGAGTTTTTTTCGTGACTAAAAGATTTGCTCAATTGGCCCTGTTCGGGCTTTGCCTCGGTGCCGCCGTCCTCGCCTCGGCGGAGCTGAAAATCGCCGTTTTAGACACGCAGAGGGCTTTGGTGTCCAGTGAGGAGGCCAAGGCCCTGCTGAAGCAGGCGCAAGCCGATCTCAAGAAGGAGGAGGACGAGGTGAACACTCTCGGCGAGGAAATTCAGCAGCTGCAGGAGAGGCTGCAAACCGACGGCGAGGTTATGGGCCCCACGGAGCGGCGCCGGGTCGAGAAGGGCATTGAGGACAAGCGGCTGGACTATCAGTTCAAAGTCAACAAGCTGCAGAAGGCCTTGGAGGACCGGCGCCAGGACTTGCTGCAGGTGATGGTGCCGAAGGTGGACGCGGTGCTCAAGGACCTTATCGAACTGGAAGGCTACGACCTCATCCTGGAGCGCGCCAACTTGCGCTACGTCAACACCAAGCACGACATCACCCGCCGGGTCACCGAAAAGCTCAACCAAAAGCGTGATGCCTCCAGTTCGTGAGTAGTCTCCAGGCCACCCGGTCCCTAAGCCTCGGCGAACTGGCCGGGCGGGTGGGGGGCGCGGTGGTTGGGGACGCCGGCGCGACCATTTCCGGCCTCGGCGCCTTGCGGACCGCCAAACCCGGCCAGATCACCCATCTCTCCAACCCGGCCTACCGGCGCTGCTTGGCGGTCACCCAGGCCTCCGCCGTGATCCTGCGGCGTCAGGACGTATCCCTATGCCCCACCAACGCCTTGGTGGTGGCGGATCCCTATTTGGCCTTCGCCCAGGCCTCGCGCTTGTGGGAGTGCTCACCGGCCCTGAATGAGGGGATACACCCAGACGCCTGGCTGGACCCCGCCGCCGAGGTCAATGCCGGCGCCCGCATCGGCCCGGGCGCGGTGGTGGGGGCGGGAACGGTGGTCGGCGCAGATGTGCGCATTCACGCCAACGCCGTCATCGGCGCCCGCTGCCGACTGGACCGGGGCGTGCGCATCATGGCCAACGCCGTGCTCTATGACGATGTCAGAGTGGGTGCCGGTTCCATCATCCATGCCGGGGCGGTGATTGGGGCGGACGGCTTCGGCTACGCCCGGGACGGGGAGGGCGCCTTGGTCGCCATCGCCCAGCTGGGCGGCGTCCGCATCGGCCGTGACGTCAGCATCGGCGCCGCCACCAGCATCGATCGGGGCACCATTGAGGACACGGTGATCGAAGACGGGGTCAAGATTGACAACCAAGTGCAGATCGGCCACAACTGCCGCATCGGCCGGAACACGGTTATTTGCGGCTGCGTCGGCATCGTCGGCAGCACCGAGATCGGTGCCGGCTGCGTGCTGGCCGGCATGGTCGGCGTCGGCGGTGACGGGCCCATCCGCATCTGCGCTGGGGTCACCGTCAGCGGCTGCACCCATGTGTCCGGCTCCATCCACCGGCCGGGGGTCTATTCCGGCGGCGTCATCCACAATTCCAGCACGGCTTGGAAGCGCAACGCCCTGCGCTTCCAAAGGCTGGACGAACTAGCCCGCCGGGTCGGTCGGCTGGAAAAGCGTCTAAATGAGCAGGAGGCCATTGCGCCATCGCGCAAGTAACCGCCCCCATTCAACCCATAGGCGCAACGCTCCCGTCGCGGCGCGCACAGGCGGCCCTTGACGAAGCCGGCCGGTCAGCGCTGGTCGAGGACCACCGCGCCGCCTTGAATGACCATGCTCAGGTTCTGCAGGGCGCCAAGGTCCTGCAAGGGGTCCCCTTGCAGAACGATCATGTCCGCCACGTTGCCCACTTCAAGGGTGCCCACATCCTCCAGCATCAGCAGCGCTTGGGCGGCATCCTTGGTCGCCGCCCGCAGCACCTCGGCGTTGCTTAGCCCCAAGCCGGCCAGCGCCGCGATGGTCGTGCGCAAGACTTTGTCCGCTGGAAAGCCGGGCAGGTCGGAGCCGAGCACCGGCTTGGCGCCGAACGCCGTCATGGACTGGATGTTGCCCTTGGTGAGGTTGAATTCCGCAAGGTCCTCCTCGCTGGGTTCGCCGAAGGTCTCCGCCATGATTTCGGGGGTGCCGAGGGTGACGGCCACGGCCAGCCCCTTGCGCCCGGCGGTGCCGAGCAAATCGCCGCCGCTGTCCGCGCTGATGCCCGGCGGATGGACGAAGCCGTCAACGCCCCACTCCACCAGTTGATTCACGTCCTTAGCGTCCATGGCGTGGACCAGCGCCGGCAGGCCAATGCGGTTGGCTTCGTCGATGATGGCTTCGGTCACTTCCGGGGAAAGCTTGGGGCCGTCCGGCTCGACGTAGGTGATTTTCAACTGATCGACGCCGCTCTGTGCATAAGTGCGCACCCAGGCCCGGGCTGCGTCGGCCTCGTCCACCTCCACGGCGACATGCTTGGCGCAGTACTCCCGGCCCTCGCAAATGCCGACGTTGGCGAGCAGGTCCGCCACCGGAGCGATGGCGGCGCACAGCATGCTGCCGCTGCAAATGCCGACGGCGGGGTGGCCGTCCGGCGCCGTGAAGATGCCGCCGGACACGAGGATGCGTGGGCCTTGCAGGTCGCCGCTCTTCTGCCGTTCGCGCACGTCTATGATTTGCGGCCAAAAGTCCCCGGGGCTCATGATGGTGGTGAAGCCGTGCCGCAGCAGCTCCGCCAGCTTCTCGCGCATCCGCGTATCCACATACTCGGCGTACTCGGCGTCGGACTTGGGGAAGTACATGCCCATGCCCTCAAAGTCGAAGGACAGGTGTACATGGGTGTCCACCAGACCGGGCATCAGGAAGGCCCCCGCAAGGTCGATGTGGTTGCTTGCCGCGGGCGCGGTTGCTGGGCCGGCAAGTGCCGCTGCACCAGACGAAGGCTCCTGCCCTGCGGCGTCTTGCTGGGCCGGCCCGCCAAGCAAGGCGTCTCCTGTGGCGTGGATGGCCGCTATGCGGCCGTTTGCAACGACGATCGACGATACCGGAACCGCGAAGTCTTGGGTGCCGTCAAACAGCCGGGCGTTGTTGAGCACCAAACTGTCGGCGGCCAAGCCCGCCGACCAGCCTAACAGCGCGAGGGTCAGCCCGATGATTGAGCTCAAGGGCGGCTTGGGATTTCGCTTCAGTAGTTCTTTCGGCATTGGATTAGCCCTCAGTTGTGGGGAGTTGGTTCGCAAGTACGTCTTCGCCGAGCAGCATGATCAGCCAGCGTGCGCCTCTGCCGTCTATGAGCCGTGCGTTCCTGATGACCAGATCGGCCGACGCCGCCAGCGGCGAGGCCAACAGGATGAGGCCTGCCGATAGATATGTTTTTCGCCGCATTTCCCCTCTTTGCCTAGCCGCTGCTCGGCCGGCGCGAGTCTCTTGCGCCCGCACATTGGGGGGGCTTGTTGGGCAACCGTCCGCCAGTCGAGTTTGGGGCAACGTCTCTTTGAATGCACGGGTCGCGCACTAGCGCGGCTGCAGGCGGAAAACGCCGCCTTCCGCGACGAAGCTCAGGCCGTCAACCGGGTCCTCCTGGTACTTTTCGACGTAGGCGTCAACCACCCTGCGCCGCTCGTCGGCGTCATCGACCTCAACCGCCGCAAGGGAATAGACGGCGTCGCCCATGCGTACGCGGACATTGCCGTCCGCCCGGATGTAGCTGATCCAATTCTTCCCCTCCGGGTCCCCGGCAACGTACAGCGCCGGGCCAACGCCCACCGCCCAGACGTTGACCGAGTAAGGGTCGGCTGGACGAACTTCAAGCTGAATGGAGTCTGGTACGCCATCCCAAGCGGTCGGCGCGGCCATGTTTTGGCCGGAAAGGGCACCGCCGGCGAAGGGGCCGATCGGGTCTGCGCAGCCGAACAGCGCCAAAACGCCGACGGCCAGTACTGTGCGTGTATGCATGTGCTTGAAACTCCTCATTCCCAAGTGCGGGAAACGGTGAGGCCGTAGCTGACTGGCTGTGCCAAGCCGCCGGCCGTGTAGGTCGATCCCTCCGGGTCAATGCCGAACAAGGTGTTGAACACGAAGCCCTCCAAGGCGCCGCCGATCTGGAAGTTCAGCTCCTGCTCATTGGTGAGGTTCTTGCCCCAGACGGAGATGCGCCAGTTGTTGATGCTGTAGGAGACGTCGGCGTTCAGCTTGGCGTAATCCGTCAGCGGGGTGACGCCGATCTCGGCCGCTTCGTCCTGGCCGAAGGTCTTTTCGGAGCGGTAGGACCAGTTCAGGGCGAAAGCCAGCTCCCCTTGGCCAACGGCCACGGCGTACATGAGGTCCAGGTTGACGGCGTGCTTGGGCGTCTGCTCAATGCGGTTGCCGCTTAAGTCATCCTCGCCGCTCACCAATTCGTCATAGACCGCATCGGTCAACGAGTAGCTCAGGCTGGCGGTCAGGTTTTGCGAGAGCAGCGCCGTCGCCTCCATCTCCAAGCCCTTGATGGTGGCCTTGCCGGCGTTCTGCTGCGAGGTGAACGGGAACCCGGCCTCGTTAACGGTGATGACGCCGGTCACCAAGTCCGTGTAGTCCGTGTAGTAACCGGTGAGGTTGAGCTGGGCGCGATTCTCCCAGAAGCGCGTCTTCACGCCGAGCTCGTAGTTGAGCGCGTACTCCGGGTCGTAGCCGCGCACCGCCGCCTCGGGGTTGGTGTCCGCGGCGAAGCCGCCGGAGTTGTAGCCCCGGGCGATGGAGGCATATACAAAGAAGCTGTCGAAGCCGCCCCAGTCCTCCAAGGTGATGTCGTAGGTGGCCTTCGGGGTGAAGGCGGTCCAGGAACCCTTGTAGGTGACGTCGTAGGGCTGCAACGCAAAGGGGTTGAAGATGCCGTAGTCCCCATAGGCAAAGGAGCGTCCCTTGCGCTTGTCCTTGGTCCAGCGCATCCCAACGGTCAGGTTGGAGATGTCGTTCAGCGCCCAGCCGAGTTGCCCGAACGCGGCGAAGCTGTTGGTATCGACGTCGGCCCCGCCGGAGGTGTTGAAGCCGACCGGCTGGTTGGGCGAATCCGCCGGCGCCAGCAGGGTGTTGGCGGCGCCCGGCGGGCAGCGGCCGAACATTTCGCAATTGGCGTTGAACAGGGCGACGTTCGACATCGGATGCCATTGCGCCACGACATTGTTCAATTCATAGCGCTCGACGTCCAAGTAGTACAGGCCCGTCGTGTAGGTGAGACGATCCGTCTGCCCGCTCAGGCGCAGTTCCTGGGAGAAGGTCGTGTCCTCTGGATAGCGATTGAACAGAATGTACACCTCCGGGGCGCCGGTCGCCGCTTGATCCGGCCCCACCGCCTTGCTGTCGTTGGTGTGCCAAGCGGTGATTGAGGTGACGGTGGAGTTGGCCAGCCAGTCGGTGTCCCACTCCAGGCGCAACGTCGCGCCGTAGGCTTCCCGGTCGGTGCCGCCGTCGAAGGAGTTGGTGACCTTGTCGTCCTCGCCCACCAAGGTGTTGGGAATTAGATTGGGAACGTTGGAGCCTTCCAGAACGAAAAACGGAATGCCGCCCGAGTTGTCCTTCATGTAGCTGAAGGTCAGGTTGGCCTCCAGGCCGGCGTCGGCAAAGTAGCGCAGCTTGCTGCGCACCGACCATTGGTCGATGTCGCCCATGTCGTTGCCGGTGGTGAGGTTGTCGGCCCAGCCGTCGACGTTCTCCGTCTTGACGGCCACGGAGCCGAACAGATTGTCCGCCAACGGGCCGCTGACCTTGCCTTTGAAGATCATCTGGTTCCAGCGGCCGTAAGTGAACTCCAAGGCGCCATCGGAGTTCTCGTCCGGCTTCTCGGTGACCACGTTGATGGCCCCGCCCACCACGTTGCGCCCGAACAGGGTGCCTTGCGGGCCGCGCAGCACCTCGATGCGCTCCACGTCGAACAGATCCACGCCCATGTCCGAGCCGGCGTAGAACACCTCGTCGATAAACAGGGAAACGCCGCTGTCCTCGCCGGCGGTGCTGCCGCCGCCGTTGCCGCGAATGAAAAGCCCCGGGTCGGTGCGATCCACCGTCTCGAACGCAAAGCCGACGACGCGGTTGCCCATTTCCTGAATGCCGTCGATGCCGTAGTCTTCCAAATACTGGCCGTCCAAGGCGGTGACCGAGATGGGCGTGGTTTGCAGGTTGGTCTCCCGCTTCTCGGCAGTGACGATGATCTCCTCAAGGCCGTAGCCTCCGGGCGCCGAATCGTCCTGCGCCCAAGCCGAAGCCGCAACAAGCACGGCGCAAGCGCCCAGCGCCCTCGGCAGCAGATGTTGCAAAGCCAGTCTTTCCTTCCTGTTCATTGTCCGTCTCTCCTTGGGGGTTCTCAAAAGTCTTTGGCGCTCAACCGTTCTCCGCCAAAGGCGGGGATTCGGCATCCGCCGAGCTAGGCTGCCGCCTCTGCAAGCCCATCGACTCCACGGCCACCGCGGCGGCCTTGCCGAAGGCGTAGGAATTGCAGTGATGCGACTGCTCCATGTGCCAGCGCCGATTCGCCGCTGGCTCGATGCGGTTGAAGATTTGCATGAAATGGCCGAGCAGGGAGAACTCGTCTCCCGGCTCGAAGGCGGTCTGCCCCATGTAGGTGGCGGTGGCGCCGCCCACGTCCACCAAAAGGTCAACGCGGTGGTCGAAGTTCCAGTCCACATCCTGCATCAGGCCGTAGCTGCTGTTGTCGAAGTCCGCGTAGCGCTCCGTGCCCGGTTCGCCGATGTCGCAGGCGTTGGCCGCATGCATGTGGTTGACGGCGGACTCGTACAGGCGGCTGGCGAACTCGAACTCGCCGTTGGCGATGACGCCGGGCAGCTTGCAGAAGTTGCCCTCGCCGCCGCATTCCTCGTCGGTGGCGCAGGCGCTGGTGCCATCGGCGGCGCAGAAGCCCCGTTCGTAGGTGGTGGGCAGGTTGCAGGCGCGATGCACGTCCCAGAAGAAGGGGCCGCCGGTGAAGGATTGGTAGTCGATGATGTCGTCCAGGCCGTGGAACAGCACTGGCCCGATGATGGCGTTGGTGCCCATGCTGCAGGCCATGGTGCCGAAGGCGGGTTCGCCGACCATCTCCTCGTGAATCCACGCCATGATGGCGGCGACGCGGCGCGTGGTCGCGCGGATGTTGGAGCCTTCGGGTTGGGTGCGGGTCAGAAAGCCCCAGCCTTCGGATTCGCCGGATTCGGGGTCCAAGGAGAAGCGGAAGCCGTCCGCCCAGCGCACCATCGCCGTGCGCACCTCGGCGCGCTGCTCGAGATCCTTGGCGGTAAGCACGGACCACTGGGTGCCGCCGCCGCCATCCTGCAGGTAAATCAACGGGGCGTCCCGATAGCCATCGTCCGACCAGGACAGGTAACCGCCCATCTGGTCCGCAACGAAGGCCAGCATCGGCTTGGGCCGCTCCGGGTCGCGCCCATGCGTCACCACCATCTCCAGCTCAGGGCTTTGCGCTCCTTCCGGACCTTCGCCGCCCGAGGACAGCACTTCGCCCGTTTCCGGGTCAATGGCCTCCAGGGGAACCGGCCCCGAGCCGAAGTTCCGGGTGGGGACGGCACATTGCGCATAGTCGGCGCAGACCTCCTTGCAGCTGTAGCGCACCCAGTAGTCCGGCATCCAGCCGCCCGGCGCGGTGACCGGTTCGCCTTGCTCGACATTGAAGGCGGAGGACGGGTCCATCGGGTCCGGAATGGCGCAGATCTGCACCAAGCCCTTTAAGGGAGAGGTGGCCGGCGGCGCATCGGCGACGGTGGCTTCCGACGCCGGCGCCTCGGGCGCTTGGCCGTCGCAGGCCGCCAGCAGCCCCAACAGCGCCAAGGGCAGCGCCTTAAGGCACCATCTTGTTTGAGCTTTGAATCCATATTCAATCATTGCGTCTCTCCAGACCATAGCGTTTTTTGGCGGCCGCTGGACGCAGGCGGGGCTTCAGCCCCATGCCTTCAACAGCGATCCTCACCGCATCGCCATTGTCGAACGCCCGGCAGTGGTGGGAGTCGCCGAAGGCGTGCCAGCGGCGGTTCTCCGACGGTTCAATCCGATTGTATATCTGCATGAAGTGGCCGAGCAACGCCGCTTCATCGCCGCCTTCCAGTTCCCCGTCGATGGGGAAACCGCCCACATCGACCACGAAGTCCGTCCGGTGGTCGATGCGCCAGTCCGCCCCGGCGCGGAAGCCGAAGCTGCCTTCGTCAAAGGCCGGTTCGCGGGGCGCATCGGGATTGGCCGACGATTGCAGTATCTGACAGTTTTGGGTGGCGTAAACATGGTTGATGACCGACTCGTACAGCCATTCCTCGCCTTGCTCGATGGACTTGGGATAGCGGCAAAAACTGTTGTTGTCCACATCCGCACCTGGACAATCCACATCGTTGGCGCAGCGGGTGACGCCGTCCAGGCTGCAATAACCGTGGTCATAGGCGCCCACCCCGCAGGCGCGGTTGATGTCCCAGAAGAACGGGCCGCCGGTGACCAGTTGGTAGTCGATGGCGTCGTCCAGCCCGTCCCAAACCACGGGGCCGAAAATGGCGTTGGTGCCCATGCTGCACGACATGGTGCCAAACGGCTGGTCCGCCGCTAGGTTGGCCTGCACCCAAGCCAGCAGCGCCGCCACCCTGGAGACCATCTTGGGGATGCTGGAAGGCGCCGCCGAGGTGCGCGTCAGGTAGCCCCAGCCCTCCCAACCGGGGGGCCAGGGGATGTCGAAGACGAAGCCGTCCTGCCAGTCCGCCATGACGGTGCGCACCTGCGCCTTGTGCTCTAGAAAATCCGCCGTGCCGGTGGGGAAGTAGGAACCGCCGCCGCCGTGCTGAATGAACATCAGCGGTTCGGACTCAAAGCCGTCGGCGGTCCAAGCCAAATGCCCGCCCATGCCGTCCACCACAAAGGCTAGGGATGGCTTGGACAGGCTGGGCTGGCGAAAGTGGCGGAGTTCCTGCCCGCTGTTGCGCTGCACCGCCGGCGCCGTGCATTGCCGCCAGTCTGCGCAGACTTGGCGGCAGGCGTAGCGCACCCAATAGTCGCCGTGCTCATTCGGTTCGCCCTTGGTGACCGCAAAGGCGGAGGAAGGTGCCTGCGGATCGGCAACTTCGCAAATCTGGATGCGCTGGGCCAGCGCATCAAGGGAAGCCGCGCCGCCCGTGCTCGCCGCCAACAGGGACGCCGCCGCTGCGAGCCACCTTGAGAAGCTGGCCAGCCGGGTCAAAACTTCCAAGCGCAGTCCTCCTCTTTGCATCAGCGCCACTAGCGCCTCTCCAACTCCATGCCGTCGATGACCAGCCCGATGCTCCAGCCCTTGTCGAAGGATTGGCAGTGGTAGGAGTTGTGGAAGGCTGTCCAATGCCGATTTCTGGCTGGGCGGATGGCGTTGAAGATGGGGAAGAAGTGGCCCATTTGGGAATAGGAGTCGTCCCGTTCCCCATCAAGCTCGTTCTTGCCGCCCAAGTCCACCACCAAGTCGATCTCGTGGTCCACCTCCCAATCGCCCTCGGTGAAGGCCATGCTGTTCGCATCAAAGGGCGGATAGGGTTCCGCGTTGTTCTCAACATCCAAAATGTGGCAGGCGTCCGTGGCCAGCGGGTGGTTGGCGAACGCCTCGTAGAGA
Source organism: uncultured Pseudomonadales bacterium (assembly GCA_958296025.1). GTDB lineage: Bacteria > Pseudomonadota > Gammaproteobacteria > Pseudomonadales > Azotimanducaceae > Azophilus. The sequence continues at coordinate 1,170,159 of OY282430.1, forward strand.
AACTCGTCCCCCGAACCCATGACGCTGGTGAAGTCGCAGTAGTTGCCTTGGCCGCCGCATTGGCCGTTTTCGGTGCAGCGGGTCACGCCGTCGTTGGCGCAGTAGCCCAGATCGTATTGGCGGCGCCCGCAGCCGGCGTTGATGTCCCAGAGGAAGGGGCCGCCAGTCAGCAACTGATAGTCGATGATTTTGTCCAATCCGTACCAATAGACCGGGCCGAAGGTGGCGTTGCTGCCCAGGCTGCAGGCCGCGGTGCCGAACATGCCGCCGCCGGTTAGGTGCTCGTGGGTCCAGGCGATGACGGCCGCCATGCGCCGCGTGAGCTTTTTATGGCCGGCCGGCGCTTCTCCGGGCCTGGTCAGCCAACCCCAGCCTTCGTCGCCCGTGATGTAGGTGGTGGAGATCACGAAGCCGTCCGCCCAGGCGGACATCGCCGTGCGCACGTTGGTTTGCGCCTCCAGCATGTCGGCGACCTGGGGCAGGTAGTCGGTGCCGCCGCCGCCGGATTGCAGGAAGATGGTCTTGTCGTCCTCGGCGCCATCGGTGCTGAACGCCAAGTGGCCGCCCATGCCGTCCACCACAAAGGCGATTTGCCGCTTGGGCAGGCCGGTTTGGCGGCTGTGCTCAATGACTAGGCCGCTCCTCGGATCATAGGCGTCCGCCGTGCATTGGCGCCAATCCGCGCAGGCTTGGGCGCAGGCGTAGCGAACCCAATAGTCGCCGTCTTCGTTCGGTTCGCCTCGTTCGACCGCAAAGGCCGACCCTGGATCCGTTGGTTCGGGAATTTCGCAGACCTGCAGCAAGCCGGCCAGTTCCGCTGGGCTAAGGGCGGCGCCGGTTGCAGGCGCCTCGATGGCGGCGCTCTCGGCCGGAGCTTCGGCGGCTGCCGAGGTCCCCTTCCCGGCGCTCGGCTGCTCCGCGGTGCAAGCCGGCAGCAGGAAAATCCATAAGGCCCCGACAATGGCCTTTCCCACAACTGAACCCCTTATCGTCATCGTTCTTCCCCGGAAGTCCTCCATAGACCCCAATATATTGCTGTGTCAGTAAAATATCACAGTCGATTGGATTGTCAACACCCGACCGCCACTCTATCTTGTTCTGGAAAGTCCGCGGCGGCATCGCCGCCGACGCAGGTTCCAAGGAGGTTTGGCAGGCATGTCCGTCGCTGCAAGCATAGAGCGCAAACTGGTCCAAGGGTTGGATTTGATGCACCTTGAGGTCATCAACGAGAGTGGCAACCATAATGTTCCGCCGGGTGCCGAATCGCACTTCAAGGTGGTGGTCGTGGCCGACGAATTCGACGGCGAACGCCTGCTCGCTCGGCATCGGCGCATCAATGCCCTGCTTGCGGAGGAACTGGCCGGGGACGTTCACGCCTTGGCCATTCACGCCTACACGGCGGAGGAATGGCGGCGGCGCTTTGGCGCGACGCCGCTGTCGCCACCGTGCTTGGGCGGGGAAAAGCGCGCATTGACGCCGGGGACTTCCTCGCCGAGGCGCTGAAGCGTCTCGCCGCTCCGATAGTGTTAACAGGACACTAGCGCTCCATCCGTCCCGCAACGTTCTTTCGATGTGGTATCGTTCCCCACGGGCCAAGTGGGAGCGACGCCTGCGCATCTCCTTGAGTTTCGTCCAGAACCAAGGTGGGCATGCCGTCCGGCCTTCGCCCATCCGAGGGCGTTGCCCTAGCGCGTTGAATCTAGGTTGAGCTTTAGCTGTTCGGGACTTTCGTTTTCTGGCGAGGCGCGGCAACGGAGGCGGATCATGGAAAACATCGAACTGGGACTGAGCGACCTCTTTGACTACCTGCCCCACCGGCCTCCCTTTTTGCTGATTGACCGGGTGACGGCGCTGCAGCCGGGCGAGCGCATAGAGGGCTACAAGAACCTCACCATCAACGAGCCCTTCTTCGCCGGGCACTTCCCCGGCCATCCTGTCATGCCCGGGGTGTTGATGGTGGAGGCCATGGCGCAGTTGTCCGGTGTGCTGGCCATGGCCACTAGGGAGCAGGACGTGCATGACGCCATCTACTACTTGGCCGGGGTGGACAACGCCCGCTTCAAGCGGCCCGTGGCGCCGGGGGACCGGCTGGACATGCACAGCCAAATCCTGGTGGACCGCCAGCGACTGATGAAGTTCTTCTGCCGGGGGCAGGTGGACGACGGCCTTGCCTGCGAGGCCGAAATTCTATGCGTGGCCCGCAAGCTTTAGCCGCCTGCGCCCCGCAGCAGGGCCCTTCCCCAGCAGCGCCGCCGTGATCGACGCCCGTGCCATCATCGACCCGTCCGCCCGGCTGGGGAACGATGTGCAGGTCGGCCCTTGGTCCATCATTGGCGCGGATGTGGAGGTCGGCGACGGCTGCGTCATCAGTTCCCATGTGGTGCTCAAGGGGCCCACTCGCCTGGGCCGGGGCAACTGCATCTATCAGTTCGCCACCATCGGCGAAGGCACCCCGGCTTTGGCTTACAAGGACGAACCCACCCGCCTGGAGATCGGCGACGGCAACATCTTCCGGGAGGGGGTCACCGTGCATCGCGGCACGGTGCAGGACAAGGGCGTCACCCGGGTGGGCAGCCACGGGCTGTTCATGGCTTACGTTCACATCGGTCATGACTGCACTGTTGGCGACCACGTCATTATGGCCAACAACGCCTCGGTGTCCGGCCATTGCGTGGTGGGGGACCATGCCAACTTCGGCGGCTATGTCGGCGTGCCCCAATATCGTGTCATCGGCGCGCACACCCACATGGCCGGCATGAGCTTGGTGCTCAAGGACGTGCCGGCCTTCGTCACCGTCACCGGCAATCCAGCAGTGGCCGTGGGCATCAACGCCGAAGGAATGCGCCGCCAAGGGTTCAGCCAGGCGTTGATCGGCCTGCTGCGCAAGGCCTACAAGACCCTCTACCGCTGCGGGCTGACCGTGGAGGAGGCTTGCGAGCGCTTGTCGGCGGAGCATCCGCAATGCCCGGAAATCGCCCTGTTGGTGAACTCGGTGATGCAATCCGAAAACGGCGTCATCCGGCCCCGGCCGCAGCGTCAGTAGCCGCCGCCATGCCTAAACGCATTCTGTTTAGTGCCCCAATGGGCAGTCAACAGGCCAAGGAAACCGGTGCGCCGGAAGCAAGGGTCGGTGACGGCATCGGCGCCGGCAACGCCGGCTGGACCTTTGCCGGGGACGTCGCCAAATTCTTCTCCGCCCATGTGCGCCGCTCCGTGCCCCTCTACGAAGAGGGCCATGAACTGATCTGCCGGGTCTCCGATTACTTCGTGCATGAGGACTCCCTAGTCTATGAACTCGGCGTCAGCACCGGCGCCCTGTTGGGCCGCTTGGCGGAGCGCCACGGCGACAAGCGGGGCGTCCGCTTCGTCGGCGTGGACCGGGAGGCGGCCATGCTGGAGCAGGCCCGCCGGGAACTGGGCGAGCGCCCCGGCCTGGCTTTGCAGTGCGCTGACATCAACCTTTTCGACTACGAGCCGGCCGACCTCATCGTCGCCTACTACACGGTGCAGTTCGTGCCGCCGCGCATCCGCCAGGATCTCATCGACCGCATTTTCCAAACGCTGAATTGGGGCGGCGCCTTCATCCTGTTCGAGAAGGTGCGCGCCCCGGACGCCCGCTTTCAGGACATCGCCACCGGCATCCATACGGACTTCAAGCTGCAGAACGGCTTCGACGCCGAGGAGATCCTCAACAAGGCGCGCAGCCTCAAGGGGGTGCTGGAACCCTTCTCCACCCAAGGCAACCTGGACCTTCTGGCCCGGGCCGGCTTCCTGGACGTGATGACGATCATGAAGCACATCCCCGTCGAGGGCTTTTTGGCGATCAAGTGACTTGGCGGGCCGGCCCATCAAGCCGCCCGGCGTCCGGCATGGGCCAGGACACTAGGTTGCCAAGGGCTTCTCAGCGCCACGAGAAATCGGTATTCTGCGCTCCCTTATCGGGGCCGGAATAGCTCAGTTAGGTAGAGCGGCTGATTCGTAATCAGTAGGTCCGCAGTTCGAATCTGCGTTCCGGCACCAAATGCCCGTGGGTCGAATGTGCGCCCAACGCAATCCCAGTGAGCGGGATTGTCCCGGCCGAACGAACGCATGAATTGGCTATGCCGTCCCTGCCGGTTAAGGGGTGGCTTGGCCGATGCAGGGTGCAAGGCCGGCATTCCGCCCTCCGCTGGTTTGCGTTGCCGCCTAGCCGGATTTGCCGGACAGGGTGAAGCGCATGGACAAATCCAAGGGCCGCACATTCTTGGTCAGGGCGCCTAAGGAAATATAGTCCACCCCCGTTTGGGCCACCGTGCGGATGCGTTCTTCGCCGATGCCCCCGGACGCCTCCAGCTTGGCGCGGCCCCTTGCCAACGCCACGGCCTCGCGGATTTCCGCGATGGGGAAATTGTCCAGCAGGATATGAACGGCCCCGGCATCTAGCGCCTCTTGCAGCTCCGGCAGGGACTCCACCTCCACTTCAACGGTCATGCCATCGCCTCGGCGCCGGGCTTGGCGGACAGCCTCGCCGATGGGGCCGGCGGCGGCGATGTGGTTCTCCTTGATGAGATAGGCGTCGAACAGGCCGAGGCGGTGGTTGCGGCCGCCGCCGCAGCGCACGGCGTACTTCTGCGCCAAGCGCAGCCCGGGGATGGTCTTGCGGGTGTCCAGCAGTTGGCAGGCGGTGCCCTTGACCAGGTCCAGGAAGCGCCGGGTTTGCGTGGCGGTGGCACAAAGCAGCTGCGCGAAGTTCAGCACCGTCCGTTCCGCCGTTAGGATCGCCCTAGCTTGGCCGTGCAACTCGAACAGCGCCTGCCCGGCGCGGATGTCGTCGCCGTCCGCCACGTTCCAGGCAACGGCAATGCCTCCGTCAAAGCGCCTAGCGACCTCATCCACCCAAGGCCGGCCGCAGAATACGCCGTCGTCGCGGCTGATGACCAGGCCGCGGCCGGCGGTCGTCGGGGAGATCAATGCCGCAGTGACGTCACCGCTGCCAACGTCTTCGGCAAGGGCCGCAGTCACGGAAGCGACGATGCTGGCCGGCAATTCCGGTGTCGTCGAATCTTGGGTTTCGGGGCGCAGGGCCGTTCCTCGTTCAGTCATTGGTCGCCCTTCCAGTCTGCGGCTTCCCCGCTGGCGGTTTCCTGTCGCGGGGTTGGTCACAGGCAGCACTTCGTCATGCGCTTTCGCCGAGGGCTGCCTGGGCCAAGCGCTTTTGGTGATTGCTGGGTTTGCTTATGCGAAGATGATTGTACCGTGCGCATCGATTCCGACCATTGGCTGACTGAGACGCGACGGCTGGCCTCGCCCAATTGCGACGCCCGCCCTCGGCCGGGGGAGCTCAGCCTGATCGTCCTGCACGGCATCTCCCTGCCGCCGGGGGAGTTCGGCAGCGACTTGATCGATCGGCTGTTCACCAACCAATTGCGGCCGGACCCCGATGGCTCCCTGGCGGACTTGGCCGAACTGCGCGTTTCCAGCCACATCCTGATCGACCGCCGAGGGCACTGCACCCAATACGTTCCCTTCGACCAACGGGCTTGGCACGCCGGCCGCTCACTTTGGTGCGGCCGCCCCAATTGCAACGACTACGCCATCGGCGTGGAGTTGGAGGGCGTGGATGACCGCCCCTACGCGGAAGCCCAGTACCAACAGCTCATCCCCCTGCTGCGCACCCTTTTGGCGACCTATCCGGGCCTGTCGCCGGAAGCCGTCGTCGGCCACCAGGAAGTGGCGCCGGGGCGCAAGACGGACCCCGGTCCGGCCTTCGACTGGCGGCGGGTGCTGCTGGCGCTTGCAGGTTGGCGGCGGCAACGCCGGGGCCTCAATTAGGCTAAAATCCCCCTCCGTTTGCCGGTTTTGAGGTGGCCCCGCTGAACATGATCAACCCAATTGCCGAGGGATGGCCGCATGGCGGCTGCTAGGGTTGTCGCCGACCTTGACCAGGACGAAACCCGGGAGTGGTTGGACTCCTTGGAGTTCGTCCTGAAGCACCAAGGGGTGGATCGCGCCAACTTCCTATTGGAGCGCCTGTCCGCCCGGATGACCCAGACTGGCGCTCGCCTGCCGTACACCATCACCACCCCCTACCGCAACACCATCCCATCCAGCCAGGAATCCTTCATGCCGGGGGATTTGTTCATGGAGCGGCGCATTCGCTCCCTGATCCGTTGGAATGCCTTGGCGATGGTGGTGCGCACCAACCGGCGGGAGGGGGACTTGGGCGGCCACATCTCCAGCTTCGCCTCCTCCGCCACGCTCTATGACATCGGCTTCAACTACTTCTTCCGCGGCTGCGCCGACGACCGGGATGGCCGACCGACCGGCGATTTGGTCTATTTCCAAGGGCACGCCTCGCCTGGCATCTACGCACGCTCCTTTCTGGAGGGGCGGCTGACGGAGCGGCAGCTGGACGGTTTCCGCCGAGAAGTGGACAGCTGCGGGCTGTCCTCCTATCCGCACCCTTGGCTGATGCCGGACTATTGGCAGTTCCCCACGGTCAGCATGGGCTTGGGGCCGCTGCAGGCCATCTATCAAGCGCACATCATGAAGTATCTGGACAGCCGCGGCCTAGTGCATATGGGCAACCGCAAGGTGTGGGCCTTCGTTGGCGACGGCGAATGCGATGAGCCGGAGTCCCTGGGCGCCCTGTCCTTAGCCGGGCGGGAGCGGCTGGACAACCTGATCTTCGTGGTCAACTGCAATCTGCAAAGGCTGGACGGCCCGGTGCGCGGCAACGGCAAGATCATTCAGGAGCTGGAGGGCCACTTCCGCGGCGCCGGCTGGAACGTCATCAAGGTGGTCTGGGGGCGGCTGTGGGACCCGTTGCTCGCCAAGGACGAACTGGGCCTGCTGCAGCAGTGCATGGACGAAACCGTCGATGGCGAGTACCAGAACTTCAAGGCCAAGGGCGGCGCCTATGTGCGGGAGCGCTTCTTTGGGAAGCATGAAGCCTTGCGGAAGATGGTGGAGAACCTCACCGACGAGGACATCTACCGTCTTAACCGGGGCGGCCATGACCCATTCAAGGTCTATGCCGCCTACCACGCCGCCGTCCACCACAAGGGCGAGCCGACCGTCATTCTGGCCAAGACCGTCAAGGGCTACGGCATGGGGGACTTCGGCGAGTCGGAGAACGACACCCATCAGGTCAAAAAGCTGGACCTAGCCGGCCTCAAACACTTCCGGGACCGCTTCGACATCCCCCTCGCCGACGCCGAACTCGAGAAAGTGCCCTTCTACCGCCCTAAGGACGACGCGCCGGAGATCATCTACTTAAAGGAGCGCCGCAAGAACTTGGGCGGCTTCATGCCGAAGCGCAGCGAGGCCAAGGAGGCTTTGGCCGTGCCGGGGCTGGACGCCTTTGCGGCGCAGTTGCGGGGCACCGGCGAACGGCCCAACTCCACCACCATGCAGTTCGTGCGCCTGTTGTCGGCCTTGGTGCGCAACAAGGAGATTGGCCCGCGCATCGTGCCCATCGTCCCGGACGAGGCCCGCACCTTCGGCATGGAGGGCATGTTCCGGCAGCTCGGCATCTATTCTTCGAAGGGCCAGTTGTACGAACCGGAAGACGCGGGGGAGATCGCCGCTTATCGGGAGAAGAAGGACGGCCAGGTGCTGGAGGAGGGCATCAACGAAGCCGGTGCCTTCTCCGCTTGGCTTTCCGCCGCCACCTCCTACAGCACCCATCGCTTCACCCTGATCCCCTTCTACATCTACTACTCCATGTTCGGCTTTCAGCGCATCGGCGATTTGGCCTGGGCCGCCGGGGACATGCAGGCGCGGGGCTTCCTGCTGGGCGGCACTTCCGGGCGCACCACCCTCAACGGCGAAGGCCTGCAGCACCAGGACGGCCACAGCCATGTGCTGGCCTCCACCATCCCCAACTGCATTTCCTACGACCCCTGCTACGCCTACGAACTGGCGGTGATCGTCCAGGACGGGCTGCGGCGCATGTTCACCGAGCGGGAACACATCTTTTACTACATCACCCTGATGAACGAGAACTATCCGCAGCCGCCCATGCCGGAGGGGGTGGAGGCCGGCATCCTCAAGGGCGCCTATCGCCTGCAAGTGGCGGACGGGAGTGGTGCGATCAAGGTGCGCCTGTTGGGCAGCGGCGCCATATTGCGGGAGGTGCTGGCCGCCGCGGAGCTGCTCAAGGAATGGGAGGTGGCGGCGGAGGTCTATAGCGTCACCAGCTACAACGAGTTGGCGCGGGAGATGCGCGACGTCGCCCGCTGGAGCCTGCTGCATCCCGACGAGCCGCCCAAGCGCAGCTATGTGGCTGAACTGTTCGCCGGCGATGTCCCGGTCGTCGCCGCCAGCGACTATCAAAAATCCTTGGCCGAGCAGATTCGCGGGGACTTGACGGCCCCCTACGTCGTGCTGGGCACCGACGGCTTTGGCCGCAGCGACACCCGAGCGGAACTGCGCGGTTTCTTTGAAGTGGACCGCCGCTTCGTCGCCCTGTCCGCCTTGTCCGCCTTGGCGAGGGCGCAGAAGATGCCGGTGGAGGTGGTGCGCCAAGCCCGGGACGCCTTCGGCATCAGCCCAGACAAGCCCAATCCGCGGCTGGCTTAGTTGGGATGCCGCAAGCCATGAAGGAGGAGGTCCGCATCCCGGACATTGGCGACGCCGATGAGGTCTATGTCATCGAGTTGTGCGTGGCGCCGGGGGATGCGGTTGGCCCGGACGACGCCCTCGTCGTCATCGAGTCGGATAAGGCGTCTATGGAGGTGCCGGCCGGCGTTGGCGGCGTGGTCGATGCCTTGCTGGTGGCGGTTGACGACACGGTGGTGGAGGGGCAGGCCATCGCCCGCATTGACACTGGCCAGAAAGCAGGGGACGCCGAGGCCGATGCGGCGGAGTCAACAGCCGAGATTGCTGCCGAAGAGGAGCGGGCATCCGCCGCTAACGCGGCTCAAGGCGAACGTGCAGCCGATGCTGTCAAGGCCGGAAACGAAGCTGCTGCCGGCCTGAGCGCCGTCCAAGCGGAAACGGCGACCTCTTCGCAAGCGGTTCCGGTTTCAGCGTCTGCTTCCAAACCGCCGGCAAGGACGTCAGCAGGACGGTCCTCGCAAAGCACAGGCCCCAAGCCCTCCAGCATGCCGGTTGCAGGAGAAGCATTGCCGCATTCACAGTTGGCGCCGCCATCCGCTGCCGCCCAACCCACTTCCTTGGAAGCGGCGGGAAGCCCTGGCGCAAGGGTTTACGCCGGCCCCGCCACTCGGCGCTTGGCTAGGGAGCTTGGGGTGCCGCTCACCGAGGTCACCGGCAGCGGCGCCAGAGGCCGCATTCTCAAGGACGACGTCAAGCGCTACGTCAAGGGACGGCTGACCGCACCCAGCCGCGACGGTGGCCTGCCGACTTTGCCGGAGGTTGATTTCGCTAGATTTGGGGAGATCGAGGTGGCCCCCCTGTCCCGAATCCGCGCCGCCGGCGCCCAAAACCTGCACCGAAGTTGGCTGAACCTGCCCCATGTCACCCAGCACGACGAGGCGGACGCGACCGCATTGGAAGCCCTGCGCACCGCCCTCAAAGGCGAGGCCGCCGAGCGGCAGGTCTCCTTGTCGCCGCTGCCCTTCATCGTCAAGGCCTGCTGCTTGGCCTTGCAGGCGTTTCCCACCTGCAACGCCTCCTTGGACGGGGCAGCGGCCAACACCATCTTGAAGCGCTACTACAACATCGGCATCGCCGTGGACACCGATCAGGGGCTGGTGGTGCCCGTGATCAAAGGTGTCGAAGGCAAGGGCGTTTGGGAGTTGGCGGCGGAAATCGCCGACTTGGCCGCCAAGGCCCGCAGCCAGCGGCTGCCCATGAACGCCATGCAGGGCGGCACCTTCAGCGTCTCCAGCCTCGGCGCCATCGGCGGCACCGGCTTCACCCCGATCATCAACGCCCCGGAGGTCGCCATCCTCGGCGTCGGTCGCCTGGCCACCAAGCCAGTGTGGGACCAAGACGCCTTCCGCCCCCGCAAGATGCTGCCCCTCTCCCTCAGCTACGACCACCGCGCCATCAACGGCGCCGAAGCCGGCCGCTTCGTGGCCCATCTGGCGGAACTGTTGGCGGACCCAGAGCGGCTTGTGCTATAGCCGTCTAGGAAGCTAGCGCATCAAGATCAATGCAAGGCTCGCGTCGGCCATAAAGAAACCAGCAAAGCAAACGAGGGTGACTCGGGGCTTTCGGGAAAGGTGATAAGGACGGAGACAATTGGCTGCGGGAAGTTCCACTCCTTGGCGACATGAACCGGCGTACATCCATCTTGCTGCTCTCGTTGCTCCTTGTTTGCGGGGTTGCCGGCTATGCTGAGATGGTGCCGGGTGCGGGTCGGCAAGCATCCACCTGCGAAGGGGCGGGAGGTGACGAGGCGTACTCGCTCGGCTTGAGGATTCAAAACGCGGTGCGGGCGCGGGACCTCAGTGCTTTCTTCGCCATAGTGGAGGGCGAGTTGGAGCGCGGTCCTAGGCGTGTTCATGTCGAAGGCAAAGGTTTTGCTGACGTGTTCCCGGAATCCTGGAGGGATGCCGTGCTGGCTGCTGCGCCGGATTGCTCACCCGTGGGCGGGCGCGGCTACATGCTTGGGCAGGGGAATATTTGGTATCGTCCGGGCGGCGTGTTTGCGGTCAATGGCTGGCTTGTGCAGGAAGCGCCTTCCATGCTTGGAGAATGGAGATTCGACGGCAATCTCTTGCCTCCTAGCTGCTTCGTGCAGCAATCGCTTTCGGGCGATGTCTTTGAGGATTTCGCCGCCCGGCATTCGATAGCGGCCAGCCGCAGCGCCCCGGCGTTTGTGGACTTTGAGCGGAATCCCGGCAGGTACTTCGGCAGTTCGGTTCGTTCTTCCGACCTTGAGGATTCCAGCCTTTGGCGGCATGTGGACCACTGCGTGAGAGATTCAGAACAACTGACGGTCGAAGGGTCAACGGTCATCCAAAATGACGGCGAAAGGTACGCCGCATTGGCTGAGGTTCCTCGCCGGCTGTGCCAAAGCCTCGCTCCCAAGCTGCCCGGCGAATGCCTCCAGTCCCGCCTGCTGCATAGGTTCAGCCTAACCGACGGCAGCATGGGCTACTACGGCGTCCACGGGATATACGGCTTGTTCAGGATGGAGGACGGCGCGGGGATCGTTTTCCCGCTGAAGTACTTCGATTCGGAGAACTTGGCGAGGAACTTCCTCGACGACTACAACCGAACGCAGTGAGACGGCTAGCCCGCACATTGCATCAAGCGCAGCTATGAGGGTGCCGGGTTTTCTTCCAGCCTGGGATTGCGACCAACAACCTCAGAACAAATCCTCCGGCTTGATGTCCCGCCGCCCCGCGTTTTCGCCGCTGCTGTCTCGGCGCTGGCCGGAATGGGCTTGGGGAGCCTGTTCGGCCAGAAAGTACTCGAAGATGGCGCCCGGTTGGCCGCTGTCGGCCAAGGCGCCGGTTGCGGGGTCGATCTTCATGGACAGCACGCCCGGTGGCTGCGGCGGGTGCAATTCCGGGCGGCCCTTCAGGGCCTCGCGCATGTAGTCTATCCAGATAGGCAGGGGATTGTTGCTGCCGTATTCTCGCTCGCCCAGGGCGCCGTGGTTGGGGAAGCCCACCCAGACGGTGGTGGCCACCTCGGGGTTGAAGCCGTTGAACCAAGTGTCGGCGGCGTCGTCTGTGGTGCCGGTCTTGCCGGCTAGGTCGCTGCGCTCCAGCGTCCGCGCCCTGCGGCCGGTGCCGCGGCGCACCACGTCCCGGAGCATCTGATGCATGATGAAGGCGTTGCGCTCGTCAATGGCCTGTTCGGCTGGCGTTGCCGCTGCGGCCAGAAGCTCCTCCAGGTTGGAGGGTTCGGCGCCGGGGGCTTCGGGCGGTGGCGTTTCGTCCCCATCGCTTTCGCGCACCACGACTGGATAGCTCGGATCGAAGACCACATTGCCGTTCAAATCCTGCACCCTTTTTATGATGTGCGGCTGCACCAGCCGGCCGCCGTTGGCCAAGACGGCGTAGGCCCGCACCATGTCGATGGGGGTCACCGCCATGGTGCCGCCGCCGATGGCCAGCTGGGTGTTGCGCGGGAAGGTGCGGGTGTCGAAGCCGAAGCGCCGCACATAGTCCAGGGTGCGGCCGGCGCCGACCTGCAGCAGCACCCGCATGGACACCAAATTGATGGAGCGGTACAGCGCCTCGCGCAGGCGGGTGGGGCCGTTGTAGCGGTTGTTGTCGTTGGCCGGGCGGTATTGGGACTCTAGTTGGGCGTCATCGAATACCAAGGGGGCGTCCATGAAGATGGAGGCGGGGGTGACGCCGGCGTCCAAGGCGGCGGAATAGACGAAGGGTTTGAATCCGGAGCCGGGCTGCCGCGCCGCCTGCAGGGCGTGGTTGAATTGGTTCATGTGGAAGTCGAAACCGCCTTCCAGAGCCAGTACCGCGCCGCTGTGTACGTCCAGGGAGATCAACGCCCCTTGGATGGCCGGCAACTGCGCCAGCCGCCAGCCGTCCTCCGTCTGCTGCAAGCGGATCAGGTCGCCGACATGGAGCACTTCGCCAACTGCCTTCGGGCGCGGTCCGCGCGCATCGACTTCCACATAGGGCCGCCAGCGCAGGCTTGCCAAGGGCAGATCGACCTCGCCGCCCGATCCCAGCCGAACCTTGGCGGCGGCTTGCTCGGCGTCAACGGCGGTGACTAAGGCGGGAACCAAGCCGCCGTAGGGGAGCCGTTCCGCCAAGGCCGCCGAGGCGTCCTCCAGACTCTCAAAGCGGGCCTCGGGGCCACGGTAGCCGTGCCGCCGGTCGTAGCCGATCAAGCCCTTGCGCAGAGCCGCCGTCGCGGTGTCCTGCAGGTGCCCGTCCAAGGTGGTGTAAACCTCGTAGCCGCCGGTGTAGAGGTCCGGGATGCGGCCGAGCAGGGTTTGCCGCACCCATTCCGCTGGAAAGGGCGCCGGCACGTCCAGGGCGCGACCATGCACCTTGGCGCTGATGGGCGCCGCCACCGCCTCCCGGTATTCCGCCTCGTCAATGGAGCCTTGGCTGTGCATTCTGGAAAGCACCAGGTTGCGCCGCCGCAAGGCCCGTTCCGGGCCGTTGATCGGGTTGCCTGCCGTGGGCGCCTGCAGCACCCCGGCCAGCATGGCCAGTTGCGGCAGGTTCAGTTTGCCCAAGGGCTTGCCGTAGTAGGTCCGGGCAGCGGCCTCTGCGCCGTAGGCCCGTTTGCCAAAGGGCATTTCGTTGACGTAGAGCTCCAGGATTTCCTCCTTGGTCAACTCCCGCTCGATCTTCAGGGCCAGCAGCATCTCCTTGAACTTGCGCAGGAAACGGCGCTCCAGGGAGAGCGAGATGTTGCGCGCCAGCTGCATCGTGATGGTGCTGGCCCCAGGGCCAAGGGCGCGGTCGGTCGCTAGGTTGCCGAGCAGCCCGAACACATCGTTGGTCAGGGAGATGAAGTCGATGCCGCGGTGTTGGTAGAAGCGTTTGTCTTCGGTGTCCAGCAGGGCGTTGATGAACTGACGCGGCACCTCCTCGAAGGGAATGGGGATGCGGCGGCGCTCACCAAATTCGGCGATCAGCGCCCCGTCGCCGGTGAACACCCGCACCGGGGTTTCCAGTTTGACGTGCCGATAAGACTCCGCATCGGGTATTTGCGGATTCAAATAGAGAAAGACCGCGGCCAAATTCAGAGATATCGCACAGACAAGGGTAAACGCCGTCCAGATAATCATGCGGCTGAGGCGTCTATCGCGCTGGCTTAAGGCGTTGCCGATGATGTGGTTCAAAAGGCGGTCCATGGGTGTGCTGGGGGTGGATATTGGCGCCGCAGCGGTCAAGCTGCTGGCCCTGTCCGAGTGCGGCGGGCGCCGCCAAGTGGAGTTCTACGCCATGGCCCCGTTGCCTCCGAATGCCGTGGTGGAGGGACAGTTTAGAGATGTTGAGGCCGTTGGTGAAGCCATTCGGCAGGCGCTATCCGGCTGGCGCGGCCGGCCGAAGCCGGCTGCGGCGGCGTTGGCGGCGGCCTGCGTCCGCACCAAGGCGTTCGAAGTGGACGCCGCTCTCACGGATGAGGAAATCGAGGCACTCATCGTCGTGGAGGCGGAGCGCCACCTGCCCTGCGCCATCGACGAGGCGGCCTATGACTTCGAGGTACAGGGGTTTTGCGAATCCGGCCCCGGCCAAGTGGAGGTGCTGCTAAGCGCTTGCCGCGAGGAACACCTAGGATCGCGTGCAGCGGCCTTGGTTGCCGGGGGGCTGCGGCCGGTGGTCATGGACACTGAGGCTTTCGCCTTGGCGCGGGCGCTGGAGCTCTGTCGCCCCTTTGCAGGGGACGGTGGGGATGGGCAAGCGGTTGCGGTGCTTGATCTAGGCAGCACGCTCAGGCTGCTGGTGTTCGACCCGTCCCGCTGCCTATACGAGCGCGGGCAAGCTCCGCCAGTCGGGGACAGCGTCGCTGCGCCCGGCAACGGCGATGCGCAAGCTCGCTGCCGCACCATCGCCAAACAAGCGTCGGAGGCGCTGCGGCTGTTCGGTGCCGCCCAACCGCATCGGCCGCTGAGCGCCTTGGTTCTGGCCGGGGGCGGGACGTTGCTGGATGGCTTGACGGAAGCCCTGGCTGCGGAACTGGCGCTGCCGGTGAAGACGGCCAATCCCTTTCAGGGCATGTCCGTCGCTGTGCGCGTTGATGCCGAGGCGCTGTCCAGGGACGCTCCAGTCCTGATGCTGGCCTGTGGCCTCGCCCTCAGGAGTTGGCCAGGATGCTGACCATCCACGTCCGCAAGGCAAGGGTGCGTTCATGCTGTTCGTTGTCCAGCAGGGCTCTCCCATGATGCCTACCCTCAACCTGCTGCCTTGGCGGGAGTGGCGGCAGAAACGCCGTAATCGGCAGTTCCTCTTGCAATTGGCCGCGGTCTTGATGGTGGCGCTGTTGATCCTGGGTGCGGCCGGCCGGTGGGTGCAGGGCGCCATTGAGGTCCAGGAAGGCCGCAACGCCCTGCTACGGGAACAGATTACGGAGTTGGACGGGCGCATCGCCGAGGTCCACCGACTGCGGCAAAGGCGTGACGCCTCGCTTGCGCAAATCGACGCCATTCAATTCCTCGAAACGCAGCGAACGACCGTCGTGCGCATCTTCGACGCCTTGGCGAACACCTTGCCCGACGGTGTGCATTACCGAGCGGTCGAACGCAAGGGTGATGTTCTGGCGCTAACCGGCGTGGCCACATCCGGCGCGGACGTGGCCGCCTTGATCCGCAATCTGCAAGGCTCGGCAACTTTCGCCGAAACCCGACTCATCAGCATCGAAGAAGCGAAGAACGGCACCGCATTCAGCGGCGCGGCGAGGGTTTTCCATCTCACAACGGTGCGCGTCGCGCCCTGCATGGTGGAACGGGACGCGGCGCTTGCATCCCCGGCGTCGGCACAACCCTGCCGACAAATGGCCGAAAACCATTCACACCACTGAGGAGGCGCATCGCCGGTCATGGACGTCATGAAGCTGTTCGACGCCCTGCGTGGCCTGCACGGGGCCGACTTTGACCTAGGGCGCATGGGTGCTTGGCCCGTCAAGGTCAAGGCAGCCCTCATGGCGCTGCTTTTCGCAGCCGCCTTGGGCGGCGGTCATGCGCTGTCGCTTTCCGGCATGGCCCTGGAGTTGGAGCGGCTCAAGGCGGCGGAACGGGCGTTGCGCCAAGAACAGGCGCAGCAGCTCGGACAAGCCGCTCAAATGGGTGCGTTGCGGGCGCAACATCAGGCGGTGGCGGCGGTTTTAGCCGACTGGCGGCAGCGATTGCCGGCCGGGGATGGGGTGCCTGACCTGCTCGAGGACATCGGCCAAGCGGCCAAACGAAACGGCCTGCGCCTTGAAGGCTTGGAGCTTGCCTCCGAGCAGCGCAAGGAATTTTACGCGGAGTTGCCCTTTGCGCTGAGGGTGGTTGGCGGCTACCACCAAATCGGCGTCTTTGTCAGCGCCTTGGCCGACCTGCCGCGCCTCGTCACCTTGCATGACTTCGCCCTGCGGCCTAATCGGTCGAACGCCGGGCTGCAACTGCAAATCTCCGCAAAAACATACACTTATTTGGGAGAAAACCAATGAACGCAAGAACTGTTGCCGTAGGCGGCGCGGCGGCTTTGGGCACCGTGCTGACGGGAACCCTCGCCTGGTGGACTGGCGTTGGGCCGCCGGCAGCCAAGGAGCCTTCGCGCTCCAGCAGCGCATCGCCCGGCTTGACGGTGAAGCCGCTGCCGGCATTTGGGGAGGCGCCGGGCTTCTTCTACCAAGCGGTTGCCAAACGTGACCCCTTTGAGTCCGCCGCGGTCAGCGACGAGGGGAAGTCAAAGGCCACCAGCGGCGGCATGGCCCCGGACCCCAGCCGGCCCAAGGAACCTTTGGAAGCCTTCGATTTGGCGGCGCTGACCTTGGTGGGCACCGTCTCCTACGGCAACCGTCATAGCGCCTTGGTGCTAGACGACACGGAAACGTTGCATTGGGTGGTCGTGGGCGACCGTTTGGGCGGCCACCACGGTCGGGTTCGGCGCATTGGCGATGCCTGGGTGGAGTTGGTGGAGCTTGTGCCGAATGGGCTGGGTGGCTGGGTGGAGCGCATCGCAACGCTCAGCCCGCCGAACGGGGCACCGCAGACATGAAGCGCTTTCTTGTCGGATGGAGTATGGCGGGCCTGATGACGGCCGGCCAAGCCGCTGCCCCGCCGTCGGCTGAGGATGAGGGCATCTCCCTCAACTTCCAGGATGTGGAGGTGCGCGCCGCCCTGCAGACCATCGCCGACTTCACCGGCCTCAACTTGGTGGTCAGTGACGCCGTGGTCGGGCGCATCACTCTGCGCTTGGACGAGGTTCCTTGGCGTCAAGCCTTGGATTTGATCCTGCAAGCCGAGGGTCTCGGCCAACGGCAGGTGGGTGGGGTGGTGCTCATCGCCCCGGTGGCGGAAATCGTCGCCGCCGAGCAGCAGCGTTTGGAGGACGAGCGCAAGATGGAGACCCTTGCCCCGCTGCATACGGAGCACATTCAAATCGGCTATGCCCGGGCGGCCGACCTTTGGGCCTTGTTCCACGGGTCTGGCGGTGAGGAAAGCTGGGCCGCCAAGCAAGGCAGCGCCCTGATCGACGAGCGCACCAACGCCATCATCGTCACCGCAACCGAAGCGCAGATCGAGGCGTTTCGCCGCATCGTCGCCGCCTTGGACGTGCCGGTGCGCCAAGTGCTGATCGAATCCAGAGTCATCACCGTCAACAGCAACTACGCACAGCGCTTGGGCGTCCGCTGGGGCGGTGGCGGCATCGCCGATGCGGGGGAGCGGTCGGTGCGCATCGGCGGCTCCCTCAAGACCTTGGGGGAGTTGCAGAACGCCTTGGCGGACCCGACCAAGGCCGGCGCCATCTCCAGCCCGGATGACTTGGTGGTGGACCTAGGCGTGTTGAACGACGGCGCGTCCAGCATCGGCGTCGGCGTCACTGGGGACAGCTACCTCATCGACTTGGAAATCTCCGCCCTTGAAGCCGAGGGCAACGCGGAAGTGATGGCCCGTCCCAAGGTCATCATGGCGGACAAGTCCCGGGCCAGGATCGAATCCGGGGTGGAGATTCCCTACCAAGAGGCGAGCAGTAGCGGTGCCACCTCCACCTCCTTCAAGGACGCCGTGCTGGCGTTGGAGGTGATGCCAAGCATCACTCCGGACGACCGCATCATCATGGAGATCAACGTCAAGCAGGACA
Organism: uncultured Pseudomonadales bacterium; assembly: GCA_958296025.1. Classification (GTDB taxonomy): domain Bacteria; phylum Pseudomonadota; class Gammaproteobacteria; order Pseudomonadales; family Azotimanducaceae; genus Azophilus. The sequence goes on from OY282430.1 coordinate 1,187,834, forward strand.
ACGTGGGCAAGATCTTCAACGGCATCCCCTCCATCAACACCAACGAAATTCAAACCGAGGTGTTGGTCAACAACGGCCAGACCCTGGTGCTCGGCGGCATCTTCCAAACCGACCGCAACCTGGTGACGGAGAAAACGCCTGTGCTCGGCAACGTGCCCGTCCTTGGCCGCCTGTTTCGCCGAACCTATGAGCGGGATGACAAGCAGGAGCTGCTCATCTTCATCACCCCCCGCATCCTGCCGGCGGACGGTGAGATCCAGCAGGAAGGAGAAGATGCCTGAACCGCGCTAGAATCCCGCCATGGCGCAGAGCATTTTTTTGGTCGGCCTGATGGGCGTGGGCAAAACCTCGGTAGGCCGGAAGTTGGCCAAGTCCTTGAAACGGCAGTTCTTTGATTCCGACAAAGTGATCGAAGAGCGTTCCGGCGTGCCCATTTCCTGGATTTTTGACTTGGAGGGCGAGGCGGCCTTTCGGGTCCGGGAGCAGGCGGTGATCGATGAACTGACCCTCAAGGAGGGCATCGTTCTGGCCACCGGCGGCGGTGCAGTGCTGCGCGCCGCCAACCGACGGATGCTAAGAAGCCGCGGCTGCGTAGTGTATTTGAACAGCACGGTTGAACAACTGCTTAAGCGCATCGGCCACAGCAAGACCAGGCCGCTGCTGGAGAAGGGCGACCCCAAGGAAACCTTGCAGCGGCTGCAGGACGAGCGCCAACCGCTCTACGACGAAGTGGCGGACTATCGGTTTCAGAACCGAAGCGACGGAGGACGGGCCTTGGTGGAGGAAATTGTGCGTACCCTGCGCAGCGACGGGGTGGTTCGTGATTGAACTAAAGGTGGATCTGGCGGAGCGCGCCTATCCCATCCTCATCGGTCAAGGTCTCTTGGGGCAACCTGGGCTGCTACGGCCGCACATCGGCGGTCGTCAAGCGATGGTGGTCACCAACAAGACCGTCGCTCCTCTGCTGTTGCCCAAGCTGATGGCCAGCCTTGGCGACGTCCAGGCGGATGTGTTGGCGCTGGAGGACGGCGAGCAACACAAGACCTTGCGCACCTACGCCCAAGTCATCGACGCCCTGATGCACAAGCGCCACAACCGCACCACCACCCTGATCGCCTTGGGCGGCGGCGTCTTGGGGGACATCGCCGGCTTCGCCGCCGCCACCTTCCAGCGCGGCGTGGCCTTCATCCAGGTGCCCACCACCTTGCTGGCCCAGGTGGATTCCTCGGTGGGCGGCAAAACCGGCGTCAACCATGCCCAAGGCAAAAACATGATCGGCGCCTTTCACCAGCCCCGCTGCGTGCTGGCGGACATCGCCGCCTTGGCGACCTTGCCGGAGCGGCAGTATCGGGCCGGGCTGGCGGAGGTGGTGAAATACGGCGTGATTTGGAGCGCAGACTTCTTTGCTTGGCTGGAAAGCCAAGCCGATGCGCTTGAACGCCGGCTGCCGGACGCCCTAGCCGAGGCCGTGCGGCGTTCCTGTGTCATCAAGGCCGAAGTGGTGCGCCGGGACGAGCGGGAGCAAGGCTTGCGGGCGATCCTCAACTACGGTCACACCTTCGCCCACGCCTTGGAGACGCTCACTGGCTACAGCCAACTACTGCACGGCGAGGCCGTGGCCATCGGCATGGCGACGGCGGCGGATTGCGCCCGGCGGCATCAACTGCTCAGCGCCGATGCCGTGCAACGCATCACCGCCTTGCTGCACACCTTGGGCTTGCCGACGCGAATGCCGGAGGGCCTAGACAACAAGGCTGTGCTGAGGTCCATGGGCATGGACAAGAAGGTGGTGGACGGTCGCCTGCGCTTGGTGCTGCCGGAGCGCATCGGCGCCGTGCGCGTCACCGACCGAATCGATCGGCAAGCCTTGGCCCAAGCCGTTGCTGCGGCCATCGGCCATGCCGCTGCGTGAAGCCCTTCCGCCGTCAAGCGCGTTGGGTCTTGCGGTTGGACCGCTCGCCGGCCCTGAATGGCAACGATGGACTAGCGCGGGCGCTGTTGGCTGGTTAATCCGGACCATCCAGAAACGACCGGATGCGCTTCCCCAAGGCGTCCCTGTCCTTGGTTTCGCACTCCCAAATCACCAGCGCCTGCCAGCCCAATTGCCGCAGGCTGTCAAGATTCTGCGCGTCGCGCTCCACGTTGCGGCGCAGTTTGTGCCGCCAGTAGGCGCGGTTGGTCTTCGGCGTCCGCTCGCCCCGCCGGCAGCGGTGCCGATGCCAGAAGCAGCCGTGGACGAATATCGCCTTGCGCCTTGACGCGAAAACCAAGTCCGGCCGCCCCGGCAGCCGGGCGCCGTGTAGGCGATAGCGGTAGCCCATGCCGTGGGTCAGCCGGCGCACCACCATCTCCGGCTTGGTGTTGGTGCTGCGGATGGCCGCCATGATGCGGCTGCGCACGGGGCTTGGCGGCACCGTCATCTTGGGCGCCTCGCCCGGCGACCCCTCCGGCTCATCCATCCATACGCCCTTGCCGGCAACGTCAAGTAAGAATCGACCTTAACACTGCGCTGCATTGGGGCAAAAGCCGGCAAGCGTCTTGGCCGGATGGCTGAGTTCGGGTGCGACTAATGCCCTTGGGGACTAAGGCGCAGGCCGCTTGGGCGGCCCGCGCCTTCGGCGCCGGTCAGAACAGGATGCGTACGCCGCCCTCAATGGTTCGGCCCGGTTCCGGGACGCGGTCCTTGATGTAGGAGGTGTGGCGGCGCTGTTCAGCATCGGTGAGGTTGCGGCCCTGGACGAACAGACTGATGGCGGCGCCTTGGGTTTCGATGTTCCAGGCGAGGCGCGCCCGCAGGTCGTCGTAGCCGTCCGTGGGCAGTTCGTAGGCCGCCGTCTCGGTTTGCTTGAAGGCGCGGGTGTAGTCCAAGGCGGCGGTGAAGGGGCCGTTCTCCAGGGTGGCGCCAACGCCTAAGCGGTCCGGGGGCAGGCGTGGGGGGTTGGCGTCGTTGTCGGCGTCGATTTCGGCGGACACCGCATCGAAGAACGCGTTGAGGGCCAACAGACCATCCGGCCAACTGACCGCAACCACCCTTGCCTCCACCTCTAGGCTGACGAAGGTGGCGTCGTTCTGGACGAATTGACGCACCGGCAGGTCGTCCCTCTCCTCCCCCGTGTCGGCTTGGTGAATGAAATCGGAGAAGCCTGTGTAGGAGGCGGTGGTCAAGGCCGACCAGCGGTCGTCCTCGTAGCCCAAGGTGGCGGAGAAGTTGAAGGCGACCTCCTTTTCGAGGTTTGCGTCGCCGACATCGAAGCTGCTAGTGGCCAGATGGGGACCATTGGAGAACAGCTCCTCGGCCACGGGCGCCCGGCTGGCATAGTCTGCCTGCACGGTGGCCCGCCATCCTTGGGCTAGGGGAAGCACCGCACCGAGGGAGGCGGACGCGCCGCTGAATTTTTGGTTTTCCCCGGTCGCCGGATCCTGCTGCACACGGTCAAAGCGCAGGCCGGCCTCCAGTTGCAGGCGTTTGAGTTGCCGTTGGCCCACCCAAAACAGGCCGAAGGCGGAGGTGGTGACCGGCGGGGTGTAGGCTTCCTCGCCGTAAGCGGCGTAGTCTCGGTTGCTGAGCTGCACACCCCAAACGCCCTCCCAACCGGCCAAGGGATCCTGGGCCAGCTCGGCGCGCGCCTCCCAGGCGTCGTTGCTAAACTGGCTGCCGACCAGGTCGGCGTTCTCCATTTCAACGTGCTCGTAGTCGTTGATGCCGAAGCGCAGGTTTAAGCTGCGGAAGCCGGGCAGGGGGCGGGAGAAGGCCGCTTCAATGTCGATGCGCGTCTGTTCAAGGTCGCTGAACGGCGAGCCTTCGGCCGCATGGCCATGCCCTTCCTCATCTTCGCCTTGATGGTCGGCATCCTCGTCATGTCCCTCGTCATGTTCCTCGTCATGTCCTTCGTCTGGGTGAGCTTCATCTTCATGGGCGTGGGCATGGCCGGGCAGTCCATACTCCGTCTCAAAGCGGCTGACGGCTACGCCGACGAAGCCGCGCTCACCGACGAAGGAAAAGCCGAAGGCGCCGCTCTTGGCTTCAAGGGCGCTGTTGGTCAACAGGCCCTCGACTTCCGCCGCTTCGTCGCCTTCCTCGTGGTCCTCCTCTCCGTCTTCCTCGCCGTCCTCGTGACCGTGATCGTCCTCCTCCAAGGTGCGCAAGCGGGCGGATTCGGCAAAGCCGGGAATCTCAAAATCATCCGTATCGCGCAAAGCGCCGTCGAGGTGCCAGGCGAAGTTGCCGAAGCCGCCATCCAGGCGCACGGCGCCGCGGGTTGCGTCGGCGTTGTCCGCCATCCGCAAGTCCAGCTTGCCGGCCAGTTGTTCGGGCACTTCGTGGGGGATGCGCCCGGTATGCACGTCGATCACGCCGCCGATGGCGCCGGTGCCGTAGAGCAGGGTGCTGGCCCCTTTCAGGATGTCGATGCCGTTCGCCACAAAGGGATCGACGGTGGTGGCGTGGTCGCCACTGGTGGCGGAGACATCCAAGACGTCGATGTGGTCCTCCATGATCCGCACCCTGGCCCCGTCGAGGCCGTGGATGACGGGGCGACCTACGGCGGGGCCGAAGGAGGCGCTGTGGATGCCGGGTTCCTGGGCTAGAGTGGCGCCTATGCTGTCCGCCATCTTCCAGTTCAGTTCCTCGCCCACGAGGGCGTCGGTGGGTTGCGCCAAGCCATCGCCGGACAGGGGATGGGCGGTGACGACGATCTCCTCAAAGATGTTTTCCGCGCCGCCATTGGCGACGGCCTCAGCGTTGACCGCAGCCGCCGCCAAGCCGGGCAGCCAGAGACTAAGCGCCAACAAGCGTTGTGCCAGAATTTTCATGTTTTCCTCCTAAACTCATGGAACCGGCCTGCAACCAGCCATGCGGGCAAACCGGTTCCCCGTGCGTTGACGGCTGCCGAAACTCGGTGCGCGAGTGGGGTGCAGCTAAGTTTGGCTGCGGCCGAGAAATGGCCGGCAAAGCCGTCCCTTTTGGGGTTTGGGTTTAGGAGGAGGGCGGTGCCCTTTGCCAGATGGGGGAGAGGCGCCGCTTAACGCAGGCCGCGACGGGAATAGTGGCATAGGCCGTTTGGAGCGGCCTTTTGCGAAACGGTGCGGCGAGGCTTGGCCCCGGCAGCAACTCCGCCGCGGAATAAACGCAGGCGGAGCAAACGCTTTCCGGCGCGTGGGCCGCATCCAAGGCGTGGGAATGCAACCCTAAGAGTAACTGCGCGAGGCCAAACGCCAAGACAGCCAGCCAACGCGCCGACCGCTTCCGGCCAAAGGGCGATTTTTGCTGCTGCGCTCCAAGCATGGCGATTAGGTGGACCCCGCGATTAGCTCAGCACTATAGGCAAGCAGTGGGCGGCCTGCAACCATTGGGGGTTGCCAAGTGCCGCTGGTCGTTCTAATTTGGGTGCCTTGGCGGTAGTGGAGTGGGCCGTGCGTTGCGTTGGCGACATTTTGGAGGAGAAATCCGAAAGATTGGTCTGGATTGGGCCGCTGGAATCGGTCTTCGAGGCCCTTAAACTCATGAACCGGGAGGATGTCGGGGCGGTCTTGGTGCAGATCGACGGCTACCTTGTGGGCATTCTGTCGGAGCGGGACTATGTGCGCAAGGTCATTCTGAACATCCACGCATCGCAGAAGACCAAGGTTTCCGAGGTGATGACTCGGAATCTGGTCACCGTTACCCGCAAAGACACCATCGTCCATTGCATCGCCCTGACCAAGAAGCACCATATTCGCCACCTGCCGGTAATGCAGGACGGCAAGGCCATCGGCATGGTCTCCCTGCGGGACCTGTTCCTCGACGTCATCCACCACAAGGTGGGGGAAATCCGCGAAGACGAGTGACGGGCGCCGGCCGCTGTCGGATGTTGGCGTTCTGGGTGCCGGCCATGCTCCAGCTAGCAAAAACGGCCCTTAGGGCTGACAAAGCGGCGGAATCACACCGATAACGAGGGTGGCGCGGCTGCACCGTTTTGCTGATGCCGCCGGCCGTATGGGGGCATTCGGCAGTGCTCAGGGAGGCGCCAGCCATCCCAGCGCGGCCGCCACCGGCGCATCCAGCGTGTGCAGGAAGGCCTCCAAGCGTTTCAGTTCGTAGGGCAGCAGGTTCAGCGGCTTCGCCTCGTTGTGGCCGACGATGGCGTTGGGGGCGCGGTTGTAGTGGTCGAGCACTTCGCTCAAACTGGGGAACTGACCGGCGTGCATATGCGGCCCTGTTCCTCCCAGGTTGCGCAGGGAAGGCGTTTTCCGTGCTCCCAGAAGCTCAACGCCGGTGCGCTGGAAGCGCAGCTCCGCACAGTCGTCCGTGGCCGCGTCGCTGTGCGGGCCTAGGCAGTTGAAGGGGTCCTCGCGCACGAGATCCACGCCGACGATGCGCCCCAAGTCGGGCAGGCCGCCGGGGGCCGGCAGCAGGCCGGTGTTGTGGAACTCGTGGTTGCTGAACAGCGGCCCGTTGTGGCAATTGATGCACTGCGCCTTGCCGATGAACAGGCGCAAGCCCTCCATCTCCATGCGGGTGATGCCGTTGCCCGACCCAGCTTGTGCAGGTTGTTGCGGGTTGGCGGTTGGCTTGCCGGCTTCGGGTTCCCTGATGCGGATGCTGGGCATGTCTTGGACTTGATGCGGCTGGTCGGCATCGGGTCTGACGCCCGCCGGGCGGAACAGGCTGGCGGCGTAACGGTCGAAGCGGCTCTCGCCCGGCAGCAGCAGCCGTTCGTAGGCGGCGATGACCTTGGCGGCGTTGATGAACACCTCCGTCATCACACCCGCCCCGGCGGCGGATTCCCCCACCGGCAGTGCCGGTAGGGGGCCGAACAGGGTTTCATAGGCTGTCCGGTAGTTCGCGTCAGCCGCGATGAGGCGGGCCACGGTCGTGCGGCTGCTGCCGTGTTCGATGGGGCTTTCCAAGGGCGATGCGGCTTGCGCCCAAAGGCTGTCCTTGCGCCCGTTCCAAAACTGCCAAGGACTGTAGGCGGCGCCGACGAGGCTGGGGGTGTTGAACTGCCCCAGGCCCAAGCCCACGGCCAGCCGCAGGCCATCGGTGAAGCGGCGCTCCGGGCGATGGCAGGTGGCGCAGGCGACCGCGCCGTTGGCGCTGAGGCGCTGATCGAAAAACAGGCGGTGTCCGAACCGTTGGGCCAAGGGGTCATTGGCCACGGCGTTGGTCGGATCCTCCGGCGCCGGCGGCAAGGCGTCCAGCCACAGGGCGCCGATGGTCCGCAATTCAGCGTCCGTCCACGGCTCCGGTGGCGGCGCTTGCCGATAAAGCGCATAGCCGCTGCCCAACGCGATGGCGAAGGCCAGCGATCCAGCCAGATTCAACCGGGCTTTTTGGCCTGCGTTGCCCATGTCCCGCTTAGGGTAACTCATGCCGCGAATGTGGTGAACTTGACCGGTCGTGCATGTCAAACCAAAGTAGAAATGTCCCCTTTTCTCCAAAGTTAAAATGTCCCCTTCCCTGTTTTCCGTTCCCAAGCGGACGTTGCTGGATTCGCCGGGGGGCGGCGGGGCCGTGAACGGAGGGAGCGGAGCGACCGGAGGTCACGGCCCCGCCGCGGCGCGCTCGGCGCCGACGCGCGCCGCCCGCCTCCAAGGATGGTCCGGGGCGGGCTTCCAGTTCGGGCGCGCCTGTTGGCGCGCCTTGGCCCGGTCCACCGCATGGCGGACGCTCTTTTCGTCCTCCACGGAAACGGGCGGCTCCCCCTCGGCCAGCACCCGGAACGCAAGCGGCCGCCCGTCCCGAAGGATCGCCACCCGCCCGTCGAAGCCCTCGCAGACCGTCACCCGGGCGCCGCGCAGTCCGTAGCCTTGGCCCCGAACCTGGATCTGGTGCTCCCGACCGCGGTAGCGGAGCGTCAGGCTCCTCGACACCTTGCGCGTCGAGTGCAGGGACAGGATCAGGCCCAGCTCCGCCGCGTCGTGCAGCACCGGCCGGTGCGCGTCCGCCGGGCAAAGGGGCTCCACCGCGAAGCGCCGGTTGTGGTCCTCCATGAACTCCGGCAGGAAGGCGTTGCCGGCCTCCATGCCGTCGATGCCCCGCAGCCGCATCTCCTTGACCAAACGGTCCTGCAGCGTCCCGTTGGCCCGCTCCACCCGCCCCTTCGCCTGCGGGCTGCCCGCATGGATCGGCTCGATGTCCAGCGTCCTCAGCGCCCGCCCGAACTGCGTCAGCTCCCCCTCGCGCTCCCGATGGTTCACCCGGAAGACCCCATGCTTGTCCGAATAAACCGCCACCGGGCGGCCATGCCCGTCCAAGTGGCCGCGCAGCACCTCCATGTAGGCCTCGGTGGTCTCCGCCGGGACGAACCGCAGCGCCAGAAGCCGGCTGGTCGCGTCGTCGATGAACACGATCAGCGAGCACCGCGGCCCCCGGTCCTCGAACCAGGCGTGCTCCGAGCCGTCGACCTGAACCAGCTCCCCGAAGCACGGACGACGGGGGCGCCTCTGGCGAACCGGCGCCCCCCGGCGCGGCTTGGCCCGCCGCAGGCCATCCTCAAGCATCCACTTGCGCAGCGTCTCCGCCGACAGCCTGAAGCCGTGAACCTCCACCAGCTTCTCCCGAGCGAACGTCGGCCCGAAGTCCGCGTAGCGCTCCCGAACCAAGTCCATCGCCCGCCCGCGCACCTCCGCCGCAATCGCGTTGTTCGACCGCCTCCCCCGACGCCCGGACGTCAATCCCGCCGCGCCGCGCTCCCGGTAGCGCCGCACCAAGCGCTTGACCTGGCGAACCCCCAAGCCCAAACGCTCCGCCGCCTGACGCTGCCGAACCCGTCCCTCCGCCGCGTCCCTGACCACGCCAAGCCTGTCCGCCTCCTTGCCGCTCATCAACACCAACCCTTCCGACATCCGTCCGCCCTCCGGCACAGCCAAAAGGGGACATTTCTACTTTGGAGAAAGGGGACATTACAGCTTTGGGCTGACACTTGACCGGTCGTGCAGCTACAAGTCCAAAGATAGGGAAAGGGAATCCGTGCCCTGGGCCGCCCGAACGGTCAGCACCAGTTCCCAAGCGCCGCCCATGTGGAACCTCATGCCCTCGATCAGGTAACGCCCGTCGCCGAGGTAGGCAGTGGCTTGGGGCGCCGTTGGCAATCCGTGGTCATGGGCGGGCATGCCGCCGGATATTTGGATGTCGGCGTTGGCCACGGGAGCGCCACCGGCATCCGTAATGCGCACCACCCATGCGTGGATGCGATTGATGGTGATGGGGTCCAGGGCGGCGGCGTAGCTGATGCGGTAGCGGCCAAGGGTTGTGGGTTGAGCGCTGGCCGGATCCGGGATTGGCAAGGCGACCTCACTGAAGGCGCTGCAAGCAAACCACAGCGCCGCCAGCGGAAACAGGGCGGGACAGCTTGAGAATAGGGTTTTCCGCATGAACAGAGCCTAACTTGGTGTCCTGTCCGGCAAATAACTCCCCATCTAAAGTGCGCTTATTAACAGGACAGGACCCTAGCTCATCACGCCGTCGGCAACCTTGGGCTTCAGGTCCGGCAGGAAGGTGGGAACGCCGCCTTCGACGGTGCAACCGAACAGGGTGGTTTGGGTAAAGGGTTCTTTGATTTGATCGTCAACGGGGATCAGCTTGCCGTGCTCGAAGCCGCCGAAACAGATGTTGCCTCTGTCTCGGTCGGCCCGCACCGGCGGTTCCTCCGGCACCTCAACGGCGTTGATGGAAGTGCTGGCCGCCAAGGCCAAGGCGGCGAGCATCAAGCGTGAAGGCGATGGTGTCAATGCACTGCCCGCAGACCAATGAAGTAGGCAGCCTAGGCAGCGAAAGTGACAGTTTTATGAAGACCTAGATTCAACCCATAAGTGCAACACTTCCTTCGTCAAGGATAGCATCCCGGAACGCCTCCTTGGGGGTTCGGTAGTCCAAGCATTTCCGCGGGCGGTTGTTGAGCTTGTCGATGGCGGACCGGACCTGCTCCGGGCGCACCTGTGACAGTGGCATGGACTTGGGGAAGTATTGCCGAAGCAGGCCGTTGCCGTTCTCGTTCGTGCCGCGCTCGCAACTGCGGTAGGGCGTGGCGAAGTAATCCTCGCAGGCCAGCGCCCGCGCCACCCGGACATGGTCGCTGAACTCCCGTCCATTGTCGTAGGTGATGGTGCGGACCCATTGGGCGATGGGCGAGAGCAGATGCAGCAGGGCATTCGCCGTCTCCAGCTTGGTCTTGCGCATGATCGGATGCGCCAGCATGAACCGGGTCTTGCGCTCCGCCAGCGTCACCAGAGCGCCGCGATGTCCCTTGCCGATCACCGTGTCGGCCTCCCAATCGCCCAGCCGGGAGCGCTCGTCCACCACGGGCGGACGCTCCGATATGTCCGTGCGGCAAGGGATCCGCCCCCGAAAGTCGTTCTTGCCGTAGCGCTTGCGGCGTTTCCTGTGCGAATGGCGCAGAAAGCGGTGAAGACCTCCGCCGTTGGCCTTGTCCAGCCAGATGCGGCGGTAGATGGCCTCGTGCGACACCGCCGGCATTCCCTCGGCCTTCATCCGCCCGCTGATCTGCTCCGGGCTCCAGCCGTCCGACAGGCGGGCGTCCACGAAAGCCGCCGCCTCCGGCGTCATCCTGACGCATTTGGGCTTGGCCTTGAGGCGCTCCCGCGCCTTGCGGTCCGCCTGCTGGTGGCGATAGCCTCGCTGTCCGGCGTTGCGCCTCAACTCGCGGCTGACGGTGCTGTGGCAGCGCCCCATGCCAGCCGCAATGCTGCGCATGGAGCGGCCCTCCTTGCGCAACGCTTCAATGTGGTATCGTTCCTCTTGGGCCAAGTGGGCGTAGCCTTGCATCTGCAACTCCTGGGTTTTTGATCGGGCCAAGGATGATGTTACCCCGCTTGGCCCAACAAACTAGGTGTTGCACTTGTGAGTTGAATCTAGAAGATCTATGAAGACTTTGCGTTTTTTTCCGCCTGCCTTTTGGTGTGCCGTTGAGGATGGCTTGCAGGCTGCGCCCGGAGCAAGGCGAAGCATCGGACTTGGCGGCCCGCCCGCCGCTACTCCAGCAGGTTGGCGCGGCCGTCGTGGGAGGCGAGGCGAAATTCTTGAGGGTTCGCGCAAGAACAGCCAAACTAACGCCCCATTCGGCCAGTGCGCATGATTGCAGAGCGCGTTTCGCCCGCCCTTGGCGATGGGGTCGGACCTGCCCTTGCCGGCTGCGCCTCGCCGCAGGTCCCGCGCAATGTGCTCATGGGATGCGAATTGGCTTGGCGGAGCATTGTTGATATGAACATCGGTTTTGCATCCCTGACGACCCTCGAGCGGCTGGGCGATCATGCCTTCCGCGGTCCGCCCGCCCCAGACAAGGGAGACGCCTTATACGGCGGGCATTTGCTGGCGCAGTGCGTGGTGGCCGCCGCCGCCACTGTCGATGGCGGCCGGCCGGCGCATTCGCTGCATGCCTACTTCCTACGCCCCGGTGATTCCGATGCGCGGGTGGAGATCGGCATCGAGCGGGTGCGGGATGGGCGCTCCTTTTCCGCCCGGCAGGCCATCGCGGTGCAGCACGGCAAGGAGCGCTTCCGCATGATCGCCTCCTTTCAGGCAGCCGAGGAATCGCCCCCCTACAGCGGTGTGCGGATGCCCCAGGCGCCGCCGCCGGATGCAGTCCGCTTCACCTATGACGATTTCACCTTGGCCGAAACCGGCGCGTCTTTCTGGCACGGAATGGACCGCCCCATGGACATTCGCTACGTCAATCCGCCGGCCCGAGGCGAGGCGTCCAGCGCGCCGCAGTTGATGTGGATGCGCATTCGCGAACCCTTGCCGGCGGATGCGATTCTGCATCAAGCCGGCATCGCCTATCTTTCCGACAGCACCTTGGCGGACAACGCGATGTTGCCGCACGGGCTGCGCTGGCCGGACAGCGACTTCGCCGGCACCAGCCTGGACCATGCCATGTGGTTCCATCACCCTGCCAAGGCCGATGCATGGCTGCTGTTTGAACAGACCGTGGTGGTCACCGGCCAAGGGCGCGGCTTGGTGGAGGGAAAGTTCTTCGACCAAGCGGGTAAACTGGTGGCCAGCTGCGTTCAGGAGGCCTTGATGCGATGGGCGGGATAAGCCATGCCTGAGGTGATCGACGAGCAGCGCCAAGGGCTGGATCCGGCGCTGGGCCGCCTTCTCGAGCGGCACAAGGAGAGCCGCAAGGACTACATCTACTGCGCCGCCTGCTCCACGGTGATCGGCCGCTTCGGCGACCGCATCGAAGTCAACGGCGGCCATGAGCACCACTGCGTCAATCCCCACGGGCTGCGCTTCCACATCGGCTGCTTTCGCGAGGCCTTGGGCTGCGACATCAGCGGTGCGCCGCAGGCGGCGGACTCCTGGTTCATGGGCTTTCGCTGGCGCATCGCCAGTTGCGGGGACTGCAAGCGCCATCTCGGCTGGTATTTCGACCGCCCGGACCAAAACTACTTCTACGGCCTGATCCTGAACCGCATCCAATATGACCACGATTGACCCGAACCGTTACGCCAGCCTCACGTTCGACTGCTATGGCACCCTGATCGACTGGGAGGCCGGCATCCTGGGCTACCTGCAGCCGTTGCTGGCCAACTACGACGTGCATGTCATTGACGAATTCCTGTTGGAGGCCTTCGCCGAACTGGAGCCGGCGCTGCAGGCCGAGGGCGGTGCCTACCGAGATGTGCTGGCGCGGTTGCTGCAGCGCCTCGGCGAGCGGTTAGCCTTCCAGCCCAAGCCGGCGGAGCTGGCGGGCTTCGCTGCAAGCATCGCCTACTGGCCGCCGTTTGAGGATGCGGTGGCGGCGCTTGAGGTTCTGGCCGGCCACTTTGAGCTGGCGATTGTCTCCAACATCGACGATGCGCTGTTCGCCTTTTCCGCCGAGCGCTTGCAGGTTCCCTTCACCGAGGTCATCACCGCGGAGCAAGCGCAAGCCTACAAGCCGGATGCCAGGGTGTTTGAACTGGCGCTCCGACGCGTGCAAGGCCCCGTGCTGCATGTGGCGCAGAGCCGCTTTCACGACATCCTGCCCGCCACTGCCGCCGGACTGGACACCGTGTGGATCAACCGACCCTCCAAGGGGGCGGCCAAACCCGTTGCAGCCAACCCGACCTGGACCTTCACCAGCATGGCGGAATTCGCCAACGCGGTGGGCTGAGCGGTGCCGGCGCAGACTCCAAGGACCCTAAGGCTAAAATGACGATGCCCGACAAAATCCCGTCCGTTTGGGTGCGCGCCGGCTGGCCGCGCCGGTCGGCAGCGCCGCAAGAACCACCGTACGCATGGGCCGGCGCAACGGTGGCGCGTTGACCGATGGCGACCAAAGCGCTCACCACCATAGAAGTTTGCAAGGAGGCGCTGCACTTCGCTGCCGCCCACTTCACCCTGTTCTCCGCCACGCAACGGGAGAACCTGCACGGCCACAACTTCAACGTGCAGCTGGAGGTGGACGCCGAAGTGGGTGCCGATGGCTTGGCCTTTGACTACAACATCCTCAAGCGGGTGTTGCAGGCCCTGTGCGATCGGCTCGACGAGCATGTGCTGCTGCCGGAGCGCTCCCCACACTTGCGCATCGTGGAGGATGGAGGGTATCGAGTGGCGTTGTTCAATGGGGAGCGCATCCCGTTCCTGCCCCGGGATGTGCTGACGCTGCCGGTCAGCAACATTACCGTGGAGGCGTTGGCGACCTGGATTTTGCAGGAATTGCGGGGCGACCCCGCCTTGGCGGGCTTGGGCATCCAGCGTTGGATGGTCAAGGTTTCCTCGGGCCCCGGCCAGTGGGCGCGGGTACAGTGGCAGGCTTGACTTGGGGCGCCGAAGTGGCCGGCGGCGTTGGGGAATAATCCCGATGCGTGCGTGAACGACAGGCTGTCCGCGGGACGCCCCTGACTGCCGCCGCCGGGACCTCATTGGAGAATCTGCAGGCATGAACGGAATGACCGACGAGATTGCTGTGTGGTTGGCGAGAGGCGGGACAGGACACTAGGAAATAGCCGTGAAAACGCTCATCATCACCGGCGCCAGCGCCGGCATTGGCTTGGCGACGGCGCGGCGCTTTGCCGCGTCGGGCTGGGCGGTCACCAACATCTCCCGACGTCCCTGCCCCCTTGAGGGGGTCAACCATCTGCGGGGCGACCTGTCTGCGCCGGGCTTTTTGGATGCGCTGCGCAAACCCTTGAGCGTCGCCCTGCAGGGGGCGGATGCGGTGGCGCTTATCCACAATGCCTCTCGTCTGCTGAACGATAGCGCCGCAGACACGTCCAGCGAGCAGTTGCGGGCGGTCTTTGAAGTCAATCTAGTGGCGGTCAACGCCCTGAACCGCCTCGCCATTGCATGGATGCCGTCCGGTTCCGCCATTCTCTACGTTGGCTCCACCTTGGCGGAGAAAGCGGTGCCCAACAGCTACTCCTATGTGGTCAGCAAGCACGCCTTAGTGGGCATGATGCGGGCCACCTGCCAGGATCTGGTCGGGCGCGGCATCCACACCGCCTGCATCTGCCCCGGCTTCACGGACACGGAAATGCTGCGCGCCCATGTCCCGGCGCAGGCCATGCCTTCGGTGGCCGGGATGTCCGCCTACGGCCGGCTGATCGAGCCGGAGGAAATTGCCGAAACCCTCTTTTGGGCCGCGGTCAACCCGGTCATCAACGGTGCCGTTCTGCACGCCAATCTGGGACAGGTGGAGCGATAAGCCTGCAGTGAAGCAACGCGCCATCCCTAGCCGCCGCAAGCCCGCCTTGGGCGATTGCGCTCGGACTATCCGTCGGTCGCCTCCCCGTCGGGGCGCAGCCCCAAGTAAGGGCGCAGCCATCCGACGCAAAGGTAAGCCGGACCGGTGTCCAGCGCCGCCATCACCACCTTGAACACATAGCCGGAGAGGATGAAGACCAGCAATTGCGGCGCTAGGGCCGCTTCCGGGTCTATCGGCAGCACCCCGGCGTAGAAGTGGGTGATGAGGATCACCGCCGTGGTGTCCAGGATCTGGCTGGTCATGGTGGAGGCGTTGTTGCGCAGCCAGAGATGCCGACCGGCGGTGACCTTTTTCCAGAAATGGAACAGCCGCACGTCGCAAAGCTGCGCCGCCAAGTAGGCGATCACGGAGGCCGCCACCGCGCCGAAGGCCAGTTCCCGAATCTCGAAGAACACCGGCAGGCGCCCGGCGGCGTCCCGCTCCGGTAGGCCGGTGGCCAGATCCATCGGCTCGGTGCCGGGCAGCACCCCGCCCAGCCACAGCAGGAAGATCACCCAGCCGTTCAGCAACATGCCCACCCAAACCATGTCCCGGGCCTTCTTCTCGCCGAACAGCTCGCTGATGAGGTCCGTGCAGAGAAAAGTGATGGGGTAGGGCAGCACCCCCACCGCCACCAGCATGGGGATGCTGAGGCCGAACAGATCGAAGGACAGATCAACAAAGCGGCTAATGCCCAGCACGTTCAATAGGGAAAGGGTGCCAAGAAAGACGCCGGAGAGGACCAGGTACACTCGTTGCCGCCGCTTCTCGTAGTTAGGCGGCGTCTGCGTTGGTCTGGTTGCTAATTGATCTGCCGACACGACTTACCTAGAACTTAAGGAGGCCATGGGGCGTTCGCTCGCAAAGGGGCGGTCACGGACGACGGCGGGCTGTGCTGCGGCGCCGCTCCAGCGGACCGCTCAGATAGTGTTAATAGGCCCTAGCCGGAGCAATTGCCGTTTCCGCCGCGTCCGCCCGAAGCCAACGCAGTCAACATGATAACTTGGGCGCCTATGCAAGCGCATCAAAACAACGCGATGAAATCGGCCATCGACTCCTGCAAGCGCCGTCGCTCGATGCCGCCGATGCGCAGGCGCGTCGCCACCAAGTGCGTTGGCTGCAAGGTCTCTCGGTATTCCGCCAGCTTCGCCGCAACATACCCCTGGTCCCCGACCAAGGCCCAGTCCCCTAGGGCCGCATCGTCGCGTCGCGGCCGGCCGGCGGCGTTCAGGCTGCTGCGCACCGCCTCAATTTCGCTGCGGCTGCGGCCCACGAACGCCGTACGCATGATCGGGCGCACTGCCAGCTGGCCATGCCCGGCTGCGGTCGCCGCCCGTTGATGCCATTCGAAATTGGTCATCAGATCCACCAAAGTCTCCATGGGTGAGGCTAGGTAGGGCAGCCCCAGGCGGCCCGCTTGGGCCAACGCCTTCGGGCCGAAGGCGGCCACCCAGATGGGCGGATGGGGGCGCTGCACCGGCAGCGGGTCCAGCACGACGGGTTCGGCGACGCCTTGCGCAGCGATGCGCTCCCCGGCCCAAGCCCGTTGCATCAGCCGCAGATGGGCTTCAAACCGCTGCCGCTTCTCCCCGGGCGGCACATCGAAAGCTCGCAGCATGGCCGAGGCGTAGCCGCGTCCCACGCCGAGCAGCACCCGCCCGCCGGACAGCTGATCGAGCACCGCCACCTGTTCCGCCGCCAGCAGGGGGTTGCGCACCGGCAACAGCAAGGAGGTGGTGCCCAGCCGAATCCGCTGCGTCGCCCCGGCCACCGCGGCTAGCGGCATCAGCGGGTCGGGGATGGCGCCGGCAGTGAAGTGGCTCTCCGGAAGCCAAAAGGACTGATAGCCTAGGGATTCGCCGATCTCCGCCTGCCGCGCCAAGGACTTGGCGGAACGGTCATGGAAATCCCAAGGGGTCAGTCCTAGATGCATGGGTCAAAGGCGCTGTTGGTGGGCGAACCGCCCGCCATCCTACCCCAGGCCCTGGCTTTGCCGTATGCAAGCACATCGGCGATGCGTTCGCGGCATCGTCATCAGCGGCCCCTGCGGTTGCCTCCGCGCTGCGATCGATTATGGGTGCTTTGGTTCCGCTTTAGCGCTGTCGCTGCAAGGTCAGCAGGACGCGCATGCTGGCCACCACTGCGGTGATGTGCCTTTGCAGCGCAAAATCTCGAAACAGGGGGTCCTCCCGCAACAGGACGCAGCGCTCCCCGCCGCCGCAGGGGAAACTGGCGTCACGCCCGAAGTTGTTGCCCGCCGGCCCGTACTCCCCGAATTTTCCGGGGTCGTCGTTCAGGGTCCAAAAGGCTTCCCAAGTGGTGGGCAAGCCGAACACCGGGGCCGATACGGCAGTCAGGGTGTCTTCCGCGGCGTCCTGCAGAACGCGGTGGTAGGAGGCGGGATTGGCCAGCAAGTAGGTGCAGCTTTTCTCCACCGCCGCGGCCACCTGCGCCTGGTCGATGGAGAAGCTGTCGAACCGGTCCCGCCAACTCAGCCGCCACCAGCGCCCCGTATAAACCGGAACCGCATGGGCGGGAGAGGTGACGTCCTGTACATGGTTGAGGATGCGCCCGACATGGCGGTAGGCGTCGGCGGCGGCGTCGGCCAGACGGGACACTTGCTGGTTGAAGTGTTCGTGCATCCGGGTGTCCACCACCCAGAGCAATTCCCGGTCCTCAACGCCGCTGCGGTCGTAGTAGCTCCAGCGCACGATGCGCACGAACAGGTTGGCCTCCGCTTGACGAGCGTTCGCCTTGGCGACCATGCGCACCTGCAGGGCATTCATCGCCGGCACTCCGCTATCGACTAGGCAGCGGTTCAGCTGCTTGGCGGCCAGAAAGGTCAGCTTTTGGTGGATGGCGGACTCGTAGGCGACCACGCTTGCCGCCAAGCATCCGGCCAGCACCAAGCCCAAGCCGGCAACGGCTCGGCTAAGGCGTTTTGGCAACGCCGACGGGCGGGGTCTCGACATGGGTTTGCAACACTCCGAGTGATTCGGCAACAGCGCGGCGGAAACCAGCCCATGGGGGCCGAATCCCGTCAATTCACAGATTCCTGTTGTGTTCCCGGAGTCTAGTGTCCTGTCCCGCAAATAACCACACATCATCTGCGGGTCCTTTGGACTTCTGGCTGCGTTGCTCCGCCTTGTGTGGAGCCCGCCACACGGCGTTGTCGCGCCTTGCCAGGCGCCAAAAATCCCTCGCATCCAAAGTACGCTTATTTACGCGACAGGACACTGGCAGCCTTTTGAGATGACCCTGTGGGGACACCCCAGCAGGGTGGCAATTCTCAGTTCCCTTTGGCAGACTCACAGGTCCGTTTTTCCGCAAGGCCAACAGGAGCAACCATGAAAGCAGCCGTGTTGCGCGAAGTGAACAAGCCGCTGGAAATCGAGGACGTTCAGCACGGCGACCCGGGGCCGCGGGAAGTGCTGGTGCGCACCGTCGCCGCCGGGGTTTGCCATTCGGACCTGCACTTTCAGAACGGCGCCTATCCCTACGCCCTGCCGGTGGTGCTGGGGCATGAGTCCGCCGGGGTGGTGGAGGCGGTGGGGGACATGGTTCACTACGTCAAGCCGGGGGACCGGGTGATCACCTGCCTGTCGGCTTTTTGCGGCCACTGCGAACACTGCCTGACGGGGCACATGTCCCTTTGTCAAGCGCCGGAACTGCAAAGGGCCCCGGGGGAGCCGCCGCGCCTGGCCAAGAACGGCGAGGCGATCAATCAGTTCCTGAACCTGTCGTCCTTCGCCGAGTACATGCTGGTGCATGAACACGCCATCGCCAAGATACGGGAGGACATGCCCTTGGACCGTGCCGCCCTCATCGGCTGCGGCGTCACCACCGGGGTGGGCGCGGTGATTCACACGGCCAAGGTGGAGCCGGGTTCCATGGTGGCCGTCATCGGCTGCGGCGGCGTCGGCTTGGCGGCGGTCAACGGGGCGGCCATCGCCGGCGCCGTGCGCGTCATCGCCATCGATCAGGTGCCGTCCAAGCTGGAGTTGGCCCGCACGTTCGGCGCCACGGATTTGGTGAACGCCGCCGAGGTGGACCCGGTGCAGGCCGTGCGGGAATTGACCGGCGGCGGCGTCCACCACGCATTCGAAGCCATCGGCCTGAAGGTGACGGCGCAGCAGGCGTTCAAGATGGTCGGCCGGGGCGGCACCGCCACCATCATCGGCATGATCCCGGTCGGCACCATGGTGGAGATTCACGGCCCGGAGCTGTTGGCGGAGAAGAAACTGCAAGGCTCCAACATGGGTTCCAACCGCTTCCGGGTGGACATGCCCAGGTTTGTCGATTTCTACCTTCAGGGCAAGCTGCATCTGGACGAGATGATCTCCGGCCGCATCGGGCTGGCGGACGTGAACGACGCCTTCGCCCAGCTGCAGACCGGGGAGGTGGCCCGCAACGTCATCCTGTTTGAGTAGGGCGCGACCCGAGCGGGGAAACGAAAGGCCCGGGCAGCCAAAACCCACTTATGCGGGATGGCGCACTAGTGTCCTGTCCCGCAAATAACTCCACACATTATCTAGGGGTCTTTTGGGCTCTTGGCTGCATTGCTCCGCCTTGGGTGGAGCCTGCTACACGGCGGCGTTGTCGCGCCTGGCCAAGAGCCAGAAATCCCTCGCATCCAAAGCGCACTTATTTACGCGACAGGACGCTAGCGTATTGAGATGTAGCCGTAGCGCCCGGCGCGGTAGATGCGCAGCAGGATCTGCCGGGCGTTGATGCCAATATTCTCGCGCAGGTCCTTGAGTTCGTTGACTTCCTTTTGGTTGGCCGCCACGATCACGTCCCCCCGCCGCAGGCCCGCCGCCCAGGCGCGGCTGGCTTGGGCCACTTCGGTCACCACCACGCCGGCGCCCAGCTCGTTCTCGTCGCGGAAGTTTTGCAGCTCGGTGCCGGCCAAGCGCGTGTCGATGCGCTCGCCGCCAACCTCCTCGAGCAAGTCATCCTCAACGATGATGGTGGCCTCTCGGCGGCTGCCTTTGCGCAGCAGCTCCACCTTCAATTCATCGCCGATGAAGACTGCTGCGGTCTGGCTGTGGAAATCCCCGATCTCGCGTATGGGGCGCCCGCCAATACGGGTGATGACATCCCCTGTCTCGATCTGCCCGGCCGCCGCGCCGCCCGGCGCCACAGACACCACCACCACGCCGTCCTTGTCCGTCACATCGAAGGCTTCGGCCAAATTCGGGTCCAGGTTCTGCACCTCCAAACCCAAATAGCCGCGCCGCACCTCGCCGTGCTCGACGATTTCGCCGGCGATGGCCTGCACCAAGTTGGCGGGAATGGCGAAGCCGATGCCCACGTTCACCCCAGCCGGGGAGAACAGGGCGGCGTTGACCCCCACCAAGGCGCCGGACAGATCGACCAAGGCGCCGCCGGAGTTGCCGGGGTTAATGGAGGCATCGGTTTGGATGAAGTCCTCAAAGCCCTCCAAGCCGAGGCCGCTGCGCCCCAAGGCGCTGACGATGCCGCTGGTCACGGTTTGGTTTAGGCCGAAGGGGTTGCCGATGGCGACCACGAAGTCCCCCACCCGCAGGGCGTCGGAGTCCCCGAACCGGATCTCGATGAGGCCCTCGGCGGGGACCTGCAGCAGAGCCAAGTCCACTGGTTGGTCGCTGCCGACCAATTCCGCCGCCAGCACTCGGCCGTCGGAAAGGGTGATGTCGATGTCGTCGGCGCGGGCCACCACATGATTGTTGGTGACGATGTAGCCGTTCTCCGCGTCGATGACCACGCCGCTGCCGGCGCTGCGGGTGTGGCGGTAGCGCTGCCGGTTGGGAATGTTGAAGAAGCGGCGGAAGAAGGGATCGTCCAGCAGCGGGTTGCGCACCGCCGTGGTGGCGTGGGTGGCGATGTTCACCACCGCCGGGTTCACCCGCTGCAACATCGGCGCCAAGCTGGGCAACGGCTGGCCATCCGGCAGAGCCGAGGGCACGGCTGCATAGGCCGATGGCGCCGCCAGCGCGGCCAACAGCCAAGCCGCCATTGTCGCCAGCTGCAGCAATTTCATCCTCATGGTTTGATCCAAGGTGGTGGTGGAGCGGGAAACGGGACTCGAACCCGCGACAGCTTGCTTGGGAAGCAAGGGCTCTACCAACTGAGCTATTCCCGCACGAAGACGGTGCCTTGGCGGCGCAGTCTAACCCAAGGAGGAAAATTTGGGTACGCTCAGTTTGGGAACATAGGCTTAACTCCCGAACCACTATATGTCGTGCCTTTTAGGCGGGTTGAAGCGCAAGAGTTTGTGATTGGGCAGTCAAGTATGTCACTCCTCTCAGTTTGACCCCCCCCCCCCCGATCCCCTGATGAGGGTCTGTTGGGCAATGTTTCGGGGGAGTTTGCGGCGGTCTTGGCGGACGGATGCGGGTGGCGTTGCGCCAGGGTCGGGTTTTGACGTGGGGTAGCCCGCCGTAGCGTCTAAAATGCCATCCATTGCGATGACTAGGCATTTAGCGGATGAACGCGGAACCGGTCCATGACGGGTTCATGGACGATGACATGAAGCGGCTGTGGCGCGAGCTAGGGCCGTTGCCGGGCGGACTGCGGCTATACGGGGGCACGGCCCTTGCCCTATATCGCAACCATCGCCGCTCCACGGCTTAGGCAAGTGAACGGCATCCGCCAAGCAAGAAGCAGCGCCGAGCTCGGCTATGACCCGCACAGGGAACTGAATTGTTGGCGAGGAACCCCCATTCCCGCCGTGCAGGACCCGCTGGCGCACTCCCCAACCCGCTGGGCCATTGCCGACCATATTTGGTGGAACGGCCCGCCCTGGACGGTCTTACGCAATGCCTCCTGCTACCTTTGGCGCGTCATGGATTACGGAGGGACAGAGGACATTCGCTTCACGTTGCACGACGTGCCGGCCTCTTTGTGGATTCGCGCTTTGCAACAAGCCCGCCCCGGGCAACTTTCCAAGGGTTCCTATGTGCTTTGGTCCTTGGTGTTTGGCCTGATGCAGCCCGGGGTGTGTTGCGACTGGCCGGACACCGCCCATGCGCTGGATTATCGGATGCTCGCCAAGGACAGCCGGGAACGCATGTTCCAACGCCATCGCCGATGACGACGTAGCGGTTTTGGGTGGCAATGGGCCTGCTCTGTTCCGTTTAGGGGGCCTCACCGGCGGCGCCGGCCAGCACCCGCCGAAAAACCTGCGCATCGACGTTGCCGCCGGAGAGGATGACGCCGACCCTTTTGCCCGCCTGTTGGGAGCGCTCCTGCATCAGGGCGGCGAAGGCGGCGGCGCCGGCGCCTTCGGCGACATTGTGGGTGTCCGTATAAAGAATGCGCATGGCGGCGGCGATTTCCGCTTCGCTGACCTCGATGATGCGTGCGGCGCCGGCGCGGATGATGGCCAAGGGTTCCGGCATCGGCACCCGGCAGGCCATGCCGTCGGCGAAGGTGTTGGCGGATTCCGTCTCCACCACCCGGCCGGCCTCGAAGCTCTTGGCCACCGCCGGTGCCTCGGCCGCCACCACGCCGATGATTGCCGTCTTCAGGCCCAGCAGGTCCCTAGTGGTGATGAGGCCGCAAATGCCGGAGCCCATGCCGATGGGCGCATAGACGGCGTCCAAGCCCTGGACGGCGTTGAACAACTCCAGCGCATAGGTCGCCACGCCCCGGGCCAAGGCGGGATGGAAGGCCGGCACCCAAAGGGCGCCTTCATCCTTGGCAAGACGTGCGGCCTCCACCCGCGCCTCGTCGAAGTCCTGGCCGAACTCGATGAGCTGCGCACCCCAGCCGACCATCGCCGCGTTCTTCTCAGCGCTGTTGCCCTTGGGTGCATAGACCGTCACCCGCACCCCGTGGCGGCGGGCGGCGAAGGGGATGCTCTGGCCGTGGTTGCCGCGGGTGGCGGTGACCATGCGCTCCGGCAGTTGGCCTGTGCGCTTGAGGTGGTCCAGATACACCAACCCGCCGCGCACTTTGAAAGCGCCGATGGGCGTGTGGTTCTCATGCTTCACCCAAACTTCGCAGCCCGCACGCCGACACAGCCCCGGCCAAAGGTACTGCGGCGTCGGCGGCATCACTTCAGCGACGGTGTCCCGGGCTTGCTCTAGGTCGGATAGGGTAAACATGGCGGGCATCTGCTCTGTTTTGCGGCGGGGTGGCCTTGAGGGTCTGCGCCAAGTCTAACCGCACCGTCGGTCCAACCAACTCAGAACCTGACGAATAAGAGCGGTTAGCACTCCAGCCGGTCCGATGGGCAACGCTATGAATGCATAGCCTAGCCAAGTTGCGAGAGAGGTGGTTCCGATCTCATGCACAGGTCAACGGTCAACCTAAGCTGCGTTTCGGGTTGATGATTCTATTTTTTTCTTGTTGGCTGAAAGTCGTCGCCTTCGCCACGATTCCGCGGCGGCAGCGTCATGCGGCTATGATGGTGGCGTGGCCCTGCTGAGAGTTGGACGGCCTTGGAGAAACCCAATCCGCCTGACCAACGCCAAGATTCAATTGCGTAACCCGAGGCTCCCCTCACTTTGGCTCGGCCCCATCGAAGCGAGGTCTTGTGGTATCTTTTACGAATTCCCACAAGAAATTGAGGGTGCTGTCCATGTCCGCAACCGCGCAAATTTCCGCCCGCATATCGGGCGAGACCAAGGCCAAGGTCGAAGCCTACATAAAGGCCCGTGGCGTAAAGAAGGCTCATCTGGTTGAAGCCGCACTTCAGCATCACCTGCAGGCGCTGCGCGAGGTCCCGGAGGACATAGTTATTCCGTCGCGGCTGGTTTTGACCGAAGAGGCAATGGCCGAAGTCGCCAAACGCATCGCGCAGGAAAGCCGTCCCACGGAAGCGCTGCGAACATTGCTGCGTGATTAGCTCACAGCCCGAGGTTCGCATCCGTCGGCTGAACCCAGCGGACGATCGGTCAAAGTTCCGCAGCGGCAACATCGACTTGGATCGATTCTTCCAACGCTATGCTGGACAGAATCAGTTTCGGCACCACATAGGCACAACCTATGTCGCTGTCCAGGGCGACCAAATCGCCGGCTTTTTCACTGTTTCCACTGGGGAGATGGTTGCTGAGAAATTGGCATGGGCGCAACGCCGGGGCCTTCCCGCTTATCCGTTGCCTGTTTTGCGTCTTGCCCGACTGGCGGTGGATGAGCGTTTCCAAGGGCACAGCATTGGCAGCTTGCTGCTTCGCGCCGCCTTGGGGTTGGCTTTGGACCTGCGAAATCGGTTTGGATGCATCGGCGTGGTCGTGGATGCCAAGCCGGATGCATTAGCTTTCTACTCCGCGTTGGGTTTCACGCCCATTCAGTTGGCCAGCGGCATTTTGGGAGACAGGCCCGAGCCGGTCGCCATGTTCCTGCCGATTGGCCAGATCAGTGGCGCCGTAAACCAAGCGATGAACTCATAGGGACAACCACAATTAAGATGCTTAGTTGACAGGACAGGCGAAAAAGCCCTCCCGGGCCAATTGGGTGGCGGGAACGCGGTCCGGGTCTTCCGCGTCGCCGGCGCTGCGGAGTTCACCCGTGGCCGGGTCGAAGATCAACTCGTCGCCGTTTTCGCCGCCGGCGCCGATGGCCTCGAAGGCGCCCTTTAGGCCGTCCTGCTTGGGGTCGTTGTTGCTGAAGTTGCTCATGATGTCTCCTTGCATCTCTGTTTGAGGCGGCAATCACTACCTGCCCCCATATGCGTGGCAGGTGGCGGTTAATGTCCTTTCCGGTTGCCGTAGGGCACCCCGTGGAGCTGCCGGCGCGAGGTCGCAGCAGCCTTGGGATTCTTGGCGGCGAAGTCGGAAACGGCGCTGAACCTGCGCCGAAAAGTTGGTCGCTGCTGGCCAGCGGAGGGCATTGCCTTTCTCTCTGTTGATTGACTCGCAGTGCAGGCTAAGGGCTATATGCGACACATTCGGACGCACTTATTCACGCGATCAACCTTTTTTCTTGTTGGTCGTATCTTTGTGAATTCCCACAAGGAATTTAGGACGCTCTCCATGCCCGCAACCGTGCGGATTTCCGCCCGCATATCGGGCGAGACCAAGGCCAAAGCCTGCATAACGGCCTGTGGCGTAGAGAAGACTCATCTGGTTGAAGCCGCGCTTCAGCATCACCAACAGGCGCTGCGCGAGGTCCCGGAGGATATAGCTGTCCCGTCTCGGCTGTTTTTGACCGAAGAGGCAATGGCCGAAGTCGCCAAACGCATTGTGCAGGAAAGCTGGCCCACGGAAGCGCTGAGAACATTGCTGGATTAGTAGCCCGCTGTCCGAGGTTCGCATCAACCGTCCGCCGCGTCTGGAAGACCCTAGCTCAGCCGTGGTGCCGCCATATCGGTGGCGGAATAGTCGCTCAAGCGAATGGATTGGCCGCTTAGTCCGCCGGCGGCCGATCAAGCCGCTCGGCAAGCCAGATCTTGATGATGGACTGGCGCGTTGTGGCGAGGCGCTTTGCTTCCCTGTCGAGTTTCTCGATCATCCAGATTGGGAAATCGACGTTGACCCGCTTCGGCGTCTGCTGCACACGCCGGGCCTTTGTTAAGTCAAGTGTCCCGGTGACATCCTTGCCCGCATCAAAGTCGTCGTCGAACTTCTTAGCCTTCATAAAGCGCCACCTCTTCTTTGCGTGACCGCCGCACCGAGATGATGCGCGTTGCCTCATTTCGGTAGGTGACCACAGCCGACCAGTGCTTGCCCGAGATCTTGCCGATTAGCATCCACCGCGGTGGCATCCAATAGGGTTGCGTTTTGCAGGTCGTCAATGGACCTGTAAGGTGGGGGGGCAAGCCGAAAGACTTGCTCAGCCTTGCCCTGTTGTAGCTGCTTCATGTCTTGTTACTCCTGTACAAAGCCATTTTTCTTGGGTGGGACTACGGCCCAAGAGGCACCGCCCAACCGCGCATTTATAGCCGACATCCCGACATAAGCCACTACTTGGCGGTCTGGGGCGGGAAATTCTTCAGAATTCAGCTTACCCATCGCTGCAGATGGTGGCAAGAAGTGGAAATAGGGCGCTACGGCACTAGTCCTTCATGCTGCAGGCTGTAGCGTCGGCGACGCAAAATGCCTAATGTAGGCGACTTTACCGAGGATGAGCGGATGGAGGCAGCGGGCAAGGTCATCGTCGTCACCGGCGGCGCCAGCGGCATTGGCCGGGCGCTTTGTGAGCGGTTCGCGGCCGAGGGCGCTCAGCAGGTGGTGGTGGCGGACTTGAACGGCGAGGGCGCCGCTGCGGTGGCGGAGGGCATCGGCGGCGTCAGCCGCAAAGTGGATGTGGGCGTGGAGGCCGATTTGGCCGCACTCATTGAGCACACCGAAAGCGAACAGGGTCCCATCGACCTGTTTTGCTCCAACGCCGGCATCGGCCTCGGCGAGGGACTGGACGAGCCCGATGCGGTCTGGGACACCATTTGGCGGGTCAACACCATGGCCCATGTATGGGCGGCGCGGCATCTGGTGCCCAGAATGATCGCCCGGGGCGGCGGCTACCTGCTCAACACGGCCTCGGCGGCCGGCCTGCTCACCCAGATTGGCTCCGTCACCTACGCCGTCACCAAACATGCCGCGGTGGCCTTGGCGGAGTGGATCGCCATCACCCACGGCAAGGACGGCATCAAGGTGTCGGTGCTGTGCCCCCAAGCCGTGCGCACCGCCATGACCGCCGACGGCCCCGGCGTGGCCGGCGTCGATGGCATGATCGAGCCGGAGCAGGCGGCGGACGCCGTGGTCGAGGCCCTGCGCGAAGAAAGGTTTCTAGTGCTGCCGCACCCGGAAGTGGCGGAGTACATGCGCCGCAAAGCCGCCGACTACGACCGCTGGCTGCACGGAATGCGGCGCCTGCAGGAGCGGTTTGTGGGGGAGTAGAGGGAAAACATGCGTGAAGCGGAGGCAAGACAGACCGGGAAACGCCTGCAGCGAAAACGCCTCCGAGTAGCCGGCTAGTTTACATTAGGGCCTAGCTGCGGATAAAGTGGCGCACTTCAAAGTTGGCTCAGAAATAGGCAGGTGACCAATGGACTACAGGGTGCCGCTGATCTTAACGCCACAGGCAGCAGGCGGATACACGGTAACATCCCCTTTGCTGCCGGAATTGGTGACGGAGGGGAACTCCGTGAGCGAAGCCTTGGAGAACGTCAAGGATGCGCTCGCTGCCGTGATTGAGCTTTACGAAGACCTTGGGCGTTCCCTGCCGCAAAGCACTTAGCTTCCCGCTTCAGTGGCAGGAGTTCCGGCAGGCATAAACGAAACTCGGAGATGGGCGAGTAGGGGACCGTCGCACTGGAGCTATGGGCACCGCCGTGGACAAGGGTTCTCTATTGGCGATCGCGGGAGCGCTCATCCTCCTGTCGGCAGCGCCCTCGTGGGCGGAAGCGCAAACAGGCGCCACGAGCGGAGAAGCGATTGAGGAGGTCGTCGTTATCGGCACACGACGGCCCGGGCGCTCGGCGGCGGAGTCCATCGCGCCCATCGATGTCATCTCCGGCGAAGACTTCGCTCAGGTGGGCAATTCCGCGGACATTACCGATAACCTGCGCCTCAATGTCCCCTCGTTCAACGCCACCATCGCTTCGGGCGACGGCGACACCTTCGTGCGCCCGACGTCGCTGCGCGGTTTGGCGCCAGACCAGACTCTGGTGATGGTGAACGGCAAGCGTCGCCACCGCGGGGCGGTGATTGCGGAGTTCGTGCCCTCCGCCGGCAAGGGCGCTCACGGCCCCGACATCGGCATGATCCCGAGTATTGCGTTGCAGCGCGTTGAGGTGTTGCGGGACGGCGCTTCGGCTCAATACGGTTCCGACGCCATCGCCGGCGTGATCAACTTCATCGTCAAGGACGCAGCCGAGGGGGGTGAGGTCCGGTTGCGGTACGGCCAGTTCTACGAGGGCGAACAGTCCTATGCGCTGGCCGGCAACCTTGGCTTGGCCTTGAGCGAGCGCGGTTTTTTGAACTTGAGTCTCGAGTACGCCGAGAATGAAGCGCTTTCCCGAGGGGTCCAGCGCCCCAATGCGCAAGCGTTGATCGACGCCGGCGTTTCCGGCGTGGGCGCCGACACTCCGTTCGCGGACGCGCCCTTTGTGCAAACCTGGGGGCGAGCCCGGGGAGAACACCTGCGCACGTTTGTCAACGCCGGTATCGACATCAACGACGACACCGCCGTTTACCTGCGCAGCAACTACGCGGATACCTTCGGCCGGTATCGATTTTTCTTCCGCAATCCCGACCACATCACTCTGCGAACCCTGCGTGAAGAGCACGGATTCAACGGGCTGCCCGGTGGATTCACGCCCTACTTCGACGGCGCTCAGAAAGATTTCAGTCTGGTCGGCGGCGTCGATGGAAATCTCGCCAACGGCATTCAGTACGACTTGAGCGTTGGCTACGGCTACAACGAAATCGACTTCTTCCTGAACAACACCATCAATCAGAGCCTAGGGCTGGGCGCTGACGGCAACCCGGCGCAAAGGGATTTTGACGTGGGCGGCTTTCAGCAGGCGGAGATCAATCTCAACGCCGATTTCTCCAAACAACTTGGCAACGCCGTTTACTTGGCTTTCGGCGCCGAATGGCGAGAGGAAACCTTTACCGTCGTGGCCGGGGAGCCATCGTCCTATTTCGGTGCCGGCAGCAGCGGCTTCAAGGGTCTGGAGCAGCAAAACGCCGGCGATTTTTCGCGCAGCAACTACGCCCTCTATGCGGAAATCGAACAGAATCTATCTGCTAACTTCGTGGCGCAGTATGCCGCACGATACGAGGACTTCTCCGATTTCGGCGGCACCTTCAACGGCAAAATCGCCGCCCGCTACGATGTCACACCGGGCTTCGCCCTGCGCGGGGCGGTCTCCACCGGCTTTCATGCCCCGACGCCGGGACAGGCCAATATTCAGAAAATCACGACCACCTTCGATAACGATCTCGGGTTACAGGTGGAGTCCGGCACCGTTCCGCCGGACCACCCTCTGGCCGTGGCGGCGGGGGGATCGCCCTTGAGCGAAGAGCGTTCGACCAACTTGAGCGTTGGGCTTATCGCCGGTCTTGGGGGTCTGGCCGCGCTGACCGTGGATGCCTACCGGATCGAAATCGATGATCGCATCTTCAAGACGCAGAACCTGCCGGTGATCGATCCGGTCACGGGTGTCGGTTCCAACGTGCAGTTTTTCACCAACGCGCTGGACCTCAACGTCACTGGTTTGGATGTGGTGCTGGCCACCTCGTTCGCTTGGGGCGGTCGTGCGGCGACCACGGGCTTGACCTTGGCCTACAACCGCAATCAAGTGGATGTCGCCAGCCAAACCGCCATCAACGGAATCCTGCCCGTCTCCGCAGCCAATGTCGAAGATATCGAGAAGAGTTATCCGAAAGACCGCGCCACCCTCACGGCGAACACCTCCACGGGAACGAATTGGAGCTTTTTGGTACGGCTCAACTACTTCGGCAGCCACTACGACGAACGCGGGCGCATCGGCGGCGTAGATGGCGGGGCACCGACCAAGAAGCTCGGTGCCACCCTGTTTGTGGATATGGAACTCGGCTACGAGATTTCCGAGACCTTGCGCGTTGTCCTAGGCGCTTCCAACCTGTTCGACGACTATGTGGACCGCATCGGCCCACCTTATGCCAATCGACTGGATGTGGGTCTGCCGTACGCCCGCCGAACGGCGGCCAATTTTGAAGGGGGCTCCTGGTACGCGAGGATGGTTTACCGCTGGTAATAGGTGCGTACGTTTGAATGAATCTTGATCACGAGCTGCCCTGACAAGCGGTAGCCAATTCGCGCCAAGGCAATGAGAGGCCCCGCATCCGCGACGTTTCTAGGGATATGCGAGTCCATCACTCCTCGCAAGGTGGGCGACCCGCCGGTCGCTTCACACGGAACCGGTGAGCTTCAGAACAGTTTGCGCTTCTTCTTGGTCTTCTTTCGGCCCTTCTCGTCCACGACCTCGTCGGTGATTCGGGCGAGCATGCCCGCGGCCACGTCACCGCCATCCACGACCGTGGCCTTGGAGAAGCGGTCTTGGACGCTTGTGACGCGCAACTTGGCGACGAGCGTTTCTTCCCGGCCAAGCTCCTCGCCGGTGTCCGGATCGATGAACGCCTCGCCTTGGCTGAACACCTCCAACACGTCGTCCTCGCCTAGCAGCGCAGTGCCGTAGTTGAGCATGACCTCGCCGTTGGCTTGGACGCGGACGACTTTGACTGGGAAGATGTTGGACACGATCAGAGCGGTGACGCCTTTAGCGGTGACGCGCATGACCTCGCCGAGCGCGGCACTCGAGTCGGACTCGCCTCCGGACGCCACGCCCTCAATGGCGAATGCGCCGCCGATGCGCACCTCCTTGCTGACGGTCTCGGCGAAGCCTATGGAACCCGTGTGGGCGTCGATGACGCGCACATCCACCGCCATGCGGGCCGTCTCGGACGCGCCGCCAAACCTGCCGAACTTTGCCGCCTGCGCCTTCGTGCCGTACTCCGTGATTGCGCCCAAGAAGATGTAGTCCACTCCCTCGACGCTCACGCCGGTCGGGAATCCTCCTTCGTTCATGGTTTGGATGCCCTGCTCCTGAGCGATTTCGCCGAGACGGTCGCGTTCTATGACGTCGAACTTGTTGGTCTTGACGAGAGCCGTGGTGATCATGTCCACGAAGGCGCGTGTGTCCTCGCGCGGTTCGCGCCCATAGGCCCGCAGGCGCTTGTTCGATTCCGAATCCATGGCGCGGTACTCTATCCCGCCGACGGCCATAGTCGCCCTTCCCACTTCTCCTTGCCCGAACGCGGCGGCGGTAAACGACGCTACCAGCAGAATGACGCATACTCTCATGGTGGTGCCCCCCTGATGTTCGCTGTTCCCGGCGCGGGCGCTGTTCAGACAGGCCACTCTGCCGGCACAAGAGAAGACACCATGACCGCAACCGCATGGCGTGTCAAGTTAAGCTCTATCCCCTTTTAATTCCTTGTGGTTGCCATGCAGGCACTAATCCTTCTGCTTGTCCTTTTTCCTTCTCTTGAACCGCTGCGGGCGCTCCGGCGGCGTCCAGCCATCGGCGAACTCAATGGACGGCGGCGCCTCCATTGAGACCACCTTGTCGCCGCGCTTGACCCGGGCCGACCCTTCGAGGCGGGCGATGCTGAACTTCTCCTGAACTTCGGCGACCGTGGCGTTGCCCACTGCGGTGTCCTCGGTGCCCAAGCTGATGCCGGTCTCCGGGTCAATCAGGGCCTCACCCTTCCGAAGCACCTCCAGGCGGTCTCCAACGCCTACCGCGCCCTGGCCCAAGTTGAGCCAGATGCGGCCCGACTGCGCCTTCACGATGCTGCCCTCCGCCGGACGGGCGCCGACGATGCGCACCAAGTCGAAAACGCCCTTGTTGACCCCCGCGATCACCGCCTGCCCGATAGGCGTTTTGGAGTATTTCCCGAAGAACCCGCCGAGGGCCACCCCGCCGCCGAACCCGCCGCCGCCCAAGAGCAGCCCGCTCTCCCGGATGATGGACTCGACCTGCTTGGTGTGGACCACTTCCGTGGTTTCGGAATCGACCAAGCGGAAGTTCAGTCCGACCCGCCCTTGGCTGTTCTTGATGCCGATGCCGCCAAGGAGGGGCACCCGCGACAAACCGCCGATGGCGCCCCCGCCCGTGCTGCTGGTGTTCTCCTCGTAGTCGGTGACCACCACCTGCAGCAGGTACTGCGCACCGAGCACCTTGCCGATGTTCGCGGCCGAGGGGCGCGAGACGCGGTCCCCGAGGTCCTGCTCGCCGAGCACGTCGCCGAGAATCTTGCGTTCAACCATGGAGAATCTTCCGGTGCGGGCCATGGTGTCGGTGACGATGGCCTCAATGCCGTTAACGGGGACCGTCTGACCGGCAAGGGTGACGTCCCCGCCAGACCCAATGTTGACCGTGGCGAAGCCCGTGGTGTTTTCAACTTCAAGCACGCCCACCCGGGTCCGCTTCCCCTCATAAGCGCCCCATTCGAGGTTGACCAGATGCTTGGCGTCGATTTGGTCAAGGTGCAGGGGCAGCGGCGACTTGTCCACCGGCGTGACGGAGTAGGCCAAGTAGTCCCCGAAGGCGGGCCAAGCGACCGAGGCCAGCGCACAGATCAAGCACGTCGGCAGCAGGAAAGCGCCGCCCCGCCTCCCGCCGCCCCTTGAAAATCTCGGCGGAAAGCGAAAAAGTCGCGTGAACGTCATGTCTATGCTCCTTGGTGCGTGTTTTGTTGCTGTGTTCGATTCAAGGCGGACAGGCCCCTGCCGCCATCGCTTCCCGGCAGGGGTGCGGCGTGGTTTGAGGCGCATTGAAGTCGGGTTGGTGATGGAGAGGAGAGCGGCCAATTAGGGGCGAACGACAACATGCGGACACCTGCCGCCGCCCCAAAAGGGCGATGGTTGATGCCGGTGCGCCGGCGGCCATGCAGTTCTCCCTAGCTTCCCGTTCGCCACGCAAGGCGAACCGCCTCTGGGCCGGCGCACTTGGCGCCGGGCCATTGGCAACAGTCAACTAGGATCGTTGAAGTCCCTGCCTATTCGCCGGGGCGTGGGTAGCTACTCCCATGCCGGGTTTGAGGCTGTTGTATTCGACAGGCAACCCGGCAGAGCGGATTGGCCTAGTCAACTGTTGCCACTTTCTAGACTGTCACAGGCGACAAATCGATGTCAACGCCTTTTTCCCTAATCCCCTATTAAGGATTTAGTGGGTGGTGTTTGAGGGTGTTTGCTGGGGGTTTGGGCTGTCGGAGGGGTTTGGCGGAGTGTTGAGCGGGGGTTTTGGCGTTTGTTGGGGACCGTGAAGCGGTTGGGGGCTTGGCGGGAGGGGTGTTTTTCGGCCATGGGGCCGAAGGGCGTCCCGCCTTGGGTTGTCAAGGCGAGTTTCGGCGGGGGTTCGGGTTGGGTTCGCCGGGCGTTTCGGCTCACTCCAGTTGAACTGCCGCCCCGTAAATCCAGTCGAGTCGGAGGTTGGACTTGGCGAAGTCGAGGCGCCGGCGCCTGGCGGCCTTGACCAGCCGGGCGACCGTTCGGATGAAGTGCCGGATGAGGGGTCGCAGTCCGTGCTTGCGGGCGAACTGGGGCAGCAAGTTGAACTGCACGGTGCGCAGGAGCATCCGCGCCAGTTGGCCGCAGGCGTAAAAGACTTGGTTGGCCAGGAGCTTGCGGCAGGGGGGATGGTGCAGGTCCAGGTCCCGCAGCGGCCCCTTGAAGGCGTTCTCCTGGCCTTGCTTGCCGCGGTGGCGGCGCACCAGCTCGTCCGGAGGCAGGTCGTCCCGGGAGACGAGGATGACCGTGTGGACGGGAAAGAGGTTCCCTTGGGCGCCCTCGAGGAACTTGCGGACCACGACGTACGCTTGCTCCCTCCACTTCCTCGGTTTGTGGCGCACCAGCACCGCCTCCCCGCACAGGCCGATGTCCTGCCAGGCGGACTCCGGCAGGCCCTGAAGCTGCGCCAGCACCGGGGCCTTGCAGTTGGGGTGCGTGACGCTGACCGAGCAGTCCCATCCCCGCTTGCGGCAGAACCCCACGAAGCGCCGGCTGTAGTGGGCGTTGTCCGCCCGAACCCAAACCGGCGTCCCCTCGGGCAGTGGGGGGGGCCACGTCCGTCTCCATCCGCTCCCGCCAGCCGTGCGCCGCGTGGACCCCGCCCGGATGCAGCCGCCCGGACGCCCAAAAGCCCGCCAACGAACACGCCGTGCAGCGCCAAGGCCCGCTCCGCCCCCCAACCGCGCCCCGCCCCCTCGAACAACTCCCCGCCCACCTTAATCTCCGTGCCGTCCACGAACACCGGAACATAGCCCCTCGCCGCAACCTCATGCTCAATGACGGCCGGCGCGACCCGACCAGCCAAGCGCCGGGCCGCCTCCAGCAAGCCGTCCAAGTCGGCCTTGGAGCCCTTCGCCAAAAACTCCCCCATCCGCCGGCCTGACGGCGCATGGCGCAGCCCCAACAGCCGACACGCCCCCGGGTCCGCCCGCAACTCGTCCAGATCGGACAGCGCCCCGCCGCCCGCCGCAAGCGCCCAAAGCGACTCGCCGTCCGACGCCCCGCGCCGCCGAACCTTGACCGACACGCCCTCCGCCAAATCCCCGAAAAGACCCAGACGCTCCGCCGTCAGGGCCAAGGCGGACCAGCCCCCGAAGCCGGTCAAGCGGGCGTCCGTGAACTCGTGCTCAACCTTCAGCGGGCGGGGTGTTATGCTTGTCATCGGCGCACCTGCAAGGTGTTTTTGTTCAACCGGCATTTTGCCGGAAAAACCCTTGCACGGTGCGCCTTTCAAAGCACTTCAACGATTTCTTAAGCGGGGATTGGGGGTCAAGTTAATAAGTATGCAATTCCACTTGGTTGGCTAGGATATTATGGCCCTTCCCGCTCTTGCTTGCCGAGGTAGCGACGCGGATTAATTGGCCACGCACGGTGTAGGGCCGCCATGCCGTCGCGACCGCTCAATGAGCAGCCGACACTTGCCCACTCACCGCTATCCCCAAAGGACAACGAAGGCGGGGAAAGCGCGGCATCCTGCCGGTGAATTTCAACCCCCTAGAGACGACTTTGGCTGCCCTGTGCTATATTGCGGCGGCGAACCGAGCGGACTGCAGCGGAAACTGGTGTGGAAGTTATCCGGTTTGGGGTGTGACCTCGAAGCTAGGTGATGGTTTCCGTAGCTTTTCACCTTCTTGAGTAAGCAAGAGCGTGCTTCAAGCCATCATCTTTGCGGGATAGTCTGCTTGTGAGGATTTAGGAGGGCCGTATGTCTAATGCGAGCAAAACCAATGAATATCCGACCATTGCGGATCTGTTCTGTTTGTTGGATAGATGGCGGCACTTGCCAGCTTATCAATTCGAACGTCGGGCGGATATATTCTTCGCGTTGTTTCTGCCTGAAGTGCTGGGGGCGCACTTGTCGGAGAAAAATTGCTCCGTCGAAATCAACCCCACGTTGATTCCTGAGTTTCCGATCAAAAATATGGATAACAACCAGTCCACAAAGGCTGACTACCTTGCACTGTCCACGGATCGGAAGCGGGCATTTCTTGTTGAACTCAAAACAGACATGAACTCAATAAAGAAAGAACAATGCGCGAATCTTCATGAAGCTGCCGACGAGGGGCTTAAAAAGCTAGTTATGGGTATTTTGGATATTTGCGGATCTCCCCATAAAGACCCAAAATATGTTTATCTCCTGAAATTGCTTTCGGAAATTGGTCTGATTGAGTATGAGGATGGCCTCTTCCCCCCCACAGGGAAAGAATACAGAAACGCTCTCAAGAGAATCAAAGGCAAGGTGGAAAAAAATGAGGATTGGCCCTGTTTGAAGGTGGTGTATATCCAACCCCGTTTACCACCAGATGCCATCGACTTCAAGGAGTTCGCGGACGCCATCGAAAAGGGTGAGGGAGGGGGAATTCGTAGTTTGTTCGCGGACTATCTCAGAAAGTGGGCTACCGATGATGCCGGGACGCCGAACCCAAAGGATTGGCACCCGTGCTAGGCCCCCGCCTCTCCAAATCCACCTACCTAACTGGCAAGCAGTGCCATCTGCGCCTGTGGCATGACTTCCACGCCCGTCATTTGGCCGCCCCGGCCGACGAGGCCCTGCAACTCGTCTTCGACACCGGCCACGAAGTAGGTGAGCTTGCCTGCCGGCGCTATCCCGATGGGCATTTGATCGCGCACGATCACAAGCATGTGCCGGAGGCGCTGGAGGAGACGCGGCGGGTCATCGATGCGGGGGCGGCACCGGCGGTTTTTGAGGCCGCGTTTCAGCATGAGCATGTCTTGGTCCGCGCCGATGTGCTCGAGCGCTTGACTGACGGTGGTTGGCGGTTGGTGGAGGTGAAGTCCACCACCAAGCTCAAGGACGTTTTCGTTCTTGACGTTGCCGTGCAGCTATGGGTGCTGCGCGGCGCCGGGCTGGATGTGCGGGAGGCGGGGGTGCTCACCCTGAACCGGGACTATGTTTACGATGGCGTCCAGCTGGATGTGGACGCCCTGTTCAAACTGCATCCCGTCTTTGACGAGGCTACGGCACTGTTGGACGGCATCGGTGGGGAGGCACAGAAAATGCGGGCCATGCTCGCCGACTCCGCGGCGCCCGCCATCGCCCCCGGCGACCATTGTTTCACCCCGTACAACTGCCCGTACTACGCGCACTGCACCCGCGACCTGGCCCAGCCGGATCACGGCATCACGGAACTGCCCCGGCTAAGCGGTGCCCTCCACGCTGATTTGGACGAGGCCGGCATTGACGAAATCAAGGACATCCCGGCTAGTTTCCCCCTCAACAATCTGCAGCGGATTGTGCGCACGGCGGTGCGGCAAGGGCGCATCCAAGTGCATGGCAACCTGAGGAACGCGCTGACCCCCATCAAGCCGCCGGTGCGCCACCTGGATTTTGAGACTTTCGCGCCGGCCATCCCCCGCTTCGCCGGCACCCGGCCTTATGACGCCATCCCCTTCCTGTTCTCCGTACATACGGAGCACGACGGGCAGCCGCCCGCCCATGCGGACTATCTGCACGAAGGGGACGACGACCCCCGCCCCATGCTGGCCGAACGCCTGCTGGACGCCCTTGGCGAGGAAGGGACCATCTGCGTCTATTCAAGCTATGAGCGGCGGATGCTGCGGGAATTGGCGGCAGCAGTTCCGCAGCGGGCGACAGCGCTTACCGCGGTTGAAGCACGGCTGTTTGACTTGCTGCCGGTAGTGCGCAACTGCTGCTACCACCCGGACTTCCGAGGCTCCTTCTCCATCAAGAGCGTGTTGCCGGCCCTCGCGCCGGGCCTAGGCTACGACGACCTGGCCGTGGCCGACGGCAACCTGGCCGCAGCCCTACACCAGCGCGCCCTTTCCAACGACAACGTAGGGGAGCGCCAACAAACCTTCACTGCCCTCCGCGCCTACTGCCAACACGACACCCTAGCGACGCTGGAGTTGCGCAAGGCGCTGGCCGCACTGGTCCAACCCGCCGCTTGACGGAGTGCTCGGCGTGACCCTGCTCACCCCGCTTGCGCAACCAGCGGCAGTAGCACTCGCACCATGCGCTGGCCTTCCGCCGGCTCGAGGTCGCTGCTGTCCGGTCTAAAGCCGCAGTCCTTGAACACCTCCTCCAAAGTGCCCCGCTCGAAGCAGGACTCCATGAACAGGTGCAACGCCTCGGCGAGGTTGACGAGAGCAGCCTCCTCGGTGGCGCCTTGGCTGCAAACATCGAGAGGGGGACAAGCGGAAACGTAGTGTGCGCCTTCCTCCCGGACCTCCGCAGGAACCGTGAACTCGACCCGTAGTCTGGTGGTCACTCGCTCAATCTCCCGGCCAGCTATAGGGCAAGCCTACAGAATCTAGGGTCAGACGTAAAGCCAAGATGCTTTCCGGAAGGATTGCTCGATAGCGAAAACTGTAAGTCACATCTCCCAAATTCTTGGGCAGGCTGATGCCCAACTCAGACGCGAAATTGGCGATATCCTGTCGTTCAAAAGCAACTTCGCGTTGGCCCTGCTTGTACTTGGCAAGAAAAATCGCTTCGATTATGGCAGCGTAGCGGTTTTGGGTGGAAATGGGCCTGCCCTCCGCATCAGTGCTTCGGCCATTCCAGCAGGACGACTTCTTCGCGGAGTTGTTCGCCGGTGACGGTGGATGGTCTTGTTCTGAACAAGTCAATGCCCATGACCCTGTAATTCAACGACTGGGCCAAGTTGGCAAGCAATTTTCCGGTTCGGATCATCACTCTGAGGTAGGATGCTTGGTCGCCCACGACGTAGGCGAGCTGCGCACCTGGTTTGAGGGCTGGGCGAAGGGATGCTAGGTGGCGGAGCATTCCGCCGAAGTACAGTTGGGTTACTCGGGGGTAAAGCCGCTCGAAACCGGATGTTTTGCCTAGTTCCATTCAGCGCCTTTCGATCGCGCTGGCGATTTCCTGTATCTCATCGTTGTGCGCAATCTCAAGATCGTCCTTGTCGGATTTATAGACGCCTCTGGTGTTGGAGCGGACCAAGCCCTGCTTCAATGACCGCAATTCCTGTTTGTTGAGAATCAAACCCAAAATGACCGATTCAAGCCGGGTGGTGCGGGTGTAGTCCTTTTCGTTGGGATAGGGGGGAGATGTGATCACGACATCGACGGATTGGGGCCTCAGCACTGCGCCGACGCTGCGGGAATCCGCCTTTAATACCTCGGCGGGAACCTTGCGGTGGCCGCCCGGCGCCATTCACGGCAAACAGGGGCAAGCCGCCGCATTCGTCCAAGCCCTGCCGCCTGAGCGTTTCCCCTGCTGATGACCTGACCTTTTCGGCATAGGCCGAGAGCTTGGCGCATTCGGCGGACCAATCGATTTTTACAGCGCTGGCGAAATGCGCCATCGGGTTGGACTCGACGCCAAGGCTGGCGATGCCGAGCTTCTTGCACTCGACCAAGGTGGTGCCGGTGCCGCAGAACGGATCGAGAACCGTGCAGGAAGGGTCAACGCCGAACCTGTCCAAGTAATCCTGAACCATGTGCGGCGGGAACGACAGGACGAAGCGATACCAGTCATGCACGGCCCGGTCTTCGGGCCGCAGCTTGTTGCGGCTGTTTTGGGCGGCGCTGTTGGTCAAGGCAGCGCCGCAGTATAGCCATTGGCCGGTTCATGTCAGTATGGCCCTGCTTGAATTTGCCCTTTTCCGCTTAAGCGGCCCGAATGCCGGCCCCGCGTTTTCCACCGTCTGCCCACCGACGCCGTTCCAGTGCGACCGACCTTCAGTTCCAGATCAGCATTCGGTCCCTGCTTCCTTCGGCAACGCTGCGATTGCCGAGTGTTTTTCCGCCTCTTCCCTTCAATCAACCACCACGGTGTTGCTGGCGTACATTCCCGCGCCTGTGTCGATGGTGAGTTCCGCCACCAGCCTGCCGCTCTCGGTGGTTTCCACGATCACGCCGAGTTCGACAACCCGGTTCTCGACTGTGCAGCCGTCGCCATCGTCGCAGCTGTACCTGATCCCATTTTCCAACACATAGCCACCGTCATTGAAGCGGATGGTCACAGTCGAACCGGAGACGGCAAACGACGCGCCGGATGTGGTGTCGGGAAACCAGGATCCGGTGGGCATGGAAGTGATCGTGTCGCCGACTTCATGGGTGATCGATTCCGGGGCACCCACGGACTGGACCGTGACGCGCACCCCGGTTGAGCAGTTATTGCCGATGTCGGTCTCGCCGCTGGCCGGGTCGACGCAGGCACCGTAATAGTAGGCACCGGCACTTGACGGAGCGGTTAGGTCGATGGACTCGCCGCTGGTGCCAGAGGGGGCGAGGCGGGGCACCGACTGCCCGCCCACCTCTGCGTCCGAGTTGGAGATGGCGGAGTCGGACGAGCGGAACCAACGCAGCGTCGTGGAGGGCGCGTTGGCGTTGCCGTCGTTGCGCACGATGGCGGAAAGCGTGAAGGCGGCACCAACGTCCGGGGCGCCATCGCTCGCTGAGGGGGACACTACCACCAAGTCCGGGCCGACCAGCTCGTTGCCGACGCGCTCGAAGAAATCGATGCTCGAACTCGGATCCAAACCGATCGCATAAATGTGCTTGCCATCGGGGCTCGCCACGGGGGAGCGGTCACAACAGTGGTTGAAAGTCGGCACCTCATTGTCGAAACGGTCGGTTCCCGCCACAACATCGGTCCCGACCAGTTCGGCTGTCTCTGGTCGCCACTTAGCGCTGAACGCCAAATTGTGGCAGAGGGCGTCCATCGCTGGATTGCCGTTGCGCGCGGCGGCGAAATCGCAATTCCAGTAACGCCAGGACGGGATGTTCCCAGACGGTGGCAGCGAGTCCAGGTGCCGCGGACTGGACGGATCCTCCTCCAGTCCGAAAATTTGTGTCGGGCCATCGTTGCTAACGGCGAACAAATACCGGTCGTCGTCGCTGATCGCCAGCGCCTCAACATCGTTTAGGGCCTGCGGGGTTCCGACCTCGGTTAGGCGGCCCGTCTCGGCGTCGCGTTGGAAGACGAGCAGCAGCCCGTCCTCCGCAGCGGCATAGACGCGGCTGTCGTCGTTCGAGATCAGCGCGAGCCGCAAATTGTCCAGGGTTTGCACATGCCGGAGACCGCCCGACGCATCAAAGGCGAGGACCGTCAGCCCCCCATCCCATCGATGGGACGCGTACAGGAAGGATCCCGCGGAATCCATAAAGAACGACTCAGCGCGGATCACCGATTGGGATCCGCTTACCTTCAACTCTCCTTCATCCCTGAGTTTCCGCTGGTCCCCATCGACGGGCGCGAACTTGCGCCACGCCTCCGAAAAGACATCCGCATACAGCTTGTTTCTATGTGGATCCCAAATCAACGCGCCAGCGCCAGCACCACCGGCACCGTATTCAAGCGTCTGGACGAGCCCCAGACCGCCGCTTTCGGGATCGCGCTGGAACACTTGCAGTCCAAGAGGGGAAGCCACGTAGAGCGCTGTTCCATCGCCGTTGAACGCTAGGGCGGTGAGCTCGGAGAGTTCGATCCGGCCACCAGTCGAGTCCGTATCCCCATCGGCCAGACGTCCGACGTATTTCAGCCAGACTGGACTGAACTCATCCCAGCGGATGGTGAAGTCGCCGCCGTCCGCGGCGCCCTGGGTTCCCAGCCGGATGTGGTAGCGAACCCCCCGCTCCGCTTGGAAGAAGACCTCGACAGGGTCGGACCCAGCGCTGCTTCCCACCAGTTCCAACGAGCCCGGCCCGGCACCGACGCTTCGGTAAACGG
This sequence comes from uncultured Pseudomonadales bacterium, assembly GCA_958296025.1. Lineage (GTDB taxonomy): Bacteria > Pseudomonadota > Gammaproteobacteria > Pseudomonadales > Azotimanducaceae > Azophilus. The sequence continues at coordinate 1,228,166 of OY282430.1, forward strand.
CGAGCGCGGCGGCGGTGTCCATCCGGAAACGGAACCACCCGGAAGCGGGCGCCTCCCAGATCCACCAGAGGGACGAGTGGCCTTCGCGGCGAACGCGCTCGCCGCGCTCGATGGTGGCGAACCGATTCGACCCGGTGACCGAACCGCTGGCGCCCGAAAGCGCCGCCGCGCTCGCCAGATCGTCGTTCTCCGGGGTTCGTCCCCACCGCAGTTCGGCGCCACTGTAGCCGACCGCGAAAGCGCTGCCGTCGCCCGCCGGCAAACCCGCCGAAATCCAGTAGCGCCGGTCGGCCACGGCGTCGAGGGTGGAGCCCGTCGATGTGAGGTTCTCATCGGCCGCGCCAACGAGCTGCAGATCTTCGATCGCCGCGCCGGCGAAAATGGCCACCCGCAACTTCGAACTGGGTGCGCTTGTCAACCGCCATGTAAAGCGGCCGTCCTCGGGCGCCGTCCAGATCCACCATTTCGTCCTAACGCCGGTTGCGACGGGCTCGCCGGGCTCCACGGTCGATTTGCGGTCAACGAAAACCTGTTCCGGTGACGCGCCCGCGAATTCCCCGGCACCCTGGAAGTCGTCATTGCCGGCTTCCCGTTCGGTTGCTTCCTCCCACGTCAACTCATAGGAGCTGCCGGCGGCATAGGCGTCCTTCGCCGCGACGGCGATCTGGTATTCCGTTCCGGCGCGGACGGGGAACTCCGCGGCTCGCCCGGGAAAACCGGAAACCAAGCGAAGCGCCGCAACGGCGTCGCCGGTGAAAGCCAGCACACGGGACGCGGGGTGATCCGACTCGAACCGCCAGGCGCCGTCGCGCGGCGCGGTCCAGCGGTGCCAGGTTGTGGCCGCCAGCCCGCCGACCGACTCGCCGAGTTCCAGGGTGGCGCCCTGGTTGGCGCCTTCGGCGGTGCCCGCCGCGCCCTCGATCGGGGCGGCGGCCTGGAAATCGTCGTTGGCCGGCCGCGGACCCTGCGACCAGCGCAGGGTCAGGGGAATCTTCCCCCGCTCCGCGTTGCTCACCCGGATGTGGTAAGTCAGCCCTTTTTCCGCGAAGAACGTTGCGCTCCAGGGCTTGGCGGCCACTCGCTCAAGCCCGGCGACCTGGTTGCCGCGAAAAACATCGACATTGACGAGGAAGGTGTCGATGCCGGAGCCGCCCAGCGCCTCCGAATAGGCGTCGTACACATCTGGGTCGGCACCCGTGAGGCCGAACCGCGCAAGATCGCTCGCCGGCGCCGTCCAGGCATACCAGACCGAACCGGTGGGCCGCCCATAACGGGACCAGGGAAAGCTCCAGAACGCCGGTTCCCCCGGCTCGGGCGTCGCCAGCAGAAGATCCAGCTCCCAGGCGCCCGTTTTGCCCGCGATTGCGGTGGCCGCCGCGAAATCGTCGTTCGCCGGGCGCTCCGCCTCCGCGACTTCGGACGGATCCGCATCCGTCGGGACGGCGACGGACATGGAAGCCGCCGCGCCGTTCCACGCGCTTGCCGTGAAGTGGAGTCGGGCCGCCGACTCTCCCGAATTGACCAGAAGCCGCACCTCCTGGCTTTCGCCGGCGGCGATTTCGCCGAGCGTGATCGACGACCCCAGATAGCCGGCCCAGGGATAGTCACTCCAAGGCTCGGGCGGCTCGCGCGATACGCCGTCTTCGCGGCTCACGCTCACTTCCGAGATCGACACGCCGGCGCAATCGGAGGAGCCCCCCGCGTCGCGGCAGCCGAAGTGCAGTTTGGTTCCGGCCGCCACGTATCCGTCGGCGGTCACCGTCAGGGTCAGTCGCCCGCCGCCGCTCAGCGTCTCCCTATCCGCGCCGATCCCCAGTTGCGGCGTGGACGCGCCGCGTATCACCGTCCAGGCCAGCGCCGCCCGGGGCGGCGCGGTGTAGACCCGGTTCGGCACCACCTTCGCCCGGTACACGCCCGGCGGCGGATTGCGCACGATGATCCACTCCACGTTGTCCTTGCGGGACGTTGACGAATGCTCGCCGCAGCCGCCGTCGCCGCAGTCGCCGCCCCGATCCAGCCACAGGTCAAGATCGTTCAGCACCGCTTCGCCCAGCGTGTCCGTGGGCGGCTCGTCCCAAGTCATCACCAGATCCAGACGGCTAGCGTTCTCCGGCACTCGGATATCCTGGTGGGCGTATTCGCCATTGCGCAGGGCGGACGTTGCGCTGCCACTCGTCCACCCATCCGCTTGGTTTCGATTAAGTGTGCTGGTGCGCGCCGATACTTTTCCTAGCCCATATTGCGCCTGCAGCGTCCCCGGTCCGTTGGTGTTGTCGGCGGGGAATCGGGCGGGGGCGTCCAGCCACGCATCCGGCCTGACGGCGCTGGCCATCAATCGCGCCCTGGCCAACGCCGGTCGCTCCCGATGCGCCGGCGCCGCGTCCATCAACAGGGCCGCCACGCCGGCCACCGCGGGCGACGACATGCTCGTGCCGCTAAAGGAGACGTAGCCGTTTCGACTTCCCTCTCCCTTTGTGGAGTGGATGTCCACGCCGGTGGCGACCACCTGCGGCGCCAACCGTCCGTCGGCGGTGGGGCCATGGCTGCTGAACGTCGCAAGGTGACCGCTGTCCAGCGCCGCCCCCACCGCCAGGGAGTTCTTGGCCGTGCCGTAGTTCGAGAAGCCGTGAATGCTGGAGTTCGATTGAGCCACGACGTAAAGCTGGCGGTGGCGCCAGACGATGGAGTCGAGTTTGCGCGCCGACGCCCCCCTTCCCTCGAAAAACCGGGCGGACCCGGACAAGCTCATGTTCACGATCAGCGGCTTGACCCGCTCGGCGCTCCAGCCGGCTTCCGCGCAGCTGGAAGGCGCGGCGAGGAAATCCATGCCTCGCGAGATCATGTCGTGAGTGCCGCCTCCCCCTATGTTCAATACCTTGGCGAAGCGAATGTGGGACACGGACGGCGCCATGCCGGCGTAGCCTGGTTCGACGGCACCGTTGCCGGCAATGGTTCCGGTGACGTGGGTGCCGTGCCCGCCGTCGTCCACCCACAGGTCCGCGTCCTCGACCCGACCGCTGGTCAACCAGTTGTCGTAAACGAAGTTGGCGCCGCAGATGCTCTCCCGGTTCGATGCGATGTCCAGATGGTTGATGTTGAGCCCGGTGTCCATGACGCCGATGGGCGTCGAGGCGCCGCCGCCGGTGAAGAGTCCCGACGAGGCGTTGTAGTCCCTGAGCGCGTCGGCCCCCATGGCGGGCACGGCGGTGTCGTGGGTGGCCCGCACGACGCCGATGGGCTCGACGGCCAGCACAAAATCCGCCCCGGCGACGGTGTCCAACGCCATGCGGGTGACATTGGCCGAATAGACTCGAATGGCCGGGTCGAAGCGGCCGACCACGGCGCCCAGATCGGTGAGTGCGCGCCGCCACCGGCCGTCGGGATCGTTCGCCATCAGGGTGATGAACACGGGAACCTGTTCATGGGGCGGCGCTTCCAGCGCCCGCTTGGCGAACGCTTCGGGGAGCTTCGCTTCCTTCGGCACGGTGCCCAGCGCGGCCACTTCCGGCAACGCCGAGATCGCCCGCAGGCTAGCCGCATCACCCGGCAACCGGGCGCGAATCAGCTCCCCCGAGGCACCGAGAACGTTCACGCCCAGACGTCGCAGGGACGCCTTGGCGGCGTCCGGCTGCCTCGTTGGCACCATTCGCACCCACCCGAAGGACCAGTCACGCCCCGCCGCGGCCGCCTGGCGGACCAGCGCATCGACCGAATCCGGCGCGCCGGTCCAGCGCCGATCGGCATCGGCGCGTTCGGGCGGATGCTCGGGATTATCCCGCAGCGGTGCCTTGGCCATCTCCCCGTGGACGGTGACGAACGAATAGCCGTCGGGCGGGACGGGTGCGGAACGCTCGGACGAAACCGGATGCCCCCCATCGCCCGAAACCCCTGGCGCGGCCTGAACAAGCGGTGCCCGAAGCTCTCCCCGGCTTTCCGCCGCAATCCGGGCAACCGCCGCATCGACGGCCTTTTGCTCCAGGGCGCCACCCGCCGGGCTGGGCGGGGTCGCTTCTTCTTTGGGAATGGAAGAAAGCAAATAGGCGAGGGCCAAGCCCGCCGCAAGGCTCACCAACGCGAGGACGCTGGCTCTTTTCTTCATTCGATCCACACCTTATCCCTGTTTGACCCGTTGTTCGCGGTGTGGATGCCGCACCGGACCACGCTGCCGCTCGGCTTCGCCAACCTGCTCATAGCCCACCATCTCAACCAATTCCCAACTCGGCCCCAGGCACGGAACATCACCCTTCGTTCAGTCTCATTTCGGTATTGGAATTGACTGGATGTCAAGAACTTTTTCAAATCCCGGATTCGAATCTCAAGTGCAATTTTGGATTGGTCGCGTCGCCAAGGAACGCTTCTTCGGTCCTTGGCGGGGTTGGCCTGTCAGTGGTATTCAGAGGGAGTTTGGGTAATCCGCCACCATGCGGATAAGCAAAAACTTCCTTGCTAATTGAACGACACGCCAAGCGCAGCGCGACGCCCCGCACCAGCAAAGGCTTTGCTTTGGCGGCGGAGGACGTGCAGGCAACCGAGCGGTTCGTCGTCCACTCAGGCGATGACAGTTTCCCCCTCAACGCGAACACGCTGGCCATCCCCTTGGCGGCGCTCATGGAGCGCTTGGCAGGGATGGACTGAACGGGGCTGCACAAGCCGCTCGCTGCGTCGGTTGGAAGCAGCGAATCGTGCATGGGCGGCAGCATGCAACCACGCTGTCGCCAAAGGCGGGGCGGAGTTTGAAATTGCCGGGGACTGGTTTAAGGTGCCGCCATGAATAGAGGCAAACTGCCCATCGGCATCCAGACCTTCCGAAAAATTCGTGAGGAAGGCTGCTACTACGTCGATAAGACCGCCTACATCCGGCGGCTGGTTGACGAAGGCACACACTACTTCCTTTCCCGCCCGCGGCGGTTTGGCAAGAGCTTGTTTCTGGACACCCTCAAGGAGCTGTTCGAGGGCAACGAGGCGCTGTTCACAGGGCTGGACATTCACGGGCAGTGGGACTGGTCGGTTCGCCATCCGGTTCTGCGCCTGAGCTTCGGCGGCGGCAACTTCAAGGAGCCGGGCTTTTTGGAAGCCAACTTCATGGAGAAGCTGGCCGCTGCCGAACGGGAGGCGCAGGTTGCCAGCGAATACGCCACGGCACCCGGTCGTTTCGCCGCTTTGATATCAGCCCTGCATCGCCAGGCTGGCCGGCCAGTGGTGGTTTTGATCGATGAATACGACAAGCCCATTCTCGACGCATTGGAGGCGCCGGACATCGCCCGCGCCAACCGGGAGTTTCTGCGGGGCGTCTATTCGGTCATCAAGGACTGTGACGCCCATGTCCGCTTCACCTTTCTAACCGGCGTGAGCAAGTTTTCCAAAGTCAGCCTGTTCTCCGGCCTCAACAACCTGACCGACATTACCTTGGAGCCGGAATACTCAGCGGTTTGCGGCTACACGGAGCAAGACTTGGACAGCGTGTTCGCGCCGGAACTCGAGGGGTTGGACCGGGACGAGATCTGCCGTTGGTACAACGGCTACAACTGGCTGGGTGAGGAGAAGGTGTACAACCCGTTCGACATCCTGCTCCTGTTTCGCCGTCGCGAGTTCGCCGCCCATTGGTTTGAGACCGGCAGCCCGGCGTTCTTGGTGGAAACCTTGTTCAAACGCGGCGTGAGCCCCTTGGAACTGGACGGCATGGCCAGCACCAGCGACCTGCTATCCGCTTTCGATGTCGATGACATGGCCACCGAAGCCCTGCTTTTTCAAACGGGCTACCTCACCATTCAGGAGCGCAGCAACATCGGCGGCCAGACTTTGTTTCGCCTGGGCTACCCCAACCAAGAAGTGCGGCAGAGCCTCAACGAGAGCCTGCTGCGTCAATTGGTGGGCCGCAGTTCACGCCAAGGGACCAACAGCATCCGCCTGTACGAACTACTGAAGGTCAACGACTTTGCAGGGCTGAAGAGCCTATTCCACGCTTTCTACGCCAGCATCCCCCACCAGTGGTACACGAACAACGACATCGCTAGGTTCGAGGGCTACTACGCCGCGGTGTTCTATTCCTACTTCGCCGGATTGGGGCTGGACATTGTGGTGGAGGACAGCAGCAGCCACGGACGCTTGGACATGGCGGTGCAATTCAACAACAACGTTTATCTGTTCGAGTTCAAGGTGGTGGAGCTTGCGCCTAAGGGCGGTGCGCTGGCGCAGTTGCAGGCCAAGGGCTACGCGGACAAGTATCGGCGCCTAGGCCAGCCCATTCACCTGGTTGCCGTGGAATTCAGCAAGGAATCCCGCAACATAGTGGCGTTTGAGGTGGAGGCAGCGTAAAGAGGGCGGCGGAAGGCGGGTGAGCGCAGTGCTTGGTTGTCGGATGTGATCAGGCCCCACCAAGCATTGCCGATGGATGTCCCGGCTTTTCGAGAGTGGGCGCGTTTCAAGCTGGGCAAATCCCGCACCTTGTTTGAAGACGCCATGATTGCCGCCGCGGCTGAGGTTCATGGGCTGCCTGTGGCGACCAGTAACCAGTGTACTTTCCGGACGCTCGACATCCCGTTGTTCAGTCCGTTTGCGCAAGGATGACGCTGCCAAGCCGCAGTATTAAACAGGAGTACACTGCGCCCATGAACAAGACGGGCGAGCAGGTGGATTTCGGATTTCGCAACGTGGCGCCGGATGAGAAGACGCGGCTGGTGGATGAGGTCTTCACTTCGGTGGCGCAGCGTTACGACCTGATGAACGACCTCATGTCCTTGGGCACCCATCGGTTGATGAAGCGGATGCTGGTGGAGATGTCCAGCGCCCGGCCGGGGCACTCTGTGCTGGACCTTGCCGGGGGCACTGGGGACATTGCCGGTTTGCTGGCGCCGGTGGTGGGCGGCGATGGCCGGGTGGTGTTGGCGGACCTTAACCCGTCGATGTTGGCGCTTGGCCGGGACAAGAGCTTGGACGCCGGGCTGGCGCAGGTGCAGTGCTGTTGCGTCAAGGCGGAGGCCCTGCCCTTTGCGGAAGACGAGTTCGACGGCGCGACCATCGGCTTTGGGCTGCGCAACTTCACCGACAAGCGCCGGGCCTTGGCGGAGTTGAAGCGGGTTCTCAAGCCCGGCGGGGTGCTGCTGGTGTTGGACTTCTCCAAGCCGACAAACCCTTGGCTGGATGCGGCCTACCGCGGTTTCCAGAGCACTTGGCCGGCCTTGGGCAAGCTGCTGGTCGGGGATGCGCAGAGTTACCGCTATCTCATCGAGTCCATCCGCGTCCACCCGGATCAGCAAGCCCTGAAAGTGTTGCTGGCGGATGCCGCCTTCAACGCGGTGGAGCACCATGACCTGCTTGGCGGCATCGCCGCCATTCATCGCGCCCTGGCCTGAAACCGCCGACGTCCTTGCAGAAGAATCATGGCAAGAATGCGGCGGACATTCAGCCCCGTCAGGGGGTATCCTAGGCTTGCCCTGCGCCGCTTTGCTTTTGACGGCGGGGAAACGGGCGCATCAGCCAGATGGAGCGGCGCCACGCCATCGCCTTGGTCTGAGGCGTCGCTTCGCAAGTGTTTCTAATCGGCAGGTGAGTGGGAAGATGAACCAACCGTTGGGCCGGGCCAAGGTGCCCTCCTGGTCGGAGGCCATCGCCGCGGCGGACGCCCTGTTCGCCGACTTCGTCGAGATCTCGGCTAACGTCGGCCTCTCCTTCGACGATGCCGCAGCGCAACGTTTGGCGGCGCTGGAGGGACGGCGAATGCGCATTCAATGCACGGCGCCGGAGAAGACGGTGACCTTGGGGGTGCAGCGCCGCCGCCTCAGCGTATCGGCGGAGGCCGTTGGCGAGGCGGATGTCCTCGTGCGGGGGACAGCGCCGGGCTTGCTGGCTTGGGCCGCCGCCGGCTTCGGCGAGGCGGGCGATCCGCTGGAAGTTGAAGGAGATGAGGCGCTGCTTGCCGAATTTGCCGCCGCCCTTCGGCCAAGCGGCCTCGATGCCTTGCTGGAACGCCTACCTGGCGACGTCGGCGAAAACCTGATTGGCGCGTTTGAGTTGGGCGGGGCCACGTTGCGTTCCGCCGCCGAAGCGGGTGCCGATGCACTGAAGAGCGGGTTGCAGGAGCTGTACGCCGACAGGCCGCATTGCCGGGAATTTGCCGCCGAGCTGGCCAGCTTGCGCAAGCGCGTGGATCAACTGCAAGCCAGGCTGCGAACGCTTGAGCAGGGGGCCTAGCCATGCGTTTACGCACCGTTGGTTTTCGTTTCTTGCGTTCGGCCCGCCTCCAGGACACCGGCCGCTTTGCCCGAGGCCGCAAGCCCTGTTTCGTCAGGAAAACCCGATGAGAAGCCGCCTTTGGCAGATCTTCCGCATCGCCGCCCGGCATCGGCTGGATGTGGCGGTGCCGACGGAGTTGCTGACCGCCAGCGATGTTCCCCGCTCCGTCCGTTGGGCCCTACGGGCTTGGCCGGGGCGTTGGCTGCCGGCGCCGCGCCGGGCGTCGGCGGTGCGCCTTCGGTTGGCCTTTGAGGCGCTGGGGCCGGTCTTCATCAAGTTTGGGCAGTTGCTCTCCACCCGGCGGGACATGCTGCCGACGGACTACGCCGACGAGTTGGCCAAGCTACAGGATCATGTGCCGCCGTTTGCCGGGGAACAGGCGCGGGCCATCGTGGAAAAAGCCTTGGGGGACGCCTTTGCGGCCCGGATAAAGCGCTTCGACCTCGTGCCCATCGCCTCCGCCTCCATCGCTCAGGTGCATGGCGCGGCCTTGAGCGACGGTTCCGAAGTGGTGGTGAAGGTGGTGCGCCCAGACATAGAGGAAACCATGCGGGCCGATCTGGAGGTGCTGGCTTGGCTGACCGGCTGGATCGACCAGCACATCGCCGCCAGCCAGCGCCTGCGCCTGCCGGAGGTGGCGGCGAACTACGCCAAGACCGTGCTGGCGGAACTGGACATGCTTCGGGAGGCGGCCAACACCCAGCGGCTGCGGGAGAACTTCGCCGGCTCGCCGCTGCTCTACGTTCCCCGCATCCACCCCGACCTGACCCGCCCGAACCTGTTGGTGATGGAGCGCATCCACGGCCTGCCCGTGGGTGAGGTGGCGCAGCTCAAGGCCTTGGGCACGGACTTGGCGCTTCTGGCCAGACGGGGGGTGGAGACCTTCTTCACCCAAGTGTTCGTACACAATTTCTTCCATGCGGACATGCACCCGGGCAACATCTTTGTGGATGTGAAGGATCCGCGCAATCCACGCTACATCGCCTTGGACTGCGCCATCATCGGGCAGCTGGCGCAGCGGGATCAGGACTATCTGGCCGGCAACCTGCTGGCCTTCTTTAACCGGGACTACCAGAAGGTCGCCCGCCTGCACCTGGAGTCCGGCTGGATTTCGCAGGGGACCGACATGGCGGAGTTCGAGCGGGTGATTCGGGAGGTCTGCGACCCCATCTTCGCCAAGCCCCTCACGGAAATCTCCTTCGGCAACTTTTTGGTCAACCTGTTCCGCACCGCCGCCGAATTCAACATGGAAATTCAGCCGCAGCTGGTGCTGCTGCAGAAGACCTTGCTGTACGTTGAAGGGGTGGGGCGACAGCTGTACCCGGAACTGGATCTATGGAAGACGGCCAAGCCCTTCATGGAGCGTTGGATGCGGCAGCGGGTGGGCCCCTTGGCGGTGCTGCGCAGTTTCGCCGAGCGGGCCCCCGAAATCATCGAGAACCTGCCGCACCTGCCGGAACTGTTCCTGGACACTGGACGGACGCTGCGTCGCCTGGAGTCCGGCCTGAAGGAACAACAGGCCAGCGTGCGCAAGTTGGAGGAGCAGGCTGCCCGGCTGAAGCGTCGCCGTCGCCGCGACCGCGCTTTGGGCGCCGCCTTGATGGCCGCGGCTGGGTTCCTGTTGTGGGCGCCGCTCAGCCAGACGTTCAGCGACAGTCTTGGCGCCTTGGCCGGGGTGTTCAGCGTGTTGGCCGGCTCCTACTTCTTGGTGAGGGTTTAGGGCCTGAGCGGACCGGTCATCGACCCGGACGCAAGCCGGGCGGCAACCCGCCGAAACGGAAAGAGGGCCTGAATAATGAGTGAACCCATCATCGACGCCTTGGCGGAAGTGTTGCGCAGCCGCCGCAACGCATCGCCGGAGGAGTCCTACACGGCGTCGCTTTTTGCCGGGGGCGTGAATGGGATTGCGCAGAAGATCGGCGAGGAGGCCACCGAAGTGGTGCTCGCCGCCAAGGACGCCGCCCCCTCCGGCCGGGATGCCGCCTTGGTGCATGAGGTAGCCGACCTTTGGTTCCACTGCATGGTGCTGCTAGTGTACTGCGACCAAGACCCGCGCTGGGTGCTGCGGGAACTAGAACGCCGCCTGGGTGTGTCCGGGCACGAGGAGAAGGCGCACCGGAGCGGCAAGCCCCCTATAATGCGGGGCGACGAGCAACCGGAGGAATAGCCATGCCGGGTGGATTTGGCCTAACTGAACTGCTGGTGGTGCTGGCCATCGTGCTGCTGATCTTTGGTCCGCGGCGCCTGAAGAGCATCGGCGCGGACTTGGGCAACGCCATCAAGGGCTTCCGCAAGGCGGTCTCGGATGACGAGGCCAAGGCGCAGGCGACTGCGGACCCTGACGTCATAGAGGGCGAGGTCACCGCACGGAAGACGGAGGCCAAGCAGGAAACCCATGTTTGACATCGGCTTCCCCGAACTGATGCTGGTGGCCATCGTCGGCCTGCTGGTCATCGGTCCGGAGCGGCTGCCCGAGGCGCTGCGCACCTTGGGGCTGTGGCTGGGCCGCATGCGCCGCAGCTTCACCACCGTCAAGACGGAGGTCGAGAAGGAGATCGGCATGGACGAGGTGCGGCGGCAGCTGCACAACGAGGCGGTGATGGACGAAATGAAGCGCATTGAGCGCCAAGTGAAGGACACCGCCGCGGCCGCCGCCATCGAGCCGCCATCAACCAAGCCCGCAGCCGCTAAACCGTCATCCGGGAAGCCTGCCGAGATCAAGCCGACGCCGGCAAAGCCCGCCGACAAGCCGGACGATGGCTGAGGGCGAGTCCGGCGCACCCGCCAGCGGCGAGGCTTCCGCTGCCGAGCGGCCCACAAAGGCCCCCATCGCCAAGGACCACGATGAGTTGGTGGACAGCGCGGAAATGCCGTTCATGGCCCATGTGGTTGAACTGCGGCAACGCCTCTTGCGCAGCCTGGCGGCGGTGGGCTTGCTGTTTCTGCCCATCTACTACTTCGCCAACGATCTGTACGTCCTGGTCGCCATGCCCCTGATGGCGCACCTGCCCAGCGGCGGCACCATGATCGCCACCGAGGTGGCCACGCCCTTTCTCACCCCCTTCAAGCTGGCGGTCTATGCGGCCATTTTCGTTGGCATGCCGGTGCTGCTGCACCAGGCTTGGGGGTTCGTGGCGCCGGGGCTTTACAAGCGCGAGAAGCGCTTCGCCATGCCCCTGCTGCTGTCCAGCATCTGCCTCTTTTACCTCGGCATGGCGTTCGCCTACTTCGCGGTCTTTCCCTTGGTGTTTCAGTTCATGGCCAGCGTCACCCCCACTGGCGTGACCATGATGACGGACATCAATCGCTACCTGGACTTCGTGCTCACCCTGTTCTTCGCCTTCGGCTTCGCCTTTGAGATTCCCGTCGCCATCCTGCTGCTGGTGTGGTCCGGCATCAGCAGCGCCGACAGCATCGCCCACAAACGCCCTTACGTCATCGTCGGCTGCTTCATCGCCGGCATGATCCTGACCCCACCGGACGTGATCTCGCAACTGCTGCTGGCGCTACCCACTTGGCTGCTGTTCGAGGCCGGCATCTTGTTCGCCCGCCTCGCCGAGAAACGCAGCAAGGCGCAATAGGGGCCGGGGCGTGAATGCCCTCACCGCTCCAGCAGAAAGGTGACCGGCCCGTCGTTGATCAAGGCCACCTGCATGTTGGCGCCAAAGCGCCCAGTCTGAACCTCCACGCCCCCGGCCTTGAGGCAGGCGGCGTAGTGCCCATACAACCGCGCCGCCTGCTCGGCAGGCGCGGCGCTGGTGAAGCTGGGCCGCCTGCCCTTGCGCAGATCCCCGGCCAGGGTGAACTGGGAGACCACCAAGACGGCGCCGCCCACCTCCACTAGGGAGCGGTTCATGGGCTTACGCTTGTCCGGGAAAATGCGCAGCCCAAGGGTCTTGTCCGCCAGCCATCGCGCCTCGGCGCCGCCATCGGCGGGAAAGACGCCGACAAAGGCCAGCAACCCAGACCCTATGCTGGCAATCTCCTGGGCATCGACGCACACCGACGCCTGCGACACCCGTTGTAGAAGAACTCTCATCCGCCAACCGGAAACTGTAACGGTCGCTCCCTGCGGCCAGATCCCCCGGGGGCTCGTGCCGCGCAAGGACTATAACGCGCTGCGCGACGCCTTGCAGGGCGCTACCCTAAATAACCCCCAACGACCCGCCAAACCCCAGCGCCAGCCCAGACCACAAACACACACCCTCAAAATCCACCCAGCAAGGCCCATCAGGACACTAGGGACGCGCATGGAAGGTGCCCATCGCCTTCGACACCGCCCCTGTTTCCTGACAAAATGCCGGCTTGACCCGCTCAGAGGCGTCGATGCGCATCGATCCGTTTCCTTTTTCAGCCCCGGCCCTGCCCATCCGAAGGTTTTCCTGTCGCGTTCCCAACCTGGGGCTGAATGCAGTCCACCAGGCGCTTCGCCGGCGGGGAAGGGGAACGAGCAGGGGAAGGGGCGGAGGAAAGGGCAAGGGAAAGGGCAGGGGAGGGCTCAGCGCCTCTATTGGCGCACTGCTCGGTTGTGCGCTGCTGCTGCCTCAGTTGACTAGGGCGGAAGCGGCCATTGAGGAAGTGGTGGTCACCGGCACCATCACCGAGCGCTTGGGGGGCGCCGGCAGTTCCAGGGTCATCGATGGGGACGCTCTGGCGGAAATCAGGCCCAACCATTTGCACGAGGCCTTGGTTCGGATTCCGGGGGTTTGGGTGGTGCGCGGCTCCGGTCAGGAGCATCTCACCGCCATTCGCTCCGCCGTGCTGACCGGCACTGGCGCCTGCGGGGAGTTCCTCTATTTGGAGGACGGCCTGCCCATTCGCCCCGCCGGGTTCTGCAACGTCAACAACCTTTTCGAGGTCAACGCCGAACAAGCCGCGGCGGTGGAGGTGTGGCGGGGACCTTCGAGCGCCCTGTTGGGCGGCAACGCCCTGCACGGGGCGGTCAATGTGGTCAGCCCCAGCCCGTGGGGGACGCGGCTTGGCTTGGAGGCGGGCGCCTACGGCTACACCCAGGCTCGCGCCGAGTTCGGCGCCGACATGGACGGGCACTACTTGGGTCTTAGCCTGAACGGCAGCCGGACCAACGGCTATCGGGATGACACCGGCTACGGCCAGCAAAAGCTGAACTTGGCCCACGGCGCCGACATCGGCGGCTGGCAGGTGCGCAACACCCTGAACGCCAGCAACCTGAATCAGGAAACCGGCGGCTATGTGCGCGGCTTTGAAGCCTATGAAGACGGTGCGTTGCGCCGCTCCAACCCCCACCCGGAAGCCTACCGGGACGCTTGGGCACTGCGGGCGGCCAGCCATTGGCGTCGGGACGCTTGGCGTCTTTCCACCTACCTGCGCCGCTCGCGCATGACCTTTTTGCAGCACTTTTTGCCGGGCCAGCCGACCGAGACCAACGCGCAAACCAGCGGCGGGGTTTTCCTCAGCCGCACCTTCGCCGCCGGTGCCCTGATCCGGCGTTTGGGCGCCCAGCTGGAGGCCATGCAGGGCCGCCTGCTCGAGTTGCAGAGACGGCCCACGGTGGGCTCCAGATTCCTGATGGAGACGCGCCCGGCCGGCCGCCACTACGACTACGACGTGAATTCCTTCATGGCTGCTGGCTTCTACGATCTGAGCTGGTCCTTGGACGGACGCACCCGCATCCTGCACAGCCTCAGGGTGGAGCGGCTGAGCTACGACTACAACAACCGCCATCTCACCGGCAATACGAGGGATGACGGCAGCGCCTGCGGCTTTGGCGGCTGCCTGTACACCCGGCCGGCGTCCGGCAAGGACAGCTTTACGGAAGTGGCGGGGCGCGTAGGCTTGGTGCGGGATTTCGGCGTTGGCGCCGCCTACCTGATGCTGAGTACCGGCTTTCGCCCGCCCCAAGCCACGGAACTCTATCGCCTGCAGCGTGGCCAGGCCGTGGCGGATTTGAGCAGCGAGCGCCTGTTGTCCGTCGAAGCCGGCTTGAAGGGCGGCGCTTGGTCCCTTGCGGCGTACCGGGAACGCACCCGCAACTTCATCTTCCGGGACGCCGCCGGCTACAATGTCAGCGATGGCAAGACCGAATCCCTCGGCGTTGAGTTCGCCGCCGATTGGCGCTTCGGCGCCCACAGCTTCGGCGTCGCCGCTACCTACGCCGTCCACAAGTACGCCTTCTCCCGGACTGCCGGCGGCGGCGAGATCATCAAGGAAGGCAACATGATGGATTCCGCCCCCCGCTGGCTGGGCAGCGCCCGCTGGCGTTTCCAGCCCAGTCCGTCTTGGCACTCGGAACTGGAGGTCAACCAAGTGGGAGAGCACTACGTCAACGCCGCCAACACCGCCAAGTACGGCGGCCATGTGGTGGTGAACTGGCGCGGCGGCGTCAAGCTCAGCGACCGCCTGAGCCTATTCGCCCGCATCATCAACCTGCTGAACGAGCGCTACGCCGACCGCGCCGACTACGCCTTTGGCAGCTACCGCTACTTCCCCGCCATGCCCATCCAAGGCTACGTCGGGGTGGATCTCAGCTTGTAGCTTGGCAAAGGCGCTTTGTGCCGTTGTGCGTCAAAATGGGCAGCAAATCGTGCGGCGAACATGTGCTCCGCCTTACTAACTTTCGCTGAAGTGAGCTGCGCCCGTGGCGGACGGCAGCTGTTTGAGCGTTTCAATTTGACGCTCAAAGCGGGAGACTGCGTGGCGCTGCGTGGCGCAAACGGCAGCGGCAAGTCCACGTTGCTGCGCGCCGCCGCCGGTTTGTTTGCCGACTTCAACGGTGCCGTTGATGCAGCGTCCTTCCACTACGTTGGCCACAAGCATGGGGTCAGCGCCTTGCTTTCGCCGAAGGAGAACTTGCTGATGCACGAACGTTTGGCGGGGTCAACTCGTTGGTGGCCGGCCGCCGCCCCAGAGGCCGCTGTTGGCGACGCCTTGCCATTTGGCGGCGTTTCGGCAGCGCAAGCCTTGGCACAGGTTGGCCTTGGCGGTGCGCCCGACACCGCCTGCAGCCAGTTATCGGAGGGCCAACGGCGGCGAGTGGCCCTGGCTCGCCTTCTGCTTGAACGGCGGCCCCTCTGGTTGCTCGATGAACCCCTGACCGCCTTGGACGCCGATGGCCGCCGCTTGGTTCAGGAACTGATCACCGCGCATTGCCAAGCCGGGGGCGCCGTGCTTTGCGCCACTCATCAAGCCCTGAGCTGCCCAAGCGCCACCGAGGTGCAGCTGGGCGGCGGCGCCTAAGGCGTTGCCAAAGGATGGCCTGGGCAGGGCGATGCAACGCAGCCAGGAGCCCAAAAGACCCGTAGATGATGTGTAGTTATTTGCGGGACAGGACACTAGAATCCGGCCACTTATTTCAGTTGCCCACCGTTCAAGCATCCTAGGCAAAACCTCATGTTCGCCGTTCAATTCCGCCGGGAATGGCTCTGTGTGCTGCGCTCCAAGGACGAGGCTCTCAACCCGCTGGTGTTTCTGTTCTTGGCCGCCAGCCTGTTCGCCATCGGCTTTGGCGGCTCTTCCGACCGGCTGGGAGAGGCGGCGCCGGCCATCATATGGGTGTTGGTGCTGCTGGCCAATCTGTTATCGTTGGAGGCGCTGTTTCGGCGGGATTTTGAAGACGGCGCCCTGGAGCAATTCGTGCTTTTCGCGCAGCCGCAGTTCGCCGCGGTGCTGGGCAAGGTGGCCGTGCAGTGGTGCGCTTGTGGCTTGGCGATGACCTTGCTTGCGCCCTTGCTGGCGCTGATGCTGAACCTATCCGCTGCCGCCCTGCCCACCCTCCTGCTGGGGCTGTTGCTGGGCACGCCGGCCTTGAGCCTGATCGGCGCCGTCGGCGCCGCCCTGACCGTGGGGCTTGGCGGCGGCGGCGTTTTGTTGGCCCTGCTGTTGGCGCCCTTGCATTTGCCGGTGCTGGTGTTCGGCGTCAGCGCCACCTTGGACGGCGGCGCCGGGCTGGCCGCCACGGCGCAGCTCTACTGGTTGGCGGGGATCAGTGTCCTAGCCCTGACGCTAACGCCTTTCGCCACCGCAGCGGCCTTGCGCATCAGCGTGGAGCGATCTTGAGGCTTATGGCATGAACTTTAAGGCGTGGTGGCATCGGCTGGGATCGCCCAAGTGGTTCTACCGGGTCAGCGGGCCTTGGCAGTCCCTGTTTCTTTCCCTCGCCTTGGCGCTGCTCGCCATCGGCACGGTTTGGGGGCTGGCCTTCGCGCCGCCGGACTATCAACAGGGCAACAGTTTCCGCATCATCTATGTGCATGTGCCGGCGGCCATGTTGGCCCAGTCGGTTTATCTGCTGCTCGGCGTGGCCGGGGCGCTGCTGCTGGTGTGGCGGATGAAGCTGGCCGGGCTGGTTTTGGAGACTCTGGTTCCCTTCGGCATGGGGGCCACGGCGCTGGCGCTGTTCAGCGGCGCAATCTGGGGCAAGCCCACATGGGGCGCTTGGTGGGTGTTTGACGGGCGCACCACCGCCACCTTGGTGCTGCTCTTTCTGTACTTCGGCTTGCATGCCCTGCGTCGCGCCATCCCGGACCCAGCCGCCGCCAGCCGCGCTTGCGCCCTGCTGGCCATTGTCGGCGTCATCAACATTCCGATCATCAAGTATTCGGTACATTGGTGGACCACCCTGCACCAAGGCGCCACCTTCAAGCTGACCACCGCCCCGGCCATGCCGGCGGCGATGTGGGCGCCCCTGCTGGTCAACGTGCTGGGCGCCTACTGCCTGCTGGCCGCCAATCTGGTCGCCAAGCTGCGCAACGCCATCCTGCGCCGGGAGCGCTCCAGCCGATGGGTGCGCGATCTGATGGACGGCAGCCAGCCGAGCATCGGTCCCGCCCCAAGCCCCAACCGGCCGAGCGCCGCGCCGAGCCACAGCCAGCGGAGCGCCGCCCCTTGATGTTCGACGACTGGCAAGCCTTCATCGCCATGGGCGGCCATGGCCTCTACGTCTGGCTGGCCTACGGCGCCGCCTTGGCCCTGCTCATCCTCCACTTGGTGCGGCTTAGAGCGGACTGGCGCAAAACCCTGCGGCTGCTGCGCTCGAAAAGGGATCAGGACCATGCCTCCCAAGCGCCGTAACCGCTTGCTGGCCGTGGCCTTCGTGTTGGTCGGCGCCGCCGCCGCGGTCTGGCTGCTGCTGCTCGCCGCCAACGAAAGCCTCAACCTCTTCTATCCACCGCACAAGGTGGTCAACGGCGATGCGCCTGTGGGGGTCGGCATCCGCGCCGGCGGCATGGTTCTGGAGGGCAGCGTCCAACGGGCGCCGGAGACCCTGCAGGTGGCCTTCACCCTGACCGACCGTCAGGGGGCGGACTTCCAAGTGCTCTACGACGGCATCCTTCCGGACCTGTTTCGCGAGGGCCAAGGCATCCTGGTGCGCGGCCAACTGGACGCCAGCCGTGTCTTCCAAGCGGAGGAAGTGCTGGCCAAACACGACGAAAACTACATGCCGCCGGAGCTGATGTCCTTGCCGACGAACGGGGGAAGTGGCTTGGCTTCGCCAGCTGAGCCACATTGATGCTGCGGGCACCATCGCCATGATCCCCGAACTCGGCCATTTGGCAGTGATTTTGGCGTTGGCCTTAAGCGGGGCTGGGGCGGCCTTGGGCTTGGTTGGGGCTGGGCTGGGGCGGTCGGCCTGGATGCGGGCGGCGGCTTCGGCGGTCTGGGGCCAGTTGCTGTTTATGGCGCTGGGGTTTGCGGCGCTGGTTTACGCCTTCCTAGTGGATGACTTTTCCGTGGCCTATGTGGCGCAGAACTCCAACAGCCTGCTGCCTTGGCAATACAAGATCAGCGCCGTTTGGGGCGCCCATGAGGGTTCGCTGCTGCTGTGGACGCTGATCATGGGCCTGTGGATGGCTGCGGTGGCGGCTTGCTCGGGGCGGTTGCCGCTGGGTTTTCTCGCCCGCTCCCTTGGCGTTCTGTGCCTGCTGAACGGCGGCTTCTTGAGTTTTCTGCTGCTGACCAGCAACCCGTTCGAGCGGCTGCTGCCGCTGCCGCCGGCGGACGGCGCCGACCTCAATCCGCTCTTGCAGGATTTTGGCTTGATCGTCCATCCGCCGATGCTCTACGCCGGCTATGTGGGCCTTGCCGTACCCTTCGCCTTCGCCGTTGCCGCGTTGCTGTCCAGGCAGCTGGACAGCGCTTGGGCGCGTTGGTCGCGGCCTTGGACCAACGTGGCTTGGGCCTTCCTCACCTTGGGCATCGCCTTGGGCAGCTGGTGGGCCTACTATGAGCTGGGTTGGGGCGGTTGGTGGTTTTGGGATCCGGTGGAGAACGCCTCGTTCATGCCTTGGCTGGCGGCCACCGCCCTGCTGCACTCCCTGGCAGCCAGCGAGAAACGGGGCGCCTTCAAGAGTTGGACCCTGCTGCTGGCTCTGACCGCCTTCTCCTTGAGCCTGCTCGGCGCCTTCATCGTGCGCTCCGGGGTGCTCACCTCCGTGCATGCCTTCGCCGTGGATCCGACCCGGGGGCTGTTCATCCTGGCCTTTCTGGCCTTGGTGGTGGGCGGCGCATTGGCGCTGTTCGGGGTGCGCGGCGGCGCCGCTTGGTCGGCGGTGCGCCACGGGTTGTTCAGCCGTGAGACCTTTTTGCTGCTGAACAATTTGCTGCTGGTGGTGGCCCTGGCGGTCGTGCTGCTCGGCACCCTCTATCCCCTCGCCTATGAAGCGGCCACTGGCGGCGACAAGATCAGCATCGGCCCGCCGTGGTTCAACCGCTTCTTCACGCCCCTGATGCTGGTGGCGGCGGCGGCCCTTGGCGTTGGCCCCTTTGTGGGCTGGAAGCGCTCCAACCTGCGGCGGCTGGGCCGCCGCCTGCTGGCTTGCTTTGCCGTCAGTGCCGGCCTGGCCCTGCTGGTGGGGCTGCTGCTTGGCGAATCCCTTTCCTTGGGCGGCGCCGGGGCGCTGCTGTTGGGGCTTTGGATCGTCGCCACTCAAGGGGCGGACCTGCTGCGTCGCCGGCGGCTCGGCGGGGCTTCCACGCCCTTGGCTTATTGGGGCATGTCCTTGGCGCACTTGGGCTTCGCCGTCAGCCTGTTGGGAGTGGCCCTGACCCATGAACTGTCCGTGGAGAAGGACGTGCGGCTTGCGCCGGGAGAGACGTTCGTCCAAGCCGGGGTGTCGTTTCGCTTCGAGGGCGTGGTGGAGGCGTCTGGTCCCAACTATCGGGCGCAGCGGGGCCTGTTTGAGGTGGACGACGGCGGGCGGCACCTGCAACTGGCCCCGGAGAAGCGCCGTTACTTGGCCGGCGGCTCGGTGATGACCGAGGCGGCCATAGACCCTGGCCTGTTCAAGGACATCTACGTCTCCTTAGGCGAATCTCTGGACGGCGGCGATTGGGCGGTGCGCATCCACATCAAGCCCTTCGTGCGCTGGATATGGCTCGGTGCCCTGCTGATGGCCTTCGGCGGCACCTTGGCGGTGGCGGACCGCCGTTACCGACGCTTGGCGCTGCGCTTCGCCCCTGGCCGGCGGGGGTTGGCCGGCCGGCCGGCCGGGGCGGGGACGGCGGCCTGATGCGCCCGGCCCTGTTTGCGCCCTTGGCCCTATTCGCCGTCGTGCTGGCGATTGGCTATATCGGCTTTCAGTTGGAGGATCCGCAGCGGCTGCCCTCCGCCCTGCTCGGCAAGCCTTTCCCAGCCTTCGCCGCGCCGCGGCTGGACGGGGGCAGCGGCGCACTGGTGCGCCGCGAGGATCTGCTCGGCAGCCCTGTGCTGGTCAACGTCTGGGCCACCTGGTGCCCTACCTGCAGGGCGGAGCATGATGAACTGCTGCGCATCCACGCCGCCGCGCCGACGCTGCGCATCATCGGCGTCAACTACAAGGATGATGCAGCCAAGGCGCGGCGTTGGCTGCGCGCCTACGGCGACCCTTACGAATTCAACCTGGTGGACTTGGACGGCGCCCTCGGCGTCGAGTTGGGCGTTTACGGCGCACCGGAAACCTTCCTGCTGAACCCGGAGGGGGAGGTGGTCTTCAAGCAGGTGGGCGCCGTCACCAGCGATATCTGGCGACAGGAATTGGCGCCGCGGCTGGCGGCGATGGGCATGCGGGTTGACGATGGGGCGGAACTGCCGGAGGTTGGCGCTGCGCCGCCTTCGGCGGCACTGGAGGCGGATGTTCCGGCATGAACCTTTCCCCGTGCGCATCGGTGCCGGGAATTTGCGCGCCATGAAACTGCGGCGTCGGCCTCCTTTGCGGTCGCAGCCGTCCGGCGCATTCCGCGGCTGGCTGGTCGGTTTGTGCCTGCTCTGTGGCGCCGCTTCGGCCTTGGCCGCCAGCCCAGTGGATGTCTATGACTTTCCAGACTCCGAAGTGGAAGCCCGCTACCGGGCGCTGGTGGCCGAGTTTCGCTGTCCCAAGTGCTTGAACACCAACTTGGCCGGCAGCGATGCGCCCATCGCCAAGGACTTGCGGGCGGCGGTGCATCGCCTGATCGTTGAGGAAGGGCGTTCCGATCAGGAAGTGCGTGACTACCTGCAGGCCCGCTACGGGGACTTCGTGCTCTATGATCCGCCGTTCAAGGCGGCGACCTTGGCGCTATGGCTGGGCCCCCTCATCTTCGTCGGCATCGGCCTTGGCCTGCTCGCTGGGCGTTGGCGGCGGCGGCAGCCTGCGCACCTCAGCGACGCCGACCGGGCGCGGCTGCAACGCCTCCTAGACGAAGCCTGATGTTCTGGCTGTTGGCGTTGCCACTGTTGGCGTTGGGCGCCATCTTTGTTGCGGCGCCCTTCTTTCGAAGCACCGCGGCGCATGGCGCTGTGCGCCCCGCCCTGGTCCGCGCCCTCTATCGGCAAAGGTTGGCCGAACTTGATGAGGAGGCCCGCTTGGGCCTCTTGGAGGCTGGCGAACGGGAAGATATGGAGGCGGAGCTCGGCCAAGCGTTTTTGCATGAAGTGCGCGAAGCGGGTCCGCATCGAGTCGAGAGGCGGATCGCGCCGACGGAGCAAGGACAAGGCGACGAAGGAGAGGATGCCGGCGCGGTCAGCCGCCAAGGCGGAAAATCTTCCCAAACAAGCACCGAGGAACGACGAATTGGTGAGGCGCTCTCTGCAAGGCAGCCGGCCTTGGCGGTTGGCAATCGCCTCCGCCTTGGGGGCTGGGTTGGGCTCATCGTCGGGCTAGCGGTCCCCTTGGCCGCGGTCGGCCTGTATCTCAATTTGGGTGAGCCGGTTGCGGCGCTGTTGGCCGAGGCGCCCAAGGCGATGGGTTTGGATCCGGGCAAGGATCGAATCGAACTGGACCGCTGGCGCACCCTGTTGGGGGAGCGGGTGCGGGCGCGGCCCGCTGAGGCCGGCAGTTGGTTCCTGCTTGGGCACATCTACATGACCGACCAGGACTACGCCGCTGCCGCCGGCGCCTTTGAACGGGCGCACGGCTTGGTGGGGGAGGACGCCGGCATCGACCTCTACTGGCTGCAAGCCCGTTACCTAGCGGGCGGAGGCCGTTTGGACGCCGCTGGCGCAGCCCTCGCCGAACGCATCTTGGCGCGAACGCCCAACCAGCCCACCGCGTTGGAAATCCTGGCCTTGGACGCCTACTCTCGGGAGGACTTTCCGGCCGCCGCCGCACTGTTCAATCGCGCCTTGGCCAATCCCCTGGATCCCTTGCGCCGAACGGTTCTGCAAACGGCCTTCGAACGGGCGCGCGGCCAACTCGGCGGGACGCCGGCCATTGAGGTCGCCGTTTCCACGGCGCAGCCGCCCCCAGCCGCCGCCACCCTATTCGTCGTCGCCCGTCCGGTCGGCGGCGGCATGCCTTACGCGGTGGTTAGGCGGCCGGCCGCGGTGTTGCCGCAGACCATCCGCTTGGACAACGCGGTCAGCATGAATCCGGCCCGGCCCTTATCGATGGCGGAAGCGGTGCAGGTGGTGGTGAGGATCAGCTTGGCCGGCACGGCGACGGCCCATCCGGGGGATTGGCAGTGGCGCTCCCCTGTCCTCACTCTGGACGAGACCTCGGCGCCAACCGCCCTTGCCGCTGAACTGATGCCGCCGGAATGAAGCCAATCCTTGGATGGAGTGTTTCCGAAAAAATTAGTGCAATTCGTGAACAAAGGGTGCATCATGACTATTGTTTTCTGTCATACAAGTGTAGGCTAGGTTTCGTGGGTGTGTCGCCACCACCCATTGAACTGATGGCGGCACGAAGCTGAATCGGAGGGCAAACAACGTGAGGACATCTCTTAGCCTTGGAATTTTGTTAGCCGCCTGCGCCGCGGTTGTAAGTACACCGGCCTTCGCGTCCGGCTCGGTGGGAACGGGAGGCGTCAAAACGGTGGCGCGGGCGGAATACGCACAGGGCAAGTCCTTGGTTTTCCGTCAGTTGGTCTGCAGGGCTTGCCCCATTCAGAGGCGGGGCTTCAACCGCGACCAGGCCCGCAGCCTGATGACGGAGTTGAACGCTGTCCTCAACGTCTTCCAAGACACTGCGGACGAAGACAGCGGGACCGTCCGGGCCCTCTGTAGTGGTCAAGAGACGGGCTGCAGCGCCAAGCTCAATGCCGTGCGTCGCTACCTCGATCGACGCTACAAGCTCGGGGGGCGGGGCACATGAGCGGTGGATGCGATTGGTGGGCGACGCCGGCCGATTTGGCCAGCGCCACTTGGGCTGGCCGGTCTAGGGGAGGGCCTCTAAGGAAGGTAATCGAAGTGATGAAAAACGGCAAAGCAGCTTTTGCGCGGCGCCTGTTCCGCCATACCTCGGTTGCAGCCTTGGCGGCGCTAGGCTGCGCCCTGCCGCCAGCGGCTTGGGCGGCGGATGGCACCGCTTGGCTTTCCGAGCCGGGCACTGGCCATGTAAGCCTTTCCTATGTGATGCAAAGCGCCAATGAGTTCTATCTGGGAGCCACCAAGGTGCCAACCCCAGGCGGCGGGGAGGACTTGCAGCAGGACACCGTTTGGTTGAACGCCAACTACACTTTGGCGGACGCTTGGGCGTTGGACTTGCAGCTCGGTTGGGCGAAGACCGACTTCATCACGGGGCCGGGCATCCCCACAACCGATGAAAGCTTTGATGGCTTGGTGGACGCCAACCTCGGCGTCACTTGGCGGGTGGTCGATGAATTGGAATGGGACAACCTCCCCAGCGTTGCCGTACGCGCCGCCGCCATCATCGCCGGTGACTATGAACCCGGTCACATCAATTCCGTGGGCGACGGCGGCGACGGCTTCGAAATCTCCGTGATTGTCGGCAAGTTCCTGACCAACCGGGTGGGCGTTTCCGCCGAGTTCGGCTACCGCAACCGCAACAAGGGCATTCCGGAGAACTACTTCACCAACCTTTCCGGCATTTTCCTGGTCAACGAACGGTTGTCCTTGGGGCTGGACTACCGGCGGGTGGATGCCGAATCCGGCCTGGACATCGGAGGCCCTGGCTTTTCCCCGGACCGCTTCCCGGAAGTGCAGGATGAGAATCAACTGCTCGGAGGCCGCCTCTTCTTCAGCGCCACCCCCAACCTGAACTTTGCGGTTTTCTACGCCGCCGTGATAGATGGGCGCAACACAAAAGCAGACAGCGTGGTCGGCGGCGGCGCCACTTGGTCGTTCGGCAATTACTAGGCAACGCCCAAAGGACTACGGCTCGTTCAAGCTCCAGTCATACTCGTAGTCTAGAACCACGCCGTAGTCGCGCAGCTTGGCGGCGGTTTTCTCGTTGGCGTACTTGAGGAGGTGGTCCACCACCGCCTCCTCGCTGCCGCCGAAGTCCTCCTGATACCAATCGTAGATGGCGGAAAGCACGAGGTCCCCATCCACCAAGGAGACGCCGCGCGGGTGGTTGATGTAGTCCCGGGCGCCCTGCTCGAGCAGCTCCTCGGCGTTGGCGGGGGTGAAGGCTTGGGGCGCTAGGTTGGGGCAGCCGAAGCTGGCGCAGTTCACGGCGTAGTGGATGCGCGGATCTTTCCAGATGGGTCGCAGGATGCGGTGTTCGATGTCATCCAAGGTCAGTTCTTGGCCGGCGGCCGCGGCCAGCACATCGCCCCAGGGGCCTTGGTTGACGGACAGAAAGCTCTCATGAACGTCCCGAATGGACTCTATCGGGTAGGCATCGACCACCACCCGAATGGTCAGCGCATTGTAGAAATTCACCCAATAGGCGAACTGCTCGGCACCGGATAGACGTCTTGGGTCGAGGGCTTGCAGGCTGGCGAGGTAGCCGGTCAAGCGCTCGCTGTCCTTGGCGTTGGCCTTCAGGCCGGCGTAGTCGAAGCGGTTGACGCCGGACGGATGGCCGGTTTTCAGATAGCCGTCCAGGATGGCTTGCCAAGGGCTGTGATCGACTTCCTCTGCGTTGCCCTCATCCCTAGCCTGCCAGAAGGGGATGGCTTCCGGCACGGCAAGGGCAACCTGGGGGCCGGCCGATAGGACCAGGCCGGTCAACGCCAAGGCGGCCGCCCACTTGATCCCTTTCGCCGGCGGCACCGCGAAGGCAGGAAGCCTTGGGAGGAGGTGTGCTTTGCTTGGTGTGCAGGTGTGGGCTGGGTTTTGCTTTTCGATCATCCGATCTCTCCAGTGTTCACGAATCCGCTGCAACCAAACACATAGGGCGACGTTGGCTTGGCCTCAAGCGACGGTTGGCTGTGCCGAGCAGCGGGTCTGCGGCCTAGTGCCGGCCCGCTTGCTGATGCGCGGCGGCGCCTCGTTGGGATTTCCCTGTGGCCTGCCGCCAGCGTAGCACCGCGATCATCGAGACGATACCCAAGGAGGCGCCGATGATCCCCTTCAAGGTGCCGCCGACCTTGGACTTGCCGTAGCGCCGCCGCAGGCTGTCCACTGGCACCTCCGCCACCTTCATGCCGTGCTGAATGGCCTTGACCTGCATCTCCACGGTCCAACCGTAGGCCTTGTCCCGCATGTCGAGCCGCCAAAGGGCATCGGCGCGGATGGCGCGATAGGGACCGAGGTCGGTCGTTTCCTGGCGCCACAGCAGCTTGATGAGCCGGCTGGCCAAGCGGTTGCCGAGAATTTGCGGGACCGACAGGGCGCCGGGGGCCATCCGGCCCAAGGGGCGGGCGCCGATGGCGAGGTCCGCCCCGCCGGCGACCGCCTCCAACAGCCGCCGGCACTGCCCGGCCACGCAGGACCGGTCGCCGTCAATGAACAGAACGATGTCCACGGGTTGCAGGGCGTCCAGCGCAGTCAGGCAGGCGATGCCGTAGCCTGGGATCTCCTGATGCACGATCCGGGCGCCGGCTTCCTGGGCGCACTGGCCGGTGGTGTCCTTGGAGCCGTTGTCGCAGACGACGTAGTCGTCGATCAGCGGGCGGCCTTGGGCATCGGTCAGGGCCAGCAGTTCGCCCACCACCGCGCCGATATTGCCTTCCTCATCCCGTGCCGGCGTGACCGCGCCGACCCGCAGGCCGCCGAACATCAGGCCCCTGCGTCAGCGCCGGCCAAACGCCGACGGCGTTGGCGGAGCAGGTCCCAAGCCAAGGCTGCAAGGATCAGGCCGAACTCCACGGGCTGCACCCAGGCGGGGTGTTCATAGGGATGCAGGTCCATGTCGCCCAGGAGCAGCCCGGTGACGTAGGAAAGAAGCACCGCCACCGATGCGGTCCAAGCCCAAATGCTGGGGTAAACCACGGCGAACGGCAGCACCCACAGCAGATACCAAGGATTGATAACGGGGGCGAGGATCAGCATGACGCCGAACAGCCAATCCCCCCGAGGCACTGCGCCGGGGGTGCGCCGGTGCCGGACGTAGCACCAGACGCCGAAACCGACCACCAACAGCGCGGCGGACAGGCGGGCGCCGAAGTCCGAAAACGCCGATGACAGCAGGCTGAACGCCGCTGCGTTGAACTGCCAGTCCCGGGCGAACACCATCTGTGCGCCTAGGTCCGTGCTGCCTTGCAGCGCGAAGGGCAAATACAGCAGGGCGAGAACGGCGGCGAAGATGGCCCAATGCACAAGCCGGCCGCGCACCAAAACAAAGGGCACCAGCAGCAGGGCGAAGATCTTGGTGCCGACGCTCAGCGCAAGGCAGATGGCGGCGGCCTTCAACCAATCCCGCTGCGCCAAGACCACCGCCCCCGCCAGCAGGCAAACGCCCAGGATGTCCGGGTGGGCGGTGAAGGCGGTTTCCTTGATCACCAAGGGGCACCAAGCGTAGAGCAGCACGGTGCGGGCCGGCGCCAAACGCAGCAGCAGGAGGATGGTGAGCACGTCGAAGATGACGTACATCCCTTGCAGCGCGACGATGCCTCCCGGTTGCAACCAGTGGCCCAACAGGAAGGAGAGTTGCGCCAGCGGTGCGTAGATGGTCGGCACATCCGGGTAGTTCACTCGGTCGAGAATGCGCTGGAAGGCCTCCGGCACGTTGGGGTCGGTGAAAAACGCCTCCGGAACGGTGCCGTAGGGGGTGCCCTGTTGGGCGAACAGATAGCCGTCCCATAGATAGCGGAAGTAGTCATCCTCGAAGAACGGGCCGCCGAACAGCCCGCAGACGCGGAAGGCCAGCGCCCAGAGAATCAGACGGCGCACCGACAGTGGCGCCGCTTGTCGGCCTTGGTAGGCGTAGAAGCCGAAGGTTAGCAGGGCGGTCCAGGCCACCACGACAAAGAAGACGGCGAATTGGGGTTCACCGGGCTGTTGGGCGGCCCAAGCCAGGATGCCGTAGCCGACTAGGCAGCCAAAGCCGGCCAAGTCGATGGGTTGCACCGGAAATGCGCGACCCGCCGATTGCTCCGTTGTTGCGCTTGCTTGCATGGTTGTCCCCTTTCGTGGTTGACCTTGGAACTATAGGGCACTTGATGGACGAGGCAAAGTTGGATTGGCTATCGCCGCCAATTTTTTTGGAAGCCCTCCGGGCGCAAAGGGCGCTGGCCGCGCCTCGCCTGTCTTTTGGCTGCGCCGAGCTCAGGGTTCCCCCTCGGGCTCCCCGGCTGAAGCTCTTTCTTCGAGGGGTTCCCCCTCGGGCTCCCCGGCTGAAGGCTCTTTCTTCGAGGGGTTCCCCCTCGGGCTCCCCGGCTGAAGGCTCTTTCTTCGAGGGGTTCCCCCTCGGGCTCCCCGGCTGAAGGCTCTTTCTTCGAGGGGTTCCCCCTCGGGCTCCCCGGCTGAAGCTCTTTCTTCGAGGGGTTCCCCCTCGGGCTCCCCGGCTGAAGGCTCTAGGCTAGAGCATATCGACTTCCGCCAGAATGGTGTGGCAGGATGGCAGCGGTGCGCCTACGCACTTGCTGCGATAGGTGAAGGTTGCGGTTCGCCGTTGCGTCTTGGTGCAACTTGCCATCGCTGGGTCTGCAAAGTCGAACTGCCAAGCGCGGACTTGAGCCAGGGTGTCGTCGATCAGCGCGTCAAGTTGGGCGGGACGATTGTTGTTTGACCGCCCGCGGTCGGCCAGCACTTCTTCGTCCCGAGTGTTGCCTTCTTCGTCCAGGCGGTAGTACACCCAGATGATGCCGGCACCGTAATTCACTCTGCGATTGCCGGGATAGGAATCTTGGGGCAACAGGGCGTTGAATGCGGGCTTGAGGTTGGCGACGCAAGGTGGCTGGCCGGAAAGGCCGCCATCGTCAGCTCGGTCGGCGGCCGGCATCGGCGCATCCGCCGCCTCTCTGTCCGCGAGGGCCGTCGTCTCGCCGACGGTGGGTGAGGGCGCCTCTTCTGCTGGGGAAACCGCTTCCTGCTCCCTGGCTGAGGGGTCTTCGGCGGCGGGGGGTTCCGCCTCGGGCTCCCCGGCTGGGGGGTCTTCGCTTGCTAGCCGTTGGCGGCGGGCTTGGGTGGCTTGGATCTCTTGTTCTAGGCGGCGCAGTTCGGCTTCGCGGGCGGCTCGCTCTTGCTGAGCGGCGAGGCCCTCCTGCCTTTGTCCCTCCAAGGCCGCCCTCTTTTCGGCCACTTGGGCCAGCAGCCGTTCGATTTCCTCGCGCTCCTGTTGCAACGCGATGTCGGCTTTGGCCGCCGCACCCACCGCCAAGGTGTCCATCAGCGGCAGCGCGGTGTAGGCGGGCAGGGGGGCCTGTTCTTCAAAAACCACGTCGCCGTTGCCGAAGTAGGCCCGCCAAAAGGCTTGGTGCGCCCGCTTTGCACGGGGCGCGTTGGTCAACCCTAGGCGCGGCGTGTAGAAGATCTTGACGTGCAGGTTGGCGTCGGCGGTCGGCGAAGGGAAAAAGGGCTTGCGGGCGTCGCGCAGCGGCTGGAAGTCCGTAAAGCGCCATTGGCTCCAGTCCAAGTCTAGATGAGAGTACCAGGTGGCGTGCTGCAGCATGTCGGAGAACAGGTACAACGCCCAGGGTCGTGGGCGATCGGCGAACTCCCGCTTGGCTTCCTCGATCGCTTCCATCAGATAGGCGTTCACCACCGGAGGTGCCGAGGCCGCTTGAGTCAGTGCGGCGATGCGCCCGGCCAAGGCATCGCGCCTCGCGCAAAAACCTGCGGCAAGAGTGCGCAGGCGGGGCGGCAGCTGCGCCGGCAGATCGTCGCAGTCGCGCTGTTCTTGGCGTTGGTCCTTGGCGGACTGTATCGACAGTTCCGAATCCTCATAGGGCTTGCAAAGGCGGGCTAGAAAGCGCCGAGGGGATTCAGGGGCGCCGCTCAGGGCGAACGCCCGCAGTTCCGTGCCGGCGGCCAAGTCACGGCTCAGGCTGCGCAGCAGGTTGCTCGCCTGAAGGCCTGCGGATGAGGGTTTGCGCAAGTCAAGCAAGAGGGTCGCACTGCCAGCCATGCCGCCGCCATGGACCGCGCAAAGGTCGTCGTCAAGCACCACTTCCGGCTTGGCCACGTCTTCGGAAAACATCAGGAAAAGGGCCACCCCGAGCGCAATCAACAGCGGCAGGGCCACGGCTAAAATGCGCCGGTTCGTTGGGGGCTTCTCCTTGGTCATTGAGATCTTGGCAACAAAAAACCTCTCCTATATACACCAAACGTTCGCCAAACGGTTATCTATCGGGATGCTCGCCCCACTTTCCGGCCGCCTCAACCCTTGCGCCTGCGCACTGCGGGCTGAAAGGGCAGCCGCCCAAGGGCCAAGCCGGGTCCCTGATTGGATTGTTTTTTTTTCTTGGCCCTTCTATAATCCGCGCCGCCTTCACGGGACTTGCCTAGCTTGGTTTTCAAGTGGTCCCGCGCTGCTGAAGGGCAGGGCGCGGGAAGCGATGGTCTGGTTAAAGCAATCGTGGTCGTGCAGATCGCCATTGCCGGGGCTTTGGTTTGCCTCATGGCGGTGGTGGCGGTCGAGCAGGCCATGGGGGCGGCGCTTGGGGCTGCGGCTTGCATAGCGCCGACGGCGCTTTTTGCTCGGGTCGCGGTCAAGCAGCGCGGCGGCCGCCAATTGTTGGTCTTTGGCTTGGCCAAGTCCATGGCCATCGTCGTGCTGATGGTGCTGTGCTTTGTGGCGGCGCGGCCGGAACCGCTAGGCTTTATCGTTGCGGTGGTGACCGTGCATTTGGCCTATGTGGTCACGCCGCTGCTCAGCAAGGGCGGGTGAAGGCCCCAGCGCGGCAGGCGCGGGCAAGGGCGGGGTGTGCGGCGGCGGTGGTCGTTGCCCCCTTGGTTTTTGGGAATTGGCGGTTTTCAGGTTAGCGCAATGGCGGCGGCAACGCAGACCAGCTCTGAGTACATCAAGCACCACCTGACCAACCTGACCTACGGACAGCACCCGGATGGCACTTGGGGCTTCGCCCACAGCGCCGCCGAGGCCAAGGAAATGGGCTTCATGTCCATCCATGTGGACTCCATGGCTTGGTCCATCGGCTTGGGGTTGATCTTCCTTTTCCTGTTCCGTCGCGCCGCCCGCCACGCCACCGCTGAGGTTCCCGGCGGCTTGCAGAACGCGGTGGAAATCATCGTGGAGTTCATTGAAGAGACCGTGGAGAGCATCTTCAATCACAAGAACGCTCTGGTCGCCCCCTTGGCCTTGACCATCTTCGTTTGGGTGTTCCTGATGAATCTAATGGACTTAGTGCCGGTGGATTGGGTGCCGGAGCTGGCCAAGCTGATGGGCGTCCATTACATGAAGATCGTGCCCAGCACGGACCCGAACATCACCATGTCCATGGCCCTGACGGTGTTCGCTCTGATTCTCTACTACAGCATCAAGTGCAAGGGCGCCGGCGGCTTCCTGGCGGAGCTCTCCCTGCATCCCTTTCCATCCAAGCTGCTGGCGCCGGTGAACTTGGTGCTGGAGTGCGTCACCTTGGTGGCCAAGCCACTTTCCCTGGGGTTGCGGCTGTTTGGCAACCTCTACGCTGGAGAGATGATCTTTGTGCTCATCGCCCTGATGTTCTCCGCCGGCTTTGTCTTCGCGTTGGTGGGCGGCCTGTTTCAATTTGTTTGGGCCGCCTTTCACCTGATCGTCATCACCCTGCAGGCGTTTGTGTTTGCGGTGTTGACCGTTGTTTACTTGGCTCAGGCCCACGAAGTGGATGAGCATTGATCCATACCAATCAACTTCTTAACCGGGAGCAACCATGGAAGATCTAGTGGTCTTGGAATTGAAGGTATTACTCCATGTTGCCGGGGGCTTCATGGTGGGCCTCGGCGCCGTGGGCGCCGCCATCGGCGTTGGCGTGCTCGGCGGCAAGTATCTGGAGGGCATCGCCCGCCAGCCCGAACTGCTGCCGATGCTGCGCACCCAGCTGTTCATCGTGCTGGGGCTGGTGGACGCGGTGCCGATGATTTCCGTCGGCATTGGCCTCTACGCCATCTTCGCGCTCGCTTAGAAACCGGCCGGGGGCTTAAGCGCCCCTAGGCCAATGTCCATTTGTCCACGCATGGATGGAAGGTCGCCATGAACATCGGATTGACACTCTTTGCGCAAAGCCTGGTTTTCATCCTGTTCGTTGCGTTCTGCATGAAGTACGTCTGGCCTTTGCTGAAGGCGGCCATGGAAGAGCGCAGACAGTCCATCGCCCAAGGCTTGGCGGCGGCGGAGGAGGCCGAGCGGAAGCTCGGCGAGGCGCATAGCGGCGCCCAGGAGGAGCTGGCCAACGCTCGGGCCGAAGCGGCGCAGATCATCGAGCAGGCCCGGCAGCGGGGTAGCCAAATGATCGAAGAGGCCAAGAACGAGGCCCGCGCCGAAGGCGAGCGGCTGCTGGAGTCCGCCCGGATGGAAGTCGCCCAGGAAGTGAATCGGGCCAAGGAGGGCCTGCGCCGTCAGGTGGCGGCCTTGGCGCTGCAAGGTGCCGAAAGGGTGCTGGAGGAGCGCATCGACCGAGGCCGGCATGAGCGAATGCTGGAGAAGCTGGCGGCGGAGCTCTAGGTTTCATGGCGGAACACGCAACCTTGGCGCGGCCTTACGGCAACGCCGCCTTCGCCTTCGCCAAGGCGTCTGGGGCGTTGGCGGGGTGGTCACAGCTGCTGGCCTTGTTGGCCGCCGCCATCGCCGAACCCAAGGTCCAGGCCATGATGGCGGCGCCTGACCTGACCGCCCGGCAAAAGGCCGAAAAGGTGGCGGCACTCTGCGCGGACGGCATCGACGATGCTGGACGGCGTTTCCTGCGTGTGCTGGCCGACAACGGGCGGCTGCCGTTGCTCGGCGAGGTGCGGGCGCGCTTTGAGGCGCTCAAGGCTCAGGAGGAGCGTCAGCTGGACGTCGAGGTCCGTTCCGCCTTTCCCTTGGCTGAGGCCCAGGCACGGCGGCTCAAGGCGGCGCTGCGGGCGCGGTTCGACCAGGAGATCACCCTGTCCAGCACGGTGGATGGCACCCTGCTCGGCGGTGCCGTCATTCGCGCTGGGGACTTGGTGATCGACGGCTCCGTGCGCGGCCGCTTGGTGCGGCTGGAGGAAGCCTTGGCGCGGGCCTAGCCCGGGGCCGCGTTTGTTCGGCAACCAAGCCGTTTTGGGATCAGAAAGCAAGACAAGTCAGGAAAGCCCGATCATGCAGCAACTTAACCCCTCGGAAATCAGCGGCATCATCCGTCAGCGGATTGAAACCCTGGATGTGCGCACCGAGGCGCAGAACGAAGGCGTCATCGTCGGCGTGTCGGACGGCATCGTGCGCATCCACGGCTTAGCCGACGCCCAATACGGTGAAATGATTGAATTCCCCGGCGGGCTCTACGGCATGGCGTTGAACTTGGAACGGGATTCCGTGGGCGCCGTCATTCTCGGCGACTACTTGGACCTTTCCGAAGGCGTCACCGCCCGCTGCACCGGGCGCATCCTGGAAGTGCCGGTGGGCCGGGAGCTGTTGGGCCGGGTGGTGGACGCCTTGGGCGCTCCCATCGACGGCAGAGGCCCCATCAACGCCGCCCAAACCGCCCCCATAGAGAAGGTGGCCCCCGGCGTGATTGCCCGTCAGTCCGTGCAGCAGCCGGTGCAGATTGGCCTGAAGTGCATTGACGCCATGGTGCCCATCGGTCGCGGTCAGCGGGAGCTCATCATTGGCGATAGGCAGATCGGCAAGACCGCCATCGCCGTCGATGCCATCATCAACCAAAAGAACAGCGACATTAAGTGCATCTATGTGGCCATCGGCCAGAAGATGTCCACCATCGCCAACATCGTGCGCACCTTCGAGGAGCACGGCGTCATGGACAACACCATCGTCGTCGCCGCCAGCGCCTCGGACCCGGCGCCCATGCAGTTCATCTCGCCCTACTCCGGCTGTTCCATGGGGGAGTTCTTCCGTGACGAAGGCGAAGACGCCCTCATCATTTATGACGACCTCACCAAGCAGGCTTGGGCCTACCGGCAGATTTCCCTGCTGCTGCGCCGCCCACCGGGGCGGGAGGCGTACCCCGGCGACGTGTTTTACCTGCACTCGCGCCTGCTGGAGCGGGCCGCACGGGTCAATGCGGACTATGTGGAGAAGATCACGGACGGCCGGGTGAAGGGCAAAACCGGCTCCCTGACCGCTTTGCCGATCATCGAAACCCAGGCTGGGGACGTCTCCGCCTTCGTGCCCACCAACGTCATCTCCATCACCGACGGGCAGATCTTCCTGGAGACCTCCAACTTCAACGCCGGCCTGCGCCCCGCCATGAGCCCGGGCATCTCGGTCTCCCGAGTGGGGGGCGCCGCCCAGGTGCCGTTCATGAAGAAGATCGCCGGCGGCATCAAGCTGGCCTTGGCGCAGTATCGGGAGTTGGCCGCCTTCTCCCAATTCGCGTCCGATTTGGATGACGCCACTCGCCGCCAGCTCGATCATGGCCAGCGGGTCACCGAGCTGATGAAGCAGAAACAGTATGCGCCGATGCCGGTGGCGGACATGGGCGTCGTGCTGTTCGCCGCCAACGAGGGCTATCTTGCGGACGTTTCGGTGAACAAGGTTTCCGCCTTTGAGGAAGGGCTGCTTTCCTACATGAACACCGAGCACAAGGGCTGGATGGACAACATCAACGCCACTGGCGCCTACGACGAAGCGATCGAGCGGCACATGCGCAGCGCCATCGAGCAGTTCAAGGCCACTCAAACCTGGTAAGGGCGGGGCGATGGCGGTCGGCAAGGAAATTCGCAAGAAGATCGGCAGCGTGCAGAACACGCAGAAGATCACCTCCGCCATGCAGATGGTGGCGGCCAGCAAGATGCGCCGCACCCAAGAGAACATGCGCCAAGGCAAGCCCTATGCGCAGAAGATGCGCCAAGTCATCGGCCATTTGGCCAACGCCGCCTCTGAGCATCGACACGCCTTCATGATGGAGCGGCAGACCAAGAGGGTGGGCTACCTGGTGGTCTCCACGGACAAGGGCCTATGCGGCGGCCTCAACGTCAACCTATTGCGGCTGTTGGTGCGGAGCATGGCCGAGAACCAAGCCAAGGGCATCGACAGCGACTTGGGGCTTATCGGCAATAAAGCGGCGGCCTTCTTCAGAGCCGTGGGCGGCAATGTGTTGGCGGCGGTGCAAAACGTGGGCGAAACGCCAACGCTGGCGGACCTCATCGGCAGCGTCAAGGTGATGTTTGACGCCTACGAGGAAGGCCGGATAGACCGGCTGTACATCGCCAGCAACGAATTCGTCAACACGATGGTGCAGGCGCCGGTGCTGCGCCAACTGCTGCCCTTGCACCGGGACACCCAGGAGCGCTATCCAAACCGCTGGGACTATCTCTACGAGCCGGACGCCCGGCAGATGATCGAGGCCTTGGTGCAGCGCTACGTCGAGTCCCAGGTTTACCAAGCCGTGGTGGAGAACGCCGCCTGCGAGCAGGCGGCGAAGATGATCGCCATGAAGAACGCCACGGAAAACGCAGAGAAGCTGATCGACGAACTGACGTTGATCTACAACAACGCTCGGCAAGCGGCGATCACCCAGGAAATTGCGGAAATCGTAGGCGGTGCGGCGGCGGTTTAGCGTCGCCAAGCGCAAAGGCCAGCAAGTTTAGGAAAGGGGCTAAGAGCATGTCGAATGGTCGGATCGTGCAGATCATCGGGGCGGTGATAGACGTCGAATTCAATCGGGAGGAGGTTCCCAAAGTCTATGACGCCTTGATCGTGACCCGCAGCGGCACCACCTTGGAGGTGCAGCAGCAGTTGGGCGACGGGGTGGTGCGCAGCATCGCCATGGGCGCAAGCGACGGCCTGTCCCGCGGCTTGGAGGTTACGAACACCGGGCAGCCCATCTCCGTGCCGGTGGGGGAGGAGACCTTGGGCCGCATCATGGACGTGCTGGGCAAGCCGATCGACGAAAAGGGGCCGATCAACGCCCAGCGGAAGATGCCCATCCACCGCCAAGCACCCCATTATGAAGACCAAATCGGCGGCAACGAACTGTTGGAAACCGGCGTTAAGGTCATCGACCTCATTTGCCCCTTCGCCAAGGGCGGCAAGGTGGGGCTGTTCGGCGGCGCCGGGGTGGGCAAGACGGTCACCATGCTGGAGCTGATCCGCAACATCGCCATCGAGCACTCCGGCCTTTCAGTGTTCGCGGGGGTGGGGGAGCGCACCCGGGAAGGCAACGACTTCTACTATGAAATGGAGGAGGCCGGCGTGCTCGACAAGATCTCCCTGGTGTTCGGGCAGATGAACGAGCCGCCGGGCAATCGCTTGCGCGTGGGCTTGACCGGCCTCACCCTCGCCGAGCAGTTCCGCGACGACGGGCGGGATGTGCTGCTGTTCATCGACAACATCTACCGCTACACCCTGGCCGGCACGGAGGTGTCCGCCCTGTTGGGCCGCATGCCCTCGGCGGTGGGCTACCAGCCCAACTTGGCCGAGGAGATGGGCGTGCTGCAGGAGCGCATCACCACCACCAAGAGCGGCTCCATCACCTCGGTGCAGGCGGTCTATGTGCCGGCGGACGATCTGACCGATCCTTCCCCGGCCACCACCTTCGCCCATCTGGACTCCACCGTCACCTTGTCCCGGGCCATCACGGACTTGGGCATTTACCCGGCGGTGGACCCGTTGGACTCCACCAGCCGGCAGCTGGACCCCAACGTAGTGGGGCAAGAGCACTACCAGGTGGCTCGAGGCGTGCAACAGACCCTGCAGCGCTACCACGAACTGCGCGACATCATCGCCATTCTCGGCATGGACGAGCTTTCGGAGGAGGACAAGCGGCTGGTTTACCGGGCGCGCAAGATGCAGCAATTCTTCTCCCAGCCCATGTTCGTGGCCGCCCACTTCACCGGTCAGGATGGCAAGTTCGTGCGCCGGGAAGACACGGTGCATAGCTTCAAGGCCATCTTGGACGGCGATTACGACCATCTTCCGGAAAACGCCTTCTACATGGTGGGCGGCATCGAGGACGCCGTCGCCAAGGCGGAAACCCTGTAGGAGCTGACGCCCATGACCGTCACCATGCGCTGCGACATCGTCAGCGCCGAACGGGAGATCTTCTCCGGCGCCGTCGCCATGGTCAGCCTGCGCGGCGCCATCGGCGAATTGGGCATCCTGCCCGGTCATGCGCCCCTGCTGAGCGGCGTTCGCCCAGGGATGGTGCGTCTCAGGCTTGAAGGCGGCGACGAGGAGCTGTTCTACGCCTCCGGCGGCTTCGTGGAGGTTCAGCCCGGCATCGTCACCATCCTGGCGGACACCGCCAGCCGCGCCGAAGACATCGACGAAGCGGCCGCCGGCGAAGCCCGCCAAGCGGCCGAGCGCGCCTTGGCGGAGCAGGCGGCGGACTTCGACTTCTCCTTGGCGGCGGCGCAACTAGCCGAAGCCATGGCCCAACAGCGCACACTGGAGGAGTTGCGCACAAGGCGACGATAGACGACGGGCATGAGTGCTGTGGATTGTCTCCAAGCGCGTGGGGGCCGGGTCGGCAAAGCTGTTGACTCGCCAATTCAATGGGAGTAGTTTCGCGCACATCTTCGTGGAGAGGAGTGTGGCGATGAGGGCGAGAATCCTACGGGCATTCGGTTCGGTGCTTTTGTCCGTTCCCCTTGGTCTGGCGGTGCTTTGGGCGGATCTTGGGTTCGCGGAGGAAGGCGAATCCCCGTCCGTTGAAACCGAAGCGGTGGCGGCGGCGCTGACGGACGAAGACGGCGCCGCAGCGGAAGAGGCGCTGGTGGAGGAAGTGGTCGTCACCGGGTCGCGCATCCGGCGCAACGAATTCAACACCATATCCCCAGTGCAGATCATCATGGGCGCCCGGTCCCGGGAGCTGGGCATGGTCGATACCGCCGGGCTGATTCAGAACAGCACCGCCGCCAGCGGGGTGCAGATCGACAACACCTACAACACCTTCGTGCTGGACAACGGCCCCGGCGCGGCCAACGTCAACCTACGCGGGCTGGACCCATCGCGCACCCTGCTGCTGGTCAACAGCCGGCGCATGTCCCCAGCCGGCGTGGGCGGCGCTCCCACGGCGCCGGACCTGAACAGCATCCCGTCCATCATGATCGAGCGGGTGGAGCTGCTGAACGACGGGGCTTCCTCGGTCTATGGCTCGGATGCGGTGGCCGGGGTGGTCAATGTGCTCATGCGCCAGCAGTTCGAGGGCTTTGAGTTTGAGGCGGACTGGGTGGTGCCCGAAGTGTCCGAAGGCCAGGAAATCGTGCTGTCGGCGGCTTGGGGCCGGGATTTTGACCGGGGCTCCTTCGGCGTAGGCGCGGAGTTTTACGACCGAACCCGCGTACGCTACAAGGATCGGGACCACACCAGCGAATGCAACCGCTATCTGCAAATTGACGAACGTGGCGTCGTTCGCAGCGATGACCTGAGGCTGACGCCCGGCACCACCATCAACGGCTGCAAACTGAACACCATCAGCCGGGTTTTCCTACGCAGCAGCAACCCACCCCACCCCTTCGGCAACATTTGGTACACGCCCGGGGCAACCAACATCGGCATTCCCAATTTCTCGGACACTGCCCTTAGCCCCGGCCTCGCTGGCTTCAATCCGACCCTCAATCCGGTGGACACGGATGGCGACGGTGTGCCCAACTTTGACATCATTGACCCGGACGGCAACGGCAGAACCGAGGTGGACCTGAAGAACGACCTGTACAACTTCAACGGTTCCGCCCGGGACCGTGCCGGGGACTACCTTGCCGGTCTGCGCCGTTTCAACCTCTACTCTTTCGGCAACTACGAGCTGCAGGACGCCAACAACACCTCAGTGTTCTTTGAATTGTTGTACAACCGCCGCGAATCGGAGATCTTCTCCCCGGGGCCAACAATTTTCCCCGACGTGCCGGCCACCAATCCCTACAACCCCTGCAATCAGGCGGCGCCGGGAGGCGTCAACTGTTGGGGCTTTTTCGTGCATCCGGTGTTCGGCCCGTTCAACTTTGGCGGCGTGGAGGCCATTCCCATCGTCGCTGTGCGGGGCGACCGGGACCAAGTCGAGGTGGAGCAGAATCAGGTGCGGGCGGTGGCCGGCATTGAAGGGGACCTGCCTTGGGGCACCACCTGGAGCTACGAAGCCTTCGGCAGCTACAGCTGGTCGAGGGGCGTGTCCAGCCGTGCCGGCATCCTTAAGGATGAGTTGCTGTCGTCCTTGAACACAGCCGCCATTGACCCGAACACCGGCAACGTGGTTTGCGGCCCGGACAACGATGGCGACGGCATTCCGGACGGCCAAGGCTGCGTGCCGGTCAACCCGTTCGCCGGTTCCCTGTATCAGCCGGGCGGCGGGGATTTCGCCACTCAGGAGGAGCGGGACTACCTGTTCGGCCTGCGCGAATTCGACACGGTGTTCGAGCAGTCCGTATTCGGCCTCATCGTTCAGGGCGACATCGCCCGCCTGCCTTGGAACGACATTGAGGTCCCCTTGGTGCTGGGCTTGGAGTACCGCAAGGACGTGGTGGACTCCCAGCCCAACGACGTGGCCCGGGACGGCCTACTTTTCGGCTTTTTCTCCGACCGCGGCGCCAAGGGTTCGCGCAACCTCAAGGAGGCGTACCTGGAAACCGAATTCCGCCTGCTCGAAGGCAAGCCGTTGGCGGACGAGTTGGTGTTCAACCTCTCCGGCCGCTTCACCGAAGAAAGCACCTACGGTTCCCAGTTCACCTACAGCGCCAAGATGCGCTACAGCCCGGTGGAAGCTTGGGACATCCGCGCCAGCTACGGCACCTCCTTCCGGGCGCCCAATGCGCGGGAGCAGTTCCTGTTGGGCCAATCCGGGTTCCTCACGTTGGGCGACCCTTGCGTGGTGCCCGTGGAAGCCAGGGTGGCCACCATAGATCCAAGCCAGCCTCCTGGTTATGATCCCGCCCAAGACGACCGCAGCCAGCTCACCTTGGACAATTGCCGGTCGCAAGGCGTGGACCCCACCGCCTTGGGTTTGGCCCAGGGTACGCTAACCTCCTATTCCGTGGAGACATTAAGAGCTGGCGGCGAAACCGTGCAATCCACGGTGGAGCCTGAGGATTCCATCGCCATGACCGCCGGCATGGTGTTCCGCCAGCCTTGGTTTGAAGGCTTCGACCTGAGCCTTTCCGGCACCTATTGGCGCATTGAGGTGGAGGACAGCATCGCCCAGCTCAACCCGGCTTTCTTCGTGCAGGACTGCTATGTGGACCGGGTCTCCAACAGCAGCGCCTACTGCCGCTTCATCACCCGCGGCAGCGACGGCTTGTTGAGCTTCATTGACTCCAGCTACTTCAACGTCCATAAGGAGGTCGCCGCCGGCTGGGATTGGAACTTACTGTTTGAAAAATCCGTGATCGTTCAGGACAGAAACCTGGACCTGGCGTTGGACATGCGCGCCACCCGAACCAACCAACTGCTGTTCGTTCTTGGCGACATCACGGAAGACTCCGCCGGCCGCACCTTCGTTCCCGAGTGGCAGGGCAACTTGACCGTCCAAGCCGATTATGCGGACTTCCGGCTGACCTGGCGCGCCTCATACTCGGATGGCGGCAAGGAGGAAGCCGAAGAGTTCGACGTAAATGACACCTGCATCGGCCTAGGGGTGGGCTGCCGGCCCTTGAACTTCATCAAGAGTTCCTGGGTCCACACGGCGTCCATCACTTGGAACCCCAGTGACTGGCGGGTCACCTTTGGCGTACGCAACATCTTTGACGAGGGGCCGCAACTGATGGACAACGATGCGCCAGGCACTCAGTTCAACAACGTGCCCTTGGGCGTGTACGGCCTGAACCATCATGTCGGCCGGTCCTTCTTCGCCGGCGTCAGCCGCACCCTGGGCCTATTGGCGGGCCGCGGCCGGGGCTATTAGAGCCAAGGCGCCAAGTCAGGGGGCAATTGCAAAGGGGGATGCCGTGTTGAGAAAACCACCTGCTGGTTGCGCCGCCTTGCTGGCGGCTTCAGTCTTGGTCTGGACCGCGGCCGCGGCGGCCGCGGAAGACATGGGCCTCTACGAGAAATTCGCCATGGACCCGGCCATGACTCAGGTGGCCGTTTCGCCCGACGGCAAGTCCGTGGCCGCCGTGCAGCGTTTCAGCAAGGACGGGGACAAGTTTCTGCTGATCTACGACGCGGCGGACTTGGCCGCCAAGCCGGTGACCCTATCCGCCGACCCGATGGAGATCGCCAGCTTCTTTTGGGCCAACAACGAGTATCTGGTGGTTTCCTTCCTCCAGGATGTGGACATGCTGGAGAATCTGGGCATTCACACGCGCCTGGTTTCGCGTAGGGCCTCCATCGACAAGGCCGGCAAGCAATGGACGCCTTTGCCAACTAGAAGGGTGGACCGGCGCAGCGAGTTCAGCAAGTGGGTGCATAACCTGCAGGGGTCCGGCATCCTGTCCAGAATGCGCTGGGATGACGACCACATCCTGTTGGTCTATGACGACGACCAAAAGGGCGTTGCCGACGTCTTCAAGGTGAACGTGGCCACCGGCAAGGCGAAGATGGTGTTTCGCAACGGTGCGCGGCTGCAGTTGGACTTCGTGGATTCCTCTGGCGAACCTCGCTTGGCGTCCCGCTACGACGAGGGCCGCGACGCCATCATCTACTACGCCCGCCTGAGAGGGCGGAAGGAATGGCTGGAGATCGGCCGAACCGTGGCCAGCCCTGGTTCGGTCAGCGAATACTACGAGACCCTCGGTTTTTTCAACGAGGAGGATCCCAACGAGGTTTGGGTGCTCTCCAACCATGACGCCGACACCGCCGGCATCTTCGCCTACGACATCGCCGGCCGCAAGTTCAAGGAACTGTTGTTCCGCCACCCCAAGTACGACGCCCTCGGCGTTGAATCGAAGTACGTTGACGGCAAGGGTGACGTGCCCTTGGCGTTTGTCCACAACGGCCGAGGCATGGAGCAGTATTACGTTGACCCGGAGGAAAGGGCGCTGATGGGCGCCATCAACGCCATTCTGCCGAACACCCACAACGAAATCGCCTCCCGCTCCGGGGACGACGGCGTGATCGTCATAGAAGCCTCCGGGCCGCGCCATCCCCGCACTTGGTATCTGCTGCGGGACAAGTCTCGCCTCGACGAGCTGGGCAAGTCCATGCCGGCGCTGACGGAGGACATGCTCTCGCCGGTGGAATGGGTGTCCTACAAGGCGCGGGATGGCCTGGAGATCCCCGCCTTGGTGACCGTGCCCAAGGGGGAAGGCCCCTTCCCGGCGGTGGTCAACCCCCACGGCGGTCCGGTGGCTAGGGATTTTTGGGGTTTTGACCCTTGGTCACAGCTGTTGGCGAACCGGGGCTATGTGGTCATTCAACCGCAATTCCGCATTTCCGCAGGGTTCGGCCGGGCGCATCTGGAGGCCGGCTTTGGCCAGTGGGGCTTGGCCTTGCAGGACGACTTGGAGGACGCCGCCAAGTACCTTGCCGAGCGCAAGCTGGCGGATCCGCAGCGGCTGGCCATCTTCGGCTGGAGCTATGGGGGTTACGCCGCCTTCGTCGGCGCGGCGCGGGACCCGAACCCCTTTCAATGCGCCGTCTCCGGCGCCGGCGTGGCGGACCTGCCGTTCTTCCGGGCGCGGCTGGCGGACTACGGGGACTTCATGGAGAAAGCCTACCGGACCACGGTGGATGGCTTGAATGCCCTTGACATGGCTGAGAGCGTGGACGTGCCGCTGCTGGTGATTCACGGCGACAAGGATGAGCGGGTGCCCGTGGCGGAGAGCCGCAAGTTCGTCGCCCGGCTAATAAAACACGGCAAGCAACACAAGTACGTCGAGCTTGAGGGCGCCAACCACTTCTTCGGCACCATCTTCTACCGCCATTGGATGCAGATGTTTCCCGCCATGATCGACTGGCTGGACAACACCTGCGGCCTGAAGAACCCAGGGCACGACGCCTAAGGCCGACTGCCGCGATGCCCAGCAGATGCCGGCCCAAGGAGGCTGCACCGTCGCCACCTAGCCGTTTGCGCCTGATGTGGGGCGCTCGCACCTCCGCTAGGCACTTATGGCCGCACTTCGGGT
The DNA here is from genome assembly GCA_958296025.1 of uncultured Pseudomonadales bacterium. GTDB lineage: Bacteria > Pseudomonadota > Gammaproteobacteria > Pseudomonadales > Azotimanducaceae > Azophilus. The sequence goes on from OY282430.1 coordinate 1,270,029, forward strand.
TGCCCGTTGGCTGCTTGTCTGCGTCCTAGCGGGCACAGCTGGTCAGCTCAGGCCTTAGGGACTTTAGGGATGGCATGAAGGCAACCAAGGGGTTCGCCGTCATCATTCTGGCCGCTGGGGAAGGGCGGCGCATGGCCTCCAATCGGCCAAAGGCGCTGCATGAAGTGGGCGGCAAGGCGCTCTTGCACCATGTCATCGACACCGCTCAACGCCTGCGCCCCAAGCAGGTTGTGGTGGTGGTGGGCCAAGGTGGCGAGCAGGTGCGGGCGGCCACTGGCCAAGCCGTTACCTGGGTGCGGCAAGACCAGCAGCTGGGCACCGGCCACGCCGTCGTCCAAGCCCTGCCCCTGTTGTCGGACGACAGCCTAGCCCTCATCCTTTGCGCCGACGTTCCGCTGATTGGCGAGACCACCCTCACCGCCGCGTTGGCCGCCGCCGCTTCAGGAGCGCTTGCGCTGGTGACTGTGGAGGTGGAGGACGCCGCCGCCCTTGGGCGCATCAAGCGGGATGCGCAGAGGCGCATCGAACGCATTGTGGAGTTCAAGGACGCCACCGCCGCCGAGCGGGCCATCAAGGAGATCAACGCCGGCATTCTGGCCGCGCCCGCCAAGGTCCTGCGCCGCCTGCTGGCATCCGTGCAGCCCGACAACGCCCAAGGGGAATACTATTTGACCGACGTGGTGGAACTGGCCGTCGCCGAAGGGATTGCGGTGCAAGGCGTTTGCGCCGAAGATGCAGCGGAGGTTTTGGGCGTGAATGACCGGGCGCAGCTGGCTGTCCTGGAACGGGCCTTTCAGTGGCGGCAGGCGCAACGCCTGATGGCCTGCGGAGCTACGCTGGCGGACCCAGCTCGGCTGGATGTCCGCGGCGAGGTGGGCGTCGGCCGGGATTGCTTTATCGACGTCAACGTGGTCCTCAAGGGCCAGGTGCGGCTCGGCGAGCGCGTCCACTTGGGGCCGGGGGCGGTGATCGAGGACGCTGACTTAGGGGATGATGTCCGCGTTGAAGCCTACACCCTCATTGAGGGCGCCCGCATCGGCGCCCGCTGTCGCTTGGGGCCGTTCGCCCGGCTGCGGCCGGGCACCGAATTGGCTGAGGAAGTCAAAGTGGGCAATTTCGTGGAGACCAAGAACGCCCGCCTCGGACGCGGCGTCAAGGCCAGCCACTTGGCCTATTTGGGGGACGTCAGCGTGGGTGCCGCCAGCAACATCGGCGCCGGAACCGTCACCTGCAATTACGACGGCGTTGACAAGCACCGCACGGAAATCGGCGAAGACGTCTTCGTCGGCACCAACGCCACCTTGGTGGCGCCCTTGGTCATCGAATCCGGTGCCTTCATCGCCGCCGGCTCCACCATCACGGCGCAGGTGCCACAGGATCAATTGGCGGTGGGCCGCGGCCGGCAGCGCAACATCACCGGCTGGAAACGCCCGAGCACCCGCAAGGGCAAGGCTTGAAGGCGCCGCGAACGGTGCCCTCTCCTCGGTCAGCGCCATAGACGAGTTGGGCAACGCGGTGTTCATGCCGAGCGGCGGCAAAGCCCTTGCTGGGCGACGATCCTTGTGTACGCTTCGGTGGGTGTCGAACGGAGTTTAGAAGTATGTGCGGCATCGTCGGCGCGGTTGCGGACCGCAATGTCTCCCCCATCCTCTTGGAGGGGTTGCAACGCTTGGAGTACCGGGGCTACGACTCGGCCGGCATCGGCATCCTGGCGGACGCCGACGGCGCCATTCAATTGCGTCGCCGGGTAGGCAAGGTGCGGGATCTGGTTGCAGACCTGGCGGCCGCTCCGGTGGCTGGGCGCAACGGCATCGCCCACACCCGCTGGGCCACCCACGGCCGGCCGCTTGAAGAGAACGCCCATCCCCATCAGTCCAACGGACGCATCTGCGTCGTCCACAACGGCATCATTGAGAACTTCGCCGCCCTGCGCTCGGAGTTGATGGAACAGGGCTACGCCTTCGCCTCGGAGACGGATTCTGAGGTGCTCGCCCACCTGATCGACTTCCACTGCGCGGAAAACGGTGCCCTGTTGGACGCGGTGCGCCGTGCCGTGCAGCGCTTGGATGGCTCCTACGCCTTGGCCGTGGTGGCCCGGGAGCATCCCGACAGCATCGTCGCCACCCGGGTGGGCAGCCCTCTAGTGGTGGGCAAGGGCCTCGACGAGAACTACATCGCCTCCGATGTGCTGGCGCTCAAGCCGGTCACGGATCGCTTCATCATCCTGGAGGAAGGGGATCTGGTGGAGATCAAGGCGGACGATATTTCCATCTGGAACCTCGAGGACGAATCCGTGGTGCGGGCCACCATCAAGGTGGAGACGGATTTCAGCGACACCGACAAGGGCAGCTACCGCCACCACATGCAAAAGGAAATCTTCGAGCAGCCACAGGTGCTGCGCAACACCTTGGCGGGCCGCATTGGCCGTCAGCGGGTGCTCGAGCACGCCTTCGGCGTTCGGGCCGCGGAGGTGTTCGACCAGACCCGGACGGTCACCATCGTCGCCTGCGGCACCAGCTTCTACGCCGCCAGCGTGGCCCGCTACTGGATCGAGGAGCATGTGGGCATTCCCTGCCAAGTGGAGATCGCCAGCGAGTTCCGCTACCGAAATCCAGTGGTCGGTTCCGGCGCCCTGTTCGTCACCATCTCCCAATCCGGGGAGACGGCGGACACCTTGGCTGCCCTTAGAATCGCTCCGTCGTTGGGTTATCTGGCCACCCTGACCCTATGCAACGTGCCCACCAGCTCCTGTGTGCGGGAGTCCGACTTGGCGCTGATGCTCCAGGCCGGCACGGAAATCGGCGTGGCCTCCACCAAGGCCTTCACCGCTCAGTTGGCGGACTTGGTTCTATTGACCCTGCTATTGGGGCGGCGACACCGCATGGCCCCCGCCTTTGAGGCGGAAACCATCGCCAACCTGCGGGAACTGCCCAACCAGATGAAGCAGGCCTTGGCGTTGGATGCGTCCATCGCCGCTTTGGCTGAGAAGTTCGCCCACCGGCACCACGCCCTCTATTTGGGGCGGGGCCTCATGTACCCGGTGGCCTTGGAAGGGGCGCTCAAGCTGAAGGAGCTTTCCTACATCCATGCGGAGGGCTACCCGGCCGGGGAGCTCAAGCACGGCCCCCTGGCCTTGGTCGATGACGACATGCCTGTGGTGGCGGTGGCGCCCAGCAACGATTTGTTGAAGAAGGTCTATTCCAACCTGCAGGAGGTCCGCGCCCGGGGCGGCGAACTGTACGTCTTCGCCGATGCGGACGCGCCCTTTGAGGACGGCCCGGGCATCACCGTGGTCCGCCTGCCCAAGGTCGCTCCGCTGCTAACGCCCATCGTCTATGTCGCGCCCCTGCAGTTGCTGGCCTACCATGTGGCCGTCCTGAAGGGCACGGACGTGGATCAGCCGAGGAATCTCGCCAAGTCTGTCACCGTGGAGTAAGCCTTGGACGTCACCCGCATCATCGCCGGCTTGAACGAGGCCCAGCGTCAGGCGGTGACCGCCCCCTTGGGCAATGCCTTGGTGGTGGCCGGGGCCGGCAGCGGCAAGACCCGGGTGCTGGTGCATCGCATCGCCTGGCTGATTCAGGCCGAGGGCGTCTCCCCCTACGGCGTGCTGGCGGTGACCTTCACCAACAAGGCGGCGGCGGAGATGCGGCAACGCATTCAGGCGTTGCTCGAGGAACCCGTGCAGGCGCTTTGGGTCGGCACCTTTCACGGCATCGCCCATCGCCTGCTGCGCCACCATTGGCAGGAGGCCGGACTGCCGCAGAACTTCCAAATTCTCGATGCGGACGATCAGCTGCGCCTAGTCAAGCGCGTCATGCGTTCCTTGGACATCGACGACAAGCGTTGGCCGCCGCGCCAAGCGGTCTGGTTCATCAACAGCCACAAGGACGGCGGGCGCCGGGCGGCTGCCGTGCCGGATGATGAAGAGCCTTTTAACAGCACCCACAAGCGCATCTACGCAAGCTACGAGGCGCTGTGCAACGAGGGTGGCTTGGTGGATTTCGCCGAACTGCTGCTGCGCAGCCTGGAATGCCTGAGCAGGAACGCAGAGCTGCTGACGCACTATCGCCGCCGCTTCGGGCAAATACTGGTGGACGAGTTTCAGGACACCAACAGCATTCAATACCAATGGCTGAAGCTGCTGGCCGGGGAAACCGGCAAGGTCATGGCGGTGGGCGACGACGACCAATCCATCTACGGCTGGCGGGGTGCCAAGCTGGAGAACACCCATGCCTTCCTGCGCGAGTTCGCCGGCGCCGCCACCATCCCCTTGGAGCAGAACTACCGCTCCACGGCCACCATCCTGGATGCGGCAAACGCCCTGATCGGCCGCAACCAAGGACGGCTGCCGAAAACCCTCTGGACGGCTGGGGCGCCGGGCGCCCCCATCCGCATCTATTCCGCCTTTAACGATCGGGATGAGGCCCGTTTCGTCATTGAGCAGATCACCGACCTCATCGACCGCGGCGCCGCCCCGGATGAGGCCGCCGTGCTGTACCGCTCCAACGCCCAGTCCCGGGTGTTTGAGGAGGCCCTGTTGCGGGCCGACATCCCCTACCGCATCTACGGCGGCTTCCGCTTCTTCGAGCGGGCGGAGATCAAGGACGCCCTAGGCTACATGCGCTTGGTGCATGACCGCCACTCCGACGTCGCCTTCGAGCGGGTGGTGAACATGCCGCCCCGGGGCATCGGCGAAAAGACCTTGGGATTGCTGCGGAACCTCGCCCGAGCCGGTGCCTTCTCCCTGTGGCAGGCCGGCAAGGAGGCGATCCACGAAGGCGCCTTGCGGGGTCGCGGCGCGGCGGCGGTGGCGGAGTTCATCAAGCTGATCGACAACATCGCGGCAAGCGTCGATGGGCTGCCCCTGCATGAACTGACCGCGCTGGTGGTGGAGGCCAGCGGCTTGCCGCAGCATCATGGCCGGGAGCCGGGCGAGCGCGGCCTCGCCCGCAAGGAGAATCTAGAGGAGCTGATCTCCGCCACCCGCCAATTCACCGGCGAACTGGTCTTCCCACTGCAGGACGCCGATCAGCCGGCGGCCTCCGAACTGCAGGAGTTCCTGGACCAAGTGGCCTTGGACGCCGGCGACCGCGAATCCAAAACCGGCCCCGCCGTGCAGATGATGACCTTGCACTCAGCCAAGGGCCTGGAGTTCCCAACGGTGTTCATGACCGGCATGGAGGAGGGCCTGTTCCCCCACCGCCAATCCAGCGAAAAGCGCGACGGCCTGGAGGAGGAGCGCCGTCTCTGCTATGTCGGCATCACCCGGGCGATGCGTCAACTCTACCTCACCCACGCGGAAGTCCGCCGCCTGCACGGCTCGGACAGCTACAACCGCCCCTCCCGCTTCATCAATGAACTACCGCCCCACCTGGTCTCCGAAATCCGCCTGCACGGTGAAGTGGAGCGCCCCTACGGCGGCGCACTCAGTCGCTCCCCCACCAGCGCCCTGTTCGAGTCCAACGCCTGCGCCCTCAACGTCGGCCAAAGGGTCGCCCACCGCACCTTCGGCGAAGGCATCGTGCTGCAAAGCGAGGGCAAGGGCGAGCGCACCCGCGTCCAAGTTCACTTCGACGCCGCTGGCGAGAAATGGCTCATGCTAAGCGCCGCCAAGCTGGAGGCGTTGGATTGACTGCGCCCCGGCCGAGTCCGTCAAGCCGATTCGGCGTAGTTTTCCACCTCCTTCATGCTCAGCTTGATGCGCCCGCGTTGGTCCACGTCGAGCACCACCACGTCCACGTTTTGGCCTTCCTGCAGGTAGTCGCTGACCCGCTCCACGCGTTCGCGGGCGATTTGCGAGATGTGCAGCAGGCCGTCCTTGCCGGGCAGGACGTTGATGAAGGCGCCGAATTCGACGATGCGCTCCACCCGGCCGTTGTAGATCTTGCCCACCTCGGCTTCGGCAGTGATTTCCTCAATGCGCTGCACTGCCGCCTTGAGGCCGGCGGCGTCTTCGGCGTAGATGCGCACGGCGCCGTCGTCGTCGATATCGATATCCGCGCCGGTGTCATCGACGATGGAGCGGATGGTGGCGCCGCCCTTGCCGATGATGTCCCGGATCTTGTCCTTGGAGACGGTCAACACCTTCATGGACGGGGCGTGCTCGGAGATTTCATCCCTGGACGCGGCCAGCACCTTGTTCATTTCGGCCAGGATGTGCAGGCGCGCCTCCAAGGCTTGCAGCAGGGCCTCCTCCATGATGTTCTCGGTGATGCCGTCGATCTTGATGTCCATCTGCAGGGCGGTGATGCCCTGTTCGGTGCCGGCCACCTTGAAGTCCATATCGCCTAAATGGTCCTCGTCGCCAAGGATGTCGGTCAGCACCGCATAGTCGTCGCGGTCCTTGACCAAGCCCATGGCCACCCCGGCCACCGGGCGGGCGATGGGCACGCCGGCATCCATCAACGCCAGGGACGAGCCGCACACGCTGGCCATGGAACTGGAGCCGTTGGACTCGGTGATCTCCGAAACCACCCGCAGGGTGTAGGGAAATTCCACCTCGCTGGGCAGCACCGCCGCCAAACCACGGCGCGCCAGCCGTCCGTGGCCGATTTCCCGGCGCTTCGGCCCGGTCATCATGCCGGCCTCACCCACGGAGTAGGGCGGGAAATTGTAGTGCAGCAGGAAATAGTCCTTGAAGGTGCCGGACAGGGCCTCCACCAAGGCGGAGTCCCGCAGGGCGCCAAGGGTGGCGGTGACGACGGCCTGGGTTTCGCCCCGCGTGAACAGGGCCGAGCCGTGCGCTCGGGGCAGCAGCCCGACCTCCACGGAGATGGGCCGGACCTTGCGCCGGTCGCGCCCATCGATGCGCGGTTCGCCATCCAGAACCCGGCGGCGCACTAACGCCTTCTCCAGCTTGGAGAAGGCGCCGGCCACCGCTTCCGGGTCTTCGCCGGCCTCCGGGTCGCCGCAAAGCGCTTCCACCAAGCCCTGCCGCAGCTCGGTCACCGCAGCTTGGCGCTCCACCTTGTTGGTGATGCGGTAGGCATCCCCTAGCGGCGCCTGGACTTCTGCGGCCACCTTCTCCGCCACGGCCTCGTCAACGGGTTCCAGCGCCCAATCCCAGGCGGGCTTGCCGGCTTCGGCGGCCAAGCTCCGAATGGCTTCAATGATCACCTTCATTTCCTGATGGGCGAACAACACAGCGCCGAGCATTTCGTCCTCGGACAGTTCCTCCGCCTCGGACTCCACCATCAGCACCGCCTTGTCCGTGCCGGCCACCACCATGTTCAATTTCGAGCCTTCCAAGTCCGCATAACTGGGATTGAGCTTGTAGCGATTGTCCGCATAGCCCACCCGAGCGGCGCCCACAGGACCGTTGAAGGGCATGCCCGACAGGGTCAAGGCGGCGGAGGCGCCGATCATGGCGGCGATGTCCGGGTCCTGATTCTTATCCGCCGACATCACTGTGGCCACCACCTGCACCTCGTTCATGAAACCCTTGGGGAAGAGGGGACGTATGGGCCGGTCGATCAGCCTGCAGGTCAGCGTCTCCTTTTCCGTGGGGCGCCCTTCGCGACGGAAGAAGCCGCCGGGAATCTTGCCCGCTGCATAGGTTCTTTCCTGGTAGTTCACCGTCAGCGGGAAGAAGGACTGGCCGGGGCGCTTGGTTGTCATCCCCACGGCCGTGGCCAACACCACCGTGTCGCCCATGGTGACCAAGGCCGAGCCGGTCGCCTGCCGGGCGATGCGCCCTGTTTCGATGCAGACGGGCTGGCCGCCAAATTGGAACTCTCTGGTTACTGGATTCAAAGTCTTCTCCTTACCTCAAACTTTCGACGCCGGCTGCCGGACCGGTTGGCCCGAACCCGCCGCCGCCTTACACTTGCAAACGCCCATCAGGGGCCACCGCAACGGCGGCCTACCTTCTGAGCTCTAGACGCTTAATCAACGCTTGGTAGCGGGACTGATCCTTATGCTTCAGATAATCAAGCAGCTTGCGCCGCTGATTGACCATGCGGATCAATCCCCGTCTTGAGTGGTGATCCTTTTTGTGCGCACGAAAGTGGTCCTGCAAGGTGTTAATGTTGTTGGTTAACAGCGCCACCTGCACCTCGGGCGAGCCGGTGTCGTCTTGCTGGGTTTGATACGCCTTGATGATCTCCGCTTTCCGTTCGGCTGACAAAGCCACTGTCTTCTCCTAATATGCTGATGTTCAAGTCACTGAAGGGCCGCCGCGCATATTTGCAGCCCGCCCTTCTAACCTACCTTAACCAACCGACGGGGCGCGATGCGCCCGTCGTCCAAAACCTCGCCGACGCCGAAGAACCGCGCCTCGTCCCCAACCGCCTCCGCCAGCCGCACCCAGCCCTTGGTTGGGGCATGGGCGTTTAGCACGGGCTGCCCTTGGCGCAAATAGTAGGCGGTGTCCTTCGACAGGCGCACTTCCGGCCACTCGCGCACCGCGCTGGACAGGGGCAGCAGCAACGGGTCCAAGGAGCCGCCTTCCTGCAAACGTACCCGCTCGAGCTCGGCGAAGGTCACCAGATCCCGCTCATCGTAAGGCCCAGCTTGGCGTCGCCGCAAGGCCGTGACATGCGCGCCGCAGCCCAGCTTCTCGCCCAAGTCCGCTGCGATGGTGCGCAAATAGGTCCCCTTGCTGCAGTGAACCTCCAACTCAAACTCGTCCCCGTCAAAGGCGGTCAGCTGGTTGGAGTGAATGAAGGCGTCCCGCGCTTCCCGTTCCACCTCAATGCCTTGGCGGGCCAGCTTGTACAAAGGCTGCCCTTGGTGCTTGATGGCGGAGAACATGGACGGCACTTGCTTGATTGGGCCGCGGAAGCACGTCAAGGCGGCCTCCAAATCGGCGCGACCGATGGCCGCGGCGGAACACCGGGAAAGCACTTTGCCGTCGGCGTCCCCGCTGTCCGTGGCGACGCCCAGCTTGATGCGCGACCAGTAGCGCTTGTCCGACGCCAACAGGTATTGGGAGAATTTGGTGGCTTCACCGAAGCACAGCGGCAGTACGCCGGTGGCGAGGGGGTCCAGGTTGCCGGTGTGCCCCACCTTCTGCGCTCCGAACAGGTGCTTGGCCTTCTGCACCGCCTCGTTGGAGGTCATGCCTTGCGGCTTGTCGATGACCAACACGCCGTTCACCGGACGACCGCGGCGGCGTTTAGCGCCCATGCGCCGTCTCCGGCTCACCGTCGGTGGCATGCTGCCGGTCCGCGGCGGTGGCTTGGTCGATGAGTTGCTCCAAGTGCCGACCTCTGGCTAAGGACTCATCGTAGTGGAAGCGCGGCTTGGGGGTGCCGCGCATCTGATGGCGCTTGGCCAATGCGGAGCGGAGGAAGCCCGACGCGCCGTTCAAAACGCCCACTAGCGTCGCCTTTTGCTCAGCGGTGGGCTCCGCACCTGCATCCGCCGTCATGGTGGAGACGTACACATCGGCGAAGGCGAAATCCTTGGTGACGCGCACGTCCTGCACGCTGACCAGACCGATTCGCGGATCGCGCATCTCAAACTGAATGATGCCGGCCAGTTCCTCGCGCACCAGCTCCGCCATGCGCAGCGTCCTTTCGTGCTCAGGCATTGGCGAGACCCTTGGTCCCTCGGCGGAGGGCTTCGACCTTCAAGTCCGTCATAGGGTTCGCGCCACCTCGTGGGATTCGAAGACTTCAATGAGGTCGCCGGCGCGCACATCGTTGTAGTTGCGCACGCCGATGCCGCATTCCGTGCCGTTGCGCACTTCGCCGACGTCGTCCTTGAAGCGGCGCAGGGATTCCAACTCCCCCTCAAAGATGACCACGTTGTCGCGCAGCACCCGAATGGGCTTGCTGCGATGCACGGTGCCCTCCACCACCATGCAGCCGGCGATCCGGCCGAGACGCGGCGACTGAAACACGTCCCGCACTTGGGCGACGCCTAGGATCTCCTCGCGCACCTCGGGCGCCAACAGGCCGCTCAGCGCCTGCTTCACGTCGTCGATCAATTCATAGATCACGCTGTAGTAGCGAAGCTCCAGGCCCTCTTGCTCGACGATGCTCTTGGCGGCGCCGTCCGCGCGGACGTTGAAGCCAAAGATGCTGGCGCCGTAGGTCAGCGCCAAGTTGGTGTCGCTTTCGCTGATGCCGCCCACCCCGGAGCCGAGTACGTTGACGGTGACCTCCTCGTTGCCCACCTCCGCAAGGGCCTGCAGGATGGCCTCTTGGCTACTCCGCACATCGGCCTTGATCACCAGCTTCAGCATCCGCCTCTCGCCCTCCGTCAGATTGGCGAACATGTTGTCCAGCTTGGCCGCCTGCTGCATGGCTTGGCGTTGCTCTTGGGTCTTGTCGCGGCGGAACTCGGCCAGTTCCCGGGCGGAGCGTTCATCGGTGACCACCGAGAAGTCGTCGCCCGCTCCAGAAGTGCCGCTCAGGCCGAGCACCTCCACGGGTTGCGAGGGGCCGGCGCTTTGCACCTGCCGCCCTTGATCGTTGAGCATGGCGCGAACGCGCCCGTGGTGCTCCCCGGCGATGATGATGTCGCCGAGGTTTAGGGTGCCGTTCTGCACCAGCACCGTGGAGACCGGACCGCGCCCGCGGTCCAGGCGGGACTCGATGACAACGCCTCGGGCCGGTGCGTCCGGCACCGCCTTCAGCTCCAGAATCTCCGCTTGCAGCAGCACCGCTTCCAACAAGCTGGGGATGCCCTCTCCGGTCAGCGCGGACACGTTGACGAACAACGAATCCCCACCCCAATCCTCGGGTGCCACGTGGTTTGCCGCCAATTCCTTGGTCACCCGCTCCGGGTCGGCGCCCTCCAGGTCCATCTTGTTGATGGCCACCAAGATGGGCACTTCGGCGGCTTGGGCGTGCTGGATGGCTTCCTCGGTTTGCGGCTTCACGCCATCGTCGGCGGCCACCACCAAGACGACGATGTCCGTCACCCGGGCGCCCCGGGCGCGCATGGCGGTGAAGGCGGCATGCCCCGGCGTGTCGATGAAGCAGATGCGGCCGTAGTCCGTGTCCACCGAATAGGCGCCGATGTGTTGGGTGATGCCGCCAGCTTCGCCGCTGACCACCCGAGTATGGCGAATCTTGTCCAGCAGGGAGGTCTTGCCGTGGTCCACATGCCCCATCACCGTGACCACCGGGGGGCGCGGCTGTCCTTCCCCTTCGATTTGCAGGGACCTCTCCAGCGCCTGCTCCATGGCGTCCTCATGAATGAGCTTGGCCGTGTGACCCATGAGCTCCACCACGGTGGTGGCGGTCTCCTGATCGATGGTTTGATTGATGGTGGCCATGAAGCCGAGCTCCATCAGGGTCTTGATGACCTCCCCGGCCTTCACCGTCATGCGCTGCGCCAGCTCGCCGACGGTGATCATGTTGGGCACCTCGACTTCCCGGGCGATGAACTCCGTGGGCTTGAATTCACCACCCTGCTGCTCCACCTTGATGGGCAGCGGGCGGCGAACCTTGCGGCGGCTGCGCCGCTCCGACTTGAGGGATAGCTCCGTGCGCATGCGGCGCCCTTCGCCAGCGCCGTCCCGCCCGCCGCGGTCCCGATCCTTGCCCTTGACCCGCTTGCCGGCCTTCTCCGTGGCTTGCGCCTTGGCTTGGGCTTCGGCGGCCGCCGCTTCGACGCTGGCGGACACATCGGCCTTGGTTTGGACCGTCTTGGCCTTTTCCGCCTGTTCCCCGGCCTCGGCGGCCCGCCGCGTCTGCTCCTGTTTGCGGGCCTCCTCTTCGGCGGCCTGGCGCTCCTGCTCCCGTTGTGCGGCTTCCCGTTCCGCCGCTTCCTTGCGGGTCCGCTCATCCTCGCGGATGCGCTGCGCCTCCAGTTCGGACTGGGTTGGCCCTCTGAGGGCGGTGGGGGAAGTCACGCTTTTCGGCGGTGCCGGCGCAGAATCCGCTAGGGGTTTGCTGTAGCCGCGCCGGCGCAACACCTCAACCTTCACCTGATGGCCCGGCGTCCGCCCTTGGCCGGTGGCCTTCAGGGTGCCCGTCTGCTTGCGTCTTCGGGTTAGCGGGTTGGCCACCCGCTCGGCCGACCCGTGGCTTTTCCGCAAATGGGCCAGCAGCCGGCCCTTTTCCTCACCGGAGACATCCTGGGCGCCATCGGTATGGGGCAGGCCGGCCGCCGCCATCTGCGCGAGCAGGCGCTCCAAGGGCGTTCCTATGGAAGCCGCAAGCTGTCTTACCGTTTGGTGGTCGGCCATTGGAATGCTCCCGTCGCCGACCTATTGGCCTTCCCCGTGTGCGCCGGCACCGTCCGCGGAGGGTGACCCAGCGGCAGCGTCCGCCGCCTCTTCAAACCAAGGGGCTCTGGCAGCCATGATGAGTTCCGCGGCCCGGTCCTCGTCGATGTCCGGCAGGATTTCCATCAACTCCGCCATATCGAGTTCGGCCAGAGCCTCAACGGTGGTGATCTCGTGCTTGGCCAATTGGTAGGCGCGGTCGCGCTCCATGCCGGCCATGTTCAGCAGGTCGTCGGCCGGCTCCAGCTGCTCCTCGCTGGCGATGGCCTTAATGAGCAGGGCATCATTGGCGCGGTTCCTGAGCTCCTGAACGATTTCATGGTCGAAGCCCTCAATGGCGGTCATTTCCTCGATCGGGACGTAGGCGATCTCCTCCAAGGTGAGGAAGCCTTCCTCCACCAAAACCGCGGCGACGTCCTCATCCACGGACAGCGCTTCCATGAACTCCTCAATGAGGCGGGTGGCCTCCGCCTCCTGCTGTTCAATGGCCTCCTGCTCGGTCATGATGTTGAGGGTCCAGCCGGTTAGATCGCTGGCTAGGCGCACGTTTTGGCCGCCCTTGCCGATGGCTTGGGCCAACTTGTCCTCGGCCACGGCGATGTTCATGCTGTGCGCTTCCTCGTCGATCTGAATGGACACCACCTCCGCCGGCGCCATGGCGTTGATGGTCAGCTGCGCCGGGTTGTCGTTCCAAGGCACGATGTCGATGCGCTCCCCGGCGAGCTCGCTGGACACGGCCTGTACTCGGGAGCCTCGCATGCCCACGCAGGCGCCCACTGGGTCGATGCGGCCGTCGTTGGTGCTGACCGCGATCTTGGCCCTGGACCCCGGATCCCTGGCGGCGCCGCGAATTTGAATGACATCCTCGGATATTTCCGGCACTTCGATCTTGAAAAGCTCCACCAGCATTTGCGGCGAGGTTCTGGTCAGCATGAGTTGGGGGCCGCGGTTGTCCGGGCGCAGCTCCATCAACAGGGCGCGCACCCGGTCGCCGACGCGAAAAGTCTCTCTGGGAATGAGCTGCTCTCGGCTGATGAGGCCCTCGGCGTTGTTGCCCAGATCGATGATGATGCTGTCCCGGCTCACCCTGCGGACGATGCCGCCGACCAGTTGGCCCACGCGAGGCGAATACTCCTCCATGACCTGCGCCCGCTCCGCCTCGCGCACCTTCTGCACGATCACCTGCTTGGCGGTCTGTGCGGCGATGCGGCCGAACTCCACCGACTCCGCCGGCTCCTCAATGGCGTCGCCGATTGCCAAGCCGGCGGCGCGCGGGTCATCCGGGGCGACTTGAGCGGCCGGGTTCCACTCCTCCTCCTGCTGCTCCGGGTCCGCCACCATCCAGACGCGGAAGGTCTCGTGCTGGCCCGTATCCCGGTTGATGGAGACGCGAAATTCCGCGGCCTCGCCGTAGCGTTTCTTGGTGGCGGTGGCCAAGGCGCTCTCGATGGCGCCGAAGATGACCTCCTTGGAGACGCCCTTCTCTTGGGAAACCGCCTCCACCACCAGAAAGATTTCCTTCGTCATGCTCGTTGCCACATCTTTAGTCGAAGCAGGGGACGACCCTGGCCCGCTGCACGTTTGCGATTGGAAGCGCATAGTCGGCGCCGTCCACATCCAACAGCACCTGCGCATCCAGGACACCGGCCAGCCGCCCGACAAAACGCTTGCGGCCGTCTAGGGGAAAGTTCAGGCGCACGTCTAAAGTTTCGCCAACGCTGCCGGCGTATTGCTCGGTGTTGAAGAGAATCCGGTCCAGTCCCGGCGAGGACACCTCCAGGTCATAGCCCCGCTCGATCAGGCCCTCCAAGTCCAGGACGTCGCCGGCCTCTTGGCTGACCCTTTCGCAGTCCTCTATCGACACGCCGCCGGGCTTGTCGATGTAGATGCACAGCCGCGCCCGCTTGCCGGCGGACAGGTACTCCACCCCCCAGATCACGCAGCCGAATGCAGCCGCCGCCACGCCCAGCAGCTCCTGGATTTGTTGCTCCGTCCGGTTCACCTCGTTCACCAAAAAAATGGGCTTAACGCCCATTTCGAAAATCAGCCACGCGAAACTGAGCCGCCAGCCTGCAGGGGGCGCCACCTTGAGGATGGCCCCGCCCTCCGGCGGCACCTATGAAAAGGCCCCAAAAATGGGGCCTTTTCGACATCCTTTATGGTAGCGGGGGCAGGATTTGAACCCGCGACCTTCGGGTTATGAGCCCGACGAGCTACCAGACTGCTCCACCCCGCATCAGCAAGTTTGCGGATTCTAGGGGCAAAGACGATGGCCCGCAACCCCTAATGCACACATTTTTGCGTGAATGGCGTCGGCAACGCGCCGCCCTTGGGCATCAGTGTTGGCGAGTGTGGCTAGCTCCGCAATGGATTCCGCTGGCCGGCGGCCTGCGCAAAGAAGTTATGGTGCCGAAGGCGAGACTCGAACTCGCACGGGCGAAGCCCACTACCCCCTCAAGATAGCGTGTCTACCTAATTCCACCACTTCGGCATACTCTCAGGCTCTGATTCAGCGCCGCAGACGTTGTTGGCGGGACCGTCGGTTTTTTGCGGTTGCACATCAAGTCAGACCAGCCGGTTCCGCCCTTGCCGGCACCGGGGCCGGCGGGTTTTTGCGGCTACACATCGGGAATGCCCGTGTCCGCGCCTTCGCCCTCGGCGGGAGGCGGTGCCTCCGTCGGCGCCACGAGGCTGGGCACGCCCTCCTGCTGCAGGCTCTCAGCCCGCTCCTTGGCGAACCAAGCCAGCCCAAAGGAGATGACGAAGAAGCCGATGGCCAGAGCGACCGTGGCCTTGACCAGGAAGGATGTGGAGCCGCCGCTGCCGAACATGGTGTTGGCGGCGCCGGCCCCGAAGGCCGCCCCGGCGTCCGCGCCCTTGCCTTGCTGCAGCAGCACCAGGGCACCCAAGGCAAGGGCGTCCAGCACCAGCAGCATCAGCAGCACGGTCTCAAGGGTTGAATTGTCCATAAGCTGCGCCTTGCGTCCCTAACCAGCGGCGGCGACTATGGCCAGAAAACTCCCTGCATCCAGCGAAGCGCCGCCCACCAGCCCGCCGTTAATGTTGGGCTGGCTGAACAGTTCGGCGGCATTTTCCTGATTTACGCTGCCGCCGTAAAGCACCCGCACCGCCTGTGCGCCTTGGCTGGCGGCCCATTCGCGGATCATCCCATGCATGGCTTCCGCCTGCCCCGGCGCGGCGGTGACGCCGGCGCCGATGGCCCACACCGGCTCATAGGCGATGGCGCCTTGGCTCAGCCAGGCCACGCCAACGGCGTCCAGCACTGCCCGCAGCTGTCGCGCCACCACCGCCTCGGCCTGGTTGGCCTGGCGCTGCTCCAAGGTCTCTCCAACGCAGAGCATCGGTTTCAGGCCCGCCGCCAACGCCGCTCCGACCTTGGCTGCCACCAAGGCGTCGTCCTCGCCATGGTGGATGCGCCGCTCCGAATGCCCGGCCAAGGCCCAGCGACCGCCCAGCTCCGCAATCATCGCGCCGGAGATGTCGCCGGTGCGCGGGCCTTCCGGCAACGGGTGCAGGTC
The DNA here is from genome assembly GCA_958296025.1 of uncultured Pseudomonadales bacterium. Lineage (GTDB taxonomy): Bacteria > Pseudomonadota > Gammaproteobacteria > Pseudomonadales > Azotimanducaceae > Azophilus. The sequence goes on from OY282430.1 coordinate 1,285,752, forward strand.
CTGGGCGCCCAGCTCTACGGCGAGGCCGCCGGTGGCGGCGGCGAACAGGCTCAGGTAGGCCATCGGCGGAAAGACCACCACTTCGACCTCGGCGCGGATGTCCGCCCGCCCAAGCGCTTGGCAAAAGCGCAACGCCCGCTGCTTGGTGCCATGCATCTTCCAGTTGCCGGCTACAATTGCGCCACCCATGCCGCAGCCACCATCGCAAAGGGGCGCGGATGATAGCGGTTTGGCCGGCGCGGGACAACGGCGATGCGTCGCTGCGCCGGCCCGCTTGGCGTCATGTAGCCCGCTGGACCCCGGCCCAACGGCAGCATGTGACGATGCCTCGGAGCGCTTTGTTGGGCTGTGCAAAAATTCTGCGCCGGAGCAGCGTCAGCAAGGCCGTAGGAGGAAAAGCGTGAACGTTTTGGCGGAAATCAGCCTGTATCCGTTGCGCTCGGCTAATCGCCAGCTGTTCGCTCGGGCGTTGCCCACTGGCTGATGAGTGAGCTGCCGCCCACGCTGCCCGGGCTGGCCGAAGCCGGTGCGGTGGCCCTAGGCGTCGCCTACCTGCTGCTGGCCGCCCGGGAGAAAATCCTCTGCTGGCCTGCCGCCTTCCTCAGCACGGCCCTTTCCGTGTACGTCTTTTGGAACGTGGACCTGCTCATGGAATCCTTCCTGAACCTCTACTACATGGGCATGGCGGTGTACGGCTGGCGGCAGTGGCGGCGCGGCGGCGGTCCTGGCGGGACGGCCCCGGTGCGCCGTTGGAGTGCGGCCGCCCACGTCCTGGCCATCGGCGCCATCCTGACGGCGGCGGTCCTGTCCGGCCGCATCCTAGCCACCAGCACGGAAGCCGCCAGGCCCTATCTGGACTCCTTCACCACTTGGGCCAGCGTGCTGACCACCTTCATGGTGGCCCGCAAGATACTGGAAAACTGGATCTACTGGTTTGTCATCGACGGTGTCTCCATCTTCCTGTACTTGGACCGCGGCCTGTACCTTTACGCCGCCCTGTTCGCCTTCTATTTGGTCATCTGCGTGGCCGGCTTCCTGAGCTGGCGGCGCAGCCTGCTGGCCGCTGGGCAACAAGGGAGATTGGCGGCTCAAACGGCGGCGGCCCCGCCGCCAAATCACCGCATTCCCTGCGCCACTGGCCCGAAGCCGAGGGCTTCGGTGACGAGTTGGCGTTTGATGGGGGCGCTGTGGTTGACCAAGCGCACGCCGAAATTGCGCAGCCAAGCCGGGGCGGGTTGGCGGAGGCCGTAGAACTTTTGCAGGGCGGAAAGGAAGCGGACCATGCTGAGGGCGCGGAGGCGGCGGCGGCGGGCGTAGATGCGCCATAGACCGGGGGCGCCTGGGTCCAAGGCTCCTTGGGCGCCGCGCAGCAGGCCGGCGACGTCCTCAAAGCCTAGGTTCAAGCCTAGGCCGGCCAAGGGGTGAACCACCCGGGCGGCGTCGCCGATCAACAGGATGCGATGGTGGGGGTTGAAGGTTGCCGTCACCGATTGCACTAGGGGAAAGCGCAAGCGGCGATCTGCTGCCTCGACTTCGCCTAGGCGGGCTTCCGTGGCTTGGGTCAGTTCGGTGCGGAAGGCGGCGTCGTCGAGTTCCATGCGGCGAGCGGCGGCGGCTGGGGATTGAGACCAGACCAAGGCGGCGTTGTGCGCTTCCGCGCACGGCAACAGGGCCACGGGGCCGTCGAGCAGGAAGCGTTGCCATGCCGTGTTTGCATGGGCTTTGCTGGTGCGCACAACGCTGGTTACCGCGACCTGATCGGTGTCCCAAACGTCCGTCTTTACGCCAAGCTGCTGCCGTAATGTTGATTTGCCGCCATCGGCGGCGATCAAGAGCCTTGCGGATAGCCGCCGCTCCCCCAAATGGATGAGGACTTCCTGCTGTCCCGGCGCGACTGCCGAAGGCGTTTCCGCACGGATGAGCTGCACATTTGGATGTTCGAAAAGCCTTGTCCAGATCGCGTCGGAGAGAGGGCCGGATTCCTGAATCCAGCCCAATTCGGTGCGGCCTAGGTCTTCGGCGTCAAAGCACAACTCGGCGGTGCCGCGCTCCTCCCATACGCGCATGGTTCCGTAGGGTGTTGGCTTAAGCCGCTGCCAGACCTCAAGCTCCGCCAACAGCACTTGGGAGGCCGGTGACAGCGCCGTGGCCCGCGAATCCATGCCGAACTTGCCGGGCCGCTTCTGCGGACGCCTCTTGTCAATGACGCAGACGTCCCGGCCGGCGTCCGCCAGACCGAGCGCCACCGCAGCCCCCACCGGGCCGCCACCCACCACGACAACTTCGGTCTTGTTCAAGTCCGCCTCATTGGCTTGCACGACCGGTCTTGCCCACCGAAGCCACCACAAACAACTTCACCCATGCGCCATCACCCCCTCGATGTCGCTGACTTGCTTGGGCGCCCCTTGTGTCAGCACCTCCGGCCCCTCGGCCCTGAGCAGCACGTCGTCCTCAATGCGTACGCCCATGCCTCGCCACTTCTTGGGCACGGCCTGCGCACCCGGCGGGATGTACAGCCCCGGCTCCACGGTGAGCACCATGCCCGGTTCCAAGGTGCGCACACCGTCGGGCCGGTCGCCGCGGCAATCGTGGACGTCCAAACCCAGCCAATGGGAGGTGCGGTGCGGGCAGAAGGCGGGGCGCTCGGGTGGGACCTTAACCGGCCGTTCATCGGCCGGAGGGTAAAGCCCCAAGCCGGCCAAACCGTCCTGCATGACCGCCAGTGCCGCCGCATCAGGCGCGTCAAAGAGGGCGCCAGGTTGGCAGGCGGCGATGGCCTGCCGCTGCGCCTCCAGGACGATCTCGTACAAGGCCCTTTGCCGGCCCGAAAAGCGGCCATCGACGGGAAAGGTGCGGGTGAGGTCGCAGGCGTAGTGCTCGTATTCACAACCGGCGTCGATGAGCACGAGATCGTCCTTTTTCAGCGGCTCATTGTTGGCCATGTAGTGCAACACGCAGGCGTTGGCGCCGCCGGCGACGATGGATGGATAGGCCGCCGCCCGAGCGCCGCCGCGCAGGAAGCCGTACAGCAACTCCGCCTCCAGATCGCCCTCCGTCAGGCCGGGACGGCAGGCGCGCAGCGCCCGCAAATGGCCCTGCACGGAGATTTCCGCAGCCCGGCGCATCAGCGCGATTTCCGCCGCCGACTTGACCAACCGCAACTCATGCAGCAACGGCTTAAGGCCGAGAATGTCCTCGGCGGGACGCGAGTGCTTAGCGCGGGCTTGCGCCAGCCAGCCGCTTAACCGCTGATCAAAGCCGGGATGCTCGCCGAGGGAGCAATGCAGGACGCTGGCGGCGCCGACCAAGCCAACCATCCGTTCGTCCAGTTCCGCCGTGGGATGGGCGGCGTCCAGACCAAGCGCTTTGGCCGCCCGTTCCGGCCCTAGGCGTTCGCCTTCGTAAAGCTCCTCGCGTGCGTGCCGCGCCCGGCAAAACAGGATGGCTTCATCCTGGTCCCCGCCCTTGCCCGCCGCCTCCCGCCCCCGACGCAGGGCCAGAACCGCGTCCGGCTCAGCAAAGCCGGTCAAGTACCAGAAGTCGCTGTCTTGGCGAAAGGCGGCCTCCAAGCCGCTGCCGGAGGGAAAAACGCCGGCCCCGGGAACGACGGCAACGGCGCCGGGCGCCATCCTGTGCAGCAGGGCGCGCCGGCGGCGGGCGTATTCGCGGCGGCTAATCGTGACCATCACTTCCATCGCTTGGGGCTTGCCGCACCCCGGCGGCCAACAGCAGGGCGCCCACTTTGGCGTATTCCTGAAGTTCGACCAAGGCGGTAAGGTCGGCCAAGGTGGCGAAGCTCCAAGGGCTTGGAGCGGGCCATGCTATCAGCTTTTGCGCAGTTGGACGCCGCCATAAACCCGCCGCTCCTTTCGTCATGGCGACCGGCGGCTTGTTGATGGGTTTTCCGCCGCTTTGGAATGCTGGCCCGACCGCCCCCATGCACAGTCGCGTCCGTTGCGGCAAGTTGGTTGGGTTGGTGTTAGGCATCGGCTTGATGTGGGGTACACTGCAAGCGGAAGGTTTGGCAGCCAAACATGAAGGACAACTCCGTCGGCAGCAATCTGGCCGCACAGTGGGACGCGCTTGAAGCCGAGGTCGATAGGCTGATCGAGCGCAACGCTGCGCTGAACCGGGAAAACGAGGCGCTGCGCCGGCAGCAGCAGAGGGGTTCGGTGGAACGCGCCGACCTAGTCCGCAGGAACGAGCTGGCGAAGTCCAGCTTGGAGGCGATGATCAATCGGCTCAAGGCCATGCAGGAGGATTAGTGACGGCCGGCGAAAGAACCTCGGTCAGCGTGACCATCATGAAGCGGGAGTACCGTGTGCAGTGCGGTCCCGACGAGGTGGAGGCGCTGTACGCCGCCGCCCGCTACTTGGACGGAAGGCTGCGGGAAGTGCAAAGTGCGGTCGGCGAAGCCGTGGGGCAGGACCGGCTGGCCATTATGGCTATGGCAGCCCTAAACATCGTCAACGACTACCTGACCGCCAGCGACGGCCAAGCCGCCCGGCTGAGGCAATTGACGGAGAAGATCAGCGCCGCACCGCCGTTGGCCTAAGGCGCACGAGGCGGTCAGCGCCGGGCCGTCAACTGGGTTTGTTTCGCCCAATTTTCGTTATACTCGGTTCCCGTCTCCTGGGGTGCTCGCCAGTTGGTGTCGTCCTTGAGCCGTTATAAGAGAAAAAGGGGGCTCGGCGCCGGCGCCGGTGCGCCAGCCCGTGCGGGGCTTCGGCCGGTACGGGACGCCTTAGGCGCAGCCTGGGTCTCCGCCTTGAACCACGACGGTTCAGGGCTAACCATCAGCGGCATCTTCGGGAGACTTAACCTCCTTGGCTGGGTTGCGGAAGCTGCGGCGACCAATGAACCGATTTACCAACCCGCCCGCCGGCCTTAAGTGGGTCTGCGGCCTCGCTTCGCCAAGTGAGTGAGCGCACGGCCCTGCGCCGCCGCTACCGGATGCGGCGGCGGCAGCTTTGTGCGCGGACGCAGCGGCTTCATGCCGAACGCATCTGCCGCCACTTCATGGCCTCACCCCTGCTTTGGCGGTCGCGGCGCATCGCCGCCTACCTAAGCTTCGATGGTGAACCGGATCTCCGCCCCTTGCTGCGCCGTCTGCACGAAGTAGGCAAAATGCTGGCCCTACCCGTGGTGGAGGATGGCAACCGAATGAGCTTTTTCGTCCAGCATCCGGACGCCCCGCTGGTCATCAACCGCTTCGGCATCGAGGAGCCTGCCCCACAAGCCCCCTGGATGCATTCCTTGGCCTTGGACTTGGTGCTGATGCCGCTGGCCGCGTTTGACGGCCAAGGCAACCGCTTGGGCATGGGCGGCGGCTTCTACGACCGCTGCTTTGGCCCCATGCCCTCCCGGATGCGCCCGCTGTTGGTGGGCGTCGCCCATTCCATCCAACAGGCTGACGGCCTGCCTGCCGCCCCTTGGGATGTTCCCATGGATGCCGTGCTCACCGAAAACGGCTGGTGGCCTTGCGGCAGCCGATTGGGATTCCTCAGTCAGCGCATCTCGAGCTTGCTAGGATTCTGACATGGCGGTGCGCAAGATCATCCGCATGGGGCACCCAACCCTGCGCAAAGTGGCCCAACCCGTCGCTCCCGCGGCCATCGGCACCGCCGCCTTCGCCCGGCTGTTGGCGGACATGATCGACACCTTGCACGACTACGGCGGCGTCGGGCTGGCCGCGCCGCAAATCGACGAATCCATCCGTCTCGCCATCATTGAAGTCCCCGGTGGCCCCACCCGCTATGGCGAAGTGCCGTCGCTGCCCCTAACCGTGTTCGTCAACCCCAGGGTGCAAGTCATTGACGAAACCCTAAACGGCGTTTGGGAGGGCTGCCTCTCCGTGCCGGGCTTGCGCGGCTATGTCGAGCGGCCGGGCGGCGTCCGCGTCGATGCCCTGGATCGCCAAGGCCAGCCGCAAACCCTGGAACTCAGCGGCTTCCTAGCCACGGTGCTGCAGCACGAATTCGACCATCTGGACGGCAAGCTGTACATCGACCGTCTCGCCGACCCGGCCAAGCTGATGTTCGAGGAGGAGTTCCTGCGCTGGACCCAATGAAACTGTTTCGGTCAGGTGCCGGCGGCCTGTCGAGAGACTTGCGCTTATGCAGCTTGGCGCCACGGGAAGCCAAGTTTGCAAAGGGCCTGACAAGGGCGTAGTGTCGGTTTGTCCCGTTCAGGGAAGAGGTGAACGGCATGAGCGTAAGGAGATCCCTTTGGCTGGCTGGCGGGCGTTGGCTTGGTCGCGATCGTCGTCACAGGGGTTTCGACGGGCAGCACGGTGATTGTCGTTGAGGCCGACTCGGAGACGATTCGGGTGCCGGTTCAAGTGGACGGCTGATGCGTTGCCCTCAGTTCGTCCTCTGCGCAGCGCTGCTGCTGGCCTGCCTGCCGACGATGAGTCCTGAGTTGCCAAGCGCCCACAGCTAGGGGGAACCCGTGCTGCGGGCGCAGCGTACCCCGCTTAAAGCGGCCGCAGCGCCGGGCGTGCTTCGCCGAGCAGTTCGACCTCCAAGCCGTCCAAGGACAGCCGCTGGTTGGCCAGCATCTCCTCCAACACTTGGGCGCGTCGCACATAGCCCCTATGCGGGGCGCAGGCTTAGCGTGTGCGGTCAGAACGCAACCGCGCACCTTACTCAGCGCAAAAACAGCTCGCAGGCTGGATTGTCCGTTTCCTCCCAGTAGCGGTAGCCGATGCGGTTCAGGTAGGTGGAGAGCTTGCCGCGCTCGCTGGTTTCGGCCTCGAAGCCGGCCAGTACGCGGCCCCAGGCGGAGCCGTGGTTGCGGTAGTGGAACATGCTGATGTTCCAGCGGCTGCCGAGGCCGTCCAGGAACTGCATCAGGGCGCCGGGGCGCTCCGGAAACTCGAAGCGGTACAGAAGTTCCGGCTTGCTGCGGATGGCGTGGCCGCCCACCATGTGCCGCACATGCACCTTGGCGGCCTCGTTGTCCGTCATATCGACCACTGGGTAACCCGCTTGGCGCAAGCGCTTCAACACCCGTTGGCGGCCTTGTGCCGAAGCCACCTGCACACCCACATAGACATGCGCCGCATCCGGGTCGGCGTAGCGGTAGTTGAATTCGGTGACGGCGTGGTCGCCCAGGGCGCGGCAGAAGCGGCGGAAGCTGCCGTGCCTCTCCGCAATGGTGACGCCCAGGACCGCCTCCCGCCGCTCGCCCACTTCGGCCCGTTCGGCAATGTGGCGCAGGCGGTCGAAGTTGACGTTGGCGCCGCTGACGACGGCCACCAGTTTGCGCCCCTTTCCCCGTTCGCCGCGATGGCTGTTGACGTACTTCTTCAGGCCGGCCACGGCCAAGGCCCCGGCCGGCTCCGCCACGGAACGGGCGTCGTCGAATACGTCCTTGATGGCGCCGCAGATTTCGTCGGTGGAGACGGTGACCACCTCATCCACGCAGACGCGGGCGATCTTGAAGGACATTTGCCCCACCTGCGCCACGGACACGCCATCGGCGAAGCGGTCCAAGCTGTGCAGCGGCAGGCGCACCCGGCGGCCGGCGGCCAGGGCGGCCTGCAGGCAGGCGGAGCCCTCCGCCTCCACGCCGATCACCTTGGTGGCCGGGCGCAGGTATTTGACATAGGCGCTGATGCCGGCGATCAGGCCGCCGCCGCCCACCGGCACGAACACTGCATCCGGGCCAGGGTGCTGGTTCATGATCTCCATGCCCACCGTGCCCTGCCCGGCGATCACGTCCGCATCGTTGTATGGATGGATCAGAACATGGTTCTTGGCCTTGGCCAGGGCCTTGGCGCCGGTCGCCGCTTCGTCGTAGCTGTCTCCGTGCAGGATGACCTCAGCGCCCAGCCGCCGCACGGCCTTGACTTTGATTTCCGGCGTGTTGCGGCCCATGACGATGTGCGCCTTAACCCCCAGCTGCCGGGCCGCCAAGGCGACGCCCTGGGCGTGGTTGCCGGCGGATGAGGCGATGACGCCCCGCGCCCGGTCCTTGGCGGAGGTGCGGGACAGCTTGTTGTAGGCGCCGCGCAGCTTGAAGGAGAAGATGGGCTGCAAATCCTCCCGCTTCAGCATCACCTCATAGCCGCGGCCCAAACGCTCGGAAATGCCGCGGGCGTATTGCAATGGCGTCTCAACCGCGACATCGTACACATGGGCCGCGAGAATTTTCTTGACGTAGGGCTCCAGCATGGGGTGTGACCGGCGAACTCAAGGAGCGCAACAGTATGGCGCAAAGTGCCCTAAAACGCTTGGCCGCTGAAGCGGCGTTGGCCCACATTGAGCCGCGGCTGGGGCGCAAGACCCTGGTGGGGGTGGGCACCGGCAGCACCGCGAACTGCTTCATTGACCTGTTGGCCCGGGTGCGGCACAAGTTTGACGCTGCGGTGGCCAGCAGCGAAGCCAGCGCCGAACGGCTTCGGCGCCAAGGCGTGCCGGTCATCGACCTAAATGCCGCGCCGGCCCTGGAGGTCTATGTCGATGGCGCCGACGAGGTGGACCCGCAGCGCCGCCTCATCAAGGGCGGCGGCGGCGCTCTGACCCGGGAGAAGATCGTCGCCGCCTGTGCCGGAGAATTTGTCTGCATCGTCGATGATTCCAAGCTGGTCTCCCAACTAGGCGCCTTCCCCTTGCCGGTGGAGGTGCTGCCGATGGCCCGGGGTCTGGCCGCCAGGGCGTTGCAGCGGCTCGGGGGAACCCCGGTTTGGCGCCAAGGCTTCCTAACGGACAACGGCAACATCATCCTAGATGTCAGCCATCTGCGCATCGAGGATCCTTTGGCGCTTGAACGCGAAATCAACAACATCCCCGGAGCGGTCTGCAATGGCCTGTTCGCCGCCCATGCGGCGGATCTGGTGTTTGTCGCTGGCTTGCAGGGTGTGCGGCGAATTTAGGTCAGCGCCTCGGCGAAGGATCATGTAGCGTCGCCACCCCTGGTAACGTCTTGCCCTCAATATAGGCCAGGAAGGCGCCGCCGCCAGTGGATAGGTAGGAGATGCCCTCGGCGACGCCGTATTTCTCGATGGCCGCCAGGGTGTCGCCACCGCCGGCGATGGAGAACGCGGGGCTTTGCGCCACCCCTTCGGCCAGCATCCGCGTGCCCTCGCCGAACTGGTCGAACTCGTACAAGCCGACTGGGCCGTTCCAGAGGATGGTGCCCGCCCCGGCCAACAGGGCTTTGCAGCGGCGGCTGGTTGCGGGGCCGATGTCCAGAATCAGATCGTCGTCCTGCACCTCATCCACAGGGCGGAGCACGGCGACTTCGTCCGCATCCACCCGCTTGCCCACCATCCAGTCCAGGGCTTGGACGATCTCCGTTTTCCGGGCCACCTGCCGGGCGGCGTCCAGCAGTTCCGGTTCGTAGAGGGAAAGGCCCACGGGCCGGCCGGCGGCGGCGGCGAAGGTGTTGGCGATGCCGCCGCCAACGATGATGCGGTCCACCAAGGACGCCAGGTGTGCCAAGGCGCCCAGCTTGGTGGAGACCTTGGCCCCGCCGACGATGGCCACCACGGGCCGGGGCGGGGATTGAAGGGCCTGTGTCAAGGCGTCGAGCTCCGCCGCCAGCAAGGGGCCGGCGCAGGCGATGGGGGCGTGCCGGGCCAGGCCCGCAACCGAGGCATGGGCGCGGTGGGCGACGGCGAAGGCGTCCATCACGAAGATGTCCGCCAGCGCCGCCAGCCGTTTGGCCAAGGCCCCGTCGCCGGCCTTTTCGCCCACTAGAAACCGCGTATTCTCCAAAAGCGCGATGGGGGCGTCGCCGCTGGCGGCGGCGGCGATGTCCGGCAGCAGGGGAACCGGGCGCTCCAGCAGTTGCGTCAACCGCTCGGCCACCGGCGCCAGAGAGCAGGCCGGGTCGAACCGGCCTTCCGTGGGCCGGCCAAGATGGGAGAGGATGAGGACACGGGCACCCCGGTCAAGGGCGGTGCGTAGGCTGGGCAGTGCGGCGCGAATGCGGGCGTCGCTGGCGATGGCGCCGCCGGCGAGGGGCACATTGAGGTCCTCCCGGATCAGCAGGCGCTTGCCGGCCAAGGCCAGATCTTCCATGCGCATAAAGGAGGTCATCGCCGACCGGGCACCTATTGGGCCAAGCTAAGGCTAGCGAAACTAGTCGTTCGCGTGGCAGGTGGCGAGTGTGCGCTGCACCGCCGCCACCAGATTTTCCGCCGTCATGCCCAAGGCGGCCATGGCTTCGGCGCCGGGCGCCGACAGGCCGAAGCGGTTGATGCCGACCACCGCCCCGTCGAGGCCCACGAAACGCCGCCAGTAGTCCGGGTGGCCGGCTTCCACGGCAATGCGCGCCCGGGTGCCGGGTGGGATGACGGCATCTTGGTAAACCTGTTCTTGGGATAGGAAGACATCGACGCTGGGCATGGACACCACCCGTACGCCCAAGCCCCGCCCGGCCAGCACTTCTTGCGCCGCCATCGCCAGCGGAACCTCGGCGCCGGTGGCGATCAGCAGGGCGTCCAATTGCCCGACTTCGCGCTTGAGCACATAGCCGCCGCGCCCGATGGCGGCGAACGCCTGGTCGTCCCGGGGTTGGCAAGGCAGCGCCTGACGGGTGAAGACCAGCGCCGTCGGCCCGTCCCCCCGCGCCGCCGCCTGCTGCCAGGCCACGGCGGATTCCACGGTGTCGCAGGGCCGCCAAGTGGAGAGGTTGGGGGTGGTGCGCAGGTTGGTCAGCTGCTCCACCGGCTGATGGGTCGGCCCATCCTCGCCGAGCGCCGCCGAATCATGGGTATAGACGAAGATGTTGGGGATGCCCGCCAGAGCCGCTAGGCGCACGGCGTTGCGGGCGTACTCCATGAACACCAGAAAGGTGCCGGAGAAGGGCCGAAAGCCGCCGTGCAGGGCCATGCCGTTGCAGATGGCCGTCATGCCGAACTCGCGTACGCCGAAGCTGAGGTAGCGGCTGTCCGGCGCCTCCCGCCATCTGGTGTTGTTGGAGCCGGTTAGGTCGGCCGAGCCGCCGAACATTTCCGGCAGGGCCGGGGCCAGGACGTCCAGGCACAGCTGCGAGGACTTGCGGGTGGCCGCCGGCTGCATTTGCTGTTGGGCTGAACGGGCTAAGGCCTGCAGCCCGGCGGCCCAGCCGTCCGGCAGCTTTCCGGCCAGGCGCCGCTCCAGCTCCTCCGCCAAGGCGGGATGTTCGGCTTGGTAGCGGTCAAAGCCGGCTTGCCATTGGGTTTGCCGGCGCTGGCCTTTCTCCACGCAACTCCAATCCGCGTAAACCTCCGCCGGCACCTCGAACGGTCCATGCGCCCAGCCGAGGGCTTGGCGGGCCGCCGCCACCTCGTCCTCCCCCAAGGGAGCGCCGTGAACGGCGGCGCTGCCCTGCTTGTTCGGGGCGCCGAAGCCGATGACGGTCTTGACGCAGACCAAGGTGGGCCGCCCGTCGCTGCGCATGGCGGTGTGCAGGGCCGTCTTGATGTCCGCCACCTCATGCCCATCCACGCCGCGTATCACGCGCCAGCCGTAACTTGCAAAGCGCCCCGCCACATCCTCGGTGAACCAGGCGGCCACATCGCCGTCGATGGAGACGCCGTTGTCGTCATACAGGCAGATTAGTTTGCCAAGCTTCAGGGTGCCGGCCAAGGACGCGGCTTCATGGGAGATGCCTTCCATCAGGCAGCCGTCCCCCACCACCACCCAAGTGCGGTGGTCGATCACGGCATGGCCGGGCCGGTTGAACGCCTCCGCTAGGCGCGCCTCCGCCAAGGCCATGCCCACGGCGTTGGCGAAGCCCTGCCCCAAAGGCCCGGTGGTGGTCTCCACACCGGGGCACTCCCCGTATTCCGGGTGGCCGGCGGTCTTGGAGTGTAGTTGCCGGAACGCTTTAAGGTCGTCCAAGGAAACCTCGTAGCCGGTGAGATGCAGCAGGCTGTACAGGAGCATGGAGCCGTGCCCGTTGGACAGCACAAAGCGGTCCCGATTCGGCCAGGCAGGGTCTTGGGGATTGTGCGCCAGCAGCTCCCGCCACAGCACCTCCGCCACGTCCGCCAGACCCATCGGCGCCCCCGGATGCCCAGAATTGGCCCTTTGTACGGCATCCATGGAGAGGGCCCGAATGGCGTTGGCCCGTTCAGCGCGGGACGACATGTTGTGGCGGCCTTTGGTGGAGAGGCGAGTTATTTTCCTTGAGGGTTTGAGCGGAAGCAATGGCTACTGCGGGCCAATGCCCCACTCCAGCTATGATGGCGGTGATGTTGGCCTCATCACCCAGCGCCCCTTGTGTGACCTGCTTGGCAAGGCTAGCGCAGACTTTCTGGGTCGCCAACAGGAAACTACAGGTCACAAAGATGGTGGCCCATGGGAAGGGGTGTGGGCTTTCATAGCAAAACACTGCTGCGCAGGAGTAGGCCGCCATGCCGAAGGTTACGGATCTTGCCCTGTCCGGGCGTTTCCTGGTCACCAGCGAACTGAACCCTCCCAAAGGGGTGGACCTTGGGCCGTTGCTGGAGACCGCCGCCCGCCTCGCGCCCTTCGTGGATGCCTTCAACCTTACGGACTCGCACAGCGCCCGCATGAGCATGGCGCCCATAGGCGCGGCCCGGCGGCTTTTGGATGCGGGGGTGGAGCCCATCCTGCAGATGACCGGTCGGGACCGGAACCGCATCGCCATCCAGGGAGACTTGTTGGCGGCGGCGGCCTTAGGCGTCTCCAACGTGCTGCTGATGGGCGGCGACGCGCCAACGCAGGGCGACCATCCAAACGCCAAGGCGGTTTTCGACTTGGGGGCGGCGGAGATCATCGCCGCGGCGCGCGGATTGGGGGAAGGCCGGGACCTTGCCGGCAACTCCCTAAAGGGTGCGCCAGACCTCTGCGTCGGTGCCGTGGTCAACCCCGGCAGCCCCGATTTGGAGACGGAGTTGCAGCGCATGGCCGCCAAGGTCGAGGCCGGCGCCCGTTTCTTCCAAACCCAGGCAGTCTATGACGTCGCCGCGTTCGAGCGCTTCGCCAAAGGCTTGGCGCGTTTTGACGGGCGGGGAGTGGCGGTCATCGCCGGCATCATTCCCATCAAGTCGGTGCGGATGGCCCGCTACCTCAACGCCAATGTGCCGGGCATCGACGTGCCGGAGCCCCTCATTGAAGAGATCGCCGCCGCGTCCGAAGTGGCGGCGGTCAGCGCCTCCATCGCCGCCCGCACCATCGCCGGGCTGCAACCTCTGTGCCAAGGAGTGCATTTGATGGCCCTAGGCCAGCCGGGGCTGATCCCAACTATCGTTGAGCAATCCGGCATCTCCCGGTAGCAGCCCGCCGGCAGTGCGTCGCGGAACGCGCCGCCGCACGGTTGGCGCGGACGTGGATTGACCCGGCTATCGAATGCCGTAAAGCATTGCCGTTGAGTTGTTCACCTGTTTCTTCCAGCGGAGCCTTTAAGGCGCTATTGTTCTGTCCCGTAATTCGTCCCGGAACTTCGGCGCGGCGATGGCTGTCAGCGCCTCGGCCCTCGCGCCTAGCGGCAGGTCGCGCAGGTGGGCCGCGCCGTATTCGGTGACCACGATGTCCACGTCGGTGCATAGGGCGGTGACGACCTCCACCTTCGGCACGATGCGGGAGGCGGTGCCATGGCGGGCGGTGGCGGTCATGGCGATGATGGAGCGACCGTTGCGGCTGGACTTGGCGGCGCGCATGAAGTCCACCGAGCCGCCGGTGCCGGAAATCCGCCGCCCACCCACCGCCTCCCCGTTGACCTGACCCGTCAAATCCACCTGGACGGCGGAGTTGATGGAGACGAACCCCGGCAACTGACGGATGACCGCCACTTCGTGGGTGTAGTCCGCGCCCTTGAAGACCACTTGCGGCGCGTCCGCCAACCAGTCCAGCAGCGCTTTGCCGCCGAGCGCCATGCCGGCCACATGCCGCCCCCGGTCGATGGGCTTGTTGGCCCCCGTCAGCACCCCGCCGCGAATCAGGTTCATGCCGCCATCGTCGATCAGGCCGCCGTGCAGCCCCAGGTCGTTCTTGTCCGCCAAGGCGCAGAGGATGGCGGACGGGACGGCGCCGATGCCGGTTTGGATGCAGTCGCCGTCCTGAATCAGCCCTGCGGTCAGCTTGCCGATGGCTTTGGCGGTGGCGTCAATCCGTGCGGCCGGCATTTCCACTAAAGGGCGGGCGGTGGTCAGCACGGCATCCAAGCGGCCTGCGTCCGCCAAAGGGCAGCCGGCCGGCGCCGAAAACGCCTCGTTGCACTCCGCCAGCACGAACTTGGCGCTTTCCAGCGCCGCGCCAGTGAAGTCAACGTTGGGGCCGTGCCGCAACCGCCCGTCCCGTCCCCGCGCCACCTGAACGAGCGCCACGTCCACCCGGCACCGCAGGTACTCATGGAAGGCCCGCATTTGCGCGGGCAGGAAGTGCAGCCGCGCCGGGTCCGCTTGGCGCAGGTGCGGCGCCATGAACGGGGTGGTCATCCGATAGCTCGGATGCCAAGCGGTGAAGTCGATTTGGTTGACCCCGGGGATGGGGAACTGAATGAAGTGCAGGCCTTCCGGCAAGGCCGCCTCCCGTAGCGCGGCCAGCAACCCGGTCGGCTCATTGGCGGCCCCGCCCACAAAGAGGCGCTGGCCGGGCTGCAGGCAGGAAAGATCCATGATCCAGGTGAAGTCTCCGGCGGCCAAGATGCACGGGCCTGATTGTAGTGCGCTGGCGAGCCACTGCGTCAAGTGACGGCGTTGCTCGCTTGCAGCACAGGCCGATCGACCGAAGCGGCTCGCCTAGGCGTCGGCACTTATCCGCGTAGCCCTTCTTCTTACTTCGCACTTAGCACAATCGGCGCCCCACCAGCCGCCCAAGGCTTGACAAGGGCCACGTCATTTTAACTGGTGGAAAATTCCTCATTGTGCAACTTGGGCTTTCAAAAACAGGCACAATGCGTAATGATTGGCTTGATTATTGACGGGGCTGCGGCCTTTGCCGGCGGGCGTGATGAACAAGGTTTGCGCAATCGAGGACATCCTGGATTCCTTGCAGTCCGGCATGACCTTGGGGGTCGGCGGTTGGGGCGGGCGGCGCAAGCCCATGGCCTTTGTGCGCGAACTGCTGAAGACCGGCCTCAAGGACTTCACCGTGGTCAGCTACGGCGGTCCGGATGTGGGAATGCTGGCCTCGGCCGGCAAGATCCGCAAGCTGATCTTCGGGTTCGTTTCCATGGACTTGGTGCCCTTGGAGGCGCATTTCCGCGCCGCCCGCCAAGCCGGAGCCTTTGCCGTGATGGAAATCGACGAAGGGATGCTGCAGCTCGGCCTCAAGGCGGCGGCGCAGCGGCTGCCCTTTCTGCCCACTCGCGTAGGCTTCGCCTCGGATGTGCTGACCACCAACCCGGACATCAAGACCGTCACCTCCCCCTATGCGGATGGGGAAACCTTGGTGGCTATGCCGGCCCTGCCCATTGACGTCTCCATCTGCCACGTCAACGCGGCGGACGCCTCCGGCAACTCCCGCATCTCCGGCCCGGATCCGTTCTTTGACGAATGGCTGTGCCGGGCGGCGGAATGCGCCTATCTCACCACTGAGGTCTTGGTGGACGCCGACGCCTTCAACGACCCCTTGAGCGCCTTGCAGATGCCCATTGAGCGCTCCTTGGTGCGGGGCGTGGCGTTGGCGCCCTACGGCGCCCATCCCACGTCCTGCGCCCCGGCATACGGCATGGACATCGGCCACATGCGCGAATACTCAGCCGCTGCCAAGGGTGCATGGGCGGCCTATCTGGGCCGCTACGTCATCGGCAAGGATCTGGACGCCTATGTGGCGGAAGTGGGCGGCGCCGCAGCCATCGACGCTTTGCCGTTGCCGGTTTTCTAGGGGCACTTCATGAGCGGCTTCACCTTGGCGGAACTGTGCGTTTGCTGCGCGGCGGAGGCGTTCCGCGCTGACGGCGAGGTGCTGGCCACCAGCATCGGCCTGGTGCCGCGCTTGGGCGCCGGGTTGGCGAAGCTGAGTTTCGCGCCGCAGCTGATGATGACGGACGGGGAAGCCTACTTGGTGTCGGAACCGGTGCCCGTGGGGCCGCGGGGCGACTACCAGCCCAAGATTGAGGGGTTGATGACCTATGAGCGGGTGTTCGACATCATCTATCGAGGCAAGCGCCACGCCATGGTCACGCCAGTGCAGGTGGACCGCTTCGGGCAGATGAACATCTCCGTGATCGGGGACTACGCCAAGCCGAAGACGGCGCTTTTGGGGGTGCGCGGCTATCCGGGCAACACGGTGAACAACGCCAACTCCATGTTCATCCCCAACCACGGCAAGCGCACCTTCGTGGCCGGGGAGGTGGACATGGTCAGCGGCGTCGGCTACAACCCGGCCCGCTGGCCCGGCGGGGTGAAGCCGAGATACTTGGACCTGCGCCGCATCATCACCAACTTGGCGGTCATGGACTTTCAGGGGCCGGACAACCGCATTCGCGTCATCAGCCTGCATCCCGGCGTCAGCTTTGCACAGGTGCAGGACAACACCGGCTTTGAATTGGTTGCGATGGATGGGTTGGGCACAACGCCACCGCCCACACAGGCGCAACTGTCCCTGATCCGCAAGCGTTTGGACCCGCACAACCAGCGGGCAAGGGCGATCCCTGGCGACCCGCCCGGAATCCCCCAAGCGGGCGGCTAATTCACGGCTGTGATGGACGCCCTAGCCACCCCGGCGGCGCAGCTGTTGGGCAGCCGCTACCCCATCATTCAGACGGCCATGGGCTGGGTGTCCACCTCTCGGCTGCTCATCGCCAGCAGCCGCGCCGGCGCCTTCGGCTTCCTTGCCTGCGCCGTCATGAGCCCTGAGGAGGCGGAGCGGGAAATTCGTGCGGTGCTCGATGCGGTGGACGCTCCCTTCGGCGTCAACTTTCATGCCTTTCAACCCGGTGCGGAGCGCATCGTCGATTTGCTCATCGACCATGGTGTGCGGGCGGTGAGCTACGGGCGGGCGCCTTCCCCGAAGCTCATCGAAAAACTGAAGGGCAGGGGTGTGCTCTGCGTGCCCACCATCGGTGCCGGCAAGCACGCCCGCAAGGCGGTGGATCTGGGTGCCGACCTCATCGTCTGCCAAGGCGGGGAGGGGGGCGGCCACACCGGCGTCACCCCCACCTTGTTGCTGTTGGCGCAGACCTTGGATGCGGTTTCGGTGCCGGTCATCGCCGCCGGCGGCTTCCGGGATGGACGCGGCCTTGCCGCGGCATTGGCCTTTGGGGCGGCCGGCATCGCCATGGGCACGCGGTTCATGCTGACCGCGGACAGCCCCACGCCAACCGCCACCAAGGAGCGCTACTTGGCGGCCGAGGTCAGCAAGATCCCGGTCAGCACCAAGCTGGACGGCCTGCCGCAACGCATGGTGATGAACGAAACCCTCGCCAAGCTGGAGCGCACCGGCCGTTTGGCGATGCTCGCCCGGGGGCTTTGGAACGGCTGGCGCTTTCGCGCCGCCACCGGCGCCTCCTTGCCGGCCTTCGCCAAATCGGCGTGGGCGATGGCCAAGGGCGGCGGTCTGAGCTTCCCCCAAGCGTTGATGGCCGCCAATGCACCGATGATTATCAAGCGGTCCATGGTGGACGGCAGGCCGGATCAAGGCGTGCTGCCCAGCGGCCAAGTGGCCGGGCTGATCGGCGACCTGCCGAGTTGTGAAGAGTTGGTGGCGCGGATCGTCGCGGACGCCGAGGCGCGCATCGGCGCTTTGCCAACACGGGGGGCTGAACCCACGCGCTTAGGTCATAAGGAATCAAGTCATGCCCATTGAAGTCAAGGTCCAAGACCGCATCGGCGAGATTGTCTTCAACCACCCGCCGGTCAATGCGTTCGATTCCCATCTATGGCTTGAGTTGCCGAACATCATCCACGAGCTGGCGCAACGCCGAGAGGTGCGCTGTCTGCTGGTCCGGGCCGAGGGCAGGGGCTTCTGCGCCGGGGTGGACATCAAGGAACTACAGGCGGACGCCAGCAGGATCGTGGCGGTGAACCGGGGCAACTTCCTGACCTTCCAAGCCATCCATCGTTGCGAGATGCCGGTGGTGGCCGCCCCGCACGGCTTCGTGCTCGGCAGCGGCATCGGCGTCTGCGGCGCCAGCGACGCCATCATCGCTGCCGACGACGCCTACTTCGCCCTGCCGGAGATCGACAGGGGCGCCATGGGCGGCGCCGCCCACATGCAGCGCATCCTGCCCTTGGCCAAGGTGCGGGCCGCCTTTTTCACCGGCGGACGGGTCACCGCCCAGGAGGCCTGGCGGTTGGGCGGCGTGGAGCGCGTGGTGCCAAGAAGCGAGCACCTGGCCGCCGCCCGGGCGTTCGCCGGGCGCATCGCCGCAAAGAGCCGGGACGCCCTGCGCATCGCCAAGCAGGCCCTGAACGGCATCGAACCTCTGGACGTGGACAGGGCCTACCGCTGGGAGCAGGGCTTCACCTTCGAGATGTACATGCACGAAGACTCGCAGAAAGCCCGGGACGCCTTCGTGCAATCCGGCGAGGCGGCGAAATTTGCGGAGAAAGAGGACGACTAGGAGGACTGCCACATGGCCGAAGCCTACATCATCGACGCCTTGCGCACCCCGACGGGCCGCCGCAGGGGCGGCCTGTCCGCCCTGCACCCGGCCGACTTGGGCGGCCATGCGCTGCAGGCCCTGGTGGAGCGCAACAAGGTTCCCGCCGAGGATTACGAGGACGTGATGTTCGGCTGCGTTGACAGCATCGGCCCTTTGGCCGGGGATATCGCCCGCACCTGCTGGCTGGCCGCCGGCTTGCCCCTGCATGTGCCTGGCGTGACCATCGACCGGCAGTGCGGCTCTTCCCAACAGGCCGTGCATTTCGCCGCCCAGGCGGTGCTGAGCGGCACCTGCGATGTGGTGGCCGCCGGCGGCGTGCAGGCGATGAGCCGGATTCCCATGGCCGCGGCCATGCTGGCCGGGCAGGCCTATGGCTTTGCGGATCCCTTCAGCGGCTCCCCGGGTTGGGTGCGGCGGTTCGGCGACGGTTTGGTCAGTCAGTTCAACTCGGCGGAAATGATCGCCGAAAAATGGGGTTTCTCCCGGCAGGATCTGGAGCAATTCGCCCTAACCTCCAACCAGCGGGCCTGCAACGCCATCGACAGCGGGCGCTTTGATCGGGAAATCGTGCCGATCAACGGCGTGGCGATGGATGAAACCCCGCGCCGGGGCACCAGCTTGGCGGCGATGGCGGAATTGCAGCCCTTGCAGGAAGGGGGGCGCATCACCGCGGCGGTGTCCAGCCAAACCTGCGACGCCGCCGCCGCCCTGCTGATCTGCTCCGAGGCGGCGGTGGCCCGCTACGGCTTGGCGCCGCGCGCCCGCATCCACCATATCAGCGTGTTGGCCGACGATCCCATTTGGATGCTGACCGCCCCCATCCCCGCCACCGCCCGGGCGATGGAGAAAGCCGGCATGGCCTTGGCGCAGATTGATCTAGTGGAAATCAACGAAGCCTTCGCCCCGGTGGTGATGGCTTGGCTGGTGGAAACGGGCTACGACCACGGCAAAACCAACGTCAACGGCGGTGCCATCGCCTTGGGCCATCCCTTGGGCGCCACCGGCGCCAAGCTGATGACCACCTTGCTGCACGAGCTGGAGCGCCGCGGCGGACGCTGGGGCTTGCAGACCATGTGCGAAGGCGGTGGCCAAGCCAATGTGACCATCATCGAACGGCTGTAGGAGGGCGGAGCCATTTCAGGTCAACGGAGCGGGCAGTTGGAGAAGGACATGAACGGACTGTGCGCCGGCCGCACCGCCATCGTCACCGGCGGCGGCAACGGCCTTGGCAAGAGCTACGCCTTGGCCTTGGCGGCGGCCGGGGCCAATGTGGTGGTCAACGACATCAACTCGGACGCCGCCGCCGCCACCGTCGCGGAGATCGAGGCCGCCGGCGGACCGGCATTGGCGAACACCGACGACATCAGCTCCCACGAACGCGCCGGGCGCATTTTTCAAGCCGCGCTGGAAGCCTATGGGGACCTGCACGCCGTGGTCAACAACGCCGGCATCTGCCGGGACCGCATGTTCGCCAGCCTAGCCGAGGAGGATTGGGATGCGGTGGTGGCCGTGCATCTCAAGGGGCACTTCTGCCTGTCCAGCCATGCGGCCCGATATTGGCGCGCCAAGGCCAAGAGCGGCGAGGCGGTGAGCGGGCGCATCATCAACACCAGTTCCGGCGCCGGATTGCTCGGCTCCTTGGGTCAGTCCAACTATTCGGCGGCCAAGGGTGGCATCCTCAGCCTAACCTTGGTGCAGGCGGCGGAACTGGGCCGCTACGGCGTCACCGCCAACGCCCTTGCGCCCCAGGCCCGCACCGGCATGACCGAAAGGGTGTTCGCGGACATGATGCGGGTTCCCGAAGACGGCGGCTTTGACCGCTACCATCCAGACAACGTAGCCCCCTTGGTGGTTTGGCTGGCCAGTGCTGCGTCCAGCGGCGTGACCGGCCGCTGCTTCGAGATCTTCGGCGGCAAGATATCCATCGCTGACGGCTGGCGCAGCGGCCGGGTTTACGACAAGGGCGCCCGCTTTGCGGCGGAGGAAATCGGCGAACGCATCGCCGCACTGCTCGAGGCCGCCCCGCCGCCCGAACCAGTTTACGGCGCTTGACCGATGCCCAGGCCACCGCCATCTTGCCACCAGCGTTTGAACGCGAACCCAGCCACCAGCGGCCGGTGCCAATGGTGGTGGCGATGCTTGGCCCAAGCGAACGCCGACGCCAATCCGCGCTAACCGATTGCGGTTCTTGAACCATGCCCGATTTGTCCAAGCCGCCCGCGTATCCCTCCAGCCACGATCTGTTGGCGGGACGCAAGGTGGTCATCACCGCCGCGGCCGGCACCGGCATCGGCTACGCCACCGCCAAGCGCTGCATGGAGGAAGGTGCGCAAGTGCTGATCTCCGACATCCATGCATCCCGTTTGCGGACGTCGGCGGAACGCCTGCGGGAAGAGGTGGGGAGGCAGCCGGCGGCCCAGCTTTGCAACGTCACCCGCCAAGAGGATGTGGAGACCCTGTTCGCCGCCGCCCAGCGGCACTTGGGCGCGGTCGATGTGGTCATCAACAACGCCGGCTTGGGCGGTACCGCCAACCTGATGGACATGACCGATCAGCAATGGTCCTCGGTGCTCGACGTCACCCTGAACGGCACCTTCCGCATGACCCGCGCCGCCATGCAGGCGATGCGCCGCCAAGGCGGCGCGATCGTCAACAACGCCTCGGTCTTGGGCTGGCGGGCGCAGAAGGGGCAGGCGCACTACGCAGCGGCCAAGGCCGGAGTGATGGCGCTGACCCGTTGCGCCGCCTTGGAGGGCGCGGAGTTCGGCATCCGCGTCAACGCCGTGGCGCCGAGCTTAGCCATGCACCCCTTCCTAGCCAAGGTGACCAGCGACGACTTGCTGCGCGAGCTGGAGGCCAAGGAAGCCTACGGTCGCGCCGCCGAAGTTTGGGAGGTGGCCAACGTGATCGTCTTCCTCGCCAGCGACTATGCCTCCTACATGACGGGCGAGACGGTCTCCGTCTCCAGCCAGCGGGCCTAAGGGATGCCGGGCCTAAGGGGTGCCCGGATGCGTGCCGCCAGCGCCGCCTACAACCACGATGTCCGCGTCTTCAGCCAACCGGCCTAGGGGAGGCGCCTCATGACGTTAAGAGTGCATTTAGCGGACTTGGAGGGCGCCGCCGGCCAGCCGCTCGGCCCCACCGACTGGCTGCGCATGGAACAGTCCCGCATCGACCAGTTCGCGGACGCCACCGACGACCACCAGTGGATTCACGTCGATGCGCAACGGGCCAAGGAAGGCCCTTTCGGCGCGACCATCGCCCACGGCTACCTGACCCTAGCCCTGGTCAACAAGTTTCTGCCTGACCTCATCGCAGTGCAGGGCGCCTCCATGGGCGTCAACTACGGTTGCGGCAAGGTGCGCTTCCCGGCGCCTGTGCCGACGGGCGCGCGCATCCGCGCTCTGGGGGAAGTGGTCGAGGTGGCCGAGGTGAAGGGCGGCAAGCAGATGATCGTGCGCGTCACCGTGGAAATCGAAGAACAGCAGCGGCCCGCCTGCGTGGTTGACACCATCAGCCGCTTCTATGGTTGATCTCGGCAGGGGGCTGGCAAACAGCGGCTATTGGGTGGGGCCAAAGCCCCGCTGCTTAGGGAGATTTGCATGGCGGCCAAGCTGAATTCATGACTGGCGCGGACAGATCTTTGGACGCCGTCGTGGTGGGCGCCGGCTTCGCCGGCCTTTGCATGCTGCATCGGTTGCGCCAGCTTGGGTTCTCCACCCGTGTTTTCGAGCGGGGCGGCGACGTTGGCGGCACCTGGTATTGGAACCGCTATCCCGGCGCCCGTTGCGATGTCGAGAGCCTGGAGTACTCCTATCAGTTCTCCGAGGCGCTTCAGCAGGAATGGCGCTGGACGGAACGCTACTCCGCCCAGCCGGAAATCCTGAAGTACGCCAACCATGTGGCCGACCGCTTCGACCTGCGCCCGCACATCGAATTCAACACCCGCGTCGTCTGCGCCAGCTACGACGAGGCAGCCAGCCGTTGGTCGGTGTACACGGACGGGGGGCAGCGATTCTCCACCCGCTTTCTTGTCATGGCCAGCGGCTGCCTGTCCGCCGCCAACACCCCGGACTTCAAGGGCATCGAGCGCTTTCAGGGGGAGACCTTCCACACCGGCGACTGGCCTCACGAAGAAGTGGATTTCCACGGCAAGCGGGTGGGCGTCATCGGCACTGGGTCGTCCGCCATACAGTCCATCCCCATCATCGCCGAGCAGGCTGTGCACCTAAGGGTGTTCCAGCGCACGCCGAACTTTTCGGTGCCGGCCGGCAACGGCCCCATGGACCGAGCCTCGGAACGGGAGATTAAGGCGGACTACGCCAGCTTCCGCGCTCGCAACAAGGCCATGCCCACCGGGCTCGGCAGCCGCCATCCAAGGCGCGAGGATTCGGCCCTGGCCGTCACCGAGGATGAGCGGCAGCGCCGCTACGAGAAATATTGGCGAATCGGCGGCCTCATGTTCATGGGCGCCTTTGCCGACCTTGGCGTCAACGCGGAGGCCAACGCCACCGCCGCCGAGTTCATTCGCCGCCAGATCCGCAGCATCGTCAAGGACCCGAAGACCGCCGAGTTGCTGTGTCCGGACACTGTGGTCGGCTGCAAGCGCCTGTGCGTGGACACCGGCTACTTCGCCACCTTCAACCGCCCCAACGTGCGGCTGGTCGATATAAGCCGGAGGCCAATAGAGGAGATCACCTCCTTTGGGCTGAAGGCGGCCGGCGAGGAGCACAGGCTCGACTGCATCGTTTTCGCCACCGGCTTTGACGCCATGACCGGCGCCCTTCTGCGGGTGGACATTCGCGGCAGGGGCGGCGAACGGCTTGAGGACAAGTGGCGGGCCGGGCCGCGGGCCTACTTGGGGCTGGCCGCAGCGGGCTTTCCCAACCTGTTCATGATCACCGGCCCCGGCAGCCCATCCGTGCTGAGCAACATGCTGCCCTCCATCGAGCAGCATGTGGACTTCATCGCCGACTGCCTAACGCACATGCGCGGGGGTGGGCATCAAACCATCGAAGCACAGCGGGCTGCCGAGGATGATTGGGTGCATACGGTCAATGCACTCGCCGAAGGCACCCTCTACCCCACCTGCAATTCCTGGTATCTAGGCGCCAACGTGCCCGGCAAGCCGAGGGTGTTCATGCCCTATCTGGGCTTCCCTGCCTATGTGGCCAAATGCGAACAGGTCGTCGCCGACGGCTACGAGGGGTTCGCCTTCTCCCGCTAGGGGACGTCCGCCGCGCCTCCCCATCGCCTAGCGGGATGAATTTTGAGTGCGTCCAAACTTCCCAAAGGCGGGTAAATCGGGCGAAAGGCTTACGGCAGATTCAGCCATTTCCTACATACTTTCTCGATGCGACTCCTTAGCTTGGCCCCTTCACATCCATTGGGAGGCGCCATGCAAGCAAAACATCTCGAAACCCCAGAGGAACTGACCAAGGTTTTGGGTCGGGAGCTTTCCTCCCAAGCGGTGGATCCGAACGGCTGGACGGACCTGCATCACACGGCCCTGTTCAACCTTGTGGAACCCGCGAGGGCGCTGCTGACCGAAGGGGCGGACGTCAATGCCGCCCTGAAGACGGACGGCAAGCAACTCACGGCGGATGCCGTGCATTTGCTCTATCGCCTGGGCCTCATCTTCAAGACTTGGGAGCGGGAGGGCGACACGCCGTTGCACATGGCGGCCTGCTCCGATGCTGCGGCCGCCGCCAAACTGCTGCTCGACAACGGCGCGGATCTTTTCGCTGGGCTAGGCGGGGGCGGTACGCCCCTGAACGTGGCGGCGCGGTTTGAGGCGGTGGATACCGCCAGCGAATTGCTCGCCCGCGGCGCGGACAGTGGTGCCCGGGACGCCCAAGGTTGGACGCCCCTGCACAGCGCCGCCGGCGGCGGCGCATTGAAGACAGTGCGCCTGTTGCTGGACGCCGGCGCGGATGTCAATGCCGCTGCCAAGCAAGGCCTGACGCCCCTGCATCTGTCGGTTTCCCAACGCGCCCCCCAGGCCTTTGACGACCCGACCATAACCAGGCTGCTGCTCGATTGGGGCGCCGAGGTGAACGCCTTGTTGGACGGCCTGAACATAACGGCCTTGGATCTGGTCGCGGCCCTTGGCCGCCCTGTCATGGCGAACCTGCTGCGCCGCCGCGGCGGCGATCTGACCGCTGAGGAGAAAACCGAGGTCGTGGGCATGATCGACGTCAACTTGGGAAGCGGCGGCCTGTTGATGCCGATCATGAAGCGCTCCATTAGGTGCCGTCCCCCGCGCAACCGCGGCGGAACTAGGAACGGAGGCCGAACCCGCCGTTCAAGGCGCAGGTGACGAAGGCCGCGGCGGTGCTAGATGCGCCGTTGCCCCGCCGCCAGCCAAGAGCCGCCCTCCTCTGCACGGCGAAATCTTCTCGAACGGCTGCCAATTCCGCACCAACAGGGGGCCGCGAGGGCCTGCGGTCAGGCTGTTCCGATGATCGCCGACCGGGATGCCGGTGGCGGTGCTGAGTGTGCCCCCGTCTTTCGTGTTCATCGCATGGTTCTTGTCTTCCGCGAACCTTGCCTCGGCTGCGATCCTTGGGGGAGGGCGGGCAGTGCAAGCAAAAGTCGATTGAACGCCGGTGCATCGCTCGGTACAGTGCTGGCCAAACAGCAGGGCGTGGACATGCCGGAAAACAAGTTCATCGCCGTTGTCGGCACCGGGGCGGCAGCGACCCAGCCCGC
The DNA here is from genome assembly GCA_958296025.1 of uncultured Pseudomonadales bacterium. Taxonomy (GTDB): domain Bacteria; phylum Pseudomonadota; class Gammaproteobacteria; order Pseudomonadales; family Azotimanducaceae; genus Azophilus. Next base: position 1,310,970 of record OY282430.1, read on the forward strand.
GCAACCTCCGCAGGCGCCGTTTTTCAAGGCGGGATGCATTCAAGCGTCCGCTTGACCGGAAAACGGCCATGAAAATCACCGCTGCCCGTGTCATCGTCACCTGCCCTGGCCGCAATTTCGTGACGCTGCGAATCGAGACCGACCAAGGCTTGCATGGCATCGGCGACGCCACCTTGAACGGCCGCGAGAAGGCCGTGGTCGCCTACTTGGAGGATCATGTCATCCCCTGCCTCATCGGTCGGGACGCTTCGCGCATCGAGGACACTTGGCAATTCCTGTACCGTGGCGCCTATTGGCGGCGGGGGCCGGTGACCATGGCGGCCATCGCCGCGGTGGATGTGGCGCTTTGGGACATCAAGGGCAAGGCCGCCGGCATGCCGCTGTATCAGCTACTAGGCGGTGCTTCGCGCAACGGCGTTTTGGTCTATGGGCACGCCAGCGGGGCGGGCGTCGAGGAGGCGGTGAATGCCGTGGGCCGCTATCTCGAGCTCGGCTACAAGGCCGTTCGCGTGCAGTCGGGCATCCCCGGGGTGCGGGGTGCCTACGGCGTGGACCGGGGGGAACTGCACTACGAGCCGGCTGACGCCGCCCAGCCGACGGAGACCCTCTGGTCCACTCCGGCCTATCTGGATTTCGCACCCAAGCTGTTCCAACGGGTGCGGGACGCGCATGGCTTCGATTGCGAGCTGCTGCACGATGTTCACCATCGCCTGACGCCCATCGAGGCCGGGCGCTTGGGCAAGTCCTTGGAGCCGTTCCGCCTGTTCTGGCTGGAGGACGCCACTCCTGGCGAAAATCAGGAGGCGTTTCGCCTGATTCGTCAGCACACGGTCACGCCGCTGGCGGTGGGGGAGGTGTTCAACAGCGTCCACGATTGTCGGGAGCTGATTCAGAACCAGCTCATCGACTACATCCGCTGTTCGGCCGTCCATGCCGGGGGCATCACCCAGCTGCGCCAGATCGCCGGGCTGGCGGCTCTATATCAGGTGCGCATGGGCTGCCACGGGGCGACGGACTTATCGCCGGCCTGCCTAGGCGCCGCGTTGCACTTCGACCTTTGGGTACACAACTTCGGCATCCAGGAGTACATGCGCCACACGGAGGCCACAGACGAAGTTTTCCCCCATGCCTACGCCTTTCAGGACGGCTATCTGCATCCCGGCGAAGCGCCCGGCATTGGAGTCGATTTCGACGAGGGGCTGGCTGCCAAGTTTCCCTATCAGCCCAAACAGCTGCCCATCGCCAGGTTGGCGGACGGAACCCTGTGGAATTGGTAGGCGGCGTTTACAGGGCGCGGCAGGGAATATCCATCGACTAGGGCGACGATCCGCTGAGCGCTTTGATGCTGGCTGAATGGCCGGCGGGCTGCATTCAGCTACGGGGCGAGCAACGGAATTCATCCCTCGGCAAAGTAAATGGCGGTTGCGAACGGGCCGAAAATGCTATTTTTATCCACAATGGATTGCATGCTTGGGTAGCACCATGATCATCGACTGTCATGGCCACTACACCACCGCGCCGGCCGCGCTCGGGGAGTATCGGGAGGCGCAAAAGGCGGCCTTGGCCAAGGATCCAATCGATCCCGGCGCCAAGGGTTTGGTCGATATCTCAGATCAGCAACTGCGCGACAGCTTGGAGGGCAACCAACTCAGGATGCAGGCGGAGCGCGGCACGGACCTGACCATCTTCTCTCCCCGCGCCAGCTGGATGGGGCACCACATCGGCAACGCCCACACCTCCAAACACTGGACCGAGCACTGCAACGAGCTTATCCACCGCATCACCCGGCTCTACCCGGGCAACTTCGTCGGCGTAGCGCAGTTGCCCCAGTCCCCTGGCGCCTCGCTGGTCAACAGCGTCGCCGAACTGGAGCGCTGCGTCACCCAATTTGGTTTCATCGGCTGCAACCTGAACCCAGACCCCACCGGCGGCTACTGGACTGGCCCGCCCTTGGGGGACCGCTATTGGTATCCCTTCTATGAGAAGATGTGCGAACTGGACGTGCCGGCCATGATCCACGTCAGCGCCGCCTGCAACCCGGCTTTCCACACCACCGGTTCCCATTACCTGGGCGCGGACACCACCGCTTTCATGCAGATGCTCACCTCGGACCTCTTGGCGGATTTCCCCAGCATCAAGTTCATCATTCCCCACGGCGGCGGCGCTGTGCCCTACCATTGGGGCCGGTTCCGCGGGCTGGTGCAGGCCATGCCGGGCAAGCCGCCCCTAGAGGAGCTGGTGCGGCACAACGTTTACTTCGACACCTGCGTTTACCATCAGCCGGGCATCGACCTGCTGCTGGACATCATCCCCGCCGAGAACATCCTGTTCGCCTCGGAACTGCTGGGCGCCGTGCGCGGCATCGACCCCCGCAGCGGTCACCACTATGACGACACCAAGCGCTACATCGACGCTTCGCCCAATGCCACGCAGGCGGAGAAGGCCATGATCCTCTCAGGCAACGCCAAGCGGGTGTATCCCCGGTTGCGGATTTCGTAGCAAGGGGGCTAGGGTGACGATGAGTTGGATGGTCGGTCTTACGCGGCCGGCCCACCCGAATTCGGCGCATTCTAGAATGTGGGGAAAGCTGACAAGCGAGGGGAAGCCGGCCCCGGCAAAGTGGCGGTTGGCTGCGCCGGGTTGATGCCCCTTCCCGTCGGTCAAGGAAACGCTTCAATGGCGCCGGTTAGAGTCCCTTGCTCCCTCATTCGTGGCGGCACCTCCCGAGCCGCGTTCTTCCTGCGCCGGCATCTGCCGACCGATGAAGCCGCCCGCAACCAGCTGCTGGTGCGCATCCTAGGCGGCCCGGACACCCTGCAGGTGGACGGCATCGGCGGCGGGCATCCGCTCACCAGCAAGGTGGCGGTGATCAACCCCGCCGTCGATGACGCCGCCGATGTCGATTACCTGTTCCTGCAGCTGGACCCGCGCAACCTGACCATCAGCAGTGTGCAGAACTGCGGCAACATCCTGGCCGGGGTGGGGGTTTACGCCATCCATCAGGGAATGGTGCGCATCGCCGGTGATGAGACGGTGGTAAGGGTGCGCATGTTGAACTCCGGTGGGCTGTGCCATCTGCTGATGCAAACCCCGAACGGGGCGCTGCAAACGAAGGGGGACACGGCCATCGGCGGTGTGCCCGGCACCGCCGCGCCGGTGGTCTGCAACTACCAGAACATCGCCGGCTCCGCCTGCGGCGCCCTGCTGCCCACTGGCAACCCCTTGGATTGGGTGGAAGGCGTTGAAGCCACTTGCGTCGATAACGGAATGCCGGTGGTGGTGCTGCGGGCCGCGGATTTCGGTTTGACGGGGCTGGAGAACCCGGCGGAATTGGAGGCGGACAAAACGCTGCGGAGCAAGCTGGAAACCCTGCGCTTGAGCCTGGGCCCGAAGATGAACTTAGGCGACGTCAGCGCCAAATCCGTTCCTAAGCTGTGCTTGGTCTCGCCGCCGCAGCGCGGTGGCTTGGTGATGACCCGCACCTTCATTCCCCATGTCTGCCATAACGCCATCGGCGTGCTCGCCGCGGTCAGCGTCGCCACGGCCTGTCTGCTGCCCTGCACCGTGGCGGCGGGCATCGGACCCGTACCAGCCGGAGACCCCAAGACCGTGGCGGTGGAGCATCCCAGCGGTGCCTTCGGCGTACGCCTGGAGATGGACGAAGACAACCAAGTGCGGGCGGCCGGCGTGGTGCGCACGGCCCGCCTGCTGTTTGAAGGAGAAGCGATCGCGTGAAGAGCGTAGCGGTGAGGAACATCGAGCGGGCGGATGCGGAGGTCATCGCCGGTTTGGCGGCGCAGGGGGTGGCCACCGTGCATGAGGCGCAGGGCCGCTTCGGCCTGCTGAAGCCTTACATGCGGCCCATCTATCCCGGCGCCCGCATAGCCGGCAGCGCCGTCACGGTGCTGGCCCATCCCGGTGACAACTCGATGCTGCATGTCGCCATCGAACTCTGCCAAGCTGGGGACATCCTGCTGGTGGCGCTGTCTTCGGACAACAGCGACGGCATGTTCGGCGACCTGCTGGCCACCTCCGCCCAAGCCCGGGGCGTGCGGGGGCTGGTCATCGATGCCGGGGTGCGCGACGTGGCGGACCTCACCGCCATGCAATTCCCGGTCTGGTCCAAGGCCGTCTCCGCCAAGGGCACGGTGAAGGCCACCCCCGGCTGCGTCAATGTCACCGTCGTCTGCGCCGGATGCGCGGTTTCGCCGGGCGATGTGGTGGTGGCGGATGACGACGGCGTCTGCATCGTCCCCCGACTAGGTGCCGCTGCCGCCTTGGAGAAGGGCGAACGGCGCCACGCCGCCGAGGAGGTCAAGCGCAAGCGCTTGGCCGCTGGTGAACTGGGGCTGGACATCTACGACATGCGCAGCAAACTGGCCGCCGCCGGATTGGAGTATGTGGAATGAAAATCTGCATCGCCGGGGAAGGTGCCTTCGCCAACAAGCATCTGGACGCCTTGGAGCGCATCGACGGCGTTGAAGTGGTCAGCATCTGCGGCGGTGTGCGCGAGGCCACCGAGCAGGTGGCGGCAGCCCGGGGCATCCCCTACGTCACCCTGGATTTGGCCGAAGCCTTGGCCCAACCCGGCGTGGAGGCGGCGATTCTGGCCACCCCCACGCCCATTCACGCCGCCCAGGCCAAGCAGGTGATGTGTGCCGGGAAGCATGTCCTGGTGGAAATACCCATGGCGGACAGCTTGGCGGACGCCGAGGAGTTGGTGCGCGTCCAAGAGGAGACGGGGGTGGTGGCCATGGTCGATCACGTGCGCCGCTTCAACCCCTCCCACCAATGGATACATCACAAGATTGCCGCCGGCGAACTGCGCATTCAGCAGATGGACGTGCAAACCTTCTTCTTCCGCCGCACCAACACCAACGCCAAGGGGGAGCCGCGCAGCTGGACCGACCACCTGCTGTGGCACCACGCCTGCCACACGGTGGACCTGTTCCAGTACCAAACCGGCGCTCCGGCGGCGGCGGTGACCGCCCTGCAAGGCCCCATCCACCCCAGGCTGGGCATCGCCATGGACATGGCCTTGGGGATGAAGTCCCCGGACGGCGCCATCTGCACCCTTTCCCTGTCGTTCAACAACCAAGGCCCCTTGGGTACCTTCTTCCGCTACATCTGCGACAATGGCACCTTCCTGGCCAACTACGACGACCTGTGTACCGGCGACGGCGAGCGGATTGACCTGAGTGGCGTGGCGGTCAGCACGGATGGCGTTGAGCTGGCCGACCGCGAGTTCCTCGCCGCCGTCCGAGAGGGACGGGAACCGAACTCCAGCCTAGCCCAAGGCTTGTCGGCCATGCGCACCTTGGAGCGGATGGAGCGTCAGCTTGCGGATGGCTGAGGCGAACGGCGCAGCCGTCCTTGCCGCTGCTCCATGCCGAAAAACAGGGCGCACAGAAGCATCCGCGCCAGTTGGCCGCAGGCGCAAATGACCTGTTTGGCCAGGAACTTGCGGCAGGGCGGGCGGTTCCGGGTATGCCAGCCCCCCCACCACCGGGGAGAAATTGCGTTTGTGAGTTGAATCTAGGCCGGAAAACCCCCGCACGGTGTGCCTCTCAGCCTTGCTCAACGATTCCTTATCGGGGAAATCAGGGTGGGGGTTGACATAGGGCCGCGGTGCCCCCATAGTGCGCGGCCATGAGCCAAATGCCCGCCCAATTTCCTGTTTTGGCGCTTCTTCTGCGCGTCCTGCTGCCGGCTTAGCCGGCAGAATCACCCCCCACAGGGCGCAAGCCCACCCCGACTCAAAACCCCCCAAACCCAACCAAGCAGGAGAGCTTTGGCCATGAGCGAGCAAGTTGCGGCCGTCGAACCGGAAGCGTTCCTCCAGCCGCGCCGGGTCCACGGCCGCGCCGCCGGCAGGATGCCGTTCCACAAATACCGTTCCTTCACCCCCATTCACTTGCCCGGGCGGCGCTGGCCCAGCCGTGTGCTGAGCCAAGCGCCACGCTGGTGCAGTGTCGATCTGCGGGACGGCAACCAGGCGCTGATCGACCCGATGAACGTGCAGGAGAAGCTGCGCATGTTCGACCTGCTGCTGGAGGTGGGCTTTGCCGAGATCGAGGTGGGCTTTCCGGCGGCCTCGCAGCCGGATTTCGAATTCATCCGCCGCATCATCGACACCGGAAGCATCCCCGAAGGCGTGGCCGTGCAGGTGCTCTGCCAAGCGCGGGAGGAGCTGATCGAGCGCACGGTGCAGGCATTGGAAGGCGCCCCCAAGGTGATCTTCCATCTCTACAACTCCACCTCCGAACTGCAGCGCCGGGTGGTGTTCGGGATGGGCCGGGACGGCATCATCGACTTGGCCGTCCAGGGTACGCGCATGGTCAAGAGCGGCTTGGCGGCGCTGAATTCGGACATCACCTTTGAATACTCGCCGGAGAGCTTCACTGGCACGGAGCTGGACTTCGCGGTCGATATCTGCACGGCGGTGGCGGAGGAGTGGGGGGCTTCCGCGGAGCGGCCCATGATCGTCAACCTGCCCTCCACCGTGGAGATGGCCACCCCCAACGTCTATGCCGATCAGATCGAGTGGTTCGCCACGCGCTTCCCACATCGGGACAAGGCGGTCATCAGCCTGCACACCCACAATGATCGGGGCACCGGCATCGCCGCCACAGAGTTGGCCCTGATGGCCGGCGCGGAGCGGGTGGAAGGCACCCTGTTCGGCAATGGCGAGCGCACCGGCAACTGCGACATCGTCACCATGGCCATGAACCTGTTCAGCCAAGGGGTGGACCCGGAGTTGGACTTCCGCGACATGCCGCGCATCCGCCGCACGGTGGAGGCCATCAACAAGCTGCCGGTGCATGAGCGCCACCCCTACGCCGGGGACTTGGTGTTCACCGCCTTCTCCGGCTCCCATCAGGACGCCATCAAGAAGGGCATGGCCAAGGTGAACCGGGACCGCTGGGAGGTGCCCTATCTGCCGATAGATCCAGCCGATGTGGGCTCCTCCTACAAGGAGGCGGTGCGCGTCAACAGCCAATCCGGCAAGGGCGGAGTGGGTTTTCTGCTGGAGGAGTTCTACGGCATCATCCTGCCCCGGGAGATGCTCATGGAGTTCAGCGGCGTCGTCCAAAAAATGACCGAAACCCTGGACCGGGAAGTGAAGGCCCATGAAATCCATCAGGCGCTGCTCGATGCGTACGCGGTGGAGAGCGGCCCCTACCGGCTGATCGACTTCGACGTGCTCACCGGCCACCAAGCCGATCAGCGCTGCGTGGCCCGCATTGAGGCATCCGAGCAGACCCTGACCATAGACGGCGAGGGCGGCGGACCCATCGAGGCCTTCACCAAGGGCCTGGAGGAGACGCTGAACGAGCCGGTGAACATCGCCGACTACCACGAGCACGCCCTGACTACCGGCAGCGACGCCCAGGCCATCTGCCTGCTGGCCGTTGAAGACGCCAACGGCGACAGGTGCTATGGCGTGGGCATTAGCCAGAACACCATCACCGCTTCGTTCAAGGCGGTAATTGCGGCGATGAACCGGCGCTGGGGGCTGTAAGTTCGCCTCGCCCTACGCGCACGGGACGCTTGCCTCGCTGGGCGGGCGAACCCACGCTCTGTCCACCGGTGCGAAGCGCGTAAGGCGGGCTTGGCGCAGCGCCGCCAGAAACCCCGCAGATGAATAGTGGGTGCCCGCTAGCCGGCCTGCACCTTCACCAGCGGCGGCTTGGCCCTTGTCACTTTGAGGTGGCGGATGACGTTGTCCTTGATCTGCAAGGTCTCGATCAGGTAGCCGCCGATGCGCAGGCAGAGGTTGGTCTCCGGGATGGTCTCCAACGCCTCCAGCACCAAACCGTTGAGGGTCTTGGGGCCGTCAGTGGGCAGGTCCCAATCCAATGCGCGGTTGATGTCCCGCAGCAGTGCGCCGCCGTCGATGTAGTAGGCGCCGCCCCCGGCCGGCTCGATCTCCGATAGGTTGCCGGCGTAGTCCGTGGTGAACTCCCCGACGATCTCCTCCAGGATGTCCTCCAGGGTCACCAAACCCTGCACATCGCCGTACTCGTCCACCACTAAGGCGGTGCGCCGCCTTTCCCGCTGAAAATTGAGCAGTTGGATGTGCAGGGGCGTGGCCTCCGGCACATAGTGGGGTGCCCGGGCCAGCTGCATCAACCCTTCCTTGGTCAGATGGCCTTCCTCCACATGCCGGGCCAAGCGCCGCAGGTGCAGCATGCCGACCGCATTGTTGATGTGGCCGTCGTACACTGGCAGGCGGGTGTGCTGGCTGCTGGCTAGAACTTGCAGAATGTCCTCCATCTTGTCGCTTAGGTCGATGCCGATGATTTCGTTCCGCGGCACCATGATGTCGTTGACCGTGACGTTCTCCAGATCGAGGATGCTGATCAGCATGTCCTTGTGCCGCCTGGTAATCTGTGCGGATTCCCGAACCACGGTGCGCAGTTCACCCGCGCTTAGGCGGTCGTCCGCAGCGGTCGGCACGCCAATGAACGGCCGGACAACCGCGTTGCTAGCCGCATTGATCAGCCACACCAAGGGACGGGTTAGTCTCAGCAGCGGGGTCAGGACATGGGCCGAGGCGAAGGCCAGTGGCTCTGGTTTTCTGGCGGCGACTGTCTTGGGCGCCACCTCCGCGAAGACTAGGAAAAACAGCGTCAGCAAGATGGGCGCCAGCACCACCCCAGCGTCCCCGAACAGGTGCAAGCCGATCACCCCGCCGATGCTGGCGGCGAAGAAGTTGACGAAGTTGTTGCCGATCAGGATGACGCCGAGCAACTGGTCCGGCCGCTGCAACAGCTTCAGCGCCTTGTTCGCACCGGAATGCTTTTGGCCGGCCAAGTGCCGCAGCCGATAGCGGTTCAACGCCATCATCGCCGTCTCCGAGGAGGCGAAGTAGGCTGACAGCAGCGTCAACCCCAAAATAACCAGCAACAATGCGGAGACGGAAAAATCCGCTAGGGACATCAACTCCTTTCCAGCAGTATCTCAAGCACGAACTTGCTGCCCAAGTAGCCGAGCAGGAGCAGAACGAAGGCCACTAGGATCCAGCGCACCGCCGAAACGCCGCGCCAGCCAAACCAAAGACGCCCAGCAAGCAGGAGCGCATACGCCAGCCAAGAGGCCGATGACAACACCGTATGGTGAACCACATGCTGGGCGAACATGTCGTCCAGATACAGGAAGCCGCTGCCGATGGCCGCTGTCAGCGTGATGAAGCCGGTCCAGACCATGACGAACAGCAGCCGCTCCATGGTTTCCAGTGGCGGCAGGATGCGCAACAGAGCCAAGTGGGTAGGGACCCTTACTCTGCGTTCAACGATGCCGACGAAAATGGATTGCAGCGCCGCCATCATCAAAATGCTGTAAGCCAGGATGGAGGTGAGTATGTGGGTGGCCAACCCAACGTCCGAGGCGTCGATTGGCGCCGCCCGCCCCGGCGCAAAGAGAGACGCCAACAGCGCCGCCGCGGAGATGGGAAACAGAACCACCAGCAGGCTGCGCACCGGCTGCAGGACGCTCATGAGCATGACCAGCACGACCATCACCAAAGCGGTTAGGCTGGTGACGGAAAGGAGCCCCAGGCCAAAGCCCCCCGGCACGTTGACCTGCGCGTAAACGGCAAAGCCGTGCAGCGCCATGGCCGGTGCCGCCAGCGCCGCAAGAAGGTGCGTGGACATCTTGCCGGCGTTGTGGGCCAACGCCCGCCCATGCAACAGGGCGCCGGCCAAATAGAGCGCCGCGGCGATCACCCCCGGAATGATCGGGCTGGCAGCAGCGGCAGGCAGCGGCATGGCTTGTATGTCCTAGTTACAGCTCGCGGATGGGCGCCTAAGTGTGTCACAGGCCGTGCGGCGGCGCTATCTCCTCAACCCGCCAGGCAGCCTTTTCCCGTAGGTGTCGATAGCTGAGACGAACTCTGAAATCTTCGCCGAGCGTTGGCGCGTTCCGCCCCGCAAGCCAAATCGTGTCTTGGGCGGTCGGGTTATAGCGCTCCTGCAGGCGGCCATTGGGAATGCAAGCCACGACTACGCGGTCGAGCCGCTGAGAGCCATCTATTTCTTCGTAAACGTACTTGGCGATGACCGTGACCACTTGGAAAGTGCGGGGGCCGCGGCGAATTTCCTGCTCCAGCCCGCCGGGTTCGGCCACCTCAACCCCGCTCCTGCGCATTTTGACGGTCATTGATGTTTGGGACATCTGAATGGTTGCCGTGCGGTTGCCGTTGGGCTTCTCCGCCTTCGCGTCAAGCATCAAGGCAACTGGCTGCGCTTCCGGCAAGAAAACGTAGATGGCCTTCTTGACGTCCACCTTCCCGTAGAGACGGTCACGCAGGCCCGGCAAGCCCATAGCCTCAATGGCCTCCCGCGTCACGTCTTCGGCGATGTCTTGGGGGAGGTCCGTTTCTTCACGGAATATGGTGGCTGCTTGGGGCAAGTAATCCTTGATGGCCTGCACCACCATCGCCATGGCTGTTCTCTCAAGGCGCTCAAGCGCATCAAGCTCCATCGGTGCGCCTTCTTGCCATTCGGGTGTGGCGGGCGTCTTTATCTATGCCCAGCCATTGGCGGCCGAGTTTCTTGGCGACGGCGGTGGTGGTGCCGGTGCCGACGAAGGGGTCGAGCACCACGCCGCCCGGTGGGGAGAATAGGCGGATCACTCGGGCGGCCAGTTCTTCGGGGAATTCGGCTTCGTGGCGGTCGTTGCGGCGGACCGAGCGGATGCTCCAGACGCCGCGGGAACCCCAGCTTGCCCATTCGTCGGCGGTTAGGCGATTCCGGTCATAGTCGGTGATGCCGGGACGCCAGAAGACGTAGATGTGCTCGAACTCATCGACGGCGCGGTAGGAGTTGGAGTGCCAACGGCTGTTGGCCCAACAGGGGTCCTTGTGCCAGATGCGCTGATCATAGAGGTGGAAGCCCGCTTCCTCCGCCCACTCCGCCACCATGCATCCGGTCAGCACAACTTTGGTGGAGGCGGCCTGCTTGCCGCCGCGCACGTTGTTGTCCTCCAAGCGGCGCTGAATGGTCTGCTCGCTGCAGCCCAGCATTTCGGCGAGTTCCTGCCTCTTGGCGTTGGGGTGCTCCTTCTTGACTGCAAGTATCTGCTCCCTAGTGACGGGCACCTTCTTGCGGCGCATGTTGTTGGCTTGGAAGCGTGGCATGGACGGGTCCGGGAAGCAGAGGATGTCCCCAATGTTGACGGCCAGGAACCCGCCCGGCTTGATGATGCGGGTGTGGCAGTGGATGACCTCCCGCAGCAAGCTGCACCAGCCGTCAAAGGACAGGTGGCGCTCATAGGACTTGCCCACATAGTAGGGCGGCGACCAAAAACTCAGGTCAATGCAGGCCTCTGGCAGCTTCACCAGGTGACGCCGGGCATCGCCGGTGAGGATACGGCCGAAAGCAGTTTCCTCGCCCTTCCCCCCCGACGGCGTTGTGGTGGGGGCCGCTTTGCCTCTCTCCCCGTTCAGGCCAGCCGCTTGGACAACATCCAGCCCAAGCTGCACGTCACCCGCCAAGCCCTCTTGAACGCCTTTGCGCATGGTCCGCATTGCCTAACCCCTAGATGCGCTAGCCCATTAAACGCGGCTTATCCGCAGCGGCAGCAAAGATACTGTAAGGAAATACAGATTTCAATCCTTTTTCCTCGTCGTCACTAGTGGAGCCTAGAGTGGCGGCGTTGGGCTTCATGGCTTGCGCGGTCGGCATGATGGCTGTGGCTGCCGGATTGTAGCTCAGTATGGCGCAAGATGGCGCAAGCTGGGCGCGACAGGCCAGCCCTTCACCCTCGGACAAATCCTGGCGTTGACGGCCTCGGTGGTGCCCCGCCGCAGCTCCGCCCGGCCCGTAGCCCATTTTGGGCGAAAGTTGGCCTGCCCCCAACAGGCGGCCTGATTGCCAATTCACCGAGCAAGAAGGCGCACACGCAAGTCGATATGTCGCAGTACTTTGCCGAAATGGAGGTTCCCGCCGGCAATAGGCTGGCGATCAGCGGATTGGCGAAGTGCAATTTTCTCCGGAGGCACATCAGGGCATTGGTTAAACTGCGGGCTTGGATACGTCTATCACTACCACCGATATCTTTCGGCGCTCGGCATTCGACAGGGTGCCGTATAGGCTCTTCTCGAGCTCCTTGGCGGTGTTGGGGCGCCTTCCTTCAGAGGGTGTGGCCTTGGTCCACTCTAGGCCGAACCAGAACACCACGTAGATGCCGTGGCCGTTGGCACCGGGATCCCTTGCGTATCTGGCGATTAGTTGGCTGTGAATTGCAGTCCATAAGTTCCCGTGGGAGTTTTTCTTGACTTCCACCGGCACATTTAGCCGTTCGTACCAGACTTGGATGTCCGCCCTGCCGTCATTGGCGTACTGCCCTTCGGGTTGGGCATTAACGCCCAGTGGAAGCCTTTCCTGCAAATCGGACAATAGCGCATCTCTGCACAGTTCCTCGTGCTTGGGTTCTTGTGGGTTTTTTGCCGAATCGGTATTCCAGTATTGACGCCAATCGGAAGTCTCGCCGTGGCGGACCTGTTTAGCCAATTCAGCCAGATGGTCCGTCACCAGCGCCGCTAAGTCAGCGGAGTTCGCTGGGCGATTGTTGTCGAGCGTTCGCAGAACCCGCGTAGGGCTTGCGTGGGTAAAACAGGCTTCCCGACGAACTTTGCACTGCTGTTGCCTGGCGTGACGGATGCGGGGATGCCAAGGATGAAGCGCCGGGCGCTCCGCTAGCCGCTCTAGTGTTTCTGTCGCGGGTGCAGTTGGTTCAGCAGCTATCTGCCCAATCAGGTTATGTACGAGCGGTCTTCCGGCATCTTCTGCTTCTGATATAAATCTCGGTTTTCCGTTGGCCGAGTCCGAACCATAGGGTCTATATAAGCCGCCGATAGTCTGAACTAGAAGTTCTTTAGCCGGCAGATCCAGATTTGCAATCCATGGGTTGAGTTCATTGGTGAGAAACGCCGCCAAGTGCGCGACTTGCTGCTGCCCGCCCCTTCCAGTCAGTGCCTTGGCTAGTGGCTCAAGGGTAGATTGAGGCTGCCTGAGAATCCTAGCCGCTAGCCAGTACACCCTTTGCGCGGTGTTGAGGCTTTTGAGTGCGATCTTTTGTTCCACTACTGCAAGAAACGCTTTTTTTTCATAATGCTTTAGAGCAGCGACAAGGATCTGTTTCAGCATCTTCAACTGCCGCACTGTGCAACGATTGGGAAATGCCTTCATTAGCTGCGGAGTGGCAATGCAAGCCACTTCCGAATAGCCTGGGTCGTGCGCTAACTGATATAGGTCCATACAGTGTTGGCCGCCTTTGCGTATGGTGGCTCGAAAGACCTGAACCATAGATTCAGCAACCACATCCGGTTGGTAGGCCAGAATTAGCCCGTGCTCTAGCCACTTGTCGTTAGGGGGTAATATCTCACTGAAGTGCAGTGCAAGAGCCCGGCGCATGCCATCTTCATCCAAGGGAGGTTGGCCAGCACTGAGCTCGCCGGCAAGCTCCTGCAAGCCCGCGGCAAAGGGCAGGGCAAGGTCATGTTGTTGATTCTGGGCTGAGAGGTGAAGAATCTCCGGCGCTTGAGGGAGGTCGCCGCGTTTTGTCGATTCTCGGAAAGCATTGAGGACTAAATCGACCAACCGTTCATCGCCGCCGAGCAAGCTGAGTAGCCGCTCTCGTCCGGTGTTTCCGTCGATGTCCAGGAAAAACCCAAAGTACGCCCCCGCCAATTGGTGCAATAACTTTGGCGGGGCCGAATTTCTCCGAAAGTCGGGTTCAAGAGACTTGATTGCATTCCGCCAGTTTTCACGATTTCTTTGTCGTTCGTCCGCATCTTTTTGTTCTTTTTCCGAATGCGCTTTTTGCCGATGTTCTTGTCTATCAATAAATCGTCGTTGGTGGTTCCCTATTGCTTTGTAATGATTTAGGAGGACAGGTCGCCGCGCTATGTGCTTTTCAAGACCTTCTTGAGAAAGGCCCTCGCAATGGTTTTGACAATCCAAGCAGTAAACTGCTTCTTCCAGAAATTTGCAGGCGAGGTCTTGGTCTTCGGCATTAAGAGCTTGGTCAAGGCACCAAGAGCCGAAGTCTGGCGGTGCAGGAGCATGAAATAGATAGTCTTCCGGTGTCCACGGGAACATAGGACTTTCAGTGCCCATTTTGAAAATGGCTTTATACTGATTGGGATGGCTGCCAAACCAACTCCTGACTTCCTGCACCTCCTTGGCACTACTCTGATTTTCACCAATATTGAGCGATACGCCAAGCCAACCAAATAGGTTTTGCTCATCTAGTACATCGGTGCCGTCCAAATTTGTCAGATATGTTGCAAGCAATAATGTTGGCAAATTTCTCATCTTGCTTGGCAGTGAGGTGACTCTACTCGTCCAAGATTGGTCACTGCAGAAGCTGACGAAGGAGTCAAGCGCCTCGGCGATGAGTTTCTGGCCCACCGTCCTTTTCGTGAAGGTGTCGATCCAGAAAAATCTATACCAGCTCAGAAAATTCCCCCTTTTTGGTACTCGAAAGTATCGGCCTATATTAGACGGGGGCAGGTTATTCGGGTACAGGTGTAGGAGCAAATTCCCAAGCAGTTGATCGTTAGGATCGGATACGGCCCCGGAATGCACCGCTTCGAGTAGGTCTTGCAGTTCGTGCTTGGCTTGATTGTGTCCCCCAACTTGCTTGGTGTAGGCCTCGAGCGCGAGCTCTCTAACCCACAACGATCTCGCTTGGTCTCTAACCACACTCATCAAAATCGGCCTGAGGCTAGGAATGGCATTGCCGTGTTGCAGGGCGGTCAGCACCGCAATCGCAACAGATTGCCATGCGTCGTTCGTGGGTTCTTTGGTCAAAAGCTCCGCAAACGACTCCCTCATGTCAGGAGTGGCCAAGTCTCCCCAGCGTGTTTCCAGTTTTTGGTTGTTGGCGATGCTCCAAGGGTCGCGTTCGGCTTCCCGCTCAAGGCAATTCAAGATTAGGCGTTTCTCATATGCTGAGAATTGCTTGATGTCGCCGTACAGGACAATGCCTTCTGGGTCACGCTCGATAAGTTCGCGGCGTCCCTTCTTGCTGTGGGCGGCGAGCCAAGCGGACAAACCGCGCAGTTCGGACACTACGCCGTCGTCCTCACCCGTGATCAGGGCCAAAATCCTGGACACCGGCAAGCCGTTGTCGATCAAGCCTGCCAGATACTTACCGGCTAGAAACTCGGCGATGTGGCGGTGTATTGGCGCAGCAAGGCCTTTTTCCACGTTGAACAGCTTGGTGTGGATGGTTCGGTTTAGAATTTTTTGGCTTGGGTTGGGAATTTCTGACAACGAAAGGGAATTCGCATCGGCTTGGTCAGCTATCGCACTGCATCCGGTGAGGCCGCTAAGCAGGATCAGGGCGCAAATGCAGCCCGCCGCACCGAGTAGATCAGCATCGCTGTGCTGTAATGGTGTAGCCCGCTGATGTTCACAATTGTGTTCCGACAGCAGCCTTCGGCATGCCAACTTGAAGGTCTGTTGGCGCGTTTCCGGCCAGCTTCCGCCGGCAACTTCTGTCGCAAGCATCTCGAGCGTTTGCGGATTCTCAAGTAGCTGGCTGATGCCTCTGTGTTGGGCTGTGACAATGAAGTTTTCAACGTCTTTTATGCCTTGGAGACTTTTGAGAATCTCCCGGACGCCTTCTTCGGGCAAGGGATCAAGGCGCAGGACAAGGACTTCGCCATTGCTTGACACCAATTTTAGATGCGCCTGGTCGGTTGCGCCGAACCAATCCGCTTCGCGGCAGGAGAGGCGGAAACGAGGCCGCCCCAGCCTATCCAGTTTTGCGCGAATCCGATCGAAGGGTGTTCGTTGGTCTGAGGCACCCGCCCGCATTTCATCTAACCCGTCGATGAACAGCGTGGTTCCCCGCCATCCAGGCCGGTCGTCAAAGGTAACGAAATCCCGCGCCGTGACGTAGCAGCCTGCTTGCGCCTCCGCTTGGCGCTCAAACGCTTCGGTTTGGGCCTCCGCCTCGCGCCTGAACATTTCGGTTTTGCCGGCGCCGGGCGCACCAAGCAGGACAATCGCCGGACTATCCCCAAACTCCTTCAGGGGTTTTGGCTGCGGGCGCTCGGCAGGATTGTCCCGGCGGTCTTGGGCAACCTCGGTGCAAGTGCGGTGAACGTAAACGTTCATGGCGTTTCAAACCAGTGCGAAGCAGGGTGGGAGAGCAATTCACCGAGGGCCAGCCCGTCTGGACCGACAAGAATGGATTGCATAGGTTTGAATTGGTTGGTGAATCTTTCCAGCCCTCTGGGTTGCGACCGTAACCGGCCGCTTTTCACCTCAAAAGCCGCCAGCCGCCGGCCGCTTTCCAAAACGAAATCCACTTCATTGCCATTGTGCCGCCAGTAGTGGAGACTCATTTCCGGCGTCTTGGTGTTGAATAAATGTGCGCCCACGGCGCTCTCCACCAAGCGCCCCCAGAAAGTTCGGTCCGCCAGCGCCTCCGCGAAGCCGTACCCGGAGTAGGCCGACATTAGGGCGGTGTTGAGCACATTGAGTTTGGGGCTGGACGCCCGGCGGCGACGGCTCAGCCCTTCGTAGTTCAGCAGGCCGGCCACCAGCCCGGCTTGCTCAAGCAGGGTCAAATAGCGGGCCAAGGTGGTGGTGTTGCCGGCGTCGGCAAGCTGGCCGAGCATCTTGTTGTACGACAGGATTTCGCCGGAGAACTCCGCGCACAAGTCGAACAGCCTTTTCAGCAGCGCCGGCTTGTCCACCCGCTCCAGCGCCAGTATGTCCCGCTCGATGTTTGGCTCCACCAGCGCCGCCGTGATGTAGTCCCGCCAGCGGGTCTGCTCCGGTGCCAAGGGCGCGGCGCCCGGATAGCCGCCGAAGTAGAGGTATTGGGGGAGGTCGAAGCCGAATGCCTCCGCCATTTCGGCGTAGGACCAGTGGGTGAGGCGGATGCTCTCGAAGCGGCCGGCCAAACTCTCTTTCATGCCGCGCTGCATCAGCAGGGGGGCGGAACCCAAAAGGACCACATGCAGGGAGCGATTTTCCCATCGGTCCGCGTCCCATAGCCCCTTGACGACCTCAGACCAGTTGGGAATTCTCTGAATCTCATCGAACACCAGAGCAAAACCCCGTTCCGACTGCGCGGCCTCCAAGCGGGCTAGCTGCCAAGCGCTCACCAACCAGCGGCCATCTCTCTCCTCGGTATCCAAGGCGGACCACTTTTCCTTCCGGTCTGAACCAGTCCATGGTTCCGGCGCAGACGGAATTGCCTCAGGTCCAGGCTTGTCCACGGCAAGGTAGCGGTAAGGCTTTGTCCGGCCAATCTGGTTCAGCGTCTGCCCGATAAGCGTGGTTTTGCCGCATTGGCGGGGGCCGTTGATGAAGATCAACCACCGAGGGGATTCGTTCAGCCGCTTGAGAACGGCGGCTATCTGTTTGCGCTGGAAGACGGCCATAGGGCGAGATTACATCATTGAGAAGTTTTACTCAATAGTGTAATTCCTGCTTTCCAAGGCTGTCTCAGGCTGTGTTCGGCCGGCGAATCCGGACCCTGCTTCCCCGCGGCAGCGGGCGCTGCTGAAACGCTGCTGGTGCGCCTGTCAGCCTCCTGTCTGCTGAACAGGGCGCTTGCCCTATAATGCCGCCAAATCCGCCGCCCAGCGACCATCATGTTTGAGAAGCTGTCTGACCGCCTGAGCGACGCCTTTAGGGGCTTGGCTGGCAAGGCCCGCCTTACGGAGGGCAATGTTGGCGACGCCATGCGGGAGGTGCGCGGTGCCTTGCTCGATGCGGACGTGGCCTTGCCGGTGGTGCGCTCCTTTACGGAGAGCGTGCGGCGGCGGGCCGTCGGGCAGGCGGTTTCGGCGGCCCTTGATCCTAGGCAAGCCTTCATCAAGATCGTGCATGACGAGCTCGTGGAGGTCATGGGCCAGGCCAATCACGCCCTGAACTTGGCCACCGCGCCCCCGGCCATCGTTCTGATGGCTGGGCTGCAAGGCTCCGGCAAGACCACCACGGCGGCTAAGTTGGCGCTGTTTGTCAAGCAGCGCTTGAAAAAACGGGCCGCGTTGGTCAGCGCGGACGTTTATAGGCCGGCAGCCATTGAGCAATTGGAGGTTTTGGCCGGAGAGGTCGGCGCTCAATTCATCGGCGCCGGTGTGGATGAGTTGCCGGCCGCCATTGCCGAGCGGGCGGTGGCGGAAGCCAAGCGCAAGCTGGCCGATGTGCTGATCGTCGATACCGCTGGGCGTTTGGCCATCGACGAGGCCATGATGCAGGAAATCCGCACCCTTCAGCAGCGCTTGCGGCCTATCGAGACCCTGTTCGTGGTTGACGCCATGACCGGCCAGGACGCGGCGGCCACCGCCAAGGCGTTCAACGAGGTCTTGGACCTCACTGGCGTCGTGCTCACCAAGGCGGACGGGGACGCTCGGGGCGGCGCGGCCCTTTCCGTTCGCTCCCTGACCGGCAAGCCCATCAAGTTCATCGGCATGGGCGAGAGGATCGACGCTTTGGAGCCCTTCCATCCGGACCGCCTCGCCTCCCGCATCCTGGGCATGGGGGACGTGCTTTCCCTCATTGAGGAAGCGGAGCGCAAGGTCGATAAGGGCAAGGCGGAGCGACTGGTCCGTAAGGTCAGCCGCCGGCAGAAGTTCGACCTTGCCGACTATCGGGATCAATTGCGGAACATGGCCAGCATGGGCGGTGTGGCGGCCATGCTGGACAAGATGCCGGGGATGGGCCAGCTGCCGCCCGCCGCCCGCTCCCGCTTGGACGACGGCCAGTTCCGCCAAGCGGCGGTGATCATCGACTCCATGACGCCGGATGAACGGCGCTTCCCCGACCTCATCAACCCGTCTCGCAAACGCAGAATCGCGCTTGGCAGCGGCACCGCCGTCACCGCCGTCAACCAGGTGCTCAAGCAGCATAAGCAAATGCAGAAGATGGTGCGCAAATTCGGCGGCAAGAACATGATGCGCGGCCTGC
Organism: uncultured Pseudomonadales bacterium; assembly: GCA_958296025.1. Classification (GTDB taxonomy): domain Bacteria; phylum Pseudomonadota; class Gammaproteobacteria; order Pseudomonadales; family Azotimanducaceae; genus Azophilus. Next base: position 1,329,911 of record OY282430.1, read on the forward strand.
AGGGTCTTGTCGGTGGGGCGGGGCGGCGGCCGGGCTTGCGGCGCTGACGGAGGCGGCGCGTTGGGCGACGGCGCCACCTTGGCGAAATGCGGCGCGGCCCTTGCCCACAGACCAGCGCTGCCGCTAGAATGCGCGGCCTTCCATTAGGGGTGTGCGACCTATGGTGACCATTCGCTTGGCGCGGCACGGCGCTAGGAAAAACCCTTTCTACCACATCACGGTGGCCGATCGGGCCGCGAAGCGCGATGGGCGCTTCATTGAGCGGGTTGGCTTCTTCAACCCGCTGGCCCGGGGGCGGGAAGAGCCTCTGCGCGTCGATTTGCCGCGGGTCGATTACTGGCTGTCCGTGGGCGCCCAGCCGTCTGACCGGGTGCAAAGCCTCATTAAGCAAGCGCGCCAGCAAGCGCAAAGTGCGCTGTCGGCGGCCGCGGTGGTAACCGATGCCGTCGCAGGAGAGGCAGTCGAAGCAGGTGCGGGTGACGTGGCGGCAGGGGCAGTCGAAGCGGATGCGGATGCCGCTGCTGAAGAGGCGGCTGCGGTGCCGGCCGAGGATGATGAGGCCAGTCAGGAAGCGGCCGCCGCAGAGGCGGACGCCTGACCATTGCGGTGCGGCGCTGGCTGCTGCGCCGGCATCCGCCGAGGTTGTGGCCATCGGTCAAGTCGGCGCTCCCTATGGCGTTCGCGGCTGGCTGCACATCGTTTCCTTTACGGCGCCGCCTTCCAATCTGCTGAATTATCAGCCGTGGCAACTGCGCTTGGCGCGGGGGGCGGACGCTTGGGATCGTTGGCGTCCATGCGCTTTGGAAGCGGTCAAAGCACATGGCGAGGCATATGTTGCGTCCTTTGCCGACATCCAGGACCGCGGTGCCGCCGTGCGCCTTGTTGGTGCGCAAATCGGCGTGCCGGCCAGTAGCTTGCCGCCTTTGCAGGAGGACGAGTTCTACTGGCGGGACCTGATCGGCTTGCGGGTGCTGAATCAGAACGGCGAGGATCTAGGCGTGGTGGAGCGTCTGCTGCCCGCCGGCGGCCACGATGTACTGGTGGTCCGGGGTGCCGCCGAGCTGCTGATTCCCTTCGTGGACGTCTATGTGACCGATGTTCGCCTCGACGAAGGCTGCATCCGGATTGAGTGGGAAGGAATGGACTAGGGGTCGCTATGTGGATTGGCGTCGTTTCCATCTTTCCTGAATTGCTCAGCGCCATCGCCTCGGCCGGCGTCCTCGGCCGGGCCATCGAGCGGGGCGACTTGGCCTTGGCGCCCTTCAACCCCCGGGACCATGCCGGGGACCGTCGCGGCACCGTCGATGACCGTCCCTATGGGGGTGGTCCGGGCATGGTGATGATGGCGCCACCCCTGCTTAAGACAATTGCCGCGGCCGCGGCGGCGGCCCCTTCGCCGCCTTGGGTGGTCTATCTGTCCCCCCAAGGGCGGCGCCTCGACCAAGCCAAGGTTGAAGGCTTGGCCGAGCGGCCCAGCCTGCTGCTGGTGGCCGGCCGCTATGAGGGGATCGATGAGCGGATCGTCGAATTGGCGGTGGATGAGGAGCTGTCCCTTGGCGACTACATCCTAAGCGGCGGCGAACTGCCGGCGATGGTGCTGGTGGAGGCGATTTGCCGCCTGCTGCCCGGCGTGCTCAACAATCAGGACTCCATATTGACCGAATCCCATCTTGAAGGATTGCTCGAATACCCGCAATATACGCGCCCGGAAAACGTCGGCCCGCTGACGGCGCCGGAGGTGCTGCTCAGCGGGGACCACGGCGCGGTCGCCGCGTGGCAGCGCAGCCAAGCGCTGTTGCGCACTTGGCAGCGCCGTCCGGAGCTGTTGGCCGGGCGGGCCCTGGAGGACGAGGACTTGGCGTTGTTGCGGGCCGCCTTGGCGTCGGTCGAGGCCGAAGGCGGCGGTGCGGCATAAAGGAGAAAGCGATGCGCAGGAACACCGTGCTTGAAGCGTTGGAGAGGGAGCAGTTGAAAACCGACTTGCCGGAGTTTTCCCCTGGTGACACGGTGGTCGTGCAAGTCAAGGTGCGCGAAGGCAACCGGGAGCGCCTGCAAGCCTTCGAGGGCGTGGTCATCGGCAAGCGCAACCGGGGCCTGAACTCCGCCTTCACCGTGCGCAAGGTGTCCCATGGCGTCGGCGTGGAACGCACCTTTCAAACCCACAGTCCCCTGATCGCCGCCATTGCGGTAAAGCGCCGGGGGGACGTGCGCAAGGCCAAGCTCTACTATCTGCGGCAGCGCTCCGGGCGCGCCGCCCGCATCAAGGAGAAGGTGGGAACCTCGGTGCGCAATCCCGGCCCGACGGCGCCTCAGCCCGGCCAAGGGGATGCGCCGGCACCGGTTGAGGGCGAAGCCTGATTCACTGGCCAGTCCACTGCGCACCCCTGAGTCTGGGGTGTCCGCGCACTTCAACGAATGGCTCGCCGCGTCCTATTGCGGCGCCTTGTTTCCCTAGCTGCCGGTCGTTCTTGACCAGCTGTCGGTTGCGTCCCTCGGTGCGGCATGAAGGCTAAGCCGATGACGACCAAGGTGGCGGGGAACGGGGCGCATCCCGCCGACCCGGTCATCGACCAGTACCTTGAAGAGACTTGGCTGGAGAAGGGGTTGAGTGAAAACACCCTCGCCGCCTACCGGCGAGATCTAGGCAACCTCGCGGCAAGCCTCGGCAAAAGCCTGTTGGACGCCTCCTCGGTGGATCTGATGGAGGTGCTCGCAAGACGCTACGACCAAGGCTATCGGGTCACCAGTTCCGCCCGCTGGCTTTCCTGCGTGAAGGGCTTCTACCGCCACAGTTTGGAGAAGGGCCGCGTCTCGGTGGACCCCGCTGCCCATCTGGAACACCCCAAGCTCGGCCGGCCGCTGCCGGATGCGCTTTCCGAGGCGCAAGTTAGGGATTTGCTGGGCGCCCCGGACATCAGCACCCCGGTGGGTTTGCGGGACCGGGCCATGTTGGAGGTGTTGTACGCCACAGGCCTGCGGGTTTCCGAACTGGTGGGCCTCAACATCGCTTCGCTCAACCTTCGCCAAGGAGTCGTTCGGGTGGTCGGGAAGGGCGGCAAGGAGCGGTTGGTGCCGGTCGGCCAGGAGGCGCTGGCCTGGGTGGTGCGGTTCGTGGGCGAAGGCCGGGCGGCGCTGCATGGGGAGCGAACTCGGGTGCTGTTTCCCAGCCAGCGCGGCCGGCAGATGGCCCGCCAGACCTTTTGGCATGCGATCAAACGCCACGCCCTAGTGGCCGGCATCGACCAAAGACTTTCTCCGCACGGCCTGCGCCACGCCTTCGCCACCCATCTTTTGAACCACGGCGCAGACTTGCGGGCGGTGCAGATGATGCTCGGCCACAGCGACCTCTCCACCACCCAGATCTACACGCATGTGGCTCAGGCCCGCCTCAAGGCGTTGCACAAGGCGCACCATCCCCGCAGTTAGGCCAGCAGGCCGTGGAAGATTTCCCACTGGCGCAAATGGCCAAAAGCTGACAAAATTTTCAGCCGTAGCTGGATTGAGGTTTTGCGCAGCTCCCCTAGAGTGGGGTCAACTTTCACTGTTGGGGAGTGCTAATGAGCACCATGGTCAAGGAAATCTACGCAGCGTTGAAAAGCGCCGGTGCGGAAGAGAAGTTGGCGATTGCCGCGGCCGAGGTGGTTCCGTCCGCCCAGGACTTGGCGACGAAGGCGGACATTTTGGCGACGAAAGCCGACATTGCGGCGACTAAGGCCGACATCGCGGAGTTGAAGGTTGCCCTTGGGGCGCTGAAAGCCGACATTTATCGCCAGCTGTGGCTGATGGGCATTAGCCTATTGGGGGCGATGGTTGCCCTGAAGCTCTTCGCCTAAGCGCCCGCTTCCTTGGTCAGTTTTGAACTCTTGAGTGGGGGCGGGCGCCTCCCCCTCGCTGGGCGCAGCGCAATGCAGCGGGCAGCCGCAGTTCATCGTGCTCGGTCCGCGGTGTGCGCAGTGGCTTGTTGTGGTAGCCTTTGACGCCAACGTCGCCGCCCCTTGCAGGAGTTGTCATGAACCGGATTTTGCGCATCGCGCTGGCTGCCTTTGGCCTTGGCGCGTCTCTTCCAGTCTGGGCGCAGGGCTATGACGCCCTGCTCGCCAACCTGAAATCCGTGATTTCAGAGGGGGAGGTGGCGGTATCCAAGACAGACGTTGCCGGCTTGGTGGTGCTGGAATACGGCAATGGCCAAATTCTCTACGGCACCGCCGATGGCCGCCACCTGTTGGCCGGGGACCTGTACGAGTTTGGCGAGGACGGCCTCGTCAATCGCACGGAGGAGCGCCGGGCGGTGCGCCGCCGAGACATTCTGGCCAGCGTGGACCCGGATGAGATGGTCATCTTTTCCCCGAAGGGCCAAGTGCAGGCGTCCGTGGCGGTGTTCACCGACGTGGACTGCAGCTACTGTCGCAAACTGCATCAGGAGATGGACGAAATCAACGCCCGCGGCATCGAGGTGCGCTACTTGGCCTTCCCCCGGGCTGGTGTCGGTTCCCGCTCCTTTGAAAAGACCGTCTCCGCTTGGTGCTCCGATGACCCGCATAAGGCCATCACCGAACTGAAGCTCGGCAACAGCATCCCCGACCAAACCTGCCCCAATCCTGTGGCGGCCCAGTATGAACTTGGCGGCGCAGTGGGCGTGACCGGCACTCCGGCTTTGGTCACCGAGGACGGCAAGCTGCTTCCCGGCTACATGCCGGCGGCGCAGCTTGCCGACGCCCTAGGCTTGTAGTGCGCCATCAGACGAACGGGGGGCTGGTGGTTTGTAACCCCGGCGCACTATTTGTGGACTTAGGGCAACGGACTGGCGTGGTGCGTTTAGAAACGGCACCGGACGCTGCGGAGCAGGTTCCCCGCATTTAGGATGATCGGCTTGCCAACATACGGAATCCCGATTTGGAGCCCTTGAAAATTGGCGTCGCCGGCCTTGGCACCGTGGCCGGGGGCGTGGTCGCTTTGTTACAGCGCAACGCCGAAACCCTCGCCCGGAAGGCGGGGCGCCCCCTCGCCTTGGTGCGGGTGGCCAGTCGTTCGCCGAAGCGGGGGATTGACCTTGGCGGCGCCGCCTTCACCACCGACCTCGACGCCCTGCATGGGCCGGACATCGATGTCGTCGTGGAACTCATAGGCGGTGAGCAGCGGGCGGCGCAATTGGTGCGGCGGGCGTTGCAGGGCGGGCAGGCGGTGGTGACGGCCAACAAGGCCATCCTAGCCCGTTACGGGGACGAACTGCTGAGCCTAGCTCGGGCCCAAGGGGTCGGTTTGGGGTTTGAAGCCGCTGTCGCCGGCGGCGTCCCCATCATCGGCGCCCTGCGCCAAGGGCTTGCCGCCAACCGGGTGCTTACCGTTGCCGGCATCGTCAACGGCACCTCCAATTACATCCTCACCGCCATGGCCGAACAGGGCGCCGCCTTTGCCGAAGCGCTCGCCCAGGCCCAGGCGCAAGGCTTCGCCGAAGCGGATCCCGCCTACGATGTGGAGGGCATAGACGCCGCCCATAAGCTAACCATCCTGGCGGCGCTGGCCTTCGACATGAGCTTTCAATTCGACAAGGTCTATACCGAGGGCATCTCCCGCATCACCGAGGAGGATCTGGATTACGCCAAGGAGCTCGGTTACCGCATCAAGCACCTGGCCATCGCCCGGCGGACCGAGCAGGGCGTCGAGGCCCGCGTCCATCCTACGCTGGTGCCGCAGCGCAGCCTGCTGGCAGGGGTTGGCGGCGTGATGAACGCCGTTTGGGTCGAGGGCGATGCCGTGGGCGCAACCCTCCACTACGGCGCCGGCGCCGGCGCCATGCCCACGGCCTCGGCGGTGGTGTCGGATCTGATCGCCATTGCCCGGGGCGGCGCCTTGGACTACCCGGTAGGCCGGCGTCCGCACAAGGTGCTGTCGATTGAACAGGCCACCTGCGCCTACTACGTTCGCATTCCCAGTTTGGATGCGCCAGGCGTGTTTGCTGAGGTCGCAGCTACTTTGGGCCGTCACGGCATCAGCATCGAAGGGGCCATTCAACGCCACCGTGCAGTCCGTTCGGGTGCCGGCAGCGGCTCTTGGGTGCCCATCGTCATCCTCACCGCGTCGGTGCGGGAGCAGACCATGACGTCGGCGTTAGCCCAGGTGCAACGGATGCCGCAGGTCGTCGGCGGCATCGCCAGCATCCGGGTGGAGCACCTCATGGGTTGAAAGCCGAACCTTCTTGAATCCGGGCAAGTCGAACACATGGTTTTTTTCGCCAGGCACCCCCCTCCGTGGGGTCGAAGCGACGCCGCAGCAAAATGAGTCTCGCCGAGCAAGTCATTGAGCGCACGGGGCCGGTGCCGGATCTGCCGGGCCTGCCGGCCTTTCTGCGCCGGGTTTACGGCGCTAGGGGCGTGCGTGACGCCGCCGACCTGGACCTAGCCCTTGCGGGGCTGGAACGGCCTTCCAAGCTGCGCCAAATCGACCGGGCTGCGGAGCGCATCGCCTTGGCGGTGCGGGAGGGTCAGCGCATCCTATTTGTGGGGGATTACGATGCGGACGGCGCCACCTCCGTGGCCTTGGGGGTTTCGCTGCTGCGGGCCTTTGGCGCCGAGAATGTGGACTTCGTCGTGCCGAACCGCTTCGAGTTCGGCTACGGCCTGTCCCCGGCAATCGTCGAACTGGCGCTGGCCCGTCATCCGGACCTCATCATCACCGTTGACAACGGCGTTTCCAGCGTGGCCGGCGTGGAGCGGGCCAAGGCCGGCGGCGTCGATGTCATCGTCACCGACCACCATCTGCCCGGCGCCGAGCTGCCCCAGGCCTATGCCCTGGTCAATCCGAACGCGCCGGGATGCCACTTTCCCAGCAAGGCGTTGGCCGGGGTGGGCGTTATCTACTATGTGCTCAGCCAAACTCGGGCCTGCCTGCGCCGCGAACGTTGGTTCGGCGGCTTAGGCCCCGAGGAGCCGCTGTTGGCCCAGTGGCTCGATTTGGTGGCGTTCGGCACCGTCGCCGACGTGGTGCCCTTGGACCAGAACAACCGCCGCTTGGTGCATCAAGGGCTGCTGCGTATGCGCAAAGGCCTGTGCCGACCGGGCATCGTCGCCTTGGCGGAGGCCGGAAGGCGGACCTTGGCGCGGCTGACGGCGGCGGATCTGAGCTTCGCCTTGGCGCCAAGGCTGAACGCCGCCGGCCGTTTGGACGACATGGCCATCGGCATCAAATGCCTGCTTTCGGAAAACCTGGATGACGCTAGGGATTATGCGCAGCAGCTCGATGCGCTGAACCGGCAGCGGCGCGAAATCCAGCAGGCCATGTTGGCCGACGCCGAACTCCTGCTGGCCAATCACGAACTGGATGTGCGGGACCGATACGGCGTCGTCGTCTTCGACCCTTCTTGGCACCAAGGCGTCGTCGGCCTGATCGCCGGCCGCCTGCGGGAGCGCTACCACCGTCCGGTGGTGGCCTTTGCCGACAGTGGCGACGGCCGGGAGTTGAAGGGCTCCGCCCGCTCCCTGCCGGAACTGCACATCCGCGACGCCTTGGACGCCATCGCCGTCCGGGATCCGGCGCTGTTGACCAAGTTCGGCGGCCATGCCATGGCGGCGGGAATGAGCATCAGCCGCCATGCCTTGGAGCGTTTCACCAAGGCGTTCGATGAGGAAGTGCGCCGCCGGCTGCCCGTCCGTGCATTGCGCCTCAAGGTGGAGACCGACGGCCAATTGCAAGCGGAGGAATTGACCTTGGACAACGCCTTGGCGTTGGCTGCCGCCGGCCCTTGGGGCCAAGGGTTTCCGGAACCCCTTTTTCACGGTGATTTCGGCTTGGTCAGCCAGCGGGTAGTCGGCGGGGAACACCTTCGGCTGGTGCTGCGTTGCGCGGGTCGCCTAGTGGGCGCCATCGCCTTCGGCCGCAAGCCCTTGCCGGATTGCGAGCGGGTGCGGGTGGTTTACGCCTTGGACGTCAATGATTATCAGGGTCAGACACTGCAATTGCGGGTGGTGCAAATGGAGCCTAGTGCGCCGTCCCGCGAGTAAGTGGGTTTTGGTTGCGCGGCGGTTCGGATCCATCTAAGGGCGCAGCTCGTTGCAAGCCTTCGGTTCTGCGCCGCCGTCGATTGGCCTAGTGGTTTGGGTCTTTCCGCCTCCCAGAAAAACCGATGCCGTTTGGCCAACTGCCGGCGGCTTAAGTCAGGGGGTTGGACGAGTGGATGAGCGGGCGGGTTATACTGCCTTCTTTCCCCGAAGTCCGGTCCTGGCGGAAAACCCATGGCTGAAATCACCTCAATCAGGGAACGGGTCAGGAATTTAGGTGCCCGCGCCGAGGCGCTTCGGGGGTATCTTTGACTTCGATAAGCGTCAGCAGCGGCTCGCGGAGGTCGAGCGGGAACTCGCCCAACCAGCGGTTTGGGAGGATCAGGAAAAGGCTCGAGCCCTAGGCCGGGAACGGGCTAACCTGACGCAGACCGTCACCCTGCTGAGCGAACTGTGGGTGGGCTTTGAGGAGTGCGCCGAGCTGGCCGAACTGTCCGCCGCGGACGACGACCGGGCGGCTTTGGCGGAGGTGGAGCAGGAACTTGACGGATTGGAGAAGCACCTCGGCCAGCTGGAGTTTCGGCGCATGTTTCACGGGGAGATGGACGCCCATGACGCCTTTGTGGACATCCAATCGGGCTCCGGCGGCACCGATGCTCAGGATTGGGCGGAAATGTTGCTGCGCATGTACCTGCGTTGGGGGGAGCGGCGGGGCTTTGACACCGAGATCATCGAACTGTCACCGGCCGAAGTGGCCGGTGTCAAGAGCGCCACGGTGATGTTCAAGGGCGACTACGCCTTCGGCTGGTTGCGCACGGAGACCGGCGTGCATCGCTTGGTGCGCAAGTCCCGTTTCGATTCCGGCAACCGCCGCCACACCTCCTTCGCCTCCGTGTTCGTCTCCCCGGAAATCGAGGACGACATCGTCGTGGACGTCAACCCGGCGGACGTGCGGGTGGACACCTACCGGGCCAGCGGCGCCGGCGGCCAGCACGTCAACCGCACGGATTCCGCCGTGCGCCTCACCCATCTGCCCACCAACACCGTGGTGCAGTGCCAGAGCGAACGCTCCCAGCACCAAAACAGGGACAAGGCCCACAAGCAGTTGCGGGCCAAGCTGTTTGAACTGCGGATGCGGGAGCGGCGCGCGGAGCAGCAGGCCATTGAGGATGGCAAGGCGGACATCGGTTGGGGCAGCCAGATTCGCTCCTATGTGCTCGATCAGTCCCGGGTCAAGGATTTGCGCACAATGATCGAGCGCAGCGACCCCAACGCCGTGCTGGACGGCGACCTGAACGCCTTCATGGAAGCCAGCCTAAAGGCCGGGTTGTAGGACCGTGCGCCGATGAGCGATGAGCGGGATGCGCTGAAGGCGCGGCGGCTGCGCAGCGACCTGTGGCGAGGGGCCGGCGGCGCCTTCGCCAACGACTTTCGCCCGGACGCCAACTCCCGTGACCTGCACGCCCGCTACCGGAATTGGGACAAAGAGGCGCTTGCCGCGCAGCCAACGACTGTGGCGGTGGCCGGTCGGGTGATGCTGCGCCGGGTGCTGGGCAAGGCCAGCTTCATCAGCCTGCAGGACGGCGCCGGGCGCATTCAGTGCTACCTCACCCGGGCGGATCTGGGTGCCGACGCCTACCAAGGGTTCAAGGATCAGTGGGACATTGGCGACATCGCCGGTGTGCGCGGCCGGCTGATGCGCACCAACCAAGGTGAACTGACCGTCCGCGCCGCCGAGGCGGTGCTGCTGAGCAAGTGCCTGCGTCCCTTGCCGGAGAAGTTCCACGGCTTGGCGGACAAGGAAACCCGCTACCGGCAGCGCTACTTGGACTGCATCATGAACGAGAAGGCCCGCGCCACCTTCGCCTTGCGCTCGCGCATCGTGCAGGAACTGCGGGGCTTCTTTCTGGAGCGGGACTTTCTGGAGGTGGAGACGCCGATGATGCACCTCATTCCCGGCGGCGCCAACGCCGCGCCCTTTGTCACCCACCACAACGCCTTGGACCTGTCGCTGTATCTGCGGGTGGCGCCGGAGTTGTTTCTCAAGCGGCTCACCATCGGCGGCTTCGAGCGGGTGTTCGAGATCAACCGGAATTTCCGCAACGAAGGGCTTTCCGCCAAGCACAACCCGGAATTCACCATGCTGGAGTTCTATTGGGCCTACCGCGACTATCGGGACCTCATGGACCTGACGGAGGAACTGTTGGAAAAACTGGAGAAGGATCTGTTCGGCGACGATGGCTTTTCCTATCAGGGGCAAAGGCTCAGCTTTTGCCGGGGCGGCTGCGAGCGCATGACCTTGGCGGAATCCCTGGTGCGCTGCACCGCCCTGAGCGAAGGTCAAGCGGAGGACGAAGGCCATCTGCGGGCGCTGCTGCAAGGGCGGGACGTTCCGGTGGAGGATGCTTGGGGCCTAGGCAAGCTGCAAATGGAGCTTTTTGAGACGGAGGTGGAGCGCAAGCTGTCCGCGCCCACCTTCATCACCGAGCATCCGGCGGAGGTTTCGCCCTTGTCCCGGCGCAACGACGCCAACCCCTTCGTCGCCGACCGCTTCGAGCTTTTTGTGTGCGGGCGGGAAATCGCCAACGGCTTCAGCGAACTGAACGACCCGGAGGATCAGGCCGAGCGCTTCCGCCGCCAAGCGGAGCGCAAGCAGGCCGGGGACGCCGAGGCCATGCACTTCGATCAGGACTACATCACCGCCTTGGAGCACGGCCTGCCGCCCACCGCCGGCGAGGGCATCGGCGTGGATCGCTTGGTGATGTTGTTGACCGATTCGCCGTCCATCCGCGACGTGCTGCTGTTTCCGCTGATGCGCCCGTTGCCCACCCAGCCGGAGGCGTCCGAATGAGCGCGGAAAGCGCCGCTGAGCGAGTGCGCCTGGAGGCGTCTTGGAAGGCCGCCCTGCTCAGCGAGTTTGAAAAGGGCTACATGCGGCGCCTGCGCGAGTTCCTGCAAAAGGAGAAGCGGGCGAAGAAGGTGATCTATCCCAAGGGGGAGCGCATCTTCGCCGCCTTGGACCTCACGCCGCTGCCGGACGTCAAGGTGGTCATCATCGGCCAGGACCCCTACCACGGCCCCGGCCAAGCCCACGGCCTGTGCTTCTCCGTGCGCCCCGGCGTGGCCTTGCCGCCTTCCTTGGTCAACATCTTCCGGGAGATCAAAGACGACCTTGGCGCCGACGAACGCCGGCTCGACCAGGGCCGGGGCTGCCTGGAATCCTGGGCGCGACAGGGCGTGCTGCTGCTGAACGCGGTGCTCACCGTGGAGCGGGGGCGGGCCGGCTCCCACCAAGGCCAGGGTTGGGAAGCCTTCACCGACGAGATCGTGCAGGTGCTCAACCGGGAGCGCGAGGGGCTGGTCTTCATGCTCTGGGGCAGTTACGCGCAGAAGAAGGGCGCCATCGTGGATCGTGACCGGCACCGCGTCCTAACCGCCCCGCATCCGTCGCCGCTGTCCGCCCATCGAGGCTTCTTCGGCTGCAAGCATTTCTCCGCCGCCAACGCCTATCTGCAGGAGCGTGGCGCGGCGCCCATCGACTGGTTTAAGGTGGGCTGATCCGCTCCTCGCGCATGATCGCCACTCGCAGTGCGGTGGGCGTCGATGTCCAAGGCGCTGCGACCTGAGTTCGTCCGTCCTTGCCGTTGGGCGCTTCGGCAGCAAGTTGTTAAACTTTAGGCCCTAAGTCTTAATATCCAAGACGTGAATTCAAGAACCTTTAACATGGACCGAGTCGTGCGTAGAAAGAGAACGGGCTGCTATCGCGTCACGACGGTGGTCGGCGAGCCCGTGCGGGCCTTTGTGCCCGATCCGCTGCCGCCCGTTCCGGCGGTATCACTGAACAGCGCCTTAGGGAGGCTTCTCGAAGCGGCCACGCTGGCCCTTGGGCGGCTAGACAGCGTCTCGGCCCTGCTGCCGGACATCTCGCTGCTCCTGTATGTCTATGTGCGCCGGGAGGCAGTCCTCTCTTCCCAAATCGAAGGCACCCAGTCCTCCCTTTCCGATCTGCTGCTCTTTGAGCTCGAAGAGGCTCCAAGCGTTCCGGTGGACGATGCCGCCGAGGTCTCGAACTATGTGGCGGCGCTGCAACGGGGCCTTGAGCTACTCGCAGATGGTCTGCCGCTTTCGAACCGGTTGCTATGGGAAACCCATCGTGTGCTGCTGTCTGGTGGCCGCGGCGCAGCCCGCCTTCCAGGCGAGTTCAGGCGTTCGCAGAACTGGATCGGCGGCACTCGCCCGGGAAACGCTCGCTATGTGCCACCCCCGCCTGCCGATGTTCCCGACTGCATGGCCGCCTTGGAGCGCTTCATCCACGCCGAGGACGATCTGCCGGTGCTCGTTCGCGCCGGCTTGGTGCATGTGCAGTTCGAGACCATTCATCCCTTCCTCGACGGCAACGGACGCCTCGGCAGATTGCTCATCACGCTGATGCTCGTCGATGCCGGCGTACTGCATCAGCCGCTCCTTTACTTGAGCCTCCACTTCAAGCGCCATCGCTCCACCTACTACGACCTGCTTGATGGCGTGCGGCGTGACGGCGACTGGGAAGCATGGCTGGCGTTCTTCTTGACCGGCGTACGCGAGACCGCCGAGACCGCCATCGACGTCGCGCAGCGCAGCCGCGAGATATTCGAGCGAGACCGCAAGCGCATTGAGAAAACAGGCCGCCGGGGGGCCGGTTCGGCGCTGCGGGTGTTCGATGCGCTGAGGGCACGGCCCATCCTGACCAATGCTGGGGCGTCCCGGGCGACCGCTCTGTCGTTCCCCGCCGCTTCGGCGGCGATGCAGCTCTTGGTTGAACTGGGCATCGCCGAGGAGCAGCGGCCCACGCGCCGCGCCAAGCTGTTTCTCTACAGGGAATACTTGCGTGTGCTGACAGAGGAAAAGGGCTGAGAAGGTACTGTTCGCATTGCTGCTGGGGGCACCCAAGGAGGAGGGGGCAGGGGGGTACCGAATTGGCTGGCTGAAGAGGTTGCGAGGACCAGACCTTACGGCAATCAAGGGCCTCAGTTCGTCACGCTGGTTTCAAGCCGTATTTTCTTGCGACATTCCCAGATAGGAAGTCATCACACCCCTGCAGAGAATCCTGAACGGCGGGCGCATTGAGCGGGCGTGGGGGCCTGGGGCACCGTGCGCCGGAAGATTCTTGGTTCCACATTGGACTAAAATAGCGCCATGGACTTTGAACTGACCGACGAGCAGACCGCTTACCAAGACTTGGCCCGCCAGTTCTCCGATGGGGAGTTGGCCCCCTTCGCCGCTCAGTGGGACGAAAAGGAGGAGTTCCCGAAGGCAGTGCTGGCCAAGGCCGGGGAACTGGGCTTTTGCGGCCTCTACACACCGGAGGCGGCCGGCGGCTTGGGCCTGCCTCGGCTGGACGCCAGCATCATCTTCGAGGAACTGGCCCGGGGCTGCACTTCGACCGCCGCCTTTCTGACCATCCACAACATGGCGCTGTGGATGGTGGCCAGCTTCGGCGAAGCGGCGGCCCGTGACCAGTTTTGCCCCGGCTTGATCAGCGGCCAGAAGCTGGCTTCCTACTGCCTAACGGAACCCGGTGCGGGCAGCGACGCGGCGGCGCTACAGACCACCGCTAGGCGGGTCGATGGCGGCTATGTGCTGGACGGCGTCAAGGCGTTCATCTCCGGTGCCGGGGACACGGACGTGCTGGTGGTCATGGCTCGCTTGGTCAGCGGCGAGGGTGCGCGGCCGGGGGCGAACGGCATTTGTGCCTTCGCCGTGGCGGCGGATTCCGCCGGCATCGGCTTCGGGCGCAAGGAGGCCAAGATGGGTTGGAACAGTCAGGCCACTCGGCAAGTCCTCTTCAAGGAGGTGTTCGTGCCGGAAAGCCACCGCCTTGGTGCCGAGGGTGAAGGCTTCAAGATCGCCATGAAGGGCTTGGATGGCGGTCGCATCAACATCGCCACCTGTTCGGTAGGCACGGCCCAAGCGGCGGTGGATCAATCCCGCATCTATTTGGGCACTCGCAAGGCGTTTGGCCAATCCATCGGCAGCTTTCAGGGCCTGCAGTTCAAGTTGGCGGACATGGCCACCCACTTAGTGGCCTCCCGGCAGATGGTGCGCTTGGCCGCCGCCAAGCTCGACAGCGGCAACCCGGAGGCCACCACCTACTGCGCCATGGCCAAGCGCTTTGCCACGGACATGTGCTTTGAGGTCTGCAACGACGCCCTGCAGCTGCACGGCGGCTACGGCTACATCAAGGAGTTTCCGTTGGAGCGCCATGTGCGGGACACCCGGGTGCATCAGATTCTGGAAGGCACCAGCGAGATCATGCGCGTCATCATCGGTCGTCGCCTGCTGTTGGATGACGCCGCTGCGGTGCTATGAATTCGCTTTTTCTGTTTTAGGGAGAAAACCACATGACCCAATCCCCTTCCGGCCTGCTGCTTGCGGAGCGGCGCGGCCACAGCCTGTTGCTGACCATCAACAACCCTCCGGCGAACACGTGGAACACGGAGAATTTGGGGGCGCTCAAGACCTTGGTGGAGCAGAGCAACCAAGACCGGGAAGTTTACGCCATCGTCATCACCGGCCAAGGGGAGAAGTTCTTCTCCGCCGGGGCGGACCTCAACCTTTTCGCCGACGGCGACAAGGGCGTGGCGCGGGAGATGGCGGAAGGATTTGGCGCCGCCTTTGAGGCGCTGGCCAACTTTCGCGGCGTCTCCATCGCCGCGGTGAACGGCTACGCCATGGGCGGCGGCCTGGAATGCGCCTTGGCCTGCGACATCCGCATCTGCGAAGCCCATGCGCAGATGGCCCTGCCGGAGGCCAGCGTGGGCCTGCTGCCTTGCGGCGGCGGCACTCAAAACTTGGCGTGGACGGTGGGCGAGGGCTGGGCCAAGCGCATCGTGCTGTGCGGGGAGCGGGTGGACGCCAACCGCGCCAAGGCGATCGGCTTGGTGGAGGAAGTGGTGGAGCAGGGCGAGGCTTTGTCCCGGGCGCTCTCATTGGCCGAACGGGTGGGCCGCCAGAGCCCGCCGGCGGTGTCCGCCAGCAAGGGCCTGATTCAGCAGGCCCGATCCGGCCCCATCGACTGCGCCTACAGCGCCGAGCGGGACGCCTTTGTTGGCCTGTTCGACACCGTGGATCAAAGGGAGGGCGTCAATGCCTTCCTGGAGAAGCGGCCGCCCCAATGGATCAATGGATAGGCGCATGGGCCGGTTGAATGACGTCGGCGCGGGGCTTTTCGGCCGGTGCGGGTTGCGGGTGGCCGGCGGATGAGGCCATGCGCCGGCTGAATGACGAAGGCGCCAGCGTGGCGCTGCTGGAGCATGAAGTCAGCGGTGGGCGCGTTGTCGCGGAGGCCCAACTCGACGCCCAGGCCACTTTGAATGCGCTCAGCGTCGAAATGACGCAAATCCTCATCCCGGCGCTTAGGGCTTGGGGCCGTGACCAGCGGGTGGCGGTGGTGCTGTTCACCGGCGCCGGGGAGCGCGCCTTCTGCGCCGGTGGCGACATTCAGGCCCTGTACCACGCCATCGTCAAGAACCAAGCCGCCGGGGAAACGGTGGACAGCTACCCCTTCGACTTCTTCGCCAGCGAATACCGCATGGACTACCTCATCCACACCCTAGCCAAACCCACCGTCTGCATCGGCCAGGGCGTGGTGATGGGCGGCGGCTTGGGCATCTTCTCCGCCTGCCGCTTTCGGGTGGTGACGGAACGCTCGCGCGTGGCCTATCCCGAGGTGACCATCGGCCTGTTCCCGGATGCCGGCGGCACCTGGATGCTGCGCAACATGGCCCTGCACCACGCCATCTTTCTTGGCTGCACCGGCGTCCACTGCAACGGCGGCGATGCGCTGGCCTTGGGGATTGGCACGCACAGCGTCGCCAATGGGGAGCGGGATGCCGTGCGCAACGCCCTGCTGGGCATCGACTACGCCGGGGACGCCGCGGATGGGGAGCGCATTGACGAGGCCCTCAAAGCCCTGCCCGCCGTGGAAATGCCGCTCGCCCAAGTCGGCGCCATTCCGGACAGCCTTTCCTTGGAGGGCGGCTATTCCGGGGTGGTGGAGCAACTGCGGCGGCTGCGCGGGGACGATTGGCTCGGCAAGGGCGTGGCCAGCATGGAGCGGGGCTGTCCCACCACCGTCGGCGTGGTGGTGGAGCAACTGCGCCGGGCGCCGGGCCTGAACTTGGCGGGCTGCTTCCGCATGGAGATCTGCATCGCCACCCATTGCGCCCTGAACCCGGACTTCCCCGAGGGGGTGCGGGCTCTGCTGGTCGAGAAGGACAACCAGCCGCAGTGGTTGTTTGGCAACTTGGACGGGCTGGACCACGGCCATGTGCTGAACCACTTTGATCCCCCTTGGCCCGAATCCCCCCTGCATGATTTGGAAGAGGGCGCGTAGGCGGCGCGTTGGGAGCGAAAAGATGGGGGAGGGCCGGCCCGCGCCGTTTGCAACGGGGCTTGCAAAGCACCAGGCAGCGAGCAGCTTGATGGCATTTGCGCAATGGCGAAGGACCAACGATAGGCTGGGAACGCGGTTGGGGTGAGGGTTGCCGCGAGTGCTTGGGTGACTTGGAGAACAACGGATGAACAGCACAATCGGCTTCGTCGGCTTGGGCAACATGGGTGGCCCAATGGCCAGCAACTTGGTTGCCGCCGGGTGTCGGGTCAAAGTTTTCGACTTGGTTGCGGACCTGATAGGCAAGGTGCAGGGGGGCATCGCCCAGGCTTCCGCCTTGGACGCCGCCACCGATGTGGACGTCTTCATCAGCATGCTGCCGGCCGGCAAGCATGTGGTGGGGCTTTACCTCGACCGAGGTGTGCTCGACCGCTTGCCTGAAGGGTCCTTAGCCATAGATTGCAGCACCATTGACCCCGGCACCGCCCAGCAGGTGGCCGCCGCCGCCGCCGACAGGGGCGTCGCCATGCTGGATGCGCCGGTCTCCGGCGGCACTGCCGGCGCCCAAAGCGGCAACCTGACCTTCATCGTCGGCGGTGCGGCGGACGCCTTGCAGCGGGCGCGCCCCCTGTTCGACATCATGGGCGCCAACGTCTTTCACGCCGGTGTCGCCGGCGCCGGCCAGACCGCCAAGATCTGCAACAACATGCTGCTGGCCATCCAAATGGCCGGCACCGCCGAAGCCCTGTCCCTTGGGGTGGACAACGGCCTGGACCCCAAGGTGCTCTCCGACATCATGAAGCAGTCCTCCGGCGGCAACTGGGCGCTCAATGTCTATAATCCCTATCCCGGCGTCATGGACGGGGCACCCGCCAGCCACGCCTACCAAGGCGGCTTCTTGGTCGATCTAATGGCCAAGGATCTAGGGCTGGCGATGGCCACCGCCGAAGCGTCAAAGAGCTCGGTGCCCCTCGGCAGCCTAGCGAAGAACCTGTACCGAGTGCATGAACAAACGCACGGCGCGGGACGGCTGGATTTCTCGAGCATTCAGTGGCTGTACAAACCGCAGTTGGCTGGGGAGCAGTGAATCGCCCAAGGCCAGTCACCGGCGCATGACGACGACCCTGTGCCGCCGCCGCATCGCGAGCACTTGGCCGGGCGGGCCGGTCAAACGGATGCACCTGTTCCGGTTCCGTCCATTGGCGGGCCGTGACCGACCGGCCATGCGCTCGTCGTCTCCGTCAATGCAGGAAGATGCGTAGAATCCGAGAACTCTTCGCCGACCGCCGCGTTTTCGCTTGGGCGCTCTACGATTGGGCGAACTCCGTGTTCGCCACCACCATCATCGCCGGCTTCTTTCCCGTCTTCTTCAAGCAGTACTGGAGCGCCGGGGCGGATGCGGTGGTCAGCACGGCGCGGCTGGGGTTCGCCAACTCCCTGGGCAGCGCCTTTCTGCTAATCGCGGCGCCGGTGCTGGGCGCGATGGCCGACGGCAGCGGCGCCCGCAAGCGGTTTCTTGGCGTCTTCACCCTGCTGGGCGTGGTCATGTCGGCGGGCCTGTGGTTCGTCTCGGAAGGGGATTGGGCCACCGCCTCCTTGGTGTACGTCCTGGCCTCGGCGGGTTTCTCCGGCGCCATCGTCTTCTATGACGCGCTCATCGTGTCGGTCAGCAAGCCCGATCGATACGACGAGGTGTCCGCATTCGGCTTTTCCCTTGGCTATATCGGCGGTGGGGTGCTGTTTGCGGTGAATGTGGCGATGACGCTGTGGCCGGAGGCGTTTGGCCTGTCCGGGGCGGCGGAGGCGGTGCGTCTTTCCTTCGTTACCGTGGCGGTCTGGTGGCTGATCTTCTCCGTCCCGCTGTTTCGGATGGTGCCGGAGCCGCCGCAGCTTGGCGGCGCGGGCGTTGCTTCCGGCGCCGCCGCGGTCACATCGGGCGCCATCGCCGGGCTGCGCTCCTTGGCGAACACCTTCCGGGAATACCGCGCCCATCGCATGGCGGGCCTGTTCCTGCTGGCCTACTTCTTCTACATTGACGGCGTTCACACCATCATCCGCATGGCGGTGGACTACGGGCTTTCCCTCGGCTTCCCTTCGCAAAGCCTCGTTACCGCCTTGCTCATCACGCAGTTCATAGGCTTCCCCGCCGCCTTGGCGTTTGGCTTGGCGGCCAATCGGCTCGGCCCCAAGCCTACGCTCTACTTCGGTGTGGCGGTCTATGTCGGCGTCACGGTTTACGCCTACTTTCTGTCCTCCGTGGCGGAGTTCTACATACTGGCCGCCGTGGTGGGGCTGGTGCAGGGCGGTGTGCAGGCCATCTCCCGGTCCCTCTACGCTCGCTTCGTGCCCCCCGCGCAAAGCGGCGAGTTCTTCGGCTTCTTCAACATGCTCGGCCGCTTCGCCGCCATCATCGGCCCCGCCTTGGTGGCCATCACCGGCCTGCTCACGGGCAGTTCCCGGTTGGGGATTCTGTCGGTGGCGACGGTGCTGATCATCGGGATGGTGCTGTTGGGCTTTGTGCGGGAGAGTGAAAGCAAGCATTAAGCCAGCTTTGACAAATGCTGGTAGCGAAACTTCTTCGCCACCCTGAAGGCGGGTGCGAAATCCGGCACTTTGCAGCGGCTGTTCCTCACGTGCGTTTCGCCCAAGTGTTCCACGGCTGGGAGCTGATGCGCCGTTCGCAGATGCGCAGCGCCGCGTTGGGCTCGGATGGCGTCTCGGATGCGCTTCGGGATTGCTGGAAAACGCCCTGCGTTCAACGGAATCTTGTCTGGCCATGCTCCGCTGATAAGGACGGTGCGTTGCCTCGGACGATAACCGCTAAGGCCGTTCCGACCCGATCTGCACTTGCCGTTTCCGTGCTGCTGGCCTCTGCCTCGGCAGCTGCCGCCGCCACGACGATGCCGAGGCCGCGACCGCTGCCGTCACGGATTTCTTCACCAACGGATGGCGGTGCGCCAGACCATCCAAGGCGCGTTAAACGACGTTTGACTTTGCCGCGATGCTGCGCCCGGGCGACCACCTCCTGGCCTAGGTAGCAACCCTTGGTGAAGCTGACTGCGCCGAGTTCGTCCAAGGCGAGCATTTGCGGCAGGAAGGCGCCGGAGGTGGCGGCTTCCAGCCAGACTTCGCGGCGCTGCATGGCGGCGTGGCGCCATTGGGCCGCGGTGATGGCCGGAGTGTTTTCGAGGGGGCTTGGCGGATCGCTAGGGTTGCCGCCGGCCTGCGGGGCGTCGGACCGTTCCAAGGCGAGCACTTGCCGCTCGGCGTCGAGGCTTAGGGCGGATGCGCCTAGAGACAAGCCGATGGCGCCGATGAGCGTGTGGTCCCCGGTCAAGTCCGCCGCTTTGGTTTTGGAGAAGGCCAGGTAGGGGCGCAGAAACGCCAGCGTAACGGGACAGAGGGTTCGGTGCAGCAGCAGCAGGACGCGCTGCCTGTCGCGCCAGGCGTAGCCCGTGAGCAGGGTGCGTCCCTTGAGGTTGCACATGGCGGTGAAGGCGGGTTTTTCGCCTAAGGCGTTTGCGTCGGTCGTCAAGTAGCCCTGCAGGAATGGGGCGGCGTCCGGGCCATCGAAGCACAGCAGCCCCAAATCGTCCAAATGCAGTGCGCCCTTGACCTTGGCCATCCCGCCCTCCTCATCCTCCGGCATGGTTGCGTCCACGCCGGGCGGATGTCTGCAGCAAATTTGCGAACCTGTCCATTGCCAGCCCCTTGTCGATTGGCGCAGGATTGTTGCCGGCTTTTGCGTTTCTGTCGAGTCAGGAGGCCCGCAACGATGGACGGCTGCACACCAAGCGCCCATTTGCCCCTCGGCAACGCCGCTTTGTTTTCCTTGGCGTTTTCCTTGGTCTAGGGGGTGGGCATGAACCCCAGTTCGATTAGTGGCGCCGCCAAGCCGGATGGTTCATTCCCCGCCGCCTCGGGCCGGATGGGCCGGCTGCGTTGGCGCAGCCGCCGGGGCATGGCGGAGGTGGAACTGAAGCTGCTGCCGTTCTTCGACCTTTGCTTTGCGCAGCTTTCCTCCGCCGACCAAGAAGCCTACGGCCGTTTGCTGGAGGCGGACGATTGGCAAATTCAGGATTGGCTGCAGGGCCGCGGCGAACCCGTCGAGGCGCCGTTGGCCCGCATCATCGGCCTGATCCGCAGCTTCGGGTCGGCTTAGGGCATCAAAGCCGTCCGTCTGTCGCGCTGCCGTTGTTGATCGTGGGAAATCGCGCCGATGCGCCAAGATGTTTACCCCGCTCCGACCCTTGGTGGGTTCGAGGCAACGCGCCGGGACAGCACAGGGGTGACCGCCCGGTTTTTCCGTCCGCAGCGCCCGCCGGACAGGGCGAGCCCGCTAGCGGAAAATTGGCTGGGGCAAACCTGCCGGATCGTTCCTCGCCGATTGCGTTGGCTGGCTTGGGCGTTGCAGTTGGCGGTGGCCTTGGCCGGCGGCTGGATCTGGTTTGGCAACGCCGGCGCCGCTTTGCTGGGGCTATGGGTCTGCCTCTGGCGGCCGCCCAAGGAATTGCTGGTGGAGATTCCCTTGCAGGTGCGTTGGGTGCGGCTGTCCGCTTATGCCGTCACCTGCAGGGGTGGCCCGGTTTGGCGCCGGCGGCGCACCCTGCGCATTTATCGGGATGAAATGCCGCCGGAAGCCTTCGCCCAACTGCGCCGTCAACTGAAGGACGCTTGCGTCCGATAGGCGGCCGACAACGCAACTGAACCCCGATCTATGCATGCAGTTGCCCGGCGTTCAGGAACAGGTGCTCCACCGCCCCAGGAAACAAAATGGTGTCCTTGGCCGGCGCCACGGGCTCCGGGTGGTCTAGGTTGAAGTGCAGGCCGCGGCTCTCGCGGCGCAGCATGGCGGAACGGATGATCAGGTCCGCCACGTCGATCAGATTGCGCAATTCGATCAGGTCGTTGCTCACCCGGTAGTGGCTGTAGTATTCATGCACCTCCTGCTTCAACAGGCGCACCCGGTGCAAGGCGCGCTCAAGGCGCTTGTTGGTGCGCACAATGCCGACGTAATCCCACATGAAGCGGCGCAACTCCTCCCAATTGTGGGCGATCACCACGTCCTCGTCGGAGTCGGTCACTTGGCTCTCGTCCCAATGGGGCGCCTCCACCGGCCGGTGCGGTGCGTTCAGTTGGGCGCGGATGGCGTCCGCCGCCGCCTCGGCGAAGACCAAGCATTCGAGCAGGGAGTTGCTGGCCAGGCGGTTCGCCCCATGCAGCCCCGTGCAGCTGACCTCGCCGATGGCGTACAGGCTGGGGATGTCGGTGCCGCCGTTCTGGTCCACCACCACACCGCCACAGGTGTAGTGGGCGGCGGGCACCACCGGCACCGGCCCGCCGGCCAAGTCGAAGCCCAGCTCGCGGCAGCGGCGGACGATGGTGGGGAAGCGCTCCTCCACGAAGCGTCTGGGGCGGTGGCTGATGTCGATGTAAACATGGTCCAGCCCCAAGCGCTTCATTTCATGGTCGATGGCCCGGGCGACGATGTCCCGGGGCGCCAGTTCGGCACGCGGATCGAACTTCGGCAGGAAGCGGCTGCCGTCGGGCAGGGTGAGCAGCCCGCCTTCGCCGCGCACCGCTTCGGAAATCAGGAAGGACTTGGCCTGCGGGTGATACAGGCAGGTGGGGTGGAATTGGATGAACTCCATGTTGGCGATGCGACAGCCCGCCCGCCAAGCCATGGCGATGCCGTCGCCGGTGGAGCTGTCCGGATTGCTGGTGTACAGATAGACCTTGCTGGCGCCGCCAGTGGCCAGGATGACGAAACGCGCTTGGAATACCTCCACCCGTCCCGTGCTGCGGTTCAGCACATAGGCGCCGGCGCAACGGTTGCCCTGCCGGCCCAACTGGCTCAGGTTGATGAGGTCGATGGCCACTCGGTCGTTGAACAGCTCGATTTGCGGATGATCCAGCGCACCTTGGGTGAGCTTGGCGAGCACCGCTTGGCCGGTGGCGTCCGCCACATGCAGGATGCGGCGGAAGGAGTGGCCGCCTTCCCGGGTGAGGTCGAATGCGTCGCCGCTGCCATCGAAGGTGACGCCACGGCTGCGCAAGCGGTTGATGGCGTGGTGCGCCCGGGAAACGGTCAAGCGCACGATGTCCTCATCGCATAGACTGGCCCCGGCGGCGATGGTGTCCTTGGCGTGCGCCTCGACGCTGTCGTCCGGGGCCGTCACCGCCGCCACCCCGCCTTGCGCCCACTGGGATGAACTGGCCTCCAAGCCGTCCTTGCAGAGCACCGTCACCCGCACATGGGGGGCTAAGTTCAAGGCGGCCGACAGCCCGGCTGCGCCGCCGCCGATGATGAGCACGTCTGTTGCGAAGCGTTGGGTCATGCCTAAGTCAAACCGCGGTCATTGTCTGCTGCAAGAAGAAGAAACTAGCAAAACGCCCCAATCCGTCAAGTGCGATGTTGGCGACTAACGCCGGACGGCCTTGCGAAATCAAGCCGATTGGGCGGCCATCTTGATGGCGTACCCGGAAATTGGCGCAAGACTGGCGTTGCAAATCCGGTGCCGCTTCGCTACCATTCGCGCCTTGTCAATTCGGGTTAAGTCAGTACGCATGAAGACCGTCAGTTTGCGCGCTCAGGACGCAACTCGTGGTTGGTACGTCGTGGACGCCAGCAACCGCACCTTGGGCCGCCTCGCTTCGGCGGTGGCCCACCGCCTGCGCGGTAAGCACAAGCCGGAGTACACGCCCCATGTGGACGCGGGGGACTACATCATCGTCATCAATGCGGCGCAAGTGCGGGTCACCGGTAACAAGGAGCAGAACAAGCTCTACCACCGGCACAGCGGCTATCCCGGCGGCATCAAGACCACCAGCCTCGGCAAGTTGCGGGCCACCCACCCGGAGCGCATCATCGAGAAGGCCGTCAAGGGCATGCTGCCGCGCAATCCCTTGGGCCGGATGGTGTTCCGCAAGCTCAAGGTCTATGCCGGCCCCAGCCATCCCCACGCCGCGCAGCAGCCGGAACCTCTGGAAATTTGACCGGCGCTTCGGGGTTGGAAAAACGCCAAGCAAACGCAGCATACGGAGACATCGTGGCAACAGAAGCACACTACGGCACCGGCCGGCGCAAAACCTCCTCGGCGCGGGTCTTCATCCGCAGCGGGGAGGGCAGGATCACCGTCAACAGGCAGCCTCTTGACAACTATTTCGGGCGCGAGACCGCGCGCATGATCGTGCGCCAGCCGTTGGAAGTGGCGGAGTTAACGGATTTGGTGGATGTGGAGATCAGCGTTCGTGGCGGCGGCAATTCCGGGCAGGCCGGCGCCATCCGTCACGGCATCGCCAGGGCCCTACTGCAGCGGGACGAGGCGTTGCGCAAGCCGTTGCGCAAGGAGGGCTTCCTGACGAGGGACGCCCGTGCGGTGGAGCGCAAGAAAGTGGGCCTGCACAAGGCGCGCAAGCGTCCGCAATACTCCAAGCGCTAGTTTTGCCCGAGCGCCGGGAAACTGCACCAATGAACCGAGTTCGCCTGTCCCTTAAACGCGGATTGGCCTTCATGGGGAAGGGAGCCGCCAAGCCTTGAGTGCGGAAACCTTCAGCACGGACGATGCCGGCGGCCAGCCGGACAATCGGCAGCGGCGCTACTTCCTGATCGGCGCGAATGTCGCCATCGGCGCAGTGGCTGCCGTGGGCGCCGCCGTTCCCTTTGTGTATTCCTGGCTGCCCAGCGCCAAGGCAAGAGCCGCCGGCGCCCCGGTCAGCATCGACATCTCCAAACTGCGCCCCGGCGAGATGCTCGGCCCCATCCCCGCTTGGCGCGGCAAGCCGGTGTTCGTGGTCATGCGGGACGAGGCGACGGTGAAGCGTCTTGAGCAATCCGACCCCAACCTGGCGGATCCGGATTCGCAAAACCAAGACATGCAGCCAGAGTACGCCCGCAACGCTTGGCGTTCCCGCCGGCCGGAGATCGGCATCTACCTCGGCCTTTGCACCCACTTGGGGTGTTCGCCGAAGTACTACGGCGCCGTGCAGCCGGAGGACTTTGACGAAAATTGGCGCGGCGGCTTCTTTTGCCCTTGCCACGGCTCCCGCTTTGACTTGGCCGGGCGCGTGGTCAAGGCTGTGCCGGCGCCGGACAACTTGGAGGTGCCGCCGCACCGTTTCGCATCCCCCGGCGTGGTTGTCATTGGCGAGGACGAGGAAATCGCTTGATGGAACCGCTAGGGGGCAGAATCCCGCGTCTTTGGGGCGCGTTCGTCGGTTGGCTGGACGAGCGCTTCCCGGCGACGGAGACTTGGGAGTACCACCTTTCCAAATACTACGCACCCAAGAACCACAACTTTTGGTACTTGATGGGCTGGTTGGCCACCGTGATGCTGGTCAACCAGCTGCTCACCGGCATCTGGCTGACCATGAGCTACATCCCCAGCGGGGAGGGCGCCTTCGCCTCGGTGGAGTACATCATGCGCGACGTGGAGTTTGGTTGGCTGCTGCGCTACCTGCACTCCACTGGGGCCTCGGCGTTGTTCATCGTCGTCTATCTGCACATCTTCCGCGGGCTGATGTACGGCTCCTACCGCAAGCCCCGGGAGCTGCTGTGGCTGATCGGCATGGCCATCTACTTGGTTTTGATGGCGGAGGGCTTCTTCGGCTACCTGCTGCCTTGGGGCAACATGTCCTATTGGGGGGCGCAAGTCATCGTTTCGCTGTTCGGGGCCGTTCCATTCGTCGGCCCGGGCCTGATGGAGTGGATCCGCGGGGACTTCCTCATGTCGGAGATCACCCTCAACCGCTTCTTCGCCCTGCATGTGGTGGCCCTGCCGCTGTTGTTGGTGATGTTGGTGTTCGTCCACTTCGTGGCCCTGCACCATGTGGGCTCCACGGCACCAGACGGGGCGGACATCAAAAAGCACAAGGACGCCGCCGGCAAGCCCTTGGACGGGGTGGCCTTCTGGCCCTACACCGTCACCCATGACGTACACGCCACCGTGGTCTTCCTGTTCATCTTCTGCGCGGTGGTCTTCTTTGCGCCGGAGATGGGCGGCTACTTTCTAGAGAAGCCCAACTTCGAGATGGCCAATCCGCTCAAGACGCCGGAGCACATCGCGCCGGTTTGGTACTACACACCCTTCTACGCCATGCTGCGCGCCGTCACCTATCCGCTTTTCGGCGTGCCGGCCAAGTTTTGGGGGCTGGTGGTCATGGCCGCCGCCATCATCATCCCGGCCATGCTGCCTTGGCTGGACCGCAGCCGGGTGGCGTCCATGCGCTGCAAAGGCTTGGCGTCGAAGACGATGCTGGGCATTTTCGTGGTCAGCTTCTTCATCCTCGGCTACTTAGGCTTGACGCCGCCGTCGCCTTGGGCCACCGCCTTGGCCCAGGTCTGCACGATGCTGTACTTCGCCTACTTCGTGCTCATGCCTTGGTACACTCAGGTGGAGAAGACCAAGCCGCCCCCGGAACGGGTGACCATGTGATGAAGGCTTGGGGTTTGCTGGTGGCGGCGCTCTGGGCGCCGGCGGCCCTTTCGGCGGAAACCGGCTGGCCCATGCTGCCGGTGTCGCCGGATCTGGAGGACAAGACCTCCCTGCAGCGCGGCTTCGCCCTGTACGCCAACTATTGCCTAGGCTGCCACTCGCTGCGCTTTCAACGCTACGAGCGCACCGCCGATGATCTGGGCGTTTCCCATGAGGCGGTGTTGGACCGAGTGGTTTTCACGCGCCAGAAGATCGGCGAGCAGATCACCACGGCCATGAGCCCGGAAAGCGCCAAGGTTTGGTTCGGGGCGGCGCCCCCGGATCTGACCCTGGTGTCCCGGGTGCGCAGCCCGGAATGGATCTACAACTACCTGAAAACCTTCTATGTTGACGAATCCAGGCCCTTTGGCGTGAACAACAAGGTCTTCGAGAACGTCGGCATGCCGCATGCGCTCATTGGCCTGCAAGGGGTGCAGCGGGAGGCTTGCGCATCGGGGGCGGAACCCTGCCAGGAGTTGGCGGTGGACCCGAATTCGGGTCTGCTGACCGCACAGCAGTACGACCAAGCGGTTTACGACTTGGTCAATTTCCTGCACTACGTCGGTGAGCCCATGCGCTTGGAGCGGCAACGCCTTGGCATCTACGTTCTAGCCTTTCTGGTCTTCTTCGGCGTGTTTACCTATCTGTTGAATCGGGAAATCTGGAAGGATGTGCATTAGTGGCTAGGACCGCCGCGTCCTCGCAGGTTGATCCGTTGAGCCTGCTTTCCGGGCGCTCCACCATGACGTTGTTTTCCGATGGGCGGGACCACTATTCCCATCGGGTGCGCTTGGTGTTGGCGGAAAAAGGCGTCACCGTCGAGGTGGTGGATGCCGACGAGTACAACAAGCCGGAGGACCTGCACGAAGTCAATCCGTACAACAGCCTGCCGACCTTGGTGGACCGGGACCTGTCGCTCTATGACTCCCGGGTCATCATTGAGTATTTGGACGAGCGCTTCCCGCATCCCCCCTTGTTGCCGGTATATCCCGTGCAGCGCGCCCTCGCCCGGCTGTGGATGTTCAGGGTGGAGAAGGAGTGGAGCAGCAAGATAGACCTGCTGACGACGCACCCGGCGGATGAGGCCACCGTGCTCCGCACCAAGAGCGAACTGCGCGAGGGCATCATCGCCACGTCGCCCATTTTCAGCCAGAAGCCCTTCTTCATGAATGACGAGCTGACCTTGGTGGATTGCTGCGTCGCGCCGATCTTTTGGCGTTTGAAGATGTGCGGCATCACCCTGCGGGACCGCTCCGCTAGGCCGTTGCGCAACTACATGCAGCGGATGTTTGAGCGGGACTCCTTCCGCCGCAGCCTCACCGAGGCCGAACTGGAAATGCAGGAATAGGCTTCGGCCCTAGTCCAAATACTCGAAAACCCGAACGATTTTCTGCACGCCGTAGGCGGTCTTGGCGGATTCCACCGCTTGGTCGGCCTCCTCCCGGGTGACCATGCCCATCAGATAGACCACGCCATTCTCGGTCTGCACCTTGATCTTGCGGCCGGGTACGCCCTTGGCGCCGACCAGCTTGCTTTTCACCTTGGAGGTCAGCACGCCGTCGTTGGTGCGGGCCATGTAGGAGATGGGGCCGCCAACCCCTAGTTCATTGTGGACGCGGCGCACCCTGGGGATATTTTGGGTGATTTCGCCGGCTTGCGCCCGCAACTGCTCGGAGGAGACTTGACCCACCAGCAGCACCACGCCGTTGTAGCAGACCACGGACAGATGAGCGCTGTCGAAGCCGCTTCCGGCCTTGCGAATTTCCTGCTCCACCACCTTCTCGATCGCTTCGTCATCGAACATCACCCCCGGGGTGCGCACCCGCGGGTCGCCGGAGAAGGTGGCGCAGGCGGAAAGCAATAGGCACGGCATCCATGCCCAAGACCGGTGCCAGCGGCGCGGCGGCCGGCCGCTGCGTCCTTGGAACAGGCGCAACGCCCCGATGCAGGTTGTACCCCGGGGATGGCGGAAACGGGTTTCAAAGACCGGCGCAGTCATCTACGGCGAAGGCGTTTGGGATCCACTCAAGGGTTGTGCGGTAGTTTGCACCGGTGATGGCCACCACGTCAAATCTGGCCGGCAGCCTGGCGTACTGCGGCTGGCCTTTCAGGAAGAGCGCCGCAGTCAAAGCCAAGCGCCGCTGCTTACGCGGGTCGATGCTGGCCGCCGGGGTCATGAAGGCGGTGGAGGTGCGCCGCCGCACTTCGACGAACACCACCACCTCGCCGTGCAGCATGATGAGGTCGATCTCTCCGAACTTGCAGCCGAAGTTGCGGGCGATCAACTTGAGGCCGCGCCGCCGCAGGTAAGCGGCCACCCGGTTTTCGGCGTTGCGCCCTATGGCCTGTCGCGTCATGGCGCCAGCCCGCCCGGGGCAGCAGGGCCGCCGGAAAGAGGACCTCTTGCCTCGACGATGGCATTTTGCAAGCCCCCGGGGGCGGCCATAGCGGCTTCCGGTTGAGCGTGGCATTCTGCGCTTTCCGGCAGGGTGTGCAGGCGGCCGTCGGCCACCGTCGCCCAAGCCAGGCACCGCCCGATGCGGCCGTCCTCGCCTGGAGTCAGGATGCCGGTGGCGCCGCGCAGGGCTTGCGCGGCGGCCAGCAGCGGCCAGTGGTCGAACAGGCGATAGGCATCGATGCCCAGCGCAAACAGCGACACCAAGTTGCCCGAATCCAAGCGGAAGCCTTTGGCCAAGGCTTCGTTCAGGGGGCCGGAGGACAGGCGAAACGGCATCTCCGCCACGTTGAAGCCTTCCAACTCGGCAAATGTCGAGGCGTTGCGCACGCTTTGCGAACTGGCGTAAATCGGCAGTTCCTCGGTGAAATGGAACTTGACCGCCGCAGCCAGCGCCAACGCCTGCAAGTGATTGACGAAGGCCACCACGCCATCGATGTCCGCCCGCGCTCGAGGCAGGAATTGCAATTCGTCGCCCAGCAGCTCCTCAAGCGCCTCATGGCGGGCCTCGCTGGCGGTGACTTGCAAGGCTTCGCCCAGCGCATCGGTGATGGCGCCGATGGTCGCAAAACCCTGCTGTTCCAGATGGTGGGGCCAGGATTCCGCCAAGGCGTCGGCGCCGCGCAACGCCCATTCCTCGGAATTGCGGACCACCAGAACCCGCTCCAAGCCATCGGTCAGCAAGCGCCGGCCGATGGTGGCGGCTTCGTCCTCGATGGCCAGCCCGAGCGTTCTGAATGGTCGTTGCGGCAGCGTTGCGCCCTCAGCTACGCCTTGCCGTTCGTTGCTCTGGCCCTGCTGCTGCGACGCCTCGGCGGAATCCGTGTCGATCCCCGGATTCGGGCGCATGGCGGCTTCGGGTGGATTCGTGCCCCCGCCGGTGGCAGGGCCGAACCCCTGCTGTGATGGGTCGGATAGATAGTTGAGGCCCAGCACGGGCGTTTCCGGGGCCAGATCAATCAGGCCTTGCAGCGTTGACCGGTCCAAGGGACCGACGATGAAGGTCACATCGTCATTGCGGCTACGTTGGTAGAGTTCTTGGATGTCCTCGGCGGCGGTGTCGTATAGGCGCACTTCCGGCTTGGCGGAGGCCGAATCCTGCAGGTAGGCGCTAAAGAACCCGTCCCGCAGGGCCTCTCCCGCTGCGGCCAGCGGCCCACTTAGGGGTGCGAACAGGCCCACCCGCGTTGATGGTGGTGGGCGCCGCCGCAACAACGCCAAGGAACGGGGCAGTGGGGCGGCCAATGGATGCCAGGGCTGTCGGCCTAGCCAAGCATCTAGGCGATTCGCTTTTTCGGAGGTCGAAAACGCCGCGTTCATGGCGGTGCGCAGGGACCAGACGGCAGCCAACTCACCGACTTCCCGTTGGGCTAGGGCGGCCGCTTGATTTGCGGGCGCCGCCGCCGTCAGCCTCCACAACCGGTCATTCAACGCCTGCCTGTCGGCGGCGTCGCGCCAAGCTCGGGCCAAGGCGGCGACGGCGCTCCGCCACTGGCCGGCCGCGGCGAATTGTTCCGCTTCGACCCAATCCGCCGCCTGCCGGCGGTCCTCGCCAAGGTCGGGCGGAGCGGCTTGTGTTGGTTCGCCATCCGCAGAGGGGCGGTCCTCTTGTGGTGCCGTGCTCTGACAGGCCGTGAGGGTCGCGCAAACGAGGCTCAATAGCAGGGCCGGGGCTATGCGCATGGTGCTGCGTTGCGGCATTGGACGTCGTTCGGCCACCTGCCTTGAAGACAGTGTGCAGCCCCCGGCGGAAACGGCTGAGCGACGGGGTTGGGGCCTTACCGAGACATCCGCCAGCCATGGCGGCCAACCCACGGCGGACATGGCCTTCCGCTGCGTAAGCCGGTATGTTGGTTGCAGAATCAGCTTTTGCAAGGAGGGCGCCATGACCGGATGCCTCCATGTGGTTGCAACACCCATAGGAAACCTGGATGACATCACCTGTCGAGCGGCGAGAGTCCTTGCTGAGGTTGCGACGATCGCGGCGGAGGATACCAGACGCACCACCATCCTGCTGCGCCATCTCGGTGTGCCGACCGAGAAGTTGCTGGCGCTGCATGAGCACAACGAAGCGCAGGCCACAGAGCGTTTGTTGACGCGCCTGCGCTCCGGGGTGGATGTGGCCCTGGTTTCCGACGCCGGTCTGCCGCTCATCGCCGACCCTGGGTTTGCCTTGGTGCGCCGCTGTTGGGAGCAGGGCATTGCGGTGCTTCCGTCGCCTGGGGTTAGCGCGCTAACCACGTTGCTGTCGGTCTGCCCCCTCGCCGCCGACCGGGTGCGGTTCGTCGGCTTCCTGCCGGCCAAGGCCGCGACCCGGCAGCGGGCGCTTGAGGCGCTGTGCCGCTCCGCCTCCGCCGCGCTTTTCTTTGAGGCACCCCACCGCATTGAGGTCAGCCTTGTCGAAATCTCCGAGTTTGCTCCACAGCGGCGGCTCTTCATCGGCCGGGAGATGACCAAGCAGCACGAAGCCTACTACTGCGGCGACGCCTCGACCCTGCTGGCCGAACTGCGCTCAACGGACGCCATCCGCGGCGAGTTCAGCTGCTTATTGGAAAGCCGCCGCGAAGCGCCCCGCGACCGGGATTTGGACGGTGACCATTTGCTGGCGGCGCTGGTCAAGGAACTGCCGCCATCGCGTGCGGCCCGGGTAATGGCGGAGGTGTTCGGCGGTGGCAAGGGTGACTACTACCATCAAGCCATCAGCGCTAGCGGCAAGGACCGGTGAGCGGCGGCCACGATGCCGGCGGCAGCTTCGCCGCGGCTTCGGTTGAGCCACTGGGGCTGTCCGCCGGGCCGCGGCTTCCTCGCTCCGAGAAGCTGTCTTGGGCGGCTTGTGGCGCGAACCGAAGGCGGCCACATAGTCGGCGTAGGTGGCGTCGCCGTTGCCGTTCAGGTCGTGGTGGATGGCATTCAACTGCGCCAGGGTAGTTACGTCGATGAGGCCGTCGTCCGGCTACTCATCGAACGAATTTCCACTCGAAGCGAATTTCCCCTCCCCAGAGGGTTGCGTAGGAACCGTCCTCGTTGTCGAGGAACTGGCCGGTGCGGATGAGGGCGATGGCGTAGTCGGGCAACTCTTGCCAAGCGACGCATTGCTCGGCTGACCGAAACCCATGGTCGTCGAAGCGGAAGCCGAACCGCTTGCGATTTTCGATTGCCATTGACAATTCGGGCAGGTCGCTCGCGTCCGCCGGGTCGACATGCAGGAAGAAGGTTTCCTGCACGTCCTCTGCGCCGCACGGCTCCTTGAAATAGATCAGCATGTTCTCGTGGAGATAGATGTCGAAGGTGGTGCGGATTAACGGCTCGCCAGGTAGGATTGGCTTTATATCTTGAAACATATCAGTGGCGGTGGCGATTTGAATCAAGGATTTCGCATCTTCAATCAGATAGAGATTGGGTTTTCCACCAGAAACGACGTGCTCAACCGGAACGTGCGCGGCCATCGTCTGCAGCATTCCCAGAAAGAACAGAGGGTCGGAGGAAACAAACCAGAGTCTGCTTCTGCCAATCCACGGGGTGATCTCGTCGATCATTTCTTGTAAACATAGTTCTTCTCCATGCCAACAACCCACCTTTCCATCAAACACCAACCTTCCCCAATTTGGTTTTCCATGGAATTTTATAAGTTCTCGCATATCTCCGTTATAATATAAAACATCATCTTCTTGTGCGCGCTCCTGTAGTACGGAAAGAATCTCCTCGCCTTTGTCATGGGGCCGGTACCAATCCATCCGCCGTAAGGCATCCACTCCGGAAAACACTATTGCGCTTGCGGATAACACGATCAACAGGGGCCCCAGCCATGCTTGCCGTGCGGTCGATGCCAGCGCGTCAGCTCCTGAATGAAACGCCAAACCGACCGCCAGGAAAACAATCGGACCCAGATAGATGCTTTGCCTAATGTCCCCAAGCGGATATATGCCCAGCACGGCGGCGCCGACGGAAACCGCAATGCAAAACGAGAATAAAACTGCGATGGTGCCGTATTGAAATTTTCTGAGGAACGCCGCGACCAGGAGGATGGCGAATGCGGGAAGCGCCGCAATCGCAACAACCTCCGGCAAATGATACTTCAACAAGCTCCAAATGCCGTCAATCGAAAACTCGAAGATCGAGTACGCATCGAATTTTCCCTGATAGTAATATCCTGATAAATAACTATCCGAGGCGAATCCTCCTTCCTCCCATTGATAGCGTAAAGTCATCAAGTAGCTCAAGGCGCCCCCGGCCAGGAAGAACCCACAGGGCACGGCCAAGTCCAGGCGCCGTTTCAGCCAGTCCCCAATCCGGCCAGGGCGGGCGCTCCGCCTTTCCTGTGCGGAGACGCGTGGGGCGACGAGGGCGGTGCCAATGACGGCGGCGCCGAACAGGACCAAGCCGTACTGGAGAAGCGGCGCGAGGAACAGAAAGACGCAGAGCAGGGCCGTCCTGCCGTCTCGCAGATACCGTAGCAGCCCCGCCACCATGAGCAGGGCCACCAGCGCGTCAATGGAGTATTCCCGCACATCCTGGCCGTGCCGGATTGCTTCAACGGAAAACGTGGCGAGCAGGGCCGCCAGAAACGCGGCGCCCCGAGCGACGCTGAGGCGCGGCAGCAAAAAGAGCATCAAGGCGATGGTCAGAACGCTGGCCGTCGCCGGCACGATTCGAACGCTGAAGGGCGTGCTCTCGACTTTCTGCACCGCGTACAGGACAAGGGGGTACAGGATCGGCGAGGAGTTGCAGCAACGAGTGCCTGAGACGACTTCCGAGAGTGTGCCTCTCGAATTGTTGGCCGTTGCCGCTTCGTCATACCGTAGAGAGTGCTCTGAAAGGTCATGGAAGCGCAGCCCGGCGGCGGCGACAAGCAGGCAGATGCAGGCGGCGTAGTACAGACACGCCTTGCGGTCGCGGCTGAAACGGACGATGCGCCGGAGCGCAACGCACATCCCTATCGCTTGCATCGGGCCTCCCCCGCGGCGCCCGCCTGGATCGTTGTCGCCACGGAAGCTCGGGACGCGGCGGGTGACATGATGGTTGCTTTCGTGTCCATTTCCCCTTGGCATCAAGGGTTCGCAATGGTACTTGCTTAGGCAAGGGCTTGCCCGCCGAATATTGGGAAAGATGCAGGAAACCACTATTGCATTTCACTGCCCAGCGCAACGCCTTGAAGCGGGATTGGTCGGTCAGAGGGCGATCTCCCAAGATGGGAGGACGCCGCCACGGCCATGTCGTCAAGCTCGCCTTGCCCATGTCAATGCGCTCCGGTTGTCAAACCGGGCGACAGTAAAACCGGACAGTTCTTGTGTTCTTAACAGCGGCGGGCGGAGGATTTGACATCCCCGGTCCGCCGTAGCAGGCTTGGCCTTGAGCTGGCCAAGCAGTCGCTGGCGGTAGGGCCTTGCGCCCCGCCGCGAGAGGAAAGTCCGGGCTCCACAGGACAGGGCGCCAGGTAACGCCTGGGAAGCGTGAGCTTACGGAAAGTGCAGCAGAGAGCAGACCGCCGCCGGCGTTGGGCCTCGGCCCGAGGGTCCGGCGGTAAGGGTGAAAGGGTGCGGTAAGAGCGCACCGCACGGGTGGTAACACCGCGTGGCTAGGCAAACCCCGCCCGGAGCAAGGCCAAATAGGAACCCTAGGGTGTGATCCGCACCGGGTTCGGGTAGGCCGCTTGAGACCTTCGGCGACGAAGGCCCTAGATGAATGACTGCTCGTCGGGCTTGCCCGATGACAGAACCCGGCTTATCGGCCAGCTCGCCCCTTACGCTTAGCGCCACTGCGGTGGCGCGGCGCAGCCTTGGGTTTCACTCGATTGTTCGCCATCCTGGGGTTGGAACGGTGGCGTCGCCTCCTTCCGTCCGCGCCGCTTCGGTCTTTCCTGATTATCTCCATTTTTTCCCTTGACAGTCGAAAAGCGTATAAGTAGTGTGCAGAACGGCCATAAAGTGGGTTATTGTGGGTTAAAGGGGTTTTCGTGCCCAAATATCTCAAACTTCGCGGGGTCGCCAGCGTCACCTTGGACGCCAAGGGGCGCATGGCGTTGCCATCCCGCCACCGAGAGATTGTCGCTGCCGAAGCCGAGGGACGAGTGGTGGTGACCGCCAGCCCGTATGACTCCTGCCTGTACCTCTATCCGCGCCCGGTTTGGGAACCGGTTCAGGAGCAGTTAGACGCACAGCCCAACACGGATTTAGGTGCGCGGCGGCTACAGCAGATCATGATCGGCCAAGCCACGGATTTGGAACTCGACAAGGCCGGGCGGCTGCTGCTGCCGGCCAAGCTGCGGGAGTGGGCCAAGTTGGACAAAAAGCTGTGCGTCGTGGGTATGGGGGATAAGATCGAAATTTGGGATGACGGCCGCTGGAACGCCACCATGCAGGCTGCCCAAAAGGGCTCCATTTCAGCGGAACCGGGGGTGGACGAGCCCGGCGCGGTTGCTGAAAAGGGCTCCACCTCAGCGGAACCGGGGGTGGATGAGCCCGGCGCGGTTGCTGATTTCCTGAATCGCAGCGGCCTGTCGTTATGAGCGCCGACCACACCCCAGTATTGTGCCGGGAAGCCATCGGCTACCTCGCTGCAACGGGGGCCGGGGGCAATTTCGTGGATGCCACCTTCGGTCGAGGCGGGCACTGCCGGGCGCTTTTGGAACGCTTGGGCCTAGGTGCCCGCTTGCTGGCGTTGGACCGGGATCAAGAGGCGTTCAAGGTCGCTCAAGCCCTTGCCGAGCAGGATGCGCGGCTGCTGCCCCGGCACGGCCGCTTCGGCGACATCTCCGCCATTCTGCCCGATGTTGGGATGACGCAAGTGCAGGGTGCCCTGATGGATCTGGGCCTGTCCTCCGCCCAACTGGACGATCCCCAACGGGGCTTCAGCTTTCGCGCTGAAGGCCCCTTGGACATGCGCATGGACACCTGCCGGGGCGCCACCGCCGGCGCTTGGCTCAACCAAGCGTCGGCGGCGGAAATCGCCAAGGTCATTCGCGACTACGGAGAGGAGCGCTACGCCGGGCGAATTAGCCGCGCCATCTGCACCGCCCGGCCCCTGTCCAATACCAGGCAATTGGCCGACCTGGTCACCGCCAGCCAACCTAGGCCGAGCCGAGGCAAGCACGGGGCGACCCGGGTGTTTCAGGCCGTCCGCATCTTCGTCAACGACGAACTCAAGGAGCTGCAGGCCGGGCTGCAAGGGCTTTTCGATGCCCTAGCTGTGGGCGGACGCTTGGCGGTGATTGCCTTCCACTCTTTGGAGGACCGCATCGTCAAGCGCTTCTTCCGGGCTTGCAGTGCGTCGCCGCTGGTGCCTAGGCATGTGCCGTTGCGGGCTGACGAGGGCCGAGCCCCCGCACGAGTGGTGGCCGGGCCGGTGCGGCCGACAGCCGCCGAGGTCGAGGCCAACGTTCGCGCCCGTAGCGCCGTGCTGCGGGTCTTGGAGCGCATCGCATGAGCCGCTGGGGCAAGAAGGCTTCCGGCAAGGCCGGCAAGGGAAGGAAGGCCGGCCGTCGGCGGCTGGGCCTGTTCGGTTGGCTGGGCGTCGGCAAAGGGCGACCAAGACGCGGGGCGGCGAAGAAGGCCGCCAAAAAGGCCGCCAAGAAACCCGTTCGGCCCACCAGCGCAGCGAAGGAGTGGCCCGCCGAGGCCGGATTCATCGTCCTGGCCCTGCTGGCCGCAGTGGTCGCCTCCGGCCTGTTGGCGGTGCGACAAGCCGATGAGGTGCGGCAGCTGCACAGGGATTTGGAGGCCGCCCGCCACCGCCAGGACGAATTGGCCGCCACACATAGCCGTTTGTTGCTGGAGCGCAGCGCCCTTTCCGCCTACTACAACGTGGAGCGGGTGGCGGCCAGCGACCTGGGCATGCGCTTCCCGGCCGAAGTGCGGCAAATACCGCGATGATGCGTTGGCGCCACTATGCCGTCGTCAGCCTGTTTCTTGCCGGCTGCTTGGCGCTGACCGGGCGCATCCTGTACCTCACGCTGATGGAGAAGGACTTCCTGCAGGATCAGGGGGACGCCCGCACCATCCGTGAGGAGATCATTCCCGCCTACCGGGGCGTCATCTACGACCGCTTCGGCGAGCCCTTGGCGGTCAGCACCCCGGTGGTTGCGGTCTGGACTGATCCGACCCGCACACCACTGCGAAAAGCGGACATCGAGCGCTTGGCGCCGCTGATCGAACGCAGCGCTGACAACCTTGCCGCCTTGCTCGAAGCCAGGCGGGACAAATCCTTCGTTTACCTGCGGCGGCGAGTTTCCTGGAGCAAGGCGGAGCGCATTCGCGCCCTCGAGATCGACGGCTTGCACTTTCACGGCGAGTACCGCCGCTACTACCCGGCAGCGGAGACCGCCGCCCATGTGGTGGGCGTCACCAACATGGATGACGTGGGCTTGGAAGGGGTGGAATTGGCCTATGACCGCACGTTGCGCGGGCGGCACGGGCGCAAGGTGGTGCAAAAGGATCGGCTCGGCAACCACATCCGCGACCTGGAGTATGTGGCCGCCCCGCAATTCGGCCAGGATCTGCCGCTCAGCCTCGACCTGCGTCTGCAGTACTTCGCCTATCGGCAGCTCAAGGACGCGGTGCTCCGTTACAGCGCCGCTTCCGGCTCCCTCGTCATCCTGGACGCCCGCAGCGGCGAAATTCTCGCCCTCGTCAACTCGCCTTCCTACAACCCCAACGAATCTCTGCAGGCCGGCTTCGCTGGCATGCGCAACCGGGCGGTGACGGACACCTATGAACCGGGCTCCACCATCAAGCCCTTCGCAGCGTTGGCTGCCCTGGAGACCGGGGAGTACCAGCCAGACACCGTGGTGGAGACTTCGCCCGGCTATTGGGCGGTGCGCGGCAAGCTGATTGAAGACCCAAACAACTACGGTACGCTCACCTTGGCTGGGGTGATCCACAAGTCCAGCCAAGTGGGCATTTCCAAGGTAGCGCTGGCCTTGCCGGAGCGGGCGGTTTACGACGCTTTGGTGCGCTCCGGCGCCGGTGAATTCATCGGCAGCGGGCTGCCCGGCGAAACCTCCGCCATCTTGGATGACTCCGGGCTGCGCAGCCAGATCGTGCGGGCCACCTTGGCCTACGGCTACGGCCTGAGCCTCTCCCCCTTGCAGCTTGCGCAAGCCTACCTCACCCTCGCCAACGACGGTGTGCGGCTGCCGCCCACGGTGGTGCGGCGCAGCCGCCCGCCCGCCGGCGAAAGGGTCTTCGACCCTAGCTTGACTCGGCAGGTGTTGGCCATGATGGAAGGGGTCACCGGGCCAAGGGGGACCGCGCCAGGGGCTCGGGTGCCGGGCTATCGGGTGGCGGGCAAGACCGGCACCACCCGCATCGTCGGCAACGAAGGCTACACGGATGAGCGTCATGTGGCGCTGTTCGCCGGCATTGCGCCCCTCGCCGACCCGCGCATCGTCATGGTGGTGGTGGTCAATCAGCCCCAGGGCAAGCTGTTCGGCGGAGGCGCGGTGGCCGCGCCGGTCTTTTCCCGAGTGGCGCAACGAGCCATGCGGCTGCTGGGCGTCTCCCCGGACCCGCCGCTATTGCTGGTCGGGCGGAGCAGCCAGACATGAACTCAGCCGTGTCGCCCATGGATCTGCGCGTCCTGCTCGAGGCGCCGGCCGCACCGAGCGTCGAGATCTGCGGTCTGAGCGAAGACTCTCGGCAGGTGCGGCCTGGCGACGCCTTCATCGCCGTCAGGGGCGGTGCCGTCGATGGCCATGACTACGCCGCCGCCGCCGTCGAACGAGGGGCGCGCTGCGTGTTGGCGGAACAGGTTCTACCGCCGCTTTCCGTGCCGGTGGTGGAGGTTGCGGACTTGCGGGCGCGGCGCGGCGCCTTGGCGGCCCGGTTTTACGGCCAGCCGAGCCGTCAGATCACCTGCGTTGGCGTCACCGGCACCAACGGCAAGACCAGCATCGCTCATCATCTGGCTGGGTTGGGGCAGGGGTTGGGCTTGCCGATGGGCTATCTCGGCACCGTCGGCTGGGGGCTGCCCGGCACCTTGGCCCCCTCCCGCCTGACCACGGAAGGCGCCGTCAACAACCACAAACGCCTAGCCTGTTTGCGGCGGCGAGGCTGCCGTTGGGCGGCCATGGAAGTCAGTTCCCACGCCTTGGCGCAAGGGCGCGTCGCCGACATCGCCTTCGACTACGCCATTTTTTCCAATCTAAGCCGGGACCACTTGGACTATCACCAAAGCCTCGCCGAGTACCGCGCCGCCAAGCGGCGGCTGTTCGAGTTTCCCGGCCTGCGGACCGCCCTCATCAACATCGACGACGGCTTTGGCCGCGAGTTGGCCGGCAGCTTGGCGAACGTCGAGGTCATCACCTACGGGCGCCGTCGCGCTGACCTTTGCTGGGAGGATATCGACCATTTGGATGCGGGCCTGCACTGCCGTTTGCAAACTCCTTGGGGGGCCACCGAGGTGGAGGCGCCGGTATGCGGCGACTTTGGCATCGCCAACCTAGTTGCCGCCATCGGCGTGTTGGCCGCTGCCGGCCAGCCGCTTGAGGCCATCGCCGCCGCCGCCAAACGCCTGCCGAACGTCCCGGGACGCATGGAGTTCCTCCGTCGGGCCGGCCGGCCGACGGTGGTGGTGGAT
Organism: uncultured Pseudomonadales bacterium; assembly: GCA_958296025.1. Classification (GTDB taxonomy): domain Bacteria; phylum Pseudomonadota; class Gammaproteobacteria; order Pseudomonadales; family Azotimanducaceae; genus Azophilus. The sequence goes on from OY282430.1 coordinate 1,368,776, forward strand.
TACGCCCATACGCCGGACGCGTTGGCCAAGGCGCTGGCGGCGGCAAGAGGCCACTGCCGGGGCAAGCTGCACTGCGTCATCGGTTGTGGCGGCGACCGCGACCGGGGCAAGAGACCCCTGATGGGCCAAGCCGCCGTCGCTGGGGCGGACCGAGTCTGGCTGACCAGCGACAATCCCCGCTCCGAGGATCCCGCCGCCATCATCGACGGCATGGCCGCCGGACTGCCGGAACGCTCCGCCGCAGTCGAAGAAGTGGACCGCGCCGCCGCCATCGCCGCCGCCATTGGCGGGGCGAACGACCGGGACCTCGTCCTGATCGCCGGCAAGGGCCATGAGGACTATCAGGAGGTCGGCGGCCGCCGGCTGCCCTTCGACGACCGAAAACTCGTCCGCAAGCTGCTTGGCATCCAAGAGGAGACGTCCTGATGCTGCTTTGGTTGACCGACTTCATCGCGCAGTTCATCAGCGCCTTTTCCGTCTTTCAGTACCTGACCTTCCGCACCATGGTCAGCGTGGTGACGGCCTTGGGCCTTTCCTTGCTGATCGGCCCCCTGATGATCAGCTGGCTGAAGCGCTACCAGATCGGACAGCCAGTGCGCAGCGACGGCCCGGCCAGCCATTTGGGCAAGGCCGGCACCCCCACCATGGGTGGTACCCTCATCCTCGTCGTGATCGCCACCACCACCCTGCTGTGGGGCGAACTCTCCAATCGCTACGTCTGGACGGCATTGCTGGTGACCTTGGCTTTCGGCGGCATCGGCTGGACGGACGACTACCTGAAGGTGCGCCGGCAGAACTCCGCCGGGCTGGCCGCAAGGTGGAAATACGCTTGGCAGTCCCTGTTCGGCTTGGCCACCGCCCTGTTCCTGTACCTAAGCGCTGAACTCCCCGCCGAAACGGGCCTGATCGTGCCCTTCTTCAAGGCCGTGGCGATACCCTTGGGCGCCGGCTTCGTCGTGGTGGCCTACCTGATGATCGTCGGCATGAGCAACGGCGTGAACCTCACCGACGGGCTGGACGGGCTGGCCATTCTGCCGACGGTGATGGTCAGCGCGGGATTGGGGTTGATCGCCTATCTGGCCGGGCATGTGGGGTTCGCTAGCTACCTGCAAATCCCCTACATTCCCGACGCCGGCGAGTTGGCGGTGTTCTGCGGCGCCCTGGTGGGCGCTGGCCTCGGCTTCCTGTGGTTCAACACCTATCCCGCCCAAGTGATCATGGGCGATGTGGGCGCCTTGGCCCTAGGCGCCGCCCTGGCGGTGGTGGCCATCATCGTCCGACACGAGATCGTGCTGCTCATCATGGGCGGCCTGTTCGTGTTGGAGACCGCGTCGGTCATGGTGCAGGTCGCCTCCTTTAAGCTGACCGGGCGGCGCATCTTCCGCATGGCGCCCATCCATCATCACTTTGAACTGTTGGGCTGGCCGGAGCCGCGGGTGATCGTGCGCTGCTGGATTGTGACCCTGGTGCTGGTGGTGGTTGGCCTATCCACCTTGAAGCTGAGGTAGGGGATGACGCAGCGCACCCTGATCGTCGGGCTGGGCGTCACCGGGCTTTCCTGCCTGCGCCACCTGGCGGACAGCGACGACCTGATCGTCGCGGATACCCGTCCTAGGCCGCCCGGCTTGCGGCAAGCCAGGGCGGAGCATCCGCAAGTGGACTACCGTCTAGGGGTCCGCGAGTTCGAGCCACGCGGCTTGGACCGGGTGGTGATGAGCCCGGGGCTAAGTCTGCAAAGCCCCTTGGCACAGAACATCCTGGCCTCAGGCGTGCCAATGCTGAGCGACATCGATCTGTTCTGCCGGGCGGTGGACGAACCCATCTACGCCGTCACCGGCAGCAATGGCAAGAGCACGGTGGCCACCATGGCCGGCCATGTCCTCACCCGGCTGAACCACCGGCCCGGAGTGGGGGGCAACCTTGGCGAAGCCGCCTTGGACGTCATCCGCCCGGACTGCGACTGCTACGTTCTGGAGCTATCCAGCTTTCAGTTGGAGCGCATGCAAAGCTATCCCTACCAAGCCGCCGCCATTCTCAACATCAGCGCCGACCATCTGGATCGCCACGGCAGCCTCGAAGCCTATGTGCAGGCTAAGCAGCGGATTTACCACCGGGCGGAGCGGGTGGTGTCCAACCGGGACGACGCGGCGACGCTGCCCGTGCGGGTTGGCGAAGGCGCGGAGGCGGTCACCTTCGGCAGCGACGCAGCACAAGCCGGCCATTGGGGCATCTGCGAGCGGGACGGTTCAGGTTGGCTGGCCCGTGGTGAGGAAAAAGTGGTGGAGGCGGACAGGCTGCCGCTCATCGGCGCCCATAACGAAGCCAACGCCTTGGCTGTCTTGGCGCTGGTGCATGGCAACGGTCAGGGCCGCAACGGAACGGACCTAGTGGCCTTGGGTGAGGCCCTTTTGGACTACAAGGGCCTGCCTCACCGCTGCGAGCGGGTTGCGGAGATCGACGGCGTGACCTACGTCAACGACTCCAAAGCCACCAATCCCGGCGCCACCCAGGCCGCGTTGCAGAGCCTCGGCGACCGACCCGGTGCAACGGTGCTGATCGCCGGCGGAGACGGCAAGGGCACGGACTTCGAACCGCTGGGTGACGCCATCGCTCGGCGGGTGCGCCGCCTCGTCGCCTTCGGCCAGGATGGGCCGGCCATCGTCCGGGCCATTGGCGGACGCACACGCGCGACCTACGCACAAAGCCTTGCCGACGCCGTGCGTCAAGCCGCCAAGGCCGCCGAACCTGGGGATGTCGTGCTGCTATCCCCGGCCTGCGCCAGCTTCGATCAGTTCACGGACTATCAAGCCCGGGGCGAGGCATTCCGCGCCCTGGTCGCGGAGTTGCGCCCGTGATCCGCCTTGATGGGCCGCTACTGGCGTATTGGGGCCTGGCCTTGGGTTTCGGTTTGGTTATGGTGGCTTCCGCCTCCGCGGCCATGGAGGCGCATTACCTGCTGCGTCACGGCATCTACTTGGCGGTCGCCTTGACGGCCTTTCTGGCCGTCTTGGCCATCCCGCTCAAAGCCTGGAGCGCCTGCCATCGGCTGGCTCTGTTGGGCGCCTTGGGCCTGTGCGCCGCCCTATTGGTGCCGGGTGTGGCGGATGAGGTCAAGGGCGCCAAGCGATGGATGGATCTGGGCAGCGTCACCCTGCAGCCGGCGGAACTGGCCAAGGCCGCGCTGATCGTCTATTTCGCCGGCTATTTGGCGAAGAACGACGATGCCCTGCGCGAGTCCTCCGCGTCCCTGCTGTGGCCCCTGCTGTGGTTCACTTTGCTGGCCGTCCTGCTGCTGATGCAGCCGGACTTCGGCACCGTGGTCGTTCTCGGCGGTGTGCTGGCCGCCATGCTGTTCCTAGCCGGCGCCCGGTTGCGCTATTTCGCGCTGGTGCTGGTCGGCGGCGGCACGCTGTTCGCTTTGCTAGCTTGGATGCAGCCCTACCGGATGGCGCGGCTGGTCAGCTTCATCGACCCTTGGGCCACCCCCTTTACCAGCGGCTACCAGCTGACCCATTCGCTCATCGCCTTCGGCCGAGGCGAACTGGTTGGCCTTGGCTTGGGCGACGGGATTCAGAAGCTCTGGTATCTACCCGATGCACACAATGACTTCATCTACGCCGTGGTGGCGGAAGAGCTGGGCCTGCTCGGTGCCTTGGCGCTGCTAGCGCTGCTGGCGCTCGTCGTGCTGCGCATTCTACGCACGGCCCGCTCGGCCTTCGCCCGGAACGAGCGGTTTGGCGGCTATCTCTGCTACGGCGTGGCTCTTCTGTTTGGGCTGCAGGTGCTCGTGAACATCGGCGTCACCACCGGCAGCCTGCCGACCAAGGGGCTGACCCTGCCGTTCATCAGCTACGGCGGCAACAGCCTCATCGTTTGCGCCGCCCTCATCGGCATGGTGTTCAGGACGCAAATGGAGGACGCGCACGCATGAGCGTCGGCATGGTCAAGGCGCGGCCCCGCGGCTGCGGCGCACGGCAGGGCATGGGACGCATTCGCCGCATCCACTTCGTCGGCATCGGCGGCGCCGGCATGTCGGGCATCGCCGAAGTGCTGGTCAACCAAGGCTACGAGGTGTCCGGCTCTGACCTGCAGGAGTCCTCGGCCACGGAACGGCTGCGCTCTTTGGGCGCAAAGGTGTTTCAGGGCCATGCCGAGGAGCGGGTCGCCGGCGCCGACGTGGTGGTCAAGTCCAGCGCCGTGGAGGACGCCAACCCGGAAATCACCGCCGCTCACGGCAAGCGCATCCCGGTGGTGCCTCGGGCGGAGATGCTCGGTGAGCTGATGCGCTACCGGCACGGCATCGCCATCGCCGGCACCCACGGCAAGACCACCACCACCAGCTTGCTGACCGCCATCTACCAAGCCGAAGGGCTGGACCCCACTTTCGTGATTGGCGGCCTGCTGGAGAGCGCCGGTGCGCACGCTCGCCTCGGCGCCAGCGACGCCATCATCGTCGAGGCGGACGAATCCGACGCCTCCTTCCTGCACTTGCAGCCCATGCTGGCGGTGGTCACCAACATCGACGCCGACCACATGGCCACCTACGGTCATGACTTTGAGCGGCTGCGGGACACCTTCGTCGAATTCGTGCATCGCCTGCCGTTCTATGGCACTGCCGTTCTTTGCCTGGACGATCCGGTGCTGCGCGGGCTGTTGCCGCGCCTCCCCAGGCCCATGTTGACCTACGGTTTCGCCGAGGATGCCGACTATCGGGCCACGGGCTTGCAGGCGGAGGGCCGCTGCTGGCGTTTCCGCACCCACCGTCCGCAGAAGCGAGCGCCCCTGGACATCGCGTTGCCGGCGCCGGGCCGTCACAACGTGCAGAACGCCTTGGCGGCCATCGCCGTGGCCTCCGATGAGGGGTTGAGCGACCAAGCGATTCGGCGCGGGCTGGCCGGATTCGCCGGCGTTGGCCGCCGCTTTCAGGTCTTCGACGACGTCCGCGTTGGCGGCGCCCTCATCACCTTGGTGGACGACTATGGCCATCACCCCACGGAAATTCGGGCGGTGCTGCGCACGGCGCGGCAGATCTGGCCGGGGCGGCGGCTGCTCATGGCCTATCAGCCGCACCGCTTCAGCCGCACCCGGGATCTCTATGACGACTTCGTGAAGGTTCTTGGCGCGGTGGATCAACTGCTCCTGTTGGAGGTCTATCCCGCCGGCGAAGCCCCCATCGCCGGGGCCGACGGCCGCGCCCTTTGCCGCGGCATCCGCGACGCCGGGGCTGGCCACCCGGTATTCGCCAGCAGTCCTGAAGAGGCTTTCGGGCTGCTGCCCGGAATGGTGCGCGATGGCGACGTGGTGCTGGTGCAGGGCGCCGGCAACGTCAGTGAAATCTCCAAGCGTCTGCGGAGGGGCCATGCTGCGTAAGTTCTTTGGCGGCGTCGCCCTGCTGTGCTTAGCGGTGGCCGGGCTTTGGGCCTATTTTTTCCTGGACCGGCCCGTGCGCAGGATCGACGTCACTGGCGAATTGGCGCCGGGCGAGGCCGAGGAGGCTCGGGCGCGGATTTCCCAAGCGGCCCCTGGACGGCTGTTGACCACGGACTTGGGCGCCTTGCGCGACGAGGTGCTGGCGCTGTCCTGGCCGCGCAAGGTCAGTATCCGACGCATCTGGCCGGACAGGATATCCGTCCACATCGAGCGGGAAACTGTGGTGGCGCAGTGGGGCGATGAGGGATATCTGTCGCCCGGCGGCGAAGTGGTGAGAACGCCGGACACCAGCGTTGAGGTGCCCTATTTGCGGTGCGCCGTGGCCAGCCCGGAGGAGGCGTTGCAGACCTATCGACATCTGCAGGCCCTGCTCGGCGGCGGTTTCGCGTCCGGCGAGAGGTTGACCATCGCCGCCCTAACGCAAAACGCCTTGGGCGAGTGGCGGGTGGAGCTAGCTAACGGCATGCAAGCCGTCTTGGGGGCAGAGTCCTTGCACGAGCGTGCGCATCGCTTTCTATTGGGCTACCGGCACCTCTCTGGGCAACGCGATGCGCCGTTGCAATACCTGGACCTGCGATATTCCCACGGCATCGCCGCCCGTTGGCGGACGGCGGCGGCTTCATCGCAGCCGGCGCTCAGGCCGCCCGAAGCGCTGTCCGGTCCTGTCCTATTGGCGGAGAGATAACGGAGTCAGCACGAATGCACGGCAAAAGCAGCACCGCCAGCGACGAAGCCGGCCGCCTGATCGTCGGCTTGGACATCGGCACCAACAAGGTGGCCGCCATCGTCGGTGAAGTGACCCCCAGGAACGAACTGGAAATCAAGGGCATCGGCACCCACGCCTCCCGGGGCATGAAGAAGGGCGTGGTGGTGAACATCGAATCCACCGTGCAGTCCATTCAGCGGGCCGTGGAGGAGGCGGAGCTGATGGCCGGCTGCAACATCGATTCCGTCTATGCCGGCATCGCCGGCAGCCACGTCAAGAGCACCAACTCCCACGGCGTGGTGGCCGTGCCGGACCGGGAGGTGCTGGCCCACGATGTGCAGCGGGTCATCGAGACCGCCGAAGCCATGGCCATCCCCACGGACCAAAAGATGCTGCATGTGCTGCCCCAGGAGTTCATCATCGACCATCAGGACGGCGTGCGTGACCCGGTGGGCATGTCCGGGGTGCGTCTGGAGGCCAAGGTGCATTTGGTCAGCTGCGCCGCCAACGCCCTGCAGAACATCAAGAAGTGCATTGAGCGTTGCGGCCTCAGGGTCAACCAGATCATCTTGGAGCAGTTGGCCTCCAGCTACGCGGTGCTGTCGGATGACGAGCGGGAACTGGGCGTCTGCCTGGTCGATATCGGCGGCGGCACCTCGGACATCGCCGTTTTCACCAAGGGCGCCATCCGCCACACGGCGGTCATTCCAGTCGCTGGGGACCATGTCACCAACGACATTGCCATGGCTCTGCGCACCCCCACCAAGGACGCCGAGGACATCAAGATCCGCTATGGCTGCGCCTTGGCGCAGCTGGTCGATGGCGGCGACAAGAACACGATAGAAGTCCCTGGCGCCGGCGACCGGCCGCCTCGCCAGCTGCCTCGGCAAACCTTGGCTGCGGTGGTGGCGCCGCGCTACGAAGAGCTATTCGAGGTGATTCGGGCGGAGCTGCAGCGCAGCGGCTACGAACCCTTGATCGCCACCGGCATCGTGCTCACCGGCGGCGCCTCAAAGATGGAGGGCGTGGTGGAGCTGGCGGAGGAGATCTTTCAGCTGCCGGTCAGCCTCGGCGCGCCGAAGAACTTATCCGGCCTCAAGGACATCGTGCGCAACCCGATCCATTCGACCGGGGTGGGCCTGATGCTCTACGGCATGCAGCGGGAGCAGGAGACGGAAGCCCGTCCTGGTCCGGTGCGCAAGGGCGCATTCACCAGAATGCGGCAGAAGATAACGCAATGGATGGGCGACAACCTTTGACAGGAGAAAGCAAATGTCTGACGACAACCAACGTACAGCCTTGATCGTCGAGCCGGTGGAGGCGGTGCCACAGCAACCCCAAGCGCCGCAGGCGCTGCAGACCGCAGAGGAGCCAGATGCGCCGCAGGCGCCACAGCAAACCAAAGGAGACGCAGAAGTGTTCGTAATCGAAGACAGCGATGCCGACGAAGAGCATCAAGGCCCGGTCATCAAGGTCGTCGGCGTCGGCGGCGGCGGCTGCAACGCCGTTCAGCATATGGCGGAGAAGAAGCTCTACGGGGTGGATTTCATCGCCATGAACACGGACAAGCAGGCGCTTCGAAAGATCGATGTTGAAGCCAAGATAACCATTGGCTGGGCGATCACCGGTGGCATGGGCGCCGGCGCCAAGCCGGACGTCGGCCGACAGGCCGCCTTGGAGGACGCCGACCGCATCAAAGACCTGTTGAACGGCGCCAACATGGTGTTCATCGCCGCCGGCATGGGCGGCGGCACGGGCACCGGCGCGGCCCCGGAGGTGGCGCGGCTGGCCAAGGAGATGGGCGTCTTGGTGGTGGCGGTGGTCACGATGCCCTTTACCTCGGAGTGTCGTGAAGAGGACGCCAAGGCCGGCTTGGACGCCCTGATGGAACAGGTCGATTCCGCCATCGTCATCGCCAACGACAACCTGCTGGAGCACAGTCCGGAAAAATGCACCGTGCTCAACGCATTCGGCGCGGCGGACGATGTGCTGTTCGGCGCGGTGGAGGGCATTGCCGACATCATCCTGAAGCCCGGCAGGATCAACACGGACTTCGCCGATGTGCGTACGGTGATGGGCGCCAAGGGCCTCGCCCTGATGGGCAGCGGCTGCGCCTCTGGCGAAGACCGCGCCAAGCAGGCCACCGAGGATGCCATCAGCTGCCCGCTGTTGGACGGCGTGGACATCCAAGGTGCCCGCGGCATCCTGGTCAACGTCACCTCCGGCCCGTCGCTGACCATGCCGGAGATGGAGGAAATTCTCACGATGGTCCGCGAGCGCGCCGCGCCAAACGCCGAAATCATCCGCGGCTGGGTGCTGGAGCCGGAGGAAATGGACGACGACGAAGTGAAGGTCACCATCGTCGCCACCGGCTTGGGCGGCAAGCGCCCCACCTTGGTGGAACATGCCGGCCTCACTCCGTCGGCCAGCCCGCCGGACTATGAAGAACTGGATGGTCCCACGGTCATGCGCCGCCAAGTGGCTGTCGGCGGCGGCAGCGAACCCTTCCCCGACTACGGCGAAGACTTCTTGGACCTCCCCACCTTCCTCCGCCGCCAAGCGGACTGAACAAGGGTGGCTGCGCCGGAGATCCCTCCGGCGCGGCATCTTCGACCGTGGCCTCGGAGACCCCGCTCAGGTTGCGGTCTCGGCGATGGGCCATGACAGCAGCGTCGCAAACCCGGTCAAAGCCATGCGATTCTTCATGGAATGCCCCATGAATTGAGGTTTGTGGTTGCTGACTTTATGGAGCACCTACTCTGAACGCAACCTTAACGGGATGAGTCGGCAGCTCCTGGTGATGGGTTCAGCAGGAACGAGGTCCTTGGCAACTAGACGACGCGATTGCGGAAGCAAAGGGCATCGCGCACAAAGACTCGAAACGGGCGCAGGTAGTTACTCTCGAAGAATAGACTCTCTGGGTGCAGGTGCCTCTCTTGCCGATCTCATCAGTGCCACCCTGCAAATCATATGGCAGAGACCCCAGATGCTTCCAGAAAGGTTTGATGGTGGCCCCGGCTAGGCCGTCCCATGTCCGTACCATTCCCGCCGATGGGCGATTGCTACGCAACCACATACGACGGCAAGGCTTTTCACGCCCGCGTCCTCCGGGACAGGGCTAGGGGTGTGCGGGGCGGATTTGCCGGGCGGGATGCGCCTCGTCATTCCCCGGCTTGTGTTCGTCCAACCAAGCGAGCATCGCCCGCACCGCGTCCCGCACAGCTAGGCAGGCCAGCTCGCAGAACTGAGCTGTGGCACCGAGGTTGTGCAGATGGTCTCTCCACGGGCTGCCCGGCGGCAGGAACCGGACCATTTCGTCCGTGTAATCTCCAGAGGCAGCGGATTCCCGGATGGCGTCCGTTTTAGCCAAGAGGTCGTTCGGGAAGTCCGGCCATCCGCGTTGGGCGGCCAAGCTCCAAAGGACGCTGGGCTTCGGTTGCGCTCCGCGGCTGCGAAGCCAAACCAAATCGAAGACATCCCGGGGCTTGACGCGCCGCGCTCTGCCGACGAGCGCCAGCATCTTGCCCGTGCAAATGTCCTCCAGAGATGCCCGCCGCACGCACAGGGGGGGCAGGGATACGCCAAACGCCTGCCAAGAGGTGCAGCAGGGACAAAGCCAACAGCTCGGTCTCCAAAGACAACCGCATCCCTCGCATCATCGGGTCGCCAATTTCAATGGCGTCCGCCCATTCCGTCAGGCCGGACATGGCAATGCTTCCGCTTTTCTAGCCTCCGCCCAAGCCGCCATGGCGTCGTCCAGCGCATCCCACTGAACGAGGTCAAGGTTGCGCCCGACACGGCGAAGGTCCCGCAACGCATGCGCCGGGGACGCAACAAGCAGTGGGCAGTCGCCCCGCCGGACCGCCCCTTCGAGCGCCTGGGCCGCAGGACGGGTGGTGTGGGTGAATTCAATGCGCCCGTAGGGCGTCTCAAAAGTTTGGCTGCGCCCCGTCGTCATAACGGTGATCCCGCCCAACGCCATCTGCTCGATCAATCCCCAATCCTCGGAGAGCGCCCTTTCTAGGCTCAGATAGCAGATGTGTCCCGGGCGAAGCCTTAAGGCGGTCTCCTCCAATATCCACTTGGTCTGGGCGTATCGGTATAGGAAGGCCCCCCTGCATAGGCGCTCCAGAAGCCCTTCGCGGACCGCCTGCCGGACGGTCCCGTTGCGGGACGCCGCCGACTCCCCAGGCATCAGCGCCCGCAAAGTTTGGGGGGACTGCACGGCGATGCCGCGCTTGGCCGCCGCGTCCAACGCCTGTCGAAACAGCATTTGCCTCATTTCGCCGATTCCTTGCCACAAGGTGCATCGTTACAATGCCAACATATTAACAAAAACAATACGAATTCATAATTTTTTTGTTCAGATGTGGCGTTGCTCACAGGTGCGTCACTTGGCTAGTTCGGAACTCGATTCGAGTGGTGCGCGGTCCCGTTGCATCCTGAAGAAGATCGGCAACCAACGCCACCGGCAGCGTGTGCGGATACGCGGTCTGGGACATGATCCGCAGGCATCCATTTTGGGTAATCGCGCAGGTAGCCCAGCCGTGCTGGATGTTTCCTTCCAGCCAGCGGCCGGCGACCTCGTGACGGACATGGTTGGAGTCCAGCAGTGCAATCAAGACATTGACGTCGAGTAGCGCCCGCATCAGTCGCCCGTCTCCTCCCGCAGGCGGTCGATCAATTCATCGGTGACGACGACGCCACCGCGTTTCGGGAATGGCCGGAAGCCGAGCACTGGGGCCGGCTCCTCCGCCCAAGCCGCTGACAACACTTCCGCCTGCTCCAACACCGTTTCCGCCGCCTTCTCCCGCTTGTCCGGCGGATAGCCGTGCTTGTTCAGGACGCGCTTCACGGCCGCCCGCAGCTTGGCCCTGACGCTCTCACGCCTGGTCCAGTCTATGGTGACGTTCTTGCGCACCGTTCGCACCAGTTCCAAGGCGATCAAGCGCAGTTTCTCGTCGCCGAGCACCTGCACGGCGCTGTCGCTGGTCTCCAAGGCGTCGTAGAAGGCGAGCTCGTCCTTGCCGAGGCCCAACGCCTCGCCGCGCTCGTTGGCGGCTCGCATCTGGCAGGCGAGGTCGATGAGTTCCCCAATGACCTGCGCGGCCTGCACGGCGCGGTTCTGGTAGCGCCCCAGCGCCTTTTCGAGCAGTAAGGCTTGGGAAAGCTCCCGCACGGCCTTCACGCAGCGATCCGATCCTTGCCTTCCTCCTGTGCCAAGATGTGCTCTTGGGCCGCTGGCAACAGAGCTAGGCGCCCCGCCGGCTTGCCGTCGATCCACTTGCGTCGGTCGAAGCCGTGGAACAGGGCGCAGCAGATTTCGTGCTTTTCCTGCATCAACGCCACCGCCTCGCCTTGACCGAGCGCCGTTTGCCCCCTGCCGCCGCTCTCGGTGTAGGTGGCGAGCGCCTGCCTGAGTTCATTCGCCAAGCCCAGATAGTCCACGACCAAGCCGCTAGGCTTGTCCTTGAACACCCGGTTGACGCGGGCGATGGCCTGCATCAAGCCGTGACCGCGCATGGGCTTATCGACGTACAGGGTGTGTAGGCTGGGCGCGTCGAAGCCGGTACACCCGGCACGAAGGTGGCGTACAATAAGCTCCCTCTAGCCCCTCGGAGCAAGTTCATGAGCATCGCTGTTATTCGTGGCACCAATGACAAGCCGGTGGCAAGCGAGGAGTTGGCGGTGTTAATGGCTGACTGTCGCAGCGTCTCTGGCCACCTGTTCATCGGCTATCCAATTGTTAGCACACCCGATGGCCCGCATCGAATCGATGCCCTTTTAGTATCGCCTGACCGCGGGCTCGTCGTCTTCGATCTCGTCGAAGGGCCGGAGCTCGGCGACTATCCAGACCGTCAGGACGACTCAGCCAACAAGCTCGAGGCACGGCTCAAGACACATCGTGCGCTGGTGCAGCGTCGTAACTTGCTTATTCCAATCCGGACGTTGTCATTTGCACCCGGTGTTTCTGATCTGGAACGCGGAAGTGAGGTCGAATATCCACTCGCAGGACCAGATACGCTTTACGACACGCTTAGCAGATTCCGTTGGAAAGAGCCAGCAGAATGCGCTTACGAGGCTGCACTGTCTGCCATTGAGAACATCTCTTCGATTAGAAAGAGCCGCCGGAAGCGTATTGCAAGACAGCCTGATTCGCGAGGGGAGAAGCTGAAAGAGCTGGAAGACTCGATTGCCACGCTCGACGCGATGCAAGGACGAGCGGTCATAGAAACCGTAGACGGCGTTCAACGCATTCGGGGGTTGGCGGGTTCCGGAAAAACTATCGTCCTCGCGCTGAAAGCGGCCTATCTCCATGCTCAGCACGCGGATTGGCGCATCGCCGTAACTTTCAACACGCGCTCGTTGAAGGGACACTTCCGTCGCCTTATAAACATCTTCTCGATCGAGCAGACCGGCCAAGAGCCCAACTGGCGCAACTTGCGCATCGTGAATGCTTGGGGTGCGCCGGGATCCGAGGATCGCGACGGACTTTACTTCGAGTTCTGCCGTTCACATAACTTAGAGTACTTAGATTTCGGTTCTGCGAGGCAGAGGTTCCGAGGACGGGAGTTCGCCGAAGTGTGCAAGCTGGCTCTCGACCAATTGCGACAGTCGAAATTGAACACAAGGCAGCCTCGCTACGACGCCATTCTTGTGGACGAAGCGCAGGATCTTCCGGACTCCTTCCTCCAGATTTGCTATGAGCTCTTGGGCGAGCGTCGTCGCTTGGTATATGCCTATGACGAATTGCAAAATCTCAGCGGAGGAACGGTGTCGCCTCCGGAGGTGATGTTTGGTAACCACAAGAACGGCACACCGCGGGTCCGGTTTGACGGGTCTGAAACCAACACCCGTGACCTGATTCTTCAGAAGTGCTACCGGAACTCGCGGCCAGTGCTCACCACGGCACATGCACTCGGTTTCGGGATATATCGTAGCCCGGGCGGAGTTGGCGACACCGGGCTCGTGCAGATGTTCGAATCGCCCCACCTGTGGCGTGAAATCGGATACCAGGTCCGTGACGGGGAGTTGCAAGACGGATCTTCGGTGACACTTCACCGAACGAAAGACACGAGTCCACGATTTCTCGAATCCCATTCGCCCCAGGATGACCTAGTGCAGTTCATCTCATTTGATAGCAAGGAGCAACAATGCGAATGGGTGGTCGAAGCGATCAAGATGAACTTGGATGAGGACGAGCTCCGGCACGATGACCTCGTTGTTATCAATCCGAACCCGCTCACCACCCGTGCCGAAGCTGGCCTAATTCGGAGCCGCCTTTGGGATCTCGGTGTCGACTCGCATATCGCGGGCGTGGATACGAGCCCGGACATCTTTTTCGAGGAACGCGTGGACTCCATCACTTTCACGGGGATCCACCGCGCGAAGGGTAACGAAGCTGGCATGGTATACGTTATCAATGCGCAAGACTGCCACGGTTCGGGACGAAACCTCGCCAGTATTCGAAACCGGCTGTTTGTAGCGATCACTCGGAGCAAGGCGTGGGTTCGTGTACTCGGCATCGGTAGAGGCATGCACGCACTTATAGCCGAGTACGAGCAACTTGTGAGAAACGATTTTGAGTTGCGGTTTACATATCCGGCACAAAGTCAGCGTGAGCTCCTGCGTATCGTCCATCGAGACATGACGCAATCGGAACGTAATCGCGTGCGGAAGAGCGACAGGGAGCTTAGCGATCTTGTCCGGGGTCTTGATTCCGGGGAATTTCGCGTCGAAGACCTTGACAAGGAGCTGCTGGCCCGTTTACAGACTCACATGGGCTGGCAGTGAAGGTGGTGCGGTGCCGACCATCAATGAGATTAAGAAGCAGATCGACGGGCGGGTCCAATACCTAGTGAGAGTCGGCCTGGCAGACGAAATTCAGAGTGGATTCCGGCGTCAGGTAGGGAGGCGGGTCGAGATTACATTTCCGAACGCGACGTACGTCTCGGTGGCACTGAGAGGCTTCGAGTACGGTCAGATTTATCGGCTGCTCGTCCGCAAACGCGTGTACAACGTAAGGATGCTTGACGGGGCGTTGATCCAGATGATGTATGAATTTTCTGGCGGTACGATCCTTCGTCATAGGCTTGCATTCGTTCCGGCACCCCACCTTTACCACTTTCAGAGTAGCCCAGATGTATACTTGGAAGATGAAATTCACGGAGATGTGGTCGCGAAGAATGTCGTGCCGTTTCCTTTGCGGTACGACTATGACGTAGAGGATGGTCGCCATGTGGACCTGATACACCCGAAGTCCCATTTAACACTCGGCCAATACGAATACTGCCGTATTCCCGTGTCGGCACCTGTCACTCCGCACTGGTTCATCGACTTCCTGCTCAGAAACTTTTACGATACTCCGACCCAACGCTACGCGGATGAAATGCCGCCAGCCGGAGATTCTTTCGAAGAATCAATATCGGGAGCAGAGCGGCGTGTTGTTCATGTTGTAATTCCAAGGTCAGCGAGTCGATAGAGTTCGTAGCCTGAAATGGCGGTATATGCCGCGCGTATGGGTGTAACGGACGGTGCCTTCACCGTGCGGATCCTCGTAACAACGCGACCGGCGCATGCGTCGCGAAAGGCGCTAACCGCTGAGCTGTAACGCTGATCAGATAGGATCTGCGCACGCTTGTGGCACTATTCTTGGTCTGCCAGCCACACAAGTGGCCAACCGCCCTAGCCACCCGCGGGTGACCTCGTGACGCTCATGGGTGCGGTCCAGCAATGCAATCAGAACATTGACGTCCAGTAGCGCCCGCATCAGTCGCCCGTCTCCTCCCGCAGGCGGTCGATCAATTCATCGGTGACGAGGCCGCCACCGCGTTTCGGAAGTGGCCGGAAGCCGAGCACTGGGGCCGGTTCCTCGGCCCAAGCCGCCGACAGCGCTTCCGCCTGCTCCAACACCGTTTCCGCCGCCTTCTCCCGCTTGTCCGGCGGGTAGCCGTGCTTGTTCAGGACGCGCTTCACGGCCCCCGCAGCTTGGCCCTGACGCTCTCGCGCCGAGTCCAGTCTATGGTGACGTTCTTGCGCACCGTTCGCACCAGTTCCAAGGCGATCAAGCGCAGCTTGTCGTCACCGAGCATCTGCACGGCGCTGTCGCTGGTCTCCAAGGCGTCGTAGAAGGCGAGCTCGTCCTTGCCGAGGCCCAACGCCTCGCCGCGCTCGTTGGCAGTTCGCATCGCACGGGCGAGCTCGATGAGTTCCTCAATGACCTGCGCGGCCTCCACGGCGCGGTTCTGGTAGCGCCCCAGCGCCTTTTCGAGCAGCTCGGCGAAGGAGCGAGCCTGCACCAGGTTTTCCCGCCGACGGATGGCGATCTCCCCGCTCAGCAGCTTGCGCAGCAGTTCCACGGCGACATTGGGGTGCTCCATGCCGCGCACCTCGGCCAAGAACTCGTCCGAGAGGATGGAGATGTCCGGCTTCGGCAAACCCGCCGCGGCGAAGATGTCCGTCACGCCCTCCGGGGCCACGGCGCGGTCGATGATCTGCCGCACGGCGTGATCCAGTTCCTCATCGGTACGCGCCTCGCCGGCAGAGCGTTTGGCGAGCGCGGCCTGCACGGCTTGGAAGAACGCCACATCGTCTCGGATAGCCATCGCTTCGTCGTGCGGCACGGCCAGCGCGAAGCCTTGGGAAAGCTCCCGCACGGCCTTCACGCAGCGATCCTTGCCTTCCTCCTGCGCCAAGATGTGCTCTTGGGCTGCTGGCAACAGAGCTAGGCGCTCCGCCGGCTTGCCGTCGGTCCACTTGCGCCAATCAAAACCGTGAAAAAGAGCGCAGCAGATTTCATGCTTCTCCTGCATCAACGCCACCGCCTCGCCTTGGTCGAGCGCCGTTTGCCCCGTGCCGCCGCTCTCGGTGTAGGTGGCGAGCGCCTGCCTGAGTTCATTCGCCAAGCCCAGATAGTCCACCACCAAGCCGCCGGGTTTGTCCTTGAACACTCGGTTGACGCGGGCGATGGCCTGCATCAAGCCGTGACCGCGCATGGGCTTATCGACGTACAGGGTGTGCAGGCTGGGCGCGTCGAAACCGGTAAGCCACATGTCGCGCACGATGGCCACCTTGAAAGAATCGTCGGAGTCGCGGAAACGGCTGGCCAACGCTTCCCGGCGCGGCTTGTTGCGGATGTGCGGCTGCCAGTCCGGCGGGTCGGAAGCCGCACCGGTCATCACCACCTTCATGCAGCCCTTGCCATCGTCTTCGTGATGCCAGTCCGGGCGCAGTTTCGCCAACTGGCGATAGATATCTATGCAGATGCGCCGGCTCATGCAGACGATCATGGCCTTGCCGATCAGCGCTTCCGTGCGGTTCTCGAAGTGCGCGACGATGTCCTTGGCGACCAACGCCAAGCGCGGTTCGGCACCGACCAGCGCTTCGAGTTGCCCCCACTTGGTTTTCAGCTTCTCCTTGCGAACCATCTCCTCGCCTTCGGTGGCTTCCTCGAAGTCTGGGTCGATGTTGGGCCGCTCGCCCTCGTCCAAGGACAGCTTGGCGAGGCGGTTTTCGTAGTAGATCGGCACGGTCGCTTTGTCTTCCACGGCGCGCGCGATGTCGTAGATGCTGATGTAGTCGCCGAACACGGCGCGGGTGTTCTTGTCGCCCGACTCCACGGGCGTGCCCGTGAAGCCAACGAAGGACGCTTGCGGCAAGGCGTCGCGCATGTGCGCGGCAAAGCCGTCGATGAAGTCGTATTGGCTGCGATGCGCTTCGTCGGCGATCACCACGATGTTGCGCCGTTCCGACAGGACGGGATGCCGGTCGCCGCGCTCTTCCGGGAAGAACTTCTGAATCGTGGTGAAGACCACGCCGCCGGACTGCACCGCCAGCTTTCTGCGCAGATCCGCCCGGTTCGCCGCCTGTACGGGCGGTTGCCGCAGGATGTCTTGACAGCGGGCGAACGTGCCGAAGAGCTGATCGTCCAGATCGTTGCGATCGGTGAGCACCACGATGGTGGGGTTCGCCATTGCCGGTTCGCGCACGATGCTCCCGGCGTAGAGCGCCATCGTGAGGCTCTTGCCGGCGCCTTGCGTATGCCATACCACGCCAATGCGCCGGTCGCCGGGGGCTCCGCCGGAACGCAGCCCGGTCTCGTAACGACCACGCGCCTCCGCCACCTGCTTCACGTCATGGTCGCCGGCCTTGGCGCGCAGCGTTTCGGCAACGCCCGTCCGAACGGCATGGAATTGATGGTAGCCGGCCATCTTCTTCGCCAATCGGCCGCTGCCATCGTCCTCGAACACAATGAAGCCGCGCAACAGCGCCAGAAACCGCCCAGGCTCGCAAGCGCCGTGCAACAACACTTGCAACTCCGGCGTGTTGGGGTCGGCGAGCTCTTGGCCGCCTATCGTCCGCCAGGGCTTGAACCACTCGCGCCCCGCGGTAAGCGTACCGATGCGGGCCGCCAAGCCATCCGAAACGATCAGCGCCGCGTTCATGGCGAACAAACCGAGTAGTTCAGCCCTGTAGGTTTGCAACTGTTGCCACGCCGTCCAGATCGTCGCGTCTTCATCGACGGCGCTTTTCAGTTCGATGACGACGAGCGGTAAGCCGTTCAGGAAGAGCACCACATCCGCCCGCCGCTCCCGCTTGTTCTCCACCACTGTGAACTGATTGACGGCCAGCCAGTCGTTGTTGGCGGGCTGGTCGAAGTCCACAACTTGCGCCTGAGCGCCGCGGACACCGCCATTGGGTTGCTGGTATTCCACGGCGACGCCTTCGGCGAGCAGCCGATGGAAGGCACGGTTGCGAACTTCGAGCGTCGCGCCTTCGGGCCGCGTAAGCGCTCGGTAGGCATCTTCCAATGCGGGGGCGGGAAGATCGGGATTGAGCCGTTCGAGGGCATTCCGCAAACGGCGGGGAAGGAATGCCTCGGCGTAGTCGTCGCGCTGGGCAGCGTCCCCGCCCGGCGCGATGTCCGGGCCGTAGGCCGTCGACCAGCCGACCCCGCCCAACCACTCCAGCGCAGCGTCTTCGACCGTGGCTTCGGAGACGCCGCTCACGTTGCGGTCTCGGCGATCTTCTCCGCGTCTCGGATGCGGATTTCGCCGGAGAGGAGTTTGGGGAGGAGGGTGTCGCGTAGGCTAGCAAGTGTGCGTGACTCCCTGCGCTTAAGGACTTGATGTTCAACCAAAGGTCCAACAAACGAATCAAATGCGGCGAACACCTCCGGCTCTCCTGTCACGCATTCGAGTCCAACCACGTCGGAGGGCGAAACACGTTGATGGCTCCTGGATGTCCCAGTGGCCATACTTTGAAGCTTTTGTTGGAACGTGCTGTCGCTTAATATGATCGACAACAGCCCGCGACCGAGTCCCGCCTTTGGAACAAACACAAGAAACTCAGTAGAGGTGATCTTCGTGACATTCCCTCGGCAATCGGGCACCCACACACGCGGTATCGATGGATTGAGCTTAGAAACCAAGACGGCTCCCTTCGGAATCAACGTTTTGTTGCTTCTGATACGCGATCCGTTCTCTACTACGGGTTGGCGTCCGGCGTCGTAGGCAGGAATGCTGTAGTGTTCGAAGGTTGCTTCGGGGTGGCGGAACGGACTAACAGATACCCTACTAAGGGCCGCCAGTTCATCCAAACGCCACCAACGCCAACGCATCGGTATTCCAGTTCGGCAATCAACTTTTTTGGGGAATAGGTCAGCGGCCTCTTGTGGCCAACCAAATTTAGCGCCCCGTCCGTTCGCCTTTGCTCGAACAGGATCGAAGTCCACGAACCATGATTTGAACAGTGCGCTAATAGCCCCTTCCAGCGTCTCACCCGTGCGACGGTTCAGTTCGATCTTGTCGTCGAGCGTACCGAGGACTTGCGCGATAGCGCACTGCTCGGAGATCGGTGGCAGACGCACCGGAAAGCGCGATACTTGTTCCCACTTGGCACGCGGCATCCGTGTGCCTTCGGTGCCTTGATTGGCGAAGTCAATGAGGAGCTTGGAGGCCAGCAGGTAAAAGAGATAGGCTGCGTCCACCTCCGAGCGCGGCCGCACTACCCAAATGTCCGTTGAGCAGATGCCATCAAAGTAGGCACGAACGACTTTGCGGAAATAGGGCCGCAACTTCCCGAACAGGATGTCGCCGGCGCGAAAGGCAGTCTTCGTACTCTCCACATCCTGTGCCGTGCCGGTGCCAAGCAGCGACAGTGTTCCTTGGCCGATGTGTTCCAGACCAATGTAGGGGAGATCCCCGCAGTCTGCAGGAGCAACTTTGTCGCCAACCAGCGACGCGCAGGTGCCAAGAGTTACCATCGGCCACTCATTGCACACAGACCGTTCCTTCCTTGCAAGCACCACATGCGCCGTTTCAATGCGCTTGCGGAAACTCTCAGGCACATCATCCCAAACAAACAAATCGACCCGGAATGGCAAATTGCTTTCATCGAACGCCTCCCGCAGTTCCGACACTCGGGGGCTTTGCTCTGGCTTGGCGAACGCCACCAAGTCCAGATCCGACGCTGGGTGCGAGGTCCATTTAACGCGGGAGCCGTAGGCCCACACGATGGTGTTGGGGAGGTGACGGTTCAGCAGCGCCAGCACCGTTCGGCGCTGTCCGGCAGTGAGGTCGATGGCGGGGGCTACTCCCATGCATCTCCACTCATGGTTTGATAAAGGTCGATGGCGTCGTCAATGAAGGCGGACACCACTTCAAGGCGGGCCTTCGCCTTCTCTCCGTCATAGTCGTGGGCCGTGTCGATGCGCTTCTGAGCGTACACCAGCCATTGATCAATCGGCGAGCGAAACAGACCGTTCTGATCCGCCATTTTGAAGAGCGGTTTGGGGCTGTTGGGCGCATCCGGTATCCCGAGCCCGTCGATCAGGTAGCGTCTCAACACCTTCCACAGGCAGTCGTAGCAGGTCTCGAAGCGTTGGATGACCGATTCGGTGACCGCCTCTCTGTCGAGTCGGGGCCGGCGTACCCCCGCATTTTGGTAATTGGCGCATTGTTCCTGAAGTCGCTGCAGCGACAGGCGGAACTTGCCGTAATCGATCAGGGGAAGTGGCGGCTGGCCTTCACTCATCTTTGCGTCTCGGTTGCGCCGCAGTCAATGCGAGGTGCGCTGCAAGACCACCGCTTCCACAGTGATCTGCCCCTTGGCGTCGTCGGGATGCCCATGCACTCCTTGCCAGTCGTGCTTGCCGGTGTTGAGGACAATCCTGGTCTGTGTGATCTGCTCCGGTGCCAAGTCGTCGTAGCCTTCCTCGTATCCGTTTACCACCACCCGCAAGTCGCTTGGATACTTTTGCAGGACTGCGATGAGTTCTTCGACCGTCATTGCATGATCCTCCGCGATGGCCGCGTCCAGCCATCGTTTCCCCCGATCGACTAAAGCAAGCTCCTCCTCTCGCTGAAGCGACTTGAGGAACAACACGCCGACCACCAGGATGCAGGGGGCCGCCGATTCCAATTTGATCATGACGTCTATAGACGCCTACTCCCGTTACAGGTTGGTCCGTCGTCCAGCAACTTTCCACTGTTGGAAAACGTGGCGAAGTTCTTCCACAAAGCGGTGAAGGGAAGGATCTGCCCGAGCTGCACTCCTGATGTCCATTTGCCGCACGATGTCCTCCGCAAACTCGATGCCCCCAAGCCGGGGCACCATACCGGTGGCGCGGACGGATGTGAAGAGTTTGTGCTTGTACCGGCCACGGTCGCATTTGCGGTCCGGCGCGTCACAGCCCTTGCCGAAAACGGACTTGAATGCGGCGCCGTCGAGCAGCAGCCATCGCTCGATGTGGGGGTCGGGAACCGCAAGAACCACCGGCGAAACCGTTGCCGAAACATCAATATCTCTGATGCGCTGCTGCCATCCGCTGCAGTTGGCGTCCGTCGCCACGACGATCAGATCGGGATGGTCGCCTTGTTGCGTCAAGTCGGTTAGATACTGTTTAAGCTCCTGCACGACACGGCCATGGCCCCGAACGGCACTACGCCAATCGAGCCGGACAGCTAAGCCGCTTTCTTCGGCCAGACGTTGCACAAGCGCGCCGACGACTTGCCGATGTGCGTGGTCCTCCACGAACAATGCCACATCATGCACCGAAGTCCCCCCGCAGGATGCGCTCCGAAGTCCGCAATGGCTCGTGCTGGTCGTCGAGCGCCTGTTTGATATCCGGCCGGCGTCCGAGCGGCCCCCAAGTCTTGAATGAGTCCACCTGTGTCTGACGGTTGGCGCGTTGCACCACGAACAGTGATTCGTCGGGCAGGAGATCCGGCAGGATGGGGGAGTGCGTAGTGACGATGTATTGTGTTTCCCCGAAGCTCGATCGCGTTTTCAGAAAGTCCGCAATGAGTTCGATGCGGCGTGGATGCACGCCGTTTTCCGGTTCCTCAAAGCCCACCAGAGAAGGGGTTTCTTCCGCACCGTTCAACGCCAGCAGACCCAGCAGGCGCAGCGTGCCCTCAGAAAGCACTCGCGCCGGAATGGCCACACCGTTCTCGCGCAGGCGAAACTCCGCCTCGCCCAGTTCGTTCACGTCCGTTTCAATGCCATCCACGTCCGGCAGCATCATCGACAGTGCCTTCTCCACCGCTTGGAATTGCCGCGGCTGGCGTGCTTTCAGCGTGGTGAGAAAAGCGGCCAGTTCCTCGCCCATCGCACCAATATGGCGCACTTCCTTGATGGGAACAGCCGCTCGCATGCGTTCCCGGGGCTCGAAGTAGAAAAACTGCCAGCTTTCCAATTCGCGCCGCGCTGCGGCCAAATGCGGGTAGTGGGGCGCGTAGTGAGGCATGGAGAGGATGGCATGATCGAGATAGCGCTCATACTGCATGGGATGCGCTTGGCCTTCCCGTCGCAAGTGTACCCGGTTTCCCTGTCGTTCGATGAAGGGTTTGCGCCGGCCGGTGGGGTTGCCGTCTGCGGTGAGTGCCGAGAGGTACTCGTCGGTGGTGCGAAGCAGCCCCGAACGCGGCCACATCTCCACCCCCAGGCGATATCGCAGGCTGCGTTCGCGGACACGTACCGGTACGTTGCCCGATTCTCTGCCGGGCCGGCGCATCTCTTGTATCTCGCGGTTTACGACATCGGCGACGACCTTCGAAATGCGCAGGTCTGCCTCTATGGAAAAGGCCAGCCGCTCTTGCTCAAGCAATCCCTTTACGCCGCCATCGCCCATTGAGAAGGACTCAAGTGGTTTGCCCCGGTATGGGGGTTCGAATGCCTCCTTTAACGTGCGGCTCGTCGCCAACCTGGAAAGCAGTTGTACGGCGTCCAGAAAATTGCTCTTGCCAGCAGTGTTTGGCCCGAACAGCAACGTCAGAGGCTTCAACTCCACCTCGACATCGCGCAGGGACTTGTAACCCTTTACATGAACTCGATTCAGCATGGTCGTGTCCCCTTCACTGACGCAATGTTCCGTGTGGACACCCGAGTGCGAGGGAGCCTAATGGGTGGGCGAGGGGAGCGTCAATTTTGGAGGCGCATTTTGGCAGCTTTGCATCGCTAGCGCGTGCTAAAACATATGTCCAACCTTCGCTACGCTTACGTTGGACCCAGAGAGGCTGCGCCGTTCTGCGGCGCAGCCACCTAGCCCGCATACTGCACCAAGGGCCGCGAGAATCGCGCTGGATTTTGCCGTGCGCATCCTCCCAGTGCCTCGGCGACTTCTCAATGACGGTGTATTGCACGCTCTCTTACCCCTTGTTGCTCGCTGGGCCGAAACCCAACGCTTTGAGGTTCTTCTCGATGGCCGCGTCCAGCTGCCGCGCCTCGGTTTGTTGCTCGCGCCACTCGGCGGCGAGTCGCGTCATTTTATCCTGGAATGGCTCGTCGTCTTCGGGTTGCGGCGCCACGCCGACGTAGCGGCCCGGCGTCAGAATGTGGGCGTGGGCGCGGATGTCATCCAAGGTCGCGCTCCTGCAAAAGCCCGGCACGTCTTGATATGGCGTCTTCCGGCCCTTTGCCCGCCACCCATGGTAGGTGTCGGCGATGCGGGCGATGTCCTCGTCCGATAGTTCGCGGTGGGTGCGATCCACCATCCGGCCTTCGTTGCGGGCGTCGATGAACAGCACCTCGCCGCGCCGGTCGCGGAACTTGCCGTTGGCGCGATCGCGGGCAAGGAACCACAGGCACACCGGAATCTGCGTGGAGTAGAAGAGCTGGCCGGGCAGCGCGATCATGCAATCCACTAGGTTCGCTTCGACGAGGTTCTTGCGAATCTCGCCTTCGCCGGACGCTTGAGAGGACATCGAGCCGTTCGCCAGCACGAAGCCGGCGACACCGGCGGGTGCGAGGTGATGCACTATGTGCTGCACCCACGCGAAGTTGGCGTTGCCCTTCGGCGGCACGCCATAGGCCCAGCGTTTGTCGTCGGTAAGCTGGTCGCCGCCCCAGTTGGAGACGTTGAACGGCGGGTTGGCGAGGATGAAGTCCGCCTTGAGGTCCGAGTGGCGATCGTTGTGGAAGGTGTCGCCCTCGCCGATCTGCCCGTCGATGCCGCGAATGGCGAGGTTCATCTTCGCTAACCGCCAAGTAGTGTGGTTGAGCTCTTGTCCGTAAATGGAAACACCCGCCGATACCGGTTTCGACCGCTTGCGGCCGTTGCCCGTCGCGTGGGCGTCGATGAACGCCATGGATTGCACGAACATGCCAGCGGAGCCGCAGCAAGGGTCGTAAACCCGCCCCTCGTAGGGTTCCAGCATCTCCACTAGCAGCTTCACAACGCAGCCCGCGGTGTAAAACTCGCCGGCCCCTCTGCCTTCGGCGCTGGCGAATTTCGCCAAGAAGTACTCGTAAACGCGGCCCAGCACGTCTCGGGAGCGGGCGTCCGCATCGCCCACCTGGATGTTGCTGACCAGATCGAGCAATTCGCCGAGGCGGCGCTTGTCGAGTGCCGGACGTGCGTAGTCCTTCGGCAGCACGTCGCGCAGGCTTTGGTTGTCCCGCTCGATGGCCACCATCGCATCGTCCACGGCCTTGCCGATCGTCGGCTGTTTCGCACGGGCCAGCAGGTGGCGCCAACGCGCTTTCGGCGGCACCCAGAACAGGTTGGCGCCAATGTAGAAGTCGGGGTCTTCGGGGTCCGCACCCTCGTCGCGCTCAGCCTCCAGTTGCGCATGGCGCTCCTCGAAAGCGTCCGAGATGTACTTCAGGAAGATGACGCCGAGGACAACGTGCTTGTATTCCGCCGCGTCCATATTGCCGCGCAGCGCGTTGGCGGCGGCCCAGAGCTCGGTCTCGTAGCCGGTTGTGACGCCGTTGGCGCTGTCTGGCGTGGTTGAGCGAGCCGTGCCTCTTGGTGGTTGATTGGCCTTGGCTTTGCTATTGGCCGGTGGTCTCGCACGCCTCGGAGCAGCCGCCGCAACAGTCGCGGCAGCTTGGGGCTTGTGCGATTCGCCGGGTTCGGCATGACCTAGCAGCCGTTCCATCAACGCCTGCTTGCGCCCGATGGGGGACAGCCCCTGAAGCTCACAGACACGCCTCACGTCAGCCACGCGAAGATTGGCGAGGAGGACCGCTGGGTTTGCGCGACGGGACCGGGATAGGCGCGACCGCATCGCTTTGACGCTGCGCCTGTCCACGTTGTCTAGGTCGAACAAGTCAACAGCGGCCTTCAGTGCCTCCCGGTTCATCACCTCCAGAATCGCGTGCTTGACCTTCACGCCTGCGGCTCCCTGTTGCTTCAACAGCGTCATAGCGGTCAGACGGAGATCCTGACCTCGCCAACGCACCCTAGTTAGTGTAGTTGGACAGTACAATACTGTACGCCCGTGCAGCTCCGCCTTGAGCCCGGCCTCGTGAGCAGCCCAGAGCTGATCTGGAGTGACTACGGCAGTTTGGGTGTTAAGGGAGTCAAGTCCGGTATTCGGCGTTGATGCGGATGTATTCGTGCGAGAGGTCGCTGGTCCAGACGGTTTCTTGGCAGGGGCCGCGGCCTAGATCGACTTGGATGGCGAACTCCGGCTGGGCCATCACCGCCGCTGCCGCCGCTTCGTCGTAGCTAGGCGCTAATAGGCCGGCCTGCGCCACCGGCACCTCGTCCAGCTTGACGGACACTCCGGCTGGGTTCAGGTCGGCGATGCCAGCGCGGCCTATGGCCATGCAGAAGCGGCCCCAATTGGGGTCCCCGGCGAATACTGCGGTTTTGACCAAGGGGGATTCGGCCAAGGCGTAGGCCACCTGCAGGCACTCGGCTTCGCTGGCGCCGCCGGCCACCCGGACGGTGACGAACTTGGTGGCGCCTTCGGCGTCCCGGATGATGCGCTGGGCCAGTTCGGTGGCGACCTTGGAGAAGCCATCCAGCAGAGCGTTGAAGTCCGGTCCCGGCCCGTTTATTACTGGGTGATCGGCCTTGCTGGTTGCGCAGACCACGAAGGCGTCATTGGTGGAGGTGTCCCCATCCACGGTGATGCGGTTGAAGGAGCGGGCCGCAGCGTGGCGGGTCAGTTCCGCCAAGGCGGGTTGCCGCACTTTCGCATCGCAGCAGACGAAGGCCAGCATGGTGGCCATGTCCGGTTTGATCATGCCGGCGCCCTTGGCGATGCCGGTGATGGTGACCGGTGCCCGCGCCACCAAGACGCTTTCGCTCAACGCCTTGGGAGCGGTGTCCGTGGTCATGATGGCTGCGGCCGCTGCCGCCCAGCCCTCGGCGGAGCGGGCCGTGGCGGCGGCGGCGATGGCCTCGCTCATGGCGGCCATTGGGAGTCTTTCCCCAATCACGCCCGTGGAGAAGGGCAGCACCTGTTCGTCGGCAATGTCGTTTCCGCAGCACTCGGCGGCCCGGCAGCAGAGCGCCTCGGCATCCTCGAAACCGCGTTGGCCAGTGGCGGCGTTGGCGTTGCCGCTGTTGATGAGCAAAAGCCTAGGGTTGCCGGACCGAATCCGCGCCTCGGCCAAGGCCACCGGCGGCGCCCGAAAGCGATTCTGGGTGAAGACGCCGGCGACGGTTGAACCCTCTGCCAGTTCAATGATCGCCAAGTCGTCCCGCCGCCGTTGCTTGATGCCGGCGCAAGCCATGCCCAAGCGAACGCCGGGAACGGGGAGAAGCTCCCCCAAGGGCGGCAAGTTAACGGCCATTAATGGCAACCCTCCGCGGAGACCAACTTCGCGGTTGCCAATGATGCGCCAACCATCGTGGGGACAACGCGGATGAACGCGGGCGGTAGCCGCTTGTCAGTGATCACCTCGTTGAAGATGGGAAAATCGGGTTCCGATCTTTGCACCCAAGCTCCCTTGTGAATTCCTAGGCACTGTTGCCACCGGACAAAACGTTGGCCTTTAGTGTCTGTTCCCCGCCCGACTTCTAGCCACCTGTTGTGGGCTTGATTCGCCACTTGGATTTCAGTCCTTTTGCAGGAAGAGGTCGTTCCCGTCAAGCCGCCCGCCCGTGGCATTGCTTGTACTTCCTCCCGGAGCCGCAGGGGCAGGGTTCGTTGCGCCCGATCTTGCGTTCGGGGCGCACGAAGGGGGCGGCCTTGGCGGCGGCTTGGTCGGCTTGGCCGTCGGCACTGCCGTCCGGCTTCTCCAAGGCCGAAGACTCCGCATGGGAGTAGCGCATGGCCTGGGCGGCGGCCTCGCGGCGGCGGCGCTCGGCCTCCTGCGCGGCGCTGGGGGCCTCGATCTGCACTCGGCAGAGCAACTGAATGACGTCGCGCTTGATGCTGGCCAGTAACTCCTGAAACAGTTCGAAGGATTCGCGCTTGTACTCCTGCTTGGGCTGTTTCTGCGCATAGGCGCGCAGATGGATGCTCTGACGCAGGTAGTCCATGCTGGCGAGGTGCTCCTTCCAGCGCTGGTCGAGGATTTGCAGCATGATCTGCTTCTCCACCATGCGCATGTCCACCCCTTGCGCAGCCCACTGCCGCTCCTTGGCGGCGCACTCCGCCTCCACCTGCTCGAGGATGCGCTTGCGCAGGCCCTCCTCGGCCAGGGCGTCGTCCTCGCCCAGCCACTTGCGCACCGGCTGGACGCTGGCGAACTCGGTCAACAGGGCCTGCTCCAAACCCTCCGGGTCCCATTGCTCCTCCAGGCTCTGCGGAGGAACGTAGCCGCTGATGAGGTCGCCGACCACGTCCTCGCGCATGGCGGCGATGGTTGCGGAGATGTCGTCCTCCCCCATCAGGTCGCGGCGCTGTTGGTAGATGACCTGCCGCTGATCGTTGGACACGTCGTCGAACTCCAACAGGTTCTTGCGGATGTCGAAGTTGTGCCCCTCCACCTTGCGCTGCGCCTTTTCGATGGCGTTGTTGACCATGCGGTGCTCGATGGCCTCGCCCTCTTCCAAGCCGATGGACTGCATGATGCGGCGCACCCGGTCGGAGGCGAAAATGCGCATCAGGTTGTCCTCCATGGACAGGAAGAAACGGGAGGAGCCTGGGTCTCCCTGCCGTCCGGAGCGGCCGCGCAGCTGGTTGTCTATGCGTCGGCTCTCGTGCCGTTCGGTGCCGACGATGTGCAGGCCGCCGGCCTCGATCACCTGATCGTGGTGCTGGCGCCATGCGCTCTTGATCCTTTCAACCTCCGCCTCGCTCTGCTGCTCCAGCTTGGCGGCCTCCGCCTCCCAATTGCCGCCCAGCACGATGTCGGTGCCGCGCCCGGCCATGTTGGTGGCGATGGTGACCGTACCCGGCGCCCCGGCTTGGGCCACGATGTCCGCCTCCCGTTCGTGTTGCTTGGCGTTTAGCACGTTGTGGGCGATCTTGCGTTTGGTCAGTTCACCGGAAAGCCGCTCGGAGGATTCGATGGAGGCCGTGCCCACCAGCACGGGCTGGCCACGCGCCATGCAGTCGGTGATGTCGGCGACGATGGCGTCGTACTTCTCGTCAATGGTGAAATAGACCAGATCGTTGTGGTCCTCCCGGATCATGGGCATGTGGGTGGGAATCACCATCACGTCCAAGCTGTAGATCTGGCGGAACTCAAAGGCTTCGGTGTCGGCGGTACCGGTCATGCCGGCGAGCTTTTCGTAGAGGCGGAAGTAGTTCTGGAAGGTGGTGGAGGCCAAGGTTTGGCTTTCGTTCTGAATGCGCAGGCCTTCCTTGGCCTCGACGGCTTGGTGGATGCCCTCCGACCACCGGCGCCCCTGCATCGCCCGCCCGGTGTGCTCATCGACGATGACGACCTCGCCGTTCGCCACCATGTAATGCACGTCCCGCTTGAACAGCGCATGGGCCTTCAGGGCCGCATGGACATGGTGCAGCAGGTTCAGATTGCTGGCGGCGTAGAGGCTGTCGTCCTCGTCGAGCAGGCCCATCTTCACCAGCCGTTGCTCGATCTTGGCGTGGCCGCGCTCGGTCAGCTCCACCTGTCGGTTCTTTTCGTCAAGGGTGAAGTCCCCCTCCACCTCCGGCGGCGCATCGGGACCTTCTCCGGGAATCTCCCGCTTCAATTGCGGGGCCAGCCGGTTCATCTTCTGATAGAGCTCGGTGGTTTGCTCCGCCGGGCCGGAGATGATGAGCGGGGTGCGCGCCTCGTCGATCAGGATGGAGTCCACCTCATCGACGATGGCGTAGTGCAGGTCGCGCTGAAACTTGTCCGCCAAGGAGAAGGCCATGTTGTCGCGCAGGTAGTCGAAGCCGAACTCGTTGTTGGTGCCGTAGGTGATGTCGGCCTGGTAGGCGATGCGTTTCTCCTGGGGGGCCTGGCCGGATTGGGCGACGCCGACGTTCAGCCCCAAGGCGGCGTAGATCGGCCCCATCCAATTGGCGTCCCGGCGGGCTAGGTAGTCATTGACGGTAACGATGTGGACGCCCCGGCCGGTGATGGCGTTCAGGTAGGCGGCCAGGGTGGCCACCAGGGTCTTGCCTTCGCCGGTGCGCATCTCCGCGATGCGACCTTCGTGCAGGGCGATGCCGCCGATCAGCTGCACGTCGAAGTGGCGCATCTGCTTGGTGCGGTGGGCCGCCTCGCGCACCGCGGCGAAGGCTTCCGGCAGCAGTGCGTCAAGTGACGCACCGGCCGCGGCCCGCTCTCGAAGCGCATCGGTACACGCCTGCAACTGCGCATCCGTCAGCTCCTGAAACCTTGGCTCCAAGGCGTTGATCCGGTCAACGACCTTGCCCATGCGCTTCAGCTCCCGGCTGTTCTTGGTGCCGAAAACGCGGTGGAAGAGGCTGGCGATCACGGGTTGGGTTCCGGTTGCGGGAGTTCGGTTCGACTTGCGGCGGACGGGCCGCTATCTTACCCTCAATGAACGCCCGTCAGAAACGGGAAGCCCATCGGTCCGCCGCAAACGCCAGGACCCCACGGGAAGCGCAACGCCGACATGCCCAGAGCGAAGATTGACGAGTTGCTGGCGGAACGCCACGACCGGCGCACGCCCTTGCAGAGCCTGCTGAACACTGCTGCCGACCAAGCGGCCTGGACCGCCGAAGTACGCTCCATTCTGCCGGAGAGCCTGCGCAACGCCTGCCAAGCCCGCAGCATCCGCGGCGACGCCTTGGTGCTGGTCTGCTTGGACAGCGCCACGGCGACGCGAGTGCGCTTTCTGGCAGCGGAACTGGTCGAAAGGCTCAAGGCCCTGCCCCACTTCAGCAAGATTAAGCGGATTAAGGCCAAGGTGGCGGCCTATTGAGGGATGCAGGCGCCCAGAAGCGGCCGGCTCGCTGCGCAGGGCGCATCATCGGGCCGACTGCGCGGGCGGCGGTTGCTTCACCAAGACTGCGCGGGCGGCAGCTCGGTGCTACAGGGCGATTCTGGACGGCGCACCCACATGAACGAAGGGCTCGATCATTGCAACGCTCCTAGAGCCCGCACCCTAGTCAACAGGAGTGCGCCCAAGGGCGGGGCGACTGTTTTGAAATTGTTGTCCATGCCGTCAAACTAGCGCTTCCGCTCGGTGGCCGCAAGGCATTGTTCGGAAGGCAAGTGATCCCGCACACATTAAGGTTGCGTTCAGCCTGGCTGCGGCATAAGTTCCGCAACCATTGGCACCAACCAGGAGGCGACCCATGAAAAACCGAATCGTCCCGGCTATGTTTGCTGCGCTGCTGTCGCTGTCCGCTTGGGCGCAACAAGGCGTTTATGATCCGTCCGGTCCAGTTCGCTGGGCCAACATCGAAAGCGTGACGGAGGCCTATGAGGTGGTCGAACTGCCGGCCCGCAGGGTTTGCAGTGGTGGCGGCGCGGTCAGCGATAGGCCCCGTTCCGCTACGCCTGAAATCGTCGGCGCCATCGTCGGCGCTGTGGTGGGCAATGAAATCCACGGAGACGGCGCCATCGGCGAAGTGGCCGGTGCCGCCTTGGGGGCCAGCGTCGCCCGGGACATTCACAACCGCAACCGCCAGGGCGGTGCGGGCGGCTGCCGCATGGAGGTGCCAAGGGAGCAGCGGCTAGTCGGCTATGACGTGCGCTACGAGTACGATGGCGCTTCCTACGTCGCCCGCATGCAGCGGCGGCCCGTCGGCGGGCGCCTGCAGGTGGAGGTCAGGGCAGTTCCGCTCAGTCCCTAAGGTGCCAAGCGCTGCGCAGCCTTGGGGTCGGCACCTCGCATTAAGCGCCGATCAAGAAGCCAACCTCTTCCCGCCAGACCAAGGCGGCACCGCCGGCGGCGGCTAGGAAGGGGCCGAAAGGGATGGGTTGGCGGCGGTTGCGGCGGCCTAGGAGTATGGCCGTCAGCGCGTACAGCAAGCCGGCGCTTGCGGCCAGCAGGGCAACGGCCGGCAGGGCTTGCCAGCCGAGCCAGGCGCCGATGGCGGCGAGCAGCTTGAAGTCTCCGTAGCCCATGCCCTCTTTGCCGGTCATTAGCTTGAAGGCCCAGTAGATGGACCAGAGGACGGCGTAGCCGATGGCGGCGCCGGCCACCGCCCAATGCAGGGGAGTAAGGCTGTCCCCTAGGTTGACCAGAAGGCCCAGCCAGAGCAGGGGGAGGGTGATTTGGTCCGGCAGCAGGCCGGTTTCCCAATCGGTGCAGGCCAGGGCGATCAAGGCCCAGGCGTAAACCGCAGCCGCCAAGGCCAGCCAAGTGAAGCCGAACGCCGCCACGGCCCACAAAGCGGCAGCGGCGCCGAGAGCTTCCACTAGCGGATAGCGGAAGCTGATGGATGCGGCGCAGCCGGCGCATTTGCCGCGCAACCAAGCCCAGCTGAGAACGGGGATGTTCTCAACGGCCTTGATGGGCCGCCGGCAGGTGGGGCAGTGTGAGCGGGGCCACATCAGGTTGAACCGCTCAAGCTGTTCGTCGGCTGAATGCGCACTCTCAAGACGCGGCGCCGAAGCGGAGCTGTTGCCTTGAGGTTGGGTTGCGGCCTGGTCGGCAGCTTGCGCGTCAGCGGCCTCCAAGGTTGCCGCGAAGGGCTTGTCTTGGTCGGCTTGCGCCGCATCCGCCAGCGGCTTTTCCAGGTGGGCTTCGGCCTCGCGCCGCCATTGACGGTGCAGCATCAGCGGCAGCCGGTGAATCACGACGTTCAGGAAGCTGCCCACGCACAGGCCGACGCAAAGCAGCCAGAGGCCCAAGGCCGCGCCGACGAGGCTAATCTGCATGGTTCCTCCGCCGGGCGGCCACGGGCCGGCCGGCTCGGCTGAGTGGTCCTTGCCAACGCCCAATCGGCATGGCGGTGCCTGTTTGGGCTTTTCGCCCGCCTAGGCCCGGCCGCGCTTTGGGCCACCGTTTGCAAGCCATGTCGTGCATTCGCCCCTCAGCCGCTCACCACCGCGCCAAGCTGAAAGATCGGCAGGTACATGGCGATGATGAGGCCGCCGATCAGCACGCCGAGGACAGCCATGATCAGCGGCTCCATCAGGGCGGTCAGGTTGTCCACCCGGTTGTCCACCTGCTCCTCGTAGTAGGCGGCGGCCTTGGCCAGCATGTCGTCCAGGGCGCCGGCCTCCTCGCCGATCATGGCCATCTGCACCACCATGCCGGGGAAGCGCCCAGTGTTGGCCATCGCTTGGTTCAGCGGGTGCCCGGCGGACACCTCGTCGCGTATTCTCAAAATGGCTTCCTCGAACAATCGGTTGCCGGCGGCGCCGGCCACCGAGCTTAGGGCGTCGATCAAGGGTACGCCGGCGGCGAAGGTGGTGGCCAGGGTTCTAGCCGTGCGGGCCACCACGGTCATCTCGATGATGCCGCCGGCGATGGGCATCTTCAAGGCCAGAACGTCGAGCTGGCGACGTAGGGCTGGGCTGCGCGGCACAGCCAGCCGCAACAGCGCCCCGACGGCGCCCAAGACGATCAGGAGGGGCAGCCACCAAGCCTGCAACCAGTCGGACATGGCGATGACCAGCTGCGTGAAGGCCGGCAGTTCGGCGCCGAAGCCGCTGAACACGTCCTCAAAGCGGGGCACCACCTCCACCAACAGGATGCCGGATACGATGAGGGCCACTAGGATGACGGCGACGGGATAGGTCATGGCCTTTTTCACCTTCGCCTTCAAGGACTCCATCTTCTCTTGGTAGCCGGCGATTTGATCCAGTATGGTCTCCAAGGCGCCGGCCTGTTCACCGGCGTCAACCAAGCTGCAGAACAGGCCGCCGAAGTGCTTCGGATGCTTGCGCAGGG
This sequence comes from uncultured Pseudomonadales bacterium, assembly GCA_958296025.1. Classification (GTDB taxonomy): domain Bacteria; phylum Pseudomonadota; class Gammaproteobacteria; order Pseudomonadales; family Azotimanducaceae; genus Azophilus. The sequence goes on from OY282430.1 coordinate 1,401,364, forward strand.
CGGCGGCGAAGCTGTCCCCGCCGGCCACGCTGTCCCGCACCGCCTGCACCAATTGGCGCATGCGCGGCTTGCTGAACCCATCGGCAATGATGTCAAAGGAGCGCAACAAGGGTGCCCCAGCCTGCATCATGGTGGCTACCTGCCGGGTGAAGTTGGCGATGTCGGCGGCCTTGGGCGCCCCGCCTCGCCCCAAGGACAACCCCGGCAACGCCTTAGGCTTGCGGCGAAGGCGGCTGGGAGTGACGCCTTGGCGCAATAGGGTGGCTTTGGCGATGGCGGGGCTGCGGCAGCTAATCTCCCCCGTGCTTGGCTGGCCGTTCCCATCGATGCCCTCCCAGAGGTAGGTGGTGTCAGCGGCCACCAGCGCCTCCTGAAGCGGTCCATTGCGGGCGCATCCGTCAGGGCTCCCCAGCCGCGGTGATGCGGTTGGCTTCGACCAAGCTGGTGGTTCCCTCGGCCACCTTGGCCAAGCAGGCGGTTCTTAGGCCCATAAAGCCGTGCTGGCGGGCTTGGGCGGCCAGCGCCAGGCTGTCGCCGTCGTCCATGATGATCTGCGTGATCTCCGGGGTGATCTTCACCACCTCATAAACGCCCACGCGCCCGCTGTAGCCGTTGCGGCAGGCCGGACAACCTTGGGCGTTGGGCTGAAAGAGGGTAAGGCCGGCTTCGATCTCGGCTTGCGCAAAGCCCTGCCGCAGCAGCAGGGCAGGGGACGTGGGAAAGGATTCCTTGCACTGTGCGCAGAGACGTCGCGCCAAGCGTTGGGCGATGATGAGCGCTACGGAGGTTGCCAGGTTGAAGGCCGGCACGCCGATGTTGCGCAGCCGGGTCAGGGTTTCGGCGGCGGAGTTGGTGTGTAGGGTGGACAGCACCAAGTGGCCGGTCTGGGCCGCCTTGACGGCGATTTCCGCGGTCTCCAGGTCACGGATTTCGCCCACCATCAGCACGTCCGGGTCCTGACGCAGAAAGGCCCGAAGCGCCGAAGCGAAGTCCAGCCCCACCTTGGGGTTGACGTTGACTTGGTTGACGCCCTCCAGATTGATCTCCACCGGGTCCTCGGCGGTGGAGATGTTGCGCTCCGGGGTGTTCAGGGCGTTGAGGCCCGCATAGAGGGTTACCGTCTTGCCGCTGCCCGTGGGGCCGGTGACTAGAATCATGCCGTCGGGACGGGTCAGGGCCTCCTCGAACAGGGCCTTTTGGCCGGGGTCGAAGCCCAAGACGTCGATGCCGAGACGGGCGGTGGAGGGGTCCAGAATGCGCAGCACGATCTTCTCCCCCCACAGAGTGGGCAGGCTGTTCACGCGCAGGTCCAGAGCGCGGGATTGGGACAGCCGAATCTTGATGCGCCCATCCTGGGGCAGCCGCCGTTCGGCGATGTTCAGCTGGGCCATCACCTTGAGCCGGGCGGCCAGCCGCCGGCCCAGATGCTTGGGCGGCTTGATGGCCTCGGATAGAAGGCCGTCGGTACGGAAGCGAATGCGGTAGGATGCCTCGAAGGGCTCAAAGTGGACGTCCGAAGCGCCGCTGGCCACGGCGTCGAGCAGCACTCGGTTGACGAAGCGGACGATGGGCGCTTCCTCGGCGGCGGCGGCGCTTAGCGGCTCCTCGCCCTCCGGCTCGGTCTCCACCGCCAAGGCGTCCTCGTCCAAGCTGTCCAGACCGCCCTCCAAGGCGCCGCTTAGCCGGCTGTCGGGCAGCCGCCCGAAGCGGCGCATCTCCTCCAAGATGCGTTTCAGCTTGTCCCGCTGCACCCGCACCGGCTCGATGTCCAAGCCGGCTTGCAGCTTGACCACATCCAAGGCGGACAGATCGGTCGGGTCCGCCACGGCAACGAACAACCGCCCGGCGCGGCGCTTCAGAGGCAGCAGGTTGCGCCCGTGCAACGCCCGCTCGGCAAACAGGCTGTCGGGGATGCCGTCCAGATCAAAGGCGTCCAAGTCCAGCAGCGGCAGATGCGCCAAGCTGTCTGGTCCGGGCGCCGTGTTCGCCAGCCCGCGGCGCACCGATGCGCCCTTGTTTTCAGAACCCTGCATCGCCACCTATCCCAACCCTTTGGGGCAGCCCCGATGGCTGGACCCGCGCTCTTCTTGTTGTGCCGATAAGCCTACGTTGGACGCGCCCTTAGCGCTGAGGCAACGCGGTTTGCATCCCTCCATAGCCGAACCACACCTTTTGATTGGCCTGTGTCCGCACTTCGCGCCGGCCCCATCGGCTTCCCTTGTGGGTTTGGGGCATGCCGCTGTTGGCTATTGTGGGGCAGGGCTGTGGTCTGCCGGAAGCGGACATCGCCTCTTCGTGGCGTAGGAGAACCGCCCGTCGTGACAGTGGGCAATCGCGCACTGGTCGTGCGAGAAAACGGCGGCCGCACGTTCATTCAGCGCCGGTTGCAGAACAGGGATGGCTTACAAAAAATAGGGAGAATGGCCATTATGCTGGGCCTCGCGGGGGGTATACATTGTCCAGCCCACCAGCAAAAGGGGGATGCAACCCAATGAAACAACGAGTCACCAAGCGCCCCGCCGGGCGATGGACGGCGAATACGGGGGACTCCCGGCGCCGGGAGATGCACGGCAACACCGGGCGGAAGCCCTCAAGCCGCTATCCTGGGGACCACAGATGGCGCGACGTTCGGCCCGGCACGGCGCGCAAACTGCCCCTGGGCGGGCCGCATCAAGGCGATGGCGGCGGGCGCGGCAAAGGCTTCACGCTCATCGAGCTGATGATCGTCATCGCCATCATCGGCATCCTCGGGGCGGTGGCCCTGCCGGCCTATCAGGACTACATCGAAAACGCCAACATGTCCAAGGTGGCCCACCACTTCGAGGAGGGTGCCCGTTTCGCGGAGCACCAAGTGCGCAAGGTGCAGGCGGACGTCGCCATCGGGCGCCTCGCCAATCTAGCCGCGGCGGACGCCACCGGGGACTACACCCAAGCCGGTCTTGTGGCCCTGCTCAACGCCGAAGGCGGCACAGCTCCCGGCGGCGGCCCGGCCTATGTGGAGGGCGCCGGGGACGGTGCCACGGGCGCCATCGGCGTTGCCGTCACCGGCACCTTCAACGCCGGCAATTGGACCGCCACCTTTGAACGGCCGGCCATCTACGAATTTCCCGCAGCCATTACCCGTGAAGCGACCTGGGCGGGTGCCTAGCGAAGCGGCGAAGCGGCGAATGAAGCGATTGGCAAAGACCGGCGGCGCATCCACGCCCGACAGAGAGTTCATCCGACAGGGGAGGGCGCTGCCCTTGGGGTTGAGCCTGCTGGAGCTCTTGGTGGCCTTGGCCATCGTCGCGGTGCTGACCGCGGTGGCCGTGCCCCTGTATCGGGACACTGTGCGAACCTCCCAGGAAGGCGCCCTCATCGCTGGCATCACCGCGTTGGCGCTGTTTCAGGAGGATTTCCGCCTGCGCCAAGGCGCCTACCTCTTGCAGGCCGCCGACGCCGCAGCCATCACCACCGCCATTGGCTGGCGGCCGAGTGCCGGGGACAACGCCGCCTACCGCATCGCCCCGGCTGGCGACGGTGCCTATCAAGTCACCGCCACTGCCGCAGATGGCGTCAGGGTGTGCATGGAAATGCCGGCCCGGGTGCGCTGCTAGGGTCCTGTCCCGCGCAAGCGGACACCACTCTGGGGATTTCCACACGAAGCCGCAGCCCATTTGCGTTAAGCTGTAGCCTGCGCGTTGTGCTAGGGGCCGCTTGGGCGGGCCTTTGCAACGCTTCCCGAAATGAAGGTTTTTTGTCGAAATTGAAAGCCTATCACCGCGTCACAAGGGGCTGGTGAAGCCAGGGGTTGGACGATCGTGGAGCGGCAGGACATCGATGGCTACGCGGCGGAGCTGCATCGGGCGCTGCGTCAGGCCGAGGTGGTGGACCCGCTCACAGACCGGGCGCCGGGCATCGGCATTGAGGACGCCTACCACATATCCAAGGGGCTGTTGGCCCTGCGGCAGAAGGATGGCGAACGGGTGGTCGGCAAGAAGATCGGCGTGACCAGTGCCGCCGTGCAGAACATGCTGGGTGTGCGGCAGCCGGACTTCGGCTACCTGACCGATGCCATGGAGGTGCAAACGGGTGGCGTCATACCCATCGAGGACCAGCTGATCCAACCCCGCGCCGAAGCGGAGATCGCCTTCGTCTTGAAGGCGGATCTGGAGGGGCCTGGGGTGACCGCCGCCGATGTGCTGCAAGCAACGGACTTCCTGATGCCCTGCCTGGAGATCGTCGATTCGCGCATCCGCGACTGGCGCATCAAGATTCAGGACACGGTGGCGGACAACGCCTCCTGCGGCTGTTTCGTCCTGGGTCATCAGGCCGTCGATCCAAGGGATCTGGACCTGACCACCTGCGGGGTGGTGATGGAGCTGAACGGCGCCGTCGTCGCAACGGGTGCCGGTGCCGCGGCGCTCGGCTCCTCGCCGGTGGCCTGCATGGTTTGGCTGGCCAACCAGCTCGGTGCCTTGGGCGTCGCCCTGAACAAGGGGGAAGTGGTGCTGTCCGGCTCCTTGGTGCCCTTGCAGCCGGTGCGGTCCGGCGATGAGGTGCGGGCTTCGATAGGTGGCATCGGCCAGGTGTCGGTGCGCTTTGGCTAATTGAATAGGGATGCCGTCATGCCAGTGAATTGCGCTCTGATCGGCTCCGGCAACATCGGTACGGACCTGCTGTACAAGCTGCTGCGCAGCGAGCTGTTGAACCCGGTCTGGATGGTGGGCATAGATCCGCAGTCGGAAGGGTTGCTCCGGGCGCGGCAGCGGGGTCTCATGGTCACCGACCAAGGGGTGGAGGGGCTGCTGCCGCATATCGACCGGGACGCGGTGCGCATCGCTTTTGACGCCACCTCCGCCTACTGCCATCGGGACAACGCCGGAAAGCTGGGCGACCATGGCGTCAAGATGATCGATTTGACCCCGGCGGCCATCGGCCCCTACTGCGTTCCGCCGGTGAACTTGGCGAAGCACCTGTTGGCTGAGGCGCACAACATCAACATGGTCACCTGCGGCGGCCAGGCCACCATCCCCATCGTCCACGCCGTCAGCCGGGTGCAGCCAGTGGCTTACGGCGAAATCGTGGCGACGACCGCCTCCAAGTCCGCTGGGCCCGGCACCCGCAAGAACATCGACGAGTTCACCCAAACCACCGCCCGCGCCATCGAACAAATCGGCGGCGCCAAGCAGGGCAAGGCCATCATCATCCTCAACCCGGCGGAACCGCCCTTGGTGATGCGGGACACCGTGCATTGCCTGTTGCAGGATGAACCGGACGAGGCGGCCATCCGCGCCTCCCTGCTGCGCATGGCGGCCGAGGTGCGGCAATACGTTCCCGGCTACCGCATCAAGGAGGGGCCGATCTTCGACGGCCGCCGCGTCTCCACCTTCCTGGAGGTGGAAGGCACCGGAGACTATTTGCCCGCCTACGCCGGCAATCTGGACATCATGACCGCCGCCGCCGTCCGCGCCGGGGAGCTGATGGCGGCGCACTTCGAACAGCCAGCGGTTGCGGAGGCGGCAGGATGAACCTCGCCGGCAAGGCAATCACCCTGCACGACATGTCGTTGCGCGACGGCATGCATTCGGTGGCGCATCAGTTCACTGTGGAGCAGATGGCGGCCTTGGCCACCGCCTTGGACCGGGCCAAGGTGCCGATGCTCGAGGTCACCCACGGGGACGGCTTGAGCGGCACCTCCATCACCTACGGCTTCGGCCGGCACTCCGATGAGGAGTACCTGAAGGCGGTGGTGCCGAAGATGCGGCACAGCAAGGTATCGGTGCTGCTGCTGCCCGGTATCGGCACCGTGGAGGATTTGAAAATGGCGCAGGGCTGCGGCGTCCACACCGTGCGGGTGGCCACCCACTGCACCGAGGCGGACGTGGCGGAGCAGCACATCGGCTATGCCGCCAAGCAAGGCTTCGACACCGTGGGTTTCCTGATGATGGCGCACATGATTCCGCCGGCGGAATTGGCGCGGCAGGCCGAGCGGATGGTCTCCTACGGCGCCAACTGCATCTATGTGACGGACTCGGCCGGCTATATGTTGCCGGACGACGTCAGCGCGAAGATCGGCCTGCTGCGCAGCCGCCTCGATGCCGAGATCGAAATCGGCTTCCACGGCCATCATAATCTGGCGATGGGCATCGCCAACTCCCTGGCGGCGGTGGAAGCGGGGGCCAAGCGCATCGACGGTTCCGTGGCCGGCTTCGGCGCCGGGGCCGGCAACACCCCCTTGGAGGTGTTCGCTGCGGTCTGCGACCGCATGGGCATCCGCACCGGCGTCGATCTGGACGCGATCATGGACGCCGCCGAAGACGTGGCCCTGCCGATCATGGGGCAGCCCACCCGCATCAGCCGCGATGCCCTGATCCTCGGCCACGCCGGGGTTTACTCCTCCTTCCTGCTGCACGCCAAGCGGGCCGAGCAAAAGCACGGCGTTCCGTCCCGGGACATCCTCATCGAACTGGGCAAGCGCAAGACCGTGGGCGGGCAGGAGGACATGATCGAGGACGTGGCCTTGGAATTGCTGCGCAGCCGAAGCTGAGGGACGCTTGCCGGCGCCACCCAGGGCCGGTGCGTCCTCGGCGTGGCCACGAAATGGCTTGATCGTTGGTGGTCCTTAATCTCCTTTAGGCATTGTGTTGTGGTTCTGTGCCGGGGCTTGCGCTTGCGCGTTGCGGGCTGCTTCGTCGGCCCGCAGATGGCGCATGGCCAGGCACAGGAAGAGAATGCCGAAGGCGAACATGGTCAAGCCCAGCATCATGGCCCGCTGCAGGGCCAGGCCGTCGCTTAGGCCGGCGGCGCTGAACAGATCGCTGAATTGGCCGATCATGAAGGGTCCCAGCGCCAAGCCGATGAAGGTGATCATCAGGATATAGAAGGCCGAAGCCGTGGCCCGCATTTTCGGCAGCATGAGGTCGTTCACCGTGCTGGCCGCACCGCCCACCCATATCGGGGACAGCATGGAGAACAGGAAACTGCATCCGTAGGCGATCCATACGGAGTCCGTGAGCAGGAAGAGGAAGGCGAAGGGGGTGGAGAGCAGGGCGGCGGCCACGCCCAGCCACAGCCTTGCCGTGGGTAGCCGCGGCCTGAGGCGGTCCGCCAGGACGCCACCGAGAGTGACGCCCATCCAGCCGCCGATGGCGGCGCCCAAGCCGAGCATGGCGCCGGCTTCCGCCAAGCCCACGTCATGCATGCGCAGCAGGTAGGGCGGCGACCAGAAGCCGGCGCCGTAGGTGACGAAGGAAAGACACGGAAAGCCAATGCTGATGAAAATGAAGGTGCGGGAGCGGAACATCAGGGTGAAGACCGCCGGCTCCCGCAGCTTCAGCCCCTGTATCCAAGAGGCGGCGGCATAGACGCCGATGCCGAGGGCGATCCATTGCACTGGGTTGGTGAACAGCAGGTTGGCGGCCAAGGCGGCCAAGGCGACGGCGGCGGCCAGCAGGAGGTTGCTGGCGACAGCCCGCCGTCCGCCAAGGCTGGCTAGGTTGAAAAGCGTAAAGGGCGGTAGCACGGCGTACAGAGAACTGAGGGTTTCTCGAAACGGATGTGGATCAGGGGCGACCCGCAGCGCCTCGCTCAGGCCGCGCACCGGCTCCCGCAGCGTCCACACCCAAAGAGCCACCAGCAGGCCCGGCAGCCCCACGGCCAGGAAGGCCGCCTGCCAACCTTGCAGGCCAAAGGGGGCGGAGGCGGCCTCCGGGTATAGGCTTTCCCAGGCGTCCACCACCGCCGCGCCGAGGAACAGGCCGACGCCGGCGCCAATATAGACGCCGCTCGAATAGATGGACAGCACCGTAGCGCGAACCTTGGGGGCGAAGTAGTCGGACAGCATGGAGAAGGCCGCTGGGGTGGCGCTGGCCTCGCCCACGCCCACGCCGAAGCGGTAGGTGGCTAGGGTGGTGAAATTCCGCGCCGTGCCGGACAGTGCGGTCATCAGGCTCCAGAAGCCCAGACCTAGGGAGATGAGGCTCTTGCGCGACCAGGTGTCCGCCAACTTGCCCAAGGGGATGCCGAAGACGGCGTAGAACACGGCGAAGGCGGTGCCGTACAGAAAACCGATGTCGGCGTCGGAGATGCCGAGGTCCGCCTTAATTTCCTCGGCCAGGATGGAGATGATCTGCCGGTCGATGAAGTTGAAGACATAGACGATCAGCAGCACCACCAAGACGTACTTGGCGTAGCGGCCGCCGACCTCGGGGCTGGCATGGGCGCCGTCCTGCGCACTTGCGTTGCCGCTGCCGCCGGGAGCGCTGCTGCAATGGGCATCATCGCCGCTGGCGGCGGCCTCAGAACTCAAGAGGCGCTCCGCCCCAGCGTTCCAGCGCGGCGAACGCCTTTACTGGCTTGCGCCTAAGCTTGGTCAACTGCTTCACCGGGCGGCCCAAGGGCAGCATGGCGGCGAAGGCCATCTGCTCCGGTACGCCCAGAAAGGCTTGCAGTTCTTTTCCCTTGGCACCGACGAAGGTGGTCAGGGTGCCGCCGAGCCCTTCATTGCGGGCGGCCAACAGAATGTTCCAGACAAACGGATAGATGGAGGCGCCGGCGATGACGCTGACCCGATCCTGCCTGGCGTCAAAGGCGGCCACCTCGCGGAGGTCAACAAACACCAGCAGCACCACGGGCGCCTGCGCCATCTTGCGGACGAACGTCATGGGCGGATCGCTGGCCGCGACCTCCGCTTCCGTCACCCGGGATGGGTTGACGGGGTTGAACGGCGCCTCGCCGGCCTGAACCTGCGCCCAATAACGCTTGAAGGTGGGTTCAATCCACTCCAGCAAGCGCTTGCGGGTAGCCGCTTGGCGCACCACGATCACCTTCCAGCCCTGCCGGTTGCCGCCGCTGGGGGCGAACCGGGCGTTGTCCAGAATCCTGCCGATCTGGGCGTCGGAAACTGGCTCGTCGGTGAAGTCCCTGGCGGCGAAAGTGGTGCGCATCACTTCGTGGAGTTCCAAAGCCCCCTCCTTCCCTGTGGCGAATTGGCGCACCTTAACCGAAGGCGGGGGTGTCAAACCAAAGTAGAAATGTCCCCTTTTCTCCAAAGTTAAAATGTCCCCTTCCCTGTTTTCCGTTCCCAAGCGGACGTTGCTGGATTCGCCGGGGGGCGGCGGGGCCGTGAACGGAGGGAGCGGAGCGACCGGAGGTCACGGCCCCGCCGCGGCGCGCTCGGCGCCGACGCGCGCCGCCCGCCTCCAAGGATGGTCCGGGGCGGGCTTCCAGTTCGGGCGCGCCTGTTGGCGCGCCTTGGCCCGGTCCACCGCATGGCGGACGCTCTTTTCGTCCTCCACGGAAACGGGCGGCTCCCCCTCGGCCAGCACCCGGAACGCAAGCGGCCGCCCGTCCCGAAGGATCGCCACCCGCCCGTCGAAGCCCTCGCAGACCGTCACCCGGGCGCCGCGCAGTCCGTAGCCTTGGCCCCGAACCTGGATCTGGTGCTCCCGACCGCGGTAGCGGAGCGTCAGGCTCCTCGACACCTTGCGCGTCGAGTGCAGGGACAGGATCAGGCCCAGCTCCGCCGCGTCGTGCAGCACCGGCCGGTGCGCGTCCGCCGGGCAAAGGGGCTCCACCGCGAAGCGCCGGTTGTGGTCCTCCATGAACTCCGGCAGGAAGGCGTTGCCGGCCTCCATGCCGTCGATGCCCCGCAGCCGCATCTCCTTGACCAAACGGTCCTGCAGCGTCCCGTTGGCCCGCTCCACCCGCCCCTTCGCCTGCGGGCTGCCCGCATGGATCGGCTCGATGTCCAGCGTCCTCAGCGCCCGCCCGAACTGCGTCAGCTCCCCCTCGCGCTCCCGATGGTTCACCCGGAAGACCCCATGCTTGTCCGAATAAACCGCCACCGGGCGGCCATGCCCGTCCAAGTGGCCGCGCAGCACCTCCATGTAGGCCTCGGTGGTCTCCGCCGGGACGAACCGCAGCGCCAGAAGCCGGCTGGTCGCGTCGTCGATGAACACGATCAGCGAGCACCGCGGCCCCCGGTCCTCGAACCAGGCGTGCTCCGAGCCGTCGACCTGAACCAGCTCCCCGAAGCACGGACGACGGGGGCGCCTCTGGCGAACCGGCGCCCCCCGGCGCGGCTTGGCCCGCCGCAGGCCATCCTCAAGCATCCACTTGCGCAGCGTCTCCGCCGACAGCCTGAAGCCGTGAACCTCCACCAGCTTCTCCCGAGCGAACGTCGGCCCGAAGTCCGCGTAGCGCTCCCGAACCAAGTCCATCGCCCGCCCGCGCACCTCCGCCGCAATCGCGTTGTTCGACCGCCTCCCCCGACGCCCGGACGTCAATCCCGCCGCGCCGCGCTCCCGGTAGCGCCGCACCAAGCGCTTGACCTGGCGAACCCCCAAGCCCAAACGCTCCGCCGCCTGACGCTGCCGAACCCGTCCCTCCGCCGCGTCCCTGACCACGCCAAGCCTGTCCGCCTCCTTGCCGCTCATCAACACCAACCCTTCCGACATCCGTCCGCCCTCCGGCACAGCCAAAAGGGGACATTTCTACTTTGGAGAAAGGGGACATTACAGCTTTGGGCTGACATTAACCGAAGGCGGGGTGTTCGGTATAGACTGAATGCCCGATCTTGGGATGACAGGCTGTTCCGTTTGCAGCGCCGTCCCCGCCCTCCCTTGACCGCGGCAGTCCTCCACGCCTCGCAAAGCCCGAGCAACGCGGATTGGCGCTGTTTCGGAGCCGACCCGAAGGGCCGAGTCCGTTTTTCCGCCGGCCGCGTTGGCGCTCGCTCACGTGACTCGGCCACGCCGCGCTCGCGCCGCCTTGCCGGACGAAAAAAACGGCTCTCGGCAGAGACCGCTCAGATAGTGTTAACAGGCCCTAGTCATTCTGCACCCTAGCCGTTAGTCTGCGCCGCCTAATCATTTGTGGGGGAGCCGTCATGGGCAAGAAACTGGTGCTGGTTGGGCTGGTGCAACCGGCCGGCGAGGATTTGGTGGAGGCGTTCAACCAGTGGTATTTGGGCAACCATGTGGAGGACACCTACAACTGTCCCAACATCAGTTCCGTGCGCTGCTTCAAGGCCGCCCGCGGCTTTATGGGGGACCCGCCGTCGCAGTACCTCAGCATCTATGAGTTCGAGGGGGAGGATGCCGAGGAAGCCGAAAAGGTGCTGGCCGCCTACCAAGCGGACCCGAACGGCTGGGGCAAGCGGCAGCCGAACAACCACTCCATGGCCGTGATGGGCGCCGGTTGGTACCTGGAGGAATTGGCGTTCGGGGTCTAAGACCCTTGCGCCGGGCGTTGGCGGCTGCGGGCGGGACTTCGGTCAGAGCGAGCGGCCGCCCTGTTTAAGGTGCAAGCGCCTTTCCGGGAAAACCAGCCGGCTCAGAACCAGAAAGTTCATGACAAAAATCACTGCATCGACCGCGGGTTTGGCGAGATACTTGGGAGTGCCCAAGCCGTCAACGCACAAATAGAGCAGCAAGGTCGCCAAAGCCAGCGCGGTGACGACGGCTAGTGCATATCTTGTTGCTTGGCCGGTCAGGCGGCCCCTTGACTTGAACGAAAGCTGCCTGTGGCCTGAAAAGTTGAAGATGGTGCTGACGCAACGGGCCAGCACGTTGGCGACCAGATAGGGAACCTCCAGAACATAGGTCAAGGCGATGAAAGTTAGATAGTCGAGCAAAAATGATGTAATGGAAACGGCACCATACTTGATGAACAGCTTGGCAATACCATAGGAGTCAACCATGGCCCTGTATTTTGTATTTCTATTTTTGTCCAAATAAATGGTTCGTATCTTTACCGAATGGATGGTCGACAACGTATGGGAGGCCAGAATCAGCATGTCCATTTCCGTTTCGTATCGCCCTGGCTTGACGCGAGCCGCAAAGGTTTTTGCGAAGGCGGCGGAAAGCAACCTGAACCCCGTTTGGGTGTCGTGGATTTTGCCGCCGAACTGGGCGCGGAACAGCCAGCGGGCCAGGTTGTTGCCGATTTTGCTCTTCAGGGGCGTCTTGCTGTCGCCGAACCGCTCCCCTAGCGCGAAATGCACATCCTCTTCCTTGGCCAACAGCGCCTTGAACTTGGGGATGTCGTCTGGATCGTGCTGCCCATCGCTGTCCATGATGAGAATGAAATCGTCCTCGTTCATTCTGGCAAGGCAGTGATTAACGCCAGTTAACAGCGCGGCGCCCTTGCCCCTGTTGTTTTGGTGAGCGATCAGCGTAACTTTTTCGTTCGCTAGGCATTGCCGCAGCAGGCCTTTTTCAACTTGGTTGCAGCCATCGTCAACGATGACGGCTTGCGCAACATGAGGCAGGGCCTTACTGACAACCTCAATGACCCTGCGGCCCGGGTTGTAGGCAGGCACCATCAGAAAAATGTGCGCACACGGGGAGGGGGGGGTCATTGGCGGTGCGTTCGTGGCTTGGTCGGCGCCTAGCATAACGCCTTTCTCGGAGCGGCGCTTCAAGGACTTTTCCCTATGACTTATACTGCGTCATCGTTTGCCCGTGCAGGCAAGGCGGCTGTGCATGGCTTTCCATGCGTCACCACAAACTAGTCGGTGCTATCAAGTGGAGTATTTTCTCATCAACAAGCAGTTGCAGTACTTGTTGTTGGATGCAGAAGTTCAGGCGTCGGGCCAAGTTGTATTTCTCTACATCAGCAAGCAGTTGCTACTCATGCTCGGCACTGGGCTTTCCGCATTTGCCATCGGCAAGGGCCTGTTCCGAGGCTCGCTCAGGCTAACGGCGCTGGAGGAAGCAGCCCTGCTGACGCCCGTTGGCCTTGGTTTGTTGATTTTGCTGCTGTTCGCCTTGGGTGTGCTGGGTATGCTGTCCCTTGTGCCCGTGCTCGGCTGCATCAGCCTGTTGCTGCTCTGGTCCCTGTGGCGTCTCAAGGCATGGGCTTGGCTTGGCGGCCTGCGAAACTCGGGGCTGCGCGTTAACCTTGGAAAGCTCCTATTGCTGGCTGCGATGCTCGCGCTTTTGACGCCCGTCGCCTTGGCGCCTCTCACCCCGCCGCACCATTCAGACGAAGTTAGATATCACCTGCCCTATGCGCTGCACTTTGTCGAGCAGGGGGCGATTACGCCGGACCTGCATCTCAGGTATCCCTTCTTTACGCTCAACATCAATTTGCTTTATTCGTTCGCCCTGATGGTCGGCGACGAGGTCACCACCCACTACATGCACTTCATGTTGGGTCTGCTGACGGCGCTTAATCTTTACGTCTTGGCCCGGCGGCTGGGGAATGCAGCTATCGCCTTTGGCTCCACCGTACTTTTCCTGACCCTGCCCCTTGTTGTGCAGCTTGCCTCCTCCGCCTACATCGACTTGGGATTGGCCTGCTTTGTCTTCGCGGCCATAGTCTGCCTGAGCCGCTGCAGGAACCAGGAGGGCTTGCCCTTTGCCCTCTGTTCGGGCTTCCTGTTCGGCATTGCCTTGGGCTCCAAGTACTTGGCCTTGGCCTACATTCCGATAATGCTGGGTTGGGCCTATTTCCATGCAAGGAGCTGGCGTCCGACACTGCTGTTCATTGCCGTTGCGTTGGTAGTGGGTCTGCCGTGGTACCTGTACAACGCCATCCACACGGGCAACCCCTTTTCGCCCTTTGCCGGGCAGGTTTTCGGGTACTGGCCGTGGTGGCCTGAGGACACGGCTGCTCAGATTCGGCACCTTGGAAAGCAAGGGTTTGGCGGCCAACCCGTTGCTTTGCTTATGCTGCCCTACAACCTTGTGGTCAATCACTGGTCCTTCTCGTCGCCCGCGTTGCCGCTGGTTCTGGTGGCGGCTTTCCCACTCTTTCTCTACATTCCGTGGATAAATCGGGAAACTAGACCCTTTGCCGTACTTCTGTTGATGGCGATGATTGTTTGGATATTCAGTGCGCAGGAAATTCGCTATTTGGCCGCCTTTCTACCGTTGTGGTGTTTTCTCTCCATGTGGTTTTTCGTTCGGCTAATCGTGCTTCTCGGCAAGTCGGTTCTTCCGCGGCGAATGCGCATCTCCGGCACGAAGCGATTGCACCATGCGGCGTCATTCCTCTGCATTCCGTTGGCGTTGCTTAACTACTCGGACAACTGGAGGCTGGTTTTTCCAAGCGAGGCGAAAGAACTAGTGGCGAACCGAGAGGCCTTTTTAGGAAGAAAATTGGCGGAGTACGGCCTGATTTCCTACCTGCGGAACTCCGGCATTGAGGACAAGGTCATTTATCAGTTCGATACCGGAGCCCTGTTAACCTATGTTAGAAACAATCGCGTCATTGGAGATATCTTTGGGATCTTGGGCAGAGGGTATTTGCTTGACAAATATGGCCAAAACGCCGAGGGCCTTATTGGCGAGTTATCTGAAAATAATGTGTCCTTTCTAGCGGTCAGCCACCGTTCACTCAACCGCCGCAAATTACAAGGATGGCGCCGGTATTTTTGGGAGAATTTGCCCATTGAATACGAAGACGAAAACGTTGTCCTGTTTGCCCTTCCCAATGCGGAATAGCTGAAAGTGCATCAGAGGAGCTGCGCCAGAAAAGTGCGGGCGGGAACGATCAACGGGCCGCCGGGCCGGGTGAAGCAGTCCGCTTCAACGTATTCCGCCTCTAGGACAACCTGAAAGGCGAACGGTGCTTGGAGTTGGTCCTGAAACCTTTTTAGCGCCGGGCTTAAGGAGCCGTCGCGGTGCTTCACTTCCGCCAGAAACCAAGGCTTGCCGTCCCGCACCACCAGAAAATCGACCTCCCGCTGCTCCTTGTCGCGCAAGTAGCCTAGGTCGAAGACGCCTAGGCCTAGGTCGGTCCATCCCTCCACCGCCTTCAGCAAGTGGCAGGCCACGAAGGTTTCGGCCCGGCCGCCCTCGTCCTTGATGGCCGCCCAATCCCGCAAATACCACTTGGGCTCCTTGCGTAGGGAGCGGGAGACGTTTTCGAACCAAGGCCGAACGGTGAAGCCAAAGTGGAAATCGCACAGCGCGGCGACCCAGCGGCGGACGGTGTCCGCCGCCACACGCACCTGCTTGGCCAAGTTGCTGAACACGAGCTGCCGGGCGGAAAGGCTGGACAGCAGGCGGACCATGGTTTGCAGTTGGTCAAGCTGCTGCACTTGGGTCAGGTCGCGGATGTCCTCTCGGACTAGCTGTTGCAGGCGAAGTGATTGCCAGCGGCGGCTAAAGCGGGCATCACGTCTCAGAAACGGCTCTGGGTAGCCGCCGTGACGCCACAGGGCGGCGAAGTCGGTTTCGTTGGCCGGTCTTGGCGGGCGCAGGATGCGTTCTGCATTGGGCAACTCCCGCGTGATGGTCTCGGCCACCGAGAAAGGGTGCATTCGATACGGGAAGTAGCGCCCCATCAGGCTGTCGCCGCCACGGCGGTAGATGTCCAAGCGGCTGCTGCCCGTCACCAATATCCGCGCCTGGTCGGCGTAGGCGTCAAAAAAGCCCTTCAGGAATTCCTTCCAGCGCGGCAGCTTGTGCAACTCGTCAAACAGGACAACAGGTGCGGCTTCGGCAAGCCGGTTCAGGCCGAACTTCTCCACAATGCGGCTGGGGCCGGCGAGGATGAGGTCCCGGTCATCAAGATTGTCCCAGTTGACGTAGGCGTTGGCTTGGCGCCGGCAGCTGGTGGTCTTGCCCACTTGCCGCGGCCCGCTGACGAAGGCCATTTGCCGATTATTGGCCAGATGGTCAACCACCAAGGAATCGTAGATGCGCGGCACTGCTAGCATAATGGCCGACCATTATTGGCAGCATCGTCGTTTAGTCAAGACTAATTTGCGATGGCGGCTAGTTTAGTCAGAGGTGTGCGGTAGTGGCCGGCATTGCGTGCCACTATAATTGGCTAAGCAAACGATCATAGTCTGCATGGGTGCCGATCCAGAACCCTGTGCCGTCACCCTCATCTCTTTGGCAGATGGTTCGATAGCCGGTCCCAATGCGGGGGGGACGTTGATTGGGCAGGGGATGTTGTTTCGTGGAAAATACCTGTCCTTGGGCCAGTAGGGCTATCGGTCGGGGCTTAGCCCCAAGCCTTGAAGGCCGCTGACAACAGGACGCAGATGGACAAAGCAACAACCATCCTCATCACGCTGATCGCCTACAAGGTCGTCTTGCTCGGCATCGGCTTTTGGGCCAGTTCGCGCACCCGCAGCACCGAGGACTTCTTCTTGGGCGGGCGCGGCTTGGGTCCCTTGGTGGCGGCGGTCAGCTACTGCTCCAGCGCGTCCTCCGCCTGGACCCTGCTGGGCGTCAGCGGCATTGCCTATGTCATTGGCGTGTCCGCCGTGTGGCTGGTGGGTGGGTCCATATTGGGCATGTTCGTTGCTTGGTTCTGGATGGCGCCGCGAATGCGGGCTTTCACCCGCAAGCACAGCTACATCACCCTGACCGAGGTGGTCAGCCATGATTGTTCCGGGCGAATGCGCACTTGGATTGCGGGCGTTGCCTCGCTGATCGTGGTGTGTACCTTCGTGTTCTATGTGTCGGCGCAGTTTCAGGGGGCCGGCAACACCTTCGCCAGCAGCTTCAACCTATCCATTGTGGAGAGCATCCTCATAGGCGCGGCCATCATCATGATCTACACGCTGCTGGGCGGTTTCTGGGCGGTGAGCGTCACGGACACCGTGCAGGGGCTGCTGATGGCCTTGACGGCGCTTCTGCTGCCGTTGGCGGCCTTGCTTGAGTTGGGCGGCATTGCCGGGTTTGTCGATAAGCTGGCGGCGGTCAGCACAGCCGATCAACTCAGCTTCACGGCCGGCAATGTGGGCTTGGCCGCGCTGGGCGTGGTCTTCGGCAACCTGGCCATGAACTTCGGCACCTACGGCCAGCCCCACTTGCTGGTGCGCTTCATGGCGCTGCGCGACGACAAGGCCCTCCGCCAAGCCAGGCTCATCGCCATTGCTTGGTACTTTCTGGTGTTTGCGGGCATGTGTTTCCTGGGCTTGGCGGGGCGCATCCTGCACTTGGAAATCGACAATCCCGAAACCATCTTTTTCCTGCTGACGGACACCCTGTTCACGCCGGTGCTGGGCGCCGTTCTATTGGCGGCGGTCCTGTCCGCCATCATGTCCACCGCGGACAGCCAGTTGTTGGTGGCCGCCTCCGCCCTTTCCCATGACCTCGGCTTGGGCAAGAACCGCCCGCAGCGCAGCCTGCTGATCTCCCGCCTCACCATCGCCGTCTTGGTGGCGTTGGCCGTTCTGGTGGCCCTGTACTTGCCGGAAAGCATCTTCAGCCGCGTGGCGGTGGCCTGGATCGCCCTAGGCGCCGCCTTCGGCCCCACCGTCATCCTGCGGCTGGCCGGTTGGCAACTGCGGCCAGTGGGCGTGCTGCTGTCCATCGTCACCGGCTTCGGCCTGTCGGTCCTCTTCTACCTTCTGCCTGACACCCCAGGCGACATCCTGGAGCGCATGGGACCAATCGCCGCTGCCACGGCAGTGCTGCTGCCCTTCGCGTCGCGGCCAAGGCTGGCGACGTGACTAGAAGGAAAATCCTATTCTCCTGTTTGACTACAGGGCAAGCCAGAGGTAAGAATCACTGTTCGTGAAGGAATTGCGGGTGTAGCTCAGGTGGCGGAGCGCTGCCAGCACAAGGCAGAGGCGTAGGTTCGAATCCTGCCGCCGCGCCATCCGATTCCTTGCCCTTCCCCCCTGCGTCCTCCATCCGTCGGCCTCCGCTCCACCCCTTGATCCATCCATTTTCATCCAATAACCCCCGTCGTTGCCTAAAAGTCAGCCGTGACTGTTTTTCCCAACATCGCTGTCTTAGGCCGCAGCATATGCCTTAACATGGGCGGTTGCAGGGGCGCACCGTCGAAGGGCGGCGCAGTTCCGCCTGCGGATGAGGCGCGGCTGGCGTGCTCGGCTTTGGCGGTTGCCTGCCCCTACGTCAAGAAAAACCAGGAAGGACAACATGATGACAACTGTTTTGGTCACTGGCGCCAGCCGTGGGGTCGGCGCGGAACTTGTGCGGCAATACGCGGCGGAAGGGGCGAATGTGATCGCCTGCGTGCGCGACGCCGCGGCCACTCCGGGCTTGGACGATGTGACCGGCAACGTCCTCATTCTGGAGATGGACACCGGCGAACCCCTCTCCATCATGGCCGCCGCCAAGGAGGTGGGGGATCAGCCCATCGACGTGCTCATCAACAACGCCGGCGCCGTGGGCGGAAATCCGGCCAAGCAGGTCCTCGAGGATCTGGACCTTGTGGAGTGGCACAGAACCCTGAACGTCAACACCATCGGCCCGGTGCTCGTCGCCAAGGAGTTCAAGGCCAACTTGGCCGCCTCCGGGAACGGCAAGCTGCTGAACGTCACCAGCCAGCTGGCCGCCTCCACTTGGCCCTTCGGCGGCATGTACATCTACTCCACCACCAAGGCGGCGCTGAGCAAGGCGTCGCAGCTCCTCGCCTTGGACTGGAAGGAGGAGCCCATCACCGTGGCCTTGATGCACCCGGGCTGGGTGCGCACGGACATGGGCGGACCCAACGCGGACATCAGCGCCGCGGAAAGCGCTTCGGGCATCCGCGCCGTAGTGGCTGGGCTAACCAAGGCGGATTCCGGCAAGTTCTACAAGTGGAATGGCGAGATTCATCCTTGGTAGTGGCGGGGCCGGCGCTGGCCAGGCATGCGGATGAAATCACCTGTTGGCTGCCACGACGCCCCGGGGTGACGCGAAGCCGACCACGGGATGGTTGCGCGGTGTCCGCCACTTGCCGCGTTTTCTTTCTCTTGCTTCCTGCGGTCCTGTGGCTAGGCGGCTGCCGCCCGGCGCCCGACGCCACTGCGCCCTACAACGACGCCCCGGTCGAGCCGGACATCGGCTTGGACGAATCCCTGCGGCACCACCGCGCCCTGGTGCGGGACGACATGTGGTGGACCATGGCGGGAGAGCAGATGGCTTGGACGCACAAGAACGCCCAGCAACTGTTTCCCACGGCAACCCTGCATCGGGCCGGGCTGGTGAGGCCACTGCCGCAACGGCCCATGCCGGAGGTTGCCGCCTTTCCGGTCGATACGCCCCAAGGCGCCATGCCCTTTGCGGAATTTCTGGAAAGTGACCAGTCCACCGCCTTGGCGGTGGTCATCCTGCAGGGGGGCAGCATCGTCTTCGAGCGCTACCCGCGCATGCAGGACTATCAAAAGCCCGTGTATTGGTCCGTGGCCAAGGTGCTGCCGGCCGTCCTCATCCGCATTTTCGAGGAGCGCGGCCGAGTGGACCCCAGCCGGCCCATCGACGCCTACCTGCCGGAGCTTGGCCAATCGGCCTTCGCCGGCATCTCCGTGCGCGACATCCTGGATATGGCCACTGGCCTGGACTGCGAGGACGACTATGAGAACCGTGACAGCTGCTACTACCAATACTCCATCGCCATCGGCGACGGCTATCGGGACCCACAGGATCTGAGCGCCCCGGACAACCCCTACGACTTCGTGGCCAACTTGAAGGCCGGCAAGAACGACGCACCGGGTCAGAGGTTCTCCTACTCAGGCGTCAACACCTTCGTGCTCGCTTGGCTGGTGGAGAAGCTCAGCGGCCATCCGTTCCATGACGTGCTGAGCCGGGAAATTTGGTCCAAGTTGGGCGCCGAGGCGGACGCCGCCTACATCGCCTATCGCTACGGCATCCCCCTGACCCACGGCGGCTTCATGGCCCGGCCCCGGGATCTGGCTCGGTTCGGGCTGTTGTTCACGCCAAGCCGCAAAGTGGTCAGCGATGAGCCAATCATTTCCCGGGACTACATTGATTTCCTGCGCTCCGAGGCCAACCCGGCCTTGCGCCGCAACCTAGGGGCGGCCGATGGGGAGGATGGCCCTTACGTCCATAACATCCATCAGTGGGATTACGTCCACTCCGACGGCACCCTGTTCAAGGCCGGTTGGGCGGGGCAGGGCCTCATCGTCAATCCCCGCCTCGACCTCGTGGCCGTGTTCGCCAGCTACTTCAAGGAGGACTACAGCGAAGTACACCTCGGCGGCAAGGTCTTCGCGGTGCTGAACGGCGTGTTTGGGATGGCCCCGATTTCGCCCTAGGCTTTTCCTGCGTTTCAAGCACGCCACGGCTTCCTGAGGGCTCAGGGCGCGGCTGCAACGGAGCGGTTCAAGCCGTCCGGCAAAAATGGACGATGCTGGCCGCTGTGTCCCGGCTGATGTCCGGTGCCGCCAAGGGAAAGATCTCCGTGCCGTGGACGGTGCCGATCACCTCCCGGCAGCGGGCTGGCGCCCCGGCCCGCAGCAGGGTGCGGTAGAAGTTGACGCCCTCGTCGCGCAATGGGTCGCATTCGTTGACGCTGATGACCGTGGGCGGATA
Source organism: uncultured Pseudomonadales bacterium (assembly GCA_958296025.1). Classification (GTDB taxonomy): domain Bacteria; phylum Pseudomonadota; class Gammaproteobacteria; order Pseudomonadales; family Azotimanducaceae; genus Azophilus. The sequence continues at coordinate 1,421,595 of OY282430.1, forward strand.
GCCGCGCAGATCCTCCTCCGTGGCGAAGCCCGGCCAAGCCAGGGGGTTGCGCTTGTCGAACGCCTTGATGCCGTAGGCCATGGCGCCCCGGTTGTTGTGCAAGTCCAGCAGGATGCCGTTGTTGGAGACGGACGAGGGGCAGTCCGGGTGCGGCCAGTAGCCGGCGATGTAGGGGCACAGGGCGTAGAGGCCGCGGATGAGGCCGATGTCACCGTCGCGCAGCAGTTTCAGGCCGGTGGCCAAGGTCAGGTTGCCGCCGCCGCTTTCGCCGGCGACGATCACATGGTTGGGATCAATGCCGAGTTCTGCGGTGTTGGCCAACACCCATTTCAGGCCGGAAACGCAGTCGTTCAGCCCAGCGGGGAAGGGTGCGATCTCCGGCACCGATGAAGGACTCAGGCAGTTGCGGAAATCCACCATCGCCACGGCCACCCCGCTGGCGGCGATGATCTTGCCCCAGGCGCGGTAGTTGCCGTAGTAGCAGGACAGGCTCATCATGCCGCCGCCGTGGATGTAATAGACGCAGGGCAGGGCACCGCCGCCTTGCGGGCGGATGAAGTGGAGGTTGGCTTGGTTGCCGTCCGGCTGGGAAGTGAAGCTCAAGCGCCTCATCTCAAGGCCCGTGGAGGGGGCGACGTCCTCGTTGTCGCACAGCTCCAGGAACTGCGCAAGGGCCGCTTCGGCGGCCTTCGCCTCGTCGCTGCCGCTTTGTTCGAGCAGTTCTGCACGGCTGGCCACGTCGCCTCCGCCGGGCAGGTTCAGCGAACCGAACAGCGCCTTGATGCGCGGGTCGATCCTCGGGTCTTCAGCGATCTTGTTGGTCATGGGTTAACTCAGGTGAAGTTCAGCCCAGCAAGGCTTCCTTCCTCCCGCCACTCCTTCAGTATTTGAAAAAAGGCTTCCGGGCCGCCGCCGTATTGGCCGCCCAGCAGTGAATTCCCCCCTTCCACCTGACCTTCGTTGTTGTAGTAGCCGGGGGTGCATTCCATGAGGAACTTGGCGTTGAACACGGATAGGGCCTTGATGGTGCCCACCCAGGCGTTCTCCGCCTCCAGGGTGGCCTCCAGGCAGTGGTGGTTGCCGCGGCGGGCGTGGCCGATCATGTAGGCGATGTGGAGGCTCTGCTCGTTCAGCATGTGCGGGAAGTTGGCCGTGAAGCCGCCTTGGGTGACGCCCATGAACAAGCAGTTGGGAAAGCCGTGGGTCTGGAAGCCGTGCAGGGTGCGCAGGCCTTGGGCCCACTTCTCGGTGAGGGTCTGGCCGCCCCGCCCGATGATCTCGTAACCGGCCCGGCGCGTGTAGGCGGTGCCCACCTCAAAGCCGGTGGCGAAGATGAGGCAGTCGATTTCATATTCCGTCCCGGCCGCCACCACCCCCTTGGGGGTGACGCGCTCCACTCCTTGGCCGTTGGTATCCACCAAGGTGACGTTGGCCCGGTTGAAGGCTGGCAGGTAGTCGTCATGGAAGCAGGGCCGTTTGCAGAATTGGCGGTACCAAGGCTTCAGCGCTGCGGCGGCGTCTGGATTCTCCACCAGTTCGTCCACCCGGCGGCGGATCTGCTCCATCTTCCTGAAGTCCGCCAACTCCACCCTTGCGCCCATCTCCTCCAGCGTCAACTCCCCCGCCTTGGCCCGGTCGGCGATGGCGACGCCTAGGTTGCGGATGATGTCCGTCCAGCCATCATTGACCAGATCCTCGTCCTGAAAGCCGCCGGTGACCAGGATGTTGAAATTTGTCATGCGCTTTTGCTGCCAGCCGGGAGTAAGCGACTCCGCCCAGTTCGGCTCGGTGGGCTTGTTGCCGCGCACGTCGATGGAGGAAGGAGTGCGCTGGAAGACGTACAGATGCTCGGCCGCCTCCGCCAAGTGGGGCACGCACTGCACGGCGGTGGCGCCGGTGCCGATGATGCCCACCCGCTTGTCGCGCAGGCGGTGCAGGCCGCCGTTGGCATCCCCGCCGGTGTAGCCGTAGTCCCAACGGCTGGTGTGGAAGCTGTGCCCGGCGAAGGACTCAAGCCCGGGTATGCCCGGCAGCTTGGGACGGTTCAAGGGGCCGTTGGACATCACCACGAAGCGGGCCTTCATCAGGTCTCCGCGGTTGGTGGCCACCTGCCAATGCAGGGTTTGGTCATCCCAGCGCATTTCGGTGGTCTCGGTTTGGAAGCAGGCGTTGCGATAAAGATCGTAATGGCGGCCGATGGCTTGGCTGTGGGCGAGGATCTCCGGGGCGAAGCTGTACTTCTCCTTGGGCATGTAGCCCACCTCCTCCAGCAGGGGCAGGTAGATGTAGGACTCGATGTCGCATTGGGCGCCGGGGTAGCGGTTCCAGTACCAAGTGCCGCCGAAGTCCCCGCCCTTTTCAATGATGCGCAGATCCTCAACGCCAGCCTCCCGCAGCCGCGCCCCGGCCAGCAGGCCGCCGAAACCGCCGCCGATGATGAGGACCTCCACCGAATCGCGCAGCGGCTCACGGCTGAAGCCGGGCTCGACGTAGGGATCGTTCAGGAAGTGGGCGAACTTGCCGGTGACTTCGACATACTGCCCGTTGCCGTCGGCCCGCAGGCGCTTGTCCCGCTCCCGGCGGTAGCGGCTGCGCAGGGCGTCCGCGTCGAAGCCCAGTTCGACTTCCTTTTTGGTGGATTTGGAGACCGCCTTCATCATCCCCTTCGTGCGCTAGGCCTCAGTTGCGTTGAGGAACGCAGCGAGACGTTTCGCTAGTGTGAATCCCCAGGGGGATGGTGTCAACGCATCGTTTCCGCCAGGGAAGCCGCGCTGCCGTTGGTGCGACATTCGGGCCTAAGACCGCGGCGGAGATCAACAGGACACCGGGGCTTGGACTAGGAATTGGCCGCCGCGCTCTGTAGCATCTGGATCATTGCCCCTTGGGCTTTGGCGCGGCTTGGAGCGGTGCCCATTCATGCGCATCCTTAGCTGGAATGTCAACGGTCTGCGGGCCTGCATCAGAAAAGGCTTTGGCGACTTTCTGGCCGGCTGCGGCGCCGATGTGTTGGCGTTGCAGGAGGTCCGGGCCTTCCCCGAACAGCTGCCGGCCGACGTGCGCCAACCCGCTGGTTGGCACAGCTTCTTTGTGCCGGCGGAGCGGCCCGGCTATAGCGGCGTCGCCATCTACAGCCGTAAGGCGCCGGATTGGGTGGAAACCAGCTTGGGCGTACACCGCTTCGATGTGGAAGGGCGCTTCATCGCCGCCCATTTTGGGCGCTTGGCGGTGGCCGGCGTTTACTTCCCCAAGGGCAGCGGGCGCAACCGGGACAACAGCCGTGTGCCTTATAAGCTCGACTTCTACCGGGCGGTCTTTGCACGGGTGCAGCGGTTGCGGCGACGGGGGCCGACCTTCGTGGTCGGGGACTACAACACCGCCCACGAAGCCATCGACTTGGCGCGGCCCAAGGGCAATGTCAAGAACAGCGGTTTCCTGCCGGAGGAGCGGGCGGAGTTCAGCCGTTGGCTGGCCGCCGGGTGGGTGGACTGCTTCCGCGCCCGCCACCCGGATGCGCCGGGCCACTACACTTGGTGGCAGCAGTTCGGTGGTGCCCGGGAGAGGAATGTCGGTTGGCGCATCGACGCTGTGCTGGCGACGCCATCGGCGGACAGGCGGGTGCGGCGGGCCTTCATCTGGCCGGATGTTCGCGGCTCCGACCATTGTCCGGTTGGGGTGGATCTGGCCGGCTGATTTCCGGTGTTGAGGCGGGGTCTGTTAGCCGCTCCCGCGCTGGACTAGCCTTGACTGAAGCCGCTGGCAAACGGCAGACATGCCACTATTCGCCCCCGCACAGGGCTAGCGGCGATGGGCCGCCGACAGGGGCCGCGGGTCCTTCGTCAAGAACGCCGGCGGGTCGGCATCCGCCCTAGCAGTGCGCAGCAGGATCTCCACCCGGCCTTCGCTACGCAACGCGCCGCGCTCGAAGATGAAGGTGCGCAGGGCCTTCACGAGCTGCTGTTGCGAGTAGGGATGGGCACCGGGAGGAATGGCGGCGTCCTCCTGCCGGAGAATCTCATCGGCTTTGAGAATGGCGTAGCGATGGCGCATCGTCGGACGGGTCTGCTTGACGGAGCAAAAGCCATGCGCCAAAGTTTCCGGCTTGATGAGCCTGCGCAGGACGCGGTTGAAGGCCTGCACCGCCGGCGGCGCCAAGTGGTTTGGGAAATCCCAGAGCAGGCAGATGTCGAGCGGTGCGTTGACCATGGACAGCGCGTCGGCGAAGCGGGCGGCCAGCGCCTGTTCATCCAGATGGTGCTGATGCGCCACGATACCGCAGTCGAGCAAGTCGGCCACATGCAGCCGGCAGTTGAAACGTTTGAAGAACGCGAGGGTCTGCGGCATGGCCGGGCCGACGTCCAGAATGTGCGCCGGCGCGGCTCGGGCTCCATGCAGGGGCTGCAACGCCATCGGCAGGAGCTCGCTGGCTTCGGTCACGGTTGGGTCGGGTAGTGGCACGGGATTGCAAACTCGGCGGTTGTCGGCGCAACAGGCCACGCCTTGCCCCAGGGTGCCGACGCCTTCGCGGCCAACCCCAGGGGCGTTGCTCAGTTCCCCATTGCGTTAAGGAGAACTAGCGGCTGGGCTTGCCCGCTGCGGCTCTTGGCGCGGGACCGGTCCCCGGTTTGCTGGGGGCGGCGGGCCGATTGACGGCGGCCGGCGCTGCCGGCAGGGGCTTGCTGGGTGCCGGTTGCGCCGCCGGATCCTCGGCAGGGTGCATGTCGATGCTGCCCTTGAACTTGGCGCCGTCCTCCAGATTGACTCTGGGGGCGGTAATGTTGCCCTGCACCCGTGCGTTAGCGCTCAGAATCACTTTCTTGCTGCCGACGATGTCGCCCTTGACGCGGCCTTGGATGGAGACTATGGCGGCGGAGATGTTGGCTTTGACGACGCCGGACCTGCCGACCGACACCGCATGGTTGGGCAGGTTGATCGTGCCGTCCACGGCACCTTCGATGGTCAATCCCTCCTCGCCGGAGATTTCGCCGGAAATCTTGATTGCTGGGCCGATAAGCGCTCGGGTGGGATCCTTTTGAGGCGCCGGCCGAGTTGCCTCGAACGCCGTCCCTTGACCTTGCGACAGCTTGGTTTGGCCTTCCGTTTGGGCGCCGGTGTTGCGTTTTTCAAACATTGACATTGGATGTCTTCCTATGCTCCGAGGTTTTTGGGGGGCCTTATCATAATGGTTTTTCCCCGAAAATGCTCTTTCTGTACAGCCGCTCACATCCAGGTGATCCAGCGGAGCAGGGCGAATGAGAACTCCGCCAAGTAGCGAAATATGGGCAGGCCGACCAGGCCAAGCACGATCAGCACCAGAAACGCCCCCGTGCCATAGCGGGCGTTGAAGTAGCGGTAGCGTTGGGCAAGATGCTTGGGCAGGAAGTGCGGCAGGATGTAGTGGCCGTCCAAGGGGCCAAGGGGGATCAGGTTGAAGATCATCAGCAGCAGGTTGATCTGCGCCAGCAGGGCGAAAAAGACTTCCCCGCCGGGATTGTCCCAGCCTAGGCCGCGCAGCCACAGGTAGAAGTTCCACGTCACCACGGCCAGCAGCAGGTTCATCAGCGGCCCGGCGGCGGCCACCCAGAGGTCCGAAGTCCTCGAGCGGAAGTTGCGCGGGTCCGTGGGCACCGGCTTGGCGTAACCGAAGCCGACCAGCACCACCATCAACAGCCCCACGGGATCGATGTGCGCCAAGGGGTTGACGGTCAGCCGCCCGGCTCGCTCGGCGGTGTCGTCGCCGTGCCACTTGGCTACCAAGGCGTGGCCGAACTCATGGAAGGACAGGGAGATGACCAGAGCGACCAGCAATAAAATGAAGACGAAATAACGCCCGTCCAGCAGGAGCGCGTACATCAACCGGCCCGCCCGGCCAACCGAAGGCGCTCCTGCATGAAAGCCAGAGTCATGCCCGCAGCGCCGGTGTGTGCAGGCATGGGTGGGGCGCGGCCTACCAAACCCGGACCCATGTATCGTCCCGTTCCCTGTGCGAGCTCCGCTTGGCGACCACCCACAATCCCCTCTCTAACCAACCATGAATGGACGAGCCAATCGACCGGCCGTTCCGCCGCCTATCTGCCCTGGAAATTGGGTTTGCGCTTCTCCATGAAGGCGCGGGGGCCCTCCCTGGCGTCCTCGGTTTGCATCACCGGCGCGGACAGCTTGGTTTCCATTCTCAGCGCCTCCTGCTCCGGCAGCCCGAGGCAGGCGCGAACGGAGCGGCGTATGACGCGTACGGCGATGGGGCCGTTGGCGGCGATCTTCTCGGCGATTTCCCAGGCCTTCGCCAGCGGGTCATCCACCACATGGTTTAGAAAGCCGAGTTCCAGCGCCGCCTCCGCGGTGATCAGGTCCCCGGTCAGCAGCAGCTCCATGGCCTTGGCGAAGGGCAGTTGCGCGGGCATGCGCACAGTGGAGCCGCCGGACGGAATCAGGGCCCACTTGACTTCCTGCACACCGAATTTGGCCCTAGGGACGGCAACGCGGATGTCCGTGCCTTGGACGATCTCCATGCCGCCGGCGATGGCGTGGCCGTTGATGGCGGCAATGACGGGCTTTTCCGTATCGAAGTTGCGCAGCAGGGCGCGGCTGGTGGTGCGCCGGTCTGCAAGCAGGCGCTCATCCCACTCGTCCTCCGCTGGCCGTGCCCCGGAGAACAGGGGGATCAGCCGCCCAAGGTCGGCACCGGCGCAAAAGACGGCGCCGGCGCCGGTCAGCACGGCGACGCGCACCGCCGCATCGTCGCGCACCCGCTGCCAAGCCTCGTCAAGACGGATGGACATTTCCGGGTTGATGGCGTTGCGCACCTCTGGACGGTTGAGGGTGATGAGGGCGATGTGCCCCCGCCGTTCAAAATCGACCACCGACATGGGCTGTCTCCAAAATTCCGTGCAAGGGGCGCATTCTGTCAGAATGCGCCGCCGCCGCAAAGCCGCCAACCTGGCATCGACAGGCTGAACTGAGACCCCGTTGGCTTGGCCGGCGGGGCCTCGGTTGGGCTCCCACCGCCATTGTTCGCTTAACGCTTCAGACCAGGAAACGGTTGCATGGCGAGGAAGCCCTGTGCGTGGTTTGCCGCCCTGTTAAGCTGCCGCCGCCGTCGTTACGGCCTTGGTCAGCTGCTCCCGGCTAAGGCCGTAGGCGATCCAATACTTGTAGATGTTGCTGACGTAATCCACTGGCTCCCGGCCGATGCGCTGCGCGGCCAGCACCTCCACGTTGTCGAACCACAGGTTCGGGTCCAGGCCTTGGGCGGCGGCTTCCCGGCGCAGCCCGGCGATGCGGGCCGGGCCGGCATTGTAGGCGGCGAAGGAGAACAGGATCTTGTTCAGGTCGTCCATGGCTTGGTCTTCAAAGTAACGATCGCGGATGAAGCGCAGATACTTGTTGCCGGCGTGGATGTTGTTCTCCAGTTCCTTGATGTTCGCTACGTTGACGTTCCTATCCGCCGCCGTGCTGGGCAGCAACTGCATGATGCCGACGGCGCCGGCCTTGCTGACCACGCTGTTGTCCAACCGGGATTCCTGGTAGGCCTGGGACATGATCATCAGCCAGTCGAAGTCGTACTGGTCGGCGTAGCGCTGAAAGAGATGGGCGGTGGCCCGGAACTTGCGCATCTCCGAGGATTGCAGCGCGTTGGCCAAATGGTCGGTCTCCTTCAGGTAGCGGGTGAACAGCAGGTTGCCGAGCAGGGACCCTTCGCGGTTTTGGGCCAGAAACTCGTTGACCACCTTCTTCAGCTCGGGGCTGTTCTTGCGCAGTGCCCAGGCGATGTCGGCGCCGGTGCGCAGGGCGATGTCCTCGCGCAGTTCGATGTCGTTGAAGATCTGCGCCCAGAACGCCGCCTTGTGGGAGTCCACCACGATGGCGGGAATGAGACCCGCCTGCACCATCTCCAGCAGCCCTTCGTCCTCGATGTGCTCATCCGCGACCTGAATGTCCACCGGCGCCCTGCCCTGCTTCCTAAGCCGTTCATCCAGGGCGATCAAGCTCTCGTAGTAGCTGCTAGAGGTGCGCGCATGGAGCCGCTTGCCGGCAAGGTCCTCAAGGGATTCGATGGCTGGACTGGCTGGCCCGGTCACCAAAATCTCGCTGACATCGCGCCAAACCGGGATGGAGAAATCGACCTGCTCTTGGCGGGCGGGGGTGATGGTGAGATTAGCCACCGCCAAATCCCCGTAGCCGGCGGTGAGCGCCGGCAGCAGTTGATCCCGCATGACCGGTATGAACACCACACTTATCTTCAGCGCCCCGGTGTTCAGCTTGTCGTTCAGGAACTGCTCGAAGGCCTTGAGCATCTCATAGGCCAAGCCCCGCTGCACGGCGCCGTCGAAAAAGTAGAAGGTCCGGCTGCGCACCACCAAGGCCCGCACCAAGCGCCGTTCGGCTATGCCGTCGAAGTCCTCAAAATGCGGTTTGCTGACCAAAGCCAGATGGTCAAGGGTCTGGGGCGCGTTGACATCGGCGATGAGGTGGGCTGGAGCGGGGGCCGGCTTGGCTGCGCCGCCGAACAGGTGCAGCAGGGCAGCCGTGGCCAAGGCGAAAAGGACGATCGCCACGGGGATTAGGGCGGGATGTCGGCGGGAGATGAGTTGCTGCATGGCGGCAAGACTAACACAGGGCCTGGCTGCGCCGGCTCATCTTTGCCGCGCCAATCCAACGCGGGTCAGGTCGCGGTTGCGGCGTTCATAAGCCACCGGCACGGGACTGTGCGCATCGCTCCCCAACAACGCCTGATGCTCGGCCGTGGGAATGTTGCCGCCGGCGTCCACCAATTGCTTGATCGGGCCTAAAATCTGCGGCGCGTACTGAATTTCATCAATCACGAACGGCGGCTCAAGTTCACGCACGAACAGAGCTGGGTCTCGATTGGCGCGTTCCCGAGCGCCCAAGTCATCCAAGTTGACGTAAGCGTGGCCAGCCGCGCACTTGTGCAGCAGGGAGCTCTTGCCGACTTGCCGAGGGCCGATCAGTAGCCAAACCGGAAACAGCCGCAGGTGTTCCGCCGGTTCAGTCAAAATGGACTGAAAAGTCCTGTTAATCCAATGGGTTGGCATATCGGAACCATACTTCGGATCTGCCGCTAAGGCAATCTAGCGCAGCTAACCGGAAACCATCTGGAGCGCTACGACTGCTTGGTGCCGGATTCCTGAGTGGTGACAGCCTTGGGCGACAGTCGAGAAGTTGCGCCTACCCACCGGAAGGGGCTGCTGTCGCATGGAGTCAATTACGGACGAATGCCTTGGCAAAACCAATGCCGAAGACGCGGGCAGCGCCATGACGAATCAAATAGCAAGCAATGCGCCGCGCATCCCTTTGCGCGGCCGCCCTGTCGCCTGGCGTAAAAGGGGGTTGGCGAATGCGGTCTAGGAAGAGCTGGTGGTCCATGAATGGGCATATAGGGAGTAGGGCGACGCTCTTCAACATCGACCATCCATGGGAAACCACAGCCCGCCGTTCGGAACCAAACCTACGCTCAAAGAAGCACCAGACCTGAAGTGGCCGTTAGTCGCCTTGCCAACACCCATGAAGACCGGCAAGTTGGACCATTGCGCCCAGCGCTCCCTTATTCCCGCCGCATGCGGTCGCAGGCTGCTTAGGGTGTCGCCAGTAGGCCACAATTTCCTCTATTATTTCAATCAGTTAAGAAAAAACTTTGTCCGCCGGTTCCGAGGTGTTAAGGTTCACCCGAAACGGCGAGGCGCAAAGCGTCATCGCCCGGTCGGCGTTACCGAAGGCACTGAGCGACAGAGGACGGGCGGGCAAGTGAGGCTGTGTTGCAGGCTATCCGATTGGCTGTTGGATCAGGTGCGGGAACGACCACACCAAGCCAAAAAGAGCGCACAGTGATCAAAGCCATTGACTTCTGCTGTGGCGCGGGCGGCCTAACACGCGGCCTGCTTGACGCAGGCATCTCTGTTGTTGCAGGGGTGGACAACGACAAACGCCTCCGCAAGACCTACGAACACAACAACAGGCCAAGCCGTTTTATTGCCGAAAACATTGCCGATGTTCGCATCAACGAACTCCGGGCCGAACTAGGCGTCCAGTCGACTGACACGATATTGTACGCCGCATGCACGCCGTGTCAGCCCTTCTCCACCCTCAATGCAGCCAAGAGCGACGACGGCAAAAAATCGCTGTTGCTGGAATTCGCTAGGATCGTCGCCCAGTGCCCACCCGACTTCATCATCGTGGAGAACGTTCCCGGCCTGCACAACGCCATCGGTCAAAATATCTATCAGCAGTTTATGTTCGTATTGAAGAAAAACGGCTTCTTGGCTGAATCGGATCTCTTGGATGCAAAACACTTTGGCGTTCCCCAGACCCGCAAGCGCTTCATTCTCATAGCCTCTAAACATGGACAGCCTCGACTCCCGGCACCAACGACTAGGGAAAACCCAACCACGGTGAGAGAATGCATTGCAAAGTATCCTCCTCTAGCCGCTGGCGAAGAATCAACGAAATTTCCCAATCATGCCTCGCGGAAGCTGCCACCGCATCATAGACGTATCGTTAAAGCCATCCCCTTGGATGGAGGAAGCAGAAATGATGTGCCCGACACATCAATTCTTCTCAAATGCCACCAAAGACATCCCAAAGCGCACAAGGATGTATTCGGCCGCATGGCTTGGAACGAACCAAGCCCCACACTGACCTGTCGCTGCACTGATGTTTATTGCGGTCGCTTCATACACCCGGAACAACACCGCGGCATTTCACTACGGGAGGCCGCTGCACTGCAGACTTTTAGGGACAATTACGAATTTTTCGGTAAATCGTTCCTAGAAAAGTCCGGGCAGATTGGCAACGCCGTTCCCGTCCAGCTAGCTAGAGAGCTTGGAGCCGTCGCTATCCGGTTCCTGCGGGACTTTAGCCGTTAGCTACTGAGGCAGCCATGTCCACCAAAGAACCATTCGGACTAGACTTCGACATAGCTACGATTAAACATCTCGGCTTGCAGATGTATTCCACCCTGCCTCCTGTTATTGGCGAATTGGTTGCCAATGCCTGGGATGCAAACGCTACCAAAGTGATGATTGCAATACCAGAAACGGCAATAGATGAACGGACGTCCGAGATCGTCATCTGCGACGACGGCTTGGGCATGCTGGACATTGATATACGCGAAAAATACCTCATAGTCGGTCGAGACCGCCGAGAAAAAGAAGGATCGGATGAAACGGCAGCACCATATCGTCGTAAGCTCATGGGGCGGAAGGGCATTGGCAAATTCTCCGCATTTGGTATCGCTAAGGAAATTGAGATAGAAAGCATAAAGGAGGGGGAGACCAGCCATTTCATCATGAACTACGACAGGATGCTGGAAAGTGCGCATCGCCGTCATGTTGAGTTCCCTTCGCTACCCCCAAGCAAAACGATCTCAAAGGGGACAAAAGTGACACTTAAGCGGATCACCAAATACAAGACTCGAAGCATTTCCTTGAAATTGCTTCGCAGGGGATTGGCGAGACGCTTCTCAGTCATCGCTTCGCAAAACGATTTTCAGGTAGTCGTTAATGGTAGCCCTATTTCCTTGGATGAGCGCGACATGCACCGGCTGCTTGACAAGGATAGGGAGGGCCAACCTTATCTTTGGACATTCCAAGACGAGGAAATTGCCCCTGCAACCGGGTGGACGGTCTCCGGTTGGATTGGCGCTTTGAGCCGAACGACCTCGGATCTCGACGGTATAGATCGCGGCATCTCCATCATGGCGCGTGGCAAGCTTGTTCAGGAGCCATTTTTATTCAATGCCGTAGTTGGGCAGCAATATGCGCTTTCCTATATTGTTGGCGAGCTTCACGCTGAGTTTGTTGACGAAGCTGAGGACACCGTTGGCACGAATCGAAATGTCTTGGTGTGGGACACTGATGCCAACATGGACCTTATGGCGTGGGGCAAGCAGCAAGTGAACCGGATTGCGCGCGAATGGGCAGAAAAGCGTAGCAAAGACAATCAAGACCGATTGGACAACAACCAGTTATATCAGGACTTTAGAGTGCGCGCGACCGAAAGTGGCAATAAGCGAGCCTTGGATCTTGCCGACAAGCTCGTGCGCCAAGCGATCACCAAAAACCCGACCGCTGAAGTAGGCGAAATCGAGCCGATAATCAAGACATCCCTAGATTTCTTGGAATTTGACGCTTTTTGGGAGATTACCAAAGACTTGGCGGAATCGGGATTGGAAGATATAGGGACGATTTTTGATTTGTTCAGAGAGTGGGAAATCGTTGAGGCGAAGGAGATGTCCCGCGTTACTGAGGGGAGAATAGCGACCATAGAGAAGCTACAGCGCCTCATTGATACAGACGCGTTGGAGGTTCCCACTCTGCATAACTTCCTCAAGGAGTTTCCTTGGGTTATAGATCCTCGCTGGACATTGGTAGATGACGAGATTAGGTACAGCGATATTCTAAGGGGGAAGTTTCCTGAAGCGGACGATCTGCCAGATAGGGACAGACGGATCGACTTTCTGTGCGTTAGGGAGAGTACCAATTTGGTCGTGGTCGAGATAAAGCGCCCCAACGCTAGAGCTTCGCACAGGGAGCTCGATCAGATTGAAGAATATGTTTCGTTCATGAGAGACCATATACAGAACGCAACTGATCCTGAAATGTCATATCAGGAGGTGGTGGGGTATCTGCTTTGCGGGGACTTGGTTAATACTTGGAGGGTCAGGCAAAAGAAGAAAATCTTGGAGCAGTCGAAAATATATGTAAGAAGATATGTGGAACTTCTCGACATGGTGACGAGAATGCACCGAGATTTTATCGAGCGGTATGATCAACTAAAAAGGCGCGGACAGGGCAACACCTAGCTAACCCTAGCAGAAGGAACCCCTCATACCCGAAACACCTTCATCACTTCATCCCCTAGATGGTTGATGACCTTCACCGCGATACGGCCCGATTTCGGCTTCTCAAAGGGGCGGGAGGTGTCGCTGTGGAGGGTGGCCCAAGCGTCGGGGTTGATTTCGGCCTTTAGGGTGGTCTTCAAGGATTTGTAGGGGTCGGCGGCGCCTAGGAAGTAGGCGTGGCGGACGAAGAAGCTCTCTTCGTTGTAGTCCGTGTCGATGAACCAGCAGGCGATGCCTTCGGGGCCGTCGCTGCGGATTTCGCCGGTGTTGGGGTGGAAGACGTCCACGCCGTTGACTTTAACTTGAATCTGGCCGCGGTTCGCGCTGTCCTGTTCTACCGGCAGGATGTCGATGTCCGGTTCGCCGAAGATGACGAACAGGTTGCCCTTGCCGGTGTTCTTGAGGTCCTCGGCCATGTGCAGGTCGGCATTCATGCGCGCCTTGAGGACGGGGACGCGGCCCAGCTTGCTGAGTTCCGATGCGTGGGCCTCGTAGTTGAAGGCGCAGGCGATCAGCAGGTCGAAGCCGGCGTCCGCGGCCTCCCGGGCGGCGACCACCAAGTCGGGACGGGTGACGGTGCCGAACTCCGGGCCGATGAAGATGCCGGCCCGCTGTTCGGTTCCAAACCGCTCGCCTCCCGCGTGTTCGCCAACAGCCTTCCCGCCGTGGGTCTGCCCGCTTCCATTGGCGTAGCGGCCCTCCGCGCACACCAGCTCGCCCTGCCAAGGGACGATGGACGAGAACGCGATCTTGTCCGCCTTGTGCGCCTGCTGCACACCGGCGGTGCGCAGGTTCTCCAGAATGGTGGCGGTGAAATCCTGCTGCCGGTTGTAGCCGAGGCGGGTGTCCGCCACCCGGTCGATCAGTTCGTCGTTCTCATCCACGCCGAGGATGCGGTGCGGCGACAGGCTCTCCACGGTGAAGGGGCCGGCCACGCGCACCTTCTTGCCGTCTTGATAGGGTTTGTCGTACAGGTATTCGTAGTCCGCCTTGGCGGCAATGGAGGCGTCGATCTCCTGCTGGCGGGCGATGCGCTGCCGCCACCACTCCCCATGCACGGCGGTTGGTGTCTGCTCCCAAGGATCGGCGGGACGGGGCGGAAGCGCATCCAGGGTGTAACTGCGCTTGAGGGTCGCATTGAGGTCGCGCATAAGGCGCTGCACTTTGCTGTCGTCGCGGGGCTTCCCTGTCCGCAACGCGGCATCCGGATGATTGCGTCCTTCGCTTGCTGTATCGGCGGATCCTCCGGGGGGGCCATCCAACTCGGTGCGCAGTTTTGCGAACAACTTCTGCGCCGCTGGATTCCACGGCGTTTCGGCATGGCGGGGGATTTCCCATTCCTCCCAGTTAGACTGCATTGTCTCGTTGAGCTTCTGGCGCAGGGGTTCCAACTCTTGCTGGTGCTTCTCCCAGATGACGTCGATTTCCGCGTTGTTGGCGATGGACTTCAGGGTGACGTGCGGCACCCGCTCACAGACGAAGCCTTGGCGGATGTCCCCTTGGGCGGGTGCCTCGGAGGGTGCCTTGCGGGAGAGCTCCGCTTCCTTGGCCTGGCCTTCGGGCGAATCCGCCAGCAGATAGTAGGGATAGCGGGCGCCCATGACGCGGGCGCGAGCCAAGGCGAGGGCCACGCGGCTGGTGTCGATGGTGATCCAGCGGCGGCCCCATTGCTCAGCGACGTAGGCGGTGGTTCCTGAGCCGCAGGTGGGGTCTAGGACGAGGTCGCCGGGGTCGGTGGTCATGAGAAGACAACGTGCTATTACTTGAGTGGAGGTTTGAACAACGTAGCGTTTGGGATCTGATCGTGACTGAACTCCCCATGTATCATCCCAGAAGGAAGAAATAGGGAACACAGGGAAGTCATCCAGATATCTTATGTACGCTATGGATATTCCCTCACTGATAATACGATTGCTTCGTGTCAATCGATCAATTCCAACTTGGTTAGTTTTCCAAAAGCCAGTTCTTGGATGTCGAGTTGTTCCTTGGAAAATATAGGGAAACCGACTTGTTTCCCCGCCGCTCTGCGAAACCAACGGACTCGGTCGGAAATATTTGGTGCCAACAGGAATTTTACCTCTTTCCGTCAACGTTTTTCTCGTCATTCGCTCGCCCGAAGGCAGCTCAACACTATTGTACTTTGTACCTCCTTCAGCCCCTACAGCTTTTGATTTGTACAGTTTTCTGAATTTAACCATTGCCCGATTCTTCGCATACCACAACAAAAAGTCGAATGTTGAGGATAGAAGTTCACTCGTCTGGCTGCTAGTCGTCACAAACGGAATGATTGAACATGCATTGTCCTCCCCAAACACCTCATCCATCACCGCCCGCACCCGATGCACATTCTCATCCCCAATCTGCACAAACACCGAGCCGCTGTCCGTCAGCAAGTCCCTTGCCACCGTCAGCCGGTCGCGCAGATAGGTCAGGTACGAGTGAATCCCGTCCCGCCAAGTGTCCCGAAACGCCTTAACCTGCTCCGGTTCCCGGGTGATGTGCTCGGCCTTGCCGTCCTTCACGTCCCGACTGGTGGTGGACCACTGAAAGTTGGAGTTGAACTTGATGCCGTAGGGCGGGTCGATGTAGATGCACTGCACCTTGCCGCGCAGCCCCTCCCGCTCCGCTAAGGACGCCATCACCTGCAGGCTGTCCCCCAGAATCATCCGGTTCGACCAGTTGGCGTCATGCTGATAGAACTCCGCACGGGCGTCGTCGCTCGGCAGGCCATTGAAGTCCGCGAACAGATCCACCTGACCAACCGCCTCGCCAGCGGCCTCCGCATCCGCCTCCCTGCTGCGCCGCAACAAATCATCGATCAGCACCTTCGGATGTAGCTTTTCCTGAATGAACAAGGGCGGCGCCGGCACCACCAAGTCCGACCAGTCCTGCTCGTCCTTGCCGCGCCAAACCAACTGCGGGTCCAAGTCTCGATTGCGCCGCTCATAAGCCACCGGCACGGGACTCCGCGCATCGCTCCCCAACAACGCCTGATACTCCGCCGTGGGAATGTTCCTGCGCGACGCCTCCGCATGGGTCAGCGTCGAAACTTGCTTGGACTGTTTGGGCCTGCGGGGCATCGTCCTTACTCGTCAAGCAGTGTCAGCGAAGGCGTGTTTGGCTTCCGGCCGAGGCAAAGCAGCCAACTGACAGATTCCAGTCAGCCCCTGCCCGAATTGAAATGCTGCTTTCAGCAGTTGCTCTGGGGCAGTGTCCAAGCAGAACGCGCCACCCTCCCATTGCAGCCCCCTTTCAGCCATGATGCGTTCAAACTGCATTTTACCAGCACCTTCTATGAGAACATCCACATCGTGCTCGTAGCTGAGGTGCATGAGCGTATGGCCAAGGTCAGACAGGCGCAACCCACCTGATTCCGTCGCCAAGATGTAGATCGGATAACTGTCCCCATCGGGAAACCGAAATGGCGTCTGGAGCATCAACGCCCCATCTGGCCGGTGGTCAATCCTTACCTGTTCGCAAAGATTCTCGCGCAACAACTGCCGCAGTGCGTCAGGATCAATGACCATAGCCGTGCTTGCGCTGCCCACTAGCCGGCGGCTTGCGGAGCACTTGACTGGTTTCTAGACATGGACCGCCTCCTGTTCCACATAGGGACGCAGCTCCGGGCGCAACGCTTTGTCGGTGACCAGATCGACTGGGCGACCTATCAGGTCTTCCAAGTAGAACTGAGTGCCGAAGTAATTCTTCGAGGTGGTCGGCCCGTTAAAACGGACCAAAATATCGACATCGCTGTCTGCGGACGCTTGGTTGCGGGCAACGGAACCAAACAAAGCGAGAGCGGCCACTCCAAACCGATTGGAAAGGGTTGGTTGGTGTTCCTGAAGCAGATTCAGAGCTTCATCCTTAGTCATGGGCTTGCTTTGTGGTTTTGTTCTTGAATCGTTGTTGGCGTCGAGATCGACATTGAGACCGTCGGCAACCTCCTGAGTTTCCTGTCAAGCCACGTCGGCCGCTTCGGGCGGCGCATTCCAGGGCGTGGCCTCAAGGAATTCAACAAGCGCTTGGCTTGCGGCTGACTCCTCGAACTGCACATCGGGAAGGCCGTTGCGTGCGATCATGGTGTCCAAGGGATTCCCGGGATGCCTGAACTGCCCAGCCGTCGTGATAATGGCTTTAAGCCGCGTCGCGTCATTGCGCGAGGCTTTGTCATCGGACTTCCTGTTGTCGTCTATGAAACGCAGCGCATTGGCATATCTATCTGGCCATGCAGACTTCACCATTGGCTCCAGGTGATCCTCAAGGGTGCCTGTTTCCTGAGCACCCTTATGAAATATGTACACGCCAACGGGAATGCTATTGGTCTTGGTCCATTGGCCGTGTTCAGTGTTTACCAAACCGCCAAAATATGTGCCGTACGCTTTCCGAAACTTTTCCAGCGTTGCACCTACTCCTTCAGCATTCGCGTCGAATAAGAAGGCGGCGCCGTGTTCAGTCACGTCGAACTCGCCCTCGCTCATTAGAGCGCCCACATGCTGGATCAGCTTAAGTGTCGCTTTTGCCTGTGTCTTGCCTCCCGCACGAATCAACAAGAACATTCTATCCTTCACAACGCTTTGCACGGCGGACTCGAAGTGTGGCGAGGGTTGATAGGAGGAGGCTCGGAGCGCAAAATCCTCAAAAGGCCGCTCAGCAAGGCGTGTGGCTATCAAGCCCTTTGGCAGTGACTTGCCGGCCCCGAAGGGGGAAGGCAAGTCCCTAATGGAGCTTTGCAATCGCTCGTAGCCACCGAGTGCGCTCAAGCTCCGCTCCACGAACACAACATCAGAAGTGCCTTCGCAGAATACCAATACCGCCTTCACTGAATCCCCCTTACGTCGAAGTCCGCCGCTTCGTGCAGCAAAAGGAGCTTTTCGCCCCCAAAGCGCCGGACGCTGGCCCCCTTTTCGCTGCGACGGATCGCATAGCAAGCGATGTCGTCAGTTTTATAGTTGTTCACTATGAAGGCGTCCAGCGCCTCTTTGCTGTGCGTTGTGAGGAAGACCTGCACATTAAGCTCGGCAGCGAGTTCTTGAACCGACCGCGTAAAGGGGACAAGAAGATCCCTGTGGATTGCAGTCTCGAACTCGTCAATGAGCAGTACGCCGCCCCGGGCCCCGGCAAACAACGACCCAATCTCGAACACTCTTCGCAGACCCTCGCCAAAAGCAGACAGATCGACGCCGCCATCGAAGTCAAGGTGGCTAACCAGGAAGCGATTGAATCGGTCTGCTAACTCAATGTTCGTGATGTCGGCGTCGATATGACTCCTGATGAACTCGATCACCTTTCCCTTTGTCCCTGCTTCCAAACTGGCTTTGTTGGATTCAGCAAGCGCATCGGAGCGGTTGGTCCAGAACGGGCTACTGAAAGCGGACCGACACAGCCAATGGCGCCCGTCAAAGTTGGTGCGCCACGGACGGTCGCCGAACAGCGCTACGTCGGTGGCCTGGACCTCACCGCCGTAGCTGGACTGGATGGCGATCTTGGCAAGGAATGTTGTTTGATCTTCGATGTCCTCATCCGGTTCGGATATGCGCTGCATCTTAAGGCTAGCGGAATTGTCGGGCACGTCATCAAAACAACCCGATATCTGGATGGCGGGCTGAATTTGCTGGATGAGCCAGAACGGATCGAGCTCGCCCTCGATTCGTCCTCGCCAACGGTTTACGTCCACAAGCGCTCGCTCGTCGTTCTGACGGGTAAGCAAATAGATGGCTTCCAGCAGAGAGGTTTTGCCGGCATTGTTGACGCCGGCGATCAGATTAACGCGGCTAAGATCGTCGAGGACTAGCCCGCTTATACCGCGGTATTTCCGAACGCTGATGGAGGAGAACTGGGATTTGGTCAACTCGTTGAACGGCTCCCAAGGCAGTCGCGCAACAGAGCCGGGCGGACGCCGCTTGCGCGCCAGCGCCAAGCCCTGAAGTTTGCCTATCAGTTGCTCCACCCGGTCGAGGTCGCCCGGATTGAGCTCGCCAACCTTGCTGCCCAATTTTTGAACACCGCTATCGCAGGATCCGAATGCGCGGTCAATTTCATTTTTTACCAAAAGGCTGCTGGAAAGAGTGGCCTCCTGCAGGCTGCGCGTTTCATCTAGACGCTTAACCGCGGCTGGATCGTCAATCATTTTGGCGAGTTCCCGAACATGGCCGACCGTGGTGATTACAGGGCTGTATTCCGTTTGTGCGTCGGGATTGTCGCTGTCGCCATCATCGTCGGGTTCGACCTCTTTTGATATCCAAGAGAACAACCGATTGAGGTTCGCTTGGTCGCCGGCGATGTACTCCGCGTCGTCCCAATTGAGCCAGTCGCGCATGGTTGGCCTAGCAAGAACTTCCCTAAACAAATTGTACTGGTCCGACTGGAACTGGTCGCCATAGTCGCTCTCCTTGTATTTCTCCACCAAAGTCAGAGTTTTCATCGACAGATTGAACTCGCGCTTGGTTACGCCAAGGGCGCGGCACACGGCATCCGAGTCTTTATCGAAATGCTGCAGCAGTTCCTTCATCGCCATAGCCCGACTGACTGCCGGCCAGCGGCGCTTGCCGGTGATGTGGTGCAGCCCCATCATCACCGTGTGCTGCCGTTTGTCGGCATCGTGGATAACGACCGGCATCCGGGTGAACAATGCCGGGTCTAGACGCCCTAGGTCGATAGACTCCGCTTCGTGGCGAGCCTGTAAATGCTTCAGCGTGGCCACCCGCCGATTGCCTTCAACGACGATGTATCGGCCCTTGTTTGGTGCCTGCACAAGGATGGGGTCGATATCCAGCCAACCATTCTCCTTAATGCTGGCGATAAGGTCCCTAACCTGTTCCTGAGATCGACCCAAGATGAAGGTCGCCGTTCGTCGCTGCACGTCCTTGTTGAATACTTTCTCTGGCCCTATGGGCTGGTAGTCGGCTTTGTCCACAAACCGAAAGTTGTTCGGGTCGAGATAAAGCCGGGCAAGGGATACCGTCTGCCGCCTGCCGCGTACCTTTTCAGCCAGTTCTTCACTCATTGTTCACCTTTGGACCTCTGCGCTGAGTTCTGGCGATAGCCAGATTGCACCTCCGCATCTTACAACCAAAAAACTCGTTTTCTTTACTTCGTGAGCAGGCCGTCATCGCTCATTCATCTCTTCCCGCGTGAGCCTTCGCCCACTTGCACCATCCCGTCGAACTGCGCCCCAATCTCCGCCTCCAAGCCCCCCTCCAGTTCATAAACGTCCCGCAGTTCGGCGAAGGCCCAGCGGCCGTAGGCGCCTAGGTGGTTGACTGCGGGAATCCAGTAGCGGTCCATGGTCGCCTTCTTGTCCTTGGCGTCTTCGCGGCGGTAGCCCTTTATTTCGACGACTAGGCGCAGCAGGTCGTCCTCGCCGCGGCCGTCCTCCACCAGCACGATGAAGTCCGGCAAGTAGATGCGGGATTCGGTGCCGAAGCGATAGGGTACTTGCAGGCCCAAGCCTTGGTTCTTGACGTAGGCCCGCACTGAGGGATGGGCTTCCAGAACGCGGCAGAACTCCGCCTCCCAATCGCTGTCGCAGATCGCCCAGTTGACATGGCAGCGGTTCGGGGCGGTTTGCCAGCGGGTTTTCTTGGACGTGGCGAAGCGGACGTTGGCGGTGCTGCCGCTGGGGTTGTAGGGGTCCAGCACGGCGGTGATGGGGCGTTCGCCCTCGTGCCGGGCGACGATGCCTTGGGTGATCCGCTCGCAGGCCAGGTCGGCAAGCTCCTGATACATCAGTTGCGCGGGATAGGTGTCGCCCTTGCATTGCAGATGGTGGTTCAGCCATTGGCGGGTGATCTGCTTGAGTTGGCCGAACAGGTGCAGCTTGGGCGCTTCGTTCGGGTCCCGCCACTTGGTTTCCAGAAGCCGCTTGGTCAGGTGGAACAGCAGGGTGGAGGGGCGCAGGTTCTTGGTATGCACTAAGTTGAGGTTAACGCCTTCGCCGATGATGCCTTGGTTGCGGGTGATGGAGGGGCCGACAATTTTCGGCGTCAGCACTAGGGTGGCGTCCTCGTTGAAGGTGGCGGCAAGGCGCTCCTCCGGCAGTTCCACGCGGTAGCCCTGCACCCGCGGAAAGCGGATTTCGCAGGCGTTCCGCTCCGGGGAGACGGCCCGCACCTGCACAGTCTCCCGGGGCGGCTGCGGCGGGATTGAGACGGGTTCGGCGGTGAAGTCGAAGGGGATGCCCAGCACATCGGCGTACTCCACGTCGAACAGGCCATGCTCGTTCAGGTCGTAGGACTGGCGGCGCAGCGCCCGGCCCACTACCTGCTCGCACAGCAGTTGGGTACCGAAGGCGCGCACCCCCAGCACATGGGTGACGGTGCTGGCGTCCCAGCCCTCGGTCAGCATGGAGACGGACACCACGCAGCGGGTGGCGCCGCCCAGCCGCCCCTCCTTGCCCACGGTGTTCATCACCTCCCGCAGCAGGGCTTGGTCGGAGAGGTTTTCCGCCTGCCGACGGTCGCCGGTGCGCACCACGATTTCCCGTCGAAAGCGATCTATCTCATCGGCGGCCAAGGTGCGGAATTTCCTGTCCAAGGCTTCGCCGGACTCCAGTTGCTCGCTGTCGATCAGCAGGGTGTTGGGGCGGGGCAGGGGGTTGCCGCCGTCATTGAAGTTGCGAAACAGCGGCAGGCGCCCGTTCTCCAATGCTTTGGCGCCGTTCTCGCCCTGCCGGTGGAAGCCGGAGATGTAGTCATAGACCAGCTTGGAGGTGGAGGTGTTGTTGCACACCACGATGAAGCAGGGCGGCACTGCTATGCCCGCCTGCTGCCAGAGATCGAAGGTTGTGACGTAGTGGCCGTACAGGGCCTCCAAGGCGGTTTGCAGTTCGACGGGGATGCTCAGGGGATCCAGGCTGGGCGCCTTGGCCGCCCCCTTGCCGTCGGGGTCGGCGGCGGCGCGGGCGCGGCCCCGCCCCGCCTTGGGCATCTTCTTGCCGATGTGCTCCCAGAGGTTGCGAAAGCGGGGCATGTCCTCGCCGGGGATGTTGTCCGCCACCGGCACCCTAGGCAGCTTGACGATGCCGCATTCGATGGCGTCCATCAGGGAGAAATCGCTCATCGTCCAGGGGAACAGGGTGCCCTCCGCATAGCCGGAGCCGCGCAGGAAGAAGGGCGTGGCGGAAAGATCGATCACCCGGCTTAGACCCAGCTTGCGCCCCACGGCCTCCAGCCCGGAAATCCACACGCGGGCCGCCTCTTGGTTCTTCTTCGCCTCGGCCCGGTCTTCGCCCTTGAGGGCGCCTTCCTCGTCCTCGTCCGGGGGCCGCTCCCGGTAGCAGTGGTGGGCCTCGTCGTTCAGGGCCATGATGTTCCTCATGCCCAACAATTCCGGCATCACCCGCTTGAGCATTTGGCCTTCGCTTTCCTGGGTTCGCAGGTCCGGCCCCCGCCCGCGCAGCAGGGCGCGCCCACCCTTGGAAAGCTCCAGCACCTCGCGGCGCATGAAGGCGTGGTAGTTGGTGATGCGGATCTTCGCCCGCTCCAAGTCGCCCAACATGTCTTGGGGGACCAGTTCCCGGCTGGCGTAGTAGCTGTCTGGATCGTTGGGTTGCAAAACCCGCAGCCGGTCGCGGATGGTGATGCCCGGCGTCACCACCAGAAAGCCCCGGGTGAAGCGGCGGCTGCCGGGATGGCGCACCGCGTTGACGGTCTGCCAAGCGATCAACATGGCCATGACGGTGGTTTTGCCGGCGCCCGTGGCCAGCTTCAGGGCCAGCCGAGCGAGGTCGGGATTGGCTTGGTCGTTGGCTCCCTGCAAGTGGTCTAGATAGCGTTTGCCCTTGCGCCCCAAATTAGGCGCCGCCTCGGTCAGCCAGATGACCGCTTCCGCGGCCTCCACTTGGCAGAAGAAGGGCCGGATGCCGCTGAATTGATGTTGCCGCCAATGCCGCAGCAGGCGGGCGGTTTCCGGAGTCACCCGCCATTGGTTGGGGTCCGGCAGGTTTCGCCAAGCCTCCACTTCCAAGCGGAGGCCGTTGATGATGGGCGTTAGGTCATATTGCTGGCTGGCGGTGCCGAGATCCTCCGCCGCCTTGTCGAAGACCAGCTGGCGCTGAGTGCGCCCGCGCTTCTTGGGTTGGGGAATGGGCGAGACGAAATCGACGGCGCGGCGGGCGGCGATGCGCTTGTTGGTGGGCTGGCCGTCCCCGTCCAGCTCCCAGTGCTGCGCTGGGGGCTCGTATGGAGAATTGAGGATGGGCTGCTCGAAGAAGGCGCTGCTCATTCGATTGAATTAGCCATTGGCCGCCCCGTTGCCGCCGCTCTCAACGCACGAACTGCAGCGGCTGGCCGTAGGGGCCGGGCAGCAGCTTGCCGTCCTGGAAGCGCAGCGCCCCGTTGACCCAAGTGGCCTTGATGCGGTGCCCGAAATTGATGCCGGCGAAAGGGCTCCAGCCGCACTTGGCGAACAGGTTGGCGCCGCCGTCGGTCTTGCCCTTTTCCACCAGCACCAAGTCGGCGTGGTAGCCCTCACGCAGGAAGCCGCGCTCCCGCACGCCGAACAGTTGGGCGGGGGCGTGGGCGGTTTTTTGCACGATGGTGGGCAGGCTCAGCAGGCCGTTTTGATGGTGTTCAAAGAGGCTCAGCAAGGCGTGCTGCACCAGGGGTAGGCCGGCCGGCGCCTGCAGGGTGGGGCGGGCCTTCTCCTCCTTGGTGTGCGGCGCATGGTCGGTGGCGACGACGTCGATGCGCCCTTCGTTGACGGCCTTGAGCAGCGCCTCCCGGTCCGCAGCGGTTTTGATGGCTGGGTTGCACTTGATGTCCGCGCCCTTTTCAGCATACCAAGTGTCGTCGAAGAACAGATGATGCACGCAGGCTTCGGCGGTGATGCGCTTGCCGACGGTTTCGCCCGGCGTGAACAGGGCCATCTCCCGGGCCGTGGTCAGGTGCAGCACATGCAGCTTGGCGCCGTGCCGCTTGGCCAGCTCCACGGCGAGGCTGGAGGATTGGTAGCAGGCTTCGGCGGAGCGGATGCGCGGATGCTCCGTCATGGGGATGGCCTCCCCGAAGCGCTGCCGGGCGGCGGCCTCGTTGGCGCGAATGCTGGGGGTGTCTTCGCAGTGGGTGGCGATCAACAGAGGCGCATGGGCGAAGATGCTCTCCAGGGTTTGTGGGTCATCGACCAGCATGTTGCCGGTGCTTGCCCCCATGAACACCTTGACGCCGCAGGCGGTGGCCGGGTCAACGGACTTGATGGCCTCCAGATTGTCGTTGGTGGCGCCCAAGTAAAAGGCGTAGTTGGCTTGGGAACGGCCTTGCGCCCGCTGCCGTTTGGCGTGCAGGGCCGCTTGGCTGGTGGTCTGCGGGTTGCTGTTGGGCATCTCCATGTAGCTGGTGACGCCGCCGGCCACCGCCGCCGCGGATTCACTGGCGATGTCCCCCTTGTGGGTGAAGCCCGGCTCCCGGAAATGCACTTGGTCGTCGATCATGCCGGGCAGCAGATAGGCGCCGGCGACGTCGAAGGTGGGGCAGTCCCGGCTTGGCGTCCGGCCCACCGCGGCGATGCGGCCGCTGTCGATCAGAAGATCCCCATCCCGGACCGCGCCTTCGTTGACAAGGCGGGCGTTGACGATGCGCAGCTTACTCACTATTTCCTGCTAGTGTCCTGCCTGGTGCCCTGCGCCGCAGACAAAATCGGCGGAAACCTCCACCCACTCAGCGGGATAATCAGGCCGAAAACGGAATTTGAATTTCCACATCGGTCCGATTCTTCCTCGATTCCCAAGTATCCTTTCCCACCGATTCGTCCGGGGAACGTTCTGCGCCGCTGGCTTCCAGCGTAGGTTGGCGACGGTAATTGAAGCGAGCGTTTTGCCCGGCTGCCTGCCCGTCGGACCGCCGCTTGGTGTCATTGGTAAATGACAACCTCGCCCTCCACCTCCACCGGCACCCCAAAGGGTAGCTCAGCCAGCCCCACGGCGGAGCGGGCATGGGCGCCCAGCTCCGGGCCGAACACCTCAAGGATCAGTTCGGAGCAGCCGTTGACTACCGAGGGCAGGGCGTTGAACCCAGGCGCGGCGTTGACCATGCCCAACAGCTTCACCCAGCCGGCCACCCGGTCCAGGCTGCCGAGAGCTTGCTGCAGGCTGGCCAGCAGCCCTAGGCCCACCTTGCGGGCCGCCGCGTAGCCTTCCTCCATGCTGACTTCGGCACCCACCTTGCCGAGGGGCTTGGCCACCTTGCCGTCCGCGTCCAAGGGCAGGTGCCCGGACAGAACCGCCCGCCGCCCGTGAATGCGCACCAACTCGAAGGGCAGGGGGCCGATGTTCATCGGCTTGGGCAGTAGGATGCCCAATTCCTCCAGACGTTTTTCGATTTGTCCCATTTGCTTGCTGCCTAAATCATGCCGCGTCCAGGTTGCGGCGCTTGGTGGAGGCTTCGCGTTGGACTGCCAAGAAAGTTGAACTCAGGGCTTCGCAGGGTATCACGCCGCGCCTCCATTGCGCTAACCGGCAGCGCGATCATCGGCACTCGGTGAAATTTCTGAGCCATTGGTGTCATACTGCGCTCATGAACGAAACTGCGGTTCTTGAACGGCTGCGCACCGCCTTGCCCACCGGCGCCCTGATTACGCAGCCGGCGGCCATGCGGCCCTACGAGGCCGATGGCTTGACGGCGCTGCGCGAGATGCCTTGGGCGGTGGCGCTGCCTGGCACTGAGGATGAGGTGCGGGCCGCGTTGCGCATTTGCCGCACCGAGGGGGTGCCCTTGGTGCCCCGCGGGGCCGGCACTGGGCTTTCCGGCGGGGCGCGGCCGGTGCGTGGTGGCTTGGTGCTGGGGCTGTCGAAGCTGAACCGCATCTTGGAAGTGGATGTACACAACTGCGTCGCCCGGGTGCAGCCGGGGGTGCGCAACCTCGCCATCAGCGAGGCGGTGGCGGAGCATGGCCTGTACTACGCGCCTGACCCGTCTTCGCAGTTGGCATGCAGCATCGGCGGCAACGTGGCGGAGAACTCCGGCGGCGTGCATTGCCTGAAATACGGGCTGACGGTCCACAACGTCCTGGGCCTTAAGGTGGAGACCATCGAAGGGCGCACCCTGGAGCTTGGCGGCAAGGGCTTCGACTATCCGGGCTACGATCTGTTGGCCTTGCTCTGCGGAAGCGAGGGCATGTTGGGGGTGGTCACCGAGGTGACCGTGCGCCTGCTGCCGCAACCGCCGGAGAAGGTGGTGCTGCTGGCCGCCTTCCGCAGCCTGGAAGCCGCCGCCGGGGCCGTGGCGCGGATGATCGGAGAGGGGGTCATTCCCGCCGGGTTGGAGATGATGGACGCCTTGGCCGTTCAGGCGACGGAGGACTTCGCGCAGGCCGGCTATCCGCGGGACGCCGCCGCCATCCTGCTGTGCGAATTGGATGGCGATGCGGACGAAGTGCGCACCTTGCAGGCGTATGCGCGGCGCCTGTTCGAGGAGGCCGGCGCTTACCAGATTCAACAGGCGGACGACGCCGAAGAGCGGGAGCGCCTGTGGCGGGGCCGCAAGGCCGCCTTTCCCGCCATGGGGCGTATCGCCGCGGACTACTACTGCATGGACGGCACCATTCCGCGGACGGCTTTGGTGGAGGTGCTCAACGGCGTTTCCGCCCTCTCCAAACGCTTCGGGCTGGCGGTGGCTAACGTCTTCCATGCCGGGGACGGCAACCTGCATCCGCTGATTCTCTATGACGCCAGCCAGGCAGGGCAGTTGGAGTCTGCGGAAGCCCTAGGTGGCGAGATCCTCAAGCTGTGCGTCAAAGCCGGCGGCACCGTGACTGGGGAGCACGGCGTCGGCGCGGAGAAGCTGAACCAGATGTGCGTGCAGTTCGGGCCGGATGAACTGGCCCAGTTCGAGCGGGTGAAGGAAGCCTTCGACCCGAAGCGGCTGCTGAACCCCGGCAAGGCCATCCCCACCCTGAGCCGCTGCGCCGAGGTCGGCGGAATGCACGTCCACGGCGGCGAACTGCCCTTCCCGAAGATGGAGAGGTTTTAATGCGCCGCCTGATGCTGGGCGCTGGGTTGTCCGTCCGCTAGGATTGTCATGTGCTCTGGGCAGAGAACGTTCCCATCCCGATAAGCCGCTGGGACGTCTTTCGTTCCGATGGCTGCGGCGCTTAGGCTGTTCGGGACGCTTGGCGATGCGTGATGAAGCGGTTCGGCTGGTGGAGACGGTGCGTCGCGCCGGGGCGGAGGGGCGGCGGCTGGTGATCGTCGGGTCCGGCAGCAAGGCGGGGAAAGGGCAGGGGGTTCGCGGATCATTCGCATCAGGGCAGCCGATGGCCAGTGCGCAACCGGCCGTTTTGGCCAGTGGATCGGATGCCCCGGACGCCTTGGAAACCATGCCCGTTGGCGACCACGCCGGCATCATCGACCATCGCCCGGAGGAATTGGTGCTGACTGCCCGTTGCGGCACGGCGCTTAAGGACGTCGATGCGCTGCTGGCGCAACACCGCCAGCATTTGCCCTTTGAGCCGCCCATGCTCGACGGTGGCGGCACCCTGGGCGGGGCGGTGGCCACGGGCTGGTCCGGTCCCGGTCGGCCTTGGCGCGGCTCGGTGCGCGATGCGGTGTTGGGCGTGGAAATGGTTAACGGCTTGGGACAGCGCCTGAAGTTCGGCGGCCAAGTGATGAAGAACGTGGCCGGCTACGACCTCTCGCGCCTGCAGGCGGGCGCTTGGGGCAGCTTGGGCGCCCTGCTGTCGGTGAGCCTGCGTCTCAGTCCGATGCCTTATGTGGAGCGCAACTGCCGCTTGCCGTGCAGCGCCGACCAAGCCTTGGCCTGGATGCGCACCTGGGCGCGCGGCTTCTCCCCGATATCGGCGACCTGTTATCAGGACGGCCTGCTGGACGTTCGGCTGTCCGGCCCGGAGGCGGCGGTGCAGGCGGCGGCGGCCCGCATCGGCGGTGAACTGTCTTCCGACTTGGGCCATTGGAGCGCCCTGCGGGACTGGGCTCTGCCCATTTTCCACGGGGTTGGTGATGGAGGCGCCGCCCAGAGGCGCGGGGGCAAGGGTGCTGCGGAGAAGGGTGTGGGGGGCGGCGTCGCCCGAGAGGCCGAGGACGGCGCTGCCCTTTGGCGCATCCACTGTGCGCCGGCCGCCCCCCTGCCGCCTGGACGCTGCTTGGTTGAATGGGCCGGCGCCCGCCGTTGGTGGCGGACGAATGCACCGCCGGAAGCCGTGCATGCCTACGCCAAAACCGCCGCCGGCGTCGCTGTCCTCGCCCACTGCGCGCCAGACTTCAATGCGCCCATCATGGCGCGGCTAAAGCAGGCGTTTGACCCAAACAGGGTGCTGAACCCGCATCTGTCGCATGGAAACCCAGTTCAGTAGGGCGGCCTTGGCCACGGCTTCGGGCCGCCGCGCCAACGAGATTCTGCGCAGCTGCGTCCACTGCGGCCTGTGCAACGCCACCTGCCCCACCTATCAGCTGTTGGGCGACGAACTCGACGGCCCCCGGGGCCGCATCTACCTCATCAAATCCTTGTTGGAGGCGCCGGAGCCGGGCCGCGCCAAGGTGGCGCAGACCCACTTGGACCGCTGCCTGACCTGCCGTGCTTGCGAAACCACCTGTCCCTCGGGCGTGGCCTACGGCGAACTGCTGGAAATCGGCCGCGACGCCGCCGATGAGCAGGCCGCCAGAACGCTCTGGCAAAGGATGATGCGCCAATGGTTGGGGCTTGTGGTGCCCAGCATCCGTTGGTTTCCCCGCTGGGTTGCCTTGGGCCGCTTGCTGCGTTGGGTGCTGCCGGCCCGGCTGAAGGCGGCCTTGCCCGGATCGCCGGCGGCATCCGTTGCGCCATCTAAGCTGTCCAAGCCCGTTTTGCCACCCGTCAAGCCATCCAGTCGCCGGGCGCTGCTGCTGCAAGGCTGTGTGCAGCGCGCAGCCACCCCGGAGGTTAACGCCGCCGTCATCCGCTTCTTCAACAACCAGGGCGTGGAGACGGTTTTGGCGGATGGGGAGGGCTGCTGCGGCGGTCTCAACCTGCATTTGGGCCAAGCGGCGCCGGCGCGTCAGGCGATGCGCCGCAATCTGGACGCGCTGACGCCCCTGCTCGATCAAGTGCAGTGGGTGGTGTCCAGCGCTAGCGGCTGCGGCGTGACGGTGAAGGACTATGGCCGTCTGCTGGCCGATGACCCCGAGTACGCGGCCGCGGCATCCCGGCTGGCGTCGATGACGCGGGATCTAGCGGAAGTGGCGGCGGAGCTGGTAGGCAGGGATGCGCCCGCCCTTGCCTCGGTACAGGGGAAGCCCGTCAACGCTGCCGGGCCGGTGCCCGCCGTCAAGCAGATGACGCCATCGCCCACTTTCCCAGGGAGTACGCCCGCTGCGCGGGACGAACCGGCCGATGTCCTTGGCCCGCCGCCACGAAAGGTCGCTTGGCATCCGCCCTGCACCCTGCAGCACGGTCAGCGCATTAGCGGCCTTGTGGAAGGGATGTTGGCCGCTGCCGGCTACGAGCTGGCGCCGGTGAAGGATGCGCATCTTTGCTGCGGTGCCGCCGGAACCTACGCACTCCTGCAGCCGGAACTGGCCGATCAGTTGAAGCGCAACAAGCTGGCCAACCTCACCGTCGCCCAGCCCCAGGTCATCGCCACCGCCAACGTCGGCTGCCAGATGCACTTGGCCTCCGCCGCCCACCGCCCGGTGGTGCATTGGATTCAACTGCTGTCTCGAAGCGTTTCTGATGTGGCATAATCGCTACCGCCTAAGGGGTGGTTTCTCCTGAGACGCCGATTTCGCTGGCTGGCTTTAGGGCCGTTGCCGGGGTGATTGGTGGACCCTTTGAACCTGATCCGGGTAACGCCGGCGTAGGAATAGGTAGCGGCGCTCCTTGGGCTTGATGCACAACCCAACCGGATCATGAAGGAGCCGCCATGCGCATCGCCGGCCTTGCCTCTTTCCAGCGGGCGTTTCGCCGCACTGTCCAAGGTGCGAGGAAATTCCCTAAATTTCAAATAGTTACTTCCTTACTTCGCTCAGAAAGCCGCGTCCGACCGGCGGCCTTTGATAGTGTGCCGGGGTGGCTTCTCGCCCTGCCGTTAGCCCTTGCTAACCTCGCTGCCTTTGCCGAGGAGGTGGCCGACGATGGTGCCCTCGTCGAGGAGGTGGTGGTCACCGCCCACTTTCGGGACACCGCCCTGCAGGCCGCGCCGGTCAGCGTCAGCGTGCTGTCGGCGCAGAGCATCGAACTGCGCGCCGCCCAGCATTTGGAGCAGGTGTTGGGCATGGCGCCCAACCTGAACTACGCCGCCGGCGCTTCCCGGGGGCGCTTCCTGCAGGCCCGTGGGGTGGGGGAGCGCAGTCAGTTCAAGGACCCGCTGGACGCCTCCGTGGGCATGGTCATCGACGGCGTGGACTTCAGCGGCATCGGCTTGGCGGCTGTGCTGCATGACGTGCAGCAAGTGGAGGTGCTGCGCGGCCCCCAAGGCACGGTCTTCGGCGCCAACGCGTTGGGCGGCATGGTGCTGGTGAAGACCAAGGATCCCACCGAGCGGTTCGAGGGCAGCCTGACCACTGGCGTTGGCAACTACGGTGCTTGGCGCACCGGGG
The DNA here is from genome assembly GCA_958296025.1 of uncultured Pseudomonadales bacterium. GTDB lineage: Bacteria > Pseudomonadota > Gammaproteobacteria > Pseudomonadales > Azotimanducaceae > Azophilus. Next base: position 1,451,969 of record OY282430.1, read on the forward strand.
CGGTGCTGAGCGGCCCCTTGGGGGACAGCTTGGCGGGACGCCTGGCGGTGCATCGCTTCGAGGGGGATGGCTACATTGAGAACGACTTCTTGAACGCGGACGACACCAACGACTATCAGGAGCTCAGCCTGCGCGGCAAGCTGCGCTGGCAACTGGGCGAGGCCACGCGCCTCGACTTGGCCGGCCTGTACGTGGATGCGGACAACGGCTATGACGCCTTCTCCTTGGAGAACCGCCGCCGCACCGGTTCCGACGAGCCGGGCCATGACCGGCAGGAGAGCCTGGGCCTGTCCCTAAGCCTAACCCACGACGGCATGGACGCCTTCCGAGTCGAAGGCAGCCTGTTCTGGGAGGGCAGCGACCTCGCCTATGGCTTTGATTGGGATTGGTCCAACTTAGCCACTGGTGGCGTGCGCGGCGGCGAGGACAATGTTCGGCAACGAGACGCCGTCGGCGTTGACCTGCGCATGCTTTCCCGCAACCGTGCGGGGGTTGATGGCCCGCTGTCTTGGGTGGCCGGTGCCTACATCGCTCGTCGCGAGGTGGCGCTGGACTATGAGGATCATTGGCAGGACAGCTCCGGCACCTATCCTTCGTCCTTCAGCAGCGCATTCACCACCGAGCGCCAAGCCCTCTACGGCCAAGTCGATTGGGCCTTGGCACAAGGCTGGGTGCTGAGCCTCGGCGGGCGCTTCGAAGGCTACGACAACCGCTATGCGGACAGCGCCGGCGTTGCCGCCAAACCGAACGACGACCTTTGGGGCGGGCGCATCAGCCTACAGCGCGACCTAAGCGACGACCTGATGGCTTACGTTTTGATCTCCCGGGGCTTCAAGACCGGCGGCGTCAACGGTCAGGCCGTGGCGGCGGCGGATCCGGCCGAGGACCCGGAAATCGCCGCCTTCCTCAACGAGCGCATCGCCTTCGCCGCCGAGACCCTCACCAACTACGAGGCCGGCCTGAAGGGTCGCATCCTGGACGGGGGCCTCCAATTGGCCCTTTCGGTGTTTTACATGCAGCGCGACGACATGCAGGCCAACGCCTGGGTGCTGTTCCCCCCGGCGGATTGGAAATCCTATCTGGACAATGTGGACAAGGGCAAGAACGCCGGCCTGGAGGCGGAGGCCGTTTGGCAGGCCACGGAGCGGCTGCGCCTGTCGGCGGGCTTGGGCTTGCTCGGGACGGAACTCGGCGAACTGCGGGTGCGCGATGTGGATACCTACGAACTGCTGCGGCAAAGGGGCCGCAGCCAAGCCCATGCGCCGAGCTACCAATTCCATGTGTCGGCACACTTCGACCTGCATCCCGACTATTTCGTCAACGTGCAGTTGGAGGGCAAGGACGCCTTCTACTTCTCCAACAGCCACGATCAACGCTCGGGCAGCTACGCAACCCTGCACCTGTGCGCCGGCTACCGCACCGAGCGCCTGGAGCTCACCGCCTGGGGCCGCAACCTCACCGATGTGGACACCGAGGTGCGTGGCTTCTACTTCGGCAACAATCCGCTGAAGGGCTGGATCAACGAAGCCTACTACCAATACGGGGAACCGCGCACCTTTGGGGTGACGGCGCAGTTGCGGTTCTAATGGATCTCGGCAACGGGGTCGTCCCAAATCCATGAGAGTGAGGGCGCAAACCCGAAAACAAGCGGCTGCGCGACCGGACACTAGGCAGGAACCGGGCGTCTCTGTTAACTTCCATGCGCTCACAAGGCCCCTGTGATGAGGTTCCGCATGAAGACCGCCTCGCTCCTCTTGCTGTCGCTTGGCTTGGCCGCGCCCTGGGCGCACGGCTGGGATGTACACGACATGCCCGGCCCCAAGCGCAGCATCGAACTCGATGTGGAAGAAGGCACCTGGATCAGCCTGGACGTAAGCCCCGATGGGGAATCCATCGCCTTCGACCTGTTGGGGGACATCTTCCTGCTGCCCATCGCCGGCGGCGAGGCCATCCCCCTCACCAGCGGCCCGGCTTGGGACATGCAGCCGCGCTTCTCGCCGGACGGCGCCCGCATCGCCTTCACGTCGGACCGCGGCGGCGCCGCCAACGTCTGGGTGATGAATGCGCAAGGCAGCGCCCCCCGGGCGGTCAGCAAGGAGCAGTTCCGCACCCTCAACAACCCCACCTGGAGCGCCGACGGGCGCTTCATCGCGGCGCGCAAGCACTACACCACTTGGCGCTCCATGGGCAGCGGCGAAATCTGGCTTTACCACAGCACTGGCGGCAAGGGAGCGCCCTTAGTCGAACGGCGCAGCGAGACCGTGCAAAAGGAGTTGGGCGAGCCGATCTTCTCAGCGGATGGCCAAGCCCTCTACTACACCGAAAACGTCACCCCAGGCGACCTGTTCGTCTATGGCCAGGACTCTAACGCGGAGACCTTTCAGATCAAGCGCTACGACTTGGCCAGCGGCCAGGTCAGCGTGGCGGTTGGCGGCAACGGCGGTGCGGTGCGCGCTACGCCCTCGCCGGACGGCCGGCGCTTGGCCTTTGTGCGCCGCCTGCGGGAGCGCAGCGCCCTGTTCGTGAAGGACTCGGCCAGCGGTGCGCTGCAGCTGCTGTTCGAAGGCTTGGACCGGGACATGCAGGAGGGCTGGGCCATCCAAGGCCTGTATCCGAACATGGACTGGACAGCGGATTCGCAGTCCATCCTGTTTTGGGCCGGCGGCAAGATCCAGCGGCTGTTTCTGGCCGATCGGTCGGTGGTTGAAATCCCCTTCCGGGTGCGCCAAACCCGCAGGGTGTCGGTGCCGCCGCGCTTCCCGGTGGCGGTGGCGCCGGAGCGCTTCCGCACCAAGATGATCCGCTGGCCGGTGCTGTCCCCGGACGGAACCAAGGTGGTTTACGAATCCTTGGGGCGCCTCTACGTCAAACCCTTGCCCGACGGTGCCCCGCGGCTGTTGACCCAGGACGGCGCAGGCCGCTTCGAGTTGTTTCCAAGCTGGTCCCGGGACGGCCGCTCCATCGTCTTCGTCGGCTGGAGCGATGCGGCCTTGGGTTCGGTGCGCACGGTGCCGGCCAACGGCGGCCAATCCAAGGCGCTGACGCAGGCCCCCGGCTACTACCGTTGGCCCCGCTTCAGCCCGGACGGCCGGTTGGTCGTGTTGGAGAAAGGCACCGCTGGAGACTTGACCTCGCCTCTGTGGTCCGAAAATCCGGGCATCTACCTGTTGCCGGCCAAGGGCGGCGAACTGCGCCTGGTCACCGAGAATGGCCGGGATCCCCACTTTGGCCGCACCTCGGAGCGCATCTTTCTGACCCGAACCAAGAACGCCTCGGCCATCCCCGGTGCCCGGGACGTCGGTGGCGAGGAGCATTTGGTTAGCATTGGCCTGCGCGGGGAGGAGGAGCGCAGCCACGCCTACTCGGACTTGGCCGCCCGTCTGCTGATCTCCCCGGACGAGCGCTGGCTGGCCTTGCGCGAGAACTATAATGTTTATCGAATGCCCATGCCGCCGGCGCCGATGATGCTGAAGGTGGGGGTGCCGGAGCGGGCCAAGGGCGATGCGCACGAGGCCTTCCCCCTCCGCCGGCTGAGCGCCGACGGCGGCCACTTCCCAGCTTGGTTCGGCGCGAACCGTTTGTCCTGGAGCCTCGGGCCGACGCTGTGGCGGATGGATGGGGATGCGGCAACCCCTCCTGCCGAGGGCGCCGACCTGTCCATCGCCGCCGCCGCCGACAAGCCTTCCGGCGCCCTGGCGCTGATCGGCGCCCGCATCATCACCATGAACGAGGCGCACGAGGTGATCGAAAACGGCGTCCTGCTGGTGCGGGACAACCGCATCGCCGACCTGGGCGCGGCGGCGGAGGTGGCCATTCCGGAGGACGCCCGGCGCATCAGCGTCCAGGGCCAGACCCTCATGCCGGGGCTGATCGACGCCCACGCCCACGGCCCGCAAGGGGAGAACGGGCTGGTGCCGCAACAGAACTGGCTGAATTTGGCCTATCTGGCGCTGGGGGTGACGACCATCCACGACCCCGCCAACCGGGCCAGCCACATCTTCGCCGCCGCCGAAATGCAGCGGGCCGGCCTGCTGCTGGGGCCGCGCATCTTCTCCACCGGCGAGATCATCTACGGTGCCCGTAGCGGCCTCTATGCCGTCATCGACAGCTTGGATGACGCCCGCGGCCATGTGCGGCGGCTGAAGGCGCAAGGGGCGGTCAGCGTCAAGAACTACAATCAACCGCGGCGGGAACAGCGTCAGCAGGTCAACGTGGCCGCACGGGAGGCGGGGCTGATGGTGGTGGCGGAGGGCGCTTCCCTTTACCACTTGGACATGAGCCTCATCACCGACGGCGTGACCGGCATTGAGCACAACGTCCCGGTGGCGCCCCTTTATGAAGACGTGATGCAGCTCTGGTCCGGTACGCCGGTCGGCTACACCCTGACCCTGAACGTCACCTACGGCGGCCTGTTTGGGGAGAACTACTGGTATCAGCACACGGACGTGTGGCGGCATCCGCTGCTGTCCCGCTTCGTGCCGCCCCGGGTGCTGCAACCCCGTTCCATTCGTCGCCTGATGGCGCCGGACTCCGAGTATCAAGCCACGGTGGACAGCGCCGCCGCCGCCAAGCGCTTGGCCGAACGGGGCCTGCCCGTCAACATCGGCGGCCATGGCCAACGGGAGGGCTTGGGCGTTCACTGGGAGTTGTGGAGCCTGGCCAGAGGCGGCATGACGCCGATGCAGGCCCTCGTCGCCGGTACCCGCGCCCCGGCCCGTCACTTGGGCATGGATGCGGACATCGGCGCCCTGGAGGTGGGCAAACTGGCGGACTTGGTGATCCTCAACAGCAACCCCTTGCAGGACATCCGCAACTCCGACGACATCGACAAGATCATGCTCAACGGCCGCCTCTACGCGGCGGCCACCTTGGATGAAATCGCCACTGGCGACGGCAGGATCCAAGATCCTTACTGGTGGAACCAACCACAGGCGCGGTTGCTTGAGGGGAGGCCCTAGAGGCGTCTTGCGCCCATTAGGGCTGCGAAACGGGGACTCCGCCGGTCTGTTCACCGCCACTGCGCACCAAGCCGATCAATTGGCTGGCCACCTCCAGGGCGCGACGGCGACCCACGTTCATGTTGACCACATAGGCGTCGGCAACCGCCAGGCTCGGCACCGAGGTAACGCCCAGTTGCCGTTGGCGGGCTTCGTTGCGGGCTAGGGTGCGGCGCACGGCGGAGGAGTTGAAGGCGTCCAGAAAGGCTTGCCGGGTGACGCCGTTACCGTCCACGAAGTCCGCGATTTGGTTGGCGGTTAGGAAGGTGCGGCCGTTGTCGTGGATGGCGCGGAAGATGCGCTCGTGGTTGGCCGCCAACGCGCCGGTTTCCACCAAGGCCAGATAGGCTTGGCCGAGCACCGCCCACTCCACAGAAAAGGCCACCGGCGCCCGTTCAAAGACAGCGTCTTCGGGGAGGCTGCCGCGCCAGTCCTCGATGAGGGGGTCGAAGGCGCGGCAGTGGATGCAGCCGTAGGAGAAGAACTCCGTGACGACGATGGGATCATCGGGGCGGCGGCGGGGCGGATCTTCCACCACCCGGTAGTCGTCGTCCTCGGCGATGCCGCCGCCGTCGCCGGCACCCGAGCTGTAGAGCACCCCCCAGATCAGCAAAGCGCCGACGATGGCGGCGGCGGCGGCGAGGATGCCGTAACGAATGGTGACAAGCTGACGCTCCCGTGCGCCGCGCCTGCCGCTTCGGGTTTTGCCTTGACGATGTTTCTTAGCCATGCTTCCGCTTCCGTTCCGAGGTGAGGCCGGACCTAGGCGAACAAGGGGCCAGCCCAACGTGAAGCGCGGGCCGTGCAGTCGCAGCAGGATTTGCCTCAGGAGCGGCACGATAGCACGGCAGCCGTCGGCCTTGCGTCAACAGCCCTCAATCCGTGGTTGACGGGGGCACTGATTGCATTGAACCACGACCAAAGCCGCCCCATGCACGCGCACTGGCGCTGGGCAACGCCGCCCGGGTTGTCACCACCGCCGATGGTTGCTATCTTGCGCCGCTTGGCGACCTAGGGCGCTGCTGTTGTCCGTCCGCCTCAGTGAAGCGCCGCACGGGGAACGCCAAGAGGTTGGGAATGTTGGCTGATTATTGCTGTGTGCAGAGGTTGCCTTAGGGACGGATAGGAGGAAGCGAATGGCGCCAAGAAAGCGCATGGCGGTGACCTTGCCGGCCGGGCCGGGCATCCACCACACCATTGAGCGGCTGCGTTGGGCGCAAGAGCACGGCTATCCCGACGCTTGGTTCAGCGACTCCGGCGCCCCCGACACCCTCACTCAGGTGGCGGCGGTGGCGCAGCACACGCAATCCATCCGCATCGGCGTGGCCGTCACTCCGGTGTACACCCGTACGCCGGCCGTCATCGCCGCCAGCGTCAACGTTTTGGGGCAGTTGCTGCCGGGGCGCTTCGTCATGGGTCTCGGATCCTCCAGCCAGACCATCATGGGGGCTTGGAACGGCATCCCTTTGGACAAGCCTCTCACCCGCGTCAAGGAGACCGCCCTCTTGGTGCGCACCATGCTCGCTGGGGAGAAGTCGGACTTCTCCGGGGCCACCCTGCGCAGCCGCGGCTACCGCCAGGCCCCCTTGGTGGATCCGCCGCCCATTTACATCGCCGCCCTACGCCCGAAGATGATCGAGATGGCGGCGGAGGTGGGGGACGGCGTGATCTTCAATCTCTGGCCGCGCAGCGCCCTGCCGAAGATGATGGAGCATGTGCGCGTCGGTGCCGAGCGGGCCGGCAAGGACTGGCGCGAAGTCGAGATCGTCAACCGCGCCATGGTGTTGGCCACGGACGACAAGCCGGCCGCTCGCAACCTGTTTCGGGCCGCCTTCGCTCCCTACTACGCCACGCCGGTTTACAACCGCTTCCTCGCCTGGGCCGGGCACGGGGACGTGGCGGCGACCATCGCGGAGGGTTGGGCGGCCAAGGACCGGGCCAAGACCACCGGCGCCTTGAGCGATGAACTGATCGACGAAATCGCCGTCATCGGCACCGAGGACGAAATCCGCGCCCGCATTCAGGAGGCCGCCGCCGGCGGCGTGCATACCCACATCGTCGCGCCCATCGGCCCGTCCGCCGCAATGGTGCAGCGCACCTTCGACGCTTTCACCGCCGAGCGCTTTCAGTTTGCCTAAGCCGTAGTGCGTCATCTCCCATCAAACCCGCCGTTGGCCGGGCCTTGGGTTTTCGCCTTTGGCCCGTGGGCCAAGGGTATTGATGCAGCGCATTCGTTTCGCGCAGCGCCTGCCGCCCAACGCATTGGCGGTTCGCCGGAATTCAGCCGAGCCCCGGTATTGGCATGAACAGCCATTGGGATGGGGCGGCGTAGGAAACCACTAGGAGCACCACCCATGGACTATCAAAAAATCATCGTGGACGAGCCGCGCCCGCGTCTGCGGCGCATCACCCTGAACCGCCCGGACAAGCGCAACCCCCTCTCCAACGCGCTGCGCGGCGAGTTGTTCAACGCCTTGGAGTCGGCGGACCGGGAAGATTCCGTTCGGGTGACGATCATTCGCGGCGCCGGCAGTTGCTTCTCCTCCGGCTACGACCTCAAGTCCAACGTGGCCAAGGATCAGCCCTTCCACACCGCCGGCGGTCTCGGCAATTGGCCGCGCCATGTGGTGGAGGGCTTCTTCAAGATTTGGGACTTGGCCAAGCCGGTCATCGCCCAGGTGCATGGCTACTGCCTAGCCGGGGGCACGGAACTGGCCACCGCCTGCGACCTGGTCTATGTGGCGGAGGACGCCAAGATCGGCTACCCTGTGGTGCGCGCCATCAGCCCGCCGGACAATCAGTTCTACCCGTGGATCGTCGGCCTGCGCCGGGCCATGGAACTGATGCTCACCGGGGACCACATGTCCGGCGCGGAGGCGGTGGAATGCGGCTTCGCCAACCGCGCCTTCGCCATCGGCGAACTGGAGGCGCGGGTGCTGGACATCGCCGAACGGGTGGCCATGACGCCTTCCGACCTGCAGCAGATCAACAAACGGGCGGTGCATCGGCAGATGGACGCCATGGGCATCCGCGCCGGCATCCGCGCCGGCACCGAGATGCAGCAACTCGCCACCTTCACCCAATCCACCCAAGCCCACTTGGCGGAGATGCGCAAGGGTCTCACCCAAGCCCTAAGCCAGCGCGACGCCGCCTACGGCGACTACCGCACGGCTTCGGAGAGGAAATAGAGAGAGGGTAGCTCCGAATTCAGGAGCATTAACAGGCTTTCAGTTGAACGGGCGGGAGGCATATCCCCGGGAGGCCAAGCGGGGCCGTTTTCCGAAGGCTACATCTGGAATTCCGGCAGATTCACCACTAGGCCGTCCAAGGCGTCGGTGACCTCTATTTGGCAGGACAGGCGGGAGTTGGCTTCCCGCTCTGGGTTTAGGTCCAGCATGGACTCCTCCGCCTCGCCGGGTGGCCCCACCGCGCCCATCCATTCGTCGGCGACGATGACGTGGCAGGTGGCGCAGGAGCACTCGCCGCCGCAGTCGGCGTCGATGCCGGGCACGCCGTTGTCGATGGCGCCGCGCATGACGGAGATGCCGTTCGCGGCCTCAATGACGTGTTTTTCGCCGCCGAATTCCATGTAGGTGATGGTGGGCATGAAATGGCCTCGCAGTTGAGCAGGGGTGGCGTTGCGCCGCCTATGATACCGAAGGCGGGTGCAGCCACCAAACGCCCTCTAAAGGGGTGCCGGCAGCGCCTTGAGCATGCGCTTCAGCGCAGAGTGGTAGTAGCTGTCCGAGGCTAGGGCCTCCAGTTCCGCCCGGTCGGCGTAGTCCTCCGCGTCCAGTTCCATCCAGCCGTTGTGCCCGATGTAGGCTGGAATTCGGTACGATGGACTAAAATGCGCAGCCTTGTCGCCGCTTGGCGAAGCGGCGGGCCGTTGGCGAGCCGTTGGCGAGCCGTTCCGCTTCCTCAAACAGTGGCGGGAATTGGGGTGCGTTTTATGAGTTCGGTGATTAGGAGTCTTTGATGGGGCCTTTGGCGGGGGTTCGGGTGGTGGACTTCACCGCCATGGTGTCGGGGCCGATGGCGGCGGCGATGCTGGCGGACCAAGGCGCCGAGGTCATCAAGGTGGAACCCCCGGCCGGAGATGAGTCGCGGCGCATCGGCCAGCGGCGCAACGGCCTGACCGCGGGCTTCTTCGCCTGCAACCGGGGCAAGCGCTCCCTGTGCATCGACTTGAAAAGGCCGGAGGCCGCAGCGCCGGTGCGCAAACTCATCGAATCCGCCGATGTGCTCATGCAGAACTTCCGCCCCGGCGCCATGCAGCGTCTTGGCTTGGGCGCGGAGGCGCTGCGGGCGTTGTCGCCGAAGCTGATCTACGTTTCCATCAGCGGCTTCGGCGAGCGCGGCCCCTACGCTCACCAGCGGGTCTATGATCCGGTCATTCAGGCTCTGTCCGGGGCCACGGACATTCAGGCGGACCGGGGAACCAACCGCCCGAAGATGTTCCGCATCATCATCGCCGACAAGGTCACCGCCCTAACCGCCGCCCAAGCCGTGTCCGCCGCCCTGTTCGCCCGGGAAAGAAGCGGCGCGGGACAGCACATCCGCCTGTCCATGCTCGATGCCATGGTCGCCTTCTTCTGGCCGGAAGGCATGTCCGGGTTGGTGTTCGTTGGCGATGAAGCGGACGTGGCCAGGCAATCCGGCAGCATGGACCTGATCTACGAGACCCGCAACGGCTACATCACCGCCGGGGCTGTCTCCGACCAGGAGTGGCGCGGCCTGTGCCGAGCCTTGCGCAAGCCGGAGTGGATCGAGGACCCGCGCTTCGCCACCACAGCGAACCGCTTCCGCAACGTTGAGGAGCGCAAGAAGCTGACCGCGGCGGAGCTTCGGCACTGGGAGCGGGATGAGATTCTGGCCCGCTTGGACGCCGAAGGCGTGCCCTCAGCCCCTCTGCTGACCCGTATGGATCTGCTGGATCATGAACAGGTCGCCGTCAACGACACCATCGGCATCTACGAGTTTGCCGGCCACGGCCAGATCCGCTTGGCCCGCCCGCCCGCCAGCTTTGAAGACACTCCAAGCGGCATCAGGGCCGCGGCGCCCCTTTTGGGCGAGCATTCCGAGGAGGTGCTGCAAGGGCTGGGCTACTCCGCCGCCGATGTGCGGCTGTTGGTGGACCAAGGCGTCGTAGTAGGCGGAGGCGAGGCGGCCAATTGACAACCGAGTGGGCGCTGCTGGCCTAGAGGTCCACCGCAGCGGCCTTGACCGTGGCGGGCCAAGGCGTGAAGATGCCGAATCCTCATCACCATTGCGGTGAGCGCCTCATGCAAACCCTACGCACCCCTGATGACCGCTTTGCGCAGCTTGAAGGCCATCCCTTCGCCCCGCACTACGTTGACGTGCCGGCCGGGGACGGCGATGTTTTGCGCATGCACTACTTGGACGAAGGCCCGCGCAACGGGGAGCTCATCCTGTGCCTGCATGGCCAGCCCACTTGGTCCTACCTGTACCGCAAGATGATTCCGCTGTTCGCGGCGGCCGGCCATCGGGTGGTGGCGCCGGACTTCATCGGCTTCGGCAGGTCGGACAAGCCCGCCGAGCGCTCCAGCTACACCTACGCCAACCATGTGGGCTGGCTGAAGGCCCTGATTGAGAAGCTGGACCTCAAGGACATCACTCTGGTGTGCCAGGACTGGGGCGGCCTCATCGGCCTGCGGGCGGCGGCGGAGTTGCCGCAGCGCTTCGCTCGCATCGTCGCCGCCAACACCGGCCTGCCCGACGCCCAAGGTTTGGAGGGGGACGCCGCCCAAGCCGTCAACGATGCGATGACGGCGCATTACGAATCCCTGCCGGTGCATGGCGGCGTGCCGGAGATGGGCATGGCGATGGTTGGCGACAGGTCCGGCATGGGCTTCCTGCATTGGGTGAAGTTCTGCGCCGAAAGTCCGGGCTTCAGCGTCAGCGGCGTGGTCAACTTTTCCTGCAACGGCATGCTCAGCGAGGGCGAGGTTGCCGCCTATGACGCCCCTTTCCCGGACGAAAGCTACAAGGCCGGTGCCCGTCAATTCCCAAGCCTCGTGCCCATTCGCCCGGACAACCCAGCCATTCCCGCCAATCGCGCCGCTTGGAAGCGATTTGAGGCTTGGGGAAAACCCTTCCTAACCGCGTTCAGCGACAGCGACCCGGTCACCGCTGGTGCGCATAAGCGGTTTCAGCAGCGAGTGCCGGGGGCGCAGGGCCAGCAGCACGTCACCATCAAGGGCGCTGGCCACTTCCTGCAGGAGCAGGCGCCGGGGCCGTTGGCCGAAGCCGCGCTCAAGTTCATGGCGGACAATCCGCTGTAAAAGAGCTGGCTTCGCGCACCCTTGTCCCTGCTAGTTGCTCTCCTCGTTGCGAACGAAGGAGTTTACGGCCCAGCTGACGACGCTGACGATAATGGCGCCGAACAGGGCGCTGAAAAAGCCTTGCACATGCAGCCCATCCACGAACCAGTCCGCCAGTTTCAGCATGGCGGCGTTGATGACGAGCAGAAAGCCGCCCAAGGTCACCACGCTGACCGGTAGTGTCAGCAGCACGAGCAGCGGGCGCACCAGCGTGTTGACAATGCCCAGCGCAATCGCCGCCCAGATGAAGGCGCCGGGGCTGTCCGCCTCAATGCCGGGTACGAGCGCCGCCGCCATGTAGAGGCCCAAGGCGGTGATGAGAACGCGAACGACTATCTGGGCCATAACCCTATTTTGCAGCATTTCGGCTGCCATCCCGCAGTTTTGGCTGGGCCGTTCCGGCGAATCGCCAAGCTGCTTATCGCATGGGTGATTATGGACTTTCGATCATTCCTGCACATGAGTGGCTTGTCCCTAGCGCCCAGCGGCCCCTCAGCTCAGCCACTCCGCGGGGATGTTGTCCTCGATGAGTTGCTTTAAGCTGAAGTAGTTGATGCCCCGCTCGGCGCCGATCTCCAAGGCGAGGCTGGAGGCGTCGTCGGTGCGGGCGAACACCAGCGCATTGGGATGCCGCTGCTTGAGCCAGATGGCGGCGCGCAGGTTTTCCTCGATGTCCCCGGTGCCGAAGATCACCGTCGGCTGGGCGGAGTTAAGGTCAACCACATCCCCAAGCCGCCACCATAGCTCTGGGTGGGAGATTTCCCCCTGCAGAATCTCCTTGCGGTAGGTGCCGCCGATCTTCTGCTGCTCCTCCGCCACCTGCACCCGCCGGTACGCATCCTGATCGATCAGCGCCACGACGGAAAGCAGATCTTGGGCGTGGCTTTGCAGCTCCTCCAGCACCGACTGCCCGAAACGGCCGAAGCCGGCGATGACCACTGCATCCGGCGCCTTGGTTTTGCGGAAGTGGGTGATGAGCCGTTCCCGCACCAGCCCCTCCGCCGCCAAGTGGTAGGCGTTGAAGACGACCAGCCGGCGGGCCAGGTCGGTCTCGTTCATGGTGCGCATGAAGCGCAGGTTGTGGCAGCGCAGCACCACGTTGTTGGCCAGTTGAGGGAATTGCGCCAGTATCTTGCTGGCGGCTTCATAGGCGTGAAAGTCCCTCTCGCCCAGCAGGACCACTTTGCTGGCGTAGGCGAGGCGCAGCGCCTTGAACATGAAGTCATGGGTGAGGTCGCCTATGACCACGGTGACGTCGTAGGTTTGCTCCAGTTCCTGGCGGCGCACGAACTCAGTGCGCTCCTGCACCACCACCACCCGCTTGCGCGGGAATTGCTTGCGCAGCACCCGCAGGTAGCTATCCGTCAGGCCGCCCCCGCCCATCACCACGATGTGGTTGCTGATGCGCCGCAACTGCCAGTGGCCGGGGGAAAGCACCCGGGCCAAGGTGTCGATCACCGCCGACGCCGTGAGGATCGGAGCACCGAAATAGGCGCTCCACAGCAGGATGCGGCCAATCAGAGGCCCGCCCGTTGGGGTGCCGATGTCCAAGCCGCCGACCACGAACAGCCCCAAGCTGTAGTAAACCTTGGTCAGGAAGCTGGCGTTGACCACCTCGGGCCGCTCCGTGAGCGACACGCCCAAGCTGAAGCCCAACAACGCCGCGCCCATCACCGCCAGCGCCATGATCCAGCGCCGGTTGCCGAAGGCGTCCTGCATCCTGTTCCGAGCCCTTTGCCTGAAAGGGCGGCATGTTAACTTATGCCTCCCTGAAGTTCGCCGAAAGCGGCCCAACTAGCCCGATGGGCGCATGAATCCCCAGCAGGACGGTTCGGGATCGTTCAGCTCAGAGGACGGTGGACGGGTGCGGAACTTGACTCATTCGGCAGCCTTCCGCTGCGTTCAAGAAAACTAGTACGCACCTTCGCCATGCAATACGCCGTCCCGAATCAGGGCCTGCACATGGCCCAACATGAGGTGCTTTAGGTCTTTTCGAGCGCCGTATTTGGCCTGCATGGTGGCCAATACCTGATCGGACACCGCTTGGGACCAGTTGACCAGTGCGCCGATGGGATGGTCCTCGGGGTTGATGAACTTGGTGAAATCCACGGCCTGCATGGCCTGCAGAGCGGCCGCGGTGATGTCTTCGGTGTACTCCAGGTAGAACTCCGCATCGGCGCGGTTGCCGACGTCGCCGTGCCCGCCGTTTAGATGCCGCCAGTCCAATTCCAGCAGGCTTTGCACGGCGCCGGCAAAGGACTTGACGCTCATCGCGCTGTTGAAGTTCAGGAACGGGAGGTTGCCCGGTTCGACCATATCCGTGCAGTGCGCGAATTGCTCGGCGGCGAAGTGGAATGTGGAGCTGTCGATGCTGTGCCCGTAGTCCGGCGGAGTATGCACCCGCCACGCCATGCCTTCGAATTCAAAGGCGCCCACCGGCGTGGCGATCACCTCCGTTGGCGCCGGCACGTCCTTGCTGTAGTAAGCGATTTGCTGCACGGTCTTGTCGGTGGCCAGAATCCGCAGCGGCCTTCCGCTTTCCGTCACCTTGGCCACGAAATCCGGGGCGTCGCTGATGTGGTCCATGTGGCTGTGCGAATAGACCAGGGCGGTGACCGGCAGGTCGGAAATGCTCGCCACCGCCGCCAGCAGCCTCTCCGCCCGGCCTTCTGAAAGCGGATCAATGACTAGGACGCCTTCCTCGCCGACCACCACGGTCGAGTTGAAACTATCCACGGCAACCCAATAGACATGCTCAGTCAGCCGCTGCACGATGTAGGGATCGGTGTGCTTCCTCGCATCGTAATCCGCAACGCGCTGGCCCGCCTTCAGGGGCGTCATGGATGCGTCGGCCCAAGCCACGGACGCACCGAGCGTCGCCATACCCGCCAGCAAGGCCAAGCAAGCCCCGATGCCTCTGCACGGACTCGCAGGGGAAGTGGGCGGGCAGTGCGCTGTGGAAGCGGAAACGCGGTTGTTCGCTTGGCGCCGCGGTCGTTTTGATAAGAATGTCGCCATAAAAGCCGGCCTCCTACAGTTCTCGAATCAGCTACGGGTGCAATATAACTAATATTTCACTGTGAGGTCAATTGGGCGTCTTGTCCAATGAGAAGTGAGCCTGAAGCGGGAAGGCGATTCCAACGAGAAATGAGCCTGAAGGGGGCCGATCCGGGATCATCGGAGGATGATCGTGACAATGGCCACCGAGCGGCTGGAGAGCTTGGAGCAGGTTCGCGTCTTCGTCGAAGGTTTGGACTTCGTCGGGTCGGACCGGAGCTCGCGGAACGACTTCGTGCGGGTGGATTCCGTTCACCAGGGCGACCTCGACGGGCGCAAGGGCGTCCACGAGATCAACTTGGTCGACGAGGTCACGCAGTACGAGTTCGTGGGCGCGGTCGAGGTCATCTCGGAGCGCTTCCTGATCCCGGTGCTGGAGGGCCTCCTGGACCTTTTTCCCTTTGTGATCAAGGGGTTCCACGCCGACAACGGCTCCGAGTACGTCAACCGCAAGGTCGCCGCATCAACCCGGCGAACCGCCAGCCCGCCTCCAAGCCCTTTGTCGGCTGTCGCACGGCCCTCCGAAGACTTGCTCTTCGAAAGCGCCAACGGCATCATCGCCCACCATCTCAACCAATTCCCGACTCGGCCCCAGGCACGGAACATCGCCCTTCGTTCAGGCTCATTTCGGTATTGGAATTGACTGGAGAGGGACTCATTGAGGTCCCAGTCCGCTTGGGCTACTGGCTCGCCTCGCCCAGGGTTCGCATCCACTGCAGGCGCCAGTTGGGGGTGGCGGTTGGGGCGAACTCGACGGTGACGGTGAGGGTTAGGGAGGCGGAGAGGCCGTCGGGGTCGGTCGCGGTGACGGTGACGATGGCCGTTCCCTCCAGGCCGTCCTCGTTGGCGTCGAGCACCAGCCGGCCGTCGGCGATGCGCACGGCGAGCAGGTCCGGGCGGTGGGAGCGGGCCGCGTAGGCCAGCCGGCCGCCGGCCTCGGCGGGGTCGAACAGGCCGTCCAGGGCGAGCGACGCCCGGTCCCCGTTGGCGGAGAGCGCCGGGGCCGGGGGCTGTCCGGTCGGCCTCGGCGGCGGCTTGAACAGGACCAAGGGCGGGCCGGCCTGCGGGGCTAGGCCGCGGAAGCAGGGGTATTGGCCGTCCTGCACGTCGCCGCAGACGTCATCGGGAACGGCGGGGTCGGCGGCCAGGGACAGGCGGGCGGCCCCCGGGCCGGCTTGCGCGGCCTGGAGCGGCGGGCCGGCGGTCGCGCCGGCCGGCACGGACGCCTGCGTTGCGGACAGTTCGGCGCCCTGCGCCAGCAGCGCCGCGGACAGCGGGAAGGGGGCGCCCTCGGCGACCCGCGCCTCCACCCGCGCCGGGCCGGGCGCCCAGGACTCGGCGTCCGTTCGCGCCAGGCGCACGACCAGCGGGAACGGGGCGCCGGGGTTACCCGAAAGGTTCAGCTCCGCAAGGCCCGCCACGCCGGCGAACAGGCCCGCCGGCAGCGATTCGATGCGGTTGCCGCCCAGGTCCAGCAGGGAAAGCCGCGGCGCCCCCGCCAGCAGGCCGGCCGGCAGTTCCGCCAGCCGGTTGCCGTCCAGGCGCAGGCGCTCCAGCGCGCCTAGGCCGGCGAACAGGCCCTCCGGCAGGGCGGCCAGCCGGTTGCCGTGCAGGTGCAGGACGCGCAGCCCGGAAAGCCCCAGAAGGTCCTTCGGGCGCAGCGCCGCGATCCCCTTGCGGTGCAGGCTCAGGTAGCCCCGCCCCGCCAACTCCGCAGGCGTCGGCGCCCAGCAGGCCCGCGACCCGCGCAGGGCGTCGCGAACCGCCGGCGAGCGGTCGCAAACGCCCTCCTGGACCGCAAGCGTCGCTTCGGACAGGCGGCCCAGCGCCCAGCCCGCCCCCGTCGGCGGGGCCGCCAGCGCCGCCGTCAGGAACTCCCGGGCCGGCTCGATGTCGCCGTCGTCGCGCACCGGGATTTCGACGAGCGCCTCCGTCCCCCCGGGCGCGAACGCGGCGGTCCCGCGCAGGGACCCCAGGTCGGCAGCGTCCGCGTCGGCGGTGGCCGGGTCCCCGTCGGGCCGGGCGGTCCAGGCGACGGACAGCGCCGCGCTCGCCGGGCGGCTCAGCGCCAGCGCTAGGCGCAGCACCCCGCCCTCCGGCGCCGAGGCCGAGGGCGCCGCGAACGACAGCACCCGCCCCACCGACGCCCGGAAGCTCCGACGGGCGCTCAGGCCGCCGCGGTCCGTCGCCGTCACCGTAACCGTCGCCAGCCCCGCCGACAGGCCCTCCACCCGCAACGCGGCGTCGTCCGAAACCCTCGCCGAGGCCACCGACGGGTCCGACGACTCCGCCTGGTGGGTCAGCGGCCCGTCGTCCGCAAACAAGTCGCCCAGATCCAGCGACGCCGACTCCCCCACGTCCAGCTCCAGGTCCGGGAGCGAACCCACCGCCCGCGGCGGCTGGTTGGCCGGCGGCGGCGGCGACGGCGGCGACGGAGGCGGAGGCGGAGGCGGATCCGCCGGCGTGTCGTCCAAAACCCGAACCGGAAGGGACGCCGACACCCCGCCGTAGCCCCCGCCGGACGTCGCGTGGCGCAGCGACGCCGTCTCGCTCACCGCGTCCGCGTCCGCAACCGCCCGCACCGCCACCGACTGCGGCGTGTCCCAGTTCGACCCGTCGAACGTCAGCGTCAGCGTCCGCGGCGTGCCGTCCGTGTCCACCTCCACCCCGGCGTCGTCGCTCGACACCTCCACCGTCACCGAACCCGTCGGCTGCGTCGCCAGGCGCACCGCGTAAGTCCCCGAGGACGTCGCCGGATCGATCCCCGGCGCCGGCTCTGACAGCGACAGGCCCCCCGCCGGAGCGAACGCGAAGCCCGGCGCGTCGTCGTCCTCCACCGTCACCGCCACGCTCGGCCGCGGCGCCCCAACGGCCAGCCCCGTGTAGTCGCCGCCGTTCGCCGCGTGGCTCAGCGTCAGCGTCTCGTTGGTGGCGTCGTCGTCGTCCGCCGCGCTCACCCTCACCTCCCGGTCCGTGCCCCAGTCCGTCGTCGTGAACGCCAGCGTCGTCTGGTTGCCGATCGCGTCGCCGTCCGTGTCCACGGTCACCTCGGTCGTCGCGCCGCCCACCGTCACCGTCACGTCGGCGCTCGGCTGCGTGTTCAGCCGCACCCGGTAGGCGGCGCCGCTCCCCTCCTCCACCGTCAGCATGGTCGGACTCACCCGCAGGCTCTGCGTGTCGTCGTCCGTCACCGTCGCCACGAGCTCCGCCGCCGCCGCCACGCCGTCGTAGTCCGCCCCGGTTGGCGTGTGCGTCAGCGTCACGCTCTCGTTGGTCGTGTTCAGGTCGTCCGACGCGCTCACCGTCACCGTCCGCGCCGCGCTCCAGGTCGTCGCCGTGAACGTCAGCGTCGTCGGACTGGCCGTCAAGCCGCCGCCGGCGCCCGTTATCGTGACGGTCACGTCGCCGCCCACCGGCTGCGTGTCCAGCTTGACCGTGTACGCGGCGCTGCCGCTCTCCGGCACCGAGAGCGTCGAGGCGCTGACCGCCAGCCCCGGCGCGTCACCGTCACGCACCTCGAACGAGAACGCCGGCGCGGACACGCCCCCGTAGTCCGACCTGGACGCCGAATGCCCCAGCGCCGCCGTCCCGGCCGCCGCGTCCGCGTCCCGCAGCGCCCGAACCCTCACCGCCTTCGGGACGTTCCAGTCCGCCCCGTCGAAGCGCAGGGAGCCCTGGTCCCCGGCCTGGTCCCCGTCCGCGTCCACCGACACGCCCCCCGAGACCGACACCGACACCCGAACCGGCCCCGTCGGCTCCGTCGCCAGGCGCACCGTGTACGTCCCCGAAGCGCCCTCCGCCAGCCCCGCAGCCGTCAGCGCCGAGGCGTCCACCACCAGCTTCGGCTCGTCGTCGTCAACCGTCGTCACCGTCAGCGACGCCTTCACCTCTTGGTAGTCGCCGCCGGTCGCCGAATGCGCAATCGTCACGGTCTCGTTCGAGGCGTCGTCGTCCTGGGCCGCGGTCGCCGTCACCGTCTGCGGCGACGACCAGTTCGTCGTCGTGAACGCCAGCGTCCGCGTCCGCGGCGTCATGTCCGTGTCCACCGACACCGCCCGGTCGCCGCTCGTGATCCCCACCGTCACCGCCGTCGTCGGCTCCGTCGCCAGCCGCACCGTGTAGCTCTTCGAGTTCGCCGGGTCCGTGGACAGCTCGTTCAGCGCCAGCGGGCCGGTTTCGTCCACGTTGGTCGTGGACGGATCGGCGTCGATCACGATGGTTGGCGTGTCGTCGTCCTCCACCGTCACCGCCACGCTCGGCCTGGCCGAGCTGTCCAGCCCGGTGTAGTCGCCGCCGTTCGCCGTGTGGCCCAGCGTCAGCGTCTCGTTCGTCGCGTCGTCGTCCGCGGCGGCGCTCACCTTCACCTCCTGGTCGGTGCCCCAGTCCGTCGTCGTGAACGCCAGCGTCGTCTGGTTGCCGGTCGCGTCGTCGTCCGTGTCCACCGTCACCTCGGTCGTCGCGCCGCCCACCGTCACCGTCACGTTGGCGCTCGGCTGCGTGTTCAGGCGCACTTGGTAGGCGGCGCTGCCTCCCTCGGCCACCGTCAGCATGGTCGGACTCACCCGCAGGCTCGGCGTGTCGTCGTCCGTCGCCGTCGCCACGATCTCCGCCGCCACCCCCGCGCCGCCGCCGTAGTCCGCCCCGGTCGGCGTGTGCGTCAGCGTCACGACCTCGTTGGCCGTGTTCGCGTCCGACGCCGCGCTCACCGTCACGGTCCGCGCCGCGCTCCAGTTCGTCGTCGTGAACGTCAGCGTCGTCGGGTTCGCCGTGATGCCGCTGCCGGCGCCCGTGATCGTCACCGTCACGTTGCCGCCCACCGGCTGCGCGGCCAGCTTCGCGGTGTACATGGCGCTGCCGTTCTCCGGCACCGACAGGGTCGCGGCGCCCAGCGTCACGGCGCGGGTCTCGTCGTCGTCCACCGCGGCGGCGAGGCTGGCCGTGACGCCGGTGTACTCGCTCGTCGTGGCGGTGCTCGCGGCCGCGCCCAGGGCCGCGGACTCGTCCGTGGCGTCGTCGTCGTTCGCCGCCCGCGCGGTGACGGTCTGCGCCGTCTCCCAGGTGGAGGAGGTGAAGGTCAGGGTGTTCTGCACGCCGTTCGAGTTGTCGCCGTCGGTGTCGTCGATGGACACGGCGCCCGTGTCGGCGCTGGTCAGGGTGACCGTCACGGTTTGGGTCGGCTCCGTCGCGAGCCGCACCGAGTACGTCTTGGCCGCGTTCGAGGCGTGGCCCTCGGTGAGCGTCAGCGGGCCGGCTTCGTCCACGTTGGCCGTGGAGGGGTCCGCGTCGATCACCACCGCCGGAGTCTCGTCGTCGTCCACCGTCGCCGTCAGGCTCGCCGACTCGCCCGTGTACTCGCTGTTCGAGGCCGTGCTGGCCGCGTGCGTCACCGCCACGCTCTCGTCCGCGCCGTCGTCGTCCTCCGCGGCCGTCAGCGTCACCGTCCGCGCCGCGCTCCAGTTCTGCGCCGTGAACGTCAGCGTGTTCTGCACGCCGTTCGTGTTGTCGCCGTCGGTGTCGTTGACCGTCACCGCCCCGGTGTCGCCGCTGGTGATCGTCACCGTCGCGGTTTGCGTCGGCGGCGTCGCCAGCCGCACCGAGTAGCTCTTCGAGTTCGCCGAGTCCGTGGACAGCTCCTTCAGCGCCAGCGGCCCCGGGTCGGCCACGTTGGCCGTCGTCGGGTCCGCGTCCAGCACGATCAGCGACGTCCCGTCGTCGTCCACGATCGTCCCCACCCCGGTCGCCGCCGTGCCGAGCGTCGCGTTCGTCGGGCCGCTCAGCGTCAGCCGCACCGTCTTGTCCGGCTCCTCCACCGCGTCCCCGGTCACCGACACCGTGACGGTCTGCGACGTGGTCCCCGCCGCGAACGTCAGCGTCCCGGACGAGACTGGCGCGTAGTCTGTCCCGCTGGTCGCCGTCCCTGGGTCTGTGCTGTCCACCGCGTAGTCCACCGTCACTTGCCGGCCGCTGGCCGCGGACAGCGTCACCGTGAACGTCATGTCTTTGGCGCCGGCGTTCCCCTCCGCCACGATCGGCGAGTCGATCGACAGCGACGGCGTCGCGTCGTCGTCCGCCAGCGTGATCGTGGCCGAGTTCACCGTCAGGCTGCCCGACGACCCGCTCACCGTGATCGTCTCGTCGGTCTCGTCCAACGCGTCGTTAGTCGGCGTCAGCGTGAAGGTGTCGTTGTCGCTCGCCGCCTCGGCGGCGATCTCGATGTCGAAGTCCGCCACAGCGGCGAAGTCCACCGCCCCCGCCGTACCGCTGCCCGCCACGCTCACCGTCACCGTCGTGGCTTCGGCGAACCGGGTCGTGCCGTCCACCGTAGCCGTCACCGTGATCAGGGTGGCCCCGTCGCTCTCGCCCACACTGCTGTCATCCACCGTCAACGTGATCGAGGGCGTCGGGTCGTCGTCAGTGATGGTCAGCGAGGCCCCCGTCACCGAGCCCGCTTCGTGGCTGTTGGCCGCCGACCCCGTCACCGTCACCGAACGGTCCGGCTCGTCCCAGGTGTTGTTCACCGCCGTGATCGACACCGTGTCCGAACTGTTCTCAGTCTCCCCCGCCGCGATCGTGATGGTCGCGTCCGAACCCACCGTGTACGCCCCCGGCACCGCCGTCACCGTGATCGTCGTGTCTTCGCTCGAGGCATGGCTCAGCGTCGCCGACACCGTGGTCATCGTCTCGCTCGCCGTGCCGCTGTTCTCCTTAATCGTGTTGTCCGCCACCGCCAGCGTCACCGTCGGCGCATCGTCGTCGTCCTCCAAGGTCAGTTCCGCCCCCACCACCTCTGCCTGTGGGCTGCTGATCCCGCGCACCGTCCCCGAACGGTCCGGCGAATCCGTCGTGTTGTCCACCGCCGTCAGTGTCACCCGATCCGCGCTTTTCGTCTCCCCCGCCTCGATCGTGATCGTGTTCGCATCCGGCGGCACCGTGTACGCGTCCGTCGCATCGCTGAACGTGATCGTCACCGTCTGGTGCGACACTTCGGTCAGCGCCGCCGACACTTCGGTCGTGCCGCCGTTCTCCGAAATCGAATCGTCCGACAGCGACAGCTTCACCTCCGGATCATCGTCATCCAAGTTCACGCCCGACATTCTCAAACTTTGACCGTGGTACCTCGTGTCCGCGCTCGCCGCCGTCATCGTGATCGCGAAAGGCTGATGGTTGTCATCCTCCAGATCATCCACTCCCCTCACCGTCACCTCTCGCCGGACGTTCCACTCGTACACCGGATCATCCAAATCGCGGATGTCCGCCACCGCCGCGAATTTCAGGGTCGATGGGGTCACCGTCGCCTCGCTCGTGTCGCTGCTGCGGATCGACAGCGTCACCGTCGCCGTCGGCTCCGACTGCAGGCGCACCCGTATGCTGACCGGCGGCCCGGCCGCCTCGGAGGTTCTCAGGGGTAACCGGACCGTCGTCGCCTCCAGGCCCGGGGTGTCGTCGTCGTCGGTGATCGTCAGCGACACCCCCGCCGGGCCCGACACGACCGCGCTATTGGTCGCCGTGCCGGTCACCGTCACCACGCGGTCCGGCGCGTCGAAGCCGTTGTCCACCGCCCTGAGCGTCAGCTGCCGGTGCGCTGCCGTGTCCGCAGAAGAGCTCGAGAACTCGTCCGCGTCGATCGTCAGCGTGTCGAGCGTCAGCAGCGTCTCGCCCATCCTCGTATCGCTCAGCGTCGTTCCCGGCGGCGCCGTCACCTTGATCGTCGTCGGAGCCGTCGATACCCGGTCCAGAAACGCCGTGATCGTGGTCGAATTGAACTCCCCGCTTTCGGCGATCTCGGTCTTGCTCAGCACCAGCGTCACCCTCGGCACATCGTCGTCCGCATTCAAACCCGACACCGTCTTGCTCAGGGCGTTGTAGTTCGCGTCCGCGCTCGCCGCCGCCATCGTGATCGTGTACGAGCGGTCGCCGTCCGACGCGGTGTCATCCTGGCCCGTCACCGTCACCTGCCGCGGATCGTCCCACTTGAACTCGTTGTTGCCGCTGTTCGCCTCCGCCGCGAACTTCAGGGTCGTCGGACTCACCGTCGCCTCGTCCGTGTCGCCGCCGGTGACGCCGATGGTGACCGTCACCGTCGCCGTCGGTTCAGTGTCCAGCTGCACCGTGAACGAATCCCTCCCGTTGGGCTCGCTGGTTGACACCGAGCTCTTCGACACCGTCAGTCCCGCCGTGTCGTCGTCGGCGATCGTCAGCGAAACGGGCGCCGGGTCCGCCACGGCCACGGCGTTGCTCGCCGACCCCGTGACTGACACCATGCGGTCCGCCGCGTCGACGTCGTTGTCCACCGCCGTAAGCGTCACCTGCCGGTGCGCCGCCGTGTCCGCGTCCGCGCTCGAAGTCTCGCCCGCGTCGATCGTCAGCCTCGTCGCGTCCAGCGATGTCCCCGCCGGCGCCGTCAGCGTGATCGCCGTCGGGGCCGTCGATGCCCGGCTCAGTCGCGCCGAGACCGTGGTCGAATTGCCCGTCCCGCTCTCGTTGATCGAGGTACTGCCCAGCGCCAGCGTCACTTTCGGCGCATCGTCGTCCGCATTCGAACCCGATACCGTCTCGTCCGGAACTTTCGCGTTGTCGTTGTAGATCGCATCGCCGCTCGCCGCCGCCACCGTGATCGTGTACGAGCGGTCACCGTCCGACACGCTGTCATCCTGGCCCGTCACCGTCACCTGCTGCGGATCGTCCCACTTGAACTCATTGTTGCCGCTGTTCGCCATCGCCGCGAACTTCAGAGTTTGCGGATTTACCATGGCTTCGTCCGTGTCGCCGCCGGTGACGCCGATGGTGACCGTCACCGTCGCCGTCGGTTCAGTGTCCAGCTGCACCGTAAACGTGTCCGTGCGCCCGCCGCCGGCCGCTTCCGTGGTCGCCACCGAATTCTTCGATACCGTCAGGCCCGCCTCGTCGTCGTCGGTGATCGTCAGCGCGGCTCCCGTCACCGCGCCCGCCCCGCGGCTGTTCTGCGCCGTGCCCGTCACCGTCACTATCCGGCTCGCGCCGACGTCGATGCCATCGTCCACCGCCGTGATGGACGCCGTGTCCGAACTGTTCTCGGTCTCCCCCGCAGCGATCGTGATGGTCGCGTCCGCGCCCACCGCGTACGCCCCCGACACCGCCGCCACGGTCACCGTCGTCGCCTCGCTCGAGGGATTGCTCAGCGTCGCCGACACCGTGGCCGTCCCGCCGTTTTCCGAGATCGATGGGTTCGACAGCGACAGCGTCACCGTCGGCGCAGCGTCGTCGTCGGCGATCGTCAGCGGCGCTCCCGTCACCATTCCCACTCCCTGGCTGTTCTGCGCCGAGGCCGTCACCGTCCCCGAGCGGTTCGGCTCGTCCTTCGCGTTGTTCACCGCCGCGATGGATGCCGTGTCCGAACTGTTCGCGGTCTCTCCCGCCGCGATCGTGATGGTCGCATCGGCGCCTACCGTGTACAGCCCCGACGCCGCCTGCACCGTCACCGTCGTCGCTTCGCTCGAGGGATTGCTCAGCGTCGCCGACACCGTGGCCGTCCCGCCGTTCTCCGAGAGCGATGCGCTCGACAGCGACAGCGTCACCGTCGGCGCATTGTCGTCGTCGGCGATCGTCAGCGAAACGGGCGCCGGGTCCGCCACGACCGCGGCGTTGCTCGCCGACCCCGTCACAGACACCATGCGGTTCGGCGCGTCCGTCGTGTTGTCCACCGCCGTGAGCGTCACCTGCCGGTGCGCCGTCGTGTCCGCGTCCGCGCTCGAGGTCTCGCCCGCGTCGATCGTCAGCCTCGTCGCGTCCAGCGATGTCCCCGCCGGCGCCGTCAGCGTGATCGCCGTCGAGTCCGTCGATGCCTGGCTCAGCCGCGCCGAGATCGTGGTTGAATTGCCCGCCCCGCTCTCGTTGAGCGAGGTACTTCCCAGCACCAACGTCACCCTCGACGCATCGTCGTCCACATTCAAACCCGACAGCGTCTTGTCCGGAACTTTCGTGTTGTCGTTATAGATCGCATCGCCGCTCGCCGCCGCCACCGTGATCGTGTACGAGCGGTCGCTGTCCTGCACGTTTTCGTCCACGCCCGTCACCGTCACCGTCTGCGGATCGTCCCACTTGAACTCGTTGTTGCCGCTGTTCGCCGTCGCCGCGAACTTCAGGGTCGCCGGACTCACCGTCGCCTCGTCCGTGTCGCCGCCGGTGACGCCGATGGTGACGGTCACCGCCGCTGTCGGCTCGCTCGCCAGATGCACCGTGAACGTGTCCGTGCGCCCGTCGCCGGCCGCCTCCGTTGTCGCCACCGAATTCTTCGATACCGTCAGGCCCGCCTCGTCGTCGTCGGTGATCGTCAGCGGCGCTCCCGTCACCATTCCCACTCCCTGGCTGTTCCGCGCCGAGGCCGTCACCGTCACTATCCGGCTCGCGCCGACGTCGATGTCGTTGTCCACCGCCGTGATGGACGCCGTGTCCGAACTGTTCGCGGTCTCTCCCGCCGCGATCGTGATGGTCGCGTCCGCGCCCACCGCGTACGCCCCCAACACGGGCGTCACCGTGATCGTCGTCGCCTCGCTCGAGGGATTGCTCAGCGTCGCCGACACCGTGGTCATCGTCTCGCTCGCCGTGCCGCTCGACTCCTCGATCGTGGTATCCGCCACCGCCAGCGTCACCGTCGGCGTAGCGTCGTCGTCGGTGATCGTCAGCGCGGCCCCCGACACCGCGCCCGCTCCCTGGCTGTTCTGCGCCGTGCCCGTCACCGTCACCGAGCGGTGCGGCTCGTCCTTCGTATTGTTCACCGCCGTGATGGAGACCGTGTCCGAACTGTTCGTGGTGTCCCCCGCCGCGATCGTGATGGTCGCGTCCGAACCCACCGTGTACAGCCCCGACGCCGCCTGCACCGTCACTGTGGTCGCTTCGCTGGAGGGGTGGCTCAGCGTCGCCGACACCGCGCTCGTCCCGCCGTTTTCCGAGATCGATGAGTCCGCCGCCGCTAGCGTCACCGTCGGCGCATCGTCGTCGTCGGCGATCGTCAGCGAAGCGATCAGCGGCGGCGGCTCGCCCGTGAGGCTCGACGTCCCCGTCACGCTCACCATCCGGTCCGGCGCGTCCGTCGTGTTGTCCACCGCCGTGAGCGTCACCTGCCGGTGCGCCGCCGTGGCCGCGTCCGCGCTCGAGGTGTCGCCCGCGTCGATCGTCAGCGTCGTCCCGCTCAGCGATGTCCCCGCCGGCGCCGCCAGCGTGATCGTCGTCGCCGTCGTCACCGCTCGGCTCAGCCGCGCCTCGACCGTGGTCGAATTGCCCGCCCCGCTCTCGTTGATCGAGTTCTCGCCCAGCGCCAGCGTCGCCGCCGGAGGCTCGTCGTCCTGCACCGTCAGCGTGGCGGAGGTGACGACAGGGGTTGCGTCACTGGTGCTATACCAGTAATCGCTGCCTCTGCTCGGGTGGTAGGGAACCGAACCCGTTATCGTCACTTTCCGGTCGCCGTTGCTCAGCCCGTCGTCCGTGACCCTGATCGTCACTGTTCCACTGGACATGCGCGGCAGATCGACAGTATTTCCGGTAGTGAAAGTCAATCGCTTATTGGCGCTCAGAACGGCGCCGCCTGCTTGGAGTTCTCCGCCGACGATGAAGATATCTATATACGCGCCCTGATTGGTCGCCGGATCCGGATGGGCGAATAATTGGCGGCATTCTGCAGATGTGCAGTTGGCGGTAACGGTAATGGTGTCCCCTGAATTCTCCGCAATCGTGTCCGAAGACAACTTGATCTCGAAATGATAGTGTGCGTCGTAATCGGGCAATAGGACATGCGCTTTCGCCAGAGACGCCGCGAACAGCAGCGGCGCAGCCAGCAGCGCCGCGAAAACAACGCCTGCACTCCAACTTTTATTGTCAGCTTCGGGTCGCATGGCTCTATCGAATACTCCTAGGTGGGAGGGGGGTGATCGTCCCCGTCCCGCTCGCCGTCACGAGCGTCGCGTTCGTCGGGCTGCTCAGGGTCACCACGATGGTCTCGTTCACCTCATCCAGGACATCGCCTGTCACCTCTACCGCGAAGGCCTGGGCGGTCTCCCCCGCCCCGAAGGACAGCGTGGTACCGATGATCGCCCCGTAGTCCGTCCCTGACGTGGCGGTACCGGTCTCGGCGTCGGCGTAGGCCACTGTCACCTACTTGCCGCTCGCCGCGCTCAACGTCCCCGTGAACGTCAGGTTCGTCGTGCCGCTGTCCCCCTCCGTCACGCTCGGTGAGTTGATGAAAATCGACGGATTCGGGGTCTGCGCGGCGGCATCGGGCGCGGCGGGGGGGTACAGTCGGCTTGCGAGCAGCAGCCACCTTAGCGGTTCAATTATCCGTGCCCTTCTCATGCCTGTGATTTTCTTTGGGATCTCATCGGATGTCTATCCCTGTGTTAAGGACAAATAAAGTGTCCGGTTTCACTGTCGCCCGGTTTTGCGACTGGAGCGCATTGGCATGGGCAAGGCGAGCTTGGCTCAGGAGAAGCGGGACATGGTGTTCGAGGAGGGTTGCGGGGCTTGACCGCGAAGGCCTGGGCGGTCTCCCCCGCCCCGAAGGACAGCGTGGTACCGATGATCGCCCCGTAGTCCGTCCCTGACGTGGCGGTACCGGTCTCGGCGTCGGCGTAGGCCACTGTCACCTACTTGCCGCTCGCCGCGCTCAACGTCCCCGTGAACGTCAGGTTCGTCGTGCCGCTGTCCCCCTCCGTCACGCTCGGTGAGTTGATGAAAATCGACGGATTCGGGGTCTGCGCGGCGGCATCGGGCGCGGCGGGGGGGTACAGTCGGCTTGCGAGCAGCAGCCACCTTAGCGGTTCAATTATCCGTGCCCTTCTCATGCCTGTGATTTTCTTTGGGATCTCATCGGATGTCTATCCCTGTGTTAAGGACAAATAAAGTGTCCGGTTTCACTGTCGCCCGGTTTTGCGACTGGAGCGCATTGGCATGGGCAAGGCGAGCTTGGCTCAGGAGAAGCGGGACATGGTGTTCGAGGAGGGTTGCGGGGCTTGGTCGTGACGACGGACGGCGCAGCGACCGCAGCCCGAGGCGCAAAGCCCGACCAAGACCCGAACGGCACCGGCTTCAGGCCGGCCGTCGGGATGCAAACTTGCGCTGCGGGAAGCGTCAAAGCCTTGCCCGCGCCCACCGCAGCCAAACCGGACAGTTTATTTACTCTATTTACTCTAAAACCGAACACTTCTATTTGTTGCTAACAGGAATTAGGGTATCTCCTTGACATCCCCCAATCAGCGACCATACTTACCGCATGGATCAAAGCTGCCCTCCGAAAAACGGCTCCCAAACCACAGTTGCCTTGGCTGACCTAGGCCTTCACGAGCGTCGCGGCTTTTCGGACATTAAACGTTTACTATCACGTTATGTCGAGGCATACCCAGATGATAGATCGGCTATAGTAAAGCTAGGGCAAGCTCATTTGAGCAAGCGAAGGCGCTGGCAAGAATGTATCTGGGAGCAAATAGCGAAGCGGAAGTTTTGAACGGAGACCCAGGCTATCGTATAGCAGACGGGCTTATTCGGGCTCATTTAGGCTTGCATGAATTGGATGATGCTGTTTCTTTAGCAACTCAATAGATTGAGGAAGAAGTGCATCCCAACTTCCGCATTGATTTAGCGGAGACGCTTACTTGCTATTTCTCTTTGCATAAGCGGCAAATGGGAAGGGCCTATCATTTCGCGGCCGAAGCTTACAATATGCAGGCGCGGTTCGACAGTCGGCAACCGAACCCGGCGGAGCAACCGATGCTGCTCGGTTGGGTTTTGGGCGGCACCATGCCTAGTCAGCTTACCGGATGTGTTGGCGAATCCTGGGTTTGGATTGCCCACCAGTCAACGTTGGCCTTCTATCATTTGATAGATGGATTGACGGCCAAGCAAAGTCGGCCTAGCATTTCCGATCATGCCGAAGCCAGATTCCGTTCGCCTCAAGCCGCCGATGGACGGCCCGCACATTCGTCGCCTGCGCATGCAGATGGGCCTGACCCAGCAGCAGTTCGCTGAGCATTTGCACGTCACCCCATTGACCGTGCTGCGTTGGGAGGCCCGCCAATCCACGCCTAGACGCTTGGCCGTCAAGCGGCTGCAGGAGCTTGAAGAGGCGGCATCCGTGCAGGCCGCCAAAGGCGGCGCAGCGCCGGCATCGTTGCTGTCAGCCGCTCCGCCCACTCTGGACTTCGCCGGCAACCCAGACGCGGTTGCGGCGGTGGCGGAAGCCCATCGGCTGGCCTTCGGGCATCAGTTCAACCCCGCCTTCGCCAGCGAAATTTCCCGCATCGACCCGCTGCCCCACCAGCGCATCGCGGTTTACGAGCACATCCTGGCCCAGGAGCCGGTGCGCTTCCTGCTGGCCGACGACGCCGGCGCCGGCAAGACCATCATGACTGGCCTGGCCGTGCGGGAAATGCTGGGCCGGGGGCGCATCCGGCGAGTGCTCATCGTGCCGCCGGCCGGCTTGGTGGGCAATTGGGAGCGGGAGCTGCGCACCCTGTTCCAGCTGTCGTTCCGCATCCTCAGCGGCGCGGACGCCCGCGCAGGCAATCCCTTCTGCGGCGAGGGCAGCGACCTAGTGATCGTCTCCTTGGACACCTTGGCGGGGGAAGGCGTCTTCAACCGGCTGTGCAGCGCCGACGTCCCCGCCTACGACTTGGTGGTTTTCGACGAGGCGCACAAGCTGGCGGCGACCACGGAAAACCATCGGACCCGCAAGACCCGGCGCTATCAATTGGCGGAGGCGTTGGCCGGCTGCGCCGCGCCCGATGGCGACTACGCCGGGCTGCGCTGGTGCGCCCGCCATCTGCTGCTGCTGACGGCCACCCCGCACATGGGCAAGGATTCCCCCTACCACCACCTGTGGCGCTTGCTGGATCCCTTGGTGTTCGCCACCGGGGAAGCCTGCCGCCGCTTCCCGCAGCAAGACCGGGGCCGCCATTTCATCCGGCGCACCAAGGAGGAGATGGTTGGGTTGGATGGCCAACCGCTCTACCGGCAGCGCTTCTGCGACACCTTCAGCTACCAACTGAGCGCCGGCCCCGACGGAGAGCAAGCGCTGTACGACGCCGCCAGCGCCTATCTGAGCGATCTCTATGACCGGGCGCTGGGCAATCCGGGCGCGGCGCGGCTGGCCACGGGCGTCTTTCAGCGGCGTCTTGCCAGTTCCTCCTGGGCGCTGCTGCGCTCCCTGCAGCGGCGCATGGAGAAGCTGCGGCAAACCATCTCCCAACTGCAGGACGGCAGCCTGAGCGCCAGCGACCTGCGCCGCCGCCAGCGCGACCTGGACCGCCGCTACCGAACGGACTACTTTGACGAGCACGGCGCGGACGAGGACGCCAGCGGCGAAGGCGGCCGGGAAGCCAGCGAGGACTTTGAAACCGAGGTGCTCGGCGCTGTGGTGGCGGCCACCATCGAGGACTTGCAAAGCGAGTTGCAGACTCTTGAAGACCTAGGCGCCAGGGCGCGGGCCATTCTGGATTCCGGCAACGAATCCAAGTTCGAGAGGCTGCGCGAGGTGCTGGAGGATCCGCGCTACGCCCAGGAAAAGTGGCTGATCTTCACCGAGCATCGGGATACCTTGGACTATCTGGTCCGCCGCTTGGAGGGGCTGGGCCACGCCGGGCGGGTGGCGCAAGTCCACGGCGGCATGGCTTGGCCGGAGCGGGAGCGGCAGGTGCAGCGCTTTCGGCAAACCGACGGCGCCCGCTATCTAGTGGCCACGGACGCGGCGGGGGAGGGCATCAACCTCCAGTTCTGCGCCCTGATGGCCAACTACGACATCCCCTGGAATCCGGCCCGCTTGGAGCAGCGCATGGGCCGCATCCACCGCTACGGCCAGCAGCGGGATGTACGAATCGTCAATCTGGTGGCCGCCAGCACCCGGGAGGGCCGGGTGCTGCAGGTGCTGCTGGAAAAGCTCGAGGCGATTCGCCGGGAAATGCATTCGGACAAGGTGTTCGACGTGATCGGTCGGCTGTTCGACAACGCCTCCCTTAAGGACTACATGATCGAGGCGTTGACCGATAAAGGGGAGCGCAGCGCCAAGACCCGCATCGGCGAGGCGCTGGCCGGCGAACGGGTGGCCGGCATCAGGGCGGCTGAGGAAAGGGTTTACGGCGGCGGGGGCGAGGTGGCGGCCCGCTTGGAGGCCCTGCAAGGCGACTTGCAGCGGGAGCGCTACCTGCAACTGCTGCCCGGCTATGTGCGGCGGTTCGTGGAGAAAAGCGCCGCCCTGTTGGGCTTGCACATCCGCGGCGACTTGGACGGTCATTTCTCCTTGGTGCCGCAGCGCCCAGGCGCCCTCGACGGCCTGCTGCCGGCGTTGGAGCGCTATTCCGCAACGGCCCAAGCCTGCCTTTGCGTCCACCGCACGGAGCAGGACACGGAGTGCATCTGGCTGCATCCCGGCGAACCGGTGTTCGATGCGCTGGCCGGGCAGGTCCTCTCCCGTTTCTCCCAAGACGCCTTGCGCGGCGCCATCTTCATCGACCCCAAGGCGGATGCGCCCTATCTGTTTCACTTGGCAATCGCGGCGGTGCAGTTGGACGCCGGCGAACCCACCTCGCAAGCCTTGGAGCACCGGCTGTTGGCTTTGCGCCAGGAAGCGGACAGCGAACCCGTGGAGAGCGCCATCGAACCCTTGCTCCTGCTGCACAGCGCCGCTCATATCGCACCGGGCGCGGTGCCGCTGGCCAGCCGGGGCATCGGCATGAGGGCGGATGCCGCCTGTTTCCTCAACCGACTGGCGGAGACCCAGTCCGCCGAGGAACGCCGCAACGCCCTGCGCACCGAGTTGCCGGAACGCCGCCGCCGCTTGGCCGCCGGCTTCGACCTGCGGGCCGCGGAGCTAGCCGCCCGCCGCACCCAGCTGGCCCAGGCATTGGCCAAGAGTGACGATGCGGACGCCGACGATCTTGAAGCAGTGAAGCAAGAGCAGCGGGCGCTTGCCACCGAGCGGTCAGAGGCGTTCGCGGCCTTGGCAACCGCGCCGGAGCGCATCGCGCTGGGCGAGGTTCGGTTCCTGCTCCACGCCTTGGCGGTGCCGGCGGCGGCTGCGGACGAAGTGCAGCGCTACGACGAGCGCATTGAGGAAATGGCTGTGCGCATCGCCAGCGCCTGGGAGCGGCAGCGGGGTGCGGAAGTGCAGGACGTCTCCAATCCGGCGCTGTCCCGCGCCGCCGGCCTGCCGAACTGGCCCGGCTTCGACCTGCTGAGCACCCAACCCGACGGCGCCCGGCGCTGCATTGAGGTCAAGGGCCGCGCCGGACAAAGCGCGGTGCAGATGGAGGCCAACGAATGGAAGCAGGCCTGCAATCTTGGCGAGAGCTACTGGCTCTATGTGGTTTTCGATTGCGCCACCCCGTCCCCGCAGCTAGTGCGGGTGCGCAACCCGTTCCACCAACTGCTAGCCACCAACCGGGGAACTTCGGCATACTCCATTTCAGCGAAGTCGCTGCTGGAGGCGGCGGATGGTTAGCGCAGCGCCACGCCTCGAAAACTGAACGGGCGAACAGGGATACTGCTAGCTAGGCGGCTTAAGGAAAATCGGCACGGACAGCAACTGGAGTAGGTAGGAGTTTGCAATGGCCGACGAGAACGCACCCAAGACCTTGACCTTCTGCTTTGACGGCACCAGCAATGATCCGGGCGATGCCGGCGGCTTCAAGGAGGATGAGAGCATCACCAACATCTTGAAGCTGCACATATTGATGGGCGGCGGCGTTGCGGAAGACCGCTCGCCCACGGCCACGCCTGGTGGGCAGCCACAGAGGGCCTTTTACTACAACGGCATTGGCGCTAGGGAGGGCAAAAGCCGGATTCCGCTGTTGGGCAAGCTGTATCACTCTGGCAGATCCCTGCTGAACATGATGGTTGCGCCGAGCTTCGGGGACGCCAAGCGCATACTCGATGATGCCAAGGAGGACTTCGACGGCGCGGATTACCAAGAGGGAGACACTCTGGTTATCTTCGGCTACAGCCGCGGCGCTGCTTTAGCCCGGAAGTTCGCCAGCATCCTTCTGCGCGACCATCAGGACTGCAAGGTGTCGTTCCTAGGCGTGTTCGACACCGTAGCCGCCATGAACGGCATTCATCGCCAAGGCGACAAGATCAGCAGCGATGTGGTGTTCGAGGACGGCACCTTGAATCCCCGCATCAAGAGGGCGGTGCATTTGGTCGCAGTCGATGAGGACCGGGTGAGCTTCACCCCAACCTTGATGAACAAGGATGCCGACAACCCGGACCGCATTCTGGAGGTTTGGTTTCCTGGAGTTCACGGCGATGTTGGCGGCGGCTGTTGGGCGGACGGGCTTTCTGACAACGCCCTTGCCTATATGATCGACCGCTGCAAAGAGACGCTCGGCGACGCCATCGCCATAGCTGATGGTGACCCGGACAGCATCCGCAAGCTGCTTGCGGAACAAGACGACGCTCTTGCCGGCCTCGATGCGGACGACATTGCCGTCAATCCGCTTATCAACGGCCGCCTGCACGCCCACACTGGCGCCATGGCCGCAATGCTTGACCAAGATGTGCGGTCCATATACGTCAGCGACAACGACCGGCCCAGCAAGGCGGATGGAGACCTGCCAGTCTTACATGCATCCGTTGGGCAACGGTTTGCCCAGGTGCCGGACTACCGGCCAGCGGCTTTGCGCGGCCTTAGGTTCCGGCTTTGGGAGAACGGCAAGGTTAGCGAAAAGGAGATCCAAGGTGTCAGCGGCCTGCGTGCGCATTGCCGCACTAACTAAATTTTTCGGTGAAAAAAACGCAACCACAGGAGCAATTGAAGCATGGGCGCCATTCACATCAACGCCACCATCCGCAATCCCGCAGACCGCAATAGAAGTTGGCAGGGCCGATTTCTGGTGGATACCGGCGCCACCGATTCGGTGGTGCCCAAGTGCCACTTGGAAGCCATCGGCTTGGAGCCGGAGGAACGGCGGCGGTACGAGCTAGCTGATGGCAGCGAAGTCGAAATGGGAATTGCAGGGGCTCGAATCGAGTTTATGGACACATTCACGCACGGCCTTGTCTTGTTTGGAGATGCGAGAGCCGAGCCCATTATCGGGGTAACCGCCTTGGAATCCGTGGGCGTTGAAATCGATCCGCGTAATCAGCGCCTGAAGCGGCTGCCGGCGGTGCGGCTGAAGGCATCCGCACAACGTGACGTTGGCACCGAACAACTCTTAGACAAAAGTGTTAGTATTATTTTTGAAGCCAATGGTTCACAATGCGGACACTAGTTAATCCTATTGTGATAGTACCCGCTAGTAGGAAGCCCTATTTCCTGGGATTTATTGGCGATGATTGGTAGTAATCCTCCAACCATAGCGCTTGATGACTTCGTTCGCCGCTTTCCTCTTAGGGCGGGTAACTTAATGTGGTTCCTCGGAGCTGGCGCTTCCGCAGCGGCCGGTCTCCCGACTGCTTTAGATATGATATGGGAATTCAAGAAAAAGCTATTCGTGAGCCAACGTCATGGGTCCGGTGAGACTTTTATAGACCTATCCCAGCCTGCGGTTCGCCACAGAATCGATGCACATATAGAATCCTTGGAGAACCTACCGTCCACAGGTGACTCCGACGAGTATGCTGCCCTATTCGAGGCCGCATATCCTTCGGAAATGGACAGAAGTACTCTTATCGATGCCCGGATGAAAGGTGCCAAGCCATCCTACGGTCATTGCGCGCTCGCAACGCTAATGAAAAGCGACCTCGCTCGGCTTGTATGGACAACCAATTTTGATGCGCTAATTGCGGATGCCTGTGCAAAGATATTTGACACGACCAGTACACTAACCACAGTGACGCTTGATGCTCCAGATATGGCAGAACAAGCGATTTCTAATAGTCGTTGGCCCATTGAAATCAAGCTGCATGGAGATTTTCGTTCCCGCCGACTAAAGAATACAACCGACGAGTTGCGCCATCAAGATGCCCAATTACGCCGTCTTTTTCTTTTATCCTGTACCCAATACGGTCTTATAGTTGCAGGATATAGCGGAAGAGATGCTTCGATAATGGATACACTTGAAGATGCCATGGGTCACGACAAGCCTTTTCCTTCCGGCCTATTTTGGTTGCATCGAGGTGACGTAGAGCCTCTACCTCGCGTGATATCGCTTCTAGAAAAGGGGGTTAAGGCTGGTGTTGAAGCCTTTCTCGTCCAAATTGAGAATTTTGACGAGGTGCTTCGGGATATGATCAGTCTTAATGAAGAAATAGATCAAGCCAAACTCAAGGAGTTTGCGACGGCAAGGCATCGTTGGAGTGCCGCTCGGATTCCAAGCGGAAGGCGGGGCTGGCCTGTCGTGCGCTTTAACGCCCTGCCCATTATTTCTGCGCCAACTACATGCCAACTCGTGGAATGTCAAATTGGCGGCACTGCTGAGGTGCGGAAAACTGTTGCAAAAACATCGTTAGACGTGCTTGCAGTTCGGTCCCAGGCCGGCGTTTTGGCATTTGGTGCCGACGCTGATGTCCAACGGATATTTGTTGATCACAATATTACCCGCCGTGATCTTCACTCACTAGATTGCCAGAGACCGGCGGAACTGGGTTTGCTAAGAGATGCTCTTGAGCGGGCGCTTATTAGGCAATGTGGTTTGAAGTTGGTGGCGGGTCACCGGGATCTTGTGCCAAGAAATCCGGAGGACAGCCTTTGGAATCCACTAAAGTCGGTGGTCAAGAGTATTACCGGAAGCGTCAGAGGTGATTCCAATTTGCGCTGGCATGAGGGTATCAAAATTCACCTAGAGCGTACAGAAGAAAAACTATGGGTAGTATTTGAGCCAAGTACTTTCTTTGAGGGAAGTACCGAGGATAACTGGGCGATTTGCGTAGATTTTTCGAGAGAAAGAACAGTGAAACGTTACAATAGGGAACTAAATCGCCTAATTGACTTTTGGGCGAAACATTTAGCCCAAGCGGAAGAGGATCTTCGAGCTTTTGATATTAGCGACGGCGTTGATGCTGTTTTTCGCATCGGTTCCACCACAGCCTTTTCTTGGAGGGCTATCTCGTGAAAAGCGAAATTTTGCCTCATTTGTGGTTGCCTGAACCCAAATTATCCTTTCATCCAGATAGGACATCGGATCAGTCGGGTCATCCGTTGGAAGGACTAAAACAATTTGGACCTTATTCTGCCGGATTGGTTCCAGATCCTATTCGAGTAGCAACGATTGCGCCATATGGAGATCGCAGGAAACTATTTGATTTCATGCGTAGTGTAAAGTTAAGGCACTTGCCCAAAGAACGAAAAGGCTACTTACCTGAATGGCCTGGATTTAGAGAAACGTTTCGTGTCGATTTAAAACCGGCCAGCGAGATGTGTCTTGTTGAGCTTGACAAAAAATTTGAGGCTAGCTTCTGTTCGTCCCAGAAACCGCATGTAGTGTTAGCTGAACGACTATCGCGCACAATTCAGGGTCTCAATGCGCACCGAGCGCATTTCGAGGTTGTCTTTATCTATATTCCTAGGCGTTGGGAACCTGGCTACGTTGGTCCAAAGGGCGAGGATTTTGACTTGCACGATCATCTTAAGGCGTTCACAGCCGGGTTAGGAATACCTATTCAGCTAGTTCGGGAGGATAGCGCTATCAGCTACTCTTGCCGAGCCAGTGTGATGTGGCGCATTGGGCTAGCTACCTATGTGAAGGCGGGGGGAATTCCCTGGAAGTTGGCTGAGGCTGACGAAGAGACTGCGTATATTGGTATTTCCTATGCTGTTCGATCTGTAGATTCGGACAATCCAAAGTTTATTACTTGCTGTAGCCAGGTATTTGATTCAGAGGGGGCTGGGTTAGAGTTTCTAGCCTATGACGCCCACGAGTTTGAGGTTCATCGTGATAATCCGTTTCTTTCAAGAACAGAGATGTTTCGGGTTATGACCCGGTCAATGGATTTATATCGTAGGCGGCATGCCGGGCGGACTCCTCGTCGCGTGATGGTGCATAAATCGACCGAGTTTAAAAGGGAAGAGATTGATGGATGCTTGGAGGCGTTTCATCTTTGCGAGTCTGTTGATCTTTTGCAGATCGTTGGGAATGCTCGGTGGAGGGGTGTCCGTATTGACGAAAGAGATGGCCAAACGAAAGGTGTGCCGGCGGCGTTTCCGGTATTGCGTGGTACCTTAGTTGGGCTTGGGCCTAGAGATGCGCTGTTGTGGACGCACGGTAATGTCCAAGGGGTTACGGGTCAATCTTACTTTCAAGGAAGTCGTAGTACACCCCGGCCTATTCGCTTGGTACGTCATGCCGGTCATGGGACTTGGGAGGATACTGTCAGAGCGATACTTGGCCTTTCAAAAATGAATTGGAATAACGATTCTCTGTATGATCCGCTGCCAGTCACGATGAGGTATGCGAGTGTTCTGGCACGGGTTGTCAAGAGTATGCCGAATCTGGGTAGCAGACCCTATCAGTTTCGATTCTTTATGTGACCCATTTTCGGTGGGAATTCGTCTAGCAAGGACTATTGCCGTGTGAAAAATCGCCGTCTAATCGAAGCCGCCTTCCCCCTTAAGCAGGTCTCCTTGGACTCCGTCCACGAGAAGAATGTTCGCCACGGGCATATCTCCACCCTGCACATCTGGCCAGCGCGGCGGCCCTTGGCGGCTAGCCGGGCGGCTTTGCTGGCCACCTTGCTGCCTGACCCCGGTACTCGCGAGGGGCGGGGGGACGTGTTGCGGCGCATGGCCGGAAAGGTGGTGGAGACGCCGGACGCCAAGGGCGAGCGGATGCGGGAGGAAACTCGGGGCGGCATACTGCATTGGGGGCGGGAAGGTCTTGGGGATGGCGGCAAGTCCGCTGGTGGGGTCGAGGCTGGGGCTAGTTCCGGTGTTGGGATTGAGGCTTTCCGGGAAGAGATCAGGCAAGCCTTTGGCGGTCGGGTGCCCCGCGTTCTAGACCCGTTTGCCGGCGGTGGTGCCATTCCGCTAGAGGCTATGCGGTTGGGTTGCGAGGCGGTGGCGTCGGACCTCAACCCGGTGGCTTGGTTCATTCTGCGTTGCACCCTGCACTATCCCCGCCTGCTGGCCGGGCAGCGGCGGCCCCTGCCGGAATTTGCGCTGCGCGACCGGGCGTTTGTTGCTGCGTTCTTGAAGGGCTCAGGCGTTAAGGGGCAGAAGGCTTTGCGTCAGTGCTTGGCCGCGCTGGGGCACGGAGAGGGTGGTTCCGATATCGGCCAAAACACTGTGCATGACGGAATGCAAACCCTTTTGGCCCTTGGTCGCAGCCACGGAAGCCTGGGCGTTGGCCGCTCGCTGACGGGCGGAGCGGACCAAAGTGGTTCGGCGTTGGAGCAAGGCGGCGGAAGTTCGGGTGTTGGCCGCTTGGTTGCCGACGGGGCGGGCCAACGTCGTTCAATGCTTGGACAGCGGGGCCTATCAAAGCCATCGGGGATGCCGACATCTGCGGATTTGCTGGATGCGTCGGTTTCCGTGGAGGCGGATTTCGCTTGGCATTTGCGGGCTTGGGGGCAGCGCATTCTGGAGCGGGCGCGGCGGGCGCTGGCGGCGCGTTATCCCACCTACGCGGAATTCGAGCCGGTGCGCCGCAAGGGGCGGGGGCGGCAACAGGTGCAGTTGGCAAGGCGGTATCGGCCCAGGCCGCCGCAACTGCTGGTGCCGGATGCCGAGGGGCGGATTTCCACGGCGGCGCTGAATGCGGAGTTCGACTCCCTCTACTTGGAGGATGCGGCCAATCCCCGTTGGGTGGCCAAGCCCACGGTGGCCTATCTGTGGGCGCGCGCCGTCCGCTGCGCCGGGTGCCGCAGGGAAGTGCCGCTGCTTAAGACCCGCTGGCTGTGCAAGAAAGGTGCGAAGCGCGTGTTGCTGACGATGACGCCGGGCGAGGATGGCGTCGCGTTCGGCATTGAAGAAGATGTGCCTACGGGCGGCGCGGCCCAAAGGCAGCAAAGCGATCAGCAGCTTGGTGCCGGCACCATGTCCGGCAGCGGCGCCACCTGCCCCTGTTGTGGAGTGACAGCCGCCATGTCCGATCTGCGGGCTACGGGGCGTGCGGGGCAGTTGGGAGAACGGCTGACGGCGGTGGTGGTGGATGGGCAGCAGGGCAAGGAATACAGGCTGCCGACTGAGGAGGAGATCAGCGCCGCCCGCATTGAGGAAGAAGCGTTGACCAATCTTTACGCGGAGCTTCCTTTCGGCCTGTTGGAAGAACCTACCCCCAAGGCGGGCGTCGGTGCCTCAAGGGCGTTTTCCGTTGATGGTTACGGCTTCGACACTTGGCGCAAGCTGTTCACGAACCGTCAATTGCTGACCTTGGGAACCTTCATCCGCGAGATGCGAAGCCTTTGGGTGGAAGAGGCCCCCGGTGCTTTAACCGGAAACATAGGCGGGCTGGATGACTATCCAAACGAGTGGCGGGAAGCGCTTGTGGCTTGTCTGGCGCCATCCATTAGTCGTTCCGCGGACCGAGGCAGTTCGGTAACCACTTGGACTAACGACCGCGAGGGAATCGGCCACACATTTGCTCGCTTCGCGCTGCCGATGGTATGGGACTTCGCCGAGTCTTGTCCGCTAGGCGATGCAACTGGCAGTTTCGGCCAAGCCATCGAATGGATCGCCCGCGTGGTCGAACACTTGCAAGCTGCTGCGACAGGCGCACCCCAGCCCAAGGTGCTGCGTCAGTCCGCCGCGGAAGCTCTGCCCGGCACCTTCGACCTCATCTGCACCGACCCGCCGTACTACGACGCCATCCCCTACTCAGACCTGATGGACTTTTTCCACATCTGGCTGCGGCGAGCGTTGCATGGCTTGTCGCCGGAAACCGACGCCGTCTTCGCCGAACCCCTCGGCCCGAAGTGGAACGCGGCGGCCAACGATGGCGAGTTGATCGATGACGCGGCCCGTTTCGGCGGCGACAAGGCGGCCTCCAAGCGCAATTACGAAGACGGCATGGCGCGGTCATTCTCCCGCTTCCACGAGGCGTTGCGGGACGACGGCCGATTGGTGATCGTCTTCGCCAACAAGCAGCCGGATGCTTGGGAGACACTGGTGTCCGCCCTCATCCGCGCCGGGTTCGTGGTCGTAGGCTCCTGGCCCATTCAGACGGAGATGCAGAACCGGCAGCGCTCCCTGTCCTCGGCGGCGCTGTCCTCCTCCATCTGGCTGGTCTGCAGGAAACGCCCGGCCACGGCCCGCCCCGGCTGGGACCGCCAAGTGCTTGCGGAGATGCAGGCCAACATCAGGGAGCGGCTGCGGGATTTCTGGGACGCCGGCATTCGCGGCCCGGACTTCGTGTGGGCGGCCACCGGCCCGGCCTTGGAAGCCTTCAGCCGGCATCCGGTGGTCAAGTTCACCGATGCGCCCGGCGAGCGGCTCACCGTGGCGGAGTTCCTGCGCCAAGTGCGGCGCATGGTGGTGGGCTTCGTGGTCAGCCGCCTGTTCGAGGCTGGTGACGGCGCACTGCAGGAACTCGACGACCCCACCACCTACTATCTGCTGCACCGCAACGACTTCGGCCTGGCCGCCGCCCCCGCCGGTGCCTGCATTCTCTACGCCCTCTCCTGCAACCTTGCCGACGCCGACCTGGCCGGTCGCCTGGACCTGCTGGCCCGGGGAAAGGGCGCGGCGCCCGCGGAAGATGGGGATGGCGGCGAGGATGCGGAGGCCCAAGCCTCCGGCAGCGAGGCCCGCCTGAAGCCTTGGAACCGCCGCCGCGCCAAGGACTTGGGAGAACCCGCCGCCGACGGCCACCCGCCGCCGCTGATCGACTGCCTGCACCGCCTCATGCGCCTGTGGAAGACCGGCGAGCAAAACCGCGTCGATGCCTACCTGGAAAACCGCGGCCTATGGCGGCACGAACTGTTCGCCCGCGTGGTGCAAGCCCTCATCGAACTGGCCGAAGCCGGCTCCGACGAACGTGCTATCCTTGAGTACATCCAAAACCACCTAGCGGCCCAAGGCGCCGCCGCCGCGCCGCGCCAAGAGGCCCTGTTGAGCGGATAGCCATGCTCACTGCGCTAAGGCTGCAAAACTTCAAGAACTTCGCCGACGAAACCCTGCACATGGGGCCGTTCACGATCATTGTGGGCGCCAACGCCAGCGGCAAGAGCAACATCCGCGATGCGCTGCGTTTCTTGCATGGCGTTGGGCGGGGTTACACCTTGGCGGACATCCTCGGCGGCAAATACGGCGCCGGCGGCCAAGTGGAGTGGCAACAGATCCGCGGGGCGCCTGCGGAAGTCATACGCCAAGGTCAAGACCATTTCGAGTTGGAAGTTGCCCTCGCGTTGCAGGAAAGCCATGAGTCTTTGCGGTCTGCGTTGGGGCTAAGCAGTGACCAATCCACCATCGCATATACCATTTTGGCCAAACCAAACAGCCGGCAAGGCGGTGCCTTCCGTGTGGGCCAGGAAGAGTTGTATGCGTGGCCGTGGCCGCCGGAGTCGAGGAACTCTCCACGGCAAGCAATCCAATCTTTGGATTTTGTGTTTACTAGGGCGTTCGCGGGAACGTCCAATACATTCTATACAAGTAGTCCGCGCGCACCCGATCCGGTGAGAGACCAAGACGACGAGCACCACTTGCAGATTCGACTGGAGAAAGTGGCCGGCCAAAGGAAGTTCGGGCA
Organism: uncultured Pseudomonadales bacterium; assembly: GCA_958296025.1. Classification (GTDB taxonomy): domain Bacteria; phylum Pseudomonadota; class Gammaproteobacteria; order Pseudomonadales; family Azotimanducaceae; genus Azophilus. The sequence goes on from OY282430.1 coordinate 1,492,943, forward strand.
TCGGATTGCCGTGCGTCCTGACCAGCCGGCGCTAACGCAGATCGGAGAACACCAGCAGGTGCGCAAGGCGCACAAAGACCTCGCTCGTCATGTTGCAGGCAGTCTTGGGAACATGCGCTTTCTCGATCCATCGCCAGCGCGAATGTGCGAGCCGGCATTTCCTGGCCAGACAGTGCTGGGCGACGGAGGCGAAAACCTACCAACGGTATTGAAGGCTATCTGCGACGATCCGCGCAGAAGGGAGACGCTGCTTGAGTGGACTCGCGAGCTTACGCCAATGGATGTGGCGGACTTCGAGTTCCCCGAAGATCCGGTGTCCAGACGTGTCCAGTTGTTCATCAGGGAGAAGAATGGCAACAAGGTGTCGGGCCATTCCGCGTCAGACGGCACTTTGCGTTTTCTGGGGATACTGGCTGCGTTGCTGGGAACGGACCGCCCCGGCCTCTATGTGTTCGAGGAGATCGATAGGGGCATTCACCCGTCCCGCCAACATCTGCTGGTTGAGCTGATCGAAAGCCAAACAACAGGCGGCGGCATCCAAGTGGTCACCACCACCCACTCCCCCGACCTGCTGGCAATGGCAGGCGACGAGACATTCCAGAACACCTCCGTGGTTTGCCGCAACCCGGACACTGCGGATGCCATCATACGCCCCGTGGCGGAGTTGCCCAATGCGGAGAAGCTGCGGCGCTCCCAGGGGTTGCGCAAGCTGCACTCGACTGGTTGGATGGAGGACATTCTTTATTTTTCGCAAGATGGCGAACAGGATCAATCATCATGAACGTCATCATCATTCCAGCGGATCAAAATGCGTCCCACCGGAACCTTCTCCCGTTGTTGAGCCAATGGCTGCAAGCGGCGGGTGATCCAGCCGCCCGCATTCGCCCCCTGTGCGAGCCGCCAACCGACCCCTTGAGCGCATCCAGTGGGCAGGGGCTTGCCCAAATCGTCGAGCGCTACGCCAACCGCGTCCACATCTTCCTTCGATGCTTGGACGGAAACGTTTTGCAGGGGCAGGAGGCAGATCTTGGCGGACCGAATGAAGCTCTTGTGCGCCGCCGCACTTTTTGGGGTGAGGGCGCATGGGAAAGCCTAAGCGGTTGGCTGCTGAAGAGCTTTGATCCCCAAGCGCCGCTTTGGGTGCCGGACCTATCTGGTGAAGTGAGGGCCGCCGTGCAGGACGCCGAAGCTGGCAGCGCTGCCAGCCTGGTTGAAGTCACCAGCCGCGACTGGCTCGACCGCAACGACCTGCCCAGTGATGACGCGGAGGAACAGCGCCGGCTGCATGCGAAAGTGGCGCCGCTGATCGGAGTGATAAACGATGCCTCTCTGCGTGCCGAGGATTCTGGCCGACAAGTGAGGGAGATTCTGGCCAAGAAGTATGGATATTAGGGGAATCATCGACACCGGGCCGATATTGGCGCTGCTGAACAAAGCGGATCCTTGGCACGGGCCCTGTGCGGAGGTTTATCGCGGGTTGCGGCTGCCGCTCGCCACGACAGCGGCAGTGCTGGCGGAGGTTTTCCATCTCCTTTACCATCGCGGGAATCGGAATTTGCTCGAACAGGCATGGAACTTCGTGTTGTCCGATGCGGTGACTGTAGTGCGGGTGGATGACGATGACTTGCCAGTGTTGTCCACCCTCATGGCGCAATATTCCGACCGCCCAATGGACTTCGCCGACGCAACGCTGGTGCATGTCGCCGAACGGGAGTCCACAGATTTGGTTTTCACCATCGACCACAACGACTTCGAGACCTACCGCGTCCACGGCCGACCGTTTCGGATCGAACCGCCCCGTGCGCCTCTCTGATAGGCTTGCGCCCTCCATGCAGGGCATCCCATGACCCTCAAACCCTGGCACCACTTCGTCCACCTAAAAGACGAGCTCCGCACCGGCGAACTCACCTTGGCCGAGTTCGCCGCGGACCTCCACGAAGTCACCCTGGCCCGGGGCAAGCGCCCGGTTTATGAAGACCCGGCGCAGTTCTTCGCGCTCACCTATCCTACCCATACCCTGCGGGAACTGGTCAAGGATGTGGCCGTGCGGCTCGCTGGGCGCAGCGACAAGGCGGTGCGGCAGTTGGAGCTCACCTACGGCGGCGGCAAGACGCACACGCTCATCGCTCTGTACCACCTCTTCCGAGACCCCACGAGATTGCCGGACGTGCCGGCGGTGCGGGAGTTTCGGGAACATGTCGGCATGGCGTTGCCACAGGCGTTCATCGCCACGCTCTGCTTTGACAAGATCGACGTGGAGAGGGGCATTGAAAATGTGCGCGGCCTGGACGGGGAGACCCGCACCCTGCGCCACCCGTGGAGTGTGCTGGCCTTTCAATTGGCCGGCGCCGATGGGCTGCGGGCCATTCACGGGGATGGCCGGGACGAGGAGCGGGAAACCCCACCGGCGGAGCCGTTGCTGACCAAACTCCTCGAAATGCCCGCCCAGCGAGGGCTGGCGACGTTGATCCTTGTGGATGAAGTGCTGATGTACGCTCGGGAGAAGGCCGGCATCGCCCCCGTTTGGCGGGAGCGGCTTGTCGATTTCTTTCAATACCTCACCCAAGCGGTGGTCAAGGTCGATAGCGCCGCCATCGTCGCCTCGCTGCTGGCCACGGACCCGGCCAAGCAGCAGGGCGACCTGGGCCGCCGCTTGACGGACGAACTGTTCAGCGTCTTTCGCCGGCAGCGGGAGGAAGGCGTGCAGCCGGTGCGCAAGCAGGACGTGGCGGAAATTCTGCGGCGGCGCTTCTTTACTGGCGAAGGCTTGCGCGACGAGGACGCCTATCGCTCCCATGTCATCGGCGTAGTGCGCGGCCTGGCCAAGCTGGATGAGACCACGGCCAAGGATCGCTCTGCGGCGGAAGGCCGGTTTCTGGAGAGCTTTCCGTTCCACCCCACTTGGCCGATGTCTTCTACAGCCGTTGGACCCAACTCGACGGCTTTCAACGCACCCGCGGCATCCTTCGCACTCTGGCCACGGCGCTGCGGGAAGCGGAGCGGTGGGACCTTTGCCCCCTTATCGGCCCGGCGGCCCTGCTGGCCGAGCCAGACGAGGCGGTGCCTTCGGCTTCGGATGCCGTGAAAGAACTGGCCAACGTGGCGGATTCCGGCGGTGCCGGTCGTACAACGGATTGGGCGCGGCTACTGGAGGGTGAGTTGGCTAAGGCTCAGCAGATACAAGGCGAGTTTCCGGCGTTGCGAGAATCCCGCGAGCCGGAGCAGGCGGTCATCGCCGTCTTCCTGCATTCCCAGCCCCCCGGCGGCAAGGCCAACACCCCGGAGTTGCTGCGCATGGCCGGCAGCGCCGCGCCGGACGCCATTGAGTTGGAGAAGGGGCTGCGCCGCTGGCGGGAAATCTCCTGGTTCCTGGACGACGAGGATGTTCAGGAGGGGGAATCCCAGGCGCTGCCGAAGGCTTGGCGGCTGGGCAACCGCCCCAACCTGAAGCAGATGCACGACGAGGCCTGCCGCCAGCGCATCAGCGACAGCGACGTGGATGGGGCGCTGGTCGAGGCCATCCGCAGCGCCAGAAGCGCCTTGGATGGCGGCGCGTCGGCGGCGGGGGCGAAGTCGCATCTGTTGCCCGCGTCGCCTCGGGATGTCGGCGACGACGGCACCTTTCGCTATGTGATTCTCGGCCCGGAGGCGGCGTCGGATTCCGGCAAGCCCAGCCTCGCGGCGAAGCGCTACATCGACGAAACCACCGGCCCTCGTCGGCCTAGGGTGCGTCGCAATGCCTTGGTGCTGGTCGCGCCCTCCCGGGATGGCTTGGAGGCCGCCCGCAGCAGTGTACGCACTTGGCTCGGCTGGCAGGACGTGCAGCGCCAGCTGCTGAGTCAGACGGTGGACCCGCTGCGCAGCGAACGCCTGCGGCGCAAGCTGCAGGACGCCAAGCAGCAGGTTCCGGCGCTGGTGCGCCAAGCCTACGCCATCGTCGTCACGGTGAATGAGAGCAACGCAATTCACGCCTTCAAGCTCGCCGCCGCCGGGCCGCTGTTCCCGGAGGTCAAGAACGACGAACGCTCGCGCATCAAGGAGACGGCGGTGGATGCCGAGGCGCTGCTGCCGGGTGGCCCTTATGACTTGTGGCGCGAGGACGAGGAAACCCGGTTCGTCAAGGACTTGGCCAGCGCCTTCTCCCGGGATCCGCGCCTGCCCAAGATGCTGCGCCCGGGCATTGTTCTGGACACCGTGCTGCAAGGCGTGGAGCGCGGCCTGCTGGTGGCTCGGCTGCGGCGCCCGGACGGCACCTTGCGCACTTGGTGGCGGGAGCGCCCGGATGAAGGCGCCGGCGCGGAGCCGATGCTGGAGGCGGTGCTGCCGGAAAAGGCCGAACTCAGGGAACTGCCCCAAGGGTTGCTGGTGCCGGGCAAGTTGCCGGCGCTGTGGGAGGAAGGGCCGTTGCCGCTGCCCAATATCTTGGCCTACTTCTCTGGCCGCCATGTCGCCGCCCTGCCCAGGGAAGGGTATGAGGAGACCTTCGCCATTCCCGCTTGCCCAGAGGAAACCGTGCGCCATGCCGTCGCGCAGGCGGTGGAGCAGGGCGTGGCGTGGCTGGTTAGCGGTCCCACGTCCTGCTGGAAGGAGCGCATTCCCCTCGGTGTGCTGGACGGTGACGCCGTGCTGCATCCGTCGCCGGAGCTGATCGCTGTGCAGGCTCTCACCGAGGAGGCTTTGCCAGGCGCTTGGGCCGATGGAGAAACGAACGGTGCCGCTCTTGTGCAGGCTTTGTCCCACCAGCAAGGGGCCGCGGTTCCTTGGGGGCTGGTCCGCGAGAGCATCCGCACCGCCGTGGCCAGCCGCTGGTTGGAGACCGCGGGGAGCGACAGCGTTGCCCATGTTGCGGAAGATTACGACGGCGCCGGCCAATGTCGGCTGAGAAGGCCGCGCAGCCAACCCCCAGCGCTGTCGGCTCCAATGGCGACGCCCAGGGATGTCGAGCTTGACGGCGCCCAGGTTCAGGACTTGGCGGACTTGGTTCCGCAAATGCTGGACGCCGGCGCCGGCCACGGGTTGCGTTTTCGGGTGGCTGTGTCCTTGGATGCGGATGCGCCGCCGGAGGTGCAGGCGAAGGTTGACGGGTTGCTGGCCGAGGTGGCGTCGGGCTTGAAGAGCGCTTGACTGCTTGGGCGGCGCCGCTTGCCTTCGTTGAGTAGCTTGGGGCATTCCACGGCGCGGCGTTCGGATTGGGCTTAGGGCATAGCCTCGCTGGTTCGACGGCATAGTGATTCGGCTGCGGTGATAGGGGAAGGGCGCGGCGGCTTCCATTCAGCTCCGTTTCGGTGTTGAATCCGGTCTGTCCGTTGACGAAGAAAGGTGAACAGTCATGTCCATGACCGGAAGATGTTTGTGCGGGGCCGTAACCTTCGTTGCGGAGGACGTTGAGACCGATGTGGAGGCCTGCCATTGCGGCCAGTGCCGGCGCTGGTCCGGGGCTGCGATCATGGCGGCTAGCGTCGGGCGGGTGGACTTCAGCGGGGCGGAGCACATTCGCCGCTATGATTCCTCCGAGTGGGCGGAGCGGGGGTTTTGCCAGGAGTGCGGCGCCAACCTGTTCTATCACCTTAAGCAGGCGGACAAGTACGTCCTGTGGGTGGGCGCTTTTGACGATCAAGCGCCCTTTCGACTGGCCGGCGAGATCTACATTGACGACAAGCCGCCGGGCTATGCCTTCGCCGGCGACCATCGGCGCCTGACCGGGGCGGAGTTCCTAGCCTCAATCGGCGAATCATAGCGGGCTGCCCGGCACTTGGTCGTTGATTCCGGTTGGAGGTCTTTGAGGATTGACCTTACTTAGGCCGCTTAAGTGCGTGGAGCCGAATCTTAGGAGTACATAACGCCATGAAATTCCTGAAAATCATTGCGATCAGCGGCGGCATTTACGTCGCTCTAGGGCTGATTCTGGACGGCGCCATCGGCTACTTCCAGCCGCAAGGCGACAGAACCGCGGTGCTGCGCACCTTTGACGAGGCCGGCCAGCCTTACGATCGGGTGCTGGGCCTGCTCAACGACGATGGGCAGCTTTGGGTGGAGTCCGGCCACTGGTTTCGGGGCTGGTACCGCCAAGCGCTGGCCAACCCCAATGTGGTGTTGATTCAGGATGGCCAGGAGACCCCGTACGTTGCCGTGCCAGTGAATACGCCGGAGACGGTCGAAATGATCACCCGGCTGATGGGCAAGGGCAGCGACTTCCGCTACTGGGTGGGCCGAACGATTCTGATGTTTGCGCCCATCAAGCCCCTGCGGCTGGACGCCGTCAGCAGCCAGCAGGATCCGGATGGCAGCCAACAGGACCCAGTTGGCGCCGAACAGGAGCCGGCCAGCATCCAACAGGGCTCGGTTGGCGCGGAGCAGGACTCGGCCGGCACCCAACAGGATCCGGTCAGCGTTCAGCAAGACCCTATTGAGGTCGAAGCAGGCTCAGCTGGCGTTCAAGAGGACCAAGTCGGCGCCGGGCTGGACCCGGCGAGCACCCAGCCGGACCCCGACGCAGCCGATTGACCCCGCTAGGTCGTCAGCCAGCCGAACTGCTGCGGCTTGCGCCCGGCCTGCGGGTGAATGAGCACGTTCACCAAGGCCGGGCCGTCGAAGGCCATGGCCTCATCCAAGGCGCTGCGCAAGTCGGCCGGGTCCTCCACATAGAGGCCCTTGCCGCCCAGAGCGGCCAACATGCCCTCGTAGCGGGCACCGTAAGTAAGGATTGGCGGCGGCACCTTGCGGCCTTCCTTGAGCGGCCCCACGCCGCCGCCGATGCCGCCGTTGTTGAGCACGACCATCTTCACCGGCAGCTTGTAGCGCACCATCGTCTCGATCTCCATGCCGGAGAAGCCGAAGGCGCTGTCCCCCTGCACGGAGACGACGGGCTTGTCCGGATTGGTGACGGCGGCGGCGACGGCGAAGCCGAGGCCGACGCCCATGGTGCCGTAGGTGCCGGCGTCCAGCCGATGGCGCGGTTGGCGGTTGGCCATCTGGGTGCGGCCGATGTCCATGGTGTTGGCCCCTTCGCCGATGACGATGGCGTCCTCCGGCAGCCAAGCCTCGATGTCCCGGTAGGCGCGGTAGTAGTTCATGGGGTTGGAGTCGTCCTCGATCATGGGCTGCACGGCGTCCAGATTCGCTTGCGCCTTCTCCCGCAGCAGGCTGCGCCAAGGGGTCTCCGCCGGATAGAACCATTGGCGCTGCGCCAAGGCGCTGTTCAGTTGTCCGACTACGGCCTTGCCGTCTCCTAGGAGAGCCACTTCCGCCGGCACGTTGGCGCCGATCTCCTCCGCTGAGACGTCCAACTGCACTAGGCGCACGTCCGGCTTGAAGCGGGGCGGCAGGCCGAAGTGCAGTATCCAGTTGAGGCGGGCACCCATCAGGAACACCAAATCCGCCTCCCTAAGCGCAGTGCTGCGGGCGGCCCCCACGGACAGGGGATTGTCGTCCGGCAGGACGCCCTTGCCCATGGGCGAGGCGAGGAAGGGCAGCTGGGTGCGTTCGATGAAGGCGCGCACTTCGTCCTCCGCCCGGGACCAACCCATGCCCTTGCCGACGATCACTAGGGGCCGTTCGGCGGACTCCAAGGCGGAAAGGGCCGCCTCCACCGCGTCCGGGTCCGCCAAGCTGCGCGGCGGTTCGCCGACGGTGGCGGCCGGGCGAATTTTCTCCTCGTCCACCTCGCCGCGAATGATGTCGTCGGGAAAGTCCAAGTAGGCGGCGCCGGGGCGCCCGAACTTGGCATGGCGCACGGCCTGCTCCACATAGTAGGGAATGCGCGCCCTGTGCTCGATGGCGTGGGCGTACTTGCAGTAGGGGGCGGCCAGCTGCACCTGCCGTTCCTCCTGAAAACCGCCCATGCCGTTTTGGTAAACCGGGGAGGCGCCGCCGATGAGGAGCATGGGCCAGCAGTTCTGCTGCGCGTTGGCCAGCCCGGCCAGGGCGTGGATGACGCCGGGGCCGGAAACGGTCAGACAAGCCTGCGGACGCCCGGTGAGGTAGCCGGCCGCTTGGGCGGCGTAGCTGGCGGACTGCTCGTTGCGCATGCCGATGTAGGTGATGCCGGCCTGCTGCGCGGCGGCCGCAACGCCGATGACGGGGAAGCCGACGATGCCGAACATGGTATCGACCCCTTGCTGCTTCAGGCTCCGCGCCATCAGGGTGGCGCCGTCGATTTTCCCCATGATTCCTGTCCTTTCCCTTTTGGTGATGTTGATGATTGCGGTTTCCGCCGTCTCTTCCGGCCTTGGGCCGAGGCAGGGCTTGCTTGCCCTAGGCCCAGAGCGCCGAGGCTGAATGGAGGCCGTTTCCCAATTCCTGTTGTGGGCTGTTTCTTGCGGTTGTTCCCGATTTTCCTGCGCACACGCATGCTGCACAACGCAGCGGGGTCGCTAGGCGCGGCCTCTAGTCCGCCCAATGTCTTGCCGGCTTAGCTGGCCTTGGCTTGGTCCGTGCCGATCAGTCCGTCGGCGCTCAGTTGCTCGATTTCGGCCGGCTGCAGGCCCAGGTCCTCCGCCAGCACCTCCGCCGAGTGTTCGCCTAAGCCGGGTGCGGTCTTGAACGGCACCGCGCTGCCGGACATCCGCGCCGCCCAGCCCAGCAGGCGCACCTTGCCCCGCTCTGGATGCTCCACCTGTTGGATGAAGCCCCGGGCGTTCAGGTGGGGGTTGTCGTGCAAATCCTTGGTGTCCAGCACGGCGCTGGCCGGCACGCCGCCCTCGGCCAGCAGGCGCATGGCGTCGTATTTGTCCCGGGCCGAAGTCCAGGCCGTGATGATGCCCTCAAGGGCCTCGCGGTTCCTGTGGCGGCTGCGGTCGTCCGCAAAGCGCGGGTCCGACAGGAGGTCCTGCCGCCCGATGACGGCGCATAGCGCCTGCCACATGCGCTCCGTCACCGCCATGACATAGACGTAGTCGTTGGGGCCATCGCCCTTGCAAGGGTACAAGCGCAGCGTGGGCAGGGGGCCGGTGCCGGTGCGCAGCGTCGGCTTTGCGCCAAAGTTGCTGTTCGAGGCGGCGGTGCGCATGTAGAAGGTCGCCGCCTCCTGCATGGACATTTCGATCATCTGCCCTTGCCCAGTCTTCAACTTCTGCACATAGGCGGCTGCGATGGCCAGGGCCATCTGCACGCCGGTGCCGGAATCCCCAATGGTGGCGCCGGGACGCATGGGCGGGCCATCCGCCTCGCCAGTGACGGAGAAGGTGCCGGCGGCCGCTTGGGCCACCATGTCGTAGCACTTGTAGTCCGCCCAAGGGCCGTCCAAGCCGAAGCCCTTGATGCGGGCGTAGATGATGTCCGGCTTCACGGCTTTGAGCACTTCGTAGCCAAGGTTGAGCTTTTCGATGACGCCGGGGCCGTAATTTTCGATGAATACGTCGTAATGGGGTGCCATTCTCAGCAGGATATCCCGCCCTTGTGAACTGCGCAGGTTCAAGGCGACGGAGCGCTTGTTGCAGTTCCAAGTCAGGAAATAGCCCTTCAAACGCATGTGTCGGCCCGGGTCGCCGTCGCCCGGCGCCTCCACCTTGACCACGTCCGCCCCCAGCCAAGCCAAGCTTTGGGTGCAGGAGGGGCCCGCTTCGTATTGGGTCATGTCCAGAACGCGCAAGCCGTTCAGTGCCGCCATAGCGTCAACCTCCCTGTTGCCCTACAAGCTAAGCCCTAACGAGGGGGAAAGCAACCGTTGCCGCGAATGGTCGGACAAGGCAGACGCCGGTGCTGGGTGGGTTTTGGTCAAGGTTTTGGTCAACCGGCATTGCTGCCGAAAAACCCGGCCGGGTGCGCCTTGCCGTTCTGCTCGACGCCCCCCGAAGTGGGCGCATTGCAATCTTTTGCCGATCAGTCTAAAACCCGTCGCCTATGGAATTCGACTACATCATCGTCGGGGCCGGCACCGCCGGCTGCGTGCTGGCGAACCGGCTGTCGGCGCGGCGGGGCCTGAACGTGCTGCTGCTGGAGGCGGGTGGCAAGGACGACTACTTCTGGATCGACATTCCGGTTGGCTACCTCTACACCATCGGCAACCCGCGCACCGACTGGTGCTATGCGACGGAGCCGGAGCCGGGCTTGGGCGGGCGGCGCATCGGTTACGCCCGGGGCAAGGTGTTGGGTGGCTGCTCGTCCATCAACGCCATGATCCACATGCGCGGCCAACGCAGCGACTACGACCATTGGGCGGCGTTGGGCAACCGCGGCTGGTCTTGGGATGAGGTGCTGCCGGTGTTCAAACGCTCCGAGGACTATCAGCACGGCGCGGACGCCTTGCACGGCGCCGGCGGCGAGTTGCGGGTGGAGGAGCGGCGGGTCAACTGGGAAATTCTCGATGCTTGGCGGGCCGCCGCCGCCGAGTGCGGCATTCCCAGCATCGACGAATTCAACCGGGGGGACAACTTCGGCGCCGCCTACTTTCAGATGAATCAGCGCCGGGGGCGGCGTTGGAGCGCCAGCAAAGCCTTTTTGCGCCCGGTGCGGCGGCGTCCGAACCTGGAGGTGCAGATGGAGTCCTTGGTGGAGGGGCTGGTGCTGGACGGCCGCCGTGCGGTTGGGGTTCGGCTGCGGGGCAGGGCAGGGGGGCGACGCACGGTGCGGGCGCGGCGGCAGGTGGTGCTGGCCGCCGGCGCCATCGGCAGCCCGCAAATCTTGCAGCTTTCCGGCATCGGCCCCGGCGCCTTGCTGCGGGAAAGGGGCGTGGCTGTCGTCCACGACCTGCCCGGCGTAGGGGAGAACCTGCACGACCATCTGCAGATCCGCAGCATTTATAAGGTGCGCAACACCGTTACCCTGAACCGGCGCGCCGGCTCCCTGCTCGGCAAGGTCGGCATGGCCTTGGAGTACGCCCTGCGCCGCACCGGCCCCTTGACCATGCCGCCTTCGCAACTCGGCGCCTTTGCCAAGAGCGGGCCGGATGAGGCGACCCCCAACATCGAGTGGCATGTGCAGCCCCTGTCCTTGGACAAGTTCGGCGACTCCCTGCACCCCTTTGACGCCATCACTCCTGCGGTGTGCAACCTGCGCCCCACCAGCCGGGGGCATGTGCGCATCAAGCGTGCCGCCCCGGCGGCGGCCCCCGCCATCACCCTGAACTACCTGTCCACCGAGGAGGACCGCCGGGTCGCGGTGGCCGGTCTGCGCTTCACCCGCCGCATCATGGCGGCGCCGGCGCTGCGCCGCTTTGCGCCGGAGGAGTGGAGGCCGGGGCCGGAGGTGCAAACCGATGCGGACCTGCAAAGCGCCGCCGCCGCCCTCGGCACGACCATCTTTCACCCGGTCGGCACCTGCAAGATGGGTTCCGACCCAATGGCGGTGGTGGATGACCGCCTGCGCGTGTACGGCATTGACCGCCTGCGCGTGGTCGATGCCTCGATCATGCCGCACATCACCTCCGGCAACACCAATGCGCCGACTGTGATGATTGCGGAGAAGGGCGCGGAGTTCCTGCTTGATGAGGTGGCCGGGTGATGCGCCGCGGCCGCAGGTGTTGCTTTTGCCAGCCTTGCCGCTTGGCCCCTGAGCAAGTGCCTTAACTGCAATCCGTAGTCTGCAATTTTGCGGAAACCCTCGGGGCGCAAACTGCGCTGGCTCTGCGCTGACTTGTTTTTTGGCTGCGCCGAGCTGACGGTTCCCCCTCGCGCTCCCCGGCTGAAGGCTCTTTTCATGCGAGGGGCATCCCCTCGCGCTCCCCGGCTGAAGGCTCGCTTGCACCTAGTCTTGGAAACTCACAAACTTGCATCATGGCATCGGCTTTCAGGATTTCGGGGATGCGTCCGTTGGCATTGGGGTTTACTAGGCGCTCCTTCGCTGCACTTTGCGGCGGCGTGGCGGCGCTTGCAGCTTCTGCGCCCGTACCGGCGGAAGCTGACGGCTTGGCGGCTTTCCTTGACCTTTCGGCCCGGCTGACGGGCTTTCCGGCGGAGGCGCTGGACTCCACTTTTGGTGGGGCGCTGTTGCGGGCGTTGGTGGAATCGGGGCATGGCGCCGCTTTGGATGGCCTGTTGCGGGGTGCCGACGGCACGGACTTCAGTGCGCTCGAAACCGAGATCATCGCGGCTTGGTACTCCGGGGTGCTGCCCACCGCTTCGGGGAATGTGGTTGGCACACTGTACGGCGCCTTGGTTTGGGCGGCGGCGGATTTCGCTGCGCCACCCGGCGTTTGCGCCGGCACGGGCAGTTGGGGTCAACCGCCCGTGCCAACGGAACCCAATGCGCAGTTTGCTTGACTGCGGCGGAGTGGGAAATGAATCAAACAGCAAACCAGGTGGCCGGCCTTGCCTATCGGTCCGCAAAGTCGTTCGGCTGTTCCGATGACTGAGGTTCAGGCCGATGTCGTCATTGTCGGTTCCGGCGTCGCCGGGGCCTTGCTTGCCGAGCGGCTGGCCAAGGCCAACGTCCGCGTCGCCATCCTGGAGGCCGGCCCGCGTATCGACCGGGGCAAGGCTTTCCAGCGCTTCGTCAATGCGCCCATCAAGACGCCGGAAAGCCCCTATCCGCCAACCCAGGAGGCGGACCACCCGGTGGGCTACGACTTGGACCATTGGTATCGGCAATCCGGCCCCGACAAATTCAAGAGCACCTACATCAAGGCCGTGGGCGGCAGCACCTGGCATTGGCTGGGCACCTGCCTGCGCTTCCTGCCCAACGACTTCCGCCTGCAAAGCCTCTATGGGCGGGGGATGGATTGGCCCATCGGCTACGCCGAGCTTGAACCCTTCTACCAACAAGCGGAAACGGAGCTTGGGGTGGCTGGGGATTCGGAAGACGACTTAGGTTCGCCACGCTCCGGCGGCTTCCCCATGCCGCCAATCCCAACCACCTACCTGGACAAGGTTTTCGAGCGCTCCTTGGCCGGCACCCGCTATCAAGTGCGTCCCACCCCCCAGGCGCGCAACTCCGTCGCCCGTGAAGGCCGCCCGGCCTGCTGCGGCAGCGCCAGTTGCATTCCCATCTGCCCGGTCGGGGCGAAGTACGACGCCGCCGTTCATGTGGCCAGGGCGGAGAAGCTAGGGGCGGCGCTGCATGAGCAGGCCACCGCCACGCATGTGGAAACGGATGCGGCCAATCGCATTGCCGGCATTCGCTTCCAACGGCCCGACCTAAGCGCAGGAGTGGCGCGAGGCCGCTTGTACGTCATCGCCGCCCACGCCTTGGAGACGCCCAGGCTGCTGCTGCATTCCCGCTCGGAGCGCAATCCGGATGGCGTCGCCAACGGCTCCGACCAAGTGGGGCGCAACTTGATGGACCATCCCGTGCAGCTAAGCTGGGCCTTGGCCGGCGAACCGGTGTGGCCCTATCGCGGGCCAATCTCCACATCCGGCATCGAAAACCTCAGAGACGGCTCGGAGCGCCGCGACCGCGCCGCCCTACGCATCCAAATCTCCAACGACGGCTGGAACTGGCCCACCGGCGGCGCCCTATCCTTGGGCCGCGCCCTCGCCGATGCGGGCCTGCGCGGATCAGCTCTGCGCGACGCCGCGGCCGACCAAGCCTCCAAGCATGTGCAACTGGCGTCCATGATTGAACAGTTGCCCTCCTCCGCCAACCGGGTGGTTTTAGACGGCAAAGAGCGAGACCTGTACGGAGTGCCGCTGCCGCGCATCCACTACGACATTGGCGACTATGCGAGGAACGGGCTTGCCGCCGCCCGCGGTGTCCACAACGAGGTGTTCGGCAAGCTGGCCGCCACGGCCATACAGCACAAGGAGGACTTCAAGGGAGCGGAGCACATCATCGGCACCTGCCGCATGGGGCTGAACCCGGCCCAATCCGTGGTCGATGGACGCCTGCGCAGCCACGACCACGCCAACCTCTACCTAACCGGCTCGGCCGTGTTTCCCACCTCCGGCACCGCCAACCCCACCCTCACCATCGCCGCCCTGAGCCTGCGCTTGGCGGAGGAATTAACGGGGGCTTTGCAGCTGACCTAGAGGAAGTGCTTTTGACCCCGGTCCTTCGCTTGGAGAGCCAACATGCGCGACCCTTGCGAGTCGTCGCATACCACCTCTTTCAATTCCGATTCTTCGCTTGCAGCGCTGGCAGGATTACGCGCCCGTAGGCGTCCAGAGTTTCCTCCTTGGCGTCGTGCATGAGGTAGATGGCGAACTGGTCTGCGCCTAGTGCAAGCAGCGTTCTGAGCTTGGCGATGTGCTCCGCGGCTGGGCCAAGCAGGCAGAAGCGGTCAACGATTTCATCCGGCACAAAGTCCGTGGAGGGGTTGCCGGCCCGGCCATGGTGGGCGTAGTCGTAGCCTTCCCGCTGCTTGATGTAGTCCGTCAACGCCTCCGGCGCACGCCCGGACCCCGCCCCATAGCGCTTGACGATATCCGCCACATGGTTGCCCACCATGCCGCCGAACCAGCGCAGTTGCTCACGCTGATGGGCAAGGTCGGCACCCACATAGGCGGGCGCCGCTACGCAGGTGGCAACGCCGTTCGGTTCGCGGCCCTGCGCAGCGGCGGCCTGCCTCACGGCGTCCAGAGTCCATTCGAGAATCTGCGGGTCGGCCAACTGCAGAATGAATCCGTCCGCATGGCGGCCGATGCAGTCCAGCGCCCGGGGCCCGTATCCGGCCCCCCACATGGGCAGGTCCCAACCCCGCTCCAGCCACGGGAAGCGGATCTCCTTGCCTTGGTAATCGACGGTTTCCCCCGCCACCAAGCCCTTGACGACGCGCATGGCCTCCGCCATCTCCGCCAAGGTGCGGGGCTTGCGGCCGACGTAGCGCAAGGCCGAGTCCCCCCGACCCATGCCGCAGATGGTTCGCGGCCCGTACTGGTCGTTCAAGGTGGCGAAGGTGGAGGCGAGCACGGTCCAGTCCCGACTGCCCGGATTGGTGACCATAGGCCCGACGACGACCCTTTCCGTCTCCGCCAGAATTCGGGAAAGGACCACGAACGGCTCCTGCCAGAGCACTGGCGAATCAAACACCCACACATGGCTGAAGCCGTTCGCCTCGGCCCGCTTGGCCAGTTCCACCACAGCGCGGACCGGGGGATTGGTCTGCAGGACAACGCCAAAGTCCATCATCGCCGCCTCCTCGGCAGATGCCGCCTGCGCAGCGCCGCCGCAAGCAGCGCCCAAGCAGTTTTTCCGACAAAATAGTTTGACGATAATGTCAGCAAAATGTACATTGGGCAACTAACGCTGTGCCTAGGCCGTTTCTTGGACGCCGCGGTAGGAGTGCGGCGCGGCGAACGCAGGGCGCACTGAACTGCAAGCCAATGCCGGTGGCGTCAGCTGGTGAGGCCGGAGCCTTTGAGAACGATATGAGTCACCGTCTCCACGCCTGTTGCAAACTGCGCCGCCGTCAACCGCTTGACGCCGAGGATGCTCTTGATCTGCTGCTCAAAGTCGGCGTAGTACTGGGTGGCGCCCCAAAGCAGGAAGAAGAAATGGCGTGGGTCCATGGCGTCCATTTTGCCCTCGTCCATCCACTGGCGGACCACCGCGCATTTTTCGTCCGTCAACGCCTTGATTTCGTCGTTTTCCTCCTTGGTCAGCATGTCCGAGCCGCGAATCACCTCCTTGGCGAAGATTTTGGAGGCCACGGGATGCTTGCGGGAATATTCAATCTTTATCTGGATGTAGTCGGCGATGGCATCTTGCGGTTCGCGGTCCGGGGTGATCTCCTCGAACGCCTTGATCCACTCGTTGCGCAGCTCGGTGATGATGCGCCGGTAGATCTGGCGCTTGGAGGAAAAGTAGTAGTACAGGTTCGGCCTCGGCAAGCGGGCCGCCCGGGCGATGTCGTCCATGCGGGTGCCGTGAAAGCCGCGGGTGGCGAGCAGTCTCTCCGTGGCGCGGAGAATCCTCGCCTCCTTCTTGTCGCGCGCCTTCAGTGTGCGGGGCATGGGCGCCACCTCCCTGTCTTGGCGTTCTTCCTTGGCGCATGGGCGGGCCTTGCGCCAGCCGATGCACGGGCAACGGCCATTATACCCGCCGCGCCAAGGCGCCACCCATTCGGAGGGAGCTGATGGCAACGTCCTTAAGGGAGGCGCTGCGGGAAATGCTTTCGGGTTGGCAGGCAGACTTAGACCCTGAGTGGCGCAAGGTGCTGGATGGCGTCCAATTGGCGTTTGACGCGGTGGACGAAGGGCTCGAACTACATCCTTGGGAGCCGATCTTTCCATCACGGCGGCGTTTCCCCCTACCGGGAGCGCCTGCCGAGGGGCACGTCTTGCGCGCCTTTGACGACCTCAATCCAAATGATGTGCGTTGCGTCCTGGTCGGCCAGGACCCTTACCCGAACATCGCGTTCAGCACCGGACGGGCCTTTGAAACCGGTGAGCACCGCCATTGGCGGGAAATCGGCCACATGCGCTCTTGCAGCATGCGCAGCCTCATCCAAAGCCTGTACGCCTTTCGTTCAGGCCAGCAGGACCACGCTAAGGAAACAGAGGGCTGGGCGGCAACCATCGGGGCCATTCAGGCGGCCGGCACCGGCTTCCAGAGGCCGCAGCAGCTGGCCCAACACTGGGTGGATCAAGGCGTGCTGCTGCTCAACGCCAGCCTCACCCTCAGCCGCTTCGCTGTGGAAGGGGACCCGCACCAAACCAGCGGCCATCTGCCGCTCTGGCGGCCCTTGATGGCGCACCTCATCCAGCACTTCGCCGAACGTGGCCGCCAGCCCGTGACGTTCATGCTGTTCGGCGAGGCGGCGCGACAGGCCGCTGCCGCCAGCGGCGTTGTCGAGTTCGGCGAAATCGACCGCCATCCCTTGTTCGTCGCCTCCCCACACCCCGCTGCGGGCAACGACTTTCTGCACTGCCCCAACCCCTTCATTCGCTGCAACGAAAAGCTGCTGGCGCTGCGGGCGCGGCCCATTCATTGGTAACGGAGGGCGAGCCAAGGTGAACCAGGAATATGACTACATCGTGGTTGGCGCGGGGTCCGCCGGCTGCGTGCTCGCCAACCGGCTCTCCGCAAACCCGGAAAACCGGGTGCTGCTGCTGGAAGCCGGCAGCCGCGACAGCAACTACCTGTTTCGCCTGCCGATGCTGATGGGCAAGCTGATGCACTCCGGAATCTACAACTGGAAGTACCACACCGAGCCGGAAGCGCAACTTGCCGGCCGACAGGTTTACTGGCCCCGAGGCAAGGTGCTCGGCGGTAGCTCGACCATCAACGGCATGATCTATGTGCGCGGCAACCCCGCGGACTATGACGGCTGGGAGCAGGCCGGGCTGCCGGGCTGGTCCTACGAGAAGGTGCTGCCGCTGTTCAAGCGTTCGGAGGCCCACATCGACCGGGCCGATCAGTTTCATGGACGGACGGGGGAGCTCACCGTGCGCCGGGCCACCGGCAACAACGCCATGTTCGACGCCTACGTCGAGGCCGGCCAGCAGGCCGGCCACGCCTTCACCGACGACTTCAACGGCGAGCGCCAGGAGGGGTTCGGCCGCTACGACTTCACCATCCGCAACGGCAAGAGGTGCAGCGCCGCCACCGCCTTTCTCGTCCCCGCCAAGGCCCGCCCCAACCTGAGCGTGGTGACCCAGGCGCTGGCGCATCGGGTGGTGCTGGAAGGGGTTCGGGCCGTTGGCGTGGAGTATCGGGTCGGCCGCCGCCTAACCACCGCCATAGCCGCCAAGGAGGTGCTGCTCGCCGCCGGCGTGGTTAACTCCCCGCAGTTGCTCATGTTGTCGGGCATAGGCGATGGCGAGCATCTCGGCCAGCACGGCATTCCGGTGGCGCATCACCTGCCCGGCGTCGGCAGCAACGTGCAGGACCATGTGGACTGCTGCCTCGTGCATGAGTGCAAGCAACCCGTGTCACTGCATGAAAACCTGCGCATCGACAAGATGACGCTGGGCGTTCTGCAGGCGGCGGCCTTCGGAACGGGCTTCGTCACCACCTTTCCATACGAAGCCGGCTCGTTCATGCGGTCCGCCGCCGACCTCGAGGTGCCCGACATCCAAACCCACTTCATGCCGGCTACCGAAGAGACCGCAAACCTGCATTGGTCGCTGCTTTCCTTCGGAAGGCGGAAGGACGTCGCCAAGAACCACGGCACCACCATCCGCATCGGCCCGGTCAAGCCGAAAAGTCGCGGACGCATCGCCCTGCGCTCCAGCAATCCAGAGGATCCGCCCCTGATCTACGCCAACTACTTGGCGGATCAGCGGGATGTGAACACAGTTGTGGCGGGCGTGCATCTTATGCGCAACGTCATGGCCAGCAAGGCGTTCCAGAGCATCCTAGGGCGGGAGCTGTCGCCTGGCCCGGAGGTTCGAACCGATGCGCAAATTGCCAAATGGCTCATCGACGACGCCATGACCACCTTGCACCCAGTGGGCTCCTGCAAGATGGGAGTGGATTCCGAAGCCGTGGTTGACGCCCAACTGCGGGTTCATGGCATCGCCGGCCTGCGGGTGGTGGATGCTTCCATCATGCCGGAGATCACCCGCGGCAACACCAACGCGCCGGCCATCATGATCGCGGAGAAGGCCAGCGACCTCATTCTTAACCCATCCACAGCCTAAGGAGGCAGCACAATGATCGTGGACCACCGCACCTACACCTTTCGTCCGGGAACGATGCAAAAGTGGTTGCAGAAGTATGAGGCGGACGGCCTGCCGATTCAGAAAAAATACCTAGGTGAATTTCTCGGCATGTTCACCACGGAAATCGGCAACCTGCACCAAGTGGTGTTTATGTGGGGCTACGCAAGCCTAGGGGACCGCGAGGCCCGCCGCGCCAACATGGAGGCCGACCCTGGCTGGGGGAAGTTCATCCAGGAAATTTGGGACTTGGGCGCCATCGTCGAGCAGAACATCAAGATGCTGCGCCCGGTTTCCTTTTCGCCGATGCGCTAGCGGCCTTTATCGGCTCGTCCCCCGGCGCACCAATCCAAGGATCATGTAGTACGCGATCATCACAAACAAAGCCGCGGCCCCATAGAGCCACAGAAACCCTTGACCGGACACTAAGTAGCCGGCGGCCACCGGACCCAACATGCTGCCGAACGCAAAGCAGGCCGTTATCAATGAGGTGCCGCGTCCGCTGCTGTCTGACGCGGCTATTTCAGACACGAAGTAAGGCAAAGTAAACAGCCAGACGAAGAAGAATAACCCGACGGCTAGTGCGTAGCCGAAAAAACCCCAATTGAACACAAATACCAGCATCGACAGTAGATAGGCCGTCGCTGCGAACCGCAACGGCTTGCTCTTGCCGAAGCGCTCCGAGACCGCGGCTGCGACGAGCGAGCCTAAGCCGCCCAAGAGCACCGCAACGGAAAGGGCAATGCTGACATAAGAACCTTCGTAGCCTGTGCGAACCCCGGCCCGCTCCGCAAAGGACCAAACCGCGCTCTGGCATACGGTGAAGACCAGCAGCGCTTGTAGTCCGATCCATGTTGGTCGGGAAATGCCCAAGTCCCCAAAGTTCAGGACCACCGGCGATGCTGAGACCGTTTTGGTGCTAGGCGACACGAACCGAGCGCAAGGCGACGCAATCAGGAGGACGGTGGCCAACGCCACCAATATTCCATCGAAACCAAAAGCCGGATACACGAATACCGGCAACAGGAGCAACAGCAGTGCGCCAAGCCCGACTTCGCCCCCCAACTTAATTCCAACCGCCCGGGTGGTGTCTTGAAACTCCCCCGCCAACACAAAGGAAAGCGTATATAGAACACCCAGGGCCAGTCCCGCAAGGAACAGCATCAAAGCAAATTCCGCAAACGACCCCGACGCCAAACCCAGCAGAAGAATAAACGCAGCAACCCCAAAGGACCCGACTGTGAACACCCTCCTGTTGACCCGGTGCAGCCATAACACTGCGCTTGCCGAAGACAGGCCGAAACCGGCGAGATAGATCGTGCCAAGCCAGCCGGTTTGGCTGTCGCTCAGCGAATAGCTCTCCGCCGCCTTACCGAGAAACACCGGCAAAATGTTGAATATCATCGCGGCGGACGCACCTGTGCCCACAACCGCGATCAGCAACCTTCGGTTTTTCATTAAAGCAGGGCGCCATGCGTCGGCGGCGGAGTCGAGGCCCAAGCAGGAAAGGCCGTTTCCGCCGCCTCAGCGGCTTGGGCTAGGTCTTGCGCCGACGCCTTGCAGAAGACGCCGACCAAGTCACTGGTGTCCGCCGGATTGCGGTTTTCAAGGGTGCGGTTGGACTCCACCCACTCGCCGCCGACGTAGTTGCGGAACAGCGCTGCTCCGGCCATGCTCGAAAAGCCCTTTCTGCGCAATATTTCTGACGATATTGTTGAACTATTTTGTCAGCACTGTCAACAACCATCCGTCAAGACGACGCCAGCGGATTTATGATCGAGGCAATCGTGTAAAAATTATTTGTAAATCAACATGTTAAAATCCTATAGCCAGGCTGGAAATCACCTAAGGCAGGCTTCTAAAGGCCAATTGACAGAAAAATCCCCCCACATCCGAGTGGTTTCCTCCAAGCCAATTGAAATTTGACAAAATTGATTGACAAAACTGTCAATTATCTATATACGCTTGGTTCGTCTGTCATCCGCATGGAGATATCCCTAATCCCCTAATAAGGGTCTGCTGGGTGGAGTTTGAGGGAATTTGGCGGCGGTTCGGTCTGACGTCAAGGTTTGGCGGGGCGTTTGCGCCGGGTTTGGCGTTTGTTGGGGGCTGTGAAGCGGTGGGGGGCTTGGCGGGAGGGGTGTTTTTCGGCCATTGGGCCGAAGGGCGTCCCGCCTTGGGTTGTCAAGGCGTGTTTAGGCGGGGGTTCGGGTTGGGTTCGCCGGGCGCTGCAGCTCACTCCAGTTGAACCGCGGCCGCGTAGATCCAGTCGAGTCGGAGGTTGGACTTGGCGAAGTCGAGGCGCCAGCGCCCGGCGGCCTTGACCAGTCGGGCGACCGTTCGGATGAAGTGCCGGATGAGGGGTCGCAGTCCGTGCTTGCGGGCGGACTTGGGCAGCAGGTTGAACTGCACGGCGCGCAGGAGCATCTGCGCCAGTTGGCCGCAGGCGTAGAAGACTTGGTTGGCCAGCAGCTTGCGGCAGGGCGGGTGGTGCAGGTCCAGGTCCCGCAGCGGCCCCTTGAAGGCGTTCTCCTGGCCCTGCTTGCCTCGGTGGCGGCGCACCAACTCCGCAAGCGGCAGGTCATCCCGGGAGACGAGGATGACCGTGTGGACGGGAAAGAGGTCCCCTTGGGCGTCCTCGAGGAACTTGCGGACCACGACGTAGGGGTGCTCGACCCATCCATCCGGCCTGTGGCGCACCAGCACCGCCTCCTCGCAAAGGCCGACGTCCTCCCAGGCGGACTCCGGCAGGCCCTGAAGCTGCGCCAGCACCGGAGCCTTGTAGTTGGGGTGCGTGACGCTGACCGAGCAGTCCCACTCTTGCTTGCGGCAGAACTCCACGAAGCGCCAACTGTAGTAGGCGTTGTCCGCCCGAACCCAAACGGGCGTCCCCTCGGGCAGCAGAGGGGCCACGTCCGACTCCATTTGCTCCCGCCAGCCGTGCGCCGCGTGGACCCCGCCCGGATGCAGCCGCCCGGACGCCCACAACCCGCCGACGAACGCGCCGTGCAGCACCAAGGCCCGCTCCGCCCCCCAGCTGCGCCCCGCCCCCTCGAACAACTCCCCGCCCACCTCAATCTCCGTGCCGTCCACGAACACCGGAACCCAGCCCCTCGCCGCAACCTCATGCTCAATGACGGCCGGCGCAACCCGACGGGCCAGCCGACGCGCCGCCTCCAGCAACCCGTTCAGGTCCGCCCCGGAACCCTTCGCCAAAAACTCCCCCATCCGCCGGCCCGACGGCGCATGGGAAAGCCCCAACAGCCGACACGCCCCCGGGTCCGCACGCAACTCGTCCAGATCGGACAGCGCCCCGCCGCCCGCCGCAAGCGACGCCACCAGCGCCCAAAGCGACTCGCCGTCCGACGCCCCGCGCCGCCGAACCTTGACCGACACGCCCTCCGACAAGTCCCCGAAAAGACCCAGACGCTCCGCCGTCAGGGCCAAGGCGGACCAGCCCCCGAAGCCCGTCAAGCGGGCGTCCGTGAACTCGTGCTCAACCTTCAGCGGGCGGGGTGTTATGCTTGCCATCGGCGCACCTGCAGGGTGGTTTTTGTGCAACCGGCATTTTGCCGGAAAAACCCTTGCACGGTGCGCCTTTCAAAGCACTTCAGCGATTTCTTAAGCGGGGATTGGGGGGAGATATGCGCACATGGAAACCCCCAATCGATTAACCATGCCGCTCCGCTGGGCGTCTTGCAGCCGATGGCTGCTCACCGGCGTCTTCAGTCTCTTGGTGCCCAATTGGCTGTTGGCCGAGGAGACCGCGATCCGCACCTTCGACACAACGGGAGAGCTCATCCTCATCGATGAAATCATCGTCACGGCCCGCAAGCGGGAGGAGCCCCTGCAGGAGACGCCCATTTCCGTTACGGCTTTTTCCGCCGACGCGCTGCAGCAGGCCAACATGATCGACCTACGCGACATCGGCAAGTACACCCCCGGCATGGCCTTCACCTCCTACGGCATGGGCAGTTCCGAGGCGGGGGCCATGTTCCTGCGCGGCATCGGCCAGTCCGACCACATGGTGACCACCGACCCTGGAGTGGGTTTGTACATCGATGGGGTTTACGTCGGGCGCAACCAAGGCGCCGCCTTGGATCTGCTTGACCTTGAGCGGGTGGAGGTCCTGCGTGGCCCGCAAGGCACCCTGTTCGGCAAGAACACCATCGGCGGCGCAGTGAACGTGGTCAGCCGCAAGCCCAGCATGGAGAACGGCGGCGAAGTGGAACTGACGGTCGGCGAAGACGGCCGCTTCAACGTCTTGGCGGCAGGGGAACTGGCCCTTGGCGAACGAACTGCGGTGCGGGCCGGGGTGCAGCGCAAGAAGCGGGACGGCGTGGGCGAGCAGATCTTCACGGGGGAGGAAAGTGGCGATGAAGACAGCGTCAGCGCCCGCGCGCAACTGTTTTGGCGGGGCGACGCCGCTGAATTTTCGTTGGCGGCGGACATGGCACGGGCACGGCAAGCCGCCATGCCGCACAGCTTCTACGCACATGCGCCCTGGTTGGGCATCTCCACCTGCTACACCAGCGGGCCTGGCGCGGAGCCATACGTCCCCTGCCCATCGGGCACTGAGGGCGACCCCTTCGACAGCTATTCCCTGGATGATCTGGACACGGAGCAAGACTTGTTCGGACTATCCGCAACTTGGAGTTGGGACCTGAATGACAGGCTAAGCCTTAAGTCGATCACGGCTTATCGGGACATGGAGTATCTGGGCAACCTGGAGTTCGACGGTGCCCCCCAAGTTGTGATCCACTATTTGGAATCCGGCAAATCGGACCAGTTTTCCCAAGAATTTCAACTAGTTGGGCAGAACGATGCGGGCACCCTGAACTGGATTGCCGGGGTTTACTACTTTAAGGAGGACGGCTACAACCTTCAGGATGACAATCAGTTCGGAGCGCTGGACCAACGCCGGTCCGATGTGGAGACCAGCAGTTACGCCGTCTTCGGCCAAGGGACGGTGGACCTGTCGGAAAGGGTCAGCCTGACCGCCGGGCTGCGCTACAGCAACGAAGACAAGGACTACGAGGTCGTTTACCGCTCCTTGGACGCCAACGGGCAACAGGCCTTGAACGAGCAAGGGCAGCCGGTTTACCGGGTTCCGCCCACCTCTCTGGACGACTCCTGGGACGCGGTGTCCGGCACGGTCAGCATCCAATACAAGGTGGCTGAGGACGCCATGCTGTACGCCACCTACTCACGAGGGTTCCGCAGCGGCGGCTTCGCCGCACGGCCTTCCCGGCCCTCCAGCGTCGGCGTTTACGACCCCGAATACGTCGATATGTACGAAGTCGGCCTAAAGGCGGAGGCCCTGGACAACCGCCTGCGCACCAACATCGCTCTTTACACCAGCGACTATGATGACTACCAAGCCCAGGTCAACGCCTTGGCGGACGCCTTTGACACCCGCACGCTGAACGCAGCGAAGGCGGAAATCGACGGTGCGGAGCTGGAGGTAACCGCCGTGCTTTCCCCCACCGTCCGAGTGGTGGGCAGCTTCAGCTACACGGACGCGAAGATCGCGGAGGTCGATATCGACCCATCCCTGAACGCCAATTTTTCCAAGGGCTCCCGGCTGCCCTACGTCAGCAAAACCACCTACAGCATCTCTCCCCAAGTCGATGTGCCGCTGCCAAGCGGCGGCAGTGTCTTGTTGCGGGCCAACTACGCCTACCGCAGCGCCTTTTTCGGCCAAATCGCCAACGCGCCGGAAGAGCGGGAGGGCTCCTACGGGCTGTTCAACGCCCGGGTGGAGTACTTGTCGCCGGACGAAAAGTGGAGCCTGGCGGCCTACGGCGTCAACCTGGCGGACAAGAAGTACACCCGGGTGCGGAACTACTTCCCCGGCTTCATCGGCTTCGCCCTGTGGAATACGGATCGACGGGAATTTGGCGTCAAGGTGCGTTATCGCTTATAACAATGACAACGTCCCGGTGCCTCAAGCATGACGGGAGGAACCGCCCAATGGGGGGGCGCGATGGAAACCTCGCCGCTCTATTCGCCAGACTTGGCGCCAACGCCCAAGGTGCAACGCACTTGGCGCACTTGGGACATTGCCGCCATTTGGGTGGGGATGGCGGCCTGCATACCCACCTACATCCTCGCCAGCTACATGATTCGGAGCGGTCTGAACTGGGTGGAGGCTTTGGCGATCATCTTCGTCGCCAACTTGATCTTGACCGTGCCCTTAATCTTAAACGGACAGGCCGGCTCGAAGTACGGCTTACCCTTCGCCGTGCTCGGGCGGGCGCCCTTCGGGGTGGTTGGCGTGCATGTTCCGGCCATGGCGCGGGCGCTGGTCGCCTGCGGCTGGTTTGGCGTGCAGACGTGGATCGGCGGTTTGGCCATTCACGCCATCGCCTGCACCTTGGTCGGAGCGCCCATCGAGTCTGGGCTGAGCGCCGGCAAGTTCGGCGCATTCGCCATCTCCTGGGGGCTGACGCTGTTCTTTGTATGGCGCGGAACCGAATCCATCCGCCAACTGGAGCGCTTGGCGGCGCCCATGCTGCTGTTGGTCGGTCTGGTCCTGATGGGATGGGCGTCCAGCCAAGCCGATAGCCCCGCCACCATACTTGGCCAAAGCAGCCAACTCGAAAGCCCCACAGCCCAGTACCGAGACGACGGCGCGGTGGAATTGTCTCCATTGCGCGGGCTTGACGGCGGCTGGAAGGCGGACGCCTACCGAATCGCCCCGCCATCCCGGCTGGAAAGCGCTCCTTGGCGGCCAGTTCAAGGTGGCCCCTTGATTGTGGCGCCGACGGAAATTGCCCCTCGTCGCGCTCAAGGGAATGGACGGCCTGAGCCCGCAGATCTCGTGGTTCAGTTCCGCCGCGGTCAATCCCTGTCGTCGCCGTCGCCGGTCAGGGAAGCAAAGGCACCGCCGTCCAAAATCGCCTCTTGGCTGTTTTGGATCACGGCAACAGTGGGCTTTTGGGCCACCATGTCCATCAGCATAGCCGACATCACCAGATACGGACGCAGCCAGCGAGATCAAGCAGTGGGCCAATTGTTGGGGTTGCCCGGCACCATGCTGCTGTACGGCTTCGTCAGCGTGTTTGTGACCTGTGCGGCGCTGGTTGGCTTCGACGACATCCTAACGGCTGAGGACGCGCCTTGGGACCCGGTTTCCTTGGTGGCCCAATTCGACAGCCCAATGGTGGTGGTCACCGCCCAGTCGATCCTGTTGGTCGCCACCCTCACCACCAACATCGCCGCCAACGTGGTGGCGCCGGCCAACGTCTTCGCCAACCTCTGGCCCCGGGTGCTGAGCTTTCGCCGAGGCGGATTGATCACGGGCGTCATCGGGGTGTGCATCGTGCCCTGGCTGCTGTTCGACCGCATCAGCGATCTGTTGGTGTTCGTCAGCGGCTTCCTAGGGCCGGTGCTCGGCGTCATGCTTGCGGACTACTATTGGGTGCGCCGCACCCGGGTTTCGCTGTCGGACCTGTTCGCCCCCAACGGCGCCTACGCCTATCGAAGCGGCGTAAACCCGGCAGCGATGGCCGCCTTGGCGGCCGGCGTCGCTGTTGCGCTTATTGGCTATTTCGTTCCGGCGCTAGGCTGGCTTTATACGGCGTCCTGGTTTTCCGGGTGCCTGACGTCCTTCGTGCTCTATGGACTGTTGATGTCCCGCACCCGGCAGCTTTTTCGGGAAGCGCAACCACCGCCTAGGCCGACCGCACAGGTCTTCGCTGCATCCACCGGCGAACAAGATTCAACGAATTAGAAAGAGTCGGGAGGGCAAGGAATGTCGCTGCTAATTCGCAATGGTCGGGTGGTCACGGCCACCGATGACTACCGCGCCGACCTGTTCGTGGAGGACGACAAGGTTTCGCTCATCGGCGCCCAACTTGACTTGGAGGCGGACCAAGTCATCGACGCATCCGGCAAATTGGTCATTCCCGGCGGCGTGGACCCGCACACCCACATGGACATGCCGTTCGGCGGCACCACCAGCGCCGACGACTTCGAGTCCGGCACCCGCGCGGCCGCCTTTGGCGGCACGACCAGCATCATTGACTTCGCCATACAGACCAAGGGGCGCTCAACCTTGGAAGCCTTGGAGACCTGGCATAGCAAGGCCACCGGCAAGGCGTCCATCGACTACGGCTTCCACATGATCGTCACCGACATGGAGGACGAACGCCTTTGGGAGATGCGCCGCCTCGCCGAGGAAGGGGTGACCTCCTACAAGATGTTCATGGCCTATCCCGGCGTCCTGTACGTGGATGACGGCACCCTGTTTCGAGCGATGCGCAAGGCCGGCGAGGACGGCACCCTGGTTTGCATGCACGCCGAGAACGGCATCGTCATTGACGAGATCGTCAAGCTGGCGCTGAAGCGGGGCGAGACCTCCCCGAAGCACCACGCCCTGACCCGCCCCACCCGCATGGAGGCGGAGGGGGTGCATCGCTCCATCGCCATTGCGGAAGTGGCCGGGGTGCCGGTTTACATCGTCCACCTGAGCTGCTCGGATGCCTTGGAGCAGGTCACCCTGGCCCGCAACCGGGGCGCTCTGGTGTTCGCCGAGACCTGCCCGCAATATCTTTTTCTGGACATCGGCCAATACGACCAAGCCGGGTTCGAGGGCGGCAAGTACGTCATGACGCCGCCGCTGCGGGAGCGCTGGAACCAAGACGAACTCTGGCGCGGGCTGCGTTTCGGCGACCTGCAGAGCATCTCCACCGACCACTGCCCCTTCTGCTTCAAGGACCAAAAGACCCTGGGGATCAATGATTTCTCCAAAATTCCCAATGGTGCGCCGGGGGTGGAGAACCGCATGAGCCTGGTTTACAACGGCGGCGTCGCCGCAGGGCGCATCTCCGTCAACCGCTTCGTCGAACTCACCTCCACCGCGGCGGCCAAGCTGTTCGGCCTGTTTCCGCGCAAGGGAACCATCGCGGTGGGCAGCGATGCGGACATCGTGATTTTCGATCCAAACCGCAAGGAGACCATCAGCGCCGCCAACCCCTGCACCCACCACATGCGGGTGGACTACAACGCCTACGAAGGCATGGCGGTCCAAGGCTTCAGCGAGACGGTCATCAGCCGCGGCAAGGTCATCGTCAAGGACAATGAGTGGCTTGGCCGGCCCGGTGCCGGCAACTTCATCAAGCGCGCCCTGTTCAGCGGTCCGGACTAGGGTTTGGGCTGGGCAAGCCAAGCAGTGGAGCAGCGGATGCCAAGAAAGGTGAAATCGGGCCTCATTCAAGCGTCCCTGCCGCCCCTGGACGAGGTGGCGCCCAAGCACGAAATCCTGGAGGCCATGACCCAAAAGCAGATTCCGCTCATCGAGGAGGCGGGGCGGCAGGGCGTACAAATCCTGTGCCTGCAGGAGATCTTCAACGCGCCCTACTTCTGCCCCAGCCAGGACGCCGCTTGGTTCGCCACGGCCGAACCGGTGCCGGGGCCGACCACCGACCGCCTCTGCGCCTATGCCGCTCAATACAAAATGGTGATGATCGTGCCCCTCTACGAAAAGGAGGCGCCCGGGATTCTCTACAACAGCGCGGCGGTCATCGACGCCGACGGCGCTTACCTCGGCAAGTACCGCAAGACCCACATTCCGCACACCGCCGGTTTCTGGGAGAAGTTCTTCTTTCGTCCCGGCAACCTAGGCTACCCGGTGTTCGACACCGCCTACGCCAAGGTGGGCGTGTACATCTGCTACGACCGGCACTTCCCGGAAGGCGCCCGGGCCTTGGGGCTGCACGGCGCGGAAATCGTTTACAACCCCTCCGCCACGGTGAAGGGCCTCTCCGCCCACCTGTGGGAGTTGGAGCAGCCAGCCCACGCAGTGGCCAACGGCTACTTCATGGGCTGCGTCAACCGGGTGGGCGTTGAGGCGCCTTGGAACCTCGGCACCTTCTACGGGCGCAGCTACTTTGTAGATCCCCGCGGCCAGATGATCGCCCAAGCGTCTGAGGATCAGGACGAACTGCTGATCGCGGAACTGGATTTGCAACTGATCGACGACGTGCGCTCCACTTGGCAGTTCTACCGCGACCGCCGCCCGGACGCCTACGAGACCTTGCTGGCCCCCTAACCGAAAGGCCGAGCCGGGGCGGGCGGCCCGCACGCCGTGGCCAAGGTGTGGTCACTGAGGGCCGAACTCGTCTCGGGTGGCTCTTCCGTCGCCGTCAATGTCGGCTTTCAGGGCCGGCAAGCGGTCGGCGCCGCCAAAGTCCCAACGGCGGCCGCCCCAGGTCCAGCCGGCATAGATGCCGTTGTAATCCGTGGGCTGTCGCAACTCGGCGGAAGTTATACCCGATACGCCCTCGTCGGGGCCGAGGGCGACGCCGGTCCGATCGCTGGATGTGTCGGTATTCCAGTAGCTGTCGATGACGTAGCCGGTGGTGTTGTTGCCGATGAAAGCGCCGGCGCTCTCGATGCCGTCCACAACGCCGACGGCGTAACTGGCCGCTACCACCCCGTCGTTCCAGCCGATCAGGCCGCCGGTTTCGAAGTCGCCCGATACGGTGCCGGCGGCGTAGCTGTTGCTGACCAGGCCATCGTAGCTGTTGGACCCGACCAGGCCGCCAATCCGGTTGCTGGCGCCGCCGCCGCTCACGGCTCGCACGTCGCCCATGGTGTAGCTGCCGCGCACCACGCCGCCGTTCCACCCCACCAGGCCGCCCAGGTCGCTTTCTCTGCCGGACACCGAGCCGGTCGCGTAGCCGCCGTCGATGATCCCCCGGTTCAGGCCCACCAGCCCGCCAGTGGCGACGCCGCCCGATACGGTGCCGGTGGCGTAGCTGGCGTCGATCTCGGCGCCGACCCGGTTGACGCCCACCAGTCCGCCGATGCGATGGTTGCCGGATATGTCCACTGCGGAGTGGCTCCGCAGCACCTGGGCGTAGTTGACGCCGACCACGCCGCCGGAGTCGCCGTTGAGGACGGAGATGGATCCGCTCGAGTGGCTGGCGATGATGGAGCCTTGATTGATGGCCACGACGCCGCCGGCCAGATCGGTGGCCGATATCTCGCCGCTGCTCTGACTGGCCTCGACCACGCCGCCGATATTGATGCCCGTGACGCCCGCGCAGGCCCGGAAGCAGTTCATGAACCCGGTGAAGCGGCTGTTGACAATCCTGCCGAAGAGAACGTATCCGGCAACGCCGCCGCTCAGGACATTGCTGCTGAAAACGGAGCCGTCGGAGAAGCTGTCCTCGATGAGCCCTCTTTCGTTGAATCCCGTCAGCCCGCCAGCCGCGCGGCTTGCGACCACCACGCCGGATGCGTGGCTGTCGCTGATCGTCCCGTAGGAGTTGACCCCCACCAGCCCGCCGGCGGTGTTGCCGGCGTCAACCAGCGCACTGGAATGACTGCCGGAGACCAAGCCCTTGCCTTGGTTGCGGCCGACCAGTCCGCCCACCCCTTGGCCGCCCGCCACGGTGCCCGTGGAGTGGCTGTCGCGGATGAAGCCGGCGTTCCAGCCGGCCAGGCCGCCGACCTGGTCGCGCCCCTTCAGGTTGACGTCGACCACGCCAATCCCGCCGAGTACGCCGACGTTGCCCCCAAAAAGGCCCACCGCGTTGCTGTCCAGGCGCTCCACGAAGAGGTGGGCGACGGTGTGGTCGTTACCTAAAAAAATGGCGGCGAAGGGGCGTGTCGGTTCGCCGATGGGGAGCCATCCGTCGCCTTGGACCCACCGGGACTCGACGGCCCCGGCGGCGTAGCTGGACGCTGCCGCGAAGTCGAGGCCCTGCGTCAATTCGTAGCCCAGGCACCCCGTGGCGGGGCAGCCCATTCCGGCGGCGGCGTCGGGGAAGGCGGCGGCGTAGGCCGCGGCGTCATCGTCCGCCGCGCCATCGCCGTCCAGGTCGTAACGCATGGCGTCCAACTGCTCCAGGACGGAGACGTCCATGAGGCCATTGTCGTCCCGATCGTAGTCCACCGCCGCGGAGGCGGTCGCGACCCCAGACGTCGCCAGAAGCAGCGCGACGGCGACACGGTAAATCCTGGTGCCCATAGCGTTCTCCCTGTTCGCGCGCCGCGGGGCCCCTACCGGGCACCCGCCAGCTTGTCGACCTGATGCAGCTCTCCGTCCTCGTCGATCACGGTCACGAACACCGCATCCGAACCCTGATTGTCGCCGGGACCGTAGTTGAGCTCGAAGCCATCGATATCGAAGGCGCTGACGGTGCGAAAGGCGTCCAGGAAGCAGGTGCGGGACACCGTGCGACCGCAGGCCTCCAGACCGGCCACGGCGAGCCGTCCGGCCAGATATCCCTCCAGCGAAACGAACCCCGGCGAGGCGTCGGGGTCGTATCCGGCCAGCGCCTCGCGATATGCGGCGACCACGGGGACGCTGTCGTCGTGCGGCGCCGGCACGACCTGGGTTATGTAGAGTCCGGCCCCGTCCAGGCCCAGTTCCGCCAGCAGCGCTTCGCTGCCCACGAAAGAGACGGACATGAACACCGGATCGATTTTCCGGCGGGCCATAACGACCAGCTCGGTGACGGGCGCATAGGCGCCGATCATGATCACCGCTTCCGGCTCGCTCTCGATCATGCCGAGCAGGGCGCGCTTGATCCCGGTGGTGTTGCGCTCGTAGGACCAGGCGGCGGCCGGGGACATGTTGCGCCGCTGCAGCGCCCGGCGGACGCCCTCCAGCCCCGCTTCGCCGAAGGAGTCGTTCTGGTAGAACACCGCGATGCGCATGACGCCCAGGTCCTCGGTGAGGCGGGCCACCATCTCCTCGGTTTCCTGATAGTAGGACGCCCGCAGGTTCACCACCTTGTCCAGGTTCGGGTCGCGGAGAAACTCGGCGCCGGTGAAGGGGGCTAGGAACGGCACCCCGGCGTCCTGCGCCACCGGCACCGCCGCACGGGAGGTCGGCGTGCCGACTGCGCCGATCAGAGCAAAGACCCTGTCCGCCCGCAGCAGACGCTGGGTGTTGGAGAACGCTAGGTTGGGCTCGTAGGAATCATTCAACGTGGTCAACTGCAGATTCCGGCCGTGGACGCCGCCGGCCGCGTTCGCTTCGTGAAACGCGGCCCGGATCCCCAGCCGCATGTCGCGGCCCAATTGCCCGGCCGGCCCACTCAGCGCGGCGGACTGTCCGAACAGGATGCGGTCCTCATGGATGCCGGGGTCGCCCTCCCCGGCCCCGGTCGCGGCCAGCGGACCGGCGGCGATGGCGTTGGCCAGCGCCGCCACCGCAACGAGCGCCGTCAACCCGGTTATGCGCAACGCTGAAGCATGGAGCATCGTCGTCCTCCGTCTGAGACCACGTCTTCCGGGAAGGCCCATTGGATGCCGACAGGTGGCATTCCCAACACGGACGCAGTATCGCATGGCCCCAGCCAATGTCAAACGGTTTGAGATGCTTGCTGGCTCCCTAACCGAAAGGCCGCTCCTTGGGCTACACTCGCCTCCCGACCAACGAAGTCGATCGGGAGTATGGAGTTGTCAGCGCTGACGAACTACGACGCGGAGGGGCTGCGCCAAGCCGACCTCGACCACTGCATCCATCCTTGGCCGGACTTCGAGGATTGGCCGCAGACGGGCGCCACCATCATGGTGCGCGGCGAGGGAGCGCATGTTTGGGATGCGGAGGGGCGCAAGTTCATCGACGGCATCGGCGGGCTTTGGTTCGCCAACGTCGGCTTTGGCCGCCAAGAGCTGATCGACGCCGCCGCCAAACAGCTGGCGGAACTGCCGCAATACTCCTACTTCACGGATTTGGGCAACCCGCCGGCCGCGCAATTGGCGGCCAAGCTGGCCGAACTCACGCCCGGGGACCTCAACCACGTCTTCTACAGCACCGGCGGCTCCGTCGCCAACGACACCGCCGGACGCACCGCCCACTACTATTTCAACAACCGGGGCAAGCCGTCCAAGCGGCTGTTCATCTCCCGGCGCAACGCCTACCACGGCAGCACCTACCTAAGCGCCGCCCTGTCCGGCAAGATGAGCGAAAAGCGCGGCTTCCACAGCCCGGACGGACTGGTGCATTACCTGTCCGCCCCCAACTGCTACCGGATGCCGCCCGGCATCAACGGCGAGGCGGCCTACTGCGACCATCTAGTGGAGGAGTTCGAGGGCAAGGTGGCGGAACTCGGCGCGGACCGCATCGCCGCCTTCTTCGCCGAGCCGGTCATGGGGGCCGGCGGGGTTTTGGTGGCGCCGGCCGGCTACCACCGGCGCATGCAGGCGGTGTGCGCAGCGAACGACATTCTCTACGTCTCCGACGAGGTGGTCACCGGCTTCGGGCGGCTGGGCCACTTCTTCGCCAGCGAAGCCGTTTTCGGCGTGGTGCCGGACATGATCACGGTCGCCAAGGGCATCACCTCCGGCTACATGCCGCTGGGCGCCACCCTAATTTCGGAGCGGATTTATGCGGGCCTGTCCAAGCCCCGTGCGGACGGCGGCGGGTTCGCCCACGGGTTCACCTACTCCGGCCACGCCGCGGCCTGCGCCGTGGCCTTGGCCAACATCGAAGTGATGCAGCGGGAGGACCTCTGCGGGCGGGTGCGCGATACCGGCCCCTACTTCCTTAAGCGCCTGCAAACCCTGACCGACCTGCCCATCGTCGGCGACGTGCGCGGCAGCCACTTCATGCTCTGCGTGGAGCTGGTGCAGGACCAGCGCACCAAGGCGCTTTTCCCGGAGAAAGTCGCCATCGAAAAGCGCATTGACCGCGAGACCCAAGCGCGGGGGATGATCGTGCGGCTCATCGACAACCTATGTGTGCTGTCCCCGGCGCTGATCCTCAGCAAGGAAGGCATTGACGAGATGGTCGCCATCCTCCGCCAGTCCATTGAAGCGGTCATGGCCGGGCTGCACAGGGACGGCATCCCTTTCGGCGACGGCGCTCGAACGGACTCCTTCAACCGGAAAAAGGGGGATATTCCCACTTTGCGTTGACAACAGGCCCCCTAATCCCCTAATAAGGGTCTGCTGGGTGGAGTTTGAGGGAATTTGGCGGCGGTTCGGTCTGACGTCAAGGTTTGGCGGGGCGTTTGCGCCGGGTTTGGCGTTTGTTGGGGGCTGTGAAGCGGTGGGGGGCTTGGCGGGAGGGGTGTTTTTCGGCCATTGGGCCGAAGGGCGTCCCGCCTTGGGTTGTCAAGGCGTGTTTAGGCGGGGGTTCGGGTTGGGTTCGCCGGGCGCTGCAGCTCACTCCAGTTGAACCGCGGCCGCGTAGATCCAGTCGAGTCGGAGGTTGGACTTGGCGAAGTCGAGGCGCCAGCGCCCGGCGGCCTTGACCAGTCGGGCGACCGTTCGGATGAAGTGCCGGATGAGGGGTCGCAGTCCGTGCTTGCGGGCGGACTTGGGCAGCAGGTTGAACTGCACGGCGCGCAGGAGCATCTGCGCCAGTTGGCCGCAGGCGTAGAAGACTTGGTTGGCCAGCAGCTTGCGGCAGGGCGGGTGGTGCAGGTCCAGGTCCCGCAGCGGCCCCTTGAAGGCGTTCTCCTGGCCCTGCTTGCCTCGGTGGCGGCGCACCAACTCCGCAAGCGGCAGGTCATCCCGGGAGACGAGGATGACCGTGTGGACGGGAAAGAGGTCCCCTTGGGCGTCCTCGAGGAACTTGCGGACCACGACGTAGGGGTGCTCGACCCATCCATCCGGCCTGTGGCGCACCAGCACCGCCTCCTCGCAAAGGCCGACGTCCTCCCAGGCGGACTCCGGCAGGCCCTGAAGCTGCGCCAGCACCGGAGCCTTGTAGTTGGGGTGCGTGACGCTGACCGAGCAGTCCCACTCTTGCTTGCGGCAGAACTCCACGAAGCGCCAACTGTAGTAGGCGTTGTCCGCCCGAACCCAAACGGGCGTCCCCTCGGGCAGCAGAGGGGCCACGTCCGACTCCATTTGCTCCCGCCAGCCGTGCGCCGCGTGGACCCCGCCCGGATGCAGCCGCCCGGACGCCCACAACCCGCCGACGAACGCGCCGTGCAGCACCAAGGCCCGCTCCGCCCCCCAGCTGCGCCCCGCCCCCTCGAACAACTCCCCGCCCACCTCAATCTCCGTGCCGTCCACGAACACCGGAACCCAGCCCCTCGCCGCAACCTCATGCTCAATGACGGCCGGCGCAACCCGACGGGCCAGCCGACGCGCCGCCTCCAGCAACCCGTTCAGGTCCGCCCCGGAACCCTTCGCCAAAAACTCCCCCATCCGCCGGCCCGACGGCGCATGGGAAAGCCCCAACAGCCGACACGCCCCCGGGTCCGCACGCAACTCGTCCAGATCGGACAGCGCCCCGCCGCCCGCCGCAAGCGACGCCACCAGCGCCCAAAGCGACTCGCCGTCCGACGCCCCGCGCCGCCGAACCTTGACCGACACGCCCTCCGACAAGTCCCCGAAAAGACCCAGACGCTCCGCCGTCAGGGCCAAGGCGGACCAGCCCCCGAAGCCCGTCAAGCGGGCGTCCGTGAACTCGTGCTCAACCTTCAGCGGGCGGGGTGTTATGCTTGCCATCGGCGCACCTGCAGGGTGGTTTTTGTGCAACCGGCATTTTGCCGGAAAAACCCTTGCACGGTGCGCCTTTCAAAGCACTTCAGCGATTTCTTAAGCGGGGATTGGGGCAACAGGCCCTAGAGGTTGGCAAGGCCGCGCCATGCCTGCTACCTTACGCCTTTTCGTGCGCATCGTTTTTCAGGGGGGATGAATCGCCATGCCGGAAGTTGTCGTGGACTGGAGAAGCCAGCCAGCGCTAGGTTGGCAACGGTCGGCTTCGGTGAGGTCAATCTAGTGGGCGCCCACAACGGCAGGGTGGCCGTCGTCACCGGCGCCAGCCGGGGCATCGGCAAGGGCATCGCCCGCGCCTTGGGCGAACAGGGCGCCACCGTCTATGTCACGGGGCGCACCACCGGGGATGGCGAACGCAGCATAGACACCACCGCCCGCATGGTCACTGAAGCGGGTGGCGAAGGCCGCGCCATCCGCTGTGACCACGGCGACGATGAGGCCATCGCCAAGCTCTTTGCGCAGGTTGGCGATGAAGCCGGGCGCATCGACTTCCTCATCAACAACGTTTACAAAATACCGGACCCGCCGGCTTGGGGCGGCGGCTTCTGGGATCATCCGATTCAAATTTGGGACGATCAGGTGGGCATTGGCCTGCGCGCCCACTATGTGGCCAGTTGGCACGCCGCGCCGCTGCTG
The DNA here is from genome assembly GCA_958296025.1 of uncultured Pseudomonadales bacterium. Lineage (GTDB taxonomy): Bacteria > Pseudomonadota > Gammaproteobacteria > Pseudomonadales > Azotimanducaceae > Azophilus. Next base: position 1,528,528 of record OY282430.1, read on the forward strand.
TTCAAGGGGGCACCGGGCGCCGCCATCGTCAACGTCTCCTCCCGCGGTGGCCAGAAATACCACTTTTCCTGCTCCTACGGCACCGGCAAGGCCGGCTTGGACCGGCTGACCGCGGACATGGCGCTGGAGCTTAAGCCCAAGGGCGTGGCGGCGGTGGCGCTCTACCCGGGCTCGGTCTCCACGGAGTTCATTCAGGAGGTCGCCGCGGCCCGGGGCATGGACCTGTCCAAATCGCAGACGCCGCTCTTCGTCGGCCGATCTGTGGCCGCTTTGCTGGCTAGCGAGGGCTTGCTTTCGCGCACGGGCAGCATTCAGTGGGTCGAGGACCTCGCCGAGGAATTTGACCTTGTGGATGAGCACGGGCGGCGTCCGCCGGGCCATGCGGAGCGGAACTGAGGGCCGCTTTGCGGAGCTTGATGTGAGTCTGAGGCCGCCATCAGGAGGGGCCTCAATGAGCTGCTTGGCCCTTCCGAGTGGAGGTGCAGTCCGCTTATTGGCATTGGGTCAGCGGACAGGTAGAGCTGCACTGGGATAGCGATGGAGGAAACCGGCAAGGTGCCGAGCTTGGCGGAGGTGGCGGACCGGCTGGCCATCCAGGATGTGCTCGCCCAGCACAGCCGAGGCGTGGACCGGGCCGATGAGGCCATCCTGAAGTCGGCCTATTGGCCGGACGCCGAGGTGGCCTACGGCGGCTTCAACGGCCCCGCCCACCAGTTCTGCGAGATGCTGCCGGGGGCCATCAAGCGCTACGCCGCAACCCAGCATACGATCACCAATCTGTCCATCGACCTACGCGGTGACGAAGCTAGGGCGGAAACCTATGTGACCGCTTACCACTACCTCGCCGCCGAGGGCGGCGACACGGAGATGACCTATCTGGGCCGCTACTTGGATCGGATGCAGAAGCGTGGCGATGTCTGGAAGATCATCCATCGCCGGGTGGTGATGGATTGGAACCAGAACGCTCCGGCCAGCTCCATTCTGGATGCGCCGCCTTTTGACCGGCTGGCCCTAGGTGGACGGCATCCGGATGATCCGCTCTACGCCCACTTAGGGAACTGAGCGATGCCGGCCAAGAGCGCCATGCGTTCTTGGCCCGACGGAAGAGATAGAAGAACCGGGCTGACGCTCCCTTGATTGTCGGATTCGACGAGCTTCCCTTCCCGCAGCTGCAGACGCACCGACCTGGCCGGCCAGGAAAGCGGGGTAGGGCGCTTTCACCAGCCCATTGACAACGACACTGAGGGGGGGCGCTAGCGGCTCTGCGCCGGCCGCTCCACCCTGCCGAGCACGTCCTGGAAGCTGCGGCGCAACTCTCGCTTCAGCCAGAGCAGCATCTTCTTGACGGGCACCTTAGGACCGTCGATCCGGTTTGATACGACCATGCCCTCCAGCAGGAACCGGGTGAGGTAGTTGGCGCGGCTGAACGCCTCCGACAGGGCGAGGTCCGGGAATATCCGCTTCGTCGTTTCGTACCTAGCCACTTCAAACGCCTCCAAGGCCGGCTTCAGCACCTTCTCGAGATCCTTGTCGGTGCGGGCTGCGATCATCAACTCTTGAAAGACGACAAAGAGGGGCGTGTTCAACTGTCGCCAATAGGCGTCTATGCCCTCTTCGATCCGCGTATAGACCGCGCCGCGCTGCACTTCGGCCTCCTGCGCTTCGTAGATATCCAGCCGCTGCTTGCTGAGGTGCTCCACGGTGGCTCGAATCAGGTCGAAGCGGGTGGGGAAGTGGTGCAGCATGGCGCCCCGGGAAACCCCGGCGGCGACGGCGATGTTGTCCGTGGCGGTGTTGGCGTAGCCTTGCTCATAGAAGCAGCGCACTGCCGCCTCCATAATGAGGGTGCGGGTTTTCTCGCTCTTGGTCTGCTGCCAAGTCTTGCGCTCCTGCGCTGTCGAAGACATGTTGCCTCGTCTCCCGTGGTGCTCAGGCAACATTAAGCGGCCTTTAGCGGTTCTGGTCAACTTGTGCTCGGACGGGCCGCCCGAGTTTGGCCGGAGGCCTCAACGCGCAGGAGCAACTTAACCGGTGCGCACCATCAGTTTGCCGGTGTTGTAGCCCTCGAACAGCCTGATGAGTGCCCGGGGCAGTTCCTTGAAGCCGTCGATGATGGTGGTCTTCTGTTTGAGCAGCCCCGCGTCGATCCAGCCGCGCATCTCCTGAACGGCTTCGTTGAAGCGGTGCGCATAGTCGATGACGATGAAGCCCTCCATGCGCGCCCGGCGGAACACGAGGTTGAAATAGTTTCTTGGCCCTTGCAGGCGGCCGGTGGCGTTGTACCTGGAGATGCCGCCGCAGATGACGATGCGGGCGTTCATGGCGATGCGGGCAAGGCAGATATCCAGAATCTCGCCGCCTACGTTGTCGAAGTAGATGTTGATGCCCTTGGGGCAGAGGCGTGAAACTTCGGCCTTGACATCGGCGGTCTTGTAGTTGATGGCGCCGTCGAAGCCGATCTCCTCGACAAGCCAGGCACACTTTTCGTCCGTGCCGGCCATGCCGAACACGGTACAGCCCTTGATCTTGGCGATCTGCCCGGCCACGCTGCCGGTGGCGCCGGCGGCCCCGCTGATGACCACCACATCCCCAGCCTTTGGCTGGCCGATCTGCAAAAGCCCGAAGTAGGCGGTCATGCCGGTGCCGCCGAGAACGCCCAAGGCCACGGTGGGGTCGATGGCGGCGTCAAATACCCGCATCGGCACGTTGTTGCCGTCGGAAACGGCGTAGTCCTGCATTCCAAAGGCACCGGACACCAAGGCCCCCACTGGATAGTCGGGGTTGTTGGAGGCCACCACTTCGCCCACCGCCCCAGCTCGCATGACATCGCCCAACGCAAGCGGGCCCACATAGTCCGCCCGGTTCTCCATCTGCCCGCGCATGGACGGATCCAAGGAAATGTAACGGGTCCTCACCAGCGCCCCGCCGTCCCCCGGCGCGGGCACGGCCACCTCCCGGTACGAAAAGTCCGACTCCTTCACCATCCCGTGCGGCCGTGCGGCAAGCAAAAACTGACGGTTGACGCCATCGCTCATGATTACTCCTCCCATTGCGCGGCAAGACGAATTATGCGTTGGCTGCGCCGCAAAGAAAACCGTCCGTTGATTGCGTGGTACCCACTACATTCTTATTGGGGAATTCGGATTTTCACCTATGGTTGACTTTACTCATGAGTGATATAGAGTTCGCCTGACTTTACTCAGGAGAATTCCACTTGATGGCCACGAAACCGAACAGGCTGCTCCGTTATTTGTCCGCCCCGATTAGGGATGATCTGCGCAGCAAGATGGTGTTTCTTGGCGGCCCCCGCCAAGTGGGTAAGACCACATTGGCGCTGTGGCTTCTGCGGGCGGATGGGCCGAGGCACCGCGGATACCTGAATTGGGATGATCCCCATGTCCGCCCGGACTTGCTGCGGGGGGACCTGCCCGGTGGCGAAGATCTCCTCGTCCTGGACGAGATTCACAAGTTCCCGCGCTGGCGCAATCTGGTCAAAGGGCTTTACGACACCCAAGGCGACCGCGTCGCCCTTTTGGTGACGGGTTCCGCTAGGCTGGACCACTACCGAAAGGGCGGCGATTCCCTGCAGGGGCGCACCCACCACTACCGCCTACACCCCTTCTCCCTGAATGAACTCGTCGCCGGCCCGTCGCCAAAGGACTTGGAAGCGCTGTTGCAGTTTGGCGGCTTTCCCGAACCTCTGTTGGCCGGCAATGTGCGCACTTGGCGGCGCTGGCAGCGGGAGAGGTTGGTGCGGGTGGTGCATGATGACCTGCGCGACCTCGAAAACGTCCGCCAGGTCGCCTTGGTGGAACTGCTCGTTGAGGCACTGCCGAGTCGAGTGGGGTCACCGCTGTCGATCAGAAGCCTGAGCGAGGAATTGCAGGTTGCGCACCAAACTGTGGAACGCTGGCTGGGCATCCTTGAGAATCTCTACGTCTGCTTCCGCATCCCACCGTTTGGCGCACCTCGGATACGCGCCGTAAAAAAGGAGAACAAGCTGTATCTTTGGGATTGGTCGCAGGTGCCGGACAAGGGGGCGCGTTTTGAAAATCTAGTTGCCTGCCAACTATTGAAATACTGCCACCATCAGGAGGACACCGAAGGCCATCGCATGGAACTGCGATTCCTCCGCGACACCGACCGCCGCGAAGTGGATTTCGTGGTGATGCGGGACGGCAAGCCTTTGTTTGCGGTGGAGTGCAAGTCAGGCGAGAAGTCGCTGAATCCGGCGATACCCTACTTTCGCGAGAGAACCCCCATCACCCACTTTCACCAAGTCCACTTAGGCGAGCAGGACAAGCTCACTGGCGGCGTCCGCATCCTGCCTTTCCGCACCTTCTGCCGAGAACTTGAGTTGCCGTGACGTGGATGGGGAATCCACAGTGATTTGATGGTATTTTGGCCCGAACTCCCGGACTGCGCCTGTTGCCTTGCCCACTGCTCCGCCCGACTTTGACTGCTGCATCGACGCGCTGGGTCTGCTCTGCCCGGAGCCGTTGATGGTGGTGCGCAACCGGGTGCGGGAGATGGACGCCGGCCAAGTGCTGCATGTGCTGGCTGACGACCCCTCCACTAAGCGGGACTTCACCAACTTCTGCCGTTTCATGGGGCATGAGCTGCTTGCGCAGCGGCAGCGCGACGACCGTCTTGAATACTGGTTGCGCAAAGGGGGTTGACTCTGGGATGTCCGTCTTTGCAGCCGTGCGTCGGCAGGGCGGTCCTACGAGGGAAGCCGCATGGCTAGCGTCATCCACTACTTCGCCTACGGCAGCAACATGAACCTGGCTAGGGTGCGGGCGCGGGGGCTGCAGGTGGCCGACCTCCGCGGCGCCTATTTGACGGGCCTGAAGCTGGTCTTCGACAAGGTCTCGCGCCAACATCCGGGCGCCGCCCACGCCAACATCGTTTATGCGCCTGGCGAGCGGGTGGAGGGTGTGCTCTACCGGCTGGCCAACGCCGCCGAAATCCTCAAAATGGACCCCTTCGAGCGGGCGCCCTGGAACTACGGGCGGGATGCGGTGCTTGTGCGCGTCCCCCGCCCGCCATCCGCAGGAGCAGCCCAAGCATCCGCTGCGACTGGCCCCACCCCCCTAAGTGACGGTGCCGGCGCTCTCGCCGCAGGGTCTGAGCATGAGGCCATGGCGGATGCTTCCGGCGACTCCATGATTCCCGCCTGGACCTACTTCGCCAACCAAGCGGCAAGGCGGCAGGGCTTGAAACCCCCGGCGGAGTACCTTGCCCACATGCTGGCCGGCAAGGACTATCTGTCGGAGGACTATTTTCGGTGGCTGGCTGGCACGGAGGTCGCCTCAAAGCTATGATGCGCACCCTGTTGAACGGCCCCTAAAGGTGCCCGCTCGCAGAGTGGTCGCGCAGCTTGGCACGGCCAGCGGCGCGTTGGGCTTGGCCCACACAGGGAAGAGAAGTCGGTGCCCACACAGGGAGGGAAATGGATGGCCAAGGTCAGCAAGACGGAGCAGCAGTGGCGGGAGCAACTGAGCCTGGAGGAGTTCCAAATCACCCGCATGGCCGGCACGGAACGGGCCTTCTCGGGGGTCTATTGGAACACCAAGACGCCGGGAGTTTATAGCTGCAAGTGCTGCGACGCACCCCTGTTCAAGTCGGACACCAAGTTTGAATCGGGTACCGGCTGGCCGGCCTTTTACTCGCCGGTTGCGCCGGAGGCGGTGATCAACCGGGAGGACCATAGCCACGGCCTGCGCCGCGTGGAGGTGCTCTGCGCCGCCTGCAACGCCCATTTGGGGCATGTGTTTCCGGACGGCCCGGAACCCACGGGCCAGCGTTACTGCATCAACTCCGCTTCCCTTTCGCTGGCGCCTGCCGGTCCTATCGCTCCTTAAGCAAGTTGGCTGGGGCGTACTGATCGGTGAGGATGCGCGCCTCCGTGTCCCAATCCACCTTGCTGGTCAGCCGTGCCGGATAGTTCTGGATGTTGACGCCGTAGGGGTCCAGCGCCTCGGCCAGTTCGGCGGCCCGGCTGCTCAGCGTCATCAGGCTGGGCAACGGGCTGCGGGCGGCCAGGATGATCCGGTTGCCGCTCTGCGCCGAGCGCAAGTGGAGGAAGGGGCCGAACACCTCGTGATAGGTAACGGATTCGTGGTCGTACAGCTTGCTGCTCGCGAAGGTGTTGGCGGCGAGCACCCCGCCTTCGCGCAGCAGCGCCTTGGCTTCCTGCAGAAACTCTTGGGTCATCAGGTGCTCCGGGATGTAGTCCGCGCCGAAGGCGTCCAGCATGATGAGGTCGTAGGCCGGTCCATCACCACTGGTTCGCCGGGTGAACACTCTGGCGTCCTGCACATGCACCTTCAGCCCGGCGTCTTCCTGGAAGCCGAAGTAGCGTCGCGCCGCCTCGACCACCGCCCGATCGATCTCCACCACGTCGATGCTTGCCTGCGGGTAAAGGGCGGCCAGCGCCATCGGCAGGCTGCCGCCGCCGAGGCCGACGATGAGGATGCGCCCGGGCGCCGGATTCAGCAGCAGGGCGGACATCATCATTTTGGTGTAGGTCAGGGCCAGCCGTTGGCGATGGCGCTCATCCCGGCAGGACTGCAAGCGGTGGTTGCGCCTTTGGCTGAACTGCAGGCAGAGCAGGTGGCCCCGCTTGCTCACTAGAACGGTTTGATAGAGGGAGCGCTCCCGATGGATGGTCTCCCCCCAAGCGCGGGGGGCGACGGAAACCGAGTGGAGCAGGACGAGGCCAAGCATCAATGGGCCGAACTGAGACACTGCCGTCACCTCGTTCGAGAAGGCCGGCGCATCCAGTTGGCCGCCAGCGCCGCCGCGCCCATGAGCAGCAGGGCGGCGGTCAGCAGCCCCAGGATGGTGTTGATCTCCCACCAGAGCACGAAGTAGAAGCTGGTGCCCAGCGTACCTAAGGCGCTGCCGGTGGTGGAGACGAAGTACAGCCGCCCGGCGATGTTGCCGGACTCCTCGGCGGTGGTGATGGCTAGGCGCACCGCATATGGCGAGATCATGCCGAGCATCAGCGTCGGGCAGACAAACAGCAGCATCGATGCGGCCAAGGAGCCGTAGCGCGGATCCTCGATGGCCTCGAATATCCAGATCATGGCCGGTTCGCCGAAGTACACCAGAGGGTAGAGCAGCACGGCGCCGGCCAAAAAGATGCCGCCGAAGCGTCCCAGAGAGGGCGAGCGCAGGGACCACCTGCCGCCGAGCAGGTAGCCCAACGCCAAGCTGGCCATGAACACCGTGATGATGCTGCCCCACACATAGATGCTGCCGCCGAAGTAGGGCGCCAGCACTCTGCCGCCGAGCAGTTCCAACGACATGATGACAAAGCCGCCGCCAAAGGCGAGGGCATGGATCAACGCCGACAAGGGGCCACTCCGTCAACGCCCTCCCCAGTTGGGTTTGCACTGCTCGGCGAAGGCATCGAACACTTCGACAAGCTCCAAGTGGCCGGTCCGTGCAGGGCGTTGAGCCGCTCGGACTTCAACAGGGCGACGGTCGTGAAGTGGTCGGATTTGTCGATCTGGCAGTATTCGGGCATGAATTCTCCCGTTGTTGAAGAGATGCGCGACGATCGCGCCGGTGCCTAGGCCAAGCCGTGCGAGCCCGTGTTTGCCGCCTTCGGCTCAGCGGCGCCGGTCAGTTGCTCCTATTTGAATCGCCGCCGTTGGTCCAGTCAACTCACTGGCCTAAGATTCGGCCTGAGTTCATCGGTCCTGACGCTTTGCGCAAGGCGATGGCGTGGGCGGGCGGTGTCTTGGTTTGAATCGCAAAGTAAGCGATGGCGTGGATCAACGGCTTTAACTGAAACACTGCCCTTGGGTGGCGCAAGGAGGCGGGACGTGCGGGCAGCGCCTTGGGTTTGGCTGGTCCTTTTGGCCGCCTTGGTGGCTTGCGGCCTTGAGGGGCGGTATGGTCGTTATCGGGCCGCCGCCTTCGGCACCTCTGTGGAGGTGGTTCACGACGGCGGTTGCCGAGGGGAGGTCGGCCAAACCGTGGCGAACACCTTGTCGCAGGTCGATGCGGAGCTATCTACTTGGCGGCCGGATTCCGTGCTGGCCCGCTTCAATGCCGGTCCCGCCGATCGTTGGATGCCGGTGCCGGCATCCTTGGCTGCGCTGGTGGCCGAGGCGCTGAGCCTCGCCCGGCAGTCCGGGGGAGCGTTCGACGTCACCGTTGCGCCCCTGGTCGATCTGTGGGGCTTTGGCCCAGGCCCGGCCCAAGACGCACCTTCGACGACGGCCATCCAAGCAGCGCTGGCGCAGGTGGGCCATCGGCGCCTGCAGGTGCGCCTGAACTCCCCGGCTTTGCGCAAGCGGTCGCCCGGCCTGTCGGTGGACCTGTCCGCCATCGGCAAGGGCCATGCGGTTGATCGAGTGGCGGAGGCCCTGGAGCGCCTAGGTTGCCGGAGTTACCTGATCGATGTGGGAGGCGAAGTGCGCACACTCGGCCGCAATCCCCAAGGCCAGCTATGGCGCATCGGCATCGCGTCGCCCAGCGGCGGTGGAACGGTGCGTACGCTGGCCCTGTCCGGGTTGGCCGCCGCCACCTCCGGCGACTACCGGAATTTCCGCCGGGAAGGGGGCCGCCGCTTAAGCCACGTCTTGGACCCCCGCGCTGGCTGGCCGGTGGACCACAATCTTGCCTCCGTCACAGTGGTGGCTGCCAACGCCGCCGCAGCGGATGGCCTCGCCACAACCATCCTTGTGCTTGGGCCTGAGGCTGGAATTCAGTTCGCACAAAACCGGGGCGTCGCCGCACTCCTGCTCAGGCGCAGGAAAGTGGGAAATGCCGAAACTTTTGAGGAAAGCTACACCGAGCCAATGCGTGAGCATCTGTTGGACGAACCCTAAGGGGGTGGCGTCTTGGCCCCAGCGTCCCATCTAGGGTGGGGAGGAGAGGCGAAGTGGAGGCGAGGGGAATAAGCCGGAGAAAGCGGAAGCCTTCTGGAAAGCTATACTGCGTGCATGTGCAAGCATTCTCCAGAGCCGCGATGGCCTCGGAACGACGCACAGGGGTGACCGGGCTGTCAACCTGCCCTCTGTGCGAGGGCGGATGGGTCCAACCATGAAGGCCGCATGGTCGTGCTCACTTGCAGGGGTGGTCAAAGGCACCTTAACGCCCGAGCGCTCAGTAAGGGGCCTCAAGGTTGCAGCCGCCCGCTCGTTGCGGCGTCGAGCGCACCCGTCAAGCCTATGTTGAACGGCCGCCTTGCTGTTGAACTGGGTACGCGCTACGCCTTTTCCGGGGGTAGCGCCACCTCCTTGATTGGCCGCATTGCGGTGGCGGGGCTGGCGTTGAGCGTCGCCGTGCTGGTCATCGTGCTGTCCGTGATCAACGGCTTCGAGCGAGAGCTGCGGGAGCGGGTGTTCGGTGTGCTGCCTCATGCAAGCCTTTACGCGCATAGCCCTTTCGTTGCCGATGCGGGGGAACTCGCTGAACTCTCCGCGATGCCCTCGATCCTCGGCGCGGCAGCCTTCGTTCAAGGCGCCGGCCTAGCCGTGAGTGGTGCCCGAATCAGGGGCGTTTTGCTGACCGGCGTGGCGCCGGAGTCCCATCGGCGGGTTTCGGCCATGCAGCCGCACTTGGAAGGGGGCGGCTTGGCGGATTTGCGTCCAAGGGCGTTCGGCGTCGTCCTCGGCGCCCGCTTGGCCGCGCAGTTGGAAGTGGCGGTGGGGGACGATGTGACGCTGATGCTGCCGATGGGCGCCCTGTCCCTAGCCGGCCTGTTGCCGCGCCAGAAGAGATTTCGGGTGGTCGCCCTGCTGCGTTCCGGTTCGGAGCTCGACGGTCGGGCGGCCTTCCTGCACTTGCAGGATGCCCAACGCCTGTTCCGCCTCGGCGCCAAGGTGCATGGCTATCAGTTGAAGTTAGCCGATCTGGACGCCGCCGGCCGGGTGGCGTCGGCAGCGCTGGATCGGCTGGGCGCGGGCCGCTTCCGCGCCAACACATGGCGCAGCACCCACGGCGCTCTGCACCAAGCCATCGGCGCACAAAAAGCCAGCATGTTCGTGCTGCTGGCCTTCTTGGTCGCTGTCGCCGCCTTCAATCTGGTCTCCGCCTTGGTGATGACCGTGGAGCGAAGGGGCGGGGACATCGCCATCCTCAAGACCCTAGGCGCGGACACCCTCCCCTTGGTGGGGGGGTTCCTGTTGCTCGGCGCTCTGATCGGCGGTGGTGGAGTGCTGGTGGGGGTCCTCGCCGGCTGCGCCTTAGCCCGCTTCTTGCCGTTCTTGTTCGCTTGGGTCAACGATGGCTTGGGCCTTGATCTGATGAACCAATACTTCATCGACTACCTGCCGGTGGACATCTGGCCGCAGGACGTCTTCAGCGTCGCCGCCGTCTCCTTTGGGCTGTGCCTGGTCTGCACCCTCTATCCGGCTTGGCGGGCCGCCCGGCTGCTGCCGAGCCGGGCGCTGGCCCATGAGTGAGCCGGTGCTGCGGGCCCTTGGCCTGTGCAAGGCGTTCGAGCAGGGCGGCGTCCGCATCGAAGTCTTGCGCAACCTATCCTTGGAGATCCAAGCTGGCGAACGGGTGGCGATTTGCGGACGCTCCGGCTCCGGCAAGAGCACCCTGCTGCACCTACTGGCCGGCTTGGATGATCCGGATGCCGGGGAGGTTTGGGTTGGCGGCGCCCGCTGCAGCGCCGCCGGCGTTGGCGAGCGGGCGCGGCTGCGCAACCGCCACATGGGATTTGTTTACCAAATGCACCATCTGTTGCCGGAGTTCTCCGCCTTGGAGAACGTTCTGATGCCGCTGCGGCTGCGCGGCCTGACGAAGCGCGCAGCAGCGCCCGAAGCGATGGCGATGCTGGACGCCGTTGGCCTTGGGAAGCGGTTGGCGCATCGCCCGGCGGAGCTGTCGGGAGGCGAGCGGCAACGGGTCGCCGTCGCCCGCGCCCTCGTGGGCAAGCCGGACATCGTGCTGGCCGACGAGCCCACCGGCAACTTGGACCAAGACAACGCACGGCAGGTCTTTGACCTCATGCGAACCCTAAGCGATGAGTTCGCCGTGGCGCTGGTTTTGGTGACCCACGATCGGGGCGTCGCCGCCGCCATGCACCGAACGCTGCGCTTGGACGGGGGCGTTCTAAGCCCCTAGTCAGGGGCTTCACGAAGCCGCCGCTGTTGTGGGCGAAGCGCCTTGGATTGTAAGAGGTCAGACTGAAATTGAACGGGTCCGCTGAGTGCAAATTGCGTGGGCCGCACAGCCCCGCCCAACGGGATTCCGGTGCGCTCGTCCCCCGCCTTGGTGATGCGTCGGAACGGTGCGGCCCAATGTGCCGGCGAAGTCCTTGGCCTGGCTTGCCGGCATGAAGTTGGCCCTTTGGATCGCCTTGCGCCATCTGTTGCGCACCGACAACCGCTATGTGCGCCTTGTCAACTGGATGTCGCTCTTGGGCCTTGGCGTCGGCGTTCTGGTTTTGACCGTCGTGGTCAGCGTCATGAACGGCTTTGGCGCGGAACTGCGCACCCGCATTCTCGGCACCGTGCCCCATGTGGTGTTGCCGGACGTGACGGCGGCGGACCCGGCGGCAGTCTCGGCTCTGCCCGGCGTCGTCACCGCCTACCGATTTTTTGCGGCGTCGGGCATGCTGGCGAGCGCCGCGGCGGTGGCGCCCGTCGCCGCTTACGGCGTGGAACCCACCAACGGGACGCCCCCGGCTGGCGCCTTGCCCTTGGCCGGCATCGACGCGCAGATGTTCGACATCGGCCTAATGGAGGCTTTGCGGCAGCCGGCCGGGCTGGTCATGGGCCTGGCCTTGGCCCGGCAGCTCGGCTTGGCGTTGGGGGACGAGGTGCAGTTGATCGTGCCGGAAGGCGTCCGAGGCGGCGTTCGTCCGCACTTCAAGCGCTATCGGCTGAGCGGTCTGTTCGCTGTCGGCGCGGAGTTCGATTACGGCTTGGTCGTCGTGCCGCGCAGCTCCTTCTCCGCCTTGGAGCGGCCGGCGTTGGGCACCGACGGCGTACGGGTGGTTTTGCAAGATCCGCTTGCGGCGGACCGTTTTGCCGCCCTGTGGAGCAGACGCAGCGGTGAAGTCCCTGCAGAGCTTTGGACCGAGAATTACGGGGAGCTCTTTCAGGCGGTTCGCATCGAAAAGGCGCTGATGTTCCTGATCCTGCTGTTGGTGGTGGCGGTCGCCGGGTTCAACATCGTCGCCGGGCAGACCATGGTGGTCGATGGCAAGCGGGCGGACATCGCCATACTGCGCACTCTGGGGGCAACGGGCGCCTTGGTGCGGCGGGTGTTCCTGCTGCAGGGCTTGGCGGTAGCGGGTATCGGCATCGTCGCCGGGCTTGCGCTTGGGGTGTTGGCCGCCGGCAACGTTGGAGCGGTCATTGCACAGGTGGAGTCCTGGCTGGATTTCAGCTTGTTGGAGGGCAGCTACTTCGACGCCGTGCCCTCGAAGGTGGAGATGGTGGATCTCGCCATCATCGGCGGCGCGTCTTGGCTGCTGTGCCTGCTGGCCGCTTGGCTGCCGGCCCGCCGCGCCGCCGACCAAGCGCCGATCAAGGGGCTGCATCTGCCCTAGCTTTGCGCCTCGTCATCCGCCTTTCCCGCCAGCGGCGAATGACGTGCAGGCGCCAAAGCACCCGCACGACGACGAAGCCGCTCACCCCCGCCACCCAGCCGCAAAGCAGGCTGCCAAAGATGAGCGGATAGCCTATCCCGGCCAAGTTGGTCCAGATCCAACCTAGGCTTAGGTTGATGGCCTCGACCTCCACCCGCATGTCTAGCAACCAGGCGCCCAAGCGATAGGTGAAGTAAAACATGGGCGCAATGGTTAGGGGGTTGGACACCCAGACCAGGGCGATGGCGATTGGCAGGTTGCAACGAAACACCACCACCAGCGCCGCCGCCGGCAGCATCTGCAAGGGGACCGGCAAAAAAGCGCAAAACAGCCCGATGAAGGCGGCGCCGGCTGCCGTGCGTCGGTTCAGCCGCCAAATTTCGTTCCGATGCAGGAAAAGTCTCAAGGGACGCAGGGCGGGATTCGCACGAATTTCATCGGCGTTTGGCAAGTGCCGGCGCAGCAGTTCTTTTGGCATAACGGCATTATGCCCGCTATCCGTTGCCTACTGTGGTTGGGGCTGATCGTCCTCGCCGCGCTTTCGCTCTACGACATGCGCCAGACCAGCCTGGCCGGTCGGGTTCCGCACTGCGCCGCGCAGAGCGTTCGAGATCTGTTGGTCTTGACGGGCGAGGTGGAGCACACCGCCGTTGGCGAGGTTGGCGTTGAGACCCCCCGGCTGCGTCTGCGGGCGAAGGTGCTGGAGGATGCGCACTCAACCTGCCCCTTGGTGGGACGCAACCTGCGCCTGAATTGGTACTTCCCACCGGAAGTCCAGGCTGGCGAGCTGTGGCGGGTGGCCGCCAAGGTGCGCCCACCTTGGGGCTACCACAATCCGGGCGGCTTCGACTACGAACGCTGGCTGATGGGACAGGGCATCGACGGCACGGGAACCATCCGCTCAGGGCAGCGGCAAGCCGCCGCCCAGCCGGACCTGCGGCGGCGAATTCGCACCCTGATCGCCGAACGCACCGCCGCATACGCCAACAATGCCCATCTGCGCGCCTTGGCCACGGCCGACAGCGTGGCCCTGACCGACGCGGATTGGACGCTGCTCAGACGCACCGCCACGGTGCATCTGCTGGTGGTTTCCGGGCTGCATGTGGGCTTGGTGGCGATGTTGGGTTATGGCATCGGCATCGGTGTCGCCCGCTTGATCCCTTGGCTGCTCGTTTGGGTGCCGGCGGCTTGGCTGGCCGCCGCCTTTTCCCTAGCTGCGGTATTCGGCTTTGTTTGGCTGTGCGATGCCGAAGCGCCGGCTCTGCGGGCAGGGGTGATGGCCACCTTGGGCATTCTCGCGCTGGCGGGAGGACGCCGCGCATCCGCCGCCTATTGGTTGGCCTTGGCGGCCTTGGCGGTGCTCACCCTCAGCCCGCCTTCGGTGCTCACCCAAGGCTTTTGGCTCTCTTTTGGGGCCGTCACGGCGCTGATCGTCGGATTCGCCCATCTGATGCCGAGACCGGGTTGGCTGGCGGGACTGCTGCGGGCGCAGCTGCTGATGTTTTTCGCAATGGTGCCGCTGACTGCGGCGTTGGTGGGAGAGATTGCGCCCCTCGCCGGACTGTCCAACCTGTTTGCCGTGCCTTGGGTTTCCTTGGTGACCGTGCCCTTGGTCATGTTGTCGTTGCTACTGGTCCTGTTGGGCCTGCCCTTGGACTGGCTCGGTTGGACCTTGGCGGATGGGTCGCTGTCGGTGCTGCTGACCGGTTTGCAAGCCTTGGATCGAGGGCCGCCTCACTTGGCGCCCATCGTCCCTTGGCAGGCCGCCGCCGCCTTGGCCGCCTGCGCCTGCGCCTTGAAGGCACCGCATTGGCGGGCGCGACTGGCTTGCCTGCCGCTCTGGGCGGCGGGCCTGCTGATGCTGTATGAGCGCCCGGAGTGGGGGGCGTTCCAAGTGCGCGCCCTGGATGTGGGGCAAGGCAACGCGGTATTGGTCGATACCCACAGCCATCGCCTGCTGTATGACGCCGGCATGAGATTTCCCTCCGGTTTCGATGTGGGTGAGGCAGTGGTTTTGCCGACCTTGATCGCCACTGGCCCGCGCCGGCTCGACCGGCTGATCGTCAGCCACGGCGATCTGGACCATGCCGGCGGCGCTCCGGCGGTGCTGACCGCGTTCAGCGCGGCCTCAGTTCTGGGCGCACTGGATCTAGGGGGCAAGCCTTGCGCCCGAGGCGAACGCTGGAGTTGGGATGGCGTGGCCTTTGCGATTCTGCATCCGCCGCCCGGGCATGCCGGGCAAGGCAACGACAGCTCCTGCGTCCTGCAAATCAGCGCCGGAAAGGAGCGGGTGCTGCTCACCGGCGACATCACCCGGCGCACGGAACAACTGCTTGCTAGCGCCAACACCGGCCTTGCCCAAGCCCGGCTGCTGTTCGCGCCCCATCACGGCAGCAACACGTCCTCGTCGCGGCGCTTCCTCGAGGCGGTCAACCCCTCTCTGGTCTTCGTCAGCGCCGGATGGCGTAACCGCTACGGCCATCCCCATCCGGCGGTGCAGCGACGCTATCGGCAGATGGGCGCCCGGCTTTGGATCACCGGAATGGATGGCGCCCTGTTCTGGTCTTCGGCGCAGCCTGAGCAAGTGTGGGCGTACCGCCTTGAGCGGCGCAACAGTTGGGCTTGGTGGATCAACCAACCGCCGCAGGACGGTTGAAAACCTAGGAATAGGACGCATCTTAGCGGCAACTGAACAAGTTTTTGGAGTGAACGCGATGCGCGTGGAACGAATGACCAACCGCCTGCAGGGTGCCTTGGCGGACGCCCGCTCCCTCGCCGCGGAACGGGACCATTCCGCCTTGGCGCCGATGCATCTTTTGGCGGCTCTGCTGGAGCCGGGGCCGGCCACCCTGATGCCGCTGTTGGTGCAGGCCGGCGGCCAAGCCGGCAAGGTCGCCGACGGCGTGGCCGAGGCCTTGGATCGGCTGCCCAGCTTGAAGACCCCCACTGGGGACATCCAGCCCTCCCAAGCCTTGGTGCGCACCCTGACCTTGGCCGATGGCGCGGCCCGCAAGGCTGGCGATCAGTATCTGTCCAGCGAACAGGTGCTGCGCGGGTTGGCCAAGGATTCCTCCGTGCAGCGGGTGCTGGGCGCCGCTGGCGTCGATTTCGGCCAACTGGACAAAGCCATCGACGCGGTGCGCGGCGGCGAGGCCGTGCGGGGCGCCGGTGCGGAGGAGCAGCGGCAGGCCCTCGCCAAATACTGCATCGACCTCACCGAGCGGGCGGAGCGGGGCAAGCTCGACCCGGTGATCGGCCGGGACGACGAGATCCGCCGCACCATCCAGGTCTTGCAGCGGCGCACCAAGAACAACCCGGTGCTGATCGGCGAGCCCGGCGTGGGCAAGACCGCCATCGTCGAGGGCTTGGCGCAACGCATCCTCAACGGTGAGGTGCCGGAGGGCATCAAGAGCAAGCGCATCCTCGCTCTGGACATGGGGACGCTCATCGCCGGCGCCAAGTTCCGCGGGGAGTTCGAGGAGCGCCTCAAAGCGGTGCTGAACGAATTGGCCAAGCAGGAGGGCCAGATCATCCTGTTCGTTGATGAACTGCACACTACGGTCGGCGCCGGCAAGGCCGAGGGCGCCCTGGATGCCGGCAACATGCTCAAGCCGGCCCTAGCGCGGGGGGACCTGCACTGCGTGGGCGCCACCACGCTGGATGAGTACCGCCAACACATTGAGAAGGACGCCGCGTTGGAGCGTCGCTTCCAGCAAGTGCTGATCGACGAGCCCAGCGTTGACGACAGCATCGCCATCCTGCGCGGCCTGAAGGAACGCTATGAACTGCACCACGGCGTCGATATCACCGACCCGGCCATCGTCGCCGCCGCCCGCCTCTCGCATCGCTACATCTCCGGGCGGCAACTGCCGGACAAGGCCATCGACCTGATCGACGAGGCGGCCAGCCGCATCCGCATGGAGATCGACTCCAAGCCGGAAGTCATGGACCGGCTGGAGCGCCGCCTCATTCAGCAGAAGATGGAGATCGAGGCCTTGAAGCAGGAAAGTGACGACGCCAGCAAGCGACGGCTTGAGGACCTGCAGCGCAGCGCCGATGCTTTGGGGCGGGAGTACGCCGACCTAGAGGAAGTGTGGAAAACGGAGAAGGCCAGCCTGCGCGGTGCCCAGGACATCAAGGAGGCGCTCGAAGCGGCCCGTCTGGCCTTGGAGACCGCCCGACGCAGCAGCGACTTAGCGAAGATGTCCGAACTGCAGTACGGGCGCATCCCGGAGCTGGAGCGCCGCTTGGCCTCCGCCACCGAGCCTGTGCGCCACCAGCTGCTGCGCAACAACGTCACCGAGGCGGAGGTCGCCGAGGTGGTCTATCGCTGGACCGGCATTCCGGTGGCGAAGCTCCTCGAAGGGGACCGGCAAAAGCTGCTGCACTTGGAAGACGACCTGCACAAGCGGGTTGTGGGCCAGGATGAGGCCGTCCGTTTGGTCTGCGAGGCCGTGCGCCGCGCCCGGGCCGGGTTGGCCGACCCCAACCGGCCCAACGGCTCCTTCATGTTCCTAGGCCCCACCGGGGTGGGCAAGACCGAACTGTGCAAGGCGCTGGCCGCCATCCTGTTTGATAGCGACGAGGCCCTGCTGCGCATCGACATGTCGGAGTTCATGGAGAAGCACTCAGTGGCCCGCATGATCGGTGCGCCGCCGGGCTACGTCGGCTACGAGGAAGGCGGTTACCTCACCGAAAGGGTGCGGCGGCGGCCCTATTCGCTGATCCTGCTTGATGAAATCGAGAAGGCCCACCCGGACGTGTTCAACATTTTGCTGCAGGTGTTGGATGACGGCCGTCTCACCGATGGCCACGGCCGCACCGTGGATTTCCGCAACTGCGTGCTGGTGATGACCTCCAATCTCGGCTCCGAGGCCATCCAAGGCATGGCCGCCGCGGCGGATTTCGACGGTTTGAAGCGCACGGTGCTCGGCATCGTCCGCCAGCACTTCCGCCCGGAATTCATCAACCGCATCGACGACATGGTGGTGTTCCACGCCTTGGACAAGGCGCAGGTGGGGCGAATCGCCGAGCTGCAGTTTGACCTGCTGCGCAGCCGCCTTAAGCAGCAGGGCATCTCCATCCGCCTGACGGACGAAGCCCGCGATGCCTTGGTCGATGAGGGCTATGACCCGATTTACGGCGCCCGCCCGCTGAAGCGGGTGATCCAGACCCGCATTGAAAACCCGTTGGCCACCAAGCTGCTGGCGGGTGAGGTGGGTTTCGACGAGGAGGTGCGGGTGGACCACCGCGACGGCGCTTACCGCTTCCAAGTGGCTCGGGTGGCCGAAGTGGCCTGATCTTGCCGACGTTCCTTAGGTTTGCGCGGCGACGCGCAACGGCAAATGGCCGTAGCCTGACGGTTGCGGGGTGGTTGGGCTTGATGTTAGCCTAGCCGCCATGAGTGGCTAAAACATCAGTGTCGATGAGAGTGTCGCCCGAGGTCTGGATGATCATCTGTCAAACCCACTGTGGTGCGCGCTGATCCCTGATCCCGCTGATCCGCTTGGCGCTGTATGGATGGCCGTCAAGCGGGGTGGTCGAGTCCGCAGCTGCACATCCCTAACCGACGGTCGATGACATTCAAGGTGTCGCCATGATCAACAAGTGCTTGTTCCCCGTGGCCGGCTACGGAACGCGGTTTTTGCCGGCCACCAAGGCGATGCCCAAGGAGATGCTGCCCATCCTAAACAAGCCCTTGGTGCAGTACGGGGTCGAAGAGGCCCTGGAGGCGGGGCTGACGAACATCGGCTTCGTCACCGGCCGGGGCAAGCGGGCCATCGAGGACCATTTCGACTTCAACTACGAGTTGGAGCATCAGATCGAAGGCACCGGCAAGGAGCGGCTGCTTGCGGACATCCGCAACCTGATCCGGCACTGCACCTTTTCCTACACTAGGCAAGGCGCCATGCGCGGCCTTGGCCACGCCATCCACAGCGGGTACACCCTGGTCGGCGAAGAACCCTTCGCCGTGGTCTTGGCCGACGACCTCTGCTTTGGTGAAAAGCAGGGGGTGCTGGCGCAGATGGTGGGCGTGTTTAAGCAATTCCGCTGCAGCGTGGTGGCCATTGAGGAGGTGCCGGAGGAGGACACGGACAAGTACGGCATCATCGCCGTGGACGCCATCACGGAGCGCATCTTCCGGGTCACTGACATGGTGGAGAAGCCGGCCCTCGACCAAGCGCCGAGCAACTTGGCCATCGTCGGCCGCTACATTCTGACGCCGGACATCTTCGAGATCCTGAGCACCACCGAACCGGACGCCTCCGGCGAGGTGCAGATCACCAACGCGCTGCTCGCCCAAGCCCGGCAGGGCGCGGTGATGGCCTACAAGTTTCGGGGCAAGCGCTTTGACTGTGGTTCCGTGCCGGGCTTTTTGGAGGCCACCAACTATTGCTACGAGCGCTTTGGTTACGAATGACCTGCCTTAGGCCGCAGGCTGCGCCGCAGCCCTTGTCGGTGTGCAAGGCTTGCAATTTCCGTAAATTGGGGGCTACCTTCGGAACAGTCCGCCGGGCGGCCACCAAGGCTGTTGATGAGGCGGGCGGTTTAGAGCGACGCAAGGAAGGTCTCGGTGTTGGACTTGATGCGCTCCGGCGGCTGGCTAATGGCGCCCATCCTGGTGTGCAGCATCATTGCTGCGGCCATTTGCATCGAACGGGCTTGGACGCTGCAGCGCAGCAGGGTGGTGCCGCTTGATCTCTTCGCCGCGGTCCAACGCCTGCTGCAAAGCGGCGAATTGGATGAGATGCGGTTGCGGGAATTGTGCGGCGGCAGTCCATTGGGCCAAGTGTTTGCCGCCGGCATCAGCCAAGCCCGGCGCGGACGGGCGCCGATGCAGGAGGCGATGGCGGAGGCCGTCGCCCAGGCCGGCCATGTGCTGGAGCGTCACCTCACTTCCCTTGGCGTCATCGCTTCGGTTTCCCCCTTGCTCGGCTTGTTGGGTACCGTGGTCGGCATGATCCAGGTGTTTGCGACGCTGATGCTAGGTGGCGGCGGGAGCGCCGGGTCTCTCGCCGGCGGCATCTCCGAAGCGCTCGTCACCACGGCGGCGGGACTGACCGTGGCCATACCCGCTCTCGCCTTCCACCGCTTCCTCCTGCGCCGGGTCGATGACTTGGTGCTGACCTTGGAGCAGCAGGCTGCCCGGTTGGCGGATGCCGCGGAGGTTGGCGCTTTTGCCTTCCAGGACGCCAGTACGGCGTCGGCGGCCTAGCGTCGGGTTGGCGGAATGCCCAAGCAGCAGCGGCGTGGACGGTTGGCGGCCACCGTCGAACTGACGCCGCTGATCGACATCGTCTTTCTGCTGCTGATCTTCTTCATGGTTTCGGCGACTTGGGTTCGCCGAAGCCAACTGGAAATCGAGCTGCCACAGGCGAATGGCGCTCCGCCCGTGAGGGAGGGCGTAGCGGTGCAAGTCGCCGTCCACAGGGACGGCCGCTACGAGGTCAACGGCGAACCGGCCGGCGCCGGCCAACTTCAAGCGGCCCTTGCCGCCCTACGCACAACCGACGACGGCGGCGCCGTTGTGGTTGCTGCGGACGCAGAAGCGGCCCACCAAGCCGTGGTGACCGCGTTGCAGGCCGCCGGCAAGGCCGGTCTGACGCGCATCAGCATCCTCACCCGGTCGCCAGAGCCTGAATAGGCGTGTCCTACCTTGAGATGACGAAAACTCTTAGAGTGGAATCCGCATTGGGAGAGCGGCGCAACCCGTTGTTGAGGGAAGTGGAATGACGCCACAGGAAGGCAAGCCGGCAGCTGGTGTCGATTGGCGAACCTACAAGCGGCTGCTTCGCTATGTGCGGCCCTATTGGCCGCTGTTTGCGGTATCCGTGGCGGCCTTTCTCGTCGCCAGCGGCGCCGAAGCCTATTTCCTAAAACTGTTCGGCAGCCTGATCGACGGTTGGCGCGATGGGCTGGCGGAGGCGGCGCTGTTCATCCCCTTGGCTATGCTCTGCGCCGCCTTGGTGCGCGGCGTCGGCGCAGTGCTTGGCGAAATCCTGTTAAGCCAGGTGTCCTTCACCGTGGTCCACAATCTGCGCTTGGCCCTGTTCGAGCAACTGCTGCATATGCCTAGCGCCTTCTTTGACGCCAGTTCCCAAGGGCACTTGGTTTCCCGCATCACGTTCAACGTGGCGCAGCTGCGGGACACCGGCACTGACGCCCTGAAGTCAATCATCCAGGATGGTGGCAAGGTCGTCGTCTTCTTGGCTTACATGGCCTACTTGAGCTGGCTGCTTACCCTGATCTTCATCGCCGCCGTTCCCGTGGTCGCCCTGGTGGTGCTCTACGCCAGCCGCAGGTTCCGCAGCATCGCCCAACGCATCCAGACCTCCATGGGCGATGTGACCCATGTGGCGGCGGAGACCGTCTCCGGCTACCGGGTGGTGCGCATCTTTGGCGGCGAGGACTATGAGCGGCGGCGCTTCGAAAGGGCCAGCCGGGCCAACCGTCGCCGCAACCTGAAGATGGTGGCCACCAAGGTGGTCAGCACACAGATCATTCAGGTGCTGGTCGTGGCCGCCATCGCTGTGTTGATCGCGGTGCTGGCCGGCCCGGACATCGACCTGAGGTTATCCACCGGGGAGCTGGTTATCTTCCTCGGCTTGGCGGGTATGTTGGCTCGTCCCGTACGCAAGCTCACGGAGGTCAACGCTCGCCTGCAAAAAGGCATGGCGGCGGCGGCGGACGTCTTCGCCCAACTCGATACGGCACCCGAAGGGGACAGCGGCGTCAAGCAAGTGGAGCGGGTCGAGGGACGGGTCGAATTCCGGGACGTCTGCTTCACCTACGCCGCCGACCAAGAGGCCGTACTGCGCAACATCAACCTGATTGCGGCGCCAGGCCAAACGGTGGCCTTGGTGGGACGCTCCGGCAGTGGCAAGACCACCTTGGCCAGCCTGATCTCGCGCTTTCGAGAGGCGGAAAGCGGCCAAGTGCTCATCGACGGAACGCCGGTGGAGGAATACGACAGGACCAACCTGAGGCGGCAAATCGCCTTGGTGACCCAGCAGGTGACCCTGTTCAATGACAGCCTGCGGGCCAACATCGCCTACGGCGCCTTGGCTGGGTCCGATGCCGGCGCCATTGAGGACGCCGTGCGCCGCGCCCACGCCGACGGCTTCATCCGCCGACTGCCGAAGGGCTTGGAAACCGTGGTGGGGGACGATGGCGCCATGTTGTCGGGCGGCGAACGGCAACGCATCGCCATCGCCCGGGCGCTCTTGAAGGATGCCCCCATCCTCATTCTGGACGAAGCCACTTCGGCCTTGGACGCCGAGTCCGAGCGCAACGTTCAGGCCGCCTTGGAGGAGGTGATGCGTGGGCGCACCACCATCGTCATCGCCCACCGCTTATCGACCGTGGAAAGGGCGGATGTCATTTATGTGCTGGACGATGGACGCATCGTCGAGCAGGGCGACCACGGCTCCCTGCTGGCCCAAGGCAAGCTGTACGCCAGCCTCTACGACACCGGCTTGCAGGATGGCGCCGAGCTGAGCAGCGGGCTGGCCGGCAAGCCCGGCCGCGCTGCCGGCAACGGCTTGGTGGAGACCGCTGGCTCGCAATTGCAGCGCGCTTGGCGGCGGGACGCCTGGTGGACACCCATTCTGGCGCCGGTCACTTGGCTGTTTGGGTGGGTGGAGCAGCGGCGACGTTTGGCGGTGCGCACCGGCAAAGTGGCGCAGTGGCGGGCGCCGGTTCCGGTCATCGTGGTGGGCAACCTCACCGTCGGCGGCACCGGCAAGACGCCCTTGGTCATTTGGCTGGTGCGTTGGCTGCAGCGACGGGGGCTACGGCCTGGCGTCGTCTCCCGGGGCCACGGCGGTAGCGGCAATCGAGCGCCCATGCTGGTTGCCGCCATCGATGCGGACCCGGATCGGTTTGGCGACGAACCGGTTCTCATCGCGCAACGCACCGGTTGTCCGGTGGCGGTCTGCCGGGACCGACCCAAGGCGGTGCAAAAGCTGCTGGAATCCGCCCAAGTGGATGTGGTCGTCGCCGACGATGGCCTGCAGCACTATGCCTTGGCCCGGGATTTGGAGATTGTCGTGGTCGATGGCCACCGCAAGTTCGGCAACGGCCGCTTGCTCCCAGCCGGCCCCTTGCGGGAGCCAGCCAGCCGGATTGCACAGGCGGATTGGGTGGTCAGCAATGGCCGCCTGTGCGCCGCCGCCGCCAACGAAGCGCTGATGCGCGTGGTCGCCACCGCCTTCGTCAATCTACAGAGCGGCCTAGCGTTGACGCCGAAGGACTTCGTCGAGCGGCATGCGCAGGTTCATGCCGTGGCCGGCATCGGCAATCCGCAAGGTTTTGCCCGCACTTTGGCGGAAATTGGCCTACAAGCCCAGCTGCATCCGCTGCCGGACCACCACGCCTTCACCGGCAAGGAAGTCTTCTTCAACGATGACTTGCCGGTGGTCTGCACGGAGAAGGACGCCGTCAAGCTGCGCTGCTTGGCCGTGCCCTTGGCGCATGGCTGGGCCTTGCAGGTGGAGGCGGAAATCGACAGCACCGGGGAGCGCCGCTTGCAGGAAGTCCTGAAACAGCGATGCCTCGGCTTGGCGGTTGGCGAGGCGGACGCCGTGCGGCAGGCGGGCGCCCGATGACGCCTTTCAAGGTGGTCATTCCGGCCCGCTTCGCCTCCGCCCGGCTGCCTGGCAAGCCGTTGCTGGAAGTGGGCGGGCGACCGATGGTGGTGCGGGTGGCCGACCAAGCGGCCGCCTCGGGGGCGGAGGAGGTGCTGGTCGCCACCGACGATGAGCGCATCGTGCAGGCGGTGGCCGCCGCCGGACATCAGGCGGTGCTGACGGACCCCGGCCACGCCTCAGGTTTGGATCGAGTGCATGAGGTGGTTGTTGAGCAAGGTTGGCCCGACGCGACCATCGTGCTCAACGTGCAAGGGGACGAACCCTTGGCGCCGCCGGCGCTCATGCGGCAGTTGGCCGAGGCGATGGCGGCTGAGCCGCGGGCGCCAATGACCACATTGTGCGAACCGATCACGCGCCGTCGTGACTTGGAGGACCCCAATGTGGTAAAGGTTGTGCGGGATGGCGAGGGCTTGGCCCTCTATTTCTCCCGCGCTCCTCTGCCGATGGCGCGGGATGGCTATCCGAGGGAGTTGGACGGCCTCTGGCGGCGGCACATCGGTCTCTACGCCTTTCGGGCCGGCGCCCTGCGCCGGTTGGCCGCGTTGCCGCCCAGCCCGTTGGAGACCGTCGAGCGCCTGGAGCAGTTGCGGGCGCTTGAGGACGGCATGGACATCCTGGTGCTCGATGCCTGCTGCGCCGCCCCGACCGGCGTCGATGTCCCGGCGGACCTGGCCCGAGTCAGGCGGCTGCTGTCGGCCTAGCCCCTCGGCGGCGGCATAGTACGGCATGGGATGAAGCCTTCCTTGCAGTCTCCGGCCTGGATGCCAGTGCCCAACGCTCTTGGCGTGCCTTGCACCGCACAGCGGCTGCGTTTCGTTCGCTCCGAACAGGAGCTTATGGAAGCCTTGTCCTGTTGGCGGGACGCCCTCGTGGTGGGCCAGTGCAGCAACCTCGTGTTGCCCAAGCGGCTTGAACGCCCCCTTTTGGTGGCGGCTTGGCGCGGCTTGCGGTTGGTTCGGGAGGGCGCGGACGCGCTGCTGACCGTCGCCGCCGGTGAAAGCTGGCATGCCCTGGTTCGTTACAGCTTGGGCCAGGGGCTGGGCGGCCTGGAGAATCTGGCCCTGATTCCGGGCAGCGTGGGTGCCGCGCCCATCCAGAACATCGGTGCCTACGGCGTCGAGCTGTCGGAGCGCCTCATCCAAGTCCGGGTGTTCGACCGGCGCCGCGGTCGGGTGCGCCGCCTTGCGCCGTCGGAGTGCGGCTTCGGCTATCGAACCAGCCTCTTCAAGGCGCAGCCGGACCTTTATGTGGTGTTGGGCCTGACCTTGCGCGTTGGCCCTTGCAACCCCTTGGTGCTGGACTATCCCGATGTGGGGCGGGAGTTGGCCAAGGCGGGCCGGGCGGCGCCTACGCCGCGCCAAGTGGCCGAGGCCGTCATCCGCATTCGCCGCAGGAAACTCCCGGACCCGAAACGCTGGGGCAATGTCGGCAGCTTCTTCAAAAACCCCATCGTCTCGCAACGGACGGCCGACCGCTTGGGTCGGCGGCAGCCGGGGTTGGTGGCCCATTCCGCCCTTGGCGGCGTTAAACTAGCGGCGGCGCAGCTGATCGACCTGTGCGGCTGGAAGGGCCGGCGGTTGGGCAGGGTGGGCGTTTGGCGCCGGCAACCTCTGGTGCTCGTCAACTTAGGCGGCGGTGAGGCGGACGACTTTCTGGCCTTGGCGCAACGCATCCAAGCCTCCGTGATGCGGCGCTTTGCCGTGCGGCTGGAGCTGGAGCCGACCCCGGTGCAGGATGGCCCAGCGGCCTAGGATTGGCCTGTTAACCGCAGAACGCCATGCGGTGGCGCGGGGCCATGCCGCCAAGTCCGAGCATCTGCTATCATGCGCTCCCGTCTGTGGATGGATCCCAAGTAAGGACAACCCAAATTGAAATGGCCTGAGGTCTCAACGCCGCGCCCCATGTGCTTGAAGTGGGATGCTCATTTGGGCTTCGCCGAACGGCGCTCAGCCCGCATCCGCCCGTTGGTCGTTAACTGGCTTCGGAGAAGCCATCCGGCGCCGGCATTGAACGCAGTCATCGTCCTGTTGGGCGCTCTAGTGATGGCGGCGGTGCCGGCCGTCGGGACCGCTCATGACGGGGTTCAGCACTGGCACTGCGATCCGTCGGAGGGCAACATCAGGCAAGTCGCCTGCACCTTTGAATGGGGTGGCGGCGAGCAGCCGGATGAGGGGGATTTGCAGGTGCATGGCTTCCTCCACGCCCCGAACTGCCAATCCCTGCCGGCAAGGTCGCCATTGCGGACCGGAGGCTTGCAGGTGGTGCGCGGCAGCAGTCCGCCGCCGGTGGGAACCGGCCCCGGCGGCAATACGTTCACCTACACGGCGAATGCGCAAAGCGCGGCTTTGGACAGATGCATCCTGGCAGTCGCCTCGCTGCGGCGGGGCAGCGGCAACTACAGCCTGATCCAATCCGCGGTCTTTGCCGTGGATTTCGAGAATGGACAAGTTCCCGGGGCAGGGGCCGCGTCGGGCGGGCCTTGGCACCTGCCGTTGCTGTTCGCTTGCCGTTTGGACGGGCCGATCGGCTTCGTCCGCATCGTCAATTTGCGCAATGCCAACAACCGGCTGCGGATTCAGGCCTTCGACGAATCTGGGGCGAACTGCGAGAACGCCGTCAACTTGGGTCCTAATCAGGCCCTTCACTTCAATTCCTGTGACCTGGACAACGGAAACCGCGACAAGGGGCTGCGTGGCTGTGCCGCCGGGCAAGGGCATTGGCGCTTGGTGGTTGAGCCGGCCGGCGCCGATCCATCGGACCGGTCATTTTTTGTCGGGGCCTATGCGAGAACCGGGAGTGGGGATTCGGAGTGGGCCTTTCTGACCAGCATGCACGACTACGCCGAGGGCATCCCCAATGCCGGAGACGCCACCTATCCCACCCTTTACGCAGTTCCCGTTTTCAACCCAGGCCGCAATGTCAACCAGGTTAGCCGCTTGCGGGTGACCAACCTAGGGGACGCTAGCCGCAGCTACATTCTGGCCGCCGTGGATGACGCTGGCGACATACGCGGCGTGACCATTGGTCCCGTGGCGCGGGGGGCGACTGAGCAGTTTGCTGCGGATGTCCTGGAGGACTCCTGGGGGTTGGGCCAAGGGCGTGGCAAGTGGTTCCTCGTCGTCGGTGGCGGGCCTGCCTTGGTGGTCCACCTCATGCAGTCTGCAGCGGGACGAACAGCCGGGCAGTGGACCAACCTAACCTCCGTCGCGCCAGTCGCCCCCTACTACAACCAAGAGGACATCGTGCGGATTTTCCGTCAGGCGCAACGGGACGTTTCAGCGCGATAGGAAGGCGGCTTCAGAATAAGGGAATGCGCCCGCCGCGCCGCCTCCGTTCTTCGGTCCGCGCCAACTTCCCACTCGAGTTGCCTAGCCGCAGAAACCAGGGTTGCAGCGTCTGGAGTCCGGATCCCTGGCGCACTCGGCGTCATAGTCCTCATTGGCGCGGTAGAACAGGTTGCGGATTTCGTCCGCCTCGCCGAGGTTGGCAGGGTCCGGAGGGGTGGCGGTCAGGTTGGACCATTGCCTGACGGTGCCGTCAGTGCTGGCGCAGGCTGCCTTGGATTCGATCAAATGGGTCACCAAGGCGGGGCCGCCGCCCACCACCAGAAACCACTTGCCGCTGCCACGGTTGGTGCTGATGCCGCAGGCGCCGCCCTCTAGTTGGCTGGCGGTCCATTGGCGGGTGGCCAAGGGCTGCACGGCGCCGAGCGGCCGGAAGCTCCGGTCGCCACTGTCGTGCAGGGCGGCCAAGTAGAAGCGCTTGGGGTTGTCGGGGTTCAGGTTGGTGACGCGCAGGTGGCTGACCTGGCAGTTGTTGAAGCCTGGGTTGAAGATCGGCACAGGATACAGATGGGGGCGGGAGACGCCGCCTTGGCCGTAGTCCAGGCGCTCGGCGTAGTCGTGCATGGCGGCCAGGAAACCGGAGCGGGAGCGGGCGTAGGCACCGGCGAAGAAGTTGTTCGCCCCGGGTTCCGTCGGGTCAACCGGCTCGACCTCCAACCGCCAGTGGCCGGTCATGTCGCCTAGGGCGTTGCCGATCTGCTTGTCCTCGTTGCCCACCTCCAAGTCCCTGGAGTTGAAGTGCAGGGCCCTGCCCGGGTCCAAACGCACCTCGTTGGCGGCGGCTCTGGCGCCGCGTTCGTCGAAGGCGCGGATGCGCAGGTGGACGGGCTGGCCTTCGCCCGCCGCCGACGGCTGGCCGGCGGCTTCGTACCCGACGTTCAGATTGGCAAGGCGCACAAAGCCTTGCGGGTGTTCGTTGTTGAACGACTGAGCGAACACCAACGGCAGATGCCTAGGGCCATCCGCTTGCGCGGAGGTGCGCGTTGACTGCGGCTCCTGGCCGTAGTCGGGATCGAGATTGAAAACGGGGGAAAGGGCCAACTCATAGACTTCGGGTGCCGCATCCCGACAAATGGCTGGGGCGGGACCCGCCCGAAGTTCCACCCGACAGGCGCAATGCTGCGGCCTTGGGGTGGGGCAGAAGGTGTTTGTGCAGTTGTCGTCGCAAAGCTCCCATGCTTCGTCGCACAGAGCCGGACAATCAGCGAGCCCGTTGGCGCAGTTGGTGTTGCAGTTATCCCGCTGGGCGGTGCAATTTCCATTGCAAAGACCGAAGCTGCTCGTGCAATCGTCGTTGCATCTAGTGCTGTCACTGACGCAGTTGTTGATACAGTCCGTATCGCCTGCGCAAGCCGTAATGCAAGTTCCGCGGGTTGTTGTGCATGCTGCACGGCAATCCGAACGGTCGCCGATGCAGCTGTCCGTTGTTGTAGCGGTGGTCCCCGACAGACAGATCCTTGCCGTGTTGTTGCAGTCGGTCTGACAGTTGTTGCATGTCGTCCGGCATGTGCCGCGTGCTTGGTTGCACCCCTCTTGGCAGGCGTCATCTGGCGCGGTTCCGCACTCCAAGGCGCATTCCCGTGCGGTTGGAATGTAGGGAATGGCGGAGGGCACATGATGGGAGGCCACGGCTTGGATGCACCGCACCTCGTCGCCGGGGGAGGCCGTAAAACGCAGAACGCTGCCTTCTGGCCCTATGGACGGCACCGCTGGAATGATCTCTTGGGATGGTGGAATGAAGGAGACAAAATTACGCGGGCAACCCTCCTGCGTGCAGTCGCTGCGCCTGAAGTTGTGAATGTAGGGGTTCACCTCGGACCATAGGCTGGCGCAGTTGCCGCCCGTCCGATCGGCGAACAGGATGCGCCCAAAGCTGCCGCGGCCTAATTGGCCGTGGTCCAATTCGCAGATCACTTCGCGCACATCGCCGTCCGGCGGGTCGCAATGCCAATGGGCGCCGCGCACGTTGCCCGGCGGAGAGGAGTGCCCCCCGGCCAGCGGCGGGACCAACAGCGCCCCAAGCAGCAATAGGGTTTTCATCGTGTGCTCCTTCAATGCCTTGCCGTTTTCAATGGGATGCTCGGCGCCCAACCTCAGGATCCTTCCAAAAGGGCCTGCGCCTGCCGGAAGAGGCTGATGATTTCCGTCTCGCTGTAGTAGCTGGCGGCCGGCGCCAAGGCGGTTAGGTTGGACCATTGGCCGGCGGTGCCGCCATAGGCGGACTGCAGGAGATGAACCACCAGGGCCGGATGGCCGCCGACGATGAGCAGCCACTTGCCCTCGCCTTTCCCCAAACCGCCAGAGCCGCCCTCCAGGGCCTCCGCCGACCACTGGCGGGTGGCCTGCGCGGCCACCGGGCCGATCTCCCTGGCGCGGATGTTGCCCTCGCTGTCCACGGCGGCAAGGACGTAGCGGCGCGCCCCGTTTGCCAAGTTGGACAGGCGCAGATGGCTTCTTCGCGTGTAGTTGTTGCCGGGGTTGAATATGGGCACCACATGCAGGTAGGGATAGGCGGCGTCATTGCCGTTGCTGATGGGGTCGGCGTAACCGTTCAGGCTGGTCAGAAAGCTGTTGTCCAGATCGCCGATGGTCCTGGCGTAGGCGCCGGCGGCGAAGGCTTGGTTTGCGCTGCCCTGGTCGGCGGGCTCGATCTCCAAGCGCCAGTGACCGTCCCGGTCGCCGAAGGGTTCGACGCCTTTCGTGTCGTTGCCGTCTTCAAAATCAACGGAGTTGAAGTGCAGGGCGGCGTAAGGGTTCAGCAGAATGGAGCCTGGCACCATGACGCCCTGTTCGTCGTAGGCGCGCAGGCGCAGCCTGTTGGCGGCGCCCGTCAGGTTGACGAGGCGCACAAAGCTCTGCGGGTTTTCGTCGGGCATGTTGGCGAACACCAAGGGCAGGTGCCAAGCGCCGCCCAGACGGGCGCCGGCCCGCTTCGCCTCCGGCACCGCGCCACCATCAAAGAGTACGCCAAACACATTGGAAAGCACCAGCCGATAGGTGCCGTTGCTCTGCCGCAAAGCGGCGACGCCTTGGATGCATTGCTCCATCGTTTCGCCGTGCGCGGTGTAGGTGAACGTTCTTTGGTCAGGGCCATCGGGGATGACGACCGGGCGGCTGCCTGTTGCCGCCGGGATATCGTCGAGGCCGTCCACGCTTGGCCCCGGCACGTTGGCCGGGAAAGGGTCGCAGGCGCGTCTCGTCAGGCTGCGCAGGCCCAGGGTTTCCAAGTCCCTGGCGTTTTCCGTTCCCAAGTCGAAGGTGCAGGTGACTTGCTGGATTTGGCCGTAGGGCGGGTCGCAGTGCCAGTGCGCCGCGCCGCGCTGCCCGTGGCTCCAAGCCAAGCATGTGCAGAACAGGGCGGCCAGCGCAACGATGGGCGCGGGCCAACTGGACGGGTTGGCGCGACGGTGCAGCTTGGTCATCTGTTCAGCCTCGCCGCTGGCAAGGAAACCAAGGCCAAGGCTGTGCTTGCGGTCATGGCGTGCTCCTGCAATTGAACATCCGCCCCCGTCCCGACTGGCAAGGGGCGCACCCTCCACCGCAAACCCCGGGCCGCCAGCGGGGCGTTTTCTTGGCGGGCCATTGTCCATATCCGCAAGCGAATGTACAGACGCCCTGCGCCTTGGCAGTGTAGCAGTTTAACTTTCCCCTTTACTTCCCCACCCGTCAGCGTATTATATACCGTGCAAACGTTATGCAGCTCGCCCTTGTCGGGCTGCCCGCTGAATACAACAGCCCTTATGCTCGGCTAGAGGTAGCACCCCTAGCCTTGGCGAATAGGCGGGGACTCATGTTGCTGCATGGCGTTTGCAACGGCCCGGCTCCATGCCGGGTCACAGCCACGACATGGAGCACTAGTGATGAAAACCTTGTTTGCCTTGCTGCTGGCCGCCACGTTGACGATGGGCAACGCTTGGGCGGGATACCACGCCGCCGCAGTGCCTTTGATGGCGTCGCCCGCTAACGACCCTTTTTTCCAGAACGAGCAGTTAAGGCCGCATGGCTTCGTGCGCATTGTCAACCAAGCCGACCAACCCGGCACGGTTCGCATTATTCCGTTTGACGACGCTGGCAATCGCGCCGCCTCCGCGGAAATGCCGTTCCGCGCAAGGGAAGCCCGGCACTTCAACATCTACGACCTTGAACTTGGCGACAAGCATCCCGGAAGAGCCGAAGCCAGGGATCTCAACGAAGAAGGCATAGGCCCTCCAGCCAAAGGCCATTGGCGCTTGGATGTTGATACGGACTTGGACGTGCGGGCACTTGCCTACATTCGCACAAGCGACGGGTTCCTTACGGCCATGCACGACGTTTTGCCAAGGGACGCCCAAGGGCGGCTTGCGGTTCATTTTTTCAACCCCGGAAGCAACACCCGCAGCGAAAGCAGGCTGCGGCTAATCAACACGGGGCAACACTCCGAAACAGTGACCATTGAAGGCATTGACGACAGAGGCCGGAGCGAGGCTTCGATGACCGCAACGTTGGCCGCCGGTGAAGCCTGCACCTTGACGGCGGTGAACCTAGAAGGCGGTGCCGCTTTGGGCCATCGAGAACGCGGCGGGTGTGAATTCACTGGAAGTTTGGGCAACGGCTCCGGCAAGTGGCACTTGTTCATAACCGCTAGTCAATCGATTGTCGGCATGAGCTTGCTGTACCAAACCAACCTTGTGGGCACCCAAACCTACATGACCAACTTGTCCACGTCGGGAGCAACGCCGTGAGGCAACCACCAACAGGAGAACGAACATGAGGCATTTAGTGGCGGCGCTGGTCGCTATGGTTGTGGTGGCGGGTTGCGTCACCGAACAGACCTACACTGCCGACCTTGACGAAGAGAACATCTTTGTTGAGCACCAAACGGCGCGAGGCGATTTGG
Source organism: uncultured Pseudomonadales bacterium (assembly GCA_958296025.1). GTDB lineage: Bacteria > Pseudomonadota > Gammaproteobacteria > Pseudomonadales > Azotimanducaceae > Azophilus. Next base: position 1,559,962 of record OY282430.1, read on the forward strand.
CCACCCAAGAGATTTTCGACGAAACCGAGACGGATGCCCGAATTCGATGCGACAGTTTTGATCGAGAAGCTCGCCCCGTTAGCGCATGGAAGGACCGTGTACTGCCGGGCGCATGGGCCAACACGATCGTGTATCGGGCACTGTGGGAATGCGTTCAGAGGTAGCCCCCGCGTCTTGACCGCCCCGCTCTCTCTGATACCCTGCCAAAAGTAGCCCCCGCGCCGATGCTACGGCGCGGGGGCTGAACGAGCGGGTGGCAGACTGGTTATGCACCAATCCGGGCATGGTTGGATAAGTGGGTTCGATTCCCACCCCGCTCTCCAGCCAACAACGCTGCAAAGGCTTGCGCCAAACACCGCCGTTCACTGTTCGGTTAAGCAACGGGTTGCCCCCAACGGGCAGCGGCGGCGCTTTTGGCGACCGCCTTGCGTTGCTCTGAATTCATGCGTTCTGACCGGACCTTGGCACCCTTGCGCCCAGCTACGCTTTTGGCGGCGTGAACGCTGGGGTCTTCAACTTGCCTAGTGGCGATTTTGCCAATAAGAACGGCTTGGGCGATGGTGTCGGCGGGGCGCTTTTCCCCATTGGGGCCTATGCGCATTTGTGTTCTCCTTCTATCATTGCGGTCGCCCATGACCACAATTACAAAGGGAATCATACATCAATGCAAGTGGAAATGCGCAGCAAATGGAATAAATTTTCTAGGGGGATTTTGGCCAATTAAACTGCAAAAAATGCTTGACTTATCGCCCACCTAGTGCCACAATATGCCCATGAACAAGTTGCCTACAAAACAACGCGCCCAGATCCTCTCCATGCTGGTGGAAGGAATGTCCATGCGGGCGGTGACGCGCATAACCGGCGTCAGCATCAACACGGTCGCCAAGCTGCTTGAAGACGCAGGCAAGGCTTGCGCCAACCACCATGACGAAAAGGTGCGCGGCGTAACAGGCAACCGGCGCGTTGAGTGCGACGAAATCTGGGGTTTCGTGTACGCCAAAAAGAGCACGGTTCCCCGAGCCAAAAACGCACCCGAAGGGGCCGGCGACGCTTGGACCTTCACCGCCTTTGACGCAGAAAGCAAATTGATTATCAGTTACCTTGTGAGCGGCGACCGCGGCGGAAGGGCGGCGTTGGAGTTCATGGACGACTTGCGCGGGCGCTTGGACGACCGACCGCAAATATCAACGGACGGCTTGAAGGCGTATGCGGAAGCGGTGGAGGGCGCATTTGGCGGCGACGTGGACTTTGCCCAAGTGGTCAAGCAGTACGGCAAAGAGATGGGCACGGACAACGAGAGGCGCTACAGCCCGCCGGTATGCACCAAGGTTGAAAAGCGCAGGGTTGAAGGCAACCCCAACATGCGCAAGGCCAACACGTCCTATGTGGAGAGGCACAACTTGACTATACGCATGGGCAACAGGCGGTTCACTCGCCTAACCAACGCCTTTAGCAAGCGGGTTGAACGGCATGTGGCCATGCTCCACCTATTTTTCCTGCACTACAACTTTTGCCGTCTGCACAGCACTTTGCGGGTCACTCCAGCAATGCAAGCGGGACTGGCCAACACGGTGCATGATTGTGAATGGATAGTGGGGTTGATTGACGCGGATGCGCCGGAGCGCAAGAAGCCGGGGCCTAAGCCCGGGGCAAAGTACAAGCCTCGCCAAAAGGCGGCTAAAGAAAGTTAAACTGCTACACTACCTGCGCCTTGGGCCGCGCCGCACCGGTGCAGGGCTACTCCGGCGGCGCCTGTGCGCTGCTTCGTTCCGCCTGCAGTTGCCGCCGGCGCACTTCCCGGGGATCGTTCCAGGCCCTTGTGCGCCAAGCGGGGGCGGAAGGGTCGGTCTCTTGCTGGATGTCGGCTGCCTCCGACGAAGCCTTGGCTTCGCCCTCCTCGACCTTGGCTTCGGGGGCTGCGCTGGCCGGCGCAGCCGCCGGCGTGGAAGCGGCGTCCATCGGGGCGGAGTCCGCTTTTGCCTTTGGCTCCGCCTCCGCCGGCTGCGCTGCATCCATTGCCTTGGACGAACGGGTGGGCGTTGGTTGGGCGACTGCGGCATCGGGAGACGGTGCCGCCGGCACCAGCGGCTCGGCTGCGGCATCGCGGAGCGACGCCGCCGGGCTTGCTGCTGGCTTGGAGGTTGGTTCGCCTTCTGGGTTGGGGTGGGCGCCCGTTGCGGTCTTGGCCCCGCCGTCTTCGGGCCGCATCGTCTGTTGGCGGGCCTGCTCGGCCACCTTGCTGCGGTCCCGGCGCGGGCGGCGCTTGCTTTGCGCCAGCGTATCTTCGCTCGGCGGCCGGTGGGCTGGGCGCTCTACAGCCGGTTGATGGACGGGGCCGCCAGCGCCGACCGGTTCGTCCTTGTTTGGTTGAGTGTCCTTGTCGTGGCGAGGCTTTGCGTCTTCCTGCAGGGCCTCCTTGGCGGCCGCCACGTCCTGAGCCGGCTGCTTGCCGGCGCCCCGCCCCTTGGTGGAACGATCCTTGCGCTTGCTTTTCTTGTCGTCGCCCTTTTTGCCCTCGGCGCTTGGCTTGCCCTTGCGCCCGTCGCCACGGCTGTCCCGGTGGGCCTTGGCCGCCTTTGGCCGCTTGCCGCCGTCCTTTTCGGGGGCTTGGCCATTGGGCTTGTCGGCTCTTTTTTTGGCGGCAGGCTGGCCGCTGGCCTTGCCGGCACCCCTGCGTTGGCGTCGGCGATTGCGCCCGTCACCTTCCTTAGCCGCCTCTTTTGGCGCCAAGGCCGGCCTTGGCTCGGAAAAGAGGCTGCCCCAAAAACGACGAAGCAGGCTGGGCTCGCCATTTTCCCGCGCTGGCTTCTTGGCTGGGTCCGGGGCTGGGGTGGTCGGCGGCAATGCCTGCACCGCTGCTTTGTCCGCCGGACGTGGGGGCGGCTCATGGGCGGTTGGGACATCCGCTTCGGAGGCGCCGCCAAAGTCCGTCAGTTCGTAGCTGGGTGCGTCGAAGTCGGCGCCGTCGCCATTATCCCGAAGGCACTGCACGTCGTATTGCGGCGTCTCCATGTTGACGTTGGGCACGATGACGATGTGGGTCTTGGTGCGACGCTCGATGTCGGTCACTTCCTGGCGCTTCTCGTTCAGCAGGTAGGAGGCGACATTGAGGGGCACCAAGGTGCGCACCCTAGTGCTGCGCTCCTTCAAGGACTCCTCCTCGACGATGCGCAGGATGGCGAGGGCGAGGGACTTGATGTCCTGAATGCGGCCCTGGCCGCTGCATCGGGGGCAGACCTCGGTGGTCAACTCCTCCAGGGAAGGGCGCAGGCGCTGGCGGGACATCTGCATCAGCCCGAATTGGGAGATGCGGCCGATCTGCACTCTGGCCCGGTCGGCCCGCACGGCGGTGCGCATCTTGTCCTCCACAGCGCGTTGGTTCTCGGTGCTCGACATGTCGATGAAATCGATAACGATCAGCCCGCCCATGTCGCGCAGGCGCAGTTGCCTGGCGACTTCTTCGGCGGCCTCCAGGTTGGTGGTCATCGCCGTTTCCTCGATGTCCGCCCCCTTGGTGGCGCGCGAGGAGTTGATGTCTATGGAGACCAAGGCCTCGGTGGGGTCGATGACGATGGCCCCGCCCGACGGCAGCTTGACGGTGCGGTTAAAGGCGCTGGCGATCTGCCGTTCGATCTGATAACGACTGAACAGAGGGATGGGGTCCGTGTGCAGCTTAACCCGTTGGCGATAGCTGGGCATCACCCGGTCGATGAACTCCTTGGCTTCCTCGTAGGCGTCCTTGTGGTCGATCAGCAGTTCGCCCACATCTTGGCCTAGGTAGTCGCGCACGGCGCGCAGGATGAGGCTGCTCTCCGCGTACAGCAGACGTGGCGCGCGTTCCGCCTCGGCGGCCTCTTGGATAGCCTGCCAAAGGCTCAGCAGGTACTTGAGGTCCCACTGCAGCTCCTCGACGCTGCGGCCCACCCCAGCGGTGCGGATGATGACGCCCATGCCGGCGGGGATGTCCAACTGCGCTAGGGCTTCCCGCATTTCGTTGCGGTCCTGGTAGGGAACCCGACGGGACACGCCGCCGGCCCGCGGGTCCATGGCCATCAGCACTAGGTAGCGGCCGGCCAATCTGATGAAGGTGGTGACCGCGGCGCCCTTGCTGCCGCGCTCCTCCTTCTCCACTTGGACGATGACTTCCTGTCCTTCCTTGAGCAGGTCCTTGATGTTCTTGCGCCCGCCGCTGTGCGGCTGACTGAAGCTCTGCTGCGCGATGTCCTTCAGGGGCAGGAAGCCACGCCGTTCCCGGCCGAAATCGACGAAGGCCGCCTCAAGACTCGGCTCCACGCGAATGACCTGGGCCTTGTAAATATTGCCTTGGGTTTGTTCGCGACGACGGTTTTCGATGTCCAGGTCATAGAGTTTCTGGCCATCGACTAGGGCCACGCGCAGCTCTTCCGGCTGGGTGGCGTTGATCAGCATGCGTTTCATGTTTGTTCCTTGGTTGGGGCGCCGGGCGACCAAGGAGGGGGACGGGATGGACCGCCATGCCGCTAGCTGCGGCTGACGTTCGACCAAGACCAAGAGCACTAGGGTTTGCGCAGGTACGGGCGCGGGCCCGCGCCTTGCGGCGGACCCTCAACAGGTTAATCTGCTTGCATTGCGTTGCTTAATGCTGGTCTGCTCTTGTTTGGCGATCGATGGCGGTTTTCGTGAGCGCCCGGCGCATGGCCGCAGCGCTTGGTTTGTTCCGTCCCGGAGCTTGCCTTGGCGGCAAGGCGCCAGTTGCAATTCGATGTCTGGGTATTGCTGTGCCTGTCAAATTGTTTGCTAAGGTGGAGCAGCTGCCGCGCCAGCGACGAACTGAACGTTTCTTACGGGCGGCGATCATAGCAGCGATGAATGCGCTCGGCAATGCGAAATTTGCAATTTAAGCCATTGAAGTTCCGTCCATTTTGCAAGCCGTGACCGGCTTGGGCAGTGTCTTGGCGGGGGAAACCGAACAAATGGCGCGAACGACGCCCGGCGTCGCCCCTTCCGGCAATCTGCGCTGGCGCCGGGCCGCCGTCGTGGAGGCGCCGGAGTCCGGCCAGCGCATCGACAACCTCCTCGTGCGCCTGATGAAGCCGGTTCCAAAGGCGCGCATCTACCGGATGCTGCGGCGAGGCGAAGTGCGGGTGAACGGCCGGCGGGTCAAACCATCCTACCGGGTGCAGGCCGGGGATCAGGTCAGGCTGCCGCCGGTATGGGAAGGATCAGCCTCCGGACCAGGCCTTGGCGAGGCGGCCTCTTCGGCGGACGGCAAGGGACTGATAGCGCTGCTCAACCGTCGGGTGATGTTCGAGGACGAGGAGCTACTGGCCATCGACAAGCCCTCCGGCGTTGCCGCGCATGGCGGCAGCGGCATCCGCTTGGGGGTCATTGAAGCCTTGCGCAGTGGGCGTTCCGGCCGGTTTCTGGAGTTGGCCCATCGGTTGGACCGCGGCACTTCGGGTTGCCTGATGCTGGCCAAATCCAGGGCCGCCTTGACGGAACTGCATCGGCAGCTGAGGTCTGGGCGGGTGGTGAAGTCCTATGAGCTCCTGGTTGCCGGGCGTTGGCCCAAGGGCCGCACCTTGGTGGACTTGCCGCTGCACCGCTACGTCACTAAGGCCGGGGAGAGGCGGGTGCGTGTGGCGCCGACCGGCAAGCCGGCGCAGACGGGGTTCAGGTTGCTGAGGGGCTGCGCTGGCGCTTCTTGGCTGGGCGCCCGCCTGCACACGGGGCGCACCCATCAGATTCGGGTTCACGTCGCCGCCAGCGGCCATCCTGTGCTTGGCGAGGACAAATACGAGACCCCGGAATCCTTGCTGCGCTCCAAGGAGGCGCGCGTGGGCCGCCTTTGCCTACACGCCTTGGACATCCGCCTGCACTGGCGGGGTGCTGAGCTGCGTTTGGCGGCGCCCCTGCCGCCGCTGTTCGCCCAAGCTTGGCGGCGCTTGACCGCCGAACAGGCCCAGTAGGGTGGCCGCCGCAATTGTTGGCGCATCGCTGCGGCTACACGCCATCCCTGCTGAAGAGGGCGACGGCTGCTGCGCCTAAGGCAATCAGGCAGGGGCGCCGGGGGTTGACGGGACGATGGCTTGCTGGGGGACCAAAGGGTCCTGGCCCACTCGCCGGAGCATGGCGCAGAGGCGGATCAAGGGCAGGCCGATCAGGGCGTTGGGATCCGCCGCTTCGATTCGCTGGGTCAGGGCCACCCCAAGCCCTTCGGAGCGGAAGGCGCCGCAGCAGTCGAACGGCTGCTCGCGGTCGATATAGCTGGTGATTTCGGCGGCGCAGAGGTTTTTGAACCGCACATGGGTGGTCTCCGTGGCCAACTGCTCGCCGCCGTCGGCGTCGCGAACGCAAAGGCTGGTCAGAAAACGCGCCTCCCGCCCGGACAGGACGCCCAGCTGTGCAACGGCCTTGCTACGGTCGTCCGGCTTGCCGAGGATGCGTTCGCCCGTCGGCCCATCGACCGCCGCCACTTGGTCGGAGCCGATGACGATGGCGCCGGCGACTGTGGCGGCGACTTTGGCGGCCTTAGCCGCCGCTAGGCGCTCGACCAGCGCCTCGGCCGCCTCGCCGGGCAGGGGGGATTCGTCGATGTCCGCCGCCAGCGCCCGAAACGGCAGGCCAAGGCGGCCCAGCAGGGCGCGGCGATAGCGAGAGGATGAAGCGAGTATCAGTTCCGGCATGATGGGGCGAAGGTCCGCGCAAAGCGACAGCATATCTTTACAGTGGGCACGTTGATACCTAAGATGGCATCCCAACGACGCCGAAGCGCTGGCCTCAAGCCGACGAAACGGCGTGGCGCGACTGTGGGCTTAGCTCACTTGTTTGCCCGCTTCGCGGTCGGGAACAACGAAGCGGACAGCCCCTTTCGGGTGCTCGGCGCCTTGCCGGCACGGGCGGAAAAAGGTTGAGGCATAGCCCAAGCATAGGAGGAGCAGGCTTATGGCCGTTCAGCAAAACAAGGTGTCCCGCGCCCGCAGGGGCAAGCGCCGGTCGCATGACCGGCTGAAGCCCCCGGCGCTCTCCGAAGATCCGCAGACCGGCGAGATCCATCGTCGCCATCACATCACCGCCGACGGGTACTACCGCGGCGAGGAAGTCGTCAGGCATGGGTCGTCCGCGGACGGCGAAGACTAGGGCCAACAGGCCCTAACCGGGCGCAGTCGTTGGGTGGACCAGACGGCGGAAGTTGGGTGGAAACCCGGCTCGAGTGTTGGTCCGGCCTCGCGTTCAGCGTAACCGGCGGGGGTTGCGGGGCGTTGGCGTGAGCTTAGGCTTCATGTTTCCGGGGCAGGGTGCCCAATTCGTCGGCATGTTGGCCGATGTGGCCGTGCAGCACCCTCAGGTGGGGCAGCGCTTTGCCGAAGCTGCCGACGCCATCGGCATCGACCTTTGGCGCATCGCCAGCCAAGGGCCGGAAGACGCACTGGCCGCTACCGCCGTTACCCAGCCGGCGCTGCTGACCGCCAGCGTCGCCCTTTGGGATATTTGGCGGGACGGCGGCGGCCGGCTGCCGGCCTTGGTGGCCGGGCACAGCCTTGGTGAGTATTCGGCCTTGGTCTGTGCCGGCGCCCTCGACTTCACCGCTGCGGTGCGCTTGGTGCATCGACGCGGGCAACTCATGCAGGAGGCGGTGCGCCGGGGCGAGGGGGCGATGGCCGCGGTTCTCGGCCTGGACGAGGCGGCGGTGGAGGGTGCCTGTGCTGAGGTTTCCGGCGTGGTGTCGGCCGCCAACTACAACGCTCCCGGTCAGGTGGTCATCGCCGGGGAAGCCGCCGCCGTGGAACAGGCGGTGAGCAAGTGCAGGGCGCTAGGCGCAAGAAGGGCGATCCTGCTCGATGTCAGCGGTCCCTTTCACTGCGCCCTGATGGCCCCAGCGTTGGCGCACCTCGCTGTCGCCTTGGATGCCGCCGCCATCGGGCCGCTGCGGATTCCCTTGGTGCGCAATGTCGATGCCGCCGTCGTGGTCAGCGCGGACCAGGTTCACGAAGGGCTGCTGGCCCAGCTGTCCGCTCCGGTGCGCTGGACGGCCTGCGTCGGGCGCATGGTGCAGGAGGGCGTCACCCGCTTGGTGGAGTGCGGTCCCGGCAAGGTGTTGACCGGCTTGGCGAGGCGCATCGACCGCTCCCTACAGGTCGGCGGCATCGGCGCCTTGGACGGTTTGGCCGCCGAGCTTGCCGCCGGGGCTTGATGCCAGTGCGCCGTCCCACCCGTTCGCATGGCTTCGCCGCGGTCGCCGCCCGTTTCCGGAGGTTGCGCGCACGGTGCCTGCCGCACCCTTCGCCGGAGGCTTCGTTCCGCTGTGCCAGCGCGTACGGGCGGCCGGCTGACCCCTTCGCGAAAGCGTCCTGGAAACGCTGATGACGGCTGTTGCGCAGAATGCCAAGGTCGCTGTGGTGACGGGCGCTTCCCGGGGCATTGGCGCTTGCATCGCCGAGCGTCTGGCCGCGGATGGCTTCCAGGTGGTCGGCACCGCCACCACGGCGGCCGGCGCCGCGGCCATTGCCGAAAGGCTGGGGCCAAACGGCTGCGGGCGAACCTTGGATATCGCCGACCAAGCCAGCGTGGACGCCTTCTTCGCCGCCTTGGCGGAGGCACCGGGCCGCCCCTTGGTGCTGGTGAACAACGCCGGCGTCAACCGCGACAACCTGTTGTTGCGCATGTCCCCAGAGGAATGGGGAACGGTGATCGACACCAACCTGACCGGTCTCTACCGGATGATCCGCCCGGTCCTGCGCACCATGATCCGCGCCCGTTGGGGCCGCATCATCAACTTAAGCTCCGTGGTGGCCCGCATGGGCAACCCCGGCCAAGCCAATTACGCCGCTTCCAAGGCGGCCATTGAGGGACTGACCCGGGCCTTGGCCTTGGAGGTCGCCTCCCGGGGCGTGACGGTGAACGCTGTCGCGCCCGGATTCATCGGTTCGGATATGACGGGCGCCCTCGATGCGGCGCAGACCCAGTTGTTGCTTGAGCGCATCCCCTTGGGACGCATGGGCGGCGGCGACGAGGTGGCGGCGGCGGTGGCTTTTCTGGCCAGCGAACAGGCCGGCTACATCACCGGCGAGACCCTGAACGTGAATGGCGGACTGCGCCTAGACTGAAGTGGGCGCTTCCGCGAACCGCCGGAGGGGCGACATCATCTTGAATTGGCCGCGCAGCGGCTATATTATTCGCCGCCCCGCATTGCGGAACCTCAACGGGAGAAGGCCTGAACATGAGCAGCGTTGAAGAACGAGTCAAGAAGCTGGTCTGCGAACAACTTGGCGTCAAGGAGGACGAAGTGAAGAACGAAGCCTCCTTTGTCGAGGACTTGGGCGCGGATTCCCTGGACACGGTGGAACTGGTTATGGCGCTCGAAGAAGAGTTCGAAACCGAGATCCCTGACGAAGAGGCCGAAAAGATCACCACGGTTAAGGAAGCCATCGACTACATTCAGCAGTCCCACCAGTGATCTGGGTTGTCTCGTGAACCCCTCGCCGGCCGCGCCGATCCTTATCGGCGTGGCGGGTCGGCCGGCGCATTTCCCCTGTGTGCAAGGAAGTAACGCATGACGAAGCGTAGAGTCGCGGTGACCGGCTTGGGCTTGGTTTCGCCCATCGGCCTCAAGGTCGATGAGGCTTGGCGCAACGCTTTGGCCGGCAAGAGCGGAATCGGGCCGATCGACCGCTTCGACACGACGGACTACTCGGTCACCTTCGCCGGCCAGATCCGGGATTTCGACCCTGAGCAGTACATGAACCGCAAGGACGCACGGCGCCGGGACGAGTTCATTCAGTTCGGCATCGCCGCCGGCGTGCAAGCTGTGGAGGACGCCGGGCTGCCCAGCCATCCCGCTGACGCGCACCGCTACGGCGTGGCTGTCGGCTCCGGCATCGGCGGCCTCTACACCATCGAAAGGACCCACTCCGTCCTGCTCAACAGCGGCCCACGCCGGGTTTCGCCCTTCTTCGTGCCGGGCAGCATCATCAACATGATCAGCGGCAACCTGTCCATTCGCTACGGCTACACCGGTCCTAACATCGCCGTGGTCACCGCCTGCACCACCGGCAACCACAACATCGGCCTTGCGGCGCGGATGATTCAGCACGGCGATGCGGACGTGATGGTCGCCGGCGGTGCGGAATTGGGCACCTCGCCCGTGACCGTGGCCGGCTTCGCCACCATGAAGGCGCTGTCAACCCGCAACGCGGTGCCCGAGGCCGCCAGCCGGCCTTGGGACCGTGACCGGGACGGTTTCGTGCTCGGCGAGGGCGCCGGCGTAGTGGTGCTGGAGGAGTTTGAGCGGGCCAAGGCCCGGGGCGCCAACATCTACGCCGAGCTGCTGGGCTTCGGCATGAGCGCCGACGCCCATCACATCACCAGCCCGGTGGAGGATGGCGCCGGCGGCATCGCCTGCATGGCCAACGCCTTGGCCGACGCGGAGCTGGCGCCGGAGCGGATCGACTACATCAACGCGCACGGCACCTCCACCCCCTTGGGGGACTTGGCGGAGACCAAGGCGATCAAGCAGGTCTTCGGCGCGGACACCAAGGTCTTGATCAGCTCCACCAAATCCATGACCGGTCACCTGCTCGGCGCCGCTGGGTCGGCGGAGGCCATCTTCACTATTCTGGCGATACGCGACCAGGCGTGCCCGCCGACCATCAACCTAGACCATCCCGGCGAAGGCTGCGACCTGGACTATGTGCCGCACCATGCGCGGCAAGCGGCCGTGCGCACCGGCCTGACCAACTCCTTCGGCTTTGGCGGCACCAACGGCACCCTCATCTTTACTGCCGCCTGACCGGCAAGCGCTCCAGCGCCGACGGTTTTCCGACCCAATGCGGCCGTGCGGCCCGCGCCCATGAAGCCACGGGCGCCTAGCCCGGACATTGCACCAAGGGCCGTAATGATCGCGTCGGCGGTCAAAAGACAAGCGAGGACGCGGCCAGCGCCGTTTTAGTCCGCGAGGGGTTCTGAGAAATTGGAGGCAACTGATTGAAGTCAAAAGGTATTTCGTCAGGGGACAAGCGGCTTGGTGCGATATCCGGGCTAGTTGTCTTGACGGCTGTTCTGGCCGTTGCTCTCGTTTTGGTTGCCGGCGCTGTCGGGTTCGCGGCGCATTGGTGGCGCTCCCCTTTGGCTGTCGCTGAACCCGCAACCCTCAGGGTGGCGTCCGGCGGCACGGCATCCAGCCTAGCGGCCCAACTGCAAAGGACCGGTCTGATTGATCATCCGCGCCTGCTGTCCTGGATTCTGCGCCTTAAGGGAGACGCCAAGCGGCTGCGGGCCGGAGAGTACGCCGTTGCGCCCGGCGACACCTTGGCCGAGCTGATGGCCCGCATCGTGCAGGGCGCGGTGGTGAGCCATGCGTTCCGCATCCTGGAGGGCAGCCGCATCGCGGAAGTGCTGGTCGCGTTGCAGGCGGAGCCCCGTTTGCGCCGAACTCTGGACAAAGACCATCCGCAAACCCTGCTGGCGGACCTCGGCTTGGATGTTGGGACCGGGCCGCACGGCGAAGGTTGGTTCTTTCCGGACACCTACCACTTCAGTCGGGGCGATGAGGACCGCGCCTTGCTGTTGCGCGCCCACGCCAGGATGCTGGCCGAGTTGGACAGCGTTTGGGCGCGGCGTGCGGCGCGGCTGCCCTATCAGACGCCCTACGAGGTTTTGATCGCCGCTTCCCTCATCGAGAAGGAGACCAGCCGCGCCGAGGACCGGGCGCATGTCAGTCAGGTGCTGGCTGCCCGTCTGCGCAGGAACATGCGCCTGCAGGTGGACCCCGCCGTCATCTACGGCTTGGGCGATGCCTACGACCGCGACCTGACCCGGGCCGATTTACGTCGGCCCACGCCTTACAATACCTATGTGCATAAGGGGCTGCCGCCTACGCCCATCGCCCTGCCGGGGCGGGCGGCGCTGCAGGCCGCGGTGCATCCGAGCGGGGCCCCGTACCTGTACTTCGTCGCCCGAGGCGACGGCTCCAGCCACTTCTCGGAGACCCTGGAGGAACACAATGCGGCGGTGCGCAAGTATCAGTTGGGGCGGCCTTAGCCGGTACCAAGGGGTTTGAAGTTGGCCGCCAAGTTCATCACCTTGGAGGGCATCGACGGCGCCGGCAAGTCAACGCAGATGCGCGGCATTCAGCGCTTGCTGGAAGATGCCGGCGTCCGCTGCATCCTCACCCGGGAGCCGGGCGGCACGCCCTTGGCGGAGGAAGTTCGGGGGCTGCTGTTGGCCCAGCGGGATGAGCCGGTGGCGCCCATGACGGAACTGCTGCTGATGTTCGCCGCCCGCAATCAGCACTTGCAGCAGGTCGTCCGCCCGGCCTTGGCGGTGGGAACCTGGGTGGTCAGTGAACGCTTCACCGACGCCAGCTACGCCTATCAAGGCGGCGGCCGGCAATTGGACCAAGCGTCGGTGGAAACTCTGGAGCGAATGGTGCAGGGCGCTCTGCGGCCGGACCTGACCCTATTTTTGGATGTGCAGCCCGGAACCGCCGTACAGCGCATGAAGGGCCGCCGGGATGACCGCTTTGAGGAGGAGCGGGCGGCGTTCTTCGATCGGGTGCGCAACGCCTATCTGGACCTTGCCCGGCGCCACGAGCGCTTCGTCGTGGTGGATGCGCAGCAGCCCGCCGATCAAGTGGCCGAAGCCATCGCCGCACTGCTGCGGCCCTTGCTGCCGTCCATGGGGAGGGGGTGATAGTGACAGGGGAGGGGTTATTAACTGGGGAGGGCTCGATGGAGGAACTGCCTTGGCAAGCGTCCAGCAAGGCCGGCCTTGCCGCCGCCATGCGGGCCGGAAGGCTTTCCCATGCCCTGTTGTTGAGCGCCTATCCGGGCTGGGGCGCCACCGAACTCGGCATGTGGCTGGCCTTGGAGGTGCTCCAGCATCGCCGCAAAGTTGACGACATCCGCCAACTGGCGCATCCAGACTTTCGCTGGATCGCCCCGCAACGGGGCCGCATCCCGGTGGATGAAATCCGCCGCCTGAGCGAATTTACGCAGGGTGCCGCGCAAATTGCGCCGGCCAAGGCGGCGGTGCTGGAGGACGCCGACCGCATGAACGTCAACGCCGCCAACGCCCTGCTGAAGACCTTGGAGGAGCCGCCCGGCGACACCCACTTGATCCTCACCAGCCAGCGCCTCGGAGCGCTGCCGCCGACCATCCGCAGCCGCTGTCAGACCGTCGCCATCGCCCGGGACCCCAAGGTGGCGCGCATCTGGCTAACGGGCGCCAAGGCCCGAGCGCTGCTGTCCGACTACGATGGCGCCCCGCTGTTGGCGGCAGCTGGCGCCGCCGCTGGCGAACGCCCCATGGCCGATCTGCTGACCGAACTGGCGCAGGCGAACCGCCAACGCACGGCGCAGTTGCTGGAGGAATTGCTGGCCTTGGACCCGTCGCGCTTGGCCGCCCGTTGGCTGCGTTGCCTGCTGGTTGCCATGACCCCCGGCGGCGCAGCCGGAGAAGGCGCCTCGGCAACGGATGTGGCGCAGTCGCCAGCTCTTGCGGCAGCGCAGTTTCCGCTCCTCCCGGCCGACCGGCGAACCTTCGCCTTTGTGGATGAATTGATGTGGTTCCACCTGCGGGTGTCCCTGTCTGGCAGCGTCAACCTCAGATTGGATTTAGAGCGGCTTTGCCACCTATGGCGCAGCCCGGCGCCGCGGCCTTGAGACTCCGCCTTGCCGGCGCAGCAACCTTAACCGCGGCGCCTTAAGTCATCTCGCACAATCCATTGGCGCTTTGGTTGCGGCGCAAGAAAGGGCCTTGCGCACAAGAATTCCAGAGTTTGCCACTAGCCGCCACGCCGCCAATGTGGAGGCTGGTCGGTGTTGCGCGAGGAGGCTCCGCCATGACCCATTCCAACCCCACCGGCAACGGCATTCTCTCCCTGAACATCAAGGACAAGACAGCCCTGCAGGCGGCCTACATGCCCTTCATCCGCAACGGCGGCCTGTTCGTGCCAAGCCCCCGCGCCCTTAGTTTGGGTGACGAAGTCTTCCTCCTGCTGCGGTTGCTGGACGACCCATCCCGCATCCCGGTGGTCGGCAAGGTGGTTTGGGTGACCCCGTCCGGCGCCGGCGGCCGGCCCACCGGAGTGGGCATCCAGTTCAACGAAGCGGAAAGCCCCTTGAGAACCCGCATCGAAAGCTGCCTAGGCGACGCCTTGGATTCCGAGCGGGACAGCCACACCCTGTGATCCTAGAGAACCATCGAACGGGACGTTGGCATTGTCGTCATTTCGCCCTGGACGAAGCGGCTGCTACTGACCTGGCCTGAGCGGGCGCGGCACTTGGCCGTCAGTCGGCTGGATGGCGGCCTTCGTGCGCGGCAACGCCAAGGTGCCTTGCGAAGAAATCCAAGATCAGATTGAAGCGGTGGATGGCGACGGTTTTTTGCTGCATGGCGTGCTTGGCGTTGGGGTAGGCCATGAACTCGAAGAGCTTGTTGCGCGCCTGCAGGGCCTGCATCAACCGCAGGGAGTGGGTGAAGACCACGTTGTCGTCGGACATGCCGTGCATGAGCAGCAGGGCGCCGCGCATTTGGTCTAGGTGGGGGAGCACCGCGCTGTCCTGGTAACCCGCTGGATTGTCCGCTGGTTGGCCGAGGTAGCGTTCGGTGTAGCAGCTGTCGTATAAGCGCCAATCGGTGACTGGGGCCACCGCCGCCGCTGCGCGGAATAGACTGGGGGCGCGGGCTAGGCACATCAGGGCCATGTAACCGCCGTAGCTGTGGCCGAACACGCCGATGCGGGTGCCGTCCACCCAAGGCAGCCCGGCGGCGAACTGTGCGCCCCTCGCTTGGTCGCGCACCTCGACATCGCCTAGGCGCTTGTGAATCGCCGTCTCGAAGGCGCGCTCCCGGTTGCCGCTGCCGCGGTTGTCCAACTCCAGTACTCCGAAGCCGTGTTGGGCGAACAGCTGCAGGAGCAGGGGCGGCCAGTCGTTGCGCACCTTTTGCGCGCCGGGACCGCCATAGACGTAAACGATCAGGGGCAACCGCCCGTCCAAGCCGCCGGGGCGGGTTAGCCGGTAGTGCAGGTCTTGGCCATCCTCGGCGGTGAGGCTGCCGAGTGTCGGCCTGACGTGTCGGTTCAGGTGGATATGATAGGGATGGCCGCCGTCCAGGTCCGGCTGTTGCAAGGCGCACAGGGGTCGGTCGGCGCGGCCAACGCGCACCGCGGTCGGCGTGCTCAGGTTGGAGAAATGGTCGATGATCCAGGTGCCGTCGGCGGTTGCGGTCAATTCATGCCAACCGGGTTCGGTGAGACGGGTGCGTTCTCCCGTGCCGAGATCGATCTGGTATAAATGCTGTTCGGTGGGTGTTTCAAACCAGGCGGAGACCAAGACCCGCCGTGCGTCCGCAGAGAGCACCTTGATCACCCGCCCGCGGCCCTTGGTGAGTTGCCGGCAACGCCCATTGCGATAGCGGTACAGGTGGCTGGCGCCGTCCCGGGCGGAAGTCCAGAGGTAGTCGTCGGCGTCGATTTCGGTGAAGTTGTCGTGCAGGTCAACCCAGGTGTTCGAGGTTTCTTCGATCAGAATGCGTTGGCTTAGGTCTCCCAACCGGATCAGTTTCAGGCGCAGGCGGTCTTGTGCCCGATTGAGGATCTGCAAGGCGAGGCCGGCCTTGACGAAGGCCACTCGGGCCAAGTAGTCGTCGGCTGCATCGGCGTAGTCGATCCAGTGGGTTGCGCCAGTTTCCAGGTCGTGGAGGGCGAAGGCGGTTTCCGGGTTGGCCTCGCCGGCGAAGGGGTAGCGTTGCTCCACCAGCTTGAGGCCATCGGCGTGTGCCGCAAAGCGCTGGCAGGGCTTGACGGGCCCGACGTCCACCCGGGTGAAGGCGATGTGCCGTTCGTCTGGCCGCCACCAGTGGCCGTCAAAACGGTGCAGCTCCTCTTGGGCCAGAAAGTCGGCGATGCCAAAGCTGATGTTGGGGTTCTCCGAGGCGGCGACAGTTCGTTCCTCGCCGCCGTCGTCAAGGCGGCGCAGGTAAAGATTGCCGTCGCCAACATAGCTTAGCCATCGCCCTCGGGGGGATAGCTTGATGTCCGTGAAGCGGCGGCCCGCTGGCGTCACTTGGCGCATTTGGCCGGTGGCGACGTCGAGTAGGTGGCCGCTGCCCGCCGCAATCAGCAGCACGGCGGACTGATCGGGAAGCCAGTGGTGGTCGGTGATTCCACCGGCGAAGAAGCGTCGGCGCTGCATGGCCGCTCGCTCGGCGGCAGTGGGCGCCCCGGCCGCGGCCAACTCGGCGCTGCGAATCCAGCATTCGCACGCACCCGTTGTCGGGTCGGCCCGCCACAAGTCCAGCCGTTCGCTGCCGTCCGCAGCGCCGCGCAGGAAGCTGAGGCAGGCGCCGTCCGGCGCCGCCCGCAACTGCCGAGGCGGTTCGGCGAACAGGGGCGGTTCGGCGAACAGCCGTTCAGGAGTTAGCTTGGCCATCCGCTACCCGCACAACGCCACGGACCGGCGCCAAGCACGGCTTCTCTGTCCGGTTGCCTCATGTTCTAGGGCGAATTGGCGATCATTCGGCGCCGTCTGCTCGGCGGAAGGCTTCCCGGGTGAGGTTGCGCACCCCGTCGGCGGTGACCAGCACGTTGTCTTCGATTCTGGCCCCGCCGCAGGGGGTGAGCCGCTCCACTAGGGACCAATTCACCGCTTTGCCGCCAAGCTCAGCGCGCAGTTCCCGCAGCAGCATGGGAATGAAGTAGAGGCCAGGTTCGATGGTGAAGACCATGCCGGCTTCAATGGTGCGTGTCAGACGCAGGGTTTCGTGGCCTTCGGGAGGTGGCTGTTGTCCGCCTTCGGGACTGGTCTGCCAGCCGCCGACGTCATGGGTTTGCAGGCCGAGAAGATGGCCCAAGCCATGCGGCATGAAGGTTTGCGAGATGCCTTGCTCGAAGGCGGCGGCGGCGCTGCACTTCACCAGTTCAAAGCGGCTGAGCAATGCGCAGATGCGCCGGTGCATGGCGAAGTGCAGGTCCACGAAGCTTAAGCCTGGTTCAATGGTGTCGATCAGGCCGCGTTGCTGTTCGTCCAAGGCGTGGATGAGGTCGGCGAAGGCGCCGGCTTGCGGCGTTGCCCAGGTTCGGGTGATGTCGCAGCCGTAGCCCCGGCAGCTGGCCCCGGCGTCGATCAGGAAAACGCGGCTGTTGGGGGGGCGGCTGCGTTTGTAGTGTTGGTAGTGCAGCACGGCGGCGTGTTCGTCCAAGCCGACGATGCAGGGGTAGGGCAGGTCGGCCTCGGTCTGCTTGGCGGCCTTGAGGTAGGCGCTGAGGATGTCGAACTCGCTGCTGCCGCCATAGTAGGCGTCCCGGGCCGCCAAGTGGCCGGCCACGCCGCTTTCGGTGGCTTGGCCTAGGCAGGCGAGCGCAAAGTCGGTCTTCCAAGCCCGTTGGTGGTGCAGGCGGTTGACCAGTGCGGCGGGGTTCAGCGCCGCGGCCAGGTTGGCCGGCGCCCGTTCGCCGATGAAGGCCGTTCGCCGGCCTTGGGCTTCCGCCAGCAGCGCTTGCTGCAGTTGCTCGGCTTGGCTAAAGACCGCCAATTCAAAGTGGGCATCCGCCCAGGCGGGCACGGTCGGCGGTAGAATCCAATAGTCCTCCGGTTGATGGAGGTGGAGTTTTGGGCGCTGGCCTGGCGCGAACCACAGGACGGCGCCTTCGCAGTGGCGGTCCGGGAACCAAAGCGCGAAGTGCGGGTTCGGGCGAAAAAAGGGTGCCAGATCGTCAAATAGATGGGTTTTCGGTCGCCCAGCGGCGACGATGACCGCATCAAAACCGCTGGCCGTGAGGGCCTGTTCCCAGTGCGCTGCGATCAGCCCCAAATGCTCGGCGTACTGCCGCTTGCTCGTTTCGTCCATCGCGGGAATTTTAACGCAACTGCAATGCTAGCGCGGAGAAGGCAGGAGTGCGCGGGCTCAGGGCTGCCGGCGAGGGGTGGGACCAACCCAGGCTGCAACGCAGGGATCAAGCCGTCCTTGCCGGTGATTTTTGTCGTGGTGCGCTGCGGATTCTGTGGTAGATTCCGCCGTGCGCTTCAATGGCGCGTTGACCGTCACGCCAACTCTGGAAATTGCCGGGAGGATTCATGGGGGAATTTGCCTATGTCGCCCCAACCAGCGTCGCCGATGCGCTGGACGTTTTGCGCGAACACGCCAACAATGGCCGACGGGCGCAGATGCTCGCCGGGGGCACTGACCTTTTGGTGCAAATGCGCGGGCTGGACAAGGCCCCTCGCACCATCGTCGATGTCAAGAAGATCGAAGAGGCCAACCGCTTGGACATCGGCAGCGACGAGATCTACATCGGCGCCGCCATCCCCAGTGCGGCGCTCAACGAAAACGCGGCCTTGAAGGCTCTGTTGCCGGGTCTGATCGAAGCGGCGGACCTGATCGGCTCCACCCAGATTCAGGGCCGGGCCACCTTGGGCGGCAACCTTTGCAACGCCTCCCCGGCGGCGGACACCACGCCCGCCATGATCGTTAACCGGGGCGTCTGCGTCATCGCCAGCGGCGGCGGCAATCGTGAATTGCCGGTGGAGGCTTTTTGCACTGGCGTCGGCGTCAACGCCTTGGCGGATGGCGAATTCCTGTTGGGGCTCAAGTTCCCACACCCAGCTGCACGCACTGGGGACGCCTACTTGCGCTTCATTCCCCGCACCGAGATGGACATCGCCGTGGCCGGCTGTGGCGTCAGCGTCACCTTGGACGCGGACGGCCGCTGTGTGGACGCCGCCGTGGGCATCGGTGCCGTGGCGCCGACGCCGCTGAAGGTGGAGGCCGCTGCCGAAGCCTTGATCGGCACCAAGGTTGACGACGATGCCTTGGCGGCGGCCGGGGCGGCCTGCACGGCGGCGGCATCCCCCATAACGGACAAGAGAGGCACGGTCGAATACCGGCGCAAGGTGGTGGCCGTGCTCTGCCGGCGCACTGGCGCCATCGCCCGGGACCGGGCCCTAGGCGCATCCTAAGGAGCAGCATCCCATGAGCAAAGTTCACGTCCAAACCACCATCAACGGCGATCAGGTCGAATTTCTGTGCGTCCCCCAACAAACCATGCTGGAGGCCCTGCGCGACGTATTGGGCAAGCTGGGCACCAAGGAGGGCTGCGGCACCGGGGATTGCGGGGCTTGCACGATCATGCTCGACGGGCGCTTGGTCTGTTCCTGCCTGATGCTGGCCGCCGAAGCCGAAGGCCAGGAGCTGACCACCATTGAGGGCATTGCCGGTCCCGACGGGCTGCATGTGCTGCAGCGGAAGTTCTTGGAGCATGCGGCGCTGCAGTGCGGCATCTGCACACCAGGCTTCATCGTCGCCGCCAAGGCCCTGCTCGACCGCAACCCAAACCCGGACGAGGGCGCCATTCGCTATTGGCTGGCTGGCAACCTATGCCGCTGCACCGGCTATGACAAGATCGTCCGCGCCGTGCAGGACGCCGCTAAGGAGTTGGCCTATCAGGCTTGATTTTTCTGTTTTTTGTGAACGTGGGCGGCGCTGGGCAAAGCTGCCGGAGGCTTGCGGCCCGGTGTTTGGCGTCCCGGCTGCGAGAGGTAACGCCGTTTTGGCATTCAATGAGTTGTAACCTTTAATTCAAGGAGGTTGGACATGGCGGAAGCTGTGGATTTGCGAGTTGTGGGCACGACGCCGGTGCGTCCGGATGGCGTTGACAAGGTCACCGGTCGGGCCCAGTTCGGGGCGGACCTGAACATGCCGAACATGCTGCACGGCAGGATTCTACGCAGCCCCCACGCCCATGCTCGCATCAAACGGGTGGACCTGAGCAAGGCGTTGGCCATGCAGGGAGTGTATGCGGCGGTGTCGGGCGCGGACTTTCCCATGTTGGCCAGCGGTGAGGTCAGCGGCGAGGCTGGTGGTGACTTGGCGGATATCGCCCGCAACGTAATGGCCCGGGACAAGGCCCTCTACCATGGTCACGCGGTGGCGGCGGTGGCGGCGACCTCCTTGGAAGTCGCCGAACAGGCGCTGGACGCCATCGAAGTGGACTACGAGGTGCTGCCTCCAGTGCTCGACGTGCTTGAGGCCATGGCTGCGGACGCCACCCTGCTTGACGAACAGTGCTTCACCAAGGGCCTGTCGGAAACACCGGACAAGCCGAGCAACATCGCCGCGATGGTGAAGCTCGCCCGGGGCGACCTTGAGGCCGGTTTCGCCGCAGCGGACGTGGTGGTGGAGGGCGAGTACCGCATCCCCATGGCCCATCAGGGCTATATCGAGCCGCACGCCTGCACGGCCACCGTCAACGAGGAGGGCAAGGCCACGGTTTGGTGCTGCACCCAAGGCCACTTCGACTTTCGCACCATGACGGCGCACATTCTCGGTTGCAAGATCGCCGATCTGAAGTTCATCGCCTCGGAAATTGGCGGCGGTTTCGGCGGCAAGACGGTGGTTTACCTGGAGCCGGTGGCGGTCATGCTGTCGAAGAAGGCCGGCCGCCCAGTGAAGTTGGTGATGACCCGCGAGGAGGTGTTCCGCGCCACCGGTCCCACCTCCGGCAGCGTCGTGCGGGTCAAGGTTGGGGCCAGAAAAGACGGCAGGATCACCGCCGCCAAGGCGTGGCTGGCCTACGAGGCCGGCGGTCTCGCCGGTGCCCCCGTCGGCCCCGGCGTCATGTCCATCTTCGCCCCCTATGACTTGGACAATTTCCTGGTCGAAGGCTACGAAGTGCTGGTGAACAAACCCAAGGTGGCGGCTTACCGCGCCCCCGGTGCGCCCCAGTCCATGCATGCCATGGAGGTGGCCTTGGACGACATCGCCCGCCAACTGGACATGGACCCGTTGGATCTGCGCCTGCGCAACGCCGCCGACGAGGGTACCCAAGCACCCTATGGGCCGAAGTTCCCGCCCATCGGCTTCAAGGCCTGCATTGAGGCGGCGAAGAAGCATCCCAACTACTTGGCGCAGGTGCCCGAAGGCGCAGGGCGCGGCGTGGCCGCCGGGTTCTGGTTCAACATCGGCATGCAGTCCAGTGCTGAGGTGCGCATCAACGAGGATGGCTCCGTCGTCGTGATGGAGGGCAATCCGGACATCGGCGGCTCCCGCGCCTCCATGTGCCTGATGGCGGCGGAAACCTTGGGCGTTCCGTACGAACAGGTGAAAACCTATGTGGGGGACACCGAGAGCACGGGCTACTGCATGGTCACCGGCGGCAGCCGCACCACCTTCGCCACCGGCATGGCGGTGGTGCGCGCCTGCGAGGACATCATCGCCGAATGCAAGGCGCGGGCGGCGGCCACTTGGGGCGTCGACAAAGATCAGGTGGAGTGGCAGGACGGCACCGCGGTGCCGGCGCCTGGGGTCAACGCGGACGTGAATCCCCTAAGTCTTGCCGACTTGGCGGCCAGTGCGTCGGCGACCGGCGGCCCCATCTTGGGCAAGGCGTCCCTGAACGCTCAGGGCGCTGGGGCCAGCTTCTCGATCAACTTCGCCGACCTCAAGGTGGACAAGGAGACCGGTGCGGTGGAGGTGCTCTCCTACACCGCCATTCAGGATGCCGGCAAGGCCATTCATCCGGCCTATGTGGAAGGGCAGATGCAGGGCGGTGCCGCCCAAGGCATCGGCTGGGCACTGAACGAGGAGTACATCTACGACCAGGATGGCGTGATGGAGAACGCCGGCTTTTTGGACTACCGAATGCCGGTGGCCTCGGATTTGCCCATGATCGACACTGAGATCGTGGAGGTGCCCAACCCCAGCCATCCCTACGGCGTGCGTGGCGTGGGCGAAACGCCCATCGTGGCGCCCTTGGGGGTGGCCGCCAACGCGGTGCGCGACGCCATCGGCATCCGCATCAACGACCTGCCAATGTCGCCGCCGCGCATCCTGGCGGCGTTGGACGCCGCTTGACCCGCCGGCCGGGGCAGCCTTTGCGGGAATGCGCGGGCGGCTGCCCCGGCCTTTTGTCCGCCGGAAGCTTGCGCAGTGCGGCGGGCCGATGGGGATGGGGACTTTGACGGCAGGACATTGACGGCATGGCTAGGGTGGTGTTTCCCGAACACCTGCTGCGGCACACTGGTGGTCAGCGGGAACTGGAGCTTTTTGTCGATAACTATCGGGAGCTGTTGGCCGTTCTGGAAGAGCGTTGGCCGGGCATCCGCGGGCCCTTGAACAAGTCCGCAGTAGCCATCGACGGCCAGATCTACCAGGGCGCCTTTTTAGAGCCGGTCCACGCCGACAGCGAAGTGTTCTTCATGGCGCGCATCGAGGGCGGCTGACTAGGGCCTGTCAACAGGCCCTAGTCCAACGCGATGCGCGTAGCCGCTTGCAGTTCGTTCAGGGCCTGATCCTCATCCACCACCTTGATGGTGTGCATGCCGAGTGCGCGCGCCGGCTTGAGGTTCACGCCTAAATCGTCGAGAAACACGCAGGCTGTGGGCGCCACCCCCAAGCGTTCGCAGGTGCGCTGGTAGATGGCCGGATCAGGCTTGCGGACGCCCTCTACGCTGGACTCCACGATCAGGTCGAACAGGGCCATGACGGCGTCGATTTTCCGTTGTCTGGCTGCCGCGGCCCTTGATGGGTAGGCCCCGGCGGTAAAGTTGTTGGTGATGCAGGCGGTCTTGAAGCGCATGTTGCACCGCCTCAATGCCTCCGTCATGCGCGGGCGCAGGTCGCCGCCCAGCAGTCGCAGCACGGCACGGCCCGGCACCGCAAAGCCCTTGGCGCGGGACTCGTCCGCAAACAGGCGGTCGAATTCATCCAAGCCGATGCGGGCGGACTCAAGCAGCGCCCAAGCGTTGCTGTGCGGATGGGTGGCGTTGACGCTGCGAATGAAGTCCTTGGGCAGCCCGTGCCGTGCTTCGTAGCGGTTGAAGGCATCGAACGGCGACGTGGTCAGTACGCCGCCGAAATCCCAGATGACCGCCTCAATGGCGCTCTGGTCGCTGTCCATGGGTTTTGACCTTTAGGCGAAAGGCGCGAATACTAACCCAAGGCGGGGTTGCCTGAGGCCGATGGGAAGGCGCGGCCCAAGCAGGAAATTCGGTTGACCGGCGGGTCTGCCGACGATCAGGAAAAGTGGCGATGTGCCGTCGGCGTCTTGCCGCGGTGACGCGGTCATGGAGGGAAAGCCAAGGAGGCATCATGGATTTGCAGGACAGCGTGGTCATCGTCACCGGCTCATCCAGCGGCGTGGGGGCCGCCTGCGCACGGCAATTGGCGGAGCAAGGCTGCCATGTGGTTGTCAATTACGCGCACAATGAGGACGGCGCCCGGCAGACCGCGGCGGCCTGCACGGCATGGGGCGTGGAGGTCGAGGTCGTGCGTGCAGACGTGGCCGAGGACGAGGACTGCCTGCGCTTGGCGGCAGCGGCGGAGGCCAAGTGGGGGCGACTGGACGGCTTGGTCAACAACGCCGGCATCACCAAGTTCTGCGATCATAGCGACTTGGATGGCCTGAGCATGGATGACTTTTTGCGCGTCTATGCCGTGAACGCCGTGGGGCCCTACCAGATGGCCCGGGCGGCGGCGCCGCTGATGCGTCGGGGTGGCTGCGGCAGCATCGTCAACGTGGCTTCCATCGCCGGCATGATGGGCATCGGTAGTTCCATGGCCTACGCGGCCTCCAAGGGCGCCCTCATCACCTTGGGCCTGTCCTTGGCGCGGGTGCTGGGGCCGGAGATCCGCGTCAACACGGTCTGTCCGGGCTTCATCCAAGGGGATTGGCTGATGCAGGGCATGGGACCGGAGCTCTACGCCCGCACCAAGGCCCACTTTGAGAAGAACGCGCCCTTGAACATGACCATGACCGCCGATCTCGTGTCGGAGGCCATCCTGTATTTCATCGCCGCCGCCGCCGGGGTGACCGGCGAGACCCTGATCTTGGATGGCGGCCACCACTTGCAGCAGATGCCTCTGTCCCGCCGCTGACCGGCTTGATGTCTGCATTCGGGAATTCCGGCCTCAGATCGGCAAAAACCGGCGAACAGGCCCTAGCCGGTTTGGGACGGTTGTCCGGTCGTCACGGTCGATTGACGGGAAAGTCCCTCAGCCGTCGCTTCGCTGGTTTTCCATAGCGACATGCGCGTTCCGCTGGAGAACATCGTTACGGATGCACTTGCAGCTGAACGGCGTCGAAGTGGCAGTAGAAGCAGCTCCCCTCGCCAACCTCGCTGGCGACCTGCAGCTGACTGTTGTGCCGCTTGAGGACATGCTTGACGATGGCCAAGCCGAGGCCGGTGCCGCCGCGCACCCGGGCGCCGGCCAGATCGACGCGGTAGAAGCGCTCGGTCAGCCGCGAGAGATGCTCGGCGGGAATGCCGACGCCTTGATCGCGCACCTCAAACCTTGCGCCGTCGCCGTTGCCCGCCCAAGTGATGTCGATGTCGCCGCCTTTGGGACTGTACTTGACGGCGTTGGTGACCAGATTGCTGCAGGCGCTGTGCATCTCCTTTTCGACACCCAAGAGGTGCAGATCCGGCTGCACACGGCGGTTGATCCGGTGTTTTTTGCTGGTCAGGCCGGCCACCTCATCCACCACGCTGTCCACCAGTTCGACGATGTCGATGGGGGTTAGGTCCTGCAGCGCCGGGGTGGGGCTGGACTCTAGGCGGGTCAGCATGAGCAGGTCATCCACCAAGGCCTGCATGCGCCTGGTGGGTGAAGCCAGCTTGCGCAGCAGCTTGCGCATGGTGGCCTCGTCCATGGCTGCGTCCTCTTTGATGGTCTCCAGATAGCCCACCACCACGGTCAAGGGTGTGCGCAACTCATGGGAGACGTTCGCCACAAAGTCTTGCCGCATGCTGAGCAGGCGGTTGAGATGGGTGACGTCTCGGGCCAGTATCAGATCCTGGTCTTCGCCGATGCGCACGAGGCGCAGCTCCAGTCGTTGGCTGTCGGCGAAAGGCGAGGCGATCTCGATGGCCGGCTCCGGGGTCTGCTTTTTTACCAGAAGAACGGCATCGGGATGCCGCAGCAGGGCGCCGAGGTTGTTGCCGATGTCCTGGCGGCGCAGATGCAGCAGGGCGGCCGACGCTTTGTTGAAGCTGGTGATGGCGCCTTCGCTGTCGATCAGAATGGCGGCGTCCGGCAGGGCGGCGTTGACGCCGCGAAAGCGGGCCACTTGACGCAACGCCTTGGTGGTGCGCCGCCTCGACCGTTGCAGCGCGGAATGCAGTGAATCGCTGGCTCCTTGCAGGGCCCGATTGCCGATGCGCAGCCGCTTTAGGGGCCTTTCCGCCCAGTGGGTGAACTTGCCGAGCACCCACTGCTGACGAACCGCCCAGATCAGCATGGCGATGAACAGCGCCCAGCCCAAGGCGCCAAAGCCTAGGCCAACGGCGACGGCACAGGCGAAAAGGGCAAGGCCGGCGAGCACTTCCTGGCGGCTGTGCAGGCGCATCAGGTTGGGCTGAACCGGTAGCCGACGCCGCGCACGGTTTGCACCAAACCGTCCAAACCGTGCGGCTTGAGGGTTTTGCGCAGGCGCAGCACATGCACATCGACGGTGCGATCCTCCACATAGATGCTGCGGCCCCACACCCGGTCGAGCAGTTGCGACCGCCCGAACGCCCGGTTCGGATGGCGCATGAACAGCTCCAGCAGGCGATACTCCGTCGGGCCGATCTTGACGGCCTTGCCCTGTACGGACAGCTTGTGCGCGTTGAGGTCCAGGCGCAGGCCGCCGCATTGCAAAATGCCGTCCTCCGGGGTGCCGGAGCGCCGCAGCAGCGCCCGCATCCGCGCCACCAGTTCCTTAGGCGAGAAGGGCTTGGTGACGTAGTCGTCCACGCCGGAGTCGAAGCTCTTCAGCTTGTCCGCCTGCTCGCCCCGGGCCGTGAGCATGATCATGGGCAGCTGGACGGTGTGCTCATCCTGACGCAGGCGGCGAGCGAGATCGACGCCACTCATGCCAGGCAGCATCCAGTCGATGATAAGCAGGTCCGGCAGGCGGCCGTCGAGCCGCTGCAGGGCTTCCTCGGCGCTGGCCGCCTCCCACACGTCGAACCCGTTTCGGCGCAGGTTGAAGGAGAGCATTTCCCGCACTTCCTGCTCGTCTTCTATGACTAGGACGCTGTTGTTCATGGCTGCCCCGCGAGGTCCCAAGATGGCGCACATCAAAGGGCGGGATTATGATGATTCCCTGCCGTGAATGCGAACCGGGACACCGTGCCCATCCACAACCGAACGAGGGTTTGGCTTGGGCGGGCTGTCCGCTTCATTATGGAGATGCTATGAATGCTGCAAATTAGCGTAGCCAGAGGCGGAATGTTGGGGTAAGGTTGAAGCAGGCGCGGGCAGTGAGGAAGGAGAACAGGATTCATGGGGAGCAGCATCAGGTTGCGTTCCGCCGACGGTTTTGAGTTCGGCGCTTGGCATGCTGCGCCCAGCCGGCCGAAGGCCGGGGTGGTGGTCATCCAGGAGATCTTCGGCGTCAACGGTCACATCCGCGAAGTGGTGGAGGGTTACGCGCAGGCCGGCTACGCCGCCCTGGCGCCGCAGATATTCGACCGGGTGGAGGCGAACGTGGAGCTCGGCTACACCGAGGCGGACATGGGGCGCGGCATGGAACTCGCCTTGCAAAAGCTGCAAATGCAGAACACCTTGACCGATTTGCAGGCGGCGGTGGATCATGCGGCCGCCCAAGGCCGCGTCGGCGTGGTCGGTTACTGCTTCGGCGGTCTGCTCGCTTGGTTGGCCGCCTGCGAGCTCAAAGGGGTTGCGGCGGCTTCCTCCTACTACGGTGGCGGCGTGGCCGGGGAGGCCGGGCGCTCGCCGAACTGCCCGGTCATCATGCACTTCGGCGAATTGGATGCCTTCATCCCCTTGGCGGATGTGGACAAGGTCAAGGCGGCCCACCCCGACGTCCCCGTGCATGTTTATCCCGCCGACCACGGCTTCAATTGCGACCACCGCGCCAGCTATCACGCGCCAAGCGCGGCTCTGGCCCGGCGGCGAACCTTGGATTTCTTTCAGGAGCACTTGGCGTGAGCGTTTCTTTTGGTAAAAGTGATTTGCGGGTGCGCAATTGCCTTGACAACCGAAAAACCTTTGTTGATGCTTGGCTTGACCTGCTTAGGAGGACACAATGAGAAATAAACGCAATCAGTGGCTTTCAGCGCTGGCTTTGGTGGTGGGCGTGGGCCTCGTCGGCGTTGCGCCGGCGGCGACCTTGGCGGAAATTTACCAAGTCGCCGAGGCCATCAACGACCAAGCCAAGTCCTCACAGGCTAGGATTGACGCCCTCTCGGAGGAGACGCACAAGCTCCTGAACGAATACCGCACGGTGCTCAAGGAGATCGAGGGCCTGCGGGTTTACAACCGCCAAGTCTCCAAGCAGATCAGCAGCCAAGATCGGGAGATGACGCAGCTGGAGGAATCCATCAGCAAGGTCACCGTCATTGAGCGGCAGATCACGCCGCTGATGCTGCGCATGATCGACGGCCTTGAGCAATTCGTGAATCTGGACCTCCCCTTCCTGATGAATGAGCGCACCGACCGCATCGAACGGCTGCGGGAGATCATGGACCGGGCCGACGTGGCCGTCTCGGAGAAGTTCTCCCAGGTGCTGCGCGCCTTCCAGATCGAGAACGAGTACGGCAGGACTATGGAAGCCTACGGGGACACCATCAACGTCGAAGGGGTGGATCGCAAGGTGGACGTCCTTAAGGTGGGCCGCATCGCTCTCGTTTTCCAGACGCCGGATGGCGACGAGACCGGCATGTGGAATAAGAACACTGGGGTTTGGGAGAGGCTCGGCGATGAGTACACCACCCCCGTGCGCAGCGGCATCCGCATGGCGCGCAAGCAACTTTCCGTGGATATGTTGACCATGCCCATCACCGGCCCGGAGGCTTGAGACCGATGAAATTGTTCAACCGAAGCATGGCGGCTGGTGTCGCGTTCATTGGGGTGGGCCTGTTTTCCGCTGCTCCGGCCCTTGCGCAGGACGCCGGCGGCGGCGCCAGCACCTTGGAGGTGGTCCAGGCCAACAGCTTGGATGACCTGCTGCGCAACGTCGAGCAGCGGCGGGTGGTGGAGTCCGCCGAGCACAGACAGCGGGAGCAGCGCTTCCAAAACGACAAGGCGCAGCAGGCCAAAATGCTTGGCGACGCCAAGGCGGAGCGCCGCAGGGAGGAGCGCCGCTCCGACCGGCTAGAGACCAAGTTCGATGAGAACGAGCGCCTCATCGGTGACTTGCAGGAGCAGCTGGACAATCGCCTCGGCTCCTTGAGGGAGCTCTTCGGGGTGCTGCAGCAGGTGGCGGGAGACACTCGGGGGCAGTTTGAAAACTCCCTCATTTCCGTTCAATTCCCCAACCGCGGCGAGTGGCTGGATGAATTGGCGGCCAATATGGGTACCGCCAGCAAACTGGCCACCATTGAGGAAATGGAGAGCCTTTGGTTTGAGCTGCAGCGGGAGATGACCGAATCCGCCCGCGTCAGTCGTTTCCCGGCCACCATCCTGCGCAACAACGGTGATCACGACGATGTGCAGGTGGTGCGCGTCGGCTCCTTCGCCTTGGTGGCGGACGGCGAGTACCTCACCTACGATCCGGACGATGGCACCCTTGGCGAACTGGCGCGGCAGCCGGCGGCGCGCTTCACCAACACCATTGAGGATGTCGAAGAGGCTGAAGCCGGAGAGGTGGTCGCCTTCGCCGTGGACCCCACCCGCGGGTCCTTGCTGAACCTGCTGATCCAGGCCGCCACCGTTGGCGAGCGGGTCGGCTCCCTGTTCGGCGGCATCGCCAAGGGCGAATGCTACCTGCCGTTCTGTGACGGGCAGGGCGGCTATGTGGGCGCCGTGGTCATCCTCGGCGGCATCCTCGGCGTGCTGTTGGCCATTGAGCGCTTGATCACCCTTTCCACCATGGGCGCCAAGGTCAACGCGCAAAAGCAGCGCTCGGAAGCGCCGAGCGACGACAATCCCTTGGGCCGGGTGCTGAACGTCTATCACCAGAACACCGCGGTGGATGTGGAGACCCTCGAATTGAAGTTGGGCGAGGCGATCTTGGTGGAGACACCAAAGATCACCCGAAACGTGGCCCTGATTCAGGTGATCTCCGTGGTGGCGCCGCTGATGGGCTTGCTCGGCACCGTCATCGGCATGATCCTGACCTTCCAGGCCATCACCCTGTTCGGCACTGGCGATCCGAAGACCATGGCCGGCGGCATCTCCACCGCCTTGATGACCACGGTGCTCGGCCTGTGCGTGGCCATTCCCACCACCTTGCTGCACGCCATCGTGGCGCAGCGCAGCCGGTCGGTCATCCATGTGCTGGAGGAGCAAACCCAGGGCATCATCGCCGATCACGCGGAAAGATCGGGCCGACCGCTGGAGTAGGTGCGCATCATGCTTGGGGATGCCTATCTCGCCATCGTCCAGTTCATCGAGCAGGGCGGCAATGTGCTTTATCTCATTGCCATTGTCACCTTCCTGATGTGGTCGCTGATCTTTGAGCGGGCTTGGTACTTCGCCAGGGAGCACAACGCCTTCGTGCAGGTGTCCATGGGCGTTTGGGAGGACCGCCCCGAACGGCGCTCCTGGAGCGCCCACCAAGTGCGGGATCGGATCATCTCGGAAGCGGCGGGCAAGATCACCGGCACCCTGCCGTTGATCCAAACCTGCGTCACCCTATGCCCGCTGCTGGGGCTGCTGGGCACGGTCACCGGCATGATTTCGGTGTTTGACGCCATGGCCAACCAGGGCGGCAACGCCCGCTCCATGGCCGCCGGGGTCTCCATGGCCACCATCCCCACCATGTGCGGGATGATCGCCTCGTTGTCCGGGCTGATCGGCAGCACCTTCGTGAAGCGCAGGGTGGACCGTGAAGTGGAACTGTTTGAAGACCATCTGACCATGGACCATTAGGCGTTGGCGATGGCTAGGGCAAACAAACTTTCAGGAGGGGATTGACATGGCGCGCCAAGCAGGCCGGTTCTCGCGCACCGACGAGGAGTCCGACATCAACCTAACCCCCATGCTCGATGTGGTGTTCATCATGCTGATCTTTTTCATCGTGACGGCCACCTTCATCAAGCAGGCCGGCATTGAGGTGCTGCGCCCCGGGGCCGAAACGGCCATTCAAAAGCCTACGGTGAGCGTGTTGGTCGCCATCAGCGCCAGCGGCGACATCTGGATTGACAAAAGAAAGGTCGATGCCACCGCGGTGCGCGCCCACATCGAGCGCCTCCATGCGGAGAATCCGAAAGGCGGCTTGGTGATCCAGGCCGACCGTGAGGCTAGGTATGAACAATTGAAGGCGGTTCTGACTGCGGCACGGAACGCCGGCATGACGGAAGTCGCCGTATCGACGGAGGCTTAGCATGATTCTGCGATTTAGCTTTGCCGTGGCCTTGGGCGTGGCGGCCACTTTCGTGCTTTTCCTGCTGATGCAGGCCCTGATCAAGAGCGACAAGAGTCCGTTTGAGGACAAGATCACCGGCAAGATTGTGGATTTCGTGCGCATTGAGCATGAATCCACGATCGAAACCAAGCTGCGCAAGCCGAAGCCGCCGACACCGCCGGACGAGCCGCCGCCGAACAAGCCGCGAATGAACTTTGACTCCAGCAGTGAATCCCAAGGCGTTGACATCTCCCAAGTGAACGTCGAAGTGTCCCTTGTGATCGACCACGGTGCCGGTTTCAGTTCCGATGGCGAATACCTGCCGATCGTCAAGGTGGCGCCGGTCTATCCCCGTCGGGCGCAAACCCGGGGCATTGAAGGCTATGTGCTGTTGGAGTTTGTGGTCACCCGCACCGGTGCAGTGCGTGACCCGGTGGTGATCGAGTCCAAGCCGCCGGGCATCTTTGACCGCGCCGCGGTCAGCGCGGCGTTGAAGTTCAAGTACAAACCGAAGGTGGTCAACGGCGAGCCCATCGACGTGGCTGGAGTGCGCAACCGCATCACCTTCGAGCTGCAGGACGGGTAGGAGGGCATCATGGCCGACGGAAGCAGGGTGCGGCCGCAGCGCTGGCTGTTGGCGGTGCTGGCGGCTTGTCTCATTGGCTTGCCCTTGGCTGCCGGGGTGGTGCCTTCGGCTTGGGGTCAAAGTGCGGAAGGCGAACAGCCGCGGCACAAGACCCGGCGGGTGCCCTCCATGAGCGAAGCAACCTTCAAGAAGCTCGCCGAGGCCCAAGAGCTCATCGACGCCAAGGATCTGGACGGCGCCAAGGGCGTGCTGGAAGGCATGTTGGACCGCAGCCGCCGCTACAACGGCAACGAAATCGGCCAAATCCACAACATGCTTGGCTTCGTTTACTTCTCCGAGGAGGATTATCCCAACGCCATCCGCCACTACCAGACGGTGCTAGCTCAAGGGGAGGACGTCCCGGAGGGGCTGGAGACCACCACCCTTTACACCTTAGCCCAACTCAGTTTCGTGGATAACCGCTTCCGGGACGCATTGCGCTACATGGAGACTTGGATATCCAAGGCGAACAACCCCGGGCCGGATCCGCGCATCTTCATGGGCCAAGTCTATTACCAAATGGAGGACTACGCGAACGCCATCAAGCAGATCGAAACCGGCATCGCCGTGGCCCAAGCTCGGGGCACCGCCGTCAAGGAGAACTGGTGGGCGCTGTTGAACTACCTGTATTTCGAGCAGGAGAACTGGCCAAGGGTCTTGGAAACCCTGGAAATCCTGGTGCGGCAGTTTCCCAAGCGCGAGTATTGGCTGCGCCTGGCCGGCATTCAGGGCCAGGAGGGCATGGAGAAGCAACAGATCTACACCATGCTGGCCGCTTACGAGGCCGGCTTCCTGACCAAGGAATCGGATCTGACCACCTATGCCGGCCTGCTGATGCAGGATGAGGCGCCCATTCGGGCGGCCAAGGTTCTGGCAAAGGGCTTCGCCGACAAGATCATTCAGCGCACCGACCGCAACCTGCGCGCCTTGGGGCAGGCCTACCAACTGGCCCAGGAGGTGAATGACGCGATCCCCGTTTTCGAGGAGGCGGCCAAGCTCTCGGAAGACGGCAGGATCTACGAGAGCCTTTCGCAGCTGTACATGGAGGATGAAAAGTACGGCAAATGCGTTGAAGCGGCCGGCCATGCCTTGGAGAAGGGCGGCTTGCGCAAGGTGCAAAGCGTTTATGTCGTTCAAGGCATGTGCGAGTTCAATCGGGAGCGGCTGACCTCCGCACGCTCGGCCTTCGTCTCCTGCAGCAAAGAGTCGCGGCGGCTGCGCGATGCGCCCAATCAGCGCATCTGTCAGCAGTGGATCACCTACATTGACCGGGAGAAGAAACGGCGGCAGCAAATCGAGTCCGCCATCTGAGGCTTTTTGCCGCGCCACGCCCGCTTGCGGGTTTACGGCATGCCACTGCGCGGCTCGTTCGCTGAGGAAACTGCCGCTGCTTCCTTGCCGGCTTTCAGGGGCCGGCGGATCGGCCATTGCGTGTGCATCCCTTGCTTTTTGCGGCCGGGGCTTGGGGGCAAGGCGGTTTGCCATGTTCACTGGAATTGTTCAGGGCCTTTGCGAAATCGTCGCCATAGCCGACGAGCCGGGCTTAAGGCGCTTGGCAGTTGCTCTTGGCGGCTTGGCCGAGGGGCTTGCGCCTGGTGCCTCCGTGGCCGTCAACGGCGTTTGCCTCACCGCCGTGCGTCTGCGCCGCGGCACGGCCGACTTCCAAGTGGTGCGGGAAACCTTGAGTTGTAGCAATCTCGGTGCATTGACGCGAGGCAGCCGAGTCAACATCGAACGCTCCTACCGGGTTGGTGATGAAATTGGCGGTCATCTGCTCGCCGGGCATGTGGAGGGCGCTGCCGAGGTGGTCGCTTTGGAGGAAGGCCCCAAGGAGCGCAATCTGTGGCTGCGCGTGGCGCCGAACTGGCTGCGCTGCCTGCACCACAAGGGCTTCGTCGCCTTGGATGGCGCCAGCCTCACCATCGCCGCGGTGGATGCCGAGCGACATCGAATCAAGGTATGCCTGATTCCAGAGACCTGCGCCTGCACCACCTTGGGTGTGGCTGTGCAAGGCAGCAGGCTCAACCTAGAGATCGACCAGCAAACCCGAGCGGTTGTGGAGACCGTGGAGCGGGTCCTCGCCGTGCGGGGACATCCTGTTTCCCCAACACCGGCCGAGTGATAGGCCGTTCGGCAAGGGACCGAACCGCCAGTTTATAATGCGCCCCATGGTTGCCGTTTCCAGCTTCCACGACCGGTTGCGGCAGGCTTGGGCCGACAGCGGTTCATTGCTCTGCGTGGGGTTGGATCCGGTGCGCAGCCGCTTGCCGTCGCCGTTCAAGCAGGCCCCCTCCGGGCTGCGGGACTTCTGCTGCGCCATCGTCGAAGCTACCGCCGACTTCGTTTGCGCCTTCAAGCCCCAAGCGGCTCACTTCGCCGCCGAAGGCGCTGAGGACCAATTGGCCGAGGTCATTTCCCACATCCACAAAGGTTGGCCGGACAAGCCCGTGATTCTGGACGCCAAGCGGGGTGACATCGGCAGCACCGCGGCCTTCTACGCCAAGGAGGCGTTCGAGCGCTACGACGCGGACGCGGTGACCCTGAACCCTTACTTGGGGGAGGAGAGCGTGCGGCCGTTCCTCCAGCACCCGGGCCGAGGCGTCGCCGTGCTCTGCCGAACCAGCAACCCAGGCAGCGCTTGGCTGCAAACAACGCCGGAGGAAGCTCCGGCCTATCTACGCATCGCCGCGGCGGCTCGGGAATGGAACCGGGACGGCAATGTCATGTTGGTGGCGGGCGCGACCTATCCGCAGGAATTGGCGCGAATCCGCATCACCGTGGGCGACATGCCCCTGTTGACGCCCGGAATCGGCGCTCAAGGCGGCGACTTGGAGCAAATCCTGCGGGCTGGCTTGGATGCACATGGGCGGGGGATGCTGATCAGCGCCTCCCGTTCAATCCTCTACCCGGAAGTGGACATGGACGCGGTATGCGTCGGCGTCGCTCGAGATTTCGCCGCGGCCTCCCGGATGGCGGCTGAACGGCTTCATGACGAGATCAACAACCTGATTCTCGCGTTGGCGGGGCCCTAGCCGCCTAGCGGACGTAGGCTGCTCGAGCGGTCGCGGCGGCTACAACAAAGTAAAGGCACCCATCTCGTCCAAAGCGCTCAGGCTGTTGCCCAACAGGGTGCTGGCCAAGGCTTGGCCGCGTTCGTTACCCATGTCTAAGGTGCCAGCGATGATCACGGCGTAGCACAGCAGATACAGGGCGGCGATGCGGAACCGCTCCCGGCAAATGTCGAGGCTGTAATCGACGCCCCTTTGGGTTAGAGCAGCATGATAGCGGGACGGCCAATCCTCGGTGGCGCGGATCCGCACAGGAATGCTTTGGGTGACGAAATAGGCGAGGTCCTGCTCTGGGGCCGAGGTGCAGACCGACTGCCAATCGACCAGCACCACCTCGTCCTCGCCGAAGAAGATGTTGTCCAGCCGCACGTCGGCGTGGGCTAGGCATATCGGCGGGCGGCACATCTCATTGAGCAGCCCGGCCACCCTGTCAGGCATTTCCTTCCCCGCCAGCCGCGCCTTGGGTGGAATCAGCTCACCGAAATGCTCCGCGACGACCGGCCAGCCGACCTGAAAGCCGGCGATCATGCCATCCCTTTGCATGGGGTTGTTGTGCGAAATCATGCCGGGCGGCGGCGCATCCCAAAGGCTGCTGTGCAGGTCGGCGATGGCGTCGATTACCGCTAGGGCCTCATTGCGGGAACAACCGGCCACTTGGTCGCCGATGCGCCAGCCCTGCAGGTCTTCGAGCAGCAGCACGAAGTCTTGGCTTTGCGGGTCGAACTCGGCGTGATGGCAGGTGGGGGTGCGCAGGCTCAAGGTATTGGCGGTTTGTTGATAGAAGCGGACTTCGCGCCCGTACATGTCATAGGTGTGGGCCACGGCGCGGTTCTCGGCCGCCGGCGAGGGGAACTTGGCGATGATGGAGGGCGGGCCCTCGGCGGCGCTGAGATGCACCCGGGTGACCAAGCCGACAACGCCAGCCCCTTCGCTGAAGTGGCTGACCTTGAAGTCCCGAACTGGGTAGCCCAACACCCTAGAAAGCCAGCGGGCGCTGAGTTGTTCAGGTGCCGCGGGGAATGCAGCCATGCTTGTTGCTCATTGTCAGCAATGTGGGGCAGACTATGGATGATGCCGGCAACCAAGTCCATGCCCTTGCGGCTGGCGCTGAACCTGGGGTTCTCGAGGCCCGGCGATGGGTGAACGCGGCCGGTCTCGGCTTGCGGCTTGTCGCGGACGCCAGTTTCGGTTTTTTTGGGCCACGGGGGCAGCCGTCAGGTCGGTTAGCGGAATGGGCGACATGAACGAAGTGGCGTCGGATTGGGGGGTTGCGGGAACCCGGGCCGAAATCTCGGAAAAGGGAAGCGGAACATGATCGTTGGCATTCACCATGTGGCGGTGGGGGTCCCGGATTTTGAGCGGGGGCTGAAGTTCTATCGGGATTTGTTGGGTTTTGAGATGGTGCAGGAGGGGGCTTGGGACCGGGACTTTCCCTTGGCCGACCGGGCCGTGGGCCTGAACGAGACCGCCGCCCGGATGGCCATGCTGAAGGCGCCCAACGCCTTCATTGAGCTTTGGGAATACACCCATCCTGAGCCGGCGGATCATCGCCTGCGCCCCTGCGACTACGGCTATCCGCACTTTTGCCTGCAGGTGGAAGGCATTCAGGGGGAATATGACCGTTTGTGCGCCGCCGGGATGCGCTTCGCCGGCCCGCCCGTCGATTTTGGGGAAATTTCAGCGATCTATGGCAAGGACCCGTTCGGCAACATCATCGAACTTTACGAGATCCGCAACCCGCACATCCCCCGGCTCGCCCAGTGACCCGTCCCCAACCCTCGGTTTGCAAGGGGGGAAGGACGGTCAACCTCTACGGGCAGCGGTAGCCCACTGGCCCGTTGCGTTCCTCATGCGCTTCGCTGTGCTGTTGCTATTGATGGTCGATGTCCTTGCGCTTTCGTCCGGTGCCGTTTGGCGGTGGCCTGCGCCTATTCTGCTGGCTTATTGCTTCCCCTGACAAGTCGCTGCTGCCGGGCCTGGACTGCGGGGGCGGGTTTGGCCTAGGTACCGCTTGCGCCCGGGGCGGTGCCGCTGGCCGCTGTATGCGCGGAATGGCGTTAATGGTGGTGGGTGAGGGCAGCGGGCGGGCATTGGCGTTGTTGGGGCGTCGCGACTGTGGGCGGCGAATGGCGTTGCTGGTGCGCGGCGTCGCACGTCCATTCCTAGGTGATGCCGCTGTCGGCGCAGCGGGGCGATTTAGGGTGCCGAACCGCTGCTGAATTTGAGTGCGCTGAGCCGCGCTCAAGCGCGTTTCCGCCGGCCGCACAGTGGGGGAAGGGCGGCGTGGAGGGTCTTCCCGCCGCACCCTGGGAACGGAGCGGCGCACTGCGGCGTTTGCCTGGGGATTCGGTGGCCGCGCCCCGACGGCTGGTCTGCCTTGGCCGGTGGGGTGGGGCCGTCGCGCCGTCCCCGATGGCAGCGTCCTGACTTGGGATGATGCGTTGACCCAGGGCTCTGCCTCATGGTCTCTAGCGTTGTTTCCCGGGCGCCGAGTTCTTGCACTAGGGCGCCCGGCCGGCGTTGCGGGAAGTTGCGCCCTGGTGACGCGAAGATCCGGATTGGGGTGCCGGTCCTGACGATCGTCCAAGCGGTTCGGATTGCCGGCGATGTCGCGACCCCGAGCCTCTGGATCCTCGTTTCGCCAATCCCGCCGGCGCGGGTTCCCGGGCCTTGCGCCAGCTTGGCGGTGGAGGGGACGCCAATGATGGTCCGCCTCAGCGTGGCGACGCTTGCGCTCATAGTGACGTAGGTGACGGTGTGGGCGGCGATAATAGAACGGATCATAGTAGTGGTAGCCGAAGTAGGGGTGGTCATTGAGGCCGTAGTGGTACCAGTGCAACTGCCCGGTGCTCCAGCCGACACTGAAAGCGGAGGTGACGCCCCAAAATAGGTCGTCATGGAAGCGGTGGTGGCGCGGATAGGGGTAGTAATAGACCGGATAGGCCCGAGGATAGTAGCGGTACACCACCCGATAGGGCTGATGCACGACTACTTCGGCCGGTTCATAGTAGGGCACATGGATTCTGGTGGGGCTGGTGGACTTGATTCGGATGGCGCCGTCTTCGACCGCCACATCCTGCTTGCCATCGCTTTGCAGGTTGCCGGCCACCTTGGCCTTTTCGCGGAAGGCGCTGACCGCGGTGATCAGGTCCTCCTCCTGGGCTAGCACCGCCTCGCCGAGCCGCCAAGTCCAGTCCAGATCATCGTTGAGCAGTTGCAAGGCTTCCGGGTAGTTCAGCAGGGCGATGATGGCCTCGTCCCAGCCACTGTCCGGCTCGGCGTTGCTGTCCTTCTTTTTGGTCTCCAGGAACCGTGTTGCCAGCACCACCTGCAAGGGATAGGTGGAGGCCGGCAGAACCACGGCAAGCAGGTCGTCGGGATAGAGCGCCACTGGCGCCACTAGGGTTTCGAGCTCCTCCGCGCTTAAGCGTTCAACGGCCTCCGCCGCTTCCGGGTCGGCACTGCCGGTCGCGGCTTGGGCGGCAACCGCCGAAGCCAGCCATGCGGCACCCAACAAGGCTGCCGCCCTTCCCAGCTGCCGGAAAAAGGCTGCCGACCCGCCCTGACGGCCTTGGCCGAGCATTTGCTTCGAGCCCTTGGGCAAGCCAGCCGCCGGCCCGCCGCACCGCCTTGCTGAAACTCCGGGTGGATGGATTGGTTGCATCATCTGGCCCCGCCTTGGTTGCTTGCCCAAGCATAGTCTAGAAGTGAATGCTGAACCAACCCTGAACCGAACGGACCAGGGTCATTCCAAAATCCGTAGAGACACAGGTTCGTTCCCACCCAAGCGCGCATTTCAATTGGTGCCGGCGACTTTGGGCTGACCTTGGTGAGGGGAGCGTTTTGTAATCCATCCAGCCAAAGAGTGGTATCATGCCCGCCGTTCGCACCCGTGGCCCAATTGGATAAGGCATCAGTCTACGAAACTGAGGATTGCTGGTTCGAGTCCAGCCGGGTGCGCCAGCTATATCGCCTTGAGTGGCTACGCGGGCATGCTGTGGGTGTACAATCCATCCATCCTGTCGGAGTGTACTGACGTGAAGGCGAAAAACCGTAGCCAAATCTTAGCCGTCATAGGTACGGGGCTTGTGCTTGCCGGGCTAATTTTGCCGCCGTTGTACTCGGTTCAAGGCGCCGTGGGCGATCTGCGGGAGGATGTGGTCCGCCTTCAAGAACAATACAAGGTCTTGTCCAAGGACTTCGGGGCCTTGTCCAAGGACTTTGCCGAGAATTCGGCCGAGGTTGACGAGCGGCTTTCCAACATTGAGGACTGGGCCGAGGATGTTGACGCTCGGCTTGTGCGCATCGAAGGCGCTGTGGGCGTTCCGGCCGTTGCGGAATCCGCCTTCGCGCAAGCTCACTAACGCCAGCCGCACCAACCCAGCGCCGGAGTTGGTCGGCCATCGCCGTCGGCACCGCCAGTGGCGTACTGATGGCCAAGCTGATGAACGCCCTCCCATCCATCCCGGCAACCCGATCATCGGTGCCGCCGGGATTTCCGCCGCGCCCATGGTGGCAAGGGTCGCCAACCGCATCGGCCTTACGGCCAGTGGCTAGAACCATCTGCTGATGTACGCCATGGGCCCAACATGGCCGGCGTCATTGGCTCCGCCACCGCAGTGGGGGTGATGATTGTGCCTATTGGGTGATCGAGGCTTTGCTTGGATCCGCTCCGCCATCGGGAAAAGCGCGTTAAAATGCCTTCTCGCCCGCCCCGGTGGCACAATTGGATAGCGCGGCCCCCTCCTAAGGGGTAGGTTGAAGGTTCGAGTCCTTCCCGGGGCGCCAAGTTGCGGATGTTCTCCAGGCCCGCTCGGTTATCAGCCGCTTGGCCATAGTGCTTTTGGGCCGCGGCAGTTGGTCCTCCCAAGCAGGCAAATGGGTGCATATCCTGGCGGTTAAGCCGCCAGATCCGTCCCGTTAAGTCCGGTTCAGCAGCTCCGTCACCCGATCCATCATTTCGTCCTTGTTGTAAAGGTCGTAGTAGATGGAGGCCATGACGTTTTGCGGGCCGAAGAAGAAGCGCTCGTAGAGCACTTGGCGGTTGCCGAAGCCGGATACGGCCACGTCTTGGGCTAGGCGGAACAGGGCCACGCGGTCTTGGCTGCCCAGATTGGTGAGCTCGAAGTAGCGTTGCACGTCGACGGCGATGTCGCCGCTGAAGTCGGCTGCGCAGGGGGTGGCCATCAGGGAGCTGGAGCCGAGCATGTGAACGGTCTCGATCAGCTTGGGGTAGAGGCGGGGAAACAGGTTGCGGGAGGTGTCCAAGGGGCGTCGTTGCGGGATGTACAAGCCCCATTGGTCCCGCTCCGGCTGCTGTTCGGCGGCGAACAGCAGCGCCCGCACCGTCTCCGCGGCCCACATGGCCTCGGCGATTTGGCCCTTCACGTTCATGTCCTTGTCCTTGCCGGAGGCGCGGGCCATGGCGCACAGCAGGCCGACGATGAACTCCGCCTTGGCCAACTTGCCGCAGGCCACCTGGTGCATCATGTGGACCACGGCGTTGGTTTCCGCAAAGGCGCGGTTGCACAGCAGCGGATCCTTGTGCATGAACAGCCGCTCCCAAGGCACCAGCACATTGTCGAAGATGACCACCGCGTCCATCTCCTCGAAGCGGGAGGATAGGGGCGCATCGAAGTTCGACTTGCCGTGGTCGTAGCTGTCCCGGCAGATCAGGCGGATGCCCGGCGTGTTGATGGGGATGGTGAAGGCGATGGCGTAGGGCTTGTTCTCCTCGGCGGCCTTGAGCAGAGTGGAGGGGAACACCTCGATGTCGTTCGCCAGCGGCCCCAAGGTGGCCAGCAGCCGCGCCCCGTTGACGACGACGCCGGCGTCGGTCTCGCGCACCGTCTGCAGAGCCACCTCCGGGCTGGAGAGGCCCTGCTTGGCCCGCTCGGCGTTGTACTGCGGGTTGACTAGGGTGTGGGTGAGCACCAAGTCGTTGCGGCGGGCCTCCTCGTAGTAGTTGCGCATGTTGGCGGCGAAGTCGGGGCCGCTGTCGTCCCGCCCTTCGTTGAGGAATTCGGCGGCGCCGGCGAAGGCCGTTACCGAGGCGTTCTTGTAGTCTGGGGTGCGGCCGAACATGCCGTTGGACCAGCGCGCCCATTCGTAGTAGGCGGTACCCCGACGGCGCACGTCCTCTGGGGTGCGCGGCAGCAGGAAGGACATGGGGTGGCGTTCGCCGCCCTCTTCGCCGCCCTCGCTGTAGGTCAGCAGCGCTTGCTGCGCTTCGTCATGCTGCCGGTCGATGAAGCCGGCCATGGTTTGCGCCCCTCTCGCCAAGCCCGGCGCGGCGGTCACGTCGGCAATGCGTTCGCCATGCAGCCAAACTTCGCGGTCGTCCCGCAGGGAGGCAAGGTATTCGGCCCCTGTTTTCACGGTCATGATTCGTCTCCAACCTTGTGTGCCAACGGGCCGCCGGCACTGTTGGCCCGACTGGCGATTTTGTCCATCATGGCGGTCAGCGCCCGCCATTCCTCGGGGTTCATGAACTCGTCAAAGGCCGCGTAGGCCCTGTCCACCAAGGGCGTCACCTCGGCTTGCAGCGCCCGTCCGCCATCAGTCAGCCAAACCTGCACCACCCGCCGGTCCGTGGCGGAGCGGCGCCGCTCCACCAAGCCCTCCTTGCGCAGCCGGTCAACGACACCGATGAGGCTGGGGGCGGGAATGAGGGTTCTTTCCGCCAAGGCCAGCAGCGGCCTGCCGTCCTCCTCCCACAGCACCCGCAGCACCCGCCACTGTCGCTCGGTCAGGCCGAATTGGCGGAAGATGGCGCGAAACTCCGGCATCAGGGCGTTCAGCGCCCGATACAGCAGCATCGGCAGGGATTGATCGAAATTCCTCATTGGATTCGTTGCTTACTAGAGGATGATTAATATATTAACGAAAGATATTGGCTGCAAGTCGGATTGTCTAGCCAGAGAGGGGTTGCGCTGTGGGTTTTCCCCGGCGGGTTCGTGCGCATTTTTAGGCCGCCTTTCGGCCTCTGCCGGCTCCGAGATGCGTCCCGGCCGGTGCGCATGATGCGCTTAGATTACGGCACTCGTCGAAATAGGTCTCGAATATTCGGGACCGCAATGGCACCCCAACACTTTTGGCTTAGGCCGGACCCCTGCGGTGGAAACGCGCCGTGAACCACTTTGATGCCTTTCGTTTCCAAAAACTCCACCACAGGGACGAAGTCGCGGTCTGAAGACACGAGGACGGCCACATCGTAGTTATCGACCCACGCCAAGCTGATCATGGCTGTGGCAATCCGCGTATCAACGCCTTTTTCCTCGCTACCGCGCATATCCTTGCCGCAGTTTGGGCAGTCCGTAGTCTCCCTGTGGCACGATGGACACACGAACCCGCGTCGTCTCCTTCGTCGTGGTGCCATCTCAACCTGAACACCGGGGAATCGGGCCAGCGTATGCTCCGCCCATTTGCGAAGTCCGGTGTCGGTGTCGCTAGTGCCATAAGAGCCATAAACATTCATCCCTTGGTACGCGATATGCGCGTTCGCATCCACGATACGGCCTGCTGCGGCTGCCAAGCAGTGGCCTAGGGTGCTCCAGTCCACTTTGAAATTCTCTTTCAATGCGTTGATGGATAGCTGGAAATTCCAGAAATCCACAAATACGCGGACGCGGATGGATGGTGTGCCGGCAGGCTCGTTCACGCAAACGCTCGGATAAAATGCAGGGGCACCGTTCGGTGCCCCTGGGGTGCTAAGAATCAAGCCACCCTTGCTCCTGTATGCCAGGGGGGGCTTGATGGGTTGGAATGGATCATACCCTAGGGTAGTGGGTCCCGGCCTGTCAACATTTTTTCCGTGTGACGGACTTGCGCTGTGAGTTTTTGTCGGCGGGCTCGTCGCCGGTTTGGTCATGGTGGGCCATTCTCAGGCGTTTTTTTCGGCGTCTGTCGGTCTGCGGCGGCTTAGGGATGCCTTTGCGGACGTATTTTCAAGTCGATTCTGGCCTGTTGCGGGCATTGCCGTGGCATGCGGGCAAGCGATGCCCTCGGCCGTGCCAGCCCTCAAGGGACTGCGCGATGTCATCGTCTAGCGGATGCTCCAAGGCCAGCCCCAGCCGCGCAGGTGTGGCGGCGGTGGCAGGCGGCGTTCCGCCTAAGGGGTAGAATGTTTGCCAAAGTTGTAAAAGGAAGCAGCGGATGGGCGCAACCTTTGAGTCCAACTTGGCGCAGGCTGAAAAACATCTGGCCCGCTTTCAAGGCGGCGTTTTGGGGCACTTCATCGGCGGCGAGGCCGTGGCCGGCGCTTCCGGGGAAACTTTCGCCAATAACACGCCGATTGACGGTTCGCTCATCAACCAAGTGGCCGCCGGCGCCCCCGAGGATGTGGACCAAGCCGCCAACGCCGCTTGGGAGGCTTTCACCGAGTGGGGCGCCTGTTCCGGGGAGGCGCGACGCGCAGTATTGCACCGCATTGCGGACGCCATTGAGCGGCGGGCGGAGGAAATCGCCCTTATCGAATCCTGGGATACCGGCCAGCCGCTTCGGTTCATGAGCAAGGCGGCAGTGCGCGGCGCGGAGAACTTCCGCTTCTTTGCGGACCGGGCGCCGGAGGCGGCCAACGGCCTGTCCTTGCCGGCGGCGCATCACCTGAATTTCACTTTGCGCCAGCCCCTAGGTCCGGTGGGCGTTATTACGCCTTGGAACACGCCCTTCATGCTCTCCACCTGGAAGATCGCTCCGGCGCTGGCGGCCGGGTGTACGGTGGTGCATAAACCGGCGGAGTGGAGCCCGCTGACCGCCACCCTGCTGGCGGAAATTTGCCACGCAGCCGGGCTGCCCTCGGGTGTGTTGAACCTCGTGCATGGCGTCGGGGAAGTGGCGGGGCGGGCCTTGACCGAGCATCCCCATGTGAAGGCGGTGGCCTTCGTCGGCGAGTCCCGCACCGGCAGCCAGATCATGGTGCAGGGGGCGCCAACCTTGAAGCGGGTGCATTTCGAACTGGGGGGCAAGAACCCGGTGCTGGTGTTCGCGGATGCGGACTTGGACCGGGCCGTCGATGCCGTGACCTTCATGATCTACAGCCTGAACGGCGAGCGCTGCACCTCGTCAAGCCGCCTGCTGGTGCAGGAGAGCATCTACGACGCCTTTGTCGAACGGGTGGCGGAGCGGGCCGCCCGCATCCAGGTGGGGCATCCGCTGGACCCGGCCACGGAGGTGGGGCCGCTGATTCATCCGAACCATCTGCAAAAGGTGCTCAGCTACTTTGAAGTCGCCGGCCAGGAAGGCGCTTGCATCGCCGTTGGCGGCGGACGCCCGGCTGGGCTTGCGCAAGGCAACTACGTTGCGCCCACCCTGTTCAGCCAAGCCAGGGCGCAGATGCGCATCGCCCAGGAGGAGATTTTCGGCCCGGTGCTCACCGCCATTCCCTTCGCGAACGAAGCGGAGGCGGTCGAGATCGCCAATGGCGTCCAGTACGGCTTGGCCGCCTATGCCTGGACCCGGGATCTGGGCCGCGGCCAGCGGCTGGCCCGGGCCTTGGACGCCGGCATGATCTGGATCAACTCGGAGAACAACCGCCATCTGCCAACCCCCTTTGGCGGCATGAAGGCCAGCGGCATCGGCCGGGACGGCGGCGACTACAGCTTCGACTTCTACATGGAGACCAAGAACGTCTGCATGGCGCACGACACCCACTCGGTTCCGGCGCTGGGCCGATGAGCCTCTACACCGTCCAAAAGCTGCTCTACAACCTGAATCGGGACGCTCGTGTTCGGCAGCGCCACGCGGACGACTTTGGGGATTTGCTCAAGGAGTACGACCTGTCGGAGGAGGAGCGGCGGGCGTTGGTGGATGGGGACATCGGCCTGCTCTATGTGATGGGCGTGAACGGCCAGATTCTCATGCACTACGCGGCCTTGCTGGGCTACCCTTGGGATGACTACATCAAGTCCATGCGTGAGGGTCTGGCGAAGCATGGCCCGGTGCGCCACGGGCTGTATCTCACCACGGACGGACGGGGGGCGGTTTGACGCACCCCTACGCAATCGACGCGGACTGTTTGACATTCTTGCTTATGACTCCCCAGCTTTTTTTTCGTTGCTTGCTCGGAACATTTTCTCCGCTTTGTCGGCGGTTGGTCGAATGGCGTTGCCCAATCCTGTTGGAGAACCACGGAAACGCTTGGCGGTCATTGTGTGTTCTTTGGGTGATTGGGAGCTGAAATGCCATTAGTTTTCGCCGGGGTTTGCAGCCATGCGCCGGGCATCACCGGCCGGGCGGAGCGGGCGGACCCTGAACTGCGGGAGGACTTTTACGCGGCCATGCGCCGCTTGGGCGGCGAGATTCGCGCCGCCCGCCCGGATGCGCTGGTGATTGTCGCCGCCGAGCATTTCGCCAACTTCTTCATGAACAACATGCCGGCCTACTGCATGGGCATGGCGGAGCGCTACGAGGGCCCCATTGAGGACCCGGAGTGGCTGGGCATCGCGCCGCGCACCTATCCCGGGGCGCCGGCTCTGTCCCGGCGCCTGATCGAGCGCATCATGGTCCGCATCGACCTCGCCTACGCGGAGGAATGGCAATTCGACCACGGCATCATGGTGCCGCTGCACTTTCTGCTGCCGGAGGCGGACTTGCCGGTGATTCCGGTCAACATCAACTGCCAAGGCCCGCCGCTCACTCCGCTGTCAAGGGCCTACGAATTCGGCCGGGCGCTGCGCGAGGCCTGCGACGCTGTGCAGGAGCGCATCGCCGTGGTGGGCACTGGCGGCATCTCCCATTGGCCGGCCACGCCGGACTCCGGCAAGATCAACGAGGCTTGGGACCGGGACTTCCTAGACCGCTGGCTGGCCAACGACCCTGTGCGCCTGACTGCTTACACAGACGCGGAAACTTGGCGGGAAGCAGGGCAGGGCGGCTTCGAGATACGCACCTTCATCGCCGTGGCCGGCGCCGCCGAGGGCAACCTGGGGGAACTCTACTTCTACGCCCCCATCCCCATCTTCGCCGTCGGCTGCACGGTGGCGCGGCTGCGCATCCAAATTCCTCCTTAGCTGCGGATGGAATTG
This sequence comes from uncultured Pseudomonadales bacterium, assembly GCA_958296025.1. GTDB lineage: Bacteria > Pseudomonadota > Gammaproteobacteria > Pseudomonadales > Azotimanducaceae > Azophilus. The sequence goes on from OY282430.1 coordinate 1,604,950, forward strand.
GCGTCCGTTTTTTTGGCGACGCAGACCGAGATCTAAAACTCGTCCTGAACCTCGTTGCGCAGCAAGCCGATGCCCGGTGCCTCCACCTCCACCAGGTCGCCGGGGCAGAGGTAACGGGGCGGCTTGAAGCGGGCACCGGCGCCGGTGGGGGTGCCGGTGGCGATCAGGTCGCCGGGCGCTAGGCGCATGAAGGTGGACACATAGCTGATTAGGCGCTCGAAGGGGAAGAATAGGTTGTCGGTGCGGTCGTCTTGGCGCACTTCGCCGTTGACCCGGGTGATGACGCGGAGTTGGTTGAATTCCGGCACTGCATCCGTGGTCGCGATCCAAGGGCCGACGGCGCCGGAGTGCTCGAAGTTCTTGCCGGGGGTGACGTTGAACCTGGAATGGCGCAGCCAGTCCCGAACGGAGCCTTCGTTCATTAGGGTAAGGCCGGCCACATGGCTGCGGGCCTCCGCTTCGGGGATGCGCCGCCCGCCGCGCCCGATGACCATCACGATTTCCCCTTCGTAGTCCAACTGCTCGGATTCCGGCGGGCGCAAAACGGGTTGCAAGTGCCCGGTCAGGGACTCCCTAGTGCGCAGGAAAACGCTGGGATGGTCCGGGGCCGGGGCGGCCTCCTCGTACTCCTCGTTGCGGTTGCCGTAGTTGATGCCGATGCAGATGATCTTCTCCGCATCCGGCACCGGCGGCAGCCAAGTGATGTCCTCCAGCGAATGGTCGGGTGCCGCCGCCAAGGCCAGCCGCCGCGCCTCATCTACGGCCCCGGCCTGCATTAGAGCCTTCAGACCGCCAATACCCGGTAGCAAAGCGCCGAGATCGACAACTCCGCCATCCACCACAGCGCCAAAACTGATGCGCTCCCCATGCCTGTAGGTCAGCAATCGCATGAGCGGATTATAGGCCGTGCGCACCTTGTGCAGGCTTGGCCTGCTTCTGTTTGTTGAAGCCCTCTCCTGCTGCTTCGTGCGGAGAGACGGTGGACAAGATCCGCAGGAGCGGCGGACCGAAGGTGATGCACGACAACGGGATGTCGCTAGTGCCGCCTACGACCTGCTGCGTTAAGCTGCACGAATTCCGGGAACGGACGCCAACGGTGCAGTGCAGTTGAAGCCCTGGCTTAAGGAGGCGCGTGAACTAGGTGCCGAATTCGGCCGAGCGGAGGTCGGGGACCTCCAGATTGGAGAACTCCTTTCGAACGCGCCACTGGACGAAGATGGTGCATGGCCATGCAGCGCAGTCAATCGCATCGCCGAGTCCTACGAGCACGATGCGGGGTGCGAAGACAGACGAGCCATATTGGATCAGCGCTTGAACACCTGAGGCTAGCGCCCGCTTGCTTGCAGATAGCATGTGCGCGGACAAGGACGGTGCCGGTCGATCGACGGGACTGCTCGAAAAAGAAGAAAACGGTTTCGGAGCGTAGGTGACGAATAGGGTGAGGGATGAAGTTCAAGCACAAAGGGCTGCAGGCGCTGTTCGAGAAGGGCGACAGCCGTCGCGTGGCGGCCGATCTGGTTCAGCGCGTAAGGCACATTCTACTGCTGCTGGACGCCGCTCAGTCGCCTTCCAGCATCGATTCGCGCCCTGGATTTCGCCTCCACCGGCTTAAGGGGGACCGGACGGGGCAATGGAGCATGAGCGTTTCGGCAAACTGGCGAATCGTCTTTCGCTTCGTAGATGGCGAAGCAGTGGACATCGACTTGATTGATTATCATTGAGCCGCACGATCCGTGCGCAGCTCCGCCACGGGCCAAGCTGCTGCGCGTCGGCGGCGTTCTTGCGCTAGGTCATAGATGGCTTGGAGCCTCATCCAAGTGTTGGCGTCGCTCCAACCAAGCTCTTCTAAGGACAGCGCGATGGCTGGCGTGATTGCCTGCTTGCCGTTCAATAACCTAGACAGCGTAGTTCGCGACAGGCCGAGGCGTTCGGCGCACTCGGCCACCGTCCAACCCATCGCTTCGATATCGTAGCGGAGGCCGCCGCCTGGGTGGGGTGGGTTTTTCATCTCGCTCCTGTGGGGTGCAGAGGACATTGATGTTGCGCATTGATTCTCACTCGGGTTGGCGACATCCTACACCGAAAAGCGGCCTTGCGGTGGCATCCGGGACTTCGGCCTCAACGCAAGCCAGCATCTCCAATAGCTAGAGCAGGTCGCTGGAGAGGTGGATGCGTTTCAATCCACAAGCTGACGCACTTGGGCGGGTGTCGGGCCGCCGGGCAGAAACAGCACCACGGCGTCATCGAAGCCGGCGTCCGCGAACCGATCAAGACGGGCCTTAAACTCCCCCAAGTCGGTTCCTGGCGGCGCCAGAATGGTGGACACCACCGCCCGTTTGCCGCCGGCTTGCCGGTAGGTTTCCAAACCAGAGACGAGTTGATCGGTTGGGCTGTGCATGGAGGACGCAATCCAGCCGTCGAATTCGCGGGCGGCCCGCTCCACGCCCTTTTTCCAAGTGCCCAGAAAGAGCGGCGGCCCGCCTTCAACGGCCGGCCAAGGCGACAGGGCGTTGTCGCCGAGGGCGCCGGTTGTGAAAATCTCCTTAAGATCTTCAACCACGGAGGCAAAGTGCGCAAAGCGGTTGTCAAAGCTGCGGTCAAGGGCGGCGAAGTCCTTGGCGGTGGAGCCAACGCCCAAGCCAAGAATGAGCCGATTGCCGCAAATCTGCTGCAGGGAGAGCACTCGGTGGGCTAGGTCCAGCGGCTGGTACAAGGGCGCCTGCACCACGGCGGTGCCAATCTCCACCCTCTCCGCCGCCGTGGCTGCTGCGGCCAAGGCCACGAAAGGGTCGGTCATCATGAATCCCCGGCCGATGGCTTGCGCGGACCAAAGGCTTACAAACCCTTCGCCAGCCAGGGTTCTGGCCTGTTCCACAAGAAAATTAGCGCCGACGTTCGGCAACACCGGCCCCAATAGGGCGCCGAGTCTCATAGGTGGGCCTCCTGTTTTTGCCAACTTCCCTTGGGCGAACCAAGCTGCCTACGCCACTGCGCCTTGCCCTACGCCGGCCAGTAGGTTCACCCCCGCCGTCAGCCGCCGCCGCGCCGAGGCTGACTTGCTTCCCACAGCGGTAGGTCAACAATCACATGGGCTGATTGTAGCCCAAGATGCGCACACCGCGTTTAGGGCGTGCTCTGCTATAGTTCGCCCGTCGGTGACGGGGAGAAGACTGATGGGCATCAATAAGGCCATGAAGACGGCGCAGGCCTTGTTGGTGGGCTTTGCGGTCACCGCTTCGGTGTTCGCCGCCGGAGACTTGAGGGAGCGCGTGGAGCATAAGTACGCGAACAGCGACGGTGTGCGCATCCACTATGCGATGGTGGGAGATGGTCCGTTGGTGGTGATGCTGCACGGCTTCCCGGACTTTTGGTACTCATGGCGCAAGCAGATGAGGGCGCTCGAAGGAGACTTTCGAGTCGCGGCGCTCGATTTGCGCGGCTACAACCGCAGCGACAAACCGCAAGGCGTGCGGGAGTATGAAATGCCGAAGTTGGTGGGCGATGTCGCCGCAGTGATTGCAGCGGAGGGCGAGGATTCCGCTGTCGTCGTCGGGCACGACTGGGGTGGTGCCATCGCTTGGAACGTCGCCATGTTCCGGCCCGACTTGGTTGCGGCGCTTGTCATCCTGAATCTGCCGCACCCGGCTGGCCTGGCCCGGGAGTTGATGACCAATCCACAGCAGCAGCGCAACAGCCAATACGCGAGGGACTTCCAAAAGCCCGACGCCCACGAAGCGCTCACCGCGGAGGGACTGGCGTTTTGGGTAACGGATGAGGAGGCCCGCGCTCAATACGTCACGGCGTTCGAGCGTTCGGATTTTGCGGCGATGCTGAACTACTACAAGGCCAACTATCCACGCACCCCGCCGGAGGAGTTGGACGCACCTGAAGCCTCAGCGGCGCCCGACGCATCCCAACGGGCTTCCGCAGCGCCGGAACCGCCCGCGGCGTCCGCAGCCCTGTCGGATTTTCCGAAGGTGCAATGCCCGGTGCTGATGTTCCACGGGCTGGACGATCAGGCGCTGCTGCCCGGCGGACTGAACGGCACTTGGGACTGGGTGGAAAAGGACTTCACCTTGGTGACCATTCCCGGCGCAGGCCACTTTGTGCAGCAGGACGCGAGCGATCTGGTCTCGGCAACGATGGTCGATTGGCTGCGCCGCCGGCCCTAGCGCTCTTTACCGATCAACACGCCTGGATTCAGGATGCCGTTCGGGTCGAGCCGCCCCTTCGCCGCTTTCAGCACCTCGGCGAAGAGTTCGGGCCGTTGCCGATCCCAGCCGGGCCGATGCATTCGCCCGACCGCATGGTGATGGGTCACGGTGCCGCCGGCGTCCACCACCGCGGCGGTCGCCTCGTCCTTGATGGTTTGCCATTGCGCCGCCTCGCCGCCTAGGGCCGCGGGGCCGCTCCAGCTGTAGTAGGGCGCGGGGCCGTCGGGATAGACGTGCGTGAAGCGGCAGGAGAGCGTTGCGCCCTTGCCCAAGGTGTCGCGCAGCACCTTGCCCACGCGCTCGCGCACCGTCGCGTCGAACGCCGGCCAGCGGTCCCAAGTGATGGCGGTCTCGAAGGTGTCGCTTAACATGCCGAGGCCGTTGCGCAGGCCGGCGTTGACGCCGATGAAGGCGTTGCGCCAGGCGCCGACCGCCCCCTCCCGGCCGGTCGCTTTGCCGTCGCCGTCGTCAATGCGGATGTTGTCGTCGTCGATTTGCCCGCCGTGGTCGCGCGCGATGGCCGCCGCTTCGCGGATGTTTGCGCCTTGCGGCGCGTCGGCGGACTCGAAGCCGATGATGAGCAGCGCCTGTTGGCCGGAAAGCCCGGCGCTTGCGCCCGCCTCCACCGGGTCCAGAATGCGCAGGTTGGCCGGCCACAGCTTTGCCTGAACCACGGCCCGCACCGCATCGCAACCGGAGTGCCAGTCCGCAAAGACCACGCCGGCGGTGGCGCGGAAGCGCGGCCGTTTCTGCAGCCGCAGCCAGCATTCGCTGATGACGCCAAGGATGCCCTCGGAACCGATCACCAGACGGTCCGGGCTCGGCCCCGCGCCGCTGCCCGGCAGGCGTCGCGTCTCCATCCATCCGGCGGGGGACAGCATGCGGGTGGCCTCCACGAAGTCGTCAATGTGGGTGTGGTTGGTCGCGTAGTGGCCGCCGGAGCGGGTCGCCACCCAACCGCCCACGGTGGACCACGGGAAGCTCTGCGGAAAGTGGCGCAGGGTGAGGCTCAGGGGGCGCAGCGCCGCTTCGAGGTCCGGCCCCAGAATGCCGGCTTGGAAGCGCCCGGCGCGGGATGTCTGGTCGATTTCCAGCACCGCGTTCAGGTTGTCCAAGTCCACCGTCACGGCGCCGTCGTTGCCGACCGGCGCATTGACGCCCCAGACCACGGAGGTGCCGCCGCCATAGGGCGTCGTCACCAAGCGCTGTGCATCGCACCAAGCGAGCACGGCCTCCAGTTCATCCTCCGTGCGCGGATGGGCGACGGCGTCGGGCGGATTGTGGAACTGGCCCCGCGCCGCGGCCAGCAGCTCGACGCTGTGCCCCCCGTAGGTGTGGGTGACGCGCTCGGCGTGATCGGTGCTGATGAAGGCAGCAAACTTCCCTGGCACCTCAATGCGGCTTGCCGGCAACTCGATGTCTTCGATTCGGGGAATAACCGGCGGCGTCACTTCCCGCCCCAAGCGCTTGGACGCCTTCCTTGCCGCGGCGGTTCGCTCCGCCTGCGTCGGTTCGTCCGAAACGTAACCCCAAGTCCAAAAACTGCGACGTTCCGCTCGTGCGGCCATTTCTTCCTTCCGGGACTGGCAATCGGACCGGGTAGGCTACCATGCGGCGGGGTGTTGCGGTGTCGGTCGCTGGCCGGATCAAAGACCCTGTGCTCGCCAATCTTGCAGAAATCCAATCCCAAAACCCCACAGCGCAACTCTCTGAGGGAGTAGGTGTCCTTGGGGGCCACGGGCGCCCATGCTAGTGTTCGCGTTTCGGGCGATCAGCCGCCCTTCGCTACACACCCGTTGATGCAGGCAAAGCCATGATCGCCGCTTTGAGGATGATCGCCCGGCCCTTGGTGGAGGGGCTGCGGGACCTTGCGCCCATCATTTTGGTCATCGTCTTCTTTCAGGTGGTGGTGCTGCAGCAGCCCTTCCCGAACTTGGCCGAAGTGTTGGTGGGGTTGGTTTGTGTGGTGGTCGGTCTGACCCTATTCATTCAGGGGTTGGAGATGGGCCTGTTTCCCTTAGGTGAGACCATGGCCCATGCCTTCGCCCGCAAGGGCAGCCTGACGGCCCTGTTCGCCTTCGCTTTCAGCTTGGGTTTCGGCACCACGGTGGCGGAGCCGGCGTTGATCGCGGTGGCCGCCGAAGCCGCCCAAGTGGCCGCCGAGGCCGGGCACATTGCCGCCAACGACACGGCGCGGCAGGCTTACGCCTTCAACCTGCGCATGGTGGTGGCGCTGTCGGTGGGGGTGGCCATCGTGCTGGGGGTGCTGCGCATCGTCAAGGGCTGGCCGATTCACGTCTTCATCATTTCCGGCTATGTTCTGGTCACCCTCATGACGGCCTTTGCGCCCGAGGAGATCATCGGCGTGGCCTACGACAGCGGCGGCGTCACCACCAGCACCATCACGGTGCCCTTGGTCACGGCCTTGGGGGTGGGCTTGGCCCATTCCATCCGCGGGCGCAACCCCTTGATCGACGGCTTCGGCCTGATCGCCTTCGCCAGCCTGACGCCGATGATCTTCGTGCTGATTTACGGCATGGCGGCCTGATGGGGGAGTTTTTCGCCTCGGTGGCGGACACCGCCGCCAGCACGTTGTTCGACGTGATGCCCATTGTTGCTGTTTTGTTGGTGTTCCAGATTTTTGTGCTGCGCCGCAAGCTGCCCAACCTGCGCCGCATTCTGGTTGGGTTCGCGCTGGTGTTGGCGGGCCTGACGCTGTTCCTGATCGGCCTGGAGGAGGCCCTGTTTCCCATCGGCGAAACCATGGCTCGGCAGCTGACCTCGCCAGCCGCCATAGGCGTGGAGCGGCTGGCTGACGGTGTGCAGTGGCAGGACTATCTGCTGGTCTATGCCTTCGCCGCCGCCATCGGCTTCGCCACCACGGTGGCGGAGCCCTCGTTGATCGCAGTGGCACTGAAGGCGCAAGCCGTGTCCGCCGGAGCGATTCATGCTTGGGGGCTGCGCATCGCCGTGGCGGTGGGGGTGGCGGCGGGGGTCGCCTTGGGCTGCTTCCGCATCGTCACCGGCACGCCCTTGCCTTGGTACATCATGGCGGCCTACGCCGTGGTCATCTTGCAGACCTTCCGTTCCAGCCGCAGCATCATTCCCCTAGCCTACGACAGTGGCGGCGTCACCACCTCCACCGTCACCGTGCCGGTGGTGGCGGCCTTGGGCCTCGGGCTGGCCGCCACAGTGCCTGGGCGCGACCCCTTGATCGATGGCTTCGGCCTGATCGCCTTCGCCAGCGTGTTTCCCATCATGTCGGTGCTTGGATACGCTATGATTGCCCATCGCATCCACCCCGGCCGCAGGGCCAAGGGCAAAGGGGCTTAATCCGTTCTTGAACGCGAGGAAGCTGAATCAATGAGCAGAGTGTTTTGCTGCGCCGCCGCCATCTGTTGGCTCGAAGCCACGCCTCGCTGGGGGCCTGCGCCATGAAACTGAAGCTGATCGCCGTCTTCGCCAGCAGCGACAAGACCGAGCTCATCATCCAAACCGCCCGGGAGGCCGGGGCCACCGGCGCCACCGTCATCAGCAGCGGGCGCGGCGAGGGGCTGAAGCCGGCCAAGACCTTTCTCGGTCTGGACCTCGCCGCCTCCTGCGATTTGCTGCTGTTCATCGTGGCGGAGAACAGGGCTAGGGAGATTTTGGAGCGCATCCATGACGCCGCCCAGTTCGAGCACGAGTCCGGGGCCGGCATCGCCTTCCAACTGAGCATTGAAGACGCCGTGGGCCTAAACTCCCAAATGGACACCATCCTTGCAGAAATCGAGGACGTGATATGAGCGACAAGCCCAACGCCAAACCGGAGGTCCGCGTGGCGGACCTCATGTCCAAGAGCATCAAAACCATTGACGGGCTGGCCACCGTGGCCGAGGCGACGGCGTTGATGCGCGAACACGGGATCAGCTCCTTGGCGGTCAACCGGCGCAACGCGGATGACGAGCTGGCCTTGCTGGTCATCTCCGACATCGCCGCTGAGGTGGTGGCCAAGGGTCGAGCGCCGGAGCGGGTGCATGTCTATGAAGTCATGTCCAAGCCGGTGCTCACCCTGCCGGCGGATATGCTCGCCCGCTACGCCACCCGGTTGTTGGTGCGCCTCGGCCTGTCCCGTGCGCTAGTGGTGGACCAAGGGCGCAACCTGCTGGGCCTAGCCACCTTGCGGGACCTAGTACTGGGGGATGCGGGGTAGTTGCAATCAGAATTGCTTTAGTTCTAAACTATTATCCTGGCAAGTGGAAGGAGCTTGTTGATGGTCGGCATCATCTCTTTGGTCGTTAAGGGCCTCGTCCAAAGCAGTGCGATACAGACGCGGCTGGGCAACCAAATCGGTTTGATCGACACTACGAACCATTTCTAAGCGTTTCGTCCAAATCCCAAAAAGGAGAGAGCTAATGTTTAAGCGAGTAAGCAGGTTCATTCAACTAGCCTTGGCGCTGTGCCTTGGCGTTTTTCCGACGCTTTCGGCCAGTGCCCAGGAAGAGCCGGAGGGCTTGCTCTTTTTGGAGGAGGTCATCGTCACGGCGCAGAAACGCGAGCAGAGCCTGCAGGAGGTGGGCATTGCGGTGACGGCCTTCACCGGGGAGCGGCTCGAGCAGCTCGGCGTCGTCAACAGCACCGATTTGGCGTCGGTGACGCCGGGGTTGAACTACACCATCCCCAATGCGGAGTCCAGCCAGATCAACTTTTTCCTGCGCGGCGTGGGCCTGAACGACTTTGCGGACGCCAACGAAAACCCGGTGGCGGTCTATGTGGACGAGATTTACCGCCCGGCCATGGGCGGGCTGAGCTTCCAACTGTTTGACGTGGACCGGGTGGAAGTGCTGCGCGGGCCGCAAGGCTCGCTGTTCGGGCGCAACACCACCGGCGGGCTGGTCCACTACCTGACCCGAAGGCCCACCGATGAGTTGGACGGCTATCTGGATGCGGCGGGGGGCTCGTTCAATGAGGTGAAGCTGGAGGGTGCCATCGGCGGCGGCCTTGGAGACAGCACTGCCGGGCGGCTTTCGCTGGCGCGGCACAAGCACGACGGCTGGACGGAGAACCGTGCCGGCCCCGACTACAACGAAACGGACGCCATCGCCGTGCGCGGCCAGCTGGCGTTCAGGCTTTCGGAAGGCTTGGACGCGCTGGTGAGCGCCTACTACTCGGACAACGACGCCGCCGTGGGCGCTTGGCAGCACCAGGCCACCCAGCTGGACGCCAACGGCAACAGCGTGCCCTTGGGCCCTGGCGAGCAGACCATTTCCGTGGACTGCCTGCCCGACGGCGTATCCGATGCCCAGGACATGCGCCCGGCGCCGGGAGCGGACTGCTTCGGCTACCGAGACATGGACGGGGACCCCCACGCCGGGGACTACGATCGGGACGGCCGCGTCATGGTGGAGACGGCCGGGGGGGCGGTGACCCTGAACTGGGTCCTCAACGACGACGTGACCCTGACCTCCATCACCGGCTTGCAGAGTGTGGATCGCCTGCAGTCGGAGGACACCGAGGCCGGCCCCTACCCGTTGATCATGCCCACCTTTCGGGCGAAGACCGAGACCTTCACCCAGGAACTGCGCGTCGCCGGCGGCTCGGAACGGTTCCGTTGGTTGGCCGGCCTGTACTACTTCGACAACAAGGTGGACGGCCACTACAGCCTGGACCTGCTCAACCTGGACTTCGTAAACTTTGAGGCCAACTTCATTCAGGACACCCAATCCATCGCCGTGTTTGGCCAAGTGGAGTTCGACCTTAGCCCCGCTTGGACGTTGATCGTCGGCCTGCGCGCCGCCGCCGAGGAAAAGGAGCTGGACTACCTGAACGTTGACACTTCCGGCTTCTTCACCAACGTCATCGGCCTGCCCAACAACATCGCCTTCGATTTCGACGCCGACAGCGTTGGGGACTTGGCCGAGCACGACAACGACAGCTTCAGCGGCAAGGTGCAGATCGATTGGCGGGCGCGGGAGGATCTGCTGATCTACGGCAGCATTTCCCGGGGGGTGAAGTCGCCCGGCTTCAACGTCGGCTTCCTGGACGGCAACCTGATCTTCGCCAGCAACACGGCACAGACCATTCCCTACGACGAGGAAACCCTGACCAGCACCGAGGCGGGCTTCAAGTCCAGCTTCGCCGGCGGGCGGGCGCGGTTGAACGGCAGCGCCTTCTATTACGACTACAGTGACTTCCAGACCTTCCGCTTCGAGCTGCTCAATCAGGTGATCTTCAACGCGGACGCCGAGATGCTGGGCGCCGAACTGGAACTGCAGGCCTCCCCGGCCCAGGGTTGGGACGTCGTTCTGGGGCTGGCGGTTCTGGACGCGGAGGCCAAGGGCATTCCCAGCCCCTTGGGCGGCAGCTTCAACCGCACCCCGGTGGCGGCGCCGGAGTTCTCGGCCACCGCCTTGGTGCGCTACGAGTGGCCGGCCTTGGGCGGCAAGCTGGCCGTGCAGGCTTGGGGCAACTACCAGAGTGCGGTGTACTACGACATCCAGAACGTGCCGGTCTCCAAGCAAGGCGGCTACGGCTTGGGCAACCTGCGCGTCTCCTACAGCGATGCGGCGGAGCGTTGGGAGGTGGCGGCCTTCGTCCACAACATCACGGACGAAGAGTACCTCAGCTACACCTTCGACTTCACCGCCTCTTTCGGCTTCAACCAGCAGGCCTACGGCAAGCCGAGATGGGCGGGGGTGAGCTTCCGCTACAACATCCAGTAGGGGCCGACGAGGCGTTGCCTTTGGCGGACGGGAAGACTTGGCGTAGCTGTGAACATGGCTTCTTCCCTTCGCTTGGTTGCCGGTTATCAGGCAACGGACCGGAGTGTGGTTGCCGGAGGTTGACGAGAGGGGGCCGTCGCTAAGAACATGGGTCGTTTGGATGCCGACCTGCAGTGCGGAAACGCCAATGGAGCACAACTAGAAAATGATCGATAGGGCGCCCTTCGCCAGCCTTGCCGGCAAGGTGGCCATCGTCACCGGCGGAGGCCGGGGCATTGGCGCTGGCATCGCCGAGGTTTTTGCCGCCGCGGGGGCCCAGGTGTTGGTGGCCACGCGCACCGCCGAACATGGCGAACGCACCCGGGACCGCATTCGGGAGGCGGGGGGCGAGGCCGCCCTGCTTGTGGTGGACGTCGGCGAATTGGACCACTGCCGCCAAGCGGTGGATGTGGCCGTGTCCAACTGGGGCGGCGTGGACATCCTGGTCCACAACGCCGGGTCCTTTTTGGGCGGCCCGGTGGACGGCTATTCAGAGGCGGACTTGGAAACGGTGCTGGCGGTCAACCTGAAAGCCTGCTTTCGCCTGTCGGCAGCCTGCATTCCACACATGCGGCGACGTGGCGGCGGGCGTCTGCTGTTCACTTCATCCGTGACCGGCCCCCGGGTCGCCATGCCCGGAACCTCCTACTATGCCGCCTCCAAGGGCGGCATGAACGCCTTCATCCGCACCGCCGCCATCGAACTGGCCAAGGACGACATCACCGTCAATGGCGTGGAGCCCGGCTACATCCGCACCGCCGCCATGGAGATTCTCGCTGATGAGGAAGGCTTGGCGCAGATGAGCAAGTACATCCCCATGGGCCATTTGGGGGCGCCGGAGGACATCGCCTACGCCATGCTCTACCTCGCCAGCGACCAAGCCCGCTATGTCACCGGCCAGACCCTGTGCATCGACGGCGGATCTACTTTGCCGGAAAGCCCGGTGTTTCTGGAGGAATTGGAGGGCATCAAGGAAGTCGGCGGCTCGTCGTCCTAGTGTTAACAGGCCCTAGTTTGCTTGAACGCGAGGAAGCTGAAACGCATTTGACTGCGACGGCCGGCGAAGCCTTGGATGCTTGGGGATGGCGGCAGGCGCGACTGCGGCTCATCAAACATCGAGAAAACGCCGTCTTTGAGGCGTCCCTAGCCGGCCGGCGGCGGGCCTTGCGGCTGCATCGACAGGGCTATCACGACGATGTGGAACTGCGCTCCGAACTGCAATGGATGCGCGCCTTGGAGGCGGCCGGCATCGAAGTGCCGCATGTGGTCCCCACAGCTTCCGGCGAGCTGTTCATCAGCCGGCAGTTCCACGGCCTGCCCGGGGCGCTGCAGGTGGACCTCTTTGAGTGGATTGAAGGGGAGCCCCTCGGCGCCGTGGAAACGGGGATTGGGGACCGCGGGCGGGATGTTGCGCAGATCTACTGCACCATCGGCGCCCTGGCCGGCCGGCTGCACAATCAGTCCTCGGCCTGGACGCCGCCGCCGGGCTTCCGCCGTCATGCTTGGGACTTGGACGGCTTGGTGGGGCAGCAGCCGTTTTGGGGTCGGTTTTGGGAGTTGCCGGCCCTTTCCCATGACGAACGCAAGCTCATGAAGCGCACCCGGGAACGGCTGCTAAAGGATATTTCCGATTTGGACCAATCGCCGGCCAATTACGGCTTGATCCATGCGGATTTCGTAGCGGAGAACCTGCTGGTTGACGGTGACGAGGTGCGCCTAATCGACTTCGACGACGCCGGCTTTGGCTGGCATCTTTTTGAACTGGCCACCTCCACCCACTTTCTGATGGGGGAGGACTACTTTGACGCGGCCCAAGAGGCGCTGATTCGCGGTTACCGCAGCCAGCGGCCCCTGGCGGATGAGCAGCTATCGCGGTTGCCGCTGTTCACCTTGGCGCGGGCCACCACCTACCTAGGCTGGGTGCATACTCGCCCGGAGACGGAAACCGCTCAGGAAATGACGCCGATGCTGATATCCTCCGCCTGCGAACTCGCTGAAGCTTACTTAACCGATAAAGGAGGCCTCAACGGATGAGCATTGCGGCCATGGTCGCCCGTCGGGAACGGCTGCTTGGCCCCGGCAACCCCCTGTTCTACGAGGACCCGGTGCATTTGGTGCGCGGCGAAGGCGTTTGGCTGTTTGACGCGGAAGGCCGCCGCTATCTGGACTGCTACAACAACGTGCCCTGCGTCGGCCACTGCCACCCTAAGGTGGTGGAGGCCCTGTGCCGCCAAGCCAAGCTGCTCAACACCCACACCCGCTACCTGCACGAAAACATTCTCGACTATGCGGAGCATCTGCTGGGCAAGTTCGACGGCGGTTTGGACCGCATCGCCTTGGCCTGCACCGGCAGCGAGGCCAACGAACTGGCCTTGCGCATCGCCCGCTTCAACACCGGCGGCGAAGGCTTTATCTGCACCAACGCCACCTACCACGGCAACACCGCGGCGGTTGCCCAGCTCAGCACCATCTTTGAACCCTTTGAGGGCGCCAGTGATGCGGTCCGCATGGTGCCTTGGCCGGATGCCTACCGGCCGCTGAAAAACTTAAGCGGCGAGGCCCTAGCCGACGCCTACGCCGACGAGGTGCGGCGGGCCATCGACTCCTTCCACGCCAAGGGAGTGAAATTGGCCGGCATGTTGGTTTGCCCCATTTTCGCTAACGAGGGGCTGCCGAACGTGCCGCCCGGCTACTTGGAGAAGGCCGTCGGCCATGTGCGTCGCGCCGGCGGCCTCTATGTGGCGGACGAAGTGCAGGCCGGCTTTGGCCGCACCGGCCGCTGGTGGGGCCACGAGTGCAGCGGCGTTATCCCGGACATCGTCACCTTGGGCAAGCCCATGGGCGCCGGTCACCCCATTTCCGGGGTGGTCGCCCGAGGCGAACTGCTCGACAGCTTCCGCCGCCGTACGGAATACTTCAACACCTTCGGCGGCAACCCGGTCTCCTGCGCTGCGGCCGAGGCGGTGCTTGAGGTCATCGAAGAAGAGGGCTTGGTGGAGCACACCGCCAAGGTGGGCGCATACGTCCTGCAGTTGTTCGAGGAGCTGCAATCCAAGCATGAAATCATCGGCGACGTGCGCGGCTGCGGCCTGTTCTTCGGCATGGACTTGGTCGCCGACCAGGAGACCAAGGCGCCGGCCTCTAAACAGACCAAGCAGGTGGTCAACGCCATGCGCCACAAAGGGATTCTGATGGGCAACATCGGTCAGCACGGCAACGTGCTGAAGCTGCGCCCGCCGCTATGCTTCTCCAAGGAGAACGCGGACTTCCTAGTCTCCGCACTGGACCAGGTGTTGTCCGCCGAGTGAGCTGTTGCGTTCAGCCGTTGTGCTACAGTCCCGACATGGCCCTAGTCACCGCATCCGTTGCCCTGCTGCTGCTCTTGGCCGTTTCGACATCCATGCCACTCGCGGTGGTGTTGGGACTGCTGCCGACTGAGCGCCCGGCACGGCGCCCTCGGTAGGGCTGTGCGCCGCTGCGCGCCTATCCCCTTGACTGCCATCCCCGCACCCAGGTCGTCCTGCCCCGGCGGGGCGTCCATCGGTCCGCTGCGCCCTCCCGCTGTCCTCTCTTGGAACTTGGCTGTGATGGAGTGTTCTGGCGGATGAAGAAGGTCGCTTTTGATCATGGCTTGCCCATGACGTTATTGATTTCGCTGGTCTATCCGTTGGGGCCGGCGGCGGTGATTTTGATGCCGTTGATCGTGGGCGGCGTCATCGACGACTACGGCTTCAGCGAGCAGCAGGCCGGCCTAGTGGCGTCCATGGAAGGGCTGGGCTTGGTGCTGGGGTTGTTGGTGGGCGCCCAGTGGGTGCGCCGGGTGTCCTGGACCAGAATGCTGTGCATCGGCTTGGCGGCCTATGCGCTGGTCAATCTATTGAGCGCCGGGGTGCAAGGCTTGTTCGCCTTGGCCGCGATGCGGCTGCTCAGCGGCTTTTGCGGCGGCTCGGTGTTCGCCATCGTCAATGCGGCGCTGGGGGACAACAAGGCGCCGGACCGTGCCTTCGGCCTCGCCCAAGCCGTGCAGGGGATGATGATGTTCGCCGCCTTCGCCGCCGCGCCCTGGATGCCGGCCGGCCGTCTGGTGGGAACCCTGTTCCTATTGGTTGCCGGGGCGGCGGTTTTGATGATGCTTTGCCTGCTGCGCTTTCCGGACCGCGGTGCCAAGCAGGCGGAAACCGCATCCGCAACCTTGGCGCGTAGCGCCCATAGGCGGTTGATTTGGGTCGGGTTGTTCGGCGGCTTGCTCTATTACGCCAGCGTTTTCGGCTTCTGGGATTTTCTTGAGCGCATTGGGTTGGCGGCCGGCCTTGCGTCGGACGCCATCAGCTTGGCCTTGGGCGCCTCGCAGATCGCTGCCGTGGCGGGCGGCATGGTCGCCGCCCTCGCCAGCGACCGCTTTGGCCGCATCCTGCCGCTGACGGTGGCGGCGACGGGGCAGCTGATCGTCCTGTGGTTGCTGCTCGGTCAGTTCGCCTTGGTCAGCTACTTCATCGGCGCCTGCCTGTATCAGGGCCTCTACATCATCGCCACCAGCTACATGCTGGGCGTCATCGCCAAGCTGGACGGCGGCGGCAAGTACGTCGTCATCATGAACGCCATGCTCGGCATTGGCGTGGCGGTTGGGCCATCCATCGCCGCCGCGCTGATTCGGGCGGGGGACTACGGCGGCATCAACCTCGCCGCCGCCCTCGGCATCCTGGCCACCTTAGTGCTTTTCCTCTACATCATCCGGCAAAGCCGGAACATCACCAACAAGTAGGGCAGGGGGCCGGTCGCGGCTGAGCGAGCTCATGTTATAAGACTTGCCCAATAGGGCTGCAGAGATGTTCTCCAATAGTCAAACCTGCTTAGGGCATGGCTGGACGCACCACGCCGGGATATGTTTGGGCCAGTTCAGGCTGGGACCAGCCACTCCGTTCCCGTGCGCAAAGCCTAAGGCCTAACTTCGTGATCGGGGTTGCATTGCAGTCTGTATTCATGTACAGTTATCGCCTTGGCAATCGAATCGACAGGGCTGGTTGCGTGTGGGGCACCTAGCCCAACTCTGGAGGCGGCAAGAAAGTGGCTAAGCAACAAGTGGGAGAAGCCGGTGTTGCAGTCGGCGACCCGACCGGTAAGTTCCTCATCGACTTCATCAGCGGTCAACGGGTGCGGGTGACGCCTGAGGAAGTGGACGCCGTTCAGGTTTTTGCCCGCCGCTTGGTTGAGGACTACGGCTACAGCAAGGAGCAGGTGCAAACTCATCCTCAACACCGCGTTCGGGCAAGGCCATCCGACCAGGCTCGATCCTACCCCGTGGATATAGCTGTGTTCCGTGCAGGGCGCACGGAGGATGAACTCTTAATGATAGTGGAATGCAAAAAGAGCAACCGACAGGACGGCGAGCATCAGCTTCGGCTTTACATGGACATGTCCGCTGCGGAGGTGGGCGTTTGGTTCAATGGCGAAAACCACCTATACCTCCGCAAGATTCACCATGAGGACGGCCAGCGCACCTACCAGCCTCTCCCGAACATTCCTCGAAACGGACAACGGATTGAAGACATCGGCCTATACAAGCGCAAGGACCTTGTACGCCCTTCTAACTTAAAGGCGGTGTTCCGAGACATTCGGAACCACTTGGCCGGGATGACCACCGGCATTACGCGCGACGAGGCGCTGGCTCAGGAAATTATCAACCTCCTCTTCTGCAAACTGCTGGACGAACAGGAATCCGGCGCAGAAGATGCGGTGAATTTTCGCGCTGGCGTTGGCGAACCTCACGAAAACGTCCAAACCCGTATCCGTGCGCTCTTTGAACGGGTAAAGGAGAATGTTTTTGGTGATGTCTTTGACTCAACTGATCGCATTCGCCTCGATCTGGACAGTCTTGCCTATGTAGTTGGCGAACTTCAGAACTACACCATCATGGAGGCGGATCGGGATGCAATTGGGGAAGCCTTTGAGGTGTTTATCGGGCCGGCGCTGCGCGGCGCCGAAGGGCAGTTCTTCACGCCCCGCAACGTCATCGAAATGATGGTGAATGTCCTGGACCCAAAACCCGGAGAGAAGATCATTGACCCCGCCTGCGGTTCCGGGGGCTTCCTTATCATCGCCCTCTCGCATGTTTGGGAAAGTATCAGGGATGAAGCCAAGCGCAAAAACTGGACGGAACGCCAATTGGCGAAGCACGAGTTCGAGATTGCTTCCGACTGCTTTCGAGGCATTGACAAGGACGCCTTCCTATCCCGCGTATGCAAAGCGTACATGGCCCTCATTGGGGATGGCCGCGGAGGCATTTTCTGCCAAAACACCTTGGAACCTGTAAGTGATTGGGTGCCGCCTTTGCGTCAGGAGGTTAAGCCCGGGACTTTCGACGTCGTCCTCACCAATCCGCCATTCGGCAAGAAAATCGTTGTAAAGGGTGAAAAAATCATTTCCCAGTTTGCGCTTGGCCGCAAATGGAAATACAACAGGTCTAAGGCGTCTTGGGTGCCATCCTCAGCCCTCCGCGATAGGCTGCCGCCGCACATTCTGTTTCTGGAGCGCTGCATCCAACTTCTTAAGCCTGGCGGGCGCATCGGCATCGTGCTGCCGGAGAGCATTTTCGGCAGTCCTTCGCATGGCTACATCGTGCAGTGGCTTCGGTCTCGATTGCGAATTAGGGCAGTCATCAACATGCCGGAACCCTTGTTCAAGACAAGCGGGAAAGGCGGAACTCATACGAAAGTATGTGTCTTGATTGGCACTTTGGAAGGCCAAAACAATCATCCGATTTTTATGGGGGAAGCGAGGTGGTGCGGGCATGACAGTCGCGGCAATCCCACTTACCAAACACTGGCAAATGGGGAATTGAAGCTGCTTGACGAGGTGCCTGAGATTGCCGCCCGTTTTTCTCAGTGGCAAGATGATGTGGGTGCATTTGATCCCGATCATAGAGGTTTCCTTTTGCCATGTGAGGATGTCGTCAATGAAGTATTGATTCCTAGGTACTACAATCCTGAAATTGGCGCGGAGATGACCCGCCTCGGCAATGACTACAGATTTATTGCCTTGGCCGACTTGGTTGAACAGGGAGCGTTGTCGTTCGCCACTGGCATTGAAGTGGGCAAAATGGCCTACGGCACCGGCAAAATCCCGTTCATTCGCACTTCGGACATTTCCAATTGGGAAATCAAGGCTGACTTCAAGCATGGCGTCAGCGAGGAAATATATGAGAGATCCAGAGCGAAAATCGATGTCCAGTCCGGCGACATCCTGATGGTGAAGGACGGGACTTATCTAATCGGCACCACCGCCATTGTCATGGATTCCGACTTGCCCATGCTGTTCCAGAGCCACTTGTACCGCATTCGCGTACACAAGGCGGAGATCATCAGCCCGTGGCTGCTTTTCGCGCTTCTCAATACGCCAGTCGTACGGTTGCAAATACGCGCCAAACAATTCACCCAGGACATTATTGACACCATCGGCAAGCGGGTCTTGGAGTTGGCGATCCCAATGCCGAGGTCAGCGGAAAAAGCGCAGCGTCTTGCCGAGGAGTGCAAACGCATTATTGAGACCAGGGTGCGGTTGCGTCAGGAAGCCAGCGCCCTAGTCGGCTCCATCGGCAGCGACAGCGGGAACTCCGGCTCGCAATGATGGCCGGTGCTATCGTGAATGCATGGCCCTTCGAAATGGAGATTCGGAGTCATGACCGAGTTCTTCGGTGCCCAATACGCGCCAAGGGCGTCCAAAGCTGCGCCGGCGGCACCGATAAGGAAACCCAACCATGCCCCATCTGATCATTGAGTATTCGGCCAACTTGGAGGCGGAAATCGATCTTGACGGCCTGATGCGCAAACTGCGGGACGTAGCCGCTGCGGGTGGGGTATTCCCGCTGCCCGGCATCCGGGTGCGGGCCGCCCGCCGGGACCGCTACTTGATCGCCGACGGCGACCTGGAGCACGGCTTTGTCCACGTCACTGCCCGCATCGGCACCGGGCGGGACGAAGCCACCCGCCGCGCCCAGGCGCAACTGCTGTTCGACGCCCTGTGCGAGCATCTAGCCCCTGTGTATCGGCGGCGCGGGTTGGCCCTCTCCTTGGAGATGGTGGAAATCGACCCTGTGGGCAGCTTGAAGAAGAACAATCTGCACGAGCGGTTGCGGCGCTGATGGCAACCGCCCGCATCGCCGCGCAAGGCTGCCGGTGGCGCCGGCCAGTGGTCGGCGCCCTCATCAAGGGCCTTGCGGCGCCATACGGAATCGGCTGGCGAGCGCTTGTGCTTGCTTTGGTGCCGATGGCCGGTCAGGGTGCGGCCCAGGTGACTGCTTGGGAACTGATTTCGCCAACGGTTTTGGATTGGCGTCAAGCCGAGCAGCGCCGCGCCGTCGCCAAGGACCTGTTGGAGCGGCTGGACCTGTTGGCTGGCGCCATTCCGCCCCTGTCTGCGAACCAGCAGGCTCGGGTCGTCAAGGAAGCAGCCGAACTCGAGGGTCTCGACCCAGACGCGGACTCCAGAAGGCGCAGCCGCCTGTTCATGTCCCGCCGCTACCAACACTTCCGTTTGCTCGATTTGCTTGCGGAGACGCGCAGCAATCTCAAGTGCGTCCTAGCTGCTGAGCAAGTTGCCGAGGAGATGCGCTGCTGGAGCTTGGCCAGCGTTAACTTTGGGGAGGAGGCGAAGCTGGACTTGGCCCTGTCGATGCTGCGCAGCGCCCGCCTGATTCCCAAGGATGGCGCCATGCCGGTGAAGGCCCAGGACCCGGCCGTCTGGTACGGCGAATACGGACGGGGAATACTGAAGTACATCCTGACGCCCTACCTGACCCAACAAGCTGCCGGCAAAGCGGCTGGCGCCGCGGAAACCTCCGCCGCAACGCCCAAGCGTCATTGAAGCTGCGCTCGGCTTCGCACGCGCTGCAATTGCTCTTGGCGCGGTCGGCGGGCTGGGCTTGATTCCCGCTGTCAATGGGTGTAAACCCGCACTTATGCGTGGCCTTGCGGCAATCAGGAATGCGGTGCTGGCGGGTGCCTTGCTGGGTGCTGGCGGCCTCGCGGTGGCATCGGAAACGGTGTTGTTGAACACGTCTCCGGCCTTGGACTGCTACCGTGCCGCGGCCGATGGCGGCACCTCCTTCGACATCGACGCCTGCACCTTGGCTATTGAGCGGCAAATGCTAACGCCGACGGATCTCGCGGCCACCTATTCCAACCGAGGCATTCTGCTGGCCCGCAGCGGCGACTTGGCGGCGGCGCTGCAGGACCATGACCGGGCGCTTTCCCTAGCGTCGGATATGGCCAGCATCTACATTAACCGCTCCAACGCTTTGGTGGCCGCGAAGCGCTACGAGGAGGCGCTGGCGGACTTGGAGCAGGCCATCGCCATGGCCGACATTTCGCTGGCGGTGGCCTATTACAACCGGGCGCTGATGTTCAACATCCTAGGAGACCGCCGAGCCGCTCGGGCGGACGCCGAAAAGGCCGCGGAGTTGGCGCCGGAGACGGCGGCCTACCGGAACTTCCTGCAGACCTTGAGGGAGTGAGGGCAACCGGGCGGGCCGGCGCAGTGGGCCATCCGATGAACGGAAACTTCGCCGCGGACTTGGAAGCTGTGTTCGCCGTCAACCGCGGCAAGCCCGCTTTGCGCTTGGTGGGCGGCGGTGTCTGGACGTTCGGAGACCTGCTTGACGCCGTAAACCGTTTGGCTGGCGTACTTGTTGGGCTGGGGACCAAGCCAGGGGACCGGTTGCTGGCCCAAGTCGAAAAATCCCCGGAAGCCGTCGCCCTGTACATCGCCGCGCTGAAGGTGGGCGCCGTTTACGTGCCTCTGAACACTGCCTACACCGCTGCGGAACTGGACTATTTCATTGCCGATGCCGCCCCCCGGTTGTTCGTGCGGGCACCTTCCACGCCTTGTCCGGATGTCGGCCCGTCTGGCCCCGCGGTGCTGACCTTGGGGGCGGAAGGGCAAGGCTTGAACGCAGCGATGGCTGGGGCGGCGCCCTTCGACCCTGTGGTTGACCGGCAGGCGGATGACTTGGCGGCCTTGGTTTACACCTCCGGCACCACAGGCCGCGCCAAGGGCGCCATGCTGACCCACCGCAACATCCGCAGCAACGCATTGGCGCTGCGTAGCTGTTGGGGCTGGCGCGATGACGAGGTGCTGCTGCATGCCCTGCCTTTGTTTCATGTGCATGGGCTGTTCATCGCCCTGCACTGCACCTTGCTCGGCGCCACTCCGACCATCTTCCTGCCCCGCTTTGACGTGGAGACCGTGATGCGCTTCCTTCCCGAAGCGACGGTGATGATGGGCGTTCCCACCTTTTACTCCAGGCTGCTGAGCCAACCGGACTTCGGGCCCGGTCACTGCGCCGGGATGCGCCTGTTCATCTGTGGCTCCGCGCCCCTCACGGAACGGGTCTTCCAGGCTTGGGAGACCCGCACCGGGCATCGCATCCTGGAGCGCTACGGCATGTCGGAGACCATCATCAACACCTCCAATCCGTTGACGGGGAAGCGCGTCGCCGGCAGCGTCGGCTTCCCCTTGCCGGGCGTGGAGGTGCGCATTGCCGGCAAGGACGGCACCGTTCTGCCGGCCGGGCGGGTGGGCGGCATTGAGGTGCGGGGGGATAACGTCTTCAGGGGCTATTGGCGGATGCCGGAGAAGACCGCCGAGGAGTTCCGTGCGGACGGATTCTTCATTTCCGGCGACCTAGGCGTCATGGACGGGGAAGGGCGCTTGTCCATCGTTGGCCGGTCCAAGGACCTCATCATCTCCGGCGGCTACAACGTCTATCCCAAGGAGGTGGAGGCCCTGATCGATCAGCTCGACGGGGTGGCCGAATCCGCCGTCATCGGCGTGCCGCACCCGGATTTCGGCGAGGGCGTGGTGGCGGTGGTGGTGCCCACAAGCGCACCGGTGACGTTAGAACAGGTCAATGTCCATCTGCATGACCGCCTAGCCCGTTTCAAGCAGCCGAAGCAGGTGGTCAACCTGGACGCCTTGCCCCGCAACAGCATGGGCAAGGTGCGGAAGAACCGGTTGCGGGAGCGCTTCGCTGACCTATTTGCGCAGGTCACGGCCTCCGTGTAACGCAAGGCGGGACGACGAATGCGGCGGCCGGGCCGCCGCCCCAAGCCGCCGGTTAAACCCGTTTCGGTGGGCGGTCGCGCCGCTTGGAGATGGCGTTGATCACCTTCTTGGCGATCAGCGGGAACAACCCAAGCAGGGCGAATGAGAGGATCAGGGTAGGGGAAAGGATGCCGGCAAGGGATTGCAATTGGCCGAGTTCCCGCCCGGCGTTCACATACACCAAGGTGCCGGCCAGCATTCCGGCCTGGCTGACCCAATAGAAGGTCCAGGTCTTGATGGGTGTCAGCCCCATCGCCAAGTTGATGGCGAAGAATGGAAAGGCCGGCACCAACCGCAGGGCAAACAGATAAAAGGCTCCCTCCTGCTCAACGCCCCGATTGATCGGCCCAAGCTGCTTGGCGAAGCGGGCCTGCACCCTGTCCTTGAACAGATAGCGGGCGAAGGTGAAGGCCAACGTCGCCCCCAAAGTGCTGGCGAACGAGACGATGACCGCCCCCAACCCCAACCCGAAAATAGCCCCCGCAGCCAAGGTCATCACCGCCGCCCCCGGTAGGGACAGCCCAGTGACGGCTACATAGATCGCAAAATATCCGAGGGAGGTCAGCCAAGGATAGGCCTCATGCAACCCCACCGCCGCCATGCGCTGCGCTTGAAAAAACTCCAGTGACAGAAAACGTTGCAAGTCAAAGTAGAAAAACAACCCCGCCAACACGATGATGGCGGCGACCAGAACCAACTGCCCCTTTTTCACACCGCTGTTTCCGCTTGCCGCCGGGACCTGAATGTCTCGCAGAGACAGCGCTTCGAGCCGATGAGCGCAAGTAAGCCGATTAAGCACGAAGGGAGATCCTGGGTTATCTCAGGGGCTGTGGCGAAGCGCAACGGGAGCGGTGGGACCGCCCGGCATCCGCGGCGCCTTAAAGACATGTTTACGCCCTGCGTTTGGGTTCGGTTGATGACGTGCTCCAATTGCGTTGCCCGCCACGCCAAATTCATGGGCCGCAACCTTGTTGTCGTTCCCCTGCGCAAGGTGCCCTTTCGGGCTGAGTATGCGCCGCTGCTCGCCGACGTGCTCATGCCGGCCATTCAGCCAGAACTCAGGCTCAGAGCGCAAGCCCCATGCCCATCCATTTCCGCCTAATCGCACACCATAGCCCATTCCCGCCCGGCGGCCAGTGTGGGTGCGCTTGGGACAGGACACTAGCCCATTTGAGGTAAGGACCGGCCGCTTTCCCATGCCCTGGCGTTGCACCCTCCGCTTCAACTCAGGTGGCGAGGAACCTCGCATTTGCTATCTTTACGCCATCTCCGACATGCAACCATGACCGCAAGCAGCGTTTTTGAGCAGATTCGCTATGAATAACCGGTGCGGGGCGCCATCCGCATCCTGTTGGCCCGGGCAGATATTTGGCCGGTGCCTGAAGGAGAGCCGTGCTGGTTCTTGAGACTTTGCTGACGGCGTTGACGATGCCGTTAGGTGTTTCCCTCTTTGCCGTGCTGCTTGGCTTGGCGGCCTTGGCGCTGTGCCGGCGCCGCACCGCCGGTGGGTTGCTGACGTTCGGGCTGTTGTGGCTGTGGGGTTGGTCAACACCCTTAGGTAGCGGACTGGTTAGATCGACGTTAGAGGCCCCCTTTCCGCCGCCGTCCATCAAGGCGCTGCCGGCGGCGGACGCCATCGTGCTGCTTGGCGGCGGCCTCAATCTGCTCTCGGCGGACCGCAGCCATCCCGATTTGAAAGATTCGGCGGACCGCATTTGGCTCGCCGCCCGTCTTTACCAAGCCGGCAAGGCACCGCTCATCATCGCCACGGGCGGCTACCGTTGGCCCCGGCATTTGCAGGGCAAATCCAACTTCCGGTCAGAGGCTGAAGCGATGGGCGTTCTGCTCACTGCGTTTGGCGTTCCACAAGCCGCCATCCTGGAGGAGAGACGCAGCCGCACCACTCGGGAAAACGCGGTGCTGACCACGGAATTGGCCGCCGCTAGGGATATTCGGCAGGTGTTGTTGGTCACATCCGCTTGGCATATGCCGCGGGCTTTGGCGGCTTTCCGCCGGGCGGGCTTGGCGGTGATTCCGGCCGGAACCGACTACGGCCGGCCTGACAGCACGCCCCCCGTCTTTTTGCTGCTGCCCAGCGCCAACCACTTGGCCCAAAGCAGCCAGATGCTGCGCGAGCATTTGGGCCTGTTGATGTACCAGCTGCGCGGCTGGGCCTAAGGTTCCCGGCTCGTCGCGCCGTCCGTTTTAAAATCCCGATCGCTGGCGCCATGCCCGTGGGTTCCAACCTATCGTGCGACGGGAAGGCGGACTTTCCCCGAAGCCCAGGGCGGATGTTGGCCTTGTGCAAATTCCCCGCGTTGTCGTAGCATGGCGGCTTTCCACAGCGAGCGATCGTCATGCGCCGAACTCTGACCGTTTTAGCCTGCACCCTGGCCGCAGCCGGGTGCAGCGATCCCTTCGTCACCATTCCCGGTGGCGAACTCTCTGGCCAAGTGCTGGACCCCCCTGAAGTTTGGGCCGATGTGCCGGACACCATCCAACTGGAAACTCGCTCCGCAGACCCATACTCCATCAACATTTGGAGTGTTGGCGTTGGTTCCGACCTCTATGTGGCCACCGGCGCCGAAGGCACGAGCTGGACCGAATTCATCCGCCAAGACGCCAATGTGCGGGTGCGCATGGGCACTGGCCTTTATCGGCTGCAGGCCACGGTGGTGGATGAGTCGGAGACCCGTCGCCAAGTGGCGCGGGCCTACTCCGATAAGTACGAAGTGGATCCCCAGGACGGTTGGGTGGCGCAGGGCATGATCATCCGGCTGGACCGGCCCTGAATTGGCTTGCTGGAAGGACGGCGCACCCTCTTGAATTCGAGGCGCTGGGCGACCGGGGCGCTCCTCCAAAAAGTCCGCAAGGTGACGCTCCCCTAGAAAGAACGCGCTTGACGGTTTTGTGCAGTAACATGTCGGTACGTTGAGCTGGGCATGGGAATTTGAGCCAACAAGCCGCTGCAGTCTCCCTGTTCGAGCGGGAAACGCTGATCGACCCCTACAGCGCCTTCAAGACCCTGCGCGACCAAGCGCCGGTGCATTACGAGCCGGCCTTGGATATTCATGTGGTCACCCGCTACGAGTTGGTGCGCGAAGCCATTCGGGACGCGAAGACCTTTTCCAGCAAATTTGACGGCTTCCTCAACAAATCCCGGGAAATCATGTTCGCCGCCGCCCCGCCGGAGGTGCAACAAAAACTGCTGGACATCAACAGGCAAATGCTGCTGCTGCCGCCCACCATGCTCACCCTGGACGAACCGGAGCACACCCGCTATCGCTCCTTGGTCAGCCGGCTGTTCACCGGTGCCGAGATCAGGAAAAGCGAACCCACCGTGCAGGCGGTCATCGACCGGAGCATCGGCAGCCTGTTAAGCGGTCACAAGGATGGGGCGGGGTGCCGACAGGCGGATTTCATGTCCGCCTTCGCCTTCCCAGTGCCGCTGCGGATCATTGGCGACCGCTTGGGCATTCCGGAGGCGGACCGCCCATTCTTTGATGAAGCCGCCACCGCCGCCGCCGCGGCCCTGCGCCTTTCGCCCCTAACGCCGGAGGAAATGGTGCATCGGGCGGAGTTGGCCTTGGGTCTGCAGAACCTGTTGACCGCCTTGGTGGATGCCCGCCGGGAGCAGCCGGCTGACGACATGATCACCATCCTGGCGAACGGCCGGCTGCAGGATGAGGCCCGTCTGCTGACCCACGCCGAAGCCCTCAGCATCCTCCAGCAGTTCTTGGTGGCCGGCCACGAAACCACGACCAGCGCCTTCGGCTGGGGGATGGTGCTCCTGTGTCGAAGGCCAGAGCTGCAGGCGGAGATCCGCGGCGACGCCGGGCTGATCCGCACTTTCGTCGAGGAGGTTCTGCGCATGGAGGCGCCTGTCCAGGGCCTGCCCAGGCTGGTGACCCGGGACACCACGCTCGGCGGCGTCCGCCTCCCGGCCGGCAGCATGATCTTGTTGAGTTTCGCCGCCGCCAACCGCGACGAGCGGCAGTTTGAAGACCCGGACCGAGCAAACATCCATCGGCCCAAGGCCGGAATGCAGTTGGCCTTCGGTTCCGGCGTCCACTTCTGCATCGGCGCACCCTTGGCCCGCCAAGAGTTGAACCTTGGCTTCAGGGCGCTGTTGGACCGCTTTACGCGCTTCCGCTTGGCGGAGGGCGCATCGCCCCAGGCGGAGCCGAGCTTCATTCTGCGCAACGTGCCGGAGTTGCACATTGATTATCAGGAGCGCCGCTGATGCGGCGGCCTGTCGCTGACCACATTTTTTTCCAACAAACCTATTGACGTGCGACGGTCTGTGCATGACCATTCGTTGTCGTAGCACCCGGAATGAAATAGGAGCGGACGGAATGTCAGGCGGATGAGTTACTTCACGGGGTCAATCGGCTGTGGGCTGGTCTTGCTGGCGCTGCTGCACCTTGGGGTGCCGGGGCGCCCCTATTTGCTCATCGCCATGTATTTCTGCGGCGCCATCCTCGCCTTCATCTCCTTAGCGCCCAGCATCAGCCGTTGGGCGGCCCGCCTTCTCGGGGTGTTCTCCGCCCTCTGCATGTTCTTCTTCTTTGCCGGCTTCATCGACACCACCCCGCAACTCGGCGGAGACTGGTACGCCGTCAATCTGCCCTCTTTGGGCCAGTTGGTCAGCGCCTTCGCCATGATTCCGGTGCTGGCGGAGTACAGCTGCCTGATGAAGGCGGATTGCCCCAAGGCGATGAACGGACGCAAGGCCAAGGGATTTTTCTCCGTCTCGTCCTGATGTGCGCCCGTGCTCCGGGCGCTTGCCGGAACAGGGGGCTTTTAGCCTCGGTGCGGCTCAAAGCGCCCGCACTTGGGGCATCACCTCGTTTAGGTAGGCGTCTAAAGCCTCGGCGGACCACGGGCTGCGCAGGGCGACGTTGATTTCGTCGGCGCCCGCCGCCCGGTATTCGGCCAGCCGCTCCACGGCTTGGTCTGGTGTGCAGAGCAGCGCCCCGCCAGCGGTTCGCTCGGCCAAGGCACCCCAATCGGTGGCGAATTGCCGGCGTTGCTGGGCCACCTCCGCGTCATTCACGCCGAGGTTGAACGCCAAATTGACGGCGCGTCGCACGCTGTCGGGGTCCCGGCCCACTTCCTCGCACCAATGGTTCAGTACGCCGCTTAGCCGCCGGAACTCCTCCGGCGACAGGTAGGGGGCGTTCCAGCCATCCGCATGTTCGGCGGCGATCTTCAAGGTGCGCTTCTCTCCAAGTCCGCCAATCCAGATGGGCAGACGCTTTTGCAATGGAGGCGGCTGACAGCTGGCGTTCACCACTTGGAAATGCTTGCCGTTGAAGTCGGTGCGCTCCTCGGCGAGCATCCTCCGCACGATCTGCACCGCCTCCTCCAGCATGTCCAGCCGGGTGCCGATGTCTGGAAAGGGATAGCCGTAGGCGGTGGCTTCCCAGATGTGCCAACCTGCGCCCAGGCCGATCTCGAAGCGTCCGCCGCTGATGTGGTCCAAGGTGGCGGCGGCCTTGGCGAGCAGGGCGGGGTTGCGATAGCCGATGTAGAAGACCAGACAGCCGACGCGGGCGCGGCGCGTCTCCGCGGCCAGCGCCCCGAGGGTGGTCAGCGCCTCGAAGTGGGGCTCCGTGCCGTCTTTCGGGGGAGATTCGTAGAAATGGTCCCAGGCGGAGATCCAGTCCACGCCGCCGGTGTCCAGCTTGCGCCAAAGCTGGCTTAGTTCGTCCATGCTTAGGTTTTGCTGGCCCACATGGACGCCGAGGGATGGAGACATGTTTGTGGATCCTTGGTTGGCTTGGGCCGTCGGCATGGCGCTAACAGTGCGCCCATTCTGCACACAAGCTGCGCCTCCCGCCAGTCTTGCCGGCTGCGCGGTCGATGGCGGCCCGCTCAGACTCCGGCCGGTGCCGGTGACGAACGATCCTTGCGCCAAGCTCGCCGCAGCCGCATGGCGAGGTGGCGCTGCGCCGCCTTCAGCCACGCAGCAGGCGGCGCCAAGCCGGCCCCCAACTGATAGGGTAGGGCAAGCATCGCTGGGGTGGCCACCAGGGTCAGCAGGGTGGCGAAGGACAGGCCCCAGACGATGGCTTGCGACATGGGCACCCAGAATGCTGACAGCATGCCGCCGTAAACGATCTCCCGGTTGATGAGGTCTATGCTCAGGTTGCTGGCCAAGGGCAGCAGGCCGAATACGGTGGTCACGGTGGTCAGCATCACCGGGCGCAGGCGTTGGGCGCCGGTGCGCACGATGATGGACAGCGGGTCGAGGCCGGGATGTTCCCGGCGCAGGTGGTTGTAAGTGTCGATCAGCACGATGTTGTTGTTCACCACGATGCCGGCCAAGGCCACCACGCCCACGCCGGTAAGGACTGCGCTGAAGGTGCCGTTGGTGATCAGCAGACCTACCAGCACCCCGGCGGTGGAAAGGACCACGGAGAACAGGATCAATACCGACTGATAGAAGCTGTTGAACTGCGTCACCAGCAGGATGAACATCAACAGCAGGGACAGGGAGAACGCCAGGGAGACGAAGGCGATGGATTCCGCCTGCTCCTCGTTGGTGCCGCGAAAGCGGATGGATAGGCCGGGGCCAAAGTCCTGCCGGCCCAGCCATGCTTGGACTTCGCCCACTTTGTCGTCCGCTAGCACGCCTTCGGCCACATCGGCGCGGATGTACTTCACCGGCACGCCGTTGACCCGCTGAATGCTGTCCACATTGGGTGCCGGCGTCCGTTGCACGAAGTTGGAGATAGGCACCAAGCCCTTGTTGGTGTTGATCTTCAGTTCATCCAGCATGCTGAGGCGGCGGAACGCTTCGGGATAGCGCACCCGGATGTCCACGGCGTCATCGGACTTGCTGGGGCGGTACTCGCCCACTTTCAGGCCGTTGGTGACCAATTGCACCGCCACCCCCACCTGAAACACGTCCGCCCCGTATAGGGCGGCCTGCGCTCGGTCCACCCTCAGGCGCCATTCGATGCCGGGCAGGGCGCGGGTGTCCTCGATGTCCCGCAGGCCGGCCACGCGGCTCTCCATGAATTGCCGGGTGCGGGCCACGGCCGGATCCAGCAGCGCCTTGTTGTGGGAGGCGAATTCGATCTTGATGGGCTTGCCGGTGGGCGGCCCTTGCTCCAAGCCGCGTATGTTCAGGGTCAGGCCGACCAGATGGTCCGTGCGCTGGCGGATTTCCGTCATGATGGCGGTGGCGCTGCGGTCCCGTTCGCTTTCGCTGACCCATTCAAGGAAGATGGTGCCGATGACGTCCTGGGGGTTGTTCAAGGAGGGGCGGCCGGGCAGGGCGGTGAAGACGTTGATGTCCTGGATGTCCGGCACCTGCAGCACCTGTTCCTCCACCTCCCGAACCAAGGCGTCGATCTCATCTGTCGAAAGGTTGCCTCGGGCGCGGATGTTGGCCACCGCATACTTGCTCTCCGCATCAGAGAAGAAGGCGAGGCCGCGGCCGAACTGCCCGTAGAGGACGAAGACGGAGGTGACGATGGCCACCGTGACCAGGATCGTCGCCACGGCGTGGCGGGTGCAGGTTCGCAGCAGACGGGCGTACAAGCCGGTGAACGAATTCAGCAGGGTGGGGTCGCCATCCTCCAATTGCTTCAAGGTCTCCACGGCGGCGGCGTCGCGGCTGCCGGGCCGTCCGAACAGGCTGCCGAGCACCGGGCCGAAAACCAAGGCGTAGAGCAGGGAGCCGCTGAGCACCGTGAACACCGTCACCGGCAGGTAGCGCATGAACTTGCCGGGGATGCCGGGCCAGAAGATCATCGGCAGGAAGGCCGCCAAGGTGGTGGCCACAGAAGCCGCCACCGGCCAGAACATGCGCTTGGCGGACAAGGCGTAGGCGCTGCGCCGGTCGAAGCCTTCGGTCATCTTGCGGTCCGCGTACTCGGTGACCACGATGGCCCCGTCGATGAGCATGCCCAGGCCGAGCAGCATTCCGAACATCACCATGAAGTTGTAGGTGTAGCCCAGCAGGTAGATGAAGATCAGCGAGAACAGCAAGGATGCGGGGATGCCGAGGCCGACGATCAGCCCACTGCGCACGCCCATGGCCGCCACCACTAGGATCATCACCAGAGCCAAGGCGGTGAAGATGTTGCCCTGCAGCTCCGTCACTTGGCTCTGCACCCAAGGGCTTTGGTCCAAGGTGTAGAAGAGGTCCACCTGCTTGGGCAGGCGCGGCTGGAACTCCACCACAACCGCCTTGGCCAGATTGATGGTGTCCACCACGTTGGCGTTGGCCCGCTTGATGACGTCGATGGAAATGGCCGTGGCGCCGTTCACCCGGGCATGGATGGCGCGGTCTTTGAAGGTTCGGCGCACGGTGGCGACGTCGGCGAGGGTGACCACTGTGTCCCCGTTCACCTTCACCGGCAGGTCGAAAAGATCCTGAGCCTCCTCGATGAGGCTGGGCACCTTCACCGAGAAGCGGCCTTGGCCGGTGTCCAGGCTTCCGGCGGCGATCAGACGGTTATTGCGCAGCAGGGTGTTGATGAGCTCGTCATTGGAGATTTGGTAGGCTTCGAGTGCCTGTGGATCGATCACCGCCTCCAGCAACTCCTCCCGGTGCCCTTGAATGTTGGCGTCCAGGATGTTGGGGACGGTTTCCAACTGATCGCGCAGTTCCAGGGCCAGGTTGTACACCAGGCGCTCGGAGGCGCCGTTGCCCACTAGGTTGATCTGCAGGATGGGGAAGTCATCGACGGATGCCTCCCGAATCACCGGCTCCTCAATGCTGTCCGGCATTTCCGGCCTCGCCCGGTCCACCGCCTCGCGCAGGTCCGAAAGGGCTTGGTCCAGGTCGTGCTCCGCCTCGAACTCCACCATCAGATAGGCGGCCCCTTCGGAGGCGAAGCCAGTCATTTCCTCCACCCCTTCGACGTTGCGAACCTCGATCTCCAGGGGCATCAGCAGCAGGCGCTCCGCGTCTTCCGGGGAGATGCCCTCATGGAAGACGGTGACCACGAAGAAGGGCACTTGGATGTTCGGGTCATTGGAGATGGGGATGGCCGAGCGGGCGGCCAGGCCGGCCAGCACCACCATCAAGAGCACCAGCATGGTGGTCTTGGCGCGGTTGATCGCCGCGTCGATTAGGGCTTTCATGCCCTTGCCGCCGTGTCCGCCGCCACCGAGGATTGCGACGGCGCCGCGGCGGGCATGTTCCCCGCCGGCTGGTATTGCACTTCGACGATCTCGCCGGGCACCACCAACTCTTGGCCGACGACGATCAGCGTCACCACATCCGGCAGGCCGGCCACCCATACGCCGTCGCCGTCGTCGCGGATGATCTCCACCGGGTTGAACTCCACCCGGCCGGCGGCGTTGACCGTGCGCACGCCCATCACCCCGGCGTCGTCCAAGGCGAAAAGGGCCGGGCTGATCTTTTGCGCCATCACCTCGGAGACCGGGATCAGAATGCTGGTGGTGACGCCGCTGCGCAACTGGTAATTCGGGTTGGGAATCTGGATCTCCAAGGGATAGGAGCGGGTCTCGGGGTCATTCTGCTGGCCGATGAAGCTGATGCGCCCGGCCACTTCCGCGCCGTCACTGAGCCTGCCCAGCGCGGCGGCGCCAACCGCCATCGTCAGCACGTCCCGCTCCGGCACCCGTCCCACCAGCAGCATCGGGTCCAGATCGACGATGGTGACGCACTCCGTGCCGGGCCTGACGTAATCCCCCATCTCCTGATGCACATCCTCCACCAAGCCGGCGAAGGGTGCCTTCACCTCGATGCGGGCTAGGTCCAGTTCCGCCCGGGTGAGCTCCGCCTGCGCCGCCGCCTGCCGCGCCTTGGCCTGGGCGACCGTGGTTTCCGAATGCAGTCCGCCGGCCTGCAGCTTGAGGCGGCCTTGGTACTCCAGCCGCGCCTGGTTGAGCGCCTCCCGGGCCTCCACCAGCCCGGCTTGCCGGTCCTCCAAGGAGAGGCGGCAGAGCACATCCCCGGCATCGACCCGGCTGCCGCGCTCCACCGGCCGTTCGACGACCGTGCCGGCGATTTCCGCCCGCACCGTTACGGTGCGCTTATTTTGGGTCTTGCCGCGGATGCGCAGATGGCGCACCTGCCGGGAGGCGTTGATGATCTGCGCTCGCACCCTGGTGGGGGCGGCATCGGCCTTCTGGGCGGCCCGCTGATTGGTCCGTTCGGCTACGCTGAGGTTGGGGGGTGGATCTTCCCGGTTGATCTGTCCGCTGAGCAGCCATAGGCCGACCGCGATGGCGATGGCGATGGCGATCCAGTAGGTAGAGCGCATTGAGGATTCCTTTGGCCTCGAATCAAAGCCGAGTAAGACGTTTCTCAGCGCGAAGTGCTACGAAAAGTAACACAACCGATTGCCTAGGGCCAATCCCCTTTCCAGAAAGTTGAGGATGCAAAGCGCTTCCTTAAGGCGCAGCTTGGTGCAGCGACCGCCCAGAAAGGCACCCGCGTCCGCCAGCCGGACGTTGGTGTGGAGACCTGTCAATGCACGAACCTTGGCGCGGCAGCTCATTAGGGACGGAATTATAAGCGTCCGGCGGCCACATCTGCTAGAGTGCTTTCCCTTCGTGGCGAAGAGGAGGACCTAGCGTGACCACGCCCTTTCCCGACCATCCCCAATTGACCGGCAACTTCGCGCCCATTCGCATGGAGTGCGACCTCGACGACGTCATCGTCCGCGGGGAGATTCCCAAAGACCTCAACATTACCTACTACCGCAACGGGCCGGACCCGCAATTCCCCCCCAAGGGGGACCATCACTGGTTTGCCGGGGACGGCATGCTGCACATGTTCATCATGGAGAACGGGCGTGTGCGCTACCGCAACCGTTGGGTGCGCACCGTGAAGTGGCAGTTGGAGCGAGGGGAGGGACGCAGCCTCTACAACCCCTTCAACCCCATGGACAATGACCCCATTACCCAAGGGGTGGAGGAGGACGGCCTGGCCAACACCAACGTGGTTTGGCACGGCGGCAAGCTGCTGGCCTTGGAGGAGGGCCACGCTCCATTCGAGATAGACCCACAAACCCTGGCCTCCAAGGGGGCTTGGCGCTTCGACGGCAGGTTGCAAGGGCCGATGACCGCCCATCCGAAACTGGACCCCAAGACCGGGGAGATGCTGTTCTTTGGCTATATGGCCACTGGCCTGTTCAGCCCCGGCATGACCTTCCAAACCGTTGACGCCGGCGGCGTCCTGACCCGCTGCGAAAGTTTCGACGCCCCCTTCCCCAGCATGGTGCATGACTTCATCACCACCGATGAGCATGTGGTCTTTCCCATCTTCCCCGTCACCGGCAGCCTGGAGCGGGCCATGTCCGGCCAGCCGCCCTTGGCTTGGGAGCCGGACAAGGGCACGCACATCGGGGTGATGCGGCGGGACGGCTCGGTTGCGCAGATGCGTTGGTTTGAAACGGACCCCTGCTACGTCTTCCACCCGATGAACGCCTACACGGAGGGCAACCGCATCGTCGCCCATGTGATGCAGTTCGAGGAGGTGCCCCTGTTCCCGCACTTGGACGGCAGCCCGCCGGACCCAGAGAAAGCCAGCGCCCGGCTGTGCGAGTGGGTGATCGATTTGGCGGACAACTCCAACGGAGTGCAACGCCGCTACTTGGATGACATCACTGGGGAGTTCCCGCGCTTGGATGAGCGCTTCACAGGGTCCCACTACGGCCAGGGCTACTACGCCGCCACCATCAACGGCGCCGAGGGCTTGGGTTTTGACAGCATCGTCCACCAGGACTTTGCGGCCGGCCGCCGCAGCACCTATATGCTGCCGGCAGGTGATGTGACTGGGGAGCCGGTGTTTGTGCCGCGGTCGGAAGGCGCCGACGAGGGGGACGGCTATCTCATCAGCGTGGTGTATCGGGCGGCGGAGAAGCGCAGCGACCTGGTGTTCTTGGATGCTCGGAACCTAGCCGACGGCCCCATCGCCTGCGCCGAACTGCCCCATCGGGTGCCGTACGGTTTCCACGGCAACTGGAAGTACAACGGCTAGCGGGCAACCCGTCAGGCTGCCGAAAAGGCTTGACGCGGCCTAGGCCCGCCATCCGGCCTGTTGGTCCGCTCCCTGTGCGGCCCCAAGGCAGCGAAAAGGCGCCGAGCCGCCCGGAATGGCACGGCCAGCGGAGGTCAACTGCGGCGCAGCACTCCGACGCCTAGGCCCTCGATGGCGAAGTCATCGAGGCGTGGGTCGATGTTGATGGGGGCGTAGGCGTCATTTTCCGGCAACAGGGAGAGGCGCCGCCCTTGAGGGCTGCGGCGCAGGCGCTTGACCGTCACCTCGTCGTTGATGCGGGCCACGACGATTTGGCCGTTGTGCGCCTCGGGAGTTTTATGCACAGCCAACAGGTCGCCGTGCAAGATGCCGGCGTTGACCATGCTGTCCCCCACCACCCGCAGCAGGAAATCCGCCGCCGGATGGAAAAAGCCATTGTCGATGTCGATGTGGTTCTCCACATGCTCGGCGGCCAGAATGGGTTCCCCGGCCCGCACCCGGCCCACCAAGGGCAGCCCACTCGGCGCCACCAAGCGAATGCCCCTCGACACCCCGGACATGATTCTGATGACGCCCTTGCGGGCGAGCGCCCGCAAATGCTCCTCCGCGGCGTTGGCGGACCTGAACCCCAATGTCTTGGCGATTTCCGCCCGGGTGGGGGGATAGCCGGTCTCCCGCATGTGTTGCCGCACCAAGTCCAAAACCTGGGTTTGCCTTGCCGTAAGCCCTTGCATCGGTTTGCCGTCTCCTGCCGTAGTGTGGTTGCCGCTGGCCTGTTCAAGCGGACAGCATTTGAGGCTTTATACAGTATCCCGATGGCGGTGCGCAACTTTTATGGAGAGATTGCCCAGAGCCATTGCAAAGGCCACTGACGCCGCCGCAGACAGTTGGCGGGATATCGAACCAGTCTTTGGTAGCAGGCGAGTCCATGCGGGTTGAAGCGTCGGACAAGTTCCGCGACCTGGATGGCGGCCCGCTCGCCTATGCCGCCGAGGTCGGCGATGAATCTTGAACCGCCAACCGCCCGCCGTGAGCCTAGTGCGGACCAAGCGGTCCCCGCCCAAAGCGGCCGCAGCGCCGGAGGCTCGTCCGGCAGTGCTTCGTAGGCCGCGGATGGTTCAGCTTGCCCAAAGCCTTCGGGTCTTCCGACACCTATGCCGGGAGGGGCTGGCAATTCCCGTGCCTCTCCTGTAAATTTGAAGCGTCACTTCAAATTATCATGATGGTTTGAACCAGATGTTCAAGAGAAGCCTCGCTCTTCCCAAGCCGGGGCAGGAAACCTTCTTCCTTTGGGGGCCGCGCCAAACCGGCAAGAGCACCCTCTTGAAGCAACGCTATCCGGAGGCGCGTTGGCTTGACTTGCTGAAAACCGATGTGTTCCGTCGCTACGTCGTACACCCTGAGTTGTTGCGCCAAGAGATTGAGGCGGAGGGGCCGCAGCCCGACTCTCAAATCGTCATTGACGAGGTGCAGAAAGCGCCCGCCCTGCTTGACGAAGTGCATTGGCTGATGGAAAACCGCGGGCTGCATTTCGCCTTGTGCGGGTCCAGCGCCCGGAAGGTGCGTCGCGGCGCCGCCAACCTGCTGGGCGGACGGGCACTGCGCTATGAGATGCACGGCTTGACGGCCGGTGAATTAGGCGGCGAATTTGACCTGACCCGGATGCTCAACCATGGCTATCTGCCGCGCATGTATCAGTCCGCCCGCCCGGCCCGCCTTCTGGACTCCTACATCGCCGACTACCTCAAGGAGGAGGTGGCGGCGGAGGGCCTAGTCAGAAGCCTGCCCGCCTTTTCCGGTTTTCTGGAGGCCGCCGCGCTCTGCGACGGGGAAATGATTAACTTCTCCAACATCGCCAGAGACTGCGCCGTGTCCAGCCACACCGCCAAAGCCTACTTTGGCATCTTGGAGGACACCTTGCTGGGACGTTGGCTTCCCGCCTACCGGAAGCGGCGCAAGCGGCGGTTGGTCCAAGCGCCGAAGTTCTATTTCGCCGACGTCGGCGTCGTCAACCGACTGATGCGCAGGGGAAACTTGACCCCGGGTTCCGAGTTGTACGGCAAAGCGTTCGAGAATTGGGTGTTCCACGAGCTCTCCGCCTGCCGGGCCTATCGGGAATGGGACCTCGACTTGTCCTATTGGCGGCTTGCGGGGGGCACGGAAGTGGATTTCGTGCTTGGCGACATGCGGCTAGCGGTGGAGGCCAAGGCCAGCGTCCGAATCACATCGAACCACCTAAGGGGATTGAGACGCTTGGCGGAGGAGCATCCGCAGGTGGGCCAGCGCATTGTGGTGTGCCTGGAGCCTTGGCCAAGACGCACCGACGACGGCATCGACATCCTCCCGGCGCGGACTTTCGTTGAGCGCCTTTGGCGCGGGGGGCTTGCCGTCGCCAGTCTTTCCCCGGCATGATGCGCCGCTTCCAAAACGGTCCTTTAGGGCGCATCCGTAACTTATACTTCCCCCCTTAATGCGCTTTCCGGCCGGCAGGGGCAAAACCGAACAACTCAATGATTGACAACGTCTTAAGCCTAATCAGCAAGCACACCTTGGCGGCGGAAGTGTTCGCCGTGGTCTTGGCCACCGCCTTGGTGCGCTATCTGGTCGGCCGTGCTGTCGACAATTTGGCGCGTCAGTCGGCCAAGACGCACAACCCCTATGACGACGCCCTGTTCGCCGCAGCCAGAAAGCCGCTTGGCTGGTTGGTCTGGGTGCTGGGCGTCACTTGGGCGGCGGAGATCATCGGCGATGAAACCGGCGCTACGGTCTTCGCCTACGCCGGGCGGGTGCGGGACGTGGGCCTGATATGGATGCTGGCTTGGTTCGCCATCCGCTTCATCGGCGAAGTGGAGGAGCAGGTCATAAGCCGCCACCTTGGCGGCGAGGCCGTGGACGGGAACCGTCTCGTTGCTGGGCAACCGCAGCAGGGTGTTGCGGCGAAGCGTCAGCAGGATGTGATGACCGCCAAGGCCATCGCCAAGCTCCTGCGGGTTTCCGTGCTGATTACCGGCGTCCTGCTGGTCATGCAGGCGCTGGGCTTCACCATTTCCGGGGTGCTCGCCTTCGGCGGCATCGGCGGCATCGCGGTGGGCTTCGCGGCCCGGGACCTGCTGGCCAACTTCTTCGGCGCCCTGATGATTTTCATGGACCGGCCGTTCGCGGTGGGCGACTGGGTGCGCTCCCCGGAAAAGGACATCGAGGGCACGGTGGAGGAGATCGGCTGGCGGCTGACGCGCATCCGCACCTTCGACCAGCGGCCCCTTTATGTGCCCAACGCCACCTTCGCCAGCCTGACGGTGGAGAACCCCTCCAGAATGTCGAACTGGCGCATCTACGAGACCATCGGCCTGCGCTATGAAGATCTGGCGGCCATGCCGGCCGTAGTGGCCGATGTGGAGGCGATGCTGAAAGGCCATCCGGATATCGACCCAAATGCCCTCTTGATGGTTAATTTCGTCACCTTCGGCCCCGCCTCCTTGGATTTCTTCATCTACACCTTCACCCGCACCACGGATTGGGCCGAGTACCACGCCGTCAAGCAGGATGTGCTGCTGAAGGTGGCCGATGTCATCGCCCGGCATGGTGCGGAAGTCGCCTTCCCGACCCAGACCCTGCACTTGGAGGGGCTGGAAGGGGGAGAGGACGGTTTTTCCGGCGACGGGGAAGCCGGCAAATGAGTCGATGTGGGCTGGGCTGCGCCATTGTGGTGGGTTGGCAGGCGACCCGTTCAGACCACCGCCGGCCTCGGATGGGTCTAGGGCGGCACTTGGCTGGGGGCTGAATGTTGAGCGCCGAACCCCTGGATTTGATTGGCGCCGGAGTGCCTGAAGAGGTCCTCGTTGATGCCGAAACCCTGACGCGGGCCCTGGACCAGACCGCAGTGCGCATCAGCATGCGGCTCAAGCACGCCAATCCACTAGTGCTTTGCGTGATGCACGGCGGCCTCATCTACTGCGGGCGGCTGCTTGGGCGGCTGCGCTTTCCCTTGCAGTTGGGCTATGTGCATGTGGCCCGCTATCGGGGCGGCAGCGTCGGCGGGGCCTTGGATTGGGTGGCTGCGCCGGTGCAAGACCTTACCGGCCGCCAAGTGCTGATTGTCGATGACGTGCTCGACCGAGGCGACACCTTGGCGGCGGTGTGCGAGTGGGCGGCTGCTGCTGGGGCGGCCAGGGTTTGGTCCACGGTGCTGGTCAGAAAGGACGTGTCCAGCAATCGGGTGGTGGAGGTGGATTTCGCGGCGGTGCAGTGCCCGGACCGCTATCTGGTGGGCGGCGGCATGGACTACCAGGGCTACTGGCGCAATCTGCCCGACATCCGGGCGGTGCCGCGAGAGTGGGAGGATGGCGCGGCCCTTGATACATCCCTCAAAACTCCGGTTGCGCCGAAGCGGGAGGATGACGGTTGACCGGGGAGCGGTTTGTGCGGATGTCTTTTGACCATAGGCTGGCGACGCATGGGGCACCGGGGACCAGCGATCGGCGCCCGCCGGCCTCGGCGTCGGTTCTGCCGGCGCTCTGGCAAGTGGAAGACCGCCGATGTCGATCACTGGCCTGATTCTCGGTTCGGGGGGTGCCGCGCTGCCGCAGTTTGAACGGCTGCCGGACGGGTTGGACACGCCTTATGGGCAAGCGGCGGACGGCTTCTTTCGCGGCATCTTGGCGGGGGCGGAGTTGCTGGTCCTGCACCGCCACGGCCAGCCGCGCCGCCACGCCCCCCACGCCATCAACTACCGGGCCAACCTCTGGCGGCTGCAAGCCCTCGGCGTCGAACGGCTGGTGGCCACCTACACGGTGGGCGCCATCACTGCCGGGTTGCGGCCCGGGGACTTGGCGGGCCCGGATCAACTGATCGACTACAGTTGGGGTAGGGCGCAGACCTTCGACGATGGCGGCGCCACCCATGTGGACTTCACCACGCCCTTTGACGCGGAACTGATCGCCGCCTTGGCCGCGGCGGCGCAACGGGCGACGGTGCAAGTCGCTGCCGGAGGGGTTTATGGCTGCACTCAAGGTCCCCGACTGGAGACAGCGGCGGAAATCGACCGCATGGAGCGGGACGGCTGCACTCTGGTCGGCATGACCGCCATGCCGGAAGCCGCCTTGGCCCGGGAGCTTGGGCTGCCCTTGGCCCCTCTGTGCATCGTCGTCAACCCTGCCGCGGGGCGGGGCGCCACGGCGGAACGCATTGACTTCGGGGCCTTGCAGGAGGCGTCGAACAAGGGTCTCGCCAAAGTGTTGGTCGTGCTGCGCGAATTCCTCGGCAAAGAGCGACCGCGGCGGTGATTCAAAGCGGCCCGCGATATTGGCAGGTCCAGCAGTCCGCTTGCGCATCGAATGGCGCATCCGCTCAGAGTTGGGCGCGCGGGTTCCGCAAGCTGTAAACTTGGCCGCATCGCAACCCATTGGCGGGAACCGAAGGCATGTCCATCCAATCCATTTCTGCAACCGTCGGGCAAGTCAAGCAGGGCCTTGAGAACCTGTCGGTGGAGCAGCTAAAGCGGGAACTGGCCGAGCGCGAAGACCTGCTGCTCGTCGATGTCCGCGAAATTCAGGAGTACGTCGATCTGGGTGCCATCCCCGGTGCCCGCCACGCCCCTCGGGGCCTGCTGGAATTCTGGGCGGACCCGGCAAGCCCCTACTACCGGGATTACTTTCAGCCGGACAAGCGCGTCGTTCTCTACTGCGCCGCCGGCGGCCGCTCCGCCTTGGCCGCTAAGGCGCTGAAGGACATGGGCTACCCCAACGTCGCCCACTTGGAGGCCGGCTTCAACGGCTGGGCCAAGGCCGGCGAAGCAGTCGAACTAACCGCCGCGGCAAGCCGCTGGATGCGCAAACCCAGCTCAACCACCGACGGGGACTAATCTTTGCGCTTGATGCCGCAGGTCGCCACGGCCGCTGAGCGGCAGAACGATCCGCTTCTCCAAGGGCTTGTGCATAAAGCCACCTCGACCGTCGGGCCAGCAAAAACGTGGAGGCGGCGCCTTGCCGAAGGAAGCCGGTAGAAGCGCAGCCCCCGGGGCGGGCTTGCGGAGGCGCGACAGGCCGTTCATGGTGATGGTGCCTCGGTTCCCGGTGGCTTCGTAGTAATTGTAACGCCTGCTATCGTCCCGATGGGGGGAAACGAAGGCGGCCACCTGTTCGGACAGCAATCTTAGCTGTGCGGTGGATGGGGGGTGATCATCACTGACCAACAGGATCGCTGCCGCCCGATAGTTCCACTGTGCTTCAGATACGTTGGGAACCCGCTGCCCGTGCTGCGCAATGATGTCCTCAATGCTGTAGTCCCGCACTTCGCTAGCCGTGAAGACCCCCGTTTCCTCGGACCAAGCACCGTCCGCCGCCACCCACAGGTCTGGAACAATCTCTGGGGGTACATAGCCGGCGAAGTACAGCTCAATGGGGCTGTAGGGAACGCCGTTGCCTCCGTTTGCCACGGTGCCAAAATTCCCGGCACTGTAGCGGTTGCTGCCTAGGCTCGCCAGTTTGGCAAGGTCGAAGCCGCCGAGTTGCCCGTTCGCGCTGCTGAAGCCCCAATGAGCCCCCTCCACCGACGGTATGGCGTAGTTGGCCCAAGCATGCATCAGTTCGTGCAGCCCTGGTCCCTCAACAAGGCCACGGTTGTAGGGAAAGTGTATAGCGCCCCTTAGCTTGCGGTCGGATCCGAATTCATTGTTGAAGTGAATGCCGAGGCCGGTGCCCTCGGTGTCGTTCATCACGGACAGGTAGGCTCCGTAATAGACGTCGCCATTGAATTCGGAATGGTCGTCCAAGTTGGAAAGAAACAATAAAAAGTCGAAGTCGTCCTCAAAGTGCTTGTAAAACTCTCGCGCATAGGCGTCCAAAGCCAGTCCATCACCAACCTTGTGCACGGTTAGGTTCGCTGCTGCCTCCATCACCAGGACATTGTCGTTGTAAATTTGGAACAAAGGGGAATCTGGAAATTGGTCGGTGGAGGCGACAGGCGGATTATAATGCACGAGGACGCCGCTGTCCCGCAACATAGCAACCTTGTTTTGGGCCTCTTGACTCAGAGGGTTGTCTTTCAGATCTAACTCAAGGAGCTGCCTGTCCGACGTCGAGTGGGGGTCACGAGGAAAATCTGGGATGTTCGTTATTTCGTTATTGGCTAGTCGAATCCACATAAGCTTGGTCAAATTCTCCAATATGGAGATGTCTGAAACTTCGTTGTCGGTAAGATCTAGAGTGTGGAGGCGAGACATGCCTGCTAGCGGGGAGATATTTGAAATGTTGTTGCCTCTAAGGTCCAGAGTGTAGAGTTTGGTCATTTTCCTCAATGCAGAGATGTCACTTATGTCGGTGTACAAGATATAGAGATACTCGAGGTTCACTAGGCCTGCCAGTGGGGAAATATCGGCAATTTTGTCAAAGCCAAGGGTCAGCCAATCAAGTTTGTCACCAGAGCCAAGGGCCAGCCATTCAAGTTTTGTCAAATCCTTCAGCACTGTCAAGTCGGTGATTCCCGTGTTCTGAAGGTGCAGGCTAGTCAGGTTTGTCAAACCCGCCAATGGTGAAAAGTCTCTGATCGGGCTGCGATTGATCCACAGAACTTCGAGATCGGTCAAGTCTGCCAGTGGGGAAATATCGGCAATGCTATTGTAGCCAACATACAATCTGGTGAGTCGTGTCATTCTAGATAATATGGAGATGTCCGTGAGTTGGGTTTGGGTGAGGCTTAATTCTCTCAGATGGATTAGCTTTTGCAGTAACAAAATGTCCGTGAAGCCAGTTGCGTCAAGATGGAGTTCCCTAAGATTGGTTAGGCCCGACAGCACAGCGAAGTCCATGATCCGGTTTTGCTCAAGGTTTAGACTGGTGAGGTTGCTCAGTCCCCTCAGCATTGAAATGTCTGTGAAGCTGTTTGCTAAGACATCTAGATGGGTGAGGTTGGTCAAGCCCGCCAAAGGGGTAAGGTCAGCAATGTTATTATTTCGAATATACAGATATTCAAGATTGGCCAAGTTTGCCAGTGCCGAGACATCCCTGATGTGGTTGTGGCCAATACTCAGGTTCCTGAGGTTGGTCAGGCTAGTTAGGGGGTTGATGTCCTTGATTCCGTTGGAGGAGAGATCTAGCGTGGTAAGGCTGGTCAAGGCCGCTAGTGGTCTGAGGTCACTAAACCTGTTGCCAGCGATGTCCAACCTGGTAAGTCCGACAAGATTCGACAGCACGGAGATGTCAGAGATGGGATTGTTAATTAAGACTAGCTCCGTAAGCCCCGTTGCAAATTGAAGCCCTGTCAAATCGGAAATTCCCCCGCCAGTATGCAATTCCTTCAAGGAAGCTATTTCGGCTTTGGTTATTGCATCGTTAGCGTCCTTGTTCAAGGCCTCCGCAATGGACCTTTTTAGGATGGGGTCAGGAATGTCCACTACAACGTCTGGTCCGTCCGGCGGTGAACTGTCATCGGGTGGTGGAGCGTAGTCCCGCATGGAAGTGGATGTGGATAGGTTGGTTAGATGCCCGGTGGGGCTTTCCAGCAGGCTCATCACTTGAATGGGGGCGTCCGCCGAGACGAACAGCCGCCACTTGCCGTTTCCGTCGCCTAAGCGCCCGTTGAGGCTGCTGTGGCCGGACTCAAGCTGCTGCGCGGTGATGCTCCGGGCCTCCCTAGCCGAGAGGGTTAGGCTAACTGGCGGCGTCCTCGAACCCTGATCGTCAACTCCGACGACGGTGACCGCGGCGTCATTGGCGCTGGGATTGATCAGCCGCAGCCGGCTGACTTGGTTGTGGTTGTCACCGGGATTGAAGGTTGGCACGAGATGGTTGGTGCTGGGCTTGCGCACAAGGTCGTGCATGCTGCTCAGGAAGCCGTCTGTGGTGCGTACATAGGCCAGCACTTCAATGTCTAAGCTGCTTTCCAGCTTGAGCCGCCAATTCCCCGTGCCGCTGCCGGTTCCCGTAATTCCTTTTTGTGCATTGCCCGTCTCTAAGTCGTCGGAGTTGAAATGCAGGGCTTGCCGAGCGCCCAAGGAGAGGCTGACCGGGTCAAAAGTCCGGCCGCTGTCGTCAATGGCGCGTACGCGGACGGCGCCATCCTCGTCGGAGCGGTTGATAATGCGGACGAACCCTTCCTGCCTGTCGTGGGAGGCCCGCATGAATAGGGGAACATCATGCTCAGCGGCGAGCGCCGTTGGGGAGTTCGGCAACAGCAGCGCGAGGCCCAGTGCTCCCCACAAGCCAATGCGTTGGCGATGCGCCGGCCATTTTCCGTTGCTGCGCGGCTTCATGGCTTTTTTGGGGGCAACGCAATAAAGGCTATCCGTCACTATTCATCCCCCATGTTTGGCGCAGGCACCTTTCTTAGTCTTGCTGGTGTACGGGCAGCTTAGCACAGCGGGCGCAACGCCGCCCGAGCGGGTTACAATCCGCCGCCCAGCAACAGGCATGGCGGAATGGCCGG
Source organism: uncultured Pseudomonadales bacterium (assembly GCA_958296025.1). Taxonomy (GTDB): domain Bacteria; phylum Pseudomonadota; class Gammaproteobacteria; order Pseudomonadales; family Azotimanducaceae; genus Azophilus. Next base: position 1,648,392 of record OY282430.1, read on the forward strand.
CTTAATCGCATCGCAGATCGCCTTGGCGGTGGTCATTGTCGGATTGGGCGTCGTGCTGCTGTCCCTAGCGCGGCAGATCGGCGTTCTGCACGAGCGCACCGCTCCAGTTGGCGGACTGCTGCGGAAGGTCGGGGAAGCGAAGCGGATCGACTTGGATGCCGTCCAAGCCGTCACGGCGAACGGCGCCAGGGCGTCGCTGCGCCGCATGGCGGGCGAAGAACCCTTGGCGCTGCTCTTCGTTGCCGAGGGCTGCCCGGTGTGCAAGTCACTGCTGCCAAGTTACGAGGAGGTGCTGCGCAAGGCGGGCTTTTCTCCTTTCGTGGTGGAGGATGGGGCTTCAACAACGGGGCAGCTGGCCGCCAGCCACGGCATGGCCAGTGGCCGCATCCTGGCCGCTCCGCAATTAGCCGCCGCCCTGCAGGTGCTGCAAACCCCAACCTTGGCGCTATTGGACAGGGACGGAAAGGTACTGCGAAAAACGCGCCTTAAGGGACCGCGCCACCTACTCAGCGTGGCCTCAATATGAGCGCCATCAGAAGTGGACCCACTTTCATGCACACTCGGTTAAGGTGCGTTCCATGCTTCAGGAGGCATGGAAATGGGTCCACCTCTACCCACCTCTGCCAAATAGTTGTAACGCAATGACAGGACACGGTCAAAAAATCATCGCCGTTCAGCGCCAACTATGTGACGCCGTGGATTCGCTTGCCTTTGCGCCACCCGTTACCCACGTTTACAACCCCTTGCGGTACGCCCAGCGCCCGGCAGAGACGTACCTGCAACGCTACCTGAGCAGGCCCGAACCGGAAGCACTGTTCCTCGGAATGAACCCCGGCCCTTGGGGAATGGCGCAAAGCGGGGTGCCGTTCGGCGACGTGACGCTGGTGCGCGATTGGATGGCAATCGATATTGACGTTGACCGACCACCCAATGAACACTCCAAGAAGCCCGTATGTGGCGCGGCCTGCCATCGTAGAGAAGTGAGCGGGCGGCGATTCTGGGGCTGGGCCAAGTCGCGTTTCCGTACGCCCGAAGCATTCTTCTCCTGCTTCGGTGTGCTCAACTATTGCCCGCTCTGCTTCCTTGATGCCGAGGGTCGCAACTACACCCCGAACCGGCTCCCGACCGCCGAGCGCACAGCGTTGTTCGAGGAGTGCGATGCCGCGCTCGCCGCTTGCTGCGAAGTACTCGATCCGGCGCTCGTCATTGGTATCGGTAATTTCGCCAGAGACCGCGCCGAGGCGGCGCTACCGAAGTCCGTGCGCGTTGGCAAGATACTGCATCCCAGCCCGGCCAATCCGCAGGCCAACCGCAGCTGGGCACCTGTGATTGAGGGGCAGCTCGCTGCTCTTGGGGTAGCGCTTTGATTTGACGTAAGATCTTATTGATCTACCGACAGCCGAGGAAACCATGGCACCTACCCTGTTCTGCAACATCGCTTGGATGAAAACATACACCGGAGACCCGACGGACGAACCCATCGGCGGCGGAAGCCATCCGGTCAAGGAAGAGAAAAACAACTTTAATCCCTTCGATGGTCAGCTGCGAAAGCACCCCAACGGCAGGTATTACCATTTCAAAGCGGCACAGGCTAACTGCCACCTGCTGGAACCAAGCGAGCGAAACTTCCCAGTGAAGACGGCACAGCAAGTCGAAGGTGGCGCTGGTCGCTCTGTATGGTACGGCGAGAAACCCTACGGCCTAAAATTAAAGAACAGGGTCAAGGCATTTATCGACCAAGAGTTCGACAGAGATCAACTTGAACTCAAAGCAGGCAGGTTAGTAGATAATCTAGACGTTCCACCAAAAGGCTCAAAAAGGCCCTTGAGAACGAAGAAGGAGACCGAAGTTTTCGGCCGTAATGCGAAGGTCCGTGCCTACGCTCTTCAACGGGCAAATGGGACATGCCAGTTGTGTGGTAAGCCCGCCCCTTTCAAGAAAAAACACGACAATCGTCCGTTCTTGGAAGTTCACCACGTTAAGCGATTAGCAAAAGGCGGAGCCGACGTGCCGTCCAATACGGTCGCCCTCTGTCCAAACTGCCACCGGGCCGCCCACTACGGAGCCCAGCGGACTATCCAGAAGAAGCTAAGGCGTGTGCTGACGCAATTGGAAACGTCCTGCGGGCCAGGCGACGGATAGACACCGCGGGCAGATACGGCAATTGCCTGAAACTCGAACGCTCCATTGGCCGGGGCGGTCGCCCTTCAGTAGGTGCAAGTGAAATCCCGGACGCTCAGTGTCCTGTGGATAGTTTGCTTGGTCCAGCGCCATCAGAATGCACCGAAAAGACTCCAAATGGGGATAATGCCCGGCTAGCATCCATCAGGAGGACACCCCGCATGACCGACTACGCCACCATCAACCTGCGCACCGAAGGCCCGCTTGCCCGGCTGACCCTCAATCGGCCTGAGCAGCGCAACGGCATGACCAACCGCATGGTGCGGGAGACACATGCCGCTCTGACGCAGGTTGCCGCCGACGCTTCCGTGCGCCTGCAGCTGCTGACCGGCGCCGGGCGGTCGTTTTGCCCAGGGGCGGACTTGAACCTGATGTCCTCGGGAGAGTGGGACGCGGAGGGACTGGTGCGGCCCCGAGCGCTTTCAAGTTCCGGCGCTGCTGCACGGAGTGTCGCAGCTCTCCATCGCCGCCATCAACGGCGCCGGGGCCGGATTCGGCTGGTCCTGCGGCTGCGACCTTCGGGTGGCGGCCCGCAGCGTCATGCTGAACACCGCCTTTCTCAACATCGCCGTCGCCGGAGATATGGGCCTGCCTTGGTTGCTGCCGCGGCTGGTCGGGGCCGCCAAGGCGCGGGAGGCGTTCGGCACCTTTGTCGAGAAGCGCAAGCCCAAGGCAGCTTGTCGCTAGTTGTCAGCCTGTGCTAGGTTGCGCCTCGGGCTGCAATCCGTAGTGGAGGATATAAGGCGGTGGACCCGTTCATTGAACGGCATCGAGACGGCATATTGTCCATAGCCAAGGAGATGGGCATCACTAATCTCCGGGTGTTTGGATCAATGGCCCGTGGCGACGCGGCGCTGGACAGCGACATCGATCTGCTGGGCGACTTTCCGGAAGACGCGGACATTCTCGATCTCTGTCGTTTCAGGCGCCTTGTTCGTGAACTGACAGGCCGCAAAGTGGATGTCGCCACTGACGAGATGATCCTTCCCCCGCTTCGTGATGCAGTCTTCAACGAGGCCCTGCCACTGTGACTTCACCTTCCCGCAGGGAGAATCTGACTCAATGGAGAATCAAGGTCGCCCTTCAATACGTCGAAAGGATACGAACAAAGTCTCAGTTTGGCGAAGACTCCTACAGGAACGACATTGACATTCAGGAGAGCATCGATTTCAACCTGGAGCACCTAGCGGAGGAAATCACTAAACTGCCTCACTGCTGTCCCACAAACTTGATGCGAGTTTCAGGGTGAGTTGGGGTTGGCGTGCTGATGGGTCCACCTCTATCCTCTATCCTAAAGCGAATCCACCAATGAGTTGCGAGTGGCGACGTGCTGATTTCCCTGCACGGCTACGAAGAATTGGCGCAAGACGACATTTTGGCGCACGAACTAATCCAAGGCATTGATGCGGCTGTTGTGGTGGAGGATTACCCCGACTACCCTAAGGGGCCATGTTGCTTGGTTTTGCAACGGGATGGATTGGGTTTGCCAATTCATGTAGTTTGGGGAATTCCTTCCGGACGGGCTTCGCCGGCTGTAATGGTCACGGCGTACCGACCTGATCCGAATAGGTGGCATGAAGGCTGGTTAAGGAGGCGACCGTGAGTCGTAGGCTAAGCAAAAGGCTTGTGCGCGAAGGCGCGTTGGCTGCTGAGGTGGATGTCAAGCTCTTGGATGCCAAGGATGATTGGGCACCCTACCTGTCTCTGGATGACGCCTATAGGCTTGATGACGTCCGGGATGCGCTTCGTGATGGCGATGTGGAGCGGGCATCCCGCATTGCCGCCCGAGTTTATCGCTTGACCCCCATGCAAAAGCCATCCCGGAAATCCGGCTTGAGGGATGGTCGTCCGACGCCTTGATGGAATTCAGCCAGCCTGTGTGCGCCCTTGGCGCCCCTGTTGAATGGATCCTTTCACACAAGCTGCTCTTGGCGCCGTCACGGCCCGCAGCGTTGCTCCGGCAGACATGGCGAAAGGGGTGCTGGCCACCGGTGCCGTCTTGGGTGCGGCGCCGGACATCGACATATTGTTCAGCATCGGCGGGGATTTCTTTGACAATCTGATTCATCATCGGGGCTATACGCATTCCTTGATCGTTCTGGTCGCCGTCGGCCCCCTGTCCGGGCATTGGCTTTGGCGGCGCTTTGGCGGCGGCCGGCGTTGGCGGCGACAGCATCTTTGCTGGTTGGCCGTCGCCACCTTGGCCTTGCTTTCCCATCCGCTTTTGGACTGGCTGACGCCCTACGGCACTCAGTTGCTGCTGCCGCTGACGGATCAACGCTTCGCGGTCAACGCCATGCCGATCGTCGATCCGCTGTTTTCCTTGATTCTGTTCGCCGGGCTGTTGACGGGCGCTGCACTCGAAACGCCGCGCCGCCGCAGGGTCGCCGCTTTGGCGGCTTTGGCGCTGAGCTTCGGTTACTTGGCCTATGGCTGGCAGCAAAACCTGACTGCGGAGCGGCTGGCGGAGGCGCAGTTTGCGGCGCTGCGCGGTGCCCAAACAGCAGGAGGCGCCGGGCTTGCGGTGGGCGACGACTACGAACTGCGCGCCTTTCCCACCATCCTGCAGGTGCATTATCGGCGCATCGTGATCCGTTCCGAGGACGCCGTGCGGGTGGGCTATCTCTCCACTTGGGCGCCCTGCGCCATCGAGTGGGGCAGGGCGCCGTCCGGCGACCAGCGCGTCGGCCAAGTCTTGCGGAGCACCCGAGAGGGGCGCATCTTCGACTGGTTCAGCATGGGCTGGGCCTATCCATTCCAGCAGTACAGGGCCGACGGCCTTGAGGCCGTGTTCGCCGACCTGCGCTACGGCGCCACCTTGGACCCGAAGGAGAGCTTCTTCTCCATTAGCGCACCGTTCGACGCCGGGCAGGGGTTGTTGGCCGGCCCCGTTGGGGCTTGGCGCGGCCCGAACGCACGGAACCTCGATTTAAGGGGACTTCTCGCCGCCGCCTATGCCCCCGAATGCCGCGCTGCATCGGGTCAAATAGCCAAGAGATGGCCTCAGATACACACAAAGGCCGGGCACGGCAGCGCCCTGGGCGCAACGGCTCGATTGTTCAGCGGTCGGCAGGAAACAGGCGGGGACCGTTGATGCAAGCCGAAACGCCCCCGCTTTGCGACCTGCTGCTGATCGGCGGTGGCCACAGCCATGTGCAGGTGCTCAAGGCGTTCGCCATGACGCCAGCGGCCGGTGTGCGCCTAACCGTTTTGGCGCGGGAGATCGACAGCCCCTATTCGGGCATGTTGCCGGGATACGTCGCCGGTTGGCACGAGTGGCGGGACCTGCACATCGACTTGGGCCGGCTTTGCCGGTTCGCCGGCGCACGCCTCATCGCCGACGAGGCCACGGCCTTGGATCTGGACCGCAACCAGGTGCGCTGCCGGCGCCGCCCGCCCCTGCGCTTCGACCTGCTGTCCATCAATTGCGGGGCGGCGCCGGAGGCGCCGGCGACGGTGGGGGTTTCGGTCAAGCCCATCGGCCGCTTCCTAGCGGCTTGGGAGGTCATGAAAAAGAATGTTCGCGCTCAGGACCGAGTGGTTTTTGTAGGGGGCGGCGCTGGCGGCGTTGAGCTTGCCTTGGCGGCCCGGCGAGCGCTGGGAGAGGCGGTCAAAATCCGCTTGGTGGCCGCCGAGTTCCTGCCCGGCCACGGCGCCGCCGCCAAGAGGCTGCTGCTGCGCAAGCTGGCGCAGGCGAACATCAGCTGGAGCAAGGGTGTGGTCTCCGCAGATGGGGCGCAGCGCCGCGGTTCAACGCCGGCGTCGGCAGAGGCTGCAGGAACAGGCGTTCTGCATTTTGCGGACGGCGGCCAACTGCCGTTCGACCATCTGTTTTGGGTTACCGGCGTCATCGCCCCGGATTGGGTGCGGGCCAGCGCCTTGGCAACGGACACCAAGGGTTTCGTTCGGGTGGCGCCGACGCTTAGGTCCATCTCCCACGAACGGGTTTACGCCGCCGGTGACGTCATCCATTTCACCAACCGGGCCTTGGCGAAGTCCGGCGTCTATGCCGTGCGGGCCGGGACGGTGCTGGCCGATAACCTGCGCCGCGCTGCGCAAGGCCATCCGTTGCGAACCTTCAAACCGCAACGCCGTCTCTTGAGCCTGATCGGCACTGGAGACGAAAGCGCCGTGGCGTCCTGGGGGTCGTTGGCCGTCCAAGGGCGCTGGGCATGGCGTTGGAAAAATTGGATCGACCGGCGCTTCATGGCGAAGTACGAACGGTTGCCGTCGATGGAAGCCCCGCCCTTGCCGCAGCCCTCGCCCCTCGGTCCAAGTACGGAACCGTTGGAGCCCATGCGTTGCGGCGGCTGCGGCGCCAAGCTGGGGGCCGCCCCGCTGCAGCGGGCGTTGTCCCGGCTGCCGCTGCAGGACGGCCCCGGCCTGATCCAAGGCATCGGCGACGACGCCGCCGTGCTGGCCGCCGGTCCGGCCCCCTTAGTGCTCAGCATCGACGGCTTCCGCGCCTTGGTGGACGACCCCTACCTCTTCGGCCGCATCACCGCCCACCATAGCCTGAACGACATCTACGCCATGGGTGCTGCGCCCACCAGCGCCTTGGCCTTGGCTACGGTTCCCCTGATGGCGGAGGCCATGATGGAGGACGACCTCTACCAGATGCTGGCCGGAGCGGTGACCGTGCTCAATGACTTAGGCGTTCCCTTGGTCGGCGGCCATTCCGCCGAAGGCGCGGAACTGTCTTTGGGGCTTTCCCTCACCGGCACCCTGGTGGCGCCGGCGTTGGCCAAGGGCGGTGCGCTGCCGGGGGATCGGTTGATTCTGACCAAGCCCTTGGGTGTGGGTGTGCTGCTGGCGGCGCAGATGCGCGGTCTAGCTGCCGCCGCTTGGGTGCAGAGCGCCTGGCGCTGCATGGATTTCTCCAATTGCCGAGCGCTGGCCGTGTTGCGGGCGCATGAGGTTCGGGCCGCCACGGACGTTACCGGCTTCGGCCTAATCGGCCATTTGACCGAAATGCTGGATGCCGCCGATTGCGGCGCGACGCTTCGGTTGGCCCAGATCCCGGCGTTGAACGGCGCCTTGGAAGCCTTCCAGCGCGGTGCGGCTAGCGTACTGCAAGCGGATAACGAGCGGCCGTTCGATGGCTGGGCGCTGCGCGGCTGCGCCCTAGCGGACGAGCGGGTCAGGCTATTGGCGGACCCGCAGACCGCTGGAGGGCTGTTAGGTTGCGTTCCGGCGTCCCGGGCGGCTGCCTGCCTGAAGGCGCTCAGCAATGCCGGCTATCGGCAATGCGCCGAAATTGGCGCTGTCAGCGCCGCCGGACGGCTTCTGCTGGCTGGGGAACGATGAAGCGCCAAGGCGTCGCTACGGATGCTGAGGGTGTTAAGCATCGACGTGGACGATGACGACTTCCGCGTTGTGAAATTGCTGGTGGCGGACCGATGACGCCAAGTGCCGCAGCAGCCGTATGGACACCTCCGCATCCTCCTGGCCTTCCGGGGGTTGTTCGCTGAGCAGGGCGATGCGGTCCTCCAAATTTAGATCTTCGTCGCCGCTGCCAGCCATGAACTCCAGCACCGCACCCTCGCCATCCTTGCGCACAGTCAGCAGCAGACGGGAGGGTTCATCGCCGCTTTGGCGGGCCTGCGGCTGCAGCAGCGCCAGAACTTCCTCGGCGACAGCCTGCAGACGCTGCGCCTTGTCCCCGTTCCAGCCGCAACGGCTGGCGAAGGTGCCAAGGAACTCGTTTAGCTTCGGCAACTCGGCGGCATCGACCCGGCCGGAGAACTGGCTGCTGCGCTGGCTCAGCGCGTCCGCCAACGTCAGCAGAATCGCTATCAAGCCGCCGGCGACCATGCCGTGCTGGAACAGTCCGCCGGCCACCTCTGCGAAGAACTCGGGAAAGATCAATTCCGCCTCAAAGCCGGCGCCAGCCCAAAAGGAGAAGCCGACGATCAGGGTCTTGCGCTGGCTAGCGCCATCCTGCAGAACCTCCTGCATGCCCGTCATGAACACCGTTGACAGCATGACGAACAACCCTCCGGCCACCACTGAGCTGGGCAGGCCGATGATCAGGGCTAAGGTTTTGGGCACGAACGCCAAGATGATCAGTATGAGGCCGGCGTAGATGCCGACGTTGCACGAAGCCACCTTGGACAGTTGGATCGCCGAAGGGCCTACTGGAAAGGGCATAACGGACGCTGCGCCGCTTAGGCCGGCGAAAAGGTTGCTGGCGCTCTCCGCCGCTGCGGCGCCTTGCACCGCCCGAAAGTCCACCGCACGCGGTCGGCGCCAAGACACCCGTTGAGTGGCGATGGCGATGCCGATGGACTTGGGCATGGCGACCAAGGTAATGAGCAGGAAGGCCGGCAGCAGCGACCAGAACTCCAGCTCAAAGTCAAGATGGAAACCGGGCCATTGGCCATGCGGTAGGCCGACCCAAGGCGCCGAGAGCACATGCTCGAAATCATAAATGCCAAACAGGGCGGAGACCAAGCCGCCGCCGACCAAGCCAAGGGCGAGCGCCCAAACGCGCAGGGTGCCCGAGCCCCTCATGCCAATGCCGACAACGATGGCGACGGTCACCAAGGCGCTGACCGCCTTCGCCGCCAAAGGCTCCTCCGGCACCGGTCCCTGGAGCAGGTCAAACACAATAGGCATCATGGCCACCGGCAGCAGCATGATGATGGTGCCGGTGACCGTCGGCGTCAGCACCCGACGCAACGTTGACAGTTTTATGGAAAGGGCCATCTGCACGAGGGAGCAGGCAACGATGAGCGTGGCGAGCAGCGCCGGGCCGCCGTTGGCCATCGCCGTTACGCTGACCGGGACGAGGATCGCGGAAGTGCCGACCGGCACTAGGTAGCCGCCGCCGATGCGGCCGATGCGCATGGCCTGCAGCAGGGAGGCCATGCCGCAGCACAGCACCGTGGCGAAGATGCCCCAAGACAGGAAATCATCGCTGCCGCCACCGCGAAATATCACGATCGCCAGAATCACATAGGGGTTGATGGTGAGCATGACGAGCTGTGCGCCGAGGCCTAGGGCGAGCCAAGGCGGCAGGCTCTCCGTGACCTGGTAGCGGAGACGGTTTTCGGGGAGCGAGGTCATTTCAAGGATGATCGTGCGGCGTCACGGGAGGAAGCCATGCTAATGGCAGCTCGGTTCCATTCAAGATGACGCATGATTGCACGAAGCGACGGGAGATTAAAAGAACCTGGAAACCGCTGGGCGAAAGCGGTCCATATCGACGAGGAACGAGTCGTGTCCTTGAATGGATGCTAGGCGTTTGAACGCCAGGTCCCGGACGTGGGGCCGCAACGCTTCCGCCAGTTCGGCCTGCTGATGCGGCGGAAACAGGAAGTCGGACTCAACGCCGATGATGAGCGCCCGCTCCAACTCCACTTGGGCCAAGGCGCGGTCCAAGCTGCCGCCGTGGTCGGTGGCGTCGAACAGATCCATGGCCCGGGACAGGTACAGGTAGCAGTTTGCGTCAAAGGCGCCGATGAACTTGTTGGCGTGGGCCTCCAAGTAGGACTCCACCTCAAAGTCGATGCCAAACGGGTCCCCCTGCTGCGGCTCCTGCGTGGCCCGCTCCCGGCCGAAGCGCTGCGCCCACTCGGCGGCGGAGCGGTAGGTGATCATGCCAAGCTTGCGCGCCAGCCGCATTCCGCTCACCGGGCCTTTGTCGAAGTCGTACTGCCCCTGTCGCCATTCCGGGTCTTTGCGGATGATCTCCCGCTGCAGGGAGCGCAAGGCGATGGCGAAGGGCAGGCTGCGGGCGGCGGCGGAGATGGACAGCAGGCCCCGGCAACGGCCGGGAAAGAGCAGCGCGAAGGCCAGCGCCGTCATGCCGCCCATGGAGGCGCCCACCACGCTGTGCGCTGTCCCCACGCCCAAATGGTCCAGCAGGGCGGCGCCGGCGGTGGCGATGTCCTCTAAGCAGAGCACCGGGAAGTCCAGCCGGTAGAGGCTGTTGGTGGCCGGGTTGATGGAGGCCGGACCCGTGGAGCCGAAGCAACTGCCTAGGGAATTGAGGCAGACGACGAAGTACCGGTTGGTGTCGATGGGCTTGTCCGGCCCAACCATGTCCTCCCACCAGCCGGCGGAGGCGTCCTCCGGCGACGAGGCGATGTGGGCGGATGGCGAAAGTCCGGTGAACACCAGCACCGTGCTATCCCCTCCGGGCGCCATCTTGCCCAAGGTCTCATAAGCGATGGTGGGTCTTTCGAGAACGCCCCGGCGCATGGGGAAGTGGCCGCCTAAGGTCAATGTCTTGAGTGCGCTCACGGTTTGAAGTTAGCAGATGGGCGATGGAATAGCCAACCGCCGCGACGGGCACCGGGTCGATGCGGCCGGCGACTACCCCACCGAGTCGATGACCTGCGACAAGTTCACCCTGAAGCCCATCACTAGCCTGTGGCGGAAGAGGTAGGAGTCGAACCCACCAGGCGCGTTGTCGCGCCTCAACGGCTTTGAAGGCCGTGCGCCCCACCGGAGACGATGCTCTTCCGCGCCAGCTCAACCTTAGCGCAACTCGCGTTTCCCAACCACCGTGCGGACATCACCGGTTCGCTTGGTGAAGCCCTTGCGGTCCAAAAACTCCAGCAGTTCGATGGCGATGTTGCGGCCGATGCCGGTGCTGTCGCGGAAGCGGCGCACCGATAGGGGCGCCTCTTCCGCCAAGGTCGCCACTTGAGAGGCGATGGCCTGCAGGCGCTTGGGCAGGTAGAAGCGCTTCGCGGACACCTGCACGAGCAGGCCGCGGCGGGCCAGTGCGCCGAGGCCGGCTTCCAGCTGGCCCAAGGGCATGCCCAACGCCTTGGCGAGGTCCCCTAGGCTGGGCGCCTGATCCTGGTCCAAGCGGGACCGCACTTGATCGAACAGCACCCGCTCTTCCTTAGGCGTTGCAGCGGTGTGGGAGGGTAGGTGGTAGGCGCCCGCCGTCCGCCGCAAACGCCCCTCGACGACCAACTCGTTCAGGATGTGCAAATAAAAACGGGTGGGAATGCCGTCCGCTGGAAGATTGGGCGAAACACCGGGTGCGGTGGGTTTCTCCTCATGATGCCGACGAATGAACGCCAAGACGTCATGTCGCCATTGCGCCCAGTGTTTCTTGAGCACCGCTTCGCCATCCAAACGCACCAATTCAAAGGCGGACAGCGCACTGGTCAATTCAGCGTCCAGAAGGCCCAAGGTGTTTTGCAACGGCGCCAGGGCGACCGGGCCTTGGTTCAATAGAGCGTCGATCAGGTCATGATGATGCCGATGCCTGAAGGCGCTCACCGGGGCCAGACGAGCGGGGTGCCGACGGCGCAGAGGGGAAGGCGCCATGTCGGTTAGCACCCGACCGCCGCCCAGGGTCCGGTCAAGGCTTTGGTCGCGCAGCACCAGATGGTCGCCATGCCGTGCGCAGAGCGGTTCCTCGGTGATGATTTCCGCCTCTTGGCGTTCACCGGGAAGCGCCTTGGTGGAATGCAGCAAGGCGAGGCGGGCGGTGCTGTGGGAGGTGGCGTGGTAAACATGCACCGGCAGCCAGTGGCGCACAGGGCGGGGAAAGTCGTCGAGCACTTGCAGGTCGATGACGAAGTTGTGGCGCTCGGGCATGGGCCTTTGCGTCAGCCAGCGCCCCCGAGCCATGCGGTCGAGGCCGACGCCAGCCAGATTGACTGCGGCGCGGTCTCCCGCGATGGCGCTTTTCGCCGGCCCGTCCTGCACCCGAAGGCCGCGCACCCGAACCACCTCCCCACCGGGGAAAACGTGGAGTTCGCCAGGGTGGGCCATCCGACCGGCGTGAACGGTTCCGGTGACCACCAAGCCCGCCCCCTGGATGTTGAAGGCCCGGTCCACCGCCAAGCGGAATTGGCCTTGCGCTGCGTTTGCCGCAAGACGGTCGGCGGCGGACCAAAGCGCCTGCCTCAATTCGACAATGCCGGCGCCAGTGACGGCGGAGGTGCGAAGGATGCGCGCCTCTTCGAGAAAGGTTCCCTTGATGCCGGCCCGCACTTCGGCTTCGGCGGCCGCAACGCGGCTGCGGCCCGCTTGGTCGCATTTCGTCAACGCCACCAGACCTCGGCGGAGGCCGCTTAGGGAGAGTATCTGTAAGTGTTCACGGGTTTGCGGCATGGGTCCGTCGCCGGCGTCAACCACCAGAAGGGCGAACTGCATGGCGGCTACGCCGGCCACCATGTTGTGGATGAAGCGATGATGGCCGGGGACATCGACGAAGCCGAGAACGTCGCCATCCCGGCGCATGTAGGCGAAGCCCAGATCAATGGTCAGCCCTCTACGCTTCTCCTCCGGCAGCACGTCGGTATCCACATCGGTCAGCGCCCTGATGAGACTGGTCTTGCCGTGGTCCACATGGCCGGCCAAGGTGACGATCACTCCGGCGCAAGCTCCTGACAGGACGCCAAGGCGCCATCGAAGTCAACCACCGAGCGCAGGTCGAGCCAGAGCGCATCCCGCCGAATGCGGCCAATCACGGGCTGGTCAAGCCGCCGCAGCCGTTGCTCCAAATGCGGCGCGGCCTTGGCGTCGTCGTGACTGAGGACCAGAGCGCGGCTTTCGAGCCTTTGTGCCGGCAGGGCGCCGCTGCCGACCTGTGCGGCGCTGGGCTTGGCGTCCAGCCGCCAGCCTTGCAACTTGACGCACAGCGCTTGACGCAACGCTGCGGCGCGGCGGTCCAGCGTCTTCAGGGACGTCATCAACAGCCGCAGCACCGGCAGCGCCTTAACCAGCCGGTCTGGTTCCTCATAGAGCTTTAGGACTTCATTGAGCAGAACCAGAGTGATCTTGTCCGGGCGCAAAGCCCGCTGCAGCGGGTTTGCCTTCAATTGCGCAATCAGGTCGGCCCGGCCGACGATCAATCCCGCTTGCGGACCGCCCATGAGCTTATCGCCGCTGAAGGTGACCAAGTCCGCCCCTTGCGCTAGCACCCGCCCGGGCAGCGGCTCCTCCGGCAAGCCGAAACGGGCGAGGTCCAAGAGGGCGCCGCTGCCAATGTCCACGCATAACGGCAGCCCCCGCCGCTGCGCCAGCTGCGCCAACTCCGCCGTTTCGACCTCGCTGGTGAAGCCGGTGACGGCGTAGTTGCTCGGATGCACCTTGAGCAGCAGCGCGGCGTCGGCGACCGCGGCGAAGTCGTTCAGATGGGTGCGGTTGGTGGTGCCCACCTCATGCAGCCGGCAGCCCGAGCGCCGCATCAGGTCGGGCAGGCGGAAGCTGCCGCCGATTTCGATCAGTTCGCCGCGGGACACCGGCACCGTCCGGCCGTCGGCCAAGGTGTTCAGCGCCAGCAGCAGGGCGCCGGCGTTGTTGTTGACAATCAGGGCGTCTTCGGCGCCGGTCAAGCGGACCAACTGTTGCGCCACGGGGCCGTCCCGGTCGCCGCGTCCCCCTCCCGTCAGGTCGTACTCCAGATTCATGGATCCGCTGATCAAGGGCTGCGCGGCTTTCCATAGGGTGGGGCTTAGGGGGGCACGGCCCAAGTTGGTGTGGATGATGGTTCCGGTCATGTTGTGTACCGGGCGGTAGCCGCATCCGGCCAACAGCCGGCCGAGGCGAAGAGCGTACTCCTCGGCCTGTCCGGCCCAAGCGGGCACCTGCCCGCTACGGCGTAATTGGCCCTGCAAGGTGCGCAGCGCCTCCTTGACCATTCCGGCACCCTGTTGCGCCACTAGGGGCGCCAGCGCCGGTGCCTTCAGCAGTTTGTCAATGGCCGGCAGATGGCGCGGCTGCATTGTTGTGAACTGCCCTTTATGAACCTTGGCAGACCGTCGGGCTTGAGCCATGCTTCATCTCGATTTGCCCATTCCCCCGCCACCAATAACCCAAGGGCCTCGCGAAGGTTTCTCGATTGTAAACTGTGCTTGGAGTGAAAGTCCGGTGCAGTTTTTTGGGGGTGGAGCATCTCCAGCAAAGCAGTTTGGCCCGAGTGCCTTGTCTTAGGTGGACATGGGCGTAGGGCTTCGGACGGAAGTTTGTCCCCTGTGGGTCCCTCGTGTAAGGTGCGGCCATGAGCGGCGGCAGCTCACAGTTTAAGACGGTTGGCTTAATCGGGCGCCAAGGCAGCCCTGGCGTTGTTGACAGTCTTGACGCGGTCATCGCCTGCCTGCAGCGATCTGGCGCCGGGATTCTCATGGAGGATCGCACCGTCGCCTTGAATGGGCAATGGAGCGGTTTGGAGTGCGCGCCGCGCGCGCATCTGGGTGAACGCTGCGACCTGATCATCGTGGTCGGCGGCGACGGCAGCTTGTTGGGAGTGGGGCGTGACTTGGCTCACGCCCAGGTGCCGGTGCTCGGCATCAATCGTGGCGGCCTCGGCTTTTTGGCCGATATAGCGCCCAAGCGGATTCATGGGCAGCTCAGCGCCGTCTTGGCCGGCGAGCATCGCGTTGAGGACCACTTTCTTTTGGTGGCCAGCGTACGGCGCCGTGGCGAAGAGATCATGCGCTCCCCGGCCCTGAACGACGTGGTGGTCAATCCCGGCAGCATGGCGCGGATGATGGAGTTTTCCCTAGCGGTCGATGGCGACTTCGTTTACGACCAACGCTCCGATGGCCTGATCGTGGCTTCGCCGACCGGCTCCACCGCCTATGCGCTGTCGGCCGGAGGGCCCATCATGCATCCCTCCCTGGACGCCATCGTCATCGTGCCGATGTATCCGCACACGCTGACTTCAAGGCCCTTGGTGGTGCGGGGCGACTCCAGCATTTGCGTGACCTTGGGGCCGGTGGACCAAGCCCAGGTCAGTTGCGACTCCCAAGTCAACTTCGAGCTTGAAAGCGGCGACCGGATCCGCATTGAGAAATACGAGGCGCCCTTGCGCTTGGTTTACACCTTTGGCCACAGCTTCTACGAGTCCTGCCGCAGCAAGCTCGATTGGGCCACCCGCTTGGGTGGACAGGAATGAATCGAGGGGCTTGGTCGAGCGGTTTTGACGAACCGCCTAGCCGTCCTTCCTTTTGGGTATGTGGGCACGACGCCGTGCAGGGCAGCGTCGCCCTCAGCGCCCAGCCAAGTGGGTGTCAATGTCTTGCGGGCGGTCTATGTCTTGAATCACGCCGGGGTCATCGACCGGCACGGACTGTGCCTGAGCCCCGTGGCGGCTGAGCAGCGCCTTGGCGCCGACGTCGCCGGTCAAGCCGCGCAATTGTGCGAAATAGTTCCGCCCGAACCCCACCGGATGGCCGGGCGCCGCCCTGTAGGTGGGACGCATGATCACGTTTGGGCCGCACAGGGCTTGGCGCAGGGCTTGCAAAGTCCTTCGCTTGACCCAAGGCATGTCGCCCAAGCCGATGAACACGGCTTGGGCATGGTCGATGGCGACCATGCCGGCGGCTAGCGAATGGCCCATGCCCTTTGCGGCCTCGGCGGCGAAAACCCTTTGGCAGCCGGCCAGCCCCTCCGACCAGTCCTGATCCTCCGGGCGCAGCACGACGACCAGAGGTTCGAAGAGGCCGCGGTAGCGGGCCAAGGTGGTTTCCAGGACGGTGCGCCCGTCCGCCAGCCGCCAACGCCGCTTGTCGCTGCCGAAACGCTTGCCGCATCCGCCCGCCAGAATGATGGCGCCTTGCGCCGGAAGGTCTTTCAAAGCGCCTTGCAGTTCATGTTGCTTGATTGCGGCTATTCCGCCTCAGGGCGGCGATGGGATCAAGCCGAGCGGCTTGCTGGGCCGGCGGGTTGGCCGGTCTGCCGGGGTTCGGCGCTGCGCCCCGCCTGCACGGCGATGACCTCGGCCATGACGGCGACGGCGATTTCCGGTGGCGTTTTGCTGCCGATGGGCAGGCCGATGGGGGCGTGCAGGCGGTTGATTTCGGCCTCGCTCAAGTCCAGCGCGCGCAGGCGCTCCCGGCGCTTGGCGGAGGTGCGCTTGGAGCCTAGGGCGCCGACGTAGAAGGCGTCGGTCTTAAGCGCCTCCATCAGCCCCATGTCGTCAATGCGCGGATCGTGGGTCAGGGCGACGATGGCGGAGGAAGGATCGTTGGCGCAGGTGCGCAGGGCGTCATCCGGCATGTCGTTGACCAGCTGAGCGCCGGGCACGTTGAAATCCTGCAGGAGGTTTTGGCGCGGGTCGCAAACCGTCACTTCGTAGTCCAGCTTCTGCGCCAAGTCCGCCAGGTATTTGGAGACCATGCCGGCGCCGATGATGAACAGGTGGCGGCGCGGGCCGTAGGTGTGCTCCAAAACTTGCGCCGCTTCATCCCAGCGCAACGGCTCGAAGGCTTCGACATCCCGATGGCTGAAGGCGCCGCTTTGCAGGTCCACCCGCCGCCGCACCGCCCGCCGTTGCGCCAGGCGCCCCCGCAGGTGCCGGAAGTGCCCCCGCCAAGGCTCGGCGGCCTGCAAGGGCTCCACGACGATGGACAGATGGCCGCCGCAGGGCAGGCCGAACTTCTCGGATTCCTCGGCGGTGACTCCGTATTGGAAAAACTGCGCCCGCTCGGCGGCCAGCTGCCCCTTCGTGAGCTTTTCCAACAGATCGTCCTCCACGCAGCCGCCGGACAGGGAGCCGCTGATGCTGCCGCGCCGGTTGCAGGCCAGCAGCGAGCCTACCGGCCGGGGGGAGGAGCCCCAAGTCTTGGCCACGGTGGCCAGCCAGCAGGGTTCCCCCGCCTCCAGCCAGGCGGTGACTTGGTTCAGCACTTCATTATCGACGGCGTGCATGGATACAATGAGGCCTTGACTCTGGCGCAGGACCGAAATTCTATCACCAGCCAGGGGCGCACCGCCCGCAGGAGCAAGCCGTTGGCAAAGGACGCCGCAGCCCATCCCATTTACCTCAAGGATTACCGCCCGCCGGCCTATCGAACACAGAGCACGGCGCTGGAATTCGACTTGCGGGACGGCCAAACCACCGTCCGCTCGCGCCTGCGCATCCGCCGCCAGACGGATGCGCAGGCGGACGCTCCCTTGGTCTTGGATGGGCGGGATTTGGAACTGATCTCCATCCATTTGGACGGCCGCCTCTTAAGCGGCAATCAATACCAAACCGACGCCGAGGCGCTGCAGGTGCATGGGCTGCCGAATGCCTTTGAGCTTGAGATCGTTACCCGCATCAAGCCGGAGGAGAACACCGCCTTGGAGGGCCTGTACAAGTCCAGCGGCATGTATTGCACCCAATGCGAAGCGCAGGGCTTCCGCAAGATCACCTACTATCAGGACCGGCCCGACGTGTTGTCCAGGTTCACCACTTCCATCAGCGCGAGCGCCGAGGGCCATCCGGTCATGCTGGCCAACGGCAACCTGATCGCGGACCGAACAGCCGGCGGACGGCGCACCGTCACCTGGGAGGACCCCTTTCCCAAGCCCTCCTACCTGTTCGCCTTGGTGGCCGGGGATTTGGCCTGCATGGCCGACCACTTCACCACCATGAGCGGCCGGCGGGTGCAGCTGCAGATTTACTCGGAACCCCACAACATCGGCCAGTGCGAATACGCCATGGGCGCCCTGAAGCGGGCGATGCGCTGGGACGAGGACGCGTTTGGCCGGGAGTACGACCTGGACATCTACATGATCGTGGCGGTGGAGGACTTCAACATGGGGGCCATGGAGAACAAGGGCCTCAACGTCTTCAACACCAGCTGTGTGCTGGCCTCCCCGGACACCGCGGTCGATGCCGCTTACCAGCGGGTGGAGGGGGTCATCGCCCACGAGTACTTCCACAATTGGTCCGGCAATCGGGTGACCTGCCGGGATTGGTTCCAACTGAGCCTCAAGGAGGGCTTCACCGTGTTCCGGGATGCGGAGTTCAGTTCCGACATGCACTCCCGCGCCGTGAAGCGCATTGAGGACGTCTCCCTGCTGCGCACCGTGCAGTTCGCCGAGGACAGCGGCCCCTTGGCCCACTCCGTGCGCCCGGATTCCTACATCGAGATTTCCAACTTCTACACCGCCACGGTCTATGAGAAGGGCGCGGAAGTGGTGGGCATGATGCGCCGTTTGCTCGGCCAGGAAGGCTTCCGCAAGGGCTGCGACCTGTATTTCCAGCGGCATGACGGGCAGGCCGTCACCATTGAGGACTTCGTGCAAGCGCTGGAGGAGGCCAACAAGATTGACCTTCGCCAGTTCCGGTTGTGGTACGCCCAGGCCGGCACCCCGACGCTTGCCGTGCAGACGGCTTGGCGGGACGGCGCGTTCCGCATTGACATCCGGCAAAGCTGCCCGCCGACGCCAGGGCAGCCGGACAAGCAGCCGATGCACATTCCGGTGCTGATGGGCCTGCTCGGCGCGGACGGGCAGGAATTGGTGGACGCCGACCTAGTCCTGGAAAGCGACGCACGGACGGAGCGGCGCGGGACCAGCCTGCTGCTGCACCTGCGTGACGCGCAAACCCGCTTGCAGGTGCGCGGTCTTCAACAGGAACCCAAGCTCAGCTTTCTGCGTGGCTTCTCCGCCCCCGTGCGGGTGCGCTACCCCCGCTCCGCCGAGGCCCTAGCCTTCCTGTCCCGCCACGACAGCGACGGCTTCGCCCGCTGGGACGCCATGCAAAGCCTGCTGCTGCGGGAGCTGGACAGATTGCGCGACGGCGCCGAGGTCAGCCAGCTGGTGCTGGACCTCTTTGGCGGCCTGATCGCCGAGGCGCGCAAGGCTGAGGATGCGGAAACCGGCGCCATGTTGCGGGAAATGCTGTCGCCGCCGTCGGAGAGCTACGTGTTCGAGCAAAGCGAGCACATTGATGTGGAAGGCGTCATCGGCGCCCGCGACCGATTGATCGCCACCCTGGCCCGGGGCCTAGCCGACGCTTGGCGCGATCTCTATGAGGCGATGGCCGCGCTCGGCCCCTATGCGCCAAGTCCCGTCGGCATGGCTCGCAGGGGCTTGCGCAATCTGTCCCTGAGCTACCTGTCCCGAGCGGAGACCGATGCGGCGAACGCCCGCCTGGCGGCCCACTTGGAGACCGCCGACAACCTCACCGACCGCCTAGCCGCCCTAAGCGAGATCACCGAAAGCGCCGCCTTCCCTGACCGGCAGCGGGTTCTGAACGCATTCTACGAGCGCTGGCGCCGCGAAAGCCTAGTGGTGAACCAATGGCTGCAAGTGCAAGCAGCCAGCCGCCGCAGCGATGCGCAGGCGCTGGGCAAGCTCGAAACCCATCCCGGCTTCGACCCCCGCAACCCCAACAAGCTGCGTGCCCTTTACGGCGCCTTCAGCCAGCGCAACAACCGCAACTTTCACGCCGCCGACGGCGCCGGCTACGACTTCCTGGCCAGCCGCCTTGCCGACCTGGACGCCCGCAACCCGCAGGTCGCCGCCCGTCTGCTGACGCCCCTGACCCGCTGGCGCAAGTTCGACCGCAACCGCCAAACCCTCATGCGTGACGCCTTGGAGCGCATTCGCGCCAAGGAGCAGCTATCCAAGGACGTCTTCGAGGTGGTGACCAAGGCGCTAGACGGTTAGAGTCGCCGCTCACGAAGCCTTTGCCGAAGCGCTGGGCGGAAACTCATGCAGTTCCGGCAGGATGGCGGAGCCTTCCTCCGCGTTTTCCTCAATCAGTGTGCGGG
Organism: uncultured Pseudomonadales bacterium; assembly: GCA_958296025.1. Classification (GTDB taxonomy): domain Bacteria; phylum Pseudomonadota; class Gammaproteobacteria; order Pseudomonadales; family Azotimanducaceae; genus Azophilus. Next base: position 1,668,035 of record OY282430.1, read on the forward strand.
TTAGGCGCAGCAAGGTTTGGCCGTCGATGGCGCTGGTGGAGACGTCCGCGTAAAGGGTCGCGTTTAGGCGGTCGAGCAATTCCTTGGCTTCGGGTGCGCCTTTAATGCGCACCAAGGTGTCGGGCGGGGAGGTGCGCCAAACGGCACCCAGATACGTCAGCCAAGCGTTGCGCATGGCTTCGCAGTCCTGTCCTTGGCAAGCCTTGGCGAGGGTCCTGCGGGCTTGGCGGATCTTGGCTTGCTCGGTGGCATCGGCAGGGCGTTGGCGCGGGCCGGCGGTGCGCCTGCGCAAGACCAACCAGGTGGTTGCCCAACCGACGAAGCCCATAGCGGCCAAAGCCAGCAGCCAGCGGGGGAGGGGTTGCTTGGCGTTGGGCGGCGCTCCGGCGCCTTGGTCGGGGTTGGCGTCAGGCGGCGCTTCGTTTGCGGCGGCTGGCGGCGGTTCTGGGGCAAGGACTTCGCCGAGGATGCGCACCCGTCGTTCCGGCAAGGCAGCCTCCCGCACCCGTCCGTTGACGGCATCCCACCAAGTCAGGGACAGGCCGGGCAAAAGGGCCTCGCCGGGTTTGACGGGAATGATGGAATGGGCCTCTTGACGCACGCCTTGGACGCCGCCCGTGCCTTGGCTGTCCTCCAAGCGCTCCGGCTCCGGGTATTGCTTGAAGAAGGCCCTCGGCAAATCCAGGTTCAAAGGCGGAATGGACGCCGCCACGTTGCCGACAGCGGTTAGGGTGATGGTTCGCAGCAAGGGTTCGCCCACTTTGAAGGCGGGGTCCGCCGGGGCCCAGGCTTCGTTGATGGCGACGGCCGCCGCCGGCAGCCAGGGTTGGTCGGCGGGATATTCCGCTGGGATGGGCAGGACCTGCACCTCGACTGCCTCGGCGCTTGCGCGGATGCCGGAGCGGCGACCGCCTCCGCCCGGCAGGCGCACAGCGCTCGTCACGGAGACTTCCGGGATGCGCAAGACGCCGCTCTGTTCCGGGAACAGGGCGTAGCGCTGCTCCAGAACGCCGTAGGTGGCGCCGTCGCGCACGACATTGCCGATGTTGTTGTCGTCCAGGGGCACCACCAAGGCGTTCGCCACCGACGGCGTAGCGGGCAGGTCGTTATAAACCTGCACGCCGGAGGCGTAGAACAGGCGTCGCGTCAACAGCGCTTGCCCCTGCACATGCACTGGGTTGGGCGCCACCTCCACCGCGAAGAAGATCATGCGATCGATGGCGTCGCGAACATCCGCGCCCAGAGGGTTGACCTGCAGGCGCAGGGTTGGGCTGCTTTGGCCATCAATGGTTAGCGCCGGAACTTCCAAGGCGCCCGTTCGTTTGGGCCGCAGCTGCAAACGGTATTCCACCCAGCTCCGCATCTGCCCGTTGATGATGTTGATCTGGCTGGCGGTGCTGCTGTCCACCACCTCAAAGGCGCCCTGCAAAGGGCCGACATCCAGTTCCTCGGCATTGCCGCTGCCCTCCACCCGCAGAACCAGTTGGGCAGTGTCCATTTCGTCGATGACCGGAGGGCTGATGGTGGCCTGGATTGCCCCGTTGGCGGCGCTGGCGATCAGCAGGGCGATGGCGCCGCAAAAACGAAATCCAATTCTAGAATTTCTTCCTAACATATTGAAAGATAATTTATTAACATCAGAGACTCGGGTGAGCACTGCGCCTCACCAGATCTTCTCTTGTTGCCGGTTTCGGTAGTCGCCATTGCGCAGGCGTTGATTGGTCTCGTATTGGAATTTGCGGCGCAGCAAGCCTCCGGGGTCGTCCGGCACCCGCCGTAACCATTGCTCCAGGGCTTGGGCCTGCTCGTCCCGGCCGCCTTCGTCCTGCTCCGCCTCGGATTGGGCCAAATCGCCAGCCTCCTGGCCGTGCTCCGGTTGGGCTTCCGCTGCCGCCTGCGCCTCCGGCTGCTGTTCCTCCGCCTGGGCCGCGCCGTCCTGGCCTTGGTCGCCGGGCTGCGGCGCTTGGCCGGCGGCACCGTCTCCTTGCTCTCCTTGCTCGCCCGAACTTTCCTCACCGCTCTGCTGCTGGGTTTGCTGTTGCTGCAGAAGCTGCTCCACCAACGCCCTGTTGAAAGCGGCGTCCTCATGTTCCGGCACTGCCGCCAGCGCCTTGTCGTAGGCGGCGATGGCGCCTTCGTAGTCGCCCAGTTGGGCCAAGGCGTTGCCTAAGTTGTAAAGCTGGGCGGGTCCTGCCGTGCGCTGCCGCCAGTCGGCGGCGGCGCCTTCGTAGTCCTGCCCGCGATATTTGGCGGTGCTGCGCCAGTCCGGGTCCTCGAACAGCGTCGCGGCCTCGTCTGGGCGTCCTTGCTGTAGCGCCGCATAGCCTTGCTGGTCCGGCCGTAACCAGAGGTCTTCCCATAGCCCAGCATGGGCGGGAGGTGGCGTCAAGCCCGTCAGCAACCCGGCTGCCAAGCAAAGCGGCAGGCAGGCCAACAGGCCGCGGCGAAAGCCGGCCAGCAGCAGGGGCAGCAGGGCCAGGGCAGCCCAATGGCCGGCGTCGGCCCAGGCGTCGAACTCCCGTTCCACTTCAATGGTCTCGTCCTCCTTCGGCAGAGGCGTTTGCAGCAAGTGGTCGATGTCCCCGTCGCCCACCTCAATGCTGCGGTAGCGGCCTCGACACAGCTGGGCGACGGTGGCGAGCCGGTCGGCATCCAAGCGGACCCGCACCAGTTCGCCTCGCTGATTGGTGAGATGACGGCCCGGTTGGCCGGCGGCGTCCAAGGGGATGGAGGCGTGGCTTTCGGTGCCGACGCCGAGGATGGACAGGGGATAGGAGCGCTGGCAGCGGTCGGCCAGATCACGCACCGCGTCTATGGCATCGGTCACCATCAGCAGGCGGCCCTGCTCCAGGCCGGCGTTGGCGAACAACTGGAAGGCGAGTTCCAAGGCGCTGCCGGGGTTGCTGCCCAGCACCGGCATCATCGCCGGGTTGAGGGCGGTCAGCAGGTTTTCGATGGTGTTGGTGTCATCCGTCAGCGGCGCGACGATGTGGCTGTCTCCGGCATAGGCCACCAGCGCCGTGAAGCCTTCCTGCCGGCGGCGCAGAACGTCGCGGATCTTGTGGCTGGCCCGGACCAGCCGGGAAGGAGACAGATCTTGGGCGTACATGGACAGCGACAGGTCGAACAGGATGACCAGCCCATCGCTTCTTTGCTCCACTGGCTGCGGCAGGCGGGTCCAGGCGGGACCAGCGAGGCCGACGACGCCCAGCAGCATGGCCAAGGCCAGCAGCCAAGGGGTCCAGCGCCGTCCGGCCTCGCGCCCGCCTTCCAGCAGCACCGCCAGCAATTCCGGGTCCAAGGCGTCCCGCCAGGGTGAGCCGCGCCAACGGCTGTGCGCCCACAAATAAACCAGCGCCAAGGCCGGCAGGGCGCCGACCAGCCACCAAGGCCGCAGAAAGTGGAATGGTTGCCAAGCCTCAAGCATCGCCCAGCCCCCGCCAACGGAGGAAAACCAGCAAGCAGATCAGCAGCCAAGCGCCGGCTAGCGGCCAGTGGTGCAGCGCGGCCACCGGGCGGTAGGTCTCCGGGTCCTGCTCGATGGGCTCCAAGGCGTCGATGATGTCGTAGATTTCCAGCAACTGCTGGGTATTGCGGGCGCGGAAGTAGCGTCCGCCGGTGGCGGCGGCTATGGCCGTCAGGGTTTCCTCGTCCAGTTCCGCGGACGGGTTCACCAAGCGCGAGCCGAGGGCGCCAAAGATGCCCGGCAGGCGCATTTCATCCGCCCCCACGCCGATGGTGTGGATGCGCACTTGGTCGGCCCCGGCCAGTTCCGCTGCCTTGATGGGCGGCACCTCGCCGGCGTTGTTGGCGCCGTCGGTGAGTAGAATCAGCACCCGTTCCCCCGCGGTGTGCTCGCGCAGCCGTTTCACCGCTAGGCCGATGGCGTCGCCGATGGCGGTCTTGCCGCCGGCGATGCCCACCGGCGCTTCCTGCAGCAGCTGATTGACGGTGGCCAGATCGAACGTCAGGGGTGCCTGCAAATAGGCGTTGGCACCGAACAGGATCAAGCCCACCCGGTCCCCTTGGCGTTGGCCGATGAAGTCCGTCACCACCTGCTTGACCACCGCCAGCCTATCCACGAACTGGTCTTGCAACTGCATGTCTTCGGTGCCCATGCTGCCGGAGATGTCCACCGCCAGCATGAGATCCCGGCCGGTGCTGGGCAGGCTGACCGGCTCGCCGGTCCACTGCGGCCGAGCGGCGGCGGCTACCAAGCCCAGCCAAGCCAGCCACAGGATGAAGAGAAGCCAACGGGGGCGGCGTCGCCCCCTGCTTAAGCCCTCCTGTCCCTTAAGGCTGAAGGCGGCCAGGTCCGGCACCCAGAGCGCCGCTTGGGAGTGGCTAAGCGCCGGCGCCAGCCAGCGCACCAAGAGGGGCGCCGGCGCCAGGGCCAGCAGCTGCGGCCAAACCCATTCAATCATGGCCTTGCCCCGGCTTTGCGCTTTGCCTGCGGGCGGCGGGTCCGCCCTCCCGCAAGCGCCAGAACCTTCCGCATTCGCGGTTCAGGTAGCGCGTCAGCAGCGCTTGGGCGGCTTGGATGTCCGCCTCGGCGCGGGGACGAAAGCGGGCGGCCCCGAAGCAGCGGCCGACGCCGCGGGAGAAGGCCGGCGCCCCGTAGCGTGCGTCCAGATAACGCAGCCACTCGACATCCCAGATCGGAATCACTTCAGGATGGCCGAAGCCATGCACGGCCAAGCGCTTCAGCAGCTGATTGGCTTGATGCAGCCAGGCGTCGCTGGAAATCGCCTGCGCCTGCAGTTGCCGGGAGAGATCCCGGTGCAGGTTGCGGGCCATGCGCGCCGGGCGGAAACGCCGCCAGCGCCGCCACAGCAACAGCCCGCACCACGCCAGCGCAATGAGGGCCGCCGCCGTTAGCATCCACCAGCCCGGAGCCGGCGGCCACCAACCCGGCATGGCGGGCGCATGGATGTCGCGCAATTGCTGCAGCAGGTCCGGTTGCATCTAACGCGGGTGCTTCGCCTTGGGCGCAGGGCCAGGGTGCCCATGCCCGGCGTCGCCGTCGGTTGGGATGGGAAGGTAATGCACCGTCTCGGCGACGCACAGGCGGCGCAACGTCCGCTGCCGCTCGGCAAAGCGCTCTGCGTAAGCGCGGCGCAGGCTGGCGTTGCCGCTGTGGAACTGACGGTGCGCTTGGCCATCGGTGATGGCGTAGCGGTCGTCCCTCGGCAGGCTGTGCTCCAAGGGGTCGGCGACGTGCATGACCGACAGGTCATTGTGCCGGGCTAGCCCCCGCAGCAGATCCCGCCAAGCGTCTGCGGCGGTCAGGAAGTCCGAGATCAGGACGATCTGAAATCCGCTCTGCGCAAGACGGCGCACATCCGCCAAACCTTCCGCATAGACAGCCCGATTGCGCAGGCGGCTGTGGCGGTTGAGCGCTTGGTTGGCGGCGGCTAAGTCCGCCAGCAGACGGGCCACCGCCTTGACGCTGCGCAACGGCTTGTGGACCCAACTGCGGTCGTTGCCGATGATGACCCCGCCCACCCGGTCATCGTTGGCCAAGGCCCGCCAAGCGGCGATGGCGGCGCACTCCGCGGCGGCCACGGACTTCAGCCGCCGGCGGCTGCCGAAGAACAGGCTTTGGCTTTGATCCACCACGATCAGCACCGGGCGCTCCCGCTCTTCCTGAAACACCTTGGTGTGCGGCTTGTTCTTGCGGGCGGTGACGCGCCATTCGATGCGGCGCACGTCGTCGCCGGGCTGATAGAGGCGCACCTCGGAGAAGTCGATGCCGCGCCCGCGCAGTTTGGAGGTGCGCACGCCGGCGGGCTGGCCGCGGCGCAACAGGGTGCGCCGGCGCGGCGGCAGGCGGCGCACCCGCAGGGCGAGCAAGTCGCCGAGATCGACATAGGGGCCGCTCAGCAGGGGCGCGTTCGGCGTTTGCGCCTGTCCTTGCGAGACGGTTTTCCGTTCGCCAGCCATTGCCGATGGGCGGTCAGGGCACGGCGACTTGCGCGATGAGGGCGTCCACGGCGTCTTGGGCGGTGACCCCCGCTGCCTCTGCCTCGAAAGACAGAATGAGCCGGTGGCGAAGCACGTCGTGGGCGACCTCCTGCACATCGTCCGGGGTGACGAAGTCTCGTCCTTCCAGCCAGGCCAGGGCGCGGCTGCACTGATCCAGGGCGATGCTGCCTCTGGGGCTGGCGCCGTACTCGATCCACTGCGCCAATTCCCCTTGCGGATGCCGGGAACCCATCACCAAGGCGATGATGTAGCGTTCCACCGGCTCCGCCATGTGCAGGGACAGGATGGCGTCCCGGGCGCTGAAGATGGCGGCTTCGTCCAGACGGTTCGGCGGCTTGGCGGCCTTGGCGCTGCCGGATTCGCCCCTGACCAGGTGCAGTATGGCCAACTCCGCGTCTTCGTCAGGGTAGCCTACGTTGACATGCATCAGGAAGCGGTCCAGCTGCGCCTCCGGCAGAGGATAGGTGCCCTCCTGCTCGATGGGGTTTTGCGTGGCCATAACCAGGAACAGGTCGGGCAGGGGAAAGGTCTCCCGGCCGACGCTCACCTGATGCTCGCCCATGGCCTCCAGCAGGGCGGACTGCACCTTGGCCGGAGCGCGGTTGATTTCATCGGCCAGCAGCAGGTTGTGGAACACCGGCCCGCGCTGAAAGCTGAAGGAGCCGTCCTCCGGGCGGTACACCTCGGTGCCGGTCACGTCGCTGGGCAGCAGGTCCGGGGTGAACTGAATGCGGTGGAAGTCCCCTTCCACGGCGCTGGCCAACTCCTTGATGGCCCGGGTCTTGGCCAGCCCCGGGGCGCCCTCCACCAACAGATGGCCGCCGCACAGCATGGCCATGAGCAGGCGGCGAATCAGCGCATCTTGGCCGATGATGCGTCCACACAGCCAATCCGCAACGGCGTTGACCCGCTCCCGGACGCCATCCGGCAGTCGGCTTGGACCGGCCCGGCAGCCCGAGCGGCCCGGTGGCTGGTTCGGTGCCGCCTTGGATCGTGCATCCACTTGCCCGTCGGCTTGAGCCGCCTCATTGATCATCATGGCGAGTGGAACTGTCCCTCGGCAAAGAAGGCGCTATTTTACGTTTATCGCTGGAAAGGCCAAGGGCGGCAGCCGTCTTCCCGGCATGGAATGCGGCGGAATGCCAGCGGGAAAACTTCACCGAACCGCTCCCGCATTTCTGTGAAAACCGTCTTGACTGACCGTTTTCAGGTTTCTATGCTGGCGCACTTCACCCCTTGGGATTTCGTTGGGAGGCTAGAGCATGACGGTTTACCGAAAAATTGAGCGCTTCGCCGATCCGCAGACGTCCAAGACGCCGGCGCAGAAGGAACCGGATCCGGATCTTGGCCACGGCTTCATTCCCAAGGAGCGCTACACCTCCGTGGAGTTCATGCGCCAGGAATGGGACAGGCTGTGGACCAAGACATGGCTGTTGGGCGCCTGGGAGGGGGATCTCAGAAACCCGGGCGACTACATCACCACCAAGGTTGGCAAGGAGTGCATCGTCATCACCAAGGACGAGAACCACCAGTACAACGCCTTCTACAACGTCTGTTCGCACCGGGGCAACCAGGTGGCCTACGGCGCCGCCGGCAACACCGAGACCTTCCGCTGCTCCTACCATCTGTGGGAGTACAACCTGCGCGGGCAGCTGATCCATGTCCCTGACGCGGAGACCTTTCCGCAAGGGGCGCCCTGCGACAAGCTGTCCATCGTGCGCCTGCCCTGCGACAGCTGGGGCGGCTGGGTTTGGTTCAGCTTGAACCCGAACGCTGAGCCGCTGCGTGACTATCTCGGCATCATCCCGCAGCATCTGGACCCCTACCATTTCGACCGCATGACCTTGGTGAACGACATCACCGTGGAGTGGAACTGCAACTGGAAGACCTCGGTAGATGCCTTCAACGAGACCTACCATGTCTTCGGCACCCATCCGCAGCTGACCACCATGCTCGAGGACATGGACGTGCAGATCGACTGCTACGAACGGCACAATCGCTACCTCATCCCTTTCGGCTGCGTCAGCACGCACATCCAGGACGGCACCATCATCACCGAGGGGTTGAAGGACTACATGCGCCTCAACCTGCTCGACCCGGACAGCTACAAGGGGGATGGCCTCGGCGTGCGCCGGGCGGTGCAGCTGAACTGGCGCAAGATCGCCAGCGGCATGGGCTTCGACCTTGATGATCTCAACGACGATCAGCTGTCGGACGACTACCACTACCTGATCTTCCCCAACATCACCCTGAACATACACTGCAACAGCGTCATGCTCTTCCGGCAGCGGCCCCATGAGACGGATCCAAACAAAATGTACTACGACCTGCAGAACTACTCCCTGTTTCCGGCCAGCCAGGAGCCGCCGCCAAGGCCGCAGCATCGGCAGTTCAAGCATGGGGAGGAATCCATTGGCGAGGTGCTGGACCAGGACGCCTCCAACTTGGCGATGGTGCAGGCCGGGATGAACTCCACTGGCTACCGGGGGCTGTGGATATCCAACCAGGAGCTGCGCATCCGCCATTTTCACAAGACCATTGACGACTATCTGCAGCGCAACCCCATCAAGTGGATGTAGGTCGGTGAAGCCCGCCGTTCCCATCGCCACCGTCGGCGAAGGCGCAATGGCCGCCTGCGAAGTGGATGGCGTCAGGGTGCTGGTGTGCCAAGTGGATGGCGCTTACTATGCCCTGCACAACCAGTGCAGCCACGCCCACCAAGCCTTGGACGGTGGCACCTTGAAAGGGCATATGCTGCGCTGCCCGCTGCACGGTGGGCGCTTCGACGTGCGCACCGGTGCCTGCTTGGGGCCGCCGGCCAGCTTGCCGGTGGCCACCTTTCCGGTGGAGGTGGAGCGGGGCAAGGTGCATGTGGACGTATCGGGCCTGCAACCGAGGCAGCGGCCGCGGTTTGGGCCGTTGAACTGAACGAAGCGTTCGTTGAACGGAGGAAGGCGCGGGTTCCGGGCACGGCGCCCGCAGCAGGAAAACACCTAAGGAGCAGAACAATGGATCTACAACTCAAGGGCTGCAAGGCCTTGATCACCGGGGGCACCAAGGGCATCGGCCGGGCCATCGCCGATCGCTTGGCGGATGAGGGCTGCAACGTCGCCATCTGCGCCCGCAACGAAGGGCAGGTCAACGAAGCCGTGGCCGCCCTTGCCGCCAAGGGCGTGACCGCCTTCGGCCAAGCGGTTGACGTGGCGGACGGGGACGCCCTCAAGGCTTGGGTGGCGGCCTCCGCCGAGGCCTTGGGCGGCATCGACAGCATCGTCGCCAACGTCTCCGGCCCCAACGCCCAAGGGGACGCCAGCTGGCGGGCCAAGTTCGACGTCGACATCATGGGCACGGTGCGCATGGTGGAGGCGGCCACCCCCCACTTGGAGAACTCCGACAACGCCAGCGTGCTGATCATCTCCACCACGGCGGCCTTGGAGCGGTTCATCGGCGCCACCGCCTACAACGCCATGAAGGCGGCGCTGCTGAACTACTCCGGCGCCCTTTCCCAAGCCCTCGGCGGCAAGGGCGTTCGCGTCAACGCCATCTCGCCAGGGCCGATCTTCATTGAGGGCGGTGCTTGGGACAACATCAAGCAACACATGACGGCGTTTTACGACGCCACCGTGAAGGAAATCCCCGTCGGGCGCATGGGCAAGGCCGAGGAGGTGGCCGCTCAGGCAGCGCTGCTGGCCAGCCCCTTGGGGGCCTTCACCACGGGCACCAACATCGTCATTGACGGCGGCTTCACCAAGCGCATTCAGTTTTAGCCATGGCCGAGCATCGCACCGTCAACGTCCACATGGTGGCGGCGGGCAAGTACCACGACATCGACTTCGCCCGCCTGGAGCTGCTGAAGCTGCTCGCTGAGGATGAGCGCATCCGGGTGCGCGTGGCGCCGGACTACCACGATTTGGAGGGCATTCGCGCTGCGGACTTCCTCATCACCTACACCTGCGATCTGGTGCCCGAGGAGGACGAGCAAATCGCACTGCGGGACTACATCGCCTCCGGCAAGCGCTGGTTTGCCCTGCACGGCACCAATTCCATTCTCCGGTTTTTGGAGGACGGGCGGGTGGACGCGCCGGAAACCGCGCCGGTGCTGATGCAGACCTTGGGTACCCAGTTCCTGGCCCATCCGCCCATTCAGCCGTTCAAGGTTAGGCTGTCGGACCCGGAGCATGAGCTCGTCAAGGGCGTCGCTGAGTTCGAGACCGACGATGAGCTTTACCTCTGCCGCATCCACGGGGATCTGCACCGCCTGCTGGAAACCCGCTTCCACGGCCAGTTGCAGGGCTGGGTGCATGACCAATGGCCCGAGGACGATCCCAGGCCGGTCTATTACATCAACAAACTGGGGGAGGGCGAGGTGCTGTACCTGAACCTGGGGCACTGCCGGGGCCATTACGACATGCAGCCCATCGTCGATTACTACCCGGAGATCGAGCGCGGCAGTTGGCGGCGGCCGGAATATTACGAGCTGCTGCGCCGCGGCATCCGCTACTGCGCGGACCGGGCGCTAGCGGCGGATACGGCCTAGTCCGCGGGTGCTGAAGGCGTGTTGGGAGTGGGCCGCGTCCGCCGGTCGGCAACCATGACGGGAGGTGGCTAAGCCGTGTCGAGCAAGCCGTTCCGCTTCGCCGTGCAGTCCTTCAACGCGGAAAACGGGGAGGATTGGGCCAAGCAAGTCCGCCAAGCGGAGCAACTGCGCTACTCGGCCTTCCACTTGGCTGACCACCTGATCGGCCCAGGTCCGGCGCTGCAGAAGACCAACCATCCGTTGCAGAACCTCGCCGCCGTTCCGGCCATGGCTTATGCGGCGGCGGTGACCGAGCGCATCCGCATCGGTTGTCGGGTGTTCTGCATCGACTACCACAACCCGCTGGTGCTGATTAAGTCGGCCATGACCATCGACCTGCTGTCCGGCGGGCGCCTGGAGTTTGGTCTTGGCGCCGGCTGGCTGCAGGAGGAGTACGCGGCCATCGGCCTGCCGTTCGACCCGCCGAGGGAGCGCATCGACCGCTTGGCCGACGTGTTGGAGGGGGTCAAGGCCTTTTGCGGGGAGGGCCATGCCAATGTCGCCAACGCCAGCCTGTCTTGGCGGGACTTCGAGGGCGTGCCCAAGCCCGTCTCCAGGCCGCCCCTCATGATCGGCGGCGGCAGCCCCAGAGTGCTGCGCTTGGCGGGGCGGGAGGCGGACATCGTCAGCCTCAACTTCAACAACCGGGCCGGCGTGATTGGGCCGGACGGGGTGCGAATGTCCACGGAGGACGAGACCCGCCGCAAGCTCGGCTGGATCCGCGAGGGCGCTGGGGAGCGCTTCGACGACTTGGAGATCGAGATCGGCGCCTACTTCACGGTGGTGGTGGAGGACCCGGCGCCGGTGCTGGCCGGCTTTGCGCAGATGTTCGGCCTGTCCGAGGCGGAGGTGGCGCGGCATCCCCATGCCCTGATCGGCAGCGTTGACGCCATCTGCGACGAGTTGCAGCGCCGCCGGGAGCTGTTCGGCATCTCCTACGTCACCGTCGGCGCGGACGTCATGAACGCCTTTGCCCCGGTGGTGAACCGTCTGGCCGGAAAGTAGGCACTCCAGAATCGAAGCACAGCGGCCTGGGCTCAAGCGATATTGGCGGGCCGACTGGTTTATCATCACCGTCCCGCGCACGAGAAAAGTCGAGGCCCTTGCATGCTCGTTGAACAGATTTGGACCGGCAACGCCTACCGCAACTTCAACTACCTCATCGCTTGCCCGGAGACCGGCGAGGCCTTGGCGGTGGACCCATTGGACCACGAAAAGTGCTTGGCCGCGGCCAAGGGCAGGGGCTGGGAGATCACCTGGATCCTGAACACCCACGAACACTTCGACCACATCGGCGGCAACGATCCCGTGCAGCGGGCCACCGGTGCCCGCATCATGGCCCACGCCAAGGCCGGCGGCGCCATCGCCGGGCTGGACCGGGGCCTTGCCGCGGGTGATGTGGTCAAGGTGGGCAAGACCTTGGAGTTGCTGGCGCTGGACACGCCGGGCCACACCATGAGCCATGTCTGCCTGCTGTCCCAAACTGAAACGCCGGCGCTGTTCTGCGGGGACACCCTGTTCAACGCCGGCGCCGGCAACTGCCACAACGGCGGCCACCCCAACGAGCTCTACGACACCTTTGCCTCTCAGCTGGACCGGTTGCCGGACAGCACCAAGATCTACCCAGGCCACGATTACATCACCAACAATCTGGCCTTCACCTTGGACCGGGAGCCCGACAACCAAGCCGCCGCCGACCTGCTCGCTGACTTGGAGGCGAGCCACGACCCCGCCGCGGCATTGGTCACCACCTTGGGCCAGGAAAAGCGGTTCAACACCTTTTTCCGCCTGACCAGCCCATCGGTCATCGCCCGGCTGCGGGAGGCGTTTCCAGATCTCGACGAACAGCCATCGCCAAAGGAGGTGTTCCTCAAACTGCGCGAACTGCGCAATAACTGGTAGGGGGGTCTGCCGCAAATCCTAAAGTCCAAGGTGGCCGCCGTGCATCATGCGTTGCGGCAAGGGAGGTCGATCTGGTTGCCAAGCGTCGGTCTGGTCAACGCCTCGCAATCCGGTTGACCACGCGAAACAGCTACGGCGACTGGTTCGAAACTGTCCGCACGGACATGAAGCCGATGAGAAGCAAAAGGAGGACAGCTAGAGTGCCCATCCACCACTTCACCCTGATTGTCGCCGCAGAGGTCCCGCCCAACCCGCACCACCGCGGTGGTGCGCCTAGGCAAAGCCTCAAAGCCGCACAGGGTCAGTAAATGGGGGTTCCGGCCCAGTTCGCGCAGCAAGGCCGCCGCCGAAGGATGCTCCAGCACTACGCCCACGACGAGCGTGCGCCACATCGCCCGCACCGGGAAGTTGTTCCGCCCGCGCCGGCGCTCCAAAGCCTTGCCCGCGCCCACCGCAGCCAAACCGGACAACAAGCGTAGCAGTGACATACAGCTTGCCATCTGGAGACGGCTATGCATCATCAGGTAGGCATGAACCGACGGAATTGCTGGACGATTGAAACCTGAAACCGCAGAAAATCGGATCCGGGCGTACGCACGGGGGGATTTTGAGTTGGCCTATACCAAGCATGCGAGACAGCGCCTTGAGGAAAGAGGCATCCTGATTTCGGACGTCATTCATGTTCTTGCTTACGGATACGTTGTCGGAAAGCCGGAGCAATCGACGCGGGCGGGGTACTTCAAATACAAGGTGTGCGGAAATTCTCCCAATTCAGGCAACAGGGAGATATGCTTAGTGGTTATCCCGGACACCGAAAAACCAGCGATCAAGGTCGTGACAGTAATGTGGAAGGATATCCGATGACTCAAGACAAGGCGCACTACCGATATACGGAGTGCGGGCTACCGGACGTGTGGATCGAGGGCCTGCACAGCGAAGACGATGCAGGAGAGGAAACGGTCAGAATTGCCAACGTGAGAAGCCTGCACAGGCTGATCGCCAAGGGAATCGTCACTTCCGCGGGCAGGTTGACGGGCGCGGAATTGCGGTATCTGCGCTCCGAAATGGGGCTCACGCAGGCTCACTTGGCCAAGTTGGTTCATCGCCGGCCTCTTACCGTTTCACGCTGGGAGAAGGGCCAAAGTCTCTTGGAAGGGGCCACCGATGCGTTCATTCGAATTCTGGCTTCCCGCAAGCTGGACCTCGATGAAATCGATCCAGAAGAAGTAAGCGGCTGGTGCGTGTCGATCACTGGAGAAAAGGAACCGATTCGCTTGGACGCAACGGATCCGCAAAACTATCGCCTTGTTGCCTGAGGCGCCGCCCGTCCGCAACGCATAGCGGGGAATTCCACCGCGCCGAAAGCGGCCATGGATCTGGTGCCCTACCAACTGGACCCCGGCCGCCAAGCCCTGAGCCGCCCGCGCCAGCGCATGCTCATCGCGGACGCCGTGGGCTTGGGCAAGACGCTGGAGGCCGGCGTCCTGGTCAGCGAACTCATCAACATCGGCGACCCGTCCGCCTTCATGAATGTGCATGACGTGCAGGCGGAGGAGGCGGTCACCAGCGCAGCCATCGCCGATGGCGAAGGCGCGGAGCGCTTCGATGTGCGTCTTGCGCCCCAAGCCAACGAAGGGGACGACCTGCTCGCGCTGTTTCTGGGCACCGCGTCGGCACTCCCCGAACGGCCCCAAGATACGGAAGACCCGCCGCCCCGCCCCTGTCCCTGTTTGCCGACGACCTTGCCTATTGCAAGGCGGCCCTGCACCGCCTGCGCGAGCGGGATCCCAGCCTGCTTTTCGAGGCAGACGCAGACCGACAAACCCTGACCTTGGACGCCCCGGAGAATCTGCGCCTGCGCTTCCGCCACCTGCCGCCCGAGGTGGCACCGGAACACTGGCGGTTCGTGCTGTCCGGGCTGTGCCGAACCGCAAGGGCCATCCTTTGCTGAACGAGTGGATCGGCGTCGCCTACCGCAGCGAACGCTTTGTCGGGTTGGTTCCGTTTCCGGAACTGCTGCAACGAATCGGCATAGGCAAGCGCCCCTCGCCAATCGAGGCTTGCCGGTGGACGCGGAAGTTCTGTGCAGCCTGCTGTAGGACACCGTAGCCAGGGCCAAAGAGTGGTTCGAGAAGCAGCGCAATGCCGTTGAGGATGAGATCAACGCAAAGTTGAACATCGAACTGGAGGCCTTGGAGGCCCTCAAGGAACGCCACCTGAAGCTGATGGAACTGCGTCTGGAGGTCTCCTCCGGCTTGGCGGAACCCTGGAAGCAGGGATGCGCCGAACGGGAGCGCCGCGACATCGATGACCTGTTCAGCGACTATCTCACCTGGATTGAAGACACCATGACCACCGAGCCGCAGCCTTGTGTGAAGGTGGTATGCGCGATGGCCGGGGCGGCAGGGGCTTGAGCCTTGGATTTGGCGGTTGCAATCCGGCCAAAATAGTCATATATCTGGTCAGATTCATCTGGGAGCGCCCATCATGAACAAAGTATGGCAGGTTCAAGAGGCCAAGGCCCGCTTCAGCGAGTTCCTCGCCGCAAGCGAGGCGGAAGGGCCGCAGATCGTTACCAAGCGAGGGGTGCAAGCAGCGGTTCTTGTGCCGATTGAGGAGTGGCGGCGCTTGGAGAAAGTCGCCAAGCCCAACCTTAAGGACCTGTTGCTTGCCTCCGGCGCCCGAACAGAGGCGCTCGCTCCCGCCCGCGAAATTCATTCGCTCCGCCCCCCGCCGGCGCTTGAGTAGCGGATGTACCTGCTGGACACCAATGTCGTATCGGAACTCCGCCGTCCCCGGCCAAGTCCGGCCGTGATTGATTGGGTCAAGGGCCTTGCCCAAGACCAGATGTTTCTCTCTGCCGTGACCATAGGGGAGATTCAAGATTGCCGCCACCGCCAAAGTGCATGGGCTGACCGTCGCGACGAGAAACCAGCGTGACTTTCTGGCCTTGGGCATCCCGTCTTGCAATCCGTTTGAGCATGGTTGAGGGCGGAGCCTTCAGCCGGGGAGCGGGAGGAGGTGATCCCATACACTGCCATTGATGACTGGTGCTATTGAGGTGAAGATGACGCCGGCTCACCTTGGTGATTTCGTTCGCACCGAGATCATTGAGTATCTCGGGCTGAGCGTAACGAAGGCCGCCGAAGTTCTGGGAGTGCGCCGGGCCACGCTCTCGGCCCTGCTCAACGGCAAGGCCACGCTGTCGCCGGAGATGGCGCTGCGCATTGAGAAGGCTTTTGGCGTGAGCATGGACATGCTGATGCGCATGCAGGCATGGCACGACACCGCCCGGATGCGGGCCAAGGAGCACGAAATCAAGGTTCGGCGCTATGCGTCAGCGTGAGCGCTAGTTTGCTGTGCGCCGGGTCCGCTGCTTGGCCCTTGGCCACCCCGGCGAGAGGCCACTTAGGTGTACATTTGACGGCATGGCTGATGGCTGACGACGTGAGTACATGTTGATAACGTATAACAACTATAAACAATATAACTCATGATAACGCTAGAACGTCATTAACATACTGATCTAGAAGGGATTTAATGGATAGTCCGTTGAATAATTGTCCGTGAGATTTCAACATATGTTGCATGCATGCACTCTACAATATGTATTTTCTGCATACAGTTCAATGGATGCAAGATAAGAAATTCGTTGACAAGGTGGCCGAACACAACTAATAATGCTCACACCTGTCGAAGGGACGCAACCCGCCGGGGACTCCAAATCCCCGGGCGGGTGCGCCACATACATTTTCGGCGGCAGGGTTCGGGCGTCCAACCCCCGAACCCGCACCCTTTAGTGAGCGTACACGGAAAACTATGATGAGAGCAACCAACCAAAAGATCGCGGAGCGGAAGTTGAAACTCCGCAAGAAGCTGTGGCCGGATGTGTGCGACCAAGAGCTTTGGTTTCACAAGACATCTAAGGGCTGGTTAACCGTGCCCCGGACGATGCCGCTCCTAATGCGCATAATGGATATGCTGGCACCCAAGGGGAAACCCGTCTCGGCCACGTACTTCGACCTTTGGTGCCGCACCTACGACGACTCGTTTGTCACGGTCTCAAAGCCGCGGGAGATGGCCTATTTTGCGGGCTTTACCGGGGAACGGGCGCACTACACCTGGGTGTCACGGATTCGGGAGCTTGAGCAACTTGGGTTCATCAAGTACAAAGCAGGCACTAGCGGCCCTGTTAACTATGTTCTCATTCTGAATCCCTATGGAGTGATTCAGCAACACATTCAGAGCGGGAAACTGCGTGAGGAAGCCGTCAACGTTTTGCAGGAGCGGATGATTGAGGTCGGTGCGACCGATTTAGACGATTAGCCTCTCCTCGGATCGGGGGTTAAGCGGTTGTAGGTCTTAGTGAGGCCCTCGTCGCACTCGACCATGAGGGTGGCCTAGTGGTCGGTCGCAGTGCGCCTTGCCGGCGGCAGCGCGTCAAACCCGCCTCGCGCCATTGCTGAAAACGGCGGTGATAGGTCTGATAACGAGGACGACGGTGCGGCATCTACCACCAGTGGGTACTCTTTCGCAGAATCCAGAGGATTCCGTTCAGCGCCTCCTGGGAATCCCGCCAAGACCGCCCCCGTCCGTCCACCCGCCTGAACAACTCCAGCAGCAAAGGATCGATGGTCGCCCATCCAACGGCATTCATGTCGAAAAGCCCTCTAACATAACTCCAAGCATTTGTGAAATAGCTTCTAATCTAGAGGGTCCCACCGCTGTCATGAGTCGGAAGGCAGCAATCGCCCATGCGCCAGCAAGTTGGGCGCAGGATGGTGCGCACCCTGAGTTCGTACTCGAAGTCCTTCAGATCATCCGAGAAGTACTTTGCTACCTGTTCATGAAAGTCCTCGGTATCGCCCCACATTCCCACGTTGATGTACGATCGATATACGCCCTCACATCCAGTGAGGTCCCATGTTATCCAGGAAAACTCGCTCATGTGGCAGGCTTCGGAGAGGAACTCTCCGACCAGCCCCCTCCGATCTTGGATGACGGCCTCCTTCCGCCAGAAATCGAGGAACTGGCACACCTTGTCAGGCTTGATCTTCCAATGGATGAGAGCGATCACCATAGCAATATCCTCCTTGATGGCTACTAACGCAAAGAGGCGAACCGCATTAGGGCACCACGCCCCGCTGCAACACGAAGTCGCTGCCAGGCGAAACAGCGGCCATGAGCTGGCTGAGCTTCTCCAATGTTGGTGACGACTCTCCGCGCTCGTAGCGTGCGTAGGCGTTGAGGGACTTCGCACCGAGGCGTTGCGCCGCTTCGGCGAGCGAGAGGCCGCTGCGGGCGCGTTGGCGGCGCAGCATCAACGCGACCATGCACCGTGCGTCGTCCGAGCCAAGCTCAATGTCGCCGCTTCCGCACGAATGCACTGTCACCGAGAAACCTGGGCAATTGGCCAAAGCCTCCACCATGTCCTTGACCATGACCAAGGCTTCCGCCTCGGTACGTCCTTGGGTCATGGCGTCCAGCATGGGAACTTCAGCCAACCAGAACCTGCCGTCCTTGAATATTCTGCCCTGCACTCTCATTTCGTCGTTGCTTCCTTCACGCGTCGGATAATGGCCCGCGCCGAACGGTCATTGACCTCCGTGTGCCGCGGTATGGCTAACCCAGCCCGACACCACTACTCCTGGATTCACAGTCGTGCCCAGAGCGTGCGGGGCATTTGTCAAGGCGTGATGATCTCGCAAGTCGGGCCTTCGGCACGACTAAGTTTTTGATCAAGCGTTGCCAAACGGCAACCGAGCGCTTCTGCAACGGCGACATACCAAGCGTCATAACTCGTCAGATTATGCCGCAGTGCCCAAATGCGGGCTGCGAAAGGCGAGAACGGGAAAAGATCGATGCCGAGCGTTAGCAGATCCCGAGAGGCGGACATGGCTTCAAATGCGGATACTTGCCCAATTCGCTCCAATCGGCGCAGAATATTGGTTGCTTCAACGAGCACTAGCTCCGGACCAGCCAATGCTCCCTCTGCGAGCACATCGTCCGCCCATTGTCCTGACGGCCCCGCATCTACAGCTGCGGCAACCAGCGCCGAAGCATCGACAACAACGGTCACGTCCGGTCCGCGTCACGCACTTCCAGGATGAGCGAGGGCGGAACGCAAGTGCCAGCGGCTTCCTTGCGCCGACGAACGCGCCGCAACCACGCGTCGGTGGAGTTTTGCCCAGCGATTCGTTCCAACTCGATGCGAAGGAAGTCCTCTATGGATTGGCGTTCATAGGCAGCACGCGCTGCAAGAGCGTCGAGGACCTCTTCCGGGACATCGTTAATGGTGATCTTCACTGACATGCCGCGCATCTTGCCATTAGGGGGGCAATCGCGCAACATCCTGTCGGGTCCGAATTTCAATCGCTGGCGCAACACGCAGGAGTGGGGCGAACACCCGGTAACTTTGGCGCATTGTCTAGGTGGACGCTGGCGCAGGACCTTCTTCCAGCCCTTCGCGGAGGTGGGCATCGTCGAACTGGAGGCCCTGTTCGACCGGGTGGACGCGCTTTGGGCCCTGTATGCGGAGCAACTGGCCCGGGACCGCTTGGAGACGGAGGACACCTTGCCCGTGCGGGGCCAGCCCGCCGCCTAGCGGCAAGCCGCCATCCGCCGCGAAACGCGCTTCCCGGCATGCGTTTTGCGTACGCGTTGGCGCTTCGGCGAAGCCGTTCGTCCATGCGCAGAACTGGTTGCGGGGCTTCTACGAAGCCTACGCTGAGGCCCACGACCTCCACTATCGGCCTTCTTTGACGAACCAGCCGGCGGTCGTCCTGTATGAACGGGCGAACCATCCCGGTCTGTTTCCGACCCGTCCCGTCTTCCATCGTGCCTTGGCGGACCTGGCGCTGCACAAGGCGCTGGTGACGGTTGGCGAAGAGGTCGGCTACGGCCTCGTCAAGCGCCTGAGCTTCGACAAGCAGACCGTTGCAGTCACCCCGACCGAGGGGGAAGGAGAATGTCGTTCCGAATCCGCACCCCAAGAGCGTGGGATACTTGGCACAGGCGTTGATAGCTCGCGGAAGCGTAGCGCTCAGCCTCGTATCGCTGAATCTGCTGCTCCTTGACGCCCATCCGCTGAGCCAGCGCCCGCTGGCTGAGGCCCGCAGCGATTCGAGCCTTAATCAAGCCGTCGGCCAACTCGTCAAAGGAAGCTGTCGAGATTACGGACAGATCAGCCGCCTTCAAGCGGTCGTACTCGGCAACAGCAGTTCTCATTTTGGGTGTTGTTCGCGGCTCCGGTCGAGTTTGTGGTGTTCGGTTGATGTCGGGTTGGGAGTGGGACGCGGAGTTCAGGGCGGCTGGGCGGCGGTACCGCCGGTAGCGAGCAGTGACAGGAGGTTGTTCCAGTCGGGGAACAGCCGGTATTCGGTGACGGTTCGCAGGTGTTCGAACAATCGGCGCCGGGTGCCGAGGCGCCGGCGGGCGCTCTGCCAGAGCGTCTCGGCGAGTTCGCAGGCGCTGTGGAGCGAGAAGGCGAGCAGGTTGAGGACGACCAGCACGCCGGCGAGGGTGTCGTTGCCGTGGCCGAAGTTGTGTTTGAGGTGGTAACCGTGCTGCTTGAGGACGTTGAAGGTCTCGTTCTCGATCTTCCATCGGGCGCGGGCGCAGTCGGCGAGTTCGGCGACGTTGTCGCGGTCGACGTCGAGGCTGGTGACGAAGGTGCCGCGGTGGGTGACGGTGCCGTCGGGTCGCGCGCTGGTGATCTCGAGCCAGTTGACGCGCAGGGCGTCGTCGCCGTCGCGGATGGGCAGGTCGGTCATCCACCGGTAGCGGTGGATGCGCCGGCGGGCGCCGGCGCCGGCGGTGGCGCGGCGGGTGGGCGGGCGGATGCCGTCGAGGTGCTCGCAGAGGGTCTTGTGGCTGGCCGGCTTGGCGGTGAGCAGGAAGCGCCGCCGCTGTCGAGCATCGCCCGGCAGACGGGCTGGCAGGCGTACAGGTCGTCGCCCAGGTAGACGGGGCGCAGTGGCGCGCAGCGGGTTCCGTGGCGTTGCAGCCAGCGCTTGGCCGCCTCGCGTTCGCAGTCCTGCTTGGCGGCGCCGTCGCGGGGCGCCACGAACTCCGGGGGCAGCGGCAGCGTGCGGGCGTGGCCGGGCGCCACCAGGGTGGCGGCCAGCATCTGGTGGAAGTGCTCCGTGGCGCCGTCGCTGCGCTTGCGGGTCGCGCAGTGCGGGCAGTGGATGCTGCGCGAGCGGAAGAACTCCGTGCCGTCCAGGGCGACGAGCAGCCGGCCGTCCAGGCGGCGCATGGATGCCAGGGCGCCGTGCGCGTCGAGGTCCGCGGCGATGGCGTGGAACTCGTCGTCGAAGTGCGCCGTCGGCACGCCGTCGAGCAGTTGCCGGATGTGGTTGTCGCAGGGGATGCGGGCCAGGCCGAACAGCGTGTGCGCGTTGGACCGCGTGCGTCCCTCGGCCAGCGCGCGCTGATGCGCCAGGAACGACGGCGACTGCATGAAGAACACCGACAGCGCCGCCATGGCGACGTCCGCCATGGCGTACCGGCGGTTGCGGCCGCGACGCGGGTCCGGCAGCCCGGCGAAGCACGCCCGGAGCCGTTCCAGATGGCCGCCGAGGAGCTTCACGGCGGCGCCTGCGCTTCCACTGCCATGACCGCGGCCAGCACCGCCAGGCGCTCCGCCGGAGGCATCGCCCGGTAGCGCCGGCCCCAGCTCGCCGCCTTGCGCTTGACCGTCTGCCGGTGCGTGAAGTCCCGCCCCGCGCACGACGCCCAGTGCACCCGGTCCGGTTCGAAGTTGAACCACACCTTCTCGGTGACCACGCCCGCCTGGTTCATCACCTGCAGCGCCACGCTGCGCCAACCGCAAAGCAGCTCGTCGTAGAGCGCCGACGGGTACCCCGACACCATCACCGCGCACGGCAGCCCCTTGAGCAGTTCCAGCAGCGCCGCGTGGTCCGCGTCCCCGTAGTCGTGCCGGTAACGGCGCCCGGACTTGCGCGCCGCGCGCAGGTACGGCGGGTCGCTGTAGACCAGCTCCGAACCGTCGAACGCGAAATCGGCCAGATACCCGTGGCAGTCCGCGTTGACCAGTTCCACCGCATGGCCGCACTCGAATGACGACAGCGCCCGCGCGTCCAGGTCGATCCCGATGTTGCGCAGCGCCGCCGGCTTGCGCTTCATCACCGCGCCCCCGCCCAAGTGCGTCTCAATGTACACCGCGTGCGGCGGCATCAGCGCGACCAGCGCCTGCCACAGCCCCGACGACGCCTTCGATCCGAACCACGGGTTGCCCATGGCCCGCACCATAGGCACAACGTCCTATGCTGTCAAGCCTCCCTCAATCCGGCGCTATGTAAAAATGCCAAAATGAGAACTGCTGACTCGGCAAGCTCCGCCCGCAGGTCTTCAAGCTGGCTCTCCATGGCCTCCCGCTCCGCCCGGCGGATGCGCGGATGGGCATCCTTGCGCTCGCTCCCTTGCGCATCGAACCGCTCGATTGCCTGACAAAAGCTGCGCTCCTTGCGCTTCGCAATTCTGTACTGTCGTTCGTTGGTAATCATGGCAAGCTCCCTAGGTCGATTTGCACGATGCCCTTCGGCACACCGTTGCGGTCTGACTGAAAGAAATCACGGAAAAGAACGCCCGATTGGGCGGAGGATGTCGCCGGAAACAGCTCCCCGAGGCGCTTGGACTTCATTGCTGCACGGCGGTTGGAGAAGTCCAGAAGGACCGGATGAGCCGAGAGTGATGGCTGTTTCCTCCAAACCGACCAACCACCTCGCCCCAAGTGGCTTGGTGGATGCCGGGCGGTAGGTAGCCAGTCTGCAGGTCGAATTCAGGAATCATAAACACAACATTATCGTTGTGTGAATAACCACGTCAACCCCCTCCTTAATCCCGCTTAAGAACTCGCTTGAGCCGCAGCGACCGCGGCCCGGCGCCAAGCCTAGCGGCGGTTGGGTTGGGCGCTCCCAAGTGCGCACACGACCAAGCACCCGCGCCTCGACCATGTGGCAAGCATGCCCTTTGGGGAACGGGATTGCGTATAAAAAGCCTCCCTAATTCGGCCCGCATCCACCGCCCGTGATGGACGAACCAGACCAACGAAGGCCGAGCACCGAGTCATCATTGAAGGCAGAGTGGGCTTGGACGCGGAATCGCGAGGACCTCGGCCGATTCTCGGGACCAACGCTTTAGATCAACGTAGCCTGCGCCGATGTTGGCACTACGTTTTGGTCTTCATTGTGCAGCCTTTCATTCGCCGCTGCATGGAAGCCCTCCACCGCCTCAAATCCGACAAAATGTCGATTGAGGCGCCTCGCTGCAACCGCCGTGGTACCGCTGCCCATGAACGGATCGAGAACCGTCTGCCCCTCCTGCGTCGTCAGACTTATCAGGAACGAAACCAATCCTATGGGCTTCTGGGCTTCATGGATTCTGTGTTCCTCCTTCATGAACCCGAACTCTAGAACATTTGTAGCGCCAACCCCATGAACCTGGCAGGCTTCGACATTCATGGCGCCGACACCATGTTCCAAAACATTGTCCGAAATGGTGCCGCCTATGCAATAGGGCTTCATGAACCAGGCAATGGGTTCGAACATGGGGGCCAAGTTTCCCAACCGCCAACCACTCCACTTCGCTGCGGCCTCATCCAGACCCCGCCTTTCAAAGACAACGCTTACCCGCTGTGCCCGGTGGTGGGCCGATCTCTTCTTCCAAGCGAGCATGTCCTTCAAGAGAAACCCGCTGTCTTCAAAGGCGTTTACCACCCGATGCACGGTTCGGCGAGCCGCGAATACGAACACCGAGCTCCCGTTCTTCAGCTTGGGGAACGCCATCTGCGCCCATGATCGGCACCACTCTTGGTATTCGACGCCGATGTTGCGATCAGATCGGGACCATCCGTTGATCGGCTTGCCTCGGCGCTTGAAGGCTGGCTTGCCTAGCTGGGCGGGAGATTTCCCCAGCAAGGCGGAGTTCTGATTGCTATGCAACACGTCCCAGTCGTCCATGCTGATGCCATAGGGTATGTCGGACAGCAGCAGCTCAATGCTATCGTCTTCAAGGCGCGGAAGGTGCTCTCGACAGTCAGCCAAAGTTATCTTGTCTAGGTAGAAATCGTTCATTGGGGGTCACCAATGTACAGCAATCCCTTTTCGGCCACCGCCTTGACCGCCTGAACACGCGCATCGAGCTTTCGACCGTCAAGCACTTCTTGAATCGCCTCCTGTCGGGATAGCTTCATTACCCTCTCGCGTTCTTCGGCGAGAAAACGCAAGGCTTCTCGACGCGCCGCTTCGAGGAATTCCAATAGAGCGATCTTTTCCTCCCGCCATATTTCAGCCGTGCCGGCACGGCTCAAAAACACAGGGTTCACTACCTGCCAGATTGGCGCTTTTTGACGGCATCATGGCCTCTATGGACACGAACACGTCGTAAAGCAGGTTCATTGCAGACTGTTGGCCATGCATCTCGGCATGTCGAACAAGAGACGCAAGATGTGTATAGGTGTAGATGCACACTGATCTGGCGGTTGCCTTCACGGCCGATTTCGTCAGCAAGCGCCTGCTCCAATCGGTCGGAATCGGCACCAAAATCGCCGCTCAGCCGCCTAATCCGGTCCACCCAGAGCGACCGGGAGGCAGCGTCCTTGGCGGTGATGAACGTTCTTTCCATCGTCGGTAGCTGAAGTCCAAGGTGCCGTTGCTTAGCGCAAGCGATTGGAGAGGCGAGGCCAAACTCCTCGGTGGGCACAGACGACTCAATGCCGCATTGTACACGTTGAAGGTGCGCCGGGGGCCAATGTGGTCTGAACCTTAATCCCCTAATAGGTTCCGCTGGGCGGAGTTTGAGGGAGTGGGCAGCGGTCCGGGTTGACGCCAAGGTACGGCGAGGCGTTTGCGCCTAGTTTTGGCGTTTGTTGGGCGCTGGGAAGCGGTAGGGGGCTGGCGGGAGGGATGTTTTGGGGCCATTGGGCCGAAGGGCGTCCCGCCTTGGGTCGTTCAGGCGTGTTTCGGCGGGGGTTCGGGCTGGGTTCGCCGGGCGTTTTGACTCACTCCAGTTGAACTGCGACCGCGTAAATCCAGTCGAGTCGGAGGTTGGACTGGGCGAAGTCGAGGCGCCAGCACCCGGCAGCCTTGACCAGCCGGGCGACCGTTCGGATGAAGTGTTCGAGCCTTAATCAAGCCGTCGGCCAACTCGTCAAAGGAACCCGTCGAGATTACGGACAGATCAGCCGCCTTGCTCCGTCCAAACCCCGCAACCCTCCTCGAACACCATGTCCCGCTTCTCCTGAGCCAAGCTCGCCTTGCCCATGTCAATGCGCTCCGGTTGTCAAACCGGGCGACAGTAAAACCGGACAGTTCCTGTGTTCTTAACATTTTGCTGGCTAGCAGTGGATGTGAGGGAACAAAGGGCGTAGTATTTTATTGTTGAAAATCCAATGTACAAAATCTGATATGCAACAACAAATTGCCCGCACCGATCTGTTGGCAGCCGCCGTTGAAGGACTTTCCGAAGCACCTGTGGTGGCGCTCTTGGGCGCTCGGCAGGTGGGCAAAACCACCCTTGCCATGCAGGTGGCGGGCGCTTGGCAGGGGCCGTTTCGGGTCTTTGACTTGGAGGTGGCCTCCGTGCGGGAGGCATTGTCCGCAGCCCCGGAACGACTGCTGCGCGAATGCGAGGGTCTGGTTGTTCTCGACGAAGTGCAGCGGATGCCGAGGCTGTTCGAGATATTGCGCCCCATCTGCGACGCGCCTGGCCGCAAGGCGGTCTTTCTTCTGTTGGGCAGCGCCTCCTGGGGTCTTATCAAGGGGATATCCGAAACACTGGCCGGGCGCATTTTGTTCGTGGATGTTGGGGGGTTTTCCTTGGCTGAGGCCGGTGCGCAAAACCAAGGCCGGCTTTGGATGCGCGGCGGCTTTCCGCGAGCCTATCTAGCCCCTTCCGAATCGGCTTGGGCGCGGTGGATGCAGTCGTTCGCCCGCACCTTCTTGGAACGGGACGTCCCCGGGCTTGGCTCCAAGGTGTCGTCGGAGGCGTTGGGTCGTTTTTGGCGAATGCTAGCCCACTATCATGGGCAGGTTTGGAACGCCTCTGAACTGGCTCGCTCGATGGATGCGAGCACCACTGCGGTCAACCACTACCGGGACCTGCTGGCCGGCACCTTCATGATTCGGGTCTTGCCGCCCTGGTTCGAGAATTTGGGCAAGCGCATCGTCAAGTCCCCCAAGGTCCTCCTGCGCGACAGCGGCATCCTGCACTTCCTGCTGGGGCTGAAAAACCCACGGGACTTGTCCCTCCACCCGCGCTACGGCGCTAGCTGGGAGGGCTTCGCCTTGGAGCAAACGCTGTTGGCCCATGGCGAGCGCAACGCCTATTTCTATGCCACCCAAAGGGGTGCGGAGTTGGATTTGCTGCTGCTGCGGCTTGGGCAACGCTGGGGCTTCGAGTTCAAGTGCGGCGACGCGCCCCGAACCACCAAGTCCATGCACATCGTGATGCAGGACTTGGGGCTTGCCCACCTATGGGTGGTCTATCCGGGCGACCTGCGCTACCCCCTTGCCGAAAACATCACCGCCTTGCCGTTGAAGAACATCCGTGAAATCGGTGCGGAGGGCTTTACGGACAGCAACGCTTAGCCTCCGCTCGAAGCCAAACCTAGCCGGCATGTGGCAACAGGGTGAGGGTGAGAAGGGGATGGAAGCTGCATGGGTCGCCCTGCGAACAAGCGCTAGGCCGCCCGCTAATACGTTGGTGGTCAAATTGCTCCAGCAACTCGTCCGTTTCTGGGGTGGCTGCATCCTGGAACAACCAAGCAACGGCGACCGAACAGTCCAAGACAAAGACGCTCACCGCCGCCCAGCCTCTCGGAGTTCCTTCCAATCCAATCCCCCCAATTTCATATCCGCACGGCGAGTGCGCAAGGCGGCAATGGTGCTTTCCACCCGCGACGACTCCGCTTGGCGAGCGGGAATCAGCTTGGCAATTAATTGCAAGGGCGGTAGCAGTGGTGAGGGAGAACCCGTCCACGGAGAAGTTCGGCGGTGGCCTTGCGACTGGTTGCAGTGCAGCCCGTGCGGTATCCATCCGTCCCCATGTTGCGACTAGCTGGGGTTCGCGTTAAGTTTTGCGCAACCTGCAAGGGCGGTTTCCTCGTGCGCTTCATCCGCAAAATCGATTACGGCCAGGACATCGACCTGTTCGAGCACATCGGGCAGCGGTTCTGGTATGGGGTGCTGGGGCTGGCGGTGCTGCTTTGCCCCTTGGCGCTGGATCACTTTCTGTTGGGGGAGCTATCCCTCGTTTGCATCTACGCCATCGCCGGGGTGGGGCTGATGCTGTTGGTGGGCTACACCGGGCAGGTCAGCCTAGGCCATGCCGCCTTTCTGGCCATCGGCGCCTATTGCCATGCTTGGCTGCTGAACCAAGGCTGGCCCTTTCCGTTGGCGTTGGCTGGGGCGACCGGGCTTTCGGCCGCGGTGGGGGTCGTCGTCGGCATTCCGGCCCTGCGCATGACCGGCATTTACCTCGCAGTGGCCACCCTGGCCTTTCTGGTCATCATTGAGCAGGTGCTGTCCCATTGGACCTCGGTGACCGGCGGCTTCCGCGGCATGGCGGTGCCGCCTGCGCAGTTCGGCATCGACCTGTCCGCGCCGGCGCCCTTCTACTATCTGTGCTTGGCCATGTTGGGCCTGTCCTTGGTGGCGGCGCTGAACTGGCTGCGCAGCCCCACGGGTCGGGCCATGGCGGCGGTGCGGGATTCGGAGACCTCCGCCGAGAGCATGGGCATCCACATCGCCTACACCAAGACCTTGGCTTTCGCTCTCTCCGCCGCCTTCACCGGCTTGGCCGGGGGCCTGTTCGCCCACAAGATCGGCTATTTGGCGCCGGACGCCTTCACCTTGGCGATGTCCATACAGTTGTTGCTGATGGTGGTGGTTGGCGGTTTGGGCTCGATGCACGGTGTTATATTCGGCGCCGTTTTCATCGGCCTGCTGCCCCAGGCCATCGCCGTGCTGCGGGACGCCGCACCCCCGTCGATCAGCCAGATCCCCGGCTTGGAGGCGGGCATCTTCGGGCTGATTCTGGTGCTCTTCCTGATCTACGAACCCGAGGGCCTGTATGGGCGTTGGCGCAAGATACGCCTCTACTTTGAGGAGTTCCCGCTGTACCGCAAGGCCACCTACAAGCGGCAAAAGAGCTATCTGCGCACGGAGCGGCTGCGGTGAAGGCGCCAGTCGGCGAAGAAATCCGTGCGGCGTTGAGCAGCTCGGAATCCGGCCATGCCATGACCCCGCCGAGCTTGTCTTGGGCCGTGCGGAAGTTTGCGTTGCTCGGAGGGCGCGAGGCATGAGCCTGCTGCGGGTGCAGGACATCGGCGTCAGCTTCGGCGGCGTCAAGGCGGTGCGGGACCTATCCTTCACGGTGGCGCCTGGGGAGGTGTTCAGCATCGTCGGGCCGAACGGGGCCGGCAAGACCACGGTGTTCAACCTCATCAGCCGCATCTACCGCAGCGACCAAGGCAGCATCGCCTTTGACGGCCGGGACATCACCCGAGCGCCGGCCCACGCCATCGCCGAGATGGGCATCGCCCGCACCTTTCAGAACACGGAGTTGTTCGAGCGGGAGACGGTGCTGAAGAACCTGCTGATCGGCTGCCACATCCACCGCAAAAGCAATCTGCTCTCGGAATTGTTCTTCCTGCCGTCGGTGCGCCGCTCCGAGTTGGCCTTTCGCCGCACGGTGGAGGACGTCATCGACTTGCTGGACCTGCAGAGCCACCGGGACAAGGTGATCGGCGAGCTGCCCTTCGGCGTGCGCAAGATGGTGGAGATCGCCCGCGCCCTGTGCATGAGGCCCAAGCTGCTGCTGCTCGACGAGCCTTCCTCGGGCCTCAACCCGGAGGAGACCGAGGACCTGTCGTTCTGGCTGGAGGACATCAACGAGGAGCTTGGCGTTACCGTCATGATGGTGGAGCACGACATGAATTTGGTCACCAGAGCCTCGCACCGAGTGCTGGCCATGGTGGACGGCGCCTTGGTCACGGTGGGCGAACCGGACGCCGTGCGCAACCACCCGGAAGTGCTGCGCGCCTACTTGGGAGACTGACCGTGACGGACCTTCTGGAACTGCGCAACGTCGAGACCTACTACGGCCCCATCATGGCCATCCGCGGCGTCAGCATGAAGGTGCGGGACGGCCAGATCGTCGCCCTGCTCGGTGCCAACGGGGCCGGCAAGACCACGGTGCTGAAGACCATCAGCGGCGCCATGGACCCGCAGAAGGGAACCGTCGCCTATCGAGGGGAGGCCATTCAGGGCAACGACCCGGACGCGGTGGCGCGGCGCGGCATCGGCCATGTGCCGGAGGGCCGGGAGGTGTTCCCCTTCCTGACGGTGGAGGAGAACCTGCGCATGGGCGCCTTCTCCCGTCGGGACGGGGAGATCGACCAGGACATCGAGCAGGTCTATGACTACTTTCCGGCCCTCAAGGCGTTCGTCAAGCAGCCGGCGCAGGTACTCTCCGGCGGCCAGCAACAGATGCTGGCCATCGGCCGCGCCCTGATGCTGCGCCCGCAGCTCATGCTGCTGGACGAGCCGTCCTTGGGCCTGTCGCCGCGCTTGGTGCATGAGATCGCCGCAATCGTCCAGCGCCTGAACCGGGAGCGCGGCGTCACCATGCTGTTGGTGGAGCAGAACGCCAAGATGGCTTTGGACATAGGTGACTACGGCTACGTCATGGAGATCGGCCGCATCGTCATGGAGGACACTTGCGAGCGGCTGAAGAACGCCACCGACATTCAGGAGTTCTACCTAGGCATGAAGGATGAGGGCGTGCGCGGTCGCCGTCGCTGGAAGCAGCGGAAGACTTGGCGATGATCGGCTGGATGAGAGCACCGCAAGGTGCAGGGACGGCTGACTTGGCCGGCGTCATCAAGGGTTGACCCGTAGCGAGGCGTCATGGTGCGGACTGAAGAGCAGATCATCGACGGCTGCGCCACCGTGCCGCAACTGTTCTGGAAGCGGGTGGCGGACTGGGGCGACCGCGTGGCCCTGCGCGAAAAGGACTTCGGCATCTGGAACGAGTACAGCTGGACGCACTACGGGGAGCAGGCCCGCTTGGTGGGCCTGGGGCTGAAGTCCTTGGGCCTTGAGCGCGGCGACGTCTGCTCCATCGCCGGGGAGGTGTGCAAGGAGTGGCTGTTTGCCGACCTAGGGGTCAACTGCATCGGCGGCGTCTCCAACGGCGTCTATCCCACGGACTCGCCGCAGCAGGTGGCCTATCTGATTGAGGACAGCGGCACCAAGTTCTACTTCGCCGAGGATGAGGAGCAGTTGGACAAGGTCCTTGAGGTGCGCGACCGCCTGCCCAGCCTGGAAAAGATCATCATTTTTGACATGGAGGGCCTGCGCAACTTCCGCGACAGCCAGTGCGTCAGCTATGAGAAGCTGACGACCCTCGGCGCCGAATACGGCAGAAACCATCCCGACGCTTGGCGGCAGGAGATCAACGCCGCCCAGCCGCAGGACCTGATGATCCTCACCTACACCTCCGGCACCACCGGCCCCCCCAAGGGGGCCATGATCAGCCAGCGCAACATGCTGTTCATGATGCGCAATCTGCAACAGATATACGGCGTGTATGACAGCGACGAACAACTCGGCTTCCTGCCCTTGGCGCATGTGGCCGGGCGCATGTTCTACACATTTTGCAGCATCGAGTCCGGCTGCGTGGTCAATTTGGTGGAGGCGCCGGAAACCTTCATCCAGGACCAGCAGGAAGTGGCGCCCACTGTCGCCTTCGCCGTGCCCCGGGTTTGGGAGAAGCAACACTCCACCATCAGCATCAAGCTGAAGGACGGCACCGCCTTGGGCCGCTTCGCCTACAGCCGAGCAATGCGGCTGGGCTTGGCCCGCGCTGGCTACGCCAAGGCCGGGCAACCTGTGCCTTGGCCGTTGCGCTTGGCTTGCGCCGCCGCCGATTTTCTGGTGTTCAAGAACATCCGCATCTTTCTTGGCATCGACCGCGCCCGCTGGTTGTCCACCGGCGCCGCGCCCATCGCACCGGAGCTGATCGATTGGTTCTGGGCCCTGAACAAGCCCATGTTCGAGGTCTATGGGCAGACCGAATGCACCGGCCTCGCCACCGCCAACCTGCCGGGGGAGACCCGCATCGGCAGCGTCGGCAAGGCCAACAGGGAGGTGGAGGTGAAGCTGTCCGCGGCGAACGAGATCCTCATCCGCAGCGCCGGGGTGATTCGCGGCTATTGGAGCAAGCCGGAAAAGACCGCCGAGACCTTCCGCGACAGCTGGCTGCACACCGGCGACGTGGGGCGCATCGACGAGGACGGCTACGTCTATGTCGTGGATCGCATGAAGGACATCATCATCACCGCCGGCGGCAAGAACATCACCCCCAGCGAGATCGAAAACCAACTCAAGTTCTCCCCCTACATCACGGACGCCGTGGTGGTGGGGGACCGCCGCCCCTATCTCACCTGCCTAGTGATGATCGACCACGAGAACGTCACCAAGTTCGCCCAGGACGAGGACGTGCCCTTCACCAACTACACCAGCCTGTGTCACACCCGGGCGGTGGAGGACCTGATCGGCGGGGAAATAGAGGCGGTCAACGCCAAGTTCGCCAAGGTGGAGACCATCAGGCGCTTCCGCCTCATCGACCAAATGCTGGACCCGGAGGACGACGAACTGACCCCCACCCAGAAGCTCAAGCGCAAGGTGGTGCATGAGAAGTACGCCGACTTGATCGAGTCGATGTACTAGGACACTAGGGCCTGTTAACACTATCCAAGTTTGAAATAAGGCAGTGCCAGTCAAGGGCGAAATAATTTGATCGTCTCTCATCAGCGTAAATTCATCTTCTTCGCTGTGCCGCGCACCGGCACCCATTCGGTTCGCACGGCGTTGCAGCCGCATTTGGGGGAACGGGACTGGCAGCAGGAGGCGTTGCGCCTGAATGTCGTTCTGCCGGTGCCGGCCCTCGCTCGCGTCGGGCATGGACACATCTCCTTGAGGCAGGCGCAGGCGCACTTGCCGGAACAGGTGTGGTGTACTTACTTCAAGTTCGCCTTCGTCAGAGATCCCTATGATCGGTTTGTTTCCTTGTGTGCATTCCTGAACACTCACAATCCCGCCTACGCCGGCAACGAGGCGGCCTTCATGAAGAAGGCGCTACGCGCCGAGGGCTTGCGCCGCCGTGTGCTGGTGCGGCCGCAGACGGAGCTCTTGGAGGACGAGCTAGGGGCGTTGGGGATGGACTTCATTGGCCGCTATGAAACCTTTTCGGCCTCCTTTGCCGAGGTTTGCCGGCGCATCGGCCTGCCGTCGCAGCCCTTGCCGCGCAGCAACGCTTCCGAGCACAATTCCCCCGGCGCGTATTACGATGAAGAGCTGCTGGGAATGGTGACGGACTTCTACCGAAGTGACTTTGAGCGGCTTGGGTATGATGCGGTTCAGACCGTGGAGGCATTGACATGCACCTAGGCGACACCGCCATCGCTGCGTTTTTTCCGGTGCGGGCCGAACGGGCTGGAAAGGCGGCGCCGGCCAAGGAGAGCTGGTCGTGCGCCTGAGCAAGCCCTTCATCCGCCTGCCCTTTCGGTTCGATGCCGAGCGCCTTGCCGCCGAAGTGGCGCAGTTCGCTGAGGGGGACTGGATGCCCCATCCCAGCGGCTTGCCCGGCAACTCCGCCATCGCCCTTATTTCCAGCGGCGGTGGCGACAACGACTCCTTTGCAGGCGAGAAGCAGCTGACCCCCCATCTGGCCAAGTGCCCCTACATGCAGCAGGTCATGGCCGGTTTTGGCGAGGTGCTGTCCCGCTCCCGCCTGATGCGACTCGCGGCCGGCGCCGAGGTCAGCCCGCATGTGGATTTCAACTACCACTGGTTCAGCCGTGTGCGCATCCACATCCCGGTGGTCACCAGCCCCGCTGTGATCTTCCGCTGCGGCCTGGAGCAATTGCACATGCAAGCCGGGGAGTGCTGGATATTCGACTCTTGGCGCCGTCACCAAGTGGTGAACGGCGGTGGGGCGACGCGGGTGCATCTGGTCATCGACACCTGCGGCTCCTCCAGGTTCTGGCGCATGGTGCGGGAGGCGGAGGCGCAACCCCCCACGGCCATCGCCACCGCCGCCAAGCTGCTGCCGTTCCAGCCGGGGCAACAAGCGATCATCCGCACCGAGCAGTTCAGCAACCTGCCGGTGATGGCCCCCGGCGAGTGCGAAGCCCTCATTGAAGACCTGATCGCCGACTTCTCCGCCAATTCCAACAACGACGCCCAATTATTGGACGAGTACGCCGCCTTGCTGCGCGGCTTCGCCCAGGATTGGCGGGAACTTTGGCTGTTGCACGGCCACCGCCCGGAAGGCCGCCCCCACTACCAAGCCCTAATCCAGGCCACCCGCCGGCAACTGCATCCCAACCGCCGCGCTCTGACCACCGCCAGCAACGACATTGGCGTCAACGCCGTGTTCGCGCAGCGAGTGCTGAACGCCGCCTTAGCGCCGGAGGCGCGGATGGAGTAGGGGGGCAATCTCGCGCACGGGCAGGCCATTCGGAGACTCGTTCGAGAAGCCTTGCGCCGCATTTCCCTTTCGGAATTGCGCTCAACGCAAACCGAACCGGCGGATGAGGGCCAAGCGGAGGATGCTGAGCTTGTTTTCGATCCTGTAGGGGCAGGGCCTTCGCGGGTTGCCCGGTCCGCAGCGGCCGTTGGCGGAGCGGTTCACTTCGTGGGTGCTGTATCCGAAGTCGAAGTGGACGCCTTCTAGCCGCAGCAGCCAAGCGTTGGCCAATTGGGTTTCCGCGCCTAGTGAGACGGTCCAGCCGGCGGCTGTTGCACTGGCGCGGAAGGAGTCGTCCGGGTCCAGATGCCAAGGGTCGTTCAGGCCGCTGCGGTCCAAGTCGGTCACGGAGTTGTCGAGGCCGGCGGCGGCCAAGCCGGCGGTGGCGAAGACCCTGGCTGGGCCAAGGGATTGCCCGACTCCAACGCGGGCTGCCGCCACCCAACGAAACTCCGTCCTGGCCGTTTCGTCCAAGCCTTCCGGGTCTAGTTGGTTTGTTTCGCCCGACAAGTCGCCGAAGGTGCCGCTCAGCTCCACCCGCAAGGGTATCCCGCCCACGGCGAAGCGTTTGCCGATGAGGGCGCCGCCAATGAATCCGTCTTCGTCGTAGTCCGTGGTCCAGCCAGGACTGCCCCAATTGGAGAAGCCATCGACATCGACGATGCGGTTGTCCGTCCAGCCATTGCCGATGAAAACACCGGCGTAACCGTCGCTGCCGTTGGCCGGCCGCTCAGCGGCATTGGCGATGCCGCTGATGAGCAGCGCAGATGCCAGCAACTTGATGGCCGTTTGGCGTAGCGTTCGGCCCTGACGGATGATGCGCATGGCTTTGCCAAAGGGGTCAGCTAGATGTCCGCTATCGGGTAGCGCTCCAGTATCTCCGGCCCTAGCGCATCCTTGAGCGGGCCCAGCCAAGGCTCGTAGTTGCGCCATTGGTCTAGGCCGGTCTTGTAGATGGGCTGGCGCACCTGCTGAGCGCTGGGGGTGCGGATGCTGCGGTCCGTTTGGTGGTAGTTCAGGCAGGCCGGATCGAAGGGCAGGGCGCAGAAGTCGAGCATTCGGCGCACTTGGGCCTCCAAGTCCGCCACCACGTCCTCGTGCTCAATGCGCAGCACGAAGCCGGGCAGCACGGCATCCCAATGATCCATCAGCTTGACGTATTGGCGGTAGTAGTTGCCGATCTCGCGCAGGCCGTAGGAGAACTCCTGCCCTTCGCCGAACAGTTGTTTGAAGCCGCTGAAGCAGCAGGCCATGGGGTGGCGGCGGGCGTCGATGATCTTGGCGTTGGGCAGGATCAGCTTGATCAGGCCGAGGTGGAAGAAGTTGTTGGGCATCTTGTCGATGAAGTAGGGCGCGTCGCCACGATAGGCGCGGGTGTCATTGATGAACTGCTCCCCGAAGCGCCGGAAATAGCTGTCATCGATCTCCGCAAGGATTTTCGGATAGCGCGGCGCCTCTTGGCCGTGGTCGTCTCGGCCGCGCAGCCGCCTGGCCAAGTTCAGGATGTTGTGCAGTTCCATGGTGCCATCGACCGAAGCGTGTGACGACAGGATTTGCTCCAGCAGGGTGGAGCCGGCTCTGGGCAGGCCGACGATGAAGATGGGGTCCGGCGCCTCGTGCCCCAACCCGGCCTTGGCGGCGAACAGCGCCTCGGTGCAGACTTCGATTTGGCTGTCCACCCGCACCTGCAGGTGCTCGGCGCGGTGGTGGGTCTGCGGCTGCTTCAGCGTGTTGCCGCGGCTGTAGTAGCGGAAGGAGCGTTCGTATTCCGCACGGTCCTCCCAAGCGGTGCCTAGGGCGAAGCAGAGTTGAATCCGGTCGGTCTCGCTGGTGCCGGGGTCGGACTCCACCTCCGCCATTTGCGCCATTTCCTCCTCGGTGAAGACGTGGGACTTGGTGTTGGCCAAGCTCCAGTAGGCGTCGCCATGGTCCCGCTTGATTTGGTAAGCCTGTCGGTACAGGGCCACGGCCTGGTCGATGTCGCCCTCGGATTTATGCACATGGGCTAGGGAGACGGGGTACAGGTGGTTCTTGGGATGCCGCTGCATCAGAAGCTCGTAGCTCTTGATGGCCTCCGGGTTTTTGCCCACCCCGCTGCAGGCGGTGGCGTAGAGGGAGCGAATGCTGCCGGCGTCGTCGGGATGCTCGCTCAGCAGGCTGGCGGCCTGCTCCCAGGCCTGGCCGAACTTCTGCATCCGCAGCAGGATGTTGGCGTGTTGAATGCGGGCGTTGCGATGCGTGGGATGGAATGCGACGCAGCTTTCGAGCAGGAACTCCGCTTCGTCGAAAATTCGGTTGCGGGTGGCGATTTCGGCCAACAGCCGCATCCCCTCCGCATGGGTCTTGTTGGAGCGCAGAAAGTGCTTGCACAGCCGCTCGGCGTCCGCCAGCCGTCCCTCCCCCAGATGGCTGAGCACCGTCACCAGTTCGGGTGGCAGCCCTTCAAGAAAGGCGATCTCCTCCTGCACGGCGACGGCGCGCTCCGGGTTGCCGGCGTCGTGGTGCAGCTTTTGCAGGCACTTCCAACTGTTGATGAGCGAAGGGTCGTTGGCGACGGCGCGCTCAAAGGCGGCACCGGCCTTGACGTATTGCTGCAGCGCGATCTGGTTGTAGCCAACCTCCTGATAGCCGCGGCCGAAATTGGGCTTGCGCTCCAATATGGCGGCCAGCGTGGCCAGCGCCTCGTTCCATCTGTGTTGATGGCGTTGCGCCACGGCTAGGGCGTATTGCGCCTCCAAGTCGTCCGGCGCGGTGCGCAGCCATTCGACCATCAACTGCTCGGCGCGGGCCGGCTGGCCAGCGCCAAGCAGTTGCTGCGCTTCTAGAATTCCGTCAGGAGTGGCGGCCACCGTTAACGCCTTCGGTCGCGGTCAAGCTGGGCGTTGGCCAAGCAAAAAAAGGGCGAGCTTGCGCCCGCCCTTTTTCGTGCTGCTTCGCAGAGGTCACTCGAAGTCGTAAGACACCCGCAAACCAACGGTGCGCGGCCGCTGCACGGTGATCGCCGGCGTGTAATGGCCGGCAATCTGCATGATGGGCGCTTCTTCGTTGTTCAGGTTGTCGATGAACAACTCGGCCATCCAGCTGTCCTTCTCCAAGCCCACGGCGACGTTGAAGGTGGTGGCGCTGGGGTTGACGAAGCGCGAGTTGCTCGGCAGGCGCGTACCGCCGTCGCCGTCCGGTATTTCCACGGTGCCGAAGGTGCCTTCCTCATGCTTGAGCTTAAGGCCGGAGTAGAGGCCGGATTGCCGGAACAGCGTGTCGTCCATGAACTCCGCGCTGCCGACCACGCCGGACACCGACTTGCCCCGGTGGTTGAGGCTGGCCGCCAAATAGGCGTTCCCCTCCATGCCCGGAAGCCAGATGTCGTAGCGGGCGCGCAGGTTGCCGGCGAAGGAAGGCGCTAAGGGCAGGTCACTGCCGGTGGGTACTGCGATGCCCTCCAGCTGTGAATTCAGCTTGGTGAGCTCGGTGCCGAGAATGCTGAAGGCGCCGCTGAGCGTCAGGCCTTCGGTGGCGGCCCACTGGAAGTCCACGTCAAGCCCCTTGGCCTCCGCGTCACCCACGTTCTCGATGAAGAACAGGAAGGCGACGTTCGACGGGTCAAAGCGCGACACCTGCAGGTCCTCAATGTCGGAGAAGTAGAAGGTGGCGTTGATCTGCAGGGAGCGATCGAAGAACTGGCTCTTCATGCCGAGCTCATAGCTGGTCAGGGTGTCCGTGACCGCCACCGCCGGCACCACGTAGTTCTCGAAAACGCCGCTCTGGTTGGTTGCCAACTGCCCGGCGTTCCGGTTCTGCGTGGCTGGCCGGTAGCCCTCCGCGTAGCTGGCGAAAAACAGCACGTCATCCGTGGCCTGCCAATTCAGGGTGGCCTTGATGATGGTGTCGCTCTCTTTGATGGAGCCGTCGGACTTGAGTCCGCTTAGGTCCAAATCCCCGCTCTTGATGGCGTTGAGGGTATTTTGGTTACAGGAACCAAAACCATTTGCGCTAATGTAGCCTGTAGTGCAAGTACTACCCCCGCTGCCCGGAATGCCACCACGAAACAGATCACGGGGCGAACCGTCGTCCCCGTTGGGGCTCATAGCGTTCAGTATCACGCTGTCGTCCCCGGATTTGTTGTACTCGCCGAGAGTGCGCAGCCTAAGGGTGACGTCGTTGCTGAAGTCGGTGCCGTTGCAGCGGCCGTCCGCCGTTTCCTGGGCGTTGCTGCCGATGCCGTAGCGGCAACCGAAGGAGAAGTTGGAGGCGCCCTGCAGCTGGGAGGTCAGGTCGTAGTAGCGGGCGCTCAAGGAAGCGGAAAAGGAGTCCGTCAGGTCGAACGCAACCTCCCCGAACAGCGCCAACTCCTCCTCCGTGCGGGTGAAGTCGTTGAAGAAGACGGTGAACGGGCTGCGCGGGCCATCGGTGGCGTTGACGCCGGCAGTGGGCAGGGTGGCGTTGCCGAGCTGGAAGCCGTCGCCTCTGCCGCTGCCGTAGTAGTTGTTGATGTGGCCAGCGAACGCGGGGCCACCGGAGGCATACTGAAAGTCTCCGATGTGGTTGGTCTCCATGTCGTTGTAGTAGATGCCGCCAAGCAGTTGCAAGCGGTTGGCCGGGTCCGTATGCACCCGCAGCTCATGGGTCATGCGCTCGTTGTGGGTGTCCTCCATGTACTGCTTGGTGGGGTCGAAGCAGTCGTTGGGGCTGCTGTCCGGGGCTGGGCCGGGAACGCCTTCAACGCTGTCGTAGATGTTGCCGCTGCACAGGTAGTAGGCGATGTAGCCGCCGCCGTTGTTGTAGTGGGTGTAGTCGATGACGCTATCGACTTCGCGCTTCAGGTAGCCGCCGGTGTAAACCACGTCCAAGTTGGCGATGCGGCCGGTCAGGGTCCAAGCGGTCAGGCCAAATTCATCCCGGTTGTACTCCGGGGAAAACTTGGCGGAGGACTCGTCGCCGAGGCTCGGCTCCACGGTGAAGGAGCCTTCCGTCTCCAAGGTCTGGGCCGTGTGCTGGACTAGGGCGTTCCAGTCTTCGTTGATGTCGTAGGACAGGGCCAGCCGGGCGCCGCGGTAGGTCGCTTCGTTCCAGTTGTCCTGCACCAGGCCGTCGTTCCTGGCGGACATCAGAGTGTCCGTGTTGTTGACCAGCCGCGGGCCGTAGCCGGCCACGTTGTTGCGGTCGATCACCTCGCCGCTGGGGGTGAAGGTGGCCGGCACGTTGTCGATCCAGCCGCCTTGGTTGTCGCTGTAAACCGCCAAGCGGGCCGCGAATTGGTCCGAAAAGGGCACGTTCACATAGGCATCCACGGCACCGCTGTCCGCGCCGCTCTTGGTGGCACCGTACTTGGCGTTGAAGCCGGCTTCAAACGCCCCATGCACGGGTTTGTTGGTGATCATCCTTAGGGCGCCGGATTGGGAACTGGCGCCGAACAGGGTGCCCTGCGGGCCGGACAGCACCTCAACGCGCTGGATGTCGGCGGCGTAAACGTCGAGGTTGCGCCCGCCGAAGGAGACGGGATACTCATCCAAATACAGGGCCACGCCGGGTGCCGAGCCTTGGGCTGAGGAGATGGTGACGCTGGTTTGTTCAGTGGCGCTGCCGCGGATGTAGATCTCCTTTTGGCCGGGGCCGTTGCCGGCGCTGACCACGTTGGGCAGGAAGTCAACGTACTTGTCGAAGGTCTCGGAGCGCAGCTCCCTTAAGGTGTCGCCGCCGACCGCCTGCAGGGCGATGGGGACGGCCTGCGAGCTCTCCGCCCGCTTGGTGGCGGTAACGATGACCTCTTCAATTTCCGCGGCGCCGACGACACCGGCGGCGGAACTGGCGATGGCTGCTGAAACAGCGAGGCTGAGTTTCTTCCTTTCCCACATGATCAATCCACTCCTATCCATGGTTGTGCTAAGCAACGCCCGGCACACTAAAACACATTCGCAACAAATGCAACCTTTTTTTTCGCAACGAATGCAACCTTTTTCGGAAATATACGCTTAACTCCCGAACCACTATATATAGTGTCTTCTGGTCCGTTTAAAGCACAAGATGTTGTGATTCGAGCGTCAAGTATGTCACTCCCTTTTCTCCACTCTTCCAATCAGGGCACAGCGCCGAGGCCAACACATCCTTTTTCGCCGGCGGCGGTTCGGGACCCGGGACAGGTCGCCAGTGCCGTGGAAGGGTTCGTTAAGAGGCTTTGCCTTGGCCGCCGCCGCCGGGTAGGCTGGCCGGATGCAGGCATTCATCGTTCGCCGGTTGTTGGCGCTGGCGCCCACCCTGATCTTCGCCAGCCTCATCGTCTTCGTCTCCATGCGCCTCATTCCCGGCGACGTGATCGACCTGATGCTGGCGCAGAACGACGTCTCCGGCGGTCAGGACCGGGCGGCCATCGAAGCGGCCTTGGGCTTGGATCAGCCCCTTTACGCCCAATACTTCCGCTGGTTGGGGGCCGCGTTGCAAGGGGATCTGGGTCGCTCCCTATGGCGGAACACGCCGGTCGTCGAGCAGTTGGCGGAGACCCTGCCGATCACCTTTGAGTTGGGCTTGCTTGCCTTGGTCGTGGCGCTGAGCGTGGCCCTGCCCGTCGGCGTCCATTCGGCCATGCGCCAGGACAGCCTGGGGGACTATGCGGCCCGCTCCTTCTCCCTGTTGATGCTGGCCATGCCGAGCTTCTGGCTGGGCACCTTGGTGATGGTGTTTCCTTCCGTGTGGTGGCGCTGGTCGCCGCCCTTGGAGTACACGCCTTTTTTCGAGCACCCGCTGCGCAACCTTGCCCACATGATTGTGCCGGCGGCGCTGCTGGGCCTTTCCCTTTCGGCGGTGACCATGCGCATGGTCCGCACCACCATGTTGGAGGTGTTGCGCCAGGACTACATCCGCACCGCTCGAGCCAAGGGCTTAAGCGAAACCCTTGTGGTGGTGCGCCACGCCCTGCGCAACGGACTGATTCCGGTGGTCACCCTCATCGGCCTGCAGGCCCCCTTGCTGATCGGCGGGGCGGTGATCCTTGAGCAGATCTTCGTGGTGCCCGGCATGGGGCTGCTGCTGCTCGAGGCGGTCTTCCAACGGGACTATCCGGTTATTTCCGGCGTGTTTCTGGTGGTCGGCGTCGGCGTATTGCTCATCAATTTTCTGGTGGATCTCAGCTACGGCTGGCTGGACCCCAAGGTGCGCCATCAATGAGTGGGCCGGGGGGCGCCGCGGCGCTTAGGCCGGGTGCGGCGGCGGTGGCGTTCAACCTGCGCCTGCTGCGCAGCAAGCCGCTGGGGGCCTTCGGCGGGGTGGTGTTCCTAGCCTTCCTGCTGTGCGGGGCGTTCGCCGAGGTGCTGGCCCCTTACGGCGCCAACGCAACCGACTTGGCGTTGCGTTTGCAAGGCCCTTCCGCCGCCCATCCGTTCGGCACCGACCATCTCGGCCGGGACCTGCTTTCGCGCGTGTTGCTGGGCGCCCAGTTGTCCATGCTCGTCGGCGCTTCGGCGGCGGCCTTGGCCACCTTGATCTCCGTGGCCCTAGGGGTGGCGTCCGGCTACTTCGGCGGCCGCATCGACATGCTCATTCAGCGCTTCGTCGATGCTTGGATGCTGTTCCCGGACTTGCTGCTGTTGATTGCGGTCATCTCCGTGGTGGGTCCCGGCATGGTGCAGATCTCCATCGTCTTGGGCTTGCTGTACGGCATCGCCGGCTCGCGCATCGTCCGCGGCGCCGTGCTCAGCCTGCGGGAGAACATGCACGTTGAGGCGGCCCGCAGCCTGGGCGCCGGGGCTGGGCACATTGTCGTGCGGCACATTCTGCCGAACATCATGCCGGTGCTGATCGTGCTGTTCACCACCCGAGTGGGCGCAGCCATCCTCACCGAGGCGGGGCTCTCCTTTCTCGGCTTGGGGGTGCCGCCGCCGGCTCCCACCTGGGGCGGCATGCTGAGCGGCCCGGGGCGCACCTACCTGTACCTCGGCCCTTGGCTGGCCTTGGCTCCTGGGCTGTGCCTGACGCTGGTGGTCTATGCCGTCAACGTCTATGGCGACGCCCTGCGGGATCTCCTGGACCCCAGAATGCGGGGCGTCGGATGAATCCGCAGTTGCCCTGCGCAATGCAGCGATGCCTGCCTTGCCTCTTGCTGGGAATGGCTTTGGCCGCTAGCGCGGAAGAGCCGCAGTACGGCGGGTCGCTCAACGTCGGCACCGTTTTGATCAGCCTCTCCCCACTGTCCTGGGACCCGGCCGACTGGGCTTGGAAGATCAACCACGACACCGGCGCGGTGCGTGAGCAGCTGTTCGCCGGCGATCTTGAGCAGAGCGTCCGCAAGGGCGGGCGGCATCACTTCACCGCCGAGTCCTACCTGCCGCCGGACGCTTGGCGGGGGGAGTTGGCGGAATCCTGGCAGTGGGAGGACCCTTTGACCTTGGTGGTGCGCCTGCGCCGCGGCCCGATGTTCCCGGAAAAGCCCGGCGTGATGCGGGCGCGCCCCCTGCGCGCCGACGACGTGCTGTTCAGCTTCGACTTGATCAACAACAGCCCCAGGCGCACCAGCGGCTACTTCGACCACATCGAACGGCTGGAAGTGCGCGACGACCACACCTTGGCGTTTCGCTTCAAGCACTTCCACGCCGAGTGGGCCTACCGCTTCGGCTACGGCTACCACTCCGGCATCAGCCCGAGGGAGTACGGCGAAGTGGATGCCAAGGATTGGCGCAACCTCGTGGGCAGCGGCCCCTTCCAGCTGACCGACTACGTTCGCGGCCATGCGCAGCGCTACGGCAAAAACCCCGACTATTGGGACAGGGAGCCTATCGACGGCGAGCTTTACGCCATCCCCTTCGTCGATGAGGTGATCTACCGCATCATCAAGGACGAGGCCACCTGGTTGACCGCCCTGCGCACGGGCAAGCTGGACATTCTGGAGGTGATCCGTTGGATCGCCGTGGAGCATCTACGGGAGACCACGCCGGAACTGCAGTGGCGCCGGTATCTGGCCTCGACGGGCCAGTTCGTGGCCCTGCGGGTGGATCAAAAGCCCTTCGACGACTTGCGTGTGCGCCGTGCGGTCAACTTGGCGGTTAACCAGCGACAGATCGTCGAACTGTTCTATGGCGGCCATGCGGAGTTGATGGCCTATCCGCAGCATCCCGAATACCGCCCCTACTACCAGCCCTTGGCGGAGATGCCGCCCTCCGTGCGGGAACTGTTCGGCCACGATCCCGACGAGGCCCGCCGGCTGCTGCGCGA
The DNA here is from genome assembly GCA_958296025.1 of uncultured Pseudomonadales bacterium. GTDB lineage: Bacteria > Pseudomonadota > Gammaproteobacteria > Pseudomonadales > Azotimanducaceae > Azophilus. The sequence continues at coordinate 1,710,252 of OY282430.1, forward strand.
AGCCGGCTATCCGGACGGCTTCTCCGCGGCCATGCAGGTCTGCGCCTGCAATCCCGAACACATGGAGTTGGCGCCCCTGCTGGCGGACTATCTGGCGGCGGTGGGGGTGCGGCTCAACATCGAGCCCATGGAGTACGCCGCCTTCCTTTCCGTGATGACCACCGGCAACCATGGCCCGGCCTATCTGATGAGCAGCGGCCACGTCAACCCCACCACTACCCTGCGCAAGAGCTTCAAGAGCGGCCAGCTATGGAATCCCGCCCGCTTCTCGGACCCGCAGGTGGATCGCCGAATCGACGCGATTCACCGCACCAGGGATGAGGCGCAGCGCGTGCGCATGGTGCGGGCGCTGACCTTGGAGATGCTGGACCGCGCCCCCTATCTGTGGCTGCCCGTCGGCTACTACTATAGCGCTTGGTGGCCTTGGGTGCGGAACTACGGCGGCGAACTCCGGGTGGGAGCGCAGAGGCCGGGACCAATCTACGCCCGCATCTGGATCGACCGGAAACTGAAGCGCTCCCTTGGCTTCGATTGATTAGGGGCGCGCAAGTGAATGCGCCATGGCAACCTGTGAACCCAAGGCTCCCTTGGACTCCCGGCGAAACTGGGAAAGAGGGCTGAAATGGATGCGCCGCTCTTGCGGATCACCGATCTGACCGTCACTTTTCCGGTGGAGGAGGGCGGTGCCGGCGCAGTCTGGACCCGGCCTGGGACCGACGCAACCACGGACGCCGTGCCGCCCCCCCGGACACGGAAAACGAAAGGCGCTGGGCAAAGCCCTAAGAACGGCGCTGCCCAACGAGGTTCACTCTTGAATTTCCGCGGCGGTCAGAACGGACGATTTCGAGCCGTGGATGCCCTTTCCCTGCACATTGACGCCGGGGAAGCCTTGGCCTTGGTGGGCGAGAGCGGGTCCGGCAAGAGCGTCACGGCGCTGTCCATTTTGGGCCTGCTCGACGCTCCCGGACGCATTGAAGGCGGCAGCATCCGCTTTGCCGGCCAGGAGCTGACGGCCTTGAACGGGGCCGGCCTGCGAGCCATCCGCGGCAACCGCATCGCCATGATCTTTCAGGAGCCCATGACCTCCCTGAACCCGGCCCTGACCATCGGTGCGCAGGTGGCGGAGCCACTGCGCCTGCACCGTCGCCTTTCCCGCCGCGAGGCCCGCGGCGAAGCCGTCAGGTTGCTCACCAAGGTGGCCATCCCCGACGCGGCGGCGCGGCTGGATGACTATCCACACCAGTTCTCCGGCGGCATGAGGCAGCGGGTGATGGTCGCCATGGCGGTCGCCTGCAACCCGGCTCTCGTCATCGCCGACGAACCCACCACGGCCCTTGACGTCACCGTGCAGGCGCAAATACTGGCCCTGCTGAAGAACCTGACAGGCAGGGCCGGCGTGGAAGGCCGGGAGTCTGGCGAGGCGGCTGGGGAAACCGCGCTCCCGGCCGGCGGGAGGGGCAGCCCGGTTGCCTCGCCGCGTTCCGAAGAACCGCTGCTGCGGCAAGGAGCGCAACGGCGTCAAGCTGGCTCGAAGGGTGCTGACAGCGGCCAAGAAGGTGCGGCCTTGCTGCTGATTTCCCACGATCTCGGCGTGGTTGCCGGCTGCGCCGATCGGGTGGCGGTCATGTACGCCGGGCGCATCGTGGAAACCGCCCCGGCAGCCACCCTATACGCCGCGCCGCGCCATCCCTACAGCCAAGGCTTGCTGCGCTCCCTGCCGCGCCAGGACGCCCCATCGGGCACCCGCCTGCAAGCCATCGCCGGGCAGCCGCCGGATCTGGCCGCGTTGCCGCCCGGCTGCGCCTTCGCGCCGCGTTGCCCCCAAGCGCAGGCCATCTGCGTTCAACAGCGGCCCAAACTGCTGCCCGTGGGCGACCGGAGCGCCGTGGCTTGCCACCTATACGGCTGACGCCGCAACGAAAGCGACGGGCGGCGCTTCAGTCCAAGTGCCGAACCGGCCCCAGGCTGCCGGTCCAACGGGCGGCGTTGGAGGGTTAAGATGTGCGGGCGGGGCGGATTGCCTCGCGTTGCGCAAACAACGAGTGGGGATTTGCCATGCAGGTGATGAAGGGTTGGTGGTTGGCTTGGCTGGTGCTGCCCGTGCTGATGTCGGGATGCTCCGGCGGTGAGGACGTGGCGGAGGTCGGTGGCGCGACGCCCGTGCGCGGCGTGACGGACAGCGAGATCATCCTAGGCACCTATACGGACCTTTCCGGCCCCACCGCCATTTGGGGGGTGGGGGCCACCAACGGGGCGCGCATGCGCCTTGATGAGGTCAACGCCGCCGGCGGCGTGCATGGCCGCCGGATTCGCTATGTGGTGGAGGACATGGCCTATCAACTGCCCAAGGCCATGCAGGCGTACAACAAGCTGGTCAACCGGGACAAGATCTTCGCCATGCTGCTGGCCGTGGGCACGCCGATGAACAACGCCATCATGCCGCAGCAATTCGCCGCCGGAGTTCCCAACCTCTTTCCCATCAGCGGCGGGCGGCAGATGGTCGAGCCTTTCCACCGCCTGAAGTTCGCGCAGCGGGGCATCTACTACAACGAAGTGCGCGCCGGGGTGAGGTACTTCGTGGAGCAGGAGGGCAAGCGGAACATCTGCATCATCCACCATGACTCCGAGTACGGCCAGGAGATCGTTGACGCCACGGAAGAGCAAGCCGCCGCCTTGGGCATGGAGGTGGTGGCGCGGGCGGCGCACAGGCCCACGGAAAGCGAATTCACCGCCGCGGTGCTGCGCCTCAAGCAGGCGGGCTGCGACCTAGTGACCATGGCCACCGTGCATCGGGACACCATCCTCGTCCTCGACACCGCCCACAAGATGGGCTGGGAGGGCGTCGCCTGGATGGGCAACAACGCCGCCTACGGGCAGGTGATTGCCGACTGCAAGGGCTGCGACGGCTACTACGTCTTCGTCCACATGGCGAAGATCTATCCCGATGACGAGAAGTCCCCAGCGGTGCAGGCTTGGTGGGACGGCTATGTGGCCCGCTACGATGCGGAGCCGGATCTAGCGGCCATGGAGGGCTACCGAGCCGCCGACCTGACCGTGCTGGCGCTTGAACGGGCCGGGCGCGACCTGACCGTTGACGCCTTGGTTGCCGCCTTGGAGTCCATAGCCGACTACCGGGACATCTTCGGCCACCGCCTGTCCTTCTCTCCGGAAAACCATGAAGGCGTTCACGAGAGCGTGCTCTCCCAGGTGCGCGATGGCCGCTTCGTGGTGCTGGCGGAATCCGTCACCTACTGATTGCTCGGATGTCGCCGGCGTTGCCCAGGGCGCACTTGGATGCGGAGCGACTAAACAAATGAGCCAGGTCTTTGCTCGACATCCATCTTCGCGTTGGGGAGAGGCGACGCGCCCGCCTTCCAGTTTCGATAGGCGGGGGTGCTCCCGATGAGCCTCCCGCCTGTTTTTTGCCGCCTTTGCCGACCGACGTTCCGCGCGTCTCTGGAGCGTTAGGTTGCGTACGCTTCTTTATCAATGCAGCACCGGCATCGGCGGCGACATGCACCTCGCGGCGATGGTCGATTTGGGGGTGCCGGAGGCCGTGCTGCGGGAGGGTTTGCAACGGTTGCCCTGCGCAGACGAATTCGCGCTTGAATTGAGGCGGTCCAAGAAAATGGGCATCTCAGGGCTGCAAGCGCGGGTGCGGGACTTGGAGGTGGGGGAGGGAGACAGGGTGGGGGAAGGAGAAAGGATGGGGGACGAGATGTCGTCGTCCGGCCACCGGCACTACGCGGACATCCTGAACCTTCTGGACGCCGCCGACCTGGCGCCCGGCGTAGTCGCCCGCGCCAAGGCCATCTTTGCGGAGGTCGCGGTCGCCGAGGCCAAGATTCATGACATTCCCATCGAGCGAGTGCATTTCCATGAAGTGGGCGCCGTGGACTCCATCGTCGATGTGGTGGGCGCGGCCATCTGCCTGGAGCATCTGCAGGTGGAGCAAGTGCTTTGCAGCGTTGTCGAGCTCGGCGGCGGCTTCGTCGATTGCGCCCACGGACGGCTGCCGGTGCCGGCCCCCGCCACCCAGGAAATCCTCAAGGGCGTTCCCTGCTCCTACGGCGGGGTGGAGGGGGAGGCCACCACCCCCACAGGCGCCGCCATTCTCAAGGCTGCGGTGGACCGCTTCGAGCCGCCGCGCGCTTTCAGGCCGCAGAACATCGGCTATGGCTTGGGCACCAGGGATTTCCAAGTTCCCAATGTGCTGCGCTTGGTTTTGGGCGAGTGTGCGCAAACGGCGGTTGGTGGCGGGGACGCCGCCGGCCACGTCAAGATCGAGGCCAACATCGACGACATGAGCCCAGAGGCTTATGAACCCTTGATCGACCATCTGTTGGCCGAGGGCGCCGACGATGTCTATGTCACACCCATCGTCATGAAGAAATCCCGTCCGGCCATCAACCTAGCGGTGCTCTGCGAGGCGGACCGAGCGGACGCCCTGGCGGACGCCGTGCTCAACCGCTCCACCACCATCGGCTTGCGGATGCTCGCTTTCGAGAAGCGCGCACTGCCCCGGCGGACCCAGACGGTGGACACCCAGTTCGGCCCGGTGCGGGTCAAGGTGGTGGTCCAGCCCGACGGCCAGCGCCGCTGGAAGTCGGAGTTCGAGGACGTGCGGCGCATCGCCGCAGAGGCGGGGCTTGACTACTTGCAGGCCAAGGCAGCGCTGGACTTGCAGATTGCGGAGTCCATCGGCGACGGTCCATGATTGCGCACCCGACTTTGGAATTACCCCAGCCCGCATATTGCACCAAGCCGCTTGCCCAATGCCGCAAGGCCGTCACTTCAATCTTTGTGACCCTGGGGATTTCCGAACCCGCCGCCCAAGCGTTGACGATGGGCAACGCGGCGGCTAGCAACATGAAGGCCGGCAGTCTTTTCATGCAACGGCGGGCGTCGTTGCGCTTGGCAACTTCCATCTGAGTGATCTCTGTAGGCGAGACCAAGCCAATCGCCCGCGCCGGTCAACCCCTAGCTATCCTGCCCACTAGTGGAGACAAAGAGGCGGCGCTAGGGCCGCCTCTTTGATGCGAAAGGGCGATTGAAGCACTCAAAAAGAATACCCCACACCCAACAGCACAACAGGCCAAACCTTGAAGTCGTCCAAATCGTCGCTTAGGTCTTGATGCTCCGTTTCCAAGTCTGCAATCAGATTGGCCGCTTGTTCGGTAAGAGTGTCGCTTCCCGCAATGACGCGGTTGCACAAGGAACCGCTAATGTTGGCCTCCCCGCGTTTGGAAACCATGATTGCGCAATTGCCCAAGCCGGCAGTTGAAAGCGAACCCGAAGCGGAAAGCCTTGGCGCACCTTGAATTAGTACGCCGGCATCAACGAAGAAACTTAGCCCTGCCTTGCCCCGGCCTTTGCCGCTGCGCCAACCAATGCCAAAATAAGGCGCAGCTTGGTCGCCGTAGTCCGCTTCAACGCCCATTGCGCCGGAATATGTTCGGTCGCCAATTTCCAAATCGACGGCCTCGGCGCCCGCCATAGCGCCGTTGCTGTTCAAGAGAAGCCCGCCGGTCACACGAAAGCCCCGCCCGCTCCAAGGAAACCAATCAAGCAACGCACCAAAAGATTCAAGTTCAAGGTCGCCGTCATAGTCGTTGCCGCTTACCGTTCTATCAATGTCCAAATCGAAACGGTTGTACATGCCTCTAACTGCGCCGCGGCTATGGAAGTCATATCCTGCGGTCAGTCCAAAGCCCAGGGTGCTAGCGTGGCCGCCCACCATAAAGCGGCTGTTCGGGTCAGTTTCAGCATGGCCCAAAGCCGGCAGCATTGCGGCAAGCATCCAAGCTGTTGCAGTTAGTAGTGTTCTCATTGTCTCATTCCTCTGTGATTGGATGGGGAAAGGCCGCCAAGCGCCGAGAAAGGGGAAGAGGTATGGCGCTTGGCGGCTAGGGAAGCATGGGCTAGTTAAGTTTCCTCGCCCGCTGTCGAAAGGTTGGTTACATGGCCGGTGGCCGCCCTAAGCAGGCTTGCGCCCACAACGTTTTCTTCGGCGGTTATGAACAACCGCCATTTGCCCCCGCCGTCGCCAAGGGTTCCGGTCAAGCCTTGTGCGTTTCCTGTCTCAAGGTCAAGCGCCGACAGGGTACGGGCTTCGCCGGCGGCCAGCGTCAAGGTCACTGGGCCGGCGGCGTTCCCTTGGTCGTCAACGCCTTCAATGCTCACGCTCTCGGCGCTGCCTCCGGTGTTCACAAGGCGCAAACTGCTAACGCTTTGGTCATTGCTTCCTGGGTTGAATGTCCAAGCCGCCCGCCGCGATTGCCCTGGGCGGGCAATTAGCAGCCTGCCGTGCATGGCGGTTAGGAACCCGTCGCCGGTGCGAACAAAGGCAATTATCGTAACATTCAAGGCGCTTTCAATGTCCAAACGCCAATCGCCTTGCGCCGGCGGGCCAACGCCCTCAATGCCCTTGTTCGGGTTTCCGTTCTCAAGGTCGCTGGAATTGAAGTGAACGGATTGCCCCGCGCCCAACTGAATTTCAATCGGGTTGGCGGCGTTTCCGCCGTCGTCAAAGGCGAGTATGCGAACGCTGCCGGATGCGGTGGTTCCGTTGATGATGCGAACGAAACCCTGCCGCATTGAATCGGATGCCGACGGCATGAAAGGCACGGCGGCGGCAATTGCCGGAACGCCCCATGTCGAAACGCCCCATGTCGAAAGATTTGTTACATGGCCTGTGGCCGCCTTAAGCAGACTTGCGCCGACAACGGATTGCCCGGCGGTTATGAACAACCGCCATTTGCCCTTGCCGTCGCCAAGGGTTCCGGTCAAGCCTTGTGCGTTTCCTGTCTCAAGGTCAAGCGCCGACAGGGTGCGGGCTTCGCCGGCGGCCAGCGTCAAGGTCACTGGGCCGGCGGCGTTCCCTTGGTCGTCAACGCCTTCAATGCTCACGCTCTCGGCGCTGCCTCCGGTGTTCACAAGGCGCAAACTGCTAACGCTTTGGTCATTGCTTCCTGGGTTGAAGGTTTCCGCCAGCGCCAAAAACTTATTCAGGTATAAGTGGAATCTTAGCAGCCTGTCGTGCATGGCTGTTAGGAACCCGTCGCCGGTGCGAACAAAGGAAAGCACCCGGACGGCCAAAGCCGCTTCAATGTCCAAACGCCAATCGCCTTGCGCCGGCGGGCCAACGCCCTCAATGCCCTTGTTCGCGTTTCCGTTCTCAAGGTCGCTGGAATTGAAGTGAACGGATTGCCCCGCGCCCAACTGAATTTCAATCGGGTTGGCGGCGTTTCCGCCGTCGTCAAAGGCGAGTATGCGAACGCTGCCGGATGCGCCGGATTCGTTGATAATGCGAACGAAGCCCTGCCGCATTGAATCGGATGCCGACGGCATGAAAGGCACGGCGGCGGCTAGGCGCGTATCCAATCTCACATCAACCCCATCGGGAAGCCCCGCAAACAACGGGTCATTCAAGGTCAACCCCACAAAATGGTTGCTCTGCAACCAAAGCGATTTCAGGCTGGTCAGGCCGTCGAACGCGCCCTCCGGCAACTCCGCCAACTGGTTGTTGCTCAAGTAAAGATATTGCAGGCCGGTCAGGCCGTCGAAGATGCCCTCCGGCAACTCCGCCAACTGGTTGTAGAACAAGTAAAGATATTGCAGGCCGGTCAGGCCGTCGAAGATGCCCTCCGGCAACTCCGCCAACTGGTTGTAGAACAAGTAAAGCCATCGCAGGCTGGTCAGGCCGTCGAACGCGCCCTCCGGCAATGCCGCCAACTGGTTGCCAGACAAGTAAAGCTCTTGCAGGCCGGTCAGGCCGTCGAACGCGCCCTCCGGCAACGCCGCCAACTGGTTGTTGCTCAAGTAAAGATATTGCAGGCCGGTCAGGCCGGCGAACAAGCCCTCCGGCAACTCCGCCAACTGGTTTTCGCTCAACCAAAGCCTTTGCAGGCCGGTCAGGCCGTCGAAGATGCCCTCCGGCAACTCCGCCAACTGGTTTTCGCTCAACCAAAGCCTTTGCAGGCCGGTCAGGCCGGCGAACAAGCCCTCCGGCAACTCCGCCAACTGGTTTTCGTCCAAGAAAAGCGCTTGCAGGCCGGTCAGGCCGGCGAACAAGCCCTCCGGCAACGCCGTCAACCGGTTGGCCTGCAAGACAAGCAATTGCAGGCCGGTCAGGCCGTCGAACGCGCCTTCCGGCAACGCCGCCAACTGGTTGCGGCTCAACCAAAGCTCCTGCAGGCTGGTCAGGCCGTCGAACGCGCCTTCCGGCAACGCCGCCAACTGGTTGCCGCTCAACCGAAGCTCCTGCAGGCTGGTCAGGCCGGCGAAGTCGTCAGCCCGCAAACTTGTCAAGCCTTGCCCCGCAATGTTTAGAGACGTTACGCGGGCCGCACCCACGGCGGCGCAATTGGCCGCATCGCCCGCAGCCATGATTGCGTCCCGCACTTGCGGCGTCCTGTCGCAGACGGAGATGGCAGTTGTTTGCCTGCCCAACGCCAAGTCAACTAAGCTGGAAAGCCCGGCGAACAACGGGTCATTTGCGGTCAATCCCACAAGGTGGTTGCCGCTCAAGTCAAGCTCTTGCAGGCCGGTCAGGCCGTCGAAGATGCCCTCCGGCAACGCCGCCAACTGGTTTTCGTCCAAGTCAAGCCTTTGCAGGCCGGTCAGGCCGGCAAACAACCCCTCCGGCAACTCCGCCAATCGGTTGCCAGACAAGTAAAGCTCTTGCAGGCTGGTCAGGCCGTCGAAGATGCCCTCCGGCAACGCCGCCAACTGGTTGCCGGACAATTCAAGCCTTTGCAGGCTGGTCAGGCCGTCGAACGCGCCGTCCGGCAACGCCGCCAACTGGTTGTAGTACAAGTAAAGCGTTTGCAGGCTGGTCAGGCCGTCGAACGCGCCCTCCGGCAACGCCGCCAACTGGTTGCTGCCCAACAAAAGCGTTTGCAGGCTGGTCAGGCCGTCGAAAACGCCGTCCGGCAACGCCGCCAACTGGTTGCCGGACAATTCAAGCGTTTGCAGGCTGGTCAGGCTGTCGAAGATGCCCTCCGGCAACTCCGCCAACTGGTTGCCGGACAAGTCAAGCCTTTGCAGGCTGGTCAGGCCGTCGAACGCGCCGTCCGGCAACTCCGCCAACTGGATGCCGCTCAAGATAAGCCTTTGCAGGCTGGTCAGGCCATCGAACGCGCCGTCCGGCAACTCCGCCAACTGGTTGTTGTTCAAGTCAAGCCTTTGCAGGCTGGTCAGGCCGTCGAAAACGCCGTCCGGCAACTCCGCCAACTGGTTGCTGCTCAAGATAAGCGTTTGCAGGCTGGTCAGGCTGTCGAAGATGCCCTCCGGCAACGCCGCCAACTGGTTGCCGTTCAACCAAAGCGCTTGCAGGCTGGTCAGGCCGTCGAAGTCGTCAGCCCGCAAACTTGTCAAGCCTTGCCACGAAATGCCGCTTAGCAACGTTACGCCGGCCAGACTTTCGGAATCCACGGCGGCGCAGTCTTCCGCGCCGGCCGCAGCCATGATTGCGTCCCGCACTTGCGGCGTCCTGTCGCAAATGTTGACGGTTTGCGCTTGGCCCAAAGCCGGCAGCATGGCCGCGGCAAGCATGATGGTCAGCAGCCTTCCCATGCAACCGCGGACGCGATTGCAAGCAGTAAATTCACTCATTAGATGCTCCCGCGATTCCCCTTCCCGGTATGGAACCGGGCCATCGCAACGCACCAACAAGCAATTGTGGGCCCCACCTATTCGCCTTGCCGGGGTAGCTACTCCCTAGCAGTAGAAGGGCTATTGTATTCAGCAGGCAACCCGGCACGGGCGGCCTATTGATGCGTTGCGTAGGCGAATCTAGGCGTACCGCCCGCGCTTGTCAACCCCTAGTTGTCCTGCCCGCAAAGAGGCGGTCTAGACGCGCCCACGGGCGAATCTGGGCGCTTTGGGGCGCTTGTAGTAGGTTGCTGTGGCTAGGGCGCGTGGAAGCCCACAACGCGCCCTAGGTCGCCTCAAGCAGCCCGGCCCTTGTCATGGCCTGCTCAAGGGCGGCCTTGAAACCCTTGGCCTGTTGGCCGGTCAGCGTGATGCTGGCCTTTGCGCCGGCGGGTTCGCCGCCGTCACTCAAGCCTGTGCCCACGCCGCCGTTGGTGGCGAGTACATGAACGGCCACAGGCTCGCCTTGATGCTCGCCTATGCCTTGGCCATGGTAGCCTGCAAACCATTGGCCTCTCATTGCCTGTCTCCGTTGGTTTGCTTGCTAGGTGTTTCGGTTCCATTACGCCGCCGGCAAGCGCCCAAAAAAGGCCGCTCCAAGGCGGCCCTTTTTCTGAACCCGACTAGCTCACCGCCTAGCGGCCAGCTTGACCACCTTGCCGCCTTGGTCGCCAAGGTAGTGCGCCCATGCCTGCATAAGCTCCCGGCGTTGCTCCAATAGGTCGCTACGCGCATAGGCGGCCTCGGCCTGATTGCTAATCGTGTGCGCCAAGGCTTGCTCCATAGCTTGATGCGTCGCGCCGCTCAACTCGCCGGCCCAGTCCCGGAAGGAACTGCGGAACCCGTGCGCCGTTGCCTTCACCCCGGCCTTCGGAAGCAATCTCGCGCCAAGGTGGTAATCGCTTAGGGCCGTACCCTTGGCGTTGGGAAACACAAGGTCGCCTTTGTGAAGCCTCCGGGCCTCCCCAAGCACCGCCAAGGCCCGGATGGACAAAAAGGCACTCGGTGTTCCTTCCCCGCCTTCATGCGGCTTCCTGGGACCACCCAAAGGGCCGCCTCAAGGTCAATCTCCGACCACCTTGCGCCGCGGACCTCACCGGAACGGCAGGCGGTCAAAACCAGAAACTTGAAGGCCAGCTTGACGCTGTCGGTTGCGCCGGTGGCGTTGACCTTGCGATTGCGCCGGCGACCTCCGAATAAGGAAGCGCGGCATGGTGCTTGACCTTGACCACCCTGGCCTTCGGCAGCGTGGCGGCGGCGGCGTCAACGGGGTTGTCGGTGCGGAATCCGCGGCCTGGGGACCACTGCAAGACTTCCCGCACCCGTTCCTTCACCCGTTCGGCGGTGGTCCGCTTGTCAGTCCATATCGGTTCAAGCACACCCGCCACGTGCGCCGGTCCTATGGCGTCAACCCGCAAGCCGCCAATCTTGGGGAAGGCGTAGCGGGCCAAGCTGTTCCGCCAGTTCGCTTCGCTGTTGCTTCCCGGCTTGAAGGTCGGTGCGCGAAGCTCAATGACGGCTTCGGCGGCCTCGGCGAAGGTCGGGACAGCCGGCTTGCGCTTCTCGGCCAAGGGGTCGCCGTCCGCCAGCGTGATTCTCCGGTTCGCCAAAGCCTTCTCCCTAGCCTGCGCCAAAGACACCAATGCGCAAGGACCCAAGCCAAGGTTGTGCCGTTTGCCGTTGTAATATAGGCGTTGCCTGAAATGCTTGGTCCCTGCGGCGGTTACAACTAGGCGCAAGCCGTTGCTTCCGCGTCCGCCGTCGCCGTAGCTCCCCGGCTTGGCTATCGAGTTGATGAATCCAGCCGTCAGTCTTTGTTCCGCCGCCTTTGCCATGATGGTTTGCTTCGTTGGTGTCACTCTCAAGGTCACAAAGCAGGCTTGGTGCTTTGTGCCTACATCTTAGCACCTATCGGAGCGTGTTTTGTAGGGAACCTAGACGCCAAGCGGGTTTCAAGGCGAAATTTCGTTGCGAAGCCCGAAACGGATTTTTGCTTTCAAGGGCTGATTGTTGACTCGCCCTCAACCTTCAGCGGGCGGGGTGCTGTGCTTGCCATCGGCGCACCTGCAGGGTGGTTTTTGTGCAACCGGCATTTTGCCGGAAAAACCCTTGCACGGTGCGCCTTTCAAAACACTTCAACGATTTCTTAACCGGGGATCAGGGAACTCAAGCCGGGTGACCCATGCTCCTACCTTTGAAAATGATACTTTTTTGAGGCTGCCTCATTCTAGCTGATTGTCATTCGTTTGCGGCATCTCACCATCGGCCTCGCTGCTTTCCTCTGCTTCCTGATCTTCCTTATCGGCTTGTTCCCTATCTCTTATGATCTCTTCTGGAGACCTAACGTCAATACCACATTTTTTTCCAACGGAGCTATCTCGTAGCGCCTCAAATTCGCCTTTTAGCTGCGCATACTCATGCGCTTCTGGGCCATCGCCTCCTTCAAGCATAAACAACGTGGGCCAGAACAAAACCAAGCCTAATCCCATCTGCCAGTTGTCGGCCTTACGCTCCTTCTTGAGTCGATGATATAGCTTCACTGTTCGCTGGCCCACATAATCCATTTCAAGAGCGATTTGGTCGCAGTCATAGCTGCGGTATTTCAAGGGCGAAACATAGGCAGCATCTATTTCGCTTGGTTTGGAAGCGCATCCTGCAATACCAAGTGTGAATAGTAGAAATAGAATGGAAGCCATTTTATCGGGTTTCATTGGCTGTTATCCTGAACCAAACTGATCGACGCTGTAGCGCAGTGCTTCACTGCTCCCGTTGCTGGCCTTCTCCGCCTCCGCCCATCGTCGCCATCCCAAGGTCCTGCGCATGGCTTTGCACATCCGCCGCGTCCAGGCTTCCCTCGAAAAATTGATGCCTGACAAAATTTCCTGCGGCTTTGGCGGATGTTTCCGTGCATTTGTCCCACGCCTCAATCATGACTTGGTGCGTGGCGACCAGCGTACCCCCCGTCAACTCCTGCATGGCGCACAGAAAGCGTCTGGCGTCCATGGCCAGCATCAAGTTGGCGTCCACAGCGAGGACTTTGGCGCTGAGAGGGCGGCTTGGCCCTCCGCCGGACGGGGCGTTCACGCCCGCCCGCCCCTCATGCGGGCGTCCTGCTCAAGATCATCCGCCAACGCCCTCTGGAAAAAATCGTCCATCATGTCCTGAAGATCCTCCGCGGAATCCGGCGGCAAGCCCATGCGCTGGGCTAAATCCCTCATTGCGGGAATGCAGGCGGCCCTGTGTCTGGCTTCAGAGGCAATGGTGCGGGGGGCTTGAACAGGGATGGCCATGATGATCTCCATTCAGCATTGCTTTGGCTGGACAATCATACACCATGCCGCCACACTGCACGGGATCGCCGCATTGCAGAATTTAGGCAGTGCGCCGGGCCTGATCAATCAGCTGGCGGGTGCTTGAAAAGGGCGAAGGCTGTTTCGACGAGGTAGTCGAAGAAGTGTGACGGCCCGGACGATGGCTGGCTGCGAAAGCCCGGTCAGCGGGTGGCGACGCCGTGGGTCATGAAGGTGGCGAACTTAGGGCCGGGCACTTCGCTGGTGCGGGTTTCCAGCAGCTTGAAGCCGGCCCCCTGCAGCAGAACCGTCGGCTGCCGGGTAAGGTGGCAGCCGCCGCCGATGGGCTTCCATAGCGGCTCCAAGGCCCGCTGCCAGCGCACCACCTTGGCCTCCGGCGACAGGCCGTGCTCGATGAAGTAGAAGCGGCCGGACGGCTTCAGCACCCGGCGCATCTCGTCAAGGGCCCGATAGACGTTGGGGATGCTGCACAGCGTCCAAGTGCAGACGATGCTGTCGAATTCGGCGGTCGGCGCCGGAATTTCCTCGCTGGACACCTGCAGGATGCGCACTTCCGCCTTGCCCTCGGCGGCGCGGGCGGCGGCTTTCTCCGTGAGTTCCGATGCTGGGTCCAACCCGGTGACGGAATCCGCCTCCTGATAGTGGCGCAGGTTGTGGCCGGTGCCGATGCCGATTTCCAGCACCTTGCCCTTTGCCTTGGGAACGTACTGCTCGCGCAGTTCGGCCATAGGAGGCAGGCCGCAGCAGAAGTCGATCATGCGCGGCAGAACGTATTTTGCGTACAGGCCCATGCGCCGCTCAGTTCGTCATGATGGTCACGCCGCTCAAGCCCGGTGCGCCGTAAACGTGGGTGTAGCCGGTCTTGGGGTTGTTCGGCACCTGCCGCTGCTCGGCTTCCCCGCGCAATTGCAGGCAGATCTCATACACCTGCCGCAGCCCGGAGGCGCCCACCGGCTCGCCGTTGGCCATGCAGCCGCCGTCGGTGTTGACCGGCAGCTTGCCGTCGATTTCCGTGTGTCCCTCGCGCAGCCACTTTTCTTGGTCGCCGTCCTCGCAGAAGCCGTTTTCCGCCATATGCATCAGCTCGGCGCCGGACTCGGTGTCTTGCAGCTGGGCCACGTCGATGTCCTCCGGCCCGGTCCCGGCCATCTCGAAGGCGGCGGCGGCGGCTTGGGCGGTAGGCGCAGGCGCCCGGTTCAGGGCCTGGGATTGGGAGAACACCTCAAAGGAGCCGAACTGCCGGGTCTTCACCGCCACGGCCTTCAGGAAAACCGGTTTGGAAGCGTATTGCTTGGCCTTGTCCGCCCGGCACAGCAGCATGGCGCAGGCACCCTCCGCCGGGGAGCAGAACATGTACTTGCGCAGCGGATGGCAGACCATCTGCGAGCTGGCCACGTCCTCATAGCTGAAGGGGATGCGCCGCCAGGCGTTGGGATTTTTGGCGCCGTTTTTGTAGTTCTTCACCGCCACCCGAACGAGCGCATCCTCGCTGATGCCGTATTCGTGCATGTAGCGCTGGATTTTCATGCCGAAGAACTGCGGCGTCAGCGCCATGCCGATGTCCCCGTACCACTTGCCGAGGCCGCCGGCCTGGGGGTTGACGGTGAAGGCGCCCCGAGGGTGCTTGTCGAAGCCAACGGCCATGCCGATGTCGAACATGCCGGACTGAATGGCCATGTAGGCGGACTGCAAGGCGCTGCCGCCGGTGGCGCAGCCGTTCGACACGTTGATGAACTGCAGGCCCGTCAGCCCCAGTTTGGACACCATGGCGTCGGCGTTGCCGGCCGCCGAGGAGCCGCCGTAGGCGAACTCCATGTCCGTCCATTCCAGACCCGCGTCCTTCAATGCGCCGCGGGCGGCATGCACACCCTGCTCAAGGCCGCTGACGCCCTCCGTGCGGCCGAAGGGATGAATGCCGATGCCGATGATTGCCACATCCACTGCTTTGCTCCTGTTCGGGTATTAGGTTTCGTCCGCCGGCTGGAAGAAATAGGCGATGACATCCTTGCCGTCCCGCTCAACGTACTTCTCCACCACGAGCGCCATGTCCATGCCGATGCGCAGTTTGGCGGGGTCTTCGGTCTTCAGCCGCGCCTCCACCCGCACTTGGCCGGGCAACTCCACATAGCCGACGCCGAAGGGCTTGAAGGTCTCCGGCGTTTCCGGGCCTTCGTAGGGGGGGCGGTTGGGCAGGAAGCCTTGGATGGTCCAGGTCCATAGCTTGCCCCTGCGCTCCAGCTCGATGGTCTCGGTAGCCTCCCCGCAGCAGGCGGGGCAACCGCTTTGCGCCGGAAAGGTGACCACGCCGCAGTCCCGGCACTTGCTGCCGAGCAGGCGCGGATCGTTGGAAGGCCAAGTGAACAGGCCCTCCGCGATTGGAACCTGATTGGCGACGCTCGCCATCTGTCTCCCCCTGAATGAAATGCCGGCTATGGTGACTGTTTTAACCGATTAGGCGACGCACTGGAAGCCCTTTGCGCCAATTAGCCGCAAGTCGGCCAGCGGCTGCACCGCCGCATTTGCCGTGTGCTGGTGCTCACCCCGCCTTCCTGCGTCAGCAATGGCGGGAGGAGTTGTGGGAGAAGTTCGTCCTGCGCTTTGAGGTGGTGGACCTGCGGGGCGCGGAGCGCCTGCGCCGCAAGCTGGGCATGGACACCAACCCTTGGCGCTCCTTCAGCCACATCGTCGCCTCCATTACCTGCGGCAGCCGGACATTCTGGAGCAGTTCACCGCCGCCTGCCGAGTGCCGGAGGGCTCTCCGCATCTGCCCTGGGACCTGCTGATTGTAGATGAATGCCACAACCTGATGCCTTCCCCCTTCGGTGAAGACAGCGAACTGTGGCGAATGCTGCGCCTCGTCGCGCCCCATTTCGAGTACCGCCTTTTCCTTTCCGCCACGCCGCACAACGGCCACACCCGCTCCTTCACCAGCCTTCTGGAGATGTTGTCCTCGGTGCGCTTCACCCACAACAGCGAGCTGACTCCCGCCATGCGCGGACCCATTGAAGACGTCGTGATTCGGCGGCTGAAACGGGACACCAACGCCAGCACCGCCGCGCCGCGCCCACCGGTGCGCTCCCTCTCTATGTCCGAAAGGTGGTGATCCCCTACACATCTGCAAGTAACACGGACATTGTGATACGCTGGCCCGAAGCGCACTACGAGGGTAGGACGATGACCCTTGAACAAGCCGTGTGGGTGGACCCGGGGCGCATGAGCGGCGCACCATGTTTCCGAGGCAGCCGCCTGCCGGTACAGCAATTGTTCGACTGGCTCGCAGATGGTGTGTCGCTGGACGAGTTCATTGAGGACTTCCAGATTGACAGGGCCGCCGCGGAGGCAGTCTTGTGCGCGGCTGGTGCCGAGCTTTGCCGCCTGACGGCGCTAAGCGTGTGGCCCGCGGAGTGAGAGTTCTGCTCGACGTCGGCATTTCGCCGCGCCTGCGATCAGATCTTGCGGATGCCTTGGGTGGAGCAGTTGTTGAGAGCGCAACATTTCGAGGCTGGCGCGCGCTCCGAGCAGCCATCCACCGCATCGCCAGCGCAATCCGAGAAACACCGGCTGGTGCCGACCAACTTGTTGTGACCCGTTCCGATGGAGATGGGCATTATTAGTGGCGCGACTTCGGGCTTGGTCGCCCGCAGCGCGAAGAGATTGACGACGGTGAGCTCCCGGTAGCCCCACTCCCGCCCGAAGGCCATGCAGCGCCGCACCGTGGGGTCGCTGTTCACCGCATCGGCGGTGGAAGGGTTCAGCATCACAAACACCAACCCCTCGCGGCCATCGCTCGCCAAGTCGCGGTGCAGCCAATAGCGAAAACGCAGGCCGCCCATCTCGTCTTCCATTGGCGCGGTGTCGCAGATCATGGCGGGAATGGTACAGGAAACTCAGCGTCTTGGATCGGTTAATGTCCAATAACGCAATCCTTATAGGGATTTGCAATAGGTAGGCCGTGCATAAAGGTCTTAGCCATCCTGCTCCGATGACGCCACGCAGGTGCCCTGAGCCGGCCCCCTGCTCAAGCGCAGGCCGCCAATGTTTGCGCCTGCGGGGCGGATTAGACCTCCATGGGCCTGAGCAACTTGGGCCATTGCTCCATGCTTGCGGCCATGTGCTCGCCGATTTCATCTACCGTAAAGGGTGCCGCTGTCGGGTCCCCTTGGGCGATTTCGGTCACCTGCCAGGACAGCAGGGTGACTCGGTTGCCGCCGGCGCAGAACTGGCGGCCGGTGACCTTGGCGGCGTCGTCGGTGCAAAGCCAGATCACCACCGGGGAGACCTTGTCCGGTGCTAGGCGCTCTTCGACGCTCTCTGGCATGATGTCTTCGGTCAAACGGGACCAAGCCGCCGGTGCCAGGGTGTTGACGGTGATGCCGTACTTCACTCCCTCCAGCGCCAGCACCCTGGTCAACCCGGCGATGCCGGCCTTGGCGGCGCCATAGTTGGTCTGGCCGAAGTTGCCAATCAGCCCGGAGGTGGAGCTGGTGTTGATGATGCGTCCGCCAGACCCTTGCGCCAGCATCTGATCCCAGGCCGCCTTGGCCACGAGATAGGTGCCGCGCAGATGCACATCGACCACGATATCCCACATCTCATCGGTCATGTTCTTGAAGGACTTGTCGCGCAGGATGCCGGCGTTGTTGATGCAGATGTCGATCTTGCCGAAGTTATCGACGCAGGCCTGCACCATGGCCTTGGCGGCGGTTTCGTCGGTGACGGAGCCGTAGTCCGCCGCGGCTTGCCCGCCGGCGGCCTTGATTTCCGCCACCACGGAGTCCGCCATCGCCGCAGCGCCATCGCCGCTGCCGTCCCGGGCGCCGCCCAAGTCGTTCACCACCACGGCGGCCCCCTCCTGCGCCAGCAGCAGGGCGTGAGTGCGCCCCAAGCCGCCGCCGGCCCCGGTCACCAAGGCCACCTTTCCGTCCAATTTGCCCATGAATCGTCTCCCGTTGGGTGCAAGGGACGCCATTCTATTGCGGTAGGGGATGGATGGCTACGCCATTGCCGCCGTTCCTTGCCAGCGTCCAGCGTTCAGGTGTGGCCAGCGGTCAAGCAGCGGCGCCCTCGGCCGCCGATGCTGGCGCGGCGGTGGGCGGAACGGGCGGCATTGGAGGAGGCTCGAGGTTCGGCTTCCAGAAGCGCAGCGTCAGGGAGTTGGCGATCACGCTGAGGCTGGACAAGGCCATGGCCGCGGCGGCTAAGGAGGGGGTAAGGTAGCCAAGGGCCGCCAAGGGCAGGGCGACGACGTTGTAGGCGAAGGCCCAGAACAGGTTTTGCTTGATTTTGCGGAACGTGCGGCGGCTGGCGTCGATGGCGGTGGCCACTAGGCGGGGGTCCGGTCGCATCAGCGTGATGGCGGCGGTTTCCATGGCGGCATCGACGCCGGTGCTGAGGGCGATGCCGACATCCGCTTGGGCCAGCGCCGGGGCGTCGTTGAGGCCGTCACCCACCATGCCCACCTTGGCCCCTTGGTTCGCCAGCTGGGCGATGATGGCCGTCTTGTCTTCCGGGCGGGCTTCGCCGCGGACGTCGTCGATGCCCAACTCCTTGCCGATGCGCCGCGCCACCGCATTGGCGTCGCCGGAAACCAAGAGGGTTTTGAGTTGCAGCCGCTTAAGCTCATCCACTGCGGCCTTGGCGGTTGGGCGCAGCTGGTCCACCAGTTCAAAGCGGGCCAGCAAGGCATCGCCGGCTTCTCGCCTTGCGCCGAGCCACACTTCGGCGGCGCCGCGGCGCGGCTTTTGCGGCGGCGTCACCAAGCCGTCTTGTTGAGAAAGCCCAGCGTTGTCGGGCAAGCCGCCGAGTTCCCCAGACGGCATGGCCGAGCCTTCTTGCCGAAACAGCCGGTCATTGCCCAGCAAGTAGTGGACGCCCCGCACCTCGCCTTCAATGCCGCGGGAGACGCGGCTTTTGAAGTTCACCACCTCGGCCAGCTGCAGCCCCTGCTGCGCGGCCGCCTCCCGAAACGCCGAGGCGATGGGGTGTTCGCTGCCTTGCTGCAAGGTGGCGGCGACGGCAAGCACCTCTTCCGCGCTGCGCTCCGCCAGCAAATCGATGTGCGCAACTGTCGGCTTGCCCTCGGTGAGGGTGCCGGTCTTGTCGAAGATCACATGGGAAAGGCGGTGGGCGTGCTCCAAGCTGGCGGTGTCCTTGAACAGGATGCCGGCGCGGACGGCGGCGCCGGTGCCGGTCATGATGGCGGTGGGGGTCGCCAAGCCCAGGGCGCAGGGGCAGGCGATCACCAGCGTGGCGGCGGCGTTGACGATGGCGGTTTCCAGGCCGCCGTCGGCGAACAGCCAAGTGGAGAGGAAGGTGACCGCGGCCAAGGCGATCACGGCCGGCACGAAGACGGCGCTCACCCGGTCCACCAGCCGCTGCACGGCTGGCTTGCCGGCTTGGGCGTTCTCGACCATGCGGATCATCTTGGCCAGGGTGGAGTCCGCGCCGACGGCGCGGGTTTCGATGTCGATGAAGCCGTCCAGGTTGATGGCGCCGGCGGTCACCAAGTCCCCCGGCGCCTTGGCGACCGGATTGCTCTCGCCGCTGATGAGGGCTTCGTCCATAGCGGCTTCACCGCGCAGGATGATCCCATCGACGGCCACCCGGTCACCGGGCCGGCAGACCACCAAGTCGCCCGGCCTAAGCCCTTGGCAGGGACGCTGCTCCGTGCCGCCGTTCGGCAGCCGCACCAGTGCGGTGTCCGGCTGCAGGGCCAGCAATTCCTGAACGGCCGCCGTCGCGCCGCGCTTGGCGCGGGCCTCCAAGTGCTTGCCCACCAAGACTAGGGTGATGATGACCGCCGATGCCTCAAAGTAGAGCTGGCCTTGGGCGGCTGCGCCGAGTGCGAGCAGCAGATAAAGGCTGTAGGCGAAGGCGGCGGTGGTGCCCAAGGCCACCAGCACGTCCATGTTGGCCCAGCCGCCGTGCAAGGCGTTGACCGCCCCCCGGTAGAAGCGCCAACCTAGCCCGAACTGCAAGGGCAGCGCCAACGCCAGCTCCGCCCAAGGCGGTAGATGCAGGCCCCGGCCGGCGTCGCCCAAGCCGAACGTGATGGCCATCTGCGCCAGGAAGGGCGCCGTCAGAACCGCCGCCGCCAGGATGGCCCGCCGCTCACGCACGGCCTGCCGTTGGGCGCGTTCAGCCTGCTTAACTTGGTCGGATTCGTGGTGCGCTTGGTAACCGCAGCGCTGCACCACGGCGATGATGGATTGCAGATCGGTCTGCGCCGGATCGATATGCACAAGCGCCTGTTCGACAGCGAAGTTGACCGCCGCCTCGGTCACGCCATCGGTGTGGACAAGCGCTCGCTGCACGCGGGCCGCGCAGGCGCTGCACGTCATGCCCTCAATGGCCAACTCGAATCGTTGCCGTTCCGTCGCAGCCATGAACCTTCGCCCGGATGTTTTCGAGTCCTCAGCCTGCCGACCACTAGGCCGCAACGGCCCCGTTCGTCGCAGCGCCGCCGGCAATTCCACCGCGTTGGCTGTTGGGCGGCGAATCATTCAGGCGGCTATTGCATTGGCGCCCACTTCAGCCCAAAGTGCGCCCAAGCGGAGTTTATGCCAGAAGTAGGGTGTCATTCATGTTTGCGGCGCAGCGCGGATGGGCTTGGCGTTGGGCATCGTCCGCGCCCGTTGCGGAGAAGGAGCGCAGTGGAGTTGGGCGTTTTCCACTAGTGCGCCGTAAAGAACGGGGTTTCTCGGTGGCGACTAATTTGCGGGGGTTGGCGGCCGGCGGTCCGCGCCTCGCCGCCTCTGTCGGGGCTGGTTGCGTCTTGCTTGCCGCCTTGAGCGTCCATGCGCAGGCACCGCCCAACCCCTTGCCCTTGAGGTGGTGCCTGCAACGGGCGGAGGCGGCCAACCCCGATTTGGATGTGGCCCGGGCCGCCGCCGAAGCCGCCAACGAGCGCATTTATCCAGCCGGGGCGTTGCCGGACCCGCGCATTCGTTACGAACTCAGCAATGCGCCCATTGGCGACTTGGACTTGGGTTCGACGCCCCAGTCCGGTCAGGGGTTCGGCCTGAACATTCGCCTGCCCTTTCCGGGGCTGCTGAAGAGCCGCCGCAAGGCCGCCAGCGCCATCGCCCTGGCCATGCAAGAGTCCGTGGGTGATGAAGCCCGGCGGGTGGCGGCGGCGGTGGAGTGGGCCTGGGTGGAGCTTGGCTTCGCCCAACGGGCTCTCGAGATCACCGAGGAGAGCATCGACCTGCTGCGTCAGTTCGCCAAGATCGCCGAAGCCAAGTACAAGGTGGGTGAGGGCTTGCAGCAGAGCGTCATGCACGCCCAGGCGGCGTTGACCGAGTTGTTGGAGGAGCGCCTGCAACGGCAGGCGGCGATTCGCAGCGCCGAAGCCCGTTTGGGTGCGCTGCTCGATCTGCCGGTGGATCTGTCCTTGCCGCGCACCCTCGCCCTGCGTCAGCCGACGCCTCTGCCGGATGCGGCGGCCCTGGTCGAACGGCTGGAGGCCAGCAGCCCGCGTTTGCGCGCCTTAGCGGAACGCATTGAGGCGGCGGAGCATCGGAAACGGGCGGTGCGGTTGGAGGGATACCCGGACTTCGATGTCGGCGTCGGCTACCGGGTGCGCCGACAGGTGCCCGGAGACCCGGTGGAAGGGGACGACTTCGTCGGCGCCAGCGTGGTGGTGCGCCTGCCCTTGGACCGCCGTAAGCGGCGGGCACTGGTGGCCGAACAGGATGCGCTGGTGCGGCAAAGCAGAGCGCAGTACCGCAGGATGCGGACGGAACTGCGGGACGTCCTGATGCGGCGCTACGCCGATTTGGAGCAGGCCAACCGAACCATTGCCCTGCTGGAGGATGGCCTGCTGCCTCAGGCCCGCCAGGCATTGGATTCCAGCCGCGCCGCCTACGCCGTGAACAAGCTGAGCTTCCTCAGCCTGATCGACAGCCAGGTGCGGCTGCTCGACGCCCAGCTGCGCCTGCAGCGGGCCATCGCCGACCGACGCATCGCTTTTGCGGCCATTGAGGCCAGTGTGGGCGTATCGCTGCGCCCCGCCGCCGGGGTAAGCGATGGGGGCTAAGCACTGGATCGCGTTGGTCGCGCTGGCGGTGGGCGTTGCGGCGGGTTGGTGGTTTGGTGCGCACACCGGAACGGACCGCTCGACGCCCCCCGTCAAGGCCAAGAAGGACGGTCCTTGTCCCGCCGGCGCCGTGCCGACCCATTGGCGGGCGCCCATGGATCCCACCTACATCCGCGACAAGCCCGGCAAGAGCCCCATGGGCATGGACTTAGTGGCCGTTTGCCCCGGTGAGGCACAGGCGCCGGACGGCGTTGTGCGCATCGACCCGGCCTTGGTGCAAAGCATGGGCGTGCGCACCGTCCCCGTAGCCCGCCGCGATCTTGCCCGCAAGGTGCGCACGGTGGGGCGGGTGGCCTATGACGAGCGGTTGGTCGATCATGTCCACACCAAGGTTCAGGGCTGGGTGGAACGCCTGTTCGTCGAATATGAAGGCGAGTTGGTGCGCCAGGGCCAGCCCCTCCTTGAGATTTACTCCCCGGAACTGGTCTCCACCCAAGAGGAGTTGCTGCTGGCGAAGCGCTACCGGGACGCCACCCAGGGCAGCCGTTACGGGGATGTGTCCCAAGGGGGAAAAGACCTGTTTGAGGCGACCCGCCGCCGCCTTGAACTCTGGGACGTCTCGCACAACGACATTGAGCGCCTTTTGCGGACCGGGGAGATCCGCAAGACCTTGATCCTGTACGCCTCAACCGAGGGGGTTGTCACCCGCCTGTTGGTGCGCGACGGCATGGAGGTCGGCCCCAACGACAACCTCTACACCATCGCCGACCTCTCCAAGGTTTGGCTGTTTGCGGATGTGTATGAGTACGAGCTTCCTTGGGTCCGGGAAGGCCAGAAGGCGTTGATCGAGCTGAGCTACCTGCCCGGCCGCACCTTTGCAGGCAAGGTGACCTACATCTACCTTTCCCTGGACCCGAAGACGCGCACCGCCCGGGTGCGCGTGGAGCTGGAAAACCCCGAGCTCGTCCTTAAGCCGGACATGTTCGCTGACGTGACCATAGAGACGGAGGCCCGCCCGGGCGTCTTGGCGGTGCCGGAAGAGGCGGTCATCCGCTCTGGCCGCCGCGCTCTGGTGGTCGCCGTCGGGGAAGCCGGACACTTTTCGCCAAGGGAGGTCGCCCTCGGGCTGGACAGCGGTGATGGCTGGGTGGAGGTGCGCAGCGGCTTGGCGGAGGCGGAACAAGTGGTCACCTCCGGCCAGTTCCTCATCGACAGCGAAAGCAAGCTGCAGGAGGCGATCCAAAAGATGCTCCCGGCGGCACAACCGCAACAGGGACAACGGCCAACGGCGGCTTCCACCCAAGGCAGCGGTTCCATGCAGCCGGGACTGCACGAAGGAATGGACGGCGAAGGCGGCCCCATGCAGCCGGAAACCCACACGGAGATGGACGGGCATGGCGGTCATGTCATGCCCGGCATGGACAAGCGCCATCAGGCCGGCCACGCCATGTCGGGGTGCGACGGTCATGCCGCCCACGATGGACATGACATGAGCGGCGCAGATTCGGTGTGCGCAACCCGGTAGCGGCCCGTGCTGCGACGCATCATCGCCGGCTCCGCCCGCAATCCGCTGCTTGTGGGCTTGGCCACGGCGGCGCTGATCCTGTGGGGCGGCTATGCCCTCCGCCACATGCCGCTGGACGCCATACCGGACCTTTCCGACGTGCAGGTGATCGTCTTCACGGAGTATCCGGGCCAGGCGCCGCAGGTGGTCGAGGACCAGGTCACCTATCCCCTGACTACGGCCATGCTGTCCGTACCCTACGCCAAGACCGTGCGCGGCTACTCCTTTTTCGGCTACTCCTTTGTTTACGTCATCTTTGCGGACGGCACCGACCTCTATTGGGCCCGCTCGCGTGTACTGGAGTACCTGAACTTTGTCTCAGGACGGCTGCCGGCCGGAGTGACGGCCAGTCTGGGGCCGGACGCCACCGGGGTTGGCTGGGTTTACGAATACGCCTTGGTCGATCGCAGCGGCAAGCGCGACCTTGCCGAACTGCGCTCCATCCAGGACTGGTACTTGCGCTACGAACTGCAAACCGTGCCGGGCGTAGCCGAGGTCGCCTCCGTGGGCGGCTTCGTGCGGCAGTACCAGGTGGAGGTCACGCCCAACGCCTTGGCCGCCTACGGCATCCCCCTCTCCCAAGTGCGCCATGCGATTCAGCGCAGCAACAGCGACGTGGGTGGGCGGCTGATCGAGATGGCGGAGAGCGAGTTCATGGTGCGGGGGCGCGGCTACATCCAGTCCATCGAGGACTTGGAGCAGGTCGCGGTGGGCACCGACGGGCGCGGTACGCCGGTGCTGCTGCGCGACATCGCCAACATCCATGCCGGGCCGGAGTTGCGGCGCGGCCTCACGGACCTGAACGGGGAGGGTGAGGTCGCCGCCGGGGTGGTGGTGATGCGCTATGGGCAAAATGCCCTGGAGGTCATCCGCAACGTTAAGGCCAAGCTGCGGAATTTGCAGGCCGGGCTGCCGCCGGGCGTGGAGGTGGTGGAGGTTTACGACCGCTCTGGCTTGATCGAGCGCGCCGTGCAGCACCTGCAACGCAAGCTGCTGGAGGAAATCGCCATCGTCGCCCTAGTGTGCGTGTTGTTTCTGCTCCATGTGCGCAGCGCCTTGGTGGCCATCCTCAGCCTGCCGTTGGGCATCTTGGTCTCCTTCATCGTCATGCACCAGCAAGGGCTGAACGCCAACATCATGTCCTTGGGCGGCATCGCCATCGCCATCGGCGCCATGGTCGATGCCGCCGTGGTGATGGTGGAGAACGCCCACAAGCACTTAGAGCGCCATGCCGGGCGCAAGCCGCGAACCGAGATCCTGATCGACGCGGCGACGGAGGTGGGGCCTTCCCTGTTCTTCTGCTTGCTCATCATCACCGTGTCCTTCCTGCCGGTGTTCACCCTGGAGGCCCAGGAGGGGCGGCTGTTCTCTCCCTTGGCCTTCACCAAGACCTACGCCATGGCCGGGGCGGCCTTGCTGGCCATCACCGTCGTCCCGGTCTTCATGGTCTGGTTCATCCGCGGGCGCATCGTCGCCGAGCGCCGCAACCCGCTGAACCGCCTCCTGCGGTGGGCCTACGCACCGCTGATCGGCTTCGTGCTGCGCCACAAGGTGATGGTGCTTCTCGCCGCCGCCGCGGTGGTGGCCGCCAGCGTCCTGCCCTTGCGCCAGCTCGGTTCGGAGTTCATGCCGCCCCTGAACGAAGGGGACCTGCTGTACATGCCCACCACGCTGCCCGGTATCTCCATCACCAAGGCGCACCAGCTTCTGCAGCAGACGGACCGCATGATCCGGCAGGTTCCCGAAGTGGAGAACGTCTTCGGCAAGGTGGGTCGGGCGGAGACGGCCACCGACCCGGCGCCCCTCTCCATGATCGAGACCACCATCACCCTCAAGCCCGCCGACCAATGGCGCCCAGGCATGACCCTGGAGAAGCTGATCGATGAGCTTGACCGAAAGGTGCGTCTGCCGGGGTTGACCAACGCTTGGACCATGCCGATCAAGACCCGCATCGACATGCTCTCCACCGGCATCAAGACCCCGGTGGGCATCAAGGTGGCGGGGCCGGACCTCGCCACCCTGCAGGAAGTCGGCGAGCGGATTGAAGCCATCCTCCGCAACCAGCCGGGCACCCTAAGCGTGCTGGCCGAGCGCGTGGTGGGCGGCAACTACCTGGATTTCGATATCGACCGACGCGAAATCGCCCGCTACGGCCTGACCGTAGGGGACGTGCAGGACGTGATTCAGTCCGCCATTGGCGGGCGCAACGTCACCTTCACGGTGGAGGGGCTGGAGCGCTACCCGGTCAACCTGCGCTACTCCCGGGAACTGCGGGACAACCTGACCATGCTGCGCCGGGTGCTGGTGCCAACCCCCACGGGCGCCCAAATCCCCCTGTCGCAGCTGGCCGACCTGGAGATCAGGAAGGGGCCGCCGTCCATCAAGAGCGAGAACGCCCGTCCGAACGCCTGGATCTACATCGACTTGGACGGCGTGGACGTGGGCACTTGGGTGGGGCGGGCCAAGGAGACCCTAGCGCGGGAACTGCAACTGCCGGCCGGCTACAGCCTGGCTTGGAGCGGCCAGTACGAGTACATGGAGCGGGCTGCCGAGCGCCTGCAAATCATGGTGCCGATCACCTTGGGCATCATCTTCCTACTGTTGTACCTGAACTTTCGGCGCATCTCTGACGCCCTGATCGTGATGCTGACCCTGCCCTTCGGCCTGGTCGGCGGCGTTTGGCTGCTGTGGTGGCTGGGCTACCACCTAAGCGTTGCGGTAGGCGTCGGCTTCATCGCGCTGGCCGGCGTGGCCGCCGAACTGGGTGCCCTGCTGCTGTTCTTCCTCAACGAGGCGACGGCCCGCTTTCGGCGGGAAGGGCGGTTGCGCACGAGAGCCGACTTGCATGCGGCGGTGCGTGAAGGCGCCGGCCTGCGGCTGCGGCCCATCATGATGACGGTGGCGGCCACGATCGCCGGCCTGCTGCCCATCATGTGGGGCGCCGGGACGGGGGCTGAGACCATGCGTCGGATTGCGGCGCCGATGGTGGGTGGGTTGGTTTCGGCCACGGTGCTGACCTTGGTGGTGATCCCAGTGCTGTTCGCGTTGTTGCATGGGCGGGGGTTGCCTAAGGATGGGGCCGGAGAGGAACCCCGACTTGACTAGCTGAAAAACAGTCCCTAGTAGGTCATCGCCAGGCTGATGCCGGCGGTGCGCGGCCTGTTGTAGATCAAGGACTGCATGCCCAAGAAGTCGAAGCCGTCCGCTATGTAGTTCTTGTCGCCTAGGTTCCGCACGAAGATGGCCACCCGATAGCGGCCGTCTCCGCTGGCCCAGGCCGCCCTGAGGTTCCAAACGAGGTAGTCGCCGCCCACGTCAAGGAGCTGATTGGCGGGGCTGAAGAAGTACTCGTCCGAGTAGTTGAAATCAACTTGCAGGGAGCCTTCGCCGCTGTGCATCGGCTGCATCAGGCGAAAGACGCCGTTGGCGGATAGGTCCGGGGCAAGCACCAGTTCGGAGCCGGAGAGATCGGTCACTGATCCGTCCAACCCAACGGTCATGAAATTCGCGGTCTCGGTGCGCAGATGGCCCAGCCCCAACCCCATTTCAAAGTAGGCGGTGGGCGCGGCGACCAACTCCGCCTCAAATCCCCACACCTCGGCGCTGCCGGCGTTGGCGAGGCGGGTCACTACGTTGCCGCCGCCGGGCAGCAAGTCAGGCGTAAACGCTTGAAAGTCCTCGTAATCGTTGTAGAAGGCGGTGAGGTTTAGACGCAACCGGCCGTCCATTTTCGTGGTCTTGAGGCCCGCTTCGTAAAGGGTGATCCGTTCGCTGTCATAAGGTGCCAGCTCCTCCGGCGTACCCAGGAAGCCACTGGTGTTGAAGCCGCCGCTCTTGAAGCCCTTGGCGACGTTGAGGAACAGCAGAGTGTTGTCGCCCGTCTGCCAATTCAAGCCGAGGTCCCAAGAGAGATTGTCGGATGCAAAATGGTCGTCCAGCATGAACGAAGGGAATGCGGGCATGTTCGGGGGGGAGTCCCAGTTGAACTCGCCGCCCGGGTCCACGCTGTTGCTGATGTCCTTCCTTTCACTGGTGAAGCGCAAGCCAGCCTCGGCGCTCAGCCAGTCGCTGATGCTGTGCTCCCAGTGGGCGAACAAGGCGAAGGCGTTGGTGTCTTGGTCATAGGCGTTGCTGAAGGAGGTGAATTCCGGCGGGCCGACGCTATGCAGTCCCTCCTTGTTGTCGCCATAGTAGTAGAAGCCCAGCAGCCAATGCGTCCCTTGGCCGTTGTTGTGCAGGCGCACTTCCTGGGTCACTTGGCCCGCGTCAATCGACAGGGTGCTGGCGTTGGGCAGGTCGATGCCGGCGAAGCTGGCCTCCGTGTGGGTCTTGTCAACGTTCTCAAAGGCGGTGATGGACACCAGCCGCCAGGCGCCGCGCTCCCAAGTCAGCTTGGCTGAGGTTCCAAAGGTGCGGTTGTCCAGATCGACGTCGAAATTTGGATCCAGCGTCACCCGGTTGGGGTTTGGATTTTCGTCCCGAAAGCCGAACGCATCAAAGCACTGACGCGCCCGGATGGCGTCAAGCTGGCAGTCGTCGCCGGCGGCCGTTAGCAAGCCGCGGTGCTTGTACACCGTAGGGACGTTGTTGGCGTTGGCGCCGTGCAGGTTGAGGAGCAGGACGGTGGCTGGGTTCAGGTCGATGTCCAATTGCAGTCGGTAGGCTTCAACGTTGACGGCAGCGGAACGGCCGCCGCGAATCTGGTCCACTTGGTGGCCGTCGTTTTCGTCGTGCAGGAAGGAAGCCCGCCCGCGCACCCGGTCCGACAGCGAGCCGCCGGCGGCGCCTTCAAACTTGATCCGATCATAGCTGCCGATGGTGGCCTCGCCGTAGGCTTCAAACTCCGCGCTGGGCTTGCGGGTCACGAAGTGGATGAGGCCGGCGGTGTTGTTGCGGCCGTACAGCGTGCCCTGCGGGCCGCGCAGCACCTCCACCCGCTCGACATCGAAAAGCAGGGAGGCCTGGCCGGGCAGGGTGCCTAGCAGAACCTCGTCCACATACATGGCCACCGGGCTTTCGGCGGTGTCGGTGAAGGCGTTGATGCCGACTCCGCGAATCGACAACCCCGGCGTCGTTCCCTCGCCGGCCGGGGCGGTGTGGTTGAAGTTCGGGGTGTGGGAGGTGACGGCGGCCACGTCGTCCATCCCCAACGCCTTGAATTGGTCTCCTCTGATGGCCGTCACCGAGGCACTCACATCCTGGATGTTCTGCTCCCGCTTCTGCGCAACGACCACAACTTCCTCAATGACGCCGGCCGCTTGCGGCGCACTGCTCAGCAGCAGCAACCCAAGGCACAGGCCGCTGTGCGTCAGACTTGCGCGGAGCATGCCGTCGTTCCGTCCACCGACGCTGCGATGGGCGTCGCGATGTTGCCTCGAATGGCGAATTCCGCGACGTTCATCGGTTGCCTTCATCCCCCCATCACTGGCCGTCGCCGGCATGGCCGGCAATTTGCACTGGAAAGTCGAAGTAAATGTCCGGGTGTGGCTCGGCGGCCAGTGTGTAGTGCCACCACTCCTTGTCGTAGTTGACGAATCCGTGCTTTTCCATCGCCTCCTTCAGCAGCAGCCGGTTGGCCCTTTGTTGCTCTGAGATACGCGGGTCTGCGGTGTTGGATAGGCTGTCGAAGTAGTCAAAGGCGGTGCCCATGTCCAGTTCGGTGGCGTCGGAAAGCCTCACCAAGGTCAGGTCCAGGGTGCTGCCGCGGCTGTGCCCGGAGCGATCCGCGATGTAGCCCTTCTCGAACAGCTGGGATTTGTCCTCCGCCGGGTAGTATTCCGCTTTCTTTGCTTGGTCGCTTAGGTCCCGTGCCCAGCGGACGAAGCGGTCCACCGCCCGCTGCGGGCGGAAGCAGTCGAAGATCTTGAGGCTGCGGCCTTGCGCGTTCATGTCCTTTTGCACCTTCACCAAGGCGGTGGCGGCGGGCTCGGTGAGTAGGCAGAGGGGCTCGTTGTAGCCATCCACCTTGGCGCCGGTGAAGTTGTTGGCTGTGTGATAGCGGATGTCGAAGAGGGCGGAGGGGATGGCCTCGTTGACCACTACGGCGGCGAATGTGTCCAGCGCCTGTGGCATGGGCGCATCGGGGGCAGGGGATGCGGCGGTGCTGGCGGGTGCGTCCCGGCTGGACGCATCGCCGGCATCGGCCTGCCCCGCGCCGCCATCCCGTGCGCCGCAACTGGCTAAGAGCATGATGGCGGCTAGTGGAAGGAGTTTTCGCACCTTGCCTTGAGTGAGTTCCATCGATCCGTCTGCGACCATAGGGCACATCCTAGCGCAAGTGTAAGCGGATACCTCGCCAAATCGTTTTGCTCCTTCGACTGCGCGGATGCGATGCGGGACTGCAATGCCTTATGGCTATACTAACCCCCTTCCAAAAAACCAAGGCAGGAGCACTTCATGGCCGAACGGGTGCGGCGGGGCGGCCTTTCCGTGGCGGCGGAACTAGATGAGTTGGTGCGCACAAGGATGCTGCCCGGCAGCGGCGTCGAAGCGGAAGCCTTCTGGACCGGCTTCAAAGCGGCGCTGGCGGAATTAGGCCCAAGCAACCGGGCGCTGTTGGACAAGCGAGCGGCCCTGCAGGCGCAGATCGACCGCTGGCATCTGCACCGCAAGGGTCAGCCCGTGGACGCGGCGGCGTACAAAGCCTTCCTCCGGGAAATCGGCTATCTGGTTCCGCCGCCGCCCGATTTCACCATCGAAACCGCCAATGTGGATGCGGAAATCGCCACCCTGGCCGGCCCGCAGCTCGTGGTGCCGGTGATGAACGCCCGCTACGCCCTCAACGCCGCCAACGCCCGTTGGGCCAGCCTCTATGACGCCCTCTACGGCACCGATGTGCTGCCGGAGGCCCCAGGCCGGGAGAAGGGCGCAAGCTACAACCCGGCACGGGGGGAGATCGTCGTCGAACGGGCCGCGGAATTTCTCGACCAAACCGTGCCCTTGGACGGCGCCAGCCACAAGGACGTGTGCCTGTACGCCGTCGGCGCCGGCTTCGGTGGCAACCAGCTGCGGACGGTGCTGACGGACGGCGGCAACACGGGGCTGGCGAGTCCATCGCAGTTTTGCGGCCATGCCGGGGACGCGGCGGCGCCCAAGATCGTGCTGCTTAGGAACAACGGGCTGCACATCGAGCTGCAGATCGACCCAGTCCACCCCGTGGGCGCCGCCCATGCCGCCGGCGTCAAGGACATCGTGCTGGAGTCCGCCGTCACCACCATTCAGGACTGCGAGGATTCCGTGGCGGCGGTGGATGCCGAGGACAAGTGCCTCGTTTACCGCAATTGGCTGGGCCTGATGCAAGGGAACTTGGAGACGACCTTGCACAAGGGCGGGCGCCCCATCGTCCGCCGCCTCAACCCGGACCGGGAGTACGTCGGCACGGACGGCCTGCCCCTCAGCCTGCCGGGGCGCAGCCTGATGCTGGTGCGCAACGTCGGCCATCTGATGACCACGGATGCGGTGCTGGACGGCGAGGGCGGGGAGGTGCCGGAGGGCTTTCTGGATGCTTTCGTCACCGCCCTCGCCGCACTGCATGACCTGCGCGGCGCCCATGCCGGGCGCAACTCCCGCGCCGGCAGCGTTTACATCGTCAAGCCGAAGATGCATGGCCCGGAGGAGGTGGCGCTGACCGTGGCCCTGTTCGCCAAGGTGGAGGCAACCTTGGGCTTGGCGGCAAACACCCTCAAGATTGGCATCATGGACGAGGAAAGGCGCACCACCGTCAACCTCGCCGCCTGCGTGTATGAGGCGCGGTGCCGCATCGTGTTCATCAACACCGGCTTTCTGGACCGCACCGGGGATGAAATCCATACCAGCATGGAGGCTGGCGCCTTCCTGCCCAAGGAGCGCATCAAGGCGCAGCCTTGGATTGCCGCCTACGAGGACGCCAATGTGGATGTGGGGCTGGCCAGCGGCTTCCGCGGCCGCGCCCAAATCGGCAAGGGCATGTGGCCAAAGCCGGACGAGATGGCGGAGATGCTGATGATCAAGGTCAGCCATCCCGAAGCCGGCGCCAACACCGCTTGGGTGCCTTCGCCCACCGCCGCCGCCTTGCATGCCCTGCACTACCACCAAGTGGATGTGGCGGCGCGGCAGGCGGCCTTGGAGAGCCGCGTCCCGGCCAGCTTGGATGACATCCTGCGCATCCCCCTGCTGGCCGGCGAAAACCTTTCGCCGGCCGAAGTGCAGGCGGAACTGGACAACAACGCCCAAGGCATCCTCGGCTACGTCGTGCGCTGGATCGACCAAGGGGTGGGCTGTTCCAAGGTGCTGGACATCCACAATGTGGGGCTGATGGAGGACCGCGCCACCCTGCGCATCTCCAGCCAGCACATCGCCAACTGGCTGCACCACGGCGTTTGCAGCGAAACCCAGGTGCTGGCCACCCTTAAGCGCATGGCGGCGGTGGTGGACGCGCAAAATGCGGACGATCCAACCTACCGCAACATGGCCCCGAACTTTGA
Organism: uncultured Pseudomonadales bacterium; assembly: GCA_958296025.1. Classification (GTDB taxonomy): domain Bacteria; phylum Pseudomonadota; class Gammaproteobacteria; order Pseudomonadales; family Azotimanducaceae; genus Azophilus. Next base: position 1,742,280 of record OY282430.1, read on the forward strand.
TCTCAGCATCGCCTTCCAAGCCGCCAAGGACCTTGTCTTTAAGGGCCGCGCCCAGCCCAGCGGCTACACCGAACCCATCCTGCACGCCCGGCGGCGGCAGGCGAAGGCGCTTTTGACTGCGTTGCCATGAGGTTGGCCGGTGCTGATGTGGGCGCCACCAATGCCCATGTGCAGGTGATTGAGGATGGCGGGACGGTGTTGGCCACATCCCGCCATGTGGCGGACTTCGGGGATGGACCGGCCTTGTTGCGGAAAACTCTAGGCAACGTCGCCACAGGGTTCCGCGGCGTTGGCGGGCGCACGCTGTACTATGCAGCGTTCGTCGCACGGTCTCGTTAACAGGAATGAACACAGGACTTCGCTACGAAGCCGACGGCGCTCCATCGGCGTGGCTTGCTCTCGGCCAAGGGGCCCAGATCGTCATGCTGACGATCAATGTCAACGTCATGCTGGCTGCCGTCACCTTCCGAGGCGGCGGCGTGGACCACTATCTGCTTTGGGGCGTTTTCGCGACCCTGCTCTGCGCTGGCGTTGGCACGATTCTGCAGGCCCTACGGTTCGGCCGCGTCGGCACGGGCTATTGCGTGTTGGCGGGCACCTCCGCCATATTCGTTCCCGTTTCCACAACGGCGCTGGCCAGCGGCGGCCCGGCGCTGCTCGCCACCCTTGTGATGGCGGCGGCGCTCTTGCAGATGGCCATTTCCACCCGCCTGTCGCTCGTGCGGCGGCTGCTGACGCCGGCGGTTACGGGCACCGTCATCATGTTGGCGACGGTATCCGTCATGCCCGCTCTGGCTGGGCTGCTCAACCAAGTTCCCGCGGATGCGCCGCTCGCGGCGGCGCCGGTTTGCGCCCTCGTCACGGTGGCTCTCATCGTGGGCGTTGGCCTCAAAGGCAACGCCGTGCTGCGGCTGTGGGCACCGGTCATCGGCGTCGCCGGTGGCGCGGTCGCCGGGGCGCTGTTCGGCATCTACGACACCCAGCGCGTGGCCGAAGCGCCATGGGTCGGCATGTCCGTGGTGGACTGGCCGGGCTTGGACCTCGCCTTCGGCGCGGAGTTCTGGGCGCTGCTGCCGGCGTTCGCCTTCATCTCGTTGGTGGCGGTCACAAGATCCATCGGCACCATCGTCGCCACCCAGCGGATGTCGTGGAGTCGCCCCCGCGCCGTGGACTTCCGCGCCGTGCAGGGCGGCATCGCCGCGGAAGGCGCCGGCAATCTGCTGGCCGGCTTGACCGGCGGCGCCCCGAACACCGCCTATCCGATTAGCTCGTCCGTGATCGAACTCACCGGCGTGGCCGCGCGCCGGGTGGGCGTCGCCGCCGGCGCGATCCTGATTCTGGTGGCTTGCGCACCGAAGGCCCTGGCGGTTGTCATCGCCATTCCGAACCCCGTGGTGGCGGCCGCCATTGGTGTGGTGCTGGTTATGGTGTTCGTCGTCGGCTTGCGGCAAGTCATGCGAGAGGGCTTGGACTACTCCACCGGCTTGATCGTCGGGGTGTCGTTCTGGATTGGCGTGGGCTTTCAAGCGCAGTTGATCTTCCCCGACATCGTGGGGAACTTCGCCGGCGGGCTGTTCGGGAACGGCATGGTCGCCGGCGGCGCCACCGCCATCCTGCTGACGCTGGCGGTGAACCTCACGCAGCCGCGCAGCGGGCGCTTTGTCGGGCGGGCGGAGGCGGCGGAGCTGGCGAACATCCAGGCGTTCCTGGCGGCGTTCGCCGCCCGCCGCCACTGGGACGACGCCATGCAGCACCGGCTGGCGGCGGCCGCCGAAGAGGCGCTGACGGCGGTGCTGGGGAGCGAGACGACGGAGAACGAGGATGGCGATGGCGCACGGCAAGCCCGCCGGCTGCAGCTGACGGTGCGCGGCGCCGGCGACGGCGCAACGCTGGAGCTGGTCACCGCAGTCGCCGGCGAGGAGAACCTGCAGGATCGCATTGCCCTGCTCGGCGAGGAGCCGGCGGGCGAGGCGATGCGCGACGTGCCGTTGCGGCTGCTGCGCCATCTCGCGTCCTCCGTGCGCCATCAGCAGTTCCACAACGCGGATGTGCTAACCGTGCAGGTGGACGGCCCGCGGCGATAACCCGACTTCCGCAACTCGGCGCAGGACCTGGATGCAAGTGGGGCTTACCAGACCGACGCCGTGGTGCGCCGATGGCGAGCATAGCGCCCCGCCAAACACTCTCAAACTCCACCCGGCAGATCCTTATTAGGGAATCAAGGGGCTTCAGGTGGAACGCTAAGCCGCTGCTGGTCTGTTCGCAGCGCTTACAATGCGCCCCTTTTTATTAGGCCGCGGAGCCGTCTATGACCGACCACGTCGCCGAGCCGTCCATCACTTTGGGCGTTGAGGAAGAGTTTTTTCTGGTTGATCCGCATTCCCGGGACCTCATCGCCGACCCGAACCCAGCCATCTTTAAAGCCTGCGAACAGGCTGCCGGGGCGCATAAGGTGGTGCATGAGTTCCTGCGCTCGCAGATCGAGACCAACACGAGGGTCTGCGCCTCCATGGCGGAACTGCGCGGTGCGTTGATGGAGACCCGTCGCTTGGTGGCGGAGGCCGCCGCCCAGCATGGCGCTTGGGTGATGGCCACCTCCACCCATCCCTTCGCCGACTGGCACGCCCAGGCCCCCACCCCCAAGGCGCGTTACGAGCGCTTCGCCACCACCTACCAGGAGAGCGTGCGCCGCCTGCTGGTGGGCGGCATGCACATCCACGCAGGTTTCGGCGATGCGGACAGCCGCATTCGCGTGATGACCGCCCTGCGCCGCTATCTGCCGCTGTTGGTGGCGCTGTCCGCCTCGTCCCCGTTCAACGGCGGGCGGGAGACGGGGTTCAAGTCCTATCGCCTCAACCTGATGGGTGCCTTGCCCCGCACCGGCCTGCCGCCGGTCCTGAACGGCCGGAAGGACTACGAGCGCTTGGTGCAGAACTACCGCGCCTTGGAGTTGATCAACGACGGCAGCGAGCTTTGGTGGGACATGCGCCCCTCGTCCCGCTACCCCACCGTGGAAATTCGCATCTGCGACGTCTGCACCCGCATTGAGGACGCCCTGTGCGTTGCCGCCCTCTACGCCGTCCTGATCCGCTACCTACTGCGCCAAGACGGCCTGCCGCCTGGCCCGCCCACCGAGATCATCGCCGAAAATCGCTGGCTGGCCTGCCGCTACGGGGTCCTCGCCTTCTTCGGCGAACCGGCCTTCGGCGGCCGCGTCGATATTTACGACTACGCCGCCAAACTGGTGGAGCTCTTGGCCGAGGACGCCCGCGCCCTAGGCTGCGAGGAGGACTTGCAACGAGTTCCCGCCATCATCCGCGAGGGCGCCGGCGCCGACCGCCAAATCGACCTCTACCGCCTGCGGCGGCTGGAAGGCGACAGCGAAGCGGAAGCCCTGCGGGCCGTGGTGGACTCGGCGGTGGCGGAAACCCGTGGCGCTAACCGGTTTGCCGCTGCGGCGGAGTAGCTCGCGCAAGCTGTCCCACGAGCCGTTCCGACGCCGCTCCCCGCCGGTCGCCTCGCCGGCGGCGGGCGGCGGGGCAAGGGCGTTGCCGGCGGCCGTTGCGCGGCGTTACACTGCCGACAGTCCTAGGATCAGGGGAAACGCCATGTCGGGAGAAACCTTTGCGGACGCCTGCCTCGCTCATAACGCCGAATATGCAGCGGGGTTTGACAAGGGCGGCTTGACCTGTCCGCCGGGGCGCAGGGCTGCGGTGGTGGCCTGCATGGACGCTCGCTTGGACGTTGGCCGGCTGCTCGGCCTTGCCGAGGGGGACGCCCATGTGATCCGCAACGCCGGCGGCGTGATCACGGACGACGTGCTGCGCTCCTTGGTGATCTCGCAGCGCTTGCTTGGCACCGAGGAGATCATCTTGGTCCACCACACGGACTGCGGCATGCTGACGTTTCGAGACGACGATCTGAAGGCCCGCATCGAAGCGGAGACCGGGCTGCGCCCGGCTTTCGCCTTTGAAGCCTTCGCGGATTTAGAGGCTGATGTGCGTCTGTCCGTTCGCCGCATTCAAGCCTGCCCATTCATACCCGTGCGGGACAGGGTGCGCGGCTTCATCTATGACGTGGAGACCGGGCGGCTGAACGAAGTAGCTTAACCCGCAGCACCCCAAGCACGTCGATGCCCGTGCTTGCAGCGGCGGCTCAGCCTGCTGCGTTTGGCTGGGGTCGGCGCGGAGGCGTTGGCAGTCCCTAAGCGGGATCAAACATCCTCGCCGCGCAGGCCGCGGGCGATTTGCGCCTCAATGTCGAACACGTATGGCCCCTCTCTGGCGACGATGGCGGCGGCGTGGTCGCGCACCATGTCGTCCCAGCCGGAGTGGGGCAGGATGTAGAACTGATCGCTGCGAATGGCCTCGAAGACTTGGCTGGCCAATTCCTCCGGCGGCTTGCTGCCGGACATGAGCGCCTCAATGCCCAAGCCCTTTCGCTCTGGGTTGTCTGGGTTGTCGTAGGCGTCCGGCCGGTTTCTCTCCGCATCGCCGATTTGGGTGTTCACGAAGCCGGGGCAGAGCACCGAAGCGCCGATGTTGGCGTTGGCCGCCGCCAGCCCTTGGGCCAACGCCTCGCTGATGGTGACCACCCCGTACTTGCTCACCCCGTAGGGGCCGTTGGCGGGAATGAAGGCGGCGATGGAGGCGGTGTTGACAATGTGGCATTGCTCGCCGTGGGCCAGCATGTGCGGCACGAAGACCTGCAGGCCGTGCAGAACGCCGTACAGGTTGACGCCCAGCACCCAGCGCCAGTCCACCTCCGGCACCTCCCAAATAGGCTTGGGCGCGCCGCCGTTCACCACTCCGGCGTTGTTGAACAGCAAGTGTACCTTGGCGAAGCGCCGCGCCGCCTGCTGCAGCAGGTTGGCGAGCGAATCCTTGTCCATAGTGTCGGTGACGACGCCGAGCACCGCCTGCCCCTGGGCCTCGAAGTGCGCCACTGCCCGCTGCAGGGCGGCTTCCTCGATGTCCGCAAGCACTAGGTTCATGCCCTCTCCAGCACAGCGGTCGGCGAACGCCATGCCGATGCCGCCGGCGCCGCCGGTGATGACTGCGGTCTTCCCTTGAAATGACTGCACTGCAATTCCTCCTACGCGTCGGGATTCAGGAAATTCACCACCCCGCCACCTTGCTAAGCGTGCTGCCCTCCATGCACGTCTTCCCTTCCAACGGTCCTCATTTCCTTGAGTTTAAGCCTATCATGGCTTGGTGGCGCCGAGATGTTGACCGGCGGCAAAAGAGTTGGCGAGACGTTGGCGCAGGATGGACGGGCAGTTGGCGCCGGCCAAACCGGCGGTCCGGCTCGGCCTTGGCGCACTTGTTGGTGGCCCATGTCCATGCAGAGGCCCATGCTCAAGCATCAATGGCGCGTGACTCCGGCCCAGGGGCGGGCCATTCAGGACCGCCTGCGCGGGGCGGTGCGGCTGGCGCCTTTGCCGCCCGTTTCCGTGGTGGCGGGGTTGGATTGCGCGTTTAGCGCCGACCGGATTTTCGCCGCCGCCGTGGTTTGGGACCTTGAGCGTGGGGAGGTGCTGGAAACGCGCACCCACAGCCGCCCGCTGGCCTTTCCCTATGTGCCGGGGCTGCTGTCCTTCCGCGAAGCGCCGGCGTTGCTTGGGGTGCTGCGCCGCGTGCAGGCGCCCTTGGAGGCCCTGCTGTGCGACGGCCAGGGCCTCGCCCATCCGCGCCGCTTCGGCTTGGCCTGCCATCTCGGCGTGCTGCTGGATTTGCCGGCCGTCGGCTGCGCCAAGTCCCGCTTGGTGGGGGAGGGTGCCGAACCTGGCCCAGAACGGGGTGCGTCCTCGCCCTTGACCTTGCGCGGCGAACGGGTCGGCGCGGTGCTGCGCACCAAGACCGCCGTCAAGCCGGTGTTCGTCAGCCCCGGCCACCGTTGCGACATTGAGGGTGCGGTGCGTTTGGCGCTGCAATGCGGCGGCGGCTTTCGCCTGCCGGAGCCGGTGCGACTGGCGGACAAGGCGGTGGCGGCCTTCAAGCGCCGGCGTTTGGCGTGGCGGCGCTGACCGCGGCGGTTGTCCGCAGGGCTCTGGACGCGCCGGGATGTTACCGCCCACCCTCGCGTAGGGAGGCGAAGTAGATCGTTGCAGCCGCCTTCACTTTGGGCGCCAGGATCAGGGCGGACACCATGGTTGGGATGGCCATCAGGGCGAAGGCGCCGTCGATGATGTTGATGGCCGTCGTCGGCGTGATGATGGCGGCGACCACGATGAACGCCAAATACACCCACAGGTAGCGCCGTCGCCGATGGGCGCCGAACAGAAAGCCGGCGCACTGCGTACCGTAAAAGGAATAGGTGAAGATGGTGGTCACCCCGAAGCACAGCACCGACAGCACGACCATGATGGACCCAGCCGGCCCCAACAAGGCGGCAAAGGAGTCCGCAGTCAGGGTGACGCCGCTGACCTCGCCGCCGGGCCGCCAAACGCCGGCGGTGAGGATGACGAAGGCGGTGGCCGAGCAAACCAGCAGGGTGTCGATGATCGGCCCCAACATGGCCACCAAGCCTTCGCGGATGGGCTCCTGAGTGCGGGCGGCCCCGTGGGCCATGGCCTCGGTGCCCATGCCGGCTTCGTTGGAGAAGGCGCCGCGCCGCACCCCGTAGAGAATCATCATCAGCAGGGCGCCTCCGGCAGCGGCCTCGCCAGTGAAGGCGTCCCGCAGAATCAGGGCCGCCACCGCCGGCACCTTGTCGATGTTGAGCGCCAAAGCGATCAAGGCGCCGCCCAGGTATAGAACCGTCATGAACGGCACCAAGCGGGCGGCGGTTCCGGCAATGCGGCTCAACCCACCGAGGATCACCGCCCCAGCGCCCAAGGCAAGAAGCACGCCGACGGTCAGGTTGAAGCCGAAGACGACGCCGGCGTTGAACCGTTCCGGCGCCCAGCCGTCCGCCACCCAGCCCTGGTCAAAAAGGAAACCCCGTAGGGCGTGGGCCAGTTGCTCCGACCAGCCCGTGCCGACAAACAGCAGATCGCGCAGGATCTGCGTCAATTGATTGGCTTGGAAGGCCGGCAGGCAGCCCACCAACCCGGCCCCGGCGAACAGGTAGGCGAGGAACCGCCAGCGCCTGTGCAGCCCCTCCCGGACGACGTACATCGGCCCGCCCTGCAGCTCCCCGGCGCTGTCCCGCCCTCGGTGCATCACCGCCAGGGAGCAGGTGAAGAACTTGGTGGCGATGCCGATCACCGCGGTCACCCACATCCAGAAGATGGCTCCAGGTCCGCCGATGGTGATGGCCAAGGCCACCCCGCCGATGTTGCTGGTGCCGATGGTGCCGGCCAAGGCCGACGCCAAGGCTTGGAAGTGGCTGAGGCGCCCCGGCCCTTCCTCGTCGTAGTGGCCGCGCAGCAACCGCCAACCGTGGCCGAGGTAGCGAAAGGGCGCGGCGCGGGAGAAGATCAGGAAAAACAGCCCGCCGCCCAATAGCAACGCCAACAGCCAAGGCCCCCAAGCGAGGGCGGCGAACAGGGAAGCAGCGTCTTGAAATTTGGCGAGCAAGGGCGCTCCTAGCCTAGGTGATGCGAACGGCCATGAATTCAGGGAGGTGTTCGCTGAGCGGAAGTGGATTCACTCGATTCGGCCAAGCATGTGGGAAGCCGGCAACGCAATCGCTGCCCATCTGCGCGGCTGCATCAGGCTCGCATTGCGCGGTGCCTTCGGCGTGGTGAGCGCCGCGGTGACGCAGCCGTCTCCCTCGGCGGGCGTGGTCAGCGCTTTGCGCCCAACAAGTTGCTTGACTTCTCCCGTTGCCCGCAAGCCTGCCTCCTTGATTCCCGCCGCCGGCGGCATACTGTAACTTATTCGCCGTTAAGGAAAGGACATCCCCTTGTCAAGAACCTTGCCTCTAGGCCGCTCGGTGCCCTTGCCCACCACGCGGACGCCAGCGCTGCTTTGCCCCATTCCCCGCGCCGAGGGGCGGCGGCGCTTGGGCGTTGGCGAAGACCTGCCGTTTTGCGGGGAGGATCTCTGGACCGGCTACGAGCTGTCCTGGCTGGACGCCAGCGGCAAGCCCGAGGTCTCCGGGCTGCGCCTGCGGGTGCCCTGCACGTCGCCGAACATCGTGGAAAGCAAGTCCCTAAAGCTCTACCTGAACGGCTTGGCCCAGGACCGCTTCGCCGGCCGGGAGGAAGTGCGCAAAACCCTGCTGGCGGACCTAGGCCCCGTGTTGGGCGGCGTGCTTGGCGTCGAGTTGCTCGACCTTGAGGAACTTGGCGCCGCCCCCAACAGTCCGCTTGGCAAAAGCCTTGACGGGCTTGCACTGACGGTTTCGCAATACGCGAGAGACCCCGTGCTGCTGCGCTGTCTGGAAGGGGACGCGCGGGGGGAGTCGAGTGCGAAGGAGGATGCGGATGTCGCCGAAACCTGGCATACGCACCTGTTCCGCAGCCTGTGCCCGGTGACCGGGCAACCGGACTGGGCGTCCGTGCTGGTGGCTTACCGCGGACCGGCCATCGCGCCGGAGTCCCTGCTGGCCTACTTGGTGTCCTACCGTTGCCACGCCGCCTTCCATGAAGACGTCATTGAGCAGATTTTCCTGGACATTCAACGGCGCTGCCGCCCGCGCCAACTCACCGTCTCCGGCCACTTCCTGCGGCGTGGCGGCCTGGACATCAACCCGTTCCGCTCCACGGAGGCCGCCGCGGCCCCAGTGCGCCGCCTTGCAAGGTAATAGGTCGTCACGCTGCGGGCCGTTGCTGATGATGCCCATGTGGAAACCATGGTCGGCCGCCTGTCAAGGCGATAGGCGACGTTCGTCCTCTTTCTATTTGGACAGTTCCCACAATTGCCGGGCAAAATCATCGGCTTGGGTGAAGACGAACATCCTGCCCCGCTTAGCGCTGTTCGCCAAGCCGAGTTTAACGAGGTCAAGCAAGTCCGTGCGGGCCGTTTGGTAGGTGACCCTGTGCGACCTGCAGTGGCCGCCAATTGTGTAGGACGCACCGGGATGTTTGTGCATGTGCCCAAGCAGCGCCACTTGCCGATGGTTCAGCACGGCCAGCAGGTGCGTTTTTTTCAGCAGCAGTTCCAATTCCTGGGTGTCACGCGCCTTGCCGGCCAAATAGCGGTGCAATTGCTCGATTGAGCGCAGAACCACTCGTAGGTTGTAGTCGAGAAAGTAAGTAACGTCGTTGTCGTCCTGTTCAGAGTACAGGTAGGAACGGGCATACTGCGCCGGTGCTTTGCGGATGATCGCCGAGATTGGCAAATACTCCATCATCCAGTACTTGGACTTGGCCATGGCCCAATAGAACAGGACCCTAGCCGTGCGGCCATTGCCGTCAACAAAGGGATGTTCATAGCCAATCATGAAGTGCAGCAGCACGGCTTTCACCACTGGATGGATGAAGGGTTCGTCGTCCGCTCTGTTGGCGAACTCGAAGAGCCGCTCCATTCGCTCAGCTAGGTCCCCGGCATCCGGCGGCTCGTGCAGAGTGGTCCCGTCCCGCTGATCGATGACGGACATCTCGTCCGACGGACGCCGGAACCGACCGACCGCTTCGGGATCATCCAAAGTTCCGTCCGTGAGAATCCTTTGCAGCTCCAGCAGGATGGACGTGGATAGGGCCTCATCGACAACTTCGGCAACGAACTCCATGCCGTTGTAGTTGTTGTGGATCATCCGTTCGCCTCGGTCACGAGGCGAGCGGCCCGAGCGCAGCATCTCCTTGGCCACCAAGCGAGTGGTGGCCGCCCCTTCCAGCTGGCTGGAGGTTATGGCTTCTTCGATCAACGAATCCACTAAATATCGCTCCCGGCTGGTTGGATTAACCAAGTCGGCAGGCAGTTCGACCCGCCCGCCGGCGGATTGGTCGATTTGGTGCAGCATGCGGTGCAGGTATCCCGAATCACAGAACCAAAAGGATTTGCCGCCCTTGTCTTCAAGGGGCAGCACATGGCGCATCGACAATCTGGCTATTTTGACCGCCAACCACCAATCCTCACTCGATAGACCTTCCGGCGGCTTCCGGTGCCGCAACTCGGACCAATGCAGGTATTGGTCCCTGAGCGAATTGCTCACCTCCGAGCCGAGCAAGTCGCCTATGCGTCCCGCCCGTGCTTGGAGCAACTTGGGGAGCGACGGTGATGTGGTTGGCATACGCATTTTGGGGAACTCCTGTGGGGAGACCAATGCGAAATGTAAATCAATTACTAATTCAGTGCAAATTAGTAATTTACTAGTAATTCGCGTCCATCGCCTGTTTATCTTTCCTCGCTTGGGCTAAACTGCACTCTCCGGCCAGTAGGTGCGATGTTGCAGACTGGTGGGATGTTAGGTGGCGCGGGTTAGAAACTGGCCCAAGGGTTGGTTTTCGCCCGCGTTCAGCAACAGCACTGGCTGGATCCATGGCGGTCCTGTCCGGCCCTCCCGCAACGTCAGGTTGTGAACCCCGCCAGGCCCGGAAGGGAGCAACGGTAGCAACCAAAGCGTGTGCCGGGATGTGGCTGGGCCGGCCCGCCGCCCAGCCAAGGCCGGCGTCCCACCGAGTGGCTGGCGCCATGCAGGAGAGGTGTCCGAGCGGTCGAAGGAGCACGCCTGGAAAGCGTGTATGCGGCAACGCATCGAGGGTTCGAATCCCTCCCTCTCCGCCATAGCCGTTCCGAATTTTTAGGCTTTTTTGCCCCTTGTTATTGACCACCCCCGCCGCCAAAAACTTGGCGCACACAGCCAACTTTCCAAAAGCAAGCGGTGCATGTATCATGGGGGCCGATCAACCAAGCTCGGATGCGCACAGTGAGACTTGACTACGGTGCCCGCCGACTGAGGCGCGGGATGGGCAGGCGGCCCGCGTGGGATGGGATATCCCGCCCATGAGCGAAAACGAGCTGCGCCTGCCGGATCACATGATGCCCGCCATGCATCGCTTGGACGACGCCTTCAAAAAGCTACTGCCCAACATCTGCGTGGCGCTGGGCGGCGGCACCGTGCTGGCGGCCAGATGGGGGCATAGGCTATCCACGGACTTGGATTTCAATATGCATGTGCGCGATCTGGAGGAGATGAAGAAGACCGGCTTTGGGTTGGGCGCCTTGAGACATCTGGCCGCCGAGACATTCGGCGTGAAGGATGAGGAGGTGGAGAGCATGGAGCATGGCTACATTCATGGCGCATGCTTAGGGACCCCCGCTAGCCTGTACGCCAGCCATGCGTTTCAAGCGCCGGGTGAAACGGCGCAGTTCATCCTTGGCACACTCGTCCCCGCCATGCGCACTGCGGACATTCTGTACGGAAAACTGGGCGAGAGACTGCTGCCGCGCACGGCGCACGGACGTCCTGCGCCTGTGCTGCAACGGGACATGGTCGACTTGGCACTGGCCCCGCAACTGGAGCCCGGCGTTCTGCAGCAGGCACTGGAGCGCTTATCTCCAAAGGGGCGTGAAACCGTGGCGGCAAGACTAGCCTCTGTGGGTGACGGTTGGCTGGCGAACGCAGGGCGGCCCGTTCTGGACGCCGCGCATGACGTGCAGCTTGAGACGCTGCCCGCTGTAGTGGCGGAGGCTGTGGCGCGTTGCGACGAAACAAGAATGCCCCACTTCAAGATGCTGGATGACGGATGGGCGGACGGCGGGGATGGCGGGACTTATGGACGCTGACAGCAACACCCACTCCGATAACGATAACGATGGCGTGGCGGATGGAGGCTGGGGCACGGAGTTGTCTATTTGCTGCCAACTCCCCGATGACAAAACGCCCGACGTGCCGAATGATCTGCTGCCTTTAAGCGCCTTCGATCAGCCGCGCCTGCACACCCGCCCGCCGAACCTGACAAGCTACAGGGCGCGAGGCTTCATCGACGTGCGCTTGGCAAAGGCGACGGCGGGCATGCGCTACGGAGACCGGATGACCGGCAGGGAGGCGCACCGCGCCATTCGCACGGGGCGCTGGACCAGTAGGCAGTTAAGCACTTTGCACTGGTTCATCAACAGCCTTTTTCCGGGCGACTTCTTCCGCCTGCACGCCATGGGCGGACTGACGATCCATGAGCTGGCCAGGGTGGCGGGTGCAGTTAAAAGCGAACACTTCAACATCGATCTCAACGTGCTGGCGCTGCACCCCGAAGTCCCGCTGCCGCAGGCGACCAGCGTCAGGGAATGCAGATGGCCTTCGGACATGCCGCCTGCTGTGCTGTCCATGAAGCAGGGGCATCCGGACAGGCGCGACGTGGAGGGATTCGTAATTCAAGGCAAAGCCTACCCCGCGCACTCCAGACTAACCGTGGACGGCATCACCTATCTGGTGGACACGGATAGATTGGAGCGGGACCAAGCGAAAAACTTTCATTGGTCGCGCACCCGCGCCGCCAAGCTGCTGAAAAGTGCCTGCTGCCGTGCCGAATCCGAATGGCGCGACCTCCTGACCGTCAAGCAGCGACGCTGGCGGGACAACCTGCATCAGGCAGGATGGCCGATCGCCGACCCGCACGCTAAACTGCGGCGCAGATCGAACCCCGCCGCAACGACATCTGCGACAGGCGCGTGACGGAAGCGCTGCAGCCGAGCCGAGCAAGCCAACAGTCCTCTGATACAGTGATTGCGCCTGCTGAGGCATCAGGCGGCAGTGTGGCAGTGCGGCATATCATTCCACGCGCCAACCACCTCAGCGGCCCGACCCGCAAATGCCCCCCTGATGCAGCAAAGGCCCATCGCGGCGACTGCATGGACGCCTTTTCCGGCACGGAACTCTAGGCGGGATATGCGGCTGCACAACATCGCCCGAAGGCGACTCTCCGAACCTTCGGCAACTTGCCGGCGGAATTAGGCCACCCAACGCCACTTTAGGGAAGTATATTTCATTTTTACTTTCAATGAGTTAGGTCGTATATGCCTAAAAACTCGGAACGGCTAGCTCTCCGCCATAGCCGTTCGTAATTTTTCGGCATTTTTGCCCATTTCCCGCCTAGCTCGAAAACCCGAATCCCCTTAAAAATCAATCCCTTGTCAAATTGGCCCCTTGGGGGTTAGAATACCGGCCTTCCACCGAGGGGCCGCTCCGCATGGCCGGCATGGCCGATTTGGCGTTGGACTCGCGCTCCGGCGAGGACGTTCCGCCGCTTGCCCCGGCGCATTTGCCGGAGTTCGGCCAGTCTGTTGGTTAGTGTTGATGTGCCGCAATCCGATGTGCGCGAGCTGCGGGATTTATTTTAGCGGCCCCTGACTAGGGGTGCGCCTTGGCGGGCCATGCGCACCATCCGTGACGAGGATGGCGCGGAAATGTTACGGGTGGGCAAGGGGTACGCTGGACGACTGCTCCATGGCCAAGCGCACAACGGATATCCGCAGCCGCCGTTGAGTGGCCAGCCTCTGTTGTTCGGGTGACAACCCCATGCCTATGTCGCTCACACCCCCTCGACACCGTGCAACGCCGTCGCTCACTTCTATTTGCTATACTGCCGCGGTCATACTGCCAATGAGTGAATCATGAGTGAGAAAACATTCAGATGCACCTACGAATACATCCCGTACCAGAGGGGCTGGCGAACGCCTGCAGGAGATCGGCGCACCTTAAATTACCTAGGGTATAGTCGCAAAAAATCCGTCCCTGCTGGCGAAGCAATCGCGCTGCTCAACGGAAAACGTAGTGATGATCAACAACGCCGCGTTGATAGAGCCGCCCAAGGAGGTCGTCACACACAGGCAGTCTTTGCTGCCATGGTGGATAAGGCGTATGGCAAGGGTTACTCAAACCACGTCATGCATGAGGAAGCGGCACGGCGAGGCATCATACTTCTTCCCATCCTCCCAGACTAAAGACCCCCGCCGCCGAACACCAGACACATCAAGTGCCACGCTGCAGGCATCCATTGGAGCGAGACGTACCCCCGTAGGTTGAGGTGCGGGCGACGCCACTGGACTTGGCCGCATCACTTGGCGAGTGCGCGGCTACGGGCGAAACCGGGATGCCGGCACCCCCACAACAAAAAATTCTGTGCATCCCCCATGTGGGGGATGTGCAAACCTGCCGCAGTCTCTCGGCGCATCCACCAGTAAGGCGCTGGCGTTCTAGTGCAGGCAGCTTGCCTAGTCTTGGCGCGATCCCGCGCCGCTCCTGATGGCGGCCTTCGGTGCCGCGTCCAAATTCCTGCCAATGACGGTGCGCCATTCATGATGGCGCGAATAAGATGGCGGATTTGCGCCAGTTTAATTTTCGCACAAGCCGTTGATTTTATTTAGGAAAAACGGAAAATGCCGAAAAAATGCGAACGGCTAGCTCTCCGCCATAGCCGTTCGGGATTTTGGGGCATATTTGGCTGAAAAAATGGCCGAACCCCGCTCTCCCTATTTTCATTAAATAGAATAAAATCAAGCGGCTGATGAAGCGGCCCTTTTGAGTTGGAATTCCATTTTTCAATCCAGGGCGGTCGGACGGTGTCTGATTTGAAGGCGGTCGCCCCGTTGGGGCGCATGCTTGGGGGCCTGCTTGGGAGGCTTGGCCCGGTGTCCCTAGCCCCCGTTGAGCTGCCGGAGTTCGGCCAGCCGGTCAGTTGGCTGATGTGCCGCAACGGGATGTGCGCGCACTTCGGGCGCCTTTACGGCGGCCCCGATCCCAGGCTGGGCGACGGGGCGGTCCATGACGGCCGCTACCGGGTGGACCTTCGGAGCTGCCGGCTGCACTGCAAGTTCTGCGCCCAATCGTTCGGCTTCAAGTCGAACCTGTGCGTCCGCCCGGTGGCCCGCCACTTCCTCTCCCTGAGACTGCCCTTCGCTGACTGTCCCGATTGCACGATCTGCCCAACGGCATCGCCGTAAACCGGGTCATCGGCGACTGGATGCGGTTCCATAACCACATCCGGCCGCACAGCGCCTTCGCCGGAATCGCTCCAGCGACGGCCTACGAATGCAAAGCCGCCCACTGGCGACAGGCAGCTTGACAGGACACCCCCGCAAGGACAAGATCACTCACCCAAGGGCATGCACTTAAATCAGCCTCTGATCTGTGCATGAAAACGGCTCCACCTCTGGACCATTAACAGCCCATGCCAACACTACACTGGCTAACGCGGGACCAAGACATCCAGGCATCTAAAGAGGTTCCCTTTCGGCTGCTCGAAGCTAAACCTGAGTTGTCCGCAGGAGACGTCAGTGCGGGGAATATGCTAATTCAGGGAGACAACCATGAGGCGCTTAAGGCGTTGCTGCCGTTCTACGCTGGCCGGGTGAAATGCATCTACATCGATCCTCCATACAACACACGGTCTGCTTTCGAGCACTACGACGACAACATGGAGCATTCCAAGTGGCTGGCGATGATGTGGCCTCGCCTCGAATTCTTGCGAAATCTGCTTGCCGAGGACGGGGCAATATGGGTGTCCATTGATGACAACGAGGGGCACTATCTTAAGGTTGTTATGGACGAAATCTTCGGAAGAAACAATTTAGTATCGAATGTCGTATGGCAGAAAGTCTATACTGTGAAAAATTCAGCAAAGTATCTTTCTGATATGCACGATCATATCCTATGTTATGCGAAACGTAAATCTGTATGGCGCCCAAATTTTCTTGCGCGATCCGACAAGGCTATGAAAAACTACTCGAATCCTGACAAAGACACCCGTGGCCCTTGGACAACAAATGCCATTCAGGCGCGCAACTATTATAGTTTAGGAACATACGAGATTACCTCTCCTTCAGGTCGCGCCCACTTTCCCCCAAGTGGAACATACTGGCGGATATCAAAAGATACATTTGAGGAACTGAACGCGGATAATCGCATATGGTGGGGACAAAACGGTGATTCCATCCCTAGAATCAAGAAATTTTTAATGGAGATAAAGCAAGGCGTAGTGCCTTCCACTTGGTGGCCCCATTTAGAAGCAGGGACCAATGCCGAAGCCAAGCAAGAAGTGCGCCTATTGACCGATGGTGATAGCGACGTCTTCACTACACCTAAGCCCGAGAAATTGCTTAGGCAAGTTCTGACAATTGGATCCAATCCCGGCGACCTCGTGCTCGACTCCTTCCTCGGCTCCGGCACCACGGCCGCCGTTGCCCACAAGATGGAGCGGCGCTACATCGGCATCGAAATGGGTGGGCACGCCATCACTCACTGCGCACCCCGGCTAAAGAAGGTAATAGCAGGGGAGCAAGGCGGCATTTCCAGAAGCGTTGGCTGGCGGGGCGGCGGCGGCTTCCGTTTCTATCGGCTCGGGCCGCCTGTTTTCGATGGGGATGGGCGCCTTCGCTCAAACATCGATTTTTTCTTGTTGGCCGCCCATGTGTGGTTCAGCGAAACCCATCGGCCTTGGGATGGCGACGGCACCTCCCCCTTGCTTGGCCTGCACAACGGATGCGGCTACGCCCTGCTCTACAACGGCATTCTGGGCGACAAACGGGCGAATGGCGGCAACGTGCTGACCCGCGCCACGCTGGCCGTAATCCGCGAAGATATCGTCAAGGAGCAACTGGCCTTTAACGGGCCGCTAACCGTCTATGGGGAGCGGTCGCGCCTGACGCCGGCGACGCTGGAGCGGGAACGCATCGTCTTTAAGCAGATGCCCTATGACGTAAAGGCGAGTGCCTGACCAGTGCAGCTAAAACACTATCAAGAGAGCGCCTTGGCGGCTCTGCGCCGCTTCTTGGAGGAAGCCCGCATGGCCGGGGCGAAAAACGCCTACGAAGCCATCACCAAGGAACCGGAACATGCACAGCGGCTCGGGCGCTACAGCGGCAGCTACGTCGCCCCGCTGGCTGACTTGCCCAATGTCCCCTACGTTTGCCTGCGGCTGCCCACTGGCGGCGGCAAGACGATTCTGGCCGCACACGCGGTGCAAACCGCCCGGGACGCTTGGGTGGAAAGGGACCATCCGCTGGTGTTGTGGCTGACACCCACCAATATCATTCGCA
This sequence comes from uncultured Pseudomonadales bacterium, assembly GCA_958296025.1. Taxonomy (GTDB): domain Bacteria; phylum Pseudomonadota; class Gammaproteobacteria; order Pseudomonadales; family Azotimanducaceae; genus Azophilus. Next base: position 1,759,142 of record OY282430.1, read on the forward strand.
AGCAAACGGTCGACGCCCTGAAGAACAAGGGCCATGCCTATCGGCAGGCGTTGGATGTGGCCTTTGACGGCCATGTGCGCGTTTGCGACATCGCGGAGTTCACGCACATCCGGCCCCAAGACCTGCGCGACAACTGCTGCATCGTCGTCGGCACCATTCAAACCCTGCGGGTAACGAACAAAGACGGCCGCAAGGTTTACGCCCACAACGAGAACCTGGCGCCTCACTTCGCCAACGCCCGGCACGGCACGGCGGGGCTGGAAACCTTGGAGGGCGGCGGCGTCAAGTTCTCCTTCGCCAATCTTCTGCATCTGCACCACCCGCTGATGATTGTCGATGAGGCGCACAACGCCGTCACTGGCTTAACCCGCGACATGCAGGCCCGGGTGAGTCCCTGCGCGATCATCGAGTTCACGGCCACGCCGCGCCCCAAATCAAACATTCTCTACAGCGTCACCGCCTTGGAATTGAAACGCGAAGAGATGATTAAGCTGCCGGTCAGGCTGCATGAGCACGACAGTTGGCAAAGCGCCGTCACCGGGGCGGTGGCCGCCCGGGCGGCGTTGGCGAAATCCGCCCAAGCGGAAGCCAGCTACATTCGCCCCATCGTCCTGTTTCAGGCGCAGAAGAAGAATCAGGAAGTTACCGTGGAGGTGCTGAAAAGGCACCTGCTCGAAGTCGAGCGCATTCCCGAAACGGCCGTCGCCGTCGCCACTGGCGATCAGCGGCAATTGGACGGCATTGACCTGTTTGACCCGCAGTGCCCCATCGAATACGTCATCACCGTTGAGGCGCTTAAGGAGGGCTGGGACTGTTCGTTCGCCTATGTTTTCTGCTCCGTTTCGCGCATTCAAAGCGCCCAAAACATGGAGCAGCTTTTCGGCCGGGTGCTGCGCATGCCCTACGCCAAACGGCGCCGCTCCGCGGCGTTGAACCGAGCTTACGCCTATGTGTCGGAACCATCCGCCGGTGCCGCCGCCCAAGCCCTAACCGACAAGTTGGTGAGCATGGGCTTTGAAGAGGAGGAAGCCCAAGCGAACGTGCAGCCCGGTTTGCCGGGGGTGGATGAAGACGGCCCTTTGCTGGACCAGCCCGATAGAGCGCAGCCCACTTTTCGCTACGCCCTGCCCTATTCGCCCGACACTCTGTCCGCGCTGAACAAGATCGGCGGCGAGCAACTCATGGTGCGCCGAAGCTCCGGCGAGGAAATCGAAATCAGCGCCAAGGGCGACTTGAACGAGCGGCTGGTGGCGGCGATCAACAGCGTCATTCCGAAGGCGGATCTTGAGTTCCTCGCAGCACGCATTAAACGCTACCGAGACGAGATGGAGGCGCACAAATCCCCTGCCGAACGCGGCGCAACCTTCAAGGCCCCCGGTTTGGTGGCGGAAATCCAAGGCAGCTTGGAGTTGGCGGACACGGCCCTGCTCGTGGAGGACCACGACTGGTCGCTGCTCAGCCACCCCGCCAAGCTGGAGCCGGCTGAATTCAGCATTCGGGAAACAGCCCGCAGCTTCGAAATCGATATTGACGGAAGGCGCGTTCTGTACCACTTCCTGAACGAGCAGGAGCAATTCGCTCTAAACGTCACAGTGGAGGGTTGGACGCCCGAAGCCTTGGTACTCTGGTTGGACCCGCAAGTCCGCCAACAGGACATCTCCCAAGGCGAACTTCTCAAGTGGCTGCGAGACCTCGTGTACTACCTCACTCAAAACCGAGGAATGCAGGTTTCGGCGCTGATGCGCTGCAAGTTCCCGCTGGCCCGGAGGATCAAGGGCAAGCTGGACGCCATCCGGCAACAGGAGCGAAAACGGGCGTATCAGAACAGCCTCTTCGCGCCGGGCGCAAAGGTCGCCGTTTCATTTGACGCCGCCTTCGACTTCAAGGCAGGCATGTTCCAGGACATACCGCGATACGCCGGGCGTTGGCGGGCAAACAAGCATTTCTTGGGGCCGGACGCAATTCCTGCCTTCGACGGGGTGGAGGGAGGCGAGGAAATGCAGTGCGCCCAAGCCATCGACAGCCTATCCGATGTGCAGCACTGGATCCGCAATCCCTCCCGTCACCCCGAATCCTTTTGGCTGCCAACGGTCGCAGGCAGGTTCTATCCCGACTTCGTTGCGCAGCTAGATGACGAACGCTGCCTTGTCATTGAGTACAAGGGACGACTTAGGCAAGAAGACGACACTAATGAGAAACAACTGATTGGTACACTTTGGGAACGCCAAAGCGAGGGGCAGTGTCTATTTCTGATGGTGGAGCGGCTAAGGGGTGGCTTGGACATGCCGGGACAGATCAGAAAGAAGCTCGACAGCACCGCAGCGCCTATCAGGGATCAATAGGTGGGGCGCCCACCCATCCTTGGTGAAGCCATGCGACCGGATTCTTTAGGGACTGGCCATGAACAGTTGACAAGTTCTGGTGCTATGCCGTCAGTCCGCGTAAGTCGGCTCATCCAGCACCCGACGCAACCGTTCTTGGAGAATCCGAAAAATCATTTTCTGCTCCGGGGCGAACATCCCGAGATCAGAATCTGATACCGTGATTGTCTTTGGCCCGCCCGCCCACGTTCTTTGTGCCTTGGGACGCGTGTTGTGAAACACGTTCGATGCAAATTGCAGCATGCCAGCGAACATCATTTCCTCGATCCACTCATTGGGCGTTTTGCTGTCAGGCAAAACCCCAAGTAGAGGATAGAAAGCGCGGCCCACGCATTCGTTCAACTTGGCGATGAGATGAAAATAGCGTTCAACGTTGTCATCCGTGATGGGGCCGAGGCGATCACCTATTTTCTGCACTGCTCCTATGACATCCCGTTCAATAATTCCATCTATTTGCTCGGCTGAAAGATCTGCATCCGTCATGATGCTCTCCTGTTAGCTCTGAATGCCGCTAATGCGGCGATGCCCGCATTATAGCTCTGGTTGGGCTGCAGTGCGACTTATTCCGCCCTAAACGTTTGCAAGCCATGCCGACCGCCGCTAAAATGGCCGTAGCCGCCTGCGGAGCCTTTGTCAACTAATCTTGGTAAGTCTCATTCTTTAGCAACCCTGTTGGCGGCCCCCAACAAGTCGTATTCCCTGCGCGTAGCTCGCCCCCTCAATTTCTGCCAACTCAACACTGGATTCAAGTCGCCAACAACTGACGGCGAAGCGCACCGCCGCAACTGGATGCTGCGCCCCTCGCCAAACAGACAGTTCCGCGGCGACCAAGCGCTGACATTTCGGCTGCGCATGGACGCATGAAAAAAAGGAAAAATGCGCCACTTTATCGGCGGGAGTTTCAACATAAAAATCAATTGGTTGCATGAAACATGCCCCAAAATCCCGAACGGCTAGCTCTCCGCCATAGCCGTTCCGAATTTTTAGGCTTTTTCGGCTTGGAATCTGTCGCCATCCAGATGCGAGAAATTTGGAAAACCCATTAAAATCAAGCATCTGAAAACTTCTCGCCCACCGACTTGATTTCGCGTTTTGAACGGGCGGCGCCTAGCGAAGCGCCCGTGCCAGTCGCGCCGGACGGTCGCCCCATTCGCGGTGCGATTGCGGATGGAATGCCTCTTTCGTTTTGTTGGCGCGGGAATCGCTGTGGGGTTGGACTCTTCGTTGGTGCCGGTTCATCTGCCGGAGTTCGGTCTGGACGTGAGCTGGATCATGTGCCGGAACGCCATGTGCCCGAACTTTGGGATTCATCATGGTGGGCGCGGCGTTTCGGGTGCAGTGCTTGGCGCCGCGGCGGTAGAGTCGCATGTTCTCGCGCAGGTGCGGCCAGGGCGGTTCGCCTTGGTTGCCGATGACGCCGTTGTCGGCGACGGCGGGAGCGGTTCCTTGACGGATGCGGCGCCTTCAGCCTGGCCGCTCAATGGGCTTGCGGGGCGGCGTCACTTAGGCCCGCCTCCCCCGCCGCCTGCCCAGCCGCCATCCAGTCCCAGCGTCTCCCGCAGGGTTTCGGCGGTGGGGTCTCCCAGTTCGACTTTCTGCTGGTACTGGTTGCGCAGGTGGTTGGATAGGGAGGGTATGGCGCCGCATGCGTAGGTGTCGTTGTCGCCTTCCTGCAGGATGCCTTTGGATAGGAACTGCTGCACGACTTCGGGCAGTTCGGCGCCGCGCAGGCGCGCCCTTGGCGTTTCCGCGCAGATTTCCAGGGCGGTCAGGACCTCCGCATCGGTGACGGCGCAGCCGGCCGCCTCCAGTTCGCACAGCGCCCCGAAGGCGACGGTGTAGGGCTCGGTGTCGCCGGCCAGCCGGTTTTGGTAGTAGTGGTCCTTGTGCGCTTGCTGTTGGGCTGCGATGACGTTGCGCAGGTCTTGGTTCAGAGTCAGTCGGCGCCGGTTCTCGTACAGGGTCTCGCAGGTCGCTATGAGGCCGGCGGTGATGTGCTGCGGGAAGTCCGCCGAGTCCTCCTCCAGTTGCTCCACGAGCGCTGCGCACCATTGGGTCCACTCGTTCTCATCGCATCCGCTGTCCAGCAGGATGTCCCGCCAGCCCGGCTCCGCCCAGTCCAGCCCCAGCGCCTCCAGGGTTCCGGTGATCGCCTGTCGGCTTTCCGAGGGTTCGTTGCCCTGGGCGGGGTTGAGGCATCCGATGGTCTTGACGGCGCGCAGGCCCAGTCGGCTGAGGCCCAGCCCCTTCTTCGGGTCTCGATCCGTCACATGGCCCTCCGTGTCGGATAGGCCCAGCAGCACGGGCAGGATGCGGCATTTGTGCAGGTTCTGGTGCAGCGTCTCCAGGGTGTCCCGGGAGTTCGCGTTGATGGGGCAGCCCTGCATTTCGTCCACGATCAGCACGATGACGAGGTCGTCTCCCCACACTTCGGCGTAGCTGTCCAGGCATTGAGTCATGGGGGAGGCGGCGTTGAGGGAGTTCTGTGCGGCGATGGCTTCGGCGCCGGTCTTCAGTTTCAGGAGCAGGGCCGCCGTGTCTCCGACTTTCTCCGTATGCGCTCTGAATTGGCCTTTGAACTTTTCCTTTCCCTTTGTGAATTGGGAGCGGACGCTCATGATCTCCTTGTGGATGTGCTGCACCAGAGATTTGGGGGATGCGGCCAGTTGCGCGGTGGACGCATGCACGCAGACCGTCACGCGCTTTTTCTTTTTGTCGGGGTTGCCCGGATCGTCCGCATCCACCACGGCGCCTTGCGTTCTGCGGACGAACTCGCGCCCCAGCGCGGTTTTCCCGGCGCCGGGGACGCCCTGGATGATGGTGGTCATGCCGGCGGGGCTTTCCTGTGAGGCGACGATCTTTAAGCTGTCGGTCAGCGTCGCGATCTCAGCGTCTCGTCCCGCAAACGCGGCTGGTGCGGTTCGATCCCATCTCATGGAGTAAGTGTGCAGGTTTTCCCAGATGGACTCTGCGGCCTTGGCTTTCGCCTCTGCGTCCTTGGGCATGGGACTCGTCTTCCTGTTGGCGGCGTCTGCGCAACCATTATACGCATCCACACCAAGGCATGGCAACCGGACGAAGCGAGCGATCAGCCGGCGGATTTCCGCGGCGATGGATGCGTTGGACCTCATGGGCGGGCTCTCGCCGCAGCCCTTGCACTTGATGGACGGCGTCTGCCCCTCTTGTTGGTGGAGTGGACCTTGTAGCGCATGTCGCGGTCGGCGGACGGGCCGGTCCCGCCCGGCTCGGTTCGCGCCGGGATGCCGAAGTTGGCGCAGCTTGGCTGGCGGCAGTGGTTGACTTGCAGTTCCCGCTTGAGTCCGGCAATGTCGGCTTCGGCGGGCAACGGAACACGGGGCTTGTCGGTCATCGGCGTCTCCTGGTTGGGCCGCCGCGCCGCCCTCATATCGCGCAATGGCGGGGCGGTCAGGGCGGGCGTTGGGGAACGCTTTCATGATGGCACGAAAGAAAAGGCGGAGAATGCCACGTTAAGAAAGGATAATTCCTCTTTCTGTTTGCAATGGGTTAGGGTGGATATGCTACAAACTCGGAACGGCTAGGTAAATTTAGGGATTTATATACTTAGATTAACCACGGCGGAGCGGCGCTAGGGCCGCGCATTAATTCCACCCGAAGTAAAATGGCCCCACAGTCTTATGCTTCGGAATCAGGGGTAAACGACGAGTAGCCCGTTCTTCTTGGACAACCCAACAGAAGCGATATCTCCTGCTTCCCATTGTTCAATAATTTTTCGCCGCGCATCATAATCAAGCGTTACTCCTTCGTTGGGCAGCATCAGAAACTTAACGAGTTCCGCAATCCTAGGATCTAGTCGATTTTTTTTCAGGTGATGATTTATCAGTCCTACCGACATTGCAGACATTACAGCCACCTTATCGCTTTTTACCACCCCCCTCGTCGCCGCCTTTGTTACTGACTTAGGTGTCTCAAACATCAAGCCGTAATAAGACTGATGCACCAAGCGCTCCCTATGGGTTAAAAACTTGTGTCCCATTTTCTTTAGAGTTGCAACCCCCCGTTCCCATAGTCCATCTATAGGTGCTGCACGGCTAACAGTGCGCAACTCTACTCCTGCTGGTGTTAGTCTGACATCAGGAAAGGAGAATGTTATTGGCTTATATAACGCCGTTTGGTCAAAGTACCGCAGTCCCATCACTCCCATGTCTTTAGGAAGTGTTACTTCCCTAAAAAACCGCCCCGGCGCTCTATCACGATCCAATTCAATCAAGCCGCACGTTACGAGTTCCGTCAATTTTAGATCATCATTGCTTGCGCTTAAGATGATTGACATATTCCCCGACGCTTCCAGCATGCCACCCGGCAGATCAAATAAATGACTACAAAACACTTGAAAAGCATGAGCCTCGTCAGCGTTCATATCTGATAGGATGGATAAGGTTCTTTTTCTGAACGAGCCGGGGGATTGCAGTTCTCCTGCGAGCAGATGCGCAAAATGGCCCGATACATCATCGTCCGAAGCGTTCAGAGACATATACCACTTAAAGGCCCATGAGTCATCGGGCCTGCTGACTTTCTGACTATCCTCTCCGATAATTTGTTTGGCTTGGTAGATCACGCGAATAGCCCTTGCTGCCAGCGACTTGAATATGGGAACCACAGCGGCGGCAGGTTCGCCAGTAGTTGCTACGGACGCTATAATATCTGCCAAAAGCGCAGGGGACGGCACAGAATAATCTTTCGTCATCTTAGGATAATCCGCGGGGGACCGCCCTCTCTCCATCCACCATAGGCGGTCGCCAGCATCTCGGCGCGGCGCCGCAGGCGGGATCAGTGGTCGGCCCGCCTTCGTGCGCGGAGTTCCTACGCATGCATCATGACATATGGCACTTCACCGGCGTTCTGCAATTGCGCCCCCGTGCTGGCAGCCAAGGTCCCTAACAATACAGGAATCTCAATGGGGCCAGGGGAGACGATGTGTCCTGTGGAAATTTTCACCACACCTTTCGGAAGGCCGCGACGAAATGTCATGCCGTCAGCCCAAGGCAATTTCTGTTTGATGGTTCCTGGGCCTGCCGATTCAAGCGCATGTGCAAACTCCTGTAGTATCATTTCTCCAATCAATAGGGCTATGACATGCAGATAGCCTGCGTTGGCAATGCGCATCGCGCACGCCAACTTCCATAAAGACTCTTTCTTGTCCCAAGCACTTTTGTTCTTTGCGCGTGGACGTTTTTTGAGGCCGGGCGCATGCGCCCCTTCCGTGTTCCGCAATCCTGAAAAACAATCGCCTAGAGTAAACGACATCTCGGTCTGCGCAGAACCAACCTTTCCGCAGAAAAGGTGCTGCCCCAACCACTTGCTTTTATCCATCCGCGGGCCGCTGTCATCAAACAATCCGCCAAAAGACAGATGCGCCTTATCCACAAGCTCAACGCCACGCAACGGGCCGACCTTGAAGTTAATTTTCTGCGGCAATGTTGGGACTATCACAGGCTGTCCAGCCGGCGACATCGACGTTATGGTTATGGTGCCGCCCTGCATTTCTAGGGTAGGAAAATCTGTGGGGTCATCATCCCATGCCCGCAATTCCTCTCTATCGACTAAGGGGGCAGCCTAACGCGATCGAAGCATTTGTGCAACAGGCCGCCGCCATCCTGCAACAGCTTCCAAAGCTCCACGGAAGCGGCGGCACCCCACCTGCTCATGCCCTCGAGATTTTTGAATTCAACCAACTCAAACAAATCGCACATCAACTTCATGCAGTCCACAATGGCCTTACGGTCTGCGTGTGCGGACAGGCTTTTGAACGTCCATGCGGCTTCGCGGCTCATCTAGCGACTCCATGCGCGTTGCGCGGCAACACCAAGAGGATGCCTTCATTTGTCATTGGCCGCCTAAACGTCAATCAGCCGGCCGTGTTCCGTTTCCAGAAACGGCGCAGATGTGCAGGACCTAGTGGCGGCAGCGGAGAACCCAGAAGCAGTTTCATATGTCCTCAACTCCTTGGCGTCGCACGTTCAGTCGCTTGGAGCCATTTCGGCAATGTCTCCGGATCGGACCGGCCTGTCGTCGGGCCACTCCATTTCCTCGGCGTTGAAGACCAGCACGCCCTTGACCTTCCGCCCGCCGCGGAGCAGGACGTCGACTCGCTGATGGCCCATCCCGTTCTCCGGAAATCGGCGGAGCGCCTCCGAACAGTTCTCGTCAAGATGTACGCGCATGTCATTATCTCCCGCATTCAATTCACAAACGCCATTTCCCCCGAGATGGAGAGTGGACGGCTGGCGCAATGCCCGGCAGTTCCGCTCCCCCAACCACAGCCAAGGAGAAACGACATGGCTCATCGCCGGCTCACTCATGCATCAAGATGCCACATTGAGGGCACTGAAAGCCAGGGGCGCGTCACAAAGGCGGAGGCAAGGCGGTGCCGACCGGTCCGCGCATCCCCGATGCGGCGCGGGACGATCTGACGCGCCGCTCGGCGCCTTGCCCTCCTTCAGGCGGGGTTTCCGAATTCCCTGCTCGCCCTTCCGCGTCCTTGTGAAGTGGATGGCGCACAGGCTAGCGGCCACCTGGCTAGGGCGCCGGCCCTGACCCCGAATCCGTTTCGAGCGTGATGTCAGGCGGGTCCGCCGCCCTGGCCATTGCCCGCAGAGCTTGTCGGTCATCGGCGTCTCCTGGTTGGGCCGCCGTGTCGCCCTTATGTTGCGCAATGGCGGGGTGGTCAGGGCGGGCGTTGGGGAACGTTTTCATGATGGAACGAAAGAAAAGGCGGAAAGCGCCACTTTAGGAAAGGCTGATTCCTTTCTGTTTTCAATGGGTTAGGGTGGATATACCTAAAAACTCGGAACGGCTAGCCTCTCCGCCATAGCCGTTCGGGATTCTTCGGCATTTGTTCATAATGGACTAGGGTTGGAACGCCATCTCGCCACCAATTCGCGTTCCAGAGATGACGTGATGCCGCTTGACTAGGCGGGGCATTTGGCCGGCGACCGGGCAGCGCATGGCTACGGGCTTGGGTAGGCGGGGTGTTCCTGCTCCCATTCCCTAGTGCGAATGGGCAACTCCGGTTTAATGGACTCCAGACGCCGCACGGGGTTCGGATCCATCTTCCACACGTTCAGCAAGTGCTGCGCAGTTCCGCGAAGATGCGAACTAGGTTTCGCCAGTGTGTCGAGTCCACGCTTGCAGGCGTCATGAACTTCCTGCAGCCGCGCATTCGCATCGTCAGGCCAGTACGCGCCGAAGGCGGCATTGAGCATGGCCTGCTCTTCGCGGGGTTCTCTCATCAGCTTCATGAATGTGGAATCCACTGGGTACACCACGCTTTCGGTGGCGAGGTCGAACTCATGCTGGTGCTCGCCCACCCAGCGGTTGACCAGCAACTCGTCGATTGACTCCATGTTTGAAGTCAGCAGAACTTTTCCGCCGCACGCCAGCGCTTCGCATATGATCATCGCATCCCTATGGGTGGAAATCGCCTCTAAATCGATGCCTGGAAAGCAGGCGGGGTCGATGCTGTCCAGCAGCAGCCACGCCTTATCCCGCTCGTCAGGCGTCAGAAAACGGATATCGTATGGGCTGTCATCCGACAGCCAAGCGTCCGCCCACCATATCTGGATGCGCATGTGCAATGCGTCCCGACTGCTAATGTCGTTGGCGCCCGAGTGCAAGTGTCGGGCCAAGTTGCCGCGGCTTTCCGCTAGGCGATCGGCAGATGAGAATTGAAGCTCCCGCGCTATTTCCCAAGCCGCGGCGGGGACGGTCAGAGCGGTCTCCCCGCGCAGTTCGCACCATGCGGCGTGCAGGCGTCTTTGCAGCGGCAGCAATAGCCTGTTGGTGTCCAGAAAGGCGCCGCTCAGGTCCACAGGTTACCCATGGCTTGAGCGCGCCTCAATGTCGGCCATAATGCGGCGGTTCCGAACATCCCGCCAATGCAGGCCCACAGGACCCAAGGGATTTGGGCGGGACGGCCCTTCGTAGAGCTTGCGGGCTTCGCGCACTACGGCCCCTTCAGTCAGATCAGGGTGTTGCGCTCGCACATGGTCAGCGAGGGATTCAAGCAGTCGCCCCTCCGTGCATCTCATTTTTGAGGGCATGACCTTATTCTCATTCGTGGCCGAGGGCCGAATTTTGGCCCATGCGTCGATACTTGTCAACCCGGCCGCCTAAGCAAAACGCTTGCCCCACACATGGTCGAACCTCGCGGAAGCCTAAAAATCCTGAACGACCCTATCCGCCATCTGGCAGCGCCATTCATGATGGTGCGAAAAACATGGCGAATTTGTGCCAGTTTAATTTTCAGATAATCTATTGATTTTATTTAGGGAAAACGAAAAATGCCGAAAAATTGCGAACGGCTAGCTCTCCGCCATAGCCGTTCGGGATTTTGGGGCTTGGCGTTCGCTCGCTTCCCGTCAAATTTAATAAAAGGGCAAGTTCCGCTCACCATGCGGACTCAGAATTAACGGGAGTTGCCTAGTCACTGCGCCGCCACGGCGCGTCAGCGAGTGGCGCGGAGCTTACGGCTCGACGCCGCCCGCCTGCCGAGCAGCCGCCTGCGGAGCGCTGGCGGACGGCTGTGGCGCATTGAGCGGCAGCAGCATGGCGTACGCATTTGGATGGCGCACCGCCACCCTTTGCGCGACGGCGTCGGACAGGGTTGGGATTCCACAGGACCAAGGCGGGACTGCGTTCGGGTCGGCGTTGTCTTTGATGCTGGTCTCGTCATTCCACAGGAAGCCTGCATGCTTGAGTTCCATGCTGAGCGATGCCGCATCCAAGTCGGAGTGGGCGCTCGCCCGCCCGCAAGCCCTGTCAATGTCCTCATCGGTCAGCGCGCTCCATCCTCGCAGTCGTGCGGCTTCAGTCACTGCGCAGGCCGCAAAAAGCAAGCCGGCGTCCTGCAGTCCGTTGATGCGATCTCGATAGTAATCCGCCTTTGACTTGGAAAACTGCGGCAAGGCTTGGTGCATGGCGGCACCGTCTATGGTCGCGCCAATCTTCGGACTGGCATCCCATAGCGCCCACCCCATAATCTGCAGAAAATAGGGGTAGCCGGCGGTTTCCTGCATGATGAGTTCCGCCGCGCCATCGGTGATTTTCGCATTCATGGGCTGGGCTATGGCGTCCACACTGTCTTTTTTGCCCAGCAAGCCGAGGGGTCGCCTGCGGTGACGCAAGCGGCTCCAGAACGTGGTGTGCATCTTATCGAGAGCGGACTGCAGATTGGGCGTGCCCGCCAAAACAAGCTGATTCTTGGCGCCCTCGGTTCTGGCGGACTGCTCAGCCCGGAGCAGGACGGCACCGCCCTCCGTGGCGAGCGCATGAGCTTCGTCAATGACGATTAGGGTGGGCTTCTTGCCGATGCGCAGCAAGGATTTCGCGGCAGCCTCAGACTCCATGTCGCGCACCGTCTGTCGCTCCAATTCGACGCCTGCGCCGTCGGTGCCAATCTGCCCATGCGTGCGCATTGCTTTGGTTTTTAGGACGCCCTTGCCGCCCGCGATGTGCGCGAGCTGCGCCTTGACCTGATCGGCAGTTTCAATGTCCGACAGGTCCAGCGCCACCACATTGACTCGATTACGCCTTCCCAAATCCACCATCCGGCGCATGAGCACAGTTTTTCCGTTGCCTCTTGGGGCGAATAGCACCATGGGTCCAAGCGGCACGGCGCCCTTGCCGTACAGACTGTCCATGCAGGATTTGAATACGGCGATGTCTGCGTCTCGTCCCGCTAGATAGGGTGGGGGAGTGCCCGAACCCGCCCTGAAGGGGTTCTCGCTAGGCGCCGATGTCCGGCGACTGCCCATCCGCATCAGTCTTTGTGCGAAATTCGACGCCATCGCCACCGCACGCATTCCCATTCAGTCAATGCCTTGGATGGCATTCTATTAGATTTGGCACTTCGGCGCAATGCGTTGTATGGGATGAGCAGGACGATTTTGTAGTTATGCGCAATCTGTTGATTTGATTGACGGAATCCCGGATCTGAACATTCGCTCCCGGCTGTGCTGCAATGCTCGTTGAATTGGGTTTCAAGGAGGGTTCGGCATGTGGGGCTTGGCGCGGACGGTGGATTTGCAGGCGTTGCGCGTCGTCGCGCCAAGGGCCGGGCGGGGCGCTGGCCCTGGACGGCAAGGCGGCCTCGGCATGGGGCGAGGGGCCGAACCCGGAGCGGGTGCTGATTGTGGCGGTGGCGCACGGCGACGGGCTGACGGTCGACCGGACGGCGTCCGACGGCGTTGGCGGGGAGATTCTCGGGGTGCGCCGGCTGCTGCGGGAGATTCCCGTCGCCGGGCGCGTCCTCACGCTGGACGCGCTGCACAGCCGCCCCGAGACGGCGCGCCTGATCGTGGGGTTGGGGGCCGACTACGCCATGCCGGTCAAGGGGAACCGGCCGACCCTGCTGGAGGACATTGCGCTCCTGGACTGGAGTTCGACGGCGGAGTTCGCAACCACCGAAAAGGGCCACGGCCGGGTCGAGACCCGGCGCTGCCGGGCCTTCCCGCTGGACGGCGCCCCCGACGAACTGGCCGCCCTGCCGGGCCGACGCCAAGCCTTCCGCATCGTGCGCGAACGGCATGTCGCGCGCACCGGGCGGACCGCGACGCAGACCGCCTTCGGCGTCACGTCCCTGGGGCCGGAGCGGGCCGGCCCGGCGGAACTGCTCGCCCTGAACCGCGGCCACTGGGAGATCGAAAACCGCCTCCACCACATGCGCGACGTCTCCTGCGACGAAGACCGCCTGCGCATCCGCAACGGACGCCGCGCCGGCAACTTGGCCGGCCTCTCCAACGCCGCCATCTCCATCGTCCGCCTCAAGGGACGCTTCAACCACCCGCCCCAAGCCAACCGCCACTACGCCGCACGGCAGGGCGAGGCGCTGCGGGAAGTCGTCCGATCGGGCTAAGCGCTCCCCCCCAAACAAAAGCCAAGGAAAACGGGCGGCGCCCCGCAGCCCCCCGCGCCCGAAAAACGCCAAGCGGACCCGAACGCGTCCAGCCAAGCGGAAAACGCCCCTTCCGCCCCTCCCGGAATCCGCCCTCCCCCGACTTCCCGCGTCCCAAAACGCAGGACCGAGCGGAACAGCTTCGCCAGCAAACGACTTTAAAATCGCCCTGATCGCCCATTACATATGGCACAGGGCGAGGTAGTCGACAGTCGGTTAGGCGCAGGCCATCCGATAGGCCAAAGCGCTCGATGTACGATGTGGCCCGGTGGCCGATCGCCTCGGTGAGCGGCAGGATTCGCCAACGGTTCAACCGCACCGTTCGCCGCAGCAGCCCCAGCTCGGCGCCCTCTCCGCCAGCCCATTGTCATCCGCATTCATCCGCTGCCGTCCGTATTGGTCCGTTAAGCATTGATTTATTGGACTGGGCGGCGGACAAGACCGACGTGCCGCCGGAGGTGGTGGAAGCCGCGCTGGCGCACAAGGTGCCCAACGCCGTCGAAGCCGCCTACGCCCGCACCGACCACTTCGAGCCGCGCAGGGCGCTGATGGACGCCTAGGCCGCCTACCTGACCGCGTAGGCTGGCAATCCAACGGATGCGGCCGGGCCGCTCGCTGTCCGCACAATCAAGGCGTAGCCGGGCTATCTGTCGCGCTTGAGTCGATATGTGCCTTTTGCGACGCGAACGAAGAGCTCGGTGTTGCCGCCTGGATTGCCCACGCAGTGCTTCGGAAGGAATGTGCCCGGCGTGGAGGCGGCGCAGCGAACGCCCGCTTTAAGGACACCCGCCTTGTTGAACGGTTCGGCAAGCCGGCCGTCTTGCACAGCTTGCCGTATCTCTTGGATGAGACGGCCTTCACGCTTCACGCCTTCCCCCTATCATGCCTACAAGACGCCGACGTTGCTCTTCAAGGCCGCAGCCTACCATAGGACCTCAAGGTGCTGTGCAGGCGTCGCGCCTGCGCGTTCTCCAACTCAATCTGTTCGAGCGCCGACCTCTCGACCTCGGAAACGAGGCACACGACCCGCCAGCCTGCCAGCCCCAGACGGAGATGAAGTTTGCGTGGAGTTAATGGAACAGCTATGGTTCTTCATCAACCTTTGAGGAGGAAGATTTCAGATGGCGTACCGTCAAGACCCTGATCTGGGATTCTGGCGGGCCGCATGGAACTTCACGGCGTCCGCCAAACAATGATACAAACGCCGCACCTGTCACCAACGTCTGTCTCTCGATAACTTGTTGATATTTATTTATAAAGTCCGTGCCATGGAGACGATGTTGGTCTGCCTCCCTTCCGCCATAGCCGTTCGTAATTTTTCGGCATTTTTGCCCGTTTTTGCCGTATCCGCATTCGGCCCGTTTTAGAAACAATTAACCAAAAATCAATTAGTTACAAAAACGGCCCTCATTGGGTTAGGATCCCGTTCGTTCAATGGGAGTGCATTTTTCCTGATGGGCATTGAACGCCTTTCGCCGGTGGCGCCCGTCAGTTTGCCGGAGTTTGGGACTTCGACCGGCTGGCTGATGTGCCGCAACGCCTTGTGCCCAAACTTCGGCGTGTACTATGACGGCCCGCCGCCGGACGAGCGCACCCGGTCCGTCTCCGACGCCCGCTATCGGCTGGACACGGCCAAAAAGTCGATCAGCGCCATCATGGAAAGCGTGCGCATGGGGGTCTCGGTCACGAAGGCGACCGAGGCCAAGCGCATCGCCGCATCGGCGCTTTCATCCGGATGCGCCCTTCTGTCCTCATGGGCGTTGTTGGGCTGGTTTCCGTTCATCGCCGTCTCCATGTTCGCTGGGAGCGCGCCGTCCGCACCGGCTGAGGAGCTGGGTCGAGGTGGGTTGTCATGAGGCCGGACGCCGGCGGCCCCAGCGCTTTTGAACGCGCCATCCAGCTAGCTCCGGCCGTTCCCATATTGGTGCTTGCGCTACTGTGCTCGCCGTTCCGCCCGGCGCAGGCTAGCCCGTCTGCTCCCGATCTGGAGCCGGTGCTCCTGCGCGACGCGGAAGGGATGCGGCGCTACGTTGCCGCCTTTCCCTTCGAAGACTACCAGCAGATGCCCTATCCGAACATGGGCTGCCGCTTGGCGCCCGCTCCCTCCACTTGGCTCCCGTGCCTTTTCGATTGGTGGCAGGAGCCCATGATCGGCAGGTTCTGGGTGGAGCGGAGACCGCCGAGAAGCATCGTCAAGAACCCCATGATGTCCGGGCGTGTGTGGGAACCCCATGTCGTTCGCCACATTCAGGCCCACGTCCGGCCGGGCAGCGTGGCTTTGGACGTGGGCGCCTACATGGGCGGGCACTCGATGCTCATGGGACGTTTGGTGGGGCGGGCGGGCAAGGTTTACGCCTTCGAGCCGCAGAAAAAGATGTTCCGGGAGCTTGTGTGGAACATCGCCTTGAGCGGCATGGATGGCGTCGTGATCCCGCTTAGGTACGCCGTTGGGGACAAGACGGACGTCATTGAAATGAACTGTCCGTTCGAGGTCGACGGCATGGGCCGCGTAGAGCTGGTGGAGGGAGGCCTAGGGATTGGCGCGGGCTGCGACAGGGCAGAGCGGCGCCCGTTGGATGATTTCGGCTTTTCCGACGTCTCGCTGATCAAAATCGACGTGGAGGGCCACGAGAACGCCGTGCTTGAGGGCGCCAAGGAGACCATTGCGGGGAGCCGTCCCGTGGTCATCGTTGAAATACTGAGTGGCGGTGACGTTGCTGCCCCAGGTGCGCCGGCAATGGGTTTGCCGCTAGCCAACGTGGAGCAGTTGGGGCGCATCCACGCCACATGGCGGCTGCTCGAAAGGCATGGCTACCAAGTGCGGCCCATCAGGGGCCATGACTACATCGCGCTCCCATTGGAGCATCCCGATGTCTAAGTGGGCCGGTCGCCGCCCGTCAAAGGCATGTGCGCCCCCAATGCCGACCGCCCACACTTTTGCGCGAAAACCCCGTGCATTTCGCCCCCACCCCCATCAATACGGCAGCAGGCTCCGGGTTCCATCCGCCACTCATAGGACAAACATATTTCCCACAGCGCCTAATGCGTGTTGTGGTGGTTGGGTTGAATGTAGGAAGCGAAGATGGAAGGCGTTGGCGGGGCCATGCTCCAACCCGGAATTGCGTTTGAGACTGGCTCACGGGATCAGTCTCGCCTTTCGTCATTCCGCAGCAGCCACTGCCACAACCAAGGCCTCGGCTGCGACAGTGCTGCGGGTTCGTCAAAAATCACCCTGACGCCTTTGGCCTGCAGAGCCGGAATATGCGTGTCGAAGGCCACCTCGTTGAGCGGGTTGTCGCGCAGGTCGAGCGCAAACAAGCCCATCAAGCCCAGCAACGGCGAGATGTCCGTGATGGCGTTGCCGCGCAGTTCCAAATTGCGGAGCCGGCCCACGTCGGCCAATGCCGAAATGTCCTTGATCTTGTTGTTGCCTAGAAGCAGCGAAAGCAGGTTCAAGCCGGCCAAGGGGGAGAGGTCGGAGATCGCGTTGTCCGTTAGGTCCAGATGCTCCAGGCTGGTCAAGCTGGCCAACGGTGCCAAGTCCTCAATCTCGTTGTCCCTTGCCGAAAAGATCCGCAGCTTCCTTAAGCCGGCGAGGGGCGCAAGGTCCGCAATGGCGTTGTGGTTCAGGTCCAAAATCTCGATTTGCGTCAAGTTCGCCAAAGGCGAAAGGTTCCGAACGCCGTTGTCGGCTAGGTGAAGCTCCTTCAATTGGGTGAAGCCAACGAGGCCGGCGAGGGGCGCGATGTCCGTGATCGCCCCGCTCAGATCCAGCCGCGAAAGGTTAACGAGACCTTGGAAGTCGTCGGGGCGCAAAGAGGTGAGGCGCCGGCCGCGAAAAGACAACGAGGAGACGTGCTGCAAGTCCTGCTCCGTCAGGGCTTCACAGGCTTTCCCGGTGAGCTCCATGACGATCGCATCGCGTACTTCCCGCGTACGCTGGCAGACCGGAATCAGCGCCTCCTCGCCCGCTTGGCGCACTGCGAAGGTTTCGCCGGCGATGGACGCCACCCCGGTCCGCGCCAAGCCGCCGTTGGGCTGCGCTGCGTAGGTCACCTCTCCACTGCCGGCGTTGGCGTCGTTGCTGTGCGGGCTGATGAAGTCGCTTTGATGGTGCGCCCTCCAAGAGCAGCCGTCGCCGGTTTCAATGCGAATGTCGAAGGTGCCGCCGGCGGCCGGCACATCGACTTCCCCAGGCGATAGGGTGAAGGTGCAGCGATTGGCGTCGTCGCGGAAACTGGCCACCACATGGCGGACTTCGTTGAGGCTCTGCACCGAATGAGCCGGCCCCTGCGATTCGGTCACGGGGGTGTCCAGGGGGACGCCGAGCGGGTCTCCGTCCGGCGACGGATGGTTTTGTTCGGGGTTGGAGAAGCGGGGCAAATCGATCGGTATCAGCCCGGCGTCGAAGCACTGAGCGGGATAGGCCATGATGGTGCGCCAGCACGGGCTGTCCCCGCCGAACGCCCGTTGATTGACGTAGCCGTAGCTGTAGGGAAAGACCGCGATTTTATCGTCGGGTGAAAGCAGGCCGACGCGAATTAACTCGTCGCGCTGGGCGTGAACGACGTAGCGATCATGATTCAGGCCCATGTTGTGGCCAAGTTCGTGGGCCAAGGTGGTGTCCAGCGCATGCACTCCCACCAAACTGAAGGCACTGGGCGCAAAGTCCTGGGTTGGCTCCGTCATGAGCTGCGCAACGCCGCCCAACCCATCTCGAAATCTGACGATCCCGCTGACCAAGTCCGCGGCGTAGCTGTCGCGGATTTCATGTACCTCGCTCAAGAAGTCGTCGGTCGGGTCCACCAAGCGATCGATGTCGCTGATCGTGGCGTCCTCATAGTTGACTTCCGTCGCGCCCACCAGCCGCACGCGCTGGGCGACGCCGCCGTTGACGTAGGCTTCGTTGGCAATGGCGACCATGAGGTCCACCCTCGCCTGCACGGGCCGCAGCCCATAGACCGCCCTGCGCGCCGCCGGCGTCCAAAAAACCAGAAGGTCGATTTGCGCGGCCCCATCCTGCGCCTGCACAGCGGACTGGGTTTTTCGCCGCGTCTGGGCGCGGCCTCCAAGCGAGGGAATCCGCGGCTCGGCCAAGGGGAGCGTGGACGCTGGGTCCACCTTCTCAACGATGTGCAGATCGGCGCCCCGGCTGCGGATCCTGTAGCTGGCTTGGGGCGTCCAAACCCTGCCGGCCAGCACGTCCCCGTTCACCACCAGCACCACGCGGCCACTGGGCACGTCGGCAATCCGCCCCGCCAACGAATAGCCCGACGCAGTAGAAGCGGTGCGTTCAAACACCACATGGAAGACGGCGTCATCCAGAAGATTGAACAGCGCTGGCGCTGCGCGGCGCCGTTGGACCAGCCGCCGCGCGTGGTCGAGTTGGGCGCCATCGACCCGCACCAAGCGCTGCCGCACCCCTACAGGCCGCACCGCGTCGCCACCAGCCGGCCCAGCACCGACCACAGGGAAAAACAAGCCCTCCGGCGTCCCGGCGTTCGCGCCGCTGGCCACGAACAGAGCGCCAACCAACAACGACAGCTTCATCCTGCGCATCGCCACTTTCCATCATCCATCCGCCGCCTCTGCGCGATTGTAAGCCCCATGCGGCGAATGGGCACCCCCTTGTGCGGGATGGGAGACTTGCGCTGTGGGCTTGCCACTGGTTTTTTCGGCCGGCTTTGCGGCTAGTCGGGACTGATTTGTGGCCGCCCCCAAGCGCGTGGCTGGGGTTTTGCCGTCAGTGGCCTTAGTTGTTGACGGCGCGGGAAAGTGGTTGGACACTTCCTTTCCATGGCGGAGTTGCAGGAGCGATGCCGTGCAAATCATGTTTCCCCAGGCGTCGCCCCGGGCGGCGCCTTTTCTGCACAACCGGCCTGAGCTGCGCCGAACGCGATGCGGACCTGCGGGGCGGCGTTCGCCCGATTGCGCCCTGTTCTTCGTGAACGCTTTTTCGCGAGGGGAGCCCAGAGTGATGCGTACGGGGCGCAATGGGCGGAAGAGAACCAGAGGACCGTTTGGGAACCGCATGGCCGTTAGGTGAACCGCTCGTGACCACACGCTTCATGCTTGCTCGAACCCTGTTGTTCGGCGTGGCCCTGATCGCCTGCTGCGGCGGCCTGCAGGGTACGTTGCTGGGCATTCGGGCGACGATGGAGGGGTTTTCCCTTGACGCCATCGGCTTGGTCATGTCCGCCTATTCCATGGGCTTTCTACTCGGCGCTTGGCTAGTGCCTCGGTCGGTGCGGCAAGTGGGGCACATCCGCGTCTTTGCGGCCTTGGCGTCCGTGGCTTCGGTGACGATTCTGCTGCACTCCGTCTATGTGGAGCCGGCTTGGTGGTTTCTGTTTCGCCTGCTCACCGGCTTCTGCTTTTCGGGCCTCTATCTGGTGGCGGAAAGCTGGCTCAACGCCATTTCCACCAACAGCAACCGAGGCCGTCTGCTGGCCGCCTACATGTTCGTCGTTGCGCTTGGCTTCATCGCCGGCCAGTTCACCGTGAGCCTCTGGTCGCCCGGCGGGTTTGAGCCGTTCATCCTAGCCTCGGTGATTCTCTCCATCGCCATGATTCCCGTTTTGCTGAGCGCCATCGCCGCGCCGCCCATTGAGGTGACGGAGCGCTTGCAGCTTAAGCGGTTTATCCGCACGTCTCCGCTGGGCGCCGCGGCTGTTTTCGTGCAGGGGATGACCTTTGGCGCCCTGATGTGGCTGACCGCGGTGTTTGGCCGCTCGATCGGTCATTCCGTCACCGACAGCTCCATATTGGTGGGCATGCTGATGGCCGGCGGTTTGGCCGTGCTGCTGCCCATCGGCAAGCTGTCCGATCTTCGGGACCGGCGGCTTATCGTGCTCGTGCTGGCCGCCGCCGCGGCGGCCCTATGCCTGCTGGTTCCCTGGGCCGCCGCCCGGCCCGGCGTTTGGCCGTCGGCCCTGGCGCTGTTTGCGCTCGGCGGCGCCGTGCAGCCCTTGTACTCGGTGTCCATCTCCTTCATCAACGACCATCTCGACAGCCGGCAAATCCTCTCCGCCAGTGGCGGCATCATTTTGATCAACGGCCTTGGCGGTATGTTGGGGTCGTTATTGGGTGCGCAAACGATGAGTCTGTTTGGACCGGCCAGCCTTTACTATTTCGTGGCGCTGCTGAACGTCGCCTTGGCCGGCTACACGCTCCACCGCATGCGGGTGCGCGCCCCCGTAGCCGCAAAAGACCAGACGGAACTGACGCCGGTGGTCATGCAGACCTCCCAAGTCATCGTCGCCAATGCGATGGACGAGGCGGACTCCGGTGACTCTCCGGCACCGGACTCCGGCCGGGCGGCCAGTGTGCTCAGCACATCGGACTCAGTGGCGCCGCCACGTTGACCGCCGCCGCAACCGGCTGAACAGCGCCGCAGGAGAAGTCCCGGAGCGGCAAGATTGTGCGCGTCAGGCTATCGCCAACGGCGCGGACATTTGCGAAAATGCGCCGCTGTTCGGTAGGGAGCGATGAATGCAGCCTCGGGTTCGAGCAGAGAGCTTCACTGCGCCGCACGTCTCACGGCGGTTCGTCGGCGTCTTTCGGCTGCTGCTGGCGGCTGCGTCCGCCTTGCTGGGGGTTGGGTTCGGCCCGTTTGCCTTGGCGGTTGACGTGGGGGATGCCGCGCCGACGTTCATTCTCCCGTCGCTGCAGGCCGATGGCGCCCCGGTCAGCTTGACCGATTACCAAGGCAAGGTGGTCTATCTGGACTTTTGGTCCAGCTGGTGTGCGCCTTGCCGCCGCACCATGCCTCAGTTGGCGGGGCTGCGTACGCGATGGCCGCGGGAAAAGTTTGAAGTTCTGGCCCTAAATCTGGATACTAGCCGCCGCGATGCGCTGCGCTTCCTGGAACAGGTGCCCATCGGCTATCCTATCGCCTTGGACGTCGGCGGCGCCACGGCCCGACGCTACGGGGTGGCCACTTTACCGGCGGCTTTCGTCCTTGACGCCGCCGGCCGGGTGCGGAGTATCCTTAGGGGAGCGGAGGCGGAGAACATCGTGCTGATGCAGCAGGCTGTTGAGCTGGCATTGCGGCAAGCCGCCGGCGAGGCGCTGCCTCCGGTCGGCGCAAGGGCGGGCGTTGGGCTAAAATCCGGCGCGTTTGTTCGGTTTCCCCGCGGTCGCGCACCGCAGCGGGGTTTGGCAACATTGGCGGGGCTTTGACAAACCATAAGGGGAATTGGCATCCATGGTATTTGCTATCGCGTTGGTTGTGCTGGTCGTCGGTTCGGTCGCCTTTCACATCCTGAGCCCTTGGTACTTGACGGATTTGGCGTCCAACTGGGGCACGATCGACACCACTATCAGCATCACCTTTTGGGTGACGGGCATCGTCTTCGTCGCCGTCAACCTGTTCATGGCGTACTGCGTTTACAAGTTCCGCTACCAGAAGAACAGACGCGCCGAATACCAGCCGGAGAACACCAAGCTGGAGTTCTGGCTCACCGTCGTTACCGCGGTGGGCGTCGCCGCCATGCTAGCCCCCGGCTTGATCGTCTGGGCGGACTTCGTAACGCCCCCGGATGACGCGGTGGAGGTCGAGGCCATCGGCCAGCAGTGGCATTGGAGCTATCGCCTGCCGGGGGATGATGGCAAGTTCGGCAACGTCGATGCCCGCTTCCTGACGGACGACAACCCCTTCGGCATGGACCCGGACGACCCCAACGGCCAGGATGACCGCTTGGTGGAAAGCAACAGGGTGCATTTGCTGAAGGATCAGCCGGTGAAGGTCAACCTGCGCTCCAAGGACGTGCTGCACAACTTCACCGTCACCCAGTTCCGCGTGAAGATGGACTTGGTGCCCGGCCTAGTCTCCTATCTGTGGCTCACCCCAACCAAGGCCGGCGAATTCGAGGTGCTGTGCGAAGAGCTCTGCGGCATCGGCCACTTCGCCATGCGCGGCCTGGTCATCGTTGATGAGCCGGCGGACTACGACGCTTGGTACGCCAGCCTGCCCACCTACGCCGAAGTGGCCGCCCGCTCACCGGGGGACCCGATGGTCGGCCAAGGGCAATACGCCATCTGCGTGGCCTGCCACGGGCCGCAGGGCGCCGGCCTGCAGTTGCTGAACGCGCCCAAGATCGCCGGCCAGGAGGACTGGTACCTGCGCCGCCAGTTGAACTACTACAAGTCCGGTGCTCGCGGCGCCCATCCACAGGACATCTACGGCCGGCAAATGGCCCCCATGATGGCCACCTTGGCCACCGACCAAGCGGTTGAGAACGTCATCGCCTACATCCAGACCTTCCCCGACGCCCCGGCCGAGGCCACCATCACCGGCGACGCGGAGCGCGGCAAGGACCTCTGGATCACCTGCGGGGCCTGCCACGGGGAGCGGGGCCAAGGCATCAAGGCCATGAACGCACCGCGCATGGCCGGCATGACGGACTGGTACTTGGCCCGCCAACTGGAGAACTTCAAGGCCGACATCCGCGGCAAGCACAAGGACGACCTCTACGGTTGGCAAATGGCGCAGATGGCCCGAATACTCAAGGACGACGACGCCGTCAACGACGTCATCGCCTACATCAACACCTTGAATGGCGCTCCCGCCGCCGCCGATGAGATGGCGGCGGCGGGAGCAACCTACTTGGCAGCGGAGGAATAGCATGGCCCAGGTCGCACATGACGCCGTCACCGATGCGGATCTTGGTCCGTTCGAGGTCGAGGATGTCGAGCTCTACCATCCCAAGACCTTTATCGGCAAATACATTTGGAGCCAGGACGCCAAGGTCATTGCCGTGCAGTACGGCATCACCGCCATCGGCATCGGCTTGGTTGCCTTGGCGTTGTCCATCCTCATGCGCCTGCAGCTGGGCTGGCCGGACACCTTCTCCCTGATCCAACCCGCCAACTACCTGCAGTTCGTGACCATGCACGGCATGATCATGGTCATCTACCTGCTGACGGCGCTGTTCCTAGGCGGCTTCGGCAACTACCTGATCCCGCTGATGTGCGGTGCCCGGGACATGGTGTTTCCCTACGTCAACATGGTCAGCTATTGGGTCTATCTGGCCGCAGTGCTCATCTTGGTGGCCAGCTTCTTCGTGCCCGGCGGCCCCACCGGTGCCGGCTGGACGCTGTACCCCCCCCAGGCGGTGGTCGGCGGCACCCCCGGCACAGGGGCCGGCATCATCCTCATGCTCATCTCCTTATGCGTGTTCATCATCGGCTTCACCATGGGCGGCCTGAACTATGTGGTCACGGTGCTGCAGGCGCGCACCCGGGGCATGACGCTGATGCGCCTGCCGCTGACGGTTTGGGGCATCTTCATGGCCACGGTGTTGGCCCTGCTGGCCTTCCCGGCGCTGTTCGTCAGTTGCATCATGATGATTCTGGACAGCCTGATCGGCACCAGCTTCTTCATGCCGGCCATGATTGCGGAAGGGCAGCAGACCGCCTACGAGGGCGGCAGCCCGATTCTCTTCCAGCACCTGTTCTGGTTCTTCGGCCACCCCGAGGTGTACATCGTCGCCCTGCCGGCCTTCGGCATCGTCTCCGATGTGCTCTCCACCCACGCCCGCAAGAACATCTTCGGCTACCGAATGATGGTCTGGGCCATCGTCGCCATCGGGGCGCTCAGCTTCGTCGTTTGGGCGCACCACATGTACGTCAGCGGCATGAACCCTTACTTCGGCTTCTTCTTCGCCACCACCACCCTCATCATCGCGGTGCCCACGGCCATCAAGGTCTATAACTGGGTGCTGACCCTGTGGCGGGGCAACATCCAACTGACGGTGCCCATGCTGTTCGCCATCGGCTTCATCTTCACCTTCATCAACGGCGGCCTCACCGGGCTGTTCCTAGGCAACGTGACGGTGGATTTGCCCCTGTCGGACACCTATTTCGTGGTCGCCCACTTCCATATGGTGATGGCGGTCTCCCCGGTGCTGGTGGTGTTCGGCGCCATCTACCACTGGTATCCGAAAATCACCGGCAGGATGCTGGACGACACCTTGGGCAAGGTGCATTTCTGGATGACCTTCCTAGGCACCTACGCCATCTACTACCCCATGCACTACCTGGGCTTCGAGGGGATGCCGCGGCGCTACTACGCTTATGGCACGGACACCGCCTTCATGTCGCAGTCCGCGCACACCTTGAACGAGGCCATCTCCATCGCCGCCATCTTCGTGGCCGTCGCCCAGATGGTGTTCCTGTACAACATGGTGCGCAGCCTGACCAAGGGCAAGGAGGCCGGCCCCAACCCTTGGAACGCCACCACCCTGGAGTGGCAGACGCCGCACACGCCGCCCAAGCACGGCAACTTTGACGAGTTGCCCTCGGTGTATCGTTGGGCCTACGACTATGGGGTGCCGGGCGCGGAGCAGGACTTCATTCCCCAAAACGTGCCTTCCGAGGAATTGGCCGCGGCCCGCGCCAAGGACGAGGGCGCCCAAGGCGAAGGCAAGGCGGACGGCTAGCCATGACGGCAGCGCTTATTTTCCTGGCCCTGCTGATGGGGGCGGTGGTTTGGTGGCTGGTGCGCCAGACCATCAACGTCAAGCCCTGGGTGGCCAGCGCCCCGCAAGGCGTTCAATCCGGGGTGGGCTTCCTGCCGCCGTCCAAGGTGGCCCTAGGCGTCTTGCTGGCGGTCATCACCTCCCTGTTTGCGCTGTTCATCAGCGCCTACTCCATCCGCATGGAGTTGGCCGATTGGCGGCCGCTGCCGGAGCCGGCCCTGCTCTGGGTGAACACGGCCATCCTGTTCGCCGCCAGCGTCGGCCTGCAATGGGCTTGGCGAGGGGCGGCGCGGGAGAACTGGCCGGCGGTGCGCCTCGGCACGGCGGTCGGCGCCGCCTGTGCCCTGGCCTTCATGATCGGGCAGCTAATCGCTTGGCGGCAGTTGACGGCGGCTGGCTACGTGGTGGCCGGCAACCCGGCCAATTCATTTTTCTACCTCCTCACCGGGCTGCATGTGCTGCACTTGCTCGGCGGCTTGGTGGCCTTGGCGAAGACGGGCGGCTACATCCGCATGAAGGCCGCAGCCCAAGCCCGCAGCGGCGTGGAGCTCTGCGCCGTGTATTGGCATTTTCTGTTCGTCGTCTGGCTGATCCTGTTCGGCCTGATGCTCTCCACCTAGGTTCAGGCGGCTGCGCCAACCCACACCGATTCAAGGAAACAAGGCAATAAGGAAACCAACAACGTGGCGCAAACACTAGCACTAACGCCGGGATTCAAGGGCATTGTCGAGGATTGGTCGTCGGACCAACGGGCGTTCAAGAACGTCCCCTGGGGCAAGGCCATGATGTGGATCTTCCTGCTGAGCGACACCTTCATCTTCTCCTGCTTCCTGGTCTCCTACATGACGGTGCGCATGTCCACCACGGCGCCTTGGCCCAACTCCAGCGAGGTGTTCGCCCTAACCCTGTTCGGCAACCACATTCCGCTGATTCTCATCGCCATCATGACCTTCGTGCTCATCACCAGCAGCGGCACCATGGCCATGGCGGTGAAGTTCGGCTATGAGAGAAAGAAGGTGCCCACCTTCTGGCTGCTGATGGCGACAGCCTTCTTCGGCGCCGCCTTCGTGGGCATGCAGGCGTTTGAGTGGACCAAGCTCATCGTCGATGAGGGGGTGCGTCCCTGGGGCAACCCGATGGGTGCGCCGCAGTTCGGCGCCGCCTTCTTCATGATCACCGGCTTCCACGGCACCCATGTGTCCTTCGGGGTGCTGTTCCTCATCATCACCGCCATCAAGGTGCGGCGCGGGGACTTGGACAAGGAGACCCCCGGCTTCATGACCGGGCGCCCGAACCGCTACGAGATCGTCGAGACGATGGGCCTGTACTGGCACTTCGTGGATCTTGTCTGGGTGTTTATTTTCGCGTTCTTCTATCTTTGGTAAGGGTGGAGCAATCGCCAGATGTCAGACCAAGGCCAACAACATCCAATTTCCATCTACTTCTGGATCTGGGGGCTGCTGTTCGTGCTCAGCGCGGCCTCCTACATGGTCGATTACCTGCAGTTCCAAGGCTATCTGCGCTGGTCCCTCATCATCATCTTCATGATGCTGAAAGCCGGCCTGATCGTGGCCATCTTCATGCACATGATGTGGGAGCGGATGGCGCTGATCTACGCCATCCTAGTGCCGCCCTTGGTGATTATCGTGCTGGTCGGCCTGATGGCCGGCGAGGCGGACTACACCTTCCTCACCCGCCTGGAGTTCTTCACCGACTGGGTGTTTGACAGCCCCTAGGGGGCGAACGGCCTTTAGGAAGCGGGCATCGGCACCCAGACGTTGCACCAGCCCTTGGCGGCCACCAGCTTGCCGGGGAAGATGTTGCAGGTCCCCCAACTTTCCTGAGTGGCGACGTATTGGGCGCAGTTGTCGCAGAACGAGTTTTCCGTGCGGGGAATGCCGGCGTCGCCGCCTTCCTCCGCCACATGCTTGTAGCCCAAGGCCACGGCCATGGGGTCGTCCTCCGTGAGCTCGACCTCTCCGGCGGCCCAAGCGCCGCTGCCCAACAGATTCACCACAGGTAGGGCGCCTAGGCCCAAGGCGCTGTGCTTCAAAAATGAACGGCGTTGCTGCATCTTCATCCTCATTGACGTTGTTGAAGGTTCGCCGCCCGCTGCCCCGGCGTTGCGGCGGACGGCATTATACACCGGGGGATGGGCATGATGGTCAGAGCCGTTGGTTGAATTCCACCAAGTTGCCGCTGGGATCATGGGTGAAGGCTTGGCGGCAGACGCCGGCGATCTCCATCGGTTCCGAGCAGGAGCGCCCGGCGGCCTCCAGCGTCGTCTTGACCTCATTGACGTCCGCCACCTTGAAGGCGAAGTGCTGCTCCTTCGGCGGCGGCCCGGAGTGTACCCCCAATAGGTGGACTTCCTGTTCGCCGGCCCGCATCCAAGCGCCCGGAAAGCCCACATCCGGGCGGTCGAGCAACTCCATGCCCAGCAGGTCAACGTAGAAGCCCAAGGCGGCATCCACATCCTGGACGTTGATGGATACATGATGAATGCCCTGAAGGTGCATGTCCGCCTCCACGCTGTTCCTAGACTTCGACTACAACGCTTTGACTATAACAAAGGTGATTGAAAACACTTCCATCTTGCCGCACCATTGACCGCGTGTTGGGCTGAAGCAAAGGAGGTGATCGTGCATTTATCTGCTGACAAGGGCTCAGGTTCCTGAAGCCCTTTCACGGGTTGAAGCCCCAGCGCCCCTTCCGGGGCTGGGGCTTTGGCTTGCCACTAAGGCTCGGGATCTGTTCCTGAGCTTGTGTCGGCCGCTGCCCGCAGCCGCGGAAATGAGGGGAGGGGCTTATGGCGGCATCGACCATTGAGCTATTGCGCACCGCGCGTAAACGAGAGCTGGCGCTCGGCTACCGGATTTTCGCCGCGCTCGGCTGGGGCGACCTTGGCGACGGCCACATCAGCGCCCGGGATCCAGAGCGCACGGATTGCTTCTGGCTGCTGAACACCAATACGCCGTTCGCTCAAGCCAAGGCGGACAATCTTGTCCTGATCGGGCCGGATGGCGAATTGGCGGGAGGCGACGGAGGCGTGAACTGGCCAGGCTACTTGATTCACCGGCCGATTCTTGCAGCCCGACCGGACATCAGCAGCGTTGCCCATACCCATACGCCCTACGGGACGCCTTTCTCGGCACAGGCGAGGCCCTTTGCTCCGATCACTCAGGAAGCCTGCGTCTTCTTTGAGGACCATGCGGTGTTCGATGACGAGGAGGTGCAGGTGCAAAGCGCCGAATGCGGCGCTCGCATCGCCGCAGCCCTAGGCGCCTGTCGAGGCATTGTGCTGCGCGGCCACGGCTTGCTCACGGTGGGCGCCTCCGTTGAGGAGGCGGTGGCTTGGTTCGTGATGATGGAGCGCGTCGCCGAAGCCCACTTGAAGGTGGGTGCGCCGCGCCCGCTTTCCGCCACGGCCGCCCGCTTCGCGAAGGCGGACTTGGCTACGGAGCAACAAGCCCGCAGCATTTTCAATTTCCTAGTGGGCCATCATCTGGCAGCCCTTCCCAGTAGTGCTCGCTGACGCCTTGGAGGGGTTTTGCGACCTGAGCGGTGCGGGTATCAGTAGCCTCTGGATTATCGGCCTTGGGGTCTTGCGCACCGCCCGCCTAGCCCGCGGTGCCGAGCATCTCGCTTAGCCGTTTGGCGCCCTGCTCCATGGTGGTCAGCACGATGCCGGACTTGTTCAGGTTGTAGGCGGTCAGGTTGACTGTGCGCAACAGGTAGCGGGCGACGCCGCCGTCTGCGTCCCGGTCCACATCGATGATGTTGATGCAGCAGTTGTCCTGTTCGATGGTGGCGGCGCCTCGCCACGGCAGGTCGAGCACGGCGTTCAGGATGCAGCGGTTGACGGCGCCGTGCGCCACCAAGAGCAGGTGGGCCCAGTCGTCGGCGTTGACGATGCGCCGGAAGGCGGGGCGCACCCGAGCGCCGAAGTCGATGAACCGCTCACCGCCGATAAAGCGGGCGTCCGGCGCTTCCGCCCCCGCCCAAGGGTTGGCGACGTGCCGCAGCAAGGCCTCCACGTCGGTTGGCGGCGCCTCCCGGTCGCCGGGGCGGATCTCCTCCAAGGCTGGCTCGATTTCCAACGTCGGCGCTTCCCGCCCGGCCAGGACCAAGGCGGCGGTCTCCCGGGTGCGGCGCAGCCCGGAGCAAATGGCCCGGTCGAAGGGAATGCTGGCCAGCACTGCGGCCTGCTTGCGCGCCTGCTGCCGGCCCAGGGACGTCAGGCCCACTTGACGGGAGTCCAAGGCAAGGGAACCGTCCTCTTGGACGTAGGCGGCCTCGGCATGGCGCATGAGGTAGATGCGCCTTCGGTCGGGCGGCTGAAACACGGGCGTTTCCTGGCGGCAAGGATGCGAATGTTATCAAAACGGGAACCACCGTCCGCCAGTTTCGTGCGCCTGCCGCCCGCCATCACCACGCCGTCAGGCGTCGGGCCGCTCAGGTTATGACCTTTCGAGGCGCGCCCCGGCGCTGTGTTGCCCCGCCCCGCTGTCGCGCACGCTGGTCGGCGGCGCGGCGCCGAAGCGGAGCACGGGTTTAGTCCGAGTCTGCGCAGATTGTTGGCAAACGCCGCTGGCGGCACTAGAATCGCCCCCATTACGCTAATTCCGGCTTGAACATCATGCCGCGCTTGGCTTTGGTTGGCTGTGTGCGGCCATTGGAATTTGCTGCATGTCCGAGCGTCCGGTCAGTCTGTCGCTTTCGCCGGCCAAATTCAGTTGGCCAATCACCGCCATGGCTTCCATTGCCCACCGCATTTCGGGCGTTCTGCTGTTTCTCGGCGTCGCCTACCTGCTCTATCTGCTGGACTTGGCGCTGTCCTCCGAGGCCGGGTTCGCGCGTGCCGAGGCGCTGTTGGCGCTGGCGTTGCCGAAACTGGCTTTGCTTGGGGTGCTGGCCATGCTCGCCTATCACCTGCTCGCCGGCGTCAAGCACCTGCTGATGGACCTGCACATCGGCGACAGCATGGCCGCCGCCAGCCGTGCTTCCTGGGCGGTGTTCGTGTTGACGGCGCTCATCGTGCTGCTGTTGGCGGCTTGGCTATGGTGATCCAGGCCACGGCCCTATCCCGCAGCGGCCTCTCCGACTTTCTGATTCAGCGGGTCAGCGCAGTCGTGCTCGCCCTCTACGCCCTATGCGTACTGGGCTTCTTCCTCGTCAACGACGGGCTGGACCACGGTGCCTTGGTCATTTTCTTCGGCAGCCCGTCCATGCAGGCGTTCGGCATTCTGGCGGTCCTCTGCACCGCCGCCCACGGCTGGATCGGCCTGTGGACGGTGGGCACGGACTACATCAGGCCGCACTACTTCGGCAGCCGGGCATCCGCTTGGCGTCTTCTCTACCAAGCCGTCTGCGCCCTGGCGCTGTTCGTGTACGCTTGGTGGGGCATCCGCCTGTTCTGGTCGTTGGGATAGGGTGGGTCAGGCATGCCGGCGTTGCGCAAGTTGGAGTTTGACGGCGTCATCGTCGGCGGCGGTGGCGCCGGCATGAGGGCGTCACTGCAACTGGCTCAGTCCGGGCTGAAAACCGCGGTGCTCTCCAAGGTGTTTCCGACCCGCTCGCATACCGTGTCCGCCCAGGGCGGCATCACCTGCGCCATCGCCAGCGAGGATCCGGACGACGATTGGCGCTGGCACATGTACGACACCGTCAAAGGGTCGGACTACATCGGCGATCAGGACGCCATCGAGTACATGTGCAAGGAAGGCCCCCAAGCCGTGTTCGAGCTGGAGCACATGGGCTTGCCGTTCTCCCGCACCGAGTCCGGGCGCATTTATCAACGGCCCTTCGGCGGCCAGTCGAAGAACTTCGGCAAGGGCGGCCAGGCGTCCCGCACCTGCGCCGCAGCCGACCGCACCGGCCACGCCCTGCTGCACACACTCTACCAAGCCAACGTCAAGAGCGGCGCTGTCTTCCTAAACGAGTGGTTCGCTGTGGATCTGGTACGCAATCAGGACGGCGCCGTGGTCGGCGTCATCGCCATCGAGATCGAGACCGGCGTCTTGGTGCATGTGGTGGCCAAGGCGGTGGTGTTCGCCACCGGCGGTGCCGGGCGCATCTACGCCAGCACCACCAATGCCTTGATGAACACTGGGGATGGGGTTGGCATGGCCCTGCGCGCCGGGCTGCCGGTGCAGGACATCGAGATGTGGCAGTTCCATCCCACCGGCATCGCCGGGGCCGGCGTGTTGGTCACCGAAGGTTGCCGAGGGGAGGGCGGCTACCTCATCAACAAGGATGGCGAGCGCTTCATGGAACGCTACGCGCCCACCGCCAAGGACTTGGCCGGGCGGGATGTGGTGGCCCGCTCCATGATCATCGAGATTCTGCAGGGTCGCGGCTGCGGTGAGCAGGGCGACCATGTGCAGCTGAAGCTGGACCATCTCGGCGAAGAGGTGCTGAACAGTCGCCTGCCCGGTATTTTGGAGTTGGCCCGCACCTTCGCCCATGTCGATCCGGTGCGCGAGCCCATTCCGGTGGTGCCCACCTGCCACTACATGATGGGCGGCATCCCCACCCAAGCTAGCGGCCAGGCGCTCACCCAGAACGCACAAGGCCGGGATCAATTGGTGGATGGCTTCTACGCGGTCGGCGAGGTGGCCTGCGTGTCCGTGCATGGCGCCAACCGGTTGGGCGGCAACTCCCTGCTGGATTTGGTGGTGTTCGGACGCGCCGCTGGCCTGCACATTGAACATGTCATCCGTCAGGGGGTCTCCCGACGGGAGGCCAGCGAATCGGATCTGGAGGCTGCCGGCGCCCGCTTGCGGCGCTGGAACGCCTCCGCCTCAGGGGAGGGCGTCGCCGCCCTCAAGAAGGCGCTGCAAGACATCATGCAGGCCAGTTTCGGCGTGTTCCGCACGGCCACCCACATGCGGAAGGGCATTGAGCAACTCAAGGAGTTGGGGGAGCGCATCGAACAGGCGCATCTGCCGGACAAGAGTGGGGTGTTCAATACGGCCCGCCTGGAGGCCCTGGAACTGGACAACCTGTTCACTGTCGCCTACGCCACGGCGGTAGCCGCCGAAGCCCGCCGCGAGAGCCGCGGCGCCCACGCCAGGGAGGACTTCCGGGCGCGTGACGACGACAATTGGCTGTGCCACTCCCTCTACTTCCCGGAAGATGAACGGGTGGTCAAGCGGGCGGTAAACTTTCAGCCGGCCACCGTGCCGACTTTTGAGCCCAAGGAGAGGACATACTGATGCAGGTAAGCGTTTACCGCTACAACCCAGATCTGGATGAAGCGCCGCAGATGCGTGAGATGGCCCTGGACATTCCCGAAGGGCGGGACCTCATGGTGCTCGACGTGCTCGAACGCCTGAAGGAGCAGGACCCCTCCCTTTCCTACCGCCGCTCCTGTCGCGAGGGGGTCTGCGGCTCCGACGGCATCAACATGAACGGCAGGAACGGCCTCGCTTGCATCACTTCGGTTGCGCAGGTGGCCAGGAAGGGCAAGCTGGTCCTGCGGCCTCTGCCGGGGCTGCCGGTGATTCGGGATCTGGTGGTCGATATGAGCCAGTTCTTCGCCCAGTTCGAGAAGGTGCGCCCCTACCTGATCAACGACAAGCCGCCCCCGGCCGGGGAGCGCCGGCAATCTCCCGAAGAGCGGGCCAAGCTGGATGGCCTCTACGAATGCATCCTCTGCGCCTGTTGCTCCACGGCCTGTCCGTCCTTTTGGTGGAACCCGGATAAGTTTGTCGGCCCGGCCGGGCTGCTGCAGGCTTACCGCTTCTTGGCCGACAGCCGGGACACCGCCACCGCCGAGCGGCTGGCGGACCTGGACGACCCCTACAGCGTTTTCCGCTGCCGAGGCATCATGAACTGCGTCAACGTCTGCCCCAAGGGCCTGAACCCCAGCCGAGCCATCGGCAGGATACGGGGGCTGCTGGTGCGGCAGGGCGTCTGATGCCGCAGGCAAGCGCAACGCCCGATCGTGGGCCGCCAAAAGGAGGACGGCATGGCTGACACCTTCATGCAGCGGATGCGCCGCAGCTCCCACTTGGCGGGCGCCAACGCCGCCTACATTGAGGCCATGTACGAGACTTACTTGTCCGCCCCGGGGACCCTTTCGGCGCAGTGGCGCGGCTACTTCCAGGGCCTGCCCTCGGTGGCCGCCGATGCGCTCGAGGTGCCGCACAGCGGCGTGGTCGCCCACTTCGAGCGCATCGGCCGCAACCGCCTGAAGGCGCGCCCGGAGAAGGAGAGCGCCGCCGTGGTGAATGAGCACGAGCGCAAGCAGATGCGGGTGCTCGACCTCATCGCCGCCTACCGCGCCCGGGGCCACAAGAAGGCCAACATCGACCCCTTGGGCATGATGGAACGGCGGCCCATGCCGGTGCTGGACCTCGCTTACCATGATCTTTCCCCCGCCGACTTCGACGAGGTCTTCAACACGGACTTTCTGGCGTACGGGGAGGGTTTCGCCAAGCTGCGCGACATCGTTGCCGCGCTGGAATCCTTCTACTGCGGCAGCATCGGCGCCGAGTACATGCACATCACCCAGGCGGAGGAGCAGCTTTGGGTGCAGATGCGCTTGGAGGCGGGCCCGGCCAACCGCCAACTCAGCGCCGCGGACAAAAGAACCGTTCTGGAGCGGCTGACCGCTGCGGAAGGCTTGGAGAAGTACCTGCACGGCCGCTATCCCGGGGTCAAGCGGTTCGGCTTGGAGGGGGCGGAATCCCTCATACCCTGCCTGCACGAACTGCTGCAGCGCCTCGGTGCCCAGGGGGTAATCGAGACGGTCATCGGCATGGCCCACCGCGGGCGGCTGAACATGCTGGTCAACATTCTCGGCAAGGACCCTTGGGATCTGTTCGCCGAATTCGACGGCAAGGTGGCCCCGGAGCTGGGCTCCGGGGATGTCAAATACCACCAAGGCTTCTCCACCAACGTCATGACGCCCGGTGGGGAGATGCACTTGGCGCTGGCCTTCAATCCCTCCCACTTGGAGATCGTCGGCCCAGTGGTCGAGGGCTCCGTGCGCGCTCGCCAGGACCGGCGGCGGGACTACGGTGGCGACCTGGTGGCGCCCATCCTCATCCACGGGGACGCCGCCTTCGCCGGCCAGGGTGTGGTGATGGAGACCTTCCAGATGTCGCAAACCCGCGGCTTTAAGACCGGCGGCACCGTGCATGTCGTGGTCAACAACCAGATCGGGTTCACCACCAGCCGCCAGGACGACGCCCGCTCTACGGAGTACTGCACGGAGATCGCCAAGGTCGTGAAGGCACCCATCCTGCATGTCAACGGCGATGATCCGGAGGCGGTGGTGTTCGCCGCGCAGGTGGCGGCGGACTACCGCATGAGGTTCCGCAAGGACGTGGTCATCGACATCGTCTGCTACCGCCGCCGGGGGCACAACGAAGCCGAGGAGCCGATGAAGACCCAGCCTCTGATGTACGCCAGGATTCGCCGCCACCCGACCGCCCGGGAGCTGTACATCAAGCGGTTGATCGACGAGCAGGCCATCAGTGCCGCTGAGGCGGACGAGATGGGGGAGCGTTACCGAAGCACCTTGGAAAGGGGCGGGCATGTCGCGCTGTCCATCGTCCATGAGCCGGACCCCAGCCTGTTCGTGGATTGGCGGCCCTTCCTCGGCCACGCTTGGACCGCGGCGGCGGACACCCGGGTCGCCAAGGGCCACTTCATCAAGTTGGCCAAGCGTCTTGCCAAGCTGCCGGACGGCTTCCAGCTGCAGCGCCAAGTGGCCAAGACCTTGGCGGAGCGAGACGAGATGACCCGGGGCGAGCGCCCCGCCAATTGGGGATACGCCGAGGTCATGGCCTACGCCACCCTGGTGGACGCCGGACATGGGGTGCGCCTCACTGGCCAGGACGTGGGCGTCGGCACCTTCTCCCATCGTCACGCCTGCCTGTACGACCAGCGCACCGGCAAGCGCTACATTCCCCTCAACAAACTTTCCGAAGGCACCAACTTCGACATCTACGACTCGCTGCTCTCCGAGGAGGCGGTGCTCGCCTTCGAGTACGGCTACGCCACCACCACCCCCCATGTTCAGGTCATTTGGGAGGCTCAGTTCGGGGACTTCGCCAACGGCGCCCAGGTGGTGATCGATCAGTTCATTTCCTCCGGCGAGACCAAGTGGGGGCGGCTTTGCGGCCTGACTGCGCTGCTGCCGCACGGCTACGAGGGGGCCGGTCCAGAGCATTCATCGGCGCGCTTGGAGCGTCTTCTGCAGCTGTGCGCCGAGCACAACATGCAGGTTTGCCTGCCCACCACCCCGGCCCAGATGTTCCACATGCTGCGCCGCCAAGCCATCCGGCCCCTGCGCAAGCCCTTGGTGGCGCTCACCCCGAAGAGCCTGCTGCGCCATAAGGACGCGGTTTCCAGCTTGGCGGAGCTGTACGATGGCCGGTTCCACACCGTGCTGCCGGATCCGGATCGCCCGAACCCGGCCGCCGTGAAGCGCTTGGTGCTGTGCAGCGGCAAGGTGTTCTATGAACTGCGGAACGCCCGCCAAGAGGCCGCCGTTGAGGACATCGCCATCGTGCGCATCGAGCAGCTCTACCCATACCCGGAGGTTGACCTCGCCCAGGTCGTGGCCCCCTATGCGGGCCTCAAGGAGGCGGTTTGGTGTCAGGAAGAGCCCATGAACCAGGGCGCTTGGTACTCCAGCCAGCACCACTCCCGGCGAGTGCTGCATCGGCATGACCCGTCCCTGCATCTGAGCTACGTCGGACGGGGCGCCTTCGCCGCCCCGGCCGCCGGCTACTTGCACCTGCACAACGAACGGCAGCAGCGCCTGGTGCAGGACGCCCTGTTTGGAACGCTTGAGTAAAGAGAAACCATGGATATCAAAGCACCCACCTTCCCGGAGTCCATCACCGAGGGCACCGTTGTCGTCTGGCACAAAGGCCCAGGTGAACCCATCAAGCGGGACGATTTGCTGGTGGACATCGAGACGGACAAGGTGGTTCTCGAAGTAGTCGCTCCAGCGGATGGCCATGTGGTGGAGGTCATCAAGCAAGAGGGCGACGTCGTGGAGAGCGAGGCCCTTTTGGCGATCTTCGAGGTCGGCGAGGTCGATATCGCCGCCGAAGCGGCTGCCGAGGCGGAGCCGCCGCCCTCGGTCGGCGCCAGCCCGGCGGCGCGCAAGCTGGCCGAGGAGAAGGGCTTGGATCTCGCCAAGGTGCAGGGCACCGGGCGGGACGGCCGCATCACCAAGGACGACGTGGCCCAGTACGTCATTGAGGAAAGGCCCTCCCCAGCCTCGCCGCCAGCCAAGGCGCCGGCTGTGGATGCCGCGCCGGCTGAGGCCCTCCCCGACCAAGCGGTGGGCGAGCGGGTGGAGCGCCGGGTGCCCATGACCCGGCTGCGGGCCAGCATCGCCAAGCGCTTGGTGGAGGCGCAGCGCAATGCCGCCATGCTCACCACCTTCAACGAGGTCGATATGTCGCCGGTCATGGCGCTGCGCCGCAAGTATCAAGACGAGTTCCAGGCTCGGCACAACGGCACCAAGCTGGGCTTCATGTCCTTCTTCGTGCGCGCCTCGGTGGAGGCCCTGAAACGCTTTCCGGCGGTCAACGCCTCCATCGACGGAGACGACGTCATCTACCACGGCTACTACGACATCGGCGTGGCCGTCAGCACTGACCGGGGCTTGGTGGTGCCGGTGGTGCGGGATGCGGACGCCCTGGGCTTGGCGCAGATCGAGGACGAGATCAACCGCTATGGGGAGAAGGCCCGGCAAGGCAAGCTGGCCATTGAGGACATGGCCGGCGGCACTTTCACCATCTCCAATGGCGGCGTGTTCGGCTCCCTGCTTTCCACCCCCATCCTCAACCCGCCGCAAACCGGCATTCTGGGCCTGCACAGGATTCAGGAGCGGCCGGTGGTGGTGGGTGGGGAGATCGTCGTGCGGCCGATGATGAACCTAGCCCTTTCCTACGACCACCGGCTGATCGACGGCCGCGAGGCCGTGCAGTTCTTAGTGGCGGTCAAGCAGCTGCTTGAGGATCCGGCGCGCATTTTGCTGGAGTTGTGAACATGAGCGAGCACTACGACGTCGTCGTCGTCGGCGCTGGTCCGGCGGGCTACGCCGCCGCCATCCGCAGCGCCCAATTGGGGTTGAGCACCGCCTGCGTCGATGCCGCGGTGGGCAAGGACGGTGCATCGGTTTTGGGCGGCACCTGCCTCAATTGGGGTTGCATCCCGTCAAAAGCGTTGCTGGACGCCTCCCACAAGTTTGCCGAAGCCAAGGACCATTTCGGTGAAATTGGCGTGCAAGTCGAAGGCGTGACGGTCGATGTCGCCAAGATGATGGCGCGTAAGGATCAGGTCGTGAAGGGGCTGACTGGCGGTATTTCCGCACTGTTCAAGGGCAACGGCGTCACCAGCTTGGCTGGCAAGGCGCAGTTGCGAAGCGGCAAGCGGGTGGCGGTGCAGGGCCATGACGGGACGGCTTCGGTGCTGTCCGCTGACGCCGTGATTCTGGCCGCCGGCTCCGTGCCCATGAACATCCCGCCGGCGCCGCTGACTCCGGAGCGCATCGTGGATTCCACCGGCGCCTTGGAGTTTCAGGAAGTGCCCGAACGCTTGGGCGTGATCGGCGCCGGGGTCATCGGCCTGGAGCTGGGCAGCGTCTGGTGCCGTCTGGGTTCCGAGGTGGTCATTCTGGAGGCTCTGGCGGACTTCCTGCCCATGGCCGACCGGCGCATCGCCAAGGACGCCCTCAGGGTGCTCAAGGGACAGGGGCTGGACATTCGGATGGGCGCAAAGGTGACTGGTGCGGCGGCGGACGATGACGGCGTGACCGTCAGTTTTGAGGCGAACGGCGCCGAGCGGCAGCTTCGCGTGGACAAGCTGATCGTCGCCGTCGGCCGTCGCCCCAACACGGAAGGCTTGCTGGGGGAGGGAACGGGCGTCGGCTTCGACCGATCGGGGTTCATCGAGGTGGATGATCACTGCGCCACCGCCAGCGTCGGCGTTTACGCCGTTGGTGACTGCGTGCGCGGCCCCATGCTGGCGCATAAGGGTGCCGAAGAGGGGGTGATGGCGGCGGCGCGCATCGCCGGCTTTAAGCCCGCCGTCAACTACGACGCGGTGCCCAACGTCATCTACACCCATCCTGAAATCGCTTGGGTGGGCCAAACCGAAGAAGATGCCGCCGCCTCCGGCTTGGAGGTGAAAACCGGTGCCTTCCCCTTCGCCGCCAGCGGCCGGGCGCTAGCCGCCAATGACGCGGTGGGGGTGGTCAAGGTGGTGGCGGATGCGCAGTCGGATCGCCTGTTGGGGATGCATGTCCTGGGGCCGCAGGCCTCGGAACTAGTGGCTCAAGGGGTCATCGCCTTGGAGTTTGACGCCAGCGCCGAGGACCTCGGCCTGACGATGTTCGCCCATCCCACCCTGTCCGAGTCCGTGCATGAGGCCGCCCAAGGCGTAGGCGGCCGCGCCATCCACATGGTCAACAGGAGCAGCAGGCGCCAAGCATGAATCTGCATGAGCATCAAGCCAAGGCGCTGTTCGCCGAGCGCGGCCTGCCGGTGCCGGAGGGTTACCCGGCCGCCACTGCCGTGGAGGCCGTGGCGGCGGCGAGGAAGCTGGGCGGGGGGCGCTGGGCGGTCAAGGTGCAGGCCCACGCCGGTGGGCGCGGCAAGGCCGGTGGAGTGGCCGTGGTGGACAGCTTGGCCCAGGTCAGCGCCTTCGCCAAGCGTTGGATCGGCAAAAACCTAGTCACCGCGCAGACCGGCAGCGCCGGCCGGCCGGTGTCCTGCATCTACGTCGAGCGCTGCACCGACTTCATCCGCGAGCTGTACTTGAGTGCGCTGGTGGACCGCAACCTACGCCGCATCGTCTTCATGGCCTCCACCGAAGGGGGCGTGGAGATCGAAAAGGTGGCGGCGCAGACGCCGGACAAGATCGTTCAGGCGATCATCGATCCCTTCGTGGGCGCCCAACCCCACCAAGGCCGCCGCCTCGCCTTTCAACTGTCGCTGAACAACGCTCAGGTCAAGCAGTTCACGGCGTTGTTTTTGGGGCTTTACCAGATGTTCGTGGAGCTCGATTGCTCCCTGCTGGAGATCAACCCCTTGGTGGTGACCAGCGACGGGGACATTCTGTGCTTGGACGCCAAGGTCAACATTGACGGCAACGCCCTGCACCGGCAGCCGGCCTTGGCCCAGCTGCGCGACCCAACCCAGGAGGACGCCCGGGAGATCGAGGCCTCCGAATTTGGTCTGAACTATGTGGCTTTGGACGGCGACATCGGCTGCATGGTCAACGGCGCCGGGCTGGCCATGGGCACCATGGACTTGGTCAAGCTGTATGGCGGCAATCCGGCCAATTTTCTGGACGTAGGCGGCAGCGCAGATCGGGAAGCGGTGTCCGAGGCGTTCAAGATCATCCTCTCCGACGCCAACGTTCGGGCGGTGCTCATCAACATCTTCGGCGGCATCGTCAGTTGCGCGGTGATCGCCGAAGGCATCATCGGTGCGGTCAAGGACGTGGGTGTCAAGGTGCCCGTGGTAGTGCGCTTTGAAGGCAACAACGCCGACGCCGGGCGCATCATTCTCGGCCGCAGCAGCCTGAACATCATAGCCGCCGAATCCTTGGAGGATGCGGCCAAGAAAGCGGTGACCGCAGCAGGAAGGGCGGCATGAGCATTCTGGTGGACAAGGAGACACGGGTGATCTGCCAAGGCTTCACCGGTGCTCAAGGCACCCTGCACAGCGAACAGGCCATCGCCTACGGCACCCGCTTGCTCGGCGGCGTCACCCCTGGCAAGGGCGGTCGGATGCATTTGAATCTGCCCACCTTCAACACGGTGGCGGAGGCCGTTTCGGCCACCGGTGCCGACGCCACGGTGATTTACGTCCCAGCACCCTTTTGCCTGGACTCCATTCTCGAGGCCCTTGAAGCGGGCCTTCGGCTCATTGTCTGCAT
Organism: uncultured Pseudomonadales bacterium; assembly: GCA_958296025.1. Lineage (GTDB taxonomy): Bacteria > Pseudomonadota > Gammaproteobacteria > Pseudomonadales > Azotimanducaceae > Azophilus. Next base: position 1,798,852 of record OY282430.1, read on the forward strand.
CACCGAGGGCATTCCCACCCTGGACATGCTGAAGGTCAAGGTGCGCCTCGACATCGGCGGCGCCACCCTGGTCGGCCCCAACTGCCCCGGCGTGATCACGCCGGGGGAATGCAAGATCGGCATCATGCCGGGCGACATTCACCTGCCCGGCAGGGTGGGCATCGTCTCCCGCTCCGGCACCCTGACCTACGAGGCGGTCAAGCAGACCACGGACCGCGGTTTCGGCCAGAGCACCTGCGTGGGCATCGGCGGCGACCCCATCCCCGGCAGCCACTTCATCGACATTCTGGCCCGCTTTGAGGAGGACCCGGACACCGAGGCCATCGTCATGGTGGGGGAGATCGGCGGCACAGCTGAAGAGGACGCCGCCGCCTACATCAAGCACAACGTCTCTAAGCCGGTGGTGGCCTACATCGCTGGCGTCACCGCCCCGCCGGGCCGGCGCATGGGGCACGCCGGCGCCATCATCGCCGGCGGCAAGGGCACCGCTTTGGACAAGTTCCAAGCCTTGGAGGACGCCGGCGTCAAAACCGTTCGTAGCCTAGCCGCCATCGGCGAAGCCTTGGCGGATGTCACCGGCTGGCTTTGAGCGGCCCCGCCCACCGCCGTCGGCGCGGATGAACGAACTTCGCCGCATCCCTTGTTTTCGTGCGCATTGCCCCAATATTCGCGGCGTTCCCAACGAGCGGTCGGAGTGGTCGCCATGACTGCACAGCCTGAAACCCACGCCTTTGCAACCAAGGCTCGGCAATTGCTGAGCCTGATGATCCACTCGTTGTACTCCAATAAGGAGATCTTCCTGCGCGAACTCATCTCCAACGCTTCGGACGCCATCGACAGGCTGCGCTTTAAGTCGATCAGCGAACCGGACCTAGTCGGCGACGACAACGACTACAACATCCGCATCGCCTTCGACAAGCAGGCCAAAACCATCAGGGTTGAGGACAACGGCATCGGCATGACCCGGCAGGAGGTGATCGACAACTTGGGCACCATCGCCCAGTCCGGCACCGCCGAGTTCCTGCAGCAGCTCAGCGGCGATGAGCAGAAGGACGCCAACCTGATCGGGCAGTTCGGCGTCGGTTTCTACAGCGCCTTCATTGTCGCGGAGGAAGTGGAGGTGCTGACCCGCAGCGCCGGCGCCGAGACTGGCGTGCGCTGGAAATCCAAGGGCGAGGACGACTTCACCGTGGAGGACGCCGCAGCGCCGCGCGGCACTCAAGTGATCCTGCATCTGCGTGATGACGCGCTGGAGTTCGCCGACGGCTTTCGCTTGCGCCATGTGGTGCGCAAGTACTCCGATCATATCGGGGTGCCGGTGCGCATGGCGAAGGAGGCCGATGACGCCTCCCAGGATGGGCAGGACAAGAAGGAAGGCAAAGACGGAGAGGATGCGCCCGCAACGCCGGAGTGGGAGGCCGTCAACGAAGCCAAGGCCCTCTGGAGTCGCTCCCGCTCGGACATCGGCGAAGACGAATACCGGGCGTTCTACAAGCACGTCTCCCATGACTTCCAAGACCCGCTCGCTTGGAGCCACAACAGGGTGGAGGGCCGCTTGGAGTACACCAGCCTGCTGTACATCCCCAAACGCGCCCCCTTCGACCTCTGGAACCGCGAGTCTCCTAGGGGCCTTAAGCTCTATGTGCAGCGCGTCTTCATCATGGACGACGCCGAGCAGTTCCTACCCCTCTACCTGCGCTTCGTCAAGGGCGTGGTCGATTCGAACGACCTGCCGCTCAACGTCTCAAGGGAAATCCTGCAGGAGGACGAACGGGTGGGCAGCATCCGTTCCGCCTTGACCAAGCGGGTGTTGACCACCTTGGAGAACATGGCGAAGAAGGACGCGGCGGATTACCGGGCCTTCTGGAAGGAGTTCGGGGAGGTGCTCAAGGAGGGCGCCGGGGAGGACTTGGCCAACCGAGAGCAGTTCTGCAAGCTGCTGCGCTTCGCCTCCACCACCAGCGAGGGGCCGGACCCCAGCGTCAGCCTTGCGGACTATGCGGAGCGCATGGTCGAAAAGCAGGAGCGCATCTACTACTTGGTGGCGGATAGCCACGACAACGCCCGCTCCAACCCCCATCTGGAGGTGTTTCGGCAGCGGGGCATCGAGGTGCTGCTGCTGTTCAACCGCATCGACGAATGGCTGATGTCCAACCTTTCCGAATTTGACGGCAAGTCCTTCCAGGACATCACCCGGGCCGGCCTCGTGCTGCCGGGTGAGGAGGAAAAGGGGGATGACGGTGAGGACTCCGCGAATGATGAAGCCAAGGACGACGCCGAGGAGGATCCCTTGGCGGAGCGCATCAAGGGCGCGTTGGGCGACCGGGTGGAGGCTGTGCGCCGCTCCAACCGCCTCACGGATTCCCCAGTCTGCCTAGTGCAAGGCGAATTCGCCTTGGGCCGGCAGATGCAGCGGATCATGGAGGCGGCTGGGCAGGCCGTCCCCCCGACCAAGCCGATCTTCGAGTACAACGCCGAGCACCCGCTGCTTAAGCTTCTGGATGCCGAGGCAGACGGAGACCGCTTCACGGAATTGGCCGTCGTGCTCTTTGATCAAGCCGTTTTAGCGGAAGGGGACGCCCTGCCGGACGCCGCCGCCTACGTCAGCCGCGTCAACCGGCTGCTGCTGGAGCTGCTTGAGCGCTAGGGGCTTGCGCCGAGGATGGTCCTGAGAGCGGGGCCAAAGGCACACTCGTGGCAAGCCGTTGACAGGGGCGACATGCGGCCCTAAGATGCGCAGCCTCCCGCATTAGTGGGGCCATAGCTCAGCTGGGAGAGCGCTACAATGGCATTGTAGAGGTCGGGAGTTCGATCCTCCCTGGCTCCACCAAATCCCTTGCTCGCCTTTTGCCCGCTGCCCGGTGGCCGTTTCTCGGCTAAGGCGGCGAGGCGCATCGGTCGGCTGGTCCGACAGTTCCTAGCGCATCAACCGGAACGCCTTGCGCACCTCGTTGACGAAGCACTCCGGCTGCTCGAAGGCGGCGAAGTGGCCGCCGCGGCTCAGTTCGTTCCAATAGACGATGTTGGCGTAGCGCTGCTCCGCCCAGGCGCGGGGCGTGGCCACCACCTCCTTGGGAAAGATGCTGCACCCAGTCGGCAGGGAGACGGTCGCGCCGCTGTTGCGGAAGGTTTTGAAGCTCTCCCAGTACAGGCGCGCCGAGGAGGCGCCGGAGGCGGTCAGCCAGTAGAGCATGATGTTGTCCAGCAGTTCGTCTCGGCTGAGGGCGTTTTCCGGGTGTCCGTCGCAGTCCGTCCAGGACCAGAACTTCTCCAAAATCCACATGGCTTGTCCGACCGGGGAGTCCACTAGGGCGTAGCCAAGGGTTTGCGGTCTGGTGCTTTGCAGCTTGGCGTAGCCGGAGTCCCACTCTTGGTAGTAGTTGGCGCCCTGCAAGGCCACCTTGTCCCGCGCCTTGGGGTTGGCCAGCGCCTCCGCGGTGGGCTGGGCGATGGGCATGTTAACGTGAATGCCGGCGCAATGGCCGAGGTTCTGCTGGCCGATGGCGGTGGTGACCGCCGCCCCCCAATCTCCGCCTTGGGCGAAGTAGCGATCATAGCCCAGCCGCCGCATCAGCTTGTCCCAGGCGGCAGCGATGCGCTCCACTCCCCAGCCGGTTTGCGTAGGCTTGCCGGAGAAGCCGTAGCCCGGCAGGGAGGGGCAGATGACGTGAAAGGCGTCCGCCGGGTCGCCGCCAAAGGCCCCCGGATCGGTCAGGGGTCCGATGACTTTGAGGAACTCCACCACCGAGCCGGGCCAGCCATGGGTGATCAGCAGCGGCCAAGCGCCCGGCGCCGGGCTTTGCCGCTCAATGAAGTGGATGTCGATGCCGTCAATGGGGACCTTGAACTGCGGGAAGCGGTTCAACTGCGCTTGACGGTCGGACCAGTCGTACTGCTCCGCCCAATAGCGACAGAACTCCTGAGCGTAGGCTAGAGGTACGCCTTGGCCCCAATCGTTCGGCGTCTCCGGGTCCGGCCAGCGGGTGCGCCGCAGGCGGTCCTTGAGGTCGGCGATTCGGCTTTCCGGCACGTCGATGGCGAAGGCTTGGATGTCGGTCATGGCGGGTGCTGCCCTCCGGTTTTGGTGGCCGGCTGGGCAGTTTCGCACAAAGGGGCGATGTCGTACGCAGGTTTCAGAAATGTCGCCTAGGCATGGCGAAACCGAAAATGATAATGGGGCTTTCGCAGCCGAAGGATCGAGCCTGCATGGATGGAGGACAACTGATGGCCCGGCACCAGCCGGAGCTGCTGGGGATTCTGCGCGGGGCTTCGCCGGCCCTGCAGGGCAACAAGGCGGTGGCCGCCTTTCTCAGCCGGGTGCTGGACGACGAGGAACGGTTGGACCTCATGCCGCCGCGCCGCCCGCCCTTGCCGGGGGAGGAGGCATTTTGGTGGTGCATCGAGCAACTGCTGCTGCTCTGCGACCTCGCCCGTCCGCCGAACGACCCTTACCTGTTGATGCTGGTGGACGACTTGCGCGCCTTCGCCGATTTGGTGGAGCGGAGGGCGCCCTTGCCGCCGGGTTATCGGCTGGACTGGACGGAGTGCGAAGAACGGCCGAATTCGCTTAAAATGCCGTCTCTCCCACAGCGCCGGGCCGCAGGCGCGACGCCGACACCACAGCAGAGGAGCAAGGCAATGAAACTGTACGACACCCAATTGGCGCCCAATCCCCGCCGTGTGCGCATCTTCATGGCGGAGAAGGGCATTAGCTGCGAGACCATCCAGGTGAACATCGTCAAGGGGGAGAATCTAAGTAAGGAATACTTGGCCATCAATCCCCGGGGCGTGGTGCCAACCCTAGTGCTGGATGATGGCACCGCGATAGACGAGTCGGTGGCCATCTTCCACTATCTGGAAGAGACCCATCCCGAACCGCCGCTGATGGGAACCGACCCGCTGAGCAAGGCGCGCATTGCATCGCGGGAGCGGCACATGGAGATCGACGGTATGTGGAGCGCCGCCGAAGTCTTCCGCAACGCCCACCCGGCTTTCGCCAAGCGCGGCATTCCGGGCAACCAGGGTGCGGTTGACGCCATCCCGCCCTTGGTGGAGCGGGGCAGGGGTGCGGTGCTGCGCTTCTACCGCCGCTTGGATGAGGCGTTGGGCGCCTCTGCATTCGTCGCCGGAGATCAGTTCAGCGCCGCCGACATCACCGGCCTTTGCGCCGTGGATTTCGCCGCTCGCTTCGCCCGGGTGCCCGTGCCTGAGGACTGCGGCAATCTGCAGCGCTGGCATCAGGTGGTTTTGGCCCGTCCCAGCGCTGGGGCCTAGTGTTAACAGGCCCTAGTGTCCCGTCGCGTAAATCAGCGCGATGATCCGCCGCCCTTCCGCTCCCCGGCTGCGCTGCTCCGCTTGGTGAGGGGCCCCTCGCCCCCACGCCGGGGAACGAAAGTACCGCGCAGTCAAAACCCCCTTGTTTGTGGGGCGGCGCACTAGGATTTACTTGTTTTTCTCCAAAATGTTTCAATAATTTCTCATTTAGGAAACAATTTTTTCGTGCAAGTCGGGAAATTTCGTTTAGAATGCCGCCGCGCAAAGGTTCGTTTTGGGGGCCGGGGTTGTGGTGTGCGTTTTTGGCTGTATGCCTCAACATAGCGAGACTAGCGAATAGTGGCGAATTTGGTTGCAACACCGACGGGCATCAGGATGCCGCGTCACCGGGAAGCATTAGAGGGGCTGGCCGATGCGCTGGAGTTCGCTGCGCGATGGCCCACAGGCTACAACTTCTACGGCGGTTCCGGAGAGCTCACCCATGTCCTGCCCTACGCCGTCCTGCGCGAACGGGCGCAGAGCACCGCCCGTCGCCTCAACAGCCTTGGCCTGCCGCGTTGCGCCCGGGTCGCCATCATCGCCGACACCACCCCATTGTTCCATTGCTTTTTCTTCGCCTGCCAATACGCCGGGCTGATTCCGGTGCCACTCCCAGCAGCCCTGCAAATGGGCGGCGGGGACGCCTACGCTGGGCAAATCCGGCGCATGATGCGGAGCTGCGGCGCCTCCGTGGCGATAGCCCCAGAGGGCTTTCTGGATTTGCTCAACCAAGCGGCTCAGGGCCTACGCCTAGCCTTCGTCGGCGGCGAGGCGGATTTTGCCGCCTTGCCGGAAGCGGATGCGCCGTTGCGCCCGTTGCGCGGGGAGGAGCCCGCCTACCTGCAGTACACTTCCGGCAGCACCCGCTTTCCCCGGGGCGTGGAGATGTCCCAATCGGCAGTGCTGGCCAATTTGCGCGAAATCGTCGATGTGGGCGTCAAGATCACTGGACAGGACCGGATGGCGTCTTGGTTGCCTTTCTACCACGACATGGGGTTGGTGGGCTTTGTTCTGGTCCCCTTGATGCCAGCGGTATCCGTCGATTACCTCAGTCCGCGCACCTTCGCCATGCGTCCGCGGCTGTGGCTGAAACTGATTTCGGACAATAAGGGCACCGTATCCTCCAGTCCGCCGTCCGGCTACGGCCTGTGCGCAGCGCGGCTGCGGCTGTCGGATCAGGAGCGCTATGACCTCTCCCATTGGCGGGTGGCCTGCGTCGGGGCGGAGCGCATCAATCCCCGGCTGCTGGAGCGGTTCAGCCAGGTGCTGGCGCCGATCGGGTTCAACCCCAAGGCATTCGTCGCCTGCTACGGCATGGCCGAATGCGGTCTCGCCGTCAGTTTCGCTCCCCTGAACCAAGGCGTGGATGTAGATCCAGTGGACCAGGAACTGGTCAGTACCACTGGCAAGGCGCAGCCGGTCAGTGCGCCGGCGAGTGCCGATAAGGACGTGCTGAGGTTGGTGGACTGCGGCGCTGTCCTGCCCAGCTACGAATTCCGCATTTGCGACGAAAACGGCCGGGAAATCCCCGAGCGCTGCTGCGGCCACATCCATGTGCGCGGGCCCAGCGTCATGCGCGGCTACTTCAATGACCCGGAGGCCACCGCCGAGGTGCTCGACGCATCCGGCTGGCTCGACACCGGGGACATTGGCTACCGGCGCGGCCGTCGTTTGGTGGTGACCGCTCGCAGCCGGGACGTCATCATTATCAACGGGCGCAACATCTGGCCCCAGGATTTGGAGCACTTGGCGGAAACCGCCCCCGGTGTGCGCACCGGAACCACCACTGCCTTTGAAGTGACCCTGCCCGACGGTGAGCCGATGGTGGTTTTGGTGATCGAGGCGAAGCGCGCCGGCGAAGACCTGCCGAAGCGCATCGAGTCCCTAGTGCGGGCGCATTTCGGCATATCCTGCCATGTGGACATCGTGCCGCCGCGCACCTTGCCCCGCACCTCCTCCGGCAAGTTGTCGCGCATCACCGCCTGCAAGGGCTTCTTGGCACGCACGGAATGGGATGAGGAGTGCCGTCCGGCGCCTCTGTCGGAGCCGTCCCTCGGTGCCCGCCTGTCCATCGCCTAAGCACAGGGCACTAGGTTGACGGGCCGGCCTGTCGCCGTCACTGGCCTCACCGGTTTCATTGGCCGTCGGCTGGCGCCCCAGCTGGTCCGTGCCGGCTTCAGGGTTCGGGCCATCCTGCGCCGCCCGGCGTTTGCTGCGGACTCCGCCATAGAACCCCGCATCGTCCCCTTAAACGACCCAGACGGCTTGGCCAAGGTGCTGTGCGGCGTCGAGGCGGTTGTGCATCTGGCCGGTGCGGTGCGTGGACGGACAGCGGCGGACTTCGCACCGGCCAACGTGGAGGCGGTGGCCAATCTCTGCGCGGCCGCCGGCCGGCAGACGTTGCCTCCGGCTCTGTTGCTGGTGTCCTCCCTGGCGGCCTCGCGGCCGCAGCTTTCCCCCTATGCCGCCAGCAAGCGGGCGGGGGAGCAGGCCCTGTTGGCCCATCCCCATTTGGACTGGACCATCCTCCGCCCGCCGGTGGTTTACGGTCCCGGCGACAAGGCGCTCACCTCCTTGTTCAAGTTGATGCGCCGCGGCTTGACGCTGGTGCCGGGCAACGCACGGCAGCGGCTGTCGTTTCTGCATGTGGACGATTTGGTGGCGGCGATTCTCTGTTGGTTGGATAATCCCGGCCGCTGTCGGCAGGGCCAATTCAGCATCGACGATGGGACGCCGGATGGCTACGATTGGCCGGCCATTGCCGCGGCCGGCGGCGCCGAGAAGCTGAGGGTGCTGCCGTTGGGCGTCCTGCGGCTGGCCAGCCAATTGAACCTGGGGCTGTCCCGCCTGTTCGGCTACGCGCCCATGCTGACGCCGGGCAAGGTGCGGGAATTGGCCGAGGACCGTTGGTTGGGCGGCGACGGTGGTTATGGCGCGGTGACCGGCTGGCGCCCTCGGCATGATTTGGCCAGCGGCTTGGCCCAGACCTTCGCAGGGAGAGAAGATGGATGCCATTGAAGCAAAGTTGCGCGACCTGCTGGCGCGGGTGACGCCGCTCCCGGCGGATTTTTCGGTGCGCACCGATCTGCTCGAGACCTTGGCCTTGGAGTCCGCGCAGATCATGGAGTTCGTCATGGAAGTGGAGGACCATTTCGAGGTCGTCATCGAACAGGAAAGGCTGGCGAACGTGCGTAACGTCGCCCAACTGGCGGGCATCGTGCGCCAACTGACCGCATGAGCCTGCTGAGCAAATTCGCGGCGGTGGCGGAAGTGCGCCGCGGCCTTGGCGAAGTGGATCCGACCAAGGTGGTCATCGACCGCTTGGAATCCCCGACGCTGGGCATCATCAACGGCGCCGCCACGGTCTTGGCCGGCACCAACAACTATCTGGGTCTGACCTTTGACGGGGACGGGGTGGCGGCGGGCCGTCGCGCCTTGCAGGAGGCCGGCACCGGCACCACTGGCTCGCGCATGGCCAACGGCACCTACGCCGGCCACATCGCCCTGGAGGCGGAGATCGCCGAATTCTACGGCTATCCCCATGCGGTGGTGTTCTCCACGGGCTACGCCGCCAATCTGGGCGCCTTGGCGGCCTTGCTCGGCCCGCAGGACGCGGTGCTCTTGGACCAAGACGCCCACGCCAGCTTGTACGATGGCTGCCGCCTGTGCCAAGCCCAGGTCTATGTCTTTCGCCACAATGACCCGGCCAGCTTGGACGCCCGCCTTTCCCGCTTGGGCGAGCGCGCCGCCAATGCCTTGGTGGTGGTGGAGGGCCTGTACAGCGTGCTGGGCGACCAGGCGCCCTTGGCCGAAATCGCCGAAGTGGCCGCCCGACACGGCGCCCTTTTGCTGGTGGACGAAGCCCACTCCCTCGGCGTCGTCGGCGCAAAGGGCAGGGGGGTGGTGGAGGCCACCGGCATTCTCGACCAAGTGGATTTCGTGGTCGGCACCTTCAGCAAGAGCCTCGGCACCATGGGCGGCTTCTGCACGAGCCGCCATGAGGAGTTGGCCCTGTTCACCTACACCAGCCGGCCCTACATGTTCACCGCTTCCCCGTCGCCGGCTACGGTGGAATGCACCCGCTCGGCGCTGCGCGCCCTGCGCAGCCGCCCGCAATTGAAGGAACGGCTTTGGCGCAACGCCGAGCAGCTGCACCGAGGCCTGAGTCAGCTGGGCCTGCAGGCGGGCGAGGCGCCCAGCCCGGTGATGGCCGTGCGCCTAGCGGACAAGGCGGAGGCGCTGAAGGCTTGGCGGGCGTTGCTGAACGAGGGGGTTTACGTCAACCTGATGCTGCCCCCCGCTGCCCCCGGCGGCGGCAGCCTGCTGCGTATGAGCGTCAGCGCCGCCCACAAGCCCCGGGAGATCGAACGAATCGTGGTGGCCATGAGCAAAGTGATGGCGAAAACCCTATGAACGCGAAGCGCCGCCTAGGCGAAGGAGTCAGTTACCGCAGGGTGGCGATCGTTTGGGAAGGGCTTTCCATACACCCGTTGCCGCTTCGGCGACAAGCGTTGCGCCGGTTCGTCATGTGTGCGGGTGGGGTGAGGCGTTGATGGCGGGGGTGCGGACGGCCTTCATCGGCCTGGGCGTCATGGGTTATCCCCTGGCGGGGCACTTGGCACGGGCTGGCTATGCGATGCGCATCCACAACCGCAGCCGCGTCAGGGCGGAGCAATGGCTGGACGAGTACAGCGGCGAGTTGTTCGAGTCGCCGGCCGCCGCTGCCGAAGGCGCTGAACTGGTGTTTCTCTGCGTCGGCAATGATGCCGACGTGCGCAGCGTAACTTTGGCGCAGACGGGTGTGCTGGCGGCCATGGCCGCCGGTAGTGTGCTGGTGGACCACACCACCGCCTCCGCCGAAGTGGCCAGGGAGCTGGCCGTCGCCGCCGACCGGCGGGCCATTGGCTTTGTCGATGCGCCGGTATCGGGTGGCCAGGCCGGGGCGGAAAACGGCGCTCTCACCATCATGGCCGGCGGCACTGAGGCGGACTACCGGCGCATCCTGCCGGCCCTGAAGTGCTATGCCCGCTTCACCCGGCTGATGGGGCCGCCGGGTGCCGGACAACTGACCAAAATGGTTAACCAGATCTGCATCGCCGGGGTGCTGCAAGGCTTAAGCGAAGGCATCGACTTCGCCCAGCGGGTGGGGCTCGACCCGGATGCCGTGGTGGAGGTCATCGGCAAGGGCGCGGCTCAATCTTGGCAGATGGACAACCGGGCGCACAGCATGGCGCAGGGGGTGTTCGACTTCGGTTTCGCCGTGCGGTGGATGCGCAAGGACTTGGACATCGCCTTGCGCACCGGCAGAACGGTGGGCGCCAAGCTGCCGCTGACCGCCTTGATCGATCAATTCTACGCCGACGTTCAGGCCAAGGGCGGCGGCCGCTGGGACACCTCCAGCCTCATCACCCGGCTGAAGGACTGAGCGGTGCCTGATATCTCAACCTTGCGTGGACGCCCATGCGATGGCTGCCAGCGTTGGGCTTCGCGGGGCCGATGCAGCGTGCGCCGAAGGCGAGTGAACGGGCTGGGGGAGAGGAGGAAACGCTGGCCTCCGCTGTCCTACCTTTGCCCAACCGGAACGTAGTCCCTGCGTGCTGGGCCGCGGTAGAGCTGCCGCGGCCGGCCCAGCCGCGTTTCGCCGCCGATCATCTCGTGCCAGTGGGCGATCCAGCCCGGCGTTCTGCCGATGGCGAAGATCACCGTAAACATCTCCACCGGAATGCCGATGGCCTTCAGCACGATGCCGGAATAGAAGTCCACGTTGGGGTACAGGCGTTTCTCCACGAAGTAGTTGTCCTCCAGGGCGATTTTCTCCAGCCGTTGCGCCATGCGCAGGGTGGGGTCATCTTCGATGCCTAGCGCCTCAAGCACCTCGTGACAGCTTTGCTGCATCACCTTGGCGCGCGGGTCGTAGCTCTTGTAAACGCGGTGGCCGAAGCCCATCAGGCGGAACGGGTCGTCCTTGTCCTTGGCCTTGGCGACGTACTTGTCGATGTTCTTCTCATCGCCGATTTGGGCCAGCATGTTCAGCACGGCCTCGTTGGCGCCGCCGTGGGATGGTCCCCACAAGGCCGCAATGCCGGCGGCGATGCAGGAAAAGGGGTTGGCGCCGGTGGAGCCGGCTAGGCGCACCGTGGAGGTGGAGGCGTTTTGCTCATGGTCCGCGTGCAGCAGGAAGATGCGGTCCATGGCCCGGGCGACCACCGGGTTAACCTGGTACTCCTCGCAAGGGGTGGCGAACGTCATGTGCAGGAAGTTCTCCGCATAGCCAAGGTCGTTGCGCGGATAGATGAAGGGCTCGCCCCTAGCGTACTTGTAGCTCATCGCCGCTAGGGTGGGCATCTTGGCGATCAGGCGGTGGGCCGTTTTCAGCCGATGCTCTGCATTGCCGATATCCAAGGAGTAGTGGTAGAAGGCCGATAGCGCCGCCACCACGCCGCAGAGTACGGCCATGGGGTGGGCGTCCCGCCGGTAGCCCTGGATCAGCGCCTTCACCTTTTCGTGGACCATGGTGTGGCGGCGGATGTCGTTGACGAACTGATCCCGCTGCTCGCCGCCGGGCAGTTCGCCGTTCAGCAGCAGGTAGCAGACCTCCAGAAAGTTGGACTGTTCGGCCAACTGCTCGATGGGATAGCCCCGGTGCAGCAGCACTCCGGCGTTCCCGTCGATGTAGGTGAGTTCGGAGTCGCAGGAGGCGGTGGAGACGAAGCCGGGATCGTAGGTGAAGTAGCCGTGCCCGGTCAGGCTGCCGACTTCAATGACGTCCGGGCCGCTGCTGCCGGTGCGCATCGGCAGTTCGATTTCATTGCCGTCAACGATGAGCCGGGCGACCCTTGAGCTTGCCTGCGCCATGTATCCTCCCTTGTTTGCCGCAGGCTGTTTTTTGTGTTGCCGCAGCTAATTATCGATGTTGGCGGTGAGCGTACAAATCGGCGGCGGCTTTGTCAATTTTCGCCTAGCCGCCGCTGCTCCACATCTTTCGGAGCGACTATTTCATCCGCATTACATTTGTTTAATTTCAATAAGTTAAGAAGTTTATTTTGAAAAAATATAAATTTATCCCGGAGTGGACACCGGGCGCCCGATCGAATGGTAGTTGAAGCCCAGTTCGCCTAGGTAGGCCGGGTCATAGAGGTTGCGGCCGTCAAAGATGGCGGGCTCCGTCATGCTCTGGCGTAGGCGTTGGAAGTCCGGCGTGCGGAATTCGTTCCACTCGGTCAGGATCGCCAGTCCGTCGGCGCCGGCGGCGGCGGCGTAAGGAGTTTCGCAAAGCTCGACACGGTCCCCGAAGAGGCGCTTCGCCTGCGGGTTGGCCACCGGATCATAAGCTTTGATCCTGGCGCCGGCGGCCAGCAGCGCCTCAATGACCACCAGACTCGGCGCCCCCCGCAAGTCGTCTGTGTTGGGCTTGAAGGTCAGGCCCCACAGGGCCAGGGTCTTGCCGCTTAGTTCCTCCCCGTAGTGATTTTGCATTTTTCGCACCAGCAGGAGTTTTTGCCGTTCGTTGACCGCCTCCACGGCCTGCAGGATGTCCGTCGCCACGTCGATTTTGCCGGCAACGTGAATCAGCGCCTTCATATCCTTGGGAAAGCAGGCGCCGCCGTAGCCGGCGCCGGCGTACAGAAAGTGGGTGCCGATGCGCGGGTCTCGACCGAGGCTGAGCCGCACTGCCTCAATGTCCGCCCCTAGCCGGTCGGCCAAGCCGGCGATCTCGTTCATCAGGCTGATGCGGGTGGCCAGCATGGCATTGGCCGCATACTTAGCCAGTTCGGCGGAGCATGGATCCATGTGGAGAAACTTGCTGTGGTTGCGGATGAAGGGTTGGTAAAGCTGCTCCAGTTGCGCCCGGCTTTCCGCCCGATCGGTGCCGATGATGATGCGGTCCGGGCGCATGAAGTCGTTGACCGCGTCGCCCTCCTTGAGAAACTCCGGATTGGCCACCACGTCGAAGTCGAAGCCGGCACCCCGTTCCGCTAGGGCGGTGGCGACGGTCTCCCGCACCAGATTGGCGGTGCCCACCGGCACCGTGGACTTGCCGACGACGACCTTGGCCCCCGCCATGTGCCGGCCGATCTGCTTGGCCACCTCCAGCACATGCTGCAAGTCCGCCCGCCCGTCGCCCGCTGATGGGGTGCCGACGGCGATGAACAGGATGTTCCCGTGCCGCACCCCCTCGCCGGCGTCCGTCGTGAAGCCAAGCCGCCCGGCGGCGGCGTTCTTGGCGACGAGGCGCTCCAGGCCCGGTTCGAAGATGGGCACCCGGCCGCCTCGCAGCGCCTCGACGCGCTGCGCATCGACATCCACGCAGACCACGGAATTGCCCACGTCCGCAAAGCAACTGGCGGTGACCAAGCCGACGTAGCCGGCGCCGAAGACGCTGAGGTTCATCGGCTGGCCGTCCCCGCCGTACAGCCCAACCACGGCCTGTTTGCCTTGGCGCCGTGCAGGGGCTGGCTTCCATTGGCCGGAAGCTGCGAAAGCGTGGGAGGGCTGTTGATGTCCGTCTCCGCCCGAGGCAGGGCCGGCAGTATAACGGAATCCCCATCGCCCCGCCCCGCATCGGTGGCGACGGCCCGAATCGGACGGCGCCGACTGGCGTGGGCTTCGCTGGTGCGCTAGAGCGGCAGGAAGCGTGGACGGTCTTCGGGAAATGGCCTAGACTGCGCCGCACTCTCGGAGTCGGACGGGATTATTCCGGCTGTGCAATACGACTACGACCTCTATGTCATCGGCGCCGGCTCTGGCGGGGTGCGGGCCAGCCGGGTGGCGGCCGGGCTGGGCGCCCGGGTGGCGGTGGCGGAGTCCACCCACTTGGGCGGCACCTGCGTCAACGTCGGCTGCGTGCCGAAGAAGTTGTTCGTCTATGGTTCCCACTTTTCCGAGGACTTTGAGGACGCCGCCGCCTACGGCTGGAATGCGCTTCCGCCTAGCTTCGACTGGACTAGGTTGCGGGACAGCAAGACCGCCGAAATCGAGCGCCTGCAGGGCATCTACCGCACCCTGCTCAGCAACGCCGGGGTGGACATCCACGAGGGCAGAGCGCGGCTGGCGGATGCGCACACCCTCGAGATCAATGGCGTCGCCCACACCGCCGCGCACATTCTGGTCGCCACCGGCAGCCGGCCTTGGACGCCGGGCTTTCCGGGCCGGCGGCATGCCATCATCTCCGACGATGCTTTCTACTTGGAGCGGTTCCCGCAGCGGGCGGTTGTGGTGGGCGGCGGTTACATCGCCGTGGAGTTCGCCGGCATCTTCGCCGGTTTGGGGGCGGATACCCAGCTGCTGTATCGGGGGCCGCTGTTCCTGCGCGGCTTTGATGACGGAGTGCGTCGATTCGTCGCCGACGAGTTGGCCAAGAAGGGCGTGGCGCTGCGCTTCAACAGCGTCGTCCAAGAACTCGGTCTTGACGCTGACGAGCGGGTGTTGCGGCTGGCCGACGGCGAGGAGTTGCGGGCGGATCTAGTGCTGTACGCCACCGGGCGCCGCCCCAATGTGGCCGGCCTTGGCCTTGAAGAGGCGGGGGTCGCCTTGGCGGACAACGGCGCCGTGCTGGTGGACGATGCCTACCGCAGCAACGTGCCGCACATCCTTGCCATCGGCGACGTCATCGACCGGATGCAGCTGACGCCGGTGGCCATCGCCGAAGGCATGTGCGTGGCGCACAACCTGTTCGGCAAGGGGCCGCCTCGTCGCCTGGCCTACGGGAACATCCCCACCGCGGTGTTCTGCCAGCCGAACATTGGCACCGTGGGCCTCACCGAATCAGAGGCGCAGCGGCGCCTTGGCGGCGTTGAGGTTTACGAATCCGCCTTCAAGCCGATGAAGCACACCCTGACCGGACGCAGCGAACGCACCTTCATGAAGATCATCGTCGAGCAGGCCACAGACCGCGTGGTGGGTCTGCACATGGTGGGGCCGGAAGCTGGTGAAATCGTGCAGGGCATGGCGGTGGCCATCAACGCCGGCGCCACCAAGCAGCAGTTCGACGCCACCATCGGCATCCACCCGACCGCGGCGGAGGAGTTCGTGACGATGCGCGAAGCGAGGAAGGGAACATGAAGCCCCAGCGGCGCAAGCATCCGCAAGCCCTTGATGCAGCGGGCATTGGCGCTCCAAGCCAAGCGGTTCCATGCCGGGCTGACCGCAGGCCGGGCCGGGCGGCGCCCAGGGTCGGGAGTTGGCGCATGGCCGCCGGCCTGTTTTCACTTTTCGCTGCCGTTGCGACCGCCCAGGCGGCAAGCGGCAAGCGCAACGTCATTCTGTTTGTCGGCGACGGCATGGGCGTTTCCACCGTCACCGCCGCCCGCATCTTCGCCGGCCAGCAGGCCGGCGGGGCGGGAGAGGAACACAGCCTCTCCTTTGAGCGCTTCCCCCACTTGGCCTTGGTGAAGACCTACGCCGTGGATAGGCAGGTGGCGGACAGCGCCAGCACCATGACGGCGATCATCACCGGCGAGAAGACCCGGGCCAAGGTGCTGAGCGTCAGCCGCGAGGTTGAACGGGGCGATTGCGCCGCCGTCTTGAAGCAACCTCAAGCCAATCCGCCCCCCGCCTCCGCGGACGCGCAGACAGCGGACGCCGATGCGCGAGCAAAGGGTTCGCGGATGCCCCGCAGCCAAGCCGGCGGCAACTTCGCTGATCGCTCATCCCAAGCGCCTAACATCTTGGAGACCTTGCTGGAGCAGGCCGAACGGGCTGGGTTCGCCACCGGCTTCGTCACCACCACCTCGGTCACCCACGCCACGCCGGCGGCCACCTACGCCCATTCCGCCGATCGGGATTGGGAGGACGACGCCTTCATGCCGGCGGAGGCCCTGCAGGCGGGGTGCCGGGACATCGCCCGGCAGTTGGCCGAGTTCGACATCGGCGACGGCATTGAGATCATGCTTGGCGGTGGGCGGCGGCATTTCTTCGGCATCAGGCAACAGGACCCGGAATACCCCGACCGGTCCGGTGGGCGGGTCGATGGCCGCGACCTCGTGTCCGAATGGTTGCGTGGCGGGAAAGGACGCGCCTACGTCTGGAACCTGGAACAGCTGAAAGCCTTGGACGGCGGCGCCGCACAGGTGCTCGGCCTGTTCGAGCCCGAGCACATGCAGTTTGAGGCGGACCGCTCCGCAGCCGACGAGCCCTCCTTGGCGGCGATGACCGAGTTCGCCATCAAACGCCTGCAACGGGGCGGGCGCGGTTTCTTCCTATTGGTGGAGGCCGGGCGCATCGACCAAGCCCACCATTTCAACAACGCCTACCGGGCGCTGGTGGACGTCACCGCCTTGGACGCGGCGGTGGCGCGGGCGGAGGTCATGACCGATCCGGCGGATACCCTGATCCTGGTCACCGCTGACCACAGCCATACCCTGACCATCAGCGGCTATCCCCGGCGCGGCAACCCCATTCTGGGCAAGGTGGAGACGGCGCCCGGCCAGCTAGCCACCGACCTGCATGGCCGACCCTACACCACCTTAGGCTATGCCAACGGCCCCGGTTGGCGCGAATCGTTGCCGGACTTGACGGAGGTGGACACCGAGGCACCGAACTACATGCAGCTTGGGACCTACCCCTTGACCCTGGAGACGCACGGCGGCGAGGACGTGGCGGCCTACGCCAAGGGCCTCAATGCCGCGGCCCTGCACGGCGTGATCGAGCAAAACCTGCTTTACGACCTGATGTTCCAGGCCCTGTTCGGCCGCCCGTCGCGCGCAACGGCGCCCTGAGCCAAGGCCGAACGGCCTCTCAGGCCCTCCTTGAGCGGCTTCGCCCCACAGCGGCTCGAATGTCGCCTGGGGGCTTGGTGCGCAGGGCGTCTAGAAAGGGTGCTTGCTTGCCCGCTAGTTGTAGTATGGTAGGCAGCGGCCAAGGGATAGGTCCCGCACAGGAGGCGCACCATGTCATTGAGGGTGGTTTTCGACATTGACGACGAAGATCTGGACTACTTCCGGGCGAGCATGAAGCGCGCTCAAAGCGCGGCGGCGAGCATCAGCGATGAAGAAACCATTCGCCACGCCGCCGCCATGATCGAACAGGTTTCCCAACCCAACGCCTCGGCCTTCGTACAGCAGCGGGTGCAGAAGCTGGCCAGCCTAATTCAGATGCTGCAGGACCCGGAGTGGCCGCTGTCCGAAGGGGAGCGCCGCAACATCCTCTGTGCGCTTTCCTACTTCGCCAATCCGGAGGACATCATTCCCGACCATGTGCCCGTGCTCGGCTACATTGACGACGCCATCATGATCGAGCTGGTGGTGCGGGACCTTAAGCCGGAGATCGAAGCCTTTGAGGACTTTTGCAATTTCCGCGCGGGCGAGATGGCCCGCCATCGGGAAGAGAGGGTTTCCCGCCAGGATTACTTGGAGAGCAAGCGACGCGAATTGCAGATGCGCATGAGAAGGCGGCGCCGAGCCGCGCAACACACCACCCAGGGTCGGGCTAGGTCGCGTCTGTTCCTGTATTAGTTCTTTTGGTCCCAACCGCGGCGCCGCAGGGCGCACCCGGCACCCTTGGTTTTAGAGGCCGCCGCTTAAGCCCAAGCAGGTTTCGCACAGGGCGTAAACGTCGGCTGGGTCCTGCATGGACTGCAGCAGCGTCCAAGCTTGCCGCAACTGAGTGGCCAACGGCCCTCCAACCGGCCCTGCGCCGGCCAGCACGGCGGAGTCCAGCACCTCCTGCATCAGCGCCTCAAAGGGGGGCACCGGCGTGGTGAAGGTTTTGACGCCGTAGTCGCCCGCATCCAACTCCGCCAAGGCGGCCGCGGCGTCCAAGGCGTCCGCCAAGCCACCGAACTCATCCACCAAGCCCAGCTCCTGCGCCTTGCCACCCAGCCACACCCGCCCTTGGGCGATCTCGTCCATGGCCGCCGGCGCCATGTTGCGGCCCTTGGCGGCCAAGTTGATGAAGCGGTCATAGACGTGCTTCACCTCTGCTTGGATGATCCGTTGGGCGGGTTCGCTGAGGCCTTGCAGCACGTCGAAGCCGCCGGACAGCGGCAGGCTGCCTACCCCGTCGGCGTTGACGCCGATCTCGGTGGCAGCCTTCTCAAAGGTGGGAATCAGCCCGAAGACGCCGATGGAGCCGGTGATGGTGGTCGGGCGGGCGATGATTTGGTCCGCCGTGGAAGCGATCCAGTAACCGCCGGAGGCGGCCACCGGCCCCATGGAGGCGACCACCGGCTTGTTGGCGAGTTGCGTCAGCTCCAGTTCTTGGCGAATCAGTTCTGAGGCGAAGGCGCTGCCGCCGGGGGAGTCGATGCGCAGCACTAGGGCGGCGACGGTCTCATCACGCCGGGCTTCGCGGATCAGATCGACTAGGTTGTCGGCGGCGGCAGCGGCGCGGTCATCCCCCATCTCGATGACGCCGCGGGCGAAGACGAGGCCCACGTTGCGCTCGGCGGGCGGGTCCGGCGGCAGAGTCTGCAGGTAGCCTTGGTAGGAGATGCTCGGATAGCCGCCGTCTTCCTCTTCTTCCGTGATGCTGGCGATGCGGTCGCGCAGTTGGTCCTCCGTCATCAGTTCATCGACCAAGCCGTGCTCCAAGGCCAGTCGGGCCATGTCCCCGCCGGCTTCGACCAAGGCTTGGTCATAGGCGACAGCGTAGCGGTCGAAGGTTTCGGGTTCGACTTGCCGATTGGCGATGACGAGTTCGCGATAAGCCGCCCAAAGCTCGTCCACCAAGACTTGGTTGGCCTCCCGGGAGGCGGGGGACATGGCCTCTTCGATGAAGGGCTCCACGGCGTCCTTGTACTGGCCCACCCGGAACACATGGACATTAATGTTCAGTTTGTCCAGCAACCCCTTGATGTAGGGCGGATAAACCCCGTATCCATCAAACCTCATGCCGCCGAAGGGGTGCAGATAGACGGCGTCGGCGTAGCTGGCGATGGCGTAGTGGCTTTGGTCGTAGAAGCGGCCGTAGGC
This sequence comes from uncultured Pseudomonadales bacterium, assembly GCA_958296025.1. Lineage (GTDB taxonomy): Bacteria > Pseudomonadota > Gammaproteobacteria > Pseudomonadales > Azotimanducaceae > Azophilus. The sequence goes on from OY282430.1 coordinate 1,818,075, forward strand.
AAGCACTTCCTTGCCGGCCGCCTGGAAGCGCTGCAAGGCTTGGCCGAGGTGCAGCGCGTGGGTGGGGGCGGCGCGGCTCAGATCTTCGGGTTTCAGCAGAATCATGCGGATGCGCTCGTCCTCCGCCGCGCTATCCACTACCCGCACTAAGTCGTTGATGTTGGTCAGGGGCTCTTCAGGGGAGGGTTCGAACAGGTCCGTGAAGGGGTTGGTGCCCCAGGTTTCCTCCACCAAGCGCCCGGCCGGGTTCAGCTGCAAGGCGGCGTTGTCGGGCACGACGACGCCGCCCAAGGTGCCCAACCCGGCCATGATGAGAAACGCAACCAAGGCCAGAAACAGGCCGTTCAGGACGAAGTTGCGGATGCGGGTAATCCAGCGCCCCAGGCGCTGCAAGAGGTTTGGCTTGTTCATGCGCGGCAAGCATAACCCATTTGCGGCGAATGCAGGGCCTATTTATCGGTGTGCGGCAAGGGCGGTCAGCCGACAACAGGCAGCGCGGGGATAAGTAAAAGGAAGAACTGGCGCAAAGGGTGTTCATGGGTCTGCGCAAAGTCTGCCCGAGTGCCGCCAGAGGCACCATGAACCCCCTGGCGTATTGGCGGCCAATTTGCATGGGTGCCGCCCATGCATTGTGGATGCGGCCGGCCCGTTGCCGCATCGGGCGCTTCAGGATAGGGTGGGCGGCGCAACAGGCATTGGCAGGAGCGGTTGGAAATGGATCCGTTATGGCGCTGGCCGGAGCTATGCCGGGCCTTGGCCTTGCCGGAGGTTGAGGGCCCGGACGTGACGGGCATCGGCATCGACTCCCGGCGCATTCGGGCGGGAGACCTCTTCGTCGCCTTGGCCGGGGATCCCGGGCCGAGGTTCCACGCCTCCAGCCGCTCTGACCGGGACGGGCACGACTTTGTGGCCGATGCCTTGAGCCGCGGCGCGGTCGGTGCCTTGGTGCATAGGGATCTCGACGTCGATGCGCCGCAACTGCGGGTGCCGAACAGCTTGGACGGCCTGTGGGGCCTCGCCCGCCACCGCCGCCAAGCCCTTGCCGGGCAGGTGGTCGCGGTGACCGGCAGCAGCGGCAAGACCACCGCCAAGAGCCTGCTGGCCGCCGCCCTGCAGGCCTTCGCCACCCCCGGCAGCCTGAACAACCACATCGGCGCCCCCCTGTCCCTGGCCAGTGTGCCCAAGGGTGCGGCTGCGGCGGTCTTCGAGATCGGCACCAACCACCCTGGCGAGATCGAAACGCTCTCCCGGCTGGTTCGGCCCGATCTGGCCGTGGTGCTGAACGTCCACCCGGCGCACATCGAATTCTTCGCCGATCTAGATGCAATTAGAAAAGAAAAACTGAGCATTTGTAATGGCTTGGAAGCAAATGGTCAGTTGGTGGTTGATGATTCCATTTACCGTGAGGATTTACCCGCCGACCTGTCTGTCCACACCTTCGGCGAAGGCGAGGCCAGCCATTGCCGGCTGCTGCGTCTGGACGGCGGCGGGGCGGTTTACCGGCTGGCCGGGCGGGAGTTCCGCGCCCAAGTGCCCGGCGGCGGACGGCACCGCGCCCTCACCCTAGCGGCGGTGTTCTCTGTGCTGAACGCCCTTGGCCGGGATGTCGAGGCAGCCAGCCGCTTGCCGGACAGCCTGATTCCCGGCGGGCGCGGCACGCATCGACGGTGCGCCGGGGTCACCCTGATCGACGATAGCTACAACGCCAATCCGGCCAGCATGAGGGCGGCTTTGACGAGCTTGGCCGGCCGCCCCGGTCGCACCATCGCCGTCTTGGGGGAGATGCTGGAGCTGGGTGCCGACAGCGCCAGCCTGCACGAAGCCTTAGCCCCGGCCTGCGCCGGCATCGACCGTATCGTCGCCGTGGGCGCCGGTGCTGAGCCCCTGTGGCATAAGCTGCCGGCGGTGCAGCGTTGGCTGTGGCGTGAACGGGCGGACGATGCGTTGCTGGGCAAACTACTGGCGGAACTGCAAAGCGGCGATGCGGTGCTGATCAAGGGTTCCAACCGGGTGTTTTGGCGAAACGGCTTCGCCGCCCGTTTGGGAGACGCCCTGTTGGCCAAAGGCTAGGGCGACGGCCGGCGCTTCCCTCTTGCTCGGTAATGGGGGCATACTAGAGGATTCCGGGCTAAGGCGGGCGCCCAGCGGCGCACTGGCCTAGCCGACCACGAACAGGACCATGACGCCGAAGCAACCCATGCCACGAGACCGGAGTGCGGCTCAAGCGGGGCGTTCTGGAGAATCCTTCCAGGACAACTGCGCCTTGCCCTGCGCTGGAAAGCGTCGCACCGCTTTGCACTGGAGAGGCCGCCAGTGATCGTCGATGCCCAAGGGCGACGCTTCCGCAACCTGCGCATCAGCCTCACCGCCGCCTGCAACTACGCCTGCACCTACTGCGTGCCCAACGGCCGCCGGCTGCAAGCGGCGGTGGCGGAACTCGGCGCCACGGAGATGCGGGACGCGGTGGACCTGCTGATCGAGGCGGCCGGCGTCGAAAAGCTGCGCATCACAGGGGGCGAGCCGCTGCTGTCGTCGAAGTTCGACGAACTGCTGCCGGCGGTCATGGAACTGCCCTTGGCGGATGTCTCCATCACCACCAACGGCCAACTGCTCGCGCAAAAGGCCGCTGGCATCATCGGCGCCGGCCTGCGTCGCATCAACATCAGTCTGGACACCCTGGACGCCAGCGCCTTCCGCGCCATCGCCCGCAGCGGAGACTTGGCCACCGTCCTGCTTGGGGTGCGGCAAATGCTGGATGCCGGCCTCAAGGTCAAGATCAACATGGTGCCCATGCGCCGCCGCAATGCGGACCAAATCCTGCCCATGCTGGACTATTGCTTTGAGCGCGGCATCGAACTGCGCTTCATCGAATTGATGCGGATGGGCCACCTGCGCCGCGGCAATCAGTTCATTCAAGAGTTCTTCGGCATGGACGAGATTCTCGCGGTCATCGGCAACCGTTACGAGTACGCCCGCACCGACGCGCCTTGGGACGCCACCGCCGTGCGCTTCGAGGTGCCGGGCAAGGGCACCTTTGGCGTCATCGCCAACGAGAGCGAACCCTTCTGCAGCACCTGCACCCGGCTGCGGCTTTCCTCCAACGGCTGGCTGTACGGCTGCCTGTCCAACGCCCGCCGCCACGACATGCGCCCGGTCCTCCGTCTGCCTAGGCCGCAAGCCCTGGAGCGGTTGCGGCAATTGTTGATGCGCGCCCTCGGCGACAAGCAAAGCCTGGGCTTTCGCGGCGAAGTGACGGTGATGAAGTTCATCGGCGGCTGAGTTCCCTGCCGAAGCCTTCGCCCGACAGTACGCCGTCCGCCTTGGAAAATGCCTTTCACTGCAAAGAAGTGCGGACTGTTTTGCACAAGATCGGGATGCGAACCGTGTCGGATGCGGCCGGCGGCGTAGGCGCAGATGCGTTCCACGGGGGTTTTGCCTATGGCTGACGCACTTTCCCTGTTTCAGGAATTGCAGGCCCTACAGACGCGGCAGCGGCTGCCGCCGGTGCAGCGGTGGCATCCCAAGCTGGAGGGGGAAATCGACATCCGCATCGACCGGCAGGGCACTTGGCGGCACGAGGGCGTTCCCATCGGGCGTCAGCCCTTGGTGCGTTTGTTCGCCTCCATCCTGCGCAGGGACGGGAACGATTACTATTTGGTGACGCCGGAGGAAAAGCTGAAAATCCAAGTGGAGGACGCACCCCTGCTGGCGGTGGATTGCGAGGTCGCCGCGGCGCACCAGCCGCAACGGGCGCAAGCGCAGCCGGGGGAGGCGGGCACTCAGGAAATCCTGCTGAGAACCTTCACCGACGACGTGGCGCGCTTGGACGCCGACCACGCCATCTGGCTGCAGGACGGCCCGAACGGCCCGCGCCCCTACGCCCACATCCGCAATGGCCTCAACGCCTTGATCACCCGGCCCCTTTACTACCGGTTGGTGGATTTGGGGGAGGAGGCGGACGGGCGGCTGTGGCTTTCCTCCGCTGGGGAACGCTTCGATCTCGGGGCCACTGCGTGACGCCGGACCAAGCCCCATCTTCGGCCCAAGATGAACGGACAAACCCGGCGGGTCTGACGCCTCAACGGTCGCTTACGCGAATTGCCTATACAATCCTGAGAGTATGCAAACGACTGCTCAAGACATCGATGCCTTGCTCCAACTTCGCTCGGAGCATGAGCGCCTAGAGTTCAAGGCTGCGACCAACCGCTATGATTTCGAGGCGCTCGTGGACTATTGCGTCGCCTTGGCGAACGAAGGGGGAGGGCGCATGGTGCTTGGCATCACGGACCCGGCGCCGCGGCGGGTTGTGGGCACTCAGGCTTTTGCCGTGCCGGAGCGCACTGTCGCTGGCCTTTTTGACCGGCTGCATCTCAAGGTGTCGTGGGAGGAAATCGCACATCCCCATGGACGTGTGCTGATCTTCCACGTCCCCTCCCGGCCCATCGGCCAGCCATTGCAACACCGAGGCCGGTATCTGATGCGCATCGGGGAACAGCTGGCGCCGATGTCACCAGACGTTCTGCGCAGCATTCTCGCCGAAGGCGAACCGGATTGGGAGCTCCTGCCGGCCAGAGCCGGCTGCGATGGCGAAACGGTGGTGTGCCTGTTGGATGTGCAGAGCTATTTCGATCTGATGGGGTTGCCGCAGCCGGCCACCCGCAACGCCATGTTGGACAGGCTTCGCCGCGAAGGGCTGCTTGACCAGGATGGTGACGGCTGGCGCATCACCAACATGGGCGCCATTTTGTTTGCCAAGAACTTGGAGGACTTCGGCCAGCTAGGGCGCAAAGCGCCGCGGGTGGTCGTTTACGAGGGGCTAGGCAAGTTTCACGCTCGGCTGGACAGGCACAAGACCCGCGGCTACGCCAGCGGCTTCAATGAATTGGTGGATTTCGTGAACGCCTTGACGCCGGCGGCGGAAGAGTTCCGCAACGGTCTCCGGCGGGAAGTGCGGGCATATCCGGAAGTCGCCGTGCGTGAGTTGATCGCCAATGCATTGGTCCATCAGGACTTCGGCGACAGAGGCGCTCTTGTAGCCATTGAACTCTATAGTGACCGGATTGAGATATCCAATGCCGGGCTGCCGTCAATTTCCCCAGACCGGTTCATAGACGAGTACCAAGCGCGCAACAGCCGCCTATCCAACCTGATGCGTCGTTTGGGGATTTGCGAGGAAAGGGGCAGCGGCATCGACATGGTGGTGGAAGCCGCCGAAGCTTTTGGGTTGCCGGCACCGGACTTCCGCATCGGCGAGAAACGCACCACCGCCATCTTGTTCACCGCCAAGGCTTTCAGCGTCATGGATCTTCAGGAACGCATCCGCGCCGCTTACCAGCACTGCTGCCTGCGCTATGTGATGAACCAGAAGATGACGAAGCGCAGCTTGCGGGAGCGCTTCAAGCTGGAAAGCCGGCAGTCTGGAGCGGTGTCTCGGGTGATTGCCGCTGCGCTTGCAACGGGCGTCATCAAGGCCGATGCGGCAAACGGCGCATCAAGCCCTACGCGCCGCTATTTGCCGGCTTGGGCGTAGTTGTTGCGCTGCTCGTTCCGGCCGATCTTCCCGATCGCTTCGGCTTGTCTCCCGGTCGACGGCTGCACAGGCGCCGTAGCGCCATCGAGCGGCTTCAAAATCCACCAGGACAGTCCTTCTACATGTTGGGATAGTTCGGCCCCCCGGCGCCCTCCGGGGCCACCCAGTTGATGTTCTGCGCCGGGTCCTTGATGTCGCAGGTTTTGCAGTGGACGCAGTTCTGCGCGTTGATCTGGAAGCGCGGCTTGCCGTTCTCCTGCACCACTTCGTACACCCCGGCTGGGCAATACCGTTGCGCCGGCTCGTCGTATTCCGGCAGGTTGCGGCGGATGGGGATGTCCGCGTCCGCCAACTGCAGGTGGCAGGGCTGGTCCTCTTCATGGTTGGTGTTGGACAGGAACACGGAGGACAGCTTGTCGAAGGACAGCACGCCGTCGGGCTTGGGATAGGGGATGTTCCCGGCTCTTCCGGCCGGCAGCAGGGTGGCGTGGTCCGGCGTTTGATCCCTCAGCGTGTAGGGCAGGGCGCCTTTCAGCCAGCTTCCCGCTACGGCGTGGGCGGAGCCCAACAACATGCCGAACTTGTGCAGCCCCGGCGCGACGTTGCGGCTGCGGTGCAGCTCCTCATGCAGCCAAGAGGTCCTGAACTTGCGGGAAAACTCGTCCAACTCGCCATCCTGCCCGGCGAACAAGGCTTGCGCCGCCGCCTCCGCCGCCAACATGCCGGATTTCATCGCCGTGTGGCTGCCCTTGATCTTCAGTGCATTGAGAAAACCCGCATCGTCGCCGATGAGCGCCCCGCCGGGAAACCACAGCTTGGGCAGGGCCGGCAGGCCGCCCTTGACGATGGCCCGGGCGCCGTAGGCCACCCGCGTTCCGCCGTCGAGGATCTTGGCGACGAGGGGATGGTGCTTCCAGCGCTGGAACTCATCGAAGGGGCTTAAGTGGGGGTTGCGGTAGGCCAGATCCACGATCATGCCCAGCGCCACCTGATTGTTCTCCAAGTGGTAGAGGAACCAGCCGCCGGTGGTGCCGGGCAGGTGGCCCAAGGGCCAGCCGACGCCATGCAGCACTGCGCCAGCGCGGTGGCGCTCCGGGTCGATGTCCCAAAGCTCCTTCAAGCCGATGGCGTAGTGCTGGGTGGCGGATTCGGCGTCCAGGTCGAACTTGCGGATAAGCTGCTTGCCCAGATGTCCGCGGCAGCCTTCCGCGAAGAGGGTGTGGCGGGCCAGGAGTTCGTAGCCCGGTTCGAAGGTGCCCTTAGGCTCGCCGGCGGCGCTGACGCCCATGTCTCCGGTGGCGACCCCCCTGACCCGGCCGCTGTCATCGTAGAGCACTTCCGCGGCGGCGAAGCCGGGAAAGACGTTGACGCCCAGGGCCTCCGCCTGCTCCCCCAGCCAGCGGCACAGGTTGCCCAAGCTGATGGCGTGGTTGCCGCGGTTGTGGGAGTCCTTGGGCACGAGGAAGCCCGGCACCGGAACGGCGGTCTTGGCGTTGGCCAGGTAGTACACCTTGTCCGCAGTGACCGGGTTGTTGAGCGGCGCCCCGCGCTCCCGCCAATCCGGGAACAGTTCATTGAGCGCGGTGGGCTCGAAGACGGCCCCGGAGAGGATGTGGGCGCCGATTTCGGAGCCTTTCTCCACCAAGCAAACGGCCAGCTCCTTGCCGGCTTCCTCCGCCAGCTGCATCAGCCGGCAGGCCGCCGCCAGCCCGGCCGGCCCGCCGCCGACGATGACCACGTCAAACTCCATGGACTCACGCGCCATGCGCCCGCTCTCCTGTCATTGCGAAGCCTGATTATAACGAAGGCGCCAACCACCTCGCCGTTCCGCAAACCGCCTATAATGCCGTTATGCCGAAACTTAAGCCGGGCACCATCATCCCCACTGCAGAGGAGGACGCAGCGAACCACGCGGCCATTCAATCCGACCCGGACGCCTTCGAACTTGACGGCGAGTGGTTTGCCCGGTCGCGCCCCGCTGGCGAAATGCATCCACAGGTTGTTCGGCGTCACCAGCAAGTGCGTGGCAGCCGCAAGGGGCCTGCCAAGGAGCGCATCACCATTCGCTTAGATGTGGACGTTGCCGCTCATTTCCGCGCTACAGGCCCAGGATGGCAGGCCCGCTTGAACAACGCGTTGCGGGACGCCATCACCCGCAGAGCGGTGCCGCCCTCCTAACCCGAACGGTGCGCCAGCCGTAGCTCCATAGCCGTTGCGAAGCGGGAACTTCACTGAGCCGCGCCATTGGGGGCTTGGCGTTTCTAGGGCCGGCGGTGCGTTTGCATTGTCGGTGCGTTTCTGTTGTTATTGGGGGAAGTGCCCAGCGTGGTGTTTTTATCCGAGTTGTTGGGGGGCAAGGCGCTGGGTTTCTGTGAAGAATCACAAACTGGAGGACTGAGCAATGAAGACCAACTTAGGTTCTGGGCTGATGCGGCTGTTGGGGCTTGGCGTTCTGTTGGCTTGGTGCCCTGCGGCGCTGGCGCAGAGCAATATGGACGTTCCGCTGTTCCTGTCGAATTCCGACGGCATGGGCCGCCAAGGATTCGTGCGCATCATCAACCATTCGGACAGCGAAGGCACGGTGACCGTCACGGCCACCGACGACGCCGGCATGTCGCCTGACCCGGTCACCCTCGCCTTGGGCGCCAGGGAGACGAAGCATTTCAATTCCGACGACTTGGAGATGAACGACAGGGACAGGCTGTCCGGCGGCGTCGGCAATCCCACCCAAGGCTTTTGGCGCTTGCGCATCAGCACCGAAATGGCCGATGTCGAAGCGTTGGCCTATGTGCGCACCACGGACGGCTTTCTGACCAGCATGCACGACAGGGTGCCGGCCAGGGACGGCACGATGATGCACCATGTGCGCGTCTTCAACCCAGGCAGCAACACCAACCAGCAGAGCAGGCTGCGGCTGGTCAACCCCACGGGGAACGACGCCTCCGTCACCATCACGGGCCTTGACGACGCCGGCAGCCTCGGAGAGGCGGACGTCGGCCTGACGCTGCCGGCCGGCCAGGCGATGATGCTTAGCGCGGCGGATTTGGAGGAGGAGGCCAGCGGCCGGACCGGCACGCTGGGCGACGGGGCAGGCAAGTGGCAGTTGTTCGTCTCCGCTGATCAGGCCATTTGGGTGATGAGCCTGATGGGCACGCCCACCGGCCATCTCACCAACCTTTCCACCGCCACGTCCAACACGGCCTACACGCCGCCGGAGAGGTCGGCGCCGCCGGATCCGGAGCCGGAGCCCCCAACTGGCGAGGATGCCTACGCCGCGACATGCGTAGGGCTGACAGTCGAGCCGGGCAAGCTCTCTTACGGTCCTCTCAACGATGGCCCCGATGGGTTTGGAGCCCTAACCGATTGCGCTACTACGAGTCCTCTCATAGAGCCCATCAATGATCTATTGAACCCTATCGATGGGAGCCGGACAACGGTGCATGAAGCCAAGTGGCAGATGCGGGCGGACGCGAACAGCGCTTGGACGGACATTGAGGGCACCGCAGTGGAGTATGACATCTGCCCCCTTGACCCAGACACAGCGGGCGAGTACCGGCTGGTCATTGACCAAACCGTGACCCCCGATGGTGGCGAGCCAACTCGGTCCAAGTGCTCCACCAACACCATTACGGTGCCATAGCGTCACTGACAGGCGCAGCCGCCGGTAGAGGCGGGCACAGCGCGGCTTGACCCGCCCAAGGGCCAAGCCGCGTCACGCGCCACTTTATGTGGCCTGCCCCCGGGAGCCTTGGGTTCCCCGGGGCGGGCCTGTCTTTGCGCCGCGCCTAGGGCCGACACAGCCAGTCTTGTTGGCGAAGCCGTCGGGTTTTTCGATGATGCGGCTTTAATTCCGCGGCCGTTGGCGTTCACGGAGTTGGGCGAGTTCCGCCGGGAATTTCGCTTCATCGGGCAGCAGCCTGATGGCGTTTTCATAAGCGGCCGTCACTTCACCCATTGGGGTGCGCAGCCAATTCAAAGTGCGCGCCAAATCACGCCACGCCCAAGCATGACGGGTCGGCGAGGCATCCATCTGAATCACCCGCTCCAAAAGGCCGCGCGCCTCCACCAACAAGCGCCGGTTCACCTCCCGCCAAGCCCGCTCCCGCTGCGTTCTTGCCTCTTGAGCCAGCCCCATCTTAGTTTGCGCGAACTCGTGCAGGGCGCGGGGGTCCGCCTGAATGGAGTCGCCGGCCTGTTCGAAGTAGCGATGGGCGATGCGGGGCTGACGCAGGCGGCGCGCCAAAATGGCGGCGTCAATGGCGTCTTGAGCTGATGCCCTAGCAGTAAGCAGGTGGAGAACGTCCAGCGCATCGTCCGTACAATCGTGATCGAGCAGCGCTTCGATCCATGTGTTCGTCACGTTGGGTATCGCGAACTCTGGCCCGATTTCACAGAAACGGGTGAAGACCGCCTTGGCTGAGTCAAGATCATCCCGCTCGGCGTGCAGTCGAATCATTTCGGCGCAGAGCACTGCTGAGGCTTCGTTCGCTCGCCAAGAATCCTGAACGCGCAGAAAGGCGTCCTCCGAACTGCCGACGGTGCGCAGATAGGCGGCGTCCTGAAGCGCGGACACCGCGGCGTACTCCGGATGGGCCGGCAAAGTCGCCCTAAACCAGCTAGCGGCAAAATCGAATTGCGGCGGCGGAGAGCCGTTCTCCGCCATGCAGCGGTAGATCTGCGGCAACCCGGTTCTCCAGCCTTCCGCCAAGCCCAGCTGCTTCAAGAACTCGCCGATGCGCGGGTTGCGGGCAGGTGTGGGGGGGACTGAAGCACTCTCCTGCAGATGCTGTGGCTCAATGCCCGCCACCGGCCCGGGATAACTGATGACTTCGATGCGATCTGGATACAAGCAGACTTTGGTTGGTTCCATCACTTCCGGGCGGTAGGCGCGGTGGTAAACGGCGTTGACCAACGCCTCCCGAAGCGCCTGCAGCGGGTAGTTCACCCAGCCGCGCACCTTGCTGCGGTCCCGTTCCTTCTTCAGGTGCGTCTGCGCGAATCCATCCAGATGGCGCAGGCAATCCCCTAGCTGCGCAGCGAGTGCGCCGTGGAAAGTGCGTTCGTTTTGCACCTTGCCGGCGCGGTCCGCTGCGAACTGCGCCACTATGATTCGAGCGCTCGGAAACCACCGTTCGGGATTGTCGGAAAAGAAGAGCAGGCCAACATTGCGGGGCACTTCGTGCTGGTTAGCCGGGACGGTGATCCGCATTCGTCTGTAGATGGTCGGTGCGTCTGGTTCGTCGCGCAGGGCGCTCTTCACGTCATGCAGATGCTCGCGCACCTTAGCTTCGCGCAGGTCATCAAGCCTTGCGTCATGGGCCGCGCGGTTATCCCAAGGTATGGGCGTTGTTTGTTCGAGCAGCCTGTCCAACTGGTTGCTTGCCGCGGCGTCCACGGTCTCCGACCCTATGCGGATCCAGTATTTCCAGTTCTTGCCTCCAGGCCCGTCGGGAGCCTGGTGAGGGCGGGCTTCGCTGGCCGGCACCCAGACAACCAGAACATCGCGGCCGCCCATTTGCTCAGGGGACAGGATAGGGACGTAACTAGGCCGCATTGCCTTGCAGCGCCCGCGTATCCACCTCTGAGCATCGTCGATTTCCCTATCCGTCAAGCCGCGCACGGAGCGACCCTCTGATGCGTCCACACCAACAACAATGTAGCCGCCATTGAGATTCTGATAGTCGTTGGCGAATGCGCAGACCGTCTTCAGAATCTGGAAACCAGTGATGCCGGGGTCCCAACTCGCCTTGAATTCAACACGCACCGACTCGATCAGCCTGCCGATGAGAAGATCTTCGACATTGATTGGCAGAATGTTGCTCATGGGAGGATTGTTCCGCTTGCGCGGTGAACAATCAACACCTTTGCGGTGCCCTGAGGTCGCCGGCCGGCACAATCGCCCGCCACTGAGGGGAGCGGCAAGCGAGCTTGGGGACGACAGGGTTTTTCACCGTACAGCGTCGGCCAACGGGCGGAAAATCGCAGTTTCGGGAATGTGGGACTCAGCGGCTTGACCGGGCGAAAGCTCCCCCCCACAATACGCGCCTTTGAAGGGGCTTGGGGAGTTGCTTGGGGCAGGCCCATTTTGCGCTATGCGCTAATCAACTTGTTTTCTTGAACGCGGGGTTGTAAATGCGCCCAATTTGGCCGCGCCGCGGCGGTGGGTTGCCTAGTCCAAGGCTTTGCCTTGGAGCTTTGAACTCACTGGTTTGCAGCATCGCCCGTCGGAGGAGTCCATGAAGGTACTGGTGCCAGTCAAGCGGGTGGTTGACGCCAACGTGAAGATCCGCGTCAAGCCGGACGGCGGCGGCGTCGATCTCGCCAACGTCAAGATGGCGGTCAATCCATTCTGTGAAATCGCCATCGAGGAGGCCATTCGGTTGCGGGAGGCCGGCGCGGCTGCGGAGGTGGTCGCCGTCAGCGTCGGCGCTGTCGTTTGCCAGGAGCAGTTGCGCACCTGCTTGGCGCTCGGCGCGGACCGGGCGGTGCTGATTCAGACGGACGCCGAGCTGCACCCTCTGGGCGTGGCCAAGGCGCTCAAGGCGCTGCAGGAGCGGGAGCAGGCGGACATCGTGTTGTTCGGCAAGCAGAGCATCGACGGGGACAACAGCCAGACCGGGCCGATGTTCGCCGCCCTGACCGGCCTGCCCCAAGCCACCTTCGCCTCCGAGTCGAAGGTGGCGGAGGGCGAACTGGAGGTCACGCGGGAGGTGGACGGTGGCCTGCAGACCATAGCCGTCAAGCTGCCGGCGGTGGTGACCACGGACCTGCGCCTGAACGAACCCCGCTACGCCTCCCTGCCCAACATCATGAAGGCGAAGAGGAAGCCCATGGATGTGCTGAGCCCCGAGGAGCTTGGCGTTGACCTTGCCTCCAGCGTGGAGGTTCTCGCCGTGGAGCGGCCGGCGGAGCGCGGCGCCGGGGTCAAGGTGGAGAGCGTCGAGGAGCTGGTCGATAAACTCAGAAACGAAGCAAAGGTGATCGCATGAGCGCATTGGTCGTCGCCGAGCACGACAATCGGTCCATCAAGCCGGCCACCCGGGTGACCGCCGCTGCCGCCGAAGCTATCGGTAATGGCTTTGACGTCTTGGTGGCGGGGGAGCACTGCGCCGCCGCCGCCGAGGAAGCTGGCCGCATCGCTGGGGTCGGCAAGGTGCTGCTGGCGGACCAGCCGGCCTACGGCCATCAGTTGGCGGAGAACGTTGCCCTTTTGGTGGCGGAGCTCGGTGCCGCCTACAGCCACATTCTTGCGGCCCACACCACTACCGGCAAGAACTTCCTGCCCAGGGTGGCGGCGCTGCTGGATGTGGCGCAGATATCGGACATCGTGGCGGTGCTGGATGAGGCCACCTTCAAGCGCCCCATCTACGCCGGCAACGCCATCGCCACGGTGCGCTGCAAGGACCGCATCAAGGTGGTGAGCGTACGCGGCACCGCCTACGACCCCGTGGCGGCAGAAGGCGGCAGCGGCGTGGTCGAGGCCGTGGCCGCCGCCCAGGACGCCGGCGTCTCCCGCTTCCTCCGCGATGAACTGGCCAAGAGCGAGCGTCCCGAGCTGACCGCCGCCGGCATCATCATCTCCGGCGGGCGGGGCATGGGCAGCGGCGAGAACTTCCAACTGCTCGAAGGCATCGCCGACAAGCTGGGCGCCGCCATCGGCGCCTCCCGGGCGGCGGTGGACGCCGGCTTCGTGCCGAACGACATGCAAGTGGGGCAGACCGGCAAGATCGTCGCCCCGGACCTGTACATCGCCGTGGGCATTTCCGGCGCCATCCAGCACTTGGCCGGCATGAAGGACAGCAAGGTCATCGCCGCCATCAACAAGGACGAGGACGCCCCCATCTTCCAAGTGGCGGACTACGGCTTGGTGGCGGACCTGTTCAAGGCGCTACCGGAGCTCGAAGCGCTTCTGTAGAGGAGAAATTGGCGGGGGTGGGGAGGCCGCTGCTCGAGTTGAAGCGCTAGGGCGTTCGCTTGGCGGTGTACCAGGTGACGGGCTGGGCGTGGTCGTGGATTTGCTCGGCCACCTGCAGCACTAGGGCGAACATGGCCATGCGCACCACCACTCCGTTGTCCGTCTGGCGGAAGATGGCGAGGTTGGGGTTTGCGTCCAAATCCGCATCCAGTTCCTGGGCGGCGCTGCGCGAGTCTCGGGGCAGGGGATGCATGATGACGGTGTTCGGCTGGCAGTGTTGGGTGTAGATGTCTTGGTTCAACCTAAACAGGCCGCGGTAGCGGTTGGCCTCCGCTTGGGTGGGGAAGCGCTCCTCCTGGGTGCGCGTGACGTAGAGGATATCGACGTTGTGAATGCCGGCCTCCAGTTCGTGGTGCAGGGCAACATGGTGGCCGCGGCGGTGCAGGCCGGCGACGATGGCCTCCGGCGCCTCCAAACCGGGTGGGGAGACCAGGTGGTAGTGGATGTCGTCGTATAGGGCCAGCAACTTGCAAAGGGAGTGGACGGCGCGGCCAAAGCGCAGGTCCCCGACCAAGGCGATGCGCAGGCCGTCGATGCCTTGGCCGCGCCCGGCCATTTCCTGCTTGATGGTATAAAGATCTAGAAAGGCTTGGCTGGGATGCTCGTTGTCGCCGTCCCCGGCGTTGATGACCGGCACTCGGCTGGCTTCGGCGAACTCCGCCACCGCGCCGGCCTCGGGGTGGCGCATCACGATCAGGTCGCTGTAGCCGGACAGCACCCGGGCCGTGTCCTGCAGGGACTCTCCCTTGGCCAGGGAGGAGGCTTTGACCTCGGTGGTCTCCCGCACCTCGCCGCCGAGCAGGTTGAAGGCGCTGCCGAAGGAGATGCGCGTTCTAGTCGAAGGCTCGAAGAACATGTTGGAGAGGATGGCGCCCTGCAGCACCCGGGTGACCCGAACCCGCTCCGCATAGGGGCGCAGGGCGTCAGCCACGGCGAATAGCCGGTCGATGTCCGCTCGGTCGAACTGATCGATGCTCAGAATGTGGGCGCCCGTGAAGCGCAAGCGGCATCCCCCTAAGCCGTGCGGTCGCCGCCAAGCATACGCCCAGCGACCCAATCAAACCAAGGTCCCGCGCAGCCGAAACCCGCTTGGCGTCGCGAGGATGTTTCACCTGCTGCGTGAAGGATTTGATTTGCGCAACGACGCTCCCGCCCCCATGCTTGCTCGGAAACCATGCGGCGGCCAGCGCTTGACCCGGCCGCCATCGTACTTGAAAACCGACGATGTGCAAACCGCGGATCAGTTTCGAGTTCTTTCCGCCGAAAACGGAAATGGGGCGGGCGAACCTGTTGCGCACCGCGCAACGGTTGCAGTGCTTCGGCCCAGCGTTCTGTTCGGTGACCTATGGTGCCGACGGCTCCACTCGGCAGCGGACGCTGGGCGTTGTGCAGCAGTTGCGCTCGGCAGGGGTGAACGCCGTACCCCATCTTTCCTGGAGTGGCGGCGATGAGGGCGTCGTTCTCCGCCTGCTCGGCGCTTACCAAGCGCTTGGCGTTGACCGCATGGTGGCGTTGCGCGGTGATGCGCTGCCGGCGGGCGGGGAAACGAACCCAGTGCGCTACGCCGAGGATCTGGTGCGCCTGATTCGCGCCCATACGGATGCGTTGCCGGTATTGGATGTGGCCGCCTATCCCGAGGTGCATCCCGAGGCGCCATCCGCCGCCGCGGACGTCCGCCATCTCAAGCGCAAGCTGGATGCCGGGGCTGACGGCTGCATCACCCAATACTTCTACAACGCGGACAGCTACTTTTACTTTCGCGACCGTTGCGCCACCACCGGCATCCACGCGCCCATCGTGCCCGGCGTCATGCCCATCACCAACTATGCCAATCTGGCCAGGTTTTCGGACAAGGTGGGCGCTGAATTGCCGCGCTGGATGCGCCGCCGTCTGGAGGAGTTGAGCGGCGACAACGACGCGCTTTGCGCCTTCGGCGCGGAGGTTGTCACGGCGTTGTGCCGGCGGCTGCTGGAACAGAAGGCGCCGGGACTCCACTTCTACACCCTGAACAAGGCGCTGCCCACGGAGGCTGTCGCCAGCGGCCTAGGGCTCAGCGCCCGGCTGCATCCGCGCACTTCGGCGGTCGATAGGCCCCTTCGGCGACACGAACAGCCGCACCAAAGTGAAGAACAGGCTTAGGCTGGCTGCGGTAATAGTGACGATAAGCCAGAACCATTCACCCACTTACAAGGAAAACGCTGCAAGATCTGTGCGACATCCGCCCGTCAATGGTGAAAATTCGCGTCTCGCCCCTTGCTGTCCTTGCGCACAGGCCGGTCGGCGATTATCGTTCGCGCCTTGTTGCGAGGCATTCTCCGTCAAGGAAGATCCGTGGGTCCTGAAACCGATGTCCTGAGCGTCGCCAGCGGCGGCGAGAACCTCTGGCCGCTGCTGATATACGCCTTTTTCGTGGGGGTGGTGCTGGTCGGCGCCATCGGCGGCTCTTGGTTGTTGGGGGCGCGCACCAAGCGGC
The DNA here is from genome assembly GCA_958296025.1 of uncultured Pseudomonadales bacterium. Lineage (GTDB taxonomy): Bacteria > Pseudomonadota > Gammaproteobacteria > Pseudomonadales > Azotimanducaceae > Azophilus. The sequence goes on from OY282430.1 coordinate 1,834,053, forward strand.
GCAAGGCCACGGACCTGCCCTTCGAGTCCGGCATCATCGCGGTGGGCGAGGCGGAGCAAACCAAGCTGTCCATCGAGTTCTACCTGATTGCCATGTTCTTCGTCATCTTCGACCTGGAGACCATCTTCATCTTCGGCTGGGCCGTGGCCTTCTTCGAGCTGGGCTGGCGCGGCTATGCAGGGGCCGCCGTGTTCATCGTCATCCTGCTGGTCGCCTTGGTTTATGAATGGCGCAGCGGCGCCTTGGATTGGGGCGTTAAGCAGCGCCTAATGCGCCGGGACTACGCCAGGCGGCCGGCCCCCGCAACTCCCGGCGGAGGCGCCTGAGATGCAGTGGCGGCTGGTCAAGACGGCGCCCGATGCGCCCATGCAGTCCCCCGACGAGGTCTATCAGGAGCAGGTGGCCAAGGGCTTCCTGACAGCGAAGCTGGACGACTTGGTGGCTTGGGGCCGGGCCAACTCCATGTGGCCGTTCAACTTCGGTCTGTCCTGCTGCTATGTGGAGATGGCTACGGCCTTGACGCCCCGCCATGACTTGGCCCGCTTCGGCGCCGAGGTCATTCGCGCCACCCCCCGGCAGGCGGACCTGATCGTCATCGCCGGCACCGTGTTTCGCAAGATGGCGCCAGTGGTGCAGTTCCTCTACGATCAGCTGCTGGAGCCCAAATGGGTCATCTCCATGGGCTCCTGCGCCAATTCCGGCGGCATGTACGACATCTACAGCGTGGTGCAGGGCGTGGACAAGTTCCTGCCGGTGGATGTCTATGTGCCCGGTTGCCCACCCCGCCCGGAGACCCTCCTGCAAGGGCTGACCCTGCTGCAGGAGGCGGTGAAGGGCCGCCCACGCCCCTTCAGCTGGCTTTTGCGGGAGGACGGTTCGGTCAGCAAGTACCAGCCCAGCCAGCGGGACAAGCACACGCCGCAGCGAATGCGGGCGACAGTTCTGGAAACGCCGGACAATGTCGGCCATGCGCCCCTGTCCAAGGACTTGCTGCGCGAGCAGACACCCTCCCCAGCCGTCAGGTTCGGGCGCAACGGGGCTGACCAAGGCTGATGGCGGCCGCAGCGGCAACCGCGGCGGCTGCTTCGGATGCCGAGGGGGGCGGCCCTCCGACGGCTCTTAACCGGGAAGCTCCAGGGGGCGGTCCCGCGCATGGGCGCCATTGGCGGCAGCGGTTCGGCGAAGACGTCCAAGTGCAGGAAAGCGCCGACGGCATTCCCAACCTTTGGGTGCCTAGGCAGCGCTTGCTGGAGGTGATGCGTGGGCTGAAGGGCGACTACCCCATGCTGTTCGACCTCTCCGCCGTGGACGAGCGCAGCCGCAGCCACCGCGATGGCCTGCCGGAATCCGATTTCACGGTCTTCTACCATCTGCTGTCCCTAAACGGCCACGGGGACCTGCGCGTCAAGGTGGCCTTGGCGGAGGACAGCTGCGAACTGCCCAGCCTCACCCCAGTCTGGCCGGCGGCGAATTGGTATGAGCGGGAGGCGTACGACATGTTCGGCGTCCGCTTCGACGGCCATCCCAACCTCTATCGCATCCTCACCCCGGCCCTTTGGGAGGGGCACCCGTTGCGCAAGGACCATCCGGCCCGCGCCACGGAGATGGACCCCTACTGCATGACCGACGAGGTCCTGGAGGCCCAACAAAGCAGCCTGCTGTTCAAGCCGGAGGAATGGGGCATGTCCCGGCAGGCTAAGCATACGGACTTCATGTTCCTGAACTTGGGGCCGAACCATCCCAGCGTTCACGGCGTGTTCCGCATCGCCCTGCAGTTGGATGGCGAAGTGGTGGTCGATGCGGTGCCGGACATCGGCTACCACCACCGGGGCGCGGAAAAGATGGGGGAGCGGCAGTCCTGGCACACCTACATCCCCTATACGGACCGGGTGGACTACCTAGGCGGGGTGATGAACAACCTGCCCTACGTCATGGCGGTGGAGCGCATGGCCGGCATTCAGGTGCCGGAGCGGGCGCAGGTGATCCGGGTGATGATGGCGGAATTTTTCCGCATCGCCAGCCACCTGCTGTTCTTCGGCACCTTCGCTCAGGACGTGGGGCAGATGTCCCCGGTGTTCTACATGTTCGCGGACCGGGAGCGGCTGTTCAGCATCGTCGAGGCCATCACCGGCGGGCGCATGCATCCGGCTTGGTTCCGCATCGGCGGCGTGACGCAAGACTTGCCGGACGGTTGGGATGTCATGGTGCGGGATTTTGTCGATTACATGCCGGCGCGCATGGACCACTACGACAAGATGGCCACCCATAACGGCATCCTCAAGCAGCGCACCGTCGGCATCGGCCAGTACGACACCGCCGAGGCCATCGACTGGGGCGTCACCGGGCCGGGCCTGCGCGCCACCGGGCTGGAGTGGGACCTGCGCAAGCAGCGCCCTTACAGCGGCTACGAGCAATTCGACTTCGAGGTGCCGACCGCCGCCAACGGCGACTGCTACGACCGCTGCGTGGTGCGGGTGGAGGAGATCCGCCAAAGCCTGCGCATCATCCGCCAATGCTTGGACAACATGCCCGCCGGCCCCTACAAGGCGGACCACCCCCAAGCGACGCCGCCGCCCAAGGAGCGGACGATGCAGGACATCGAGACCCTCATCCAGCACTTCCTGAACGTCAGTTGGGGGCCGGTGCTGCCGCCGTCCGAATGCAGCGTCATGGTGGAGGCCACCAAGGGCCTGAACGCCTACTACCTGACCTCGGACGGCGGCACCATGTCCTACCGCACCCGCATCCGCACCCCTTCCTTCCCGCACCTGCAGATGATCCCGATGATCTCTCGGGGCTTCATGATCGCGGACCTGATCGCCATCATCGCCAGCATCGACTTCGTCATGGCGGACGTGGACCGCTAGGGGAGGGCGATCATGGCCGAACCCGCATTGGTGCAGATGCTCTCCGACGCGGAAGTGCGCGAAATCGAGGCGGAATGCGCCCACCTGCCGGACCGCCAGTCCGCCGCCATCGACGCCATGATGATCGTGCAGCGGCACCGCGGCTGGGTGTCCGACGAGAGCTTGGCCGCCATCGCCCAGCTGCTGGGCATGTCCACCGCCGCCCTGGACAGCATCGCCACCTTCTACAACCTGATCTACCGCAAGCCGGTGGGCCGCCATGTGGTGATGGTTTGCGACAGCGTCTCCTGCTACGTCATGGGGGCCGACGGCCTGCGCAAGCAGGTGGAGAACCATCTAGGCGTCCAGCTGGGCCAGACCACGGCGGACGGGCGGTTCACGTTGTTGCCCATCGTCTGCCTAGGCGCCTGCGACAAGGCGCCGACGATGATGATCGATGATGACTTGATTGAGAACGTGACGGCGGAGCGTCTGGGGGAGATCTTTGGGGGGTATGCGTGAGGTGGCGACACGAAGGATTCTGATGACCGTGCAGGATGCGGGCTGCCGGGCGAAACTAAGTATCCGACCGGGGTATTTGATCAAATGACCATTAGTGAAAGGCCGCTTATCGGCGTGGTTGATGACGTAGGCGGTCCGGTGGGCATGTCCGCCTACGAATCCCACGGCGGCTACGCCGGTGCCCGCCAGGCGTTGGCGTCCATGACGCCCGGCGAGGTGATTGCGCTGGTCAAGGACGCCAACCTGCGCGGCAGGGGCGGGGCCGGCTTTCCCACCGGCCTGAAGTGGAGCTTCGTGCCGCAGGGGGAGAAGGCCGATGGCGGCGTGAAGTACTTGGTCTGCAACGGCGATGAAATGGAGCCGGGCACCTTCAAGGACCGCTACCTGCTGGAGTACAACCCGCACCTGCTGGTGGAGGGCATGATCATCGGCGCTTGGGCCATCGGCGCCGAGCAGGGCTACGTCTTCCTGCGCGGCGAGTACCATCTGCCATATCGCCGCTTGCAGGCCGCCATTGACGAAGCCTACGCCAAGGGCTATCTAGGTGAAAACCTGTTTGGCGGCGGCTTTAAGTTTGACCTGCGCATCCACCGCAGCGCCGGGCGCTACATCTGCGGCGAGGAAACCGCCCTGCTGAACGCTTTGGAGGGCAAGCGCGGCCAGCCCCGCACCAAGCCGCCGTTTCCCCCGGCCAGCGGCGCCTGGGGGCGGCCCACCATCGTCAACAACGTGGAGACGTTCTGCAACGTCCCCGCCATCCTGCGCAACGGTGCCGAGTGGTATCAAGAGCTCGGCCGGGGCGAGGACGCCGGCACCAAGCTCTACGGCGTTTCGGGCAGGGTCAACAAACCTGGCCTGTGGGAGTTGCCCATCGGCACCTCCATCCGCGAGATCATCGACCAGCACGCCGGCGGCATGCAGGAAGGCTACCAGCTGCGCGGCCTGCTGCCCGGCGGCGCCTCCACGGACTTCCTGGTGGAGCAGCACTTCGACCTCGCCATGGACTACGGCACCATTCAGGCAGCCGGCAGCCGCATGGGCACCGGCACCATGATCCTCATGGACGACTCCATCTGCCCAGTCGATATGTGCCGCAACCTGGAGCACTTCTTCGCCCAGGAATCCTGCGGCTTCTGCACCCCCTGCCGGGAGGGCCTCCCTTGGGTGGAGCAACTGCTGACGGACATTGAGGAAGGCCGCGGCCGGGAGGGGGACCTGGAAATGCTGGACCGCAACGCCGCCTTCATCGGCGGCGTGACGAACACTTTTTGCCTACATGCGCCAGGAGCCATGGAACCACTATCGAGCGCCTTGAAGTATTTCCGGGAGGATTTCGAGGAGCATGTGCGGACGGGGGAGTGCCAGTATAACGCTAGGGTAAACAACTAACCCACCCAAAAGAACGATAAATTCATGGGACAGAAACGGGAAAAATTGGGCTTGATCAGGTTGCCAAAAGTGGCTGGCTCAGCTTGAGCTGCAAACGCGTATAATTTCGATAACACACGAATATAGTAAAGGAAAAATTCCATGAAAATCACACTTGGGATACTGGCTGCAGCTATGTTGGTCGCAACCGTCAAATCGGCATTCCCTGACGAAGGGCAGTGGCGTTATATTTCTATCGTTGATGCCATGACGGATGAAGAGAATTTTTATGCCATCTCGCCGCCGGGAACCGCTGATTTTCCAATGGCTGGCAACGTGTTCATGACAGCTAGATGTGACAAAATGGAGGAGAAGCCTTTGCGCATTTACTTTGGCATTCATACGGACTACTTGAATCTCGTCGGTGGTAGCGACAAGGACGCACTCTTCGGGCAGACACCAAATGGCCAGCTATGGCACCGCCTTGAAACGAGAATCGACAAAAGAAAATCCTTTATGGTATCTGCGTACGAATCTACAGCGGGCGGCACACTTTGGATAACCGGATTGCAGGCCGGAGTGATCTTAACTAATTTCGCTCAGATGAAACTAAAGCGCTTTCTGGTACGATTAAACTATTATCAGCGAGGAAGAGTGCTGTTCACATTTCCTCTGGTTGGTATGGATAGAGCCTTGGCTAAGTTAGAAGCCAAATGTAAATACGAATATGACGAAGATTTTGGCATCAGATCAAATATTACCGAAGACGAAGCCTTTTCTTATGCGGAAATCCACTGCTCTATATTCAGTAGGATCCCGGAATTTCGGGGAAGAAATCAAAGTAAAAATCCGCGTTTTCGTTGCATCGAGAAGAAATGAAGCCTTGAGGAAAATACATGTGGCGTATCCGACCACAGCCACTGCTGTTCCACAAACTTTCAAACTTTGTGAGCTTGGATCACCGTATTTTGAACCATCCGAGTTATCGAAACTCATATGTACAAAGGATGTACAATATCATCGTGCATCATAGCACAATCGCCACGCAGTTGCTCAAGCTGTTGTCGAGATGTGAATTCGAGGTGCTTGCCAGGCACCACGTTGTCGCCAACCTAGCGGCGCAGCCTGGGCGGCTTCACCATCTGGGCATCGGGCGTGTGGCGAGGCCGTCGCTGGCACGGGTCAACGCGGAGCAGGAGTTGTGCGAGGATCTGTTCAGCCGGCCGCTGTGGTGCTGCCGAGGCAAGGCCACCGAGCACGGTTTCGGATTGAGGCACAGGCTATTTTTACTGGACTGCACGACGGCCGACCTGTACCTTTCGATGTTTCCCCGGGCGAGGTCCAGGCGACGAAAGGCCAGTGAGGCTGCACGTCGGCCTGGACCACGACAGTTTTTTCCCTGCGTTCGCGCGGGTCATCAACGGAAGGACGTCGGACATTGAGGCGGTGCGGACGGCGCCACGCCTGAAATGGAGGCGTTCATCGGCGCGTTCCGCAACGACGTACTGACGCAGTTTTGAATCGCCATGCGCGTCCACCTCCTTCTTCTTCGTTATGTTTGCCAACCGCGTCTCTTGAAGCCTCTATGAAGTCCTGCGCATCCTTCAGTTGAACCTGTTCGACCGACGGCCTCTCATGGGCCTGCTCAAGCCTAATCCGCCGGACCCATCGGCACACCACCCCCAACTCGCCTTGAAACTCTCCTGAAGTTTGGGGGGCGGCAACGGACCACAACAGTATTTGTCTTTAAAGAATTGCAGCTCCTTTTGAATTCCGTCGTGAACCAACGTCGCTTCGCGATCTCACCCCCCCCCTCGGCTGTAGAGCACATCCTAATGTACTATCTCAAAAGTGGGACTACCTCTACCGCTGGAGAGATGATGACCGGCCGGCTGTTGCTGACTGTGAACTCCCGCGTCACAGGTGCGGCATAGTAAATTCCTGCACGGGCTACTCTGCATTGACAGCTAGGTCCCTAGTATGGGCCGTCCAGAACTCTGTTTTCAAGTTGTCGTTGCAGCCACTTACACGGTTATGAGGTGTAGTGCCCTATCTCCCCTCGCTCCCTATATAGGGCGCAGATCATGCCAATAAGCAAATTTGCTTGAGCGGTATTGAATGCATATGGATCACGTGATCCATGGAAGCCTAGTAAATTGCTATGTTCTTCATGTTCCGGGTCTCCAAGAGCTTTTAGTAGATTCGCGTATCCATAGGGCCCTCCGCAATCTTCCGGTGGACAAGCGCCTTGTCCGTCTATGCATATCGGCCACCCAAAAAGCTTCACGCGGGACGGTAGAGACACCATGTCCTCCACCTCGATAAGATGTCTCCATCCGTCGCCAAAATCATATAGGTAATAGAATTCTTCTATTCGTTGAATCACATGCTCTAATAGCTGATCTCTCTCATCCAAATCGTCGTCTAGTACCTGTTCATCTGGAAAATCTTTGTCAGGAACTAAATATCTTTTCCCTTCTATGAAGAATGCGTGTAGATGGCGATCCTCCCATCCCATTGCTCCTTGTATAACGGCGTGTAACTCAAGTAGGGTTATGTTCTTTGGCGCAACGATACGTCGCCATATGTCGCAGAGATATTCTGTGTCGGGCCCTGTTAGTGATACTTTGAATTGCAGAAAGTCACTTATTTCTCGATGTGATGCGAGCGTAGACATTTGAAAAGTTCCCTCCATTAGAGTTGAGTTTAGGAGCAGCTCCCCTATAGGCCGCTGCCGTTTTTGTTTCGAATCAAGAACCAGATAGTAATGCGACCAACAGGGCGCGTTCGTACCTAAAGCCTCGCGCCAGTCCCTGCTCCAACCCTTCTCTCAAGCCCTGCTCGCGGCCTTTCCCCAACCACTGTTGAGGCCACTGCTTGACCCGTTCCTCCAACGTCATCGCTAGATCCTCTAAACTCGGATATACGCCAGCTTCTGGCCGGCTAGCAAAGCCTCGTGCGGCGAATTTCCATTCAGTCCGTAAATGGTGGCTTCAGATTGTCTTGGTAGGATGTCGCGCATTACGGAGTCTAGTCTAATGGACTCGGGTTTTCCACAGGGGCTACATCTTCCACTGTGACTTGCAATGCATCGGCAATGCGGCGAAGGGTCTCCGGGGTGCAGGAGGCGTTGCCGGACTCAATGGCGGCAAGCTGATGGTCGGAGATGCCCACCGCCGCTGCTAAGGCAGCCGGGGAAACGCCTCGGTATTCGCGCCACATAATTACGGGATTTTCGCCAGTGCAGAGCCGGTCCACCAAAATGGCGGGAATGGTCTCCTGGTCGGTGGCGGCACGGCTGAGGCGTAGCGCTTCGGCATCCGCAGCATCCTCCAAGGCGTCGTGCAGGGCGTCGTAGTCCTTGAGCGGCACGATGGCGCACTCGGCATCTTCAATCGTGACCGTTTGCAGTTTCATGGCTGGTATGCCCCTCCGCGTTTTCTTATGGCTTTCACCGTCATGGTTTGGGTTTCGTCATCGAGGCGTGTCCGACCCGTTAAGCAACTTGAGCAGGAAGGCGGGCAACAGAATAAATCATGTGTTTGATTGAATTTCCGCAATACGATGATTAACAATCTGGTGTTCTATCACACGGGTGGAAACTCCGAAGTGTGAAGCCAGTTCATCGAGATCGTCGCCATCCACCACGGAGCCGGATACTTGCTCCCGTAGGGCAGAGGAGGGCGCAAGAAACTCCGCTGCAAACGCTCGATTGCGCTGTTGCCGATCAGAGTGCGCCCGGGTGAGCAACTTATCGATGTGCGGTGACGCCAATGTTTCGGCTAAAGCGCGGCAGAAATGGAACCTGCGGTTGTCTTCCCGAAGGGGGCGCAACGCGAAGGCGGGGGCTTCATCGTCATCTTGGGTGACCACGCCATCCACCAACCGTGCCCCAGTAAAGTTCACTGGCCGTGTTGCTCGGTCGAGCAACTCGGATGATTCGCCAAGCGCATCCCCCAAGGTCTCCATCGTGTTTAGAGGGTCGGTGCCGAGGTCTAAGCACTGCCGTACTTGTCGGGCCGAGCTGTATCCGATGTCCCATGAAGAGCGGGCCGGCGAAGGTTCCCGCTCCTGAACGGATTGGCGTATGGACTCAATACGTTGAAAGCATAGGCCGTTGGATTTGGCCACTTGCATCGCATTGGCGATGCTTTTTCCGCCTGCGTTAATGGCTTGCGGATCAAGAGCAGCCATCGCTTCCTCGAATAACGGGCCATCTAACTCGTTAGCCAAGCACAGCAAACTTATGCGTTCCGACTCGCCCATGCTATAGGGGTCTAGGCCCAGACCCGCCGCGGCCGCGCAAAATTGCGATTCATCCGCATCCGCGGACTGAATTGCGGTCCATTCTTCCTGCAACAGAGTGTCGCTAACGTGGAGCGCGGTGAGCCGCCGAATCACGCAGTCGATCAAGTCGGCGCAGCGCTCTCGAAATTCTTTAACATCCAGCCAAACAGTACCTTGATTCAAAAATTCCACCCTGGACCGGGAAGGCTGACCTCTTGACCAAGCAAGCTGCATCCTTGTGCCTGAGGATATAGCCTCTAAGTTGGGGAAAGCGTAGCCTTCCCGATTGGGACCCAACGCATGTCGGTGACGGAAGGCTGGATCTGCCGCCTTGACTGGATTTTCGAATTCATGCGTTAGAAACCACCAATGGGTCGCTAGCCATTCGGCAAGTGGATAGACCGGAACGAACACAAAATCCCGGACCGTCTGCGCCCGCATGTCATGGACCTGGGTGACGACCGAGCCGCCCGCGTGAATGCGCAAGGCAGCCCATGTGGCGGCCAATTCCGCGCCTTTGACGCCCTCTGCATCCAGCCAATCGATCTGAAAGCTAAGATTTGACATAGATGTTCTCTATGCAATTAGGCCAATCTTCCCTCTGCAATGGGTAGCCCTTGTAGCTCATCTTCTCATGGGTGGCACGGCAGGCTAACATAGCTTCGATTTTTTGCAGCCTGTGACGCCCTATACGGCATCCAAGCGCCGAAGCAACTCCGATCCCGTTTCGCAGCGCACGATGGCTTCGCCCACTTCCGCGAGGCGCTCTGGGTCTGACACCCCCTCCAACGCCGCCGCTAGCTGGCCAGCCGTCTCCGCATCGAACTTCGAACTAGCTTGTCGATGCAGCAGGGCGCGTTCGTGACTAAAGCCTTGCGCCAGTCCCTGCTCCAACCCTTGCTCGCGGCCTTTCCGCAACCACTGTTGAGGCCACTGCTTGACCCGTTCCTCCAACGTCATCGCCAGATCCTCCAAACTCAAGTTCGCCATCGGTTCTTCGCCGACCGGCTGCAGCCCGCTCGACAAAACCCTTATCCAATCTGCGAACGCCCGCTTTAGCCCGCCTTCATTGGACGTGGCGAGGCGCTTCAGCAGGGCGTCCACCACCAGCTTGAAGTCCGCCTCCGAACGGCTCTGCTCCAAGCGGACCACGGCCCTTGTCAATTCGCCCAAGTGTGGACTATCCGCCGCCGTGTGGCGCTCGTCCAGCACCAAGAAGCGCTGCGATGGCTGCAAGGCCGCCAGCGCCGGCCCGGTCGGCGCAATCAACTCGCGGATGTTCGTTGCCGCCACCCAAGGCGGCTCGCCGCTGTACACCACCACCGGCAGCGTCGGCGGAAGCAAACCGCCAAGCTCCAGGGTCTTGTTGCGCCGCAGTTCCCGGTACAGCAGGGTAGTGTACTCCAGGATGCGCAGCGCCATCTCCGGGTCGCTGCGGGACTGAAACTCCAGCAAAACCAGGAATTGCTCTTGCCCCTTACAGCCTCAATCTGTATTGTGGCGCGGTTTTCGCTCGTGCGTCCTTAGAGGTGCCGGCCCTAAGGAGTGCGGGCCGGGGTTTAGGGTTGCGGCACGGGCTTCAAAGGGGCTAGGCGCGGAACGGCACGGCACAAGTTGCACCGCCGTCTTCCCATCGTTTGCCCTGTTTAGGTGTCTGCCCCTCTGAAGGGGTGCAAATGCTCGCGGTGAGCCATCGGCCCCAAGAACAAGCGCAAAGGGCGGCAACCGGATCGTGGAGGAATGACGCAGATGGCCCGCGTCAACATAGACGGCAAGGACTACGAACTTGAGGAAGGCCAGAACCTTCTGCACGCCGTCCTCTCCGAACATCTTGATCTACCGTATTTCTGTTGGCATCCGGCCATGGGCTCCGTGGGCTCCTGCCGCCTGTGCGCGGTCATTCAGTACGCCAACGAGGAGGACGAGCGCGGGCGCCTGCAGATGGCCTGCATGATGGCCGTGCGGGATGGCATGCGGGTGGGCATCGGGGCGCCGGGGCGGGAAGGGCCGGGCGCCTTCGCGGCGGATTTCCGCAAGCAGGTGATCGAGTGGCTGATGGAGAACCATCCCCATGACTGCCCCGTCTGCGAGGAGGGCGGCGAGTGCCACCTGCAGGACATGACGGTGATGGCCGGCCACGTCAGCCGTCGCTACCGAGGTGCCAAGCGCACCTTCCGCAACCAGTATCTCGGCCCCTTCATCGGCCACGAGATGAATCGTTGCATCACCTGCTATCGCTGTGTGCGCTACTACCGGGACTACGCCGGCGGCCAGGACCTGGACGCCTTCGGCGCCCGCGCCCGCATGTTCTTCGGGCGCCAGGAAGACGGGGTGCTCGAAAGCGAGTTCGCCGGCAACTTGGTGGAGGTTTGCCCCACCGGGGTGTTCACGGACAAGCCGTTCAGCGCCACCTACACCCGCAAGTGGGACTTGCAGTCCGCGCCATCCATCTGCCCGGGCTGCGCCGTGGGCTGCAACACGCTGCCGGGGGAGCGCTACGGTTCGCTCAAGCGCGTCCACAACCGCTACCACCCGGACATCAACGGCTACTTCCTCTGCGACCGAGGGCGTTTTGGCAGCCACTTCGTCAACGGCCCCACCCGCCTGCGCCAAGCCGGGGCCAGGGCCGCAGACGGGGTGTTTGAAGCCTTGGACAGCGAAGCCGCCAGCAAGCGGCTGGCGGAGATTCTTGGGCGCGGCCCGGTCATCGGCATCGGCTCCCCCCGGGCTTCGATGGAGAGCAACTTCACCCTCAAGCGCTTGGTGGGGGACGGCAACTTCAGCAACGGCCTCAGCGCCGCCGAGAATGAACTGAACCAGCTCGCCCTCGCCATCATCAAGGCCGGCGGCGCACGGTTGCCCACGGTGGCGGAGGTGGAGTCCGCCGATGCGGTGCTGCTCCTCGGCGAGGACATTCCCAACACCGCGCCGCGCATCGCCTTGGCCCTGCGCCAAAGCGTCCGCAATCTGTCCTTGGAGATGGCGGCGGAGGCGGGCATACCTCTGTGGCAGGAGGCCGGGGTGCGCGGCCATGCGCAACAGGCGCACAACCCCTTCTTCACCGCTACGCCGGCGCCAACCCGCTTGGATGATTTGGCCACCAGCAGTTTGCACGTCAACCCGGAAACCATTGCCGGCGTCGGTTTCGACATAGCCCACGGCATTGAGAGCTCGTTTGCGCCAGGTGGCCGCAACGCTGCAAACGCTGCTTTGCCGAGGGCGCCAACCGATCAGGTTGCGACGGACGATGGCGGGGATGGGTCCGGCGCACAAGAGAATCAGCGTCGGGCGGACGCATTCATCGCCGGCGCGATTCAGGCCTTGGCGCAAGCCGAGAGGCCCTTGGTGGTGACCGGCACCGCCGGGGGCAGCGCGGATGTGCTCAGGGCCGCCGCCAATGTCGCTTGGGCGTTGGCCAAGCAGGGCAAGGATGCAGCGCTCCTGATCGCCGGGCGGGAGGCCAACAGCATGGGCGTCGCCCTGTTGGGGGCGGAGTTAGCCCTGGAGGACGCCCTGGAGCGCCTTGCTGAAGGCTCGGCCGGCGCCGCCATCGTGTTGGAGAACGATCTCCATCGCCGCCTGCCCTCGGCACAGGTGCAGGCGGCCTTGTCCGCCGCCAAGGATCTCGTGGTGCTGGACGTGTTGGAGACGGCCACGGCGGAAGCGGCCACCTTGGTGCTGCCGGCGGCCAGTTTCGCGGAGAGCACTGGCGCCTTCGTCAACTATGAAGGCCGTGCCCAACGGTTCTACCAAGTGTTTGAACCCCAAGGCGATATCCGCCCCGCTTGGCGCTGGCTGGCCGCCGCCGCCCAAGCCGCCGGCCGCAATGACCTCCGCTTCGATCATATCGACAAAGTGGCCGAAGCCTGCGCAGCGTCCGATGCGGTCTTGGCCGGCCTGTCTGCGGCGGCGCCCAAGGCCGGCTACCGCACCAGCGCCCAGCAGCGCATTCCGCGCATGACCCATCGGGCCAGCGGGCGCACCGCCGAGCATGCGGACCTGAGCGTGCATGAGCCGAAAGCTCCGGTGGATGCGCAAACGCCCTTCGCCTACTCCATGGAAGGGCTCAACGGCGCCCAGCCCGGTACCCTGCTCCCCTACGTCTGGTCGCCGGGCTGGAACTCCAATCAGTCGGTGTTCAAGTTTCAGCAGGAAGTCGGCGGGCCGCTGCAAGGCGGCGATGGTGGCGTGCGGCTGCTTCGACCCAATGGCAAGGCCACCGCTGAAGACCTCGCCGGCCGATTCAGTGATCCGCCCAAACTAGCCGCCAAGTCGAACGACGGCTTGCGCCTGACGCCCCTGCATCCCATATTCGGTTCCGAAGAGCTTTCCGCCCATTCGCCGCCGGTCGCCGAGCGCAGTGGCGGCGCCGAGGTTTTGCTGCACCCGGATGACGCCGCTGCCCTGGGTTTGCAAGCGGGGCAGGGTGCCCGGGTGGAGGGCGCAGGTTCCTTGGCGGTGCGCCTTGAGCCGGCCATGGCCGGCGGCTGCGCTGGAGTGACCTTGGGCCTGCTGGACGGCCCAAAAGTCCTATTGGGCGCCTTGGTCGCCATCGAACCGGATCCGGGCTTCAAACCCCGTCCTGTGCCGCCGGCACTGATCGCCCGGAGCTCGTCTTAATGGCGGAAATGTGCACTCACCATGCCCTGTGCCGTTTGCGGCTTGCGTGGTGGAGAAGCGCCGGCGCCGCCCATTTTCTTCGGCATCGGTCCTGCATCGCGCCATGACGGATTCGACGGGGGCATAGCGATGGAACTCGATCTCGCCTTCATCATGATCGCACCAGTGCTCGGCGGTGCCCTGGCCAGCGCGGCCCTGTTGATCTGGTGGGAGCGGCGCCTGCTCGGTTTCTGGCAAGACCGCTTGGGGCCGAACCGGGTGGGTCCCTTCGGCCTGCTGCAAATCGTCGCGGACGTGGTGAAACTGCTCACCAAGCACGATTGGGTGCCGCCGTTCTCGGACCGGGTGGTGTTCACCCTGGCGCCCTGCGCCATCGCCGGCGGCATGCTGATGGCCTTCGCCGTAGTGCCCTTCGGCCCCGGCTTGGTGGTCGGCGACCTGAACATCGGCGTGTTGTTCTTCCTGGCCATGACCTCCGTTGCCGTCTATGGGGTGCTGCTCGGCGGGTTGGCCAGCAACAACAAATACGCGCTCATCGGTGGCCTGCGCAGCGGGGCGCAGATGGTCACTTACGAGGTGTTCATGGGCCTTTCCCTGATGGGCGTGGTGCTGCTGTCCGGCTCCTTCAACCTCAGCGACATCGTCCGCGCTCAAGAGGATGTGTGGTTCGTGTTTCCCCAAGCGCTGGGCTTCATCGTTTTCCTCATCGCCGGCTTGGCGGAGACCCACCGCCTGCCCTTTGACCTGCCGGAGGCGGAGCATGAGCTGGCGGCCGGCTTCCACACCGAATACTCCTCCATGAAGTTCGGCCTCATCATGGTGGGGGAGTACCTGGGCGTCATTCTCACCTCGGCCATGGTCGTCATCCTGTTTTTCGGCGGTTGGCTGGGGCCGGGCTTCCTGCCGCCCATCGTCTGGTTTTCGTTGAAGACCGCTTTCTTCGTGTGCGGCTTCATCCTGCTGCGGGCGGCCATCCCCAGGCCGCGTTACGATCAACTGATGTCCTTGGGCTGGAAGATTCTGCTGCCGATCACCTTGGTCAACCTGCTGGCCACCGGCGCCATCGCCCTGCTGCGGACGGGTGCCTAAGCCATGTGGAGCCATTTGCGAACCCTGTGGACGGTGTTGCAGCACACCTTCTCGCGCAACGAGACGGTGCAGTACCCGGAGGAGATGCCATACCTAGCCCCCCGCTACCGGGGCCGCATCGTGCTGACCCGGGACCCGGACGGGGAGGAGCGCTGCGTGGCCTGCAACCTCTGTGCGGTGGCCTGCCCGGTGGACTGCATCGCCCTGCAGAAGACTCAGGGGGAGGACGGGCGCTGGTATCCCGAATTCTTCCGCATCAACTTCTCCCGCTGCATCATGTGCGGCATGTGCGAGGAGGCCTGCCCCACCTACGCCATCCAGCTGACGCCGGACTTCGAGCTCTGCGAGTTCAACCGCGACAACATGGTCTATGAGAAGGAGCACCTGTTGATCGACGGCGTGGGCAAGTACCCGGACTATTCCTTCTGGCAGGTGGCTGGCAAGACCATCGCCGGCAAGGACAAGGGAGAGGCGCAGAACGAGCGTCCGCCCCTTGATGTGCGGGATCTGCTGCCGTGAGCCTGGAGATCGTCCTGTTCTATCTGGCGGCGCTGGTGGCGCTGGCGGCCACGGGCCTGGCCGTCACCCGCACCAACGCCTCCCATGCGCTGATCTATCTGATCATTTCCCTGTTGGCGGTGGCGGTTGTCTTCTACCTGCTCGGCGCCGCCTTCGCCGCCGCCCTGGAGGTGGTGATCTACGCTGGCGCCATCGTGGTGTTCTTCCTGTTCGTGGTGATGATGCTGAACTTGGGCCGCAGCGCCGAAGAGCAGGAGCGTCGTTGGCTGCCGCCCAAAATGTGGATCGGTCCCGGCGTTTTGAGCGCAGTGCTGCTGCTGGAGATGATCGCCCTCATCGCCGGCTCCGACGCCGCCACTTCTGGAACGCCAGTGCCGCCCAAGGCGGTGGGCATCGAGCTGTTCGGCCCCTATCTTTTGGCGGTGGAGCTGGCCTCCCTGCTGCTGCTGGCCGGTCTGGTCGGTGCTTTTCATCTCGGCCGCCGCTACATGCGGGCGCGGCGGGAGGAGATCGAGTGACCGCCGTCAACGTGCCCATTGAGCATGTGCTCATCCTGGCCGGCGCCCTGTTCGCCATCGGCCTCGCCGGGGTGCTGGTGCGGCGCAACATCATCTTTCTGCTGATGTCCCTGGAGATCATGATGAACGCCTGCGGTCTCGCCTTCGTCGCCGCCGGCGCCCGCTGGGCCGAGGCCGACGGGCAGATCATGTTCATGCTGGTGCTGTCGCTGGCCGCCGCCGAGGTGGCGGTGGGCCTGGGGCTGGTGCTGCAGCTGGCGCGTCGCTTCGACCACCTGGACATCGACGCCGCCAGCGAGCTTTCGGGATAGCCGGCGATGGAGTGGCTTTGGCTGGTTCCGGCCCTGCCGTTGGCGGGCTTTTTGCTGCTGTTCGTCAGCGAAGGACGGTTACCGGACCGGCTGGTGGCTTGTATCGGCGCCGGCTCCGTGGGCCTGTCGGCCTTGGCGGCAGCGGCGGCGGGGCGGGATTTCCTGAATGGCGGCGGCGTTCCCGAAAGCCTGCATCTATGGACTTGGATCGGCGCTGGCGGCCTTGAAGTAGCCTTTCGCCTGTATCTGGACGGCCTTTCCTTGGTGATGGTGGGCGTCATCACCGGCGTCGGCTTTCTGATCCATGTTTACGCCACGGGCTACATGGCCGGGGAGGAGGGCTACAGCCGCTTCTTCGCCTACATGAACCTGTTCGTATTCGCCATGCTCATGCTGGTGCTTGGCGACAACCTGCTCACCCTGTTCCTCGGTTGGGAGGGGGTGGGGCTGTGCAGCTACCTCCTGATCGGCTTCCACCACAAGGACCCGGAGAACGGCTACGCCGCCCGCAAGGCGTTCGTGGTCACTCGGGTGGGCGACACCTTCATGGCCATCGGCCTGTTCCTGCTGTTTCGGGAGTTCGGCACCTTGGAAATTCAGGGGGCGATGGAAGCCGCCAAGGCGGTTTGGCCGGATGGCGCCGCCCTCTGCACGATCATCGCCTTGCTGCTGCTAGGCGGCGCGGTGGGCAAATCCGCCCAGACGCCGCTGCAAACCTGGCTGCCGGACGCCATGGCCGGCCCCACGCCGGTGAGCGCCCTCATCCACGCCGCCACCATGGTGACGGCCGGGGTTTACCTCATCGCCCGCACTCATGAGCTGTTCCTGCTGTCCCCGGATGCCCAGCTGGCTGTGGCTGTGGTGGGCCTCGCCACCCTGTTCATCGCCTCCTTCACGGCGCTGAACCAAAGGGACATCAAGCGCATCCTGGCCTATTCCACCATGAGCCAGATCGGCTACATGTTTTTCGCCTTGGGCGTCGGCGCCTGGTCGGCGGCCATCTTCCACCTGATGACCCACGCCTTCTTCAAGGCCCTGCTGTTCCTCTCCGCCGGATCGGTGATCCTGGCCCTGCACCATGAGCAGGACATCTTCAAGATGGGCGGCCTGTGGCGGCGGCTGCCGGTGCCGTTCTGGTGCATGGTGGTCGGCTCGGCGGCGCTGGCGGCCCTGCCGCTGACCTCCGGCTACTACAGCAAGGACATCATCCTGCTGGCCAGCTACGACTACGGCGCCCTCGGCCCTTGGTTTTGGGCCTGCGCGTCCTTGGCGGCCTTCATGACCTCCCTCTACACGGCGCGGATGATCTTCATCGCCTTCTTCGGCAAGCTGAACACGGAACCCCACGAGCGCAAGGGCGTCAACCTGTGGCTGCCCTTGGCGGTCTTGGCGGCGCTGTCCGTCGGCGGCGGCTGGTTCGGTTTGGCGCCCGTCGCCTCAGTGCTGCCGGACGGCGGCGTGGACGCCGCCCACCACGAAGGGGCCTTGGTATGGGTGACCATGCTGGTTCCCGTCCTGGGTTTGCTGGCCGGCTACCTGATCTTCGGCGGCAAGCAGCTATCCTTTGACGGCTTGGTCAACTCCGGATTCGGGCAGGGCATGGCTCGCTTCTGGGCCGGCGGCTGGGGCTTTGACACCTTCTACGACCGCCTGTTCGTGCGTCCTTTCCTGTTCGTGGCGCGGGTCAACAAGAGCGACTTGGTGGACCTGATTTACCGGCTGATCGTGGAGGTCGCCCGCCGCCTGAACGCCGTGGCGGTGCATAGCCAGACTGGGGCGCTGCGCTGGTACGCTGCCAGCATGGCCTTGGGGTTGGCCTTGGCCTTGCTGATCGTCCTGCTGGCGCCGTCGCTGTGATGTTGCTCGGGCTCATCGGCGTTTTGCTGGGCGGCGGGCTGCTGGCCGCGTTTTCCCAGCGCCTGCATCCGAACGCGCCACGCTGGGCGTCCTTGGCTGTGCTTGCCGTCGCCGGGCTTTATCTGCTCGCCATTCCCGTCGGCACATCGGAAACTCTGCCTTGGATACCGAGATTCGGCATCAACGTCCTGCTGGTCATGGACGGCCTCAGCTTCGCCTTGGTGGCCCTGACCCTGTTCCTCGGCTTGGTGGCGGTGGTGTCGTCCTGGTCGGAAATCGAAAAGAGTCCGGGCTTCTTCCAGTGCAACCTGCTGTGGACCCTGGCCGGGGTGGTGGGGGTGTTCACCGCCTTGGACCTGTTCCTGTTCTTCGTGTTCTGGGAAGTGATGCTGGTGCCCATGTACTTCCTCATCGCCATCTGGGGCCATGAGGACCGGGCCTATGCGGCGATGAAGTTCTTCCTGTTCACCCAGATCAGCGGCTTGCTGCTGCTGTTCGCCATCCTCACCTTGGTGTATCTGCACTACGCCAGCAGCGGCGACATCACGTTCGCCTACGCTGACCTGTTGGGTGCGGACTTGGACCCATCCATCGCCTTCTACCTGATGCTGGGCTTCTTCGTCGCCTTCGTGGTCAAGCTGCCTGGGGTTCCCTTCCACACTTGGCTGCCCGACGCCCACACCCAAGCGCCCACCGCCGGCAGCGTCATTCTGGCCGGCATCCTGCTGAAGACGGGCGCCTACGGCCTGCTGCGCTTCGTGGTGCCTCTGTTCCCCGAAGCGGCCTTGGACTTCCGCTGGCCGGCCATGCTGCTCGGTGCCGTCAGCGTCATCTACGGCGGCTACTTGGCTTACAGCCAAAGCGACTTCAAGCGCTTGGTGGCCTACAGCAGCATCAGCCACATGGGTTTTGTGCTACTCGGCGCCTTCGCCTGGAACAGCGTGGCGGTGCAGGGGGCCATCGTGCAGATGGTGGCGCACGGCTTCTCCACGGCAGCCCTGTTCATGATGGCCGGCGCCCTGCAGCAGCGGCTGCACACCCGGGAAATGGGGCGCATGGGCGGCCTTTGGCAGCGGGCGCCGCGCATGGGGGCGGTGGCGCTGTTCTTCGTCGTCGCGTCCCTTGGGATGCCGGGATTGGGCAACTTCGTCGGCGAATTCATGGTGTTGCTGGGCGCTTTCCAGGTGGATGCGGTTTTGGCCATCGCCGCTGCCGTCGGCATCATCGTTGCGGCGGTTTACGCCCTTTCGCTGATGCAGCGCTCCTTCCAAGGGGCGCTGCCGGAAGGCGCGGAGGGCCAAGCCGCCGCACGGATGGCGGACTTCGGCTTCCGCGAGCTGAGCGTCATGGTGCTGATGATGGTGGCGCTGGTCTGGCTGGGAGTCTATCCGAACACCCTGCTCGACTTGTGCGCCCCGGTGGTGGCCGGATTGGGTGTCGCCCCATGACGGCCTTGGACTTCCAAGCCCTGGCGCCGCACCTGACCCTGACTGGGGCGCTGCTGGTGATTCTGCTGGTGGTCTCCTTCCGCCGCGATCATCGGCTGACCGCCGTGCTGACCCTGCTGTCCTTGGTGGCGGCCTTGGCCGCTCTGCCCTGGGGACTGTCGGCCGGTGCCAGGGCGGTGACGCCACTGCTGCTGCTCGATTCCTACGCGGCCTTCTTCAACGGCCTGTTCCTCATCGTGGGTGCGGTGACGGCCATGCTGGCGCCCCGCTACCTGCAAGGGCGGGCCGGCCCCCCGGAGGAGTTTTACATCCTGCTGCTGCTGGCCACCCTTGGGGCCATGACCTTGGCCAGCGCCCAGCATTTCGCCTCTTTGCTGTTGGGCTTGGAAATTCTGTCCATTTCGCTATACGTCTTGATCGCCTACCCGGAAGAAGGCCATCCGCCTTTGGAGGGAGCCTTGAAGTATCTGGTGCTCTCTGGGGTCGGTGCCACCACCATGCTGTTCGGCATGGCGCTCATCTACCACGCCACCGGCGGCTTGGGATTCGCCGAGATCGGCGCCTACGCGGCCAGCGGCGACCGCCCCGACGTTTGGTTGGCGGCCGGGTTGGTCATGTTCCTGGCAGGGATGGCCTTCAAGCTGTCCTTGATTCCTTTCCATATGTGGACCCCGGACGTCTATCAGGGCGCACCGGCACCGGTGACGGGCTATTTGGCCACGGTGGGCAAGGCGGCGGTGTTCGCCGTGCTGCTGCGCTTCGCCCTGCAGGCGGATCTGCTGTCCAGCGGCGTGGCCTTCACCTTCATCGCCGTCATGGCGGTGCTGTCGATGGTGGTCGGCAACGTGCTTGCGCTGCTGCAGGAAAGCATCAAGCGGCTGCTGGCCTACTCATCCATCGCCCACATGGGCTACCTGCTGATCGCCCTGCTGGTGCTGCCCATGCTGCGCGACCAAGCCATGGCCGTGGAGACCGCCTTAGTGTTCGTGGCCGGCTATTTGGCCATGACCTTGACCGCCTTCGCCGTGGTCAGCGAGACCAGTTCCGCCGCCGGGGAGCGGGATGACATTCAGGAGTACGCCGGGCTGTATTGGCGCCGCCCGCTGTTGGCGGCGGCGCTGACGGTGGCGCTGCTTTCCTTGGCCGGCATTCCCTTGACCGCCGGCTTCATCGCCAAGTTCTACCTGTTCGCCGCCGGTGTGCAGGGCACCCTTTGGAGCCTGGTCTGGGCGCTGATCCTGGGCAGCGCCATCGCCATCTACTACTATCTGAAGATCGTGTTCGCCATGACCTTGCGTCAAGAGGAGGGCGAAGCGCCTCCCGCCACGGGCCTTGGCGCGGCGGTTCTGACGGTGCTGCTCGTGACTGTTCTGGCGCTTGGCGTCTATCCGGCGCCCTTGATCGATCTGGCTGGCCAGATCGCGGCTGGTTTGCTTCAGCCGCCGGGTTAGCGCACCAATGACCAAGCGTGTGCCCGCGCTAGGGTGCGGCAGCCAAGGGCAACGCTTGGTCGATCAGCGAGGCCCTAGCCGCCGCCGGCTGACCGCGCACCGACGTCATTGCAACTGGTAGGGATCGAATGGACTTTGAAATTCCGGCGGAGTTGGCCAGCTACCTCAAGGCGCTTGACGACTTCATCGAACTGGAGATCAAGCCCTTGGAGCGGCAGGACGACAACATCCGCTTCTTCGACCATCGGCGCGAGGACGCCCGCACCGACTGGGAGCGAGGCGGCCTGCCCAACGAAACATGGGAAGCCCTGATGATGGAGGCGCGTCGTCGGGCCGATGCCGCCGGACATTACCGCTACGCCTCCCCCAAGGAATACGGCGGGCGGGACGGCAGCAACCTGGGCATGGCCATCATCCGCGAGCATCTGGCCGTCAAAGGCTTGGGCCTGCACAACGACCTGCAAACCGAGCACTCCATCGTCGGCAACAACGTGGGTCTCTTGCTGATGATCCAATACGGCACCGAGCAGCAGAAGGCCGAGTGGATCGACGACTTGGCCGAGGGGCGGCGCGGCTTCGCCTTCGGCATCACCGAACCGGAGCACGGCTCCGACGCCACCCACATGGAGACCAACGCCCATCGGGATGGCGACGAATGGGTCATCAACGGCGCCAAGACCTGGAACACCGGCATCCACCGGGCCAAGTACGACATGATCATGGCCCGCACCAGCGGCAAGGCCGGGGACGGGGAGGGCATCACCGCCTTTCTGACCCCTACGGACTCCGAGGGCTTCAAGATCGAGGAGATGCTCTGGACCTTCAACATGCCCACGGATCATGGCCGCATCTCCCTGACCAACGTGCGGGTGCCGCACGGCGCCATCTTCGGCGGCGCAGGGCGCGGCCTGCAGATCGTGCAGCACTTCTTCAACGAGAACCGCATCCGCCAGGCCGCCTCCAGCCTAGGGGCGGCGCAGTTCTGCATCAACGAGTCGGTCCGCTACGCCAAGGAGCGCAAGCCCTTCGGCAAGGCGCTGGCCACCAACCAAGGCATTCAGTTCCCCTTGGTGGAGCTGCAAACCCAGTGCGAGATGCTGCGGGCGCTGATCCACAAGACCGCTTGGTTGATGGACAGGCAGGGCGCCTTCTCGCAGTCCGACAAGGTGTCCATGTGCAACTACTGGTCCAACCGGCTGTGCTGCGAAGCCGCGGACCGGGCCATGCAGGTGCATGGCGGCCTCGGCTACTCCCGGCACAAGCCCTTCGAGCACATCTACCGCCACCACCGCCGCTACCGCATCACCGAAGGCGCGGAGGAAATCCAAATGCGCCGTGTGGCCGGCTACATGTTTGGCTACATGAAGCAGCGGGCGCCCAAGGGTGTGCGTGAGGGGTAGTCCGGCGCATGGTTTGACGCCCACCCATTTATGAGAAACCAAGATCGGTTCAAACGCTTCGTCCCGTTATGGATTCTTGGTGGGGGTAGCACTGAAACCGGGTTCCGGGCGGGGCAGGCTTCAGCAGCAAGGCGCCGCCTAGGGGTTTCAATCCGCTAGGCGCAAGGTCATGTTGGATGCCGACTTCAAAGCCAAGCTGAATGCAGTCCTTGCTGCTCGGCTGCCCGGCTGTGACGGACTTGCCTCTGTGGAGCGCCTATCTGGCGGCGCCAGCCAAGAGACCTATCGTATCTACGCTCGGATGGGCGACGAAAAGCGGCCCTTGGCGTTGCGCCGCTCCGCCGGCGGGCTGAAGCGGAACGACACCGCCGTCAACGCCCCTGGTCTGCCGGCGGAGGCGCAGTTGATGCGGGCGGCCCTAGCCGCCGGGGTGCCGGAGCCGGAGGTCTTCCATGTGCTGGAGGATGCGGACGGCTTGGGCGAGGGCTTCCTGATGGAGTGGCTGGACGGCGAAACCCTGGGCGCCCGCATCGTCCGGCTGCCGGAACTGGCCGCGGCGCGGCCCAAGCTCGCCTTCGAATGCGGGAGGATTCTCGCCCGCATCCACAGCATCGACGTGCGGACGGCGGGGCTGGACCGGGTCCTTGAAACCACCACGCCAGCGGAGTTCATTGGGCATACTTGGGAACGCTACCGGCAGTTTCCCACGCCGCAGCCGATGATCGACTACGCTGGGCGCTGGCTCTTGGACCACTTGCCCGACGCTCCTGACCTGAAGCTGGTGCATAACGACTTCCGCAACGGCAACCTCATGGTCAACGCCGATGGCGTCATCGCCGTGCTCGACTGGGAGGGCGCCCACATCGGCGACCCCATGCGCGACCTCGGCTGGATCTGCACCAACTCCTGGCGGTTCGGCAGAACCGACCTGCCGGTGGGCGGCTTCGGCCACTACGAGGATTTGTTCGCCGGCTACGAAGCGGAGTGCGGCGTCAAAGTGGACCCGGAGCAGGTGAAGTTCTGGGAGGCGTTCGGCTCCTTCTGGTGGGCCATCGGCTGCCTCAGCATGGCGGAGCACTACCGCAGCGGCCCGGATGCCAGCGTGGAGCGCCCGGCCATCGGCCGGCGCACCTCCGAATGCCAAGTGGATTTGGTGAACCTGCTGATTCCCGGCCCGGTCAAACTGGTTGAGGGCGCAGACCTCAGTGGCTCCGCAGACATGCCGCGCTTGGATGAACTCCTAATCAGTGTGCGCGACTATCTGCGCGGCGAAGTCATGAACGAGACCCAAGGCCGCACCAGCTTCCTGGCCCGAGTGGCCGGCAACTCCCTCGACATCGTGCTGCGCGACCTAGCCAGCGGCCCGGCCCACCGCACGGCCGAGCACCAACGCCTGCAGGCGTTGTTGGGCGGGAATGCAGACCTTGATGGGCTGCGCTGGCGCTTGACCCAAGGCCTGCGCAACGGGTCAATTCCCCTAAACCATCCCGGCCTACCCGAACACCTGCGCAACACCGTCGTCAATCAAGTGGCCATCGACCAACCCAAGTACTCTGGGTTCAAAACGGCTATGGGGACAGCCTAATTGCTGGTAGCCGGCTGCCTTCTCTTCGGTCTGGGCACGAGCGAGACGGCATCAGTTGACAGGACTAGGATTCGTCGCCCTCTAGGATGCCTATTAGCAACTTCTTCCAAGCAATTCTGCCGGATAGCCGTGCATGGGCGTCCAGTTGCACACCAACTTCTTCAACAAAGCTAACCCGGCCTTGCTCCCCGCAGAGGCTCATGGTCACTCGCAGAAGATCCATGATCGAGAGGCGGTGGAGGTTGACGCCTCGGCGCCACATCAACCGGATGTGCTGATCAATCTGCTCGATATCCGACGGACTTACGCCGGGAGCGTTGATAAGCGCTTCCCTCAACTCACTGCGGTTAAGTTTGTCCTCGAACGAGCGCAC
Source organism: uncultured Pseudomonadales bacterium (assembly GCA_958296025.1). Lineage (GTDB taxonomy): Bacteria > Pseudomonadota > Gammaproteobacteria > Pseudomonadales > Azotimanducaceae > Azophilus. The sequence goes on from OY282430.1 coordinate 1,858,247, forward strand.
ATCCGCGAGAGTGATCTTTTGCTCCTTGACCTCCACGGCGTAAACGAGCCTGCCATCTTGCTGGCACTCCAGGTCGCCGACCATTCCCGTGGCTCGGTCGGAGGCGGTTGACTCTGCTCGAAGGACTTCGGCCCACAGCCCAAACTGGCGGCCAACCACCGTAAACAAAGCGGCAGCCAGGGACATCGCATGCTCTCCTTCACGGGACTTAGACAGGATGCCATCAGCAAGATAAAGTGCCTGCTCAACACTTACCCTAGGGAGCGCGGGATAGCCGAACTTCTGGTTCTGCAGTTTTCTAGAAACGGCAAGCAGCACGGTGCGGAATACCGCAAGCGTGTAGTCTGAATCATTGCGCACCTGAACTTCGTTGAGAACTCTATGCAGCGACCTCCACTGGGGCAGTGTGTTTGGCCTGACGCCTGGGGGACTTGGCAGTACGCGTGGCTGCCTCAACGGATTGCTGACGTACGGGTCGGAACTGCGGCCCAATACGTCGTCGTTGTCTCGAACCCAAGGGACGATAACACTGCTGGCGAACCCCCTGGGATCCCATTTGGCGTCGTCGCCGTTTTCGCCTCGCTGCAGGCACAGAGCATCAAGTCTAGAGTCAGTCAGCTTGCCGAGCAACTGCGTCGGCAGGCTGTAGGTGAACGTGACGGCTTCAGAGGACATCAACTCCCAAATGCAGCGGCGGATGCCGTCATCTACAGCGGCAACCAATTCTTGCGCGGCTTCACCAGCAACAACCTCGCCCCAGTGGCGCTCCAATAGCTGCTTCGCCCGCTCTCGATCAGGTATTGGCATTGCCAACGCCCTTGGACGGCGCAAAGTTCATCCACAGCGACTCCTGTCTTTTGCCCTTTGAGGAGTTGCACAGTTTCTCGTCGGCGTCAACACGGTGCCAATCGGCGAACAGGTGATCGTACAGGGGTGAGCGATAACCGGAAAGCACGGCGCGCCCTTCGATGCGGTGCAGCAGCGAGGCCAATTCGCAGTGATCCTTGTCCGTCATTTCATGCCCGTAGGCGGCAGCGTCCCCCCGGCTGCTATGGACATAGGGAGGGTCGAGATAGAACAGGGTTTGGGCCTTGTCGTAACGCTTGATGACCTCCAGCGCCGGCGCATTCTCAATCTGCACGCGCTGTAGGCGTTGCGCGATTTCAGGCAGCCCTTCGACCGCGCCCAGCCAGCGGGACACGGCACCAGCCATGCCCGCCCGGGATGTCAGGACGCAGTGCGCCCAGCGTCCTTCGCTGCTGCTTTGCGCCAACCCCGTACGAGTCTGGCGAGCGCGAATGTAGAACCTTCTTGCTCGTTCCAAGGGCGACAGATCGGGTTCTGGTTGGCAGGCCCTGACCAGTTCCTCCCGCGAAAACGGCGTTAACCCAATCTGGCGGACGAGATCGTCTTGTTGGCTGCGCAGCACCGAAAAGAAGTTGACCAACTCGGAATCCAGATCGTTGTAGGTCTCCACTTTTGCTGGCGGGCGGTTAATGAGAACCGCCGCGGAGCCGCCATAGACATCGCAGAAGTGTTCAGCGTCGCTGGGCAGGTGGGGCAAGATGAAGCCTAAGTGGATGTACTTGCCGCCGTACCACCCGAAGGCAATCATCTTGCGGCGACGGCGGCTGGCGTTGCCAACCAAGCGGCGGACTCCACCGGCCTTGGCCTCTTCCCCCGGAATTGGCGCCAAAAGGCTGTCGGACATCGCAAAGCCTCCGAATGCGTCAGTTCTTTGACGGGTTTAACGCCCGCCCCTGATGTGAAAAATACTGGCTTTGAATACAGTTATCAACAGTTTTTTTGCGAGTGTCATTGTAGCTGCTTGCGCTGCCCTCGCAGTGCAGCCGCATCAAACTTGCGCCGGCTGGACGCAGCTACGCCCAGCACTCATGCGAGAGCCTCCACCTCCACCGGGAGGCCGGTCATATGCGCTTGGTTGCTTAGCGGCTCGAAGCTGCTGGGGCCTCTGGGCAGGAGCGCGTTGACGTTCACGCCCGGATAGCCGCTCGCCGCCAGACGTTTGTCGAGGTCGGCTCGGCGGTGGCCGCGGGATTCACGTCTGTAATCGCGCTTGAACCGATGTGTCCGCTCAATCGTCCGCATGCAGGTCGTCGAACAGGCCTTGGACGTCCTCGAACTGCGGGAGATTGCCGGTTCGTGCCTCCTTCATGGCCGCGATGGTGGCGGCGTTGGGAACGAGCGGAGCGAAGGGTAGCGCCTTTTCATGCGCAACCCGGGTGAGCAGGAGGCGAACCGCGTCGGAGACGGTCAGGCCCATTGCGGCCAGGACCACTGCGGCCTCCTCCTTGACCTCCCTGTTGACGTGCGCCTGGACGAGCTGGCTGTGTGGCATGGCGGTCGCCCTGCTGGAATGAAGCTGCATGGCATTGTCGTGCAAGAGCAGCCGCTCTGCAAGGCTCTTGCCCCAACCGATGCTCGGCGCCTGCTTTGGTGGGTTATCATGCCCCTTTCAGGGTTAGCGGCAAGGCTATGAACCTCACTGGCAAAATCGCCTTGGTGACCGGCGCCGCCGGGGCCTTGGGCAGCGCTGTTGCGAAGAAATGCGCGGAGCAGGGCGCAAGAACCATCTTGCTTGACGTAGTGGCGGGCTTCGCCGAGGGTCCGGGCGAACGCCTGCGGGTGGACCTCACCGATGCGGCTGCGGTGGAGCAAGCCGTGGCGTCCATTGGCGACTTCGATGTGGTCTGCAACATCGCCGGCGGCTTCGACATGGGGCCGAAGGTGCATGAGATCACGGACGGCCATTGGGACGCCATGTTCGACATCAACGTCACCACGCTGCGCAACATGCTGCGGGCCACGCTGCCGCCCTTGGTGGCGCGGGGGCGGGGCAGCGTCGTCAACGTCGGCGCTCTAGGGGCCTTGCAGGGCTTGCCAGCCATGGGTGCCTACACGGCCGCCAAGGCCGTGGTGATGCGCTTGACGGAGGCGGCGGCGGCGGAAGTGCGGCGTCAGGGCGTGAACGTCAACGCCGTGCTGCCCAGCCTGATCGACACGCCGCGCAATCGGGCGGACATGCCGAAGGCGGACCACAGCACTTGGGTGCGCCCGGACAGCATCGCCAACCTGGTGTGCTTTCTGGCCTCCGATGCGGCGGTGGACATCCACGGCGCACTGATCCCCGTGCAGGGCCGGGTGTAACCCCGCCGCCGTCAAGCTGACGCCTATGGCCGTGTTGAGCCAACCAGAAATAGAGCAAGCCGCCCAGGACCTGCACGAGGCGGAGCGTCAACGTCGGCAGATCCGCCCGCTGACCATCCGCCATCCAGACATGGACTTGGCGGACGCCTACGCCGTTCAAGACGCCTGGATGGCCATCAAACTGGCGGAGGGGCGCAGCGCCAAGGGGCGCAAAATCGGCCTGACCTCCCGCGCCATGCAGCAAGCCATGCAGATAGACGAGCCGGATACTGGGCTGCTGCTCGACGACATGTTCTTTGACAGCGGCGCTGCCATTGAAGCGAGTCAGTTCACGGACCCTCGCTTGGAGGTTGAACTGGCCTTCGTTCTCGGCCAACCCCTCAGCGGGCCGGAGGTGACCCTAATCGATGTGCTGAACGCCACCAGCCATGTTATGCCGGCGGTGGAGATCATCGCCGCCCGCAGCTTCCGCATCGACCCGGAGACCGGCAAGCCGCGCACCGTGCGCGACACCATCGCCGACAACGCCGCCAACGCCGGGCTGGTGCTGGGCGGCAGACCCATGCGCCCCATGGACCTGGACCTACGTTGGGTCAGCGCCCTGCTGTTCAAGAACGGCGTGATCGAAGAAAGCGGCGTCGCCGCTTCGGTGCTAAACCATCCCGCCAACGGCTTAGTCTGGCTGGTGCGCCGCCTGGCCGGCCAAGGCCTGGGCTTGGCCTCTGGCGAAATAGTGCTTTCCGGCTCCTTTATTCGCCCGTCCCTCATCACCGCCGGGGACAGCTTCCACGCGGACTTCGGTGGCCTAGGCAGCTTCGCCGTTGAGTTCGTCTAAAGGTTCAGGCTAGGCACCGGCCAGCAAGACCGGCCAAGCGCAAGCCCGCATGGGCAAAGTGATCAGCCATTGCAGCCGCGTAGAACCGGAGGGGGGGACATCTCCGCATGCAAGTCCCCAAAGTGGGGATGTAGTTTGCAACCGTTTAGTGGGGCTCCCGAAGGAGCCCCTTGTCCTGACTCGAAGGCGATCAGGGCACCCACACACAGGCCGTGTCAGTGACGACTACGCGGCCGCCCTTAGGCGAACTGAAGGCTTTCGCCATCTGGTAGGTGGCGAGAACCACGCTGGCGGAAGCGAATGCAAAAAAAGCCGCGGTGCCCAAAAATCCGCCGCTGGCTTCTTCCTTTTCCTGCAAGTTTAATTCACGCATTTTTCGCGTCTCCAAAAGTTGAATGGACGGCTACGATGACAGACGGGCCGGTGGGAAATCAACGTCAAGATGAAGACTTCACCGGCATTTTCACATTGCGATATCAGGAAAAAATGACTTTTGGGCGTTGGCGGGCGGGACGTGCGATTTCTCCGCATCTTGGTGGACGGATAGATGGCTGGCGATGAGGAGAAATCTGCTGGACAGCTAGGCTGATCCGATGCCGTCCGCACGGGTTGATCATGCCGCCAAGTATTTCTCCGCATCCAGCGCCGCCATGCAGCCGAAGCCGGCGGAGGTGACCGCCTGGCGGTACACTTGGTCCGCCACGTCGCCGGCGGCGAACACGCCGGGTACGCTGGTGGCTGTGGCGTTGCCGGCCAGCCCGCTGGCCACCTGAATGTAGCCGCCGTGCATCTCCAATTGGCCGCTGAAGATGCCGGTGTTCGGCGTATGGCCGATGGCAATGAACACCCCGGCAAGGTCGATATCCTTGGTGCCCTCGCCATTCACCGGGCCGATGCGGATGCCGGTGACGCCGGATTCGTCGCCCAGCACCTCCCGCAGGGTGTGGTGCCAGATGGGTCCGATGTTCTCCTTGGCGAAAAGACGCTGCTGCAAAATTTTCTCTGCCCGCATTTCGTCCCGCCGATGCACCAAATGGACCTTGCGGGCGATGTTGGAGAGGTAAAGCGCCTCCTCAGCCGCCGTGTTGCCGCCGCCGATGACCGCCACGTCCTGGCCCCGGTAGAAAAACCCGTCGCAGGTGGCGCAGGCGCTCACCCCCCGGCCCTTGTATTTTTCTTCGGAGGGCAAGCCCAGATAGCGGGCGGTGGCGCCGGTGGCGATGATGAGCGCATCGGCGCTGTAGCGCCCTTGGTCCCCCTCCAGGACGAACGGGCGGGTGCCGAGGTTGACTGCGGAGATCTGGTCACTGACGACCAGGGCGTCAAAGCGCCGCACATGCTCCGCCATCTGCGCCATCAACTCCGGCCCTTGCAGCTCGGCATGGCCGCCGGGCCAGTTCTCCACCTCCGTGGTGGTGGTGAGCTGCCCGCCCACTTCCACGCCGGTGATCAGCGCCGGCCGCAAATTCGCCCGCGCCGCGTACAGCGCCGCCGTATAACCCGCCGGACCGGAGCCGAGCACGATGAGCCTGTGGTGTTGCGCCATGGAGAGGGGAGAGCGCCCGAAAAGCGCCCATCTTGCCTGTATTCAGGGCGATGTCCAACCGCTCGCTCTGCGCCTGCGACGGGCAGCGAGCGGCTCGAACTGCTTGCTGACCGGCGAAACCGGCGAGAAACTCCAGTGGTCCAGACGGCCGAGGATGTTCAGGTTCCAAAGGGCTGAGCGACCTGCAGCCGAGGAAATCACGGGTGTGGCGAACGTTGACTTCCGGTTTTCCGGTTAGCTCTCGGCAACTTTCGAACTCCGGGGTCGTCTCCGGCTGGAGACCCCCTCAGCGGACGCCGCATCTCCATCCTGCGTCAAACAGCCTTTGGGAACACGCCCAGAACGGCAAGCAGGCTTTCCTCCACATGCCCCATCTCCTGCGCGGACAGCGCTGTGAGCGGCCCATCGCCAAGCCGCCCGCGGTCAAGGGTGCGGGGCTGCTCCACAACGACTTGGGAATCATTCCGTAAGCCGCCCCGAGCGGGAACGGTGACCCGCAGCGGCTCCGCGTCGGGCTGGACCCGTGCGGTGAGCGGGAGGACAACTACCGTGCGAGATTGGGCGTCGCTAAGCCAATCGCCCTGCACAATCAGCACGGGACGGATTTTCCCCATCTCGCCGCCGCGGTTGGGGTTTAGATTTGCTACCCAGATCTGCCCCCTTTTGATGGGCTTCGTCACGGCGCGTCCCGTTCGCCGGCACTCAAACCAAGGGCCAATGCTTCATTGTCGAAAGGCAGCGCCTCCTCCGCCAAGGCCGCTGCTTCCCGCGTGTCAACGGCAGCGGCCGCTCGGGTTAGCTGGGCAATCAGCCGGTCCCGTTTCTGCCGGGCTAGAAACTGCACCAGAGCTTCGCGCAGCAACAGGGACTTCGGTTTGTTGGTGACGGCGGCCTCATCGGCCAAGCGTGTGCTGAGTTCATGAGAGAGGCGAATGCTGACGACTGACATGGCGTTGTGTTTCCTTTCGCTCTGTCAGACAAAAAATAGCACAAACTGCACTACATATGTACTAAAAGTCTCAATCCCCCCACTAGTCAAGCCCAAGAGAGAATTCTTGACCCTTGAGTGGTTAGCTAGCCGTTTCGACCAGACCAACCAGCAAGTTCTCCACCCCAAAGCCCGTCCAAAAACACATTCCAAGGCAGCACCCGGATGCCATCCACTACTCTCGGCATGGGCTCCATGCACACCAGCAGATGCTGGGCGAACAGGCTTTCCTCGCGCAGCGCCCGCAGGCCGCGCAGGTCCCTCGCGCCGACGACGCGCTTCGCCTTCACCTCCACGGCGATGTCCGCAAACAGGAAATCCACCTCAAACCCAGACTTGGAGCGCCAGTAACGCGGCGTTTCGAGCAGGTGGTGGTCACAGAACGCCTTGATTTCCTGGAAGATGTAGCTCTCGAAGGCGCTGTCATACTCCGGCGTGCCCGGCGCCAGGCCCCGTCGCCCTTGCAGATGGCGGGCTAGGCCGATGTCGAACAGGTAGTATTTCGCCGTGCTCACGGCCTTGCGCTTGGCCGTGCCGGAGAAGGCCGGCACCTCATGGGCGATGAAGGTGTCCTTGAGGATGGCGTAGTATTCCCGGACGGTGGAAACGGGCACTTGGGCGTCGCTGGCCAAGTTGCTGAAGTTGATCATCTCGCCGTGGCCTAGGGCGGCCACCTCCAAGAAGCGGATGAAGGCGCCGATATTGCGCACGACGGCTTCGGCGGCCACTTCCTCCTTCAGGTAGTCTCCGGCGTAGGCGGCCAAATCCTCCCGGGGTGCATCGGAAAAGTAAATCGACGGCAGCAGGCCGTATTCCAGCGCCCTCGCCAAGTCGAATTGCTCGCCCAACTCCGCCCGAACGAAGGGGTGCAGGGTGCGGGACCGGGCTCGTCCACCCAAGAGGTTGACGCCCTTGCGGCGCAGGCTGCGGGCGCTGGAGCCGGTGAGCAGGAAGCGAACGCCGTGCTCCTCGATCATGAGCTGCACTTCGTTCAGAAGATCCGGCATCTTTTGGATTTCATCAATGACCACCACCGTCGTTTCCGGCACCAACGCCTCGCGGATCAACCCCGGATTCCGGGAAAGCCGCACAAACAGGGCTTGGTCGAGCAGGTTGTATGTTGGAAAATCGCCCAATTGCTGGCGGATCAGAGTTGACTTGCCCGTCTGCCTCGGCCCGAACAGGAAGCAGGAGCGCCGTTCGAGCATGTTTCGGACATTGAGGAGGCGGGCGATGAGAGGAGGCGGCATCAGTGCTAATTGGTATTGGAGTTGTTAATTATCATGACAATTAACGGCAAAGGTGTCAATTTAACGCAAAAATAGGGCAAGCCTTCTTGGTCTCCCCGGTTTCGGCGGAGCTGCTCGGCATGAAAACTAATACAAAATTCTTAAAAAATCCGAAAATTTGTATTTCTTTGTGCTAGCCTTGCTAAGATGTCGGCAACCTTGAGGTGTTTCCATGGCCCCAGCGCTGGAGGAGTTTCAAGCTCGCATCGACCGGGAGGAGCGCATCGAGCCGCAGGATTGGATGCCGGAAGGCTACCGTCGCACTTTGGTTCGGCAGATTTCCCAGCACGCCCACTCCGAAGTGATCGGCATGCAGCCGGAGGGCGGTTGGATCAGCCAGGCGCCGTCCTTGGAGCGCAAGGTCATCCTGCTGGCCAAGGTGCAGGACGAAGGCGGCCACGGCCTGTACCTCTACGGTGCGGCGGAAACCCTGGGCGTCAGCCGTGACGAGATGATCGACGCCATGCACACCGGCAAGGCCAAGTACTCCTCCATCTTCAACTATCCGGCGCTCACTTGGGGAGATGTGGGTGCCATCGGTTGGCTGGTCGATAGCGCCGCCATCGTCAACCAAGTTCCCTTGCAGCGCTGCTCCTACGGCCCCTACGCACGCGCCATGATGCGCATCTGCAAGGAGGAGAGCTTCCACCAGCGGCAAGGCTACGACATCATGCTCGCCTTGGCGCGAGGCAGCGCCGCGCAGCGGGAAATGGCCCAGGACGCCCTGAACCGCTGGTGGTGGCCGACCTTGATGATGTTCGGGCCGCCGGACGCCGACTCCATCCATTCCTCCCAATCCTTCGCGTGGAAAATCAAGCGCTACGGCAATGACGAGCTGCGCCAGAAGTTCATCGATCAAGCCGTGCCCCAAGCCGAAGTGCTGGGCCTGAAGATCCCCGACGATGATCTGCAGTGGGACGCCGCCACTGGCCACTACCGCATCGGCGCCATCGATTGGGATGAGTTTCAGCAGGTGGTTTCGGGCAACGGCCCGTGCAGCCGCCAGCGCTTGGCCCATCATCGGCAAGTGCAGGAGGATGGTGCCTGGGTGCGGGAGGCGGTGGCCGCCCACGCCGCCAAGCATCAGGCCGGCGGTGACGGATTGAAAGCGGATGCGCATAATCCAGCTAGCGCTCAGGAGGGCGGGGCGGATGCCGCTGTTTGAGGTGTTCGTCCGCTCCCGGCGCGGGCTGGACCACCAGCATGTCGGCAGCCTGCGGGCGGACGACGCGGAGATGGCCCTGCTGTACGCCCGGGAGATTTACACCCGGCGCCGCGAGGGCATCAGCATTTGGGTGGTGCGCTCCGCCGACGTCACCGCCAGCCAGGAGGAGGATGCGCCGGCCTTCTTTGAACCGGCCGCAGACAAGCCCTTCCGGGACGCCACCTACTACGCACTGCCCAAGGAGGTGAAGAACCTATGAGCCTGCTGCCGGCGGTGGTGGCCTTAGGCGACGACGCCTTGGTGCTCGGCCAAAGGCTCTCCGAATGGTGCGGCAAGGCGCCCCTGCTGGAGGAGGAGATGGCCATGGCCAACACGGCCTTGGACTTCCTCGGCCGGGCGCGGCTCTACTACGGCTACGCCAACACCCTGGGCGGGCGGGACGAGGACGGCTACGCCTTCCACCGGGACGCCCGGGAGTACACCAACCTTTTGCTCTTTGAACTGCCCGGCGCGGACTTCGCCGCCGCCACCGCCCGGCAATTTCTGGTCGATGCCTTTGACGAACTGCATAGCGCCGAACTGGCCAACAGCGCTGACGCCACCCTTGCGGACATCGGCGGCAAGGCGCACAAGGAGGCGACCTACCATCGGCGTCACTCCGCCGCCTGGATGGTGCGTCTCGGCGACGGCACCGACGAGAGCCGCCGCCGAATGCAGCAAGCCTTGGAGGATGTTTGGGGCTACCGGCAGGAGCTGTTCGTCAATGCGCCGGCGGAGCAGCCATTGGTGGAGCAGGACATCCTGCCGGACCGCGCCGGGTTGCGAGCGGCTTGGCAGGAGGCAGTGGCCGCAACCTTGACACAAGCCACCCTGACCATGCCAGCGGCTGGCTGGGCTGTCAAAGGCGGCCGCCAAGGCATCCACACCGAGCATCTCGGCGTGATGCTGGCGGAGCTGCAGCACCTGTCGCGCAGCCATCCCGGGGCCAAGTGGTGAGTCCGTTGCCGCAGGGGCTGAACCTATGGACGTCGTTTACTTGTTGACCGACCTCGCCATCGGTTCAGGCGAGGATGTCCCTCTAGCCTGAAGGCTGGTCGGCAACTGCGATGGAAATGCACGAACTAGAAGTTGCGCAGGTGGTGCCGGAAACGCATGAGGCCGTGCGGGTGACGTTCAGCGTGCCGGCGGCGCTGGCGCCGCAGTACGCCTTTACGCCTGGGCAATATCTGACGCTGGAAAGGGAATTCGAGGGCATCCCCCTGCGCCGCGCCTATTCCCTTTGCAGCGTACCGGGAGAGCCGCTGCAAGTGGGCGTCAAACTGGCGCTGGACGGCCGCTTCAGCACCTACGCCAACCAAGGCTTGGCGGCGGGGGAACGGCTGCGGGTGGGGGTTCCCAACGGCGCCTTCACCGCCGACGCCCAGCGCCCGCCGCCGGTGCATGACCTCTGCATCGCCGCCGGCAGCGGCATCACGCCGGTGCTCTCCATCCTGCGCACCACCTTGGCGCAGCATCCGCAAAACCGCATCACCTTGCTCTACGGGAATCAAACCACCGCTTCAATGATGTTCCGCAATGATTTGATGTTCCTGAAAAATCGTTATCTGGACCGCTTCCACCTGATCCCGGTTTTCAGCCAGGAGCGGCAAGATAACGAGCTGTTCAATGGGCGCATCAACAACGCCAAGGGTGCGGAGCTCATCAGGTGCCTGCTGCCCCTCAAAAGCTTTGACGACTTCTTCCTCTGCGGGCCGGAGTCCATGATCTCCGAAGTCACCCGCGGCCTGCGGGCGGAGGGAGTGGCGCCGGGGCGCATCCACTGCGAACTTTTTTCCGCATCCGCCGAGGACGCGGCGCGGCGCATCCACAAACATGAGGAAAGGGCGCAACGCTACGGCAGCCGGAAATCCCAGGTTAGTGTGCGCTTCAGGGGGCGTGAGCACCGCTTCGAGCTGGAAGCCGACGGGGAGAACCTGCTGGACCGCGCCCGGGCCACAGGCCTGGACCTGCCGTTCTCCTGCAAGGACGGCGTCTGCGCCACCTGCAAGGCGCGGCTGCTGGAGGGGCGGGTGGACATGGACGTCAACCATGCCTTGGCGGCGGAGGAGGTGGCGGCCGGATTCATCCTGAGTTGCCAAAGCCATCCGCTGTCGAAAAAGGTGTCGCTGGATTTCGACGGGTGAATCCCCGCACCAAAACCCACTTGGGAAGCCCCTGCCATCGGCCGCCAATGGCCGCGGACTGGGGCCGAACGGGATAACGGAGAGAGGGTGTCTTCCTGGGACATTGAGGCCCTGCTGGGGTCAGCGCTCAGCGGCGTCAAGGCCCGCTCGTTGATCGTCACCTTCATGGGCGATGTGGTCTCGGTGCAGCCGCGGTCCGTTTGGTTGGGCAGCATCATTGCCGCCTTGCACTGCATCGGCTTAAGCGAGCAGTTGGTGCGCACCACCTGCAATCGGCTCACGAAGGAGGGCTGGTTGCTGACCCGCCGCCAAGGCAGGCGCAGCTACAGCCAATTCAGCCCCTTCGGCGCCCGCCAGTACCGTCGCGCCGCAGCCCGCATCTACGCCCCGACCAAGCCGCAGTGGGACGGCTGCTGGACCATCCTGTTGGCCGGGGGGTTGCCGCCGCCCCAGCGCGAACGGCTGGCGGAGCAACTTGGCTGGCTGGGCTTCGGCCGGCTGCGCGGGGACGTTTTTATCCGCGCCGGCTATGGCGACGACCACGGCGACCTGCTGGCGGAACTCGGCATTGATGCGCCGGTGTTCCGCGCCGAAGGCACTGCCTTGGGCGACCGCCTGCCGCGCCTTTGCCGGGAAACCTGGGCGGTGGAGAGCCTGAACCAAGCCTACCGCCGCTTTATGGAGCGCTTCGCGCCCTTGCTCCACATCGCTGTCCAACCTTCGTCGCGCACGGCCTTGCAACTGCGCCTCTGCCTCATACACGAATATCGGCGCATCGTCCTCACCGACCCGGAGCTTCCCGCCAGCCTGCTGCCGAAGGATTGGCAAGGGGATGCGGCCCGCCAACTCACCGCAGTCCTCTACCATCGCTGGCTGGAAGCATCGGAGGCTTGGTTGGCGGCGGTTCTGCAGCTGGAAAGCGGCGAGTGGCCGGCCAACGCCGCCGCCTTGGGCGCCCGCTTTCGAGACGCCACCTGGACCGGACGGCTAGTGGCGCTCGCCTGAATGACCAACGCCCCCGCTGGATTTCCGGAAAATTGCCAGCAACGGATTGAAGCCAAAAGGCATCTATTTGGCGGACAAGCGGCTTGGTTCAACATCCGGGCTAGGGCCTGTTGACTCTAGCTGGTCACGGACTGCGTGAACAGCGCGAAGGGTAGGGAAAGGACCATGTAGAGGAACAGCAACGCGAAGCCGACGATAAGGGCCACCAACACCACCCGGCCGGGACCGTGGAGGCCGCCGCCGGACGCTTGGTGGTAGTCGATGGCCGCCCCTTGCAGGCGACTGGTCAGAAACCAAGTTGTTGCCCCTTGCAAGGCCAGCAGGGCCAATAGCCAGCCTGGCGATGGCGGCAGAACCCAGCCCATCAGCAGGAAGGCGCCGTAAAGAACCAACCCGCCTTGAAGGATGCGCCGAGCCAAGCGCGGCTTTCCTAAAACGAGGTAGTTGGTGGCCGCCATGTAGATGGCGGCCGCCAAAGAGCCAAGGACGGCACCGGCCACCATGCCGTTGACGGAGTAAAGGCGTTTGTCGGCGAGGAGTTGGTTCACGATTGTTCGCCAGCGGCTTGATTGCGGGTCAGTCTATATAATCGGTAACCGGAGGGAAGCCTCGCGGTCAAGAAAACCAGTGCAGGCTGGGAGTTTAAGCGATGCGAATCGAAATCTTCTCGGATGTGGTCTGCCCTTGGTGCTACATCGGCAAAAGGCGCCTGGACCGGACCTTGCAAACCCCGCTGGGGCAGGGGGTGACTCTGCGCTGGCGGCCCTACCAGCTGTATCCGCGCCTGCCACCGGAAGGCATTGACCGTCACGAGCACCTCAAGGCCCGTTATGGTGCGAACGCCAGCCTAGGCCAGATGCCCAAGCGCCTTGAGGCCGAAGCCGAGGATGTGGGCATCCGTTTCGACTTCGCTGCCATCAAACGGCAGCCCAACAGCTTCCAAGCCCATCGCCTGTTGGAATTCGCCAAACCTCGATGCGCTCAGCATGAACTAGCGGAAGTGCTGTTCAACTTCCACTTTTGCCTTGGCGAGGACGTGGGGCGAACCGCCACTCTCATTGAAGCGGCGCGGCAAGCCGGCCTGGATGGCGAGAAGGCCGCCGCCCACCTACGGGGAAATGAGGGCGCGGAGGAGGTCCGCAGGCAACTTGGCCGGGCCATTGACCTTGGCATCGCCGGCGTCCCCTGCTACCTGATGGCCGGTCGCTTCACGTTGCCAGGTGCCCAAACCGAAGACGTGATGGCTCAGTTCATCGAACGCGCTCGGCGCATTGCAGAGCCTACCGCCTAATCGTTCCAGCAAAGCCGTGTCCCCCGCATGAGGTCCTGCAAACCACTGGGTTTTGGCTGCGCGGGCGTTGGAACTGCCAATAGGCGCGGCTGCTTAGCCGAGTTGTTGATCCATGGCGTGGGCCGGCAGGCCCTCGGTGGTGCCGACGATCTTGGCCGGGATGCCGGCCACGGTGACTTGGCTGGGCACATCCTGCAGCACGACGCTGCCGGCGCCCACCTTGCTACCGGCGCCCACCTCCACATTGCCGATGATCTTGCAGCCGGCGGCCAACAAAACGCCGCGGCGGATTTTCGGATGTCGGTCGCCGGTCTCCTTGCCGGTGCCGCCCAAGGTAACGGCGTGCAGAATGGACACATCATCTTCCACCACGGCTGTTTCGCCCACCACAAGGCCGGTGGCGTGGTCAAGCATGATGCCGGCGCCGAACCTCGCCGCGGGATGGACGTCAACGCCTAAGGTGACGCTGATCTGGTTCTGAAAGAACCGCGCCAAGGTCTTGCGCTTCTGCCCCCAAAGCCAATGGGCGATGCGGTGCGCTTGCAGGGCGTGAAAGCCCTTGAAGAACAGGAAGGGCGTCAGCAGGTCCTCACAGGCCGGGTCCCGGGTGAAGGTGGCCACCATGTCCGTGGCGGCGGCCTGCAGAATGTTCGGGTCGGCCTCGATGGCCTCCTGAATGACGTCCCTAATCAACATGGTGGGCAGCATGGGGTTGTCCAGCTTGCTGGCCAACCGAAAGCTCAGCGCTGCCCCAAAGCTGTGGTGGTTGAGCACGGTGGCGTGGAAGTAGCTGCCCAAAAACGGCTCCTCGCCGGCCTTTTCCCGAGCCTCCCGCCGCATGATCGGCCACAGGTCCGCCGGGCTCCTAAACGGCCCGGCATCGGCGGAATTCAAGGCGTGGATGGGGGTCTGCGTCATTTCAGCCGCTCCGCTAGCGGACGCCGGTGACGGGGCGAATGATCAATCCATCTCCTGACCGACGCAGCAGGACTTCGTTGACGCCCTCAAATTTATGGGCTTTTGGAATGCTCACGGCTTGACTGCGGCCACTGGTGAAAAGCTTGGCGACGATTCCCATGACGGCCTCGGCTTTTCACCTTGGTGCGGGTATATCACGGGGATAGGCGTCGTGCAAGGCGTTCTGGTAGGCGTCAGCAGTTCTCATTTTGGGTGTTGTTCGCGGCTCCGGTCGAGTTTGTGGTGTTCGGTTGATGTCGGGTTGGGAGTGGGACGCGGAGTTCAGGGCGGCTGGGCGGCGGTACCGCCGGTAGCGAGCAGTGACAGGAGGTTGTTCCAGTCGGGGAACAGCCGGTATTCGGTGACGGTTCGCAGGTGTTCGAACAATCGGCGCCGGGTGCCGAGGCGCCGGCGGGCGCTCTGCCAGAGCGTCTCGGCGAGTTCGCAGGCGCTGTGGAGCGAGAAGGCGAGCAGGTTGAGGACGACCAGCACGCCGGCGAGGGTGTCGTTGCCGTGGCCGAAGTTGTGTTTGAGGTGGTAACCGTGCTGCTTGAGGACGTTGAAGGTCTCGTTCTCGATCTTCCATCGGGCGCGGGCGCAGTCGGCGAGTTCGGCGACGTTGTCGCGGTCGACGTCGAGGCTGGTGACGAAGGTGCCGCGGTGGGTGACGGTGCCGTCGGGTCGCGCGCTGGTGATCTCGAGCCAGTTGACGCGCAGGGCGTCGTCGCCGTCGCGGATGGGCAGGTCGGTCATCCACCGGTAGCGGTGGATGCGCCGGCGGGCGCCGGCGCCGGCGGTGGCGCGGCGGGTGGGCGGGCGGATGCCGTCGAGGTGCTCGCAGAGGGTCTTGTGGCTGGCCGGCTTGGCGGTGAGCAGGAAGTCGCCGCCGCTGTCGAGCATCGCCCGGCAGACGGGCTGGCAGGCGTACAGGTCGTCGCCCAGGTAGACGGGGCGCAGTGGCGCGCAGCGGGTTCCGTGGCGTTGCAGCCAGCGCTTGGCCGCCTCGCGTTCGCAGTCCTGCTTGGCGGCGCCGTCGCGGGGCGCCACGAACTCCGGGGGCAGCGGCAGCGTGCGGGCGTGGCCGGGCGCCACCAGGGTGGCGGCCAGCATCTGGTGGAAGTGCTCCGTGGCGCCGTCGCTGCGCTTGCGGGTCGCGCAGTGCGGGCAGTGGATGCTGCGCGAGCGGAAGAACTCCGTGCCGTCCAGGGCGACGAGCAGCCGGCCGTCCAGGCGGCGCATGGATGCCAGGGCGCCGTGCGCGTCGAGGTCCGCGGCGATGGCGTGGAACTCGTCGTCGAAGTGCGCCGTCGGCACGCCGTCGAGCAGTTGCCGGATGTGGTTGTCGCAGGGGATGCGGGCCAGGCCGAACAGCGTGTGCGCGTTGGACCGCGTGCGTCCCTCGGCCAGCGCGCGCTGATGCGCCAGGAACGACGGCGACTGCATGAAGAACACCGACAGCGCCGCCATGGCGACGTCCGCCATGGCGTACCGGCGGTTGCGGCCGCGACGCGGGTCCGGCAGCCCGGCGAAGCACGCCCGGAGCCGTTCCAGATGGCCGCCGAGGAGCTTCACGGCGGCGCCTGCGCTTCCACTGCCATGACCGCGGCCAGCACCGCCAGGCGCTCCGCCGGAGGCATCGCCCGGTAGCGCCGGCCCCAGCTCGCCGCCTTGCGCTTGACCGTCTGCCGGTGCGTGAAGTCCCGCCCCGCGCACGACGCCCAGTGCACCCGGTCCGGTTCGAAGTTGAACCACACCTTCTCGGTGACCACGCCCGCCTGGTTCATCACCTGCAGCGCCACGCTGCGCCAACCGCAAAGCAGCTCGTCGTAGAGCGCCGACGGGTACCCCGACACCATCACCGCGCACGGCAGCCCCTTGAGCAGTTCCAGCAGCGCCGCGTGGTCCGCGTCCCCGTAGTCGTGCCGGTAACGGCGCCCGGACTTGCGCGCCGCGCGCAGGTACGGCGGGTCGCTGTAGACCAGCTCCGAACCGTCGAACGCGAAATCGGCCAGATACCCGTGGCAGTCCGCGTTGACCAGTTCCACCGCATGGCCGCACTCGAATGACGACAGCGCCCGCGCGTCCAGGTCGATCCCGATGTTGCGCAGCGCCGCCGGCTTGCGCTTCATCACCGCGCCCCCGCCCAAGTGCGTCTCAATGTACACCGCGTGCGGCGGCATCAGCGCGACCAGCGCCTGCCACAGCCCCGACGACGCCTTCGATCCGAACCACGGGTTGCCCATGGCCCGCACCATAGGCACAACGTCCTATGCTGTCAAGCCTCCCTCAATCCGGCGCTATGTAAAAATGCCAAAATGAGAACTGCTGGGTAGGCGTAAAGCTAGTTGTTCGGAAGACGCTCAGTGAAATGCGCCTAGGCGATACAGGCGCCAGACCAAGGGCCAAGCGAACAGCAGGGGGTAGCGGCGCTGCCGTTCTGTGGCTTTGAGGCGAATGCCGGAGTGCCGTTCGAGCTTCCAGAGCATGTAATCCACTGGGGCCGCAAAGGTCAGGGCGGATTTGACGATGCGCAGCGCGGACAAGGCTTTGCCCGTCGCCTGTACCAGGGCCCATGGCGGACGATGGCGGAGGACATTCGGCTTGGCGGTGTTGCGGAAGTCCTGCAACAGCTGGTCGTAGTAGGCTTGGTTGGCGGCGTACAGGGCCTCGCGTTTGCTCGGTCGTTCGGAGCGCATTTCGGCGGCGTAAGTGCGGGCGAACACTTCCCGCCAAAAATCGACGGGGCGCCCCGATGGCGGATTGCGCCCGACCTCGGCCATTAGGCGTTGCGCGGAGTGGGCGGCTATGGCCGCCAGGCGCTGGCGGATTTCCTCGTTGCGGTAGAAGACGATGCGGTTGGGTTGGGCGAACCTCGCCCAAAAGTAGGGGTGCAAGTCCAACGTTACGGCCTTCAGCAGTTGATGGGTGCGCAACACGCTGATTTTGGCTCGGCGGCCGTCAACGGCAAGATCATGGACGTTGGGCGGCAACAGGCCGCCCAGCCAGCGATGCAGGCGCGGCCTTGGCGGGTATTCGTCAAGCAGAACGTACAGGTCTGGCATGGCGTCGGCCACGCCGCGCAGATAGGAGCCATAGAGGATAACAGCGTCCAAACGCTCCCCGTAACGCTCCACCAGCTGTTCGGCAAACTTGGCGATTAGAGAGCCCTCAGCCGGGGAGCGCGAGGGGGGAACCCCTCGCATGAAAGAGCCCTCAGCCGGGGAGCGCGAGGGGGGAACCCCTCGCATGAAAGAGCCTTCAGCCGGGGAGCGCGAGGGGGCACCCCTCGCATGAGGAGACCCTTGTTCACGAACCATAGGCGCGTCTGGTGGAGGCGAAGGTGCGGTAGGCGCGAGGATGCCGTTGGGCTGCATCCGACTGCGCCAGCCAAGATGTGAGGGGGCCGCTCCTCAGCCGTATGCAGCAAGCCCACATCAAGCGCCAGAGCAGCACTAGAGTGGAAAGCAGGGTCCAAACGGCCAGTAGCCAGAAGCCCGCAACGGGCGCGCCGGCCAGCCAACCGAGGGTAAGCAGCACCAAGCAAGGGTTGCGGCGGGCGGTGAACAGGCGGAAGTAGGCGTCGAACGGGCGCCAAGCGAAGAGGGTGGCGTCGCCAAGGCCGTGGAAGGCGCCCTCAATGACCCGCCCACCGACGTAGCCGATGAGGATGCACCACATCAGGGCTGCGAAATCAAGGCCGAAAAGAGGCTCCAAGGGCAGCAGAGACAGGCCCCAAAACCAGTACCAGAAAGGTGGATGCAGGATGTCCATGCCGTGGTCCAGCGCATGGCCGAACTGGCTTGATTGGACGGTGACCCGGGCCAGCTTGCCGTCCACCGTGTCGAGAAAGGTCATCATCCAGGCCAGTGCCAAGCCCAACCCGTACGAACCGGCGAAAAACAGCCAACAGGCGGCCAGCATCAACAGAAAGCCGGCGACGGTGACGCTGTTCGGAGAGATGCGTTTGTTGGCGCAGAACCGCACGGCGGCCTTGGCCGGCACAGGCCACCACCACTTGGTTACGAAATCCGTGACGCCCTTGTAGGAAGCGCCGTAGAGGCGGTCCTCCAAGGCGGGCGCCGACTCGGTGGTGATGGGTTCGAGCAGCGGCGCCGCCGCCTTGCGCAGCTTGCCCTCGAAAGCGCCCAAGTCCTGCGCCCTGATGCGGGGAAAGCCATCCGCCCCGTGGCCGGATGCGTTGCTCAACAGGGCGGTGGCGGCCAGAGCGTCGCTGGCGGCGACAATGGCGGCCGCAGGCGTTTCGCCATCCATCAGCACAACGCCAGCGGGCGCTGGTCTTTCCTTGGCGCTGGTGATGTTAGTCTCATCATCGGGGGCAGGTGGCGACGGGTGCCCCCTCGCGCTCCCCGGCTGAAGGGTCTCAATTAAACTACTGAGAGTCCGTGGTTCGTACAGGTAGTCTTGCCGCACCATTAGAATGGGTTCGGTGGCGTCGGCCGGCGGCCTGTCTGGCGCATCGGTCACGCCGACTTCGGCCATTTGCCGGGATAGGCGCTCTTGGCTGGTCAGGCCCCACAACCGCACATCGGAGGCACCTAGGATGACTGCGATGGTCATTGCAACTCGTGTGGAAAAAGGGCGATTATGCGGCACGCTGTGCGCTTGCTCCACATCTTTGCTCCGCGCCTAGTGTGCCGTCCCGCAAACAAATGGGTTTTTGCCCAACAACCAACCGCTTGCCGGTTTTACGCCATGCCCCAGCAAACATCTTTCCGCAAAGCGCAGCAGGGGCGGGTGCCTAGCTTTCCGCGGAGGGCCTGCCTGTGTTCCTCCGCCAGCGTTCATCCCTGCTTGCTGAATGGATGCGCCAATGGCTGAGGATGCCGGCCGAGCTCCACCCAGAGACCGGCAGGGTGTGGATGGTTCAGGGCCCGGCGGCGCTCGGATGGCCAAAAACCTCGGCTGGCTGCTGAGCGGCCGCAGCGGCGGTGCCCTCATCATGCTAGCGGCCTTGACGCTGATGGCCCGTACTTTGGGGGCGGCGGATTTCGGCGTGGTGCTGCTGCTGCACAGCTCGGCCCTGATGATTCGGCAACTGTGCAACCTGCGCGCCTCGGAAGCGACCATCATGTACGGGGTGCCCTTGGTGGAGGCTGGGCGACGGGCCGACTGGGCCAGGTTGCTGGGCGCCTTGTTTCGCTTGGACGCGCTGACCGCCTTGCTGGCCGGGGCGGTGGCCGCAACGCTGCTTGTCTTGGCGCCGGACCTCTTCGCCGCCACCGGTCTGTTTGAGCTCAGCCCGGAACTGCAGCTGGCGTCCTGGTGCTATGTGGCGGCGCTGCTGCTGCCGGCCAACGGCACGGCGGTGGGCAGCTTGCGGGTGTTGAACCGCTACCGGCTGCACAGCGGTCTGCATTTGGCCGGGCCTGTTGCGCGGCTCTTCGGCATAGCGGTCTGCGGTCTGCTTGGGCTGGCGGCGCCTTGGTACGTCGTGGTTTGGGCCTTAGCCCTTGGCTTGGAGCAGTTCGTTCTGCTGGCGGCCGCAGCCGTGCTTCTGTTGCGGCGTTCCGAGACACCGAACTTCGGCGCTCCGATCAGGCGGGTGCTTGGGCAGCACAAAGACGCCGCCGGCTTCCTGAAAACCGTATATTGGCAATCCAATTGCGACATGCTGCCGCGCCACGCCTCCATGTTGCTGGCCGGCGGCCTGTTTGGCGCGGACGGCGCCGGCGTCTTTCGTTACGTTCGGGACTTGGTGGAGGTTCTGCGCAAACCTGCGGCGCTGCTGCGCCACGCCATCTTTCCCGACCTGCGCAGCCTGTGGGATCATGATCGGCCAGTCTTCATGCGCCTGACTTGGCGCACCTGCTGGGTTCTGCTGGGCGTCGGCGGTCTGTTCGTCGCTGCGGCCCTCGGCGGCGGCGGCCCACTGCTGCGGGTGCTGGCCGGGGAGGAGTTTGCGGCGGGCGCCGGCTTGTTGACGCTGCTGGTCGGCGCGGCAACCTTGGACCTAGGAGGCGCCGCCCTGCGCCCGGCCAGCTACGCCATGGACAAGGCCAAGCAGGTGCTCGGCATTCAGCTGGTGGCCACGGCCCTCTATTTTGTGGCCTTGCCGGCCTTGAGCGGCGTCGTTGGTCTGCAAGCCGCCGGCTGGGCGGCCCTGCTGGGGGCTCTCTGCAACCTGGCTGGCCTTAGCTGGCTGGTCCGGGGAACACAAACGGCGGGTTACCGTCCCTGTTGAAACGCACCTCATTATGGAACAGCTGCACGCCCTAAGCTCACCGCTACACGATCTTCCGCACTCGGTGGCTGAGCTCGCAACCGCCAGCGAGCAGGCGCCATGACCCGTTGGGTGGCCCTGATGCCGCTGCGCGGCGGCTCCAAGTCCATCCCCGGCAAGAACCTTCGGGCCATCGCCGGCCGCCCTCTGTTCAGCTGGAGCCTGCGCGAAGCCATCGCCTCCAACTGCTTCGACGACGTTTATGTGGTGACGGATTCGGCGTCCATTCACCGAGCTGTCGGGGAATTGTGCCCACAGGCCGTCGTTTTGGACCGTTCCGCCAGCGTCGCGGACGCCGCCGACACCGAGTTGGTCTTGGAGGAGTTTCAGGCGCGGGTGTCCTTTGACGTCGTCTGCTTGATCCAGGCCACCTCGCCTTGGACTCAGGCCGAGCACTTCCGCGAGGCGAAGGCGCGGTTTGAAGCCGCCCCTTGGGATTCCCTGCTGACGGTGGCGCCGATGAAGCGGTTCTTTTGGTCCGCGGACGGCCGGCCGCTGAATTACGATCCCGCCAACCGCCCCCGCCGTCAGGACTTGACGGGCCAGCTCACGGAAAACGGTGCCTTCTACTTCACCAAAGCCGATGTTCTACAGCGCTGCCGGGTGCGCCTTGGCGGCAAAATCGGCCTGTACGAGATGCCCGCAACCACCTTGCTGGAAATCGACGAGGCGGCCGACTGGGTGGCGGCGGAGCAACTGCTGCTCAAGCAGCTTGCCGCCTCCATCCACAAGCAGGGCAAGGACATCCGGGCCTTGGTGCTGGATGTGGACGGCACCCTGACCGATGGCGGCATGTACTATGACGCCACCGGGGAGGCCATGAAAAAGTTTGACACCCGAGACGCCCACGGCATGTTGCTGCTGCGGGACCAAGGGATTCACTTGGCGGTCATCACCGGGGAAGACAGCAAGGCGGTGGCGGCGAGGATGCAGAAGCTGCGAATCGATGAGTACCATCCCGGCATCCAGGACAAGCTGCCGGTGTTGAGGCGCCTGTCCTGCAAATGGGGCATTCCCTTGCAGCACATCGCCTACATGGGAGATGATTTGGGCGATGTCCAGTGCCTGCGCCACGCCGGTTTCTCCCTGTGTCCGGCGAACGCCGTGCCGGCCGTCAGGCCTCTTTGCCACTACCAAACCACGGCCGCCGCCGGCGCCGGCGCCGTCCGCGAAGCCTGCGACCTGATCATGAAGTGGACGTCCGCTGGCGAAGAATCGGTCGCTCAGCCATGAGCGGGCGCGTGCGACGGCAAGGGCTTGGGCCGCGTGTTGCGCTCATAGGCAAATCAGCTGGTCGATCGTCTTGCAAGCCATCCAGCCGCAAAGGAATTGCGCCCTAGGTTATGCGTCTGATTCACTTTTCCGACCCGCATTTGACGGATCTCCGCGGCATCCCCGCGAAGGGGCTGTCGGCTAAGCGATACCTGGGCCGCCTTTCCTGGCACCGCCGCCGCTTCCGTCATCTCAGGTCGAATTTGGATGCCTTGTGTGCGGCGATTATGGATTTGCAGCCGGATCTGATCGTCCTGACCGGGGACCTGACCCACACCGGCTTGCCGGAAGAATTGGCACAAGCGGGGGCCTGGCTGCGCAGCCTCGCCCCGCCAAACCGGATATTGGTGACGCCGGGCAACCATGACCTTTACGCGCAGGATTCCTGGGCCGCCTGCGCGGATCATTGGGGCGAGTACCTGCCTGCTTCGCCGTCAAGTGGCCAGGACGACAAGGATGCCGACCATTGGGCCGGCTTCCCTGCGCACCGAACCTTCGACGGCATCCACATCTACGGCCTTAATAGCGCCTTGCCCACGGCGATCGGCTTAGCCAGCGGCGAACTCGGCGCCCTGCAACGGCAACGCCTGGCCAAACTGTTGGCCGAAACCCCCAGCGCTGCCCTCAAGGTGCTGGCCTTGCACCATCCGCCACTGCCCGAGGTCATGGGCAAACGCCGGGCTCTCCTGGACGCCGCCGAGCTGCAGCCGCTGCTGCCCGGCGGGCACATCGTCCTGCACGGCCACGGCCACTGGAACCGCAGCTATGCCGCCGGCAACACCCGCATCTTCGCCACGGGCTCCGCCTCCACAACGCAAGCGCCGTTCCGCCTGTTTGACATCCAGCCCATGGCCGCGGGCTTCAACGTGCGCATGGAACTGCAAGTCAAGCAAGGGGACGCCTTCCGATTGGCCGAATCCACGGAATTCGTCGCAAACATTCGGCCTTGACGGTCCGCTGCATGGGATATGCGCCTCTGAGCTACCTCCTTGCCCTCAAGAGCAGCAGGGTCGTCGTCAACAACAGCAAGTCTGGGGCGAGGCCCGTCACAGGCGGCGGCAGGCGGTGCAGTAGGCCCATTTGCAGGCTGGCCTGCTCGGTTAGGTGGAAGCACAAGCCGATTAGGGCGCAGAGGGTCACGCGGCTGCCCAAGGGGGTGGTGCGCATGGCGCCGAAGACGAAGGGGATGGCCAAGAGGCCCATGCCGAATAAGCTGGCGGCTAGGCCGATCTGTTGCCAGAGCAGGACGCGGTAGCGATGTGCGTCCAGGCCGTTCCGGTCCAAGTGGGCGATGTAGCGGACGAGGTCGGCCGGCGCCAAGGCGTGGTCCGCCCGCAACAGGGCGGTCACCTGTTCGGGGTCGATGTCGCTACGCCAACGCAGGGTGGTGTGCGTGCTGCGCTCAACGCCTTGGGTGCCGAAATTGGTGGTGCGCACATTCCGCAGCAGCCATTCACCCGGCGCTAGCACATCCGCCGTCGCGGCCTGCGTGAGTTGCGCTACCCGACCGTCTTGATCCAAGGCGTAGATTTCGATGTTTTGCGGCATGGTGCCGTAGCTCACCCCGCCGATGCGGATGAGGCTGGAGCGGCTGCGCGTCCAAAAGGCGTCGTCCCCGGAGGGCGCCGCAGTCGTGGAGCTTTGGCTGCGCAGCTGAGCCGCTTCGCTTGCAAACAGCGGAATGATGGTTTGCTGGGCGGCGAGCGCCGCCGCCAGGATGGTCAGCAGCAACAGCAACAGGGGGCGGGTCAGGCGCAGGACGCTCAGGCCCCCAGCTTGCATGGCGGTGAGTTCGGCGTTGTTGCCCAGCATTCCCAAGCCGATGACTGTGCCCAGCAAACAGGTCACCGGCAGCAGATCCAGAGCGATGCGCGGCAGTTCAAAGCCCGTGACCCGCACCGCATCCAAGGTGCCGAACGCCCCCTTGCCCACATCCTCCAGTTGCTCCGCCAGCGCCACGAAGCCGAACAAACCCAAAAAGAGCAGGAAAACCGGGGTGCCGCCACGCACCAGCGCCCGCAGCAGATGGCGGTCCAGCAAGGTCAAGGCGCAGCCCAGCGGGAGACCAGCCAAGCCGCGGCGAGGCTTGCCGTCAAGCCGGCCGGCGCCCACCAGAGGTGGGGCAGGGTGCCTTGCTCCACTGCGGTGCGGGCGATGCCGATGAAGTTGAAGTAAAGCGCATAGATGATCGCCGCTGCCAGCACCCGGGCGTAACGTCC
Organism: uncultured Pseudomonadales bacterium; assembly: GCA_958296025.1. Taxonomy (GTDB): domain Bacteria; phylum Pseudomonadota; class Gammaproteobacteria; order Pseudomonadales; family Azotimanducaceae; genus Azophilus. The sequence continues at coordinate 1,882,406 of OY282430.1, forward strand.
GCCGCGCGGCCGCACCCGGCTTAGCGGAACCGCCATCAACGCCAGCAGCAGGGTGGAAAGCGCCGTGGAAGCCCGCCATTGGGCTTCAGCGCGGTCCTCGTGGTGCGGGGAGGCTATCAGCTGGCGGGTGGTTGCCGCCTTGGGCTTGTGCTCAAGCGGCTTTGCAATGATCGCTGGGGTCCAGATGGTGAGGGAGCCGAATCTTCCAACCAAGTCGGGCGAAGGGTCGGCAAGGGCGGCGCACGGACCGGTGTTGGCGTGGCCGAGCCGCGCCGCCGAATTCTCCGGTTGGTCGTTCAAGCCTCGCGGTGCGCCTGGGAAATCTTGGCGGCAGCCTTGGGCGGATTCCGCTCCATTGGGCGGCTGCCGGTAAACGAAGGCTTGCAACAGCTCCAGCTGATGAGCGTCCGGGCGGGCGAAGGCATTGAGCCGGCCTCGTCCTGCGGAAATCACCTCCAAGGCGTCGTCGCGCCAAGAGCGGATGAAGACCCCTTGGAGGTTCCCTTGCTCCCCCCGGCCGTCGAGAAAGATCGCGCGCTCCGCGTCGCCGTAGATGTGGAAGCGGCCCGGTGACAGGGCATCGAGCTCCACCGCGGCGGCGGCATCCGCCTCTAGGCGATAGAGCAGGTCGTAGGCCCAAGGGCGCGCCCACAGGGACAGCACCGCCACCGCCGCGGCCACCGCCAGGGCCATGCCCAGCACAGGCGTCAAAATGCGGTTTTCACTGACGCCGGCGGCCCGCAGCGCAATGATCTCCCAATCTGAGTAGAGGCGCCCCAAGGCGACGATCAGGCCGATGTACAGGGCGATGGGCAACAGCACCTCCAAGGCGATCAGGGCCTTGAGGGCGGTCAGATTGAACACCGCGGAGGCGGTCAACAAGCCTTCGTTGGCCTCGGTGAGAAAGCGGGTTAGGCTAAAGGCGATGAACAACCCGATCAGAAATAGGGCGATGAGGCAAAAGGGCTTGCTGGTTTCCCCTGCCAAATATCGGTCCAGAACCATGTTCGCGCCCGTTTGTGTCCTTGTGCTTGCCGCGGCCGCCTTCGGGGCGGCGCCATCGGCGCAAAAGCTGTCGCAACCCGATGATGAACTCATACTAATTCGGGCGGACCGGGCTTGGGAAGCGGCGGCGCAAGGCGGCGGCGATTCCGGTGCCCAGGTGCTGCACCTGGAGGGCAACTTTGAGATGCGCGGCCCGGATTGGCGGGTAACGGCGAATTCCGCGCAAGTGCATGGTCCCCTGGACGATCCCTCCGAGCTCATCGTCCTCGGCGCACCGGCCAGTATCGTCTTCACCGACGCTGACGGAGACGCGGCGATCGGGCAGGGCGGGCGCATCGTTTATTGGCGATGGCGGGATCTGCTTGAGCTGCATGACAACGCCGTGCTCAAGTCCGGCGACCTGTCCGTATCCGGTTCCAAGATCATCTACGACCTCGAAGCGGAGCGCCTGCAATCCAGCGGCGAAGACGGCATCGAGTTTGTGCTGTCTGGACAGGTGGCCAGCGACTGGGATTGACCGCCCGACGCCACATGCCGGGCCTTAGACGATCAGGGGCGACCGCCCGACGCGCATCCGCACGCCGACGGGACGCGGCAGCAAAAAAGCATTACAACCTATTGATTTATTGAAAAATTACACCAGACCGGGCAATGGTCTGAAGGCCTCTCGGCAGCGCGAATGTCATAGTCGATGCCGCAATCCTCCACGGCGCCGGCCAAGGCCGCCGTGGTGAGCACCAAGTCGATGCGCAGGCCGCGCTTGGGGTCCCGCTCGAAGCCTCGGCTGCGGTAGTCGAACCAGCTGTACAGGCGTTCCCCCGCATCCACATGGCGGGGATAGGCGTCCGTCAGCCCCCAATCCAACAGGGCCGCCAGCCAGGCCCGCTCCTCCGGCAGAAAGCTGGTTTTGCCAGTTCTGAGCCAACGTTTGCGGTTGTCCTCGCCGATGCCGATGTCGGCCTCCTCCGGCGCTACGTTCATGTCCCCGGCGACGATCAGGGATTCGGCCGGGTCGCAGCGATCGCGCAGGTAGCGCAGCAAATCGGCGTAGAACTGCGCCTTCGCCGGAAACTTGACCGGATGGTCGCGACTTTCGCCCTGCGGGAAATAGCCGTTGACGATCCGCACGGCGCGTCCGTTGACTCGGTAGCGGGCGGTGATGAAGCGCCGCTGTTGGTCCGCTTTGCGCCAAGGAAAGCCGAGCTGCGCATCCGTCGGTGGCGTTCGGGAGAACAGGGCGACGCCGTAGTGCCCCTTCTGCCCGTAGATCAGCAAGTGCTCGTAGCCGATGGCGCGCACCGCCTGCAGGGGAAATTCGGGGTCATCCACCTTGGTTTCCTGCACCGCAATCACGTCTGGGCGGTGCTGCTGCTCGATGGCTTCGATTTGATGCAGGCGGGCGCGAATGCCGTTGGCGTTGAACGTCACGAAGCGCATGGTCGTCTCCGTTGCTCAGTGGGGCGCTATCAGGCTGATATCAACGACATATTGATTAGCCGACATCGCTTGAGTTCCTGTACGACATCGGCCAGCCGGGATTGTCCGCCGAAAGCCCGTCGCTAGGGTGTTGGCGCACGAAAATAACAACATTCTTTCGGGAGGGCAAATGATACGAATTCTCGTGGTGGATAGCCACCGCCTATTCCGCATGGGCTTGAGAAAGATGTTGCCGGAGGCTAATGGTTTCAGCATTGTGGCGGAGGCGGAAAGCGGCGAGCAAGCCGTGGACTTGGCCAAGGAACTCATGCCCCATGTGGTGTTGATGGACATTCTGATGCCCGGCATTGGCGGCATTGAGGCCACCATCCGCATCCGTCGCATGAACCCGGACGTCAAGGTGATTGCGCTGACGGCCTGCGAGACCAATCCCTTTCCGGTGCAGATGCTGCGCGCCGGGGCCATCGGCTACCTCACCAAGGGTGTGCATCAGGACGAGCTGCACATGGCCATCCGCAAGGTCTATGCCGGGCGCCGCTACGTCTGCTCGGAAATCGCCCAGCGGTTGGCCATTGAAGCCTTTGACGAGGATCAGGGTTCGCCCTTCAACCGCCTGTCGGGTCGGGAGATGCAGATCATGTTGATGATCATCAACTGCCACAAGGTTGTTGACATATCCGAAAACCTGCACCTGTCGCCGAAAACCATCAACAGCTACAGATATCGAATATTTGAAAAGCTGTGCGTCACCAGCGATGTGGAGCTGACCTTGCTGGCGGTGCGCTACGGCCTGATTCGTCCAGAGTCCACTGGCCTCGCCGCCGCACCGGGCTAAGGGCGTCCGCGCAAGGCGGGGCCGGCGCCGCCGTCCGACCGAAAAACAGGTCACAGGGAGCTTTCGGGTTATATTGGGCGGCCATGACGGCTGTTGACCATTCCCCGCACCTCCATTCCGTCCTTGCCGGCCTCAGCCAAAAGCCGGGCGTGTACCGCCTGCTCGACGGCGGCGGGGCAGTGCTCTACGTTGGCAAGGCGCGCAACCTCAAGCGCCGCGTCAGCAGCTATTTCCGCGCCCGCCGCCTCGACGGCAAGACCTTAGCCCTGACCGCCAAGGTGGCGGACATCGCCGTTACGGTCACGCACAGCGAAACCGAGGCGCTGCTGCTGGAGCAAAGCCTCATCAAGCGGGAGCGCCCGCCCTACAACGTGGTGCTGCGGGACGACAAGTCCTATCCCTACATCCAGCTGACCGCCGCAGAGGACTTTCCGCGCCTGAGTTTCCACCGCGGCGCCCGCCGCAAAAAGGCCAGCTACTTCGGCCCCTATCCCTCCGCCAGTGCGGTGCGGGAGAGCCTCAACATTCTGCAGAAGCTGTTCCGCCTGCGGCAATGCGATGACAGCTTCTTCAAGAACCGTTCCCGGCCCTGCCTGCAGCATCAGATCCAGCGTTGCAGCGCACCCTGCGTCGGCCTCATCGAAAGGGAGGCCTACGGGCGCGACGTCGCCTTGGGCGTGTTGTTTTTGAAAGGGCGCGGCAGCCAGGTCTTGGAGGCGTTCAAGCGGAACATGCAAAGCGCCGCCGAACGGCTGGATTTTGAACGCGCCGCTCGCTATCGGGACCAAATCGCCCAGCTGCAGCGGGTGCAGGAGCAGCAGCACATCCAAGCCCCCGAAGGCGACGTGGATCTATTCGCCGTGGTCGATGCCGGAGGCCAGGCCTGCATTCAGGCTCTGTTCATCCGCTCGGGACGGATGATCGGCCAGCGGGCTTGGTTTCCCCGCAACGAGCTCGGCGTGGCCGAGGCCGACTTGCTGGGCGCCTTCCTATCGCAGTTCTACCTTGGCGGTGCCGAGCGAGACATGCCCAAGACCATCATTCCATCCCTACCCATAGAGGACGGCCCAGTTTTGGCCGCGGTTCTACAGGAGCGCCTCGGTCGTCGGGTGGAGTTGGCGGCGGCGGTGCGCGGCCAGCGGGCCCGTTGGCGGCAACTGGCCTTGGAGAACGCCGCCGCCAGCCTAAGCGCCTACCTCGCCGATAAGCGCAACCTTTTCGCCCGTTTGGTCGGCCTGCAGGAGGCCTTGGGCCTTGAGGAGCTGCCGGAGCGTTTGGAATGCTTCGACATTAGCCACACCGCCGGCGAAGCCACTGTGGCGGCCTGTGTGGTGTTCAACCGGGATGGACCGTTGAAGTCCCACTACCGCCGGTTCAACATCAAGGGCGCGGTGCCGGGGGACGACTACGGCGCCATGGAGCAGGCCCTGCGCCGCCGCTACACCCGTCTGCGCGAAACCGAGCAGGCGCTGCCGGACGTACTGGTGGTGGACGGTGGGAAAGGTCAAGCCAGCCGCGCCCAAGCGGTGCTGAAGGAACTGCAGGTGGAAGGCGTGCAGGTGTTGGGGGTGGCCAAGGGCTTCGGGCGCAAGCCCGGCCTGGAGCGCTTCTTCGTGCAGGGCGGGGAATTGCCCTTGTCGCCCCATTCCGCCGCCTTTCACTTGCTGCAGCACATCCGTGACGAGGCGCATCGCTTTGCCGTCACCGGACATCGGCAGCGGCGCACGAAGCAACGGCGGCGTTCCGCGCTCGACGACGTGCCCGGCGTCGGCGCCAAGCGGCGGCGGGGCCTGCTGACCCACTTCGGCGGGCTGGCCGCCTTGAAGGGCGCCAGCGTCGAGGAGATCGCCAAGGCACCGGGTATTAGCCGCCGCTTGGCCGAGCAGGTGTTCGGCGTCCTACACGCTGGCTAGGCCGATGTGCGGAGTTAACTTGCCGAATTGGGTGACCTTGGGCCGCATTCTGCTGGTGCCGATCTTCGCCTTGGCCTATTTGCTGCCCTTCCCTGGCACCTATTGGCTGGCCAGCGCCCTGTTCGCCTTGGCGGCTGTCTCCGATTGGCTGGATGGCTATTTGGCGCGCAAGCTGGGCCAGACCACCCATTTTGGCGCCTTCATCGACCCGGTGGCGGACAAGCTCATCGTGGTGACCGCTTTGACTTTGTTGGTGGGCAGCCACGCCAACTTTTGGATGACCTTCGCCGGCATCGTCATCGTCAGCCGCGAAGTGTTCATCAGCGCCTTGCGCGAATGGATGGCGGAGATGAACCGGCGCGGACAGGTGGCGGTGGTGCGGTTGGCCAAGGTCAAGACCGCGTTGCAGATGGTCGCCGTCGCCATGCTGCTGGCGCAGCCGCCGGACTTGGGAAGCGCTTGGGTGCTGGTGGGCTATGCGCTGCTGTACGCCGCCACCGTCATGACCCTGTGGTCGATGACCATCTATCTTCTGGCCGCCTGGCCGACCTTGGCCAGCGGCTTAAAGCACCGGCGCTGATGCGAAGCGCCTAGGCGGCACCTCCAATCCGCAGCCATGACCCACCGCGGCCCAATGGGCTCGACGGGGCAGGATGGAAGTTCCAAGGTGGTTGTCGGCGCGGCCCTTGGTTACACTTCAACCCGCGTTGTGCGGGGCGCCGCGCAACTTGTCAGCTGAGGCCCCGGGGGTTTGATGCCGACCGAAATTCTCATGCTTGTCGGCTTCGCCTTGGCCGCCTATTCGGTGGTGTCCAACGACTCCATCCAAACTCTGGGCACCTTCCTGGCCTCCAATGCGCACCGGCCCTGGTGGCTGCTATGGCTGTTCAGCAGCGGCATCCTAGTCGCGGTGCTGGCCTACGGCTGGCTGGCCTATGACGGAGACCCGGCCTACGGGCGTCTAGCCGCCTTTCCAGAGCCGGAGGGGGGCATCCACTGGCTGCATGTGCTGGCGCCTTTCACCCTGTTGGTGCTGACCCGTTTTGGCGCCCCGGTCAGCACCACCTTCCTGGTGCTGAGCGTCTTCGCGCCGGGCAACATTGAAGCCATGCTGGTCAAGTCCCTGGCCGGCTACGGCGTGGCTTTCGTCCTCGCCATCGGGGTGTATTTCACCGTGCGCCGGCTCAACGACTATCTACGCCGTTCGGCCGGCACCGCCGAGGCCGGTGCGCTGCGCTGGGTGGTCCTGCAATGGGGGACCACTGCTTTTTTGTGGAGTCAGTGGCTGATTCAGGACTTGGCCAACATCTTCGTCTTCCTGCCCCGCACCATCGGCCTTTGGGCGCTTTTGGGCGCCGTTGCCACCTTGGTCGTCATGCAGGCCGTCATCTACTATCAGCGGGGCGGCGCCATTCAAAAGGTGGTCACCACCAAGACCATGACCCAGGACACCCGCTCCGCCACCATCATCGACTTCATCTACGGCCTGATCCTGCTGATCTTTAAGGAGTGGAGCAACATGCCGATGAGCACCACCTGGGTGTTCCTCGGCCTGCTGGCGGGGCGGGAGGTCGCCCTGACCATTCAGGTGGGCGGCTCGGGCTTGGCCGCCTTCAGGCTCATCGGTCGGGATGCGGCCAAGGCCTTTGCCGGATTGGTGGTCAGCGTTCTATTGGCCTTGGCCGGCATCCTGTGGGCCAGATGCCAACTGGACCAATCCTGCTACGCTGAGGCATGGCAAGGCTTGGCCGCGCTGTTGTAGCATCGGCGGCTGAATGCAGTCGGCCGGCGGAGGACGGCGCCAAGCCTCAGCATGAAGAATTACCCGCCCACACCCCAAGAGTTGCGCGAATGGATGAACCGCAAGGGTCTCTCCAGCAAGGACGTGGCCAAGGCGCTGCGCCTCTCCGACGGGCGGGTGGTGCGCTTCTGGACATCGAAGAAAGACCCGCGACCCATCCCTTACCCCAGCTGGTACACCCTGCGCCATAAATTCGGCAAGTAGGGGGGTAGGGCGCCGCACCCGCGCCGCCTTTGCGGATGATGCGGATGGACGCATGTTAAAATTGCGCCCTACACGCCAAAGGGAGGATCGATGCGGCCAAACAAAGCGTTGGCGGCTTGGCGCCGGGGGGAGCAGACGCTCGGCGGCTGGCTGTCCTTGGCCAATGTCCACAGCGCGGAGACCATGGCCAATCTGGGCTTCGACTGGTTGTGCATTGACCTGCAGCACGGTCTGTTGGACTATCAGGACCTCACCGTCATGCTGCCGGCCATCTCCACCACGGACGTCACGCCCTTGGTGCGCGTGCCTTGGAACGAACCCTACGAAATCATGAAGGTGCTGGACGCCGGCGCCTACGGCGTGATCGTGCCCATGATCAACAACCGGGCTGAGGCCGAGCAGGCGGTAGCGGCCTGCCGCTACCCGCCCCGGGGCAACCGCTCCTTTGGTCCCATTCGCGCCGCCCGTCACGGACGCCTCAGCTACGCCGAGCAGGCCAACGACGAGATCGCCTGCATCGCCATGATCGAAACCGCCGAGGGCATTGAACGGGCCGAGGAAATCGCGGCCACGCCGGGCCTGGACGGGGTGTACATCGGCCCTTCGGATCTGGCCTTGGCCATCGGCCTGCCCCCAGAAGGGGACAGCGACCATCCGGATCAGGTCGCCGCGGTGGCGAAAATCCAGGCGGCCTGCCGCAAGCACGGCGTCGCCGTCGGCATGCACACCGCCAGCGAAGCCTTCACGCGGCGCTACCTGGAGATGGGCTTTCACTTCGTCACCCTCGGCTCGGAACTCAACTTCCTCGCCCACCACGCCGCCGAGCGCCTAGCCGCCGCCCGTGGTGGCTAGGGGCGTCGCCGCATTCGGCCCAATGCTGCAGCCCGGTGCGCCGGCGCCGCCCGACTACTACCGCAATAACCTGTTGCGCGTCCTGCGCTTTGTGCGGACGAGACATGTCGATCTGCTCACGCCCGTTGACTTGCATTTCATGCTCGCCATCGAAGGGATCAGCACCGCTGCCCAACGCCTATTCGCCAGATTGATTGGCCGCAAAGGGCCTCTGTTGCGGCTGGACAGGATCGAATACGCTGAAGTACAGGACGCGAAGGCCGCCATTGAGGAGTTAAGGGCCGCCGGCTTGGTGCATTTGGGCGCGGATGCGCCGTCGGAGGATCTCTTGCGCCTGTTGACCCGTGCGGAGCTGCGGACGCAGTTCGAAGCGGCGTCCGGGGAGGGCGGTCCAACAACTGCTTTTGCCGGACGAACGCCGGCGAACAAGCCCGCCTTAATCGCCGCCATCGCCGAGCTTTGCTCGAAGCCCGACATCCGCGCCCGTGTGCAAGGCGTCTCCCCTTGGTTGACCACGGCCGGCGGGCCCAGCTTACAGGTGGCCCACCTGTTGTTCTTCGGCGACAGCCACCGGGACTTCAGCGTCTTCGTGCTTGAGGATTTGGGCCGGGTGCGTTACGAGGACTACCCCTTGGAACGAAATGGGCGCCCGTTCGCCAACCGCAACGAACTCAATGCCTATCTCCAGGCACGGCAGCTCAGGGAATTGGTCCGCTGTTTGGATGCACAACCAGTGCTCGCCCGCCCCTTGGCCAAGGCCCTACGGGAGCGTCCCGCGCCGCCGTCCCGCTTGGAGCGCAACACCCTGAACCGCGCCCTCAACCGTTTGGGACGCCGGTTTGAGCGGGCCGGCGAGGTGGACGAGGCCTTGGCCTGCTACGCCGCCAGCACCGCCCATCCGGCCCGGGAGCGGCAAGTGCGGATACTGCGGCGGATGCACAAGGACGCCGCCGCCGCCGCTTTGCTGGAAGCCATGCGTCAGGTGCCTTGGGACCTAGAGGAGGCGGCTTTTGCGGAGCGCTGTCCCTCCGCATCCTCGGTTGCCGGCCTAGGGCGCCGCCGCCCGCGCGTAGGGCCGCCCTTGACGGTGATTGAGTTGGCGGCTGCGCCCGATGGGGACATCGAGCGGTTCGCCATGACGATGTTGACCGAAGGCGGCGGAGAGGTTTGGCATCTGGAAAATCACTTGCCCCGAGGCTTGGCGGCGCTGGCTTTTTGGGACGTGCTGTTCGCGCCGGTGCCAGGGGCGTTTCTGCATCCCTACCAAGACGGGCCGCTGGATCTGTTTTGGGATGACTTTGCCAAGGTGCGGGCACCGGCCATCGCCGCCAAGAAGCGTCGACTGGCCGATGCGGAGGAGTTCGGGCGCATCCTGCGCAGCACCCTTGCGGCGAAAGTCGGCACCGCCAACCGGCTGATGAGTTGGCGGCATTTCGATGCCCATCTCCTGGAGCGAATCCTCACCGCCGTTCCCCACCGACAGCTGCTGAGCTTAGCCTGCCACGTCATCAACAATCCCGCCGCCGCCCGTACCGGCTTCCCTGACCTGTTGGTGATCAACGATGGCGCCTACGAATTTGTCGAGGTGAAGGGGCCCACGGACGTCTTGCGCCCGCCCCAACGGATTTGGTTCAAATTCCTCACCGACAACGGCTTCAATGCCCGAGTGCTGAAGTTCAGGGTCGCCAAGGCAAACGCCCCGCCGGATGGCCGGCGGGGCGGCGGAAAATGAGCGGTCCGCCGTGATCGCAAAGGCGACCCGCCGCACCTTGCCGGTGCGTTGGCTGGCGGAATTCACCCACCGCGTCGGCGATCTCTACGCCTACCGGGGCGGCCCGACCAAGGCCAGCGAGGGCATTGCCACCCAACGGCGCCAGCAGCGGGACCGCCCGCCCAGCTACCGAACCGAAGTAGCGGTTCGCCTGGACTTCAAATTAGGCGCCTATGGCTTGGACTACCGCTTGCAAGGTCGGGTTGACGGCCTGGACTTGGCGGCGGACCCGGCCCTTGTTGAGGAATTCAAGACCACCCGCACGGACCCGGCCTTGGTGCATCGCCACGACGGTCCGGTGCATTGGGCGCAAGCCAAGCTCTACGCAGCCATGCTGGCCGAGGAACATTCCGAGCGGATGAACTGGCGGCTGCGGCTGCTGTACTGCCATCCGGACAGCGGGCAGGTGCAGGCTTTCGAGGAGCGGCAAAACGCCGCTGAGTTAGTCGCCTTCCTCAAGGCGACGCTTGCCCGTTTTGCCGACCTGATTGGCCGGTTGTTGGCGCATCAGACGCAACGGGACGCTTGGCTGGCGGAGCGTGCATTTCCCTTCCCCAGCTACCGCCCGCATCAGCGAGCCACGGCGCGGCGCTGCTACCAAGCCTTTGCCAACGGGGAGTCCTTGCTGCTCGAAGCGCCCACCGGCAGCGGCAAGACGGTCACCCTGCTGTACGCGGCGCTCAAGAGCCTGCCGACCACCGAGGCCGCCAAGCTGCTGTTCCTGACCGGCCGAGGCACTGGCGCCGCGGCGGCGGAAGCGGCATTAGGGCTTTTGGACGGGGGCAGTGGGCGCATCCGCCGCATCACCTTGGCGGCCAAGGAGAAGCAGTGCCTGGCCAAGCAATGGCTGCCGACCAACGAGACTGCGGATGTCGGCGCAACCCTTGGCCGCCTCACCCATTCGCGGAGCACGCCCTGCGACGCACAACTATGCCCCTACGCGAAGGGCTATTTCGACAAGCGCAACGCGGCCTTGGCGGCGCTGCGTTGCGAACCGGCCATCAGCCCGGAACGGGTGCGGGAGATCGGGCGTTTCCACGAGGTTTGCCCCTATGAACTTTCCTTGGATGCCGCCCTTGAAGCCGATGTGGTGATCGGCGACTACAACTACGTCTTCGATCCCATCGTGTCCTTGCAGCGCTTTGCAGGAGGAGAGGACATCCATCTGTTAGTGGATGAAGCCCACCAGCTGAGTGGACGCGCCCAAGAGATGCTGTCGGTCAGCCTGCATCGCAGCACGGTCAAGGCTGCCCTTCGGGAAGGGCCACCAGCCCCCATCAGCAAGGGGCTGCGGGCCATGGACCGCGCCTTGGTCGAACTGCGGCGCCGCACCATCCACCCGGCGGGGGCCCGCATCGATCCACCAGCGGCATTGACCCGCGCTGTCGAACGCTTCCTCAAAGCCCTGCATGGAGATGAAATCCGCTTGGATCGCTTTCCGGCGGCGCAGGCGGCGGCCTTGGCGGCACAGCGTTGGCAGCGGGGCGAAGGCTGGCGCAGGGCCGATGCCTTCGTGTATCTGCTGCACACCTCCAGGCGGGAGATCGAGGTGGTCCTGCAATGCTTGGATCCCAGCACACATCTCGCCGAGGTGCTGGCCCGCTACCGCAGCAGCGTCCGCTTTTCCGGCACCCTGTCTCCCTTGCCTTTGTACAACGCCCTGCACGGCCTTGCGGACGCTCCAGCGGAGCGGGCCGGCAGCCCTTTTCGGTCCCGCCAATTGGCTGTCCTGCTGGTTTGGGACATCAACACCTACTTCAATTCCCGACAGAAGTCGATGCGGCAACTTGTTGACTTAACTTCGGATATCGCCACTTCTCATCCCGGCCACTACCTGCTGGCCTTTCCTTCCTACTCCTACCTGAACGGCTTCGTGGAAGCGGCCCAAGGGGCTTTGCCGCCGGCTGCTCTACATGCCCAAGGGCAAGATATGCCAGACCCTGAGCGAGCGGCCTTTGTCGATGCCTTCACCGCCGCCACGCCCCCGGCCTTCGCCGCCGTGGTGCTCGGTGGCGTCTTCGCGGAGTCCGTGGACTTCGCCGGGTTCCTCGACGGCCGGACAGGAACGACGGGCCAATTGGGCGTTGAAGCGGGGGTGCCGAGTGTCGAAGGGAAGGAGCTTGACCGCGCCGGATTTCAACTCAGCGGCGTGCTGGTGGTCGGGGCCGGCCTGCCGCCGCCCAGCCTGGCTCGCGCCAGCCAAGAAAGCTACTTCGACGCCAAGTCCGGCAACGGCGTCGAGGTGGCCTATTTGCAGCCGGCCATGACCAAGGTGCTGCAGGTGGCCGGGCGGCTGTTGCGCTCGCCCTCTGATCGAGGCGTTCTCTGCCTGATCGATCCGCGCTTCCGCCATGCCGAACAGCAGCGCTTCTTCCCCGCCCATTGGCGTCCGCTGCCGGTGCGCGGCGCCGAGGTGGGGGTGGCGGTGGCAAATTTCTGGCAAGAGTCTATGCTTAACGGCTGACGCCCACTTGGCCTCTTCGCGCATGGCCTTCCGCCGCACCAAGATCATCTGCACCATAGGTCCCGCCACGGCCAAGTATCCGGTTCTGGAGCAAATGGCCGCCGCCGGCATGGACTTGGTGCGCCTCAACATGTCCCATGCGGACCATGCCGGCGCCGCCGAGATCATTCAATGGATCAAGACCCTTAACCGCCGCCTGCCGGATCCGATTTCGGTGATTCTGGACACCCAGGGGCCGGAAATCCGCACTGGCGTGGTGGCCGAGCCCTTGGACCTCAAGTCCGGCCAAGTGGTGTCCCTTTCGGTGCGCAGCGATGACGACGTGGAGACCTCCTCCATCCAGGTCAACTACCAGGAGCTGATCGATATCCTGGAGCCGGGCAACCGGATCAGCGTGGACAACGGCCTCATCAACTTCGAGGTGCTGGAGAACCGGGGCAAGCGGCTGCTTTGCCGGGTGCTCGACGGCGGCCGGCTGGGCAGCAAGCGGCACGTCAACCTGCCCGGCGTGCGCATCGACCTGCCCTCCATCACCGCCAAGGATCGGACCGACATCCAATTTGGGTTGCAGCAGGAGGTGGACTACATCGCCGTCTCCTTCGTCGGCACCGCCCAGGATGTCGAGGCGGCGCGCTCCATCATCCGCGAGGGGCGCGGCCGCACCCTGATCATCGCCAAGATCGAAGACATGCAGGGGCTGGCCAACATCGACGCCATCGCCCAGGTCGCCGACGGGGTCATGGTGGCTCGGGGAGACTTGGGGATCGAGACGACCATTGCCGACCTGCCCAACGTGCAGCGGCGCATCGCCCATGCCTGCGCCCGTTGGGGGCGGCGCTGCATCGTTGCCACCCACCTGCTGGAGTCCATGATCCACAATCCCATCCCCACCCGCGCCGAAGTGACGGATGTGGCCAACGCCGTCTATGAAGGGGCGGATGCGGTGATGCTGTCCGGGGAGACCGGCATCGGTTCGCATCCGGTGCGTTGCGTCGCTCAATTGGCGGAGATCACCGAAGCGGCGGAGAAATATCCAGGTCTTGGCTACGAGCGAGATCTGCTGGCCCCTACGGACAAGCAGCAACTGGCGATTCACGCGGTGGCCTTGGCGGAGTCCATCAAAGCGGATGGCATCGTGGTCATCACCCGCCGCGGCGTCACCGCCGATTTGGTCACCAACGCCCGTCCGCCCAAGGTGCCTATCTGCGCCATTACTAACGACAGCCGCACCCGCCGCCGCCTGCGCCTCAACCGGGCCGTGGCCAGCTTCCGCACGGAGTTCAGCCAGGAGCCGGAGAAGACGCTGCAACGGGCTTTCGCTAAGCTGCGCGAGCGTGGCGTGTTGGGCGAAAACGCCAAGGTGGTGGTGATTTCCGACGTGTTGGCCGGTGCGGAAACCCAGACGGACGCGATCCAGATCCGCCGGCTCAGTTAGCCGCCGCCCAAGCGGAGTGCAGCATCCGCAGCGCCGCCACAATCAGCAACAAGCCGAACAGCCGGCGCAGCGCCAAAGCTCGAACGCGGTGCGCCGTGCGCACCCCCAAGGGTGCCGCCAGCACAGCCCCGGCGACGACGCCTAGGCCGCTGGGCACATGCACATAGCCCAGCATGTATTCCGGGGCGGACGCGATGACCGGGGCAAACAGGATGTAGCCCAGAGCGCCGGCCGCGGCCAACGGCACGCCGAGGCTGCTGGAGGTGGCGGTGGCTCTGTGCATCGGCGTGTTGAAGTACACCATGGTGGGCACCATGACATTGCCGCCGCCGATGCCGGCCACCCCGGACACCAAGCCGGTGCCGAAGCCGATGACGCCGGCTGAGGCCGGGCCGGGAAAGCTGCGGTTGGGGCTTGGCGACCACTGGGTCAGCATGACGATCGAGACGAAGCCGAGGAAAGCGCCGATGAAGCCGCGAAACAAAAACACCGGTAATAGGGGCGCCAGCCCGCCGGCCGCGGCGGCGCCCAGCACCACCGGCGCCGCCCAGCGCTTGGCGATCATCCACTCCACCTTGCCGGCACGGACCTGTGTCCAAGCCGCCGACCCGGAAACGAAGACGATGCAGGCTAGCGATGTGCCCACCGCCGCCGCGGTGCTGTGCGCCAAGGGCAGCAGCTCCGTCCAGTCGAATAGGATGATGAGCGCCGGCACGATGACGATGCCGCCGCCAATACCCAGCAAGCCGCCAAGAAAGCCGCTGACGCAGCCCACTGCGAAGCACAGGAAAGTAAAGAAAGTCAGGTCCACTTAGGGTAAGGTACGCCGGCCCCTGCCGCAAGTCCAATGAACGCTAGTTTAATGAAGATGCCTCTGCGTCACCAAGCCGCCGCTTTGGTGCTGGTGTTGATCTTCGCCGCCACCGCCGAAGGTCGTCCTGTCACAATGGACAATGGCGACGTTTATGACGGCGACCTAGTGGATGGCGTGCGCACCGGCCGGGGCGTCTATGTATGGGCCAACGGCAACCGCTACGAAGGGGATTTCCTAGCCAACCAGATGCATGGCCAAGGTCTGTTCACCTGGCGCAACGGAGACCGCTATCAAGGCCAGTTCGTAAAGGGCCGGCGCACCGGTCAAGGCCGTTTCGAGTGGCGCTCCGGGGCGGTTTACGAGGGTGCGTTCAAGGATGGGGAACTGCATGGTCACGGCGTTTTCACCGCGCCGGACGGTGGCCGCTATGACGGCAGCTTCGTGCAGGGCGCCCGTACTGGCCAAGGGGCCTTCGCCTGGCCCAACGGCAGCCGCTACTATGGGGACTTTGAAGACGGCGAACGGCACGGCTTGGGGGTGTTCCATTGGCGCGACGGCACGGTTTATCGGGGCCAGTTCCAAGGGGACAAGATGCACGGCTACGGGGTCAAGGCCCAGCCGGACGGGATCATGGAGCTGCAGCACTGGCGGGAGGGTGCGCTGCTTTCCCGTGCGCCGTTGATGGAAGAGGAACGCTGCCGGCTGCGCCTGGAAGGACGGTCCTGGATGTTTCGCAGCCATTCCTGCATCAATGGCTTGGCGCACGGGCGCGGCCTAGCCACTAGCCTGGACGGGGAGCTCATCATCATCGACGGCTACTTCGTGCTGGGCAATTTGGTCGAAGGGAAGATGAAGACCATCTGGTTTGAAATACTCTAACCGGCCGTTCCTGCGGCCTAGAGCGCACCGACTGTAGTGGACATCCCCGGCTTCCAGATCGAGCGGGAACTCAGCCGCAGCGATGGCACCCGGGTCTATCTGGCTTCACAACTGCATCCCTACCGCCGGGTCGCGGTGAAGGCGGCGCGATGCGCCGGCGAGGACCCCGAGGCCCAACTGCGGGAAATGCTGGGCCATGGCGCCCTGCAACCAGGTTTCCAGCATCCGCACATCGTCCACATCCGCAAGGCCGGCGCAGAAAGCGCCTTCCTTTACTTGGTGATGGAATACTTGGAAGGCGGCACCTTGGAGCAGAACTTGGCTTGGGGCTTGGCCTTGGACAAGCTGCTGCGCATCGCCGCCGACCTGTGCAGCGCCTTGGACCACGCACATGCGCAAGGCGTCGTGCATGGCGGCGTCAGGCCTAGCAACATCCTGTTCCGTTCCGAGGCGGAGGCGGTGCTCACAGACTTCTGCCCTCTGGCCCGGTTTGCCGGCGGCCGAGCCTTGCCGGATGTGCGGCAGCGGGGCTTCATGAGCCCGGAGCAGGAAGCCGGTGCCCCCTTGACCCCCCGTTCCGACCTGTTCAGCCTTGGCGCGGTGTTGTACTACGCCCTCACCGGAGAGGTGGTTCGCGGCCCCGCTGCGCATTTCGGTCCGCAAAGCGACCTGCTGGCCCTCACCGCCAAGCTGCCGGACCACTTGAAGGCATTGCAACCGATCCTGGACAAGGCCTTGGCGACTGAGCCGGACCGCCGCTTTCAGTCCGGTGCCGCGTTCGGGAAAGACCTCGAGACGGTGCGTCAACTCGCCGCCTTCAACCTTTTTTCGATCAAGACCGCGGCGGTCAATGCACAGGAAATACAGCGGATAGAGCACGGGCCAGCCAATTTTGTGTCCCGGGATGTCGTTGGAAACGAACTCAAATCCCAACAGCGGCCTCTCCGTTGGCGAAGGTGGGCTTTGGCGGCAATGGCAGCCTCACTGCTGGCGGCCGGCGCGGCCTACTGGGTTCGTCAGCCGCCGCTCTGGCTGCCGGACTTGTTGGCGCCGTTCGGCTTGGCGGAGGGCCCGACCATGCAGAGCGCATGGCTTGAGGCGCAAGCGCTGCAAGAGGATCCCGAGCAGCGGCTGAGCGCCATCGTCGCCGGGCATCGCCGGGTGCTGGCCGCGGACCCGGACTTCGCCCCGGCGCTGGAGGCCTTGGCCGGACTGGCCGACCAATGGCATCAGAACGTCTTGGCCGCCTTGCAGCAAAGCGATCTCGGCGGGGCGGCGGAAAGAGTGGTGGAGATGCAGCTGGCCTTCCCCGATGACGAACGGCTGGTTGATTTGGAGCGCCGCCTCATCAACCGCCGGACGGCGGATACTTTGCTGGCCACCAGCCAAGCCCTGCTGCGCAGCCAGGGCATTTCGCAAATTCCCGCCGCCACCGTGGCCATCCAAACCTACCAGGAGGTCCTGCGTCTAACTCCTGGACATCCGGGCGCCCTGGCCGAACTGGCCACCCTGGCCGAGCATTACGCCGGCTTGGCCCAAGAGGCGATCGACCAAGGCGATGTGGACACCGCCATCATTTATCTGGAAAGGGCGGCGATGGCCAATGACCAACTGCCCGTTTTAGCCGAGGTGCGCGAGCAACTTCAGCTGGCGACCACTGCCTTGGCGACCGTAGATGAGCTGCTGCAGCAGGCCGGCACCCATCGTGTTCAAGGCCTGCTCGTGCATCCGCCGGGCGAGAACGCAGCGCAACTGTACAACCGAGTCTTGGCCATGGACCCGGACAACAGCATCGCTCGACAGGGCCTAAACGAAGTGACGGCGCAATTGCTGGCCGACGCGGCAGGTTTGTTCGAGGCCGGGGATCTGCAGAAGGTGGAGGCGTTGCTCGACCAGGCCAGCGCCGCCGGCATCGGTGCCAACACCCTTAATGAAATCAAGGCCAGCCTCGACCGGCAGGTGCAGGCGCTGGCCACCGTCAGCGAAAAACTCGAGCAGGCGCAGGCGCTTCTGGAGCAGGGCTTCATTACGCAGCCCCAGGAAGGCAACGCCGTCTCCGTGCTGCGGGAGATTCAACGGCTGGACCCAGACAATGCCGCGGTTGGGGAACTGCTGGACGAGGCAGCCGCCCGGTTGGCCGCAGTGGCTCAAGAAGCCTTTGCGGCTGGTTTGCGCGACGACGCCCGCCACTATTTGGACCTAGCCCTGACCGTGACCCCGGACCAAGCGGACTGGCGAGCCCTCCGCCAATCCTGGCAGGGCGAAGCGAAAGTTTCGCCACAGGCGGAAAAATGAATATCCTGGCCCGCCGCAAGGGCAGCCGTTGATGAGCCGTCGCTTATGGCCATGAAAATTCCCTTTCGCCGGAAACTGGACTTCACCTACGGAGAAGTTGCGCAGGTCGCGCCCGGCATTCGCCGCATCATCGCCGAAAACCCCAGCCCCTTCACCTTCTACGGCACGGGGACCTACATTGTCGGGCGCGGTGAGGTGGCGGTCATCGATCCCGGGCCGGCGGATGCGGCGCACATCGACAGGCTCTTGGATGGCATCGCCGGTGAGACGGTCAGCCACATCTTCGTGACCCACACGCACATGGACCACTCCCCCGGCAGCCGCCTGCTGCAGGAGCGCACCGGCGCCAAGACCTATGCCTACGGTCCCCACGGCGCCGGCAAGTTGGAGCAGGGCGTGCCCGTCGAGGAGGGGGGCGACATGGCGTTTCAGCCCGACCAACTGCTCGGCGATGGGGAAATTCTGCAAGGAGGCGGCTGGTCCCTGGAGTGCGTTTACACCCCCGGCCACACCTCCAACCACATGTGCTACCAGCTGCGGGAGCGCAAGGCGCTGTTCACCGGCGACCACGTCATGGGCTGGTCCACCAGCATCGTGTCGCCGCCGGATGGGGATATGGCGGCCTACATCGCCAGCCTGGAGAAGCTGCTGCTGCGTGACGATCTGGTTTATTGGCCCACCCACGGACCAAGCATTGAGGACCCCAAGCCCTATGTGCGCGCCTTCATCACCCACCGCCAAGAGCGGCAGGAGCAGGTGCTGGTTTGCGTCCGCCAAGGCGTACGGCGCATTGAGGACATGGTGCCGCAGATTTACGCCGAGTTGCCGGAGTTCATGTATCCAGCGGCGGCCCGCAGCGTACTCGCCTCAGTGGTTCACCTTGTCGAACTGGGGCGCCTGCGCACGGATGGCGAGGCTCAGCTGGCGGCCCGATATTGGTTGGGCTGATCCACGGGCGTCTCTCCGCTGGAAGCAGCCGCTTCCCCTTGGTTAGGCGGCACAGCTTTGGCGGCGGCCAAGGGCAGTTCCGCCATCACCGCCACGCCGCTGTTGTCGGCTAGGTTCATCGCCCGCACATGGCCGCCGTGGTGTTCGGCGATGACCCGCACGACATACAAGCCTAGGCCGAAGTGCAGCCGGTTGTGCGGTCCACGATGGCTGACCATGGAGTCGAACAGGGACTTGCCGGAGGCGTCTGGCAGCACCGGCCCCCGATTGGCCACGACGATGCGCAGATAGTCCCGCCGCACGTCGAGCTGCACGGTGATGGGGGTGCCGGGGCGGTGGAAGTCCAAGGCGTTGTCAATGATTTTGTCGAGCAGCTGTTCGATGCGAAAATCCGAGGCCTCCGCGTAAACCGGGCGGTTGACGCCGCGATAGACGTACTCGCAGTCTGGATGACCGGCGGTGCAGTTGGCCATGTAGCTCTTCAGCAGTTTTTGGATGTCCACGATCTCCAGCTCCTCGGCCTTCAAGGACTCCTCCAGGTTGGCCGCATCGGCTAAGTTCTGCACGATGGAGCCGATTCTGATGACGCCGCTCTTGGCGCTGGCCAGATACTTGCTTTCCTGCACTCCGGGGCTTTCCTCGGCGAGGTTTTGCAGGGAGGTGCTCAGCGTGTTGAGCGGGTTGTTGATTTCGTGGCGCAGGGTGCGCGGCATGTTCTCCAGGAAGTGATTGTGCTGATGCAGCTTGGAAAGCATGTTGGAGATGCTGCGGGCTAAGTCACCGATCTCGTCGCCGCTGTTGATCTCCCGGCGCAACTTTGCCGCTTGCAGGCGTCCGTAGTGGTCAATGGCGGTGCTCGCCTCCCGCCGCAGGTGGCGGATGCGCCAAGCTAGACGCCCGGCGAAGGCCAGCAGGGCGATGAGCACCGCCAATAGGCTGACCACGGAGAACAAAATGACCTGTTCCAACGCCGCCCGTTGGAAGCTGAGGATGTGGTCGATGTTCTGCTCCACCACCACGGCGCCGATAACGGCGTCCTTGGAGACGATGGGGTGGGCGGCCATGATGATCTCCAGCTGCTCGTCCAAGGCGCGGCGCAGGGCCAAGGACTCGCCCTCCAAGGCGGCGCTGATGACGTCGGCGGCGGACTGCACCGGCGTAACGCCGGCCTCGTCCACCCAAGGCGTGAGTGTGCTGATGCGGTGAATCACCGGACGCATCGCCTCAAAGCTCTCGTGAATGAGGCCGGAGAAGAAATCCTCATCGGTGCTGGAGATCGCCGCGATGTGGGCACCGGCCTCCGCCCGCACCCGCTGCTGCGCGTCGATAACTAGGATGCGCGCCCCGGAGTAGCCCAACCCCTGGATGATGTTCAGCACCTCCGGCGAACGCAGCACCACGAGATTGAAGCTTTGTTCGCCGCCCTTCGGAAGGGTCTGCGTCAGGTTGGTCAGTTGCCGGGTCTGCGCATCGTCCACATCGGCTAGGGAGACGGCGAAATAGCGCCGCGAACCGAGCATGTCCAGGGGCAGACGAAACTCCAGGTTCCAACCGGATGTGGACGGCGCCATGAAACCCTGCACACCGGTTTCCGGGGCGCCGGTGGTGGCAAAGCGCCAGTCCTCGTCCATGCCGTAGGCGGTGACCACACCGGGTTCGGCAAACACCAGGCTGATGCGGCCGTCGCCGCCATCGGAACGGATGAACGAAAGGCGTAGTTGGTCGGCGTTGTCCAGACGCAGGTAGTCCGGGTCCCGATAGACGAGGTTCCTGTCCACCGCCTCCACGAAAACGTGAAGCTGGCCGGCCCGCTCCCCCAAGGCCAAGCGAAAGGCGCCGTCCTCAGCGGCGGAGGAACCGAACAGCAGCAGCCGTTCAGTGCCCTCATCCCCCCAATCTTCGTAGCTGCCGTCCAAGCGAATATTGTTCTGCAAAGGGCGGGCGAACAAGGACTCATAGTCCTCGATCTTGACGGGCAGGTCATTGAACAGATCCTCCCGCCCGTTGAACAGGGTGGAGATGCCCTCGGCGGTTAGCAGTTGCGCTTGGGACTGGCCTTGCACCAGCAGGCGCTCCATCTCCAGCAGCTGGCGGTAGCTGAACCAGGGCACCACCAGCAGGGTGAGGCTCAGCAGCATCAGCTTGGTGCCGATGCGCGGCCCGCGGAAGCCTTTGCGCAGCCTCATTGCGGCGTCCACCGATAGCCGAAGCCGTATTCGCTCTTGATGCAGGCGAAGGTCGGATCGACTTTCTCGAACTTCTTGCGGATGTTGCGCATGTGGGTGTTTATGGTGTTGTTGGTCACCAAGCTCTGCATGGTGGCAGCCATCAGGGTTGCGTAGCTGACCGCATGGCCGGGGGCGCGCACCAGCTTGGCCAACATGCGGAACTCCGTGCCGGAGAGGTCGATGCGGTGCCCCCGCCAGGAAACCAGCAAGGCTTCCTGATCCAAGCCGAGGCGGCCGATGCGCCGGGCGGTGGAGCTTTCCTGTTCCGGGTTTTCCGCCCGCACCTCGCTGATGCGCAGCAATGAGGAAATGCGCTCCGCCAAGTACTCCAGGGAGATGGGTTTGGGCAGGTAGTCCCAGGCGCCGAGGCGCAGCCCGGATATTTTGTCGATCTCGTTGATGCGCTCGGTGAGGAAAATAACCGGCAGGGCAGGGGACTTGGACAGCAGCTCCCGGCACAGCTGAAAGCCGGCGTCCACCTCGTCGCCGAGGATAATGTCCAGAATCACCAGATCCGGCAGATCGTCCTCCATGCAGTCTCGGGCTTCTTGGCGGCTGCCGTAGGCGACCACCTCATAACCCTTCTTGATGATGGCATCCGCGTAGTTGGCCCGCTGGTCTGGGTCATCCTCGACGATGGCGATGCGCTTGGCCAACCGGCCCTCCTGTCGCTGGAGCGGCACCAACGCCGCAACCGTCAATTTTGCCACAGGGCCGGACGATCTGCATGTGGTCCGCCGTCGCTAACTGGCGGCCTCAGCCCATCAGCCCGTCGCAATTGACCGATCCAGCCGACACCCCTAGACTTTCCCCACTTCGCCACTGTCGTTTCCAAGGCGGCCAGCGTTTGGCTACTGATGCAGGGAGGCATCCCACCCGCCCATGTCGTCTGCAACCCTCATCATCTGCCTCACGGGGGCGGAATGCAGCGGCAAGACCACCTTGGCGGAGGCCTTGGCGCAAAGCTACGGTGTACCCTTGGTGGAGGAGGCGGCGCGATCCTATCTCGCCGATAGACCGCGCTACGACCGTACGGACGTGCTGGCTATTGCCGAGGAGCAGATGCGTTTGGAGTGCGCCGCCCTAGCCGGCAAGCCGCCTTTGCTGATCTGCGATACCGACTTGCTGGTGATTCGCGTATGGTGGGAAGTGAAGTATGGGGCGTTGCCGGATACACTCCGCCAAGCCCTCGCTGAGCAAAAGCCGAGGACCTATCTATTGACGCGGCCGGACATGCCTTGGGTGCCGGACCCGCTGCGGGAGAGCGGCGGCGATCGCCAAGGGCTGCATGGTCGATATCAGCATCTACTGGCCGCTGCCGGTCATACCCATGCTGAGGTGCGTGGCGATTGCCAAACCCGCCTCGCGACAGCGAAGCGCAAAATCGACCATTGGCTAAAAAATCATTCGGACATGCGCTTCCGCCCTAAAGGCGGCCGGGTAAACCGCTAGGGAGGAGCCGGCGACGATCATCAAGGGGTTCGTGCATCCGCCGGGCAAACCCATCACAATGGCGCCATGTCGGCACCAGACTCAGGCTTCTGCAGGACCACCGCCGCAACGGCTGTCGGCAGCCCGGTGTCCCCTGTGCTGGATCTCAACTTCGGCTTGCCGCCGGGCGCCGTCGCCTTAGCGATTCCGCTCGACGACTATCCGCTGCCGTCGGAGGAGGCGCGTTGCGTGCAGACGGCCAGCATCAAGCGACGAAGACAGTTCGCTAGCGGCCGCCAAGCGGCCCGAACTGCCTTGCGACGGCTGCATGGAGCGGAACGCCCGGTCTTGCGCGTTGGCCGAATGCCGCTCTGGCCGGCGGGCTTCGTCGGTTCAATCAGCCACTCGGGTGCGTTGGCCGCCGCGGCGGTGGCCAAAGGCGAGGTTGTGCGCGGCATCGGCATCGACTTAGAGCGCATCGACCGGCTCAAGCCGCCTGTGCAGCGCAAAGTGCTGACTGCTGGGGAACGTCAAGGGCCTTGGCCGGACCCACGCCAAGGAGCGTTGGCCTTCAGCGCCAAGGAGGCCGGCTACAAGGCGGTCAACCCCATCACCGGCACCTACATCGCCCTGTTGGAAGCGGAGGTCGAGGTGGACTGGAAGCGGTGCGCCTTTCGCCTGCGCTATCTGGGCGAACAGGCGTCCAACCGCTTGCTGAACCAAGGCGTCGGCGCCTTCCGCTTCATTGACGATCAGGTCGTCACGCTGTTTTGGCTGGAGTAGGGTAGGGCAAGAGGTCGGGGGGTATCGTACCGGACATGCAAGCCGTCGTCGGCATCGCCATCCTGTTCGGCGTGGCTTGGCTGCTCAGTGAGGACCGCAGCCGGGTCAACTGGCGCCTGTTGGCCGTTGGCTTGGCCATGCAGGCGTTGCTGGCCCTGCTCCTGCTCAAGGTTCCGTTGGTGAGCGAGCTGCTGCTCGGCGTCAATGTCTTGGTGCGGGCCGTGGAGCGCGCCACTCAAGCCGGCACCAGCTTGGTTTTTGGCTACTTGGGGGGTGGCGCTGCGCCCTTTCGCGTCGATGTGGAGGGCGCACTTTATCTGCTTGCCTTTCGTGTGCTTCCGCAAATCCTAGTGTTCAGCGTCTTGGTGGCTGTGCTTTGGCACTGGCGGATTCTGCCTTGGATCATTCGCGTCTTTGGCGCCTTGCTGCGGCGTTCGCTCGGCGTGGGCGGGCCAGTCGGCACCGCCGGAGCGGCCAGCGTGTTTCTGAGCATGGTGGAAGCGCCTCTGGTGATTCGCGCCTATTTGGCCGGCCTGTCCCGCTCCGAGCTGTTTTCGATCATGACCTGCGGCATGGGCACCGTGGCCGGCACTGTCATGGTGCTGTACGCCAGTGTATTGCAGGAGGTCATTGAGGGTGCCTTGGGGCACATCCTGGTCGCCTCGATCATCAACGTCATCGGCGCCATCCTGATTTCCAGGACGATGATTCCGCCGACCGCAGCGGAGCGCGAAGGGGCACAGGTGTCCTTGGCTTACGCCGGCACCATGGACGCCATCACCAAGGGCACCGCCGACGGCCTGCGGCTGGCGCTAAACGTGGGCGCTATGCTGGTCGTGCTGGTCAGCTTGGTGGCGCTGGTCAACCAAGCCCTTTCCGCCATCGAGGTGGGTGGCGCCGGGCTTACCCTAGAGCGCATCCTCGGTTGGGCCTTCGCGCCGGTGGCTTGGCTGATGGGGGTGCCTTGGCAGGAGGCGCACACCGCCGGCGGCCTGCTGGGCGTGAAGCTGGTTTTGAACGAACTGGTGGCCTACCTGCAATTGGCGGCGCTGGTGGGGGGCGGAGAGGCGTTGAGCGCCGGGACGCAGCTGATCCTCACTTATGGGCTGTGCGGGTTCACCAACTTCGGTAGCCTCGGCATCCTTCTGGGCGGCCTGTCCGCGTTGCTGCCGGAAAGGCGATCTGATCTATTAGAATTAGGTCCTAAAACATTGATTTCAGGAACTTTGGTATCTTGCATCACTGGGGCTTTGGTCGGCCTGATAGGCCGCATTTAGCACATCGTGACGGGCCGACTGGCAAGCGCCTCAGCGGGTTAGGGATCCGCAGCTAGGGACACGTTTAGGACCCCGGCTAGATGGGCGGAGTCCATCACATGGATCATCGTTCTGGTTTGAGAGTGCGGGTGGGGATGGATGACCACGGGCGCTTCCGGGTTCTCCGCGTGCAGACGCTCGATGTTGGCCCGCACGGAGCGCCAGTCCACATCCCGCTGGGCGATGACGATGCGGTCCCGGTTGGTGATCCGCACCAGGATGCTTCGTTTGTTCGGATCGACCGTCTTGGGCTTGTCGTCCTCCGGCTGATTGACGTCCAGCCCCACCTCCTTGACGAAGGTGGCGGTGACGATGAAGAAGATCAGCATGATGAACACCACATCCAGCATGGGAGTCAGGTTGATCTGCTCGTCGCCCTCATCAGAGGCGTGGCCGGCAATGGTCCTGCGCATTGAATGCCCCCCTATGGATTCTCTCAATTACGGCAAACATCATATCCCATAATTCGGCAAGTGGAAGCGCTTTTGCGGCCCGCGTCAAAACGGTTCGAAATCCGGCTGGCGGCCCTTGCCCACTCGGCTTAGACTAAGGCCGTGCAAGAACGACAAGGGAGGTTCAGCGTGAAGATGGGGCGAAGCGTTTTCGGCCTTCTGCTCGGTGTGCTTTTGGCGGCCAGCTGCCAGACCTATCGGGATGGGCAAACGCGTTCGGTTGGGGAGCTGACCGACGACACCGCCATACAGGCCAAGGTCAAAACCCAATTGGTAGTGGACAAAGTGGTGGACGGCTTGCGCCTGAACGTGGAGGTCCAGCGCGGCGTGGTCAGCCTCTATGGAACCGTCGCCTCGGAGACGGTGCGCCAGCGGGTGCTGGAGATCGTCGGGTCGGTGAAGGGCGTACGTTCCGTTCAGGACAAACTGCAGGTTCAGGAGCGCTAGCGCAGCGGCGGTCCGCCGGCAGCGGAGGCGAATTCCTGTTCCAGCCAGTGCCGCGGCTGCAGGTAGAACTCGAGTAACTCCGCCTCTGGAGATCCAGGGGTGGGTGCATGGTCATAGCGCCACTTCGCCAACGGCGGCAAGGAGGCCAGCACCGATTCGATGCGCCGCCCGCTTTGCAAGCCATAGCGGGTGCCCCGGTCGATGGCTAGGTTGAACTCCGCGTAGCGCCCGCGGCGCAGCAACTGCCATTCCCGCTGCCGCTCGCCGTAGGCCATCTGGCTGCGCCTTTGCAGGATGGGGCCGTAGGCCGGCATGAAGGCTTGGCCAACGGCCTCGGTCAGCCGCAGACTGGCCTTGAAGCCGCCCTCGGTCCAGTCATCGAAAAACAGGCCGCCGACGCCCCGCGACTCGTTGCGGTGGCCGAGATGGAAGTACCCGTCGCAGGCCCGCTTCATCCGTGCGTAGTGCCGTCCCGTCGCCTTCTGCGCCGCCCAGTGCCAAGCCACGCAGTCCTCGACAAAGCCGTAGCAGGGGGTCAGGTCGAAGCCACCGCCGAAGTGCCAAGCCGGGGGCGCGGCCTCGACTTGGAAGAAGCGCAGGTTGAGATGCGCAGTGGGCGCGTAGGGGTTGCGCGGATGCACGATCACGGAAACGGCCGCCGCCTGAAAGCCGCAACCGGCCAAGTGCGGGTTGCGCTCGCTGGCCGCTGCCGGGAGGGCGCTGCCCATGCTGTGGCTAAACTGCACGGCGGCCTTTTCCACCACAGGCCCGTCCTGCAGCACTCGCGGCTGGCCGAAGCCGCCATCGGGCTGATCGATGCGCTCCAAGGAGAAGCGGGCGGTGCCGTCCAAGGCCTCCAATTCGGCGCACAACGCCTTCTGCAGCCCAAGGAAATAGGCTTTGACTGGTTCAATGTCCATCTGTGCCGGCCATTATGCCGCAGCAGCAGTCCCGCAACCGGCAGCAGCCCGAGAAATAGGCCGTGCGTCGCCGGCGGCATGGCCCAACAAGCTCTCCGACCGATGGTCGGACGGGGTGTGGGCCTGACGCGACACTAGGCCGCATTCGAGTTTGTGGTTCGGCTCTTGCCTTCGTTAGAATGACCGCCCCACTCGGGTTCAGGGAGGCACTTTGGTCGGCATCACCGCTTTTGGCGGCTATGTTCCCAAGCGGCGCCTGCAGCGCCAAGCCATCGTCGATGCCCATGTCTGGGCGGATCCAAGCCTCGCTAACAAAGGCCGCGGAGAACGGGCCATGGCCAATTGGGACGAGGATGCCGTCACCATGGCGGTGGAGGCGGCCAGGGCCTGCCTGCACGGCGGCGCGCAGGAGCCCGGGGCGATTTACTTCGCCAGCACCAGCGCCCCCTTTGCGGACCGGCAGAATGCCGGCATCGTCAGCACCGCTCTTTCCCTGCCGGAGAGCATTGCCTCCTTGGACATCGGCGCCAGTCAAAAGGCCGGCACCTCGGCACTCCTGCAGGCGGTCGGCGCGGTGCAAGGCGGTCTGTACGAATCCGCCTTGGTGGTGGCTGGTGAAAAGCGCCGCAGCAAGGCGGCCAGCGCCGGGGAGTTAGCGTACGGGGACGGCGCCGCAGCCTTGACCCTGGGGCATGAGGGTGTGCTGGTGGAATTCGTCTCCGCGCAGAGCGCCACCGTCGATTTCATCGATCACTTCCGTAGCGCCACCGAAACTTATGACTACGCTTGGGAGGAACGTTGGATTCGGGACGAGGGCTTGGCCAAGATCGTGCCGCCTTGCGTTGCCGGCGCCTTGGCCAAGGCGGGGTTGGAGGCCGGCGACGTCGATCACTTTATCATGCCAAGCACCATTGGCCGGGCGGTGGCCGGCATCGCCAAGAAGCTGGGCATCGCTCCCGCCGCCATCGCCGACAACCTGTACGCCGTCATGGGGGAAAGCGGTGCCGCCCATCCCTTGGTGATGCTGCTGCACAGCCTGCAGACCAAGGCCAAGCGAGGGGAAATTCTGCTGTTGGTCGGCTTCGGTCAAGGCTGCGACGCCATCGTGCTGCGCAGCACCGCCGCCTTGGCGGACTACCGCAGCGCCCAAGGCGTCGCCGACGCCTTGGCCCGCCGGCAGCCGGAGGAAAACTACCAAAAGTTCCTTGCGTTCAACGACCTGATTCGGCTGGAGAAGGGCATGCGGGCGGAAGCCGACGACTACAAGACCGCCCTGTCCGTCACCTATCGGAAACGAGACATGCTGCTCGGCTTGGTCGGCGGGCGCTGCACTCAATGCGGGGCGATGCAGTTTCCGCGCACGGACATCTGCGTGAACCCGCAATGCCACGCCAAGGGTGCGCAAGAGCCCTGTTCCTTTCGTGACCAGCCGGCCAAGATTCTCACTTGGTCGGCCGACTATCTGGCCTACACGGCGGACCCGCCCAGTCACTATGGCATGGTCGCCTTTGACGAGGGCGGGCGCTTTATGACGGACTTTACCGACGCGGTGGTGGGCGGAATCGAGGTGGGCATGCCGGTGCGCATGGTGTTTCGCATCAAGTCAGTGGACCGTCGGCGCGGTTTTGTCCGCTATTTCTGGAAAGCGACGCCGGCCTGAGGCACGCATGGCCGGCAGATTCCCGGCGGGGCCTGTCGATGCAGGCCCCATGTGGCGATTTTGCGGCTGGCCCAGAGTGGGGCAGGGCGGCAGGGAGCGTCAGGACGGTGCGCAACGCACCGATCCCGACTGAATTGACAGCAACGCATTGAGGGTTTATCGACATGGCAACAGGCATCAAGGACAAGGTGGCCATTCTCGGCATGGGCTGCTCCCGCTTTGGGGAGCGTTGGGAGAGTGGCGCGGAGGAACTGATGGTGGAGGCGTTCGGCGAGGCCATTGAGGACGCCGGCATCGATGTCAGCGAAATAGACGCAGCTTGGTTCTCAACCCATTACGAGGAGATCAACGTCGGCAAGGGCGGCCTGCCGCTGTCCATTGCCTTGCGCCTACCCAACATCGCGGTCACTCGAGTGGAGAACTTCTGCGCTTCCGGCTCCGAGGCCTTTCGTGGCGCGGTTTACGCAGTCGCTTCCGGTGCCTGCGACATCGCCTTGGCCTTGGGCGTCGAGAAACTCAAGGACACCGGCTACGGCGGCCTGCCCGGGGGCTTGGGCGGCACCTTGGCGCCGCAGTGGGTAGCCAAGGGGTCAGCACCTGGCAGTTTCGCTCAGCTGGCCAGCGCCTACCAAGCCAAGCACGGGGTGGCCCGGGAGGACCTGAAGCGGGCCATCGCCCATGTTTCGGTGAAGAGCCACGCCAACGGGGCCAAGAATCCCAAGGCCCATCTGCGCCGGGAGATCACGGAGGAGGCCGCCATCAACGCCCCCATGATCGCGGAACCCTTGGGCCTCTACGATTGCTGCGGCGTTAGTGACGGGGCCGCCGCCGCCATCGTCACCACCCCGAAGATCGCCAAGAAGCTCGGCAAGGAGAACATCGTCAGTGTCAAGGCGTTGCAGCTTTCCCTGTCCAACGGCTCCGAATCCGGCCACAACTCTTGGGACGGCAGCTACTTCCACACCACCCGCATCGCCGCCAGGAAGGCCTATGCGGAGGCCGGCGTCAAAACGCCCCGGCAGCAGGTCAGCATGTTCGAGTGCCATGACTGCTTCTCCATCACCGAGATGGTCACCGTTGAGGACCTGCAGCTTTCCGATGAGGGCGGCGCCATCAAGGACGTCATGGACGGCTTCTACGACGCCGACGGGCGCATTCCCTGCCAGATCGACGGCGGCCTGAAATGCTTTGGCCATCCCATCGGCGCCTCCGGCATCCGCATGCTCTACGAGATGTACCTGCAGTTGCAGGGCAGGGCGGGGGAGCGGCAATTGCCCGACCCCTCCATTGGCATGACCCACAATCTAGGCGGCTCGCCCATGAGCAACGTCGCCGCGGTCTGCATTGTTGGAGCTTACGCATAGGACGAACAGGGCGGGAACCTAGGGCAGGGCGGCCGCATTCGCCCGGAAGTGAACATGGCAAGGAAGGGCATCATTCTGGCCGGGGGCGCCGGCACCCGGTTGCATCCCACCACCCTGGGCGTCTGCAAGCAGTTGCTGCCGGTCTATGACAAGCCCATGGTTTACTACCCCCTCTGCACCCTCATGGAGGCCGGCATTCGGGATATTCTGCTGATCTCCACACCCTCGGACATCGGCCGTTTTGAGCAGGTGCTCGGCGACGGCAACCGCTGGGGGCTTTCCTTGCAGTACGCGGTGCAGCCGCAGCCGCGGGGGCTGGCTGAGGCGATCATTCTTGGCGAGGCGTTCTTAGGCGGCGCACCTTCGGCCCTGATCCTAGGCGACAACATCTTCCACGGCAGCGGCCTTTCCCGCTTGTTGAAGGAGGCTTCGGCGCAGCCTAGCGGCGCCACGGTGTTCGCCTATGCGGTGCGCAATCCGCAGGCTTTCGGCGTGGTGGCGTTTGACGCAGCGGGGCGCCCGCTGTCCATCGTGGAAAAGCCCGCGCAGCCTAAGAGCCGCTACGCCGTGACTGGCGTTTACTTCTATGACGCCGAGGTGGTGGACATCGCCAAGTCGATTCGGCCTTCACAGCGTGGTGAACTGGAGATCACCGACGTCAACCGCATCTACCTCGAGCGCGGCGCCCTGCAGGTGCAGCGCCTCGGCCGCGGCGTGGCCTGGCTGGACACCGGCACGCCCGACGCCATGCTGGAAGCGGCGCACTACATCCAAACCCTGGAGCGGCGCCAAGGCCAGAAGGTGGGCACCCCGGAGGAGATCGCCTGGCGAGCCGGCTGGATCAGCAGCGCAGAGCTTGCGGACTTGGCCAAGCCGCTACGCAAGAGCGCTTACGGGGCGTATCTATTGGAACTGCTGCAACCGACCGCCGGGGACCAACCGGACTGAACCTGCACATGGCCCCTGCGCTGTGCAAAGACGGCGAGGCCCCATCAACAACCCCCAGGGTCGAGCTCCTTATTCCGCCCAGCGGCGTTGTCGCTTGCTCGTGCGGGGCGGGCCACAGGGTGCCCGAGCCGCCTTGCTGGCCGAGAGAACGCCTCTGGGCGGGGCCAATCCAGATCCTGTTAACCGGCTGCTAGCGTCATTCCCCATCGCTTTGCGCATCCGTGCCTAGAAGCAGTTGACCCGCCGCCTGCTGATTCGCTGCAACCAGCGTGGCCTTGGCTGCCGCCGCGTGGTCAGAAGAGCCGATCAGTAGCGTATGCAGCCCCATGGCGGCGCCCGCTTCGATGTCTCGGCCGGAATCGCCGATCATCCAGGAACGGGCCATATCGACTGGGTAGTCCAGGGCCACCAGCGCTTGCTGGATCAGCCCAGGCTTCGGCTTGCGGCAGGCGCAGTCATGCGCCTCTAGGTGCGGGCAGAAAAAGACCCCGTCGATCACGGCGCCGCATTCGGCAACTGCGGCGCACAGGTTGCGGTGGATGGCGCTGAGCGCTTGCGGCTGCACAAGCCCCTTGGCGACGCCTTGCTGATTGGTGATCACCACTAGCCGGTAGCCGTGGTCCGTCAAGGCCTTGAGCATGTCCAGGGCCCCGGTGGCGAAGCGGAACTGTTCCCAGGTTTGAATGTAGTGCTGCGCTTTTGGCGCTTCGTTGATCACGCCGTCACGGTCCAGGAAGGCCACCTTGTGGCCGTTCTGCGGGACGGGTGCGGTTGCGGCCCGGCGCCTGTCAAAAGTTCGCATAATATATATTATGTTAAATTAAAGATCGGCTGCCGCAAGCCGCTGCCGGGATGGGAGCGCCCCGCTCCGAGTCGCCGGGGCTCAGCGCTGATTCAGGTTGTCCGTGCAGCCGTTGCGGGTCAAGCTGGCGGCTCAACATCTTAAAGGCGCGTGGATGTCGGTCTTGCACGTATTTGTTTTGTCATTCAGCGCCCGAAGGTCAGCCGCAGCTGGGCATCGACATGGCCTGGGGCCTGATGGGCGTCGATGGACGCCCGCTCGACGACCACGCCGCTGCCGTCCTGCAGATGCGCGACCAAGCCGATGACCTGGTCGAAGGGCTGCTCCTGCAGCAAGACGCTGACGGTGCCGCTACTCTCCGGCTGCAAGCGGTTGAGGCGTACGCCCACGGCATCGGCCGCCTGAGTGACAATGGGAATGATGGCGGCGGCGTCCATCGGTGCGACGTTGCCGGCGTTGCGTGCCGCCGCCCGGGCACCGGTTTCGTTGGCGGACATCCAAGCCAACAGCTGGCGGGCGTTCTGCAACCGCCCGGTCTGCTCCTCCTGCCAGTAAAGCAGCGGCCGCGCCAAGCCTAACCAAAGGAACGCCACCAGTGCGATGGCGACCAAGGCGCCGTACACCCATTGCTCATGGATGGGCTTGCCGCGCCACCAAGCCGCTGCCGGGGAGGCTCGCCACGCATTCAGCAGTCGTTCGCGCATTTGGATGCTCTTAAACGCCGCGCAGCCGGAACCGGGCGCGCACGCCCTCGTCCACCTCTTCGGCGGAAACGATCTCCGTCTGCAGCCCGGCTTGGGCGGCCAAGGCTTCGCGCAGGGCCTCCACCTCGCCGTAGTGCTCCACCAAGAGGTCCACGTTGAACTCTCCCCTGCCCCGGTGGTAGTCGATGCTGGCGACGGTCATGTTGGGCTTGACTACCGCCGCCAAGTGACCCACCAAATCGACCAGCGAACGGCTTGCGCCGCCGGGTGCGTCCGCCCCTAGTTTGGCGCTGAGGCGCCGCCGCAAGCTCTGCACCGTGACGCTGCGGTCCGCCGGAAAGATGTCACGGTACAGGGCTAGGGACTGCGCCTCCAAGGCGTCCGCCTGGGTAGCGGACCACCAGCCCTTGGCAGTCAAGACCAGCAGGCCGACCAGCAGCCACAGCGCCGCCAAGGTGCCGATGCGCCGCCATGCGCTGGTTTGCGCGGTGGCCCTTTGGCCGGGCTTATAGGGTCCTTGCAACAGATTGATGGCCGCAGCGCGGTCGGGCCAGCGTTCCGCCAAATAGCCGATCACGCCCTTGGCGGCGCCGTTCTCCAAGGCGGCTTCGGTTGCCACATCGATATCGGCGGCGAGCTGACTCCGTTCAAGGTCAGCCAACGTGCCGTTGATGCAGTGGACGGCCCTTACCTGGAGGACGGCCAAGGCCATTGCGAGGTTCGCTCGCTCCACGGGAGCGGCTTGGCCACCGCAACGGACCAAGGCGGCTTCGCCGTCGAACAGGACGCTGGCGCGGTCTGCTGCGGTGGGCAGCAGTTCGGATTCCGCCAGCAGCCACTGGGGCGCCAACCCCACCGAAGCCAAGCAAGCCAGCCAATTCTCCAGCGCAGGCTTGGCGATTAGGCAGCAGCGCACCGGCGCACCGCTTTGCACCGGCCCCGGCGAGATGTGCAGGTTGTCGATGTCCTCCGCCACGAATTCCTCGACCACGAAGGGCAACGCCTGCCGCATTTGCCCGGGCCGGCGGCCAGGAACCTGGCATTGCAGACAGAGAACACATGTGTTGGAGGCGAAGGCCACAACCAGCGGCGCCTCGCCAGACGGGTCGAGAACGCCGCCCTCTCCAGCGGCCAAGGCCTGTAAGCCCTCGTAGTCCGCCCAACCCTGTTCGCGATGGCCGGCGCCGTCATCGAACAGCCATTCGCAATGCAAGCGGAAGCCGGCGGCAAGGTCTTCGGCGAGGGGTTCGGCGGCGTCCTCGGACCGTTGCCCAAGCAAAGGTTCGGCGGGGGTCAGCAGGCGGATGAACAGGGTGGATGGCATGGCTCGGGTCCGCGTCAGCTCGCTTCGGTTTGCGGGGCGAATTGGGAAAGGAAATCCCGCCCCATGTCTCTCGATATCAGCTTGATGCCGCCACTTTCAGGGTTGCGGTGCAGCACGGATGTTAGCACGGCGACGCTTTGGCCGACTCGGACATGCACCTGAACCTCAAAATACCGGCTTTTGACGTCC
This sequence comes from uncultured Pseudomonadales bacterium, assembly GCA_958296025.1. Taxonomy (GTDB): domain Bacteria; phylum Pseudomonadota; class Gammaproteobacteria; order Pseudomonadales; family Azotimanducaceae; genus Azophilus. Next base: position 1,915,627 of record OY282430.1, read on the forward strand.
AGAAAGTTGATGACTGGCTGAAATTCGGCATGTAGGGGGTTTGGGTTGTTCTCCACTGCGGCAAACTCCTTGACTGTGGCAAAGGGCCGCTCCGTTTCCATCCAATCCATGAGCTGCAGCAGCCTGAGTTCATCCAGTCCCGGCACCAACGCCGCCAAGGCTTGGCCCTTGGCCGTATTGACGTTGATCTTCATTTCCGCAGTGGGTAGAACGCAGACATGCGGCGCCAATTGGTCGAAGCGGTCCGGCGTCATGCCGCGCAGCAGGCGCAGTTCCGAGACGTGGGCCAGCCGGTGGTCCGCGGTCCGGTAGGCGGGGTCCATGCCTAGGTAGTCCCGGTCCTCGGCGCCCACGGCGCCGACATTGACGGTGCGCACCTCCTGATCTTCGTCCATCCAATCCCAGAGCGCGTCCGCAATCATCTCCGGCTCCGGGACGTACAGATTGCGCAGCAGATTGGTGAAGCGGACGAGGTGCTGTTGGCGTCTTTCGAGCACCTTGGCGGGGTCGGGGCGCCCATTGCCGCTCAGGTCGCCATTGCCCGCCTCTTCGCCGTCCGCACCCCTGTTGCTTTCCCCTTGGGCTTCCCCGCTGCCACCGCCACCCCCATCCGCAGCTTGAGCGCCGTCAGCGGTGGCGATGGCGTTGAGGTTGAAGCAGCTGTTCAGGTCCTTGGCCTGTATCTCGATGAAGCCCACGCCGTCCATCTCCAAGGGTGGCACGGCCTGGGCCCAAGGCTCGTCCAGGCTGTCGATGATCAGACCGGGCTCCTCCTCGCGATCCTCTTCAAAGTCTTCGTACAGGATCTGCCGGGCCAGCGCCTCGCCGCCCAAGGCGTAGGCCAAGGCTTGGTCATAGCCGATGCTGTTCTGGCTTTGCGCCAGGTTCAGGCTGTGCTGAGCCGTCACCCGATGCATGATGGCGGCCAGAATCGCCGCCACCAAGAGCACGCTGATGAGGGCCACGCCCTGCGCTCGGCGATGGTTGGCGCCTTGGGCTATCCGTTGGCTTGAGTCCATCAGCCCCGCCCTACCCTGTTGCCGTCATCCATTGACGCTCAAGCCTCGCCGCCGGCCACCAACCAAATGCGTTCCACCACGCCGAACGGAGCGCACTCCAAGCGCATGAAGATGGCCGCCAAGGCAGGAGAACCCTCGTCTCCTTCGGCACCGGGACGCAGCGGCCAAAAGCTGTGCTCATCGCCTTCGACGTCCAAGGCAAGGAACTCCACCTGCCGCACTTCCTTCAGCAGCCGTTGGGTTCGAGGCTCGGAGTCCTGGCTGCGGTCCAGCACGTTCCAGTAGGCGCGCAGCAGGTTTCCGTCCTGCAGCCGGTAGGCCACCCGCTGCACTTCGGCGCGGCGCGCGTCCAAGGGGTTGCGCCAACCCAAGCGAGAGAATTCGATCATGCCGTCGTTGCCGATCATCACTGACGGCATGGGCTCCCCCAGCATGTCGCGGATGGGGCGATTGGTGATCTGCATCAGATCCCGCTTCAGGATGAGCATGGCCCGCTGCATCTCGCCGAGGCGCTCCGAGCGCACGCCCATGGTGGCCTCGTTGGCCAGCACTTGGGACATCAGCGTCGCCGAGATGCCGCCCACCACGGCGAAGATGGCCAAGGCCACCAGCATCTCTATCAGGGTGAAGCCGCTCTGCTGGATTTTCCTAAGCGGTATGAACGCCGAACCGAACATACGGCCACGAAGGTTGCGCCCCATCCCTGCCTTGGACCTGCGCGACAGCCCGTCCGCAGTGACCCGCCCCCGATGTTCACGCCGCCGTGCAGCCGCCATCAGCGCCGCCCGATGAAGCTGACCGAGCGGCTCAAGGGTCCCACCTCCTCGCCGCCCACCAATTCATGGACGGCAATCTCCACCCGGTACAGGGTGGGATGGGAGGTCGACGTCAGGCTTTGCCGCACCCGCCAGCGGCGCCCGCCGAGGATCACCGTCTCCGACTGGCGGCCCGACGTCACCGGGCTCGGATTGTTCAAGCGGCTGAGCTGGATGCGGGCCAGTTGGTTCTCCGCCACCCAATGGGCGACGGTGCGGCGCTCCACGGACCAGGTTTGCGCGGCCACATTGCCCACCGCGGTGGCGACCACCAAGCCGGTAAGCGACAACACCACCAAGGCGATCAGCATTTCAATCAGTGTGAAGCCGCACTGGCGACGACTGGCGCAAGCACCCCTTAAGTCAATGGATGTCGACCCGTTGGCCCAGGCGCTTAACGCCAAGTCGATGCTTTTGCTTGCAATGAGCCGCATCATGCGGAAATGCGCTAAGCGCTTGGTTCAGCCGTGGCCGGCGTCAAGCCGTCGCTGCTGACCACCCAGGGGTTGGCCTCCCATTCCGGGGTCAGCGTCCAGGCAAAGGGCGTCATTTCGCCGCTGGAGAAGATCAGGATGTCCGGCAGGCCGCTTTTCTTTTTCCTTTTCCTTTTTCTTTTTTCCTCGTCCGCATCACCGCTGAAGTCTTCCGCCAAGTCCTCCTCATCTACGCCCATGCCCTCCACTTCAACCCAGAATTCGATGCGCGGCGTCAGGTCCTCTTCCAGGAACGGGCGGTAATTCTGCTCCACCCAACGCCCGGTAAGGGGATCGAACTCGACGAATCGGTAGGCGTTCCTCTCCACATGCAAACCCCATTCCCGGTTACGCTGCAAGGCGTTTTCCCGGGCCAGTTCGACGCGCACCGCGACGCGCTCCGCCATGCCCCGCAGGCGCTGGGTGTCGTCCGCGCCGGTGAAGCCGAGCACCACCGTTCCCATCAGCACGGCGGCGATGGCGATGACCACCAGGACTTCCAGCAGCGTGAAACCCGGCACCGAATTCCGTGCTCTACTGTGCATGTTGCACCGTCTCTTGTTTCGCGCTGCGAGCGATTGGAACCAATGCGCTGGGGCGGCGCCTTGAAATGGCGCTGGACATGGGCCTTGAAGCGCTGCTTAAGCCCGCCCACCGACACGGAATAAGCCAGCGCCTTCGGCTGGGCGCTCCTCGCAAAGTTGGGGAAACGGGTGCGCTACAAAGGGATGTCCGCATCGACGCCCTCGCCGCCCTCCACGCCGTCTGCGCCGTAGGAGAACAGGGTGTAGTCGCGGCCGTTGCGTTCATAGATGTAGGGGGAGTTCCAAGGGTCCGTGGGCAGGTCCTTGATGTAGCCGTCCGGGTTCCAGTTCTTGGCTTCGGGAAAGCCCGAGGGCCGGCTGACCAAGGCCTCCAAGCCTTGGTCCGTGGAGGGGTATTGGAAGTTGTCCAAGCGGTACATGTCCAAGGCGCTAGCCAGGACGCGCAGGTCCGTTTGCGCGGCGGTGATGCGGGCTTGGTCCGGACGGGACAGCAGGTTCGGCACGATCACCGCGCCGAGAATGCCGATGATGACCACCACCACTAGGATTTCGATCAGGGTGAACCCCTGTTGGCCGCGTCCGCCAGTCATTGCCGTAGCCTCCAGGCTGCAACCTGTGTCGGGGTGGAGTTTAGCACGCCGCCCGAAGGAATGATGCGCTTGGCGGCGCCTTCCTCAAACCTCCTCCTTCTCTGCTCCACGCATGGAGTGGAAAATCTCCCAATGCGCAAGGCATGGCCCGAAGACCGCCCTTCCCCGCTCAGGGGCCATTACACCAGTTGGTTCATGTTCAGGATGGGCAGCAGGATGGCCATGACGATGAACATCACCATGCCGCCCATCAGCAGCAGCATGAAGGGCTGGAACAATGCCACCAAGGTGGCGACGATGCGCTCCACCTCGGCTTGTTGATGGCGGGCCACTCGGTCGAGCATGGCGTCCAACTCTCCGGAGGCTTCGCCGCTGGCGACCATGTGCAGCAGCATGGGCGGAAAATGCCCCACGCCTTCCAGGCCGGCGCGCAGGCTGGCGCCCTCGCTGACCCGCTGGGTGGCCTCCTTGAGAAGCTGCTGCAGCCAAGTGTTGGAGACCACTTCGGTAGCGATGCGCATGGCGTCCACCAAGGGCACGCCGCTGCCGTTGAGGATGCTCAGGGTGTTGGCGTAGCGGGCCGCCGAGGCCGCCTTGGTGATGCGCCGCACCAGCGGCAGGCCGAGCTTGTGCCGGTCCCAAGCCAAGCGCGGCGCGGGGCGGCGCAGCAGGCTTTGCACACCGAGGATCAAGGCGGCGACCGCCAGCAAGGCCAGCCACCACCATTGCTGCGCCCAAGTGGAGGTGCCGATCAGCAGGCGGGTGCTCCAAGGCAACTCCCGCCCCATGTTGTCCAGCACTCGGATCATGTCCGGCACCACGAACACCATCAGGGCGCCGACGATCAATATCGCCAAGAAGAACAGCACGATGGGGTACAACAGCGCCATCTCCACATTGCGCCAGGCCTCGAACTGCCGCTCCGTGTAGTCGGCCAGGTTCTCCAGCACCCGGTTCAAATAGCCGGACTGCTCCCCTGCGGCCACGGTGGAACGGTACAGCGCGTTGAAGCTGGCCGGGAACTCGCCCAAGCTGGCGGCCAGCGAATGCCCTTCCAGCACCCGGCTGCGCACCGCCATCAGCAAGGCGCTGACGTGCTGCTTCTCCGCCTGTTGGGCCACCGCACTCAAGGCCTCGTCCAGGGGCAGCCCGGCGCCGATTAGGGTGGCTAGCTGGCGGGTCACCAACACTCGGTCTAGGCCCTTCAGCTTACGTCGGAAGTGGGGGATGGACGTCTGCCGCCCGTCATCCTCGGCTTCGGCGGTGGCCTCCACGGTCAACGGCGCCAGCCCTTGGTCGCGCAGCAATTGACGGATTTGGCGGATGCTGTCCGCCTCCAGCACCCCCTTGCGCCGCCGCCCGTTGACGTCTAGGGCGGTGTATTCAAATGCGGCCAATTGCCAAACCCCCGCCGCACGGCGCTAGGCCCTCGCACTCACCTAGTGACTCGCAGGACCTCGGGCAGGGAGGTCACTCCGGCCAGAACCTTGGCCCGACCGTCCTGCTGAATGCTGGCGGAACGGCGCCGTGCGCACTCGGCCAAGGCCTGCTCCGAAGCACGGTCATGGATGCGTTGGCGCATCGCCTCGTCGATGATCACCAGTTCGTAGATGCCGGTTCGCCCCCGGTAGCCGCTCTGTCCGCAGGCCTCGCAGCCAGTGGGGTCGAAGATGGTGGCGGCGTCCAGCTGCAGAAACTCGAGTTCCGAGGGCCGGGCCGGCCGCTCGGCGCGGCATTGCCGACACAGCACCCGCACCAAGCGCTGGGCGAGGCAGCCGACCAGGCTGGAGGAGAGCAAAAAAGGTTCGATGCCCATGTCCACCAAGCGGGTCACCGCCCCCACCGCGGTATTGGTGTGCAGGGTGGAGAGCACCAAGTGCCCGGTCAAGCTGGCCTGCACGGCAATTTCGGCAGTTTCCAAATCTCGGATTTCGCCCACCATGACCACATCCGGGTCTTGCCGCAGAATGGCCCGCAAGCCCCGGGCGAAGGTCATGTCCGACTTCAGGTTGACTTGGGTTTGCCCCACTCCCAGCAGGTTGTACTCAATCGGATCCTCCACCGTGAGAATGTTCATGGTGCTGGTGGAAAGCTCCGAAAGGGAGGCGTACAGGGTGGTGGTCTTGCCGGAGCCGGTGGGGCCGGTCACCAGCAGCACGCCGTGCGGCCGTTGCACCAGGTCGCGGACGCGCCCCAAGTCCTGCTCCGACATGCCCAAGCGGGAAAGCTGCAGGCGCCCGGCTTGCTTGTCCAGCAGCCGCAGCACCACCCGCTCGCCGTTGCCGACTGGCATGGTGGAAACCCGCACGTCCACCTCCCGGCCGCCGATGCGCAGGCCAATGCGGCCGTCTTGCGGGATGCGCTTCTCGGCGATGTCCAGCTTGGCCATGACCTTGATGCGGGACACCAGCAAGGGCGCCAGCTGACGCTTGGGCTGCACCACCTCGCGCATGATGCCGTCCACCCGAAAGCGCACCACCAAGTCTTTCTCAAACGTCTCCACATGCACGTCGGAGGCGTTCTCCCGGATGGCTTCCGTCAGCAGTGCGTTGATTAAGCGGATGACCGGGGCGTTGTCCTCCTGCTCCAGCAGATCCTCGGTCTCCGGCACGGCGTCGGCGAGGCTGGCCAGATCCATTTCATCGTCCATGTCCGCCACCATCTGCCGCGCCTCCGAGGCGTCTCGGGCGTAGGCGGTGGCGAGGATCGCCTCGAACTCCGCATCGTCCACCAAGCGCAGGCGCAGGGGCCGTCCGGCGAAGCGGCGGACCTCCGCTAGGGTGGCCAAGGACGGGGCGCCCCGGCAAACCACATCGGCCTGTTCCGCGCCCACCGCCCCGTTAAAGTCGGTGATGGCGGCGCCGAAGCGCCGGGCGAATGAGAACGGCAGCCGCCGGACGCCGTCGCCGCCCGCCTCGTCGTCCGCCGCCGCGTGGGCAACTGTTGCCTCAACAACCTCGCTCATCCTGGCGCCATCCCGGCGGACTGCAGCGACGGTTTGTCCGCGCAAATGGGCGGCGCCGAGTAGTCCAACTGCAGCAGTCTGAAGTAATTTTCTCCCAGCGCAATGCCGCGGAACGCCTCGTCGCTCAGCTGCTTATGGATGCGCCCGGTGATCTCAAGCTCATCCCGGTAGTCCTCAAACGTCTTGCCGCCGGAGGCAACGAAGTCCGTGCCCGGCAGAAACCGCGTTGGGTGGGCGTCGATGAGATCGACGTACAGAGGGCGCTTGTCCCGGTGCGACAGCACCTCGTCCTCAATGACCCGCCAGGACAGATCGATCATCAAGTTGGGGTGGCGGTCCAACAAGGCCGTCACCTCGGCGATGTGCCGCGGCGCGTCCACCACCACCAACTCCCGGGAAAGCCCCAGATGCATCCAGACGATTTTGTTGTCCGGGTACCGATGCAGAACCTCGGAAATCCACGGCAGGAACTCGGTCAGGTTGGCGTTGTGACCTAGGTCGGAGTGGATGGCAATGGGGATGCCCCGCTCACGCAGGCGCGTCATGAAGGGCCGCCAATTGGCGATGGTCGCCAGGGGGACCGGCGCGTGGCCATTGTTGAAAAGGGCCTGCTTGACGAGGTTCACTTCCCCCATCCAGCGGAAGATACCGGGGAACTCCCGGTCCAGCAGCTCCATCCCTTCGACCACGGATTGCGGGTTGGCCAAGTCCGCAAAGGTCATGGAGAGCGTCAGAACGACGTTTTTTGGGCGCAGCGCAAGGAAGTTGGCGGCGTTGACGAAGTCGTTCTTCAGCGTCGGCAGCACCGGTGTGCCCGGACAATCCAAATAGTAGGTGCAATCTGAATGCACCGGCAGGGCTTGGCCGATGCCATAGACATTGGCGAACAACACCCCGGCCCGCTCAAGATGCGCCACCATCTCCCGAAACGGAACGGCCGGGCCACCGAACGGGCGGAAGTGTAGATGCGTATCCACCACCGCCGTTGACGGCATCGCCTCCCGATCATAGCAGGGAGCGCCCCCTTGGAACATTTCCAGCGTCGGGCGGGGCGCATCGCTGGCTTGGACGGCGAAATGGCTTCCGACAGCTAGGACAACGAGAATGATTCGCCATGAAGTCAAAGTCATGGGCAAGTCCTTGGGTAAGCCGCCCAAGTTACGCAACGGCAGGCTTCTTTGCAACCCCTTGCTCTGCAAAGCCGAGCGTTTGAGACCCCAGCAACGCCAGCGCAACTTCCGGTTGTCAACGGGCCTTCTCTGATCTATCGAGAAACAGCAGCAGCACCGCTAGCGCCGCAACGAAGGGCGCCAGGCGTTCGAGAATGTCGCCCGGCGTGTGCGGCAGCACATAGAAGACGACCGCCAGCGTGAACCCCGTCGCAATGGAGAGCAACACGCCAAGGGGTTTGGGCCGCATCCCGGCTAGCCTAAGAATGAGGGTGGGGCCGAACGCGGCGCCCACGGCCGTCCAGGCGATCAATGCGCGGGTGAAGATTCTTTCCTCCAGAAATAGGGCGACCAGCACGGCGAGCGCCACCAGAACCACGATGGTCAGACGGGAGATCAGCAGGCTGCGTTGGGCGAGATTCCTGCCCAGCCCCAAATCATGGGTCGCGGAGGAGGCGGCAACCAGCAATTGGCTGTCGGCGGTGGACATGATGGCGGACAGCACCGCCGCCAGCAGCACGGCGCCGACCAGCGGCGGAAACAGGCTGTCCGTCAGGAGGAAGAACAGGGTTTCCTCGTTTTCCACCCCCGAATACAGGATGTGCCCCGCCAGGCCCAGAAAGCACATGCCGAAAAACACCAGCAGGTACCAGCAAATGGCGATGACCCGCCCCTGACGCAAGGATTGCGCGTCGCGCAGCGCCATGAACCGAACCATCAGGTGCGGCTGGCCGTAAGTGCCGAAACTGACGCTCAGGTTGCCGGCGATCACGCCGAGGGCCAGCAAGCCGGCGTTGCCGCCGGTCAAGCTCAGCTGTTCGGGTGTGCTGACGGCCTGCAATTGGGCGAAGAACGCGGCCACGCCGCCCAGTTCGACCAGCGCCGCCAGCGGCAGCAGCAGGGCCGTGAGGGCCATCAACAATCCTTGCAGGGTATCCGTCACGCTCACCGCCCAGAAGCCGCCAAGCAGGGTGTAGATCATGACGATGGCCGCGCCGATGAGAATGCTGTCCGTTCTGGACAGCTCGAAACTGCTCTCGAAGGCGTTGCCTGCCCCCTGAAACTGCGCCGCCACATAGAACACGAAGGAGATGATGATGATCGCCGAAGCCAGGGCGATAATGCAGTGGCGCATTCGGCCCGGGCAGTCGTGAACGATGGCGTCGGTGAGCGTGATGTGGCCGTGCTTGCGGCTGAATGCCTGCATCCGGGGGGCAACCCAGAACCAGGCGACCAGCATGCCGAGGATTGATCCACCAGCCAGCCAGAGCGCGGACACGCCGATGACGTAGGCTATGCCGCTCACCCCCAACAGGGTCCAGGCGGAGGAAGCGCTGGCGGAATAGCTGATGGCCGCCACGACCGGCCCCAGCTTGCGGCCGCCCAGGAAAAAGTCCTCTTGATTGCGGGTGCGGGAAGTGGCCCAGAAGCCGATGCCCAGCAGCACAAGCTTGTAGAGGATCAGCGTTGCGAGAATCAGAACCGATTTTTCCATTTGCCACCTTGAATCGCAGCTCGAATTCTACATCTTCACACCCGCAGCGCCGTTGTGCCGGCCGCCAAGCGCATCGTCCAGCACTCGCACGCCAACCCGCACCTTTGTGCAGGCGGCGCCAAGATTCCCGCTGAACTCCTTAATGCCAAGCCACCTGCCGAAAACGACGCCACTTGGCCCGGCTGAGAACAACGGCCCGACCTAGTGGATAGGCGGGCCCGATTCCCTTTTGGCGGAGGGCTAGCCGTTTGGAATTTTGGGGCATATTTATCCCTAATCCCCTAATAAGGGTCTGCTGGGTGGAGTTTGAGGGAATTTGGCGGCGGTTCGGTCTGACGTCAAGGTTTGGCGGGGCGTTTGCGCCGGGTTTGGCGTTTGTTGGGGGCTGTGAAGCGGTGGGGGGCTTGGCGGGAGGGGTGTTTTTCGGCCATTGGGCCGAAGGGCGTCCCGCCTTGGGTTGTCAAGGCGTGTTTAGGCGGGGGTTCGGGTTGGGTTCGCCGGGCGCTGCAGCTCACTCCAGTTGAACCGCGGCCGCGTAGATCCAGTCGAGTCGGAGGTTGGACTTGGCGAAGTCGAGGCGCCAGCGCCCGGCGGCCTTGACCAGTCGGGCGACCGTTCGGATGAAGTGCCGGATGAGGGGTCGCAGTCCGTGCTTGCGGGCGGACTTGGGCAGCAGGTTGAACTGCACGGCGCGCAGGAGCATCTGCGCCAGTTGGCCGCAGGCGTAGAAGACTTGGTTGGCCAGCAGCTTGCGGCAGGGCGGGTGGTGCAGGTCCAGGTCCCGCAGCGGCCCCTTGAAGGCGTTCTCCTGGCCCTGCTTGCCTCGGTGGCGGCGCACCAACTCCGCAAGCGGCAGGTCATCCCGGGAGACGAGGATGACCGTGTGGACGGGAAAGAGGTCCCCTTGGGCGTCCTCGAGGAACTTGCGGACCACGACGTAGGGGTGCTCGACCCATCCATCCGGCCTGTGGCGCACCAGCACCGCCTCCTCGCAAAGGCCGACGTCCTCCCAGGCGGACTCCGGCAGGCCCTGAAGCTGCGCCAGCACCGGAGCCTTGTAGTTGGGGTGCGTGACGCTGACCGAGCAGTCCCACTCTTGCTTGCGGCAGAACTCCACGAAGCGCCAACTGTAGTAGGCGTTGTCCGCCCGAACCCAAACGGGCGTCCCCTCGGGCAGCAGAGGGGCCACGTCCGACTCCATTTGCTCCCGCCAGCCGTGCGCCGCGTGGACCCCGCCCGGATGCAGCCGCCCGGACGCCCACAACCCGCCGACGAACGCGCCGTGCAGCACCAAGGCCCGCTCCGCCCCCCAGCTGCGCCCCGCCCCCTCGAACAACTCCCCGCCCACCTCAATCTCCGTGCCGTCCACGAACACCGGAACCCAGCCCCTCGCCGCAACCTCATGCTCAATGACGGCCGGCGCAACCCGACGGGCCAGCCGACGCGCCGCCTCCAGCAACCCGTTCAGGTCCGCCCCGGAACCCTTCGCCAAAAACTCCCCCATCCGCCGGCCCGACGGCGCATGGGAAAGCCCCAACAGCCGACACGCCCCCGGGTCCGCACGCAACTCGTCCAGATCGGACAGCGCCCCGCCGCCCGCCGCAAGCGACGCCACCAGCGCCCAAAGCGACTCGCCGTCCGACGCCCCGCGCCGCCGAACCTTGACCGACACGCCCTCCGACAAGTCCCCGAAAAGACCCAGACGCTCCGCCGTCAGGGCCAAGGCGGACCAGCCCCCGAAGCCCGTCAAGCGGGCGTCCGTGAACTCGTGCTCAACCTTCAGCGGGCGGGGTGTTATGCTTGCCATCGGCGCACCTGCAGGGTGGTTTTTGTGCAACCGGCATTTTGCCGGAAAAACCCTTGCACGGTGCGCCTTTCAAAGCACTTCAGCGATTTCTTAAGCGGGGATTGGGGATATTTATATAATCCCTTCATTTTTATGTTGAAAGTTCCGCTTCTAAAGTGGCGCGTTTTTTCGTTTTTTGCAATGCGACCATGCTCAGCCGAATTCTCGGCGCTTTGGTCGCCGCCGAATCACCCTCGGCGCGGGCTTGGGTTCCGCCGCCAACTACCGCCCCATTGTCGACAGCATCCACGCACGGCCGTTGGCTGACGCTTTAGCGCACCTTTCCACGCCGTTTTTCCATTAGGGTCGAAATAGTTCCTCGGTCTCGCGCATCCGGATGCAACTCGAAGTATCGGTCAAAGCGTCCCTGCGCCGCCGCCAAGTCGGGGCGTCGCGGCAACAGGAGCGCCCGCCCCCATTCGCGGTGCGCCTGCGGCGGCATGTCGTCAGGCGCAGCCTCGCCTCTTTGGAAGGCGGCTAGCGCCTGTGATATGGCGCCGGCGCGTTCATTCGCCTTGCCGCGCCGCACATGTCGCAGCCACACTTTGGCCTCCATGTAGGCTGACAGGCCAGCGGGAAATCCGATGTTTCTCTGTTCGTTCGCCACCACTGCAAAACGCGCCGGGTGGATGGACGCCATTTCGTCCGTAAGCCATTCCTCTCGGTAGTTCGTGAACTTGCTTGTGAACGAGGATAAGTGCGCGTCCAGACCGGCGGCGCTTGCGCCGGCCAAGTTCTGTGCGGCTTCCGTAAGGTATCGAATGCGTTTTTTGGGGGCGGGATGCGTTGACAGCAGGCTGAATCCGCTGTCACCGTCCACGGCGTCCTGCTCCGCCACCAGCTTGCGCCACACCGCCGACGCTCCGCCTGCATCGTATCCGCCTGCCGCCATCCAGCGGATGCCGTCCAAGTCTGCCTCCTGCTCTTGCTTTCGGTTGTAGGCGAACATTTGGTAGATGGCGGCCACCTCGGCGAAAGCCACGGCGCTTCCCGCCGTGGACCAGCCGCCCGCCGATCCCGTGCCCGCCTGCGCCACGGCCCCGCCCGCCGACGCCACAGCGCCGAGCAACGCCAGTGCGGACGACGTGCGCTTCGCTTTACGCCAACGGTTCAGGGAGTGGCGGCGGACGTAGTGGGACGCCTCGTGTCCCAACACCGCCGCCAACTCCGCCTCGCTCTCCAGGCGCAGCAGCAAGCCGCTCTGCACGACCATGGTGCCGTTGGGGAGCATGAAGGCGTTGAAGCCGGGTTCTCGGGCGACGTACACGCGCAATCCGCCGCAATGCTCGCGCACCGCCCTGCAGGTCACTTCCCGCAGGTAGTCGGTTAGTTCCGGGTCGTTGACGTTGCGGTTCGACATGCGGATGCCGCGTTCAAGGCGGTCCGCCGTCATGAGCAGCCCGGCCTCGTCCTTCTCGGCGGCAACGGCAAGCGTTGCGCAGCCTGCAAGAACAACGGCCAGCAAGGCCGCCAAGGACGGCTTCGCTAATCTCACAGCGGAAACTCGCTCATCAGCACGTCCACGGCCTTGCGCCACTGCCTTTCGGACTCGCTGGCCGGGTCGAAGTTGGCCACGGCGTTGCCCGAATCAAAGTTGGCCCACTTGACATGCCCGTCCCGCAAGTCAATGAGGGCGCAGCGAAACCTGGCGCGGTTGTGCTCCATGCTGACGCCCGCAAGAGACACCAAGGCTGACGTGGCGATTCTGCCGGCGGAGCTCCTGTTCGCCCTGTACACCAGCGCCAAGGCGTAATCCGCCCCAGTCGACCGGGCCACCCTATCCCGTTGCGCCTCGTCCATGACGTAAGCGCGGCTGTCACCGATGGCGCTCTTGACCATCGCCAACTCCACCGCGTCCAAGGTGAGGTTGATGGACTGCCACATGGCGTACTCGTCATCCTCCGTTCCGGCCGGCACGTCCGTGAAATCGACGCCCGCGTCGAACAGGTGGGCATGCACCGCGCTCTCCAAGGACTTGGCGACGTGCTCGGACCAGTCCGCCCGCGGCTCCAGCATGCCGCCTGCGGTTTGCAGGGACACCACGGCGTCGGGGCGCAGCACGGTCAGCGACGGATGCAGGGGCGCCTGCAGCGCCGTGCCCGAATGGTAAACGACGTTGGGGGCGACGCACCCCGCCAGCAAAAAGATTGCGCAGGTTGCTAGCAGGCGCGCTGCATTTAGGTGGAAGTGATGGCGTATGGTCGGCATGGTCTGCTCCTAGGTTGTGGCTGATGAGAGATGGGGATGCGCAGTCCGCACAGGTCCCCCCTTCGATTTGGACGAATTATGCCCCAAAATTGCGAACGGCTATGGCGGAGGGCTAGCCGTTCGCAATTTTTCGGCATTTTCCGTTTTTCCTAAATAAAACCAACAGCTTGCCTGAAAATTAAGTTGGCGCAAATTCGCCATCTTTTTTGTGCCATCATGAATGGCGCACCCTAATCAGCCGTTTTCATGCACTGCGGAGTGAAGTGGTATTGTAAGGGGTGCATCAACTAGTGATGGAGTCGTTTAACATGGACCATGACGGAAACGCCGACGAACGGACTTCCGGGCCGCGGGGGCTGGAGGATGACCGCATTCGGATGGTGGGTGAAGCCGCTTATGAAGCGATGCTGGGCATAGGTGTGCCGGCGGATGTGGCGGCACGGGAAGTGGCCGCGTACGGGGCGGAGCAACGCTACGAGACGCCGCCGCCACCGCCAGGCCCCCGCATGCTGGGCAGAGAGATGAACAAGCGTCTAGCGAACCCCGACTGGGATCGGTTTTTAGGCCGCCCAGCGGACGCTGACGACCTGGAGGACGAGTTCGGACGCAGCCTGCTGCTTGGGAGGAAATGAACGGACTCATGGATGATCGCAAACGACAAGTTGGCTTCGACGCCAACATCATGCGCAATCCCACGCCCAGAAGATTTTTCCTGTCCTTCGTGGAGAAGCACGGAGCGCAGGCGCACCTATCGCCCACTGCACAGTCGCAAATCATATGGGAAGTGGGCTCTGCAGAACGGCAAAATTGGCAAAACAAGCGCCTGCAGCAAGGCACTGTGCATCAGGGCGGCGAGCAGACGGTGCTGAATGCGGTGGCGGAGGCTGCGAGGGCGTGGGGCCGAGAATCGTTCATGCAGCCGAGCGCCATCATCAACCCGCATGCACTTGACGACACGGAGATGGCCCTTGCGCACTCCCTGTACGACAACATGCCCGACTACTGCTTCCAGTCCGCAGGATCGCCCAGCACCTTGGCCGATAAGCGCATCCTGTCGGAGACGGCTGCGGCGGCAGTCCCCATCATCATCAGCCAGAACATGACGTCGATCGTTCAGCGCAACGTCAATGCTTGGCTGCGCGATAATGGCTTGCAGAGACTGTCCATTATGTTTTGTGATGAATACATTGACCGTTGGCTGCGGGCGGGAGATAAGAAAGGCATCTGCAGAGAGGGCCTGCTGCTTGACATAGCCTGTGGTCCCTGCCTACCGGAACATGGGCGTGGCGTAGAGGATGACGTGCGCGCAGTATCGGCCTTCCTAGGTTGGATGTGTGAGACGACAGGAGCGCCATTGCAACAGACAGGCATTCTTCTGAAATCCCGCTTGGGCAGGGAAAGCACCGCCCAACTCGAAGATCGTTTCAACAAAGTGCGCCAATCTTTGCCTAAAGCCACTAGGTCATTGGAAAGCGACAGAGTGCGCCGCGTGGACCAAGCCGCCGAAGAGTCCGGCTGGTCGCTCTAAGCCCGCCGCCGCGATAAACTTCGGCGCAAATGCGCTTGGCAAGCAGCCGTTTGGTGGGAAGTTGGTGTTCCAGCCCCCAAAGCACCACTGTGACAACAGATCGATTTTTAAGGGGAATTCGGGGTTTTCGACCCAGGCGGGAAACGGGCAAAAATGCCGAAAAATTCCGAACGGCTATGGCGGAGGGGCAGGGATTCGAACCCTGGGAAGCTCTCGCTTCGCTGGTTTTCAAGACCAGTGCTTTCGACCGCTCAGCCACCCCTCCGGGGCGAGGCCCATACTGTCCTTTTGTGTGGCTGTTTTCAATCCCGCATATCCCGAGCACAGCCTGAGCAAAGGCTGCATACGAGTCCGTGGTGGGTTTATGGGGGCTGCTATACTGCCGCCGTCATTACGCGAGCCTGCTTGCCGTGGTTGTTTCCATCGCCGTTCATGGTGCGCCCTACGCCTCCGCCGCGGCCAGGACGGCGCTTGGCTTTGTGGAAAGCGCATTGCGCTTGGGGCATCGCGTTCACAGGGTGTTTTTTTTCCATGATGCCGTGCTGCTCGCGGCCGATTCAGTGGTCGCGCCCCAAGATGAGCAGGACATGCAAGCTGGCTGGGTCAGGTTGCAACAAACCCAGGGCATTGAACTCGCCCTATGCATCGCCAATGCGCTCAAGCGCGGGATGCTCGACGAGGAGGCGCGGCGGCGCTACGGCAAGCCGGCCGCTACAGTCCATGCCGCCTTCACCGTCGTCGGCCTCGGCCAGCTGATTGAGGCGATGATGCAATCCGACCGCTTTGTCACCTTCGCCGGCTGATGTCCGTGCGCCATCCCCTCTTGCTCACCCGCCGCATGGCGGGCTCCACCCAGCCTTGACCGATATGGCTAAACGCATTTTGTTTCTGCTGAACCGAGCGCCCTATGGATCCAGCTATGCGCTTGAGGCGCTGGAGTCCGTCTTGGTCGCCGCCCTGTTCGATCAGCAGGTGAGTGTGTTGTTCAAAGGGGCTGGGCTGCATCAACTGCTCAAAGGACAGGACGGTGCCGCAGTGGGTCAGCGAACGGTGGGGAAGATGCTCGGCGCCCTGCCGGAGTACGGTGTCGCAGGCCTGTTCGTCTGCGCACCGTCGGCGGCCCGCTTGGGCTTGACGGAAGGCGATTTCTGCTTGCCTGTCACCTTGCTCGACCATGACGGGCAGCGCCGCATCATTAACGAACAGGACATCGTCACGGGCTGAACATGGCGGCGTTGCGGTTGACATGAAGGCTGCAACAGAGGCTGCCCGCGCCGGGTGCCGGCGAGCCATCGAAATTCAAGGCATCTTGGCGGGCTGATCGTGGCGACGCTGCATGTGCTGAACAAGGCCGCCGCTTGGACGGACTGCGAGCCGCTGCTCGGCCCTGGAGATGCCGTCCTGTTGATCGAGGACGGCGTCTATGCGGCGCGGCAGCCGCTCAGCGTGGACGTTCCCATTCGGGCGCTTGATCCTGACGTCCAAGCCCGGGGTTTGTCGGGGCAGCTCGCGCCCAATGTTGAGCTGGCGTCCTTCGATGACTTCGTGGCGCTGGTGGTCAGCCATGATCGGGTTGTGACCTGGAGCCAGTGAATGCCGGCCACGGACAAGGAGGGCTACCTTCTCGACTTGGCGGACTGGAGCCCCGAGGTCGCCGAGCAAATCGCGCAACGCGAAGGCATTGCGTTGACGGCGGAGCACTGGCGCATCATCCATCTGCTGCGGAATTATCACGCCGCCCATGACCTCAGCCCGGCGATGCGGCCCTTAGTGCGGCGGGTGCGGGCCCAGCTGGGTGCCGAAAAAGGCAACAGCCTTTATCTGCTGAGGCTCTTTCCCGGCAACCCCGCCAAGGTTGCCGCCAAGATCGCCGGGCTGCCCCGGCCAACCCACTGCCTTTGAGCCAATGGGGCCATTCCACCGTCCGTAGAGACATTTGCGTTAGGCGGTCCAACTTGACGCGGTGGAAAACGCCGCCAACGGGTCTTGAGGGGACCGAGGCAGGTCAGCGCCTGTGGTTGATGACTTCCCCGATGATGATGATGGTCGGCCCCTTCACCTCAGCCTTGGCCACCGCCGCCGGCAAGGCCGCGAGCGGTGCCTGCACTTCCCTTTGCTCCGGTAGGGTGGCTTTTTCGATCAATAGGGCCGGGGTTTCCGGGTCCATGCCTTGGGCGATCAGCTTGGCGGCGATTTGCGCCAAGCCCAACAGGCCCATGTAAACCACGAGGGTTTGGCGCGGGTTGACGAGTTCCGGCCAATCCAAGTTCACTGCGTTGTCCACCCGATGGCCGGTGACGAAGCGCACCGATTGGGCTACGTTTCGGTGCGTCAGGGGCACGCCGGCGCAGCTGGCCGCGCCCAAGGCGGCGGTGATGCCGGGCACCACCACGCAGTCGATGTCTTGGGCCGCCAGGGTCTCCACCTCCTCCCCGCCGCGGGCGAAGATGAAAGGGTCGCCCCCCTTCAGACGGACCACGCATTCGCCACGCCGGGCGCGAGCGGCAAGCAGTGCGTTAATGGCGGCTTGGCGTTCACCGAGGACAAGCTCCCCCTCGTCCTGCTCCCGCGTTCCATCCTGCGTTGCTGCAACCGCCGCCCCGCCGCCCCGCCGCCCGACGTAGATGCGCTTCGCCTCGCGCCGGGCGAATTCAAGAATGCGCCGATCTACTAGATTGTCATAGAGCACTGCATCGGCTTGCTGCAGCAGCCGCAGGCCGCGCAAGGTCAACAGCTCTGGGTCGCCGGGGCCGGCGCCGACCAAGGCCACCAAGCCGGTGGCGACGCGAGACTTGGCGTCATCCAAGGCCTTGGCGAAGCCCTGTTCGGCACCGGCCTCGTCGCCGCCAAGCAGCCGCTCCGCCACGGCGCCGCTCAGCACAAGATCCCAGAACTTACGCCGTTGGCGCACGTTCGGCAGGGCCGCCTTGACCCGTGCCCGCCGTTCGGCAGCGAAGTTCGCCAGCGCCCCCAAGCCTTGGGGCAAACGGACCTCCAGCCAGCCGCGCAGCGTCCTGGCGAGGGTGGGCGAACGCCCGCCGGTGGAAATGGATGCCTGCACGGGGCCGCGGTCGATGATGGCGGGGAAGATGGCCGAGCACAGCTGCGGGGAATCGACGGTGTTGGCGAAGATGCCGGCGGCTTCGCAGTCGGCGAAGACTTGCGCGTTGACGGCCGCGTCATCGGTGGCGGCCACCACCAGCCAGCGGCCTCGCACGTCGGTGGGGGCGTAGGTGCGCTCCTGCAGTTCCAACGCCTCTTCCGCCGCCAAGGTGCGCACCCCTGCCCTAGCCGCCTTGGCGACCACGCTGACCTTGGCCCCGGTCCTCAGCAGCAGTTCGATCTTGCGCAGCGCCAAGGCGCCGCCGCCAACCACCAGGCAGGACCGGCCGCGCAGGTCGAGATGAAGCGGTAAATAGTCCACAACGCCGCCCCGAGTGTTTCAATGCTGGGGCCATTGGGCGCCAGCTTGCGGTTTAGGAAAGCCTGCCTAGACCACCCGCAAATCCAAGGTTTCGGCACCGCCCATGGCGGGCCGCAGCACCTCCGGGATGTGGATGCGCCCGGCACCGTCCTGAAAGTTCTCCAGCACCGCCACCAAGGTCCGGCCGATGGCCAACCCGGAGCCGTTCAGGGTGTGAACGTACTCGATGGCGCCCCCGGCTTGGTCCCGGAAACGGGCCATCAGGCGGCGCGCCTGAAAGTCGAGGAAGTTGCTGCATGAGGAGATCTCCCGATAGCGTTTTTGGCCCGGCAGCCAAACCTCCAGGTCGATGGTCTTGGCGGCGGCGAAGCCTAGGTCCCCGCCGCAGAGGGCCACCGCCCGGTAGGGCAACTCCAGCTTGCGCAGGATGGCCTCGGCATGGGCGGTCAGTTCCTCCAGGCCGCGCCAGGAGGCCTCCGGCCTAACCAGCTGCACCAACTCCACCTTCTCGAACTGATGTTGGCGAATCATGCCTCTGGTGTCCTTGCCGTAGCTGCCGGCCTCGCTGCGGAAGCAGGGCGTGTGGCAGACATGGCGGATGGGCAACGCCGCTGCGTCGAGAATCAGGTCCCGGTACAGGTTGGTGACCGGCACTTCGCCGGTGGGAATCAGGTGCAGATCGCCCCCCTCAATGCTGAATTGGTCGTCGGCGAATTTGGGCAACTGGCCGGTGCCGTACAGGGATTCGGAGTTGACGATGTAGGGGGAGTAAACCTCAACGTAGCCGTGCTCGTCGATATGGGTGTCCAGCATGAACTGCGTCAGCGCTCGGTGCAGGCGCACCAAGGCGCCCTTCATGACCACGAAGCGGGCGCTGGCGATCTTCACCGCGGCGGCAAAGTCGAGGGCGCCGGCGGCAGCGAGGTCCACATGGTCCAGAGGTTCAAAATTGAACTGCGGAATCCCGCCCCACAACCTGAGTTCCCGATTGTCCGCTTCGCTGTCCCCGGTCGGCACCGTGGCGTCTGGTAGGTTGGGGATCTCCAGCAGGAACCTGTGCAACCGCTCTTGCACGGCGCTGAAGCGCTCCTTGGCCAAGCTCAAACGCTCTCCTAAGTTGCCGACCTCCGCCACTAGGGGGGCAATGTCCTCGCCTCGGGCCTTGGCCGCACCGATCTGCCTGGAGCGGGCGTTGCGTTCATGCTGCAGTTGTTCGGTCTCCGCTTGCGCCGCCTTGCGCTCCGCCTCCAAGGCCAAAAATTGCCCTACATCAAGGTCATAGCGCTTTTTCTTTAACTGCTGGGCAAAGTGATCCGGCTGGTGCCGCAGCAATCTCACATCCAGCATGGATCAGCCCCCCGCCAGCCGATGGCCAAGCCAGGTCATGCCCAAGCACCCGGCCAAGCTAAGCCCCGAATAGATGGCGGCGGCGGCGAACCGGTCGGCCGCGACCAACAGCAGGGTTTCCAAGGAAAAGGCGGAGAAGGTGGTGAAGCCGCCGAGCACCCCGACCACTAGGAACGCCCTACCCCACTGCTGAAACCAGCCCAGTTGCGCCCAGCTTGCCCAAGCCAAGCCTATCGCCAAGCAACCGAGCAGATTAGCCGCCAAGGTGGCCCAAGGAAAGCCATCACCGCCGGCCAAGGCGATGGAGATCAGGTAGCGCGCCACCGCACCCAAGGCACCGCCCGAGGCCACGGCCAGTATTGCCCCTGTCATGTTCGCCCGGCCTGCTCATCCAAGGTCCGCAGACGCTCCAGCCGCGCCTTGATCCTGGCCTCCAAGCCCTGCTCCGTGGGGTGGTAGTAGCGCACCGGGTCGAGCCCCGGCGGAAAGTATTTCTCCCCGGCGGCGTAAGCCCCTTCCTCATCATGGGCGTAGCGGTAGCCTTCACCATAGCCCAGTTTCCGCATGAGGCCGGTGGGCGCGTTGCGCAGATGCATGGGCACCTCGTGGGAGGGGGTGCCGGCCACATGGGCCTTGGCGGCGCCGAACGCCTTGTAGGCGGCGTTGCTCTTGGGGGCGCCGGCCAAGTAGATCACCGCTTGGGCGATGGCCAGATCCCCCTCCGGGGAACCCAAGCGGCGATAGGCATCCCAGGCCGCCAAGGCCAGCTGCACGGCACGCGGGTCCGCATTGCCGATGTCCTCGCTGGCCATGCGCACCAGCCGCCGGGCGATGTAGGCCGGGTCGCAACCACCGTCCAACATCCGGCAGCACCAGTACAAGGCCGCATCGACGGCGCTGCCGCGCACCGCCTTGTGCAGCGCGGAGATCTGCTCGTAGAAGACGTCGCCGCCCTTGTCGAAGCGGCGCTTGCGGGCGTCGGCGGCGCGTTCGACCAGGGCCGCGTCAACGGTCCCGTCGGCCAGTTGCGCCACCGTTTCCAGCACGTTCAACATGCGGCGGGCGTCGCCATCGGCCAAGGCCATCAACTGAGCGGCGGCCTGCTCCTTCACGGCCACGCCCAAGGCCGCCGCTGCCCGGTCCAGAATGCGGCGCAAGGCGGCATCGTCCAAGGGCTTGAGTACATAGATGCGGGCGCGGGACAGCAAGGCGGAATTGACTTCAAACGAGGGGTTCTCCGTGGTGGCGCCGATGAAGATGACCACGCCCTTCTCCACATGGGGCAGAAAGGCGTCCTGTTGCGCCTTGTTGAAGCGATGCACCTCATCGACGAAGAGCACCGTGCCTTCGCCGAGCCGCCGCGCCGCTTCGGCAGTGCGCATCGCCTCGCGCACGTCCTTGACCCCGGCCAGAACGGCGCTGATGGAGATCCAACGATGCCCGGCGCCGTCCGCCAGCAGTTTGGCTAGGGTGGTCTTGCCGGAACCGGGCGGCCCCCACAGAATCATGGAATGCAGCCGGCCCTCCGCCGCCAGGCTGGCCAAGGGCGCACCCGCACCCACCAGATGCCCTTGGCCGGCGAATTCCGCCAAGGTCGTTGGCCGCATGCGGTCCGCCAAGGGCCGCCCGTCATCCTTTTCGAATCTGCGCCCGTTATCTGGCATGTTCTTGTCCGTGGGCCATGCGGGACCGCGCCCTTAAGCGCCCCAGCGGTTTCGGTGTGCCGTTCGCTCGTTCGCCCGTCATGCTTAGCCGCAACGGTCAAGCCCCGCCATGCGGGGCCTAGTAGAACTCCACCCCGGCGGGCAGGTCTAAGCCGAAGTCCGCGGATTGTATCACCGAGACATCCTGAAACCGCCTGAAGCGGATGTGGGTGGTATGCCCCAATGGATCGCGCAGATCGATGGCTTGCAAGGTCTTGTCGGCGAAGGAAAGAACGATTTCCGCAATCAAGGCGCTGTCGGAGGCTGGGCGCAGGCTGTAGGCTCCGTTGCCGAGGGTGCGCACCTCATAGTCGTCGCTCAGAGAAAGGGTGGAGCGGGTCAGCAGCGCGAGGGGCGTGTCCTGCAGGGCTTCCCCCAAGGGGCGGACGATGACCTGCTCCAGATCGGGGTCATAGACCTTGAACTCGTTTTGGTCGGCGACGACGACCTGCGGATAGGGGGAAACAACCTCCCAGCGGAGCTTGGGACGCTGCAGGCGAATGAAACCCTTGGCCTCCTCCAGCAGAACGCCGCTGGGGTCATGCTGCTTTTGCGTGAATTCGGCAGCCAAGTGGGTCAGGGCGTCGATGCGCTCGATGAGCTCCGATCTGGGGTCCGCCCAAGCGGTCGCCCCGGCCAGAAGGGCCGCGCCGAACCAAGGCGTGACCGATGCGCCACGCAGCAAGGCGCGGCTGGCGCCGGCTTTTGTCGATCGCGGGGAAGGCAAACCATTCAACCGCGTGATTGGCAACGCCGCATCCACTCTCCGCACCAAGGCGCCGTCCCGCTAGTCCCTGGGCGGAACCAGCACTTCGCGGCTGCCGTTGCTGTCCGCCGGGGAGATCAAGCCCGCCTCCTGCATGGCTTCGATCAGCCGGGCGGCGCGGTTGTAGCCGATGCGCAGCTTGCGCTGCACCGAGGAGATGGAACCGCGACGCGACTGAATGACGAACTCGACCGCCTCGTCGTAAAGGGGGTCGTCCTGTTCGGTGGAACCGTTTCTCGGCTCGATTTCAACGAACGGCGGTTCGCTGCCGCCGCTGAGAACGCCGCCCAAGTAGTTCGGCTGGCCGCGCAGCTTCCAATCCTCCACCACCCGATGCACCTCATCGTCCGCCACGAAGGCGCCATGCACCCGGGACGGCACGCTGGTGCCCGGCGGCAGAAAGAGCATGTCGCCGTAGCCGAGCAGCTGCTCGGCGCCGCCTTGGTCCAGAATGGTGCGGGAATCCACCCGGGAGGACACCTGAAAGCTGATCCGGGCCGGGATGTTGGCCTTGATGAGGCCGGTAATCACATTCACCGAAGGCCGCTGGGTGGCCAGCACCAAATGAATGCCGGCGGCCCGCGCCTTTTGTGCGATGCGGGCGATCAGCTGCTCCACTTGCTTGCCCACCACCATCATCATGTCAGCGAACTCGTCGATCACCACCAGGATGAACGGCAGCGGCGCCAAGGGCGGCGCATCCTCCCCTTGCTCCTCCGCCGCCAAGGGGTCTGGGATGGGCGCACCGGCTTTCTCCGCCTCGCTGACAAGGCGGTTGTAGCCGGCCAAGTTGCGTACGCCCAGCGCCGCCATCAGCCGGTAGCGCCGCTCCATCTCGCCGACGCACCAGTTCAGTGCGTGGCCGGCCTGGGTGACGTCGGTGACCACCGGCGCCAGCAGATGGGGGATGCCCTCGTAGGCTGAAAGCTCCAGCATCTTCGGATCCACCAGGATCAGCCGCACTTGTTCCGGGGAGGCCTTGTAGAGAATGCTGATGAGCATGGCGTTGACGCCCACGGACTTGCCGGAGCCGGTCGTGCCGGCGATCAGCAGGTGGGGCATGCGGCTGATGTCGGTGACCACCGGGGTGCCGGCCACGTCCTTGCCCAAGGCTAGGGATAGGGGGGACTTCGACCTTTTGTACTCCTCGGATGCGAAGATCTCCTTGAGCCGCACGACCTCCCGGTCCGTATTGGGAATCTCGATGCCGACCACCGACTTGCCCGGAATCACCTCCACCACGCGGACGCTGCTTACGGCTAGGGTGCGGGCCAAATCCTTCGCCAAGCTGCTGATCTTCTGCGCCTTAAGCCCCGGTGCCGGCTGCACCTCAAAACGGGTCACCACCGGCCCCGGCAGCACCGAGATCACTTCCACCTCCACGCCGAACTCCCGAAGCTTCAATTCCAGTTGCCGAGACATGATCTCCAAGGATTCATCGGAATAGCCGTGCTTGTCGTCGGCTGCCCTATCGTCCAACAGGTCCATGTCCGGCACGGCGCCGAGACCGGCCTTGTCGAACATCTCCCCTTGCTTGACCTTGGGCGCCTCGGGTGCCGGCTGCGCCCGCGGCTCGATGCGCGGCGGCTTCTGCGTCTTGCGCCTCCTGCCGTCTTTAGCCCGCTTCTCGCTACGCTCGGCCAACGCCCGCCGCGCCGCCGTGCGCGCCGCCCGCCGTTGCCGCCAAAGCTCCAGCCGGCGGGCGGCGACACCGATCATGGCGGCCGCCAACCGGTGTATGCCGCGCCCAACCCATTCGGCAATGTCCAGCCAGGAAAAGCCCAAGGCCGCTTGGGCGCCAGCCAGAACGCCGGCTGCGCCGAGCAGTGTCACCCCAGCTGCGCCCAAGAAGGATACGCCGGCTTGATTCAGCGACTGGCCGAGCACACCGCCCGGGCCGACGGGCAGGTCGGCATTGGCCGGCGCATGGGTTTGAATGAGCAGGCAGGCGCCCAAGGTCACCGCCGTCCAGCCGATGCCGCGCACGGAGGCCGTGAACCACGCCGGACGGTCGCTTCCCCGGTAGATCAAGCGGACACCTAGCAGCAGCACCGCCACGGGCAGCAAGTAGGCCACCAGCCCAAACAAGTAAAGGAGCAGATCCGAAACATAGGCGCCGCTGGAGCCGGCCCAGTTGCGCACTTCGGTGGCGTCGCCGCTGAAGCTGAACGAGGTGTCCGATGGCGAGTGGGAAACGATGGCGATCAGCAGATAGAGGGCGAGGACCCCGAAGCCGATCAAGCCGATCTCACGAAAGGGAGGGTGGTAGGTAGCCAAGTTGGGGCGGGTGTCCTTGGGCCAATGGCGGCGCAGTTTAGCAACATTCGTCACGGATTGATAATATGATGCCGCCGGCGAGGGGGTGGCTCAGGGCCGCTGCGGCTGCGGACTGGGCTTGCTTGCCTAACGCAACGGGTTGGTTGGGCGTTTTCATCAGCGGCTATGGAATCGAGACATGCGGGCCGACAAGCAAAAGGTCGTCGATGAGGTTTGGGAAGATGAGCGCATTCGCTCCTTCCTGCGCAAGGCCCCTCTGGCCGCTGGGCTGGATGCGGACTACAGCGCCCTGCTGCACGCCTACCGCAGCATGCGCCCCGATGACTTCCGCACCTTCATCGGCTACTTCCAAGCGGCTGGACGCAACCTAAAAGCCGAAAACGACGATGGCGAGACCCTGTTGGAGGTCATCGCCAACCATCGTCGGGCCGGGCCGTTTCGGAAAATCCTGTGCGACGCCGGCGCCGGACGCTAGTGTGCTCGCATCGGCAAGGTCTTGCCGGCGGCACCGGCAGGCTTTGCAAACCTGGCGGGCGGTTTGTGGCTGGCGGACACGCTCCGGCGTGGGGCGAATGGCCTGATGCGGACGGGGAATTGAGCGCCCCATGGCGGTAGCCTTCCTGCGCAGTCGGGCGCCCTTCCCTGAGGCGCAGTTGGCGGACGATTCCATCGGCGGCCTGCTGGCCATCGGCGGCGACCTGTCGCCGCAACGCCTGTTGGCGGCGTACCGGGCTGGCGCCTTTCCCTGGTACGACAACGACCAAGCGCCCATACTCTGGTGGAGCCCAGACCCGCGCGCCGTCATCGAACCCGGCGCCATGCGCGTCACTCGCAGCTTCCGCAAGCGGTTGCGCAACGCCGGCTTCAGCCTTTCCTGGGATCGCGCCTTTGCCGCCGTGGTGGGCGGCTGCGCGGCGGCCCGGCCCGGGCAAGGCAGCACCTGGATCACCCCGGCCATGCGGCGGGCTTATTTGCGCCTGCACAGCTTAGGCTACGCCCACTCCGTGGAGACCTGGTGCGAAGGGCGCTTGGTCGGCGGCCTGTACGGGTTGTCTCTCGGTGAGTTCTTCTTTGGCGAATCCATGTTCAGCCGCCTGCCGGACGCCTCCAAGACCGCTTTCCACCACCTCCATGAGCGTTTGCAGCGTTGGCGCTTCCGCCTGATCGACTGCCAGATTCCCAACGACCACCTGCGCTCCCTAGGGGTCGGCGCCATGCCAAGGGCGGAGTTTCTTAAGCTGCTGGCCGCCAACGACGAGTCGAAGACCCGCCGCGGCAGCTGGACCGTCGCTCTCGACGGTTGATTCTCGCCGGGACGGCGGGCAGAATGCCGCCCGCTTGAACGAGCCGGGAAACCATGGCCAAGGAAGAACAAATCGAGATGGAGGGCACGGTGGTGGACACCTTGCCCAATACCATGTTTCGGGTGGAGCTGGACAATGGCCATCGGGTCACGGCCCACATTTCCGGCAAGATGCGCAAGAACTACATCCGCATCCTCACCGGCGATAAGGTCAAGGTGGAGCTGACCCCCTATGATCTCAGCAAGGGCCGCATCACTTTCAGGAAATAGGCGGCGGCGAAGCGGCCGAAGGAGTGGTCAAGCGGAAGCGGAGATTTCCTCGTCGTCCGTGGACAGCGCCAGTTCGTCGTCCTCCACCCGCACCTGCAGCACCCCGCCCTTGGCCAAGGGGCCGAACAGGATCAGGTCCGCCAGTTGACGCTTGATCTTGTCCTGGATCAGGCGTTGCATGGGCCGTGCGCCCATCTTCTCGTCGTAGCCCTCCCGCGCCAGCCAGTTCTTGGCTTCGTCGTCCACCTCCAGCTGCACCCGCTTGTCGTCCAGCTGCGCCTGCAGCTCGGTGAGGAACTTATCGACAATGGTCTTGACCACCTCCCGGCTCAGGGCGCCGAACTGAACGATGGCGTCCAGCCGGTTGCGGAACTCCGGGGTGAACAGCTTGCGGATGGCCTCCATGCCGTCGGAACTGTGGTCCTGCTTGGCGAAGCCGATGGACGGCCTGGCCATCTCCACCGCCCCGGCGTTGGTGGTCATCACGACCACGACGTTGCGGAAGTCCGCCTTGCGGCCGTTGTTGTCGGTCAGGGCGCCGTGGTCCATCACCTGCAGCAGCAGGTTGAAGACCTCGGGGTGGGCCTTCTCGATTTCATCAAGCAGCACCACGCTGTGCGGGTGCTTGGTGACCGCCTCGGTGAGCAAGCCGCCCTGGTCAAAGCCGATGTAGCCCGGCGGGGCGCCGATCAGCCGGGAGACGGTGTGCCGCTCCATGTACTCGGACATGTCGTAGCGTAGAAGCTCCACGCCCATAATAAGAGCCAACTGGCGGCAGACCTCGGTTTTGCCAACGCCCGTGGGGCCGGAGAACAGGAAGCAGCCCACCGGCTTGTCTCCGGACTTCAGGCCGGCCCGGGACAGCTTGATGCAGTCCGCCAGCTGGTCAATGGCCTCTTCCTGGCCGAAAACCACCATCTTCAGCTTTTGATCCAAGCCCTTGAGGGCCTCCTTGTCCGAAGTGGTGACCTGGCTGGAGGGGATGCGGGCGATCTTGGCCACCACCTGCTCCACATCCGAAGCGCCGATGGCCTTTTTGCGACGGCTGGGCGGCAGCAGCAGCTGGGCGGCGCCGGCCTCGTCGATGACGTCGATGGCCTTGTCCGGCATGAAGCGGTCGGTGATGTACTTGGCAGCCAACTCGGAAGCCGAGCGGAGAGCGGGATCAGTGAAACGAAGTTTATAGTGATCCTCGAAATAGCTCTTTAACCCCTTAAGAATCTTATAAGTATCCCCCACATCCGGTTCGACGATGTCGATCTTCTGAAAGCGCCGGGCCAAGGCGCGATCCTTCTCGAAGACGCCGCGGAACTCCTGATAGGTGGTGGAGCCCATGCAGCGGACATCCCCGGAGGTCAGCAGCGGCTTCAACAGGTTGGAGGCGTCCATCACCCCGCCCGAGGCGGCGCCGGCGCCGATGACGGTATGCACCTCGTCGATGAACAGTATGGCGCCCTCGGTCTTCTGCAGTTCCGCCAGAACCGCCTTGAAGCGCTTCTCGAAATCTCCCCGGTACTTGGTGCCGGCCAAAAGGGCCCCGAGGTCCAGGGCGTAAACGGTGCTCTCGGCCACCACCTCCGGCACCTGCTTATCGACGATGCGCTTGGCCAAGCCCTCGGCGATGGCGGTCTTGCCGACGCCGGACTCGCCCACCAACAGCGGGTTGTTCTTGCGCCGGCGGCACAGCACCTGAACCACCCGCTCGAGCTCCAGTTCGCGCCCAACCAAGGGATCGATGCGTCCCTTCTGCGCCTGGACGTTGAGGTTGGTGGCGAACACCTCCAAGGCGCTCTTGCGCTCCCTCTCCGCACTGGGCCTTTCCTCCCCCTCGCTGACGGTCTCGGCGGCGCCTCCTTCGCCGTGGACCTTGGAGATGCCGTGGGCGATGTAGTTGACCACATCAAGGCGGGCGATGTTCTGCTGCTTGAGCAGGTAAACGGACTGGCTTTCCCTTTCGCTGAAGATGGCCACCAACACGTTGCCGCCGGTCACCTCCTTGCGGCCGGATGACTGCACATGGAACACCGCCCGCTGCAGCACCCGCTGGAAGCCTAGGGTGGGTTGGGTTTCCCTAGTGCCGTCGTGGCCCGGTATGCGCGGCGTGGTTTCCTCGATGTATTGATTGAGTTCGCCGCGCAGCCGGTCTAGGTCGCAGCCCACCTTGCGCAGCACCTCCATGGCCGCGGCGTTGGACAGCAGCGCCAACAACAGGTGCTCCACCGTCATGAATTCATGGCGCTTGGAACGGGCGTTTTGGAACGCCCGATTGAGGGTTGTTTCGAGTTCCTTGCTGAGCATGGCGCAAAGGGTAGCCGATTAGTCCGTCATTTCCACCTTGGAGGTCAATGGATGCTGGTTGTCCCGGGCGTAGAGGTTGACCTGCTCCGATTTGGATTCCGCGAGGTCCCGAGGGAAAATGCCCACCACGGCGCTGCCTTGGGTATGCACCGCCAACATGACCTGCACCGCCTTCTCCTGTTCCATGCCGAAGAAGAACTCCAGGACATGGACGACGAACTCCATGGGGGTGTAGTCGTCATTCAACAGCACCACCTTGAACATGGGGGGGCGTTTGAGCTTCGGCTTGGCCGTGGCGGTGGCGACCCCGGCCGCCTGCCCTTCCTCGTTTTCGAAGTCATCGCCATCCTGCGCTCGCCAAAGTCCGTTCATGAATGCCGCAGTTTCTTTCCAAGGCGGCCTAGCGCCGCCGGAACGGGGCTATCATACCCACCTGCAAGCAGCCTGCAACGCCTTGGTGCAACCATCAATCCACTTGATGGGCGGCGGCGTCGGCAGGAAAGTGTAGCGCAGTGCCGCATCAGTTACCGCATCGGGATGCGCTGGGAGGGTAGTGCAATCGCCCAGGGAAACGTCAAGTGGTTCAACAACGCCAAAGGCTACGGCTTCATCCTGCCTGAAGGCGGCGGCGAGGACCTTTTCGCCCACTACTCAGCCATTCAGATGGACGGCTACAGGACCTTGAAGGCCGGCCAACGGGTGTCTTTTGAAGTGGAGAAGGGGGATAAGGGGCTGCACGCCGTACACATCCGCACGGAGGCGGAAGAAGCGTCCTAGGCATGGGCAAGCGCCGCCTGCGCAGCCTGAATCGGGGTCGATTCACCCCCTTGGGCCGCGGCTTGCCGCGATGAGCCGGCCAAGCCCCCCCCCGTGGGATTGACGCCATTGCGCACTTAGTGCATGGCGGCGATGATGGCGTCGCCGAAGGCGGAGCAGGACAGCAGAGTGGCGCCGGACATCAGGCGTTCGAAGTCGTAGGTGACGGTCTTGCGCGACACCGCTCCCTCCATGCCGGCGATGATGAGGTCCGCCGCCTCCCGCCAGCCTAGGTGCCGCAGCATCATTTCCCCCGAAAGCACCAAGGAGCCGGGGTTGACCTTGTCCTGCCCGGCGTACTTGGGGGCGGTGCCGTGGGTCGCCTCGAACAAGGCGATGGCGTCGCCGATGTTGGCGCCTGGCGCGATGCCGATGCCCCCCACTTGGGCGGCTAGGGCGTCGGAAATGTAGTCTCCGTTCAGGTTCAGGGTGGCCAACACGGAGTACTCGTCCGGACGGGTGAGAATCTGCTGAAGCATGGCGTCGGCGATCATGTCCTTGACGATGATCCGCCGGCCGGTGCGCGGATTGCGCAGTTGATGCCAAGGGCCGCCATCCAAGGGCGTGGCGCCGAACTCTCGGGCCGCCAGCCGGTAACCCCAGTCCTTGAACGCCCCCTCCGTGAACTTCATGATGTTGCCCTTATGCACTAAGGTCACCGACGGACGGTCCTCCTTGATGCAGTAGTGCAGGGCTTTGCGCACCAGCCGTTCCGTGCCCTCCACGGAAACTGGCTTGATGCCCACTCCGCAGTGCTTTGGAAAGCGGATTTTGCGCACACCCATTTCATTGCGCAGAAAAGCGATCAGCTTGTTGGCTTCCGCCGAGTCCGCCGGCCACTCCACCCCGGCGTAGATGTCCTCGGTGTTCTCCCGGAAGATGGCCATGTCGGTCTTCTCCGGCGCCTTCACCGGGCTGGGCACCCCCTCGAACCAGCGCACCGGGCGCAGACACACGAACAGGTCCAGCTCTTGGCGCAGGGCCACGTTCAGCGAGCGGATGCCACCCCCCACCGGGGTGGTCATGGGCCCCTTGATGCCGACGATGAATTCGCGCATGGCCGCCACGGTCTCCGCCGGCAGCCACTTTCCCTCCCCGTAGAGCTGCACGGACTTCTCACCGGCGTAGATCTCCATCCACGCAATCCGCCGCCGCTCGCCATAGGCCTTGCGCACCGCCGCATCGACCACCTTGAGCATGACCGGCGTGATGTCAACGCCAATGCCGTCCCCCTCCATGTACGGAATGATGGGGTTGTCGGGAACGTTCAGGGAGTTGTCGTCGTTGACGCTGATCTTAGCGCCCTGCGCCGGCACCTTTAGGTGCTGATAGGCCATGCGGTTTGCTCCGAATTCAAGGGGGCGTCTAGGGAAATAAACGCACAGTATAGCCTAGGGTGCCGGCAAACCGCCTCAGTTCACCGCTTGGTCGAGCGCCTGCTAGGGCCTAACGCGACTGGCCGCCAAGCGCACGGCAATCGGCGCAAACCCGAAAGTTCCGGCACCTTGCAAGGCCAACGCATCAGCTTCCAACAGCCGCCCTCTGCCCGGCGGCGCGGGCCAAATCCTCGCCAGTGGCCTGCAGCCAACGGGCATCGCCCCCGGCGGTCTCCTTCTTCCAGAAGATGGCGTCGGTCTTCAGGCAGTCGATGATGAAGGTGCAGGCGGCCAAGGCCTCCGCACGGTGCTGAGAGGCCGCCAGCACCAGCACGATCTGCTCCGCCGGCTGCAGCGGCCCGACCCGGTGGATGACGGTGACCGCCGCCAATTGCCAGCGGCGCTCCGCTTCGGCGACGATGGCCGCGATGCTCTTTTCGGTCATGCCCGGATAGTGCTCCAAGGTCAGAGTGGTCGGCCCCTCCCCTTGAACGTCACGCACCAAGCCGACAAAGGCGGCCACGGCGCCGGCATCCGTCCCCAAACGGCTGCGCAGCTTGCCCCACTCCTCCTGCATGGAGAAGGCCTCGGTCTGTATCCTGATCTCCGTCATGGGTGCCGCCTAGCCACAGCATCCCGGCTCGACCGTCCGGCCGGCGCGTCCCTTCCGAATGGGTTCCGGGACGCCTTGGGCGGCGCTGGGCGCTCGGCCTCGAACGCCCTGTGTCTTGCCTTTCATGCGAAGGCCCTGCTCAGCCCGTTCATCCGCCGGTGACCGGTGGCAGGAAGGCCACTTCGTCGTCGGCGCGAAGCATGGTCGCATGGCTGTCGATGAACTCCTGATTGACGGCGACACGGACGTTCTCCGCGGTCAGGGCGGCATAGCCGGCAGCATCCAAGCGCCGCCTCAACGCCGCTAGCAGCGCATCGAAATCCATGCACGCGACGCCTTCGGGAAGGGGGCATTGCCAACCATCCAGGCCGACGGCTTCCCTGAGGGAGGCAAAAAAAAGGACGTGGATCACCGTTCGCGCCCCTCCCCGCGTTGCCACAAGCCGCTCCGACCGCCTTCCTTGCGCAGCAGGCGCACCTCCTCGACAGCCATGCTGCGGTCAATGCCCTTGCACATGTCGTATAGGGCCAGGGCGGCGATGCTGGCGGCGGTCATGGCCTCCATTTCCACCCCGGTACGGCCCCTGACCCGGCACTCGGCAGTGACGGTCAGCGCATCCTGCGCCGCTGGCGCGAAGTCCACCGACACCAAGTTGAGCGGCAACGGATGGCAGAGGGGAATCAGCTCAGCGCAGCGCTTGGCCGCCTGAATGCCAGCCACCCGTGCGACCGCCAGCGCATCGCCCTTGGCAACGCCCCCTTCGAGAAGTTGCGCCAAGGTGTCCGGCTGCATCCGCAGCCGCGCCTCGGCCACCGCCGTGCGGCGGGTCTCCGCCTTGTCGGCGACATCGACCATGGCGGCTTCGCCGCGTCTGTTGATGTGCGTCAACTCGCCCATGACCGAATTATAGCGGCTTCCCCGCCTGTGCCCGCACAGATCCGCCTTGGTCTTTGCAAGCCCCGGCTGCGAGCCGCGTTTCCCACCTAAGCCTGTGCCGGCCACCGGTGCCGACGGCTGCCAAGCGATCCAGCTGTCCGATGCCCGACTGCGGCGCAGCCATCGGAATGCTGATGCGATCGGCAAGGCGCTGGGCGGTACAGGGCTATAATGTCTTTCTTGACCGCCAACGCCCGGAGCGCTTTCGTGGGCAGCGACAACATCATCGTGGGCATGTCCGGGGGGGTGGACTCCTCGGTGGCGGCCCTGCTGCTCAAGCAGCAGGGCCACGCCGTGTCCGGCCTGTTCATGAAGAATTGGGACGAGGACGACGACAGCGACGCCTGCAGCGCCCAAGCGGACTACGAGGACGCCGCCAGGGTCTGCGGGTGGCTCGGCATAGAACTGCACACCGCCAATTTCGCCGCCGAATATTGGGACGATGTGTTCGCCGCCTTCCTCCGGGAGCATCGGGCCGGGCGCACCCCCAACCCGGATGTGCTGTGCAACCGGGAGATCAAGTTCAAGCAGTTCCGCCGCTACGCCGCGGCTTTGGGCGCGACCGGCATTGCCACCGGCCACTACGCCCGCTTGGCGAAGGCCGAATCCGGCGTTCGGCTGCTGAAGGGCCGGGATGCCGGCAAGGACCAAAGCTACTTTCTGCAGGCGCTGCGTCCAGATCAGCTGGCCAACGTTCGGTTTCCTGTGGGGGAAATCCTCAAAAAGGAAGTGCGGCGCATCGCCGCAAGGCACGGGCTGCACAACCACGCCAAGAAGGACTCCACCGGCATCTGCTTCATCGGCGAGCGCCGCCTGCGGGACTTCCTGCACCGCTACCTGCCCCACGACCCTGGTCCCATCACGGATGCGGCCGGGATGACCTTGGGCGAGCACATCGGCTTGCCCTACTACACTCGAGGCCAGCGCCAAGGGCTGGCGGTGGGTGGCCAAGCGGGGCGGCCGGAGGCCCCTTGGTACGTTCTGGACAAGGACTTCGCCAACAACAGGCTCATCATCACGCAAAACCCAAGGACACTGCTGAACGACTGGTTGGGCGCCGGCAGCCTGAACTGGTTGGGCGACCCGCCGCCCCTGCCCTTGCGCTGCACCGCCAAAATTCGTTATCGGCAGGCGGACCAGGGCGCACTGGTCAGCCCAAGCTCCGACGCTGGGGTCAGCGTCGCTTTCGACGTTCCGCAACGGGCCATCACGCCCGGTCAATATGTCTGCTTCTACGATGGCGATGTCTGCTTGGGCGGCGGCGTCATCGAATGCTTTGGCAATCGACCAGCCGACAATGGCCTAGCCCTCGGCGGGGGTGTGGCCAACGGCTCGGTGGGAAACCGGCCGCTATGAGCAACCGCACCCCAGCCACCGGTCAGCCCACCGCGGTCTCCTTGAACCCGTTGACGGCCATCAGCGCCGTGGATGGCCGTTACCGGAACAAGACCGACGGCTTGGCCCCGATTTTCAGCGAATACGGGCTGATCCGCCTCCGGGTGCAGGTGGAGTGCGAGTGGTTCCTGGCCTTGGCGGCGCTGCCGGAAGTAGCCGAACTGCCACCGCTCAGCGAAGCGCACATTCAGGCGGTGCGACGCATCCATGAGGACTTCTCCATCGAACAGGCGACCCGGGTGAAGGCCATCGAAGCCACCACCAACCACGACGTCAAGGCGGTCGAGTACTTCGTCAAGGAGCAGGTCGGGGCCGTTGACGGCCTCGCGCCCTTCGTGGAGTTCGTCCACTTCGCCTGCACTTCCTGGGACATCAACAACCTAGCCACCGCCCTGATGCTGCGCGCCGGCCGGCGGGTGTTGGCTGGGCAGATGCGTCAACTCATTGACGCCATCGACGCCCTCCGCAAGGACGCCGGCGATTTGGCGATGCTGGCCCGCACCCACGGTCAGCCGGCCTCACCCACCACCTTGGCGAAGGAACTGCGCGTGTTCAGCGACCGGCTGGCGCGACGGCTGGATGCGGCACAGGCGGTGCCCTTGGCCGGAAAGCTGAACGGCGCCGTCGGCAACTACAACGCCCATGCGCTGGCCTATCCGCAGGTGGACTGGTTGGCGGTGAGCCGTGCGTTCATTGACGGGTTGAACTTGACGCCCAACCTTCTGACCACCCAGATTGAACCCTACGACCATACGGCGGAACTGTTCCATGCCCTCATGCGCTGCAACCAAGTGCTGCTGGATTTCGTCCGCGACGCCTGGGCCTACATCGCCATCGACTACTTCGGCCAACGGCAAGTGGCGGGAGAGACGGGCTCCTCCACCATGCCGCATAAGGTGAACCCGATTGATTTCGAGAACGCGGAGGGCAACTTGGGGGTGGCCAACGCCCTGCTCGGCCACATGGCGGAGAAGCTGCCGGTGTCCCGTTGGCAGCGAGATCTGTCGGACTCCACGGTGTTGCGCAACCTCGGCAGCGCCTTCGCCCATTGCAGCATCGCCTATCAGTCCGCATGTAAAGGCGTTTCTAGGCTGGCCATCAACGAGGAGCGCATTCGCGCCGACTTGGAAGGCAACTGGGAGGTGCTGGCCGAGGCAGTGCAGACGGTGATGCGCAAGCATGGCTTGGCGCAGCCCTACGAACGGCTCAAGGACGCCACTCGGGGCCGCAAACTGGATGCGACGGGCTTCGCCGACCTGCTGAACGCATTGGACCTGCCCGAAGCGGCCCGGCGTGAACTGGCGGATCTGACGCCGGCAAAATACCTAGGTTTGGCCAACAAGCTGGCGTCGCACCTCTAGTCTTCCCGAACGCGGGAACATCGAACACGCGGCCAAGTTCGCCGCATATCATGCCTGTTAGGAAAATATTAGTATCCATACATTCCTAAAATTTTCATTTAGGGTGCCGCTCCCATCCAAACCACCACCGCAGAGGTATCCATGTCCACCTATCTTTCCAACTACCTGCAGCAGGTTGAGGACATCACTGGGGAACTGCGGGCGCGGCCCAATTGCCAGGCCGTCAACCCAGAGTACATGGTGCGCATGCGCCTGCAGAACCGCTTCCGCACCGGCTTGGACATCGCCCGCTACACCGCCGACATCATGCGTCAGGACATGGCCGAGTACGACGCGGACCCCGGCCGCTACACCCAGTCACTGGGCTGTTGGCACGGCTTCACCGCCCAGCAGGTGATGATGTCCGTGAAGAAGCACCGCCACACTACGGACAAGACCTACATCTACCTAAGCGGCTGGATGGTGGCCGCCCTGCGCTCCACGTTCGGCCCCCTGCCGGATCAGAGCATGCACGAGAAGACCACGGTGCCGGATCTGATCGAGGAGATCTACACGTTCCTGCGCCAAGCGGATGCCCGGGAGCTGCGGCATCTGTTCGTTGAGTTGGACAAGGCCCGGGTCAAGGGCGAAAGCCTCGCCGGGATTCTCTCCCGCATCGACAACTTCGAGACCCATGTGGTGCCGATGATCGCCGACATCGACGCCGGCTTCGGCAATGAGGAGGCCACCTACCTGCTCGCCAAGCGCATGATCGAGGCCGGCGCCTGCGCCATTCAGATCGAAAACCAAGTCTCGGACGCCAAGCAGTGCGGGCACCAAGCCGGCAAGGTCACCGTCCCCCACGAGGACTTCGTGTCCAAGCTGAACGCCGTGCGCTACGCCTTTTTGGAGCTTGGCGTGGAGCAGGGCGTCATCGTCGCCCGCACGGACTCCCTTGGCGCCGGGCTGACGATGAAGATTCCCGTCTCCAAAAAGGCGGGGGATTTGGGCGACCAATATTGCGGCTTTCTGAAGGCCGCCGAGGTGCATGACCTAAGGGAACTGCGGGACGGCGACGTCACCATCCACCAAAACGGCAAACTGTGCCGTCCGCAACGGCTGGACAACGGCCTGTACGCCTTCCGCGAGGGCACCGGCGCCGACCGCGTGGTGCTCGACTGCGTCACCAGCCTAGAGCACGGCGCCGACCTGCTGTGGATTGAAACCGAGCGACCCAACCTCGAACAGATCAGCGGCTTGGTCAACGCGGTGCGCGAGCAGGCGCCCCAAGCCAAACTGGTGTACAACAATTCACCCTCCTTCAACTGGACCTTGGCGTTCCGGGAGCAGGTCTATGCCAAGTGGCGGGCGGCCGGCGAGGATGTGTCGGCCTACCCCGACCCGGCCGTTTTCACCAAGGGGCTGATGGCGGCGGAATACGACGGCACGTCCTTGGCGGAAGCAGCGGACCAACTCATTGCCCGCTTCCAGAAGGACGCGGCCCAGCAAGCCGGCATCTTCCACCACCTCATCACCCTGCCCACCTACCACGAAACGGCCTTGGGCACGGATCTGCTGGCGGAGGGCTATTTCGGCGACCTCGGCATGCTCGCCTACGTCAAGGGCGTGCAGCGCCGGGAGATTCGCCGGGAGTTGGCGGCGGTCAAGCACCAGGACTTGGCCGGCTCCAACATCGGCGACGACCACAAGGAGTACTTCCTAGGCGAGAAGGCGCTCTTGGCCGGCGGCGCGGCGAACACGATGAACCAGTTCTAGCGCACATGTTTCGCGCCGTTCCGACGCACCGACAAGCCGCGTGGGAAGCGAGCGGCGCCGGCGGCAGCCCTTGGGCGAAGGGCGTGGTTAGGAACGCGCAAGCAAGCGGGCCAGCTCCTCGTAGCTTTCCGCGGCGGCGTACTGGGGGTACAGGCTGCGCACCTTGGCCGGAGCGCGAAACAACACGCCTTGGTGCGCCTCCTCCAGCATGGGGATGTCGTTGTACGAATCCCCGGCGGCGGCTACTCGGAAGTGCAAGGACTTGAACGCCTTGACCACGCTGCGCTTGGGGTCCGGTTGGCGGATTTTGCACTCGGCGATGCGGTCGTCCTCCACCACGAGGCGGTGGCACAGGAGCGTCGGCCGGCCCAGCTTGGCCAGCAAAGGCGTGGCGAACTCATAGAAGGTGTCCGAGACGATCACCGCCTGCCAGTTGCGGCGCACTTCGTCAAGAAATGACCGGGCGCCGGGCAGTGGTTCAAGGCCCTCCGCCACTTCCCGAATCAGCGAGAGGCGCAGGTCCCGTCGGCTCATGACCTGCAGCCGGAACTGCATCAGTTCCTCATAGTCGGGAATGTCCCGGGTGGTCTTGTGCAACTCCTCAATGCCGGTGCGCTCCGCCACCGCCTGCCAAATTTCCGGGATGAGCACTCCCTCCAAGTCCAAACACAGGATGTCCAACAGCAAAACCTCGCTATTCAAAAACTTTTTTTAGGGGCCGCCTGCACCCCGCCCCATGCCGGCTGACTTCGCTGAAGCGAAGCCTTATTCTATCGCTAGCTCCCCCATTTAGCCACGCCGTGTATGGGATCACCGCCGTTCTTGCCCATCAACAAGCGGCTACCTGAGAGATAAAAAGTATTTAATTTCAGATAGTTACACATCATTTCCGAAAACTTGCCTCGGCCAGATCCGCGCATCGCCCCTTGGCGCATCCCAGCGCCTAGCGCAATGCAAACCTTGGATGGTGGACGGAATTTAGGGTTAAGCATATAGCAAGAGGATATTTCCAGGGCGTGGCGCCGATGGCTAGACTGCCGCCCAGATGCCGATGGGAACAGCCGATGGACTTTCGCAAGGCCAGCGCCTACCGCAAGCCACAGCAGTTGCTGCAGGAGGTCGCCGCAAGATTCGACCCAGCGCGGGTGGCCATCTCCTTCAGCGGGGCGGAAGACGTGGTGTTGATCGACATGGCCCATCGCGCCGGCCTGCAGTTCAACATCTTCTCCTTGGACACCGGGCGCCTGCATCCGGAAACCTACGCCTACCTCGAGCGCGTTCGGGAGCACTACGGAGTCGCCATCGAACTGCTGATGCCGCAGCCCCACGCGGTGGCGGGCTTGGTGCGGGAGAAGGGATTGTTCAGCTTCTACAAGGACGGCCACGGCGAATGCTGCGGCCTGCGCAAAATTGAGCCGCTGCGCCGCAAGCTGCACACGCTGGATGCTTGGATCACCGGCCAGCGCAAAGACCAAAGCGTCACGCGGACAAACATCTTGTTGGAGCAGGAGGACGGCGCCTTCTCCACCGAGGCGCATCCGCTGCTCAAGTTCAACCCTCTTGCGGACTGGTCCTCACAGGACGTCTGGGCCTACATCCGCGCTCAGCAGGTGCCGTACAACGAACTGCACGACCGCGGCTTCGTATCCATCGGCTGCCAGCCCTGCACCCGCGCCGTCGGTCCCCATGAGCATGAACGCAGCGGGCGCTGGTGGTGGGAGGAGGCCAACCACAAGGAATGCGGGCTGCACTCGCAAAACGTGGTCAGGATCTTGGGCTGACGGCTGGGCCTTCATGGGCCGGCGCTCCTCCGCTAAAGGCGCTCCCTAGTCTCGACACGCACGGATCATGAGCATCCGGGGCGGCGTTCGCCTAGGCCATGGGAAAAACCGTAAAACAGGCGATCCACCCGCCTAGAAACGACTAAAAGAGACCCGGAACGGCAAGAAACACTGCTTCACTCGGCGAAAAAACTCGAAAAAAAGCCCACGGCGCAAGTCCCTTCTACTCAGGTTCTCCCGCCCATCATAGGAAAACCATAGACTCGCGCCCCCAACTAGCGCCTTCTCTCCCATAAAGCAGGTCATCTCATCGTGGAGGAACTCGGCGGCGTATTTGCTGCCAAAGAGGATTTGCGCCTTCGGGTTGTCCAATAGAAAGGCCATCAACAAATATTGCTCCGTCCAGAAAATCTGCATGTCGGTCAACCAGTGCTTAGGCAACGCATAGGGAAGAAACACATCATGTACATGGACAATAATGTTGCGACGAATTTCAGGCAGCAGCCGAAGATAGATATGCAGGCAGTCGCTCCCAGACTTAACCGTATGGGTGCTGTCAATGAACAGAATATCCCCATCCGCAAGGAGATCGTTTATGAACCCAGCTTCCAGGCTTTGTGCAGTCTGTTCATGAAGCGTGATTGATGGGTTATCAGCCAGAAAGGGACGTGGGTACGGCTCTACACAATGGATCGCACCCGTACCGTTTTTGCCGACTGCTTGCATTGCGACAAGCGTGGAGAAACCGCTGCCTATCTCCAGAACTATGCTCGGGCGCAAGTGGCGAACAAAGCAGTAGTAGGCCATCGCGTCGGAATAACCAAACTGACCACTTTTCCAGAAATAGCCACTGGGTTTTTCCGCATCTCCATCGACGGGGGGAGCAAATTCTTGGGAAAAGGTGGTCAGTTTATCCAGTACTGTTCTGTGCATTTCTTCGCAAAAAAGGTCGCCGTTCAGGTAAGGAGGGAACTGCGGCTCTGCATATTCGAAGGAAGCGTCGATTTCCCCAAGTGACGGGGAATCGCTATAGAAATTGATGGGAAGCACATTGACGCCCCATTGTTGAACTTTCCTGCGTATCCCCTGGTTCGACCACCTCAGGCGTCGGAGGATGGGGCCGATCGTGGCAATCTCATCATCCGTTATTTTTGTTTTGTTCATTGATTAGCCTTGGTCCCCGCTAAAAATGGTTGAAGTGCGCTGACAGGCGCACCATGCAAGGGTTCTTCCGGCAAGATGCCGGTTGAGGAAAAACCACCCTGCAGGTGCGCCGATGGCCAAGCATAACATCCGGCCCGCTGAAGGTTGAGGGCGAGTTCACGGACGCCCGTTTGACTGGCTTCGGGGGCTGGTGGGCCTTGGCCCTGCGGCGGTACGCGAGGGTCCTCTCCGGGCCTTGTCGGAGTTCGTGTCCGTCAAGGTGCGGAGTTTGCCGATCATCAACGACCTTTGATGGAACATGGGGCTAAAATGGCCTCCTATCCCTTGGTGGAGGCGTCTGTTGGCCGCGAGCCGAACATTGCCGAGAGTTCTATGCGTGGTCGGCACTAGGCCGGAGGCCATCAAGATGGCGCCGGTGGTGCTGGCCCTGCGCCGCTCCGGCAACTGGGACGTCAGGGTGCTGGCCACGGCCCAGCACCGGGAGATGCTCGACCAAACCCTGCGCCTGTTCGGCATCAGGCCGGATGCGGACCTTGACGTCATGCAGCCGAACCAAGCGCTCGCCGCCCTGACCTCCCGCCTGATGACGGGGCTGGACGCTTGCCTGGAGAGGCATCAGCCCGCCTTGGTGCTCGCCCAAGGCGACACCACCACGGTGATGACGGCCGCCTTGGCCTGCTTCTACCGAAAAATACCCTTCGCCCATGTCGAGGCCGGGCTGCGCACCCACGACCTGAATACGCCTTGGCCGGAGGAAATGAATCGGGTGGTGGCCGGGCGCTTGGCGGCCCTCAACTTCGCCCCCACTGAAACCGCCCGCAACAACCTGTTGGCCGAGGGCGTACCGGCCGACCGCATCCATGTGACGGGAAACACCGTGATCGATGCCCTTTACATGATGGCGAGGCGGGAGGTTGCCTTGGGTGTGGACATGCCCGCCGGCAAGCGGTTGATACTGGTGACGGCCCATCGGCGGGAGAACTTCGGCGAGCCCATAGCCTCGATATGCGCGGCCCTGCGGCAATTGGCCGAGCAACACGCGGACTTGCACTTCCTGTTTCCCGTACACCGCAATCCCAATGTCCGGGAAGTGGTGGGCCGACAGCTAGGCGCCTTGCCCCAGGTCAGCCTGTGCGAACCCCTGGACTATGGCGCATTCGTTACCGCCATGAAGAAGGCTTGGCTGATATTGACCGATTCGGGGGGCGTCCAAGAGGAGGCGCCGGCCCTCGGCAAGCCCGTTCTAGTGTTGCGCAAGGAGACCGAACGGCCCGAGGCCGTCCAAGAGGGGGTGGTCGAATTGGTGGGAACCAGGCGGGAGCGCATCGTTGCGCGCACGACAGCGCTCATTGAGGACGCGGCCGCCTACCGGCGTATGGCCAAGGGCAGTTCCCCCTACGGCGACGGCCGCGCGGCTCGGCGCATCGTGCGCCATGTGGCGGGCCTAGCGCTGCCATGAAGCTGGTTTACGCCGCCCCCGTGCCCTACTCCAGCTTCGCCCAACGGGCGCACCACTTCGTGGCGTTCTGCAACCGGAGCACTGGCGGAAGCACCCTTTGGATCAATCCCTATCCAGGCCGGCTGCCTAGGTTCGCTGACTTAAGGCGGGCGCGGACGCAGGCGCATGCGCACCGGGATGAGGCTGTCGAGCTGTTGTCACCACCCGCTTGGGTTGCCGACCCGATGGGGTGCGCCCCCTGCCTCAGGCAGCTGGCGTGGAAACCCCTGTTACGGCGCGTCGCGGCCTTCGTGGAAGGTGCGCCTTGGAGCTTGGTCATAGGCCGCCCCAGCCGGCTGGCCCTCGAATTGCTGCGCAGCACCCAGCCACAAGCCAGCTGCTACGACGCGATGGACGACTTTCCCCGGTTCTACCAAGGCCGGGCACGCAGCCTAAGCCGCGGAGTGGAAGATCAGATCGCCCGCCGAGTCGATGCCCTAGTGGTGTCCTCAAGGTCACTGCAGGATAAGTTCAGCCGCTACGGCTTGGTTGCGGAGTTGGTCCGCAACGGGCTCGATGCGCAACAACTACCGGCTCCGCGCCGCCGCCAAGGGATGCGCATCCTTGGCTACATCGGCACCATCGGCGCTTGGTTCGACTGGTCCCTGGTCGCGCAAATGGCCCGCGCTTTGCCGCAATGGCGCTTCGACCTCATCGGTCCCGAGATGGTGCCGCCGGACGTACCCTTGCCGACCAACGTGCGGCGCTTGGGGGAATGCGCCAACGCAGAGGCGTTCAGCCGGCTGCAAGACTTTTCGGCAGGCTTGATTCCCTTCAAAATCAACGGTCTCACCGCAGCAGTGGATCCCATCAAATACTATGAATACCGCGCCGCCGGCCTGCCGGTGATCGCCACCAAGTTCGGCGAAATAGGCGGGCGCGGACGCAACCAAGGGGTTTACCTTGTTGATCCGAACACCAATTTTCCCGCACTCCTCCGGGCCGTCGAGGAACGGCCGCCGGACTCGTGCGAAGCGTTGCGGCAATTTCGGGCTGAGAACGCTTGGTCGGCCCGTTTTGCCCAATCGGGTTCTGTTCGCAAGCTGCTCGGCGCCAGCGACGCCACTGCCAGGGATTAGAAGCCATGCCCAAGCCATCTGCAGCAGCGGCGCACCGCGTGATCGCGGTCATCGGCATGCACCGCTCCGGCACCAGCTTGATGGCCCGGGCGCTGCAGGCGTTGGGCGTGGCGCTGGGCGACAACCTGGCGGCGCAGCCGGCGCCGGACAACGCCAAGGGTCATTGGGAGGATCGGGATGTTCTGGCGATCAACCGAGAGGTTCTGGCGGCGCTGGCGCTGCAATGGGAGCTCATCGGCGCTGCAGATGCGGCACACTTGCAGGCACCTAGCCTGGAACCCCTGGTGGAACGGGCTCGGGCGCTGGTTCGGGCAAACACCGCTGGGCGTTCATCTTGGGCGTTCAAGGATCCGCGAACCTCTTGGCTCTGGCCCTTCTGGCGCCGTGTGCTGATCGACGGCGGCCATTTCCAGCCATCCTTTGTTTGGGTCATCCGGCATCCCCGCGCCGTGGCGCAATCACTGGCCCACCGCGATGGCTTCCCTTCCCTTAAGTCTCATCTGCTATGGCTGAACCACAACTTGAGTCCTTTCGAGGATGTCAGCGCAAAGTCGCATGTGGTGGTGGACTACGACCGGATGCTCAGCCGGCCCCAGCACGAGCTCGAGCGCATCGCCGCCGCTTTGCGCCTTGGTCCAGTGCAGGGGGAAACCGTCGATGCGTTCATCCAAGAATTCTTGGACGCGAAATTGAGGCATTTCACTGCCTTGGGGAAAGCCGCCCCCGGCATCGGTGCGGAGCAGTTGGCGGAACGGGCCTACAAAGCGCTGTTGGGCGTGGCCGGCGACGGCGGCACCCTGCGCGACGCCAAATTCCTAGCCGAGTTGCGCACCATTGAGCGCGAGGCCGTACGCTTTGCGGGCCTTGCCCCCCGGTTGGACGCTGCATCCCTGGTGCAAAACAGCGCGACGCGGCTGCAAAGTGAGATCGCGGCGAGGTTGCGGGAAGAGGTCGGCGGAACCCTGCAGGAGCAGGTCGCCGCCACCCTGCGCGACCAGCACGAGGACACCGGCCGGCGCCTTGAGGCCGCCGGCGCCCACCTGCAGCGCCAGCAGGAGGAAAGCCAGGCCAACCTGCGGCGCCAGCAACAGGAAGGCCAGGCCAACCTGCAGGAGCAGGTCGCCGCCACCCTGCGCGACCAGCACGAGGACATCGGCCGGCGCCTTGAGGCCGCCGGCGCCCACCTGCAGCGCCAGCAGGAGGAAAGCCAGGCCAACCTGCAGGAGCAGGTCGCCGCCACCCTGCGCGAGCAACACGAAAACACCGGCCGACGCCTTGACGAGGTGCAGGCGCGAATTCAGCAGACCGAGGCGGACCTAACGACCCTAACAGAACTGCTCAACCAGGAACGCTACACGGTGTTCAAGCCCTTGCTGCGCAGGGCCTATCGCCTAGGGGTGGCCTTGACCCTGCGCCTGCCGGGTCCGGTGCAGAGGCAGTTGCGGCGTCTGAAGCAGCGTGTTTTGCCTAGGTCGGCGCCATTGACGCTGACGGTCTCCCGTCCGGCTGAGTCGGTTGGGGCGGAATCCGCGGCAGGGCCGCCGCTAGGGCGACCCTTGGCGGACCGCTTCGACATGCTGGTTTTTCCGGTCATCGACTGGCATTTCAGGTTTCAACGTCCACAGCACTTGGCCAAACAACTGGCGCAGCGCGGGCATCGGGTCTTCTATCTTTCGACCACCTTCGGCATAGGCACCGCACCCGGCTTCCGTGTGCTGGATTCGCCGCAAGCCAATGTTTTCCTCATTCAGCTATGCTTCCCCGGTCCGCAGCCACTCATTTATAAGGATCAGCTACACGGGGGTCCCCTCGACAAGTTGCTCGCCGCCATGGCGGACCTACTGGCGCGAGGCGCCTTGGCGAACTTGGTGGCCATCGTTGATCTGCCGTTTTGGCGGCCCTTGGCCCAAGCCCTGCCGGGCTGCTTGGTGGTGTACGACTGCATGGACCACCATGCCGGCTTCTCCACCAACAGCCGGCAAATGCTGAAGGAGGAGGAACGGCTGCTGACGGCTGCTGACCTCGTGGTCACTTCTTCCGCCAGCCTT
The DNA here is from genome assembly GCA_958296025.1 of uncultured Pseudomonadales bacterium. Lineage (GTDB taxonomy): Bacteria > Pseudomonadota > Gammaproteobacteria > Pseudomonadales > Azotimanducaceae > Azophilus. The sequence goes on from OY282430.1 coordinate 1,959,490, forward strand.
TCGGAAACTGTCCGGCGGGGGGCCGACAACGTGCTGATCCGCAACGCCAGCGAAATTGCCCACTTCAGCAAGGCGCCCGAACGGTTGGCCTATCCATCCGAGCGGCCCGTGGCCGGCTACCTCGGCGCCATTGCGGATTGGTTCGACATCGACCTGGTCGCCGCCGCCGCTCGCCGATTCGAAGCTTGGGACTTTGTGCTGGTTGGCAGCATGGACCACTGCGACGTTTCCGCAGTAAACCAGCTGGACAACGTCAAACTGATCGGAGAAGTGCCGTACGCCAGCGCAGCCGGCTGGGTGCATAGCTTCGATGTGGCGCTCATACCCTTCCAGCTGAACGAACTCACCGCCCATACCAACCCGGTGAAGGTCTATGAGTACCTAGCCGCCGGCAAACCCGTGGTGGCCACGGCCCTGCCTGAGGTGAAGCTGATGAACGGCATGGCCCATGTGGCGGAGAACGCCGAGCGGTTCTTGGAGCTTTTGCCAGTGGCGATGGCGGAAAGCGGTGACGCAACCCTTGCCGAGAAACGCAGGAAGTGGGCCGCCGGCCACGACTGGGCAGCGCGGGCCGAACAGTTGCAGCAGGCCATCCAAGGGGCCTTTCCGAAGGTTTCGGTCATCGTCCTGACCTACGACAACCTAGCCTTCACCCAGGCTTGCCTGCACAGCTTGGAGGCCAATACCCAATACCCCAATTGGGAGCTGCTGTTGGTTGACAACGCCTCCACCGACGGAACGCGGGAGTTTCTGGCCGACTATGCCGCCCGCCATCCCCATGCGCGGCTGATTCAGAACGATGCGAATCTCGGTTTCGCCGCCGGCAACAACCAAGGGCTCAAGGCCGCCGGCGGCGATTACTTGATCATCTTGAACAACGACACCTACGTCACCCCCGGTTGGATGCTGGACCTCATCCGCCACTTCCGCAAAACGCCGGATCTCGGTTTGGTCGGGCCGGTGACCAACAACATCGGCAACGAGGCGAAGATCGACATCCACTACGAGGACATGGCGCAAATGCAGAAAGCCGCCTGGCGATACACCTCAGGCCATGCCGGGGAGAGTCTGAGGGTGGCCGCTGTCGCCTTCTTCTGCGCAGCCATGCCGCGCACCGTTTACGAGACGGTGGGCGGTTTGGACGAGCGCTTCGGCTTAGGCTTCTTCGAGGACGACGATTACTGCAACCGGGTCCGCGAGGCGGGGTTCAGCACGGCCGTGGCCGAGGATGTCTTCGTGCATCACCACCTTTCGGCCTCCTTCGATCAGCTGGACCAAGAGCGCCGCCAAGCGCTCTTTGAACGCAACAAGGCCCTCTACGAGGAAAAGTGGGGGCCTTGGACGGCGCACCAGTATCGGGATTAAGCCATCTCTTGCGGGATTGCCGCCACGGCGATGGTTCGATTGCAGCGACGGTGCTCATGTTTTGCGCAAGGGGCCTTGCGTTCCCCGACTGAAGGCGCATCAACATGAAGCGTCCTGTTAGCGACTCTCGCGCTGATAGACATCCACCACCGCCTCAACCGACCCAATGGCCTTGATTCTCCCGCCTTCCAACAGCACGCCTTTGGTGCAGATGCGCTTGAGCAGCGTTAGGTTGTGGGAGGCCAGCACCAAAATGCCGGTTCGGTCGACAAATTCCTCCAATCGCTGCCGTACCTTCTTGACGAAGGCGGCGTCGCCGACGCTGAACCATTCGTCCATCAGCAGAATGTCTGGATTGCCGCAGGTGCAGACGGCGAAGGCCAAGCGCAGCCTCATGCCGGCGGAGTAGGTGTGGACCGGCATGGCCAAGTAGTCGCCGAGCTCCGTAAAGGCCTCGATTTCCCCCGTGCGTTCCTGGATTTGGTCAGGGGTCAGTCCAAGCAGGAGGCCCTTCATCAGGATGTTCTCATAGCCGGTGGCTTCCAGATCGATGCCGAGGGAGACATTGAGCAGCGAAGCCGTCTGGCCCTGCCGCCAGACTTGTCCCCGCGTCGGCTCGTAAGCGCCGGCCAGCACCCGCAGCAAAGTGGTCTTGCCGGCGCCGTTGCGTCCGATCAGGGCGACCCGGTCGTCCCGCGCAAAGACCAGGGTCACCTCGTCCAAGGCCCGGACGCACAGCCGGTCGTCCGCGTCCCGCCCGATGTTCCCGCCGCCACCCCTATGCAGCAGCCGGTTTTTCAGGGAACGGGCGCCGAGGCTGTAAACGGGGAAATCAACGGTGACGCCCTGCACCCGCAACTCAACGGACATAGCCCCCCCTAGCCGGGGTGCTGTCCCGGTGTTCGTCACGGGGCGCGAACGGACGGCATCCAAGCACGGCGCTCACACCCAATAGGCGATGTAGCGACGATAGCGGCGGTACATGAGGAAGGTCGCCAGCCACCCCGCCAAGGTCATGCCGACAACGGCCAGCCAGGAGGTCAGCGCCGGGGACTGACCGAGCAGCGGCGCCCGCACAACTTCCAGGCAGTGGAAAAAGGGGTTTAGCTCCAGCAGCACCGCCCGTTGCGGCAGGAACTCCGGCATCCACATCACCGGCGTCACGAAGAAGCCGATCCGCATGAGGCTCTCCACGATGGGCGGCACGTCGCGAAAGCGCGCTGACAGCAGGCCGAGCAGCAGCCCCACCCAAACCCCGTTCAGGGCTAGAAGGGCCAAGCCGGGCAACGCCAGCAGCCCCGTCCAGCCCGGCCAAATTTGCAGGGCCAGAGCGATGATGACGAAGATCAGGATGTTGTGGGCGAAGATGATGAGACTGCGCCACACCAAGCGGTAAACATGCACCGAGAGGGGCATCGCCATCTGCGTGATGATGCTCTGCGCGTTGATGAACACCCGACAAGCCTCGATGGTCAGGTTGGAAATCAAGGTCCATACCACGAAGCCGAGGGCCAGAAAGGGCAGATAGCGCACCAGATCCACTTTAAACAGGGTGCCGTACAGCAAGCCCAGCAAGCCCACCAACAGGCCCATGCTGAGGGTCAGCCAAAGCGGCCCCAGCTTGGAGCGCCGGTAGCGGGAACGAATGTCCTGCCAAGCCAGCAGCCCCCATAGGGGCATGGCCCTTGCACCCTGCACAACATCCCAGACAGCCCGCTCCGTTTGCGAGGCCGCCGGTGCGGAAACTTGCCGTCCGCCAATTTTCACCTTGGGCCGGAACGGCTGGGCAAGGTTCGGCTCCACCGTCTCAGCGCACCGGCAACGGCACGTCGGCAAACAGCTTCCCACGCGCCGCCGCCGAAGGGGAGGCGATGGCCTGGTCCACGGTTCGGCGGTCCAGGTGGGGGGCGAACCACTCGATGAACGCATACATGAAGCGGCGCAGGAAGGTGCCCCGGCGAAAGCCGATATGGGTGGTCGAAGGGGCGAAAAGGTGGGAGGCGTCTATGGTGCGCAAGCTGGGATCGACCGCCGGGTCGAAGGCCATGGCGGCGATGATGCCAACGCCAAAGCCCATGCGCACATAGGTTTTGATGACATCGGTGTCGGTGGCGGTGAAGGTCACGTTCGGCTGCAGGCCGGCAGCCTTGAACGCTTGGTCAAGCACCGAGCGGCCGGTGAAGCCGAACACATAGGTGACGATGGGCTCCGCCGCCACGTCGGCCAAGGTCAGCTGACGGCTGGCCGCCAAGGTTTCCAAGGGATGCCCTTGCGGGACGACCACATCCCGATACCAACGGTAGCAGGGCAGCATGATGAGGTCCTTGAAAAGATCCAACCCCTCCGTGGCGATGACGAAGTCCGCCTCGCCGTCCGCCGCCAATTCCGCCAATTGGGCTGGGGACCCTTGGTGCATCCTGAGCGCCACATCCGGATAGGCGGCGCGGAACTTGCGCACCACCGGCGGCAGCGCGTAGCGGGCTTGGGTGTGGGTGGTGGCGATGGACAGCAAGCCGGTCCTCTCGTCGCGGTGATCATCGGCTACCCGCTTGACGTTGCCGACTTGCCGCCGGATGTCTTCGGCGATGCCGACGATGATCTCCCCTACGGGAGTGATCTGAGTCAACCGCTTGCCCCGCCGGGCGAAGATCTCGACGCCCAGCTCGTCCTCAAGCAGGCGGATCTGCTTGCTGATGCCGGGCTGGGAGGTGTACAGCTTTTGCGCCGTCGCCGAAACGTTCAAGTCTTGGCGAACCAACTCCACGACATATTGCAGTTGCTGCAGCTTCACGGTGGGCACCCACTGTTGCGAAGGCGGCCATTGTAGCGGCAACTAACAGAAAATGATATAAGGTGCTTTTCAGTTATAACTGAAACGCCTCGATTTCCAGCAATGTAGGTTCGACCGTCCCCCAGTCACGCTTGATTGATCACACCCGCCGGCACATGCCCCACGGAGGTGTGGGCGGCGGCGGCTTGGCAGTGCTGGGTTTGATCGTCAAAGAACACGTCGGCGGCGAAAGCCCTCAGAACCTCCGCCTTTTCCATGCCGTCGAGAAAGAACGATTCATCAAGCCGGATGTTCCAAGCCCGCAGGGTGCGGATGACCCGTTCGTGGGCCGGTGCGCCCCGTGCGGTGATCAAGGCGGTGCGAATGGGGCAATCCTCGTCAAACTCCTGCTGCAGATCCTGCAGCGTTCCCAAGAACGACTTGAACGGCCCCCCTGGCAAGGGCCTGGCGGCTTTTGCCGCCTCCGAAGCGCTGAAGGCATCCAAACCCTCGGCCTGAAAGACCCGCTCCGCCTCGTCGGAAAACAACACCGCATCGCCATCAAAGGCGAAGCGCAGCTGATCCGTCTGTGGGCGCTGCGATTGCCCGCTGGCTTGGCGGCTCGGCAGCAGGTTGGCCGCCGCCACACCCTGCTCTAGGGCGCGGCGGACATCGGCCCCGTCGGCGCTCAGGAACAGGTCGCAGCCAAAGGCCTTGACGTAGCGGTAGGGGCTTTCACCGCCGCAGAAGGCGGCCTTGGCCACCTCGAGGCCGTGATGTTGGATGGAGTTGAAGATACGCAGCCCGGTATCCGCCGAATTGCGTGACAGCAAGATGATGTCAACCCTCTGTTTTTTGCTTAGTTTATTGAGATCCAACAGTTTTTTAACGAGCAGAAAGCCCTCCCCCGGCTCCAGAGGCTGATCTTCCTTGTCGATCTGATAGCGGCGGTACGCCTCCAGGCCTTGCTTCTCATAGACGGCGTTGCTCTCCCGCAAATCGAACAGGGCCCTGGAGGAAATGGCGACGGTTAGCGGCTTCGGGTTCATGCGTCCAGATCCGGGATGAGCTTGCTCTCCAGCTTGTCGATCATGTCCTTCAGCTTGAGTTTGCGCTTCTTCAGCCTTTGCACACGCATGGCGTCATGGTGGCCGGTCTTGTACAGATGGTGGATGACCTCGTCGAGGTCACGATGCTCCACCCGCAACTCCTCCAGCCATTGGTTCAGTTCCTTGCTGTTCATCACCCGTCGCTGTCTTGGCTGCGCTGGTCCCCTCGGGGGCGACCGAGAGGTTCCGCCACCATGATACTCTACCGAACTCCGTGCAGACGCCGCTTGTCGCCGCCCATGATCGCCATCCTGCTCGGCATCGTCGCTCTGGCCGCCTTTGTGGTGCTGATTCGGCTGCTGTGGTTGTCTTGGCGCCCCAAGCCGGCCACCGCCATCGTCACCTTGGCCACCCTGGCCTTGGTGGTCGCCTTGGCGTTTCTGGCGGCCACCGGGCGGTTGCATTGGCTGGCGGCGGCCGGAGCGGCCATTCTGCCTTTCCTGCGCCGAAGCCTTGGCCTGTTGTTCCGGTTTTTCCCGTTCCTTGGCAGGCTGCTCAGCATCTTCCGTCAGCAGCGCCGTACGGGGGGGACTTCCGGCGGCGCCCGGCGCGGCGCGGCCATGAGCCGGGAGGAAGCCTTGAAGGTGCTGGGGTTGGGGGCCGACGCTAGCCGCCAGGAAGTCATAGACGCCCATCGACGGCTGATGGCGAAGAACCATCCGGACAAGGGCGGCTCCACCTACATCGCCCAGCAACTCAACGAAGCCAAGCAAACCTTGGTGGGGTGAGGCTAGGCTGCGGCGAAGACAGGTGTCGCTGCCTGCTTTGGCAATGCGCAACAGGTGGTTGCTTGGCGACGACGGGTGAACAGCCGACGGAGGGGCCGGGCATTGGCCCCGTACTGTGCTGGGGCGTTGGATCAACGCATCAGATTCCGGGCTTCGTTTTCCAAGCTCTGCAGACGGCGCACCCAGTTGTCGAGCAGCTTGAACTCCGCATCATCAAGGCCAAAGCTTCTGCTGACCTCGCTCAGCAGGCACTCCTCCTCGATCTCGAACGCGCCGTCGGCGTAGCTGAGGCGGATCAGGTTCAGCAAGGCGATAATGCGGGATGCGCGGGTGTCGAAGATGGCGCCGATGCCTTCCAATTCCAAGTATTGCGACTCAACGGCGGGGTTCAGTTCCATTTCGCGCTTGAATTCGTCCAGCATGCCCTCTTCGTTGGGGTCCAGCAGGCCGTCGGACACGACGACGTTATGCGCCAGCCCCAGCAGGGCTTCGCGTTGCTTGCCGGAAAGCGCCGACAGCCACATGGCGCAGCGCTCAGGCGCTGAAGATGATGCGCAGGTTGTCGGCCAGGCTGGCCAGCATGATCAGCATGCACAGCCAACCCCAGCCGATGACGGCCTTCATAAACCAGCCTTGGTCTTTGAAGTCCTCCAGCAGATAGCGCATTTCCCGTCCCTTCCTACACCGGCACCAACCGGGCCTGACACTAAGGTGCGGGCATTCTAGTCGAACCCGCTGCACGATCACACCACCAACTCGCCCTGGGTGCGGCCGCAGCCGGAGGAAGCGGAGCGTCACAGGTGGAGCCTATCCCTGCATCGACCTCGGCAACGCTTCTTTCCGCCAACTTCCACCCATGCACAGGCGGCGGGATAGGTAGAATGCCGGGATGCCCCTGCATTTCACCCAACTCCCGCCTAGCCTAATCGACGTGGCCGGCAGCGGTCAGATTCTTACCGCCAACGAGCGCTTGGCGCGGGAATTTGCCGCTGCCTACGATGCACGGCAAGTCGAGCTCGGTCGCGGCGCTTGGCCGCAGCCCAAGGTGGCGAGCATCGACCGCTATTGGCGCCAACAATTCGCTGCGCAAACCTCCGCCACCGCCCTGGAGTTGCTGTCTGGGGAGGCGGAACTACTGTTGTGGCGAGAACTGGCGGACTTCCAGCATGCGCATTTGGCGGAACTGGCCGTCGAGGCTTGGCGGCTTGCCCAAAGCTGGCGCATCGACCTCGATGCGGACCTGCAGCCGCCCACCGCCGGCGCATTGTTTTTTCAGCGCTGGGCGCGGCGTTTTCGCACCCGCTTGCAGCACGACGGTCTGACCACCCATGCGCAGTTGCCTGACCACATCGGCACTGAAGGCGCCGCTTTGCACCTGCTGGGTTTCGACCAACTGAACCTCCAGCAGACCGCATTCTTCGCCCGCTGCGAAGCGGCCGGCATAGGTGTTCGTCACCACCAGTCAACAACCACCCCAGCGCGGACAGCACGGCGCGTGCAGTTCGCTCAGCGGGCCGATGAAATCAGCGCCGCCGCCCAATGGGCGCGGCAAATCCTTGAAGGGAACCCAGACGCCCGCATCGGCATCGTCTTCCCCTATTTGACGGAGGCTTACCATCCCATCCGCCACGCCTTGCAGGCGGAATTCGCCGATGCTCCGAAAGCCTACGACATCGCCGGCGGCGCAGCCTTGACCGACCAGCCCGTATGGCGCACGGCGGAACGCCTGTTGGGCCACTTGGCAGCGCCCACTTCGGAAGGTCGGGAGGTTTTGCTCAAGGCACCTTTCCTCAACCTCAGCGCCAATCGACTGGCTGCATGGGAGGCGGAAGCTGCGCCCCCCAACCCACAATCCCTCGCCCAGTGGGTGCGCGGCTTTGCTGCAACGCTGCAACGGGGCGGCTGGGGCAGGAACGCCGGCAGCATTCAGCGGCAGGCGCTGCAAACCATCACGCAACGCCTCGACCAATACGCCGAGTTGGCGCAACTGCCGGCCATCGACCATCAGCAAGCCCTGCAAACCCTGCGCGAACTGCTCGCGCAGGGCCCGTTCGCCGCCGAACGACCTTCCGCCCCCATTCTGGCGCTGGGCTACTTGGAAACCACCGGGCTGCACTTCAGCCATCTCTGGGTGGCGGGCATGACGGACACCGGCTGGCCGATGAGCCGCTCAACCAATCCCCTGCTGCCTCTCCCCTTGCTGCGGCGGCGGGGCGTTCCACGCATCGACCCGGCGGCGGAGGCCGACTTCGCCCGACGGCGGCTCGACCAATGGCGCCATTCCTGCCGGCACTTGGTCGCCAGCTGGGCCAGCGAAGACGGCGGCGAGCAGCACCAATGCAGCGCCCTGATCGAACCGTTCCAAGAGGTGCGGGCGGCGGACGTCATTCCCCAACATCGTCGCCTTTGGCATCCTTGGCTGACGGAACTCCCAAGGGTCGAATTGCAGCCCGCCCCTCCAGACCAAGCCACTCGGCGCGATGAGGAGAAACTCAGCGGCGGCGCCACCCTGCTGCGCGACCAAGCGCTGTGCCCTTTCAAGGCTTGGGCGACGCATCGCCTGCAACTCAGGCCGCCGCCGAGCGCCGACGGTCTGCCAGACGCCTCGGTTCGCGGCCTGCTGGTCCACCGCGCCTTATTCGCGCTCTATGACGGCAACGCGGCACCGTTCCCCGCAACGGATCTGAGCACGGCGGCGGCGGCGGCCATTGACGAACACATCGCCGATACGCCCGAAATCTATCGGCAAAACGAGCATGAGCGCTTGGTGGCGCTGCTGGAGCGCTGGCTGGAGTATGAGGCGGGGCGGTCCGATTTCGTGGTGGTGGGGTTGGAGCAAGAGGTGACGCTGACCCTCGCCGGCGCACAATTCAACCTGCGGGTGGACCGCATCGACCGGGACGAGGCCACGAACCGCCTCATCATCATTGACTACAAGACCGGCGAGGTCCTTCCCAAACGCCTTCTCGACGACCGCCTGACCGAACCCCAGCTACCCATGTACGCCCTAACCGACGAATCGACCGGCGCGGTGCTGTTCGCCAAGGTCAGCGCCGAGGAAGCGAAGTTGGACGGCTTTGCGAAGCAGGAATTGGGAGTCGGCCGGCCCGTCGAAAAGCTGGTTGAGTTCGCAGAGCAGGAACGGCCTTGGGAAGGGCTTACAGGCCAATGGCGAAACCAGTTGGAGCAGTTGCTTCAAGAACACCGCGGCGGACGGGCCGAGGTTGACCCCTACCCCAATCCGCAAAGCGCCTGTCGCTACTGTCATCTGCCGGCCCTGTGCCGCATCAACGCCTTGCAACGGTCAACGCCGGCCTAAGCCATGCGCCCAACCGGTAGTTTGCGTCGGCCCTACAAAAAAGCCGAAGACGCCAAACCCGCCGATCATAGGGAACGCGAACGTGCGCTGGATCCGGAAATCTCCTGCATCGTGCAGGCGCCGGCCGGCGCCGGCAAGACCACCCTGCTGGTGCAGCGCTTCGCCACCCTGCTGGCCCAAGTCGAGCGCCCGGAGCAGATTCTCGCCATCACCTTCACCCGCAAGGCCACCGCCGAAATGCGCCAGCGGGTTCTAAAGCTCCTGCGTGGGAATGGCAAGCTCAAGGGCAAGGATGCTGAGCTTGGCCGAGCCATTAGCATCCAAGACCGGAAGCAAGGCTGGGGCTTGGCGCTCAATCCCTCTCGGTTGAAGATACAGACCATCGACGGCTTCGCCCGCTCACTGGCCGGTGCCCTGCCCCTCGGCGCCGGGCCGGAAGGCCGCGCCACTCCCGTGGAGGACGCCGGCCCGCTTTATGATAGCGCCGTGGAGCGGCTGTTCGAGCGGTTGCGGGATGACGATGCGTCCCCATCCGCCAGCCTAGCCCCGGACATCGGCCGCTTCCTGATGCTGGTGGACAACGACGCCGCCAAGGCCCGCCGCCTGATCGTCGAGATGCTGGCGCGCCGGGACCAATGGCTTCTGCCAGTGCAGGAGCTACTGAACGCCCACCTCGAGGATTCGGAATCCGTTGCACCGGCCCTGAACACCGGCATCCGTAGGCTAACCGATGCTGTTATCAGTGAACTTCGGCAAACCCTAGGCCAAGAGTTGGAGGAGGAACTGCAATGGCTGGTGCAGTTCGCCGCCGCCAACGAGGGACCCCAAGGCGCCTTCTGGCCCACGGCCAAGGCACTGTGCATGACCAGCGCAAAACAGGCCGAGTTCCGCAAGAAGTTGGACAAGCGGATTGGCTTCCCGCCAACCCGCAAAGCCGAAAAGGAACGCGCCTTGGCGGCCATCGCCAAACTGCGGGACCTAGGGCTTAGGGACCGCTTCGCCGCACTGGCCCACCTGCCCGAAGGCGGCCTCGATGCTCAGCAAGTTCAAGACCTCGTCGCCATCTGCACCACCCTCACCCTGGCGGTGCTGGACCTGAACCAAGTGATGCGGGCCGAGGGGCGCACCGACTTCACCCAACTCAACATCGCCGCCCGGCAGGTCCTTCAGCAGGACGGCGCACCCACGGAATTGGCCTTGGCCCTGGACTACCGCATCCGCCACATCCTGGTCGATGAATTCCAGGACACATCCATCACCCAATTCGACTTGCTGTCCCTGCTGATCGAAGGTTGGACCGGCCAGGATGGCGCCAGCATCTTCGCCGTCGGCGACCCCATGCAATCCATCTACCGCTTTCGCGACGCCGACGTGGGCTTGTTCCAAAGGGCCAAGGACGAAGGCGTCAACGCCATGCGCTTGCTGCCCTTGCAGTTGACCGTCAACTTCCGCTCCGCGCCGGTGCTGGTGGATTGGTTCAACCAAACGTTCGCGCCCATCATGGGCGCTCTGGACGACGCCGAGTCCGGCGCGGTGCGCTACCATGAGTCCATTGCGCACCAACCGGCGGAATGGCGCGTTGTGGGGAGGGATGAGCAAAGCGCCGAGCACCGGGATGAGGCGGAGACGACGGACCCTGCCGCCACCGAAGCAGCGGCGGCGGCCAAGGTTCGCCTGTTCGCCAAAACCAGCGCGAAAGCAGAGGCCAACTTGGAGGCTGAAGCCGTAGCGGAGGAAATTCAAGCGCTCCGCCAAGCGCACCCGAACAGCAGCATCGCCCTGCTGGTGCGCAGCCGCAGCCATCTGCCGGACCTATTGGAGGCCCTGCGGCGGCAAGGCATCCCTTGGCAGGCAACGGACATCGACCCCTTGGCGGAAAGGCCCGCGGTCATGGATCTCCTTTCCCTAGCCAATGCGCTGATTGACCCAACCAACCGCTTGGCTTGGCTCAGCCTGTTGCGCACACCCTGGGTGGGGCTGGACCTGCCGGATTTGGAAAAGGCGGCGGAACTGCCGGAGTTCAGCATCCCCGCTCTGCACGGGCTGGCCGAACAGCTCGAACGCGGTGCCGCCTGCCGCCTTGCCCGGCTGACTGGCAGCTTGGCCCACTGGCTGCCCCGGCTCTATGAGGAAGCGCCCAGAACCGTGCTGGAGGCGATATGGCTGGAATGCGGCGGACCCATCGCCTACGCCAGCCAACCAACAGCACCAAAACAGCAAGAAGCCGCTCCCGACCAACCATCAACCCTGGAACAGGAACAAACCGAGCCAAGCGATCCGTCGGCCTGCAAACCCGCTTTGAACCACGCCAAGCGCTTCTTCGACTTGGTGGATCAACTCGGCGCCGAGGGCCTGGATGTGGAGCAACTGCAATCGCGCACCGAACAACTCTTCGCCAGCGACAGCGCCCCGGCGCAACTGCAAATCCTCACCATCCACAAGGCCAAGGGACTGGAGTTCGACCATGTGCTCCTGCCCTGCCTGGACCGGGGGGTGCAGCCATCGTCCAGGCCCGTCCTGCATTGGCGACGCCGCCATCAAGGGCTGCTGATGGCCGCTAGGGATTCCGCTGATCTGTACGAATGGCTGCATGAGGAGGACCGCACCCGGGCGCGGCACGAGCTGCAGCGGTTGCTCTATGTGGCCTGCACCCGGGCTAAGCGCAGCCTGCTGCTGACCGCCTCCGTGCAGGCGGACCGCCCGCGCCCCGCATCGGGCTCCATGCTGGCCCTGCTGTGGCCGGCCCTTAGGCAGGACTCGCCGCCAATCGAGGGTGCCGAAACCATCGAAACGGCAACGGCGCCAACGCCATCCGCACCGCCAAGGCTGCTGCGGCTGCCCGAAGACTTCAGTTGGCGCCCTGCCCCGCCGCCGCCCTTGGCCTTGCCCAACGTCCCGGAGCATCGTTCCGACGCCGCCGCGGGCCGGCCCGCCAGAGCGCGGGACGTGGTGCTGGGCAACCTGATCCATGAAAGCCTCTGCGCTTGGGGCCGCGGCCCCCTGCCCGAGGACGCCGCCGCTTGGACCAAGCCAAGGCGCAGCCGGTGGCTGCGGCGCCTGCGGGCGGCGGGTTTGCACGAGGCCGAAGCGAACGATCACTTGCGGGAGGTCGAGCGGCAGCTAGAGGCAGTGCTGGCCGACCCGGACGGGCGCTGGCTGCTCGGCCCGCGCACGGACGCGGCGTCCGAGTTCGGCGTCACCGCCCACATCAACGGCACCTTGGCCAACGCCTACTTCGACCGCATCTTCGAGCACCAAGGCACGCGCTGGATCATCGACTTCAAGACCAGCCAAGTCGAAGACGACGCAGCCGCCATCAACGCCTTGGTGTCCCGCCACCAGCCGCAACTGGCCCACTACCGAACCTTGGCGACAAGCCTCTACGACCAGCCGATCAAAACCGCCCTTTACCTAACGGCGGTGCCTAAGTTGGTGGAGATGGCGCCCTGAGGATGACCCCGACGATGGTGATGAATTCCAACGCGCTCATGCCGGCAAGGCAATAGGCGACCGAACATTGATGCAACCCCAGGATGCCCGTTCAAGCTGGGCGAGGGACTAGCCCGGTTCTGAAAACCAACCGGCGAACGAAAAAATAGTGAAATCAGTGGCTTGATGAAACTCAACAGCCGAAGACAGCATACGCAAGGCTGCACCCCAGCGGCAAAAAAAACCACAGCGCAAGTCTCTCTAGGCAATTTCCCCTTGCCATCGGCACGAATATGCGTACCATGCGCCGCCATGAACATCGGCGACAATTGGTTTTTCCGCACCCGTTATTTTGGCCGCGCCACAGTGACGTAGCCCCTCTTTTCAATCACATGAACGGAAGGTGGCCACAGCGGGCACCTTCCCCCCAGGCAAGGCCCCGCAGAGAAAGAGCGGGGCTTTTTTATGCCCATCGACCGGCAAGGCCGGCCGGCGTTTAGGAGGTTGCAACCGTGTCCGAGTTGGAGAACATCAATGTGGAGCAGCTTGAGGTGCTGGTCACGCCGGAGCAGTTGAAGGCGCAATTGCCGGCGTCCGCCACCGTGCAGGCCAGCGTGCAGCGGGCGCGGCGGCGGGTGAACGCCATCCTCAACCGCCAGGACCCAAGGCTGCTGGTGGTGGTCGGCCCCTGCTCCATCCATGACGTGACGGCGGCCAAGGAGTACGCCGCCCGGCTGGCTAAGCTGGCCGCACAGGTGGATGACGCCCTATTGCTGGCCATGCGCACCTACTTCGAGAAGCCGCGCACCACCGTCGGCTGGAAGGGGCTCATCAACGATCCCGAATTGAACGACACCTTCCGTGTGGCGGACGGCCTGCAGACCGCCCGCCGCCTGCTGCTGGACTTGGCGGCCCTCGGCCTACCCCTGTGTACGGAGGCGCTGGACCCCATCACCCCGCAGTACCTGCAGGACCTCATCGCTTGGTCCGCCATCGGCGCCCGCACCTCGGAATCCCAAACCCACCGAGAGATGGCCTCCGGCTTAAGCTCCGCGGTGGGCTTCAAGAACGGCACCGACGGCACCTTGGATGCCGCCATCAACGCCATGCACTCGGTGGCGAAGCCGCATCGCTTTCTGGGCATTAGCCCAGCCGGGCAGGTGTCCGTCGTCAAGACCCGGGGCAATCCCAACGCCCACATCGTCCTGCGCGGGGGAACCAAGGGCGCCAACTACGACCGGGGCAGCATCAGCGCTTGCGAGCACGAACTGGACCAAGCCGGCTTGCAGCCCACCATCATGGTGGATTGCAGCCACGCCAACTCCAACAAGAAGCCGGAGGCGCAGCCGGACGTGGCGCGCGCCGTGCTGCGGCAGGTGATGCAGGGCAATTCCTCCATCGTCGGCCTCATGTTGGAAAGCCACCTGCACAGCGGCAGCCAACCCATCCCCAAGAACTTGGATGAATTGCGCTACGGCGTGTCCGTCACCGACGGCTGCATCGGTTGGGCGGAAACCGAAGCGCTGCTGCTTGAAGCGGCGGACACCCTGCGCCCGCTGCTGGCCAGACGGGTGGCCTAACGCGGGCAGGCGCCATCCCGCCGCGCCGCGCAAAGGAAAACGCCAACGGCGTCACCCGATGGGCGGCTCGAATGGCATTGGGCTTGCGGCCGGGAGCGCTGCTGCTACGGGCCGCCTTTCCCCGCCAGGCCCATAGCTTAGCCGGGCTACAGTGGGCACCGGCGGCTGGCGCTAGCGGTAATAAGCGTTTTCCGTGAAGCTATGGTCGGTGGCGTCCTTGATGGCGGTGAGTTCGGGAATTTGCGCCAGCAGCGCCGCCTCCACGCCTTGCTTCAGGGTGATGTCCACGGCGGCGCAGCCTTGGCAGCCGCCACCGAACTGCAGCACTGCGATGTTGTCCTCCAGCAGCTCCACTAGGGTGACCATGCCGCCGTGTGCGGCGAGGCCGGGATTGATTTCGTTGTACAGCACATAGTTGATGCGGTCCTCAAGAGGCGAGTCCGCAGCGACGCTAGGCACCCGTGCATTCGGTGCCTTGATGGTGAGTTGGCCACCCATGCGGTCTTCCTGGAAATCCACCACCGCATCCACAAGATAGGGCTCGCTGCGCGCCTCCACCCAAGCGCGAAACCCATCGTAGGCATAGGGCATGTCGCCCTCCTGCGCCTCCCCCGGCCGGCAGTAGGCGATGCAGGTTTCGGCATGGGATGTACCGGGCTGCGCCACAAACACCCGAATGCCGACCTCGGCATCCTCCTGCTTGGCCAGCAACTCACGCAAGTAGCCTTGCGCCTGGGAAGAGATTTCAATCATGTCCGCACCTAGCTGGTTGAGCGGCCTATGGTACTGCCACAACGCCGACAAACCAAGCGGTCCATTGGGGAAGTCAACCCGCGTCCGGTGCCTGAGGCGGCAGCGCCCAGCGGGCCAGCAGGCCGGCGGCGAGCATCACCAGGAAAATGGGTGTCAGGCTGCCCCCGGAAAGCAGGGTGGCGAGGGCCCCGAACGCGGCGCCGACCATGAATATGAAGGTGGAGCTTAAGGAGGCGGCGCTGCCCACGTCTTCCTCGAACAAGCCGATGAAGTAGCCCGAGGCGGACGGCGCGATGCCGCCGCCGATGGCGACGATGGCCAGCAGTGCGCCCATAGCTACGCCTAGGCTGTTCGGAAACAGCAGGGAACCGGCCAAGGCAGAAAGAATCGCCCCTAGGTGCAGGGCGTTCGCCGCCCGCAAAATCCGCGCCGGGGGAAATCTCCCCATCAGCTTGGCCGCGGTGCGGTTGCCGACCATGATGGCCAGGCCGCCGGCGGCGAATGCGGCGGCGAACTGAAATTCGCTCAAATCGAAGTGCTGCATGTAGATAAAGGCGGCGTTCGTCAGATAGCTCAGAAAGATCCCTGATGTGCAGGCGCTAAACACCATGATCCGCTGGGCAATGCGCCTGCCGCCCACCTGATGCCGCAGCACGGCCAGATAGCTGTTGTTCAGGGAGCGCAGGGTAACCGCCCGGCGTTCGCCCGCCCCGGTTTCCGGGACGTAGAAGAAATAGATCAGCAAGTACAGGAAGCCGTAGAGGGCCAGAAAATGGAATACCGAAGCCCAGCCCAGTTGCGCCAGAGTGGCGCCGATCATGGGCGCCGCCATGGGCGCAACCAGCATCACCAGGGTGACGTTGGCGATCTTCCTAGCCACCTCCTCAGGCCGGTAAAGGTCCCGAACCTGGGCGATGCAGATGACCGAGGCGGTGCCGGCACCCAAGGCTTGCAGCACTCGCAGCGCCCAAACCTGCTCAATGCGGATGGCGAAGGTGACGGCCAGGGAGGCCGCCGTGAAGATCAGCAGGCCGACCAGCCCCAAGGGACGCCGCCCGAGATGATCCGACAGGGCACCGGCGAAGAACTGGCCCAAGGCGCCGCCGAAGATGTAGGCGGTGATAGTCAGGTTGACCGCGACCATATCGACCTTGAAATAGGCAGCCATGTCCGGCATGACTGGCATGTAGGCGTCGATGGACAGGGGGCCGAGCGCCACCAGCCCGCCTAGGAAGACCAAAAACAAATTGGAGCCGCGCAGGGCTTGCGCCGACCGCATGGGAATCACCTCGCCAATGTCATAAAGCCTGGGCCGGGGCACAACGCCACCGATTCACCCGCCTGTGCAGTTGGAAGCCTACATCGCCGGTTCATCCAAGCGCAAAAGTTGCACTTCGCCGATGCGGCCGCTCACCCTAATGACCAGCAAAGCCGCCGTCATTGATCTTTACGGCTTGGGACAGGTGGGTCGCCAAGGAGCAAATATCATCTTTTTTGATGATTTCCACTTCGTGCATTCCGCGCTATTTTGCGTGGCCACCTCTTGGAAAAGGGAACAGCCAAATGCAAGAAGCCAATTTTCGCTGTCCGAGCCTCTTCCTGCTGACAATCGCGATGGCTTATGCCACGGGCCTTGCCGCTCAGGTGCGCGAAGAGGGCCACGTCTTGCTTGAAGAGGTGGTCGTCACCGCCCAGCGGCGCCTGGAAAATCTGCAGGAAGTGCCCATAGCCGTAACGGCTCTCAACCAAAAGGGCATTGAGGATGCGGACATCCACGATCTGAGCGACATCGCCACCCGAGTGCCGGGCCTAACCTTCTCGCCCTTCTCCCCCGGTCAGAACATCGTCGCCCTGCGCGGCGCCTCGTCCAACGACGACGGCGCCGGCACGGACAACTCCATCGCCGTATTTGTGGACGATGTTTACCTCGGCCGGGTCTCCAACATCAACCCGGAGATGTTTGACATCGAACGCATTGAGGTGCTGCGCGGCCCCCAAGGCACCCTGTACGGCAAGAACACCATCGGCGGCGCCATAAACGTGGTCTCCACCCGGCCCAACTTGGACGAAGCAATCGGCAAGCTGCGGGTCAGCCTCGGCAACTACTCCCGCCGGGATTTCGCCGGCCTCATCACTGGCCCCTTAAGCGACGATTGGGCGGGCAAGCTGTCGTTCAGCACCCGCAAGCGGGATGGCTGGGTCAAAAACGTTGTCCTGGACAAAAAACTCAAGGACGACGACACCTTGGCGCTGCGCGGGCAGTTGCTGCGCAGCGGCGCCAATTTCGAAGCGCTTCTCAGCGCCGACTTCAACCGCTTGGATGTTGAGGACATGGCGCGCATCCCCATCAACACCGGCGAGGCGGGAGATCCGGCTTTTTGGGCCGCCCCGGTGCCCGGCGGCTACACGGACCGATGCGGCGCCGGAAACCCGGATTGCTCAGCCAACCCAGTGGACGGCTACGCCACAAGGGAAGCCTGGGGCCTGAGCGCCCGCCTGAGCTGGACGGTCGCCGCCGGGGAACTGATCTCGATCACCGCCTACCGGGAGAACGAGGCGGATTGGAACATGGACTCCACCGGCACCCCCGTCTCGCCTCTGCCGCCATTGTTCAACCAAATCAATGACGACATCTTCGATCAAACCGAGCAGGTCTCTCAAGAGCTGCGCTGGCTCGCCAGCATCGGTCAACGGCTGAAATACGTTGCCGGCCTGTGGTTCCTGCGCGAAAAGACCGATCGCACGGAGTGCTTTGACAACGACGTGGAGATGAGCGACTGCACGCCGAACGCCGACGCCGGCCTGACGGACTGGTACAACCAAGTGAACAAAACCACCAGCTACGCCGCTTTCGGCCAGTTCGACTGGGACATCAGCGAGCAGTGGACGTTGACCTTGGGCGGCCGCTACAGCTACGAGAGGAAAAAAATTGACAACGACGCCAACGCCGGGGACTTCGTCGTCATCAACCAAACCTTCTCCAACTCGGCCAAGGAAAGCTGGAGCGCCTTCACGCCGAGGGCGTCGCTGGCCTACAGACCCAACGACACCGTCAATCTGTACGCCACGGTTGCCAAGGGCTTCAAGAGCGGCGGCTTCCCGGCGGCGCCGCAAGGCATCGAGTTCACCCAACCGCTGGACCAGGAAGAGGCGCTGAACTACGAATTGGGGCTAAAGATGAACTGGAATGATCGGTTTCGTCTGCAGGCCGCCGCATTTCATACTGAATATGAGTCTCTGCAGATTCAAACCTTCGGCCCCTTGACCTCGGCGGCAGCCTTCGGCACCTTTCAAACCTTCAATGCCGGGGACGCCCAAGTGCAGGGCGTCGAAATCGAAGCCATCTACGCAGTGACCGATCGGTTGACCCTTTCGGGATTCTATGGCTTTCAGAACAGTGAGTTCGGCGACACCAGCATTCCCGGCACCGCCTTCCCGGATCAATCAGGACAGGATTTGGTCCGGGCGCCGGAGAATAAGTACAACCTCAATTTGGATTACGTCCATCCCCTGCCCACCGGCGGTGAAGTGGCCGTGCAACTCAGTTACCGCTACACGGACGACCAGCGTGGCGAACTCGAACCCTGGGCAGTGCAGCCGAAGTTCGATCTGCTTGACGCCCGGGTGAGTTGGACAAACGCCGACGGCACCTTGGAAATTGCCGCTTGGGGCAAGAATTTGGCCGATGAGGAGCACGTCGTCCACCTGTACACCATCGCCTCGAGCGTGGTGTCGGTGTTCGGCAATCCGCGCATGTACGGCGTCAGCGCGACCTATCGCTTCCAGGGCTCTTAGCCTTGCGCAAAATCAGGCCGTACCGAGCGACGGCGGCGGGGGAAGCGGCCCCAGGATTGCGACCACCTCCGCGGCCAGCTGCAGCAAGCCTTCGTCGCTGCCGGCCGGCGCCACCAGTTCGACGCCGATGGGCAACCCTGCCGCCGACAGGCCGGCTGGCAGGGAAATGGCCGGCAGGCCGCAGTTGCTGGGAGGGTCCGTGTGGCGGATGTAGGTTTGGAATACGGGAACCTCTTGCCCATTCAAGGGGACGCTCTGGTCTTGGCCCACTGCGCAGGCCGGCAGCGGCGTAGTCGCCACCAACAGGGCGGCTAGACGGTGCTTGCGAAAGCAGTCCCGGTAAACTGCCTGCAAAGCCGGGCGATGCGTGGCCATGACCTCGTTGTGCGCCCCCTCGGAAATAGCGCCGCCCATAGCCGCCCGCATGGCCTCGGCCACATCCGGGCTGGCGATCTGCCGCACCAATGCCTTTAGGCTGATCCCTTGGCGTTCCCTGAGGTACCGGGCGAGATCTCGAACCACCTCGTACATGACCACCGGCATGCTAACCGCTTCGTTCAACGGGCCAATGTCCGGCAAATCCGCTTCAATGATAGTGGCGCCCGCCTTCGCCAGCAGCTTCAACACGCGAGCCAAGCAAGCGCTCACATCCTTGTGCAGCCCTTCTTGGAACCAAGTTCGAGGTGCGCCCAAGCGCACGGCGGACAGGGGTTTCGGGCCGGTCTCCGTCGTCTTGGGGGCGAGCACCGCATCGAATTGCCGCACAAGTTTCACATTTTTGGCCATGACGCCCACGGTGTCGCGGGTATGGGAAAGCGGCACCATGCCGGCCGCCTCGTAGCGTCCCATGGTCGGTCGAAAGCCGACGATGCCGCACAGCGCCGCGGGAATGCGCACCGACCCCCCGGTGTCCGTTCCCAGCCCCACCTCCACCACCCCGGCAGCGATGGCCGCCGCGGTGCCGCCGCTGCTCCCGCCGGCGATGCGCTTGGGGTCATAGGGATTGCGCACCGCACCGAAAGCCGCATTGTTGGAAGTAATGCCAAACGCCAGTTCGTGCATGTTGGTTTTGCCGGCCAACAGGGCTCCGGCATCCAGCAGCCTTTGCACCGTCGGCGCGTTCCGGGACGGCACTTTGCCGCGCAAGGCGGGGGTGCCGGCGGAAGTGGGCATATCGGCGGTGTCAATGTTGTCCTTGACTACGAAGGGCGCGCCGAACAAGGCTAGGGAATCCCGTTCGCGCACCGGCAGTTGCGCCAAGCGGCGGGCTTCGGCGAGGAGTGCGGCCGCATCGAAATGGATGAAGGGGTTGAGAGGCCGAGCCGCCCGCGCCCGCAGAAAAAGCCGATGGACAGCTTCCCGCAGCAGGGCGTCGCTCCCACCGGACCCGTCCGGTGGCTTAATCAAGGAGTACATTCCCAAAACCCGAAAACGCAACAGACAAGCGCCAATCTCCGCACGATGAACAACCACCCACCCTCAAGCATTGGTTATTCTAGGGGCAGCGGCCGCGCAAGCACATCATCAAGAACGATGAGTTGCCGGGGCGCAGCCATGCGGCCAAGCGCATCCTGCTGCCGCACGGCCTGTTCGTCGGCGGGTTGTGGGCGTCGAACCGGCTGCAACGGGCGCCGCACGGCGCAGGCGATTGCCCTCCATTTTGCTACACTGGGCCGCTCGGCATCTTCGCTAAGCGGTGGAGCAGCTGTGAACCTCACGCAGAAGCAATGGCGTCAGCTATTGGCGACCATCAAGCACCTGAATAACGGGTTGGACGAACAGGCTTTGCGGGAGCGGGCCGGGCGGAAACTCATCGACCTGCTGGCAGCGGACTACTTCGCCTCCTTCGTGTGGGACGAGGCCACCGGCGCCTTCGCCAACCCAGTGTTCATCAACATGTCCGCCGACAACCTGAGCCGCTACTTGGCCTACTACCAATTCCACGATCCCATCACCCACAAGCTGCAGGCCTACCGACGAGCGGTCTCCGTCAACGAGGTAATGGACCAGCGGACCTTGGTGCGCACCGAGTTCTTCAATGACTTCTTGGCCAAGGACGGGCTTTACTACGGCGTGAATCTGTACGTTTACGACGAAACCCAGCGCAACATCGGCGATTTCCGCATCTGGCGGCGTCAGGGCAAGCCTAATTTCGGCGCTGAGGATCTTGGCATTCTCGACTTGGTGACACCCCACTTTCGCAACGGCATGAGCAACGTCCGCAAAGCCAAGCACGAGTTGCGCTTTCAGGCCATTCGGCGGCACATGGCAAACCAATGCGCCCTCACCCGGCGCGAGACCGAGGTCGCCGAAGCGCTGCTAGAGGGCAGAAGCAACAAACAGATGAGCGCCGACCTGCACATTTCCATACCCACCCTGCGCACCCATGTACAGCATATCTACATGAAATTCGGCGTCCACAGCCGCTCCGAGTTCTGCAGCAAAGTAATCTGGGAATGACGGCACGGACACCGGCATCGACCTCGTGGCCGAGGAACGCGACGGCGGCCACTGCGCCATTCAGTGCAAGTGCTACGCGCCTGGGACGCGCATAGCCAAACCCGACCTCGACTCCTTCATTGCCGCCTCCGCTCGGGAGCCTTTCACCGCCCGCATTGTGGTCGATACCGGCGACGGCTGGGGGCCGAACGCGGTCAAGACCATCACCGCGCTGAAGCCCGCCTGCGCCGTCATCCGTTTCGGGGACCTCGCCAGCCGGCCCTTTGAATGGCCCGACCTTGTGCGCGGCAAGCCGGAGGACCTGGCCCTCCGTAGCGAACCTTTCTCCCTGCGCCCCCACCAACGGGCCGCGTTCGATGCCTGGACAACAGCGCGGCTCGGCAGCGGGTGCTGATGGAACTTTACGAGAAGTTCTTCGCCACGGCATAGTGCGCCTTTGCCATAGCCCTTTGGCTTTCCGCCGCACTCCGGAGTTGATCGTCGCCATTGCCAACCACACAATTGATTTGGGGCATTATGCATATCCCCTGTTTCAGGGCAGAATAAGAAACCGTGTTTCAGCACCGAGGCGTACTGATGCAGCTTCAAGAACTGGTTGACAAAGGCAGCCGGGCGTTTTCGCCCAGCCTCATTGCCGGTGAGTTGCGGACAACCAAGGCGGAAATCGCGAGCACTTTGGGCCTCAGTCGAGAAGCCCTTACGCGGGCCTCGCGGATTCAGGGCCGAAAAACCCAAACCCGGCTTCGAGAAATGGTGGAGATACTGCACCGCGTGGAGTCTTACAGCGGCGCTCCGCCTCTTGTGGCCTACGCTTGGTTCCGGTCGGAAACGTTGCCGGGTTTCGCCGGCAAGACCCCTCATCAGCTCGTGCGGGAAGGCAACGCCCAGCACGTCCACGCCCATCTCGACCGAATCATGGCTGGCGGATACGCCTGACAAGGCAACCGCCTGATGCGGTTCCAAGGCATCGTCTATCGTGCGCACAACCCGCGCTGGTCTTGGCTGCCAACATCAGGCGAAGGTGCGCGCCTTTACGGTGGTCGATTCAACCGGGCCGGAGTTCCCGCCCTCTACTCATCCTTGTCTCTCATGACCGCGGTACGGGAAGTCAGCCCTCTGCGGCACCCTATGCAACCCACCTTGCTATGCGCCTATGAGGTGGATGCGGAGCCGGTCTTTGACGCACTGGACATGTCCCAAAGAAAGGCGTTCGGCGTGACCGACGAGGACCTAGTTTGCCCCAACTGGGAAAGGGAAATGCTGGACGGCACTATTCCCGCGTCGCAAAAGTTGGCAGATCGGCTAATTGCAGCCGGATATGTCGGCATGCGCATGTCCAGTTTTACGCAAGGCACAGGGCCGAACGATCAAAATCTCGTGTTATGGCGCTGGAGTGACCGCCTGCCCAGCCGCGTTCTGTTGATTGACGACGAACGCCGTCTGGCTTCGACTTGACGAAAGCGAGGACAGGCGGCGTTGGGAGGCAGGCATTGAGCAGCGGGTTCCAGCAAACATTGGACCACATCCGGTCCATCGCCGACTCACAGGCGCAGAAGGGGCGGCTCTTCAAACTCGAAGGCTTGGCGAAGTCAGCCAAGCGTCATTCACCGAGTCACCCGCCATCCAGTCACCACCACTTCGCATGTCGAACTTGCCAAGGGCAGCTATTAGGCTGCTAGGCTATAATGGCGCTTCCCATCATGGAGGAATGAGTCAAATTGAGCCTTTCCCCTTGGACCGCGATCATCACCCAGGACGAGGGCTGGTGGATAGGTTGGGTGGCTGAGATTCCAGGCGTGAACGCTCAGGAACGCACCCGGCCGCAACTACTGGCAACGCTTGCCGACGTGCTCCGGGAAGCACTTGAACTGAACAGGCAGGATGCGCTCGCCAAGGCCGGCGACAGCTATGAGGAGGCGGAAGTTTCCCTTTAGCGGCTGCTACGGGTCCGGTATTCCAAGATCACGGCATATTTTCTTCGCCAAGTGCTCGCTGATCTCCTTGTGGCGGGGAACGGGCCCTCATGAGGGGATACCCGCTTTTGGCAACCTAGGGGGGACACACCCACCTAGCCGGCACCATATGGTGGGTGTCCCACTTACCCGAACCGCCCGACACCCCGTGCCGCCGAACATTGATAGACACGCCCTTCGTTAAATCCCCGAAAAGGCCCATCCGCTCCGCCGTAAAGGCCAAGGCGGATCAGCTCCCGAAGTTGGTCAACCGGGCGTCCATGAATTCGTGCTCAACCTTCAGTGGACGGGCTGTTATGCTTGCCGTCCGCACACCCACGGGATGATTTTTCCTAAACTGGCATTTTGCCGGAAAAACCCATGCACAGTACGCTTTTCAGCGCACTTTATGGTAGGTGGGAACATGTCCGTAGCACCTGTTTCGCACAGTCTATGTCACTTGCCCCTTGCGGTACGTCACATTCCCAGTTAAGTCCACACATGCGCCTATAATTTTCGAACAAGCAGTGCCTTCTTGGGGAAGCTCCTGGCGGTATCCCACACACAGATGGGTCGTGACTGATTTCAAGGTCAGGGTCGCCGCACCCGGCCAAGGCAATGGTCGCAAGACATAGCAGTAACTTCATGCCTAGACTCCATCAATGGTTGTCCGCCGATTGTAGCCCTAAAAAAAACCTGAATTGCAAATCCTAGCGCAACACCTTGGTGAAAGCGGTCGGTCAGTGGATGTAAAATCTTCCCCTGTTCCGACCAAAGACCAAGGGAGTTTTGCGCCATGCAAGCAGCAGGCTACAGCCGACTGACCGACCAAGAGAGATTTTACATCAAAATTCGCCGTGCGGATGGCGTCTCCATCCGCGACGTGGCCCGTGAGCTGGGCCATGCGGCGAGCACCGTATCGAGGGAACTGCGCCGCAACGCGCTGCCGGACGGGGGCTACTGCCCTGTGAATGCGGGGCGCCAAGCACGGCATCGGCGCTGGCTAGGCGGCTTGGGGCGGCGCTCTGACGAGCGAGCGCATGCGTTTCGGCTCGCCTGCTCGGACGCTGCCGAGCGCGAGCGCCACATGACGGCCAGCGCCAGTCCGACGCGGGCCGTCATTCGGGTCTTGCCGCGGATGGTGTGGTTCTCGAAGCGGAAGCTCCCGTCGAGTCGGGCGTTGATGCGCTCCATGGCGCTGCGTCGGGCGTAGCCCTCCTGTGCGGGATCACTTACCTTCCGGACATTTTCCCTGATCCCCGCTTAAGAAATCGTTGAAGTGCTTTGAAAGGCGCACCGTGCAAGGGTTTTTCCGGCAAAATGCCGGTTGCACAAAAACCACCCTGCAGGTGCGCCGATGGCAAGCACAGCACCCCGCCCGCTGAAGGTTGAGCACGAGTTCACGGACGTCCGCTTGACCGGCTTCGGGGGCTGGTCCGCCTTGGCCCTGACGGCGGAGCGTCTGGGTCTTTTCGGGAATTTGGCGGAGGGCGTGTCGGTCAAGGTTCGGCGGCGCGGGGCGTCGGACGGCGAGTCGCTTTGGGCGCTGGTGGCGTCGCTTGCGGCGGGCGGCGGGGCGCTGTCCGATCTGGATGCGCTGAGGGCGGACCCGGCGGCGCGTCGGCTGCTGGGGCTGCGCCATGCGCCATCGGGCCGGCGGATGGGGGAGTTTTTGGCGAAGGGCTCCGAGGCGGACTTGGACGGGTTGCTGGAGGCGGCCTGGCGCTTGGCGGGGCGGGTTGCGTCGGTCGTCATTGAGCATGGGGTTGCGGCGAGGGGCTGGGTTCCGGTGTTCGTGGACGGCACGGAGATTGTGGGCTGTGGGCGTCCGGGCGGCTGCATCCGGGCGGGATCCACGCGGCGCACGGCTGGCGGAGCAAATGGAGTCGGACGTGGTTCCGCTGCTGCCCGAGGGGACGCCCGTTTGGGTTCGGGCGGACAACGCCCACTACGGTTGGCGCCTCGTGGAGTGTTGCCGCAAGAAAAAGTGGGACTGCTCGGTCAGCGTCACGCACCCCAACTGCAAGGCCCCGGTGCTGGCGCAGCTGGAAGGCCTGCCGGAGTCCGCCTGGGAGGACGTCGGCCTTTGCGAGGAGGCGGTGCTGGTGCGCCACAGGCCGGATGGATGGGTCGAGCACCCCTACGTCGTGGTCCGCAAGTTCCTCGAGGGCGCCCAAGGGGACCTCTTTCCCGTCCACACGGTCATCCTCGTCTCCCGGGACGACCCCGCCGCTTGCGGAGTTGGTGCGCCGCCACCGAGGCAAGCAGGGCCAGGAGAACGCCTTCAAGGGGCCGCTGCGGGACCTGGACCCGCACCACCCGCCCTGCCGCAAGCTCCTAGCCAACCAAGTCTTTTACGCCTGCGGCCAACTGGCGCAAATGCTCCTGCGCGCCGTGCAGTTCAACCTGCTGCCCAAGTCCGCCCGCAAGCACGGACTGCGACCCCTCATCCGGCACTTCATCCGAACGGTCGCCCGCCTGGTCAAGGCCGCCGGGCGCCGGCGCCTCGACTTCGCCAAGTCCAACCTCCGACTCGACTGGATTTACAGGGCGGCGGTTCAACTGGAGTGAGCCGAAACGCCCGGCGAACCCAGCCCGACCTCCGCCGAAACTCGCCTGAACGACCCAAGGCGGGACGCCCTTCGGCCCAATGGCCGAAAAACACCCCTCCCGCCAAGCCCCCCACCGCTTCACAGCACCCAACAAACGCCAAACCCGGCGCAAACGCCCCGCCAGACCTTGGCGTCAGCTCGGACCGCCGCCAAATTTCCCAAAACTCCGCCCAGCAGACCCTTATTGGGGGATTAAGGCTGAAATCTTCCACCGACTTGCCTTCTCTTCCTACAATTCGACTCTACACCGCCTTCTGCGAAATGGTTGGCCGACGGACGCGGGTTCGACTCCCGCCGCCTCCATCACTCCGCAACGTCCGCAAACGGATGGCTGGGGTGATCTAGCCACCGATGCTGCGGTGCAACTATTCCGCCAACTTTGCGAACGAGCCTCCCTCGAACACCTGCCGCCTTTAGGCGGTTTGCGGGAAAACTCGGTATCGGCGTTCCACTTGTTTACGACGCAAAACTACCGCGCGGAAGAAGGGGCTTCCACTCTCGGTCATTAACCCTCCCCGCGCACCAGAACACCGGGAGCGTATTGTTCGGTACGGTATTGTGGAACGACACGAGCGCAGCCATGTTCCCGAAGCCCAACGGGTTTTGAGGTGCCAGATGCCGGCCGATCTGGAGCATCACGTGCTGTGCAAATGCCCTCTCGTCCTCGTCCTTAAAGATGCTAGCCCCAGGGGCGAAGGCCCTTACCTCGTCGTCGAAGGTGGTCATCGGTAAGATATGCACATCCGGGAACTTTCGCCTCACCCGCCTAATCGCCTCTGGAAACGCTGTCTGCAGGCAGCACACCACGCGACCTTCCTTCGCGACCTTCGAAAACAGCCGGCTATCCAGCGACCAGAGCCTGTCAAGGCCTCTCGCAAGTGTGTTTCCCGTTCCCGCGAAGTCGTCTACCACGACGAGAATGGGATCATCGTTCAAGTGGCCTCGTAGCCACGTGGGCATTCCTTCAACCCCACTGCACTTGCCCGGGCTCATGCGTTTGGCGAGCTCTCGGGCGGTAGTCGCACCACTTTTTGTTTCCGGGTCCACATAGCCGAGGTAGAGGTTGTCTCGCCTTCGCCTGACCATGCGCCATGCGCCTTCACCGACGTCCTGCCTCCTCGCGTTGAGCGCTTCCTCCATCTTCGCAAGTCCGTTGACACTTGACCCCTCGTTGACGAAACCCTGCTCCACTAATCGCTTCAACAGAAGGAACGCCACCTCAATGCGCCCGTCGTCGTCGAATTGGCGCAGCCACCGCCGGATTTCTGCCACATCCTTCTGCTTCCCAAAGTAGACTAGACGGTCCGAAACGGACAGGAGATCGTCTTCGTCTATCGGGAAGGTCGATTGTTCCACATTGACCAATGGCCTCGCCTCTTCGATCTCACCCTTGGCACCCAGATCCCGGTGGAACGACCGCCACATCGACATCAGTTGCGCTTCGCCGTCCTCAAGCAGCCAGTCGCGGAAGACGGGCAGTTCGACTTCCATAGGTGGTGTTTCATCACGTTTCTGCCTGAATATCACCCGCCTGTTTAACAGTCCGTTCTCGACCTTTTTGAGATCCTCTAACTGCAGTGAATCCTGCACTTCCACACGGAGCTGTTTCTGTGCTTCGACTAGATCTTCGAGCGACTCGTATCCCCCAGAGCCAAGCGTTGCAACGCACGCCAAGAAGAGGCAGTTGTCGGCCACGGCCTGAAGCTTCGCATCAGGATCGAGCACAGGCACATCCTCCCAGAAGTGCGCGAAATTCGTGGGCCCGAGTTCCCGCACCAAGCTTCGATGCACATACTCGAAGTCGCTGCTCCCTACGAATGTCCGCCGTTCTTGGGCGCAGCGCCAAAACACCTTGCCTGCGACCAGATGCATGTAGAAGGGGTTGCCACGGCAATACTCCACGATGCTCTTGACGGCTTCACTGTCGTATTCGATCATCCCCGCTACCGGCTCCGTAATGAGCGCCTCGCAATCCGTCTGCTCTTCGATCCGGTCCAGCGACCTGTTGACCCACTTGTTCAAGTCGGCTAAATGCCTGCTGTAGATGGTGTTCATCCGCTCACTACCCACGAACATGAACGTCAGACCGGCCTCCGAGAGCGAGCGAAGCGCCTTGACAAATTGCTTTCCGCGCTCGCCCAGATAGAAAGCAGGGTTGAGGTCGTCGAACTCGTCAATGATGACCAGCATCTTTCTGCGGCTCGCACGGACCAGACCATCAGTGATGGAAACCAGCCGCCCCAACCCGGCACGGAACTCGTGCTCCGCCGGCACATCGATCGTCATACCCAGCGCATCCACTAACCGCGTCGCAACCGTGTGTCCTAGCTGCCCTTCATGCAGCGACGCCAATTCACCCATCCTAAGAACGATGCACACGATGTCTTTTCGGTCATCCAAATTGCCTGCCAGTACTTGGAGAACGGAGGTCTTCCCAACGCGCTTCTGTCCCCACAGGAAGGTCGACGTCTCGTTCGATACATGGTACTCAAGCTCGGCAAGAACCGAGTCGCGTCCGTAGAGGTTCCTTTTCTCTCGGATTGGATTGATCGCGTAGGGGGGATTCTTGAGCAGGTAGTCCCAGTCCGGCTGCGTACCCTGTTGCTCAAATACTAAGTGCTGGTCGAAGGCCAACGGCTTTCCGTTTATCATCTCGCACTCAAACACCGCATTCAACTCGACCGGACCATCTCTCTGGACCTCGCTGAGCTTGAGGCGAATCAAGCGCTCGGTGTGGGGCGGTAGGTCAAATGGGTCAGAAGGTTCCGATGCCGACAGTACAGGCGAACCGGCCGACCCGACCGCTTTGACCTGGACCGATCGCGCTGTCCCTTCGCCATCGTTGATCACGCATGCGGGGAACACGAGATCGTCGCCATGTCTTGCTAGATCGAGTTTGAAGGTGCTGCTTGCAATCTGTATTGAGGGCCTCATCATCTCCTCGCTCGCACGGGTCCCTTCCTCTACTAGGCGCGACATGTGGGTCGCGACCGGTTCCAGCACCATCGTTCGAATTCGGTGGCCTAAGTCCCCGTCCAGCGAGTCGAGTGTCCTTTGCAGTTGGCGACGCAAGTCCCTTGCTCGCCTCGGAATCCCCTCCGCCTCGTACCTCTCGCAGCTCTCACAGAACTTGCGGAACAACGAGCCGAGCAGCACCTCTATATCGTGGAGGGTCTGTTGTTCACCCCAAAGCGCGTACGGCGCATACGAGTGTGCATGCTTTATGACTTCCGTCGACGGCAGCTTGGCGGCAACGGCGGTTGATCGGCAGAAGCTTTTCACCGCCCCCACCAGCGCCAACTGAAGCTCCTTGGTCTTCACCGTTGCGGTGCGCATTATTGCCGCTGGACTTGCTCTTCCTCGGATGCCGAATAGCGATCGCAGCGACTCTGCCACCCGATAGTTCACGTCCCCCACCCTTGCTGGCAGATCGCGGCCTGTGTCCTCCATCCGCAATGTCGCATGCACAACCGCCCGAGCCAGCAGATCGTCAACAAACTTGTCGACGTTTTTCAAAAGGTCTCCGATGTCGTTGACTTCCACGTCAATAGGATTGGACGACGCCCAACGTGAGACGATGTTTACGAATGTCATCTCAACGTCGGCTTCGTCGACCGACCGGAGCTGCGACGCATACGCTTCCCCTACACCGAGGTTGTCGCCATTCATGCGATAGCGGTCGAGGATCGCTTGGAACCCCTCGATCCCCTCCACCAACCCACCGAGGTCCGTGCCACCATCCGAACCTAACCCATCCTCACGTTCCGGCGGCGTCTCATCCGGTACTTCAACCAGAAGTCGGACCGAAGGCTGGCGTCCGTCTTGCAAGGCAAGATCATCGGGAAACCCTTTCACGAGATCCCGCATCGTCTTTGCGCCGTAGTTGATTTCCCGGAACTGCCTATCCGTCCGCTGCAGGAGGCGGTTTTTGAGTACGCCGAGCTGCATGATTTGCCAATCCGGTTTCCCCTTAGCTTTCGCATCAGCAAACGCTGCAACCAAGAGTTCGCGCAACTCCATCTCTTTTGTTTTGTTCACTTATGCCCTCAAAAAACTAATGCTTCTCCCCGCCCCTAGTTGACGAGAACCAACGCTACGCTTGAATTGGCTCGTCCCACCGACATCACTGCTCTCCCACAAACTTTCCAACTCTTGGGAGCTTGGCCTCCGTTTTTATACCATGCGATTCTCCAGAATCCTCCAAGCATTCATGCTTTAAAATACGGGTTTTGGTTGGCTTCATCGGCCTAATCTCCGTAGTGCCTGTTGCCGATACGCGAGTTGCGTACCCAACTCCACTTTGCAGCTATGACGCCGCTAACGCGATGCGCTGCTCCACTTCCCTTTGGAGATCATCCCGCTGTATACCCAGTTCAAACCTAAATCGAACGAGCAGCCTTTGGTACAAATCGAGCTCGCAGTTTTGCTTGGCCCCGGCCAACTGGCGAATGGCAAGGTCTTCGCGCCGAAGCGGGCCGCATCTGCGCAAGAGAAGAAGCGCCGCGTTGCCGCGTTCGGATAGGTGTTGCCCGCGCCATGCCGCGTTTCCTAATTCCTTATCAAATTCCGTTCGCGCTTCATCGACCAATCTGGTTCGGAGTTCCGCGAAGAGAGCCTGCGTAGCAGTGGCTATCCAGCATCCCGATTCGTGGGTTCTTACGAAGGACACCTCGGAACCGTCGAGTTGAATTCCCGCATCGGCCGCGGCTTGAATGAACCCTGCCCCTGCTACAACTGCCGCTTCGCCGGACGCTATTGACTGCCTGTGCTCATCAGGGAGCAGCGTCGCGAGTTCGGATGCCTCGGACGGGTCAGCAACAGCCAAGGCCCGTTGATGGTTTCGCCAATTGAGTCTGCGAGCGACGTAAAGCGTGTTGGGATCGCCTTCGAAAGAGAGCAGTGGGTGGCAAATATGCAGTTGATCGCCAATGTCGGCGACGGCCGTGTCGAACCCACGCAACACCGCGGTTTCGTGCTTGTCAAACATTAGCAGCCTCCAGCACCATTCGATCCTCTACCGCCTGCACTACGGACTCGTCTTCCGCAGGCACGACGACGTAATCCTTCACCCATCGGTAGATACGGCTACTCTCGCGCTCCGTCAGCGAACTATCCCAAAGCCAAAGGAGATAGGTGTCACGATGGATTTCTTTCATGTAAGCCGCCCGCAGCTCAAGACGACCAACGACTAGATCATGAGGGACGCGGACCTCCCAGGTCCAAGCCCGCTTGTCGTTCGTGCATCTCTTGATGATGGTGCCCCTCAAGTCCTGTAGCTCGCTTCCGGTTCCTGGCGCGATGCCTTTGATGTAGTCGGAGATCGTGCCGTAGTGGGTGCGGATGTATTGCTCGAACGCTGTTCTCCAATCCACGAGCGGCACATCGTGGTCCTGAAAGAACGTGCGCCGCCCGGCCCCATCGAGTTCAGGACGGGTTGCCACCGTGCCCAACCACAAGCCGCCGCTGTCGAAAGGGGTGGCCCCCTTCGCATCCAAAGGCCAATCAGCCTCTCCGACTTCGCTCAGCACAAACACTATGAGGCCAAAGCTCTCCTCCGCCCGCAGGACGTAGAAGTAGTAGGGCTTGCCACCTATGCCAAGCTCGCGCTCCGCTTCCAGCGTTTGCTCTGAAGCCTTGGGCGTGGGCCACTCTCCCCGGACCGCGCTGGTCATCAGTACACGCCAATCCCCACCACCGTGAACGGGGCTTTGGCGCAACCCTCGAATCAGCAAGCTGTTCATAACCTCTGATTGTACTCCCTAAGCCGAGGCATTCGCAGCTAGCGTACGGACTCGCGGTCACCCGCCACGAGTGGTACCGCCGATCTAAGGCCGGCGGCATTAAGGACCTCTCTTTCCTGGAACAGCCGGCCGCTGACGCCTCCAGACCAGAAGTGGACACACGGGGACGCACTGCGGCCCCGGCCATTCGGGGCGGGATGCATTGGCGCGACGCTGCATCCCAAAGCGTACCATCTGCTAGCGCCAAGCAGCGCTTAGGTTCGGCGCTGTGACGGCGGAACGCTTGACCGGCCTACTGGCGGCGGGCGGAGATTAAGCCCTTTGAGCGGGGTTCAATGCGCCAAGGGCGAATCTCGCAAGCCACTTTCAGCCAAATCCTACATATTTCCTCTTGCGGACCCCCTAATTTGTCTGCATGGACCACGACGCCGCCCACAAGTACATCCACGGCCTGCCCGAAGTGGCGGCCGATTTGCTGCGCCTTGTCGCCCTGGGCTGGGTGGACGAACTGGACCTCGCCACCTTGGATGACCGTTCTTCGGAGTATCTGGACGCCGCCCACCGCAAGCGTCTGGGGGACATGGCTTGGCGGGTGTGCTTCCGCGAAGGCCGGCTGCGCGGCGGCGGCAAGCCCTGCGTCCTGGTTTTGGTGGAGTTCCAGTCCGAGGTGGACCGGCGCATGGCCAAGCGCATGCGCGAGTACGCGGAGATGCTGCTGGCTCGGGCGGCCCAAGGCGGCGCACCGGGGCGGAAGGACGGCCGGCCCTGGGTGCTGCCGGTGGTGGTGTACAACGGCAGCGAGCCCTGGACCGCAGCCGGCCAGGCGAGCGACCTGGCGCCGCTGCCCTCGGAGCGGGCGGCGGCGGACTTGGCGCTGCTGCAGCCCCAGGCGTACCGTCTTCTGGCGGCGGGCGGGGCCTTGACTTCGGGGGCGCGGCCGGCGGAGGATTGGCCCTTGGACAACCGCGTCTCGGCGACGGTGCGGCTGCAGGCGGCGGGAACGCCCCAAGCGTTGCTGCCGCGGCTGTTGGAGGAGTCGGCCCGCTTCCCCGGACCGGCGAACCTGGCGTTCCGCCGGGCGCTGCACGCTTGGGCGCGGGCGCTGTGGGAGCACAAGAGCGGCGGCGCGGGCTTTCCGGCCTTTGAGGAACTTGAGCAAACGAAAGGAGCAGTCATGGCGACGGTGGCGGAAGCGGCCTGGGACAGGTGGGACGCCAAGGTGCGGGCGGAAGCCTTTGAGCAAGGCATTGAACAGGGCGTCGAACGGGGTGTCGAGCGGGGCGTCCGGCGGGGCGGCGCACGGCTCATCGGTCGGCAAGCGGCGCTGAAGTTCGGCGGCGAAACGGCGGAGCGCTTGGCCGGCCTGTTGGAGGACCTGGCGGCACAGGAGGATTTGGACCGGGTGGGCGACTGGATCCTCGAGTGCGGCAGCGGCGGCGAACTGCTGTCCCGCGTGTCTAGCCTGCTGGCGGACAGGCAGGGGTGAGGCCCGCCCGGACTGTCGTTCTGCCTTGGATGCCCACCAATCCGACGGCGTTGACAGGCCCTATGTGTCCACTACCCTGTACCGTAGCGGCGACGCCGCAAGTTCGACATGCCGCTTCACTTCCCTGTGGAGGTCATCCCCCTGCGCATCTAGTTCAAGCTCAAATCGAATGAGCAGCCTTCGGTACAGATCGAACTCGCGGCTTTGCTTGGCCCCGGCCAACTGGCGAATGGCAAGGTCCTCGCGCTGAAGCGGCTCGCATCTGCGCAAGAGGAGAAGGGCCGCGTTGTCGCGTTCAGACAGGTATTGCCCGCAACGTGCCTCGTCCCCCAAACGCCTCGTCAAACGCCGTCCGCGCTTCATCGACCAATTTGGTTTTGAGTTTCGCGAAGAGTGCCTGCGTAGCAGTGCTTATCCAGCACTCCGATTCCTAGGTTCTTGCGAAAGACATCTCGGAACCGTCGAATTGGATTCCCGCTGCCCCTATTACGGACCCCCTAATTTGTCCGCATGGACCACGACGCCGCGCACAAGTACATCCACGGCCTGCCCGAAGTGGCGGCCGATTTGCTGCGCCTTGTCGCCTCGGGCTGGGTGGGTGAGCTGGACCTCTCCACCGTGGGGGACCGTTCTTCGGGGTGTCTGGGCACCCAGCATGAACTCCATTCAAGTTGCGCGACCATAACTCTAATTGCTGAAACGGGCCTGCTCCCTATACTCATTGGCACTTCACCACGCACAGGAGGGGTTGCCGCTTGGGCGTCAGCCCGCCGGCAATGCCGGCCCCGCCATGAACACTCGCGCCATTCTAGCCAGCCACCTGCAAGAGCGCATCCTCCTGCTCGATGGCGCCTACGGCACCTTGCTGCAGGGCGAGGGCTTGGCGGAAGAGGACTATCGGGGGAATTTGCCGGGGGGGCATGAGCAGGCGCTGAAGGGCAACTACGACGTCCTTTGCCTGACGCAGCCGCAACTGATCGCAGACGCCCATCGCCGCTACCTGCGGGCGGGGGCGGACATCATCAAGACCAACTCCTTCACCGCCACCACCATCTCCCAAGGGGACTACGGGCTGGCGGGGCGGGCCGCACAGATCAATCGGGCGGCGGCCGGCATCGCCCGACAGGCGGCGGACGCCTTCGCCACCGAGGGTCGTCCCCGGTTCGTGGCCGGGGTGCTTGGCCCCACCAACAAGACCGCCAGCCTGTCGCCAAGCGTTGAAGATCCGGGGCTGCGCACCGTCACTTTTCAAGCGTTGTTCGACGCCTACGCCGAGGCCGCGGCGGCGCTGTTGGACGGCGGCGCGGACCTGATTCTGATCGAGACCATCTTCGACACCTTGAACGCCAAGGCCGCCGTGGCCGCCGTGCAAAGCACACTGGCCGAACAAGGGCGGGATGCGCCCCTCATCATCTCCGGCACCATCACGGACGCCAGCGGGCGCACCCTCTCCGGGCAGACCACGGAGGCGTTCTGGCACTCCCTAGCCCACGCCAAGCCCTTGGCGGTGGGCTTCAACTGCGCCCTGGGCGCGGCGCAACTGCGCCCCTACGTCGAAAGTTTGGGGCGCATCGCCGACGCCTTCGTCAGCGTTCATCCCAACGCCGGCCTGCCCAACGCCTTCGGCGGCTACGACCAAACGCCGGAAGACATGGCCGCCGCCTTGGCCGAGTTCGCCGACAGCGGCTTCGTCAACCTAGTGGGCGGCTGCTGCGGCAGCGGGCCGGAGCACATCAAGGCCATCGCGGACGCCGTGGCCGGCAAGGCGCCCCGCCGCCCACCGCCGCCCCGCGCCGGCCTCAAGCTGTCCGGCCTGGAGGCGCTGACCATCGATGACGACGCCCTGTTCGTCAACATCGGCGAGCGCACCAACATCACCGGCTCGGCCAAGTTCGCCCGCCTGATCCGCAACGGCGACTACGATGCCGCCGTGGAGGTGGCCCGGCAGCAGGTGCAGGCCGGGGCGCAGATCATCGACGTCAACATGGACGAAGGCATGTTGGACTCCCGCGCCGCCATGGTCCGCTTCCTCAACCTGATCGCCGCTGAGCCGGACATCGCCCGGGTGCCGGTGATGATCGACTCCAGCAAGTGGGAGGTCATCGAAGCCGGGCTGGAGTGCGTGCAGGGCAAGGCGGTGGTCAACTCCATCAGCCTGAAGGAAGGTCCGGAGGCTTTCGTTGCCGCGGCGCGGCGCTGCCGCAGCCACGGCGCCGCCGTGGTGGTGATGGCCTTCGACGAAGCCGGCCAAGCGGACACCTTGGAGCGCAAGACCGCCATCTGCGCCTGCAGCTACGACCTTCTGGTCAAGGAGGTGGGCTTGCCGCCGGAGGACATCATCTTCGACCCCAACATCTTCGCCATCGGCACCGGCATCGACGAGCACCGCAATTACGCCAAGGACTTCATTGAAGCCTGCCGCTGGATTGGCGCCAACCTGCCGGGCGCCAAGACTTCCGGCGGCGTCAGCAACGTCTCCTTCGCCTTTCGCGGCAACAACTCGGTGCGGGAGGCCATCCACAGCGTGTTCCTCTACCACGCCATCAAGGCCGGCCTGCGCATGGGCATCGTCAACGCCGGGCAGTTGGGCATCTACGAAGATATCCCGGAGGAACTGCGCAACCGGGCTGAGGACTTGGTGCTGAACCGACGGGCGGACGCCACGGAGCGGCTGCTTGAGGTGGCTGAGCGCTACGGCGGCACCGCCGCCAAGCAGGCGGTACGGGATTTGGCTTGGCGTGATTGGCCGGTGGCGGAGCGGCTGGGCCACGCCTTGGTGAACGGCGACACCGAGTACATCGTCGAGGACGCCGAGGAGGCGCGGTGCGGCGTTGACCGGGCCATTGAGGTGATCGAAGGGCCGCTGATGGACGGCATGAACCGAGTCGGCGACCTGTTCGGCGCCGGCAAGATGTTCCTGCCGCAAGTGGTGAAGAGCGCCCGGTCCATGAAGATGGCGGTGGCGCACTTAACGCCCTACATTGAGGCGGAGAAGGACGCCGCCGGCAACCTCAAGGGCGCCATCGTCACGGCCACCGTGAAGGGCGACGTCCACGACATCGGCAAGAACATCGTCGGCGTGGTGCTGCAATGCAACAACTTCAGGGTTTTCGACCTCGGCGTCATGGTGCCCGCCGAACGGATTCTGGCCAAGGCGCAGGAAGTACAGGCTGATCTGATCGGCCTGTCCGGCCTCATCACCCCATCCCTAGATGAGATGGTGCATGTGGCCGGCGAGATGCAGCGCTTAGGCTTCCGCACACCCCTGCTGATCGGCGGCGCCACCACCTCCAAGGCGCATACGGCGGTCAAGATCGAACCGGAGTACGGCAACGGCCCGGTCGCCTATGTGCCGGACGCCTCCCGCGCCGTCAACGTGGCGCAAAGGCTGGCGTCAGGAGACGCCCAAGGCGAGTTTGTTGAGGGCTTAAAGACCGAGTACGCCCGCATCCGCCAGCGCAACGCCCTGCGCCGACGCAACGTGGAGCTGCTGGGCTTGGCGGCGGCACGAGAGAACAAACTATCGCTAGATTGGGTGCGCTTCAAGCCGCCGCAGCCGGCCCAGCCGGGCGTCAGCGTCAGACCGCTGACAATCGCCGAACTCATCCCCTACATCGACTGGACTCCGTTCTTCATGACCTGGGAACTGGCCGGCAAATATCCCAAAATTCTTGACGACGAGAAGGTGGGCGCCAGCGCCCGAGAACTGTTCGCGGACGCCGAAGCCACCTTGCAGGCGTTGGTGAAGCAAGGCGACCTGCAGGTTCGCGCCGTCACCGGCGTCTGGCCCTGCCGCCGGGAGGGCGACGACGATGTTCGCCTGTTCACCGACGAATCCCAAGACCAGACCTTGGCCGTAACCCATCACCTACGCCAGCAACGCCTGCTGCCGGAAGGCAAGCCCAACCTTTGCCTGGCGGACTTCATCTCCCCGCAGCGGGACTACATCGGCGGCTTTGCGGTGACAGCCGGCATCGGCATCGAGGCCGCGCTGGCCAGACATCCCGGTGACGACTACGCCAGCATCATGATCAAGGCGTTGGCGGACCGGCTGGCCGAAGCCGCCGCCGAGCGCCTGCATCAGCTCATGCGGGAGGATATCTGGGGCTACGCCCTCGACGAACAGCTGGACAACGCCGACCTGATCGCCGAGCGCTACCGCGGCATACGCCCGGCCCCCGGCTACCCGGCCTGCCCCGATCACACGGAAAAAGCCACCCTGTTCCGACTGCTGAACGCCGGCTGCACTGCGCACATCCAACTGACGGAGCACTACGCCATGCAGCCGGCGGCCTCCGTGTCCGGCTGGTATTTCGCCCACCCGGAAAGCCGCTATTTCGGCGTCGGCAAAATAGGCGAAGACCAAGCCGAAGACTACGCCGCCCGTAAAGGTTGGGACTTGCGCACAGCCAAGCGCTGGCTGCGCCCCAACCTCGGCGGCTGACGACGCCCAGCGTTTGTTTGCCCGCCACTCCAGTTGATCTGAGCCGTCGCCCTTAGTAGCCCTGCAAGGCCAAATCAAAGGGACCGACGTTTCCCTTCGGGCTTCGGGCGGCCTTGGTCACGCCGACGAGCATTTGGGAAACGCACGACCCATCTTGCGGCTTGGGGCATTGGGCCGGCAGTTAGCCATTTGGTTCTATGCATAGACCCAATCGTCTCCGTTACCGTTAAACCAAGATGTTAGGGTGTTTTTTCTCAGCGGTTTGGCCATCCACCCCATGTATCGCTACGACAGCTTCGACCAGCAATTCGTCGATGAGCGGGTCGCCCACTTCCGCGATCAGACCAAGCGTTATCTGGCCGGCGAACTCGGCGACGACGAGTTCCTGCAACTGCGCCTGCGCAATGGGCTGTACATTCAGCGCCTAGCGCCCATGCTGCGGGTGGCGGTTCCCTACGGCACCCTTTCCAGCCGCCAATTGCGCATGTTGGCGCATATCTCCCGCCATTACGACCGCGGCTACGGCCATCTCAGCACCCGCCAAAACATGCAGTTCAACTGGCCGGAACTGGCGGAAGTGCCGGATATTCTGGCGGACTTGGCGACCGTGCAGATGCATGCCATCCAGACCAGTGGCAACTGCATCCGCAACGTCACCACCGATGAGTTCGCTGGAGTGGCCGAAGACGAGGCGGTGGACCCTCGCCCCTACTGCGAGCTGCTCCGCCAATGGTCCACCAGCCATCCGGAGTTCGACTGGCTGCCGCGCAAGTTCAAGATCGCCGTCACCGGCGCGGCGGCGGACCGGGCCGCGGTCAACGTCCACGACATCGGCGTCATCGCCCGCAAGCAAGGCGGTGAGGTGGTCTTTGACATCCTCGCCGGCGGCGGCCTAGGGCGCACCCCGGCCATCGGCGCGTTGCTTCGGGAAGGGCTGCCGGCCCGCCACCTGCTGACCTACATCGAAGCCATCATGCGCACCTACAACCGCTACGGACGGCGGGACAACAAATACAAGGCGCGCATCAAGATCCTCGTGCGAGCCATGACCGCCGAGGGCTTCAAGGCCAAGGTGGATGCCGAGTGGGCGCAACTCAGGGGCTCGCCAAGCATCCTAAGCGAAGAGATCATCGGGCGGATGGCCGCCCACTTCGAGCCGTCCCCCTACCCCCAACGCCCCGGCGCCGCGGAGGCGTTGGCCGCGCAGCGGCTACGGAACCCCGCCTTCAACCGTTGGGTGCGGCACAACGTCTCGCCGCACAAGCAAGACGGCTACGCCATCGCTGTGCTATCGACCAAGGAGACCGGCACCCCGCCCGGCGACGTCTCCGATGCGCAGATGGAGGCGGTGGCGGATTGGGCGGACGCCTACGGCTTCGGCGAGGTGCGCATCTCCCACCAGCAGAACTTCGTCCTGCCGGATGTGGGGCAGGAGCAGCTTTACTCCCTGTGGCAAGCGGCCGTCACCCACCGACTCGGCACCGCCAATCGGGGCCTCGCCACGGACATCATCTGCTGCCCCGGCGGGGATTACTGCTCCTTGGCCAACGCCAAGTCCATCCCCGTGGCGGAGGCCCTGCAGCAGCAACTGGAGGACTACGACTACCTCCACGACCTCGGCGAACTGGACCTCAACATTTCCGGCTGCATGAACGCCTGC
This sequence comes from uncultured Pseudomonadales bacterium, assembly GCA_958296025.1. Taxonomy (GTDB): domain Bacteria; phylum Pseudomonadota; class Gammaproteobacteria; order Pseudomonadales; family Azotimanducaceae; genus Azophilus. The sequence continues at coordinate 1,998,693 of OY282430.1, forward strand.
GGCCATCACCACGTCGGCCACATCGGCATTCTGGGGGTGGACAAGAAGGGGCGCGAGTTCTATCAGGTGTCCATCGGCGGGCACAGCGGCGCGGACGCCTCCCTCGGTCAGATCATGGGGCCTTCCTTCTCCCGCGCCGAGGTGCCGAATGTCATCAGCGATATCTTGGATGTCTATCTGGCCTACCGCATTGAGGACGAGAGCTTCCTGCACTGCTTTCGGCGCATCGGCATGGCGCCGTTCAAGGAGCGGGCCTATGCCAAGGCTGCTTAGGTTGAACGGCGAACTCGGGCCGCCGCCGGAACTGCTGGAGGCCGGCCAGTGGACGCCGGAGAGGGGCTTGGGCGTTAAGCTGGCGGTGGATGCGGAGATCGACGAGCGCTGGCTGGCCGCGCCCCTGATCGCCATTGACTTTCCCGCCTTCAACGACGGCCGCGGCCTGTCCCTGGCCGTGCTGCTGCGCACCCGCCACGGCTACGCTGGGGACCTCGTCGCCGTCGGCGCGGTGCATGAGGACCTGCTGCACTACATGCAACGCTGCGGCTTCAACGGTTTTGTGCTCTACAAGAAAGAGTCTCCCCCGACGACCACATTGCACCCCTATTCGGATTATTATCAGGCTTCGGCTGTCGAACCGCGGCCGGCCTATCGTCGAATGGGGGCGCCGCCATCCATCAGTTCTCGGACATCGCCAATTCCTTCTTCCTGATCTTCTCCGGGGCCGCGGCGCTGGCCGCCTTGGCCCTGTACGGCCGTCAGCCGCTGATCGTCGCCTACATCGCCATCGGCGTCCTGTTCGGTCCGCACGGCCTTTCCTTGGTGACGGACGCCGACCTGCTGGCCGAGATCGCCGAATTCGGCATCATCTTCCTGCTGTTCCTGATCGGCTTGGACATGCAACCGGCCAAGCTGACGCGGATGTTCGGCAAGTCTTTGCTGACCGCCCTCGGCACCTCGGCGACCTTCTTCGCCATCGGCTTCGGCCTGATGGCGGCCTTCGGCTACGGCTGGCGGGCTGCCGCCGTAACCGGCATGGCGGTGACTTTCTCCAGCACCATCCTGGGGGTGAAGCTGCTGCCGGCCACCATCCTGCACCACAAGCACATCGGCGAGATGGTGGTCGGCCTACTGCTACTGCAGGACCTGTTCGCCATCATCGCCTTGGTGCTGGTGGCCGGCTACGGCGGCGATACGGAATCCACCCTGGCCAGCCTGGCCGCCATCGTCATCTCCCTGCCGGCCTTGGCCGCGGCGGCCTACTTGGCGGTGCGCTTCCTGGTGCTGCCGCTGTTTCGGCGCTTCGACAGCTACCATGAGTTCATCTTCCTGCTGTCCCTCGGCTGGTGCCTAGGGGTCGCCTCCGTCGCCGCCATGGCCGGGCTTTCCCTAGCCATCGGCGCCTTCATCGCCGGGGTGGCCTTGGCCACCCATCCCATCTCCATCTACATTGCCGAGAGTCTGCGCCCGATTCGGGACTTCTTCCTAGTGTTGTTCTTCTTTACGGTGGGCGCGGCGCTGGACGTGGGCATGGCCTTGCAGTTGGCGCTGCCCACCGTGCTGCTGGCCGGCATTCTGGTCGTCGCCAAGCCAGCAGTCTTCGCCGTTCTGCTGCGCTGGCAGGGGGAGCGGCGCAAGGACGCCTGGGAGGTGGGCTTTCGGTTGGGGCAGGCTTCGGAGTTTTCCCTGCTGCTCTGCGCCGTGGCCCTATCCGCCGGGCTGTTGGACAGCGAGGCCGCCTACGTCATTCAGGCGGCGACCATTCTGACGCTGATCGTCTCCAGCTATCTGGTGGTGTTCCGCTACGCCAGCCCCATCGCCATGAAGGCACCCTTGCGGCAGGATTAAGCCGCGCCAAGGAAGCCCAACGGCAAGGAGGGAAAGGGTAGCAGGGCGGGTGCCGCCTAGGCAAGACCTCGCCCCCACAGGACGTCCCGCTAGCCCTGTTCCGCCCGCCCCGGCAGCCAAGCCGCCAGCCGCTTGAGGCCAGTTTCCACTTGGGCGAGCACCCGCTCCCAAGGCTTCTTGTGCTCCACCCAGCGCACCTCAAAGACATCGGCGTCCCGGCAGCGCCGCATCAGGTACTCATCGCTGGTCATGATGGCGTCCACCAGGTTCAACTCAATGGCGCGGCGGCCGTACCAGGCTTCGCCGGTGGCCACCTTCTCCAAGTCCACGCCGGGGCGCTTGTCGGTGACAAACTCCTGAAACAGGGTATGCAGGTCCTCCAGCTCCTCGGTGAGCTTGCGCCGGCCTTCCTCGGTGTTTTCACCCAACACCGTTAGGGTGCGCTTGTAGCGACCGGCGGTAATGACCTCCACATCCACGTCATGCTTCTTCAACAAGCGATGAATGTTGGGAATTTCCGCCACCACGCCGATGGAGCCGACCACCGCGAAGGGGGCGGCGATCACTTGATTGGCCACCGCCGCCATCAGGTAGCCGCCGCTGGCCGCCACCTGATCCACCGCCACCACCAGCTTCAGGCCCCGCTCCCGCACCCGTTGCAACTGCGAGGCGGCTAAGCCGTAGCCATGCACCCGGCCGCCGAAGCTCTTAACCCTGGCCACCACCTCATCGCCATCCTCGGCCTTGCTGAGGATGGCATTGATCTCGTGGCGCAGAAAGGACACCTTGGAGGCATCCAGGTCCCCCTCAAAGGCCAGCGCGTACACTCGGTGCCGGCGCCCGCCATCGGCTGCGCCAACAGCATCGGGGCCGACCGCCGCAACGCCCTCTGACCGGGAGGCGACCACCTCCGCATCAGTTCCAACTTCGCCAGCACCAGTTTCACCGCTTGCTTGGTCCGCATCGCCCGCGCCCTGCTCGGATGCAGCGGCGCAATCCTCGGTCGGGGCCGAAGCAGCCGCCGACGCCTTCGCGGCATCGTCTTCCTCGGCCGGCCCTTCGGCTTCGGCTGCACCCTGCTCGCCAGCCGCTTCCCGCGCTTGCGCCTGTTTGGCCGCCAACTTTGCCTCCTGGGCCGCCCGCTTCGCCTCCTGTTTGGCCTTCTTGGCCTGCGCCTTGGCCTCGCGCCGCGCCTGACGACGGTACTGGCTTGGCGTCAGCATGGCCTGCTCAAGGCCGTGGCGCAGATTGTCCAGATAGTCGTTGTAGCGGATCACCTCCAGCACACCCGGCGGCTCGTGGCGTCGGCGTGAGCTGATGGTGACCGCCGCCGACAGCACGACGAGGATGCCGATCACCACTGTCGCCACTTCCGCCAGAAACACCAGATACTGATACAAGTAGTTCATAACCGCTCGCCCGTCAAAATGCGGCATACTTTAATGGTTCAAGACAAGCGGAGCTACAAAAAAACCGCTGTAAGGCTTGCTTGACGAGGCGGCACCAAGAAAAATGGCGTCGCCTTGCGGCATACCAACCAACGGCTGCGGCTTCACTGGCGTCGGCTTGGGTTGTTGACTTGCCAAGGTCAGAGAAGCCGGCAAGTCATTGCCAATGCCCGGCAGGGGCCAGTGACCGCCGCCGGCGCTGGAGAAAACGGCCTTAAGGAGCAACATGAACGACGTCACCAGCGCCTTTTGGCACAACTTTCTCGGCCATGCGCCCCGTTGGTACAAGTTGACCATCATCGGCTTTCTAGTCGCCAACCCCATCCTGCTATTCGTCTTTGGGCCAGTGATCGCCGGCTGGGTGCTGGTGCTTGAGTTCATTTTCACCCTAGCCATGGCCTTGACCTGCTACCCCTTGCAGCCAGGCGGCCTGCTGGCCTTGGAGGCCGTGGTGTTTGGCATGACCACAGCGGACGCCATCCGCATGGAGGTGTTCAACAACTTCCCGGTGATCCTGCTGCTGATGTTCATGGTGGCCGGCATCTTCTTCATGAAGGAACTGCTGCTGTTCACCTTCACCAAGATCCTGCTCGGCATCCGCTCCAAGACCCTGCTCGCCTTTCTGTTCACCTCCGTTGCCGCCGTTCTTTCCGCCTTTCTAGACGCTTTAACCGTGATCGCGGTGGTCATCAGCGTCGCCGCCGGCTTCTACGCCGTTTATGAAAAGGTGGCCTCCAGCGAAGTGTTCGGCGACGACGGCTTCGACCGGGACGACAACCGGGAGTCGGTCGTCCGGCATCGGCAAGACCTGGAGCAGTTTCGCGCCTTCCTACGCACCTTGCTGATGCACGGCGCTGTCGGCACCGCCTTGGGCGGGGTCTGCACCACCGTCGGGGAGCCGCAGAACCTGTTGATCGCCCATCGTCTGGAATGGACCTTCTTGGAGTTCTTCCAACGGATGTCGCCAGTGACCATGCCGGTGCTGGGCGTCGGCTTGATCTGCTGCGTCCTCTGGGAGAAGCTCAAGCTGGTCGGCTACGGTGTGCAAATGCCCTCGGCGGTGCGCGAAGTGCTGCGCCGCTACGAAGACGCCGAAACAGCCGCTCGCACCCACAGGGACGCTGCCCGGCTGTGCATTCAAGGCATTGCCGGCCTACTGCTGGTGGCTGCGCTGGCCTTTCATGTGGCGGAGGTGGGGCTGATCGGGTTGATGGTGATCGTGGTGCAAACCGCCTTCAACGGCGTGATCCGGGAACATCAGCTAGGCAAGGCGTTCGAGGAGGCCCTGCCGTTCACCTCACTGTTGGTGGTGTTCTTCGCCATCGTCGCGGTCATCGAAAGCCAGCACCTGTTCGCGCCCGTCCTGCAGTACGTTCTGAGCTTGGATGAAGCCGTTCAGCCCGGCATGTTCTACATCGCCAACGGCGTGTTGTCCGCCATCAGCGACAACGTGTTTGTCGCCACGGTTTACATCAACCAGGTGCATGACGCCTTTGTAACGGGCCGCATCAGCCGAGAACACTTCGACCTGTTGGCGGTGGCCATCAACACCGGCACCAACATCCCCAGCATCGCCACTCCCAACGGCCAAGCCGCCTTCCTGTTCCTGTTGACCTCGTCGGTGGCGCCCTTGGTGCGGCTTTCCTACATGCGCATGGTCATCATGGCCTTGCCCTACACCATCGTGTTAGGACTGACCGGCTGGCTGGCGGTACATTTCCTGCTGTAGGGGGCCTAACCAGCGGCGGCGCTTAAGGGAGCGGCGCCGGGCGCACTGGCCTAGCCGGCCAAGCGGGCCATCATCCGCTCGTGCCGGGCCACTTCCTCGGCATTGGCGACGATCACCTTGAGCTTGGGGCGATCCGCCGGCAAGGGCTCAAACTCCGGGGCCGCGCCGCCGTCCAATTCCTGCCCCTGACCGCCGCCGAACGCATCGGTCTGGCCGCCGGTCATCGCCAAATAGACGTCCGCCAGGATTTCCGCATCCAGCAGGGCGCCGTGGTTGGTGCGGGCGCTGTTATCCACATGGCAGCGTCGGCACAGGGCGTCTAGGTTGTTCTTTTGACCGGGCCACTTGTTTCTGGCCAAGGCTAGGGAGTCGGTCACCTTGCAGAGCTTCTCGACCCGGCGCCGCTCACCCGGCAAAAGGGAAAGTTCGTGGTTCAAAAAGCCTAAGTCAAAGGGGGCGTTGTGCATGATGAGCTCCGCGCCCTCCACGAAGCGCATCAGGGCTTCGGCCACCTCGGCGAACTCGGGCTTGGCCGCCAAGAAGTCCTGAGTGATGCCATGCACCTCCAAGGCACCTTGGTCGATCTGCCGCTGCGGATTGACATATTCGTGAAACTGCGCACCGCTGCGCTGACGATCAATCAGTTCCACGCCGCCTATTTCGATGATGCGGTGGCCCTGGTCCCACTCCAAGCCAGTGGTTTCCGTATCCAAGACAACCTGCCGCATGGTCCCCCCTATGCGTTTGCCGCCTGCATGGCGTCAATGGCGGCATTGGCGGCCCGATCCGCCCTCTCGTTATCCAAGTGGCCGCTGTGACCTTTCACCCAACGCCATTCGACCTGGTGCCTCTGCGCCTGCTCATGCAGCCGCAGCCACAGATCCTGGTTCTTGACCGCCTTTTTCGCCGAGGTGCGCCAGCCGTTGGCCAGCCAAGCCGCCAGCCATTCGGTGATGCCCCTGCGTACGTACTCGGAGTCCGTGGTCAGCACCACTTGGCTACCGGCCTTGAGCTGCTCCAAGCCGACGATGGCCGCCATCAGCTCCATGCGGTTGTTGGTGGTCAGGGGTTCGGCACCCGTCACCAGCTTCTCCGCTTCCTTGTGGCGCAGCAGGGCGGCGAAGCCCCCCGGCCCCGGATTGCCTCGGCAAGCGCCATCGGTGTAGATCTCCACCATCAGGCTGTGGCCAGCTTGCGGTGAGGCAAGGGCTGCGACGGCGGCGTACGAAGGCCGTGGGCCTGCTTGATCGCGGAAAGCACCAGCACCGCGCCCAAGGGCGGCAGGGCGCGGCCAAGCCAAGCGGACGGCTTGCCGGCGGCTTGCCCGCCCAGGTTCAGTGGCGCCCCAAACCCCAAATAGGCGGGCGGTTCGTCGAGCTCGAAGCCGAGCAGCGCCAACCAGTCGAACAGGCGCAACGGATTGACGAACCTCCAGCCGGAGAACAGGTCCGGGCGAATGCGGCTGTACAGCTGGCGCAGCCCCCAAGCGCTGAAGCGGTTGAAGCCGCAGAGGATCAGCCGGCCGCCGGGGGCGATCACCCGCCCCACCTCACGCAGGGCTTGGCGAGGGTCCTCCTCCCGTTCCAGACTGTGGTGCAGCACAAGGTTATCGACGCTTTTGCTCGGCAGCGGCAGGGCGCAGAGACGGGCGACGAAGCAGGCCATGTCAAAGTTGACGGCCTCCCCAGGATGGCTGAGATACAGGCTCTTGCGCACCATGCAGCGCTTCAGCCCTTGAGTGGCGCAGGGCACGGGCCCGGCCCAAACCAGAAAGTCGCCGTGCAGGCGGCGCACCAGCTCGTCAAGCCGCGGTTGTTCCTCAGCCAGCAGCCTTTGCCCGAACCTAGTGCGCGGCCAATCCACGACCGTTTCCGTCGTCCGCGTTGCCAGATTCCTGTGACAGATTTTATTCCCTTTCGGCGACGCGGCGGGAGATGTCCGCCGCGGCGCGGTAATCTTGAAAGAGGGCATCGAAATCCAAGCGTTGGCCGCGAACCAGCGCCAGTTGGTGCAGACCGTCCAACTCCGTATCCGCCAAGGCGGCCGGCTCCCCGTCCTGCACCCGGGTGACGGTGACGATGGCCTCCCCTTCCTCAACCAAGCTGGCGGTGCCGATGCTCTTGCCGCCGGCCTCGGGCCTCGGCAGGTCAAACGCCGCCTGCAGCACCGCCGCCGGGGCCTCATCCTCGGTGAGGCGCCGCGCCCCTTCGATGGTCCGCCAAGCAAGGCCGTAGCTGTCGGCCACCTCGGCGACACTTTCGCCAGCTTGGATGCGCGCCTTGGCGTCCACGCTGGCCTCGGTCAAGGCTTGCCGAGCGGCGCGCTCCACCAGAAGGGCTTCTATTTGCGGGCGGGCGTCCTCTAACGTCCGTTGTTGCTGTGGATGATGGGTGCGCACCCGGGCCACCACCGCTCGGCTGTCGCCGTACTCGACAGCCGCGGTGTTGTTGCCGTCGTTCAGGACGTCGCTGGCGAACACCGCATCGCGCAACTCGTCCTCCGCGAAGATGCCGGGGCCGCCATCGCTGGTGATGTTGTCCACCTGCTGCAACCTCAGGCCAAGGGCTTCGGCTATGCCCTCCAAGGAGTCGTTCTGCTCGAAGGCCAGGTTGTCGAGCTCCCGCACTCGGTCGGCGAAGAGTTCCTTGGCCGCTTCCCGGCGCAGGCGCTGCTCGATTTCGTCCTTTTGCTCCTCAAAGCCGGGATACTCCGTGAACTCCACCCCATCCAGACGAATCAGGTGGTAGCCGAAGGCGGACTTGACCGGCGGCGAGAGCTCCCCCTCCTCCTGCAAGGCCCACAGGGCCTCCTCAAAGGCCGGGTCGAAAACGCCCCGACCGACGGCGCCGAGATCCCCACCCAGCGCAGCGGAGCCTGGATCCTCGGAATGGGCTTCGGCTAACTCGGCGAAAGACTCCCCGGCCAGCAGGCGCCGGCGCAAATCCTCGAGCTCGCTGAGGGCCGCCTCTTCGCTGCGCTCATCACCAGTGCGCAGCAGTATGTGGGCGCTGCGGCGCTTCTCGCTATCCCCCGCCGCCGCTTTGCCGGCCTCGTATTCCCTTTGCAGATCCTCGATGCCGATGGCGATGCTGGGATCTTCCAGCAATTGATCCCAAGCCAGTTCGACATAGATCACATCGACGGACTCATCGGTCATCATCTCAGCCTGATGCTCCGCGTAGTACAGCTCGATGTCCGTCGCCTCGACTGCGACGTTTTCGCTGAAGTCGTTCAAGGTGAAGGCCAGCCAAGCGAGGTCCCGCCGTTGGTCCATCAGGCCGACGACTTGCTTGGCCTGCCAATCAACGTTGAAGGCGCTGTCCGCCACCGCTTGGCGCAACTGGTCACCGTTCATCCGCGCCGCCAATTCGGCCATGTAGCCAGTGGGGGTGTAGCCTAGGGCGGAGAGGCCACGGCGGTAGAGGTTCTGATCGAAGGCGCCGTCCACCTGAAAGTTCGAATCCGCCCGCACCGCGGCCTCCACCCGGGTCGGGGATGCCTTCAAATCCAAATCCGCAACGATCTGGCTGAGCAGCGTACGGTTGATGAGACCCTCCAAAGCGATGGACTGCACCGTCAAGGGGTCAAGATCTTCCGGGTTCAACTGATCGCCGTACTGAGCCAGCAAGCGGCGGCGCTGCCGGTCCGCCTCGGTCAGCAAGGTGCCTTGGGTGATGTCCTCGCCGTTGACGCTGGCGGCCGTTGGGTCCCCGGGGGCGAAGATGTTGAAGGCGCCGAAGCCGAAAAAGGCCAGCGCGAAAACGAGCACAGCGACAATGACCTTGAAGCCGGCGCTCTGGGTCTGATCCCGGAGTTTTTGCAGCACTATGGACTCCCGAGGCTCCCGCGAAGGCCCGTGCGCTTATTACCCCAACGCCGCCAGAGAAAGCCGTGCAGGACGCCCTGCGGTGCCGGGTTGGGGAAGACGGTGTTAGTTCACCGAATCCTTCAAGGCCTTGCCGGGCTTGAAGGCGACGGTTGTCGAGGCGGCAATTTGAATGGCCTCCCCCGTAGCCGGGTTGTGCCCGGAACGGGGGGCGCGATGCCTGACTTGGAAGGTGCCAAACCCGACCAAGGACACTGGCTCCCCATTTCTCAGCGTATCGGCAATAGCCCGCAACGCGGCATCCAACGCCCGACCAGCCTCCGCCTTGGCAAGATCAGCTTCCTCAGCGATGTTTTCGATCAGTTCAGATTTGTTCACCTGTGCTCCCTCTCGGTTGATGGTTGTTCGGTTACGAAAAAACTGTTGCGACCAAGCCGCACTTACTTGCCGCCAAGAGCAGGCAAGACCGTTTTATAACAGTACCCGTCATAGCCTACAAGCACTTTTTTTGCTGCGTATGCCTAATTTCCGAGGCGGAGCTGCAAAGGCCCTCTCGTCCCGCTGAATCAGTCCTCGTGAGCGGCCTTGGCCTGGGGTTCCTTGTTCTCGTAAACCAGCATCGGCTCGCTTTCGCCGCAAATGACGCTGGCGTCGATGATGACCTTAGCCACGGAGTTCGACGAGGGTAGATCGTACATGGTGTTGAGCAGCACGGATTCCAGAATGGAGCGCAGGCCGCGGGCACCGGTCTTGCGCTCCATGGCCTTCTCGGCCACGGCCCGCAGGGCGTCCTCGCGGAAGTCCACCTCCACATCCTCCATCTCGAACAGCTTGCCGTATTGCTTGGTCAGGGAATTGCGCGGCTCCGTAAGGATGCGCATGAGGGCATCGACATCCAACTCCTCCAAGGTGGCGACCACCGGCAGCCGGCCAACGAACTCCGGGATCAGACCGTAGCGGATCAGGTCCTCCGGCTCCACCTGACGCAGGGTTTCGCCGATCTGCTTGCCCGCCTCCTTGCCGCGCACTTCGGCACTGAAGCCAATGCCGGATTTATCGGAACGATCCAAAATCACTTTCTCCAGCCCGGAGAAGGCGCCGCCGCAGATGAACAATATGTTGGCGGTGTTCACCTGCAGGAACTCCTGCTGTGGATGCTTGCGTCCGCCTTGAGGGGGCACCGAGGCGATGGTGCCTTCGATCAGCTTCAGCAGCGCCTGCTGCACCCCCTCCCCGGACACGTCCCGGGTGATGGAGGGGTTGTCCGACTTGCGCGAGATCTTGTCGATCTCGTCAATGTAAACGATGCCGACTTGGGCCCGCTCCACATCATAGTCGCACTTCTGCAGAAGCTTTTGGATGATGTTCTCCACGTCCTCCCCGACATAGCCGGCCTCGGTCAGCGTGGTGGCGTCGGCGATGGTGAACGGCACGTCGAGCAGCCTCGCCAAGGTCTCGGCCAGTAGGGTCTTGCCGCAGCCGGTGGGGCCAATGAGCAGGATGTTGGACTTTGAGAGCTCCACGTCATCCTTCTTGCCGCTGTAGTTCAGGCGCTTGTAGTGGTTGTAAACGGACACGGAGAGCACCTTCTTGGCGTGTTCCTGGCCGATGACGTATTGATCGAGGATGTCGTTGATCTCCGCCGGGATGGGCAGCCGGTTGGCGCTGTCGTCCTGGTTTTTGCCAGCCCCCTCCTCGCGGATGATGTCGTTGCACAAGTCAACGCACTCATCGCAGATGAACACAGAAGGTCCAGCGATAAGTTTGCGCACCTCGTTCTGGCTCTTGCCGCAAAAGGAGCAGTGCAGGAGCTTTTCCCCGCCGTTTCGCCTACCGCCCTTGTCCGCCATGTTTCCCTCTAATACTCTGTTGATCCCTAGTACGCCAAGTGCGCCCGCCAGGCTAGCTGCTCTTGACCGCCTTGACCAGCTGCTGCCGGCGCGGGTGCTGCACCACGTCCACCAAGCCGTACTCCTTGGCGGCGTTGGCGGTCATCCAATAGTCCCGGTCCGAGTCCGTGCGAATGCGCTCCACCGGTTGGCCGGTGTGGCTGGCCAGCAGTTCGTTCAAGCGCTCCCGCAACAGCAGGATCTCCTTGGCCTGAATCTCGATGTCGGCGGCCACGCCGCGCATGCCGCCCACCGCCGGTTGGTGCAGCATCATGCGCGAATTCGGCAGCGCGTAGCGCTTGCCAACCGCCCCTGCGGATAGCAGGAAGGCCCCCATGCTGGCCGCTTGGCCGATGCACAGGGTGCTGACGTCGCAGCGCACGAACTGCATGGTGTCGTAGATGGCCATGCCCGAGGTGACGGCGCCGCCTGGGGAGTTGATGTACAGGTGGATGTCCTTGTCCGGGTTTTCCGACTCCAAAAACAGGATCTGCGCGATCACCAGGTTGGCGACCTGATCCTCCACCGGACCGACCATGAAGATGATGCGGTCCTTCAATAGCCTAGAGTAGATGTCGTAGGAGCGCTCCCCACGGGAGGACTGCTCCACCACCATGGGGACCAAGCCCAGATTGGTGGTCTCAAAGGCATTGCCGCCAGGCTTCATTTCGTTCTCCTGGGTTGCGCCGCCCCGTCGGCGGCCTCCTCTGGTTCGCCGGCGTCCGCTGCGCCGGGCGCTTGCTCCGCGGCCTCCGAATCGTTGGGCGTGGGCAGGGCCCGGTCCGTGACAATGGCTTCATAGGTCGTTGGCCGCGCCTCCACCTGGGCTTGGCCTAGGACCGTCTCGACCACCTTGTTCTCGATGACCATGCGCTCAAAGGTCGCCAAGCGGGACTCGTCTTGGTAAACGGAGCGCATCACCATGTCCGGCTCGGCATAGACTTCGGCGACGCGCTCCACTTCGGCGCGAATAGACGCCTTGTCCGCCTGCAAATTGTACCGGCGGACGATCTGGCGGTTGATGAGCTGCAGGGCGACGGCCCGTTCGGCGTCTTCCTGAAACAGGTCGTCGGACAGTTCCGCCGCCCGCTCTTCGGACAGTTTCAAGCGGGCCACCAAGCGGTCCTTGCTGGCGTGCATCTCCTGATGCACCAAGGCCTTGGGGAGGGGCACCTGATGGCTTTCCCACAACGCCCGCATCACCTGCTGCTTGGCTTGACTGCGGATCTTGCCGTCCAGCTCGCGGCGCATGTTGGCCGTAACCTCCTCCCGAAAGGCCTCAAGCCCCCCCTCATCAACGCCCATGACTTGGAAGAAGGCTTCATCAAGGTCGGGCAGCTGCGGTGCCTGCACTTCCTTTAGGGTGGCGACAAAGCTGAGCGTGCGTCCGCGTATGCGCTCGTTGGGATGCTCGTTTGGGAAGGCGGCGTCAAAACCCTTCAACTCCCCCGCAGCCATGCCCGTGGCGGCTTCATCGAACGCCGCCGGCAGGCCATTTTCGCCCAGCACGAAAGTCATGGTTTGGCCGTTCTCAAAAGACTCGCCGTCGAGTTGGCTGTCGCAGGCCAACTCCACCCGGTCGCCGGCCTCGGCGGGGCGCTCCACCCGCTGCCAAGTGCGGTGCTGGGTGCGCAGGCTTTCCAGCATGGCATCGACGTCCGCATCGGTGATTTCCGCCTCCGGGCGGAGGATTTTGAAGGTGCTGAAATCGGCAAGCTCCACATCGGGCAGGATTTCAAAGCTGGCGGTGAACGCAAAGTCCGCCGCCGAATCCATGTTCAGGAGTTCCAGTTGTGGGGAGCCGGCCGGCCAAAGCTGCTCTTGGGCCAAGGACTCCCCATAGCAGGTCTGCATCAGCTCCTGCGCCACATCAACGCGAACGGCGCGCCCGTAGCGGCGGCGCACTTCCTTCAACGGCACCTTGCCGGGCCGAAAGCCCGGCAGCCGGATGCTGTTCTTCGTGCTGCGCAGCTTGTCGCTGACCTTCCTTTCAAATTCCTGGGACGGAACGCTGATGGTCAGCCGACGCCCCAAGTCGGAAAGAACCTCCATCGATACCCGCATTGGCGCTACTTCGCTCCCGTAACCTGGATGGGGTGGACGACGGGACTCGAACCCGCAACCCCCGGGATCACAACCCGGAGCTCTACCCATTGAGCTACGCCCACCATAACCGACACAACCCGCCCCGCCAACTGGCGGCTAGATGCGCCTATGGCGCGCCCGGAAGGAGTCGAACCTTCAACCGCCTGCTTAGAAGGCAGATGCTCTATCCGTTGAGCTACGAGCGCCCGGCGACAAGACGGCAATGGTCGGGGCAGAGAGATTTGAACTCCCGACATCCTGCTCCCAAAGCAGGTGCGCTACCAGACTGCGCCATGCCCCGCAATGCTGCAACCGCAATGGCGGGCGGATGATACTGTTGCCGTCAACAACCGTCAACGCAACCAGCGCATCGGCATCGGTCCCACGGGCCGGGCCTTTTCCTAGGGCCCAATTTGCAGTGGAGTTCATTGTAGAATGTCCGCTCTTCCAGCTGCCCCGATCGGAAATGACCGCCCGAATACTGGATGGCAAGCGCATTGCCGCCGCTTGCCGGGAAGAAATCCGCACTCAAGTCGCCCAGCGGGTGGCGGCGGGCGTTCGACCGCCAGGGTTGGCGGTCGTTCTGGTGGGGGGAGAGGAAGCCTCCGAAGTCTATGTCAACGCCAAGCGACGGGATTGCCAAGAAGTGGGCTTTCATTCCCGAGTGGAGCGCCTGCCGGCAACGATTTCCCAAGTGGAATTGGAAGGGCGCGTCGCCGCCTTGAACGCCGCCGCCGACATCGACGGCGTTCTGGTGCAACTGCCGCTGCCGCCGCACATAGACGCGGATCGCATCACCGACCAAATCGATCCAGCCAAGGACGTGGATGGCTTCCATCCGTACAACATCGGCCGCCTCGCCCTGCGCCGTCCCGCGCTGCCGCCCTGCACCTCGAAGGGTGTGATGGTGCTGCTGGACAGCACCGGCATCGAATGCCGCGGCGCTACGGCCACCGTCATCGGCGCCTCCAACCACGTCGGCCGGCCCATGGCCTTGGAGTTGCTGCGGGTCGGCTGCACGGTGGAGGTGGCGCACAAGTTCACCAAGGACGCCGCCGCCTCCGCCCGGCGGGCCGACATCCTCATTTCCGCCGTGGGCAAGCCCGGGCTGATCACCGCCGATTGGATTAAGCCCGGCGCCATCGTCATCGACATCGGCATCACCCGGGGCGCTGCCGGGAGACTACACGGGGATGTGGCCTTCGCCGAGGCTGTAGAGGTCGCCGGCTGGATCACTCCGGTGCCGGGCGGTGTCGGCCCTATGACCCGGGCGGCGCTCATGCTGAACACGCTGCAGGCCGCCAACGAAATTGCGCAGGGCCGTTGAATCAGGCCGCGCCGCACCCCTTCCCCACTCCTGGGCTTGCCTGGCAACGGCTGGCGGGGAGTCTCAAAACGGCGGCCCTCGGCTGGACCAAACAACCGAAAAACACTGAGGTGGCATCTTGCTTGCACGGATATTCATCGCGGATCTGCACCTTGACGCCGTGGCGGACCTGCGCTGCACCCGCTTTCTGGAATGCCTGCATGCCGAAGCCCATTGGGCGGATGAAATCTTCATCCTCGGAGATCTGTTTGAAGCTTGGGTGGGCGACGACGACGACGCCGAGCTGGCCGAGACCGTTTGCCATGGGCTGAAACAGGCCTCCCAATCCGCCGCCTTGCACTTCATGCCGGGTAACCGGGACTTTCTGTGCGGCGAAGGCTTTGCCGCCCGCAGCGGCGCCGTCCTCATCGGCGACCCCTTCCTGACCAGCGACGGCCTCGTCCTGGTCCACGGCGATGCGCTCTGCACCGACGATCTGGACTATCAGAGGCTGCGCAAGGAAGTTCGCCGCCCGCCCTGGCAAGCGGAATTGCTGGCCAAGCCCTTGGCGGAAAGGCGCGCAATCGCCCGGCAGCTCCGCACAGCCAGCACCGCCGGCAAGGCCGACAAGGCGCAGGACATCATGGACGTAAACGCGGAGGCGGCCGCCGCCCTCCTGGAAGACTCTGGCGCCGAGATACTCATCCACGGACATACCCATCGGCCCGGAATGCACCACAGCGGCCGTGGTGTCCGCTACGTTCTGGGCGACTGGAACCGTTGCGGCTGGCTGCTGCGGCAGGCGCACCGCCGCCTGCAACTGGAGTGCTTCAGCTTGGCCCGCCCCTATCCCGGCGCTTGACCACCGCATCCAGCAAGACTGTAGCTACATGCAAACCCGATGGCGAAGCCGGCGGGCGCGTTGACGTCGCGGCGCTTGCGACCCTAGGCGTCACGCCCGGCAGGCCGCTCAATCCGGTTGGGCGCGGAAACTTTGCTGGTAGTGGGCGCGAGAGCGTTTCAACATTTCCCGGTCGATGCGGGCCAGCAGCTCCCTGCCCTGCTCCACGGCCTGTTGCCGGCTTTGCTCGTCGTCCTCGGCCGCCAGCCAAGGCGGCGGCAGACCCTTGAGGATCAGCCTTCTCAAAACTTCATGGGCAATGGTTGAAGACGCCATGCCAGCCGTTCGCCGCAGACGCACCGAGGCCGCCAAAGGGATGAGTTGCACAATGTGCTCCGCTGACAACAAGTGGGCGGCGGCGCCGGCGCGCAGTCGATCCAGGCGCTGTTGAACCACTAGGCGCTGCTCCCCACGGTAGGCATTCCATTCGGCCACCTCATGGGCGAAACGATAGCAGCCGCGGCATATCAGATCACCGTAGGTGGTGGAGCAGACGCCGATGCAGGGGCTGCCGGCCGGGTCAGACATGGCCACTTCCCACCCGGTAGGGCCGATGGTCGGCTTGCCACCGCCATCGGCGCGGGCCGTTAAGGGGCGAGCGCCGCGAGCCGACGGGCTGCGTTGGGCCGCTCTTAGGCATGGTCGTACAGCTCCAGCGCGGACTGGGCCAACGCCGGTTCCCCATCCCGCTGCTGCTTGGTCTTGTCGTTGCGAATGCGGGACAGGTGGGTCAGATAAGCATGGTCGATGCCGCCAGTGACGTACTTGCCGTTGAACACGGAGCAATCGAAGGCGGTGATGGTCGGGTTGCCGGCCCGAGCGCTGTCGATGAGGTCCTCCAAGTGCTGGTAGGCCAGCCAGTCCGCATGCACCAAGCGGCCCACCTCATCCTCGGAGCGACGGTAGGCCACCAGCTCCGCAGCCGCCGGCATGTCGATGCCATAGACGTTGGGATAGCGGATGGGCGGCGCCGCCGAAGCCACGTAGACCCTTCTGGCACCGGCCTCCCGGGCCATCTGCACGATTTGGCGAATGGTGGTGCCGCGCACGATGGAATCATCCACCAACAGCACGTTCTTGCCTTTGAACTCCAAGCCGATGGCGTTCAGCTTTTGGCGCACGGACTTCTGCCGCATCTGCTGGCCCGGCATGATGAAGGTGCGCCCGATGTAACGGTTCTTGATGAAGCCCTCCCGGTACTTGACGTTCAGTTCGTAGGCCAAGGGCAAGGCGCAGGTGCGGCTGGTGTCCGGTATGGGTATCACTACGTCGATGTCGTGGTCATGGCCAGGATAGCGCTCCAGCACCCGCTTGGCCAGATGCTCGCCCATGCGCAGGCGCGACTTGTAAACCGAGATGCCGTCGAGGATGGAGTCCGGCCGGGCCAGATAGACGTATTCAAAGAGGCAGGGGCTGTGCGTGGCCGGCGCCGCGCACTGCTGCCTAGCCACCTCCCCCGCCTCGCTGATGAACACCGCCTCCCCAGGGGCCACGTCGGCGACCACCTCAAAGCCGAGCATGTCCAAGGCGACGCTCTCCGAAGCGATCATGTGTTCGTAGCCCCACTCCGAAGGCCGCCGCCCGTGAACCAGGGGCCGGATGCCGTGAGGGTCCCGGAAGCTGACGATGCCGACGCCGACGATCATGGCCACCGCCGCATAGGCTCCTTGGCAGCGGCGATGGACGCTATGCACGGCCCGGAAGATGTCGTCGGCGCTCGGCCGGCCAACGTTCATCATCTGCAGCTCGTGGGCGAAGGCGTTGAGCAGCAGTTCGGAGTCGCTATCGGTGTTGAGGTGACGACGGTCCTCATGCCGCAGGTCTGTCTTAAGGCCATCGAAATTGGTCAGGTTGCCGTTATGAGCCAAGGTGATGCCATAGGGGAAGTTGACGTACATCGGCTGCGATTCGGCGGCGCTTGCCGAGCCGGCGGTGGGATAGCGCACATGACCGATACCGACGTTGCCCACCAGCCGGTCGATGTGGCGTTGCTCAAACACCTCCTTGACCAAGCCCCTGCTCTTGCGCAGATGCAGGCGGGCGCCATCCCCGGTGGCCATGCCGGCGGCGTCCTGGCCGCGATGCTGCAGCATGGTAAGGGCGTCATAGATGCGTTGGTTGACCGGGCTGCGGCCGACGATGCCGACGATGCCGCACATCAGAGCAGGACCCCTCTGCGCTGCTGTTCGGGTTCAAGTTCGTCTTGGGCGTCGGCGTCCCCGCGCTCCGGCGACAGCGCCTCCTCGGGCTGCTCTGGGTAGTCCGACACCCAGCCCACCAATTCCTGCTCCACCACTTCCAGCAGTGGGCGCGTCTGGGACCCCCACCACCAATCCTGCCCTGCCCCGAAGGGGCGCACGGCGACCAGCGCCACCACGGAAATCAACAGGCCCCGAACGCCGCCAAACAAGAAGCCTAGGGTGCGGTCCACACCGCCAAGGCCCACGGCCTGGACCAGATTCGCCGCTAGCTTCTTGGCCAAGGCTCCGGCAATGAACGCGGCCGTGAAGACCAAGGCGAAACCGGCCACGGTGCCGGACCGGCCGTCTATATCCAGCCAGTCGCCCACCCCCGACCCATAGCGGAAAGCGCCTAGGATGGCGACCACCCAAATGGCGATGGACAACAGCTCGCGGACCAAGCCCCGCATTGCGCCGATGCAGGCGGACAGGGCGAACACGGCACCGACGATCAGGTCAATGGCGGAGAGATCGGGCATCAGGGATTGGCAGTCAGGTGCCGAAGGCCATCAGCCGGGCCTCCAGCGCATACTTGGTGGAAAGCTCCTCCGCCAGCTGAGCGGCACGTTCTCGGTTCAGCAACGGGCCAACGGCGACACGGCTCAGGATGACGTCCTGCCGGGGCTTGTAGCTGCTGATGAAAGACTCGAAGCCATCCGCCCGCAAGCGGTCGCGAAAGGCTCTGGCCTTTTCGGGGTCCGCAAAGCTGGCCAATTGCACCGCCCAAGCGTCCGTCCGCTCGTCCGCATCGGAGAGCACCGGCTCGCCGATCTTGGTTTTGGTTTGCCGGTGAAAGCCCTCGGCGTCCGCCTTCTCGCGCAGATCCTGCACACGCACGGCGAAGTCGCTCTCCGGCACCCGATCGAGACCCTCCAGCAGCGGCGGCGGGTAATCTTCGTCGATGGGGCTGAGCTGCACAGGGGGCGCACCATCCCGGTCGAACAGAATGGGCAAGAAGATGACCGTCAAGGCCAGCAGGAACAGCGTGCCGGTGAGCCGGTGGCGGGTGCGCGCAATCATGCGAGCGAAGGCGGCGCGGCCCGGCTGGCCGTGCTGGATGCGGCAGGTTCAAGCATCGGCGTTCAACAATTCGTGGCGCACCCCTGCGGCCACCGCAAATGACCCGAAGGCAAGGATAACATCAGAGTCCTCGGCAAGCGACCGCACCAAGCGCAATCCTTCCCTTAAATCCCCAGCAACGCGGCTGCTGGCGGGAGCGCCTCGGCCCGCCAATTGCTTGGCGGACAGGCCCCGAGGCCCCGCCACATCCACCAACACCCAATGGCGAACCAAGCCGCTCAAGGCGCTGAAGATGCCTTGGCTGTCCTTGTCCGCCAAGTTGCCGAACAGGGCGACCACACCGCGGCCGGGACGGGCTTGCGCCGGTCTTTCCCTATCGGGAGAGCAATCGACGGCGGCAGCGGATTTGGCTGCGCCCAGCCGGGCACCCGGCATCCCCGCAAACTGCGGCCATCGCCTGGCCAACTCCTGCCTGAGGAACTGGGCGCCCAAGGGGTTGTGCGCCACATCCACCAGCCAGCGGCGGCCCTTGGCGACGATGGACTCCAAGCGACCCGGCAGCCAAGCCGTAGCTAAACCTTGGCGAATGGCGCCGGCGTCCGTGCGGGCGTCGCACAGGACCCCATCGACGGCGAGCGCGGCGGCCGCCGCCAAGGCGCAGTTGTCGAGGGGCAGCGCCCCTTGACGCAGGCTGGGGAAGGTTTGATCCGCCACTTCGAGGCGCCATCGTCGAGAATCTTCCGGCGACAAACGAATTTCCCGGCCCCAGCGCAAAGATGCACTGGCGCGACGCCGGGCGGCGGCGAGGACACTTGGCGGCAGGCCGGCGCCCAGCACGATGCGCTGGCCCGGGCGAAACACCCCCGCCTTCTCCCGGCCTATGGCCGCGCAGGTGGTGCCTAGGTGTTCGGTGTGGTCCAAGCCGATGCTGGTGATGACAGCCACATCCGCATCCACGATGTTGAAGGCATCCAAGCGACCGCCCAGCCCCACTTCCAGAATGGCCACATCCACCCCTGCTTTCTTGAAGCAGTGCAGCGCCGCCAAACAGGAGAATTCAAAGTAGGTCAGGGGCAAATCGCCTCTGGCGGCTTCGACGGCAGCAAAGGATTCACAGAGAACTGCGTCCTCCGCCTCCGCGCCGTTGAGGCGGATGCGCTCGTTGAAGCTGTGCAAATGTGGCGACAGGGTGCAACCAACCCGGCGTTTGCTGGCCAGCAGAATCTGCTCCAGGCAAACCGCGGTGGAGCCCTTGCCATTGGTGCCGGCAACCACCACCACGGCCGACGCCGGCTCGAGCACCTTCAAGGCCTCCGCCACGCGGCGCACCCGCCCAAGCCCCAGATCGATTCGCCGGGGGTTCAGCGTCTCCATGTGGCCCAACCACTTCCCTAGGCTTCTGCTCATAGGGTACGCACTTCGCGCTTCCGGCCGCCTACCCGTCCATCGCTTGACGAATTTCCCGCAATCGGCACTCGAGTTCGGCGGGAATGGCGGCCGGGTCATCCTGCAGCGCCCCCATGTGCGCCACCAAGGCGGCGCCGATGACCACGCCATCGGCCTGTTCGGCGATTTTCCGGGCAGTGGCGCCGTCCTTGATGCCGAAGCCCACTAGGACGGGTAGGCGGGTGCGTTGGCGCAAGCGGCCAAGGTGGTGCTGCACGGCGGCCACATCAATGTGGTCGGCACCGGTGATGCCCTTCAAGGAGACCAAGTAGATGAACCCCCCGGCCGATCGGTCGATGAGGCTCAAGCGGTCGTCTGCGGTGGTGGGCGCCGCCAAGAGAATGAGGTCGATGCCAGCCGCGGCCAAGGCGCGGCGCAAGGTGGCGGAGTCTTCCGGCGGCAGGTTGACGACGATCAGTCCATCGACGCCGGCTGCCCCGGCTTGTTGCGCGAAGCGTTCCTCGCCCATGGCCAGAATGCTGTTCAGATAGCCCATCAGAATCAGCGGCGTGTGCGCGTTGTCCCGGCGAAAGGCGCGTACGCACTGCAAGGCGTCGGCAAGGCTGGCGCCGGCCGCCAAGGCCCTCTCCGAGGCGGCCTGAATGGCCGGCCCGTCCGCCTCCGGGTCGCTAAACGGGATGCCCAATTCCAACAGGTCGGCACCGGCCCGGGCAAGGGCCGACAGGGCCGGCGCAGTGGTCTCCAGATTCGGGTCCCCGGCGGTGATGAAGGGCACCAATGCCTTGCGGCCTTGGCCGCGCAAGCCGTTCAGAACAGCGGAGATGCGGCTCATCGTACCTTGCCGCCGGCGCTGCCGCCATGGGGACCTCGGCCGACGCAGTCCAGCTGCGCTATGCGCCGGTTGCCGCCAAAGCGCCCAAACATCTGCTTGACGAAACTCATAGGGTGGTCCCATCGATGGCGGCGACGGTCTGAATATCCTTGTCGCCCCGTCCGGAGAGGTTGACGATCACCACGCGTTCGGCCAAATGCCGCGCCTCCCGCACCACCCAAGCTAGGGCATGGCTGCTCTCCAAGGCCGGCATGATGCCCTCGGTGCGGTTCAACAGGCGGAAGGCGTCCAGCGCTTCCTCATCCGTCACCGAATCGTATTCGGCGCGGCCGATGTCCTTCAGATGGCTGTGCTCCGGGCCGACCCCGGGATAATCCAAGCCGGCGGAGATGGAGTGGGTCGCCAAGATCTGGCCGTCGCCGTCCTGCATCAGGTAGGTGCGGTTGCCGTGCAGCACCCCGGCAGCGCCGGCGTTCAGCGGCGCCGCATGGCGCCCGGTTTCCAAGCCGTGACCACCGGCCTCCACCCCCACGAAGCGAACGTTCACATCGTCGATGAAGGAATGGAACAGGCCCAAGGCGTTGGAGCCGCCGCCGACGCAGGCGACCAGCACATCCGGCAGGCGTCCGGCCAGTTCCAGGCACTGGCGCCGCGCCTCCTGGCCGATCACCGATTGGAAGTCCCGCACCAACTGGGGATACGGATGCGGACCGGCGACAGTGCCGATGATGTAGTGGGTGTTGTCCACATGGGTCACCCAATCCCGCAGGGCCTCGTTCATGGCGTCCTTCAAGGTCTTTGAGCCGGAGGACACCGGCACGACCTCCGCCCCCAACAGCTTCATGCGATAAACGTTCAGGGCCTGGCGGGCGATGTCCTCGGTGCCCATGTAGATCTGACATTCCAAGCCGGCGCGGGCGGCCACTGTGGCGGTGGCCACCCCATGCTGGCCGGCGCCGGTCTCGGCAATCACCCGGGTCTTGCCCATGCGCTGCGCGAGCAGCGCTTGGCCGATGCAGTTGTTGATCTTGTGGGCGCCGGTGTGGTTCAGGTCCTCGCGCTTTAGGTAGATCTGCGGGCCGTCGAGTTCGGCGCTCAAGCCTGCGGCAAAGTAAAGCGGCGTCGGCCGGCCGACGTACCGGGCCAAGTCCTGGCTGAAGCGCTGTTGAAATTGCTGGTCAGCGCAGGCCTCGGCGTAAAGGGCCTGCAACTCGTCCAAGGCGTGGATCAGGGTCTCCGCCACAAAGCGCCCGCCGTAATTCCCAAACCAGCCTCGCTCCGAGGGCTGCGCGTAGTTGCTACCCGGCTGCGGCACGGCGGGCCTCCATGACGAATTCGGTCATCTTGTCGGCGTCCTTTAGGCCCTTCACCGGCCCTTCGACGCCGCTGCTGACATCGAGGCCCCAAGGACTGAGCCGCTTGACGGCGCCGGACACGTTGTGCGGCCCAAGGCCGCCGGCCAGAATGCAGTTGCAAGGCGGCGATGCCGGCCAATGGCGCCAATCAAACGTCTCGCCGTGGCCGAAGCCGGCGTCAAGCAACAGGGCGCAAGCGTCCGGATAGCGTTGTCGCCAAGCCGCCGCATCCACCGGCCCCGCCATGGGCACGGCCTTCATGTACGGCAAGCCGAAGCCGGCGCAGAAAGCCGGGTCCTCATCCCCATGAAATTGCAATAGATCCAACCCCACTTGAGCAACGGCGTCGCGCACCGCCTCCGCTGCGGCGTCCAAAAAGACCCCCACCCGCAGAACGCGGCCCCGCGCCAAAAGGGACAGTCGCCGGGCGTCCGCAAAAGCCAAGCAGCGCGGACTGGGCTCATAAAACACCAAGCCCATCGCCTCAACCCCAAGGTGCAGCAGGACCTCCAGATCCTCCGCCCGGGTGACGCCGCATATTTTGATCTTGACCGCCATGGATGATGTACTGAAAGGGAAGGCGGGCCGCTGCGCCCACCGCCGTGCAGTCTAGCCGTTCTCAGGCTGCTGGACCATCGTTGAGACGCTAAAGTCCCGCACATCCGCAACGCGGATGGCGGGGCGAGGGCGGCAAAGCGAAAATAGCAAACCTGAAGGAGATATGGACCATCATCGGCGTCGGTTTGGTGCTGTTGGAACTGATCCTTAGCCAAGGTTGGGGCTTTCTGGCGGCCTTGAGGAAGTGAGCGCCGAGCAGCCATAACTACAGCTGGTCCAAGCAGCCGAGGGCGGCGAGCAAGGGCGGTAAGGCGCCCTGCGGCAAGTCATGGTGCGGATAGGCCACATCCACGAGGTAAAGACCCTGGGGCGGCGCGGTCTTGCCGATCATCGTCCGGTCCCGGGCTTGCAGGCGTTCGCTCATCCAAGGGATGGGCCGCTGGCCCCGCCCAACCAGGCTGAGCGCTCCGGCAATGTTGCGCACCATGTGCAGCAGGAAGGCGTTGGCCTTGATGTCCAGCACCACCAAGCCGGCCAAGGCGCGCACCCGTAGGTGCAAAACCCGTCGAAATGGCGATTGGGACTGGCAGCCGGCGGCACGGAAGCTGGTGAAATCCCGCTCCCCCAACAGCGCTTGACCAGCTTGGTGCATTGCCTCGGCATCCAAGGGAGGGGAGAGGCAGGCGTAGCGTCCGCGAAGCGGCGAGGGGACGTTTTCGATCAAGTAAAGGTATAGGTAGCGGCGGGCGACGGCGGAAAAGCGGGCGTGGAAGCTGGCATCCACTTCCCGCGCCCAGCGCACCTTTACGCCAGGCGCGGTCTGTGCGTTGACGCCGTCCCGCCAAGCCCGCAAGGGCCGCGCCCTGCTGCATTGGAAGCTCACCACCTGCTGGGTGGCGTGAACGCCGACGTCGGTGCGCCCAGCGGCGACTGTGCGCACCGGCTCATCCGCAACGCGCCCCAAGGCCGCCTCCAGTTCGCCTTGCACGGACGGGCGATGGCTTTGCCGCTGCCAACCGCTGAAGTTCCCGCCGTCGTACTCCACGCCTAAAGCGATGTTGGCCGCCATCGGCTTAGGGCCGCGCCCAATTCCCCTTCGGCCAGTTCAGTTTCCTTTCATTCATGAACGCTCCGGCGCCGCATCAACAAAACGGTGATGAACAGCACGACGGCGGCGGCGACGCTGACCGTCAGCGCACCGCGCCACCAAGTCAACTCCTTGGCCCATCGTTCTTTTTCCGCCGCCAAGTCTTTGCCCAACTGAAGGATCTCCTCCTCCTTGCGCTGCAACTGCCGTTCTTGGTCGAAGGCCTGCTCGCGCAATCGCCGCAACTCATCCGCAAGCGAATCCGGCCCGGCATCGACGGCTGCAGCATCGGCACCGACAACGGCGGTGGCTGCCGCGTCCTCTTCCTGCCGCGTCAGGATGGGCAGGGCGGCCGGCACAGGCGCCGTCTCATCCTCAGCGCCTTCCGCTCCCTCTCCTGCGACGCCCTTGGCGCTGGTCTCAGCAGCCGCTTTAGGTGTGCCGTCCGCTGGTTTGGCGGCAGGCATGGCGGGGCGCTCCCGCCATGCCGCATTCTGCCGAGTGGCTTCCTGGATGGCCGCCTGCGACGACAGGCTGGGGCCGCCTTGCGGCAGCCGCAGACGAGCCCCGACGATCAGGCCGTTGATGTTGCCCCTCTCGAAGGCCTCCGGGTTTTCCCTAAGAATCGCCAACATGTGCTGTTGCACATTGACATAGGCGGGCGGGCGGGTGCGGCTGGCGATGCTCCAAAGGGTTTCCTGGGGTTTGACGGTGATCTCCGCCGCCGGCTGCGCTTCACCGGCAGCCAACGCGCAAACGTTGAACGCGGCGAGGACTAGGCCGAAAAAACTTAAGGCAATTTTATTATTAACCATCATAATTTATTGATTTTAACCCATTATCCCGCGCACTGCCCTTCATTCAGAGAATCCTAAGCAGTTCCTCGGCGATTTGCACGCTGTTCAGGGCGGCACCCTTGCGCACGTTGTCCGACACCACCCAAAGGTTCAGGCCGTTCGGCTGGGCGAGGTCCTGGCGGATGCGGCCGACGTACACCGGATCCTGGCCGGCGGCCTGCCCCACCGCGGTGGGGTAGCCGCCCGGCGCCCGCTCGTCGTGCAGCACCACCCCGGGGGCATCGCGCAGCAGCTGCCGCGCCCGCTGCGGGGTGATGGGCGCCCGCGTTTCGATGTGAACCGCTTCGGAGTGGCCGTAGAACACGGGGATGCGCACACAGGTGGGGTTCACCTCAATGGTGTCGTCCTCAAGGATCTTGCGCGTCTCCCACACCATCTTCATCTCTTCAAAAGTGTAGCCGTTGTCCTCAAAGCGGTCGATGTGCGGCACGGCGTTGAAGGCGATCTGCACCGGCATCACCTCGGCCGCATCGATGGGCTTGCCGTTCAGCAAGTTGGCGGTTTGCCCGGCCAATTCCCGCAGCCCTCCCGCCCCAGCGCCGGAAACCGCCTGATAGGTGGCCACGTCGATGCGGGCGATGCCCACGGCATCGTAAATCGGTTTGAGCGCAACCACCATCTGAATGGTGGAGCAGTTGGGGTTGGCGATGATGTTGCGCCGCGCATATTCGGGCAGCCGGCACAGGTTGACCTCGGGCACGATGAGCGGCACATCCGCCTCAAAGCGGAACTTCGAGGTGTTGTCTATGACCACGCAGCCGGCCGCCGCCGCCTTGGGCGCAAACTCGGCGGACAGCGCCCCGCCGGCGGAGAACAGGCCGATCTGAGCTTGGCCGAAGTCGAATTGGTCGAGGCGGCGCACCGCAACGGACTTGCCGCGGAACTGCAGGCGCTTGCCTTCGGAGCGGGGGCTGGCCAGCAGATGGAGCGCATCCAGCGGAAACTCCCGCTCCTGCAGGATGTCGATCAAGGCTTCACCCACCGCGCCGGTGGCGCCAACGATGGCGACGGCGAAATTTTCCATGCTCCAAACAATTCCTACTGCGATTTCAGCGCATTGGCCGAGAGGGCGCCGGGGAGGGCGTAGCCGGGCGGGATCCTGGCGAGGCTCGGGTGCGCGGCGCTCATGCGGCCTCCGCCGGGGTTTCCAGCGCCGTCAGCAGCGCCTCGCCCATGGCCTTGGTGCCGACCAATGCAATTCCATCTCTTGGCGTCCCCTCCCCTTGGGCGGCGATGTCCGCCGTGCGCAGGCCCTTCCTGAGCACCGCATCCACCGCCCCTTCAATAGCTGCCGCCGCCGCCGGCAGGTTCAGGCTGTAGCGGCACAGCATGGCGGCCGAGAGCACCGTCGCCAAGGGATTGGCCTTGTCCTGGCCGGCGATGTCCGGGGCCGAGCCATGCACCGGCTCGTACAGGCCAAAACCGTTGGCGGCCAAGGAGGCGGAGGGCAGCATGCCCAAGGAGCCGGTCAGCATGGCCGCCACATCGGAGAGAATGTCGCCGAACATATTGCCGGTGACGATCACGTCGAATTGCTTCGGCGCCCGCACCAGTTGCATTGCGGCGTTATCGACGTACAGGTGGGAAAGGGCCACCTCCGGGTATTGCGCGGCCAAGGCGCTGACCACCTGCCGCCACAGGTCGGTGACCTCCAGCACGTTGGCCTTATCGACCGAGCACAGACGGCCCTGACGCTTGCCGGCCAAATCGAAGGCGACCTTGGCGATGCGTTCGATCTCGTGCTCGCTGTAGCGATAGGTGTTGACGCCCACCCGCTCGTTGTTTTCCCGGAAGACGCCTCGGGGTTCGCCGAAATAGATGCCGCCAGTCAACTCCCGCACGATCAGGATGTCCAGCTCGGCCACCAACTCCGGCTTCAGCGAGGATGCCGCCGCCAAGGGCGTGAACAGCAACGCCGGACGCAGGTTGGCGAACAGCCCCAACCCGGAGCGCAGCCCCAAGAGGCCCTTCTCCGGGCGCCGCCCCATGGGCAGGGCCTCCCACTGCGGGCCACCCACCGCGCCGAGCAGCACCGCATCGGCGCTGCGGCAGAGGTCCAAGGTCTCCGGCGGCAAGGGCATGCCGACAGCGTCGATGGCGCAGCCGCCCACCAAGCCTTCCTGCCGGTGCAGATGCACCCCTTCCTGGCTTAAGGCCGCCCCTAAAACCTGCACGGCGACGGACACAACTTCCGGCCCGATGCCGTCGCCCGGGAGCACGGCGATCCTCCTGGCGTCGGTCATGCGGCTAAGCCCCGGCGGCTAGGTCTTGGGCCAGCCAAGGATGGCGGGCCAGATGGGCCGCCTCAAAGGCGCGAATCCGCTCTGCCTCGGCCAGCGTCAGGCCGATGTCGTCCAAACCCTCCAGCAGCTTGCGGCGGTGCATGGGCACCAGCTCGAAGGCGATCTCGCCACCGTCCGGCAGAACGATGCGCTGCCGTTCCAGATCGATGGTTAGGGTGAAGCCTTCCTGCGCCTGAACCTGGGCGAACAGTCCATCCACCGTGGCTTCGTCCAAGATGATGGGCAGCAGGCCGTTCTTGAAGCAGTTGCCGTGGAAGATGTCCGCGAAGCTGGGCGCGATGACGGCAACGAAGCCGTATTCCATCAGCGCCCAGACGGCGTGCTCCCGGCTGGAGCCGCAGCCGAAGTTGTCCCGGGCCAAAAGCACCGCCGCGCCTTGATAGCGGGGTTGGTTGAGGACGAAGTCCGCATTTAGGCGCCGTTCGTCGGGGGTGACGCCGATGTCCCCTTCATCCAGGAAACGCCAAGCGTCAAACAGGTAGTCGCCGAATCCCGTGCGCTTGATGGACTTAAGGAACTGCTTGGGAATGATCTGGTCTGTGTCCACATTGGCTTGGCCCAAGGGCGCCACCAAGCCGGTCTCCACCCGAAACGCCTTCATAGCAGGACCCTCACGTCGGTGAAGTGGCCAGTCACCGCGGCGGCGGCGGCCATGGCCGGGCTGACCAAGTGGGTGCGCCCGCCGTAGCCTTGGCGTCCTTCGAAGTTGCGGTTGGAGGTGGAGGCGCAGTGTTCGCCCGGCGGCAGCCGGTCCGGGTTCATGCCCAAGCACATCGAGCAGCCGGGGGCGCGCCACTCGAAGCCGGCCTTGCTGAAGACGTCCGCCAGACCTTCGGCCTCCGCCGCCTGCTTGACCAGCCCGGAACCCGGCACCACCAACGCCTGCTTGATGTTGGGCGCCAAGCGACGGCCGGCCACCAGGCCGGCGGCGATGCGCAGGTCCTCCAGGCGGGCGTTGGTGCAGGAGCCGATAAACACTCGGTCCAAGCGAATGTCGGTGATGGGCTGCTCCGCAGCCAAGCCCATGTAGCTCAAGGCCCTTTGCCACCCGTCCGCCTTGAGGGCGTCGGCGGCCTTGGCCGGGTCCGGGGTGCAGCCGTCCACACCGGTCACCATCTCCGGGGAGGTGCCCCAAGTCACTTGCGGGACCAAGGCGGCCGCATCGATTTCCATCGTTTGCTCGAAGGCTGCGTCAGGATCGCTTCTTAAGCTCCGCCAATGGGATTCCGCCGCATTCCAAAGGGTGCCCTTGGGGGCAAACGGACGGCCGTGGACATAGGCTAGGGTGGTGTCATCGACCGCCACGAGGCCGGCCCGCGCCCCGGCTTCAATGGATAGGTTGCACAGCGTCATGCGGCCCTCCATGGACAGGCCCCGCACCGCCTCCCCCATGTATTCGATGGTATGGCCGGAGGCGCCGGCAGTGCCGATTCTCCCGATCAGGGCCAAGGCCAGATCCTTGGCGTAAACCCCTGGGGGCAAGGCGCCCCGCGTCCGCACGGCCATGTTCCTCGCCTTGGCCTGGGCGAGGCACTGGGTGGCCAGCACATGCTCCACCTCCGAAGTGCCGATGCCTTGCGCCAAGGCGGCGAAGGCGCCGTGGGTGGAGGTGTGGGAATCCCCGCAAACGATGGTCATGCCCGGCAAGGTGGCGCCCTGCTCCGGGCCGATCACATGGACAATGCCTTGGCGGGCATCGTGGATGTCGAATTGCAGCACCCCGTGGCGGCGGCAGTTCGCGTCCAAGGTCTCCACCTGCTCCCGGGCCACGGGATCTTCGATGCCGGCAACGCCGGCGCCCCGATTGTCCGTGGGCACATTGTGGTCAGGCGTGGCCAGGTTGGCCTGCCGCCGCCACAGGTCCCGCCCGGCCAAACGCAGGCCGGCGAAGGCTTGCGGCGAGGTCACCTCGTGCAGCAAGTGCCGGTCGATGTAGATCAGGCTTTGCCCGTCGCCTCTTTCGCCGACCAAATGGTCCGCCCAGATTTTGTCGTAGAGGGTTGCCACCGCGATGTCCGCTTCGTTGCGCGTTGAGCGGGCATTCTAAAGGAGAGATAGGGCATAAGGCAGTTCGACGGAGCAAAAAAACCTGCAAAGTGGTCAATCCGACCGCCAATGGAAAAACCAGCCAGTGGGCCGAATGCGTTGACGTGCCGCGCCCTCGGGGAAGGCCGTCGGCGAATTGCCTTAAGGTCTCCCGCCCGTCGGCGGCGACCAGCCTGTTTGCCCCCGATGGCGAAGCAGATGATCCATCAACACCAAGGCCGTCATGGCCTCGGCTATGGGGGTGGCGCGGATGCCGACGCAGGGGTCGTGGCGGCCCTTGGTGACCACCTCGGTTTCATTGCCCTCGACATCGATCGTTCTGCCTGGCGTGGTCAGGCTTGAAGTGGGTTTTAGGGCCAAGCGGGCGACGACGTCCTGGCCCGAGGAGATGCCGCCGAGCACACCTCCGGCGCTATTGCTCAGAAAGCCTTGGGCGGACATCTCGTCGCGGTGCTCCGTGCCCCGTTGTTGCACCACATCGAAGCCATCGCCGATGGCCACGGCCTTGACCGCGTTGATGCCCATCAGGGCACCGGCCAACTCCGCATCCAGCTTGGCGAACACGGGTTCCCCCAGCCCCACCGGCACGCCGCCGGCCAGCACGGTGATTTCCGCGCCGATGGAGTCCCCGTCCCGACGCAGGCTTTCGATCAGGGCGGCGATGGCCGGCACCCGCCCTGGCTCCGGGCAGAAAAACGGGTTTTCCTCCACGGCGGCCCAGGACTCGAAATGGGGCCGGATATGGCCGATGGCGGATAGGTAGCCACGCACCCGCACACCGGCCAGCTCGCGCAGGCACTTCTTGGCGATGGCCCCGGCGGCCACCCGCATCACCGTCTCCCGGGCCGAGGCCCGACCGCTGCCGCGATGGTCGCGGACGCCGTATTTGTGATGGTAGGTGTAGTCGGCATGGGCCGGGCGAAACAGCTTGCGGATGGCCTCGTAGTCTTTGCTCTTCTGATCCTCGTTCTCGACCAGCAGGCCGATGGGGGTGCCCGTAGTGCGCCCCTCGAAGACCCCGGAAAGTATGCGCACCAAGTCCTTCTCCCGCCGCTGGCTGGTGAACTTGGAGCGTCCCGGACGGCGCCGGTCCAGATCCGGCCGCAAATCCTCGATAGACAGCGCGAGGCCAGGCGGGCAGCCATCGACGATGGCGCCCAAGGCCGGACCGTGGCTCTCGCCAAAGGTGGTGACGGTGAACAACTGGCCGAAGGTGTTGCCGGACATGGGCCCGCCCTAACTGACTTCGGCGGCAGTATGGGATTCCAAGGCCGTCGCATCAAGCAGAAAAACCCCGGCACCGCCGGCCGGCAGGTCCGGCCAAACGAATGGCAGCCTTGGCCAAGCGCGTTGCACCCGCCAAACGTTCATCCCGGCTTCGCCCAGCAGCAGGCCACTTGCCGTCAAATGCTCGGGCACCGCTTCAAGCAGGCGGCGCAACACCGCCAAGCCGTCCTCGCCTCCAGCTAGGCCGATGGCCGGCTCCCAGGCGAACTCCGGCGGCAGGGTGGCCATGTCGTTGGCATCCACATAGGGCGGGTTGCAGAGGATGAGATCGTAGGGGCTCGCCCGCACACCCGCAAAGAGGTCCGCGCAGACCACCTGCACCCGATCCGAAAGGCCAAGGCCGATGACATTGCGCCATGCCGTGGCCACCGCCAAGGGGTCGATGTCCGCCAAGGTGATCTCGGCGCACGGGTATTGTCGTGCCGCCAGCAACCCTAGGGCACCGCAACCGCAGCATAGGTCCAGGATGCGGGCAGGGGCTTCCTTCAGCCAAGGGCGCAGCCCGTTCAACAGCAAAGGGCCAATCGGCGAGCGTGGCACCACCAGCCCAGGCGCAATTTGCAGGCGCAGCCCGCAGTAGGGCGCTTCCTCCAACAAATAGGCCAAGGGTTGGCGCTCCCGAACGCGCCGCTCGGCCAGTTGCCTGATCCTGGCGAGTGCGACCTGGTTCAGGACCAGTCCAAGGGAGGTCTCATCATCCGGCAGGCCTGTCACGCCCAACACCAAGGCCACGGCTTCATCCCAGGCGTTGCCCGTGCCTTGGCCGTAGCACAGCGGCGCAGCAACGAACCGCTCATGCACCTCAGTCAAGATGACCGACAAAGGCAGTGCGCCGATTTCGGCTTGGCTGTCCTTACTCAAGGCCCGGCAGGCGGATGACGCATTGGTGGCCCCGAAACGATGAGATCGAAGATTCAATCGCGCCGCTGGCGGTGCGGCAACACCAGTTCGATGCGGGCCACGGCACCGTTGGCCCGGGGCAGCAGCGGACCGGCGCCGAAGGGAATCAACACCGGGGGCACCTCCCCCGCCAAGCGGCCTTGCAGCCGTGCCTGCACTGCGCGGGCGCAGCGCTCCGAGTGCGCCAGCAGCACCGTGGAATCCTCCGGCCCATAAAGGTGGCAGACCACATGCAGGGTCATGCGCTCAAAGGCGGCGAGACGTGGCGCCAGGGCATCCAAAACGGCAAGGTCAACCTCGGGGATGCTGCCGTCCCGGCGCGGGCGAACTTGCTCCAACACCGCAAACCCCTTGCCGGCCAAGTCCTCCACCAAGGTGGCGTTGGCGGCCACCTCCACCTCCTCCCGAGGATGCAGCGCCTCCACATGGACGTAAATGCGCCGATTGCCCCGCTCGATCACATAGGCGGACGCCAGCTCCCCGCCCCGGTCGGCGGCAATGTAGAACTGATTGGCCTCCGGGCCGAACAGGATGGCCTGCTGAAACACCTGGTTGGCCCAGCCGTTGCTGCGCCCACAATCCCGGCCCCGGCAACTGAACAGGGCGCCTGGCCCCAATATGGTCTGGTAATGATCGACGACCTCATCCAAGGGCGTACCCATGGGCACCTGATAGGTGACCCGTACGGAGGCCGCGTCCAAGCGCAGTTTGCGCTCGATGCGCAGTTCCCGGCGGATCTTCTCGACGGCGCTGACGATGAACTCCCGTGGCGCGAACTCATCCTCGCGCTGGTAAGCCACGATCCAAGCGCGGGGAAAGCGGGCGATGCCGTCCGGGTCCACCGACCCAGGCAAGTCCGCCACCGGCCAACCCAAGGCCGGCAGCCAGCCAAACATGAAGGCGAGCCAACCCCATGCCAAACGCCGCAGTGGTCGGCAAGACGACGCCAACCAAGGCAAGCGCTCGGAATCACGCAAAATGGACGGGCTGCACACTATCGGCGGCGAGTGGATTCACAATCAGACTGCTGGCTCGATTTTCGTTGGGCGGCCCGGTGGCTGCTTCGCGCCCTGTTGCACCGACCAACTCGCCCGACGGCGGAGACTCTGCCTTGGCGGTCGCCCCGCTGTCAACCGTTCGTCTTGTCAGGGACTTGTGCGCCTTGACTTGTGTTTAGGCTGGTTTCACACTTCCCGCAGCCGGCTGAACAGGGGCCGAGCGGCCAACAACCGATTGATCATGGCGATGCTGCACCACGAACATGGCGGGCTTGGGAACCTTGGCGCGCGCTTGGTGCGCTCACTGGGCGCGCTGACGTTGGCCATTGCCCAAGGCCTTTCCGCCGCGCCAGCCGAATCTTCGGCGCCGTCGAATGAATCCACCAATGGCGGTGGGCCTAGCGAAGCCGCAGCAGGCGGCGCACTGGCCGAACCCGCCGCCGTCGAATCTCCCACAACGCCGCAACCCGGCGAAACCTCCATAGACGACGAGCCGGTGTTGGGGCCGGCGCCCATTGAGCGGATCGAGACGGCCCTTGGGGAAGCGGTTTCGCCCTTGGATGCGGTGGAGGTGGACATCGACAACAGCGAATATGAGAAGGCGCAGACCTCTCTGACCGCCTACATCCGCGCCTTGGAGTCCGCCCGCCACCGGCATCATGGGGATCTCGCCAGGCCGCTTACCCTGCTGGGGGACGCCCAGTTCGGGCTCGGCAACTATATCGAGGCGCTGCAAAGCTATGCCATGGCAGTGCATGTCAGCCGCGTCCATGACGGCCTGTTCACGCCCTTGCAGGTGGAGGCGGTATATAAGCAGTCGCAGGTGCTGCAGCGCCTCGGCCAGCCGGAGGAAGCCTCCAGCCGTGAGCAGTACGCCTTCGAGGTGCTCTACAAGGCGCACGGCCCGGAAAGCGAGGCACTGCTGCCGGGCATCTTCCGCCTCGCCCGGTGGCACAACGACAGCTACAACATCTTCGCCGCCCGCCGCCTCTATGAGCAGGCGCTGAAGATTCATGCGGCCAACGGCAACATGGGCCAGCCGGCGGCCATTCCCGCCCTGCAAGGCCTGGCGGAAACCTACCGCATGGAGCGCTTTCCCCCCTTCTACACCACTTCGGAACGGGGGGTGCCCTCCTACGCCGTCAACTCACGGCCAGGCCTGCGCACCTCCACATTCGACGCACCCTTGACCATCAACAACTTCCCGGTGGCGGAACGGGCTCTGCAGGAGATCATCCGCATTCGCCGGACGGATCTTGAAAGCGGTCCCGTGCCGGTCTCCAAAGCTATCCTGGAGCTGGCCGATTGGCATCTGCTATGGGAGCGCTTCAACAAGGCGGAGGTTCTCTATGAGCATGTTTACTCGGTCTTTGAGAAGCTCGACGATGTGGACGCCGACGGATACTTCGCCAAACCCAAATTGCTGCACATCCCATTGCCGCGGGATCCGAAGCCGCCGCCAGTGAAGCGGCGCGGGGAGCAAAGCACCGGTTTCGTCAAAGTGGGGTTTGGGGTTTCCCCCACTGGCGGTGTGCAGAGCATGGCGGTGCTGGCCTCCGAACCCAAGGGGCTGATGGACTTCCCAGTGCGCCGCAGCCTGCGCAACGCCCGCTACCGCCCCGCCTTGGTGGACGGCCAAACGGCGCTTTACGAATCCGAGACCTACCGCCACGAATTCAAGTATTTTGAAGAATCGGAGAAAGAAGAAGAGGATAATGAAGGTTAGTCTGCATCCAAGGTCACCTTATCCGGCCAGGCCGCGCCAAAGGGGGACGAGGGCGGATCACCGGCCCTGCCAGCAGATGCGGCGCTGGCAATTGCCGTGCATTTGGGAACTGCGTTGCGTCATGGCGCCGTACAGCTTGGATTCAGGATCGGGTCAGCACATTGATGCGACCGACCAGCTTTTCGTGACTACGGAGCGCCGAACACATGCGCCAAACCTGCGCCCCATACCCAGCCGTTGATCGCCCTGAGGCATCGTTTGAGCGGATGGCTTGGACGAGAGCCGTGCCGCCGCAATGAAAACCACCCTCAAAGCCGCGCCCTTGCTGTTGCTGTTGCTGCTGTGGGCCTGTGCGCCCATTTCGCCCCTTTATCCGCAACAGCCATCCACCCCTTCCAGCCCCAGTGGAAGCTCAGCAGGCGGCGCGTCAGGCGGTTCGAGCGGCGGCATGCCCAGAGGCGGCATGCCCGGCGGGGGCGGACCCAGCGGCGGAGCGCCCGGTGGAGGGCTGCCAAGCCCCAGTGGTCCACCTTCGGGAACGGGGCTGCCAACGCCGCCCGGTCAAGGCGCCGGCGCCGGTTCCTCTACAGGAATGCCGGGTGGCGGCGCTCGCATCCCGCCACCTCCGAGCGCACCTGGGGGCTCAGGGCCGGGCAGTCCACCCAGCGGCGCAACGGCCGGGGGCTCCCCATCGGGAGGCACTCCGAGCGGTTCGAATCCTCCCGGCGGCGGACCTGGAAGCTCCTCTCCTGCAGGCGCAACGCCGGCGGGTTCCATGCCGGGCGGATCCGCAGGCGGCAGCTCGGCAGCGAGCGGCGCAATGCCCGGTGGTTCCAGCCCTGGTGGCCCGACTGCGGGCGGCGCAACGCCCGGTGCTTCAACAGATGGCGGCGCAATGCCTGGGGGCACCACCTCCAGCGGCGCACCCGGCACCTACGGGAGCGATCCGCAGGGGCAAGGCGCCGGTCGTCCGCCAAGCGCCGACGGCGGGTCCAGCGGTGGCGGATCCGCCTCCCAGGGCGGCGCCTTGGAGCAGGCCCTGCAAACCTTCGACGGAGAGATCTTGGCGGAGCGGGCCGTCATTGAGGAGCGCTCCAACAGGACAGCCTCTAGAGGTGCTGGTGGCCACAACGCACTGCCGCCGGCCGGCGGTGACGGCGGCGGCGCTGCAACGGCGGGCCGGGCCGCGTCCGCACCGGCCGCGTCGAGAACGCCGCGCCAAGCTCCGGCGATGCCGGGCCGGGGTGGCGGCGGCCGCGTTGCGGGCGGCGTTCCAGACGCTAGGGACGACGACATCATCGCCCGCCAACTACGGGAGGCGGCCATGGCGGAACAAGACCCGGCACTGCGGGAAAAGCTGTGGCGGGAGTACGAGCGCTATAAAGGGAGGTAGGCATGCGGCGCCTCACTGGTCTCATCTTCATGGCCGCCCTGACGGCCTGTGTTTCCGAATCCGTGCGCACGGTGGACATGACGCCGCCGAAGCAATTCAGCGGCGTACAGAGCGAGGAGCATCTTCTGGACATCGGCGTGTCGGTCATGGACCCCAACATTCCAGAAAGTTTCAATGATCAGGTGGCGCAGCTCATCAATCCGGACATTCGCCGCGCCGAAGCCCAGTTCATGCCCTACTTCGCCAAGAACGTGCTGCAAAGCACCGGCAATTGGGGGGCGGTGCGGGTTGTGCCGCGGCCTACCCACGCCGTGGACGTCACCGTTACGGGCAGGATTGTCCAGTCCGACGGCGAGCGCCTCAGCCAAGAGTTCACCGTCACCGACGCCCGGGGGGTGCGCTGGTTCAGCAAGACCTACCAAGCCTTGGCCAGCAAGTATGCCTACTCCCCCACCATCCCGCCGGACATCGACCCCTTCCAAGCCAACTACCGCCAATTGGCGGACGACATGCTGGCCTATCGGGAGGGTTTGGACGACGCCACCGTGCGCCGCATTCGCGCCACCGCCGAGATGAAGTTCGCCAGGGATTTCGCGCCGGACGCCTTCGACGCCTATGTGCGTCCATGGCCTGACGGCGGTTTCGAGCTGCTGCGGTTGCCGGCGGAGGATGACCTCATGCTGGCTCGAGTACGCCGGGTGCGGGAGCGGGAATACGCCTTCATCGACACCTTGGACGAGCACTACGCCAACTACCACCGGCAGATGTACGGCCCCTATCAGAGTTGGCGCAGCGCCACCCACGACGAGGCGGCCACCCTGCGCGAATTGAAGAACCAAGCCCGCAACCGGGCCTTGATTGGGGCCGCCGCCATCGGTGCCGGCATCGGCGCCATCTACGACAGCAGCAATCCCTACATCGACGCTACCGGCCTAGTCGCCATCGGCGCCGGCGCGGCCCTCGTCAAGAGCGCAGTGGCCAAGCGCAACGAAGCCGCCATGCAGGCCGAAGCTCTGCAGGAGATCGGCCTTGCGGCGGAGGCGGAAATCATGCCCTATACGCTGGAACTGGAGAACGAGACCCTGCGCCTGCAAGGCACCGTGGAGCAGCAATACCAAGAGCTGCGCGGCATTCTGCGGCAACTCTACTTTGAGGACTTGGGCCTGCCCATGCCGGAACCGGCCGAAGCGGGCGACCTTGAAACCAACCCCGCCCCTGCCTAGGGCCTTGGCCCAATGCCCGGCCCCTTCCCTAAGTCGGCCTACGGCGATATGCCGGACGAATCGGGTCTGATCCAACCACGGGCGGTTCCGCTCACCCACGCCGGTCATAGGGCCGCCGCCGGCCGCCGCAATCGCCCTTGGCTGCTTTATGCCGTCATCGCCGCGGCTGCGGCGGTCGTCATCAGCCTGTTCACCTTGGTCCCCGCCTTGGTCACGCCCGTTGACCTCGCCCCACCCACCGGCGAGCAGGTTGCGGCGGACGCGCCGCCCTCTCCGGCCCGCGCCGCCGCCGACCAACCGCCGCCGTTTGCAGCTATCCAAAGGGAGCAAGCCCGGGCCGAAGCCAGCGATGAACTAGCCCGCTTCGTGGAGTTGGAGCTTAGGCTCCGCGATGCGTTGCACGTCAGCGAGTGGGGGCAGAACGAATATGAGACCGCACGGACGCTGGCCCAATCCGGAGACGAAGCCTTTGTCGCCGACCGCTTTGAGGAGGCCATCGCCGCCTATCGGGAGGCGGCGGAAGCCTTGGCCGCCCTGGTCGAAACCGGCTTGCAGCGCTTCGACGACGCTTTGGCCAAAGCCATGGCGGCCATTGACGTCCGCAATCCCAAGGAAGCCCGCCGCTGGCTGGACCGCGCTAAGGAGATCAAGCCAAACGACGGCACCCTGTTGGCCGCGGAGGCCCGGGCCGAACGTTTGCCGGAGGTCATCGACCGGCTGCGCCAAGCCCGCAATCTCGAACTGGCCGGCCGCTGGGCCGAAGCGGTGCAAGCCTTACAGGAGATCCGCGCCTTGGACGCACAGACCGGCGGCATCGACGCGGCTATCGCCAACGCCCGCCAAAACCAGGCCGCACAGGCGCTCGCCACCCAGCTGTCCGCCGGCTTCGCCGCCTTGGGACGGCGGGACTTCGCGGTCGCGACCCGCGCCTTCAACCAGGCTTTGGCCCTGGATCCTGGCAATTCCTCCGCCCTCGGCGGCCTGCAGCAGATCGCTGACCAATCCCTTGTGCTCAAGATCGACCGCCTCAAGGCGCAAGCCGCCGTCCACGCCGCCGCCGAACAATGGGGCCAAGCCGCCGCCGCCTACCAGAACATCCTGGCCGTGGACGCCAACATCCGCTTCGCCCAGGAAGGGCTTGACCAAGCCGAGGCCCAGCAGCAGGCCTTGGACGCCCTAGCCGCCATGCAGGCCGATGCGCAGCAGCTTTCGGCGGACGCCCGCTATCGGGAGGCCTTGGCGGCGTTGGGCCGGGCCAAGTCGCTCAAACCCCAAGGCCCGATCCTGGCCGCCGCCATTCAGCAGGCGGACGCCCTGCTTCGCTATCACGGCAGCCCGGTCGCCGTGCTGCTGCGCTCCGACGACGCCACCGAGGTGCTGCTCTCCAACATCGGCCCCTTGGGCCGCTTTTCCGAGAGGCGCCTGGAGCTACGCCCCGGTGCCTACAGGCTGCTGGGCAGCCGGGACGGTTGCCGGGACGTGCGCACCCAAATCGTCGTGAAGCCGGACATGGCGCCCATCGACATCCGTTGCCAGGAAGCCCTGCAGCAATGACCGGCAGCCCAAGCATCAAGCCGGCCTCCGCAGCCGCGACCACTGCGCTTGGCTGGCCAACGGCCTTAAGCGATGGCCCGGTCATCAAGCCGGTTCCTTACCAACCGCCGGCGGCCGGCGGTCAACGCACCTTCAAGATTAAGGTCGTGCCAACCGCTTTGTTGGGGGCAGCGCTGAGCGCCGCCTTGGTTCTACTGTTCCTTTTCAGCGCCCGTTCGGTTGAACTGTCGTTCACCCCGCCGGCGGCAACGGTGGCTCTGTCCGGCGGCCCCGCCTTCGCGTTCGGCGGCATCCACCTGCTGCTGCAAGACACCTATCGGCTGCGGGCGGAGCGGGTCGGCCATCATCCCTTGGACAGACGCATCGAGGTCGGCCCGCACAGGGACCAAGCCTTCGGCTTCCAATTCGTGCCACTGCCCGGGTTGCTGACCATCCAATCCGACCCGCCCGGCGCCTCGGTGAGTGTCGATGGCCGGCCGCTAGGTGCAACGCCGCTGTTTGAAACACCCGTGCCGGCGGGGGGGCGGCTGTTCCACTTCACCCACCCGCGCCACCAGCCCCTGGACCTGCACGTTGAAGTGACCGGCAAGGAGCAGCCGCAGCAGATACAAGCGGAATTGGCGCCCAATTGGGGCGACATCCACACCACCACCGAGCCGCCCGGCGCCCGCATCCTCGTCGATGGCGCGGACACCGGACTGTTGACCCCGGCGGTAGTGGAAATTCTGGCCGGGGAGCACAGGGTGGCCTTGGCGCTCGACGGCCATGAAACCCGGCGTCAGCGCCTGCTAGTGTCCGCCGGGGAGAGCCGCTCCCTTGGCCCGGTCAAGCTGAAAAAGGCGGACGCCATCCTGAGGGTGCATACCCGACCTAGCGGCGCCGGCGTCACCATCGACGATCAGTATCAAGGGGATGCGCCTTTGAGCGCCTCCTTGCAGTCCGGACGCCGCTATCGGGTGCAGGTGTTCAAGGCTGGCTTTGGCGTACGCAGCGCCCAAGTGGCGCTGGACGCCGGGGAGGCCCGCACCCTGTCCTTGCATCTCGAACAGTTGATCGGCGCGGTGGCGGTGGCGGCAACGCCGACGGAGGCGCAACTCTACGTTGATGGGCAACTCATCGGCGCCGCCAAAGGAACCCTCCAGTTGCCGGCCCGCCCCCATCGCTTGCGCATCGCCGCGCCGGGGCACGCCGACTACCGCACCGAGGTCAGGCCGCGGCCGGGGCTGACCCTTGAGGTCAAGGCCGACCTGATGACCTTGGCGGAAGCTCGCATGGCGGCGCTCAAACCGCAGATCAGCACCTCCCAAGGCCAGCCGCTGAAGCTCCTGCAGCCCAGCCCCGTCACCCTGGGCGCCTCGCGCCGGTCGCCGGGCCGCCGGGCCAACGAAACTCTGCGCGAAGTGCAGCTGACGCGCTTGTTCTATCTGGGCGTGAAGGAGGTCAGCAACGCTGAGTTCCGGGCCTTCGCCAGCGGCCATGACTCCGGCGCCTATGAGGACCAAACCCTGAACAAGGACGACCAGCCGGCCGCCAACCTAGGCTGGCGCGAAGCGGCGCTCTATTGCAATTGGCTGTCCCGGCAGGAGAATTTGCCCTTATTCTATGCGGAGGAATTCGGCAAGGTGACCGGCTTTGACGCCAACGCCATCGGCTATCGCCTGCCCACGGAGGCGGAATGGGCTTGGGCGGCCCGCACCCGGCCCGGCGCATCGGCGCTGCTGCGCTTCCCTTGGGGGGACGCTTTGCCGCCCCCGGACCGCCACGGCAACTACGCGGACCGCTCCGCCGGGCACTTGGTCGGGCGCATCATCTTCGGCTACAACGACAACTACGCCGTGGCCGCGCCGGTGGGAACCTTCAAAGCCAACGCCAAAGGCTTCTTCGACTTGGGCGGCAACGTGGCGGAATGGGTCAACGACTACTATCAGCATCCGGTACCGGAAGGCACCGGCCCCTTGGGGCCGGACAGCGGGGAGTACCATGTCATCCGCGGATCCAGCTGGATGCACGGCACCGTCACGGACCTGCGCCTATCCTTCCGCGACTACGGCATCGAGGGCCGGCGGGACGTCGGTTTCCGCATCGCCCGCTTCGCGGAAGCCGAACAATGAAACCCGCAGCAAAGATCCTGGGCCGAGGCCAACCAGCCGCCGCACAGCCAACCGCAGTGGCCGCGGGTTGCCCGCGGCAAACTGCCCCTTTCCAAACCCCGACACGACCGCCCGTTGCTGGAAAACAATGCTCGCCAGTTGCCTTGCAGGGGAGAGGTAATGAATAGGTTTTCAAAAAATTCTTTCAATTCAAATAGTTGTGTTGCTTTACAAGAGATTTTATTGGAAGAGTCCGCTCCATTGAGGCCAGCGGATAAGCGATGCCGCGGAGGTCGTGGCAAGGCCCCGTGGGGGGGCATCGGTTGCCGGCCGGCGTTGGTGGTCGGGATGCTGGTGCTTCTCGGCTTCGCCTTCCTGCTCAACGTGGGTGTTGCGGCGCAGGCTGCACCGGCCGCCCAGGAAAGCCTCCAACCACACAGCCCAAACAAGGGGAATGGGGCAACGCCTTCGGCCCCGGCCCAAGGCGGCGCAGGGGCGGCAACGGCATCCGACCAAGCGCCCAGCGGCGCCCCGTCACCGCGAGCCGAGCCGGCCGCAGCAACCCCGGCCTCCGTTTCCGCTCCCTCATCCGCTTCCGCGGAAGTCTTCCTGCCCACGGAGGAGATCTCCGAAGATTTCGCCGCACCCTTTCCGGTGGATATATGAAGCGCCAACTGCCAGCCGAATTGATCTACCAAATCGCCGCCTTGGTTCTGGCGCTCATCATCGTGCATTTGCTGTACATCACCGTCGTGCGCCCCAACGCCCAGGCCATTCTCGACCTGCGGGCGGAGCAGAGCGCCGCCGGCCAGCCGGTGCAGGAGGAGCAGTCCATCTACGT
Source organism: uncultured Pseudomonadales bacterium (assembly GCA_958296025.1). GTDB lineage: Bacteria > Pseudomonadota > Gammaproteobacteria > Pseudomonadales > Azotimanducaceae > Azophilus. Next base: position 2,039,439 of record OY282430.1, read on the forward strand.
CATGCTCAAGGACTTTGAGCAGGAATCCTGCTTCGTGCTGATGCTTTGGGCCATGGCCATCATGGCCTACAAGGGCCGCAACGCCCTGCGCGAACGCCGGCTGCTGGCTGAGGACATCATTAAGGTGACCGACGGCATGAGCATCCTGCCCGAGGACGCTCGAGAGCACACCCGCCCCATTCAGGCCCTACCGGAGGAGGACCGGGAACGGTTGTTGCCCCGGGCGCTGCTCTCCGCCCTGCAGCGCTTCGCCGCCACCCGCAACGTGCAGGACGTTTCCGTGGCGGTGAAAGCGGTTTGCGACACCGAATCCGACCGCTTGGACAGCGAACTGGCCATGGTCCGCTACATTGCTTGGGCCATTCCCAGCATTGGCTTCATCGGCACCGTGCGCGGCATCAGCCAAGCCTTGGGGCAAGCCTACAAGGCGGTCGAAGGGGATATCGCGGGGGTGACGGCCAATTTGGGCGTGGCCTTCAACTCCACCTTCATCGCCTTGGTCATCAGCATCATCATCATGTTCCTGATGCATCAGTTGCAGTTGCTTCAAGAGAGGCTGGTGCTGGACGTGCAGACCCATTGCGACCAACGCCTGCTCCGCCACATGCAGGTGCGCGGCCCGTGAGCCTGCTGCTGGAACTCAACGACGCGGCGCTCAGCCTTTACTTGGACGGCCAAGCGCTCTACCAACAGCCGGCCGTCGCCTACATCAACGGCGAGGCGCTCGCCTTCGGCGAAGCGGCGCTGAAGAACGCTCACCTGCATCCGCAGCACGCCAATCAACAATATCTGGCGCGACTGAACGCGGACCCGCTGCCGAGGCCAGGCGAGCAGGTCGCCAACCATGCGGACCTCATCTACCGGCACCTGCTGGAATTGCAGCCGTTGGCGGGCAAACCCTTGGTGGCGGCGGTGCCCGGTTTCCTGACCCCGGAGCAACTCGGCGTGTTGCTCGGAATCGCCCAAGAAGCGGGGCTGGAGATTTGCGGCTTCGTTGACATCGCCGTGTTGATGGGCAGCGCGGCACGGCTGAGCCCGCCCTCGTGGGTGCTGGACCTGCACGCCAACCGCTGCTGCCTGACGGAACTGCACAGCATGGACGGCGTCAGCCGCGGGGCGGTTGAGCTGGTGACCGCAGCTGGGTTCAACTCCTGCCTGGACGGTTGGGCCAACCTGGCGGCGGACCGCTTCGTGCAGGAGTTGCGCTTCGACCCCATGCATGCCGCCGACAGCGAACAGCAGCTTTACGATCAACTGCGCACTTGGGCGCAGCGCGGCGAGCTGGCGGAGTTGGGCTTGGACATTCGCCATTCGGAAACGGCCAAGAGATTGCCGCTCAGCCCCACGGCCCTGCAGGAAAAACTGGTGCAACGGCTGGTGCCCGTGGCGGAAAAACTGCCCGCCGGCGCACAAGTGCTGGTGGCGCCACGCAGCGCCGCCTTGCCCGGGCTGATGGCCGCCTTGGCCGCGCTTGGCCTGCGCCCGGAGGCCTTGCCGGAGGACGTCTTGGGCCGTGCCATGGCGCTACACGCCGACGCCTTGACGGAATTGCGGCTGGTCACCAAGCTGCCGGCAATGGCCGCTGCGCAGACCACGGCAGCCACCGTTGAAGCTCCAGCCAAGGATGCCGCCACCCATGTCCTGCACGGCCACCGCGCCTGGCCCTTGGCCGGCAATCCCTTCGACCTGCCGAACCAAGGCCATGCCGGGGAAGTGCTGGAGCGGGACGGGCGGCGCTTCCGTTTGATCGCCGTGGAGCAGGACGCCGCCACCTCGTCCCTGCAATGAGCGCACTCGGTTGGGAACGGCCCCTAACCCAGCATGTATGCGCACATTGCAGTCGAAATGGATTGGCGGCTCGGCCCGGTTGTCTCGTTAGTCGCGCCGCCGCCGCGCTCGGGGCTTAGCGATGGCTAGGCGTCGGCGCCTAAGCGTCTTCTCCCTGTCCTTTCTGGACGTCATGTCCTGCGGTTTCGGGGCGGTGGTGCTGATCTTCCTCATCATTAACCACGCCACCGACGAACAGGCCAAGCTGCTCACCCGGGACGACCTCGCCGAAATCCGTCTGCTGGACTATCAGGCGCAGACCGGCCAGCAGGATCTGTTTGAGTGGCGGGAGCGCCTCGAGGATTTGGCGCGCCGGCTCAGCGACTCGCAACGCAAGCTGCTGAGCACGGAGGCGGATCTGCGCCAAGCCCGCAAGGCCCTTGACAAGGTGGATGCCGCATCCACCGCGCAGCAGGCCTCCATGCACAAACTCAGCAGCGATGTGCAGAGCCGGGAGCAGGAGGTGGCGCGGCTGCGCCAGATCAAAGAGGCCAACGAGGGCGGCCGCGCCCGGGCCTTCGCCGGCGAAGGCGACCGCCAATACCTCACCGGCCTCAAGGTGGGGGGACGCAACATCCTCATAGCCATCGACGTGTCGGCCAGCATGCTCGATGAAACCATCGTCAACATCCTGCGCCGCCGCAACATGTCGGAGCAGCGCCAACGGCAGGCCCCCAAGTGGCGGCGGGCGGTGCGCACGGCGGAATGGCTGGCCGCGCAACTGCCCTTGGATGCAGATTTCCAGCTATTCGCCTTCAACGACGAGACGGTCTCCCTAGTGCCTGACAGCAACGATCAATGGACGCCCTTGGGCGAGGGGCGCAACCTGTCCGCCGCCATTGACCAACTGAGCGGCCTGACCCCCGCAGGGGGCACCAGCCTCGCCAAACTAACCGCCAAGCTGGCCGCCCTGAACCCCCTTCCGGACAACGTTTATCTGGTCACCGATTCGCTGCCCACCCAAGGCGTCAGAAGGCCGCGGCGAGCAACCATCTCCGGGTCCGACCGGCTGAAGCTGTTCGGCGAGGCGCTGCACAAATTGCCGCCGCAAGTGCCGGTCAACGTGATCCTGTTCCCCATGGAGGGGGATCCCTTGGCCTCCGCCGCCTTTTGGAACCTCGCCCGCACCAGCGGCGGCGCCTACATGGCCCCATCCAAGGACTGGCCCTGATGGGGAGGCACCGATGAGTCGGCGGGAACGCCGGGGGGTGGAGGAGTTTAGCCTTTCCTTCCTGGACGTGATCTGCTGCGGCTTCGGAGCGATCATCCTGCTGTTGATGATCACCAAAACCGTAGCGCCGGTGTTGCTCGAGAAGTCCGCCGTGGACCTCGGCGGCCAAATCAGCCATCGCGAGCAGGCCCTCCATGACATTCACGGGCAAATTCGCGAACTGCGACGACAGGTCGAAAATGCCTCCGCCCAATTGGACGACGACCTAAAGGCCCTGGCCAAGATGCGCCAGGAGTTGACCCGCATCCTCGGCCAATTCACCGCCACCAGCGAGCAAAACGAAGAGGTGCGTCGCCAAGTCCGCAAGCTGGCAGCCGCCCGGCAGACCCTTACCGATGAGATGGAGCGCCTGTTGGGTGTGGATTTTCGCCGGCAAAGCGACTTGGTGGGCGGCATCGCGGTGGATAGCGAGTACATCATCTTCGTCATCGACACCTCCGGCAGCATGTTCAACGGGGCTTGGCCACAGGTGCTGCGCAAGGTGCAGGAGACCCTGGACGTCTATCCCAGCGTCCGAGGCATTCAGGTGATGAACGACATGGGCGAGTACATGTTCTCCAGCTACGCCGGCCAGTGGATCCCCGACACCCCGGCGCGGCGGCAGTCCATCATCAACACCCTGCGCAGCTGGAGCCCGTTCAGCAACTCCAGCCCAGTGGAGGGCATTCAGGCGGCCATCGACACCTTCTATGCGCCGGACAAGCGCATCGGCATCTATGTGTTCGGCGACGACTACAGCGGCGACTCCGTTGAAGAGGTGGTCGATGCGGTGGACCGCATCAACGTCGCGGACGAGACCGGACGACGGCGGGTGCGCATCAACGCCGTGGGCTTTCCGGTACACTTGCAGAGGCCCAATGTCCGTATCTACCGCTTCGCCGCCCTGATGCGGGAACTGGCCTACCGCAACGACGGCACCTTTGTCGGGCTGTCGGAATTTCAATAGCTTGGCGCAGTGATGCCTCCGACCAACCCCTAGGCGCGGCTGTGATAACTTGGCTCCTGTGTTAAGTTTTCCTGCGTCCAAGGAACAATCTGGGCATCGACCCGCTGGCCCGCCCATGCCATGACGAAATCATCTCCTCCGCTCCAATGCGCACACCCCCCTAGCCGGGTCTTTCAGCGGGACCGGCTGCGTCAAGCGGTTCCTGCACGACGGCCGGGCGCGTTGCCCGTTTTTTTGGCGTTCTTCGCGTTGGTCGTCGGCTGCGCCGGCGCCAAGGTGGCGGTACCCATCCAGTTTCCGACGCCCTTGGTGGAGAAGGTGCCTCTGCCCATCGGCCTTTACCTCGATGAGGCGCTGCTCTCCTACAAGCATGAAGAGAGCCTGGAACAGCGCGGAGACTGGGAGATCGAGCTCGGTTCGGCGCAGCCGTCCATGTTCGCCAACCTGCTGACCGGCATGTTCATCGGCTATCGGCGGGTGCAGCAATTGGAAGGCAGCCATCCTGACGTCGCCGGAGTGCTTTTCCCGTCCATTGAGGAAGTGCAGTTCTCCACTCCGGAGCAGAGCCGCTCGGACTACTACGAAGTCTGGCTGCACTACCGCTTTAAGCTGCACGACAACCGAGGCGCGGCGCTCGGTGCCTGGGACCTGACCGCTTACGGCAAGGCGCACAAGCAAAATCACGGCGGCGACGCCAGCGCCCTGCAGCAGGCGGCGATGTCCGCCTGCCGGGATGCCATGGCCTTCTTCACCCAGCAGTTCACCACCGTGCCTGTGGTGCAGGCTTGGTTGGCAAAGGAACTCGGGGCGGCGGCATGAACCGGCGCCGGACCGCGATGCGGATCACGCAAAAACCGCCCAACGAGGCATCGCCGCAAACTGGCCCCAGCGCGGTGCGCAAGCAAACAAACTTGGATTTTTTGTCAACGGATCCCAAGTTCAAGCGTCCTAAAGCGCTTGTACGGGCGAGCGGTCATTGCCGCACTTTGGCGGCCGTCCTGGCCTGTGCCCTGCTGACCGGCTGCGTCACCGCCACGGTGCAGGAGATCCGCGAGACGGATACCGCCATGACCGGCGGCGACACCGTCGTCGTGCTCGGCCGCCGCAGCCAGCCGACCACCGACGAAACAGAGCTGGACTTCATCACCTGCGTGGCGGACAACCTAGACCGCGGCGCACAAGGCTTGAACGTCATCGAAGAGCAACAGTTCATCGACGCCACCTTTCCCTGGTTCGAGCCGCGCATCGCGCCGCTCAACAACGCCGACCTGCCGGAGATCATAAAGCAGCTGCCGCTGGCGAGGCGCCTGGACCAAATGCAGCTGAAGTATCTGGTGTGGATAGAGGGCTCCACCCAACGCATCGACCAGACCGGCTCCATGACTTGCGCCGTGACGCCGGGCGGCGGCGGCTGCTTCGGCTTCCTGTCCTGGGAGAACGATTCCTCCTACGAAGCCTCCATTTGGGACGTGGAGACCGGCCAAAACGCCGGCAAGATCAGTTCCGAAGCCAGCGGCACCAGCTACATACCCGCCGTCATCGTGCCCATACCCATCATCGCCCGGGTGCGCTCCTCAGCCTGCAGCAGCCTCGCCAACCAGTTGAAGGCATTCATCTCTCCGTCATAGGCGGCCTACGCCCACAGCCAATCCAAATCCGCAAACGCCAACTGTCCGTTGAAGTTGTCACTGTTGTCCCCCGCGTTGGGCCTGTTGTCGAGCATCTAAGGGTCCCTACGATCGGCGGCGCGGAGGCTTTGGGCGTAGGGCTTGCGGGCCAGTTGCAGGAGGGCGAGGCCGAGCAGGCCGAAGATGCTGGAGACGGTCACTAGGGAGTAGCGGACGCCCTCCCCTTCCGGGAAGACGTATTCGTTGAAAGCGCCGGTAATCGGCGGCCCCAACAGCATGCCCAGCGAGGTTACGAACAGATAGACCGCCGCCACCTGGGCGCGCAGATTCGGCGGCGTGATGACCGGCAGGGCGCCGGCGGCGATGCCGAAGGGCGAGTTGATGGCCGCCATGGCTGGGACGTAAAGCACGAAGGCCCAAAAGGCGTTCGGCGTGAATTGGATCGCCAAGATGATCAGGATGGCCGCAGCGCCGCCGGCCATGCCGCCGACGATGTTGGCGTCCGCGGCGCCCCGGTCGCTCAAGCGACGGGCCAGCAGGGCCACCAGAACCGGCCCGACCGGGCCGGCGATCAGGAAGATCCAGCCGAAGATCAGCGAAGCCTCCGCCGCCTCGTAGCCATGCACCCGCACGAAGTAGGACACCGTCCAGAACACGAAGGCGTAGCCGGCCAGCACCAAGGAAAGGAAACCCAGATGATGCAGCCACAGGGTCGTGCGGTTGCTGCGGTAGAAGGCGGCGAGGTCGCGCAGCCGCCCGCCGCTGACCTGGGCGCCGCCGCGCCGCGCCGGCTCCCGCAGCAAGGCGAACAGCAGCGCCACGAGCAGCCCCGGCGCCCCCACATAGACGAAGGTTTGCTGCCAAGGCCGCAGTTCCCCAAAGATCGGCAGGGTCAACGGCGGCGCTTCCTGCACCAAGCCGAGCACGTAGCCGCCGATGATGAAGGCGATGCCGGAACCCATGATGGCGCCGGTCTGGAAAACCGAGAGCGCCAGCGGCACCCGCTGCCTGGGAAAGAAGTCCCCCACCAAGGAGGTCGCGGCCGGGCTTAGGGTGGCCTCGCCCACGCCCACGCCGATGCGGGCCAGCAGCACATGCCAAAAGCTGCGCGACAGGCCGCAGGCCATGGTCATCAGGGACCAGAAGAAGATGCCGGCGGCGATGATGAACTTGCGGCTTCTGTGGTCCGCCAGCCAAGCGATGGGTAAAGCGGCGATGGCGTAGAACACGGCGAAGACGCCGTACAGCCAGCCGATCTGCGCGTCGTTGACGCCCAGATCCGCCTTCATCGGATCGACCACAATGGCAACTACCTGCCGGTCGATGTAGGCCACCAGCGCCGCCAACACCAGCACGCCGACCACCGCCCAAGCGTAGGCTGGATTCGGATAGGCGTCGAGAGGCGGCTTGGCCATAGTCCTTGACGACCTAAGCCGCAGCAGGCATCCACCGCAAAGGTGGATGCCTGCTGTCGCCAGACGCGGCTCGCCGAAATCCGGCAAGCGACAGCGCCTACATCGTGTAGGAGAACTCCACCGCGTAGGTTTGCGGGGCGCCCCAGCCTTGGAAGCCGGTCCTAAAGCCGCCCAAGAACAGGGCTTGCTCCCGCCACTGCTCGTCCGTGAGGTTCTTGCCGAAGGCGGCGATGCCCAAGGTGCCTCCGTTGTCCAGGGGCCATTCATAAGCCACACGGGCGTCCAGACCGAAGTAACCGCCCTCAAACAACCGTTGGTCGGCGCCGCCGCCGGTGTTCACCAACAGGAAGTCGCCGACCTTCTTCCAGCCAACGTTGGCGAAGAAACGCCCCGGCCCCACTTGCCGGTCAAACGCCAAGGTGACGGCGAGGTTCCAATCCGGCTGTCGGGAGTCGTCATTGCCCCCCAAGGTGCGCAACGTGCCGACCGGGTCCGTCACCCCTGGAACGCCGGTGACGCAGGCGTCCAGAATGAAACAGTCGATGGTGTAGGCTTTGTTCTTGACGTCCAGGATGCCGCCGTTCACCACTAGGATGAAGTCATCATTCAACAGCCATTGGGACTCCAGCTCAACCCCGGAGTACTCCGACGTGCCGCCGTTGTTGATGATGGTGGTCGTGCCCGGAATGGACCCCGGCGGCAAAGGGATGATGGAGCTGAACTGGGACCCGTCCCGCTCCAAGTAGAAGTAGGCCGCGTTCAGACGCAGGCGCCGGTCAAAGAACTCGTTCTTCAGCCCGACCTCGATTTGGAAGGCGTCCTCCGGCTGAAAGGCCGCTTCCGCGGGATCCCGCGCCGAGCGGATGCTGAAGCCGCCGCTGCGGAAACCCTCCGAGTAGCTGACGTAGGCGCGGTTTTGCTCAGTGATGGCCCAAGTGGCGGAGGCCAGCAAAATCACGTCGTCCCAGCTGTCTGACACTGCGTAGGCGTTGCCGGTCCGCTCCGGGCGACCGGCGAAGTCGAACTCCTGGGTAACCGGTGTGGTGTCGAAGGTACCGTCCGTATAGTCGAAGTAGGAGTTGTAGGCGTCCTTGTCCTCATTGATGTAGCGGGCGCCGAAGCTCAGTTCCAAGTTGTCCGTCGGCCGCCAGTTGATGGCCCCGAACAGGGCGATGGACTTGACGTCCTCACCGGCGCGCTGAATGCTGCGGGCGTTGGGGAATTGGCAGAGCGCGTCGCCGAGGCCCGGGTTGGCGCGCAGCGGCGCGGAGATGATGGATCCGATCACTGCGCAAGGTAATCCAACCAAGGCCGGACTGAGGGCGGCAGGAGGTAGTTGCAGCACGTTGTTGGTGTTCTGCTGAAACTCCAGATCCGAACTGAAGTAGTAGAAGCCGACCAAGAAATCCACGTTGTCCGTAAAGTCCCCGGAGAGACGAATCTCCTGGGTGAATACCTCAAACTCCTGATCCCGCAAGGTGTGCAACTGCGCAAACGGAGTCGCGCCCCCGTCGATGGCGCCGCCGTCAAAATCCTGGTTCACCAAGTCATCGCCGCTGTGCCAGCCGGTGATGGCGTTGACGGCGTAGCCGTTGGGCAGCAACCACTCCGCCCGCAGGCCCACTTGGTCCACGTCGTACCACATCGGCTCCTTCTTGTCCGCCAGGTTCTCGAAGGGATCGTCGCCGTTGAAGCGCGGGTCCTGGGGCGGGATCTGGCCGCGATCCTTGATGCGGTCATAGGTGAGGATGGCGTCGAACTTGTCCGTCGGCGCCCAGCGCAGGGCCAGGGTTTGGGAAGAGAAATCGATGTCGCCGGCGGAGTCCTCCAGGGTGATGTTGTCGTAGAAGCCGTCCCGCTCCCGCATGATGGCGCTGACCTTCAGCGCCAAGGTGTCATCCACCAGCGGAATGTTGACCCGGCCCTTGAGGATTCTGGAGTCGTAGTTGCCGATCTCTCCGGCCACCTTAGCGCCAAACTCATTGAACTGGGGCCGCACCCGGTTGACGACGATGTTGCCGCCAATGGTGTTCTTGCCGAACAGCACCCCTTGCGGGCCGCGGTTGACCTCAATGCTCTCCACGTCAAAGACATCGATCAACTGCCCGGTGCTGGAGCCAATCTGGATGCCATCGACGATCACCCCGACCTGCGGGCTTTGCGTCTTCTCGATGTCCGCGTAGCCGATGCCGCGAATGTACAGGGCGCTGGCGCCCGGGCCGGCGGTGTTCATGCCCAGATAGACGTTGGGCGCCAGCCCGTCGAAGTCCCGCAAGGTCTGCGGCTTGAGCTGCTCGATCTGCTCCGCGCCGAAGGCGGTCACCGAAAGCGGCACGTCTTGCTGCGCCTCCTGCCGCCGCCGCGAGGTGACGATGATTTCCTCAACCAGCTTTCCCGTTGTGTCGAAGGTGCGGACCTGGACCTCTTCGGCCAGCAGCCAATTAGGCACCAAGAGACTGAAGACGCCAGTGAGCAGCCATCGGCCGCAAGACGCCCAGCGGAGCGGCATGGTTAATCGATTGGGGGTTTCCATGTGCGCATATCTCCATGCGGATGACAGAAGAACCAAGCATACAGGGTGGAGTAGCGATTGTCCGCACACACACGCAACATGCGTTGCGACCAACCGCGGGTTTGAATGCTAGATTTCCTACGCAAAATTCAGCCAAACGCCACTGGCGTCGCGTCGGCAACGGGGTAATTTCGGGGACATGAACAGCCAACATTGCTCCACCCCAAAAGGCGCGCCTCCTCACAACGGCATCAGAATGAGCGCCGGCCGCCGCAATCAGAGATGCGCTGGGGTTTCGTTGCTGGAGTTGCTGGTGACGTTGGCGGTAATGGCGGTTTTGGCCGGGGTGGCCATGCCCGGCTTGGTTGACTTGGCGGCCCAGCATCGGTCGTCGGCGCGGATCAATGCGATGCTGGGGGCGGTGCAGGCGGCACGCCATCTGGCCATTGTCGGCAACGTCTCGGTGACCCTCTGTCCGGGGCAGGGGCCGCGTTGCTTGGGTCGCAATCAGTGGCACCAAGGGGCGGTGGTGTTTGTGGATAGGGACCGGGACCGGCGCATCGACGCCGGGGAGTTCGTCGCCCTGCGCCTACCGAAAATGGACCTCGGTGAGCGCATTCGCTGGCGGGCGTTCAGAAACCGGAGCTTCCTATTGATTCGCGGCTCCGGGCTGACAGACTGGCAGAACGGCAACTTCCAATACTGCCCCGCCGATGGGGACGCCCGTTTCGCCCGACAGATCATCCTCAACGCCCAAGGCCGAGTGCGCCATGCGCAGGATTCCGACGGCGACGGCATCCGCGAGGATGCCCAGGGCCGTCCGCTGGCTTGCTAGTGCGCTGTCCGCTTGGCACCGGTCGCCAAAGGGCCAGCCATTGGGTTTGTGGCGCACCAGCCGTGGAGGCACCCAGACCCCTCCCGCACGGGACGCAGGCCCCCAGGGTCAAGGACGATTAGTCGAACTCGGTCAGTTCACGCCACGACAGCCGGCCTTGGCGCCGGCGAAGCGGCGGGCCAACATCTAGGGTGCGCCGCTGCCCTCCAGCGGCTAAGACCAACAGCGGCGGGCCGTCTGGCGTGGGCAGCAGATGGGGGGCCGTTAAGGGGCCGGCTTGGTCTTGGGGCTCAAACAGGATGCCGGGCGCATAGTCCTGGCCGTCCACCCTGAGGAGGTCCGCTTCGTTCAGTTCCCCGTCCTCGTTCAAGTCCAGTATCGGCCGGCCTGGGCTGCCGCCCGTCAGGAGGCTCAGCGGCAGCACCGCGCCGGGCGCGCCGCCGTTGGCGGCGTCCGACAGGATGGTGGTGACGAACAACAGGTCATCCCAGATAGCCAAGCGCGGATGGGCGCGTTCGCCGGGATGCTGGGCGGGGCCAAAGGCGGCGCCGGCGCGGGGGGCGTTGAAGTCGAGCCGCCAGCCGCGAACGCCGGCGCCGCCGTTGCCGGCCAAGCGGTAGCGCACCGCTTGGTTGGAGACGATGCGTTGCCGTCGATGGGCACCGCCTGCCGGGGCGCGGATGTTGGTCATCCGCTGCCGCACGAGGGACCTAGCCTCCACATTGGGGACGGCGCTCCGCCCAGCGCCATCGTCCGCATCCCAAATGCCGAACAGGGATTGCACTTCGGTGTTGGCCTTCCCGTCGGCAGCAGCCTCCCCGCCAGTGCCGAAGACGACGATGAAACCTGGCTTGTCGGGATGCTTGAGAACCTGCGGCCGGGCAACAATGGGCAGCCCCACCTCCGGGTCCCGGGCACTGCGCGCTTGGAAAATTGCCGTCGCGCTCCAATCCGAAGGCGTCTCGCCCGACAGGTCAAACCGATGCAGATTGCCCAGCAGGTCTCCGGCGTAGGCGCGGTCAACCGTGCCGTTCAGGTCCAGATCCACCAGCGCCGGTTCGCCCAAGCCGTTCGCCAACCCGTTGGGGACCTGCGGCGGGGCGGTTGACAGCTTGACGAAATCGCCCTCCTGCCAACCATCAAGGCCAAGGTCCAGAAACAGGATGAACAAGGTGGCGTTTGCGGCGGTGCTGTCCGGCCCATTGCCAAGGATGGCCACCCATTTCTTCTCCCTGTCCGCGTCTTCGGCATTGCTCATGCCGACCCGGGCTTGGCTGAGGGCATATCCCAAGTCCTTAACCGGCTGACCGTTCGCATCCAGAATCCGCTGACCGCCCGGGCCGCCCAAGGGCTGCCCGTCCGCCATGACCGGGTAGGCGTCGTCCTGGTCGGTGAACTCCCACAGGACGGATTGGGCAGCCTGCTGCACATTGCGGAACGCTGAATCCGGGTCGCTGACGTCCAAGGCGAAGTAGCCCTTGCCGCCGCGCCCCAAACCGCCGACGAGAAGGGTGCGCCATGCCTTGCGCTTGGCGTCCGCCCGAGGGCGGATGAACACATCTTCCACCGTCGGCGTCAGGTCAACCAGGTAGTGGAGTTTCCCCGGTTCGGCAAAGCGCAGATCCAACTTGTTGGCGAACCCTTGGCCGCCATCGATGAGCTTATTCGGCACATAGGCAAACAACTCGTCTCCGCCGTTCGCAGCGAAGGCGTGCAGCATGCCGTCGTTGGCGCCCACATAGACCAAGGCCCGGCGGTTGCGGAAATCCCTTGCGAATTCGGCGTAGCGGTCTCCGGCAGCCATCGGATAGGGCGCATGGCCGCGCCCGAGGGCCCGGGGCGGGCCGACGAACAGGGGACGGGCGCCGATGATCGGGCCAAGGCGCCTGTTGTTGCCGGCCCCGCGTAGCCAATCGACTTCGGACGCACTGAGGACGACGCGCTGCTCATCATCCAGCTGGTCGTGCTTGAAGGGAGCGCCGGCGCCGTTGGCGTAGGTGACGATGACCCGCTCGCTGGGCGCCATGCCGGCCAAAGGCGCCGCCGCCCGCCATAGCAGGCTGATGCCCTCGCCGCTGAAGCCCAAGGCCTGCAGGTCGCCGGTGCCTGTGGACGGGTTGTGGATGGCGCGGAACTCGACGCCGCCTTCGGTGGTGGCGCCTAGGCTATAAGCCAAAGAGGTCATCCGGGCCGATCCCGCTGCCGCCGCGGCTGCCGCGCCGCCGCATGAGAGCAGACAGCCTATGCCCAAGCGTAGGTGCCTCGGCAAAGCCAAAGGGCACAGCATCCACCGCCCAATTGCCGAAGCCCGAATGTGCCTTGCCCGCAGGTTTCGACGGGATTCGTAAGTGGCGCCGGCAGGTCTCCCGGGGGATGTCGGATCGGCCCGTTTCCGCCTAAGGCGATGCAACCTACGGATGACGGCTGGAGCAAGTCGGCGAAGCATGTCTAGTCCTCCTCCAATAAGGGAAGCGCGAAGGTGCTTTGCAAACGCGCTCGGGCGTTGACCGTGGCGCCGAATCCTATGGCCGTGACGCGGAAGATGGCGGTTTGCCGCCGCCGAACCACAGGGGACTCATCGAGCGAGTGAGGATTGTTCGGGCCTTCCAGAGTGACCAGCCATTCGATGAGATACCTTGGCGGCGCGGCCACGCCCGCCGGCGGAACCGTCACGGCCCGGCTGCCGGCGCCGCCTGTCATCCACACGCCCGGCGTCGCCCAAGGATTCGGATCGCCAAAGGAGGCCGGTCGCCACAGCCCACCCGAACCCTGTGCCGTAAACCGCGCCTCATCCGGCACTTCCCGAAGCAAAAACGCCTCTCCCTCCCGCAATGCCAGTTCCGCCGCCTGAAAGGCCAGCAGGTCGTCGTGGGCGTTGCGGGCCAAGCGGGTTTGCAGGCTGGCCGTCTGCACGGCGGCAACGCCAAGGACGCTCAACAGGAGAAGCAGCGCCAAGCTGATGAACAGGATCATGCCGACCTGCCGGCGGACGCCGTGGCCCAGCCCCCAAGGGAGGAGCAACCGCTGCATTGCGCTTGCCCTCACCCCTTCCAGCGGGAACGCGGAAAAAAGTGGACCAAGCTGGGCTGCGCCGAGGCCGGGAACAGGACCCTTCGGCACAAGGCAAGGTCTCGTTAAGCGATCAAACATTGCGTAACGCCACCACCTGCTCAAACAGCCGCTCCTCGTCATCCCGGCGTGTGGTGACCGCCAAGGCCATCGAACGAATCCGATGTTCGGGTTGCAGTTCGCCAAAGCGGACGTAGCGATTCAGTCCGTCCAAGCCGTCATCGGGGCTGCCGTCCACGCCGAGGAGCGCCCGCAGGTTCGTGACGCCCTCCACTAACTCCACCGGCGCCGCAACGCCTGAGCGTCGCCACAGGCTCAGGACCCCCGGCCCGGCGCCGGCGGCGACGAAGTAGATTTCCGTCAGCACCCGGCCAACCACCGTCCCTTGTGGGCCGGAATCGCCGCCGAAGGGTTCGCCGGCGGCGGAAAGTGACCGGCCAACAGCGTTGCCGTAGAGGCCGGCGCCGGGTACCCGCAGCAGGGCAAGGCGCCCCCCGCTCGGGACGATGCCGGTGATGCGGAACAGGGTGGCCTGCCGGCAACTGCTGACGAGCGCCACGTCGCCGCTGCTGAGCACACCGCCTTCGACGTTCGCCACCCTGAGGGGGTCGTCCGGGCCGGCCCTTGCGACCAAGGGGTTGGCCGGCGTCTCCAAGCGACGGAAGACGACGAGGTCGGACCCGGGAGCGAGCCGGTCAATGCGAATGCCTGTGTTATCAACCAAGGCGTTCAGGGTGCCGCCCGGCCCCTCCCTAGGCAATTCGGCCAAGGGCGGCGACCAGGCCGTCAAGTCCACTGAGGTTCCATCGCCTCGGTAGGAAAAGCCCTGCACCGGCCGGGTGAGGTCGAACTCAAAAAGATCCGGCCAAGCGCCATTCAGATTGTTTTGCAAACGCCCACCCCGCCCATTGCAGCCGAAGTAACCGACGCCCATTGCCGAACGGCGCAGAAACCCCAGGGCGTAAGCGCCGGCGTCCTGCACGTCGGAGCGGGCCTGCAACTGCGCCGCCGCTGCATGACCCCCGGAATACTGCCGTACTAAACCCCAGGCGACCACCAGCCCCAAGGCCATGGCCAGAAGCAGTTCAACCAACGACAGACCCGCTGAACGCCGAGCCGACATGCCCCTTCAGCCTCGGCTGGCCGCTGTCAGCGTCTGCACGGCACCGCCCACCCGCCAGCGGATGGCCACCTCCAACGCGCCGCTGGCGGCATCAACGCTGAGACCGCCCTGGGCGTTCATCCGCGCCGCACAGTCCGCCTCCGCCACCTCGGCACCCAAGGCGCACCGCCACGCCGAGAGGTCAAACGCCGCCATCTGCTCCGCTGAGCAAGCGCCGGCGATGCAGTCCGCGGACGCCGGCGACCCGCCAGCGGCAGCGTAGGCGCCGGCAGCAAGCCCGGCCGGATTGGCGCGGACGCGCTCCAACAGGTCATGGACCAGCAGCACGGCGTCGGCGTGGGCTGCCGCGGCCCGGCTCTGCTGCACGGTCAGCGCCCCCAATCCGGTGACGCCAAGCACGCCGACGCCCGTAACCAGCATGGCAACCAGCAGTTCCAACATGGAGAAGCCTTTCATGAAAGGAGCGCCGCAGTTAGCTTCCCCATTCCTCCTCCCCAAGACCGATTTCGCCATCGTCATCGCGGTCCCACGCCCGGTTGCCGGCTTCGTCCAAGCGCAAAAAGCCATCCGTTGCCATCGACCCATCCGCCGAGGGGCGCGCCAGCAGCACGAAGCCGTTGCCGTCCCCGGTGACCAAGACGGCGTAGCGCCCTTCGGCGACGGACCCTGGGGTGCAGACCTCCGCCGCCACGGGGCCGTTATCGCTGTCGCCGATGCCGTCACCGTCCCCGTCGGCGGCGCCTGCATAGGAGAAACGCACACTCGCCCAGCGCTCCAGAGCCAAGGCGCAGGCCATCAGGTCGCTTTGCGCTTCGCTGCGGTAGGCGCGCAGGGAATAGTCGTTGAAGGCCGGCAAGGCCACGCCCACCAGCACCGCCAGGATGACCACGGCGACCATCAGTTCAATGAGGGAGAGGCCGTCATGCAGGGCAAGCCGCAGCATACCCAGCGGAAACCCCAGGCACGGACAGCCGCCGATGCGCATCCCAGGACGATGGCCGGCATCGGAGCGGCACGTTCCTCGGTGTGCATGAATCATCGGCGCTCCAGCGTACGAACGCCGCGAGGCTACGCGGAATGGCTTTGGCTTCTAAGAGGTCTTGCGACGAACGGCGTCAACGATGCGACGAACGGGCACGGCGCATGTGCATTCAGCGCGACATCTTCTCCTTGCGGCTGTCACGAACCATGCAGAAGATCCACAGCGCCGCCCCGCAGGTGAGCGCCGCATCCGCCAAGTTGAAGGCTGGAAAGTACCAAGCGCCGTAGTGGATCAGCACGAAATCCACCACATGGCCGGTGGCCAGCCGGTCCGCCATGTTGCCGAGGGCGCCGCCGAGGATGAGTGCGCAACCCCAACCTTGCAGCAGGCCGCCGACCTCCAAGCGGCGCAGTTCATAGACGATGAACGCACAGAAGCCGGCCCCCAAGGCCAAGAAGAACCAACGCTGCCAGCCGCCCAAGCCCGACATCAGGGAAAAGGCCGCGCCGTCGTTATGCCACAGCACCCAACTGAGGAAGGGCAGCACCTCGATGCGCTCGCCGAAGCCGATTGCGGCGCCGGCCAGCCACTTGCTGGCTTGGTCGCAAGCCACCACGACGGCGGCCACGCCCAACCAACCCCAATAGCTCAAGTTAGCCCGCATGGTTCAGCAAACCTTCCGCTCCCTGTGTTGCCCATTCCGCCGAGGCCAGTGCCGGCCACCCCAACCCCAGGCCGTCAGCGACCATGGGCGGCGTTCATCTTGAACCAAGCCCGGACCGCCTCCAAGTCGTAACCGATCTGCGCCCTGAGGGCGTCCAAGGACGCAAAGGCGTACTCGTCGCGGATCTTATGCCTGAAGGTCACCGTCAGCAGCCGGCCGTAGATGTCCTGGTCGAAGTCAAAGACATGCACCTCCAGCAAGGGCTCCTTACCGTCCACCGTGGGGCGTATGCCGACGTTGGCGACGCCCTGCCGCGGCTCGCCGAGGCCCTCATCCACGGTGACGGCGAACACACCCTCCAAGGCGGCGCGATAGCGCTGCAGGCGGATGTTGGCGGTGGGCGTGCCCAGCTGCCGGCCCAATTGCCGGCCATAGACCACTCGGCCCATGATGAAGTAAGGACGGCCGAGCAGTTGTTCCGCCAGCCGGAAGTTGCCCTCGGCCAAGGCTTGGCGCACTAGGCTGCTGGACACCCGACCATGGTCGAAGGTGAGCGGGCCAAGGCGGCTGACCTTGTAGCCGAAGTGATCCCCGGCCTCCTTGAGCATGGCGTAGTCCCCCACCCTGCCCTTGCCGAAGCGGAAGTCGTCGCCAACCACCACGTAAACGGCGCCGAGCAGTCCGTGCAGGAAGTCATCCACCACCCACTGTGCCGGGATGTCGCTGGTGCGGGCATTGAACGGCAGGCAGATCACCCGGTCCAAGCCGTTGCGCCGCAGCAGGGTGATCTTTTCCCGAAACCGGGTCAGGCGGGCCGGCGCGGCCGCGTTGAAGAATTCCCGGGGGGTTGGCTCGAAGGTGATTGCGGTGCTCGGAGCGCCCAGTTCCTTGGCCTTGGCGCAAACATGGGCAAGCAGAACCTGATGGGCATGGTGGACGCCGTCGAAGCTGCCGATGGTGATCACCCCGCCTCGGTGGCGGGGCCTTAAATTGTGCAGCCCGACAACGACTTCCATGCCCCGATTATACGGTCAGGGCTTGTCAGCGCCATCCCGCCTCGCCTCCGTTCGCTGCGCTGCAGCGAAATAACGCCGGCTCGCCGAGTGCATAGCCACGCCCCGGTCATTGGCCGGAGTCCCATGACGCCCATTTACGCTCGATGCTGAAGTTCCGCCGGGCGCAAGCCGCCAACCCACAGGCCGGCGAGGTAGATCAGCCCGCCAGTGAGCACCAAACCGGCCAGCCAAGCGACCCGCGTCGACATCGATGCCGACAGCCAATAGGCGGCGTCGGGCGTCGCCGCCGCCAGCACGGCACCCATCAATCCGGCCGCGGCCAGCGCCCGCCAAAAGGTACGGGCCAACAAGGGCGTTGCCTGGTAATAGCCGGCACCGCCCACCCCCCGCCACAGCAGCCAGAAATGCACCCAGCCGGCCAAGGCCGTGGCCAAGGCCAGCCCGACATGGCCGAACCACCAGAACATCGACAGGTTGAGGACCAAGTTGGTGGCGATGGCGATCAGCGCAAACCGCAACGGCGTACGGGTGTTCTTGTGGGCGAAGAAGGCCGGCGCCAGCACCTTGACCAGAACAAGGGGCAAGGCGCCACAGGCGAAGGCGCGCAGGGCCAAGGCCACCATGGACGCATCCAACGCAGTCATTTCGCCGTGTAGGAAGATGGTCGCCACCAGGGGCAGCGCCAGCACGCCCAGCGCCACGGCCGCCGGCAGCCCCGCCAACAACCCCGAGCGCAAGCCCCAGTCCAACGCCTTGGCAAAGGCCGCGGCATCGCCCTGCCCGGCCAGCTTGGAGAGGTTGGGCAGCAGCACCGTGCCCAGCGCCACGGCAACCAAACCGATGGGCAACTCCAGCAGACGGTCCGCGTAGTAGAGCCAAGCGATGCTACCGGTGATGAGGGTGGAGGCCAGGATGACGTCCACCAAGGCGTTCAGCTGCCCGGCGGAGGACGCCAGCACCGCCGGGATCAGCAATCGGCCCAACTCCCGGGCGCCTTCATGTCGAGTGCTTAGGCGCGGCCAAGTCAACAGCCCAAGCCGGCCAACGATCGGTGCCTGAAAGAGCAACTGCACGGCGCCGGCGGCCAATACCCCCCAAGCCAGGGCAAAGGTCATGTGGCCGCCAGTGGCGGCGGCGAAAGCCATGGCCAGCATCAGGCTGACGTTCAGCAGCACCGGCGTGAAGGCCGGCGCGGCGTAGCGCCCGTGGGTGTTGAGGATGGCGCCGGCGAAGGCGGTCAGGGAGATGAAGCCGAGATAGGGGAAGGTGACCCGCAGCAATTCCGCAGTGAGCTCCAGTTTCGCCGGATAGCGCCAAAAACCCGGCGCAAAGGCTGTCGCCAGTGCCCCGGAGAACAGGACTCCGAGGGTGATGAACAGAATCAGCACACAGGAAAGGTTGCCGCCGACCACCGCGATAAAGCCCTTGAGTTCCACCGGCCCAAGCGCCTTGTAGCGGGCCAGCATGGGCACGAAGGCTTGGTTGAAGGCGCCTTCCGCAAACAGGCGGCGAAAAAAATTGGGGATGCGGAAGGCCACCAGAAAGGCATCGGCTGTGCCGGTGGCGCCCAAAAAGTGGGAGAGCATCAGGTCCCGGGCGAAGCCGGAGAGGCGAGAAAGCAGCGTCATGCTGCTGACCACGGCACCTTGGGCCGCCACGGAGGCGCTTTTATCGCTTGACATGGACCATCCTCGGCAGCATATTACCGCGCCTTCGCAGTGCGGGGCTTAGAGGAACGCCATTGGCCAACAACCCACAATCACGCAAACGCGCCCGCCAGGCAGAGACCCGGCGGCGGCATAACGCCAGCCTGAAGTCCAAGGTGCGCACCTACATCAAGAAGGTTCAGGCCGCCACCCGCAGCCGTGACGCGCAGGCCGCCGAGGAAGCCTTGCAGCAGGCCATTCCCGTCATCGATCGCAGCGCGACCAAGGGCATCCTGCACAAGAACAAGGCGGCGCGGCACAAATCCCGCTTAAGCGCCGGCATCCGGGCCATGCAAGCCGAACCCTGAGCCCTGGCGCGGTGCGCTAGTGTCCTACCTTGCGTCGGCGGTCAGCGCCAAACTCGACTTCCGGCAGCGGCAAAGGTCTCGTTGCAGCCGGCAACGAAACAGGGCCTTTGGCGCGTCGCCAGCCGTGCCCGCAGCCAGACGTCCCCGGCTAAATCACCACCAAATTGTCGCGGTGCATCAGTTCCGGCTCCACCACATAGCCTAGGCGCTTGCCAATCTCGCCGCTGGTGACGCCCCTGATCTTGGCAACCTCGGCGCTGGCGTAGTTCACCAAGCCTTGGGCCACCGGCTCCCCCTGTTCGGTAACGCAGCGCACCACTTCGCCACGGCGAAAATCACCGCGCACCGCGACCACCCCCACCGGCAGCAAGCTGACCCTCCGTTCGCGCAGCGCTTCGACGGCGCCGGCGTCCAACACCAATTCGCCCTTGGCGCGGGCCTGCCCGGCAATCCAACGCTTACGCGCCACCAGCGGCACCACATCCGCCGCCAAGCAGGTGCCGATCCGTTCGCCGTTGAAAATGCTTTGCAAAACATTGGGTTGGCGACCATCGGCAATGATGGTGTGGGCACCGGCGCGGGCGGCGGTGCGGGCGGCGCCCAGCTTGGTCAGCATGCCGCCGCGGCCCAACTTCCCGCCGGGGCCGGCACCCCTGTCCAAAGCCGAATCGCCGGCTTGCGCGTAGCCGATCCGCTCCGCGCCGGCGTCCAAGCGCGGGTCGCCGCTGTGGATCCCGTCCACGTCGGTGAGCAGGATCAGCGCTTCGGCGGACAGCAGACCAGTCACCAAAGCCGCCAAGGTGTCATTGTCGCCGAAGCGGATCTCATCGGTGGCCACGGTGTCATTCTCGTTGATGACCGGCACGACACCCAGATCAAGCAGGCGGGTCAAGGTGGAGCGGGCGTTCAGGTAGCGCTGCCGGTCGGCCATGTCCTCGTGGGTCAGCAGCACCAGCGCCGTGCGCCGGCCACGGGCGGCGAAGGCCGTCTCATAAGCGCCCACCAAGCCCATCTGACCGACTGCTGCGGCTGCTTGCAAATTGGGCAGGTCCGTCGGCGGCAGGCGCCAGCCCAAACGGGCGGCCCCCTCGGCCATGGCGCCGGAGGACACCAATAGCGCTTGGCGTCCCCGGTCGAGCTGGACGACGATTTCGCTGCACCATCGCTTGATGTTGGCGTGGGAAACCTGGGCATTCGGGTCGATCAGCAGGGAACTGCCGATCTTGATGACCACCCGCTGCGCCGCGGCAACCTTGGTCCGAGCGCTCCGTTCCGCCTCTTGCACGGCATGGCTCACAGCAAACCTCCGGTCCAGTGCTGGGCCTTCGCCAAGGCGTTGGCGGAAACCTCCTCAAGAATTTGCTGGGCCAAGGCCGTTTCCTGCTGACGAACGGCCGCATCTCCAGCTAGCAGTTCGCGGAACGCGGCGAGCGCCGCCATGACCTGCCGGGTCAAGGCGTTGAGACCGGCACCGGCTAACGCTGAGGTCGCCAAGACCCGCCGGCCCGAAAAGGCACCGCCCATGCGCCGCAGCAATCGACTTAGGCCATCCCCATCCAACAGGTCGGTTTTGCTTAGCACCAGCCAGATTGGCCGCCGCGCCAGCGCCGTGCTGTAGTCCCTGACCTCCGCTTCAACGGCGGCGGCGTTGACAACTGGGTCCGACCCGTCCGCCGGGCGGGCATCGACGAGATGCAGCAGCAGACGGGTGCGGGACAGATGGCGCAGAAACTGCACGCCAAGGCCGGCCCCTCGAGCGGCGCCGGCGATGAGGCCAGGAATGTCCGCCATAACGAAACTGGCATCCGTCGCCACCCGCACCACCCCCAGATTGGGCGTCAAGGTGGTGAAGGGATAGTCGGCGATCTTGGGCCGCGCCGCCGACACCTTCGACAGCAGGGTGGATTTGCCGGCGTTGGGCAGGCCAAGCAGGCCGACATCGGCCAGCAAGCGCAGTTGCAGGGACAGCGACCGTTCCTCGCCCAACTCGCCAGCAGTGGTTTTGCGGGGCGCCTGGTTGGTCGAGGACTTGAAACGGGCGTTGCCCAAGCCGCGCCTTCCGCCCCGGGCCACCAACAGGCATTGACGAGGCGCAGCTAGGTCGCCAAGGACTTCGGCGATGCCGAGATCAGCAACGGTGGTGCCCACGGGAACCCGGATGCGGCAGTCCTCCCCCCGGGCGCCAGTCTTGTTGCGGGGCCCCCCCGCTTGACCGTCCCCGGCCTGATAGCGGGGCCGAAAGCGGAAATCGACCAAGGTGTTGAGGGTGGCGTCGGCGATCAGCAAAACATCGCCGCCGACGCCGCCGTCGCCACCATCGGGACCGCCCTTAGCGACGTACTTCTCACGGCGAAAGCTCAGGGCGCCGCCCCCGCCCTTGCCGGCGCGGACCTGAACCTTGGCTTCATCGATGAACTGCATGGGAAGCCCCGCCCGTGCGGGAACTGCGGCAAGGGCTCAGCCCTCGGTGACGACGGCGACGTACTTGCGCCTTTGCTTGCCCTTCTGCTGAAACTGCACACGCCCGTCGGCGGTGGCGAACAGGGTGTAGTCCCGCCCGCAGCCGACGTTCTGCCCGGCATGAAAGCGGCTGCCCCGCTGCCGCACGATGATGTTGCCGGCGCGCACCACTTGGCCGCCGAACTTCTTCACGCCCAAACGCTTGGATTGCGAGTCCCGCCCGTTGCGGGTGCTGCCCCCCGCCTTCTTGTGCGCCATGAAACCGTCTCCGCTGTCTGATTCGCCAAAGCTGGCGCCGAGTGGCGCTCAAGCCGCCCCAATGCCCGTGACGCGGACTTCCGTGCGCCACTGACGATGCCCCTGACGACGTAGGTAGCCCTTGCGCCGCTTGAACTTGATGACCCGTATCTTCCTGTCCCGAACGTGGTTCACCACTTCCGCCTTGACCCGACCGCCCTCCACCAAGGGTTGGCCGATGCGAACACCGCCATCGTCGCCGATCAGCAGCACCTGCTCGAACACCACCTCATCGCCCGGCGCGGCCTTAAGCCGCTCCAGCTTAAGTGTTTCGCCCTCCGTGACGCGGTGCTGCTTGCCGCCGCTAACAAAAACCGCAAACATTTTCCTGCTCCGCTCATGCCGAGTGCATGGTTAGAATAGGCCGACTGGAACCGGCCGCGAAAGGCCGCGTATTCTAGAGGCCAAAACCAGGAAATACAATGAGGCATGCCGCAGGGCAGCAGATGCCGCTGCCCACCTCGCCACCCTCCTCCTTGGAGGCCCCCGCCGCCGAAGAGGAACGGGCGGCGCCCTCGGTCAGGACGAAGACCGATCCGCTGAAGTCCATCCTAGCGCTCATTGAAGACGACTTCGCCGCGGTCAACAACCTAATCGCCGGGCAATTGAAGTCCCGCGTGGAGCTGGTCGAGGAGATCGGCCGCTACATCATCGGGGCCGGCGGCAAGCGGCTGCGCCCGGCGCTGGTGCTGTTCGCCGCCCGTTGCTGCAACTACCGCGGCGACCGCCACGTTGTCCTAGCCGCCATCATCGAGTACCTGCACACCGCCACCCTGCTGCATGACGACGTGGTGGACGGCTCCAAACTGCGCCGCAGCCGGGTCACCGCCAACCATCTTTGGGGCAACGCTCCCTCGGTGCTGGTGGGGGACTTTCTTTATTCCCGCTCCTTCCAACTGATGATCGAACTCGGCAACCCAGAGGTTCTGGCCATCCTGGCGGACGCCACCAACCTGATCGCCCAAGGCGAAGTCATGCAGTTTTCGGACATTGGCAACCTGAACATCAACGAAAGCCGCTACCTGGAGGTGATCCGCTGCAAGACGGCGTTGCTCTTCCAAGCCGCCGCCCACACCGGCGCCGTGCTGGCCGGAGGCGGCGCCGACCAAGTGCAGGCGTTGCAGACCTTTGGCTTGGAGTTCGGTCTGGCCTATCAGCTGGTCGATGACTGGCTGGACTATGCCGGCAACTCCGCCGCCATGGGCAAGAACGTCGGCGACGACCTAGCGGAGGGCAAGCTGACCCTGCCGTTGATCTTCACCCTGGCCAACGGCGCCCCCGCCCAAGCCGACCTGGTGCGCGAAAGCCTCATCACCCGCTCCACCGCCAAGCTGGACAAGGTGCGCAAGGCGGTCCATGCCAGCGGCGCCATGGACTACACCCGCAACGCCGCCCTGCGCCACAGCCGCCAAGCCTTGGCCTGCTTGCAGACCCTGCCGGCCAACGCCTACCGGGATGCCCTGCACCGCCTGACCGAGTTCGCCCAGGCGCGCATGGCCTGAGGCGCATCGCCAAGCCTGTTGGCGGCGTTCTGGTGGAACCAATGGGGCCTGTTTTTCAGCCAAAGACGTTGAGCCCGCTAGGACCTCGGCATGGCGGCAAGAGGGAATTGGTCGGAGTGAGAGGATTTGAACCTCCGGCCCCTACGTCCCGAACGTAGTGCTCTACCAAGCTGAGCTACACTCCGAACCGGCTGGCGGACGGCATTGTAAGGGGGCGCAACCGCCGCCACAACCCGAATAAGATGGGCGCCGCGCGATGTGCTAGGGTAGGCGCTTGCGCGGACAAGGGTTGGAATCGATCGATGCGCGATCAGGAATTCGCCATTCGCGGCGACATCGTTACCCCGACGGGGGTGCTGAAGGACGGCTTGGTGATCGTTTCCGGGGAGCGCATCGCCGCCATCCAAGATGGGTCTGCCGGCTATGGCGGCAAGCTGTTTGACGCCGGCAACCAATGGGTGCTGCCCGGCATCCTGGACGGCCAGGTGCATACCGGCAGCCAAGCCGATCGGGAGGGCATCGGGCTAGCCAGCCGGGCGGCGGCGGCCGGCGGCGTGACCACCATGGTCGATATGCCCTACGACGACCCGCAGCCCGTGATCAGCCGGGCTTTGTTTGAAGAGAAGGTGGCGGTTGTTGAACGGGACGCCTGCGTCGATGTCGCCCTGTACGCCACGATCGCCAAGACCGGCGGCATGGATGAAATCCTGCCCATGATCGAGGCCGGCGCCTGCGCCTTCAAGGTGTCCACCTACGAGACCAGCCCCACCCGCTTCGCCCGCATCGCCCCCTACGACATGCTGCAGGCCTTCCGCATCATCGCGCCCACCGGCCTCGCCTGCGGCGTCCACAACGAAAACCAAGAGGTGATCGACCACGAGATCGACTTGGCCAACGCCGCCGGACGCAACTCCTACAAGACCTACGGTGAAACCCGTCCGCCCATTTCGGAGACGCTGGCCATCAACGAGGTCTATGAACTCGGCGTGTCCAGCGGCTGCCGCGCCCATGTGGTGCATTGCTCCCTGGACCGCGGCTTCGAGATCTGCGAATCCTTCAAAGCCTTGGGCTACCAAGCCAGCATCGAGACCTGCGTGCAGTATTTGTTCTTCTCCGAGGAGGACATGGCGGAACTCGGCGCCAAGATCAAGCAGGGGCCGCCCATACGCCCCCTGCCGGAGCGGGAGCGGCTTTGGCGACGGGTGGCGAAGGGCCATGTGGACTTCGTCTCCTCCGACCATGTGGCCTGGAGCATCGATCGCAAGTCGAAGAACGAGTTTTTGACCAACGCCTCCGGGATGCCGGGCCTGCAGACCTTGCTGCCGGCCTTCCACAAGGGCTGCGTCGAACGGCGCTTGGGCATTGAGGTGGTGGCCAAGCTGCTGGCCGAAAACGTCGCCCGGCATTTTTGCCTCCATCCTAGGAAGGGCGTCATCGCCGTGGGCAGCGACGCGGACTTCGCCATCCTGAAGCCCGAACCCGCCATTTACGACGAAGGGCGCTCCGAAGGAGCAACGGAGTGGAGCCCCTACCATGGCCGGCAGATGGCCGGTCAGGTCACCGCCACCTTCGTGCGCGGGCGTCAGGTATGGGACGGTGAAAGCGTCCTGGTGGAGGATGGCTTCGGCCAATTCGTCCGCCCGGTGGCGCCTCCCTAATGTCCTGTCCGGCAAGCTGCCATGAACGCCCTGCCGGTGGACCCCAGGGGCGCCGCAAGCGCGGCGGGAAATTGCTTCGGACATGAACCTATTTGACGTCGCTGGCAAGCACATCGTCGTCACCGGCTCCTCCTCGGGCCTCGGTCATCACTTCGCCGGGATGTTGGCCAACGCCGGGGCGCAGCTGTCCTTGGGCGCCCGGCGGCTGCAGCGGATTGAGCAGCGGGTGGCGGAAATCCAGGCCGCCGGCGGCAGCGCCTTCGGATCACCCTTGGACGTCACCGAGGCGGCCAGCATCCAAGACTTTCTGCAGGCGGCGGAGGCGGCCTTCGGGCCCATCGACGTGCTCATCAACAACGCCGGGGTCGAAGCCGGGGCCAAGACCTACGCGATGATCGACGAAGCGGATTGGGACTATGTGCTGAACACCAACTTGAAGGGTGCCTGGCTGGCCGCCAAGCTCTACACCGACCGGGTGCTGCGCAACGGTCAGGCCGCCGGCAACATCATCAACATCTCCTCCATCACCGACCGACGCACCATCAAAGGCCAATTCCCCTACGCCGTCTCCAAGGCGGCGCTTAGCCGCATGACTGAGGTGATGGCCTTAGAGGCCGCCAAGCACAACATCCGCGTCAATGCCTTAGCGCCCGGCTACGTCCTCACCGACGTCAGCCGCCTGCTGCTGGAAGGCGAACATTCGGCCCAGTTCGTCAAGGGCATTCCCATGCGCCGCTACGGGGCGTTTGCGGATCTGGACGGCCCGCTGCTGCTCTTGGCCTCCAACGCCTCTTCCTACATGACCGGCGCCATCCTGGTGGTGGACGGCGGCCATGCCTGCGCCTCCCTGTGAGGGCGGTGCCAGGAAGCTGAGGGCGGGGGCGCTGTCCATGCGGCCGCTTTGGCAACCCACTGCCGAAGCAGTGGCGCAGTCCAACATGACGCGCTTCGCCCGCCAAGCGGCCGCGGCCACTGGCCAAGCGTTCCCCACCTACGAGGCCCTGCATCACTGGTCCATCACCGACCCCGGCACCTTCTGGTCGGAGATCTGGCGCTTTGCCGACATTCAGGCCAGCCGCCCGGCCGAGGTTTCGGTGCGCAATCTGGACCTTTTCCCGGGTGCCTGCTGGTTTCCGGGGGCGCAGCTCAACTTCGCCGAGAACCTGCTGCGCTTCCGGGACGAACAGGCGGCCCTCGTCAGCATCAGCGAATCGGGGGGGCGCAGGGAGATCAGCTACGCCGAGCTGCATCGGCAATCCGTAGCCTTGGCGGGGCGGCTGCAAGCCTTGGGCATCGGCCCAGGCGACCGAGTGGCCGGTTGGCTGCCCAACACTATCGAAACGGTCATCGCCATGCTCGCCACGGCCACCCTAGGCGGCGTCTGGTCTTCCTGCTCACCGGATTTCGGCACCCAAGGGGCCCTGGACCGCTTCGGGCAGATCGAGCCCAAGGTCCTGTTCGCTTGCGACGGCTACCGCTACGCCGGCAAGGCCATCGACATTCGCGCCAAGGTGCGGCGCGTGACGGAGGAAACGCCCTCCATAGAACAGCTGATCTGGGTTCCCTTTCTGGGCGCAAAGACGGATGGCCTAATCTTCAACGAACTGCTGAACGGGCCAAGCGCTCGCTTTGCGCAAGTTGACTTCAACCATCCCCTCTACATCCTCTATTCCTCCGGCACCACCGGCAAGCCCAAGTGCATCGTCCACGGCGTTGGCGGCACCCTGCTGCAGCATGCCAAGGAGCACCGCCTGCATACCGGCCTGTGCCGTTCGGACCGGCTGTTCTTCTTCACCACCTGCGGCTGGATGATGTGGAACTGGCTGGTCAGCGCCTTGGCCACCGGCTGCACGGTGGTGCTTTACGAGGGTTCGCCCTTTCATCCAGGCCCGCGCACCCTCTGGGACATGGCGCAGCGCGAGGGGGTGACGGCGTTCGGCACCAGCCCCGCCTATCTGCGCGGCTTGGCCAAGTCCGGCTTCGCGCCCAAGGAAAGCCACCGGCTCGACCGCCTGCGGATGCTGCTGTCCACCGGTGCCCCCCTTTCCGATGAGAGCTTCCACTACGTTTACCGAGCCATCAAGGAGGACGTTCACCTCGTCTCCATGACCGGCGGCACTGACCTGATTTCCTGCTTCATCCTCGGCAATCCGAACCTGCCGGTTTACGCCGGGGAGCTGCAATGCAAGGGCCTCGGCATGGCGGTTGCGGTTTGGCGTGAAGACGGTGCGCCCGTGGCCGTCGGCGCAAAAGGCGAGTTGGTCTGCACCCGGCCCTTCCCCTCCTGCCCCATCGGCTTTTGGAGGGACCCGGACAGCGCCAAGTTCCGCAACGCCTACTTCGACAAATTCCCCGGCGTCTGGGCGCAGGGGGATTTTGCCGAGCTTACCGAGCGCAGCGGTTACATCATTCACGGACGCAGCGACGCGGTGCTCAATCCCGGCGGCGTGCGCATCGGCACGGCGGAAATCTACCGCCAAGTGGAGCGCATTGAAGAGATCCTGGACGCCATCTGCGTGGGCCAAGAGCAGGATGGCGACATGCGCGTCATCCTGTTCGTGACGCTGCGCCCCGGCACGGTCTTGGACGCCGACCTCGCACGGCGCATCAAGCAGAGCATCCGCAACGGCGCCTCCCCCCGCCATGTGCCGAAAAAGATCATCGCCGTCACCGACATCCCCCGAACCCTAAGCGGCAAGACCGCGGAGCTGGCCGTGCGCGACCTCATCCACGGACGTCCGGTGGCGAACATCTCGGCGCTGGCCAACCCGGAGGCCCTGCGGGAGTACCAAGAGTTCGCGGGGGCGGATGATTGAACCGCAAGACCATAGCCAACCTTAGCCCACCCGCTCTTCTATCGAGGATACGGGGACAGGATCGTGTAGAGGGGGGCTTGAATGCACAAACAAGACTTGGATTTCCGGCTCTTTGCGCCGCCATCGCGCTGATATCCTTGATTTCAGCACACCCCAGAGCCGAGAGACATTGAATGGACCAGATGACCGGCTGATGGCAGGCAATGGTCAAATGTCGCGACCTATGGAGTGTTAAGCTCTTCCTAGGTACACTCTTGATCATGGAAGAATGGCATGGGAAAAATGGCGTAAATGAACCGACTGCGCGGTCCCGTCACCCTCTCGCTGACCTAGCCCGGACATTGCAACCAGCCGATTTATCCCTATGAAATTTCTTTTATTTCAACAAGTTGACCTAGAGTTTCGGGAAACCCTCCAGGTGCAAACTGGGGGCTAGGACCATTGCCTCATTAGGAGAAGTTCGGTGTATTACGCCATTATTTCGGTCGGGGATGAGCGGGGCGAGGGCCTTGGCGCCGAGGCTGGCCAAGGTGTCGGGCCTTGGGGCATTCCCGAACCCCAAGTGCCGGCGGATGAGCTCGGGCAAGTGCTGAAGCGGTACAAGAACAGGCTGATTATGGTGGTTGATGCCGAAGAGGCCGCGGACATCGTCGGGCGGCTCAATCAAGGAGGCGGCCGGGCGGCAGGCCCAGGCCCCGACACCGCGTAGGCGGCGGCTGCGGCGCGGCCCGAAAGTCAAAAGCCAAGGGATCCATACTGACCCACTAGGGTCGCAGCCGGAGACGGTGACTAACCCATTCCCATTGCGCGTTATACTCATCGGCACAGCGGAACAGGTGGAGGAACAGGATGTCACAGGATGCCCGCGCAGACGCCCCAGCCGACGATGGCCGGATGCGGCCGCTCGTGGCGCTCGCCGCATTGCGCAAGCTGATTGCGGACCCGGAGGACACGCCCCGGGTTTTCGAGGTCATCCGCGCTATGGCGGGGCCATCCCTGCGCAAGGGCTTGCGCCGCTTCCAAGGCACGGCCTTCGGCCGCCGGGCGCTGGCGGAGAAACCCAGCCTGCTGCACACCCTGCGCGACCGTGACGCCTTGGCGGCGCTGCCGGCCGGCAGCCTTGGCCACACCTACTTTGAATTCGTCTATGGCGAATCCCTTTCCGCTGAGGGCTTGGTGGACGCCAGCATGGACGCTGACATGCAAGCCTACGCCTACAGCGACCCCAACTTGCGCTGGTACGGCGAACGCATGCGCGACCAGCACGATCTCTGGCACACCCTCACCCAATACGGGCGCGACCCCTTCGGTGAAGCCTGCCTGCTGGCCTTTACCTATGTGCAGACGCGCAACCGCGGCATCGGCATCATCACCCTCGCCGCGGCTTGGCGGCTCAGCCGCACCCTCGGTCTTGGCGTGTTTCGCGCCCTATGGCAGGCGTATCAAGGGGGCCGCCACGCCAGCTGGCTGCCGGCCCAGGACTGGGATGCGTTGTTGCGGCTACCTATTGCGGAGGTGCGGCGGCTGTTGGCGATCAGGCCCCCATCCGCCTACTGGGAAGTGCGCACGGCAAGTCAGTTGGCCACGGCCTGACCGCCCAGCCGTGCGTCCATGCGGTTCAGCAGCTCGCCGACGCCTTGGTTGCGGCTCTTCAACGCCCGGAAAATCGCCACCAAGTTGGCGTCCCGACGTTCTTCCAAGGCGGACACCGAGGCGCCGGCGGCCTGTTCGTCGGATTGGCGGGCGATTTCCTCAATGAGGTCGTCAGTCAGGTCCGGCACATCGGTAAGATGGCTCCAAGGCCATTTGAGTGCGGGACCGAACTGGGCTAGGAAGTGCCTCATGCCGGCATCGCCGCCGGCGATGCGGTAGTTCTCGAACAGGCCCATCTGCGCCCAGCGGGGGCCGAATCCATAGCGGATGGCCGCATCGATCTCGCTAGTGGTGGCGACGCCGTCGCGCACCAGCCACAGCGCCTCCCGCCAGACCGCCTCCAGCAGGCGGTCAGCAATGTGGGCGTCGATCTCCCGCCTGACCCTGAGCGGATGCATGCCCAGAGACTCCAGCACCTCCACGGCCCTTTCCGCGATGTGGCGCAAGGTGTGCTCGGACGGCACGACCTCCACCAAGGGCAGCAGATAGACCGGATTGAATGGATGGCAAACCAGCAGGCGCCGGGCATGGGCCGAACCTTGCGCAAGAACGGAGGGTTTGAAGCCGGAGGTGGAGGAAGCGATGGGCGTGTGGTCGGGCAGGTCGGGCGGGATGCCGGCGTAGAGGCGGCGCTTTTGGCTCAAGTCCTCCGGGACGCTTTCCTGAACCCAGTCGGCGGCGACGACAGCTTCCGCCAAGCTCTCAGCTTGGCTCAAGCGACCCTCCTCGGGCAGGGGTTCCGCATAGAGCTGCGGCAGGCGGCGGCGGGCGGCGTCAACGACCCGCAGCGACCGGGCGCGAGCACCCGCAGAGGGGTCAAACAGGGCCACGTCCCAGCCGTGCATCAGGAAGCGCGCCGCCCAGCCGCCGCCGATGACGCCGGCGCCGATGATCGCCGCCTTCATGCCGGGTCGCGCTTGACCAGCCCCAAACGTGTACGCACCTCTTCCGGCCCCAGCACCTTGGCGCCCAGGCTTTCGACGATCCGCACCGCCCGCTCCACCAGCTGCGCATTGGTGGCCAACTGGCCCTTGGCCAAGTAGAGGTTGTCCTCCAAGCCCACCCGTACGTTACCGCCAGCCAGCACGGTGGCGGCCACATAGGGCATCTGGTTGGCGCCCAGGCTGAAGGCGGACCAAACCCAGCCTTGCGGCACGTTGTTGACCATCGCCAGCAAGGTGTTGAGGTCATCCGGCGCCCCCCAAGGCACACCCATGCACAGCTGTGCCAAGACCGGCGGTTTGAGCACCCCTTCCGCCACCAACTGCTGGGCGAACCACAGATGGCCGGTGTCGAAGGCCTCGATCTCCGCCTGCACCCCCAATTCCGTCATCATGCCACCCATGGCCCGCAACATGCCGGGAGCGTTGGTCATGACGTAGTCCGCCTCGTTGAAGTTCATGGTGCCGCAGTCCAGGGTGCAGATCTCCGGACGGCACTCCGCCACCGGCTGCATCCGCTCGCTGGCGCCGGCCATGTCGGTCTGGTTGCCCAGCGGCAGGGGCTGCTCCACCGGACCAAGAATGAGGTCCCCGCCCATGCCGGTGGTGAGGTTCAGCACGACGTCCGTGGCGGAGGCGCGGATGCGCTCGGTCAGCTCCCGGTACAAGGCCGGAGCACGGGCCGGAGCGCCGCTGACCGGATCCCGCACATGGCAGTGGACGACGGCGGCGCCGGCCTTGGCGGCGTCGATGGCGCTAGCGGCGATGGCCTCCGGGGAGCGGGGCACATGGTGGCTGCGGTTCTGGGTGGCGCCGGACCCGGTCACGGCGCAGGTGATGAAGACTTCCCGGTTCATTTGCAACGGCATGGTGGCCTCCTTCGAATGCGATTGCCGTTCAATCCAGTCGGCGCGTTGGCGAGACCCTGGGCAGGATCAATCCATCCAATGCAGGGCCGTTCAAATGATTAATTGGCAAAGAACTTCAGGCCCACCGACAGCGTCCAAAAGCCCAAATCCTCGGCGTTGATGCCGTAGCGGACGGGAGCGCCGCCGGGGGCGACGGTGGATTCGTGGTCACGCAAAGGCTTCCACTCGTTGTCGTGGTCGCCGAAGTCATCAAAGACATTGGCGTAGCGGAACTTGACCGTCAGCGCTCGACGCTCGCTCAAGGCGTAATCCAGCCCGGCGATGAACTGAAAGCCGAACAGGTTGTCCTTCATCTTCTCATCCGCCCTCGAGGTTAAGCCCGCCGCGTTAGGGTTGCGGCCTAGGCTGAGCAGCGCCTGCGGGTCGCTGTTTCGGATGGAGACGCCCCTATAGTCCATCTCGGTGCGCATCAGCCCCAAGCCAACGCCGACGAAGGGTGTCAGCTTGGCCGAATCGAGGCCGCCGACATCATAGTGCAGGTTGGCGAAGAGGTTGTTGCCGCGCATCTCGTCGATTTCCTCGCTGCGTTCGGTGAACTCGACCTGCTTGGAGTCACCGGGGACCACCAACGGCAGGTGCTCGCCGCTATGCCGACGGTGGAACCACTCCGCCTCCAGGCGCCAATTGCCGAAGGCGTAGCCGGCGTTGACGCCAAACAGCCACCCGGCGTCCAAGTCGAAGCTATTGGGGCTGGCCGGCAGTTCCCGGGGCTGACACTGCTCCAGCGGCAGGGGCACGCTGGTGCCGTCGTTCAGGGTGGCTCTGCCCAGCCATTGATCACAATTGGTGGGAATGCCCATATTGATGCGGGTGGATTCGACGTTCTCGGCCATGGCAACGCCGAGGTCCACGCCAAAATACAGGCCGCTGGCTGCGGTAGCCGGCACCGCCAGCACTAAGCAGATCGGCAGGAAAAGGGATAGGACTTTGCGCATCTGAACGGGCCTCGCTCACCATCGTGGGGTTGCCGGCCAGTATAGCCAATACTTCGGTTTCGCCAAGCCGCCCTCACTGTGATGAAATACTTGCGAACCAGCCTGTTGCTCACCGCAAATAACCCAAGCCAATGAACCGCATTCCAGACGGCCTCCCATACGCTCGTCGGCCTGAGGCGTCGCCTCGCGGCAGAAACCACAGGGCGAGTGCGCCAAGCCCGAGAAGGCGGGGCGCACAGGGCGTGACGCCAGATTCCGCAAAGGGTCTGCGGCATGGATGAAGCCCGCCTTGTCAAGGGCGCCACTGGCCGGCACTTGGTCAACCTGACCATTCCCATGTTCTTGGGCATCTCATCGATGTTCGTGGCGTCGATGATGGACACCATCTACATCGGCTGGGTGGGCAGCTTGGAACTGGCGGCGGTGAGTTTCACCTTTCCAGTGATCATGGGTTTGGCCACCCTGTCCATGGGCATCGGCGTCGGCAGCGCCTCCATCATAGCCCGCATGGTCGGGCGCGGTGAGCGGCGCCTGGTGCGCCGCCTTGCCACCCATGCCCTGCTGCTGGCCTTGCTGCTGGTGGCGGTCCTGGTCGCCGCCATGCTGGGCTTTCAGGAGCGGGTGTTCCGCGCCTTGGGCGCCGATGACACCGTGCAGCCGTTGATTACGGCGTATATGCGCGTCTGGATCGGCGGGTTGCCGCTGTTCACCGTGCCCATGGTGGCAACCATGATGATGCGCGCCCTCGGCGCCGCCAAGCTGCCCGGCTTCATCATGGCCGGCAGCGCCGGCCTGCAGGTGGTCTTGGCGCCGCCCCTCATTTTTGGGGTGCCGGGCCTCATGGATGGCTTGGGGTTGCCCGGCGCGGCCTGGGCCTTCGTCGGCTCAAGGGCGGCCATCCTCCTAGTGGCGCTGGCGGCGCTGCACCGAATGCATCTGCTGGAGTTCCGGCTGCCTCGGCCCAGAGAACTGTGGCAGTCATGGCGCGAAGTGCTGGCCATCGGCGTGCCCAGCGCCATGACCAACCTGATCGGACCGGCTTCCCTAGCCATCACGGTGGCCATATTGGCCAACCACAGCCACGCCGTGGTGGCCGGCTTTGGCATCGCCTCACGCATCGAATCCCTAGCCACCATGCTGCTGATGGCGCTGGCCTCCAGCACCGGGCCGTTCGTCGGCCAGAACTGGGGCGCCGGCCA
Source organism: uncultured Pseudomonadales bacterium (assembly GCA_958296025.1). Classification (GTDB taxonomy): domain Bacteria; phylum Pseudomonadota; class Gammaproteobacteria; order Pseudomonadales; family Azotimanducaceae; genus Azophilus. The sequence continues at coordinate 2,073,091 of OY282430.1, forward strand.
ATACCGGCGAGTGCTGGAGGCGCATCGGCTGGCTTATCGCTTCTCCGTGGCGTACAGCTTGGTCGTCTGCCTCATTCTGGCCTTCTGCGGCCGTTTCCTCGTCGGCGCCATCATGGAGGACACCGCGGTCAGCGACGCCGCCTATGCCTATCTGCTGCTGGTGCCCTTCAGCTACGGTCTGCTCGGCGTCGGCATGATCGCCAGCACCACCTTCACCGCCTTGGGCAAACCCATGCCCGCTCTCGTCCTTTCCTTAAGCCGCATGGCCGTCATCTATGCGCCCCTAGCCCTGCTCGGCGACCGGCTGTTCGGGCACCAAGGCGTGTTCGTCGCCGCCGCCCTGGCCAACGTGTTGATCGGCGTCCTGTCCGCCTATTGGATCAAAATGTATCTGCGCCGACGGATTCCAACGTGATAGCCGAACCGCCGCCAGTCTTAAGCATCAGCGCACCGATTCGGCCTAGCAATGCAAAACGCTTGACACCATAGCGCCACCTTGCATCATCCAACCGCCTCGGCGCGACCACAAACCTGATGCGCTGAATGGGCGGCGCCCCTATCCGAATATCCCAACCGCCAGGATCAGCAAGACCGCCGCTGGCGCCAAGTAGCGCAGCAGCCCATGCCAAGCGCGAAACCAAGCTGGCGAGGTCAACGCCAATTCCTGCTCAGCCGTGGCCGGCTTGACGAACCAGCCGACGAAGACGGCGATCAGCAGGCCGCCGAGAGGCAGCATGATCTCGTTGGGCAGGTCATCGAGCGCCTGAACCAGACCCACGCCGAACAGCCGCGCATCGGCCCAATGGTTGTGCGCCAAATTGGCGATCAGGCTGAGGGCGCCCACCGCCACACCCGACAGCAAGGCGGCGGTGCGCCTGGAGTGACCGCGGCTTTGCGTCAGCCAAGCGGTCACCGGCTCCTGCAGGCCGACCATTGAAGTGATCGCCGCCACCGCCAACAACAGGAAAAAGAGGATGCCGACGAGGCGCCCACCGGCCATCTGCGCGAAGGCGACGGGTAAGGTCTCGAAGATCAGGCCCTCCCCGGCAGCGGGGTCCAGGCCGAAGTTGAACACCACGGGAAAGATGACGAGGCCGGCCAGCAGCGCCACCAAGGTGTCCATGCAGACGATGGCCAAGGCGCTGCGGCCGATGGACGTCTCCTTGGGCAAGTAGGCGGCGAACGCCATCATTCCGGCCATGGCGATGCCGATGGAGAAGAACGCCTGCCCCACCGCAGCCAGCAGCATGGGGCCACTGACCTTGCTGAGGTCCGGCGCGAACAGATAGTGCAAGGTTTCCACGAAGCCGCCAACAAGCAGGTTGTGCGCCGCCAGCAGCAGCAGCAAGCCGAACAGCAGCGGCATCAACACATTGACCGCCCGCTCAATGCCCTTGCGCACTCCGGCGTGGATGATCCAAGTGGTCAGGCCGAGGCTCAGGAAGGTCCAGAACGCCAAGCTGGGCGCGTCAGCCAGCAACGCCTCGAAGTGGACGACGGCAACCGCCCCATCGACCCCTGCAAAGCCCACCGAAACGGCTTGGTAAAGATAGTGCAGCACCCAGCCGGCCACCACGCAGTACAGCCCCTCAATCAAAAAGGCGGCCAGCAGGTTGAGACCGCCCACCCAGCCCCAGCGCCGGCTTGCCCCTTCCGCCGTCGCCACCGCCGCCATGGCGCCGAAGGGGTTCAGCCGCCCGCGCCGGCCAAGCAAAAGCTCCGCCATCAGGATGGGCAGGGCGATGCCGACCACGCAGGCCACATAGACGGCCACAAAGGCGCCGCCGCCGTTCTCCCCGGTGACGTAGGGAAAGCGCCAGATGTTGCCGAGGCCCACGGCGAAGCCAATGGAGGCCATCAGGAAGCCGAATCTAGTGGACCACTGAACCGACCCGCCCACGGACATGGCGATTCCCCCAACTGCGCATTGCCGGGTCAGTATGGCCAATCGCCCCAGGCCACTCAACCCTTAAGCCAAGGTCAGCAAGGCCGGTGCGCACTGGCAGGCTTGACATGCGAGGAAATTCGTTCGCACCATACAGGTCGCGGACGGCGGCAACCGCGGCTTATGCGTACGCCAAGGCGGCTTGTTGATTTTATGGAAACGGTCGAAACGCCTTGCCTGCCAACCCCGCAACCTCCGGCAAGCGAGTCGCCCATGATCAACTTCGACCAGCCCTATCCGTCCAACCGCTCGCCGGTATGCGCAGCCAACCTGGTGGCGACGTCGCAGCCGTTGGCGGTGCAGGCGGGGTTGGACGCCATGCGCAGCGGCGGCAATGCGGTGGACGCCGCCTTGGCGGCGGCCATCACCCTGACGGTGGTGGAGCCGGTCAACAACGGCGTCGGCGGGGATGCCTTCGCCCTGCTTTGGGATGGTGCCCGGCTGGTGGGCTTGAACGCATCGGGCCGCGCCCCGGCCGGCTGGACGCCGGAACGCTTCGCCGGACGCAAGGCCATGCCGCTGACCGGTTGGGACGCAGTCACCGTGCCCGGCGCGGTCAGCGGCTGGGTGGCCCTGTCGCAGCGGTTTGGCCACCTGCCCTTCGCCCGGTTGTTCGAGGCGGCCATCGACTATGCGGAGAACGGCTTTCAGGTGGGACCGATCAGCGCCCGCCTGTGGCGGCTCGCCGAACGGCACTACGCCAAATTTCCGGATTTCGCCGCCCACTTCCTGCCCGCCCCCAGCCCAGGCCAGCGTTTTCGGCGGCCTGAACTGGCCGAGGCCCTGTGCGACATCGCCGCAACCCAAGGCGAGTCCTTCTACCGAGGCGCCTTGGCGGAGAAGATCGCCGCCGCCGCCGGGCGAGCGGGCGCCGCTCTAACCGGGGCGGACCTGGAAAACCATCAAGCCGATTGGGTGGAGCCCCTCGGCCAAAACTACCGGGACCTCACCCTGCACGAGTTGCCGCCGAACGGACAGGGCCTCGCCGCCCTGATCGCCCTAGGCATTCTTCGCCACAGGGAGGTGCCGCCCGTGGATTCCGCCGCCGCCGTGCATCTGGAAATCGAGGCGATGAAAATCGCCGTCAAGGCCGCCTTCGACCACATCGCCGACCCCGCCGCCATGCGCCTCGCCCCGGCGCAACTGTTGGACGAGGCGTCCTTGGCGCAGGCGGCGGCCGGCATCGGCGCGCATGCCGCCGCCCTGCCCCCCGCCGCCCTGCCGACCAGCCGGGACACCGTTTATCTCACCACCGCCGACGCCTCGGGCCTGATGGTGTCCATGATTCAGTCCAACTACACCGGTTTCGGTTCCGGCATCGTCATTCCCGGCACTGGCATCGCCATGCAGAACCGCGGGAACGGCTTCGTGCTGACGCCGGGCCATCCCAACCAAGTCGGCCCCGGCAAGCGGCCCTTCCACACCATCATCCCCGGCTTCGTCACCAACAGCGGAGCGCCGCGCCTGAGTTTCGGCGTCATGGGAGGGCACATGCAGCATCAAGGCCATGTGCAGATGGTGCGACGCATCTTCGACCATGGGCAGAACCCGCAAACCGCCAGCGACGCCCCCCGCTGGCACGTTTACCCGGACTTCAGCGTCGGCTTGGAGGCGGGCTTCAGAGCGGATGTGGCGGAAGATCTGGCGGCCCGCGGCCACCGCGTCCGCTGTGAGCCGCATACCCCAGTTTTCGGCGGCGCCCAGCTCATTTTGAAGACCGAGGACGGCTACATTGGCGGCTCTGACCACCGCAAGGAAGGGCTCGCCGCCGGATTTTGACTTCTCATTCCGGCAATCAGCCGCTATGCTTGATGGCCTCAACAATAAACAATAGTGGAAGGGGGAAAGCATATGGCGGAAGCGACTCAGCGGGCCGCGTTTTCGGGAACGACGGCGCCGGCCTTTACGGAAACGCTGCTGCAACGGGTGCATCGGTTGAAGGACGCCATCCGTGAAGGCGGCGACGAAGCGCAGCAGGTTCGCCACCTGCCGACGGAAACCGCCAAAACACTGATCGACGAAGGACTGTACCGCTTCACCCTGCCCCACGAACTCGGCGGCGAGAACGCCAACGTGCGGGAAACCATCGAGGTGCTCGAAGCTGTCGCCGCCATCGACGGCTCGGTGGGTTGGAACCTCATGATCGGCTCCGAGATCAACGCCATCGCCGCCGGCGGCATGGACCCGGACATCGCCCGCACGGTCTATGTCGAAAACCCCCGCATCATCATGTGCGGCGGCGGCGGTCCAGGCACCAAGCCTTCCTTCGCCGTCAAGCAGAAGGACGGCAGCTACCTAGTCTCCGGCCAAGTCACCTTCCAAAGCGGCTGCCACAACGCCGAATGGTGCTTCATGGCGGCACCCATCATTGAAGAAGGCGAACCCATAACGGGCGAAGACGGCAACCCCGTCATCCGCATGTGGTTCCTGCACCGCAGCGAATGGGAAATCGTGGACACTTGGCACATGGCCGGTTTGCGCGGCTCCGGTAGCCACGACGTGTTGGCGAATGGCGCGAGGGTGCCGGAGCATCTGGCGCGGGTGGAGCTCTTCAGCCTGCCGGCCCACTACGACAATCCGGTCTTCCGCATCCCCGTGGCCTTGCGGCTTTCCTTCAACAAGGCGGCCGTGGCCCTCGGCGTGGCCCGGGGTGCCTTGGACGCCTTCGCCGACATCGCCCAAGACAAGATCCCCCTGCTCTCCGCCTCCGCGTTGAAGGACAAGCCCATCGCCCACTATCGTGTGGGCGAAGGGGAAGCCAATCTACGCGCGGCCCGGGCCTTCCTGATGGAAACCATGGAGGACGTGGCGGCGGAGCTTGCCGCCGGCGCCCCCACCCCGGGGCCGGAGACCACCAAGCTGGCCCGCTTGGCCTGCACCCATGCGGCCAATGTGGCCATGCATGTGGTCGATAGTGTCCACAACGCGGCCGGCACGACCAGCCTGCGCATGGACTGCCCCCTGGAGCGCAAGCTGCGCGACGCGCACGGCTGCGCCACGCACCGCTGGGTGGCCCATCCGCTGTATGCCGAGATTGGCAAGATGTACTTGGGGCACGCCGGCCTGCCGGAACTCTCCGGCGAGGGCGAACCCCAAGTCAGCAAATAGGCCAAGGACATTGGCGGCAGCGCCTCGGTGCTGCCGCCAAACACCCCAAGAACCCCAAAACCGCAACGAGGATAAACCCATGGCAGGCTATTTCATCGCCCAGTACAAGGTGAACGATCCCGCTCTGTACAAGGAATATCAGGGCGGCGCCGGTCCCACCATCCAAGCCCACGGAGGCGAGTTGGTGATTTTTGACGTCGCCGCCGAAACCATCGAAGGCGCACCCCCAGGCCCGCAAACCGTGGTCCTGAAGTTCGAATCCGCACAAGCCGCCAAGGCTTGGTATGCGTCCGAGGAGTACCAAGCCGTGGTCGGCAAGCGGCTGGCGGCCACCGAAGGGTTCGCCGTCATCTCGCAAAGCATGAATTTGGGATAAGCAGACCCAAACGACCAAGAACTTCGGCGCGGCATCCCGCGCCTAACGAACGGAGGAAACGCCATGGGCAATCGACAGAAGTTCTACATCGACGGTGAGTGGGTGCAGCCCTCCACCGGCACGACCCTCGAGGTCATCAATCCGGCCACCGAGGAGGTCATCGACGTCATCGCGCTGGGCGGGCCGGCCGATGTGGACAAGGCGGTGACCGCCGCCAAGGCCGCTTTCGAGACCTACGCACAAAGTAGCCGGGATGAGCGGGTGGCCCTGCTGGAGCGCATCATCGCCACCTACAGCGCCCGCATGGGCGAGGTGGCGGCGGTCATCAGCGAGGAGATGGGCGCCCCCATGCCGTTGGCCAGGGCGGCCCAAGCGCCGGCCGGCCTCGGCCATTTCATAACCATCTTGGAAGTGCTCAAGAACTACCCATTCGAGGAGGACATCGGCACCTCCCACATCATCAAGGAGCCGGCCGGCGTGTGCGGCTTCATCACCCCTTGGAACTGGCCGATCAACCAGATCACCTGCAAGGTGGCCCCGGCCTTGGCGGCCGGCTGCACCATGGTGCTGAAGCCATCCGAGGTGGCGCCCTTCAACGCCATCCTGTTCGCCGAGGTGATGGATGAGGCCGGCGTGCCGCCGGGCGTGTTCAACCTGGTGAACGGGGACGGCCCCACGGTCGGCGTGGCGCTATCCTCCCATCCGGACATCGACATGATGTCCTTCACCGGCTCCACCCGGGCCGGTGTCGAAGTGGCCAGGAACGCCGCACCCACGGTCAAGCGAGTGGCCCAGGAGCTGGGTGGCAAGTCCGCCAACATCATCCTGGACGACGCCGACTTCCAACAGGCCATCGCCCGGGACCTGTTCGGCCTGTGCATGAACTCCGGCCAGTCCTGCAACGCGCCCACAAGGATGTTGGTGCCCAGGGAACGCATGGACGAAGCCGCCGCCATCGCCAAGGCCGCCGCCGACAACCTGAAGGTGGGAGACCCCAAGGCCAAAGGCACCACCATCGGCCCGGTGGTTTCCGAAGCTCAGTTCAACAAGATTCAGGGCTTGATCGAAAAGGGCATCGCCGAAGGCGCCAAGTTGGAGACCGGCGGCCCAGGCCGTCCTGACGGACTGAACCAAGGCTACTACGTCAAGCCCACGGTGTTCTCCCATGTGACCAACGACATGACCATTGCCCGGGAGGAGATCTTCGGCCCGGTGCTTTCCCTGATCGGCTACCGGGACGATGAGGACGCTGTGCGCATCGCCAACGACACCGTCTATGGCCTTTCCGGCTACATCTCCTCCGGGGACCGGGAGCGGGCAAAGGCTCTGGCCCGGCGCATGCGCACGGGCAACGTCCATTTGAATGGCGCCTCGGTCGATAACAAGGCGCCCTTTGGCGGCTACAAGCAGTCCGGGAACGGCCGCGAGTGGGGCGTTCACGGCTTTGAGGAGTTCCTGGAGGTTAAGGCCATCATGGGCTATTCGGCGGCCAGCTGACCGCCCGCCGTGTCGGACCAACGCACAGCGGACCGCATCGCCCTGCAGGACGTGATGTTGAAGTACGCCGCCGGCGTCGATGATCGGGACTTCGATCTGTACCGCTCCTGCTTCGCCGACGACGTCAAGGTGGTGGGTTTCGGCGAGCAAACGGTGCATGGGGCGGACGCTTGGCTCGACTTCGTCAAAGCCGCCATGGAGCAGTACGGCCCCACCCAGCACATGCTGGGGCCGCAGCTGGCCACGGTGGATGGGGACCGGGCCAGGGCGCGCACCGACGTGCAGGCCCTGCACTATCTCAAGGAACGCGAAGGCGCCACCCTGACCCTCTGGGCCACCTATAAGTCCGACCTGAGGCGCATCGACGGCGAGTGGCGAATCGTGCGCCACGAACTGATCCGCCGCGGCGTCAAGATCGACGGCTGAGCGGAGCCCGGTCTCTGCGCCACAAGGGACGCCTTGAGAAGCGGCCTTTTTGCAAGGATGCCGGCCAAATCCGTTCCAACGCCGACAGTGGGCGCGGATGAGGCCGTTCTGGACGTGATGGAAGCACCGGGCATCGATTCCCAGCCGAAGACGGGCGTCACCGGAATCGTCCTCTGCGGCGGACGCGGAAGGCGCCTGCAGGGCGCCGACAAGCCTTTGCTGCGCTGGCGGGGGGAAACCTTGATTGCCCAAGTGGTGCGCCGGCTGCGGCCGCAGGTCGATGGGATCCTCATCAGCGCCAACCGTAATCTGGACGCCTACCGGCGCTTGGCGCCGGTGGTGGAGGATCAGTTGCCGGACCATCAAGGCCCGCTGGCTGGAGTCGCCGCGGCGCTCAGCAAATGCACCACGCCCTGGGCGGTGGTGTGCCCCGGAGATGCGCCCCTGATCCCAGCGGATCTGGTTGAGCGCCTAGCTGTCGCCGTCGGCGCTGCATCTTCCGACCCTATCCCCGCCGCCTTCTCACGGGTGGGCCAACGACGCCACTACCTGCACTGCTTGCTGCGCCGCGATGTTGACGCACATTTGCAGCGCCACTTGGCCGCCGGCCACCGCGACGCCAAAGGCTGGCTGGAAACCCTCAACGCCGCCGAAGCGGATTTTCCCGGCCAAGAGGACGCCTTCCGCAACTTCAACGAAGCCCGGGATTTCGCCGAAAGTTCCAATTGATGGCCGGATTTCCGGGAAACAGCCCGCATCGTTGCGCCGAAGGGCGCCGCACACATCGAGACCCTGCGCTCTCTAGGCGCATCAAGCGCCCGGACGGCACGGACCGGTGACTCCTTGGGTCCAGGCACCTCGTTTCCGACCCGGCCCGAAGGGCCGAGCCCGTTTTTCCGCCGGCCGCGTTGGCGCTCGCTTACGTGACTCGGCCACACCACGCTCGCGCCGCCTTGCTGGACGAAAAAACGGCTCTCGGCAGAGACCGCTCAGATAGTGTTAACAGGCCCTAGTGCATGTGGGACTGAATATAGTTCTCGATGCCCACCTTGTCGATCAGGCCCAGCTGGGTCTCCAGCCAATCCACATGCTCCTCCTCGGAATCCAAAATGCTGCGGAACAACTGGCGAGAGACGTAGTCTCCGCAGCCCTCGCAGTAGGCGATGGCGTCGCGCAGCGTGGGCATGGCCTCCATCTCCAAGGCCAGATCGCACTGCAACATCTCTTCGGTGTGCTGGCCGATGCGCAGGCGGCCGAGATCCTGCAGGTTGGGCAAGCCCTCCAGGAACAGGATGCGCTCCATCAGGGCGTCGGCATGCTTCATCTCGTCAACGGACCCCTCACGCTCCTTCTCCGCCAAGCGGTGGATGCCCCAATCCGCAAACATCTTGGCGTGCAGGAAGTATTGATTGATGGCGGTGAGTTCGTTCTTGAGCACCCGGTTGAGGTGGACGATGACTTCGGTTTGCATGGGCTGCATGGCTGGCTCCTTAGCGATGGCTGGTGATGAGTTTTGATGATGCGCCAAATGACGCCATGTGTCAAGCGTAACTTATTGTTTTATAAATGAAAATTCCTATCGGAAGAAAATTGAAGCGGCAACGAAATTTTTGTTGCAATTAAAAATGCCTATCATTTAGAATTCCCCGCATGTACATTTGCCTGTGCCAAGCCGTCACCGACACGGACATCCGCCAAGCCGCCGACAACGGAGCGACGGACATCCATCAACTCATTGAAGCCCTAGGTGTCGGCAACAACTGCGGTGCCTGCCTGGAGGCGGCGCAATCCATCGTGGATGCGCAGTTGGCCGGTCAATTGGCCTACGCCGCCTGACAACGGCGCCATCCTAGCCGTTCAACCCACCAATTCTTGCGGAACTCTAGCGTTCGGCGGTGCTTCACCCTCGCGTTCTGCGCAAGGGCAATCAATCGTCGGCCACGAATATCTGCCATTTTCCCGGCCCTGCGCTTCTGCGGACCTTGGCCGTGCGCACCCGCTCCGGGATAAAGCCCGCCTCGGCGAGTTCCTTCCCGAAATCGCACTCCGCGTAATCCAACCAGAACAGTTCGTGGTTGTGGTACCGATCCCAAGCCCGCTCCGCCTGCTGCCACGGCGTCTTGTGGGCGAACAGCAGGTCGATGTCCTGATGCACCACAATGCCCCCCGGAGCGAGCAGGCGCCGGCTCTCCCGGGCCACCGCCCGGCGGCCATCGCTGGAGATTTCGTGCAGCAGGTTGTGGGAAACCACCAAGTCGAAGCGCCCGTCGGGAAACGAGGTGCGGGTAGCGTCCATCTGATGGAAATGGACCGGATGGCCTAGGCATTCGGCCCGGGCGAAGGCGTAGCGCAGCATGGAGGACCCCAAGTCGATGGCGTGGACCTCCGCCTCAGGAAACTCCTCGGCATAAACCACCGAGGCGCCTCCAGCGGAACAGCCCATGTCCAGCACCCGCTTGGGCATCCAACCGGGCCGATCCTCGGCCAGGAAGTCCAGCACGCTGCCGGCCTTGGATTCCCGAGCCCCAATGCCCTGCCCCATGGAATACAGGCGCCCGCCCATCTCGTAGTAGGCACCGGCCAGCACATCCCGGCCCTGGGGGTCCTCAGGGACATAGCTGTGCGGCTGCAAGTGGATGCCAACGCCAGTGTAGGCCGGGTCCGGCTCGAAGTCCGGGTCCAGATGCAGGCCGCCCTTGCGCGTCGGCGCCACCATGCGCCGTTGCGCCTCGGCCTCCAAGCGCACCTGATCCCGATAGATGGGTTCGGCCACAGCGGTCCACATCAGTTCCTGGGAACTGCGGTTAATGGCCGACCAATAGCGCCAGAAGCGGGACATGGAAAAGGCTTCCAGCGCTTCGGCGCGATTGGCCGGCGCCGCGCCCTGGGCGGCCGCAAAGGCCGGCACGCCTTCGGTCCGGTAGGCCAGCCCGTTGCCGGAGCGCAGGGGACCGGCGACCTGCCGCTTCAGCGCCAGAACGAAGCGCGCCCGGGCGCTGTCCTCCCCGTTCTGCCGGGCCAGCATGTCATGGGTCAGATGATAGACCATCGCTGTTCTCCTTCAATGACGCGGAACGACTCAAGCCAATCCGCACAATCTCCCCAACGCCGCCCCGCCGCCGCCGCCTTGGGCCGCCACGGACGCTTGCATAGCGGCGATGTCCTAGTACAGGACGCGCAACACCCAGGCAAGCAACGCCTCGTGCTGGGCGACCCGGCGCCTAGCGGCCTCGGAATGATGCTCGTCATTCATGTCGGATGGCCTTGCCCGGATTCGCCAAGAGGGTCTTGCAATGTATTCCGATCACAACAGCATGGCAAGCGGACCCCGGCCGCGCCGAGTTTCAGGCTGCGCATCACTCAGAACCATTCCAAAGCGCTTGACCTTCCCTCCAAGATGATGCACAACGCTAGCAACGAGTCGCCATCCCGCATGACGCCATGTCCGAACCCAACGATCCGGTCGATTACATCGCCCGCACCCAGAAGCAGTACGCCAACCTGGGCTATCCCCCCTACCGTTGGATCCGCAACGAAGGCCGGCCGCCATTCACCCCGCTAAAAAAGCCCCTAAGCGAATCCCGTTTAGGGCTGGTGGGGTCCGGCGGCATCTACCGGTCCGGCCAAGTGGCCTTTCATTACCGCGACGACTTCAGCTTTCGCGTCATCGCCTCGGATACGCCGGTTAGTGAACTGCGGGCCACTCACTTCGCCTATGACCTAGGAGACGCCAGGCGCGACCCCAATAGCGTTTTTCCCCTGGAAATCCTGCGCAGCCTAGCGGCGCAAGGGCGCATCGGGGAACTTGGGCCGAACGCTTACGCCTTCATGGGGGGCATCTACTCCGCCCGCCTCGTGCGCGACAAGCTGGCGCCGGCCATCGCCGAGCGCTTGGTCAAGGACGAGGTGGATGCGGCGCTCCTAGTGCCCGTCTGACCGGTCTGCCATCAGTCCGTCGGATTGATCGCAAGGGAGGTGGAGCGCAGGGGCGTCGCCACCGTCTCCCTTTCCTGCGCCTGGTCGATCACCCAGTCGGTCAGTCCGCCCAGGGCGGTTTTTCTCGACTTCCCACTGGGCCGCACGGCCGGGCCGCCGGGCGACAAAGCCTTGCAAGGACGCATCTTGCTGGATGCGCTGAACACCTTGGAGACCATGGAGGAACCTGGCGAAATCCGTGCCCTGCCCCACCGCTGGCCGAACGGCGACGGTTGGAAGGAGCGGGCCAGGCACCCACCGGCCAAGGCGAACGAGGCGTCAATCGATGACCGCGTAGGGCGTTCGCCAACGCCTCAGTACCAGATCGAGGAAGACCGAACGGCGGCGCAAAGCCGCTTGGCCGCCGGCGGCTGCCCCGACTGCGTGTTTTTGGCCGAAGGGGCTTAGAACCCCCCTCACCCACCTTCAGCCGTCCCGCTGGCGACAGCCGCCCATTTCGATGGCGCCGGCGCACGACGCCGCAACCGGCCAGCGACGCGGCGGGGTTCTGCAACCAGCGTCCGAATTTCCATTGGCGTCCGGGTTTCCACCAACAGGGTCCGGGGAATGGATTGGCGGGCGACATCGCTTGGGCATTGCTTCCGGTCAAAGTTACAATGGGTCCTATCGTTGCGCCCAAGTCTGGGCTTGAGGTTGCCATGCGCGAATCGCCACTGGACATCGTCGATCAGGAATACCGCGCCGGCTTCACCACGGATGTGGAGGCCGACACCCTACCCCCCGGCTTGGACGAGGGCGTGGTGCGCTACATCTCGGAGAAGAAGCGGGAGCCGCGCTGGATGGTGGACTGGCGCTTGGCCGCCTACCGCATTTGGCGGGGGATGGCGCAGCCCGACTGGGCGCATGTGCATTTTCCGCCCATCGACTTCGAGGCCATCTCCTACTACTCCGCGCCCAAGAGCCTGCAGGACGGTCCCAAGTCCTTGGACGAGGTGGACCCGGAACTGCTGCGCACCTACGAGAAGCTCGGCATCCCCCTGCACGAGCAGGGAGCCTTGGCCGGGGTGGCCAAGGCCGGCAACGTCGCCGTGGATGCGGTGTTCGACAGCGTCTCCATCGCCACCACCTTCAAGGACAAGCTGAAGGAGGCCGGCGTCATCTTCTGCCCTATTTCGGAGGCGGTTCAAGAGCATCCTGATCTAGTGCAAAAGTATCTGGGCTCGGTGGTGCCGCAGCGAGACAACTTCTACGCCGCCCTCAACTGTGCGGTGTTCAGCGACGGCTCCTTCGTCTATGTGCCCAAGGGGGTGCGCTGCCCGATGGAGCTTTCCACCTACTTTCGCATCAACGAGCGCAACACCGGCCAGTTCGAGCGCACCCTGATCGTCGCCGACGCCGGCGCCTACGTCAGCTATCTGGAAGGCTGCACGGCGCCCATGCGCGACGAAAACCAGCTGCACGCTGCCGTGGTGGAACTGGTGGCCTTGGACGATGCGGAAATCAAATACTCCACAGTGCAGAACTGGTATCCGGGGGATCAGGACGGCAAGGGCGGCATCTACAACTTCGTCACCAAGCGAGGCGCTTGCCTAGGCCGGGCCTCCAAGATTTCCTGGACCCAGGTGGAGACCGGCTCCGCCATCACCTGGAAGTATCCCAGCGTGGTGCTGCGCGGCGCCGGCAGCGTCGGGGAGTTCTACTCCGTGGCGATGACCAACAACCGCCAGCAGGCGGACACGGGCACCAAGATGGTCCACTTGGGGCCGGACACGCGCAGCACCATCATCTCCAAGGGCATCAGCGCCGGGCGCAGCCAAAACAGCTACCGGGGTCTGGTGCGCACCTCCCCGGCGGCGCGGGGCGCCCGCAACTACACCAGATGCGACTCCCTGCTGCTAGGGGACACCTGCGGCGCCCACACCTTCCCCTACATCGAGAACAAGTCCCCCTCGGCCACCGTGGAGCACGAGGCCACCACCTCCAAGGTGAGCGACGACCAGTTGTTCCTCTGCCAGCAGCGCGGCATAGACCCGGAGAAGGCGATCAGCATGATCGTCAACGGTTTCTGCAAGGACGTGTTCAGGGAACTGCCGATGGAGTTTGCGGTGGAGGCCGGCAAGCTGCTGGAGGTGTCCTTGGAAGGAGCGGTCGGTTGAGCCTGCTGCAGGTTGATGATCTCCATGCCGGCGTTGACGGCCAAGCCATCCTCAAAGGCCTGACGCTGCGCATGGACGCGGGAGAGGTGCATGCCCTCATGGGGCCGAACGGCTCCGGCAAGAGCACCTTGGCCAACGTGCTGGCGGGGCGGCCAGGCTACGAGGTGACCAGCGGGCGCCTCTCCTTCAAGGGGCGTCCGCTGGATCAGGAGGCACCGGAAGTTCGGGCTCAGGCCGGCCTGTTCATGGCCTTCCAGTACCCGGTGGAAATCCCCGGCGTCAGCAACATGGAGTTCCTGAAGGCCGCCCAGGACAGCCACCGCAAGGCCAACGGCCTAGGGCCGGAATCCCCTGTGGCGTTCATGCAGAGGGTGCGCACCTTGACGGAGGGCTTGGCCCTGAACCCGGAGTTCCTCAAGCGCGGCGTCAACGAAGGCTTCAGCGGCGGGGAGAAGAAACGCAACGAGATTCTGCAAATGCTCCTGCTGGAGCCCACCCTGGCGGTGCTGGACGAGACGGACTCCGGCCTGGACATTGACGCCATGCAGACCGTCGCCTCGGGGGTCAACCGCTTCCGCAGCGCCAACAACGGGGTGCTGTTGATCACCCACTACCAACGCCTGCTGAACCATGTTGTGCCGGACTTCGTGCATGTGCTGGCCGACGGGCGGATCGTTGAAAGCGGCGGCAAGGAGCTGGCCCACGCCCTCGAGGAGCGAGGCTACGCATGGCTGACGGCCTAGCGGCGCTGCCGGCGCCCAATTGGCTTGGGGAGGCCGGTTTGGCCCGCTGCCGCCGTGCGCTCGACAGCCGGCTGACGCGGGAGACTTGGAAGTACTCGCCACTACGCAAGGTCACCCAAGCGCTGCTGGATGCGCCGCAGACCCACGCGCCACCCTTTGCGGATGCCCCGGAGCAGGTGCGTATGCGGCGCTTCAGCGCCTTGGCCACGCCGCCGGCATTCAAGGTCAGCCTGGACCGCTACCCCTTGGCCGGCATCGCCGGCGCGGTGGCCGGCGACGGCTGGCTGGTGAAGGTGGTCGAGACCCCGGATGCGCCTCTGCGCCTGCAACCGGCCGCACCTGGCGTCGCCGCGCCCGTGTTGCTGGAGGTGGCGGCCGGTTGCCGGGTGGAGATCGAGGAAGCCGGTGCTGGGCTAAGTTCCTTTGCAGCGCGGGTGGTGTTGCTTTCCTTGGCGGCGGAGGCTGAGGTGTGCTGGTCCCGCGCTGACCTAGGGGCGGCTGCGCATGGCTGGTCCCTGCTCAGTGCGCAGCTGGAGAGGAACGCCGTCCTCACCTTCAACCATCAGAGCCTAGCCGAGGCATTTCAGCGTCTTGACCTCTGTGTCGCGCTGGACGGCATCGGGGCGCAATTCAACGGCACAGGCGCCGCCCTGGCCGGCACCGGGGCGCACCTGGATCTGCAAGTCGTCGTCGAGCACAGGGGGCCCCACACGGTAAGCCGCATCAAGCAGCACAACCTCGCGGCCGGCAAGGCCCGCTGCACCTTCAACGGCCGCATCCATATCCATCCCCATGCTTGCGGGGCGGACGCCGACCTCTCCAACCGCAATCTGGCGTTGACCGCCAACGCTGAGATCAACACCAAGCCGGAGTTGGAGATCTACAACGACGACGTGCGTTGCGCCCATGGCGCCACCGTCGGTCGGCTGGACGACGATGGCCTGTTCTATCTGCAAAGCCGGGGCTTGACGGCATCGGCGGCGCAACGGCTGCTGGCCATCGGCTTTTTGCGCAGCGGTCTGCAAGGCCCCTTCGCCAAGCAGGCCGCACGGGCCTTCGTCACCCAGCTGTCCGCCGCCAACACGGGCTGACATGGCCAACCACCTCGACATCAGCGGCGATTTCCCCCTCCTCGCCCGCACGGTCAACGACGCCCCCCTGACCTATCTGGACAACGCCGCCACCACGCAGAAGCCGCACGCCGTCATCGACGCCATTCGCCACTACTACGAGCACTACAACGCCAACGTGCATCGCGCCGCCCACCGTCTGGCGGACGAGGCCACAGCCGCCATGGAGGCCGCCCGCACCAAGGTCAAGGATCTCCTCGGCGCCGCCGACAGCCGGGAGATCATCTTCACCCGGGGCACCACCGAGAGCATCAACTTGGTGGCCGCCAGCCTCACTGAGCGCCTCAAACCCGGCGACGAGGTCCTCATCACGGAGATGGAGCACCACTCCAACATCGTCCCTTGGCAGATGCTCTGCCAACGCAGCGGGGCGCGTCTGGTTGCCGCCCGGGTAACGGTGCATGGGGAGATCGACCTAGACGATTTCCACGCCAAGCTCAGCCAGCGCACCAAACTGGTGGCCTTGGCGCATGTCAGCAACGCCTTGGGCACCCTGAACCCGGTCGAGGCGCTCATTCAAGCGGCCCACGACCGCGGCGCCTTGGCGCTGATCGACGGCGCCCAAGCGGTGCAGCACCTCGATGTGGACGTGCGGCGCTTGGATTGCGACTTCTACGCCTTCTCCGCGCACAAGACCTTTGGCCCCACGGGCATCGGGGCGCTGTACGGCAAGGCCGCCCTGCTGGAGGAGATGCCCCCCTACCAAGGCGGCGGCGAGATGATCGAGCACGTCACCATCGACACCACCACATACAACCAACTGCCCTACAAGTTCGAAGCCGGCACACCGAACATCGCCGGCGCCGTCGGCTTCGGCACCGCCATGGACTACCTGCGCCAGTTGCCCCGCCCGGAACTGCGGCGGCGGGAGCAGGCATTGCTGCATTTGGCCCTAAGCCGCCTCAAACAAATTCCGGGAGTGCGCATCATCGGCGACCCTCAAGAGCGCTCGTCCATTATCTCCTTCCTGATCGACGGCGGCCACGCCCATGACTTCGGCACCCTGCTGGACCAGCAGGGCGTCGCGGTGCGCACCGGTCACCACTGCGCCATGCCGCTGATGGAGCGGCTGGGCGTATCCGGCACCATCCGCGCCTCCTTCGCCCTGTACAACTCCGAAGCCGACGTGGGGCGGCTGATCGCCGGCGTCGAGAAGGCCATGGAGTTTGTTTGAGGGGCGCGGCTGCACCCGACGCAGCGCAGATCTCCCAAACGCTGGCGCGAGACTTTCCCTCCCAGGGGAAATGGTTGTAAAGTAAGGCAATCAAAGCGCCCTGCCAGCCGCTGGCGGCCCCGGCATGGTCTATTGGCGAAAAGCAGCAGGGTAGGCGCAGGCGCAAGAGAGGTCTCGGCACAATGAGCGTTGCCACCTTCAACCCAGCCGGCATCACCGCCACCACCGCGGCGGTGCGGCATATCGGCCGGCAGATGGCCCTGTCCGGGCGGCCTTACTTGCGCCTCGGCGTCAAGCAGGCCGGCTGCAACGGCTACATGTACACTCTGGACCATCTAGACGAACCAGGCGCCGACGACCAAGCCTTCCCCGTTGACGATGGATTGGCCCTGTACGTCCGCCGCGACGACCTGGCCTTGGTGCGGGGCACGGAGGTGGACTTGGTCACCGAGGGCCTGAACAGCATCCTGAAGTTCAAAAACCCCAACGCCGCCGCCCACTGCGGTTGCGGCGAGAGCTTCTCCCTTAACGCCGGAGCGCCAGATTCGCCGCCGGCGAACCATTGAAGAACGGCAGCTCGTTTTGCCACGACCTCGCATCAGGCCTAGTGCATCATCTCGCCGAACAGGAATCCGCAAGGAAGGCTCGACCATGTCCATCATTCCCCGCTGCACCCCGTGGCATTTCAGCGGTCTTGACCGCTAGTCGAGAGGGCAACGCCCATGCAGCGACGAATCATTCCCTTAAGCCGCAAAGTGCGGGGCCGATTGGTGCCCACCGGAGACCCGGTGACGGTGCCCGAGGGCACCTTCGTGACCCTTACGCAGAACTTGGGCAACAACTACACCATCGTTTTCAACGGCAACATGGCTCGCCTGGACGGGGCCGACGCGGACGCCTTGGGCCTCACTCCGGAAACCTTGACGTTCACGCCGCCGGAAGACGGCCAAGTCTCCCAGGATCAGGTGGATGCCGCCCTCAAAAGCGTCTATGACCCGGAGATTCCCGTCAACATCGTCGATCTTGGGCTGATCTACGGGCGGCGCATCGACCGCGGCAACGTGCAGGTGGAAATGACCCTCACCGCGGCGGGCTGCGGCATGGGACCGGTGCTCATCGACGAAGTGAAGGCCCGCGTGGCGCAAGTGCCCTTCGTGCAGGCCGTGGAAGTGGAACTGGTGTTCGACCCGCCTTGGTCCCGGGAGCGCATGAGCGAGGAAGCTCAGTTGGCGCTCGGCCTGTACTGAGCGAGCCCGGTTGAGCGCTATGGTCCGTCCGTGCAGATGAAACGGCCCCACCTTTCTTCGCATCACCGCCGCACATGACCACCCGCATCGCCCTGCTTGACGCCCCCGCGCCGCCGCAACCCAGCGCAATGGACCTGGACGCCATCCGCGAGGCCTTCGCCTTCTTCGACGCTTGGGAGGACAAGTACCGCTTCATCATCGACCTCGGCAAGGAACTGCCGGACATGGACGAGGCGCAGAAGGCTCCAGCCAACTTGGTGCGCGGCTGCCAAAGCCAAGTCTGGCTGGTGGTGGAGATGCACAACGGCGCCATGCGCTTCGCCATCGACAGCGACGCCCACATCGTGCGCGGCCTCATCGCCATCATCCTAGCCGCCTTTCAGGACCGGCCCGCAGCCGCCATCCGCGCCTTCAACATTGAGGGCCTATTCGCCGAACTGGACCTGCTAAAGCACCTAAGCCCGGTGCGCGGCAACGGCCTGCGCGCCATGGTCGGGCGCATCCACCAAGAGGCGCAGCGCAGCGCAGCAGCCGAGCTTGCGGAGTTGCGCGCACAGGCCGGCAAGGGCGGCTAGCGTACGGGGCGGTGCCCTAGGAAAGCGCTTGGAAGCGCCGCCAGCCGTGGATGTCATCCACATCCCAAAGCGGCGGCAATTCGGCCAATTTGAGGTTCAAGCGGGCGATTCTAGTGCGGGTGTCCGCCGCCACCCTTGACGTGCCCCAAGGGATGTTTGCAAAAAGTTCCGGCACGGGCGCCCGCAGGCCGATCAGGCCATAGCCGCCATCCTCCGCCGGCCCCAGCACCACTTCATGCCGTTCCAAGGCGGCAACAGCCTGTTCCACATAGGCGGCGTCCAATGGCGGCAGGTCGCTGCCGACCACCAAGGCGGGCTGCCCAACCCGGCAGCAAGCGTCCACCGCAGCCAACATTCGCCCTCCCAAGTCCCCTTCCGGTTGCGCCAGAACGCCGAAGCCATAGCGTTCCGCCCAAGCGGCAATCTTGGGGTGGGTGATGCTCCCCGCCACCCAAAGGTCCTTCGGCAAGGAAGCGGCGGACAGGCCGGACAGGACATGCTCCGCCAGCGCCTCATAGGCGGCGCAAGCCCCATCGGCACCCAAGGTGCGGGCAAGCCGGGCCTTCACTTGGCCCGGCACCGGCGCTTTAACCATTACGCACAAGCGCGGTTGAGGCAGCACGGTTCAGTCTTGTCCACGATGGGGGTTTGACACGCTTGTTGGACTGCCCCCTTGTTCAAAACGCTGGCCGTAATAGATCTGATACAGGGTCTCCGGCACCCCGCCCAAGGCGTAGCGCAGGCGCAGTTGCCACATAGCCAAGATGGTCTTTACGACGCCCCGTTCCCGCCAGCGACGGGGAGATGCTTTCAGGGCTGTTTCCAGTCGTTGCGGGCGGGTCAGGCGGCGCAGACGCTTGCTCAATTCCACGTCCTCAAGCAAAGGCTGGCGGGGAACGCCGCCAATGGCCCACAGCAGATGCCGATGCACGAAAATACCTTGATCGCCCGTGCAGATGCCGGTAAGGGCGGAGCGCAGGTTCATCAGCGCCGCCACCAGCCGCAGCAGCGGCGCATCGTTCAGCTGTATGTCGAAACGACCCCAGCCCGGCTCGGCCTTGGGCAGATTCAAGATTTCCTTGATGTTTTCCGGCACCGGCTGGGCATCGGCGTGCAGCATCCAAACCAGATCGCCGTGCGCCGCCCGCGCCCCCGCAGCCAATTGCCCGCCCCGGCTGGGGGCGCCACGCAACAGGATGGCGCCGAGCTGCTCCGCGACCTCGGCGCTGCCGTCCCGGCTGCCGCCGTCCACCACGATCACCTCTAACGGAGCGGCGCACAGAACCGACAGCAAACGGCGCAACGGCCCGGCGTCATCAAGCACCGGAACGACAACGCTAACTGATAAATTTTCAGCCACTTACAAGATGCTCTTACCCCAAATTATCGAAACTCCAAGGACGCTGCCGACACACACCGCAACGCCGCCAAAGGCGTGATCCTCTCGCCCTCCACCAGCCCTTCAGCGGCAACGAAGCAGCGGTTGTCCGACCAGATCGCGGTCGAGCCTCCATCGTGATTCCAAGGCTAAACAGTCCAGGCTTCGGGCGCAATTGCGAGGGGTTGCGGCGCAACGCGCCCGCCTATAATTCCGGCATGATCCAGCGTGCTCAGGAACTGCTGCGCTCCGTTTACGGCTACGCCGAGTTTCGCGGGCGGCAGCGGGAAGTCATTGACGCAGCCCTGAGGGGCAAGGACGCCCTAGTTTTAATGCCCACCGGCGGCGGCAAATCCCTTTGCTACCAGTTGCCGGCCATGCTTCGTCCCGGACTCGGATTGGTGGTTTCGCCGCTGATTGCGTTGATGCAGGACCAAACGGCGGCGTTGCAGCAGCTTGGGGTGCGGGCGGCCTTCCTGAACTCAACCCTCACCCATCAGGCGCAACGGGAGGTGCTGACCGCCATCCTCAACCAATCCCTGGACCTTCTCTACCTTGCCCCGGAGCGGCTTTTACAGGAGGACACGCTGGCACTTCTGGATGCTGTGCCCCTTTCCATCATCGCCATTGATGAAGCGCACTGCGTCTCGCAATGGGGGCATGACTTTCGCCAGGACTACCTCGGCTTGCACATCCTGCGGGAGCGCTTTGCGGGGGTGCCGCGCATGGCGCTGACCGCCACGGCGGACGCCCTGACCCGCCGGGACATCCTCTCCCGCTTGGAGTTGAACGATGCCGAGAAGTTCATCAGCGGCTTCGACCGGCCCAACATCCGCTACAACGTGCGCACCAAGATGGACGCCAACGCCGAGTTGCTGGCCTTTCTAGAGGCGCACCGCGGCCAGGCCGGCATCGTTTACGCCATGACCCGAAAAAAGGTGGAGGCCATCGCCCAACTGCTGGCCGACAAGGGCTTCACCGCCCTGCCCTACCATGCCGGGCTGCCGCACCACGAGCGCACCGCGCACCAAGGCCGCTTTCTGCATGAGGACGGCGTCATCATCGTAGCCACCATCGCCTTCGGCATGGGCATCGACAAGCCGGACGTGCGCTTCGTCGCCCATGTGGACCTGCCCAAAAGCCTGGAGGCCTACTACCAAGAGACGGGGCGCGCCGGGCGTGACGGCGACCCGGCCGAGGCCTGGATGATCTATGGCCTGCAGGACGTGGTGCGGCTGCGGCAGATGGTCGATCAATCCGAGGCCGAGGACCGCCACAAGCGTATTGAGCGCACCAAGCTGGACGCCTTGCTCGGCTGGTGCGAGGCCATCAGTTGCCGCCGCCAGGCGCTGCTGCAATACTTCGGCGACAGCCTGCCGGGGGACTGCGGCAACTGCGACATCTGCCTGACGCCCCCGCAAACTTGGGACGGCACCGAGGAGGCGCAAAAGCTGCTTTCCTGCGTTTACCGCACCGGGCAGATATTCGGCGCCGGCCACGTCATCGACGTGCTGCGCGGCAAGGACACGGCCAAGGTGCGCCAGCACCGCCACCAACGGTTGAGCACCTTCGGCATCGGCGTGGATCGCACCGAGGTGCAGTGGCGCTCCGTCTTGCGGCAGCTCATGGTGCAGGGCCATCTGCGCAGCGAGGCGGAGCGCTACGGCGCCGTGCTGCTGACGGCCAAGGCCCGCCCCCTGCTGCGCGGCGACGAGCGCATCAGGCTGCGCCAGGATGTCAAAATCAAGCGACCGCGCAAGGCGGCAGCCAAGTTGGAAGCGGAGATTGCGCCCCCAGACCAGGGGCTGTGGGACGCCTTGCGCGACCTGCGCCACCAGCTGGCCAAGGAAGCCGGGGTGCCGCCCTATGTCATCTTCCACGACGCGACGCTGAAGGAAATGGTGCGCCTGCGCCCAGCCTCCCTCAATGAGATGCTGGCCGTGCATGGCGTAGGCGAAACCAAGCTGAAGCGCTACGGCGCCGCCTTCCTGAAAGCATTGCAGGAACAGCAAGAGCGTTGACTGCCATGCGTAAAACGCCGCCTACCCCAGGAGGCCCCTACGAACCTGTACGATGAATCTAGGAGATTTCCCAAATTCGTTCTTGAAGGCTTCAACAAGAACCCCTAGATTCAACCCACGAACGCAACACTTCCTGTTCAAGCATCGTATAGGTTCATAAATGGCATCCTAGAACGCTTCTGGGTGTACAGCCGACACAACGGCACGAACCGCGTCCGCCGGAATGTGCTCAAGGGCCTGTCCGTTGCCACCATTGCGGCGGCAGGGGCTGGCGCTCCGGCCATAGTTTGTTCAGGGTGTCCGCCTCGAACACTTCGCCGCCCTTGACCACCAGGGCCAGATCCGCCGTGCTGCGCAGGTCGTCCATGGGGTCGCCGTTCAACACCACCAGGTCCGCCAGCTTGCCGACCTCCAGGGTGCCGATGTCCGCCGCCACGCCGATGATCTCCGCGCCCATGCGGGTGGCGGCGGTGAGCGCCTCCTGATTGCTCCAGCCGCCGCTGGCCAAGGCCCAGATCTCCCAGTGGTAGCCCAGCCCTTGCAGTTGACCGTGGGCGCCGACGCCCACCTTGCCGCCGGCGCGGATGATTTTCGCCGCCCCGGCCGCCACTCGAGGGAAGCTGTACTCCCGCTCATGGAACCAAAAGCGGCGCAGGGTGCGGGCCGCCAAGAAGGACAGCGGCGTGAAGCGGCGCAGCTTGGGGTCGTCATGGGGAGACTCCTTGGCATAGAAGTAGTTCTCCGCCCAAGGGCCGCCGTAGGTCACCAACAAGGTGGGGGTGTAGCTCATGCCGGAGCGGGCCACTAGCTGCACGGCGTCGGCATACAAATCCACCACGGGGAAGTTGTGCTCGTTGCCGCTGAAGCCGTCGATGGCGTGAGTCATGTTCAGGCGCATGTCCAATGCTCCTTCGGTGGTGGGCATCAGCTTCAGCTTTTTGGCCGCCGCCGCCAGCCATTGTCGCTGCTTGCGGTTCCCGGAAATGTACGCCTTCAGGTTACGCACCCGGTAGTGGTCCCGGTAGCGGGTCAGCACCGCTTGCGCATGGCGCTCGGAGCGGAACTCGTTGTGGTTGAAGATGCCGGGGCCGGTGGAGAGGGCGCGCGGGCCTAGCATCAGCCCAGCGTCGATCCAATCCTCGTAGGCCAGGATGTCCGTGGTGCTCGGCTGCACGTCCAAGCCAGTGGTGACACCGTAGGCCAGGTTGGCCAGGAAGGAGGCGTTGTCACCCCCATGCACCCGCTGCAGCACACTGTAGTGGGCGTGGGTATCGACGTAGCCGGGCAGGATGACTTTCCCCTCGACGTCGATGTGCGCTGCGGCCGCCGGGATGTTGACTTCGGCGGCGGGTCCGACGGCGGCGATGCGGTCGCCCTCAATGAGCACCACCCCAGGCTCGATCGCTTCTCCTCCCGTCGTCATGGGATGGATGCGGGCACCGACCAACGCGACGCTGCCCGAAGGCCGATAGCGGGGCCGATAGATCTCTATGGTGCGCGAGTACACGGAAGGATGCGCATCACGCAAGGGTTCCGCGTCAGCCTTTTTCGCCTCCGTCCCCACTTTAGCAGCGGCTTCACCCCTAGGCGCATCAGGGGATTGATCGAGCGCAACGGCAGATGGTTCATCCGCATGGTCTTCGTCATCCCTTGCGTCCTTGCCTTCTCCTTCGTCCCCGTCTTGAGGCCGCTCCTCCCGCCCATCCTCATCTTCATCAAATTCAACCGCATCCACAGACCTGCGCTTGAGTTGGTTGCCAACGCTCCAGAACAGCTCGTCGCCATTGCGCCAGCCGAAGAAATCCGCGCCCACGTCGGTGAGGCGGGCGACGGGCAGGGAGGGGTCGGTGAGACTGAGGGTCAGGTCGCGGAGGTTGCGGTTCAGCAGGCGCGTCAAATAGAGCTGGTTGGCGTGGTGAATGAGGGCATGGCGGCCATCCGGGGACAGGCGGATGTCGGCGGCGCCCACCTCATCCACCGCCCGGTAGATGCCGGGGCCGGTGGCGGTCAGCAGCATGCGCCGGTCGCTGCCGTCGTAGCGCACGGACATCAGCCCGCTGGTTCCGTTGGCCGCGAACAGGCCGGCTGAAACGTATAGATAAACCCGGTCCGGCTCCGGGCCGAAATGAGGGGTGCCATAGCTTCGGGAGGGGATGATGACCCGCGCCCGACCGCCCCGGGCCGGCAGCCAGACCACATCGGCGCCCGGCGCCGGGCCGTAGTCAAACTCCCGCTGCAAGCGCTCATGTCCGGGGGTGCGCAGCGCCACGATGCGCTCCCCGTCCGCAGAGAAGGCCGGGTCCGAGTAGAAGCCGGCTGGCTCCGTCAATTGCCGTGGACGGCGGCCGTCCGCCCGCACACGCCAAATGTGGCCCCCAGACGCCTGCCAACTGACGAAGGCGAGGTCCCGGCCATCCGGCGACCAAGCCGGATGGGAGGCCATCATGTCCGGCGGTGAGACGACTTGTGTGGCGCCGCTGGCGAAGTCATGCACATGCACCTGGGCGAAGGCCGAGAACGCCGCCTTGCCGCCATCCGGGGACAGGGCCGGCGCCCGCAGCAGCCGCGCTCTGACGGGGCCCAACCCCAAGCGATACGGAAAATACAGACGTGGGCCGATATCCAGCTGCACATCCGCCGAGAACGAAATTTCCGCATTCCGAAAGGCGCCCTCTCCTTCCGCGGCGTTTCTGGGTGCAGCGCCTTCTTTTTTCGCGGTATCTTCCGCTTGCGCAGCGTCCTTCGTCGCCCCAACGCCTTCCCGCTGCACGGCGTCTTGCCTTGCCAGAACGCCGTTCCTCCGTGCAACAACTTTCTCCGGCACAGCGCCCGTCCCCGCGCTTACCGGCACCCGCCGGATGCCGCCGCCGCTCGTGAAGATCAGCGTTTCGCCATCCGGGGTGAACGCGTAGCCGGGAAACAGATCCCTGGTGTAGCCGGACTCCTGTTCGTCGCGCTGCACCGGATAGGCCAGCCAACGGTCCTCGCCGGTCTCCAGATCACGCAGGCGCAGGCCGGTTTTCTGCTCGAAGCGGGTGGCGTACACCAGCTTGGCGCCATCTGGCGACAGCCAGGGCCGGAAGGCGCTGCCTTGGGCTTGGACGATGATGTCTTCGACGTTCTCCCGCAGGTCCCGCCGGGCGACCGACCACTGCGGAAAGTGTAGGTTGTAGCCGAAGCCGCCGTATTTGGTGGCGTAGTAGAGATAGCGCCCGTCCGCGGAATAGACGGCGCCGAGGGCGTTGTGCCTTTGCTCGCGTGGCGTGTCCTTGCCATTGGGCGCCGCCTCGGTGATCTGGACACCCTTGCCGCCGTCCAGATGATAGGCCCAGAGTTCATAGGCGCCGATGCCCCAGCTGAACTTCGACACCACCAAATGCCCACCGTCCGGGGACCAACTCGGCGAAGTGAACTCCTCCCGATCGCCGGTGGCGGCCACCTTGGCGGCCTCCCCCCCTTGCGCATCCACCGTCCACAGGCCGAGGGCGCCGTCCCGGTCGGAGACGAAGGCGATGCGCTTGCCGTCCGGAGAGAACCGGGGCTGGCTGTCGTAGCCCATGCCTTGGGTGATGGCCCGCGCCTTGCCGCCGGCAATCGGCAGCCTGTACAGGTCCCCCAAAATCTCCAGCACCAGCTGGTCGCCTTGGGGGGAGACGTCCAAGGACAGCCAAGTGGCCTCATCAACGGTGAAACTGACTTGGCGCTCCGGCTGCAACGGTAGCTGGTCCTTGGCGGCCAGCGCCGGCGCGGCAGCCCAGGCCAGTGCGCAAACTCCGAAATGAACGCCAAGCCGCCGCAGCCACTTGCGACAAGGCCGGCGCAGCCAAGCGGGAATTCGAGCGCACCGCCAAGGCAGCAGTCCGATCGTTGTCCGGGCAACGACGAGCGCCAATCGGTCCGAGTCTGTGGTGGGACGACTGCGAACTTGACGCATGTGTTTCGCCGCCCTGCGGCAAAAAGGCTAAGCCGGGGTGTAGCGCAGCATCACCCTGGAGCCGTCGGCCAAGCCGTCGCGAAAGCGCGGCCCCCAGCTATCCCATTCATCCACGTACTTGCTGCCCATGGCCTCCAGCACCCGGTTCTGAACGGCGGCATCGGTCTCCGCGCCGGCGCTGGCCTCCACCATCGGCAGGGTCCTGTAGGCCCCGTCGGAATCCTTCCACGTCCCTACGTCCCCCACCCAGATGCGGGCCTTGGTCAGCCCCTTGCCGATCGCCTGGCTGCGCCAAGCGTCCGCATCGCTGACCACATAGAAGCTGCTCTCCACGGAGGCGAACCAGACCTCCGCTTGGCAGCTGCTCTCCGCGTCGTCGGATTTAAGCGGCGTCAAATAGATGAGCGGTGATTGGTCAGCGGCTTGGCGCCAATTTTGCTGCGCCCGCGCAACAATGGGCAAAAGCGTTGCCGCGGCTGTGGTCTTAAGCAATGTCCGGCGTGAAATCACGAGCGTCTCCTGAATTACGGGTCGCGGATTGCGAGGCGGTGGATCACCCTACAGGCGGCTGCCGCCCAAAACAAGGGCCTTGCCGGCGGTCTGGTTAGGCACGGGGTATTGCACAACGCCAAGCACCCACCGAAGCGCCGTGACAGATCCATGAGAGCGCACGGTCGAGCCGAAAAATGGGCGCATTGGTTTAGTCGCCGCCGGTCAGGAAAAGATGTGGGTCGCCGGGATGGTTTCAGGGCGGCTTTTCGCCGCCTGCGCCCAACGCTTCGGCCCTTCGTTGTGGACCGATCTACCCGTGGCGTCCACCGCCACCGTCACCGGCATGTCCTGGACCTCGAATTCGTATATGGCCTCCATGCCCAGTTCCGGGAAGGCCAGCAGGGTGGACTTGGTGATGGCCTTGGACACCAGATAGGCGGCGCCGCCCACGGCGATGAGGTAGGTGGCGCCGTGGTCGCGAATGGCGGCGATGGCCTCCGGGCCGCGCTCGGCCTTGCCGATCATGCCCATCAGGCCGGTGCGCTCGAGCAGGGGGCGGGTAAATTTGTCCATGCGGGTGGCGGTGGTGGGGCCGGCGGGGCCCACCGCCTCGTCGCGCACCGCATCCACCGGGCCGACGTAGTAGATGAAGCGGTCCTGCAGATCCACCGGCAAGGGTTGGCCGGCGTTGAGCAAGTCGATCAGCTTTTTGTGCGCGGCGTCCCGCCCGGTGAGCATCCGGCCTGAAAGCAGCAGCGTGTCCCCGGATCGCCAGTCAGCCATCTGCGCACGGGTCAGGGTCTGCAGGTCCACCCGTCGCGCATCGTCTCCCAATGTAAAGGCGATGTCCGGCCAGTCCCGCAAGTCCGGCGGCTCGAAGCGGGCCGGGCCGCTGCCGTCCAGGGTGAAGTGCAGATGCCGGGTGGCGACGCAGTTGGGAATCACCGCCACCGGCTTGTTGGCGGCGTGGGTAGGGCAGCTTTTCACCTTGACGTCCAAAACCGTGGTCAGGCCGCCGAGGCCCTGGGCGCCGATGCCTAGGGCGTTGACCCGCTCATACAGCTCCAAGCGCAGGGCCTCGTCGCGGCTGGCGGGTTTCCGGCCCTGCAGCTCATGCATGTCGATGGGCGCCATCATGGCCTCCTTGGCCAGCAGCATGGCCTTCTCAGGGGTGCCGCCGACGCCAACGCTCAAGATCCCCGGCGGGCACCAGCCGGCGCCCATGCCGGGCACCACGGAGAGAATCCAGTCCGCCACCGAATCGCTGGGGTTGAGCATGGCGAACCTCGCCTTGGCCTCGCTGCCGCCGCCCTTGGCGGCCACCTCGATGTCCAGCTTGTCGCCCTTGACGATGCGGGTGTGGATGACGGCCGGGGTGTTGTCCTTGGTGTTGCTGCGGGCGCCGTCAGGGTCCGCCAGCACGGAGCCGCGCAGGGGATTGTCCGCGTTCAAGTAGCCTTGGCGCACGCCTTCGTTGATCATCTCCTCGACGCTGAGCCCCGCATCCCAAGACAGATCCATACCCACATCCAAAAAGACGTTGACGATGCCGGTGTCTTGGCAGATGGGCCGCTTGCCTAGGGCGCAAAGCCGGGAGTTGGCTAAAATTTGTTGCAGCGCCGCCCGCGCCGCCGGGGACCGCTCCTTTGCATGGGCCGCGGCCATGGCGCGAATGAAGTCCGGCGGATGATAGTAGGAGATGTACTGCAAGGCGTCCGCGACGCTGGCAATGAGATCGTCCTGCCTGATGACCGCCATGATTGCTGTCCCGCCTGAAGCCTTGGCCGGCATCATAACCCAAGCTAGGCGCCTGTCGGGGTTGGGCTACTCGCTCGCCTCACGCAGGGTTCGCATCCACTCCAGGCGCCAGCTGGGGGCGGCGATGCCCCCCCGAACGGCGATGTCCGCCCGGCGAACCGGGCCGCCGCTGCCGTCCGCCAAGTCGGCGTTGCGAATCAGTAGGTCCATGTCCATAGGGCGTTCCCAGCAAAACCTCGTCAGATAATTGAGGAATCCGAATTACGCAGCGCGAGGCGCCACTTCGCGCTCGACCCGCTGCCACAGGCTGTGCCTGGCCATGTCCAAGTCGTAGCGCGCCTGCAGGTTGATCCAGAATTCCGGCGTGGTTCCGAAGTAGCGGGCCAGACGCAGCGCCGTGTCGGTCGAGACCGTGCGTCGTCGCCGCACAACGTCGCTGATGCGCGACCGGGACACTTTCAGTTCCTTGGCGAGCCCTAGAACGCTCATCCCGAACGGCTGCAGAAAGTCGTCACGGAGAATGTCGCCCGGATGCACCGCTGGCAAGCGGCCTCCAGCAATTACTTCCGACAGATCCACACGCCCGCTGTCCAAGTCTTCGCGTTTGATGGTCATGTTTTCTCTCTCAATGGTAATCAACAATTCCAACTTCCAAGGCGTCGCCGCCATCCCAAACGAAACAGATTCGCCACTGTTTATTGATGCGTTTGAGCAGCCTCAGCAGAACGGGCTTGCCCCCCTGTTTCCAGAGTGAATGCAGCTTAGATTACTAAGGAGTGCATGGAAAGCGGTTTGGACGGGGCGCAAACGGGTCGGAGATGGTGGCGCGGCCCTTGGTGCAATACGCAGGCCAGAAGCCTGTCGGGGTTGGGCTACTCGCTGGCCTCGCCCAGGGTTCGCATCCACTCCAGGCGCCAGCTGGGGGCGGCGCCGGTCCGGGCGAACTCGACGGTGACGGTGAGGGTTAGGGAGGCGGAGGGGCCGTCGGGGTCGGTGGCGGTGACGGTGACGACGGCGGTTCCCTCCAGGCCGTCCTCGTTGGCCTCCAGAACCAGCCGGCCGTCGGCGACGCGCACGGCGAGCAGGTCCGGGCGGTCGGTTCGGGCTGCGTAGGCCAGCCGGTCGCCGGCTCCGGCGGGGCCGATGAGGCCGTCCAGGGGGAGCGACGCCCGGTCGCCGTCCGCCGACAGGGCCGGGGCGGGGGGCCGCTCCGTCGGCCGTGGCGCCGGCTTGAACAGGACCAGGGGCGGGCCGGCCCGGGGGGCCAGGCCGCGGAAGCAGGGGTAAAGGCCGTCCTGCACGTCGCCGCAGACGCCCTCGGGAACGGCGGGGTCGGCGGCCAGGGACAGGCGGGCGACCCACGGGCCGGCTTGCGCGGCTTGGAGCGGCGGGCCGGCGGTCGCGCCGGCCGGCACGGACGCCTGCGTTGCCGACAGTTCGGCGCCCTGCGCCAGCAGCGCCGCGGACAGCGGGAAGGGGGCGCCCTCGGCGACCCGCGCCTCCACCCGCGCCGGGCCGGGCGCCCAGGGCTCGGCGTCCGTTCGGGCCAGGCGCACGACCAGCGGGAACGGGGCGCCGGGGTTGCCCGAAAGGTTCAGTTCCGCAAGGCCCGCCACGCCGGCGAACAGGCCCGCCGGCAGCGATTCGATGCGGTTGCCGCCCAGGTCCAGGCGCACCAGCCCCGGCGTCCCCGCCAGCAGGGCGGGCGCCAGCTCCGCCAGCCGGTTGCCGCCCAGGTTCAGCGACGACAGCCGGCCCAGGCCGGCGAAGGCCCCCGCCGGCAGCCGCGCCAGCCGGTTGCCGTCCAGGCGCAGGCGCTCCAGCGCACCCAGGCCGGCGAACAGGCCCTCCGGCAGGGCGGCCAGCCGGTGGTTGCGGTGCAGGTGCAGGACGCGCAGCCCGGAAAGCCCCAAAAGGTCCTTCGGGCGCAGCGCCGCGATCCCCTTGCGGTGCAGGCTCAGGTAGCCCCGCCCCGCCAACTCCGCAGGCGTCGGCGCCCAGCAGGCCCGCGGCCCGCGCAGCGCGTCGCGAACCGCCGGCGAGCGGTCGCACACCCCCTCCCGAACCTCCAGCAGCGCCTCGGAGAGGCCCAGCGCCCAGCCCGCGCCCTCCGGCGGCGGCGCCAGCTCCACCGTCAGGAACTCCCGGGCCGGCTCGATGTCGGCGTCGTCCGGCACCGGGATTTCGACGAGCGCCTCCGTCCCCCCGGCGGCGAACGCGGCGGTCCCGCTCATGGCCCCCAGGTCGGCGGCGTCCGCGTCGGCGGTGGCCGGGTCCCCGTCGGGCCGGGCGGCCCAGGCGACGGACAGCGCCGCCGCCGCCGGGCGGCTCAGGGTCAGCGGCAGGCGCAGCACCCCGCCCTCCGGCGCCGAGGCCGAGGGCGCCGCGAACGACAGCACCCGCCCCACCGACGCCCGGAGGCTCAGCCGGGCGCTCAGGCCGCCGCGGTCCGTCGCCGTCACCGTCACCGTCGCCAGCCCCAGCGCCAGCCCCTCCACCCGCAGCGCGGCGTTGCCCTCAACCCGCGCCGAGGCCACCGACGGGTCCGACGACTCCGCCCGGTGGGTCAGCGGCCCGTCGTCCGTGAACAGGCCGCCCAGACGCAGCGAAGCCGACTCCCCCACGTCCAGGCGCAGGTCCGGGAGCGAACCCACCGCCCGCGGCGGCTGGTTGACCGGCGGCGGCGGCGGCGGCTCCGGATCCGGCGGCGGCGCGGTGGCGTCCAAAACCCGAACCGGCAGGGACGCCGACACCCCGCCGTAGCCCCCGCCGGACGCCGCGTGGCGCAGCGACGCCGTCTCGCTGACCGCGTCCGCGTCCGCAACCGCCCGCACCGTCACCGTCTGCGGCGCGTCCCAGCTCGACCCGTCGAACGTCAGCGTCCGCGGCGCCCCGTCCACCTCCACCCCGGCGTCGTCGCTCGTGACCGCAACCGTCGTCGTCGCCGTCGGCTGCGTCGCCAGGCGCACCGAGTAGCTCCTCGAGGACGCCGCCGGATCGACCCCCGGCGCCGGCTCCGACAGCGACAGGCCCCCCGCCGGGTCGAACGCGAAGCCCGGCGCGTCGTCGTCCTCCACCGCCACCGCCAAGGCCGGCGCCGACGAAACCCCGGCGTAGCCCGACACCGCGTGCGTCACCGTGAACGCCCCGTCCTCCGAACCGTCGTCCTCCCCCGCCGAAACCGTCACCGCTTGCCCGACGCCCCAGTCCTCCGTCGTGAACGTCAGCGTCCGCGACTGCGGCGTCCCGTCGTCGTCGATCGCCAGCGCCGTGCTCGTCGCCGTCGCCGTCACCGTCGTCGTCGCCGTCGGCTGCGTGTTCAGCCGCACCCGGTAGCTCCCCGAACCGCCCTCGCGCACCGTCAACTGCGGCGGCTCCACCCGCACCCCCGCCGCGCCCGAGTCGCGCACCGCAACCGACACCGACGCCGCAACCGAGTCGTAGTCCGCCCCGGACGCCGCGTGCGCGACCGTCGCCGAGCCGTCCGCCACCCCCAGAACCGTCACCGTCCGCGGCCGGTCCCAGTTCCCCGCCGTGAACGTCAGCGAGGACGGCGAGACCGTCGCCGCCGCCGCGTCCGAACTCGACAGGGACACCGTCACCGGACCCCCGACCGGGCGCGTCGCCAAGGCCACCGAGTACGCCGCCGAGGAGCCCTCGTTCACCGCCAGCGACGAGGCGCTGACCGCCAGCGCCGGCGCGTCCCCGTCACGCACCTCGAACGAGAACGCCGGCGCGGACACGCCCCCGTAGTCCGACCCCGACGCCGAATGCCCCAGCACCGCCGTCCCGGCCATCGCGTCGTCGTCCCGCAGCGCCCGAACCCTCACCGCCTTCGGGACGCTCCAGTCCGCCCCGTCGAAGCGCAGGGAGCCCTGGTTCCCGGCCTGGTCCCCGTCCGCGTCCACCGACACGCCCCCCGAGACCGACACCGCCACCCGAACCGGCCCCGTCGGCTCCGTCGCCAGCCGCACCGTGTAGGTCCCCGAAGCGCCCTCCGCCAGCCCCGCAGCCGTCAGCGCCGAGGCGTCCACCGCCAGCTTCGGCTCGTCGTCGTCAACCGTCGTGGCGACCAGCGACGCCTCCACCCCCTGGTAGTCGCCGCCGGCCGCCGAATGCTCAATCGTCACCCTCTCGTCCGAGGCGTCGTTGTCCTCGGCCGCCGTCGCCGTCACCGTCTGCGGCGACGACCAGTTCGTCGTCGTGAACGCCAGCGTCCGCGTGCGCGGCGTCATGTCCGTGTCCACCGACACCGCCCGGTCGCCGCTCTCGACCTCCACCGTCACCGCCGTGGTCGGCTCCGTCGCCAGCCGCACCGTGTAGCTCTTCGAGTTCGCCGGGTCCGTGGACAGCTCGTTCAGCGCCAGCGGGCCGGTTTCGTCCACGTTGGTCGTGGACGGATCGGCGTCGATCAGGATGGCCGGCGCGTCGTCGTCGTCCACCGTCACCGTCACGCCCGGCCGCGCTCCAATGGCCAGCCCGGTGTACTCCGTCGCGCCCATCGCCGTGTGGCCCAGCGTCAGCATCTCGTTCGTCGCGTCGTCGTCCGCGGCGGCGCTCACCTTCACCTCCCGGTCCGTGCCCCAGTCCGTCGTGGTGAACGTCAGCGTGCTCTGGTCGCCGGTCGCGTCGCCGTCCGTGTCCACCGTCACCGCGCCCGTCGCGCCGCCCACCGTCACCGTCACGCCGGCGCTCGGCTGCGTGTTCAGGCGCACCTTGTAGGCGGCGCTGCCTCCCTCGGCCACCGTCAGCACGGTCGGGCTCACCCGCAGGCTCGGCGTGTCGTCGTCCGTCGCCGTCGCCGCCAGCGCCGCCGGCGTCACGCCGCCGTAGTCCGCCCCGGTCGGCGTGTGCGTCAGCGTCACGACCTCGTTGGCCGTGTTCTGGTCGTTCGCCGCCCGCACCGTCACCGTCTGCGCCGCGCTCCAGTTCGTCGCCGTGAACGTCAGCGTCGTCGGGCTGGCCGTGATGCCGTCGCCGGCGCCGGTGATCGTCACCGTCGCGTTGCCGCCCACCGGCTGCGTGTCCAGCTTGACCGTGTAGGTCGCGCTGGCGGCCTCCGGCACCGACAGCGTCGCGGCGCTCAGCGTCAGGCCGCGGGGGTCGTCGTCGTTCAGCGTGAACTCCAGGTCCGCGCTCTCCACGCCGTCGTAGTCCGCGCCGCTCGGGTCGTGGGTCAGATCGACCGTCTCGTCGGCGCCGTCGTCGTCCTCCCCGGCGCGGATCGTCACCGTCTGCGCCGTGCTCCACGTCGTCGCGTCGAAGGTCAGCGAACTCTGGACGCCCGGCGTCACGCCGTCGGTGTCGTCCACCGTCACGTCCGCGTCGTCGCTGGAGATCGCCACGGCCACGGCGCCCGTCGGCTGCGTCGCCAGCTTCACCGCGTAGGTCGCGCTGCCGCCTTCGTCCAGGCCGTTGGTCGTCAGGTCCGTCGCCGCGAAGACCAGCCTGAGCGGGTCGTCGTCCGCCACCTTCGCGCCGAGCGTCGCCGACAGGTCGTCGTAGTCGCCGCCGCTCGCCGCGTGGGTCAGGTCCAGCGTCTCGTTGCCGCCGTCGTCGTCCTCGACGGCGCGGACGGTCACCGACTGCGCCGCATCCCAGGTCGTCGTCGTGAACGTCAGCGCGT
Organism: uncultured Pseudomonadales bacterium; assembly: GCA_958296025.1. Taxonomy (GTDB): domain Bacteria; phylum Pseudomonadota; class Gammaproteobacteria; order Pseudomonadales; family Azotimanducaceae; genus Azophilus. Next base: position 2,106,613 of record OY282430.1, read on the forward strand.
TCTGCACGCCGTTCGTGCTGTCGCCGTCGGTGTCGTCGATGGACACCGCGCCCGCGTCGCCGCTGGTGATCGTCACCGTCACGGTCGTGGTCGGCTCCGTCGCCAGCCGCACCGAGTAGGTCTTCGCGTTCGCCGGATCCGTCTGTTTCTCGTTCAGCGCCAGCGGGCCGGGATCGACCACGTTGGCGGTCGTCGGGTCCGTGTCGATCACGATGGCCCGCGTGTCGTTGTCGTCCACCGTCACCGCCACGCCCGGCCGCGCCGCCCCGACGGCCAGCCCCGCGTACTCCGTCGCGCCCGTCGCCGTGTGGCTCAGCGTCAGCGTCTCGTCCGTCCCGTCGTCGTCCTCCGCCGCGCTCACCTTCACCTCCTGGTTCACGCCCCAGTCCGTCGTGCTGAACGTCAGGGTGGTCTGGTTGCCGGTCGCGTCGTCGTCCGTGTCCACCGTCACCTCGGCGGTCGCGCCGCCCACCGTCACCGTCACGCCGGCGCTCGGCTGGGTGTTCAGGCGCACCTGGTAGGCGGCGCTGCTCCCCTCGGCCACCGTCAGCATGGTCGGGTCCACGCGCAGGCTCGGCGTGTCGTTGTCCGCCGCCGTCGCCTCCAGATCGGCCGCCACCCCCACGCCGCCGCCGTAGTCCGCCCCGGTCGGCGTGTGCGTCAGCGTCACGACCTCGTTGGCCGTGTTCGTGTCCGACGCCGCGCTCACCGTCACGGTCTGCGCCGCGCTCCAGTTCGTCGTCGTGAACCTCAGCGTCGTCGGATTGGCCGTGATGCCGTCGCCGGCGCCGGTGATCGTGACGGTCACGTTGCCGCCCACCGGCTGCGCGGCCAGCTTGACCGTGTACGTCGCGCTGCCGTTCTCCGGCACCGACAGCGTCGCGGCGCTCAGCGTCACGGCGCGGGTCTCGTCGTCGTCCACCGCGGCGGCGAGGCTGGCCGTCACGCCGGTGTACTCGCTCGTCGTGGCGGTGCTCGCGGCGTGGGCGAGGGCCACGGACTCCTCGTTGGTGGCGTTGTCGTCGTCCGCCGCCCGCGCGGTGACGCTCTGCGCCGTCTCCCAGGTGGTGGAGGTGAAGGTCAGGGTGTTCTGCACGCCGTTGGAGTTGTCGCCGTCGGTGTCGTCGATGGACACGGCGCCCGCGTCGGCGCTCGTCAGCGTCACCGTCACGGTTTGGGTCGGCTCCGTGGCCAGCCGCACCGAGTAGGTCTTGGCCGCGTTCGAGGCGTGGCCCTCGGTCAGCGTCAGCGGGCCGGCTTCGTCCACGTTGGCCGTGGAGGGGTCGGCGTCGATCACCACCGCCGGGGTCTCGTCGTCGTCCACCGCCACGGAGACGCTGCCGATGGCGAGGCCGGCGGGGTAGCCGGCGCCGACGCAGGCCGTGCTGACGCTGTGGCTGAGGATGGCGGCGTCGTCCGCCCCGTCGTCGTCCTGGGCGGCGGTGGCCGTCACCGTCTGCGCCGCGTTCCAGTTGCCCGCGGTGAACGTCAGCGCGGACGGCGAAACGGCCACGTCCGCGTTGCTGCTGGCCACGGCGACGCCGACGCCGCCGGCGCAGCCCGTCGGCGGGCTGTCCGGCGCGACGGTGTACGTGCCCTGGTTGGCGTTGGCCGTGCCGGGGTGCTCGTCCAGCGACAGGCTGGCCTTGCTGACCGTCACCCCCGGGTTGGCGGTGACCGTGACCGCGTTCGAGGTCAGCGCGCCGCCGCCCTGGCGGCTGGCGGCGGGCACGCGCACCGCCAGGGTGGGCTGGCCGCGGAAGTCGCCGGTGAAGGCCAGGGTCAGGGTCGCCGTCGCGCCGCCGGCGGTGACGCCGGAGGCCTGCGCGATGGAGAGGTTGGGGATGGCGCTGACCAGCTCGAACGCGCCGGCGCCGGCGGCCGGCGCGCCGGCGGCGAAGGCGGCGTTGGTGAGCGACAGCGCCAGCGTGGCGCCGTGCAGGTTCGCCTCGGTGAGCGTCGCCGGGGTGGGCGTGATGGCCACCTCCACTTCGTCGTCGGCCACCGTCACCGTGACGCTGCCGATGGCGAGGCTGGCGGGGTAGCCGCCGCCGGCGCAGGCGGTGGCGATGCTGTGGCTCAGGGTGGCGACGTCGTCGTTGCTGTCCATGTCGTCCTGGGCGGCGGTGACGGTGACCGTCTGCGGCGCGCTCCAGTTCGCGGTGGTGAACGTCAGGGTGGACGGCGACACGGCCACGTCCGCGTTGTCGCTGGTCACGGCGACGCCGACGCCGCCCGTGCAGCCGGTGGGGACCGCGTCCAGCGCCGCGGTGTAGGCGCCGCGGTTGGCGTTGGTCGCGCCCGGGGCCTCGTTCAGCGCCAGGCTGTCGCGGCTGAGCGTCACGCCCGGGTTGGCGGTGACCGGCACGGCACCGGTGGTGAGGTCGCCGGCGTGCCGGTGGGCGGCGGCCAGCACCTTCACGGCGAGGTCCTGCGTGCCGCCGAAGTCGCCGGTGAAGGCCAGGGTCAGGGTGGCCCGGGTGTCCCCCTCCGCCACCGTGGAGACGGACGAGACCGAGACGCCGGGAATGGCGGTGACCAGTTCGAAGCTCGCCGCGCCGACGCCGCTCGCGAAGGCGGTGCGCGTCAGCGCCACGACCGCGGTGGCGCCGTGCAGGTTGGCTTCCGAGAGCGCCGCCGGCGCCGTCCCGTCGAGGGCCGCGACCGGCGCCGCCGCGAAGATGCGCAGCATGAGGCGGGCCACGTCGCCGTCCTCGTCCGTGCCGGTGACCACGACCACGCTCTCGGCGTCGCGCGTGGGCGTGCCGCAGATCGTGCGCGGCGCCGTGGCCCAGGAGCCGGCGGTGCCGGACGGGAAGTCGCCGGCCGCGCAGCCGCCGGCGTCCGTGCCGGTGGCGTCGAACTTCAGGCCCTCCGGCAGCCCGGTGGCGGCGTAGGAGACGGCGCCGTTGCCGCCCGTGGCGGCCGGAATCTGGAACGGCGCGATGGCGGCGTTGGTGGGGTAGCTCCTGGCGGCGACGGCGGGGAAGGCCGGCTCGGTGTCCGTGGGGGCGACCGCGACCGTGCCGGTGGTGAGGTCGCCGCTGCGGTTGTGGGCGGCGGCCTTGACCTTGACGGCCAAGGTCTGGATGGCGTTGAAGTCGCCGGTGAACGCCAGCTTCAGGTCGGCCGCGGCGCCGCCGCTGGACGCCCCCGAAACCTGCGAGACGGACACGCCGGGAATCGCGGTGACCAGCTCGAAGCTCGCCGCGGTGACGCCGCTGACGAACGCGGCGTTGACCAGCCGCACGCCGACCGCGGCGTCGTCCAGGTCGGCTTCGGTGAGCGGCGAGGGGTAGGTGGACGACAGGACGGCCGCCACGGCCCGGATCGAGAACGACAGCGTGGCGCGGTCCGAGTTCGCCCGGTTCGCGTCCGCGTCGTGGGCGTGGATTTCGACGCCCAGAACGGCGAATCCCGTCGGCGTGCCGCAGATCGTGCGCGGCGCCGTGGCCCAGGAGCCGGCGGTGCCGGGCGGGAAGTCCGCCGCCGTGCAGCCGTCCGGGTCCGTGCCGGTGGCGTCGAACTTCAGGCCTTGCGTCCGCGCGTCGGTGCCGGCGTAGCTGATGGCCCCGTTGCCGCCGGTGGCCGCCGGAATCTGGAACGGCGCGATGGCCGCGCCGCGGGGGAAGTACTTGGTGGAAACCGTCGCCGACCCGAACGACGGCGCCGTGTCCACCAGCCCCTGCGGGTCGATGGTCACCGTGCCGGTGGTGAGGTCGCCGCTGCGGCTGTGGGCGGCGGCCTTGACCTTGACGGCCAGCGTCTCGGAGGCGCTGAAGTCGCCGGCGAAGGCCAGGGTGAGGGTGGCCGCGGCGCCGCCCGTCGTGACGCCCGACACGCTCGAGACGGAGACGCCGGGAATCGCGGTGACCAGCTCGAAGCTCGCCGTCGTGACGCCGCTGGCGAAGGCGGTGTGCGCCAGCGACAGGGACACCGTGGCGGCGTTCAGGCTGGCTTCCGACAGGCTCGCGGGGCTGGTGGACGCGATCGAGGCGCCGTAAACGTGGATGTCAACGCTGCGCGAGGCTTGGTCGGAGGAGTCCCGGTTCGAGTCCGCGTCATGCGCAAGAACGCGGACTGTCGCCGAACCCGTGGCGGTGGGCGTGCCGCACAGGGTGCGCGGCGCGATGGTCCAGGAAGTGGCGGTGCCGGGCGGGAAGTCGCCGGCCGCGCAGCCGCCGGCGTCCGTGCCGGTGGCGTCGAACTTCAGGCCCGCCGGCAGGCCCGTGGCCGTGTACGCGATCGCGCCGTTGCCGCCAGTGGCGGCGGGAACCTGGAACGGCGCGATGGCCGCGCCCGCCAGGAAGTACTGGTCGGCGCCCGTGGCCGACGGGAACGTCGGCGCCGTGTCCGCCGCCGGCTGCGGGTTGACCGTCAGCGCCTCGGTGACCATGTCGAAGCCGCGGTTGTGGGCCGCGGCCTTGATCCTCACGGCCAGCGTCCGCGGGGCGTCGAAGTCGCCGTTGAAGGCCAGCGTGAGGGTGGCGGTGGCGCCGCCGGTGGTGACGCCCGACGCGCTGGCGATGGAGAGGCCGGGAATCGCCGTGACGAGCTCGAAGCTGGCGGCGCCGGCGCCGGCGACGAACGCGGCGTTGTGCATCCGCAGGTCCACGGTGGCGCCGTTCAGGCCGTTTTCGGCCAGCGGCGAGGGGTTGGTGTTGAACAGCACGGCGCGCACGATGTTCACGGCGACCGACAGGCTGCCGCGGTCCGAGCTCGCCCGGTTCGTGTCCGAATCGCGGGCGTGGAACGTCGCCGTGCCGCCGGCGGTTCCCGTCGGCGTGCCGCACAGGGTGCGCGGCGCCGTGGCCCAGGAGGCGGCCGTGCCGGGCGGGAAGTCCGCCGCCGCGCAGCCGTCCGCGTCCGTGCCGGTGGCGTCGAACTTCAGGCCCGCCGGCAGGCCGGCGGCCGTGTACGCGATCGCGCCGTTGCCGCCGCTCGCCGCCGGAATCCGCAACGGCGCGATGGCCTCGCCGGGGGGGAAGTACTGGGCGGGCACGGTCGCCGACCCGAACGACGGCGCCGTGTCCTGGTTCACCACGGAGATCGGTGGGGTGTCGAGGTCCGTGTCGCCGGCGTGGGCCGACGCCAGCACCTTCACGGCGAGGCTCCCGAGCTGCGACGCCAGGCCGGTGCGCCTGATCCTCAGCGTCGCGGCGGCGGCGCCGGGCGTCGCGGACGCCGAGCTGAGCGAGAACGCGGTGCCGCTGTGCGACAGCTCGAAGTCCGACGCGTCGACGCCGTCCGCGAACGTGGACCCGGACAGCGTCACCGTGATGGAGCGGTCGGTGTGGAGGGGCCAGCCGAACAGCACGGCGAGCAGCGCGTGCGAGGTGATGGCGGCGGTGGGCGTCTCGTCGTCGTGTACCGTCACCGGCAGCGCCGCCAGGCTCGGCCGGCCGAAGTAGCCCCCCGCGCACGGGTCGCCGGCGCGGCTGTGGCTGATGGCGGTCGTGGTGTCCACGCCGTCCGCGTCGTGCTGCGCGGCCACCGCGACGGTCTGCGGCGCACTCCAGTTCGTCCCGTCGAACGACAGCAGCTTCGTCCGCGGCGACGCCTCCGCGCCGATGGCGAGGGCGGCGGTGCTGGTGGCCAGGACGTGGACCGCGCAGCCGCCGCCGGCCGCGGTGGTCGGGTCCGCCGTCAGCGCGACGGTGTACGCGCCGACGTTGGCGTTCTCGGCGCCGCCGGCGGCCGGGTCCTCCTCCAGCGCCAGGCTCGCGGGGTTCAGGGCGATGCCCGGCGTCGGAGTGACCGTCACTACGCCGGCGGTGAGGTCGTTCGCGCTGCCGGAGTGGGCGGTCCCCTTGACCTTGACGGCGAGCGTCTCGACGGCGCTGAAGTCACTGGCGAAGGCCAGCGTGAGGGTGGTGGAGGTGGCGCCGCCGGCGACGCTGGCGATGGAGACGCCCGGGATGTCCGTGGCCAGCTCGAAGCCGGTCGCGGAGACGCCGCTCTCGAAGGTCGTGCGCGCCAGCGTCACGGTGAGGGCGGCGCCGTGCAGGTTGGCTTCGGTGAGCGCGGCCGGGACGGTGGCGAGGGCGGCGGCCGGCCCCGCCACCGTGACGCGGAACCTGAGGCGGGCGATGTCGCCGTCCTCGTCCGTGCCGGTGACGACGACGACGCTGACGACGTTGCGCGCCGGCGTGCCGCAGACCGTGCGCGGCGCCGTGGCCCAGGACGAGGCGGTGCCGGACGGGAAGTCGTCGGCCGCGCAGCCGCCGGCGTCCGTGCCGGTGGCGTCGAACTTCAGGCCCGCCGGCAGCCCGGCGATAGCGTAGGAGACGGCGCCGTTGCCGCCGGCGGCCGGAATCTGGAACGGCGCGATGGCGACGCCGGGGAGGAAGCTCCTGTCGGCGACGGCGGGGAACGCCGGCTCGGTGTCGGTCGCGGCGACGGCGACGGTGCCGGTGGTGATGTCGCCGGCGCGGCTGTGGGCGGCGGCCTTGACCTTGACGGCGAGGGTCTGCGAGGCGCTGAAGTCGCCGGTGAAGGCCAGGGTGAGGGTGGCCGTGCTGGTGCCGCCGCCGGACACCTGCGAGATGGAGAGGCCGGGAATCGCGGTGACCAGCTCGAAGCTCGCCGCGGTGATGCCGCTGGCGAACCAAGCGTTGAAAAGCCGTACGCTGGCGGTGGCGCCGTTCAGATTGCCCTCGGCCAGCTGCGAGGGGGTCGTGGACGATATGCTGGCGGACACGACTACAATGTTGAAAGACAGGGTGGCGCGGTCCGAGTTCGCCCGGTTCGAGTCCGCGTCGTGCGCGTAGATGATGACGGACGCGGAGGCGGCCCCCGTCGGCGTGCCGCACACGGTGCGCGGCGCGGTGGCCCAGGAGGAGGCGGTGCCGGGCGGGAAGTCGCCGGCCGCGCAGCCGCCGGCGTCCGTGCCGGTGGCGTCGAACTTCAGGCCCGCCGTCAGGCCTTGCGATAGGGGGCCGCTCGCGACGGGGGCTTCGTAGTCGATGGCCCCGTTGCCGCCGCTCGCCGCCGGAATCTGGAACGGCGCGATGGCCGCGCCCTCGGGGAAGTACTGGGTGGAAACCGTCGCCGACCCGAACGTCGGCACCGTGTCCGACACGCCGGCCGGAAACACGGCCACGACGGGTGTGGTGAGGTCGCCGCTGCGGCTGTGGGCGGCGGCCTTGACCTTGACGGCCAGCGTCTCGATGGCGCTGAAGTCGCCGGTGAAGGCCAGGGTGAGGGTGGCCGCGGCGCCGCCCGTCGTGACGCCCGACACCTGCGAGACGGAGAGGCCGGGAATCGCCGTGACCAGCTCGAAGCTCGCCGTCGTGACGCCGCTGGCGAAGGCGGTGTGCGCCAGCGACAGGGACACGGTGGCGGCGTTCAGGCTGGCTTCCGACAGGCTCGCGGGGCTGGTGGACGCGATCGAGGCGCCGTAGACGTAGATGTCAATGAGGTATCCGTCTTGGTCGCCGGGGTTCCGGTTCGAGTCCGCGTCAACCGCAACAAAGCTGGCAGTTGCCGAAGTGGGGGCGGTGGGCGTGCCGCAGATCGTGCGCGGCGCGGTGGCCCAGGAGGCGGCGGTGCCCGGCGGGAAGTCGCCGGCCGCGCAGCCGCCGGCGTCCGTGCCGGAGGCGTCGAACTTCAGACCGGGCACTAGGAAGAGGTTCGTCGCGGTGTACGTGATGGTCCCGTTGCCGCCAGTGGCGGCCGGAAGCTGAAACGGCGCGATGGCCGCGCCCGCCGCGAAGTACTGGTCGGCACCCGCGGACGACGGGAACGTCGGCACCGTGTCGGCCAACTCCTGCGGGTCGATGGTCAGCGCGGGTGTGGTGAGGTCGCCGCTGCGGCTGTGGGCGGCGGCCTTGACCTTGACGGCCAGCGTCTCGATGGCGCTGAAGTCGCCGGTGAAGGCCAGGGTGAGGGTGGCCGCGGCGCCGCCCGTCGTGACGCCCGACACCTGCGAGACGGAGAGGCCGGGAATCGCCGTGACCAGCTCGAAGCTCGCCGTCGTGACGCCGCTGGCGAAGGCGGTGTGCGCCAGCGACAGGGACACGGTGGCGGCGTTCAGGCTGGCTTCCGACAGGCTCGCGGGGCTGGTGGACGCGATCGAGGCGCCGTAGACGTAGATGTCAATGAGGTATCCGTCTTGGTCGCCGGGGTTCCGGTTCGAGTCCGCGTCAACCGCAACAAAGCTGGCAGTTGCCGAAGTGGGGGCGGTGGGCGTGCCGCAGATCGTGCGCGGCGCGATGGTCCAGGAGGAGGCGGTGCCGGACGGGAAGTCGCCGGCCGCGCAGCCGCCGGCGTCGGTGCCGGAGGCGTCGAACTTCAGACCGGGCACTAGGAAGAGGTTCGTCGCGGTGTACGTGATGGTCCCGTTGCCGCCAGTGGTGGCCGGAAGCTGAAACGGCGCGATGGCCGCGCCCGCCGCGAAGTACTGGTCGGCACCCGTGGACGACGGGAACGTCGGCGCCGTGTCCGCCGCCACCAGCACGTCGATCCGCCCGGTGGTGAGGTCCGCGTCGCCGGCGTGGGCCGCCGCCAGCACCTTCACCGCCAGCTTCGCGTCCGCCGCCAAGGTGCCGGTGTGGGAGAGCGTCAGCGCCGCGCTCGTGCCGCCGGCGGTCGCCGTGGCCGAGGCGATGGAGACCCCGGCAGCGCCGGTGACCAGCTCGAAGCTGGACGCCCCCACCCCGCTCGCGAACGTGGTCAGCGACAGCGACACCGAGACCGCGGCGCCGTTCAGCGTCGCGGCGGTGAGGATCGACGGCGACGCGATGGCGGCGGTCGGCGTCTCGTCGTCGTTCACCGCCACCGTCAGCGCGGGCAGGCTCGGCCTGCCGAAGAAGTCCCCGACGCAGAGGCTGGCCACCCGGCTGTGGCTGATGGTCGCCGCCACGTCCACTCCGTCCGCGTCGCTTGCCGCCCTCACCGTGATGGTCTGCGGCGTATTCCAGTCGCTCTGGTCGAACACCAGCCGCTTCGTCTGGGGCGTGCTGCCCGTGTCGATAATCAAGCCCGCGTTGTTGCTGACGGCTTCAATGAAAACGGCGCAGGAGCCGCCGGCGGCGGTCCTCGGGTTGGCCGTAAGCGCGACGGTGTACATGCCCACGTTGGCGTTGGCACCGCCGCCGGCGGTCGGGTCCTCCTCCAGCGCCAGGCTGGCGCGGCTCAGCGCGATGCCCGGCGTCGGCGTGACCGCCACCGTGCCGGTGGTGATGTCCGCACCGCCGGTGTGGGCGGCGGCCTTGACCTTGACGGCCAGCGTCTCGACGGCGCTGAAGCCGCCTGTGAAGGCCAGCGTCAGCGTCGCCGTCGTATCGCCCGACGACACGCTGGACACCGACGCGACGGAGACGCTCGGGATGTCCGTGACCAGCTCGAAGCTCGCCGTCGTGACGCCGCTGGTGAAGGTGGTGTCGGCGAGCGCCACGGTGACCTGGGCGGTGTTCAGGTTCGCTTCCGCGAGCGCGGCGGGGCTGGTGGACGAGATGGACGCCCGCGGGGGCGCGGGCTGGACGGGCACCGAGCCGGTGGTGAGGGCCGAGGTGCCGCTGTGGGCGGAGGCCACCATGGAAACCGCCAGGGTGCCCGGGGTTTCGAAGCCGCTGTCGCCGGTGAAGGCGAGCGTGAGGGTGGCCGCGGTGTCGCCGCTGGAGACGCTCCCGACGCTCGCGATGGAGAGGTTCTGCACCGTCGTGGCCAGCAGGAAGTCGGAATCGGTCACGCCGCTCGCGTAGGTGAGGCCGTCGAGCGCGACCGTGACGGTGGCGCCGTTCAGGGTTTCCTCGTTGAGCGGGGAGGGGTTGGTGGCGGAGATGTACGCGGTGCTGCCGATGACCTTGTGCGCGGCCTGGCTCGACAGGGCGGCGTTGTTGAGGTTGATGAACCGCGACCCCGCGGTTCTCCAAGGCTGCCCGGATACGACGATGGCGTTGGCCGGGATGCCGATGCCGTCCGTGTCCACGTCGTCGGCGACGACGGTGTAGGAGTAGTTCATGCCCGGGAGCGCGAAGCTGTAGGGCGTGGTGCCGGCCGCTTGGCGCTGGCGGGCGCCGATGTCGAGCTTCATCGTGCTGAGGAGGGGGTTGCCCGAGTGGAGGTGCGCCGGGAGGTCGAGGCGGGTGGTGATGGCTTCGCCGGCGACGTAGTGGGTGCCGTTGTTGGGGGTGGAGGTGATGCTCACCAGCTGCGCGAGGGCCGGGGCGGCGGCGCCGAGGGCGAGCGCGAACGTCAGGGCGAGGGCGGCGCGGCGGCTACCTCGGTCGCTGCGGGGGGGGGGGGGGGTCATGGGCGGACGGGCGTCAGGCATGGGCGATGCCGCGCCGCCCACCGACGACCGCTGCCCGCGGAACGTCGCCCAAGCCGCCTCGAACCAACCCCTCGTCACGGTGCGCATCGCCGGCGTCCGCCGCCTGCTCATCACACCTCGATTCACGGCGCTAAACCCGCCTGGGTCTTTATGATGTTGAGCAACGAGTCGACATGTGTGCCGCTATCCCAATGCCGAGAAGAGGGATGCGGGACTTTCCCACCACATATCTGCACTCTATCTTGGTATCCTGGCAAACTTCTTGCTTTGGCCACGAAGGCCCTAGCCACTTCTCCGCAAGGCACGACGCACACACTTGCTGGGAGCCTTTCGAGTCGGGATTTCAGGTCTTCCAGAAGAACGCAATATATTTTGGCGGCACGATGGGTAGCTTGGCGCCTAGCCGGGGCCAACAGCAGTCTTGGGCGTAGTTTCACCATGTTTAGAAAGCATAGGAACTCACCGTATTGCCGCCTGTTGTCGTCACTGTGCGCCCCTATCTGAAGGGGCAACAGACTGGCGTTCATCACCCCAAGGCGAAGAGTTCGCGGGTGGCATTTCAGTATGCTACCGATCGCTTCGCTGCCGTTGAAGTTCGGATCCGTTTCGGCGAGCCGATCCAATTCCGTTTTGATCGACTGATTGCGTCTGAGTAGCTTGGTGACCCTTTTGCCCGCTGATCCTGCCAAGGGATGCTGCTTGCATACCTCATTGGTGTGAGGCGATTCGAGCAGAAGAATCGTCTTCGGGGCAGGCTGCGTCGGACAAAGATCATCAACAACGTATCCACGGAAATCCCTTGCGATCGTCCCACGGTCGCGGCCCAAGGCGCCGGCGATTTTGGCCAGCAAGGTCACGGGGTCAGACCGTCGCCGGGTCGCGCCGCCCGATGTCGGACTTGGCGATGAAATGTACCAGCGGGAAGCCAGGCGAGTCCTCCTCGTCCCACCACACCTTCGAGACGATTTCCGACTGCACATCCAAGAGCCCGTGGCCACTCAACTGCTCGTACTTGCCGTCGTAGATGATGTTCACGTCCACCATCGGGTCGTCTTCGTCGTAGTCGAAGCCACGCCGAACATTGACCCGGACGACTCTGACGGCACCGAAGTGGGCCTTGAACGCCGCCTCCGCGATCTCCCGCACCTGCTGCTCTTTCATGTCGAATCTCCGACGACGCCCGGCGCGGCCGGCGGGTGTTGATCCCCGCCAAGTCGGTGGCTATCTGCAAGAGGTGATCCGGCTCCACGACGCTACCTCACGTCCAACTCGACCTCCGATTCGGCGATGAACGAGACGACGGGAAAAGGCTCCACGTCCGCGCCTTGGAGTTCGCTGCGCAAGCGGTCCTTTAGCCGAAGCCTCGCCAAGGAGTCGGGGATGCCCTTGCCGTGTTTGCCGTCGTCGTACTTGAGGCATATCCAGAGGAACTCATCACCGTAGCCGTCCACTTCCGGGTTCACCGACAGCACCTCCAGCGCCGCATCGGCGTACTGCTTGCGCAGGAATGCCTCCAGGGTGCCACGCGCCCGTTCCAGAATCTGCTGTTTCATCGCTCCGCTACCTGCCTGTTGGCCTTGACGACCGGGGGGGCACTCCGCCTCCCATCGGCGTGGCCCGCACTGGCCGCCACCGCCGCTTCCCCGCCATCGTCCAGGTGCCTCGAACCACACCTGTCACGCTGCGCATCATACCTTGTTTTCGGAGCGTCAAACCGTCGCCGGCGCCGCGGTGCCGCCACGGGGCACCACTTCCACTTGCGCTAGGTCGCGCTGCGGCGGGCGGCCGCCGCCATGCGCGGCTTTCTTCGGTGGAGAAGGCAAAGCAGGGGAGCGAAGGCCGTAATGGTGGCGAAGCCAGCCCACGCGGCAATCTCCCCAATCGGCGGGGGGTGCGTCGCGACGGTTCGCAGGGACCACTTCCCGGTTTGGGCTTGACGCAGGCCGCCAGTTTCACTACATAGGGTTTGGATGCACCAGCCGTCAACAAGTTAACGAGCATGGAGGAAATGTGACCACGGAAAGCACCTGCCATGATGCCCTGATGCACAATTACGGTTTTCTTACCAGCAACGCTCGTTGGATCCGGATAGGATGAGGGCGTTCAACAGAAGCAGGAGGCAGACCCATGGACATATCCATCACCTATTGCGGACAGTGAAACTACAAGCCACAGGCGGTCGGTCTGGCTGCCGTGCTGGAGGCCGAACTCGGCGCCGCGTCACGCCTTGTCGAGGGTGGCGGCGGCATCTTTGACGTGGAAGCCGATGGAGAGCTGGTTTACTCGAAGCAAAGGCATCCATGCGGCGCGTTTCCAGATCCACAGCAATTGGCGCAAACGCTGAAGCAGCAGCGGCAAACGCGGCAAGACAGCGCGTAAGGCCCGGTGGATGGCGGCCCCTACCCTCCCCGCAGCGCCGTGGTGATGGGCAGCCTTGCCGCCCGCGCCGCCGGGAATAGGCCGCCGATCAGGCCGAGGCTCAAGGCCCAGAGCACGCCGAGGACGATCAGTTCCGGGGTGACGGCGAAATCAAAGGCCACTTGGGAGAAAGAGGCGTCGTTGAGGGTGGACACGGTGAAGCCGTTGAAGGCGAAGTAGGCAACCGCGCCCCCGACCAAGCCGCCGAGCAGCGCCAAACCGATGGCCTCCACCATCACGGAGGCCATCACCGCACCGCCGCCAAAGCCTAGGGCCCGCAAGGTGGCGATTTCCACGGTTCGGGCGGAGACCGCCGTGTACATGGTGTTCAGCGCGGCGAAAAAGGCGCCGAAGGCCATGATGACCGCCACGGTGTAGCCGAAGTTGCGGATCAGTGTGTCCAAGGATTTGGACTGATGCTGATAAAACGCCTCCTCGCCTAGCACATCGAGCTCCAGGCGCCGGTCATTCTCCACCCGGGCGACAAGAGCCGCCAAGGCGTCCGGCGAGGTCAAGCGCATCCGCACCGACTGCACCGTGGCGCCGCGGCGAAAGGCGGACTGCGCCACCGGCAGGTCCGCCCAGAGTTCCGATTCGTAAGCCGAGCCCGCGGCGGTGAACAAACCCACCACAGTCCAATCGCTGTTGCGCAGGTCCAGCGTGGCGCCTAGGTCGATGCCGAGGAATTCGGCGGAGGCGCCGCGCCCGGCGATCAGTTCCCGCTTGCCCGGCTGCATCACCCGCCCGGCGACGATCTGGATTTCCGGGCGCACCGCAAAGGCCGCCGGGGTGACGCCGCGGATGACCAAGTTCGCTGGCTGGCTGTTGGAGCGCTTGGGCACATCCGCCACCACATAGAGTTCCGGGCTGTGCGCCGTCAACTCCGGCATGGTCGAGAGGATGCGCACATCCTCCGGGGTCAGCGTGCTGGACATCTCGCTGTTCGAGCCGGCCCGCTGCGCCAACGCCCGCTCCGGCGAACCGCCGCGCTCCAAGGCCGCCGCAAAGCCACCGGCCATGGCCAGCAAGGTGACCAGCACGGCCACCACCCCGGCGATGCCGACCACGATGACGGAGGAGCTGCCCAACCGTGCCGGCAGGCTGCGCAGGTTCATCCAGATGACGGCTAGGACTTGCGCCACCATGTCCGCGTCGGCCCCTTAGGCGCTCGTCCAACGCACCGCTGCCGAAAACCGGCCGGTGGATGTGGCGCAACGGAAAGCCCGGATCATTTGTTCGCTTGCCGGCGGACCGGAAAACTACGCCTTGCGCAGCGCATCGACGATGCTCAGCCGCCGCGCCCGCCAAGCCGGAAAGGCCCCCACCGCCAAGCCGAGCAGCAGGGACAGGGCCAAGGCGGCGACCACCGTGCCGGCCCGCACCTCAAAGGCGCCGATGGCTTGGGCGATGCCGGGGCCGATCGCCGCCGCCACCAGCAGCGCCAAAGCCGTTCCGAGGGCTGTGCCCAGCAGGCACAACAGCATGGCTTCGCCCAACACCAGCGCCGACACGGCGGCGTCGGTAAAGCCTAGGGTCTTCAGCACAGCCAGTTCCGGCACCCGCTCCCGCAGGGACTGGGCCATGGTGTTGCCAGTCAAGAGCAGGATAGTGAAGAACACCGCGCCCAGGATGCCGTTCATCATCAACCCGATGTCCCCCATCTGCTGCATGAACTGCCGGGCCTGCTCGGCCTCGGTGGTGGTCCGGGTGGGATCAGAGGAATTGACGAACAGCTGATCGATGCGCTGGGCCACTTCCGCCGCCCGGCTGCCGTCCTGAAGGCGCACGATGAACCAACCGGTGCTGCCCTCACCGTAGTCCCTGGCCTCGTCAAAGTAATCGTAGTGCATCAGGAAGATCTGCGGCGTTCGCTCGTCCAGGCCGGTGTAGAGGCCCACTAGGTCAAACTGCCAATCCCGGCTGCCATCCCGCTTGCCGTAAATATCCCCTTGGATGGGGATCTTGTCGCCGATGCGCCAACCGTATTTTTCCGCCAACGCCTTGGGCGCCACCGCCCCGGTTCTGGTGTTGATGAACGCCTGCAGCTGTTCGGGTTCGATGCGCAATTCGGAGTGCAGGCCAAAGTAGGCCTTGGGGTCCACCGGATACTTGGGGAAGAAGTTGGCACGGTCTTGGTAAACGCCGCCGAACCATTCCGCGTGGGTGACGGCATCGACCCCCTCAACGGCCTGGATTTGCTGCAGGGCGCTGATGGGCAAGGAGTCGATGATCGAGTATTTTGCCGCCACCACCAGCCGATGGACGCTCGCCTGGCCGAAGCCGTCGCCAGCGAACACCAAGGCGATGGTGCGCAACAAAATGAACAGCAGAAAGGCCACCAACAGGGACACCAGGGTCAACAGCGTCCGTGCGCGGCTGCGGAAGAGATTCGCCCACAGCAGGCCGATCTTGTTCATGCCGCGTCCTGCGCCAGCCGGCCCTTGTCCATGCGCAGCACCGCGGCGGCGCGCTCAGCGGCCTTCGGATCGTGGGTGACCATGATGATCGTCTTGCCGTGCTCCCGGTTCAGAACCTCGAGCAAGCTGAGGATTTCATCGGCGGTGTCCCGGTCTAGATCCCCGGTGGGCTCGTCGCAGACCAGCAGGGCCGGGTCCGCGACGATGGCGCGAGCGATGGCCACCCGCTGCTGCTGGCCGCCGGAAAGCTCCCCGGGCTTATGCTTGGCGCGGTCCTCGAGGCCGACGATCTTCAGCGCCGTGGCGGCGTTGGCCTTGCGCTGCCGGGCGGAAAGGCGGGTCAGCAGCAGCGGCAGCTCCACGTTGCGCTGGGCGCTCAGCACCGGCAGCAGGTTGTAGAACTGGAAGACGAAGCCGATGTTCTCCGAACGCCACTTGGCCAGTTGCCTCGGGGACATTGCATTCAAGGGGACGTCGCCCACCTCAACGGCACCGCCGCTCGGATGGTCCAGGCCGCCGATGAGGTTCAGCAAGGTGGTCTTGCCGGAGCCGGACGGCCCCATCAGGGCGAGGAAGTCCCCCTGCCGGATCTCCAGGTTGATGCCGTCCAGCACATCCACCGTTTCCCGGCCTTTGACGAAGCTCTTCTTCAAATCCTGGCAGCGCACCAAGGCCATGCCCAACTCCTGATTCGCTTAGGGCCTGTTCATCAAGCCGCAAATAACGCAATGCAGCCCTTGCGCACCGGGCATTCTACAACCCTGCAAATTGTTCGGCGCTGCAAAGTTGCGGGGGCTTTGACAACGCGGGAAACAATAACGAAAATTGAAAGTCCAACTTTCGATTTTCAGGGTATTTCAGTGGAGCGGCCCAGCTTCCTGCAGCAAATTGAAGTCCTATTCCGCACTCACCCCATGGTCGGGATACTCGGCCCGCGCCAATGCGGGAAGACAACCTTGGCGCATGACCACATCAGCGCCCTGCCGCAAGCGCCATGCGCAATTCTAAATCAATTGGCCCAAGAGACGCTGGCGCCGTCGGCGAGGCTGGCCAGCAACTCGGTGTTCAAGTCCGTCACCACCCGCTCGCCGGGGCGCAGGCCCTTGAGCACTTGCGCCCTGCCCCGTTCGGCGCGGCCTAGGCGGATGGGCCGCCGCTGCACCTTCTCATCGGCAACTACTAGGACATAGGCTTCGTCGCGATCCTCGGCCACTGCCGCCACCGGCACGAACACGCCTGACGGGGACGCGGCGGCCGGGGCTTCGGCGGCGGTGTCCAGAAAGGCCACGCGGACGCCCATGTCCGGCAGCACCCGTTCGTCCCGCTCCAGAAAGCGCACCCGCACCCGCACCGTGGCCTTGCTGCGCTCCGCCGCCGGAATGGTGGCGATGACCTCGGCGGCGTAGGCGTCCTCCGGGTAGGCGTTCAGGATCACCCGCACCGGCTGATGGGGATACACGCGGTTGATGTACGCCTCGTTGACATCGACCTCCACTTCCAGGGAATCCATATCCACTATGGTGCAAATGCCGGTGCGGGTGAAGCCGCCACCGGCGGAGACGGGGGAGATCATCTCCCCTGGCTGGGCCGCCTTGGCGATCACCACGCCGGCGAAGGGGGCGCGAATCTCCATGTCATCCAAGAGTTGCCGTTGCACCGCCAAGGCGCGCTCAGCCACCACCGCCTCCTGACGCAGCCGTTGCAGCCGGGCGGCCACGGCCTCCACCGCCAAGCGGTTGCGGTCCAAGTCCGCTTGGCTGACCAAGAAGCGCTCGGCCAACCCCTCGCTGCGGGCCAAGTCCAGTTGCGCCTGCTTGAGCTCCACCTCCACCTCCAGCAAGGTGCGCCGCGCCGCTTCCAGTTGCGACTCCGCCAGCCGCAACTCCGTCCTGGGAATGCTGTCGTCCAACCGCGCCAACAGTTGCCCTGCGGCCACCTGCACGCCTTCCTCTATCAACACCTCCACCACCTTGCCGGTGGCCTTGCTGCTCACCGTGGCCTGCCGTCGCGCCACCACATAACCCGTGGCGTCCAACACGCTGGACTGGGCGCCAGCCGGCGCCGCGGCCTCGGCGACGGCGGTGCTGACCAAGGAGATGCCCTCTCCTTCCGGCGCACGGAAAAACCACGCCACGAAGCCAAGGCCGGCCGCCAAGGCGACCAGCGCGAACCACTTGAGCGGGCGGCTGGACGGGCGGGGCGGTTGCGAACGGTCGATGCGCAGTTGGCCCAACAGCGCTTTCTGATCTTCGGGCGGGTCCATGCGCGGGTCAGCTTGGGCTAGAGGGGCTTGCAGTCTAACAAAGAACGGCAAAGCCATTGACGAGGGCATCGAATCCTGCGGCCGAGGCGCACCGCAGCAGTTCGCCGTTGCTGACGCCGGTTAGTCCTTCGCCCCGCACGGAACGGGTTTCCAATACGCTTGGCAGCAGGGCGGCAAGTCGGTGGTCAACGTTCTCGTCAAGCAGAATTTTCTTCATGCCGTTTGCCGTTGAGCACCTCTTCCGCGAGCTTGAGCGCTCCGACCGCCTGCTCCCTCGTCACCGTCGGGAAACCCTCGAGAAAATCATCTAGAGGATCGCCTGCAGCGAGGCAGTCAAATAGCACCGAGACTGGAACGCGAGTGCCGGAAAACACGACGGCACCGCTGACGATGTGGGGGTTTTGGCTGAGGGGATGGCCGAGTCCCTGCATGGCTAATTTCTCCTGTGGCGGCAGCGGAAAGTCTATCAGAAGCGCCGAGGCGTCCGCTCCGATAGCTGTACGGATTCAACTCGCGAGCGCAGTGGGGCCTTGGACGAATGAACGGGCTGGCATAATGCGGCCTTTGCGTTGCTCCATTAGGCATTTCTTGACCGCAACCCAACGCACGGTGCGCGTTCTGCGCAGCATTGACGAGATCGACAAGGCCGCTTGGGACGCCTGCGCCAACCCGCCCGGCGCGGTCTTCAACCCGTTTTTGGCCCACGACTTTTTGGCCGCTCTGGAGGCCAGCGGCAGCGTCTCCGCCAGCGCCGGCTGGCAGCCGTTTCACCTAGCGCTGCGCGAAGGGGAAAGGGACATCGGCTGCATGCCCCTATATCTGAAGGGGCACTCCCAAGGGGAGTATGTCTTCGACCATGCTTGGGCGGACGCTTGGCACCGCGCCGGCGGGCGCTACTACCCCAAGCTGCAATGCGGCGTGCCCTTCACCCCGGCCACCGGCCGCCGCCTGCTCTGCGCGGAGGACGATCCCGCCATCGAGCGGCAATTGCTGGACGCCTGCGCGGAAGTGGCCGATCAGCTGCAGGTGTCCTCCCTGCACATCACCTTCATGCCGCAGCGCCAATGGCTGGCCGCCGGAGAGCGCGGCTACCTGCGGCGCATGGACCAGCAGTTCCACTGGCACAACGCCGGCTACGACAGCTTTGACGCCTTCTTGGCGGACCTGTCCTCCAAGAAGCGCAAGAACCTGCGGCGCGAGCGGCGCGAGGCGTTGGCGGCCGGTTTAACGGTTGAATGGGTGACCGGCGCCGACCTGACGGAAGCCCATTGGGACGCCTTCCACCGCTTCTATCTGGACACCGGCAGCCGCAAGTGGGGCGCTCCCTACCTGACGCGCCGCTTCTTCAGCCTCGTCAACGAAACCCTGTCCGAACACTGCCTGCTGGTGATGTGCAAGCGTGGCGGCAGATACATTGCCGGAGCGCTCAACTTCATCGGCGGGGACACCCTCTACGGGCGCAACTGGGGCTGCATCGAGGATCACCGCTTCCTGCACTTCGAGGCTTGCTACTACCAAGCCATCGACTTCGCCATCGCCAACAAGCTTAAGCGGGTGGAGGCCGGCGCCCAGGGGCCGCACAAGGTCGTGCGCGGCTACTTGCCGAACGCCACCTACAGCGCCCATTGGATTCGGGACCCCGGCTTGCGCCGCGCCGTGGCCCGCTTTCTGGAGCAGGAGCGGCATCATGTCGCCCAAGACATCCGCTGGATCGAACAGCGCACGCCGTTCAAGTTCGGCATCGACCTCAGCGAGATTCGCGGCGCCTAGGGCCGGCGGTGCAATGCGGCGGCCAAGGCTGCATACTTGCCCCCAAGAGGACCCAACCTGATGCAGCTCGCCTTTGCATATGGGACCGCGCCCGGCCTTGATGAGGCCCAGGGCGAACGCGGTTTTCGCGATCCCGCCTGCATGGCCAACCGCGCCGCGCCGGTGCATCGGTGGGTGCCTTGGATCGCCGGCTACTCGCAGCAGTTCGTCGAGGACGCGCTGAGCCAGTGCATTGACGACTACGGCACCGTCTTGGATCCGTTCGCCGGCGTCGGCACCACCTTGGTCGAAGCGGACCGGGCCGGCCACGAAGCCATCGGCTTTGAAATCAATCCTTACGCAGCCTTCGCCTCCCGAACCAAACTCAAGGCGCACCGAATCAAGCTGGCGGCGCTTGGCGACGCCATCCGCCAGTTCCGGGAATTTCAGCATGACGCCGAAACCAAGGGGTCCGCGCCGTGCGCGAAACCGCCGGACGGTTTCCGCACCCGGTCGCCGTTCTACAGCCCCAAGGTGCTGCGCAAGGTGCTGCTGGTTCAGGACTTCATCGCCAGCCAGCGAACGCGGACGGTGGCTGACGTCTTCCGTCTGGCGTTCGCCGCCACAATGGTGGAGTACTCGAACTATTCCTACGAGCCCAGCTTGGGGCGCAAGGCCGCAGTTGGCCGCCCGGAGGTCGAGGATTCTCCAGTCATGGAGACCATCGCCGGCAAAGCCGCCCTGATGGCGGAAGACGCCAGTTGGTACCGCAGGGTGCGCAACGGTCGCCGCAGAAAGGACGGCCGCGTCCTCTCCGGGTCATTCTTCGATGGATGCCGTGCGCTGCCGCCCGGCAGCGTCGATCTGGTCGTCACCTCCCCGCCTTACCTGAACAACTACCACTACAATCGAAACACGAGGCCGCACCTTTACTGGCTTGGCTTGTGCAGTTCCCCTAGGGACATGAAGCGCCTTGAGGCGTTGAATTTCGGCACCTATTGGCAAAACGCCAGGGATCAAGAGCGGGTCGATCTTGCTCCTGAACTTCAAGACCAGGAAATCCTTGACGTGATTGAGGCGGTGCGGGCCAAGAATCCCGAAAAAGGCGTTTACGGCGGCTCCGGTTGGGCCAACTACGCCGCCCTCTACTTCAACGACTGCGCAAGGTTCGCCGCCGCCATGCAGCGGTGCCTGCGGCCCGGCGCCAGGGCGCTGGTGGTCATCGGCAACAGCATCCTGCAAGGGGTGCAGATTCCCACGGATCGCTTCCTCGCCAAGATCGCCGAACGGCAAGGATTCGAGGTCAGCAAAATTCACGCTCCCCGCAACACCCGAGTGGGGAACAGCATCATCGACTCAACCGTGCGCGCCGGCAAGGCCGCCAACGGCGCCCGCCTTTACGAATCCGTAGTCGAACTGCGCCGCCGCCCATGACCACGCAGTTGCACGCCCCCTGACCTACGAAAACCTCATGCTGGGGCTAACGATGCGCTTCGAGCAACAGCCCGCCGCGGTGCCAACCGCCGAAGGACCGGGGTGGCGGTGGCCACGCGGAGATTGCCGCCCTACAGCAGGGGCCGCAGCCGCCTGAGATAGGCGTGCAGCCGTTGGGCGTTGCGCGGGCCCATGCGCAGCACCTGTTTTTGCAGGCCGCCCAGGGACTCCAAGGCCGGGTCCGCGTACTGGAACATCAGGCCGGGGCGCACGAGCTCGATGTCCCCCTCCACCACCGGCGCCGCCAACGCTTGGTCGATGGCGGCAAGGACCGCATCCTCCGCATCGCCTCCGTAGTCCAGCTCACCCAGCGCTTCATTGAGCAGCGGACTCAGCAGGCTGACGAAGGCCGCCAAGGCCGCCGGGGCAAGGCGCTCCAGTTGATCCAGGTATGGGTCATAGCGGGCGTAGCCGGCCGGATCCAGAAAAAACCTCTCGCCGTCCTGCCGCACCGGGAATTTCTCCGCTGGCGACAAAACGCTCAGACCTAGACGCTTTGACGGCACCTCGCCCTTGCCGGCGTTCTCAATCAGAACCGCAAAGCGGCGCACCAAGTCGCCGTCCACGGTCCAGATGGAGGGCAAATTGAAGCCGGCCGCCTGGCCGCGCACGAAGCCATCGCTGTCGTTCAGCGACGGCAGGGGCTTGTCCACCGCCGCCAGCTCATCCGGCGGCGGTGCCTCTGGAGCCTCGCTGGTTTCTTCGGGCAAGGCCACAGGCGGCGGGGGCGGCACGGGCGCGGGGGGCAGCGGCGCCGCCACCGGCGGACTGGCGGGGGCGGGAACCGGCGGCACCTGCGGCGGCGCATCGGCGACTGGCCAAAACCGAACAGCAACGACGGCGCCGACGACTAGGCCAACGCCAAGCAAGCCCCAAACTGCCCGGCTCTTAATCATAGTCGGCAACCAAGTCCTCCACCAAAGCGTTCTCCAAAGCGAACTGCGCCAAGGCGAAGTTTACGCCGGGCGCATCTCCCTGCAACCCCAACGCCGAGACATCCCGATCACGGTTGTTCCAAGCACTGCATAGGGTGGATCGGCGCAGGGCGCTGCAAGAATCATCTAACCCAGGAGACGCAAGCCATGACTGATGCCGTTATCGTCAAGAATCATCTACCTAGTGGTTATGGGTTGATGCCGGTCCTCATAACCACCAGCCCGTTGGCCCTTGTGCTTGCCTTGGTGGTTTTGGTTGTTGGGCTGCTAGGCGCTTCTCTTGGGAGCCCCCAGCGGCAAGCGGTTCAAGATACAATGACCGCAACCCATGTCCGTGTTCAAGTCCCTGCTGCGCTTGGGGCCGTTCGTGCGGCCCTATCGGGTGCGCCTTGCCGCCGGCGTTGCCGCCTTTGGCTTTGCGCGGGTGTTTGAAGGGCTGGTGCCCTTCTTTCTGGCCCAAGGCATAGACCGGATCAGCAGCGGCAGCGGGGACGTGGGCGGCCCGGTGCTGGGCATAGTGCTTGCCGTCCTCGCCCGTTATGTCGTAGTCACCCAGGCGCGCTATGCGGTGCGCAGCGCCGGGCAGTTGGTGGCCTTTGACCTGCGCCAGCGCCTGTACGACGGCTTGCAGAGGCAGGGAGTGAAGTTCTTCGCCAGCCACAGCATTGGCGACATGATGACCCGCGCCGTCACGGACATCGGCCTGATTCAGCGGGTAATCGCCATGGGCACCATTTTGGTGATCATCTTGGTCTATGCCACGCTGGTGGGCTTCGGCTTCATGCTGTACTTCTCCCCGGCGCTGACCCTGCTGCTGTTGCCGCCCCTGCCGTTCATCTGCTACCACGCGCAACGCTCCGCCAGGCAGATGGGGGCGGCCTCCCTGCAGGTGCAGGAAAGGTTGTCGGATTTGGCGGCGCTGACCCAGGAGAACCTAGCCGGCATCCGCACCATTCAGGCCATGGCCCAGGAGGACAACGAGATCCAGCGCTTCGACCGCACCAACTTAAGCTACGCCAACGCCTTCTACCGCCAAGCCCAAGTCAACTCGCGGATGATGGCCTGGATGCCCAGCCTGGCCGCCGTCTGCTCCATCACCATCCTCGGCTACGGCGGCCATCTGGTGCTGGCCGGGGAGATGACCGCCGGGGCGCTGGTGGCCTTCTTCATGTACGTCAACATGGTGGTGCAGCCGTTTCGGGTGGCCGGCTTCATCGTCAACCTGGTGCAACGGGCCGGGGTGGCCTGCGAGCGGCTGTTCGAGGTGTTTGACCTGCCGCCGGAAATACCCGATCAGCCGCAAAAGGCGCCGGCGAGCAAGGTGCGCCGCCCCATCCAGGGCGTCATCGACGTTCGGGGCTTAAGCTACCGCTACGCGCCCGGCCGCGCCTTGGCCTTGGATGATGTGCAACTGCGCATTGGGCGCGGGGAGATGGTGGCCATCATGGGGCGGGTGGGCTCCGGCAAGACCACCCTGCTGCAACTGCTGGCGCGGCTGTTGGAGCCGCCGTCGGGGACCTTGTTCATTGATGGCGCGGATGTGCGGGAATATCCCTTGGCGCAACTGCGGGCGCAGGTGGCTCTGGTGCCGCAGGATCCCTTCCTGTTCGGTCAGCCGCTCAAGGCCAACCTGACCTATGATGACCCGGAGCGGCCCTTGGAGCGCATTTGGGCCGCCGCCGCAGCGGCCGATCTGAAAGACACCATCAAGGGTTTTCCCGAAGGGTTGGACACCATCGTGGGGGAGCGGGGCGTCACCCTGTCCGGCGGGCAGAAGCAGCGGGCGGCGTTGGCTAGGGGGCTGATCCGGGAGGCGCCCGTGCTGGCCTTGGACGACTGCTTCTCCAGCGTGGATACGGAAACCGAGGAGCGCATCCTCACCGGCCTTCGCCGTGACCGGGCCGGGCGCACCATCTTGCTGGTCTCCCATCGGGTCTCCACCGCCCGCCATGCGGACCGCATCATCGTGCTCGAAGCGGGCCGGGTGGCGGAAAGCGGCACCCATCACGAGCTCATCCAGCACGGCCGTCTGTACGCCGAAATGGAGCGGCGGCAAGGCAATGGGGAACACCCAATTCCAGTGGCGGTGGCGCTACGCTGATGGCCGCGACCAGCGCCAAGCGCGACTACGCCCTGTTCGATGCGGACCTTTCCGGCGCCGTGCTCAACCTGCGCCTGCTGCGGCGGCTGCTGCGCTGGCTGAGGCCCTATCGCGCCACCTTCGCCGTCAGCGGACTGTTGGTGGTGGCCGCCTCCACCCTGCAGGTGCTGCTGCCGGTCATCATCTCCATCGTCGTCATCGACGGCATCATTCAAGGCGGCGCCGACCAACAGGCACCGGACTTCGGCATGGTGGATGTCGTGGAGTGGCTTTCCGCCACCTTCAGCGCCCATCCCCTGGCGGCGGCCTGCGTCCTCTACGCCGCCCTGCAAATCGCTTGGGCGGTTCTTGGCCACGCCCATCGCATGACCTTAACGAGTTCCGTCATCAAGGGGCTAAGGGACCTGCGCCTGAATCTGTTCCGCCATTTGGAGACCCGCCCCGCGGCCTTCTACGACCGGGTGGCCGTGGGCCGGGTGATGACCCGGGTGACCAACGACATCGAGGCCCTCTACGATCTGCTGAGCGGCATCGGCACCCTGATCGGCGAGTTCGTGCCCTTCTTCGTGGCGCTGATCATCATGCTGTCCATCGACGCCGAGCTGACCGGCGTTCTGCTGCTGGCCATGCCGATCATGGGCGCGGCCACCTTCGCCTTTCGCCGCGCCACCCGGCAGTTGTTTCGGCAGTCCCGGCAAGCGGTGTCCGCCTTGAACCAAAATCTGCAGGAGAACCTGGCCGGCCTGCAGGTGGTGCAGCTTTCCGGGCGGGAAGGGCGCAACCTCGATGAGTACCAACGCATCAACCGCCGCAACCTAGGCTATGAAATGCGCACCGTCCGCTGGGAGACCCTGTACGGCGCCTTCAACGACAGCGTGGCGCACGTCGCCATCGGCCTGATCCTCTACTACGGCGCCGGGCCGGTGCTGCAGGAGCAGCTGTCCTTGGGCAGCGTGGTGCTGTTCGCCCGGTTTGTGGAAATGCTGCTGCATCCCATCGTGGTGCTGGGGGAGCAAACCAACGTGCTGTTCCGGGCCATGGCCAGCGGCGAGCGCATCTTCCAAGCCTTGGACTGGGATGAGGCGGTGCATGAGCCGGCCGTGCCGGTCACCCTGCCGAAGCGCCTCAAGGGTGCGGTGGAGTTCCGGCGTCTGACCTTCGCCTACGGCCAGGACGAGCCGGTGCTTAGGGACGTCTCCCTGTGCATCGCGCCGGGGGAGAAGCTGGCCATCGTCGGCCCCACGGGGGCCGGCAAGAGCACCCTGATCCGCCTGCTGGGGCGCTTTTATGACTTTGCCGACAGCAGCATCTTCTTGGACGGCATCGACCTCAACCACATTCATAGCCATGATTTGCGGCAGCGCATCGGCGTGGTGCTGCAGGACTTCCACATCTTCTCCGGCAGCGTGGCGGACAACATCGCCTTGGGCGACCCCGCCGTCAGCCGGCGGCAGGTCGAGGCGGCGGCGCAGGCGGTCAACGCCAAGGGCTTCATAGAGGCCCTGCCGGAAGGGTTTGACACCCAGTTGGCGGAGCGCGGCCAAAACCTCTCCCAGGGCCAGCGGCAACTGCTGGCCTTCGCCCGGGTGCTGGCGGCGGACCCGGAAATTCTGGTGCTCGACGAAGCCACCGCCTCCATCGACACGGAAACCGAGCAACTCATTCAGGACGCCTTGGACAGGCTGACCGCCGGACGCACCTCCATCCTCATCGCCCATCGGCTGCAAACCGTGCAAAAGGCCGACCGGGTGCTGGTGATGGACCAAGGCCGCGTCGCCGAACTAGGCACCCATGCGGAACTGCTGGCCAAGGGCGGCCTTTACCAGCGCCTGCACGCCTTGCAGTTTCAAGACGCACAGGCGTTGCCCTAGGAGCCTGCGCCGCAGAAAAAAATCGGCGGAAACTTCCACCCACTCAGCGGGAGAATCAGGCCGAAAACGGGATTCTAATTTCCACATTGATCCGATTTTTCCTTTATTTCCAGATATCATCTCCCATCAATTCGTTCCGGGAACGTTCTGCGGCGCAGGCTCCTAGTGTGCCGTCTTTCCCCCCAGTGTGTGGAATTTGGGAAACAGCCTTCCTCTGCCGAGAACGAGCGCCGTCACCGTCCCGCCTTCGGGTGTTTCGGCCCTCATAGCGAATGCCCTTGGGGGTACAATCCAGGCATGACGCAAGCGCAACTTGCAAAAAGCGGGCACAAGTACCGCACCGTGCAAGGCTTCAACGCCATCAAGGATGGGGTGAAGGCGCATACTGGATCGGTCCCGGCAACGGGGCGCAAACCAGCTTGGCTGCGGGTGCGGCTGGGCGGCGGCGCCCGCTTCCAAGCGGTGCGGGAAACCGTGCGCAGCCATCGGTTGGCCACGGTCTGCGAGGAGTCCCACTGCCCGAACATCGGCGAATGCTGGGACAACGGCACCGCCACCATCATGCTCATGGGCAGCGTCTGCACCCGCGCCTGCCGCTTCTGCTCGGTGGATACCGGCAATCCCGGCGGCTGGCTGGACGCCGACGAACCGGCGGCGGCGGCGGAGTCCGTGCGGCTGATGAAGCTGCGCTACGTCGTGCTCACCTCAGTAGATCGGGACGACCTCGCCGACGGCGGCGCCGCCCACTACGCCGCCTGCGTCCGCGCCATCAAGCGCCGCAACCCAGGCACGGCGGTGGAGGCGCTGACGCCGGATTTCCGCGGCGATGACGCAGCGGTGGCAAGAGTCGCCCTGTCCAGCCTTGACGTCTTCGCGCAGAATCTGGAAACCGTGCGCCGCCTGACCGCACGGGTGCGCGACCCAAGGGCCGGCTACGAACAGACCTTGAACGTCCTCGCCGCCGCCAAGCGGCACCAGCCCAGCCTCCTGACCAAATCCAGCCTCATGGTCGGCTTGGGGGAAACCCGAGAGGAAATCCGCCAAGCTATGATGGACTTGCGGCAGCGCCAAGTGGATTTTCTGACCATCGGCCAATACCTGCGGCCGACGGCCAACCATCTACCGGTGGAGCGTTGGGTGCCCCCCGAAGAGTTCGAGGAATACCGCCAACTCGGCTTGTCACTGGGCTTCACTGAGGTGGCGTCCGGGCCGCTCGTGCGCTCCAGCTACCGAGCCGACCGACTGGTGGACGGCAATAACCTCGGCTTGGCGCCGGTGCGCATGGTTTGAACAAAAGCTGGGCAGCGAAGCGATCTCCGAACACTTTGCGCGGAAGAACCGCCGACCCGCCTAGCTGCACTCTCGCGATTTTGCCAAGGCGCAGCACGAGGATAGCCATCCGCAGATTGCGCAGGGAAAAAGCGCCGCTAGGCGCGGATGCGCCCTGTGTAGGGCAGCCACAGAACGCCGGAATGATCAGGCGCGGTCAGCGCGGGCCAGCAGTTCACTCCCAGTGGCGCAATCGATCACCAAGTCCCCCACCTCGGCGAGACGGTCAAAGTCTCCTACGTCTTCAATCAGATCCGACAGCGCCTCGGCTACATCCGCACCGAACCGCCGCTTCGCCTGACGGAGCAGCAACGCCCGCTCACCCTCGGCTCGGCCCTTGAAACGGCCCCGCTCCATGCCTTCGGCTTGCCCCAGCCGGAATTTCTCTTCGGCCCATTCGTCCAACGTCTCCGCCAGCATCGGTGGCTCCTCCATCATTTCCGTCAAGGAAGGCAGCCGAACGCCCAATCTGGGCTCCAGCACACCCTCAACCCACATTCCGAAGGACTCCGCCAAATCCAACTCGCCCTCCGCCTTCAGCAGCCGAGCAACGGCGGCCATGGCGGTCGGCAGGCCCTCGGCGGTGGCGTTCTCCAAAGCAAAGTGCGCCAAGGCGAAGTTTACGCCGGATGCGTCCCCCTGCAACCCCAACGCCAAGGCGTCCCGATCGAAGCGCCACACCTCCAGCAGCTCGTACTGGAACTTCGGCTGAATTTCCGCCAATCTCGTCGGGAGACCCACCATTCCCGCGCCCAATTCAACCGGCGCTGTCCAGGGCCGCCGGCCGTTGTAAACCACCAGCGGGAGCAGGAGCGGCGGTCCGCCGCCCGGACCCCGCACCCTGCCCTCCCGGGCCAAGTCACCGCGCAGCATCGCTGCGTACTCCTGCATCCTTTCCGCCATGCGCGGGTCCACCGTGGACTGGAACTCCACCAACAGCAGGCAGGTTTCCGCATGCTCCGCCGCTGGCAGGCTTGGGGAAGCCGGAGAAGGCGGGGAAACCCCCTTCGCAGAGGACCCTTCGATCAAGAACCGTGTTACGCCTCCTCCAGCGGGCGAGCCGTCGGGCGACACGAAGTCGATGCGCCAAGGCATGTCGCTGCGGCGGCTGCGTAGGGCCTCGCCGACATGCTCGGCCGGCAGGCGGCGCAGGGTGCTGAGGTCAAGGCCCTCGGTCAGGCCCTCCGGCAGCAGGCGCAGCAGGTCGGCGACCATCCGCCTGTGGGAGAACAGGCGCTTTAAGCCGGGGTCGTGCTTCGAGCGGGAACCGCCCTCTTTCGCCTCCGCACGGGGTTTTTCTTGGCGCGGTCGCTGGTCCATGGCACTCAGCTTGGCCCCATGCGCGGCGCTTGGATATGGCAGATCTCCCGAATTCCCGTAGGCTCTTGCCCACTTCAGGCCGCATCACTTCATCCTTATGACTGTAGGAATTGGCGCACAGGGCGGCGGACATTTTCCTGCGAGGGGCCCCTCGCGCTTCCCGTCTGAAACCCCTCGTTGTGTTAAGGACGAATAAAGTGTCCCCTACATTCAACCCATAAGTTCAACCTGCTGCCCAAGTCCGCCCGAAAGCATGGGCTGCGCCCCCTCATCCGACACTTCACCGAACGGTCGCCCGGCTGGTCCGCGCCGCCCGCCAAACCCAACCCGCGCCCCAGCCAAGGAACGCCTGAACGACCCACGGCGGGCCGCCCTTCGGGGCGATGGCCCAAAGCACACTCCTCGCCAAACTCATCAGACGCTTTGCAGCCACGAAGGAGCACTAAAACGCAGCCTCAACGCCTCGCCACACTCCTCCGCCAAACACTCCCAAACTCCACCCAACTGGCCCTTATCAGGGGACTAAGGCCAGTCGCGTCGTCCACGCCGATGAAGAGGAACGGAACGACTACCTGTAGTTATTCCCACCGGGCGAGGAGAGGTTTGTCAGGTCGCCGGTCACGCTGTCGAGCAGATTGACGACATGGATCTCGCCGCCGGCTTTGATGAACAAGCGCCACTTACCCGCGCCATCGCCCAACCGGCCTTCTAACTCGTCGCCACCCCCTTCGAGTTCCAGGGCATCCAATGTGCGAACCATCCCCGGCAGCAGCCTGAGACTGACGGCGGAATCCGCACCATCATCGTCGTACCCGTTGATGGTCACATCCACAGCGTTGTCCAAGTCGGGATTGATCAGGCGCAACCTGCTACGCTGATCGGTGTTGCTGGCTGGGTTGAAAGTAGGCACGTGATACGCCCCGGTGCGATCCTCAAGGATGGCGAGGTCGTGCATCGCCGTCAGGAATCCATCTTGGGTGCGAATGTATGCCGCCACTTCGATATCCAGATCCGAATCGAACTCCAGACGCCAGTCGCCCGTGCCGGGACCGGTGCTGCCGGAGAGACCCTTCTGCGCATTGCCCCGCTCAAGGTCAAGAGAGTTGAAGGGCCGGGTTTCCCCCGAGCCGATGGAGAGAGTCACCGCGTCGGGACTCTCACCGCCGTCATCGGTCGCCCTGATGCGCACCTCGCCCGAACGGTCAGAACGATTGAAGACGCGGACGAATCCCTGTCGTCCAAGGCTTTCATCGGCCGATGCCGAGAGAAAGAGCGGCACCAGCACTTTCTTCGCGGCATCGGCGGCTACGAACTCCACATGCAGCCGGTAGCTGCCGGTCTCCGTTGGATCGTAGCCCGTAACCTTGACGTAGTAGGTGCCCGGCGCCAATTCCGCCTCGATCCTGAAGTTCTGCTCTTGGCCTCCGTCGTCATTGAAATCAATCGTGCTGCCGTCTCCGGTTTTCAGGCGACCCACCGTATCCAGTGCGCCGGTGGTATAGACTGTCAACGTGCCCCGTTCCAGGATGGCTACCCGAAATACGTCCGTATCCGACCCGTCATCGATCTGGCCCGGGGTTTCAGAACCGGTGAGCACGCCGGTTGCGTTCTCGGCGGCGCCGCCGTGGTCGTCCGGCACCGGTGTCTCGGTGGGCTGCAGATGGCCCCCGGCATGATTGACGAAGAATCGGTCGAACCGGCCAAAGCTGTCCTGGCAGTCCGACCCGCCCGCCAACAGGCCGATCAGCGACTGTTCGGCCTCGTCGTCCGTCGCGAACAGTCCTGCGCCGCTGCTTCCCGGGCGGGTACTGCCTTCGGACCAGACAACATTAATCGCATCGACATGAATGTCCTCATCCCCTAGATCCGTTAACAAGACTAGACCCACCATTTCGATGCGTCCTCCCGCCCACTCCTTGACGCCGCCGTCTGGATGATGCAGGGAAACAACATCGGTACCCTGCGCCCAATCGCTTCGGGCATCCCAGGCGGCTAGACAGGCGCTGTTCGGCAAGGCGTCCCGCAGCCGCAACAGCGAGCTATCGGAGTCTGGGTCGCTCGCCACCAGATCCGCCCCACCCTGCGACTTTATGTAGTTCGGATGCAGTTCCGTGCCGCCGCAGGTCTGGTTTTCATAGCGCCAATAGGCCACGACGGATTCCGCCGCATTCTGGGAACCGACGCAATGCGCGGCCGTCAAAAAAAAAGGCGTGTCGAAGTTGTCGAACCCCGACCGGGTCGAGTTCACCGCGGTACCGGTGCATACATAGGTGTTCCCATCTTCCTCGGTGAAAGAGATGTGCGCCACCGCGTCGTTCGGGCAACTTGGCAGGGTCTTACACGCCACCTCCACCGGGTCACAAGCCGCCGCATTCTTGCGGATGAAGCTGTCGGAAGACGGCACCATCAACGGGGAGCCCCAGATATGCGAGGCACGGACTATCCAGAACGATACCTGGGCCAGGTCCGCAAATGGCGGAATCTCGATCTCGACCCCCACGGTGTCCCCCGAGATGACCGGCGACCAGCGCATGCCAGCCGCGTTGTCCGCCGGTTCGGCATCAAGCACCCCGCGCTTTGCGACGAAGTCGCCCCGCTTGAAAAGCGGATAGCGCCCCTCTGGGTTACCGACCTCAAAGAACCGCATTCTGGCCCCTTCGGGCAGCGCCGCACGCACCGCCAGCCGCACCGCTTCGGCGCCTGGAGACCGAACGCTGATGGAGGCGACCCAGCCACTCCCGGGAAGCGCGGTCCATTGCAGGGTTTTCGCCAGATCGTCCCGATACGTTTCCGGCAGCTCCCTCGACAGACCGATGGGCAACGGCGCCCCGGGTTTAGCCGCATCAAGCCGGGCGGCCGCTTCCGCCTTGGTGAGCGCCGGCAACACCACGGCAAGCGATACCGGGAACCGCGAATAGTCCCGCCTGACCTGCCATGAAGCCGGCGGTGGCACCGATTTTTCCGCCAGTGTCGATCGTGCCGCGCCCATGTGTTCAGACTGCGCCGGGGAGGTGGCCAGACTCAGTGCGCACAGGCTGAAAAATGCCGTCCGAGGCACCTTCATCGCCAACCTCCCATCTGCAATCTAACCGGACATGTCGGCGATTTTACTACAACCTAGATTCAACCCATAAGTGCAACACTTCCTTCGTCAAGGATAGCATCCCGGAACGCCTCCTTGGGGGTTCGGTAGTCCAAGCATTTCCGCGGGCGGTTGTTGAGCTTGTCGATGGCGGACCGGACCTGCTCCGGGCGCACCTGTGACAGCGGCATGGTCTTGGGGAAGTATTGCCGAAGCAGGCCGTTGCCGTTCTCGTTCGTGCCGCGCTCGCAACTGCGGTAGGGCGTGGCGAAGTAATCCTCGCAGGCCAGCGCCCGCGCCACCCGGACATGGTCGCTGAACTCCCGTCCATTGTCGTAGGTGATGGTGCGGACCCATTGGGCGATGGGCGAGAGCAGATGCAGCAGGGCATTCGCCGTCTCCAGCTTGGTCTTGCGCATGATCGGATGCGCCAGCATGAACCGGGTCTTGCGCTCCGCCAGCGTCACCAGAGCGCCGCGATGTCCCTTGCCGATCACCGTGTCGGCCTCCCAATCGCCCAGCCGGGAGCGCTCGTCCACCACGGGCGGACGCTCCGATATGTCCGTGCGGCAAGGGATCCGCCCCCGAAAGTCGTTCTTGCCGTAGCGCTTGCGGCGTTTCCTGTGCGAATGGCGCAGAAAGCGGTGAAGACCTCCGCCGTTGGCCTTGTCCAGCCAGATGCGGCGGTAGATGGCCTCGTGCGACACCGCCGGCATTCCCTCGGCCTTCATCCGCCCGCTGATCTGCTCCGGGCTCCAGCCGTCCGACAGGCGGGCGTCCACGAAAGCCGCCGCCTCCGGCGTCATCCTGACGCATTTGGGCTTGGCCTTGAGGCGCTCCCGCGCCTTGCGGTCCGCCTGCTGGTGGCGATAGCCTCGCTGTCCGGCGTTGCGCCTCAACTCGCGGCTGACGGTGCTGTGGCAGCGCCCCATGCCAGCCGCAATGCTGCGCATGGAGCGGCCCTCCTTGCGCAACGCTTCAATGTGGTATCGTTCCTCTTGGGCCAAGTGGGCGTAGCCTTGCATCTGCAACTCCTGGGTTTTTGATCGGGCCAAGGATGATGTTACCCCGCTTGGCCCAACAAACTAGGTGTTGCACTTGTGAGTTGAATCTAGACAATTTACTAAATCTAGACGGACACCTGGATGTTGCCCGAGGGACTTGCACTGTGACTTTGGGGACTGTTTTTGGCCGATTTCGGCGGGTCATCCCAAGGCGATTTTAAAGTCGTTTGCTGGCGAAAACCCAGACCACATCCGTTCACATGCGGCCGGCGCAACCCAGCAGTTCGCGGCCCATGGCACAATCAAACACTAGGTCCTCCACCTCGGCAAGACGGTCAGGGTCGTCAATACCCTTGATCGGCACCGACAGCGGCGCTTGCACTTGCTCCGGTCATCATGGACCATGCCGGGACTTCCTCTTTTGAAACCCAAGCGATGGCGGATGCATACACCCGCGAGGCGGAAAACGCCACCCCCATAGAGCTGGTGCGCAGCGGCGATTTCGACGCTTGGCTCAAGGCCCAACCACCAGAGGACCAGGTGCGGGTGCGACAGCAACGTTTCCAAGCCAAGCCGAAGCAGGTTTGCTGGCTGGGCGGAGTGCGGGGGCAGGTGCGGGTGGCCGCCGGTTGGGACGGCGCCTCCTCCATCGCCACCCTCGGCGGCCTGCCGATGGCCTTGGGCGAAGGCGCCTATCGGCTGACGCAGCCGGCCGATGAGGTGCAGTTGCTGGGCTGGGGATTGGGCAGCTACGCATTCACCCGTTATCGCGGCCAAGCCAAAACTCCGGCGCAGTTGCTCCTGCCGGCAGGGGCAAGCCTTGACCGCTTGAATAACTTGGTGGCCGCCGTGGGCTTGGTCCGGGACCTCATCAACACCCCCGCCGGGGATTTGCCGCCGAGCGCCTTAGCCGAACAAGCGGCGGCAGTCGCCAAGGCCCAAGGGGCCGCCTGGCGCATCATCGCCGGCGACGACCTGCTTGCCCAAGGGTTCCCCGCCATCCACGCCGTGGGCCGCGCCGCCGCAGACGCCCCGCGCCTGATCGACATCGCGTGGGGAGAAGCGGACCGCCCCCTGATCGTCTTGGTGGGCAAGGGCGTGTGCTTCGACAGTGGCGGCCTCAACCTCAAGCCGGTCAGGGGCATGCGGCTGATGAAGAAGGACATGGGCGGCGCCGCCGCGGCCCTGGGGCTGGCGCAGCTCATCATGGCGGAGGCGCTGCCGGTGCGCTTGCGCCTTTTGATCCCGGCGGTGGAGAACGCCGTGGCCGGCAACGCCTACCGGCCCGGTGACATCCTGAACACCTACGCCGGCCTTAAGGTGGAAATCGACAACACCGACGCCGAAGGCCGCCTGATTCTGTGCGACGCCTTGGCCTTGGGCGCTCAGGACAATCCGGACCTGATGGTGGATTTCGCCACCCTCACCGGCGCCGCCCGCACCGCGGTGGGCGCGGAGCTGGCCGCCATGTTCTGCAATGACGACGGCTTGGCCGAAGACTTGCTGACCGCCGGCGCCGCCGTGGATGACCCCCTCTGGCGCCTGCCCCTGCACCAAGCGTACGGCTACCTGCTGGAAAGCAAGGTGGCGGACACCCTCAACTCCGCCGCCTCCCCGTACGGCGGCGCCATTACCGCCGCCCTGTTTCTCGCCAAGTTCACGGGCGACGCGCCTTGGGTACACTTCGACATCATGGGCTACAACATTCGCAAGCGGCCCGGCCGGCCGGTGGGCGGCGAGGCCATGGCCATGCGGGCGGTGTTCCACTACCTCGAACGGAAATACGGACACTAGCAACCCATCGGAATAGAGGGCCAGTCCTAGGCTGACGGATAGGTTTGGCGCGGCTGTAAACTTGGCGCATTGTTAAGTTTCGGCAAGGTCGAGAAGAATAAGACGATGTTCAAGGAACTTGAAGGCGCCGCCGTGGGGTCCAGCCGCCCCCTTGCCGCCGTATTGGACGCCCTAACCTTCAACGCCAACGGCTTGGCCCCAGCCATCGCGCAAGACGCCGACAGCGGCGTCGTGCTGATGTTGGCGTGGATGGACCGCACCGCCATCGAACGCACCTTGGCCAGCGGCTTCGCTTGGTACTACTCGCGCAGCCGCAAGCGCCATTGGCAGAAGGGCGAAAGCTCCGGCCATGTCCAGCGCTTGGTGGAAATGCGCTTCGATTGCGATGGCGACGCCATCCTGCTGCGGGTGCGGCAGCAAGGCCCCGCCTGCCACACCAACCGGGCAAACTGCTTCTACCTGCTGGTGGACGGAAAGCAGGTGCGAGTGACCAGCGAACCTGCCGCCAAGCGCTGAATTTCGCAACCCGCCCACAAGCGCATGGAACTGCAACTGCACAACACGCTGTCCGGGCGCAAGGAGGTTTTTCGGCCGCGGAACCCCGAGCGGGTGACCATGTACGTCTGCGGGCCGACGGTTTACGGCCATGTGCATATCGGCAACGGGCGCCCGGCGGTGGTCTTCGACATGCTGCACCGCTTGTTGAAAACCCTGTACCCGCAGGTGGCCTACGTCTCCAACATCACCGACGTGGACGACAAGATCAACCGGCAGGCGGCCGCCAATGGCGAACCCATCGAGGCGCTGACCCGCCGCTTCAGCGCCGCCTACAACGAGGACATCCAAGCCCTCGGCGTTCTGGGCGCGGATGCGCAGCCGAAGGCCACCGAACACGTCAGCGAGATCATCCGCATGATCGAGGCCCTGCTCGACAAGGGCTTCGCCTATACGGCGGAGGATCATGTCCTGTTCCACGTCCCGGCTGACCCCAACTATGGCGACCTCTCCCACCGCTCCCTAGAAGACATGCTGGACGGTGCCCGGGTGGAGGTTGCCCCCTACAAGAAGGACCCCAAGGACTTCGTGCTCTGGAAGCCCTCCACCGCGGACTTGCCGGGCTGGGAAAGCCCTTGGGGGCGAGGCCGCCCCGGCTGGCACATTGAATGCTCGGCGATGATTCACGCCCACCTTGGCGCCGCCATCGACATCCACGGCGGCGGCGCGGACCTCTGCTTCCCCCACCACGAAAACGAGGCGGCGCAGTCCCGGGCCGCCTTGGGCGAAGCCTTGCCGGTGCGCTACTGGCTGCACAACGGCATGTTGACCTTAGGGCAGGAGAAGATGTCCAAGTCCCTCGGCAACATCGTCACCATTCGTGCGCTGCGGCGGCGTCACGCTGGGGAAACCCTGCGCTACGCGCTGCTGTCGGGCCAGTACCGCTCACCTCTCGCTTGGTCGGACACCCTGCTGCGACAATCCCGCCGCAGCTTGGACAGCCTCTATCAAGCGCTGCGCAAGCATCCCTTGACCGGAATCAACCACCCTGCCCCATCCCGGCAAAATTTTCCCGCCACCGTGCGGGACGCCCTGAAGGACGACCTCAACAGCCCCCAAGCCTTGGCCGCCCTGCACGCCATCGCCGGCCAGCTGAACCGAACCGACGACGCTGCCGAAGCCGATCGCTTGGCTGCGCAACTGCGGGCTGGCGGCTGGCTGCTGGGTCTATTGGGCAAGACGCCGGATGAGCACTTCCACGGTCAGCCAACGCCCCGGCAAGAAGCGCAAGACGCCGCCGCACTGACCGACGCCGCCATCGAAGCCTTGATCGAAAGACGCAACCAAGCCCGTCAAGGCAGAGATTTCCAGCAAGCCGACGCCATCCGCGACCAGCTTGCCGCCGCCGGCGTGGAGTTGGAGGACACTAGGGCCGGAACCCTTTGGCGGCGCAGCTAGTGTCCTGTCCCGCAAATAATCAACTCGGAAAGACCCTATGTAGGGCAAAACGCTTACAAGTTTCGTGGCGTTTCCCCCCGAAAAACTTCCGCCAAATCCACTATTCCCTCCTATGGAAGGCCGTGCATAGTGCCCTCAATCCCGTTTTGCTATAGTGGAGGCATGACCATTATGACATTTGACACTCTGGCTTTTTGCAAGCGTTTGCAGGAGGGAGGAGTTCCGCCCGACCAAGCGGAAGCCCACGCCCGGGCGCAGGCGGATTTTCTGGCCGACTATCCGCTTTCCGAAATGACCGTCAAGAAGGACCTGGAGCGGTTCGCCACCAAGAAGGACCTGGAACGGTTCGCGACTAAGGAGGACCTCAAGCGGTTCGCCACCAAGGAGGACCTCAAGCGGTTCGCCACCAAGGAGGACCTCAAGCAGTTCGCCACCAAGGAGGACTTGGGCAAGCTCCCCACCATGAAGGACCTGGAACTGTTAGGCAAGACCCTCACAATTCGCTTGGGTGGAATGATCTTCCTAGGCATTGGCGCTTTGGCGGCATTGACGCAGTTCTAGCCTTGGCCCCAGCACCCCGGGTTCAGTGGAAGTTGCGCACGGCCAAGGAGACGGGTTCTCCGCCTGCGGTCAGTTCATCAAGCAGCCAAGTGGCGTCTTGGACCCGGCCGGCCATGACGTGGATGACCTCCCGCTCCCGTTGCGCCACCCCTCTGACGCACAGCAATTGACCTTGCAGGATGGCTGCCCGGTAGCGCTCCAGCACGTTGCTCCACACCACCACGTTGATGTTGCCGGTTTCGTCCTCCAGGGTCAGGAAGACCACGCCGGTGGCGGTGCCGGGCCGTTGCCGGCAGGTGACCAATCCCGCCACCCGCACTAGCTGCCCGGAACGGCAAAGCGACAGGTCCGCCGCCGTGCGGTGGCGGCGCAGCGCCGGCGCTCCGCGCAGCAGGGACAGGGGATGAGGACCTAGGGACAAACCCAAGTAACGGTAGTCCTGCTTCATATCCTCACCCACAGTGGGGGCCGCCAGGCCCACCTCGGTGCGGTATGGGGCCGGCGCCTCGGCGATGCGCCAGATGGCCGCTGGCGGCTCCACCCCGGCGGCGTCCCAGTGGGCTTGATGACGATGGCCGGATAGCGCCGCCAAGGCGCCGGCCCTGGCTAGGAAGCTAAGTTCACGGCTGTTCAGTTCGGCGCGGGCGCACAGATCATCTACGTCGCGGAAGGGCTGGGCGGCGGCGATGCGGCGGCCGGCCTCCTCCGACAGGCCCTTGACGCGGCGCAGACCCACCCTTAAGGCGCCTTGGGCCAGTTTGCCGCGCTGGGCCTTGGTCGGGTCAAGGCGTTTGAGCGGATTCGTTTGCAAAGGGGCGCCTTGGGTCGGTTTGCCCCCCTGGACTTCGGCACCTGCTTCAAGGCGGAAATTCCAGCCGCTGGCCTGCACATCCGCAGGACGCACCTCGACGCCGTGGCGAACTGCGTCCTGCACCAGCTGCGAGGGCGAGTAAAAGCCCATGGGCTGGCTATTCAGCAAGCCGGCGTAAAAGGCGGCCGGCTCGTTGCGCTTCAGCCAAGCGGAGACATAAACCAGCAGCGCGAAGCTGGCGGCGTGGGATTCTGGGAAGCCGTATTCGCCAAAGCCCTTGATCTGCTGAAATAGGCGGCAGGCGAAGTCCTCCCCATGCCCTCGGGCCAGCATGCCGTCGATCAGCTTGCGCTCAAACTTCTCAAGGCCGCCGCGTCTTTGCCAAGCCGCCATGGCGCGGCGCAACTCATCGGCTTCGCCGGCGCTGAAGCCGGCGGCAACCATGGCCAGTTCGATCACCTGTTCCTGAAAGATGGGCACCCCCAGGGTGCGCTCAAGCACCTTGCGCACCGCCTCGTCGGGGTAGGTGACTGGCTCCTCTCCATGCCGGCGGCGCAGATAGGGATGCACCATGTCCCCCTGAATCGGGCCGGGCCGGACGATGGCCACTTCAATGACCAGATCGTAGAAGCATTGCGGACGAAGGCGTGGCAGCATGGCCATCTGCGCCCGGGATTCCACCTGAAAGATGCCGATGCTGTCGCCCTTCTGCAGCATGTGGTAGGTGACCGGCTCTTCCGGCGGAATGCGCTCCAAGGTCAGCGCCGCGGTCCCCTTGAGGCCGCGGAACTCGTTGACCAAGGCTAGGGTCTTGCGGATGGCGGTGAGCATGCCGAGGCCGAGCACATCCACCTTAAGCAGCCCTAGAGCCTCCAGATCGTTCTTGTCCCATTGGATAACGGTGCGCTCGTCCATGGCTGCGTTCTCTATGGGAACCAGCTGCGCCAACGGCCCGGCCGAGATCACGAAGCCGCCCACATGCTGCGAGAGGTGCCGGGGAAAGCCGAGAATCTGCTCCACCAAGGCCGCATAAAAGCGCATGGTCGGGCTGTCCAGCTGGGCGCCGACGGCGGCCATGCGCTCGCCTAGGTGCCGCCGACGATCCCACCAAGCCGTGGACTTGGCCAGCAGATCGACAAAGCCCAAATCCAAACCCAAGGCTTTGCCGACATCGCGCAGGGCACTGCGCGGCCGGTAGGTGATGACCGTGGCGGCAAGGGCGGCACGGTCGCGGCCGTACTTACCATAGATGTACTGAATGACCTCCTCCCGGCGCTCGTGCTCAAAATCCACGTCGATGTCCGGCGGCTCATGCCGCTCCCGGGAAATGAAGCGTTCAAACAGCACATGCTGGCGGGACGGGTCCACCTCGGTGATGCCTAGGCAATAGCAGACCGCGGAGTTGGCGGCGGAACCGCGGCCTTGGCAGAGAATGCCGCGGCCGCGGGCGAAGCGGACGATGTCCTCAATGGTCAGGAAGTAGTGCTCGTAGCCGAGCTCGGCGATTAACGCAAGCTCGTGTTCAATTAGACTGCTTACGCTGTCCGGGATTGGCGAAGGCCCGGTATCTTGGCCTTGCGCCCCGTCTGCCGCTGGTGCCGCCTCGCCTTTGCCGCCCCGCACCGCCGCCTTTTTGCGTTGGCCGGGCTTGGCGCCTGACTGAATCCAGGTCTTTTCATCCTCTGTGCCCTGCCCTATCGCCTTCCCCGGCGGGCCGTTCCCGGACCAGCGGCGGCGAGCGCCGGCGTAGGTGAGTAAACGCAGCCTAGCGGCGGGCGTCATCCCGAAGGGCACCAACTCATGGGGATATTCGTAGCGCAGTTCGTCCAAGGAGAAGTGACAAGCCCGGGCGATGCGCAGGCTTTCGGCCAGCATCTCTTCGGGATACAGACAGCTTAGGGCCTCGATGCTGCGCAAATGCCGCTCCGCGTTCGGCAGTAGGGTGGTGCCGAGGTCGCCGACCGGGCGCCTGAGGCGAATGGCCGTCAGCACATCCTGCAGCGGCTTTCGCTCAGCGCTGTGCATGACCACGTCATTGGCGGCGGTGACCGGCAGGCCGAGGCGCATGGACAGTTCCAGAGCCCTGACCATGCGCTGCACATCCCGGCCGTCCAGGAATTGACCAAGGGCGATCCACAGCCGTCCGCAGCAGGCCTGAACCGCCCGCCCTTCCAACAGCAGATCGTCCAGGCTTCCCCGCCCAGGAAGCCAAAGCGCCAAGCAACCGTCAACGCACCCGGCAAGGTCCGCCAAGCGCAGCCCGTATTCGCCCTTGGGGGCGCGACGGCGGGCCAAGGTGATGATTTGCGCCAACTGACCGTAGGCGCGACGATCCGAGGCCAGCAACACCAAGCGCACGCCGCTGCCATGCGCCGCCGTCATGCGGAACTGAGCGCCGACAATGAGCTTGACGGCAAGGCCGCGGGCCGCACTGTGGGCGCGCACCACCCCAGCGAGGGAACATTCGTCGGTGATGGCGATGGCCGCATAACCGAGCGCCTCGGCTTGGCGAACCAGTTCCTCCGGGTGGGAGGCCCCCTGCAGGAATGAGAAGTTGCTGCGGCAGTGCAGCTCCGCGAACCCCGCTTGGGCGGAGGAATCAGGCGAAATGGCCATGCAGGAACCATTCCGCCGACGGGCGGGCCGGCCCATTTTCAGCGGACGAGCACAGGTCGCGGAACAGCCAGCAACGGGCGCCGCCGCCGTCCTCGGCCACGAAGTAATCCCGGCGCACGGCTCTCCCCCACCAACCGCCCTCAATGCGCTCCGGGCCACTCAATATCCGGTAGCGCTGCAAACGCACCGGACGGGGGGGTTCCAACAGCCACAGAGGTCTGGCGTTCGCTGCATGAC
Organism: uncultured Pseudomonadales bacterium; assembly: GCA_958296025.1. GTDB lineage: Bacteria > Pseudomonadota > Gammaproteobacteria > Pseudomonadales > Azotimanducaceae > Azophilus. Next base: position 2,146,844 of record OY282430.1, read on the forward strand.
GTGGGCCACTCCCTTTTCCGGCCATGTTTGCGGATGCCTTCGTCAAGGCCGAGGTGCATTCCGGTCGATGGTCATCGACCAGACACAGCCGATGCAGGCAATCCTCGCCGAGCCGGGCGGCAATGCGATCCACGAATTCGGCTGGGGCTTCGCCGCCCGCGATGGTGCCTTGAAGCAGGTCCTGCACATCCCGACGGACTTGGGAAACCGGCGCCAGACTGTCCGCCGCCAGCGTCAGCGTCAGGATTTCAGCCGGCAAGTCCGTGCGCTCCAAGGCCAAGCCGCTGACCTCGAGGATGGCGTTGGCCTGGGTGCGCGGCTTGGCGAAACGCACCGGCACGGCCAAGGCGCCCCCGGCCAAGGACTTGAAGCGCCAACTCAGGACGCTGACGCTCAGCTGCCGCACGGCCAGCCAAGTCTCCAGCGCCACCGCCAAGCGACGCATGGGCAAAAGCAGTTCCTTTTTGTTGGAAACGGACTCCAGCAAATGCAGCGAGGTATGGAAGCGCTCCTCGGGTGGTTGCGGCGGGCGTGGGTCGGCGACTGCGCCGGTCAATTTGCCCAGTTCCCTGACCAAGCCGGGGCCAAAGCGTTTGCCGAGCTCAGGGACAGGCAGACGAGCCAAGGGGCCGACCTCGTTAATGCCCATGTCGGCCAAACGTTCAATGCTGCGCGGATCGATTTCCGTGCAGGCCAAGGGGACGGCGGCCAAGGCTTGTCTGGCCCGCCGCAGCAGTTCCGCGCAATCCGGGAAATCGGGCAAGGGCGTTGCCAACCCCGCCTTGGCCAAGGCCAGGGCGGCGGCTGGCGTATGGGCGGCGGCGATGCTGGCCACATGACCGAAACGCTGAACGCATCGGTTCAGTTGGGCCAACAATGCGCCCAAGCCGCCGAACAGGCGCAAGCTGCCGCGAACCTCCAGCAGCAGGGCGAAAGAAGCTAAGCTGACCAGCGGGCTGAAGCCTTGGGTCATGGCTGCCAAGGTGCCTAGGCGCTGGTTTTCAGCCGCCTCGTCGCGCTCGAAGTAGATCAGGTCTTGGGCGATGCTCAGGGCTGTGGCCAAGGTGCAGCCGACGGCGATGCCGGCGTTGCGGGCTTGGGCGTCCACCAGCCGCACCCGACCGTCTTCAGCCAGAACCGCCGGACGCAACGGCCCTTGCGCCTGCCGCTGTTGGAAAATCTCCAGCCCCAGATTGGGCAAGTGAACGCCAAGCCAGAGCATGGTCAGCCTTCCGCTTGATGCCGCCAAAGCCGCAACAGGGATTGCGGAGCGATGCTGCCGGCGAACGCCAAGGGCAGATCCGCCATCCCCCAACCGCCGCGCCGCTTGAGGATGGAAAGCAGCAGCCGCTGGCCCGCCGCTCCATCCTCTTCGCCGCCGATTTCTGCACCGCCAGCGTTGCCGGCGCCTCGTGCATCAGGGCGGAGACTCAGCCGCAGTTCCGCCGCCGAAGGCAGCGCGGCGGCCCGCCGCGGCCGGAACAGAACCGCCCAAGCGCCCCCCTGCTTCGCATGTAGCTGCAAGCGCCGCAGATCGCCGATGCGTAGCTTGCGCTCATCAATCCAAGCCAAGGCGGCGCTGCAAGCGCCGGAGGCCAAGGCCTGCTCCAACGCCCAAAGCGGTGGACAGGCCGCAGGTTCCCGCCGCCCCCCTCGCCCGCCGCCGCCAACCAATGCCCGTTGCGATGGCGGCGCTTGGCCGGCACCGGTGCGGACCAACAAAACCCTGCCCACCTCGACGCCGGCGGCGGCCAAGGCTGGCGCATAGGGCAGAAAGGGCGGATCAATCCAAGCGATCCAACGGTCTTCCGTTTGGCTTAGCTGGGCCAAGCCCGACATCAGCAGGCGCAGTTCGCCGAGGCCCGGCGCGTCGCAGAGAACCTCCGTCAGCGCGGCCCGCGGCCAACCCCCATCCGGCAGCAGCCGGTCCAGCCAAGCGAAGCCAGTGGGCAGCCCCGCCGGGGCCTGCGTGTCATCGGCGACGAGATCCTGAGCACACCAAAGTTCGGCGCTGGCAAGAAGTTGTTTTCGTTTCGCTTCGGGCTTGAATTTCGCTTCAGGCCTGAATTCGACTGTGGACATAGCTGTTTTTACATACAGTTTTCCACCAACTTAACTGTATTTATCAACAGTATCAACACAAAATTTGCAGATTCGCGCCTTTCAAGCCCAGTTCTCCCAATAGGGCGCCCGCAGTTTGCGCTTGTTGATCTTGCCCATGCTGTTGCGCCCAAGGCTGTCCACCCACTCCAGGGAGCGCGGGCACTTGTAGTGGGACAGCCGCTCCCGGCACCAAGCAATGACCGCCTCCGGCGGTGGGGCGTTGCCCCGATCATGGGGAATCGCCAAAGCCCTCAGCTCCTCCCCCATTTCCGTATGGGGCACGCCGATGCAGGCCACGTCAATAAGGGCCTCGTGTTTGATCAACACCTGCTCCGCCTCAGCCGGATAGAGGTTGACCCCGCCGGACACCACCATGTCGCTGAAGCGGTCAGTGATGTAAACATAGCCGTCCTCGTCCATGTAGGCGACCTCCCCCAAGGTGAACACCCCTGGGGCGACATGGGCGGCGGCGGACTTCTGCGGGTCATTGTGGTAGATGACGCCGCGCCCCGTCTCGTCCTTGAAGAACAGCCGCCCCTCGGTGTTGGGCGGCAGCGGCTTGCCGTCGTCATCGAGAATCATCGCCTCGAAGGGCGGCAGCGCTCGGCCCACGGAGCCAGGATGCTCCAGCCATTCCTTCGTGGTGATCATGCAGGTGGTGCCTACCTCGCTGGCCCCGTAGGCGTCGATGAACACTGGCCCCCACCATGCGATCATCGCCCGTTTCACATCCACCGGGCACTTGGCGCCAGTGTGGGCGACGCGCCTCAGGGCACGGAGATCGTAGCGGGTCTTGACGTCCTCCGGCAGCGCCAACAGGCGCACGAAGTGGGTGGGCACCATGACGGTGTTGCCGATAGCGTAGTCCTGCATGGCCCTGAGCGTTTTTTCCGCATCAAATCGGCCGAGAATGACGCAGGGCACCCCGGCCGCCAGGGAGCGGGCCCCGGACAGGGGGCCAGTATGGTACATCGGCCCCACCACTAAGTGCGTGCCCCACTCCGCCGCCGGGCTGGCGGCCAGATTGGCCAGGTGCTCCGCCACGGTATCCCCACCGGCGAACATGGTGGGCGGCAGTTCGGTGCCCTTAGGCCGGCCGGTGGTGCCGGAGGTGTACAACAGATTCGGGCGCGGCGGCAGCTTGCCCGGCGGTTCGGCATTCGACTGCGCCGCCAACCATGTCGCCCAAGGCCGCACCCCGGTCTCGCTGCACCAACCGATTACCTCATGCACGCCGCTCTCCGCCGCGGCAGCGACGCCGCGCCCGGCAGTGTGCGGCCCGACGAACAGAACGCGGGCGCCGGAGTCCTTGAGGATGTAAACCAGCTCCCCAGCGGTGAGGTGAAAGTTGACCGGCACCACCGAGGCGCCGCCAACCAAGCCGCCCAAGTTGGCCAAGGCGGTCTCCACGGCGTTTTCGGCAAAAACCGCGATGCGCCGCTGTGGCCCCAAGTCCAACTGCTGCAGACCGTTCGCCACTCGGTTCAAGCAGTCATCGAGTTCAGCCCAGCTAAGCGCCTTTACTTCGTCCCGAAGGGCCACCTCAGTGGGGCGCTGCTGGGCCAATTTTGCGGCGAACGTAGTCACTGGCACTTCCTTCCGCTTAAAATGCGCATTTTGCCAAAAACCAAAGGGAGGGGCATTGAGCACCGAAATCACCAACGAGGTTCTGCTGGACATGCACCGGCGGATGGTGCGCATCCGCATCTTTGAGGAAACCGCCGGCAAGATGATGGAGAACGGCAAGATTCCCGGCGCTCTGCATCTGTACGTGGGCCAGGAGGCCATCGCCGCTGGGGTCATGGTGCATTTGTCCAACGCGGACTACATCACCAGCACCCATCGCGGGCACGGGCACCTGATCGCCAAGGGCGGCGAATTCAACTACATGTTCGCCGAGCTCTACGGCAAGGCCACCGGCTATTGCAAGGGCAAGGGCGGCAGCATGCACATCTCCAACCTGGAGCTCGGCATGTTGGGGGCCAACGGCATCGTCGGCGGCGGCCCGCCCATCGCCATGGGCGCAGCCTTCTCCTGCCAGTTCCGCAAAACCAAAAACGTCGCCGTCGCCTTCTTCGGCGACGGGGCCAGCAACGAAGGCGCCTTCCACGAAGCCGCCAACATGGCCGGTCTGTACAAGCTGCCCTGCGTCTTCGTTTGCGAGAACAACGGCTACGGCGAGTACACCCCCCAAGCCAACCACCAAGCCATTGTCGATGTGGCGGACCGGGCGCCGGGCTACGGCATGCCCGGCGTCATCGTTGACGGCATGGACGCGGTCGCCGTCTATGAAGCCGCCGGGGAAGCCATACAGCGGGCGCGGGACGGCGGCGGGCCGACCTTGCTGGAATGCAAAACCTACCGCTACTACGATCATGTCGGGGTTCGGGGCATGGGCTTGAACTACCGCACCGACGAGGAGGTCGAGCAATGGAAGCAAAAGGACCCTATCACGAACTTCGAGGCGCATCTTGCCGAGCAGGGCGTACTGTCCGTGGATGCAGCAGCCGCCGTTCACTCTGAGGTGCGCCAAGAGGTGGACGAAGGCATCGCCTTCGCCGAGTCCAGCCCGTCGCCGAAGCCGGCGGCGGTCACCGAAGACGTTTACGCCTGAAGGAGCGCAGCATGGCTGAACCACAAACCAAACCTAGGGAGCTTTCCTATGTGGCGGCCATCGCCGAAGCGGTGCGCACCGTAATGGCCGAGCAGCCGGAAGCCTTCGTCGCCGGCGAGGATGTCGCCGGAGCGGGTGGCGTGTACGGCTACTACGGTGGCATTCTGCAGGAGTTCGGCCCCGAACGGGTGTTCGACACGCCGATTTCGGAGGAAGGCATCGTCGGCCTAGGGGTCGGTGCCGCCGCCACCGGCTGTCGCCCCATCATCGACCTCATGTTCATGGACTTCATGGGAGAGTGCATGGACGAAATCGCCAACCAGCTCGCCAAGATGCGCTACATGTTCGGCGGCCGGGCGACGCTGCCGGTAACCATTCTGAGCATGGCTGGCGCCGGCGCCAGCCTGGCGGCCCAGCACAGCCAGAGCCTGGAGGCCTGGATCTGCCACCTACCCGGGCTCAAGGTGGTGATGGCGTCAACGCCTTACGACGCCAAGGGGCTCATCATCAGCGCCGCCCGGGACGACAATCCCGTCATTGTGGTGCTCAACAAGATGTCCCTCGCCATGACCGGCCAGGTGCCGGAGGAGCCCTACGCCATTCCCATTGGCGAGGCCAACATTCTGCGTTCCGGGTCGAACTACACCATCATCGCCTTCGGGCGCATGGTGCATGAAGCCTTGGCGGCGGCCAAGCAGCTTGAGCCGCTGGGGGTGGACGCAGAGGTCATTGACCTGCGCAGCCTGCAGCCCTTTGATGGCAAAGCGGTGATGAAGTCCGTTCGGAAGACCCACCGGGCGCTCGTCGTCCATGAGGCGGTGCGCTTCGGCGGCTTTGGCGGCGAGATCGCGGCGCAGATTCAGGAGCTGGCCTTCGACTATCTGGATGCGCCAGTAGCCCGAGTCGGCGCCCCCTTCAGCCCCGTGCCCTTCAGCCCAGCGCTGGAGACGCACTATGTGCCGAACGCAGAGCGCATCGTTGCCGAGGCCAAGCAGCAGCTTGGGCTGTAGTCGTCCGCCGCAGGGGCGGGCCGCCATTCCGTTGGTCCGCCATGCAGCGGAGGCTGCTCGTAGGGATAGGCATGGTTTTTCACAACAGCTTCCGGGCGTTTAGTTGAGCACCTTCGGCATCGTCGCCAACCCGGCATCGGGCAAGGACGTGCGCCGCTTGGTGGCCCGGGCCTCGGTGTTCGACAACCAGGAGAAGCAGGCCATCGTCGAGCGGGCGATCACCGGCGCCGCCGCGGCCGGCGCTCTGGAGTTCGCCTATCTGGATGACGCCAACGGCATCGTCGCCAACGCCGTGCGGGAGAATCCGCGCTTGTGCGCCCGTCCTCTGGACACAGTGCGCACAGGCACGGCGCTGGACACCATCACCGCCGCCCGAGCCCTAAAGGAAGCCGGCTGCGCCGCCGTCATCACGCTCGGCGGCGACGGCACCAATCGCGCCTTCGCCATCGGCTGGCCGGATGCGCCGCTCATTCCCATTTCCACCGGCACCAACAACATCTTCCCCAGCCTATTGGAGGCCACGGTCGCCGGCGCCGCGGCGGGGCTGCTCGCCAGCGGCCAAATCGAGCTGCATGAAGTGGCTGCTCGGCAGAAGGCCATCCATGTGCAGATGGAGGGTGAGCGCCCGGACAAGGCGCTGATCGACGCGGTGCTGAGCCGGGAGCGCTTCGTCGGCGCCCGGGCGCTCTTGCAGCCGGAATTGTGGGAGGTGGCGCTGCTGAGCTGTGCGGAGCCGGCGGCGGTGGGGGTCACCGCCATCGGCGGACTGTTGCGGCCGCTTGCAAGAACTGAAAACGTCGGGTTACGGCTGAAGTTCGGCCCCGGCGGCCAAGTCGTCCACGCGCCCATCGCGCCAGGGCTGTACAAGCCGGTCGCCGTGGCCGAATGCGTCCTAACGGGTTTCGGCGAGGAAATCGAGGCGGTTGGGCCAGGTGTGCTCGCCTTTGACGGGGAGCGGGAGCGGGTGCTGCGCCTCGGCCAATGCGCCAAGCTGCGGGTGGACCGTTCCGGCCCGTTCGTCGTCAATGTGGGGCATACCCTTGAATTGGCCGCCGGCAGAGGATTGTTTAGGATGAACGGCCAGGATGAACGGCGCTCCGCTGCGGCGGCGCCCGCCAGCCAAGCCAATGGAGGGAGAACTTAAGTTGCCCAAGGAAATCTATCTGGTGAAGGTCGGCATGAACATGACCGAAGGCGTCGTGGAGGAATGGTACGTCGCCGACGGCGCCTCCGTGAACGCCGGGGAGATGCTTTATCGCTTGGAAACCGAAAAGGTCAATCTGGACGTAGATGCCGAAGCCGCCGGCGTCGTCAAGCACTTGGCGGGGGAAGGCGTCACCATGAAGCCGGGCGACGTGGTGGGCTACATCTACGCTCCGGACGAACCGGTGCCGGATGTGCTGCCGGAAGGTGGGGCGGCGGATGCGGCAGCCGCTGCCGACGCAACTAGTGCAGCGACGGCGGATGGGCCAGTGGTTGCCGCCCCTGCGGCTGGCTCTTCTTCCGCAGACGGCCGCATTCTGTCATCGCCGGCCGCCCGGCGGTTGGCTCGAGAGCTGAACGTGGACATCGCCGGCCTCATCGGCAGCGGACCCGGAGGCCGCATCGTCGAAGCCGACGTCCAAGCCGCTTCCGAGGCGCAGCCCAAGGCCCCTGCCCCAGCGCCGTCCTCGCCCATGGCCCGCAAGTTGGCCCGGGAGCTCGGTGTTGACCTAACGCAAGTTCGTGGCACTGGGCCCGGAGGCCGAATCACCAAGGAGGATGTGGAGAGCGCGGCCAAGGAGCCTGGGGCGGGGCCGGCCGGCTTCGTGCGCAGAGAAGACCAAACCATTCCAGTGCGCGGCATGCGCAAGACCATCGCCAAGCGCATGTTGGAGAGCCTGCAAGGCTCCGCCCAGCTCACAATGGACATGGACGTCAGCATGGACGATGCGGTGAAGCTGCGCAGCCAACTCATCGACGAATGGCGGGATGAGGGCGTGCGCCCCACCTACACGGACTTGGTGGTCCGCGCCGTTGCCAAGGCCTTGGAGAAGCATCCGCAAATGAACAGCCGGTTCAGCGATGCGGAAATCACCTTGCGAGGAGACATTCACGTCGGCATGGCGGTGGCGCTGGAGGAGGGCTTGATCGTCCCGGTGGTGCATCACGCCAACCAACTCGCCTTGAAGGAAATCGCCCAGGAAAGCAGCCGCTTGGCGGAGGCGGCCCGCAAGGGCGCCCTCACCCCAGACGACCTGCACGACGGCACCTTCACCGTATCCGCTCTGGGCATGTTCGGGGTGGATGCCTTCACCCCGATCATCAACGCCCCGCAATCCGGCATCCTCGGCGTCAACCGCATTCGTGAAGCCGTGCAGTGGGTTGGGGAGCGACCCGCTAAAACCCAAGTGATGCGCTTGTCCCTAACTTGGGACCATCGCGCCTTGGACGGCGCCCCGGCGGCGCGGTTCCTAGGCAGCGTGCGGGATTTGCTGGAGGCGCCCTTCAGGCTGCTGGTCTAGGACGGGAGGTCAGCCGCCGCCGGTAAACTGCATGAACCGCATAAACGTGGACAAAGCCACGACAGCAGCGAGAATCATGCCGCCAAAGCGGATGGTCATCTTCTTGTCCCGCAGCTCCAGCAGCAAGAGCAGCTTCTCCTCAGTGAGCATCTTGCCAGCCAGATCTTCAATGGCTTCCCGGATGGAGGTGGTCATCTCGCGCAGGTCCGCTTTCGTCGCGAAGCCGTCTAGGTCCGCCTTCTTCGAGAAGCCGTCCAAGTCCGCCTTCTTCGCAAAGACCTCCAGGTCCGCCTTCCTCGCAAAGCCGTCCAGGTCCGCCTTCTTCGCAAAGACCTCCAAGTCCGCCTTGGTGGCCATCTGGTCGAGTGAGGCTTTGATGCGCTCCAAGTCTCCCTTGGTCGCAACTTGGCCGAGCAAGTAGGCGATGACCAGGTCCCCCTGCGCCGAAGCATGGGTGTCGGCCTGAGCCGCCGGCACCCCGCCCGCTTGCAGGCGCTTGGAAAACGCCAAAGTGTCAAACATTTCCGCAGCCATGAGCGGACTATAGCAGCACGCTTGCACAGGCGCCATAGGGCGATTTCGGCAAATGGCGTGCGACATCCGCCCAGCGCAACCGCGGCCCTTTTGTCCGTGATGCGTAAGCCTGTGCCGCTTGACGGTGTCGGAAAAAGCTGAGTGGGGGTACGAATTGGCCCGCACTTGTTGGACGATGGGGGTTATCGACTACTCACCCGGCCTCATTGGATAGGTAAGAACGCCGCCCAAGCCAAAGGTGATTTCAGGCGCGTTGCGCGGGGGCAGGAAGGAGGCGTCCTCCAAATTAAAGCCAAACACAAGATCATCGTTTGGATAATGTCCGTCTCGAACTCGTCGTATTCAGCGTCAAGCCAACCAAAGGACGCAAATAGGCTTATGTTTTCGCTGACTACCCACTGAAGTTCCGCTGCAATACCTTGGTAGGTCGCATTCGCGACATTTGAGAATACGGTGGCGACCGTATTGGTGGTGGAGTCGAGCTGCACCGCCTGCTCCTGCTTATCTTCAAAATCACTGAAGAAGCAAGCTAGGTTAAGCTGCACTCGATTATTCAACAACTGGCTCTTCATGCCAGCCTCCCAAGAATTGGCGAATTCAGGTCGTGCTGGTCGCGTTCAAAATCAGCAACGTTCTGGTTTACGCCAAAAAACCCACCGGAATGAAACCCTTCGGAGTAGGAGGCATAGAACAAAATGCCCTCCCTGAATTGGTAGGATAGCCCCACTTTCGGCGAGATCTCATCCCATTTGTTTTACAGATTCGCAAAGGTGGGGAAATTCTTGATCCGCTGACGCGGCACCGGGCTCAGATAAGCCTGACCAGCAGAAAAATCCTTTTTCTCCTCCGTCCAGCGCAGGCCGGCGGTTAGCGTCCAGTTTTCCGCAAATTCCCAGTCGGCCTGCGCGAAAAAGGCGATGGACTTGGTGATCTGGGAATCATGCAGACGTTGAGTAAAGGAATCACCGAATCCATCCAGACCGGCTCCTGTGTCACACCATAAATATGACCAGCGCAGAGTTTAGAACCTCTGCCCCCCTGCGCTGAAAGCGCAACATATTCCGAACTTACGCCTCGCGCAAGAAAAAAACCGGATGGACTGACTTTATTGCGTCGTCATCCCCGCATCGACCGTGAACTCCGCGCCGCTGACATAGTTGGACTCGTCGGAAGCGAGATAGAGCACGCAGTTGGCGATGTCCTGGGGTTCGCCCATGCGGCCCATGGGCACCCGCTCCGGCGCCACCGGCTGGGGCTTGCTCAGGCCCGTGGCCTGCGCCTGCATGTTGGTCCAGATAACGCCCGGATGCACGGAGTTGCAGCGGATGTTGTCTGCCGCGCCCTCCACGGCGATGGACTTGGACATGATGCGCACCCCGCCCTTGGCCGCCCCGTAGGCCGTGCAGGTGGCCATGCCAACTAGGCCGGCCACCGACGACAGGTTGACGATGGAGCCGCCGCCGGCCGCCCGCATGGGTGCCAAGGCGTATTTGCAGCCTAGAAAGACGCTGGTGAGGTTGACCTCGATCTGCCGCTTCCAGTCCGCCAGCGTCATGTCCTCCAGCCGCTTCAAAACGGCGATGCCGGCGTTGTTGACCAACACGTCGAGACAGCCGTAGGCATTCAGGGTGCGCTGGATGACGTCGTTCCACTCCACCTCGCTGGTGACGTCCTGGCGCAAACCCAAGGCTTGGCCGTCGGCGTCTCGGACGGCTTGTGCGCAACGCTCCGCCCCGGCTGCGTCCACATCCGTCGCCACCACCTTGGCACCCTCCCGGCCCAAGGTCAGGGCGGTGGTGTAGCCAAGCCCTGGATTGGAGGCTGCGCCAGTAACGATGGCCACTTTGTCCTGCACTCTTCCCACGTTCTTCCTTCTCTGGTTGTCTGGAATAGGCGGCAGCTTAACCTAGGCCCCCAGCATTTCGCCAACGGTTTCCCATGCCTAGGGACACCCAAACCCCAGCCAAAGCTGGTTGAGATTGCGCCGCCAATAAACGCAATACCCGGAATTTCCACGAATCGTTCAGATCTCTCCTAAGACTTGGATTATGATGCGGGCAGGTGCTACGGCCTTGGACATGACCGCTATCAGGGAACCCCAAAAAACCATCGACCCCGTCCGCCTTGATGCAGACGAACGGGCGGAAATGGCGCGAGCGGCCGAACGTCTTGGCTTCGATTCCGTCGGTGCGTACTTGCGCCACCTGCATCGACACGCCCAAGCGGAAGCCGTAGCAGCGAGCGACAAAACCGACTATCCGGCCGACGGCATTCGGACCTTCCACGAGACCTCACTGGGACGGATGCTCCACGGTGACGCCCGTAGCTACCTCTTTCGTGATGCTTCGGCGCAATCCGTGGACCTCATCATGACTTCGCCGCCTTTCGGCTTAGTGCGCAAAAAGACCTACGGCAACGAGGATGCACACCGTTACTGCACTTGGTTCCGACCGTTCGCCGAAGGCTTCAGGCGCGTGTTGAAGGAGAGCGGCAGTTTGGTGATCGACATCGGCGGCGCCTGGAAACCGGGCACGCCCACCCGTTCGCTCTACCATTTCGAGTTGCTGCTCATGCTCTGCGAGGACTACGGTTTCCACCTGTGCCAAGAGCACTACTGGTGGAACCCCGCCAAGCTGCCCACTCCAGCCGAATGGGTGAACGTGCGCCGGGTGCGCGTAAAGGACGCCGTGAACTGCATTTGGTGGTTGTCGCCCACGCCTTGGCCAAAGGCCAACAACCGCCGCGTCCTCGCTCCTTACAGCGCGGCCATGCGGGACCTGTTAAAAAACGGCTACCAAGCCAAGCTGCGCCCCTCTGGGCATCAGATTTCCGACAAATTCAGCAAGGACAACGGCGGCTCGGTGCCGCCCAATCTTCTGGCGGTGGCCAACACCGAATCCAACGGGCGCTATCAGGACTACTGCCGCCGCCATGGCCTCCCGATCCACCCGGCTCGATTCCCCAATGAACTGCCGGAGTACTTCATTCGCCTGCTCACGGACCCCGGCGACAGGGTTCTGGACCCGTTCGCCGGCTCCTGCGTGACCGGTGCCGCCGCCGAACAGCTTGGCCGATGCTGGACCTGCTGCGAGCAGAACGAGAGCTACTTGAAGGGCGCGATGTCTCGATTCCAAGATGAGGGCGGCTCCTCCAGCAAGACGGCAGATCTTTTCCTTGGCGGAAAAGCCACGCCGGTCGGCAAAAAGTCCTTCTACACGATCAATCCGCCGTGCAGCCTTCCCGTGGACGAGACCAGCGTTGCGCTCGTGCAGGACGGCGGACTGAATCGCCCGCCAGTGGCGGCAAGGCGCAATCGCAAGGCGGAATAGATGCCTCGGCCCACCAAGGCGCAACTGCTCAACATCGTGGAGGACGCAGTGCGCGAGAGTCAGTGGAACTTGCTCCATCTATCGCCAAGGGGCGAACATCCCGCCCGCTACCAGGTTTATAGGGGTGGGAAGAGCGTGACTGTCCGCGTTTACATCTGGAACCTGACGCCGGGAGGCCGAAACCGTCCAGAGGACGAATGGCGTATTCAAGCAACCAAAGTTGACCGCTTTGAACAAGAGCCCAACGAGAAGACGCTCATCCTCGGTTGGCAAGAAAAGCGGGAGGTGTTTGCCGGATTTGACTTCGCCCACCACCAAGGTGCCCTCGGCTACTCACCTTCAATCCAGTTGCGCCAAGCAGCTTTGGACCAAGCTTTAGTGGACGGTTTCGCCATCCACGGCAAAGGCAGCGGCGAGTTAGCCATCGCGTTTCGCCCCGAATTTTTGGGAACCTACGTCGCCAATCTCGAGTCTCTTCATGCGTGTGGTCAAGTGCCGCGGGAGGTCGAGATGCTCGACGAAATTGGCCGCAATGCGGAGAACGCCGAGGGCGACCTCATGGCGCAGCAATTCGCCGAACCACGCCGCTACGCAATGCTGTCGGTGCGTCGTTCGCTTCGGGAGATTAGCTTTCGGCGGCGCGTACTGACCGCCTACGGGCAACGCTGCGCCATGTGCGACATCCAGCTGCGGCTGCTTGACGGTGCGCACATACTCCCGGCTGCGCATCCCGACAGCACCGACGAGACCTGCAACGGCATCGCCCTGTGCGCCCTGCACCACCGAGCGTTCGACCGGGCGTTTGTCGCATTTGATCGAAAGTTCAGAGTGCATGTGAACGAGGCGATGGCCACCGAACTTGAGGCAACCGACCGAGCTGGCGGTCTCGCCGACTTTCGCAATGCCTTGCTGCCCGTCCTCGGATTGCCGCCCGACAGGAGAGATCGCCCGGCACCGCACTTCGTGGAGGCGGCCAACAGTCTCCGCGGCTGGCGGCCTTGACCCTCCCTTAGCTCTAGGGTCTGTACCAGGTCGGTGAGGTGTAGGCGCGGTCTTGGACCCACAGCGGGATTTCCTCCGGCAGGTCCAGATTGAAGTAAACGGCGTCGTAGGCGGTCCGGCGCGGACGGGGGATTTCGATCGCCCGAGCATAGTAGAAGGCCCGCTCTGCCGGGTCAAAGTCCGGGTCCCACCAGACCGCGGCTAAATCTGCGGAGCCGATGCCAACGGCAACGATGGCGGAGCGCCCGGCACCGACGGCCAACCGCCGCATGGCGATGCGTTGATGGCGGTAGGGCGTGAAGCCCAAGCGCAGTTTCGGGAACGGTTCGCCACCTGCAGGGGCGCGTTGGTAGGGCAGCGCAACGGAGAGATACGGGCCTTTGGCGAGAGGTTTTCGGGCTGCGCCGGAAAGTCCGCCATGACACCCGCCAAAGCCGGATTGGAGGGGCCGAAGCTGGTGGCGAGGAAGTCCCGCAGGGCGTCCGCGACCTCGGCGGTGACTAGGGAGGGGATCATGGGGCGGGTTCATGGGGCCGTTCGTTGCGTCGGCGGCCATGTCCGCACATTTCGGCGGCGTTGCCTGAAACACCGAAGCCACGCCTTCTTAGGCGGCTGATTTCCTCCGCTCAAAAGTCGTACGAAAGCGTCAATGCCCAGGTCCGCGGCTTGTTCCATGTTTCAAGCGTACCCAAGAAGCGTCCTTGAACCGAATTGACAATGGCTTCGGGGCGCCGCTCGTCGAGTACGTTGCTTACGCTCAGGTCAACGCGCCAGTTCTCCTCAAGGCTTGTAAAACTGACGCCCGCGCCGATGTCCGTATGGCTGCCGCTGTAGAAGTTTGCGTCAACCTGACGCGGAGACAGCAGGTTCAGGCCAACCTTCTGGAACGACGCTTGCGCATTGGCGCTGATTTTGTCCCGGTAGGCGATGGTCGTCCACCAGCGCAGCTCGCCGAGGTTGCCGAGATCATGAAAGTACTCAAGGCCCATCGTGCCTTGAAAATCGGGACTGGCGGCAACCCAATCATCGACAAATTGATCCTTAACGTCCACGGAACCATTGACGGCGTCCGTGCGCACCACGGAATCCAATGCAAAGTGGTTGTATGCGACATTGGCGAACATCGCGAAATTTTCATTCACGACATACTGAAGCTCGGATTCGATGCCCAGAGAGGTCGCGGTGGCGGAGTTCGCGGGAACCGAAAAGGACGCCAACAGGTTCTGATCCCCTGTTACTTCAAACCTCTGGAACAGAATCATGTCTTTCCAGTCGTACCAGTAGGCGGCCACATTCCACTGAATGCGGCCGTCGATGGTGGTCTTGAAGCCGATTTCCACCGCATTTATCTTCTGCGGCGACGTGATCGGATCAACGCCGATCTCCGTCTGTGTAACGTTGCCTTGAGGGTCCAGGACAGGAACCGTATCGGGTATGGCGATGGGGAACAAATGTCCCCCCTGAAACCCCTGCTTGAATGAACCGTAAACTATGGAATCCTTGGTCAATGAGTAATCGGCCGTGACTTCAAAGGTGACTTCATCAAAGCTGGCTTGCAAGTCGCTGATTGCCCCGAACCTATCGGGCGGCACGGGAGGGGGGCCGGAAACGCCGATGAAATTCCGCAGCGCATCAGCCGACAAACCGTTGGCGGAAAAGAACTGTCCAAGGCCGCCAACCGGAGTGAAATTGCCGGTGCCAGGAGTTGTATCCGTGCTGACCGTTATGAAGGCGCCTTCGTTATTGTTGCCCACGAGCGTTTCGCCGAATTTGTCGTCCTCCGTGTAACGCACACCGAACGACAACCGCAGTTTCTCGCTGACCTCGTAGCCTACGTTGAGGTAAAGCGCGGTGGACTCCGTATTTTGACGGAGAGCGTTGTTCAGCCGAACGACGTTCGACCCGGTATGGCTGCCCATGGGGTCTTGAATCAACCG
Source organism: uncultured Pseudomonadales bacterium (assembly GCA_958296025.1). GTDB lineage: Bacteria > Pseudomonadota > Gammaproteobacteria > Pseudomonadales > Azotimanducaceae > Azophilus. The sequence continues at coordinate 2,161,877 of OY282430.1, forward strand.
AACGGGTTCAAACGTCAGCACACTGAAGTCCCCCGCCGCGGTGGCCGCCTCGATTTTGGCCGTGGCGAATGGGATGGAGAAAGGGTTCTGGAAAAATTGCAGCCCATCCGAGTCCTCCTCATAGTAAAAGGCGCCGGCGGACACGTTCAGGCGCTCCGATTGGTGCTCCAGCCGGAGCTCATGGCTTTCCGCTTCAAATGAGAACTCCTCGAAACCCGGAAAATACGCAGCGGGACCGCCGTCGATATCAAACAAGCGCGTATTGAACTGCTCGCGGAATGCACCCAGATAGCGGATCGAATAGCCGTCGTTAATCTCCCAAGCCAAACTCCAAGTATGACTTTCCTGGTCAACGGTGTTGTCGCCGATCATGTCGGAGAAAATGTTGTCAACGTCAACCGCGAAGGGGTTGTTGGCCGCGACGACAAATGGGACGTCTCCTGCCGGCAACAGTGGGTAGGCTGTCGGATCCAGGCCTTCAGCGTAGGCATTTCGTAGAGCGTTGTTGTAGGCGGCGGCGGCGCCGACATGCGCCGTGAAGTCGATGAGGCCCTGGGTTCCGGGTCTTACCCGCACTTGCTTCGCGGCGCCGGCGGAGTCGTTCCGCTCGTAGCTGTACCTGAGGGTCAGGGTCTCGTTGGGACGCCCTTCGACGCGAATGCGATACAGCTGCTTGTCGTCCTCCCACCCCTTGGTGTCCGTATAGACGTTGTCCTGGATGCCGTCATTTTGAATCGAGGCGTAGGCCACGCCTAAAAACAGTCTGTCCTCCAGCACGGGCGTCCGAAACTCGCCTTTCACGTTGCGCTGGCCGTAGCTTCCAACCGTTACCGAAACGGCGCCTTCGGTTGCATCGCCAAATTCCCTTGAATACAACTTAACCGCGCCGCCAAGGCTGTTGCGGCCGTAAAGGGAACCTTGCGGCCCCCTCAACACCTCTACGCGGTCAACGGAGAAAATGTCGATGTTGCCGCCAAGACCCAAGGGGGTGTAGATGTCGTCGATGTAGATGGGAACAGCCGGTTCAAAACCGATGCTTGGGGTGGCGGTGCCAACGCCCCGCACAAAGAAGCGCGTGCTGTTGTTGTCAACGCCTCCTTCGATGTCCAAACCGGGAGAGAAGGACGACAGATCCTTGATTTCATCCACGCCCAGATCCCGCAGCGACCCGTCCGTTAACGCCGTGATGGAGAGCGGCACCTCCTGCAGATTCTCCGCCCGCCGCCTTGCTTCCACCAGGATCTCCTCCACCCAGGCTACCGCGTCATCCGCTGCATCCCCCGCATCGGCGGCGCGGGCGTCGAGCGCCAAGGCCGATATGACGCCCACCGCGAGCAGCATGGCCGCGGCCAAGCTCGATTGGTTTGGATGGCTCATGATTTTCCTCTCGTTGTTTCGTGGCAACCAGCGCACCCCGACGCTTGCTCCGGTTTCCCGCACGCTCGGAGGGCAGTTTTTCATTCCACAAGAACTATATCAATCCGCTTAACTTCCGTGAAATCCAGAGCGTCAGGCGGCTTGACTGTGCCCGGCCTCTGCCCGACCCGGGGTCGAGGCCTAGAATCGAGAGAGGAAGGTCGGCCCATCCGAACGGCCCATGCAGGTGATGAGCCTGTTGGAGAGCCCCACGGGCAATTTAACCAACCTGTCCACCTCCGTAGCGCCCCTGGCCGGCACCAACGCCGCGCCCATTGCGGAGGACATATCCCTAAGATTGGACCTGACCAACCCCATCTTGGAAGTCCAGCTCATGGGAACGGACGCGGACGGGGACGCCCTGACTTATGTTCTCCATTCCACACCGGAAGGCGGTGGGTACTACGACGCCTTCGTGGAGCCGGAATCGGGACGGCTGTTCGCCAGCCTGCGGGACGATGGGCAAGATCGGATCAGCATCGCCTATCGAGTCACCGACGGGATGCGGTTCAGCAATATCGCCTATGTGAGGATAGCGATAGAGCAAATAGATTCAGGAGGGCTTGGGCTCTCCGCCGCCGAACCGGAAACTTACGGGCGCTTTAAAATTGAATTCTTTGACGACACCGCTCTTCCGCCATCCATCGACTTGTCGGCCAACTTCCCGCCAGTGGGAAGCCAAGGCCGGCAAAACAGTTGCGTTGGTTGGGCGGTTGGCCACGCCTTGAAGTCTTTTCAGGAGCGCATTGAGGAAGGATGGGAATTCGGCCTAACGACTGTGTTCAGTCCTGCATGGATCTACAATCAAATCAACGAGGGCGGAAACCAAGGCTCCCAGATTTACGACGCCTTGGATCTCATTGTGAACAAAGGCGCGGCAACTTGGTGGACCATGCCCTACGACCCCGCTGACTACCTGTCCCAGCCGACGAATGCCGCCACAAAGGAGGCGCGCCAATACAAGGCAAAGAACTGGGGTTGTACTGGGTGGTTGAATGCCGGCGAGTCAGAGGGCAGCCACTACACCTTCTTCTGCTGCATGGTGGCGAACAGCCCTTCCGGGCGGATCATCAGCATGGCCAGCAGCAGGACGTAGGCGGTGACTTCGGAGAAGCCCGGCCATAGGTAGCGGCCGGCGAACTGCTCGCAGACGCCCACCAACAGGCCGCCGAGCAAGGCCCCCGGCAGGCTGCCGAGGCCGCCGACGATGGCCGCCGCAAACGCCTTGATGCCGATGAAGCCGATGTTGGGGTCGATGACGGCGCCCGGCGCCAGCACTCCGGCGCAGGCCGCCAGCACCGCCGAAAGCGCCCACACCAAGCCGAACACCCGCTTCACCGGAATGCCGACGTAGAAGGCCGCCAATTGGTTCTGCGAAGCGGCCTGCATGGCCACCCCAAGGCGGCTGAAGCGGAAGAACAGGTAGAGCAGGCCGCACAGGGCCAAGGTGCCGCCCACCACAGCCACGTCATCGCCGCCAATGGTGACGTCCCCCAAGCGCCAAACCACGCCGGCGTAGGGCACGTCCAGGGTGCGCGGCTCATTGCCCCAGCGCTCTCCGGCGATGGTGCGCAGGATGAAGCCCAAGCCGATGGTGAGCATCAGCACGGCGAAGTGCGGCTCGCCGATCATGGGGCGCAGCAGCAGCCGCTCGAGCAAGGCCCCCAACAACGCCATGACCCCCAAGGTCGCAAGCAGGCCCCAAGCGAAGGGCCAGTCCAGAATGTTGATGAAGGTGAAGGCGATGAAGGCACCGATCATCATGATGTCGCCTTGGGCGAAATTCACCATCTCGGTGGCTTTGTAGATCAACACAAAGCCGAGGGCGATCAGCCCATAGACGCAGCCTTGGGACAGGCCGCTGATGAGTAGCTGAATGATCTCCACAAGGGTTTTTCCGCACGGGATGCCCGGATTCTATCCGGTCAGGGAAGACGGGGAAACCAGCCATGCGCCGGCGGCGCCCCCTCCGCCCTGCTTCCAATTCCATCAGGGGACGCAATAAGGCACGGTTGCGGAGGATTGCAGTGCCACAAGTAAGTGGGTCTAGACCACCGAATTGCAACTTCTCAGGCGGTCACTCAGAAGGCGCTGAGGTTGCCGGCAGATAATGAGAGGCATGGACGGGGCGGACCAGCAGATTTGCAATCAGGGCCACGGCCAGCAGGGCCGCCATAGCATACATGGTCGTATTGTAGAGCGTGGCGGACGGGTCAAGGACCCCGGGCGGGGCGATTTCCAGCAGGGATTGGATAGTCACCGTCTGTGTGTCGATGAGGTCCGCCAAGGACGCTTTGCCGGCTCCAAAGGCTTGGACGAAAGCGCTCTCTGGGATGCGCGCGGCAAGGGACTCAACAGCGGACAGGCGTGAGGACTCCCGTAGTTGGGTAATCACAACCGGACCGGCGACACCGGCGACACTCCACGCGGTGAGCAGGCGACCATGGATGCCGCCCACATAGCGGGTGCCGAAAATATCAGCCAGATAGGCCGGAATGGTCGCAAAGCCACCGCCATACATGGTGAAGACAATTATCGTCGCAACATAAAAAAGAATCAGCCATACGACATCGGGCCTCAGATGGACCGCGGCGGCGCTGTAGGAAGCGCCAAGGTAGAGCAGGATGCCCAGAACGGAAAAAATGGCGTATGTGGTTTTCCTGCCAATAACATCGGACAGGCTGGCCCAGAAGAGACGCCCGAGCATGTTGAACAGGCTAATCATGAGCACATAGTTTGCGGCGAAAGCAACCGTTACGATCAAGGGAAAAAGGGTGCCAAAAATTTCGTCCAGCATTGTTTTTGCGACGCTGAGCACGCCGATGCCCGCCGTGACATTGCAACACAAGACGATCCACAGCAGGTAAAATTGGGGGGTTTTCAGGGCTTGATCGATATGGACATCGCGGCGCGTAACCATGCTGTCCGGCGCAGTCGGTTCCTGCCACCCATCGGGTTGCCAATCCGCCGCCGGCACTCGGTAAGAGAAAGCCGCGATTATCATAATGCCGAAGTACACCAAGCCTAGGGTGAAGAAGGTCTCTGCCGCCCCGGTCGAGCCGGTACCCACCGCATACGCGCCGGCGGCAAGATTGAGCTGGGCCGCTTCCCGCTGACCGAGCAGCACAACTTCGCGCAAGAGTCCGGTTGAGGTTTCCACATAGCGTATGCCTTCGCTGGTCACCAGGTTCAGGACGTCGGCCCTGCCGAGATATTCCGGCGTGACGGCAAAGGCGGACAGCAAGCCTTCAATGAGCGGCGTGCCGAGCATCGCGCCACCGCCGAAGCCCATAATCGCCATGCCGGTCGCCATGCCGCGACGGTCCGGGAACCAGCGGATGAGGGTGCTGACGGGCGACACATAGCCGAGACCCAGGCCGCAGCCGCCGATGACGCCATAGCCCATGTACAACAGGCTGAGCTGGTGGGTCAGGATGCCGACGCCGGCGATGAGGAAACCACCTCCCCAGCAAGCTGCCGCAATGACACCGACCAAGCGCGGCCCCACTTCTTCCAGCCACCTGCCAGCGAACGCCGCGGCGAGACCCAGACAGGCGATGGCCACCGAGAAAATCCAGACCACCCCGGTCAAGGACCAGTCGCCGGCCGCGGGCGCGACGACGCCGAGCGTCTTGGTCAAGGGAGGGTTGAACAGGCTCCAGGCGTAGATGGAGCCGATGCATAAATGGATGGCAATGGAAGCCAGCGGCACAAGCCAGCGATTAAAGCCGGGGGCGGCAACAATATGATCCTTGTGCAAACGCTCCACCATCAGGCGCATAACTTGTGACACTAGGTGGCCATCTGGGTGTTTTGGAGCTTCGCAAGATGCTCCGGCGGCGTGGCATAGTCAAGCGTGGCAGGCGGTCGTTCCTGTATCCCAAGCGTTGCGCAAGGCGCCGAACCTTGCGGATTTGCGCGGGTCGGCAGAGGGCTGCTTCGGGGATGCAGGGCAGTTCGAGGGCGGCCGGGCCGGCGCCCGCAGGACACAAAACCGCCACTTTGCGCCCCGAAGGTGTTAGATTTGCCGCCCAACGTTCCCAAGCTCCACAGGAGGCAACCATGACGCTGCGCATCAATTCCGAAGCGCCCAACTTCAGGGCCCAAACCACTCAGGGCGCCATCGACTTCCACGACTGGGTCGGCGACGGTTGGGCCATCCTGTTCTCCCATCCCAAGGACTTCACCCCCGTCTGCACCACGGAGCTCGGCTACATGGCCGGCCTGCAGCCGGAGTTCACCAAGCGCAACTGCAAGATTCTCGGCCTAAGCGTTGACCCGGTGGACAACCACGCCGAGTGGTCCAAGGACATTGAGGAGACCCAAGGTCATGCGGTGAACTACCCGCTGATCGGGGACCCGGAGCTTAACGTCGCCAAGCTGTACGACATGCTGCCGGCCGAGGCCGGGGACGCGGCTGAGGGCCGCACGGCGGCGGACAACGCCACGGTGCGCTCGGTGTTCATCGTCGGCCCGGACAAGACCATTAAGGCCATGCTCACCTACCCGATGAGCACGGGCCGCAACTTCGACGAGGTGCTGCGCCTGCTCGACTCCTGCCAACTCACCGCCAAGCACAAGGTGGCCACGCCGGTGAACTGGAAGCAAGGGGAGGACGTCATCATCGTCCCGGCGGTATCCAATGAAGAGGCCAAGGAGCGTTTCCCCGACGGCTGGAAGGCGCCCAAGCCGTATCTGCGGATCGTTCCGCAGCCCCAATGAGGCGATACCGCCCGCGTCGCGAGCCGCAGATGCCGACCAGCCAGTCTTTGCGCCGGCACCGCCTAGAAGTCCCACCCCAGCCGGGGCTGCGGCAAGCGCAACGCCTCGTCCAAACGCGGCAGCAGGGCGGCATCGTCCGTCTCCAGGCCGTCGGTGATGGCGAGGCTTGAGGCTGGCGCCACCCCGAACCACAGGCGGCTAAAGGCGTTGACGGAGGCTTTCAGACTCGGCCAGCCGGGGCTGCGGCCCGGTTCGGCCAAGGCGTTCTCCGCGATGGTGATGCGGTAGTCCCCTTGGCAGCCGCGCCAAGGGCTTTGCGGCAAGTAGGCGCTTACCGGATCGGTCAACTCCAAGTTGAAGCGCACCGCCTCCCCTGCCCAGCGCCGCCGGGCTACGCAAGCCGCCACATCCAGCACTCGCAACTGCCACCAAGCCTCCGCATGATGATAGGCGGCATCCCCGCTGCGGGTGCTGCGGCGATGGCGGAAGGGGCGCAGCAGCAGGGATTGCAACTGAATGTCCTGCGGCTCGCACATCTCAATCAAGGAAATCTGATCGGCCAAGGATTTGAGCACGGCCAGCAGCTCCAATAGCTGCTCCGGCGTCCGATAGGCCAACATCTGCACACTGTAGGGGCCTCGGTTCAGCGCACCCCCTTCGGCGACCATCCAAACGCAATGGGTGAGCGTTCCATCCGCCTCGTAACCCAAGCCGAAGCCGTTCGGGCGCCACACCAATTCCGCCTGCATCACCTCCGGCGGATGCAGCACACAGCCACCGTGCCCACGCCGCCGCATCAGCATGGCGCCATGCACCGCCCCCGCGTCCTCCGCCGTGAGGCGCTTCGGCGGGCGAAAGGCCGCATCGACGGCCAAGGTGGCCGGATCAAAGCGCAAATAATGGTCATAGCTGCCGGTGCCAAAGCCCAACCGATCATAGAAGCCTTGGTCAAATACTCCCAACACCGCCACTTCCGCGCCAGCCAAGGCACCGTCGGCAACTTGACGGGCGGTCAACCGCAAGGCCATGCCCCGCCCCCGGGCCACCAAACTGGTGGTGGCCGCCGTGACCGCGCAAATGGGCGCATCCCCATCCTGATAGCGCATCGCCCCGGGCACCGCGTGAACCAAGCTCTCCGCCTGCCCATCCAAGGCCGCCACATAGCTGCGGCCCACGGCGAGAAAGTCCGCCAAGCACTCCGCCCCGGCCTCCGTCGATATCCAACCGATCTCACGCCAAACGCGCTGCACCGCCGCCAGGTCCCGCTGCCGGTCATAAAGCCTGATCTCCATGGACGGCAACCTATAATCAGGGTGGAAGGCTGTCAACCACGGTCCGACGCGGCACTGGGCGATGCACCCTAAATCGCCGGTTGGCCGCGGCGGCGGCCAAGGCGGCTTGCGCGGATGGGAACTGGGTCAACTGCCGCAACTGATGGCGGGTGACCTGCATGAGGCTCAATGCCTTGGCTTCGTCTCGGACTAGAGCCTCAGCGGGGGAGATCCAAGTGCTGTCCACCGTTTCGCGCTCGTCGTGTCGGCCGACTTGGCCGGGGGGCGCTTCGGCGATGAAGAAGCGGGTGTCGAAGCGACGCGGGCGGCCCAAAGGGGTGACGAAGCGGCTGTGGAAGTGGATGCGGTCCACCGCCAGCCTGAGGTTTTCCTTTTCGCAGAGGTCGAACAGGCGCAGTTGCTTGCCGTGCAAGGGCTTGCGGTAGGCGTCGAAGTGGCGGTGCTCGGCGGCGTCGGCATAGCTCAGCAAGCTGCCGTTGCGGTACGCCAGCAAGAGGCCCGCTTCCTCAAAGCTCTCGCGGATGCCGGCCACCCAGTAGCCGCGCCACTCCGTGCCCAAGGCCTTGGCCTGGGCCACCTGCTGGTCTGAAGGGCCTTGGCGCACGGCGTCGTACCGGTGCAGGTGGTCGTCGCCGTCCACCCGACCGCCGGGAAAAACGAACATGCCGCCGGCGAAGGCGGATCGGCTGCTTCGTTTGAGCATGAATATCTCGAAACCCTTAGCCACCTCCCGCAGCAGAATAACGGTGGCGGCGGGGCGAATGGGCTGGACTGGGTTCATCCCCCTCCCTTGCTTATTTTCCTCCCCTAAGGGCGTTTGCATGGGACCGCTCGCCAACAGGCAACCAAGGCAACAACTATAGTGGCGCAGGGCCGCACCGCCAATTCCGCCGCCGGGCGCAAAAGCTGGCAACCGCCGTCCCACAACGCTAGAGTGCGCTCTTTTGCAAAGAGGCGGTTCAACACAATGAAACTGTCCGTTGAATTTCCCAGCGTCGCCTACCGGGAGGGGCCGGAGGCGGTGGCCCGGCTGGCTAAGGCGATTGAGGACATCGGCTACGATCAGCTCGACATCTTCGACCATGTGGTGATGGGTTATCCGACGTCGTCCCGGGCCAAGCCCGTCTATCCGCCCAAGATGCCCATTCTGGAGGCGTTGGTGACCTTGGGCTACGCCGCCGCCGTCACTGAGCGCATCGGCCTCGGCACCGAGGTTTTGGTGTTGCCGCAACGCCAACCGGTGCTGGTGGCCAAGCAGGTGGCCACTCTGGACATCCTCTCCGGCGGGCGCATGAGGCTGGGGGTCGGCGTCGGCTGGCAGGCAGCGGAATACGAGGCACTGGGGGAGGATTTCGGCAATCGCGGTCAGCGCATGAACGAAGACATCGCCATCCTGCGCGCCTGCTGGTCGGATGCGCAGATCGATTTTGACGGCAAGTTCAACCCCATTGAGGCCATGGCCATGGAGCCGAAGCCGCTCCAAGGTGGTCAGCTCCCCATCTGGGTAGGCGGTTTCGCGCCCCAAGCACTGAAGCGCATCGGCGAATTGGCGGACGGCTGGCTGGCCCCCGCGCTTGCAGACCGGGAGCAGGCGGCGCGCATGTTGGAAACCGTCCGTCGGCACGCTGCCGACGCCGGAAGAAACCCGGATGCCATCGGTCTGCAGATGATGCTGGACATGCCGCCCCGGGGCGACCGCGGCAAGGGCTTCTACGGCGACCTGGACAACGTGCTGCGGCGCTGCAACCAGGTGGCGGAGATGGGCTTTGCTGGCGGCGCCCTCAACGCCACGGCCATCTTCCAAGCGGGGTTCCGTAGCGTCGATGCCATCATCGACAAGCTGGACGAGCTGCACGAGGCCATCCGGGCCGAAGTGGGGCACCCGGCAACCCCCTGAGCGGGGCGATCCCTTTTAACCGGCGGCCTTCGCCCAACCTGAATGGGCAAGGCGCCCCTTGAGGCCTAGCGGAAATGCAGGACAAGCACCGTGCGTATTGGCGGGCCAACCTGCGCCTAATGGGCGTGTTGCTGGCCCTTTGGTTCCTGGTCTCCTTCGGCTTCGGCATCCTGTTGGTGGAACCGCTGAACCAAGTCCCGTTCTTCGGCTTCAAGCTGGGCTTTTGGTGGGCGCAGCAGGGCAGCATCTATGTCTTTATCGTGCTGATATTCGTCTATGCCGCCGCCATGCGTCACATCGACCGGAAACACGGCGTGGATGATGAACGAGATGGAGGGAAAGGAGAACCGCCCTGTGAACCGCTGAGGAAGAACAGCAAGTGAACCCAAGTTTGATTTCCGCAACTCAAGGCCGCCTCGGTCAGGCGGAGGGTCCAAGCACGACCACCAAACCAACGTCAACCCACGGCTTCACCTTGGTGGCATAGTGTCCGTAGAAGCCCTCACCTATCTGTTCGTCGGCTTGAGCTTCGCGCTCTACATCGGCATCGCCATCTGGTCCAAGGCCGGCTCCACCGGGGAATTCTACGTTGCCGGCGGCGGCGTCCATCCCATCGCCAACGGCATGGCCACGGCAGCGGACTGGATGAGCGCCGCCTCCTTCATCTCCATGGCCGGCATCATCGCCTTCATGGGCTACGACGGCGCCGTCTATCTGATGGGCTGGACGGGGGGCTACGTCCTGCTGGCGCTGCTGCTGGCGCCCTACTTGCGCAAGTTCGGGGAGTTCACGGTGCCGGACTTCATCGGCGCCCGTTATTACTCCAACGCCGCCAGGGTGGTGGCGGTGCTCTGCCTCATCGTGGTGTCCTTCACCTACGTCGCCGGGCAGATGCGCGGGGTGGGCATCGTCTTCAGCCACTTCCTGAACGTGCCCATCGTCTGGGGGGTGGTCATCGGCATGGCGGTGGTGTTCTTCTACGCCGTGCTCGGCGGCATGAAGGGCATCACCTACACCCAAGTCGTCCAATACTGCGTACTGATCTTCGCCTACCTGACGCCGGCCATCTTCATCTCCCTGATGATGACGGGCATGCCCATCCCGCAGCTTGGCTTCGGCGCGGAACTGGCCGATGGCAGCGGCCTGCGGGCGCTGGAGAAGCTGGACCGAACCTTGGTGGAGCTCGGCTTCACCGCCTACACCAGCGGCAACAAGGCCAAGATCGACGTCTTCGCCATCACCCTGGCGCTGATGATCGGCACCGCTGGTTTGCCTCATGTCATCGTGCGCTTCTTCACCGTGCCCAAGGTGTCCGACGCCCGCCGCTCAGCCGGCTACGCCCTGCTGTGCATCGCCCTGCTCTACACCACGGCCCCGGCAGTGGGCGCCTTCGCCCGGCTGAACTTCATCGACACCGTGCATGGCGTTCCCTACGCCGAGACTGCGGACTGGTTCAAGCGCTGGGAGAGCATCGGCCTGGTCGGCTGGCTGGACAAGAACGGCGACGGCACCATTCAGTACGCGCCCGGCCCGGCTTTTCAAGGCGCTCCCGCCTTTACCGGCGAGCTGGGTGAACAGGACCAGAAACAGTTGACCAATGCGCCGACCGAGACCGCCAACGAAGTCTATGTGGACCGGGACATCATGGTGCTGGCCAACCCGGAGATCGCCGCCCTGCCCGGCTGGGTGATCGCCTTGGTGGCCGCCGGCGGCCTGGCGGCGGCCCTTTCGACTGCGGCGGGGTTGCTGCTGGTGATTTCCGCCTCCGTCTCCCATGACCTCATCAAGAAGACCTTGGCGCGGGGCATCAGCGACCGGCAGGAGCTGCGCGCCGCCCGCCTGGCCGCCGCCGCGGCCATCCTGGTGGCCGGCTACCTAGGCATCAACCCGCCGGCCTTCGTCGCCCAGGTGGTGGCGTTCGCCTTCGGCTTGGCGGCGGCCTCCCTGTTTCCGGCCATTCTGCTGGGCGTCTTCTCCATGCGCACCACCAAGGAGGGGGCCATTGCCGGCATGTTGGCGGGGTTGGCCTTCACCTTTCTCTACATCGCTTGGTTCAAGTTCGTCGCGCCGGAGCAAAACCACGCCGCCCACTGGTGGTTTGGCATCTCCCCGGAGGGCATCGGCGCAGTGGGCGCCCTGTTGAACTTCGCCATCGCCATCTTGGTCAGCCGCTTCACGGCAGGGGTGCCGGAAAGGGTGCAGGAATTGGTGGCCGCCATCCGAGTGCCGGCCGGCGTACAGCGCCCGCAAGGCCATTGACGCACCGCCGACGGCAGAGTTCGGCGGCAGGTTGTTGGCTTGCGGCCGGCGACGGAGCGATTGAGCCAGCAACGGCTTCATGGCTAGGAGGATGTGGAGCGGGAAACGAGACTCGAACTCGCGACCCCGACCTTGGCAAGGTCGTGCTCTACCAACTGAGCTATTCCCGCATCTGCAACCTTGGGCGCACTGTGAAGCGCACCGACAAGGCGACATTCTAGCGTCGGCGCGGACAAGCGCAAGGCGTCCGCGCCTATGCATAAGTTGGGGCGGTCCGCCGGAGGCAGCCCTGAACATAGCTGAAATCCACAGACCAACGGCACCGGGGCAGTTTTATATCACAGGTCATGCTGTCGTTTTCATGCGCCAGAGCTGGGAGCGAAAGCCCAGCAGCAGCATCACCGCAAACATGCCGGCGGCGGATACGCCAAGCGCCGCCTGAGCGCCGAATTCCTCCGCCAAAAAACCATTGAGCAGCGCTCCCAACGGCCCGGCGCCTATGAAGGAAAACCAGTGGAACGCCATCACCCGCCCCCGCTGCGCTTCAAGCGCCTGCTCCTGCATGATGGTTCGGGCCATAGTCATGGACACCCCGCCGCAAGCGCCCCAAAAGAACAGAATGCCCAAAAATATGGGGAAGCTCGGCGCCATAGCCACCAGCCCCAGCACCAAGGCGCCGGCAAACTGCGCCAGAATCAGCGCCCGGCCGCGCCGCGCCAAGTCGCCAATGCGCAACAGCAGCAGGATGGCGGACATCAGCCCAACTAGGTTGCAAATGTTCATCATGCCCAAGTCCGCCGCCGCACCGTTGAAAACCTCGCGCACAAAGAGCGGCAGGGTGACGATGTAGGCGCCCATGAAGAAGAGCCCCATGGCGAAGTTCAACAGGACCACCGTGCGCATCGACCTGTGGCGCAGCACGGCTTTCGAGCCTTCCAGAATCGAGCGCAGCAGGGAGGTCCCGCCGGCATCCCAATTGGCGTCCTGCTGTACGCTGGTCTGGACGATGCCGCGAAAGCCCCACAGGCCACCGGCCAGCACCGCCGCCTGGATGCCGAGGATAAGGGCGGCCCCTAGTTCGTCGGCCAAGGCGGCGATTAGGCTGCCGAGAATCTGCATGCCGAACTGCACCACGCTCACCAGCATGACGGCGCGTTGAATGCGGCCTTCGGCCACCTGATTGAGCAGCCCGTCCCGGGCCGGCGTAACGAACGCCTGAGCGCAGCCCATCACCAAGGCGTAAAGCAGCAGGCCGGGAAAGGACAGGCGCTCCAAGGCCACCAATAGCAGCAGGATAAGCGGTGCCAACGTGGCTCCGGACTGGGCTGCCATCGCCATGCGCCGCCCGCCATAGCGGTCCGCCAAGCCGCCTCCGGCCAATATCAAAAGGGTGCCCGGCAACAGCAGCGTCATCTGCGCGACGCCCACCATTTCCGGCGACTCCCGCAACACCATGATCAGCAGCCAAGCAAACAGGACGCTCTGCATGCCGAAAGCCAGGAACCAAGAGCTGGTGCCCAAAAGATAGTAGTGGAGGGGTCGCATCGGAGGTTTCCCAAGTGAACGGCGGCACCCGCAAAGGGAAAGTCCAGCGGCCGGCACCGCAAACGGGGCGCATGATACCCGTTGCGGCGAAAGGCAGCTGTGCGCATCTGTCCAGCCGTAGTCGCTGCCTTTCGCCAACGCCTTTGCGAGCCTTCTCCAGGGGGCCTGCCGCCTTTGCCCACAGGCTGCCATCAGGATGCTGGCGCAATCTGGAAATATGCCGGAAATGGCCTGTTGGACATTGCTTTCAAGGGGTGCTGGGGCCACTGTGGAGCACCTTTTTTTGTGGAGAAACCCATGCGAACGCTTGACAACAAAGAGATGGCCAAAGCCGGCGGCGGCATGTTTGCGCCCAACTCTTGGTGGTGGCCACCCCTGCTACGTCCTCCTATGCGGGTGGTGGTGGAAAACCCCCAGCTAACCCTGCTGAGGCGGCTGCAGCGGATGCCGCGGTTCTACTGAGGCACGGGCCACGCAAAAGCGGCCTGCCCGATGGGTGGGCTGCTGTTGCGCGACACCAACTGGCGAACAGCGCCGCCAGTTAACCAAAGGGGCGTGGCGCTCATAGCCAGCCCCTTTGTCTAGTTCCCCGCCGCTGCGGCCATTGCCGCACGCATGGGCTTCCCGTCAGCAACGGGTTATGCTGCACCGCCATGCGTGGCAGCGGCAAAAACTGTGCGGGCGGGGCCTGTGTCCGCTGAAGACAGTCTGAACGACAGCTGGGTGGTGCTGCGCTCGTCCTTTAACCGGCGCAAGATCACCGAGGCGGCCTTGGTGCTGGCCGCCATGCGGATTCCTCACCGCACCCAATGGCGCAGCCATGCGTGGCTGCTGCTTATTCCAGCGGAGGACGTGGTCCGGGCGGAAGCGCAACTGCGTTCCTACGACGCGGAAAACCACCGTCCAGAGGCGCCGCCGCCCTACATCCACACCTTCGAACGCGGCTGGCTGGGGGTGCTGGTGTTTCTGGCCATCCTCTGGCTGCTGCCCAATCTGGAATCCTGGGGCACATTCGGCTGGGATTGGCGGCGAGCCGGCCTCCTGCACGCCGGTCTGGTTGCGGACGGTCAATGGTGGCGCACCTTCACGGCGCTGACCCTGCACGGGGACCTGGGGCACATCGTCAGCAACTCCGTCTTCGGTGCGGTGTTCGGACTCTTCGTCGGCCGGCATCTGGGCACCGGTTTTGGCTGGCTGCTCGTGCTGTTGGCCGGCGCCTTGGGCAACTTCGCCAACGCCCTGATGCAGCCCCCCGCTTTCCAATCCCTAGGCGCCTCCACCGCCAACTTCGCCGCCTTGGGCCTGACCGGGGCTTTCATGTGGCGGCGGCGCCGTGCCGGAAAGGTGGCTTGGCGGCAAAGTTTCGCTCCCCTATTCGCCGCGGTGGCGCTGCTCGCCTACACCGGCGTCGGCGGCGAACGCACCGATGTGGTGGCGCACTTCACCGGCTTCGCCGCCGGCGTCGGCGGCGGCCTGCTGGCCTCCACCTTTGACGTCCGGCGCCTCGGCAAGAGCGGCCAAGCCATCTGCGGCGGCTTCGCCCTGTGGCTTTTGGCCTACGCTTGGTTCAAAGCGGGGAGCGCGGGCCTGTGATGGGAAACAACGGCTTCGGCTTGGCCATTCGGCAAAACTGGCGCAGCCTTGACCGCATAACGCCAACAATAACTGATTTTTCCAAAAAATTATTATAAAACAATATGTTAAAGACTACCTCGGGATGCCCCTAGCGCCGTTCATGCAGGCTTGCGCATTTGCCGCTCTGCTGGCTTGGCCGGCGCTGGCCACCGCCCACGGCGGCGTGGTGGCGGAGGAGGACATTTGCCTGTTGCGCATGGGCTTCCTGCAGGCCCACTTCACCCTGCATCAGCCGGAGACCCACGGCTCGGAGGAATTCTGCGAGGACCTGCCGGACATCGGCTCCAGCCTGTTCGTCGTCGAATATCTGCACGACATGATGAAGCGGATGGCCATCGACTTCCGCATCATTGCCGACCATCAGGATTTCGGCATTTTCGCCAACTGGGAGGACGTGACCTCCATTGCCGACTTGGATGCGCAGACAGTTTTTCACCGCGTTCTGACGCCGCAGCCGGCCGGCGTTCTGGCCGTGCGCCACGATTTCGAGCAGCCCGGCGGCTACATCGGCATCGTCGTCGCCGAAAATCCCGACAACGGCAAAGCCTACAACGCCGTGTTCTACTTTGAGGTGGGCAACGCCGGTTACGGCTGGGTTCCGTTGTTCATAGCGCTCATCACCGTCGCACAGCTGCTGTTCTGGTTCAGCACGGGTACCCTGCAACGCTTTGCAGGCATCCCTAGAATGCTTTATAACCCATTGTTATAAAATATTTTTTCCTAATATTCGCGCAAAAGCTCTGGGACGCTAAGAGCCGTAACTCGCAAAATCCGGCGGCGGGGAACAGGCTGCAATCCGGCTTTGCCACCCTCCGAGCCGATGGCGATAATGAGGGTTGGGAACAAGGGAAGGGCCAAGCACTCCGAGGACACCTCTGTGACGAACCAAATCGACGAATTTCGCCAAACCACCCGGAATTGGCTGGCGGCCAACTGCCCGGAAGGGGTGCGCGGCCCTGGCCAAGTGGCTTGGGGCAGCTGCAGGATCGAACTGGCGCCAGACGTTCGCCTGTGGCTTGCGCGCATGGCCGAAAAGGGCTGGACGGTGCCAACTTGGCCCAAGGCTTACGGAGGCGCTGAACTGGACAAGGCCGAGTACCAGGTGCTCATCAGCGAACTGAAGCGCATCCGGGCGCGGACGCCGCTGACCGGACGCGGCGTCAACTACATCGGCCCCACCCTGCTGGAGTATGGCAACGAAGAGCAGAAGGCCCGCTGGTTGCCCGGCATCGCCCGGGGCGAAGGCGGCTGGGCGATGGGTTACTCCGAACCGGGGGCCGGCTCCGACTTGGCCAGCCTCTCCACGCGGGCGGTGCGCGAAGGCGACCACTTCGTCATCAACGGGCGCAAGATCTGGACCTCCGACGCCATGGACTGCGACTACATCTTCGTGCTGGTGCGCACCAATCCGGGTGCGCCCAAACATCACGGGATCAGTCTGATCTTGGTCGATATGCACCAGCCCGGCGTGCAGGTGCGCCCCATCCGCCTGATCTCCGGCGCCTCGCCCTTCAACGAGACCCTGTTCGAGGACGCCATCGCCCCCGCCAGCGACCTAGTGGGCGGCATCGACAACGGCTGGACCGTGGGCAAGCGCCTGCTGCAGTTCGAGCGCTCCACCCACGCCGGCATCAACATCTCCGGTTCCCAAGGGGGGCGCTCCGCAGAAAGCCATCTGCCGGAAATCGTCAAACGCTACGCGCCGCTGGCCGATGGCGTCATCGCCGACCCAGAACTGCGTATGTGGCTCATTCAGGCGGAGCAGAACGGCCATGCGCAACGGCTGACCCAAAAACGAGTGATCGAGGAAGTCCAGGCCCGCGCCCCCGGCTTCGCGTCCTCCGCAGTCAAGCTAACCAACGCCCTGCAGGTGCAGGACAGCCACGAACTCATCCTAGCCGCCATGGGCAGCCAGGGCATCGGCTGGGAAGGCGCAGCCTTCAGCCCGGAGGAAATCGAAGCCACCCGCACCTGGCTGCGCGACAAATCCCTCACCATCGCCGGCGGCACCAAGGACATCCAACGCAACATCATCGCCAAGCGGGTGCTGGGGCTGCCGGACTGACGCGACCAGCCATCCTAGTCCAAGGGCCGGGACACGGGTGCGCCTCTCGACCTGCGGACGGAGACGCGGTCAGGCAGGCGTTGTTCGGGCAACGCCAGAATAGTCTGACTTAGTTTAACTAGGAGATGTGCTAGTGGAGTCCATGCTTACGCTCAGCGACGCCAAGGCCCGCTTTTCGAAAATCGTCGAAAAAGCCACCAACGGCGAGGAATTCATCATCACGCGCATGGGCAGCCCGGTGGTGCGGACCAGCCGCTTCCGTAAGCAAGGCCAACCGCCCAATCAGGGCGACCTCGCCGGACAGATACGAATCAGCGAAGACTTTGACGAGTGGCCCGCCGACCTGCAGGAAGCCCTAGGAATGGCCAGCCCCAATGAATCGTAGCCGCCTAGTCCGGCAGCGGCGGTCCATTGGCGTGTGCAGGTGAAGCCCTAAAACGCAACCCGCCCGGAGGCCCAGTCCTTGATGAGGTGGTGGGCGATGGCGATGGGGCCGGGGACTTTCAGGGTTGCGGAGGTCTCGTTCAGGGCGGCTAGGACTTCGCTGCGCTCGAACCAGCGGACGTCGGCCATTTCCTCCGGGTCCATGCGGATGTCCTGGCTTTCGGCTTGACCGTGGCAGCCGATCATGAGGGATGAGGGGAAGGGCCAAGGCTGGGAGGAATGGTAGCGGACTTCGCCGACAGCTATCCCCGCCTCCTCGCGCACTTCGCGGCGCACCGCCTCCTCAATGGACTCGCCTTGGTCCATGAAGCCGGCCAAGGCGGAGTACATGCCGGTGCGCACCAGCGGGCCGTGGGGCTGGCCTAACAGGCAGCGCTCCCCAGCGTGAATGAGCATGATGACCACCGGGTCCGTGCGCGGGAAGTGCTCGGCGTCGCAAGCCGAGCAGCGCCGCAGATGGCCGCCCTTCTCCGGTGCCGTGCCGGTGCCGCACTGGCTGCAAAACCGATGCCGCCCATGCCAGCCAAGCTGCGCCCTGGCTTGGGCGACCATCCCGGCGTCCCCCGGCGCCAAACGCATGGCCGCCACGCGGCAGTCCTCGAAGCGCCAGCCGCCGCCCAAACCCAGCCCAAGCCGTCCAAGGGGATCCTCTTGGCCGGAAACGTCCACCGCGAAATGGGCCACATCCTCGGCCAAGCCCAGCAGCACCGGCGGCGCCCCGTTGCCGGCGGCCTCGGCTTCGGCAACGGAAATCCAACCCAAGCCGCTGCCCTTGAGCAGCACCTGGAGGTCGGAGAACGGCAGGAAGCGGCTGGCGAAGTCCGCCTCGACCCGCGCCAGCCAAGCGGTGTCCCGCCGCAGCGCGTCGGCCCGGTCCAAGGGGTTGCCGCTAAAGGTGTGAATGACACTCATCCGGGGGGCCTTGCGCAGTGGCTATGTCCGCCAAGTGTAGCGGATGCGCCGATCGATGCGGTCTCAGCGGCGCTTGGCATCCACCGAAGACGCCTTGCCAACCGTTGCGCCCCGGCTAGACTAAGCCATGTCGTGCAACCAAGAAGTGAAGAGGGTCGATGAACAAAGAGGAAATCGCCCGGCTGCGGGAGTTGATGGAGTTTGAGGCGCGGCGCACCGAGCCGCCCATCGGCTTTCCGGTGCTGCCGGACATTCCCGGTGGACGCTACACGGACCCGCGCTTCCATCAATTGGAAAAGGAGCACATCTGGCGCAAGTCTTGGCTGTTGGCCAGCCACATCGATGAGGTGCCGGAGCCGGGCTGCTTCCGGCTGTGGGAGAACGCTGGCCAGCCGGTGCTGATCGTCCATGCACAAAGCGGCGCCGTCAACGCCTTCTACAACACTTGCAGCCACCGCGGGGCGCCCATCGTCACCCAAGCCTTCGGCCAACGCCCCCGCTTGGTGTGCAAGTACCACGGCTGGACCTATAGCCACGAAGGCGACCTGCTAGCCATTCGGGACCCGGAGGATTTCCGCGGCCTGGACTTCTCCTGCCGCGGCTTGAAGCGCATCCGTTGCGAGCGGTTCGGCAACCTGATCTTCGTCAATTTCGACGAAAACGCCCCAACCCTGCTGGAATGGCTGGGTTCCATCGCCGACGAATGGGCGGAGTTCCAGTTCGACAACTGCCGCTTGGCGGCCCGCCACTCTTTTGACCTGAACTGCAACTGGAAGATCGCCATGGAGGCCAACACCGAGGTCTATCATGTGCGCAGCATCCATCCGAAGACCGTCTCCCCCATCCTGGACGACCGGCGCAACGTCAACACCCTCTACCCCAACGGCCATGGACGCATGGTGGCGCCGACGCCGAAGGGCGCCAACCACCTTCGGACCGTGCGCCTGCCCAGCGAAATCAACGAAATCGAGACCGTCGGCGAAATCGCCCGCACCTGCACGCAGAGCTACGGCATCTTCCCCAACTGGGTTTCTCCCCTAAGCCATCTGAGCCTGCCGCCGCTGTTGTTCTGGCCGAACGGCATCGACAAGTGCCGGCTGGAGACTTGGACCCTAGCCCCGGACTGGCGGGACAACCCCAAACCGGACATGTGGACCGTCAACGACGGGGAAGAGCTCGCCCAAGTGCTGATTGAGGACACCGAGTTCGGCCAGTGGATCCAGAAGTCCGTGCAGTCCTACGGCTTCAAGGGTGTGCCGTTAAGCTACCAAGAGGCGCGCATCTACCACTGGAACCAAGCCGCCGACCGGATGATCGGCATCGACAACATCCCGGAGGAGCTGCGCGTGGTCCAAGTGATCGGGGACGAATGGATCCATCCCAACGACCCACGCCTCGGTCAGATGGCCGTCTTGGAATCTTGCAGAAAGTCCGCCTAGCCGGGCCATTGCACCAAGGGCCGCACCCATCGCGCCGCACGGCCCGCAGCCTGTACGGACCCTTCAGCCGGGGAGCGCGAGGGGGAACCCCTCGCATAGAGACTGATTGAAGTCAAAAGGCGTTTTTTCCGGGGACAAGCCGGCTCGGTGCAATACCCGGGTTAGCCCAATAGCTTTTTGTCCTGATGGGCGGCAAGCCTTTCGTCCAACCTTTCTTGATGGTCGGCGAACCTCTCCTCCATACCGAGTCGGCAATTGACATTCGCCGATGAATCCCGAAGATAGCCCGTCGGCATCCAATTTATTGAGGACGACGCATGGGAAAGAGGCTTGCCGGCAAGGTCGCCGCCATCACTGGGGCAGGCAGCGGCTTTGGAGCCGCAGCAGCGCGGCTGTTCGTCAGGGAGGGTGGCAAGGTGGCCTTGGGGGACATTCAGGAAGCGGCCGGCGCGGCCATCGCCGCCGAATTGGGGGATGGCGCCGTCTTCGTCCGTTGCGACGTGACCGCCGAGGAAGACGTCGCCGCCTTGGTGGAGACGGCAGCGCAAGCCTTTGGCCGCTTGGACATCATGTTCAACAACGCCGGCATCGTCGGCGCCGTCGGTCCCATCGACACCACTCCGGCCGAGGAGTGGAAGGCCACCATGGACGTTCTGCTGAACGGCGTCTTCTACGGCGTCAAGCATGCTGCGCGGGTGATGAAGCCGCAGGGTTCCGGGTCCATCGTCAGCATGTCCAGCACCGCCGGCATCCTCGGCGGCTTGGGCCCACATACCTACACCGCCGCTAAGCACGCTGTTGTAGGCCTGACCAAGAGCGCCGCCGCCGAGCTTGGTCGCTTCGGCATCCGCGTCAACTGCATCTCCCCGGCGGGGATGGCCACGCCCATGGTCGCCAACGTCGTCACCGACGACCCCACAGCCATTGAGGAAACCAAAAAGGCCCTGGCCGCCAACTCCCCGTTGAAGGATCGTCCGGGACTGGCGGAGGATGTCGCCAACGCGGCGCTTTGGCTGGCCAGCGACGAATCCGGCTACACCAGCGGCCACACCCTGACCACGGACGCCGGCCTGACCACAGGCGCATCGCCGAATCCGCCGGCCTTCAATCAATACCAACCCATGATCCGGGAAGCCGGGCGCAGCGGGCTATAGATGACCGGCGCACTCGCTGACCGGCCAGAAGGCTTATGGCCTGCTTAACCCGTGGAGGGGAATTTCATGTCCATTTCCGCAGCAAAACCGAGCGCAATATCCGCGACACCGGCGCAAACGGCACAGGCTCGCCAAGAGATCGAGTACCTGCGCCGCCGCTACGCTAAGGCAACGGACCTAATTGGCGAGAACACGGATGCGTCGGTCGCCGAAGGCCGGCGCATCTACCAGCAAATCTTCACCCCAGACGCCCGTATTCGCACATCCAGCGGCGGGGAGGTCGGGTTGCAGTCCAAGGGGCCGGACAGCTGGATGGAGGTGGCGCAAAACGCCCTGCAGGAGTACGTCGCCACCCAACACCTCATCGGCAGCCAGCTGGTGGAGTTGAGCCGGCTGGAGGTGGATGCAGACGACAACGTGACCGCCGGCGAAGCCAAGATGAGCAGCTACCTGCAGGCGTGGCACGCCCGCGAGGACAGCGTGTGGATCTTCATCGGCGTGTATGTGGACAAGGTGCGCCACTACGCCGGCGAGGGCTGGCGTATTTACGACATGGAGCTCATGCAGCTGTCCGGCGACGACCGGCCGCTGGGCACACCGCGGCAGACGGACTAGTGTCCTGTCGCGTAAATGAGTGCGCTTTGGATGCGAGGGATTTTTGGCTCCTGGCAAGGCGCGACAACGCCGTGTGGCAGGCACCACACAAGGCGGAGCAACGCAGCCAGGAGTTCTCGCAGCGGATTCGCTGCGCTGACGCGCAGGGAACCTGAGGGTGCGTCACGCGCTTCCAATATCCGATATAAAGGCGGTCGCGTTGGGCGCGAGGCCGTTCAGGCACTGGTGTGTGCGCACCCGTCCAGGAGTTTGGCCCGGGCTGTGATCGGCGTTTTAACGCTGGCGGCGCGGCCTTGTGCCGCGACCCCGTATGCAAGAGTGAACGTTTTGCCGCAGCCTCGCCCAACGCGACCGTTGGACAATAGTGGAGGGATTTGAGATGGCTGGCAAGAAAGCGGCGCCTTTGGAGGTCGTTCATCCGGACTGTGCGGGCATCGACGTGGGCAAGCGCAAGCACTACGTGGCGGTGGACCCCTCGCGGTTCGAGGATCCGGTGCGCAACTTCGGGACGTTCACGGGCGATCTGGAGGCAATGGCCGAATGGCTTGGGGCGTGCGGGGTTCGCCAAGTGGCGATGGAGTCCACGGGGGTGTACTGGATCCCGGTGTTCGAGGTGCTCGACCGGGCGGGTTTCGAGGTGTGCCTGGTGAACCCGAGGGCGACCAAGCAGGTGAGCGGGCGCAAGAGCGACGTGCTGGACTGCCAATGGGTCCGGCAACTCATGAGCTACGGACTGTTGCGGGGAGCGTTCCGGGCGCCGGACGCACTGTGTCCGATGCGCTCCTACGTGCGCCAGCGCGGCCAACTCATCCGCGACCGCAGCCGCTCGGCGCAACACATGCAAAAGGCGCTGACGCAAATGAACGTGCAGTTGGACAATGTGCTGAGCGACATCATGGGCAAGACCGGCCAGTTGATCGTGCGCGCCATCGTCGCGGGCGAGCGAGACGGGGCGGCGCTGGCGCGGTGCCGGGATGGGCGCTGCAAGGCCGACGAGGCGACCATCGCGGCAAGCCTGCAGGGCAACTGGCGCGGCGAGCACCTGTTCGCCCTGGAACAGGCGTTGGTCCGCCACGACGTGCTGCAAGGCCAGATCGAGGCGTGCGAGACGCGCATCAACGCCGAACTTGACGGACAGGCCCGGAACAGGGCGGCGAACCAGCCGTCCCCGACGGCGCGGAGCGCCCGCGAACGCCTCCTGCGGGAACGGTTGCGGCAAATGCTGGGGGCCGACTTGACCGCGATTCCGACCGTGGGCGTGGAGACGGCCCTGACGGTCGCCGCGGAGGTCGGCGCGGACTTGTCGCGCTTTGCCACGGCCGCCCACTTCTGCTCGTGGCTGGGCTTGGCGCCCGGGACCCGCATCAGCGGCGACAAGCGTCTGGGCGGCCCACCGGCTAGACAGACCAACCGGGTCGGTCAGGCGTTGCGCATGGCGGCGAGCACCGCCCGCAACAGCAAGACCGCCATCGGCGCAGCGCATCGCCGACGCCTCTCGCGCATGGACTCCGCCAAGGCGGTCAAGGCAACCGCCCATCAACTGGCCCGGTTGATGTACGCCATGCTGACCCGCGGCGAGGAGTACGTCGAACGCGACTTGGCGGCCATGGAAACGGAGCGTCGCGACCGCCAGATCAAACACCTGCAGCGCCAAGCACGGCACTTCGACCTAGCGCTCGTGCCAGCGGAACAAGCCGCTTGAAAACGGATCGCTCTCACGCCGAAAATCGGTGGTTGGCTGGATGTTCCATGCAAGTCTAAAAGACCCGCAGATCATGTGTGGTTATTTGCGGGACAGGACACAAGGGCCTGTTAACACTATCAAAAGACCAGCCGCAGTACGCTGTCGCCGACGCAGGCCGGCTTGGGCTGGCCCTCCACTTCCACGGTGAGCCGATTGACCACCTCGAGCATGTTGCCCTTGATCTCGACGCTCTGAATCTCGCCCCGGGTGCGGATGCGGGCACCGACCGGCACCGGGGCCGGAAAGCGCACCCGGTTCCAGCCGTAGTTGATTCCCATCTTTACGCCCGGTACTTGGGGTATGCCAACGCCCTGCCCGCCAGGTAGGAAGGTCATCAGCGACATGGTCAGCTGGCCGTGGGCGATGGCTGCCCCGAACGGCCCCCCCTTGGCCCGTTCCGGGTCCACATGAATCCACTGATGATCCAAGGTGGCGTCCGCGAAGTCGTTGATGCGCTGTTGGGTCATCTCAAACCATTCGGTCGGCTCAGACGCCTGCCCCATACGGGCGGCCAGCGCCTCCCGGCTCTTCTCCAAGGCTTCGTTGGCCATGCGAGTCCTCCGCGTCCATGAGTGAGCAATCATTATGCGGATGTAGGCTTGCGCGATTCAAGCGGGAATTTCCGCTGCGGCGCGGTTGCTTCAACAGGATGCGGCCGCTGCGCCTCTGGCGATGATTTCCGCCTCAACCCGCCAAAGACGATCCTGCCCCCAGCAACTAAAGCGGTCGGGCTTGGCGCCGCCGGAAACGGCATGGCTGGGCACCCCCCAAAGCCCCAATTCGTTCAGAGCGGCCAGATTGCGGGCAAGCCCTTCTCCCCAGCTGTCCTTGCCAAGCCGCGCCGCCCCTTCGCTCCAAGGCAGCCCGGCCCGTTCCACAACGACACGCAAGCCCCTTCGGGAACTGATGTCGATGCCATCGGCGAAAGCCGCATCCAAGTAGGATTGAAGATATTCGGCGGCCCGCCCCCTTTCCCGTGCCCAAGGATAGAGCGAAAACGCCTGCTTCACCGGTTCGCCAAAGGGGTCCACGATGCGCCCAAAGCGCTCCCCAGCAGACTCCGCCTCGCGCTTAGCGTCATTCACGATGTACATGCCCTTGGCCGCCGGCGCCGGCACCCCGCGCATCATCATCGGCATAATCGGCCTAAGCTCGATCTTGGCCTCGTGGCGGGCCGCCATCTCCAAGGTGCGGCGGAAGCTGATCGCGGTATAGGGGCTGCGCAGGGAAACGTAGAATTCCAAAATGACCTGCCCAAGCCTAGGCTGCTCTTGTGCGGTTGCGCCTTCGGCGGCATCTTCTGCCGGCAGGGGCGCAGCGCATCCCTCTGCCGGGTTTGCCTCGTCAACCGGCAAATTTGCAGAAGCATCCTTGGCGCGAATCAACCGAGCAGCGTCCTCCGCCCTCGGCCGAGGAACGCAAAGAGGCGCATCGGCCGCCCGGCTGAATCCCTCCGCCACGAGTCGCTCCTCCAGCCGGCAAAGGCGATCCACGCCCCAATACCACTCGCCCTCGAAATGGAGCATTCCGCCGCGATAATGGCCCAACCGTCGGCGCAGCTCGTCACCTTTTCGCAAAGCGCCCAGCGCCGCCGCCTCCGAACCGTCCCCAATATCCAAGTCAGCTCCTCGCCACAGCGCGTCTCCCACCGCCACCGCCGCTTCCGCAAACCGATCCCAATCCAGCCGCCCAAGCAAGGCGCGATTGGCGGCCGTCACCTGACCCGCCGCCGGCAACGCCGCGTTTCCAGGAAAAACAAAGCCGTAAAAGGGCGCGATGTCCGCCGCATCCGCGAGCGCCCAGCGAGGATAGCGTTGCGCATCGCCAGCGAAGGCTGCTCCCTGCTCCGACGCCAGATGCGGCAGAAACCGCACCCTGTATCTCTCGTGCAGCCGCGAAAGCGCCTGCACGACCAAGTGGCTGTAGGGATCATCGACCTGATGGAAGTAGTGGACAGTCGGCTCACCGCCGCTCAATCGCCGCCGCATCCGCCCGCGAAAGTGGAGCAAGCCGCACCGCCAACGGCTGGCCAAGGCCCGCATGACCAACGACCTGACGGCGGTTTCAGTCCTCATAAGCGGCGTATGAATTCACGACATCCATAAGCAAATTCCGTTTGCCTGGAGTGGGATGAATGGCGCCCATCGTCGGCTGCGACGGTCAACCAGCGCATCGGACGATCTTAGAGTGGAGGACTAGGCCCTTGGGGGGCCCCTAGACCAGAATGGCCGTCGGCATGATTTGCCCGTCCCGAGGACAGTTGCGGCCCACGGCGCAAACCTCCCAAGCATCGTCGCAGCGCAGCAGGGCCCTGGCCAGCTTGTTGTTGAGAACGTGGCCGGACATGTAGCCGGTGAAGGCACCGAGGATGGGACGGCCAAGCAAGTACAGGTCGCCAATGGCATCAAGCAGCTTGTGCCGCACAAACTCGTCCCGGTAACGCAACCCGTCCTCGTTCATGATGCTGTGGTCGTTGATGCCCACGGCGTTTTGCAGGCTTGAACCCAAGCACTTGTTAATGGTTTGCGCTTGGTCCAACTCGCTGAGCAAGCCGAACGACCGGGCGCCGCTCACCTCATCCACATAGGACACCCGGGAAAAGTCCAGGCAAGCCGTTTTGGGGAAGCGGTTATAAACCGGGTGGTCCGCCACAAAGGTATAGGACGCCTTGAAGCTTTGATGGGGTTTCAGCTCCGCGAACGCCTCCCCTTGCGTGACCCGGATCTCCCGCTTGATGCGGATGTGCTCCTTGACGGCGTTCTGTTCGACGACGCCAACGGCATTGATGAGGTTCACGAAGGGCGCGGCGCTGCCATCCATGATCGGCACCTCCTCGGCATTGAGTTCGACGAGGAGGTTGTCCACGCCGAGACCCCAAAGCGCCGACATCAGATGCTCCACCGTGGCGACCTGAACGTTGTCCTCCATGAGGCTGGTGGCCAACGTGGTGTCCGACACGTTCTGCGCCAAGGCCCGCAGGCGAGCCACCGGGCGGATGTCGGTGCGGACAAACAGAATGCCAGCGTTCTCCCCGGCAGGGCGCAATGTCATGCGAACTTTCTGGCCTGAATGGACGCCAATGCCGATGGCATGCACCGGCTCACTGATGGTGCGCTGTGGAATCATGGACCCCTATCCTCACCGTTTCAGCCGCATCATGCAAGGACTTTATCGCAACTTAACAAAAAAAGTGAATCAAAAATGGAGAAAGAACCAAAAACAGGTTGGCTACAATGGCGGCACAATGAAAAATGAACCCCAACAACCCAAGATCTTAGCGGTGGCGCCGATGATGTCCTGGACGGATACCCATTGCCGCCACCTGCATCGCCTGTTCAGCCCCCACGCCCTGCTGTTTACGGAAATGGCGCCGGCGGACGCCATCGTGCATGGTCCGAAGGTGCGTCTGCTGCAGCACCACCCAGACGAACGACCCTTGGCCTGCCAGCTGGGCGGCAGCCGGCCCAAGCAGTTGGCCTTGGCGGCGGCGGAGGCGGCAGCGGCCGGCTTCGCGGAAGTCAACCTCAATGTGGGCTGCCCGTCACCCCGTGCAGGCAAAGGCGGCTTCGGCGCGGCTCTGATGGCGGCACCCAAGCTGGTGGCGCAATGCGTCCAAGCCATGCAGGCTGCTTGCGGACTACCCGTGACCGTCAAGTGCCGGTTGGGCATAGATGGCTTGGACACGGACGACCACTTGACCGGCTTCATCGATACGGTTGCCGCCGCCGGTTGCCGCACGTTCTACATCCACGCACGCAAAGCCGTTCTTAACGGCCTGACCCCGGCGCAAAACCGCAGCATTCCTCCCTTGCAGCCGCAACGGGCCTATGCGCTGAAGGCGCACTTTCCGACCCTGACCTTCGTCATCAACGGAGGCATCACCGATCTGGCCACGGCCGGTGAGCATCTAAGGCGCATGGACGGCCTGATGATCGGCCGCGCCGCTTGGCACGGTCCAAGCTTCTTGAACGAATTGGACATTCTGATGTTCGGCGGCCAGCCCGTGGACCAGTGGGATGCGGCGACCGCCTACCTCGACTACGCAAGGCAGCAGCTGGCCGCCGGGACGCCTCTGGCCGACTTGGCCAAGCCGATGCTCGGCCTGTTCAAGGGTTGGCCTGGCGCCCGCCACTACCGACGCGCACTCAGTTCGCCACGGACCCTGCACGGCACGAATCTCACCGCCCTGCGGGATGAAGTGGCCGCGATGCAGCCAAGGGCCGAGGCGGCCTGAAGTTCGACCGCCCGCCGGCAACGCCGACAATCGCCGCTGAGTTAGAGGCGAAGCTCGGCGAGTGCGGCAGCCTAGCCGCGCCCACTGCCGGCTTCACCGTTTATCTCATTGAAGGTGTCGCCGGAATCCCCGTGCGGCGACTCCTCCTGACCCTCCGTTTCCAAGGCAGCGACCAAATCCTTGAAGGTGTCATGGTTGCGAGCGCTCATCGACATCAGGGTGCAGTGGGCGTCGATGACCTTGCGGCGGACCTGGTCCTCGTCCATGTTGGGCACTTCCGGCAGTTCAGCGAGCTGACCGGTCTCCTTGAGGGGCAAGTGGGTGATGTGGAAGACGTCGTCAAAGCCCATCGTCACCAATATTCGGTTGATGTCGTCATGCGTGGAAACCAGCGTCGGCTCGTGGCCGAAGCGCCGATTAGCGGCGATGGCTAGCTTGGCCAACAGGCCAAGGGAGGTGCTGTCGATGCAGTCCACCTCGGAAAGGTCCACCACCACGGCGTTGACCTCCTGGCTGCCGAACATGCGCTTCATGAAGCCTTCGATGGCGCTGCTCAGGGTCAGCCGAACGTCGCCAACGAACTTCAATTCACAGAGGCCTTCGTAGGTGGCGACCATGATCCTACCGGACATGCTGGGGCGTTCTCCAATGGGCTAGGCGTTGCTGTGCGGGACAGGACACTAGGGTTCCCTTCGCACCATCAGGCAAGTAATGTCGTCGGGACCGTGGGCGTCCTCCCCGTCGTCGAGTTCGAGGAAACGCCAAAGGCCGTCCATCGAATCGTTCTCTTTGACCGCACGCAGCAGGATTCGTTCTTTTTCCGCCAAGGTTTTCGCCGGCAGAAGGTCGAGCGCACCGTCCGTGCAGATCACCAAGCGGTCCCCCGGGGATAGATGCAGGGTGGCCACTTCGTAGCTGACGGCGTCGAACAGTCCGATCGGCTTGCCCGTCAAGTCCAGGAAGCGGGCGTCGCCGTTCATGATCTGGGCCAACTGCGGATAGTGGCCGGCGTTGGCGATGTGGAAACTGTCCTCCGCAAGGTCGCAGACGGCGATCAGCAGCGCCACATGCTTGTCCATGTGCTGATCAAGCAGTTCCTGGTTGAGCCATTGCAATATCAGGCCGGGGTTCTTCATCATGGCCGGCCGGTATTCCCGCCGCAGCCGACGGGAGAAATTCTTCAACAACACGGTGATGAAGGCCGAAGAGGCGCCGTGGCCGGAGACGTCGGCGACATAGAAGGCGAAGTAACGGTCGCTGATGCGGAAGTAATCGACGAAGTCGCCGCTCAGGAGCAGGGAAGGGACGATGCGGTGGTGCAGCCGGTAACGATCGATGGCCATGGGATTGGGTGGTAGCATGCCGAGTTGCACACGGCGGCCGGCACGTTGGTCGCGCTTCAAGTCCTGAACGAACTGATCCAGCCGATCCTCCAGCTGGCCAGCCACCGCTTTGACTCGGTCCAAGACCACGGCAACGCGCTTTTTCAGGTGCGTCGGCTTGGCCGGCATCCGCCAGACATCCGCGAGCCCAGCTCGCAAAGCCTTGAACAGGACCTCCGCGGACAGTTCGCTTGAGGCCAGCACTACCGGGATATAGCGGAATTGCCCGGCCAGCGACTCGGCCCACCTGAGCCGACAGCAGACGATGAGTTCGGGATGCGCATGATCGCAAACCCGAACCGCGGCTTTGAGGTTCGATGCGGGCAACGGCGCATATCCCAGCCGACCTAACTGGTTGGTGAGCGACGCAGCCTCCCCTGGATCAGATTCGACGACCAGAAGGCTCATTTTTCGGCAAGGCAAAAGTTCACGCAAAAGCGTTGGCGAACCTTACTCCCATTGGGGCGGCCATTACAAGACGGTGCGCTTAGGAAATGTAGCTTAGGTGCTCGGGGTAGGCGAGGATGCCATAGCGATTCAAAAAGGCATTGATGTCCGCAAGGATGGGCTGCCGATGGATAAAAAAACCGTGGCGAACAAGGGAAAACCTTTCCGCCGATAGGCGAAGTTGACGGCCGCGGCGGCCGCCAACCCCGATCCAGTTTTCCGCCGCAAGCTCCGTCCATCGCTCACGGCCCGGAGGCCATGATTGGCCAAAAAACTACCGACGCAGACCGAGGCCGGCACCAGCAACAATGGCGCACTCATGGCACCGGGTGGGCCTAGGCGTTAGCGGTGCCGCCCTGGTCCGCCAGAAGGCTGCGGTCGGAGTCCTCCGCGTCGTCCTCATCAGCCTCGGCCTCGTCCTCCTCCTCGGCGTCGCCGTGCATGTCCGCCAGAAGGCTGCGGTCGGAGTCCTCCGCGTCGTCCTCATCAGCCTCGGCCTCGTCCTCCTCCTCGGCGTCGCCGTGCATGTCCGCCAGAAGGCTGCGGTCGGAGTCCTCCGCGTCGTCCTCATCAGCCTCGGCCTCGTCCTCCTCCTCGGCGTCGCCGTGCATGTCCGCCAGAAGGCTGCGGTCGGAGTCCTCCGCGTCGTCCTCATCAGCCTCGGCCTCGTCCTCCTCCTCGGCGTCGCCGTGCATGTCCGCCAGAAGGCTGCGGTCGGAGTCCTCCGCGTCGTCCTCATCAGCCTCGGCCTCGTCCTCCTCCTCGGCGTCGCCGTGCATGTCCGCCAGCAGCACATAGCTGTCGGTGAGCTCCTCGGCCGCGAACAAATCGGCCTCAGCATCAGCAAGGGCCAAAGAGGCCACGGACGCAGCAAAAGCGGCACCGACGCCAAGGGCGATGGGCTTCAGTTTGTCGTTCATTCCAGTTCTCCTTTCCCCCCAAGGGGTTAGCCAATGTTTGCCGCCCACACGCAACTGAATCACCACGCCAAGCAGCGTCCTAAAAGAAGGCACCTCCGCCCTCTGCATTGAATCGAACAGGCCGGAGCGTAGCACAGTGCTTTGACATAATGCCAACACTTTTGTTGCAGCGAACCGGCAAACTGGCCACCGCAGTGTTTGTAGGCTACGGCAACCCGGCAAATGAGCCGGATTTTCGGCCAGCAACGCTAGTGTCCTTAAGGTCTCGCCTTGCGGGTTCCACACCCCTAGGCACCCGCGGACGAAGACGGCAAGGCAAAGCCGTGCGCCGTCCGTCCGCCGGCCGGCGGCATCGCCCCACCAGCCTACTTGGTCAGGGCGCTCATGCCCTCCTCCAATCCGCGGAGGGTCAGCGGGTACATGGCCCCGTTGACCAAAGCCCGAGTCATGCCCACCGAGGTGGAGTACTCCCAAGTCTCCCGGGGTGTGGGATTGATCCAGACCAGCTTGTCGTAGCTGTCCGCGAAGCGCTGCATCCACAGGGCGCCCGGCTCCTCGTTCCAGTGCTCGACGCTGCCGCCGGCGTGGGTGATTTCGTAAGGGGCCATCGTGGCGTCGCCGAGGAAAACCACCCGGTAGTCCCGGGGATATCTGTTCAGGATTTCCCAAGTGGGAATGCGCTCGGTCATGCGTCGGCGATTGTTCCTCCATACGGACTCGTAGATGAAGTTGTGGAAGTAGAAGCTCTCCATGTACTTGAACTCCGTGCGGGTGGCGGAGAATAGCTCCTCGCAGATCTTGACGTGTGCGTCCATGGAGCCGCCGATGTCCAAGAACAGCAGCACTTTCACCGTGTTCCTACGCTCCGGCTGCAGACGGATGTCCAACATGCCGCCGTTATGGGCAGTGCTGCGGATGGTGCCGTCCATGTCCAACTCCTCGTCCTTGCCGACGCGGGCGAACTTGCGCAGGCGGCGCAGGGCCATCTTGATGTTGCGTGTGCCAAGCTCCAGGGAGTCGTCCAGGTTCCGGTACTGCCGCTGATCCCAAACCCGCCTGCCCTTGCGCTTCTTACCCTTGCCGACTCCTCCCGGGCCCTTGCCGCCCGACTGGTTCGGGTCATCCCCCTCCTGGCCCTCCCGGCCCTGTCTAGCCTGCTCGGCCTCGGCCTGCTCCTTGGCCTCCCGGAAGGCTTCGATCAGCTTCTCCAAGCCACCCAACGACTTGATTCGCTTCAGGTCCTCCGGGGTAAGGGAGCGCTCGAATTCGCGACGCAGCCACTCGTCTGGAATGAGGGATTGCAAAAGGCCGTGCAAGTCCTCAAGGCCGCGGAAGTAGGCGCTGAAAGCGCGGTCGAACTTGTCGTAGTTCTTCTCGTCCTTCACCAAGCAGGTGCGGGTGAGCAGATAGAAGTCATCCAGGTTGGCGTACGCCAAGCGCGACCTGAGCGCCGCTAACAGGTCCATCAGCTCCCGAACAGTGACCGGCACCCCATAGTTGCGCAGGGTCAGGAACAAGTTGACGAGCATGGCTCTAGCCGCGTGCGTCGCGGCGGTTCATGAAGGCCAGCCGCTCCAGCAAATGCACGTCCTGCTCGTTCTTGACCAAGGCGCCGTACAGAGGCGGAATGGCCTTGCTGGTGTCCCGGTTGATGAGGATTTCATCCGGGATGTCGTCCGCCATCAGTAGTTTCAGCCAGTCGATCAACTCAGAGGTGGAGGGCTTCTTCTTGAGGCCCGGCACCTTGCGCACGTCAAAGAAGACCTCCATGGCCTCCTTGACCAGCTCGTTCTTGATGGAGGGGAAATGCACCTCAATGATTTCCTGCATGGTCTCCCGGTCTGGGAAGTTGATGTAGTGGAAGAAACAGCGGCGCAGGAAGGCGTCCGGCAGCTCCTTCTCGTTGTTGGAGGTGATGACGACGATGGGCCGATGCTCGGCGAGGATGGTCTGCGACAGCTCGTAAACGAAGAACTCCATGCGGTCGAGCTCCTGCAGGAGGTCGTTGGGGAACTCAATGTCCGCCTTGTCGATTTCGTCGATCAGCAGCACCACCCGCTCATCGGACTCGAACGCCTCCCACAGCTTGCCTTTCTTGATGTAGTTGCGGATGTCCCCAACCCGCTCGTCACCTAACTGGGAATCCCGCAGCCGGGAGACGGCGTCATATTCGTAGAGGCCGTTGATGGCCTTGGTGCTGGATTTGATGTGCCATTGAATGAGCCGTAAACCGAGAGTCTTGGCGATTTCCTCGGCCAGCAGGGTTTTCCCGGTGCCCGGCTCCCCCTTGACCAGCAGCGGCCGCTCCAACTTGACGGCCGCATCGACAGCCATGCTGAGCTCATCGGTGGAGATGTAGGTGTCGGTGCTCTGAAAAATCATGCGTTCTCTCTTGGTTTACGGGAACCCCAGCCGACCGGCGGCCCCCCTGCCCGCCGCCCCACGCGAAGGCCCGCTACTTTAATGGAGCCTGCAAAGTTCAATCAAGCGCCGTTCGCTTGCGCCGCTGAAACCAAGACCAGAGCCAAGCCCAGGCCGTCGCCGCCAGGAGTGCCGCCAACAGCAGCTTCAAGGATTGCGCCGGTTGGCCGTCGATCTGAAAGAGCGTCTCAAAAAGCGCGACCATATAGGCTGGGGCGAAGTAGCCGGGAAAGCCAGGCACCGGTGCCGGCGTCAACATCAGCGGCAAGCACAGGCTGCGCAGCCAAGCCCGGGCAAAGCCCCGGCGCCGCCGGGTCAGGGCGCATACGCCA
The DNA here is from genome assembly GCA_958296025.1 of uncultured Pseudomonadales bacterium. Classification (GTDB taxonomy): domain Bacteria; phylum Pseudomonadota; class Gammaproteobacteria; order Pseudomonadales; family Azotimanducaceae; genus Azophilus. The sequence continues at coordinate 2,194,752 of OY282430.1, forward strand.
ATGAAGATTGGCAGGGCCGACGCGGCAGCCACCGCCCATGCGATTAACTCACCCATAACGGACTTGAATTCTAGTCCGAAGCTGGGCAAGCAGGCGGTTCATCCGTTAAGCGGCCGTGCGTTCGAGAACGGCGGAGAAGTCCGCGCCGATCACTTCCTTGCGCCAGCCCCGATAAAAGTCGGGAAGAACGCCCTCGGCCGCATAGTGCCGCAAGCAGGCTTCCAAGTCCCGCTTTCTGGACAGCAGTTCTGGAGCCAGCCCCAAGGCTTGCGCACGGCGACGGCCCAAGTCGCGCAGTTCCTTGAGGGCCGCGGCTTGGCCTCGGCTTAGGGGCCGCGGCAAGGTCCTGGCCACCGGCGCCTTGCGCCCCAGCTGGTGTGCTTGCATCAATGCGCTACCGTAGCGTCGAGCCGCACGACGAGGTAGCTGGGAGTCGATCAAGGATCGTGGCAGCGCCGGCTTGCGGGCGAACTCCAACAGGCATTCATCACCAACCACCCATTGGCGCGGCCTGTCCTCATCCTGCGCCCTGGCCTCCCGCCAAGCGCAGAGCGACTGCAAGGCGCCGAGCTCCTCTGGAAGCAGCCGCCAAGCGCCCTTGACGCCGACATAGTATTCCCTAGGGTCCGCACACAAACCGGAGCGCCATCCAGCTTCCCGCCTGGACGTCTCCTCTTCGAACCAAGGCAAGCGGCCGCGGGCTTTCAGTTCCCCACGCAAGCGCCGGTGCAGTTCCGGCAGATACGCCACATCCTCACAGGCGTAGCGCCGTTGGGCGACGGATAGGGGGCGGCGCAGCCAGTCGGAGCGGGTTTGCTGCTTGGGCAATTCGATGCCGAGAACGGCCTCCGCCAACGCGGCGTAACCCATGTTGAAGTGCTCCGAAAGAAAGGCGTGGGCTAATTGCGTGTCGAACAGGTTGCACGGGCGTACGCCCAAGTGATGCTGGATCAAATCCAAGTCCTCGGAGCACGAGTGCAGGACCTTGACGCAAGCCGGGTCTTCGAACAACCGCTTCAGCGACGTCCAATCGTCGATCGCCAACGGATCGACCAGCCAAAGGCCGGCCGGGGACGCCAATTGGTAAAGGCCGACGATGGGAAAGAAGGTGTTGATGCGCTGAAACTCCGTGTCCAGCCCCACCACCGGACTGCAGCGCCCGACAGCTTCCGCCAGGGTATCGGCGTCGGCCACCCAGGCGTGGCTTGGCCCTTTAACGGAGACGGCGGCGCCCTTGCAGGGCGTGGACGATGGTGCCGCCATCGACGTACTCCAATTCGCCGCCGACGGGCACGCCGTGGGCGATGCGCGAGATGTTGCCCACATCGTCCTTGATGAGGTCGGAGATGTAGAAGGCGGTGGCCTCCCCCTCCACAGTGGGGTTGGTGGCCAGGATCACCTCCTCCGGCTGACGCTCCCGCACGTTGGCGGCCAACTGCGCCAAGCCGAGCTCCTCTGGGCCGATGCCATCTATCGGCGAGAGCCGCCCATGCAAGACGAAGTAACGCCCGCTGTAGCCGCCGGCCTGTTCGATGGCGACGATGTCCGCCGGGGACTCCACCACGCACAGCAACCGGTCGTCCCGCTTGGCGTTGGCGCACAGGCGGCACAGGGCGGTCTCGGCCAAGGTGCGGCAGCTTTGGCAAAGCCCCACCTTGGCCACCGCATCGGCCAACGTCTCCGCCAAACTTCGGCCGCCCTCCCGGTTTTTCTGCAGTAGGTGAAAGGCCATGCGCTGGGCACTCTTCGGCCCCACGCCCGGCAGCACCTGCAGGGACCGCACCAACCGTTCAAGCAGTGGGCTGAACACGTCTATTGGGGCGTTGCGTCAGAGCGGCGAAGGGCCGCCGCACGGTTGTGGATGTAGCTCACGGGCTGCTCCTGCACGGTCAAGAAAACTAAGTGAACAGCTTGCCAATCGGCAGCTCCAGCCCTCCGGTCAACTGCGACATCTTCTCCTTATGGGCCGCATCCAGCTTGTGGGCGCCATCGTTGCAGGCGGCGGCCACTAAGTCCTCCAGCATCTCCTTGGGCTCCGTCATGAGGCTGGCGTCAATCTCCACCTTGGTGACCTCGTGGGCACCGTTCATCACCACCCGGACCAAGCCGGCGCCGCTTTCGCCCACGATTTCCAGCGCGGCGATTTCCGCCTGCAGGCCCTCCATTTTGGCCTGCATCCGCTGAGCCTGCTGCATGAGGTCGCCAAGGTTCTTCACGGCGGTTTCCTTAACCTCGCTGATCCTAGTGCGCTTGAGCCGAGCCCGAAGGCTGCATCGCTTGACCCTTTCCGCGGCCCTCGGGCATTCCGACATCGGCCCCTCGTTGCGCGGGGTCAGGGTAGTGCGCCTCCACCACTGTGCCGCCAAAATGGTCGATCAGGGAGCGGACGGTGCTGTCCTGCTCAAACAATCGCCGCGCCTCCTCCCCCTCGCTCCGTGACGATGGAGACGCCGCGTCCAACGGCTGCGCTAACGCGGATGCGCTGACAACAGGCGCCGAAGACCCAGGCGGTCTTGCCGAGGCCGGCGGCACGGCGGCAGCGCCGGCGTCGTCCGGAGCGAACGCCAACATGCGCAGCAAGGTCATCTCGAAGACGGTCTTCGGGTCTGGCCCGACACGCATATCCCGGTAGCCCATCAGCGCGATCTGGTAGTACAGCTGCACGGCTTGCGCCCTGAGGCCGGAACCCGGCACGGCTTCCATCCCGGCGCCTCGGTCCTGGCCCAAGGCCTTGGCGACGGCAAGGTCGTGCAGCGCCTGCAGCAGTTCCGCTAGAGCGGCCTCAAAGTCGGCGCTGCGCTCGGCCAATTCCGCGCTGACCTTGACGACAGCCTCGGCCCGGCCGCTTTCGATGGCGCTGAGCACTGCCGCCAACTCGTTTCGGCCAACCGCGCCGAGCAGGTCCGCTAAGTCCCGCCCGGTCAATTTGCCTTGGCCAAAGGCGATGGCCTGGTCAGCGATGGATAGGGCGTCGCGCATGCTGCCTTGGGCGGCCTTGGCGATGAGGTCCAAGGCTTCTTGCTCAAACTCGACGCCTTCGGCGGCCATCGCCTCCGCCAAATAAGCGGCGATGCGTTCCTTGGAAATATTCTTCAATTGGAATTGCAGGCAGCGGGACAGCACCGTGATGGGCACCTTCTTTGGGTCCGTGGTCGCCAACAGGAACTTGACGTGATCCGGCGGCTCCTCCAAGGTCTTCAGCAAGGCGTTGAAACTGGAGGTGGAGAGCATGTGGACTTCGTCGATCAGATATATCTTGTAGCGGCCCCGGGCCGGCAAGTATTGGGCCTTGTCCAACAGTTCACGGGTGTCGTCCACTCGGGTGCGGGAGGCGGCGTCCACTTCGATCAGATCGACGAAGCGGTTCTCCTGCACCTCCCGGCAAGCGGAGCACCTTCCGCAAGGACTGGAGCTGACCCCGGCCTCGCAATTCAGGCACTTGGCCAGAATGCGGGCGACGGTGGTTTTGCCGACGCCCCGGGTGCCGGTGAACAGGTAAGCGTGGTGCAGCCGGCCGGCATCAAGGCCATGCCGCAGCGCCCGAACGATGTGATCCTGGCCGACCAAGCCGCCGAAGTCCGCCGGGCGCAGCTTGCGGGCGAGTACCTGATAGCTCATCCGCGCATTCTAGCCCAAATTCCGTTCCAGGCGGTCGGCCCCGGCGGCTGCCGCCAAGTCCGCCGACGACGAGGCGGCTTCAACCCCTGCCAGGCACCTTGTTGATTTTGTTGAACTCCTTTTGCAACTCGTAGCGCTCGGACGTGATATGGGCCTCCATGCGACGTAGGCGCAGCTCCGCTTGCATCAGATCCGCCTGCAGGTTGCGCAGGCTGCGGCGCGGCGAGACGCCGACGCCCAGCTCCGGCGCCTCCGGGGCATGGGCGGTGCCGGCTTCGGGCTGGGCGCTGCGCCCCTTGCGTCTTCGCCGACGGTCGCGGGAAGGGTTCATGACGAAGAAAAACAGAACCCAATACGCCACAAAGGTGAGGCTGGGCAGAAAGATCAGGCCCGTTAGGGCGATGCAACGCACCAGCCACGGCTCGGCGCCGTAATACTTGGCGATGCCGGCGCAAACGCCGCCGATGATCCGGCGCTGGGAATCCCGGCACAAGCGTTTGGTTCGGGCCGGCCCGTTGGCCCAGCGACCCTCCCACCGACGGCCTCCCCTGCGTTGGGAACGCTGTTCATAGGAGCTGTCCTGCTGCCCGTTCATGAACTTTCTCCAACAGACGGGCGCCGCCGCCACTCCGGTGTTTGCGCGTCCAGAATGGCCTCCAGGGTTTCGATGCGGTCGTTCATCCGCTCAACGGTTTGCGCCAAGGCCTCCAGCTCCGCCCTCTCATCCTCCGACAGGGCGCCCTGCGCCTCTTGCTTGCTGCGGTAGTGCATGATGATCCAAATGGGCGCAACGATGCACAGGAACAGAACCGTGGGTACAAAAAAGGCGACTACAATACCGTCCATCGCAGCACTGCTCCGCCCTAACCTTGGGGCCCGGCCGCTTCGGTCTGGTCGGCCTTCAGGCCAACCTTCAGCGCCGCGAGCTGGCTTTCAACAAGCTCGTCCTCTTCCAAGTCCGCAATCTCGTCCGCCAAGGTTTTCTGGCCGAGGTCATAGGACTCCACCTGACCTTCAAGGTCGTCCATCTTACGCTCATACTGCTCAAAGCGGCGCATGGCGTCATCGACATTGTGGTCATTGAGTTGACGGCGCAGGCCGAGCCGGGTCTTGGCCGCCTGGCCGCGCATGGCGATGGCGTGCTGCTGGGTCTTGGCGTCCTTGATCTTGGCCAGAAGGGCGCCGATGTCCCCGTTCAGTTTGTCCAGAGTTTCGCCAATCAGTCCCAACTCCCGGTCGAAGGCGGCGGCTGCGTCCCGGGACCTGTTGCGCTCCGCCAAGGCGCGCTTGGCCAAATCGTCGCGGCCCTTGGCCACGGCCACCTCCGCCTTGTGCTGCCATTCATCCGCCTCGGCGGCATGCCACTGCTGACGACGCAGCAGATCCTTGCGGTCGGCGATGGCGCGGGCGGCGGTGGAGCGCACCTCCACCAACACGTCCTCCATTTCCTTGATGATCAGCCGCACCATCTTCCCCGGATCCTCGGCCTTGTCGAGCAAGGCGTTCAGGTTGGCGCCAATGATGTCGGTTATTCGCGAAAAAATGGTCATCTTGGCTTTGCCTCCTTGTGACCTGACCAATTAAAGGCCGTTGCCGCTCTCCCATCAAGTTCCGTGCCAAACTGAAGCCGATCAAATTTTTTATTATTTTTCAAACAGTTAACAGATAAAGACAACACCATCTTCCGTCATGGTGGTGAAAAAAGCCAATATTTGGCAAAATTCACCCCATGTTGATGAGGCCACAAACCCCCATCGGTGAATCCGCCGCCTTTCTGCAGGTGCTGGAGGAGACCTCCCAGGTCGCGTCCTTGGAGAAGCCGGTGCTGATCGTCGGCGAGCGGGGCACGGGCAAGGAGTTGATCGCCGATCGGCTGCACTTCCAATCCAACCGTTCGGCCGAAGTCTTGCTCAAGATGAACTGCGCCGCCATCTCCGAAGCGCTGCTCGAAAGCGAGCTGTTCGGCCACGAGGCCGGCGCCTTCACCGGTGCCACCAAGACCCACCGCGGCCGCTTCGAACGGGCCGATGGCGGCACCCTGTTCCTGGACGAGTTGGCGACCACTTCGCCCTTGGTGCAGGAGAAGTTGCTGCGGGTGATTGAATACGGCGAGTACGAACGGGTGGGCGGCAACCGGACCCTGCGCACCGACGTGCGCCTGATCGCCGCCACCAACGAGGATCTGCCGCGCTTGGCGGACGCGGGGAAGTTCCGCACCGACCTGCTCGACCGGCTGGCCTTCGACGTCATCACCCTGCCACCCCTACGCGAGCGGCGCGAGGACATCCTGCTGCTGGCCGAGCGCTTCGCCATTGGGATGGCGGTGGAACTGGGGCGGGCGGTGTTTCCGGGATTTTCCCGAGCCGCCCAAGAGCGCCTGCTGACCCATGGCTGGCCCGGCAACGTCCGCGAACTGAAGAACGTGGTGGAGCGCTGCGTCTATCGGGCCGAAGCGGATGCGCTGGTGGACGCCATCATCCTGGACCCTTTCGACTCTCCCTACCGACCGCGGCGGGGCACCGGGAAAGGGCTAAGCCCGCCGACGGCAAGCCAGGCAACCCAATCGCCGGTTGATCCGCATCCGAACCCACCGCCATCAACCGATTCAGCAACAACCGTTGCTTCAGGGCTGGAGCAGGCCGCCCCGAGAATCCCGCAGCCAGTCCACTCCGAGGACCTGACCATTAACCTCAAGGAGGCGGTTCGGGACTTCGAGGTAGCTGCCATCCGACAAGCGCTGACGGCGGCCAAGCACAACCAGCGCAAAGCCGCCGAACTGCTCTCCTTGACCTACGACCAACTGCGCGGCTATTTGAAAAAGTACGACATCCTGAAGGATGCCTGAAGGCGCGTCCGGCGTTCCTAAACACAAACCAACTGAGTCGATTTCGCCGACGGCAAGCGGACGCATCCAGCCCTACTGCGCCCAAAGTTGGGATGGGGGCGCCGATAGGGCTGATTCGGGCCAGCGTTGGCCGACCGGCCAGAGGGAGGCCGCCCTAGGACGCCTTCCGGGCGATGTCTCCCACACGCACGACGCCCGCCTCGACCACTTTGGCGTTAATGCCGCGCAGGTTAAGCCGCCGGCCGAGGCGCGAGTTGACGAACTTCATGGCCTCCATGCCGAATCTGGACACGAATTTGCGGCAGCCCGTATGCGGCGGCGGGGTGACTTCGAGCAGGGCCTCACCGAGCCGCAGACGGCTGCCGGGCGGCAGGTTGACAACGCTCAATTCCAAATCCAGGTAGAGTTGATCCCCGGCCAAAGGCCAGCGCTCCCGGCTGCCGGCCACAAGCGCCGCCGCCCTGGCGTTCATGATGTTGAGTTGCATCTCTGGGTCGGCGCACCCATCCGCTGTCGAGGAACTGCCTCGGCGCCGCCAGTTATCCCCAACCAAGCCTTCGGCCAAGTCCAGCACACCTGCATCCAACACCTCCCGTGCGTCGGTTTGCGGGCGGCGGACGATCATCTCCAAGGTGCCGCCATCCTGGGGCGAGGCTTCAATATGCGCTAGCCCGGCCTGCAGCTCCGCCGCGCTGAGATGCCTCATTCCCCCGGCTTCTGAACGCTCGCCGCAGCCTGCGCCACGGTGTCGTAGATTTTCATGAAGCGCACGAAGCCGCTCACCTCCAGCACTTCCCGAATGGGAGTGGACAGCTGACACATGATGAACGCCCCGCCCAAGGCGTCGACCTTCTTGATGGTTAGCAACAGGCAGCGCAGGCCGGCGCTGCTGATGTACTGCAACTCCGCGCAGTCAAGAACCAAGTAGTTGCCAGCCTCGTTGACGGCCGCCGCCAAGGCGGTTTCAAAATCCCGCGCAGACATGGAATCCACCCGACCCCTAACGGCGGTCACCACCAAGCCGTCACGCTGGCTTGTCGTCACCTCCATTGCGCATCCCCGCGAAAGCTGCCCGAAGAGGCGATGATTGTAGCCGCCGCCTTTGCGTAGCCGCAAGCTGCCATTCGGGCTTAGCCGATGCGCCGCTTAAAGATTTCGGCCACCCTTGCCTGGGTTTCCCTGAGCTTGGCGTCAAGCGCAGCGAAGCTGGCGCACTCGAAGATGTTGGCGACGCGGCTCTGCAGCGTGTGCGGTGCGTCGCGGACGGTAGCGGGGCCGCTCCAGGTCAGGCGCAGGAAGGCTTGCACGGCGCGTTGCAGGTGTGCGGCGTCGGTCAGAAAAAGGGCCTCATCCGCGGCCATGCCGCCGGCACGGGCAAACGCCTTGAAGCAGGCCGCGGCGCTGCCGGGGACGGCGGATGGTTCGTCGCCGTGCTGCAATTGAAGATGCCGGGCTAGCAGCTCGATGTCCGCCAGGCCGCCGCGGACATGCTGGAAATCAAACGGATCCTCGCTGGAACGCTGGGTAGCGAGGTGGCTGCGCATGGCGGCGAAACCTTGACGCAGACCATCCGCATCAAGGGACTTGGACAAGCCTTGGCGGATTGCGGTCCGCACCTGTTCGACAGCGGCTGGATCGCCGCACAGGACCTTGGCTCGGGACAAGGCCAACAAGCGGTGGGTTTGCGGCCAAGCGGCGGCGACCGGTGCCGGCCAAGCCGGGCGGTGCAGCGGCCCATCATGGGGCAGCAACGTCAAAGCCACGTCGTCGTACAAATGATTGCCGACGCTGGTTCGGCGGCGCAGGGCGGCGGCCAAGCGCTTGGCGGTGCGGGCGTGGAAGCGTTCGGTGCTGATCGGATGGGCGCCGTCGGTCATCCGCTGCCCGTTCTGGAAGGCCGTTGCATATACGAGGTTCAAGGACGAGGCGTAAATCATGTCGCCGCTGCCAAGATCGTCCAAGGCGACCAAGGCGCAACCGCCGGCGGGCTGGCCGTGACGCTGCCTCAAGTCCGCAACGGCGACCCGCAACAGGACCTCGATGGCCACCTCGGCGATGTGGGCGCGGGAGGCGGCGGCTTCGTCCAAGGTGATGAGATTCTGAAGGGTTTGCACACCCACCTGAAAGCGCCGGTCATCCGTCCAGGAAGCGACTCTGTCCACGCACCGCCGGAAGTCCCGCTCACCGCCAAGCCGCTCTTCGACTTCCTCAAGCAAGGCAGCCTGTTCCGGTATGGGCAGAAAGAAGGAGGGGTCCAACACCGCCTGCAGCAGTTCCGGCTTGCCGGCCAGCCGGTCCGCGATGCGCGGAGCGCCGCCCATCACCACGGCGACCAAGTCCAGTAGCCAAGCGTTGGCCCGCAGCATCGACCAAAGGGCGGTGCCCTCCCGCAACGCCGCCAGAAATCCGTCGAAGCGTTTGAGCGCCCGGTCCGGGTCCGGCGTCCTGCCGAGCGCTTCGACGATGTGCTGCAAGAGTGTCCGCACACTGGCCCTGGCCCGCTCCGAGGCGGTGCAGGGATGGCGTCCTTCCGCCCAACCGCGGAAGGTGTCGAAGGCCGACGGCGCATCCTGAAAGCCCGCCGCCCGCAGCCGATCAAGGGCGTCGGGGCTGCCCTCCGGCCCGGTCAGAATGGCTTCGGCAATGTCCTGCTCCCGTTCCGGCACATCGAAGCGGGCGCGATAGAGCGCATGAACCTCCACCGAAATCGGCCCAAGCAAAGCCCCAAGCGCCTCCCGGGAATCCAATTGCAGGAAGGCGGCGATGTGCTCCAAGCCGGCGTTCGTCTCCGGCAGGGTTTGGGTCTGGTTGTCGTTGACCATCTGCAGGCGGTGCTCCACCCGACGCAGCAGCAGGTAGGCGTCCCGCAGAGTGCCGGCTTCCCTAGGCATCAGATGGTGCTGCTCCTCCAGCAGCGCCAGCATCGACAACACCTGCCGCCCGCGCAGGCGCCGGTTGCGCCCACCGTAGGCCAGTTGGTGCATGTGGACGAAGAATTCGATCTCGCGGATGCCGCCGCGGCCCAGCTTGACATTCTGCCCGGCCAGCTGGACCGCGCCGTGACCGTGAAAGTCGTGGATCTGCTCGCTGATGGCGCGAATCTCCTCTACGGAGCGGAAGTCCAGGCCCTCCTCCCAAACGAATGGAGAGAGGCTTTCCAGAAATGCCTCCCCGGCGGCCAGATCCCCGGCCACGGGGCGCGCCTTAATCATCGCGGCGCGCTCCCAGGTGCGGCCCCTGTTGTAGTAGTAGTCCAAGGCGAAGCCCGTGGTGATGGCCACCGGAGTGGAGGCGGCGTCCGGACGCAGCCGCAAATCCATGCGGAAGACGTAGCCGCCGGCGTCCCGCGTCTCCAAGATGGAGACCAGATCCCGGGTCAGCCGTGCGCAATGCTCCCGCTGGGTCTTGCCGCCCAAGTAGCGGATGCGCTCTGGATCGTAGAGGGCGATGAGGTCGATGTCCGACGAGTAGTTCAGTTCGCGAGAGCCGTGCTTGCCCATAGCCAGCACGAAGTAGCCCCAACGGTCGTCCTCGGGCTGCTCCACCTCTCCGCGGGCAACGCTTTGCCGCAGCAGATGGGAAACCGCAAGACGCAGGGCGTGGTCCGCCATGTCGGAGAGCAGTTCGGCGCAACGCATCACGTCCCAAATGCCGAAACAGTCATAGACGGCGGCGATGACCGCCACCCGGTTCCGCTGCACCCGCAGAAAGCGCATCAGTGCGTCACGCGCCATGCCCGGGTCGGCGGCGGCCAACGCGCTGCGCACCCGTTCGGCAAGGGCGTTTGGCGGTTCGGTGACCAGAGCGGCGGTGCATTCCAAGTCCCGCAGCAGCAGGCCGGTGAGATGCGGGCTGTTGCCGAACAGATAGGCAAAGAAGGCTTGGCCGTGCGCGGTTGCCAGCGCTTCGGTGAGCGCGTCTAGGTTGCGCCGCGCCGCCGCTTTGCGCAGCCGGTTGAGGCCGGCCTCGGCCCCCTCCTGCCGATGTGCCCGCAAACGGCGCAAATCCGTCGCTTCTGCCGCCGCCGCCAATACGCCGCTGGCGGCGCCCGTTTCAGCGGATGAGGATTCCACCGCAATCGCCGGCAATTGCACCAGAAATTGCGGCTAACCGGACCTTTGCGCCGAAGCTAGGGATTCGTCAATGACGACCAAGGCTTCTTCGACTTGCGCGGCACTGACGGTTAGCGGCGGGGCGATGCGGATGACGTTGCCGTAAGTGCCGCCGCGCCCCATCAGCAGCCCGCGCTCACGGGCGGCGTCCAGCAGGGCTAGGGTGAAGCTGGGGTCTGGCGTCCGCTCCCCGTTCTCGGCATCCTCGACCAGTTCAATGCCCTGCATGAGGCCCATGCCGCGCACATCCCCCATGTGCAACGGATGCTTGCGCTGCAGGCGCTCCAAACCCTCGCGCAGCAGGGTGCCCTGGCGGGCGGCGTTGTCCGCCAGATTGTCCCGCTGCACCACCTCGACCACCGCGTTGGCGGCGGCGCAACTGACCGGGTTGCCGCCGAAGGTGGAGAGGGTGGACTTCTGCAGGGAGTCCGCTATCGGCGCGGTGGCGATCAGGGCGCCCAAGGGCAGGCCGTTGGCGATGCCCTTGGCCATCGTCATCATGTCCGGCTCCACCCCGTAGTGCTCGATGCCCCACATGCGCCCGGTGCGGCCAAAGCCGGTCTGCACCTCATCGGCGATGAAGACGCCGCCGTGCTTGCGCACGATCTCGGCGGCGATGGCGAAATATTCCAGCGGCGGCGTGACGAAGCCGCCGACCCCCTGAATGGGTTCCGCCAACAGGCCGGCGACCCGGCCACTGGTGGTGGTGGCGATGAGCTCCTCAAGATCCTTGGCGCAGGCCACGCCGCACTTGGGATAGGTGAGCTTCAATGGACAGCGGTAACAGTACGGCGCCGGCGCGTGGCGCACACCGACCGCCAAGTGCGCCGAGGCCCGCCACCCGGCGTTGCCGGTCAGCCCCTGGGCTATCAGGGTGCGCCCGGAATAACCGTGGCGCAGGGCGATGATTTCCGTGTTGCCGGTGTAACACTGCGCCATCATCACCGCCGCCTCGTCCGCCTCGCTGCCGGAAGCGGTAAAGAAGCACTTCTGCAGGGCGCCCGGCGTAATCCGCGCCAGCCGCTCCGCCAACTCCCCCATGGGCAGGGTTGGATACAGCGTCGATATGTGGCTAAGGCGCCCCACCTGAGCGATGACCGCCCGGTTCACTTCCTCGTTGGCGTGGCCCACGGAAATCGTGAGAATGCCACCGAAGAAATCCAGATAGCTCTCGCCCTCCAAATCCTTCACTCGACAGCCTCGGCCTTCGGTGACCACCACCGGCTCCGTGTGCAGGCTCTTGACTTGGGGAAATAGATGCGCCTGATACTGCTTGAGTACCGCCTCCGTGCTTGTGGGCCCCGAAAGCTCCAGCCCCCCGAACCCCGATTCGCTTGCTGCGTCCATGGTTTTCAAGATTGCTCTCCTAGTTGCCGCTGAGCAATATTGAATCGAAAACCCCCAACCCGCAACCGTCGCGGCACAATTGCCGTTATACTGACGCCCCCGCCCAAACAGACAGGGCGGCGCATTCCGGAGAGGTGGCCGAGCGGCTGAAGGCGCTCCCCTGCTAAGGGAGTATGGGTTGATAGCCCATCGAGGGTTCGAATCCCTCCCTCTCCGCCATAGCCGTTCCATATTTTGGGATCACTTTGGGTATACTGTCCCCACCTTTTAGCACTAATGGTTTCGGGGGCATTGCCTACATGGACGAGTCACAACCCATATTGAGCCAAACGCTTGGCGTGGTGAGCGGCGCCGTGGTTTTCACCGGCACGCGAGTGCCTGTTGAGATGCTGTTCGACTATCTGGCGGCAGGCGAGTCGCTGGACTGTTTTTCATCGGCCTTCGACATCCCCCGAGAGCAGGCGTTGGCGGCCATTAGGCTGGCGGGCGAATCCTTGCGCGACTCGCCCCCGGAGTGGGCTGTCTTAAGAAGGCGGCGCGCCACGAGTCCCGCACTGCGAGTGAGGCCGCCGAACAGAATGGGAATGAACACTTGAGTCGGGTGTTGCTGGACCATAATGTTGACCCAAGAATTGCTGGGCTTCTGCCGGGCCATGCTGTTGCTCGCGCTTCGCGCGAGGGGTTGCACGACGTCAGCAACGGCGATTTGACCCCAATCCCCGCTTAAGAAATCGCTGAAGTGCTTTGAAAGGCGCACCGTGCAAGGGTTTTTCCGGCAAAATGCCGGTTGCACAAAAACCACCCTGCAGGTGCGCCGATGGCAAGCATAACACCCCGCCCGCTGAAGGTTGAGCACGAGTTCACGGACGCCCGCTTGACGGGCTTCGGGGGCTGGTCCGCCTTGGCCCTGACGGCGGAGCGTCTGGGTCTTTTCGGGGACTTGTCGGAGGGCGTGTCGGTCAAGGTTCGGCGGCGCGGGGCGTCGGACGGCGAGTCGCTTTGGGCGCTGGTGGCGTCGCTTGCGGCGGGCGGCGGGGCGCTGTCCGATCTGGACGAGTTGCGTGCGGACCCGGGGGCGTGTCGGCTGTTGGGGCTTTCCCATGCGCCGTCGGGCCGGCGGATGGGGGAGTTTTTGGCGAAGGGTTCCGGGGCGGACCTGAACGGGTTGCTGGAGGCGGCGCGTCGGCTGGCCCGTCGGGTTGCGCCGGCCGTCATTGAGCATGAGGTTGCGGCGAGGGGCTGGGTTCCGGTGTTCGTGGACGGCACGGAGATTGAGGTGGGCGGGGAGTTGTTCGAGGGGGCGGGGCGCAGCTGGGGGGCGGAGCGGGCCTTGGTGCTGCACGGCGCGTTCGTCGGCGGGTTGTGGGCGTCCGGGCGGCTGCATCCGGGCGGGGTCCACGCGGCGCACGGCTGGCGGGAGCAAATGGAGTCGGACGTGGCCCCTCTGCTGCCCGAGGGGACGCCCGTTTGGGTTCGGGCGGACAACGCCTACTACAGTTGGCGCTTCGTGGAGTTCTGCCGCAAGCAAGAGTGGGACTGCTCGGTCAGCGTCACGCACCCCAACTACAAGGCTCCGGTGCTGGCGCAGCTTCAGGGCCTGCCGGAGTCCGCCTGGGAGGACGTCGGCCTTTGCGAGGAGGCGGTGCTGGTGCGCCACAGGCCGGATGGATGGGTCGAGCACCCCTACGTCGTGGTCCGCAAGTTCCTCGAGGACGCCCAAGGGGACCTCTTTCCCGTCCACACGGTCATCCTCGTCTCCCGGGATGACCTGCCGCTTGCGGAGTTGGTGCGCCGCCACCGAGGCAAGCAGGGCCAGGAGAACGCCTTCAAGGGGCCGCTGCGGGACCTGGACCTGCACCACCCGCCCTGCCGCAAGCTGCTGGCCAACCAAGTCTTCTACGCCTGCGGCCAACTGGCGCAGATGCTCCTGCGCGCCGTGCAGTTCAACCTGCTGCCCAAGTCCGCCCGCAAGCACGGACTGCGACCCCTCATCCGGCACTTCATCCGAACGGTCGCCCGACTGGTCAAGGCCGCCGGGCGCTGGCGCCTCGACTTCGCCAAGTCCAACCTCCGACTCGACTGGATCTACGCGGCCGCGGTTCAACTGGAGTGAGCTGCAGCGCCCGGCGAACCCAACCCGAACCCCCGCCTAAACACGCCTTGACAACCCAAGGCGGGACGCCCTTCGGCCCAATGGCCGAAAAACACCCCTCCCGCCAAGCCCCCCACCGCTTCACAGCCCCCAACAAACGCCAAACCCGGCGCAAACGCCCCGCCAAACCTTGACGTCAGACCGAACCGCCGCCAAATTCCCTCAAACTCCACCCAGCAGACCCTTATTAGGGGATTAGGGCGATTTGATCCGTACGGCAAACGCACTAGGCTATGATGTTTTGCTCACCAAAGATCGGAAAATGCGCCACCAAAACAATCCCCATACTGCCTTGCCGGTGATTGTGTTGGAATGTGGCAATCCGTTTTCGGACTTGGCGGATCTGGCCCCCGCCATCAACAAGTTGCTTCAAGATTCCCTCGAAAGGCGATTTCATGTTGTGGCGGGCGAAGCAATGCCACGATCTGACCGCACACGGAAAAGACATGAGACGCCACGCCGGAACGTCCCCGACATCGACCTCGGATGAAGCCTCGGACGGGTGCAAAATGTCGCCCATCCAAGGGGCAGGATGGGGCGGAGCATAGCCCCGCCGCAAACCAAGGTTGCGCCGGGATGCCATGCGCGCGGTCGGGCACATGTTCCGTCAAAACGACTGGGGTTGCGTCGCCGATGCGTGGGCCTTTAGCCAATAGCATCTAGTCGGCATCCTGCAGACAGGGATGCCTTGTCCCCCTAATCTGTGCTTACATGGCAGGCGGCGATACGCCGTCTCCCCCAATCGCCCGATGCGCTTTGGGCATCAACAGGTCCACCCGCTAGGGCGGCGACGGCCGCATCAGCCCATCGATCATCTGATTGAAGGCGTTCGACATCACATCCGGTCTGAAACTGCAGACCCGAAGGCCATCCTCGCTTGGACAGGGCTAGAGCATCACCGAAGTGAAGTCGTCATTGGGCATGGCCAATGCGCTGGCGACCATGCGGGTTGGGAACTAAACATGGACGACTTCCCTGAAAAATCCAAAACCGCCACTTTTGCGGGGGATAAAAATCTTTGTAAATCAATGAGGTTATGGATATATGATCCCAAAATATGGAACGGCTAGCTCTCCGCCAAGCTAAACAAGGCTATGCTCCGAAGCGGTCGGATGGGCAACTGGGCCATGCGGAGGGCTCGCTGCCGCGCAGGGCAGGACTCTTGTTTTTGGTTGGTGCCCTGTTGGCGGCGAATGGTCGGGGGGCCGAGTCGCCGCCAAGGAACAGCAGCAGCGCAGCGGCGTAGAGGGCCTCCCAATTCGACACTGCTAAGACCTTGACCCGGACATTGCATCAAGGGCCGCGCTGGCGGTGCCGGTTCTTCGCCGCCAGCACAGCTCACTTAGGCCAAAATTCTTCAAATGTTCTTATAACTTTATGAAATAAAAAGGATTTTCAAAAGGAACTTAGGTTTGTTCATTGCGGAACTACCTTAAACAACAGCGAAAAACAGCAATCCGCCAGCCCCGCCGATCAGGTAGTTGCGCCGCAGGAAGGCGGCGTCTATGTGGGCGAACGCCTCCGCCGGCTGCACCCGGCCTTGGCGGACGCGGGCGATGATGGGCCACTCGATGACGCTCGCGAACAGCGCGAAGGCCAAGGCCGTGCCCACGAACGCAGCTTGCCCAGGCGTGCTCAGCGGCAGAAGAACAAGCAAGCCAAGGAATGCGGACCAATGGGCGATGTTGCCGCCTAGGCTCATGGCGGTGAACTGCCCCAAGCTGTTGTTTTCCAAATCAAAGCGGTAGCGGAAGAACGACAGGCCCTGAGCTTGGATGCGCGGTGCGACAGCGCCGCTGAGCTTGGCGCCGGCGTAGTGCCCCCACTCATGCAGCAAGCTGGTGATGACCCAACTGGCGACGACGCCGTCGCCAACAGCCGCGGCAGTGGCGACCGCCAAACCGCTGGCCGCCGCCCAAGCATCCGCGCCGCCCCAGATGCCCAGCGCCGCCAGCACCAAAACGGCGTCCCGCAGCGCCATGCCCGCCAAGGCCGGCTCCTTGGCACCTTCGCCACCCGCATCGCCAAACAATTCATCCGCCACTGTCTTCCTCCTGCAATCTTTTAACGCCGTCCATTATGAGGGTATCGCCACGCTGCGCCACTACTAGGCGGCTTAGTCAAGGGGGCTTGGTGTGACGGATGCAGGCGAATGGCGGTTTGGGTTTTGTCCATGATGCGCACTGGCGCGGCTAGGGAGTGATTTCATCTCCCCATAGCCGCTCCAGGAACCGTTGCCAAGGCAGCACCCAGATGCCGTCGCTGGTGCGTTTGGGGGCGTCCCCATTGCAGACGACGATGGCTTGATGGGGTTGGTGTTCTTCCATGTAGGCCCGAATGCCCTTGAACTCCCTTGGGCGGGGGTTGGCGCCGCCCTTGACCTCAATTGCCACGGACCCAGTGCGGCCGAGAATGAAATCGCATTCCAATCCCGCCTTAGTGCGCCAATAGCGCACTGGAAAGTCGTTTTCCCGGTAGGCCCGCCAAGCGAGCAGCTCCATCAGCAGGAAGTGCTCCAAAGCGCGCCCGAATTCAGGACCGCTGGTGCTTTCGATACGGCGCCCGGTGAGCTGTCCGGCCACACCCACATCGAATAGATAGAACTTAGGCGCACGAGTGATGATGGCGCGGGAACGACGGCGGCTGAACGGCTCAACGAACACGCCCAGCAAGGTGTCCACGAGGATATGGAAATACTCGCGCACAGTCTTGGAGTCCACCCCGCAATCTCGGGCGACGCTGCTGTAGTTAAGCGGCTCTCCGTGGCAAAACGACAGCGCTTCAAAGAATCGGGCGAAAGCGGAGACGTTCCGCGTCAGGCCCTCGTCAAAGACCTCCTCCTTAAGGTAGTCCTCCACATAACCGGCCAGTGTCCGCCGATGGTTGGTCGCGTCATAGTGCTGTGGAATCAACCCTCGGTTCAACGCCCTCAGCAAATCGAAAGCCGGAATTTCCGGCCATGTCAGCGGATGCAAGCTGTAGCGCCAAGCGCGTCCGCCAAGCATGTTGGCCCGTCCCCGCTTCAATTTCCTGGCGCTGGAGCCGCACAGCACGAAGCGCAGACCTTGGCCCTCGATCAGCCGATGCACCTCATCCAAAATGGCCGGTGCCTTCTGCACCTCGTCAACCACGATGGGCCTAGCCCGCACGGCGGCGTCCAATGCCTGCACCCGTTCCGCCAAGGACCAAGGCGCCCGCGTCCATTCCAGCAATAGCTGCGTTTCGAGGAGGTCAAAGTGGGCGGAGTTGGGGAATAGCTGGCGCAGCAACGTCGATTTGCCGGTCTTGCGGGGGCCCCAAAGGAAGGCCGACTGGCGCGGGGGCAGGTCGATGCCGAGGGAGCGGGCGTATCGAGCCATTTCGGAACAAACTCCGAATTAGTCAAGCTAAATGGGAATATGCTCCGAATTGGTCGGATATGCAACCCGGCCATGCTGAGCGGCTGCATCCGCCTAGTCTATTTTGACTATTGGCCGCCGCCAGTGCCTAATCCGGTCTTGTCCTCAGACTCATAGTAAGTCCCAATGTGTCGGTCAGTGTCCTGTCCCGTAAATAAGCGCGCTTTGGATGCGAGGGATTTTTGGCTCCTGGCAAGGCGCGACAACGCCGTGTGGCAGGCTCCACACAAGGCGGAGCAACGCAGCCAGAAGCCCAAAAGACCCGTAGATAATGTGCGGTTATTTGCGGGACAGGCACTATGTTGGAGCGGCTACAAATCATCCCCCAAACGACAGCCCGGCTACGCTGTTCCGCACCCGTTGCGGTTTCTTTGATCTTGGTGTTTGGAATCTTGGGGCAGCGACCTTGTTGTGCCTATCCCTAGACGAAGTTGGCCGGCGGCCGGGCTTGCTGCGGCGCACGGCGGGACCCTTGTTTTTGGTTGGCGCCCTGTTGGCCGGAAATGGTCGGGGCGCCGAGTCGCCGCCTAGCCTGTTCTCGCCCTTGGGTGCCGGTGGGGTCAGCGGCAGTGCGGCGTTGCGAATCGACGCCCCACGCATGGGTGCGCCGCGGCGGTTGGTGCGGGTCGAATGGGCACTGCTAGAACAGGCGCGGCACCTAGTCGAACTGCGTGGCGAAGCGGCCTTGCTGTTCAACCTTTCGGATGCCGCGGTCCTTCCAGTGATCTTCGAGCACAGTGCGCCCACCAAGTCGGGCTACTCGTTGGCCGGACGGGTTGCCGATGCGGCCGGCGGCCGGGTGGTGCTGGTGGTGAGTGGGGAGGTGTTGGCCGGTGTACTTTGGACGCCCCAAGCCAGCTACAGAATCCGCACCCGCGGGGCCGGTCTGCACAGCATTGAGCGGGTGGATGCAGCGGCCGCGCCGCCCTTGGCCAATCCTTGGATTCCCCCGCTTGAGCGCCGCGCCGCAGCAATCGAGGCGCAGGCGCAAGCGGAGGACGGCATGACGCAAATCGACGTGCTGATTCCTTGGACGCCGGCGGCGCGCAGATTGGTCGGCGGGCTGCGGCAAATGCAGGCCAAGGTGGATCTTTCGGTGGCCGTCGCCAATGACGCCTACGCCACCGGCGGCGTCGCCCAGCGCCTGCGGTTGGTGGGCGCTGCGGAAATAGATTATGAGGACGCCACGATAGACGACATTGACCGCCTGCCGGTGGTGGATGATGGCTTCCTGGATGAGCTGCACGAACTCCGCGACAGCACCGCCGCCGACCTCGTCAGCCTGTTCGTCAAGTTTGAGGTGGGCGGCGTCGCCGCGCTGATGGCGGAACTGACGCCGGCCTTTGCACCCTTGGCCTTCAGCATGGTCGATGTGCGTGCGGCGGAGACCATTCTGGCCCATGAGCTTGGCCACAACATGGGCCTGCAGCATGATCGCTACGTCGTGCCCACCGACATTCCGCCGGACGTGAAGGTGGCGCTTTTTCCCTACAGCTTCGGCTATGTCAACCAGCGGGCGTTTGCTCGCGGCAGTCCGTGCTGGCACACCATCATGGCCTATCCCGACCAGTGCGATGACGCCGGCCTTGCGCCTATGGGATTGCCGCGCTTCTCCAACCCGGACCAGAACTACCCGTCGGCGGACGGAGACCCGCTCGGTGTGCCGGTGGACCAGCCCGCCATCGGCTGGAACGGCCCGGCCCACGCGGTGCGCAGCCTCAACGAGGCCCGCCATGTGGTGGCCGGCTTCCGCGACGGGGCGGGCCGTTGCGCCTACGCCCTGTCATCCGGAGAGGCCACTTTGCCGGCCAGCGGCGGTGCCTTCACCGTTCGCGTGGATACGAAAGAAGGCTGCCCTTGGACAGCGCATCACCAAAGCGGCTTCCTTAGCGTGGCGGCGGGCGGCGCCAACACTGGCGGCGCTGAGGTGACCTATCGAGCGCAGCCCAATGGCGGCTTGGCGAGGGCCGGAGTGGTGTCCATTGGCGGCGAGACCATTGCTGTGCGTCAGTTGGGGGCCGTGGCGCCGGCTTCGGTTTGCCGGCGCACAGAGGCGATCCGCGACGCCATTGCCGCGGCGCTGTCCAAGGACAGCTGTGCAGCAGTGACAGTGTGGGATTTGCGGGAGGTCACCGCCCTGTCCTTTTTGGGCCGGAACATCACCGCCCTGCGCCCCGACGATTTCCAAGGCTTGGTCAATCTCTGGCGGTTGGAATTGAACGAGGCGATCACGGACCTTGCGCCCCTAGCCGGCCTGATCAATCTAGGGGAGCTTTCCCTAGTCGGCAACGGCGTCGCCGACCTTTCGCCCTTGGCGAACCTAGCCCAACTCGAATACCTAAGCCTGGACGACAACGCCATCGCCGACCTCGCCCCTCTCGCTGGCTTGACGAGGTTGCTCATCCTGTCCTTGTCCCGCAACCAGATCGAGGACTTGGCGCCGCTGGCCGGGTTGACTGATTTGCTGTCCCTGGACTTGACCGGCAACGCCATTTCCGACCTTTCGTCCTTGGCCGGCCTCGGCAACCTGTTCGTGCTGTTTTTGGGCAACAACCAGATCGCGGACGTTTCGTCCTTGGCCGGCCTGGACAACCTGTTCTTGTTGGGGCTTGCCGGCAACGCCATAGAGGACCTCTCGCCGCTGTTGGCCTTAAGCCAGCTAAGGCAACTGGACCTGCGCGGCAACCCGCTGAGCGATGCGGCGCTCGACACCCAGATTCCGGCGCTGCAGGCGCGCGGCGTGTTGGTGCTGTTCGACGAGCCGGATGCCCCTCCGCGCCGACCGTCTTGGTGGTGGCTTTTGCTGGACGGCTTGGCTAAACCCTGACCTTTCGTTGCCGCTGCGGGAGATGCGGTGGAAGCGAGGGCTGCGTTAATCATGCAGCCCGGCAAGCGCTTGAAACTCCCGCAGCGCCTCTGGGTTAGCTAGCGCTGCGGTGTTTTTGACCGGTCGCCCGTGAATCGCCTCGCGCACGGCGAGCTCGGCGGTCTTGCCCCATGCGCCATCTATCATTCGCGCCTGTGCAAAATTGTCCTTCGCCAATTCTCTGACTTCCTGTTGGGCGGCCAAATGCATAAGCCTAATGGCCGCGGCCAACGCCGCATCGTCCTGCAGGTCAACGTCCGGCTCGGCGCAATACTCCGTCCAGTGGAGGGCGGGTGATTCCCTGCGCTCACGGATGCGCTCAAAGATTTCACTGTCTCCCCGGATGCTGATCGAGAAAACCCTGCCGTCCCTTCCGCCTGCGGCTGAAAGCAGTGAGTTGTAGAGTTGGCCGTTTTCAAGCAAGCCGGTCTTGTCGCAGACGCCAAGGTCAATGCCGATGGCGTGTCCGCTCGATCTGTCGGCGGCCAGAATGTCAACGCGGGTTCCCTGCCGGCCCAACATGAAGCCCGGAACCGGGCTGGCCCTCACTGCGACTTGATCTCCCAACCCGCTTGCTTCGGCAATCTGGCGAACGGCCTCCCGCAACTCGGATGCGAGCTTGCCGGTCAAGCTCACTACGGCAGCCCGCCAGTTCGCCCGACACAGTGAGCCGCATAGGTGCGCAAGCAACACAACGCCAATCAGAAATGACTTGCCGTTGCGCCTGGCTATCGACAACGCGGCTTCCTTGACGCACGGAGCGAATGCGTCCTGAAGCCAAGACGATTGCCAGTCAGCCAAGCGGAAGGGTTCCCCTTGTCGGGGGGGGGGGGTGAGACAACTAGTTTCCGGGCGCTCCAGTCGGATATGGCCTTGGCGGCCTTTGCGCCGGTGAGCTTCGCCGCGTTGGGCTTGGCGCTGCCGTTGGCAGCCCGTCCAGTGCGCCGCGCTGCGGCTTTCCGAGCGTTCAGCCTGCCCTTGTTCCGTTGGTGGTAAGCCGCTTGGTAAGCCTTCCAATCACCCATCCAATCCTCAAAGGCACCTTTTGCCTATGAGGACTGTTGAGACAAAATTGCGCGGCCGAAAGTTGGGGCTGCGGTATCGATGGAAGGGAACTCAAGCCGGGTGGCCCATGCCCCTAGCTGGCTGCTAGACTGCGCCTATTTGCCGACAGGGGGAAGAATGAAAGCAGAGGACGAAATCAAGCAAGGGTTGGATAAGGTTCTTGGCATTATGACGACGCGAAGGGTTGTTATCGGCGCCTTGGCGGTCATGGCGTTTTTCGTGCTGAGTGCTTTATTGTCAGACGTTGAAAGTGGGCCTCAACAAGCAGCAGTTCTCATTTTGGGTGTTGTTCGCGGCTCCGGTCGAGTTCGTGGTGTTCGGTTGATGTCGGGTTGGGAGTGGGACGCGGAGTTCAGGGCGGCTGGGCGGCGGTACCGCCGGTAGCGAGCAGTGACAGGAGGTTGTTCCAGTCGGGGAACAGCCGGTATTCGGTGACGGTTCGCAGGTGTTCGAACAATCGGCGCCGGGTGCCGAGGCGCCGGCGGGCGCTCTGCCAGAGCGTCTCGGCGAGTTCGCAGGCGCTGTGGAGCGAGAAGGCGAGCAGGTTGAGGACGACCAGCACGCCGGCGAGGGTGTCGTTGCCGTGGCCGAAGTTGTGTTTGAGGTGGTAACCGTGCTGCTTGAGGACGTTGAAGGTCTCGTTCTCGATCTTCCATCGGGCGCGGGCGCAGTCGGCGAGTTCGGCGACGTTGTCGCGGTCGACGTCGAGGCTGGTGACGAAGGTGCCGCGGTGGGTGACGGTGCCGTCGGGTCGCGCGCTGGTGATCTCGAGCCAGTTGACGCGCAGGGCGTCGTCGCCGTCGCGGATGGGCAGGTCGGTCATCCACCGGTAGCGGTGGATGCGCCGGCGGGCGCCGGCGCCGGCGGTGGCGCGGCGGGTGGGCGGGCGGATGCCGTCGAGGTGCTCGCAGAGGGTCTTGTGGCTGGCCGGCTTGGCGGTGAGCAGGAAGTCGCCGCCGCTGTCGAGCATCGCCCGGCAGACGGGCTGGCAGGCGTACAGGTCGTCGCCCAGGTAGACGGGGCGCAGTGGCGCGCAGCGGGTTCCGTGGCGTTGCAGCCAGCGCTTGGCCGCCTCGCGTTCGCAGTCCTGCTTGGCGGCGCCGTCGCGGGGCGCCACGAACTCCGGGGGCAGCGGCAGCGTGCGGGCGTGGCCGGGCGCCACCAGGGTGGCGGCCAGCATCTGGTGGAAGTGCTCCGTGGCGCCGTCGCTGCGCTTGCGGGTCGCGCAGTGCGGGCAGTGGATGCTGCGCGAGCGGAAGAACTCCGTGCCGTCCAGGGCGACGAGCAGCCGGCCGTCCAGGCGGCGCATGGATGCCAGGGCGCCGTGCGCGTCGAGGTCCGCGGCGATGGCGTGGAACTCGTCGTCGAAGTGCGCCGTCGGCACGCCGTCGAGCAGTTGCCGGATGTGGTTGTCGCAGGGGATGCGGGCCAGGCCGAACAGCGTGTGCGCGTTGGACCGCGTGCGTCCCTCGGCCAGCGCGCGCTGATGCGCCAGGAACGACGGCGACTGCATGAAGAACACCGACAGCGCCGCCATGGCGACGTCCGCCATGGCGTACCGGCGGTTGCGGCCGCGACGCGGGTCCGGCAGCCCGGCGAAGCACGCCCGGAGCCGTTCCAGATGGCCGCCGAGGAGCTTCACGGCGGCGCCTGCGCTTCCACTGCCATGACCGCGGCCAGCACCGCCAGGCGCTCCGCCGGAGGCATCGCCCGGTAGCGCCGGCCCCAGCTCGCCGCCTTGCGCTTGACCGTCTGCCGGTGCGTGAAGTCCCGCCCCGCGCACGACGCCCAGTGCACCCGGTCCGGTTCGAAGTTGAACCACACCTTCTCGGTGACCACGCCCGCCTGGTTCATCACCTGCAGCGCCACGCTGCGCCAACCGCAAAGCAGCTCGTCGTAGAGCGCCGACGGGTACCCCGACACCATCACCGCGCACGGCAGCCCCTTGAGCAGTTCCAGCAGCGCCGCGTGGTCCGCGTCCCCGTAGTCGTGCCGGTAACGGCGCCCGGACTTGCGCGCCGCGCGCAGGTACGGCGGGTCGCTGTAGACCAGCTCCGAACCGTCGAACGCGAAATCGGCCAGATACCCGTGGCAGTCCGCGTTGACCAGTTCCACCGCATGGCCGCACTCGAATGACGACAGCGCCCGCGCGTCCAGGTCGATCCCGATGTTGCGCAGCGCCGCCGGCTTGCGCTTCATCACCGCGCCCCCGCCCAAGTGCGTCTCAATGTACACCGCGTGCGGCGGCATCAGCGCGACCAGCGCCTGCCACAGCCCCGACGACGCCTTCGATCCGAACCACGGGTTGCCCATGGCCCGCACCATAGGCACAACGTCCTATGCTGTCAAGCCTCCCTCAATCCGGCGCTATGTAAAAATGCCAAAATGAGAACTGCTGCTCAACAAGCTTTCCAGTGGATTCAGATGTGCTTTTGGGTGATCCTGCCTTATTGCGTGGCTAGGCTCATCCTTCAGCTACTCAAATGAGACTGCTATTCGCTGCGGCCTTGGCGCTGGCTTCGGCTTGGGCGCTTGGTCAAGACGAACAGGCTGAAGCCATCAATGATTTCCATAAGGGTGCGGCCCTCTTGCTCGAAACCTTTGCCTGCAGGACGCAAGGCGCTGTTTTGTGCGGCCATGAGCATGAGGGGACGGAAACGCTTATGTGGTCACAGGCCTGCCGAATGGCCGCCATGCAGCGGGACTTGGGCCAAGGTTACGATGGGGATTCGGAGTTGGTCGGCAAGTACATGGATGCGGTCCTGTTTTGGGATCAGTATTGCGATGCCCATCCCGAATACTAGGCGCACTGTGAAGCCCGCCAGCGGGCGCTGAACTGACCCTATGAAGCCCCCCCCATAGGGTTATGCCCTGAAAATCGCTTAGACGGCTTCCCAGTGGGCCGATATTCCCGTCCAAGGGCTTGAAAACCCTGACTTTGGCGGTTTGGAGGCGTTGTTTCCCTGTTTCTGGCTAGTTGGCTAGGACATGCGCCCTCTCCGGGCATTCGTCGCCAAGGTCGCATTCCCGCACATGGCCGCCCTGGTCAACGGCCTGCCGAAGCGCCAAGTGCGCCGCCTGTTGGATGCGGAACCATGGGCGAACAAGTCGCTTGCTCCCGCGGGCCTCCTGCCGCTTGACTTCGGCCTTGGTCAACGGAGCGGACACCACGATTTGCCTGTCGGCGGCAAAGAGCCTCATTCATTATTAGCCGGGCCGCAGCTAACACGGGTCAATTTGGGCACTGCCGTGGCGGAAAGCGAGTTTCTGGGCGAATTCGCTGGCGACGCCATCGTCTTTGGCAAAGATCACGCCCATCGGCTGCTGGGAGTGGCCGCACGAGGGTCTGGTAGGTTCAAGATTGATCCTCTTGAAAGGCTTGCAGCGCCTCAGGGTTGGCCAGCGCTGCGGTGTTTTTGACGGGTCGCCCGTGAATCGCCTCGCGCCCGGCGAGTTCGGCAGTCTTGCCGCCTAGGGTGCGGGGGAACCCCAGCGCGATGTCGTCGGGCATGCTAGGCTGCCTGCACCATGGGGCGAGGAACGAAAGTGCGGGATCGAATGAACGCGGTGGAGTGGGCGTCGCTCGCCGTCGGATGCGTCTCGGCCATCGCCTTCTGGCCCGCCGCCATCGCCTTCATACTCAGCCTCAGCCCCGGATGGCGGCTGCTGATGGCGGGGCGGGGGGCGGGATGCTGGCGCTTTGGGCCGTCCTAGGCCTGCTGGCCGCTGTCGTCGGCCTCATCAGCCGCCGCTGACGGCCCACAGCTGCAGCGCCTCCCCCTCCATTAGGGCCACGGCCTCGAAGACCTACCGCCACTCGATCCCGAGCTCCTCCGCAGCGGCCTTGGCGGCGGCGTAATCCAGTGCCAGCGGCTCTCTACGCGGCCCGCGCCGCCACTGCCCGGCGGCGGCGAGGAACACCCGCACCGACCGCCAATTCTCCGGCAAAAGGGTCTATCCCCGCGTGTGCGGGGGAACCCACGGTGGACCCGACGGGCAGACTGCTCTACAACTTCATCCCGTCGCGGCTGAAGTCTCTGGACCGCAGCCGGGTCGGGCTGCTGGCCTACGCGGCGGATCGGGACGGGGGGGAGCGATGGCGAGCGCGGCGGAGCGGACTGGATATCGTCTCTGCGTCGGGGAACAGGCGTCCGGCCTCCCCGACCCGTTGGGCCCCAACCGCGGCGGGGGGCGGAGCGCACGGCGCGTTCGTCGGCGGGCTGTGGGCGTCCGGGCGGCTGCATCCGGGCGGGGTCCATCCCGCGCACGGCTGGCGGGAGCAAATGGAGTCGGACGTGGTTCCGCTGCTGCCCGAGGGGACGCCCGTTTGGGGTCGGGCGGACAACGCCAACCCTCCACATGGCCCGCTAACGGGTCCAGACCAAAATAATATGTTGATAAAACTGTCAACAGCGCTCAACATAGTGGACCTATGGAAGTCGGAGCATTCATACGCCAGAGCCGGATTGAGCTTGGTTTGTCCTTACGCGGTGTGGCGCAGCGGCTTGATCTGGATGTGGCGTACCTTTCGCGCATTGAGAGTGGGCAGGTTCCGCCATCGGCGCAGATACTGGGAAAACTGGCGGATTTGCTCGGCTGCAGCGGGGACGGGTTGCTGCTTCTCTCTGGACGGCTCCCGGAGCGGATTCGGGCGTTGGTCTCGCGTCAGCCAGAGAAGGCTGCGGCTGCGTTGACGACCATGGCCGAGCTGTGCTTGGCGGACTCAGGTTCGGCCGCTGGTGCGGCGCTGGTTGCGGGGCACGGTCGGCGTGTGATCGAAGATCGCTTCCCGTTCGAGCAGCTGAGCGAGGTTGCGGAAATCGAAAGCTGGCGGAAGGAGCTGTATCGGCCCATCTACCACATGCACAAGTGGTGGGCGCAACGATTGGGATCGGTCTTTCGGGCAGCGATCATTGCGGCTGCCGCCCCGAAGGGCTCATCGGTGATGGACCTTTTCTACGAACCTGTGCGGCTACCGGGGCTAGTGGTTTTTGACCCCTTCATGGGCAGCGGCACCACGGTGGGCGAAGCGCAGAAGCTCGGCTGCACGGTCATTGGCCGTGACATCAATCCGGTGGCGCATCGAGCGGTTCGGGTTGCTCTCGGCGAGATCAGCCGAACCGAGGTCCAAGCCCAATTCAAGCGGATTGAGACAAGCGCCGGGCGCGAAATTAGGTGCCTATATCAATCCACTGACGGTGACGGACAGCCCTGTGAGGTACTCTACTTCTTTTGGGTTAAATTCCTGCCTTGTCCTCAATGCGGGGGTGCCGTCGATCTTTTTTCCAGCTACATCATCGCTTCCCACGCGAACAAAGCCCGGCATCCTCAGGCAAGGGCGTTCTGCCCTAACTGCGGCGCACTGCCTGTGTGTCGTTACGACGCAACATCCGTAAGTTGCTCATGCGGTGCCAAATTTGATCCTCGAAATGGTCCCGCCCGACGGACAACCGCCGTTTGCGGGGGCTGCGCCCATGAATTCCCGATCGCGAAGACTGCCGCAAGCGCCGGTGGCCCGCCGAGCCATCGGCTTTACGCCAAGCTCGTCCTTAGAGCTGACGGCGGCAAGGAGTATCTGCCGGCGACGACGGACGATGTGCAGGCTTTTGATGCGGCCCGTGAGCGTCTGGTGAAAATCAGTCCACCGATTCCTTCCACACCAATAGAGGACGGGCACAACACCAAGCAGATTCTTAACTATGGCTACCGCTACTGGCACGAACTGTTCAACGCACGTCAACTTCTCGCCCTCACCACCTTGGCGACCTCGATCAGAGACTTGCCCGATGGTGGTGCCCGCGATGCGCTGTCGCTACTCTTTTCGGGGGTCTTGGAGTTCAATAACATGTTCGCCTCCTACAAGGGCGAAGGAACAGGTGCCGTGCGCCATATGTTTTCCCATCACATCCTGAAACCAGAACGAACGCCCATCGAAGCGAACCTGTGGGGCACTGCCAAGAGCTCCGGCGCATTCTCAACGCTTTACAAAAGCCGACTGCTTCGAGCTTTAGCGTATCGAGAAGCTCCGTTCGAGATTTCTGTGGAATACAAAGGCAAGCGGAAGTCAGGCCGAAAGGTCTTTGGCGCAAGTTCGCCTATGGGAGGCGAGGTGCTGGACGGGCTGCCAAAACACGCCCCAAAGGCCGGCACCACTTACGTTTCCTGCGGTGATTCGGCGAGAACTAGCCTTGCCGACCAAAGCGTGGACCTCGTTGTGACCGATCCACCGTTCTTTGACAACGTTCACTACTCAGAACTAGCGGACTTCTTTTTCGCTTGGCAGCAGACCTACTTCTTTCTGGGCGTCGGTCAGCATACAACCAGACGTGCGGAGGAAGTGCAGGACACAGATGTTCGCATGTTTGCTAAGAAGTTGAGGATGGTTTTCACGGAGTGCAATCGGGTCCTTCGGGACAGAGGGCTAATGGTGTTCAGCTACCACCATTCCAGGGAAAGCGGGTGGACCGCCTTGGCGGAAGCTGTAGTTGGCGCAGGGTTTTCAATCATTCAATCCCAACCTGCGAAATCGGAGATGTCGGTGGCGGCACCCAAAAGCCAAGCCAAGCAACCCATCAATCTGGACGTGCTGATCGTTTGCCGTAAGCGGCAAATGGACCGGCGTGAGCGCAAAGCCGAAAAGGCCGCGTTTGCGGCGTCTCAGGAGTCGGGGGCGGATCAGGTTCGGCGATTTAATGCAGTCGGCAGAAAGCTGTCACGCAATGACGTGCGAGTTGTGCTCTTGAGTCAATTGCTGGTTGAGTTGTGCGCGGATAGAAACGTCGATGACGTTCGAATGAGTTTGGATATGCTCCTCCCGAGAATGGATCGAGTAACCGAGGACATTTGGTGCGCTCAGACTATCCGGGAGTCACCGGAGCAATTGACGTCGATAGGTGGGGCCAAACAGCTTTCCATGCTTGAGACATAGGCTATAATTCGAACGGTAGGGTGAAGCGGCCTCTGGGCCGGGTTCTTGTGTCGCGCACTGGCGTCAAGAAGGGATCTTCTAGAACTCGAATGGGGCCGCTCTGCGCATTCTGAGCATAACGATAGCAACAAAATTTGCGCACTTCGTCTTCTGAAGTGGATCGCTTTAGAATGAAAACCTTCTTTAGGTCATCGGACTGTTCCGCTAGCGTATCATCCGCATGAATCAGCGTCGCTGTGTGATCGAGCTCAGGTATGCCAAGAGGGTTGCCGAAGATTAGCATAGGTCGGGCGCGGTCAATGCCGTCGGAATAAGTGCCAAGCTCAATCTTCTTGGTACGTTCTCCGGTGACGTTCAGGTAGAGTTCGAAATCTTCATTCAAGGCATTTCCGTCCACTAAAGCAAGCGCTGAAACAACTACAAATCCTTCGGCCTGGGATGCCGGCTCGATGCAGACGAATAGATAGAACCCGCGGATGTCACATGGAGCTGTATTCATGTCAAACACTCGGATTTTGCCGCAGGGAGGCGTCGTATTGAAGTCTATTCCGGAAGCACGTGCGACGCGCCCCGAACCAGACCGTTCCACCTTTTTTACCTCAATGCCCACTATTTGTGTTAGGTCGTCGGCGCGACTGATTTGCGTATTGGACTTGTGGAGTACCATGTCTGGCGTGATCAAAGGTCCTGGTGCCTTTACGCAATCCACGCCGCTCCATCTCGAAAAGACGGTGCTCGCCAGAAACTCATCAAAGGGGTCATCTTGAGTGTTGCGCTTATCACGCAGCCGGAAAGGAACAGGATGGCCGCCATCATCAAAGAACCGCCTTTGAAGCCTTAAAAAGGCGAGCAACGGAATGTCCACTAATTGAGGCCGCCCTGTGCGTTTACGCCGCGAAAGACCGGCAAACCTAGGTTCGCCATGTGCGTCCACCTTCTCCTCATCCTTCCTCAAGTTCGCCAACGAAATCGCATGGAACCTGCACGAAATCCTGCGCATCCTTCAGCTGAACCTGTTCGACCGCCGGCCCATCATGGACCTGCTCAAGCCCAAGCCACCGGAACCATCAGCACAGAGGTGGTCCCACTTTCCGACACAACTGGTGGCCCGAAATAAGGTGGACCTTCCCAGTTGAAAATCCCTCTGGCATGGACATTACATGCCGATGAGGGGCCTTGTCAAAAACTTTGCTCACGCCGCCTGTCTCCAAGGCGCATGAGCGCCCTCATAGACCATCCTTGGCGTGTGTCCGTTGAGCGCGGTGGGCGGGCGGCGGTCATTGTGGAAGCGCATCCACGCGCCAATGACCCGATGGGCGTCGAAAGGCGCTTGGTAGGGGAAGAACCTCTTGTCTGAGCCGACCCAGTCGGCCAGCGAGATGAACCCGGCGACCATGTGGTGGAAAGGCGGTTCGGTTGGCAAGGCACCGTCGTCCTGCTGGAAAGCCTTGGCGAACCATTGGCGCAAGGCATCGTTGATGGCTGCGGCTTCCGCCCGCCAGTCGTAGTGGTGCAAGGATGGCCAATCTCGTTCCGTTGGGTCGGGCGGGTGTGAGATGGGGCGGCCGTGGTGGGCGAAAGCGGCTACCAGGATGGATGAGGCGGCGTCTCCCCATTCCGTGATCTTCGTCACCAGCGCATGCAAGGGGTGTTCCGCTTTCCCCAAGCCAATTGCAATAGCGCTGAACCCTCCTGCAAATGCCCGCGAAGTGGTCCGCGCCACAGACCTGACGGCCATCCTTTGGCCTGAAAGCCTGGATGCAGCTTGCCGATGTCGTGTAGAAATGTCAGCACCGACAGCCGTTGGCAATCCATGTCGGAAAGCGGCCTTTTGGCCGCCGTCTCCAAACGGCTGCGAATGACCGGCAGTGCAACCATACGCGCAAACACGGCCGCCACATCCATGCAGTGATGGGCAAGTGGATGAAAAGTGGCGCTTTTTTTATCGGTCTTGCCCCATGCGCCATTTATCATTCGCGCCGTTGCGAAACCTTCGCCAATTCGCTGACTTTCTGCCTGCAACTGTTGCCTCGCTTCCTATAAGCCTACCATCGCCGCCATGTCCTATACTCCGCGGATGCCGCCTCGCAACCTGGCCCTCTACTTCCTCGCCCAGGCCATCTTCGGTTCCGGCACAGTGCTGATCCTCACCGTCGGCGGCCTTGTCGGCAGCCAGATGGCACCCGACCCGGCCTTGGCCTCCCTGCCACTCTCCGTGGTGGTGGTCGGCACGGCGTTGGGGACGGTGCCGACGGCCATGCTGATGCGGCGCATCGGGCGGCGCTACGGGTTTTGCATTGGGGTGCTGATTGGCCTCGGCAGCGCCTTGCTAGCCGCGCTGGGATTGGCGTTGGGCAGTTTTGCGCTGTTTACAATGGCGGTGGGGGGCATTGGGGTGACCGCGGCGTTCGCCGCCCACTTGCGGTTCGCCGCCGCAGAGAGCGTTGCGCCACAGCGGGCCGGATGGGCGGTCTCGATCATTCTGCTCGGCACCATCGGCGGTGCCTTGGTGGGGCCGGAACTGGCCACCCGCAGCCCGGCTTGGACGCCGGAGACACCCTATCGAGGGGCGCTTCTAGTGCTGGCGGGGTTCTATGCACTAGGGCTTGGCCTGCTGCTATGCACCAGCAATCCGGCGCTGGGCGGCGGTTCGCAAGGCAGGCAGGGCGGCCGTACCCTTCGGGAGCTGGTCAGTCAGCCGGGGTTCATGGTCGCCGTGCTGGCCGGAGTGATCGGCCAAGGAGCGATGGTATTCATCATGACGGCCACGCCCATCGCCATGCATGTACTGGACGGGCACGGCATCGACCATACGGCGCGAGTGATTCAGGCCCATATGGTGGCCATGTACCTGCCGTCCCTGGTTTCCGCGCCCCTCATCAGCCGCTTCGGCGCCCGCAAGCTCGCATTGGGCGGGGTAGCCGCCATGGCTCTGACCGTGGCGGTCGGCCTCGCCGGGCGGGAATTCCTGCATTACTGGTGGGCGTTGGTGCTGCTCGGCGTCGGCTGGAATTTTCTGTTCGTCGGCGGCACCACGGCACTGGTGACCGCCTATCGCCCCGAGGAGCGGTTCCGCGCCCAAGCCTTCAACGACTTCAGCATCTTCGGCGTCTCCGCCCTGGCCAGTTTTGGGGCCGGCGCCCTGCTGCACAGCTTCGGCTGGCCGGCGGTGCTCCTATCCACCCTGCCGGCGCTGGCGCTGGTGCCGCTTGCCATGGCCTATGCCATGCGGGCGAATCGTCCAACAACGGCTTAACGCCCAGCTTGCCCGACCGGCGCCACGGTGGAGCGCCGGCGCTGCCCATATCTCCTGCCGCCTACCCCTCCTGCATCGGATTCAGCACCCGGAACCCTTCGCGCTGCGCCGATTCGCAAAGCTCGCTGTCGGCGCAGACGAAGGCCACCGGCGGCGGCACACTGGCGCAGGCCACTAGACAGCCGGCCAGCTGCAGGGCCTCCTGGGTCTTGAGAGGATGCTTGTCCAGCAGGCGGGCGGCCTCCTGCATCACGTTGGCGTTCAGTGGCTGGATCACATAGGCGGCCACGCCGTCTTGGTCGAACTGCTTGAGGAGGGCGGCGGCGTCCGCTTCGTCGATGTCCCCGTCCCTTTGCCGTTGGCGCACGGCGGAGCGCAACTCGATGCGGGCGATGTCGAGGACCACTAAGCGGCTCCTCTCCCGGTCCTCCGCGATGGACAGCACCTTGTCGCTGCCCTCCTCCTCAACGTACAGCTTCACCAAAGCGCTGGTGTCGAAGTAGAAGCTCTTCACGACGGCCTACCGGCGCTGGCCGACGACGGTGGAGGACAGGACATCCCCGCGGATGCGAACCGGCTTGAACCTCGGCTGTTCGGACGGCTGCCCCATGTCCTGACAGCGCGGATGATTGCGGTTTAGGCGGATGGCGGTAACTGGATGCTGCGGGTTCTTGGGGTTGGTGACCTGATGGGTCACCACCAACTCATCCTCCGTGCCGATGCGCAGCATGGCGCCGCAAGTGCGCGGGTCGTTCGACCAGCTGAAGTTCTGCTCCGGCAAGAAGCGGTCCCGAAACCACTTGATGCCCACGAAGCGGCGCTCCCGCTCCGCCCGTTGGAGGGCTTCCAGCATTTGCGTCAGCGCCTCTTCGTAGTCGATGCGCTCCTCCCGCATCGGCGGCGGGGGCGACGTTGCGGAATGGTTTTCCGCCCGCACATAGCCCTGCGGCCGGGGGCGGCGGCGGCCTTGGTCATAGCCGCGCGACGGTGGTGAGGACGTGTCATAACCCCTGCGCGGCGTTGCCGATGGGTCATTACCGGCCCGCGGCGGAGAGGATGGCGTTGCGGAAGCCTGCTGCTGGGCCTGCTCCCCCTCCGGGGCCGGCACGAAGTGAATGACCACTTCGCACTTAGCCGGATCAAAGTGGCTGGCGCCGGCATCATCGCGGATCTTCTTGTGCGTCTCGGCATAGTGGATGGCCACTTGCGGGCGGAAGTTGGCGAAGGCGAGGTGCCTTAGCCCCTCCAACTCCCCCTCCGCAATGCGCGTGGCGTCCAGCCCCGCCAGACTGACTTGAAGATCGCTAGCGATATCTCCAATCTGCATATTCTACCTCCAACTAATGTACGGAAACCCTTTAGCTTCTACGGAAACGTGAACTCCAAGGGATGTGCGAACACTTACGCCTTAAACGCCTGATGTCAACCTTCATCTTCATGCGGAGGCTGCCGACGCACGGAAAATTGCCAGTCCTGACCTTGGTGCGGGTAATGGCAGCCTTCGCTCAACGCCGAGGATTGCGGGACAGGACACTAAGAATGCGGCTGCGGCCGCCGCCGTCTGGGGCGGGCCGCCCCTTGGCTTTTCTTCGCTGGCGGCAAGGACATGCCCTTCGCCAATTCGGGGAAGGGGTCAACCTTGTGGGGGATGGCCATAGCTTGCACGAACTGCTCCTGGAAGTCCGGCGCGGTGGCGGTTTCGATTTTCTCCACACGCTTAACCAGCGCCTCGATCTCGGACCGCGAGGCGCCGTCCAACAGGGCCATGCGGGCACCGGTGCCGGCCGCGTTGCCGGCCGAGGAAACCTGGTCGAGGGGGCAATCCGGGATCAGGCCCAAGACCATCGCGTAACGCACGTCAATGGTGCTGCCGAAGGCGCCAGCCAAGCGGATGCGGGCCACTTTTTCGGCCCCGAATCTAGCTAGCAGCAGCTTGACGCCGGCGTACAGGGCGGCCTTAGCCAACTGCACGGCGCGCACGTCGTTTTGCGTGAGCTCGATGTCCGGCGCACCCTCCCCTCCTTGGTGCAGCAAGTAGGCGCAGGTGCGCCCTTGGCGGCGAACGCGGGGGCAGCGCTCCATGAGGCCGGCATCGATCACGCCATCCGGGTCGATCACTCCGGCCAAGTACAGCTCCGCCAGGGCCTCAATGATGCCGGAGCCGCAAACGCCAGTGACGCCGGTACCCGCCACCGCCTCCGCAAAGCCCGGCGCATCGGACCAAAGCTCACAGCCGATGACCTTGAAGCGCGGCGCCAAGGTCCGCCGGTCGATGCGCACCCGTTCGATGGCCCCTGGCGCCGCCCGTTGGCCGCAACTGATTTGGGCGCCCTCCAAGGCCGGCCCCGTGGGGCTGGACGCCGCCAACAGCCGCTCCCGGTTGCCCAACATGATTTCGGCGTTGGTGCCCACATCGACGATGAGGTTCAGTTCGCTGCGTTTGTGCGGCGCCTCCGCCAATAGCACCCCGGCGGCATCGGCTCCCACATGGCCGGCAATGCAGGGCAGGCCATAGACCTGCGCCCCAGGGTTGACGGCGAGGCCGAGATCCGCCGCCGCCACCGTCAAGGCGCCATCCGCCGCCAAGGCGAAGGGGGCGCCGCCAAGCTCCACCGGACTCAAGCCGAAGAAGAGATGGTGCATGATGGGATTGGCGGCGATGGTGAGGGCCAATACCTCGTCGGGACGAATGCCGGCCTGCGTGGTCAGTTTCCCGATCAGCCCGTTGAGCGCTTCACGCACCGCCTCGGTCAATTCCCGCTCGCCGCCGGGATGCATCATTAACCAGGACACGCGGCTCATCAGATCCTCGCCGAAGCGGATTTGTGGGTTCATGCGCCCCGCCCCGGCCAACAGTTTCCCGCTGGCGAGGTCGCACAGATGAGCGGACAGCGTGGTGGACCCGACATCCACGGCCAAGCCATACAGCCGATCCCGCAAACCCGGCCAAAGGGCAACCACCCTGCCCTGCCCCGCAACTTGGACATCCATCCGACCCGCTGCGGCCCGCGGCGCGTCAACCCGGACCGCGCCATCGTCTGGCCGGCCAGCCTGGCCTGTGCGCCTCCTTGCCCGGCTTTCTCCGCTTTCAGCACCTCCATCACCCGTCCCACTGACCTGATCCAAGGCGGGCGCACCGGCGGCTGGGTCAGCTGCATGGGGTTGCGGCCAGTCATTCGTTTGCACCGCCGCCGTCACCCCCCACCGGCCTTCCCGCAGCACCCCTTGCAGACCAGGCAGCAAGCGGAAGTCCAAGCTCGGGCGGGGGATGCGCCACTGCTCGGCGAGGGCGGCGAGAAGGCGCTCCTGATCACCGGAGGGATGGTCCATGTCTGGCGCCGGCACCTCCACATAGCACAACCGCAGCACAGGGTTCAGCCGGATGTTCCGGGCTTGCGCCTCCTTGCGCACCACTTGGCGATGCACTTGGCTTTCCGGCGGCACGTCGATGACCACATCGCCGAGCAGCTTGGTGTGGCAGCTTAAGCGCCTTGCGCCTAAGGCCCGCCGTTGCACCGCGAAGCGCCGCTCCGGCTCGCTCAAGGGGGAAACGTGCTCGACGGCGGAAGTGATGCCGTGCTTGGCGAACTGGCCGACGGTCAACATCACCTGGCAGCGCCCGCAGATGCCGCGCCCGCCGCAGACCGAATCGATATCCACGCCCAAGGCCCGCGCCGCTTGGAGCAAGGGCGTACCTAAGGGAAAGCGCCCGCGGCGACCGGATGGCGTGAACACCACCAAGGCGTCTGCGGGAGATGAATGCGTCACTTTGCCAAACCCACCTGCATCAAGAGGACCCCTGGAGAAAAGCTCCACAGTTTTACGTTGCTGTCGCGCCCCGTTGACTTTTCCCTACAGAGGCCCCTGCATGGAAATTCCCGCCTCAGAGCGGGGCGCCGCCAATGCCTTCCCTCAAACGCGGCGGCGGTTGCCCCGGCGGCGTTCGCGGCCTGCTCCGGCACCGGCGGCGGATGGGTCGCGGTACGCCTGCATCCAGCGACGGCATTCCGGGTCCTGCCCCATCATCACGTCGGCGCCGCGCACGGCGGCCATCACTTCGCCGTGCAGGGGGTTGGTGATGGCCGAGGTCATGCCGACGCCGGCCGCCATGGCCAGGAAAACGCCGTTCAGGGCGTCCCGGTTGGGCAGGCCGAAGCTGATGTTGGAGGCGCCGCAAGTGGTGTTGACCTTCAGCTCCGTGCGCAGGCGACGGATCAACTGCATGGCCTTGCGCCCGGCGTCGTTGAGGGCGCCCACCGGCATCACCAGCGGATCCACCACCACGTCGCTGGCCGGGATGCCGTAGTCGGCGGCGCGTTGCACGATCTTCTCGGCCACCGCGAAGCGGACGTTGATGTCCTCGGAAATACCGGTCTCGTCGTTAGAGATGGCCACCACGGCGCAACCGTATTTCTTGACCAAGGGCAGCACCCGATCCAAAGATTCATCCTCCCCGGTCACCGAGTTCAGCAGCGGCTTGCCCTGATAGGCGGAAAGCCCCGCGGCCAAGGCGTCGATCACCGAGGAGTCGATGGACAAGGGCACGTCGGTGATCGCCTGCACCCGGCGGATGGACTCGGCCAGAAGGCCCGGCTCATCGGCCAAGGGGATGCCGGCGTTAACGTCCAAGACCTGGGCGCCGGCGGCCACTTGCGCGAGGGCGTCCGACTCCACCCGGGAGAAGTCCCCGGACTTCATTTGTGCCGCCAGCAGCTTGCGACCAGTGGGGTTGATGCGCTCGCCGATGATGACGAAGGGGCGTTCAAAGCCAATGACCACCTCGCGGCTGGCGGAGCTAATAACAGTTTCCGTCATGTGACCGTCCTCCTTGTCTTCTCGAACAGGAGACAACCTAACCAAGGGGCCAATTCATCCAGTCGCGCCCTATCCTCTCGTCCTCCAGAGGCTATGCGCCGCCGTTTACGACAGTCCGCTGAGATCATCCCGGATAACTTTTCGCGACTCAAGGGACGAAATGCCCTGTTGGCTCCGTAAACATGCACATTTTGCAGCTAGCGGGCCTTATGCCACCTCAATGGTTGAACGACGTCGAGGCTGTTCAACGCCCGCGCCAAAGGCGCTAACCCGGTGTAACGGTACAAAAAACACAACCCCAGCATTTGGGCGTGGGCAGCGGCTTCACGGCGCAAGGCTTCGTCACCGCTTTGCGAAAGATACACAAGACAGCGGTAGTTGCGGAAGTACTCGTCGCGCAGTTGCGGGTGGCGGGCCAACCCCAAACCTTGGACGATCAAACGGTCGAAGTGGCGCACTAGGAAATCCGTCAGATAGAAGGTGCCCGGCTCCTCATCGGCCAAGGCCGCAAATGCCTCCGCCCCAGTGAGGAACTCGTAACAATGGGCACCGGGCAGGCGGGGTGTGCCGGTCTTGGCCAGTTCCCTGTCCAACAGGCCGCCAGTGCCGCAATCCGCGTAGGCCACAAACAGTTGATCATGTCGGCTTTCGATGGCAGCCAGCTTGGCCGCCACCGCCGCCGGGATCCGTTCCGGGCGATTGTGCAGATCCGCCGGCAGGCAGTACAGCGCCATGTTGGTCCAACCGTTCAAGCGCCTCAGCTGATTCAGTTCCCGGGCGATGGCGCCGCAGGCCACCACCCCGAGGGAGTGGGCGCTGAAGTCTTCCCTTTCAGCAACAAGCATGGCACCCCCAATCCATCGGCTAGCAGAACAATGCCCTAGGGCCTGTTCACTCTATCTGATTTGGCCCTGCCGAGAGACGTTTTTTCGGCCGGCAAGACGGATCCGGCACCCTGTGGCCCGCCCCACATGGGCCAGCGACAACGCCGCCGGGCGGAACAATGGGCTCGGACGAACGACATGTTAAGCCACCTTGGTGAAGCACAGGTTCAACTCCAAAGTTCCCAACATGATACCTGGCTGGTGCATGAAGTTGTTGCCGGGGACGTACTCCAAATGGTCGATGCGGTCTAGCAGCCGGTTCCAAGCGATGGTCTGCTCCAGCCTGGACAGGTGGGCGCCCGGGCACACCCTCGGCCCTTGGGAGAAGGCCAGGTGGCGGCTGACGGCCCTGCGCTCCAGATTGAGTTGGTGAGGGCACTCGAACGCGTCGGCGTCAATGTTGGCCGCCGCCCAGCGCAGGTGCAGCAGGGAGCCGGCCGGCACGCTGACGCCTTGGAACACCTCATCCTGGGTGGTGATGCGCGTGGACAGGCCCTGGGTGGGGGAGCGCAGGCGCATCGCCTCCTCCGTGAAGTGGCGCAGCTTGCTGCGGTCCGACTTGATCTCCTCAAACACGCCTTGCCGCTCGCACAGCAACTGCGCCTGCTCCTCAATGGCGTACTGAGTGGTCTCCAAGCCGCCGATGACCATGGCGTAAACGATGCCGTTGATCTCCAAGTCGCTGAGCTTGCGGCCGAGGGCTTGGTAGGTCACCTGGGTGAGGAAGCTGATCATGTCGCCCTTCGGGTTGCGCCGCCGGTCCTCGATGCGCTGCTGCACATAATCCTTGAACGCGTTGAGGGCGGTACGCTGCGCCTTGCGCTGCTCCTCATTGAGGATGTTGCGATGGCCTTCCCCATAGACGAAGGGCGCCACCTGGGCGGCGCCCCATTTCTCCACTAGGGCGATGTCCTCCTGGGGGAAGCCGAGGATGCCGTTCATCACCCGCTGCGGCAGGGGGCGGGCGAACTCGGAGACGAACTCCACCTGCCCCTTGTCGATCCAGTTGTCGATCAGGTCATCCACATGGCCCTTGATCATCTCCGCATTGCGGGCGGCGCCGGGACCAACCCAAGGGTCGGTGAGCTCCTGGCGATGGCTGCGGTACAGTTCGTTGCTGGGGCGCAGGGTCATCATGGACGCCATCATGGTGTTGATGTCCGGAATCTCCTCCGGCGCCTTGCCGGACTCATTCAGCGTTTTCAGCCCTAAGGACATCGTCGGCGGAAAGCGCACCGGATCCCGCACCACTAAGGCGATGTCATCGTATTTGGTGAGGATGAAACCGTCCGTCCCCGCTGCCAAGCCCTCCCCCGGAATGACGTGTACGGGCGCCTCGCTGTGCAGAATCTCGTAGGCTTCGTACCAGTGCTCCGCGGCGCCTGAACCGAACAGGTCCACATCCTCCAGCGTCACTGGGCACTTCATGGGGCTCAATGCATGGTTCGGCGTCTTCACGGGCCGGCCCCCTCCTTGCTCAATCGCCGGCCGCCAAGAATGAACCAGAATCCCATCAAGAGCAAGGCGGAGCAGCCGCCAACCGAAACCCGTGCGCCACTCGCCGCACATCAGGGCGGCGTTGGCTCGAGGCCAATACCTTGCTGACACACCAACCCGAGTCATGCTACATTGGCGTGGCGCGACCAACAAGGAGGGAAGTCAAATGTCAATAAGCGCACACTCCATTGCCCGCATCATCGGTTCGGCCCTGTTCGGGGCGGCAGCCGTCGTATCGAGCCTTGGCGCAGGGCCAATCCAAGCAGCCGGCGACGAGGGCACCGAGGTTCTGGAGGAAATCATCGTCACCGCCCGCAAGCGCGACGAGTCCCTGCAGGAGATTCCCGAATCCGTCTCCGTCATCTCCGGGTTCGAGCTTGAGCAGGGCGCCATCACCCACATCAACGACCTTGGCCTCAAGGTCACCAACCTGAACCTGTCGTCCCGGGCGGACGGCAACCCCAACGTCACCATCCGCGGCGTGGGGTCTTTCGGCAACACCCAAGGCGTTGGTTTTTACGTGGACGGCGCCCAAATCTTCGTTGATGCCTCGGCGGAATTTGGCGACATGGAACGGGTGGAGGTGCTGAAGGGTCCGCAGGGGACCCTCTACGGCGGCAACAACATCGGCGGTGCGGTCAAGTTCGTCAGCCGTAGGCCGGATCTGGAGACGGTGGGCGGCAACCTGCAGTTCGAGGGAGGCGACCAAAGCACGGTCAACTTCCAAGGAACGCTCAACGTGCCGCTAGGCACTCGGGCCGCCGTGCGGCTGTAAGAACCTCTTTGACGAGGACTACTACACGGATGGCTCCGTCTGGCCGGGGGATTCGGTGCCGGGACGGAACCGCTATGATCCCATTGGCCTGACCTTCAACCCGGTGATCGGCACCCTCGGCCAGCCGCGGTTGGTGACGGCGGTGGTGAGCGCAAAGTTCTAAGGTGCCTAGGCCAACAAGGGGCCGCGGCGCGGATGTCAATGGGGGGCTTTAGTTCAGGTTGCGCCGCGGCTCGGAAAACTAGGAGCAAAAAGCATGGGCATGCATGAACAGTTTCGGCTGGACGGCAAAGCAGCGGTGGTCACCGGCGGCGGGCGCGGCATCGGCCGAGGCATCGCCCTGGCCTTGGCGGAATGCGGCGCCGACGTCGCGGTGGTCGCCCGGCGTCCGCACGAGGTGGATGCGGTGGCCAATGAGATCGAGGCCCGCGGCCGGCGCGGTTTGGGCATTTCCGCCGATGTCATGGACTTCACCGCCATTCCCAAGGCGTTGGACCAAGTGGTGGAGGACTTCGGGCGCCTGGACATCATGGTGAACAACGCCGGCGGCACCTTGGACCGCAAGATATACGCCCTGCCGGAGATTTCCCTTGAGAAGTTCGACGAACAGTTGACGTTTAACATGAAGACCAAGTGGTGGGGCGCCCAACAGGCGGCCAAGCGCATGACCGGTGGCGGGCGCATCATCAACATCATCTCCATCGCCGCGCACAGGCCGTCACCGGGCTTCGGCGTCTATTCGGCGGCCAACATGGGCATGATCAGCATGACCCGCACCTTGGCCGTGGAGTTGGCGCCCAAGAAGATCACCGTCAACTGCATCGCGCCAGGCATCATTGTGACGGAAATGCTGGTGGAAACGATGAACATCTCCGAGCAGAAGGCCAAGGACAGCTTCGCCCAAGTGATCCCTCTAGGCCGCACCGGCACCCCAGAGGACTGTGCCGCCGCCGCAGTGTTCTTTGCTTCCCCGGCGGCGGAGTGGATCACCGGCCAGTTCATCGACGTGGCCGGCGGGCAGCCCAACTAGCTCCCCCGGGCCGCAATGCTCGCACTTCGCCCACGGGCGGTCGCCACGGGTGAGGAAACCGCGAATGGACACGCAGGTTCTCATCGTCAGCAAGGGCCACGACTACGCCCATGACAGCTTCCGCGCCATGTTCGCGGAGATGTCCGGCGTCACCGCCACCTTGGTGGAACAGCCCGCCGCTCAAGTGGTGCTGAAGCCGGAGCACATCGGCGCCTACGACTGCGTGCTGTTCTACGACATGTCCGGCATCCCGGGCATCGGCCTGCTGCACGACGGGGCCGACGACACCGGCCTTCCCCCAGACGACTATCGCGCCAGCATCGAGGCCTTGGTGAATAGCGGCAAGGGCTTGGTGCTGCTGAACCACGCCACGGTGTCCTGGCCCCTCTGGCCCCTGTGGCGGGAAATCTCCGGCTCCTCCTTCATGCTGCAATCCGGCGAACTGAACGGCGAAATCCTGCCCGGCTCCGGCTACCGCGGCGGCCAGGGTCCCCACCCCAACCCCACCGTGCGCTTAGTGCCCCAATGCGCTCACCCGGTGCTGGTCGGCTTGGAGGACGGCTTTGAGATCACCGACGAGATCTACCTGAAGACCGCCGGCTTCGAGCGGCGGGTGACGCCCCTGCTGCGTGGCGAATACGACTTCGTGGCGGAGAACTTCACCCCACCCCCCTTGGCGCCGCCACAAGAGCGGGCCGACTGGAACCATCCGCCGGGCAGCGACCTGATGGTGTGGGCCCACTCCGTGCGGGCCAGCCCGGTGGTGGCTTCCGACTTAGGCGACGGCCCGACCGCCTATGCAAACCCCGGCTTCCGCCGCCTAATCGAAAACGCCCTCAAGTGGGTAGCGTCCGAGGACGCCTGCGTTTGGGCCGCCGGGGCAACCTGAGGCAGGGTTCATTCCCTGCGGGGTCGTTTAGGGCATCGCACCCATTTGCTCACCATCTTGGCCCCCGCCATACCCCGCCTTCAACATCTGGACTGGTCGAAGATCAGCATGGCATCCAGCAGGATCTGGGCGCCCAAGGCCAGTTGCTCGGCGCTGGCCCACTCCTCCGGGCAGTGGCTGCGGCCGCTCAAGCAGGGAATGAAGATCATGCCGGAAGGGCCTAAGC
Organism: uncultured Pseudomonadales bacterium; assembly: GCA_958296025.1. Classification (GTDB taxonomy): domain Bacteria; phylum Pseudomonadota; class Gammaproteobacteria; order Pseudomonadales; family Azotimanducaceae; genus Azophilus. Next base: position 2,236,455 of record OY282430.1, read on the forward strand.
GGCCCATGTAGGCGGCATCGTGGCCGGCGCCGCTGGCCATGCTCCTGTAGGCGGCGCCCCGCTCCCGGCAGGCCTGCTCAATGGCCGTCTGCACGAACGGGTGACAGGACATGGGAGTGGAGGCGCTGAGCAAGGCGTGGCTGAAGTCCAAGCCCATTTCCCCGCAGACGGCCTTGGCGAACGCAACGGCCTCAACGGCAAATTCATCCACCTTGGTTTCCGAATTGCCGCGCATCTCCAACGTCATGCGCACTTCGCCCGGCACCACATTGGCGCCGTTGGGGATGACCTCCAACTTGCCGACGGTGCCAACCAAATAGGTTTGTTCGTCACTGCCGCTGCACGCATAGTCGTTGACCCAGGAGACGATCTTGGCGGCACCCACCAAAGCGTCCCGGCGCAGGCCCATCGGCGTGGTGCCGGCGTGGTCGGCGGCGCCCTTGACCACTAGGCCCAAGCGCCTGATGCCCACGATGTCGGTGACGATGCCGATGTCCAAGCCCTCGGCCTCCAACACCGGCCCCTGTTCGATGTGTAGTTCAAAGAAGCCGGCAATGCTGCCGGCCGGGCGAAGCGGGCGGTTCAGACGCGCCGGCTGACCGCCCACCCCATTGATCGCGTCGCGCAACTTGCTGTTGTCCGCAGCCGTCTGCTGCAGCATTTCCGGCGTCAGCCGGCCCACCATCGCCCGGCTGCCGACGCAGGAGACACCGTAGTCGCTCGGTTCTTCGGAAAGGAAGTCCACCACCTCCAGGGGATGCTGCATCCGGGCACCGCAGTCGGAAAGCGCATGGGCCACTTCCAGGCCGGCCAGGACGCCGGCGATGCCGTCGAAGCGACCGCCTTGCGGCACCGTGTCGCTGTGGGAGCCGGTCAAGATGGGCTTTAGGGATGGATTCGCACCCCCCAAGCGGCCGATCAGATTGCCCCCGGCATCGGTCGCCACGGACAGGCCGGCCTCTTCAAACTGGCTACGCAGCCAAACCCTGGATTGGCGGTGCAGTTCGGTGAAGGCGCGACGGGTGTAGGGCCGCTGCGACTCGGTGAATGCCGCCAACTGCTCGATTCTACGCCACAGCCGCTGGCCGTTTATCGCCATGCCGATCACTTCGCCAACTCTCGCCAAGAGGAGGGCATTGTAGCCGATTGCCACCGGCATCCCGGCCGCGTCTAGGCTCTGCGCAACGGAGTAAAACGGCGTCTTGAAAGGCCGCCGGGTGATGACGAACTCCAACCCCGCACGAGTTGCCGCGTAATGGCAGCGGGTTTTGGACAGGGCATAGGGATGTGCTTTCATATGAATTGGGAAAACCACAGCGACGGAGGACGCCATGCTCACCCTGCACTTCGCCCCCAACTCCCGCGCCGGACGCATCGTCTGGCTGCTTGAGGAGCTCGGCCTTCAGTATCGGCTGAACCGCATGGACTTCAGCCCCAAGGACTTGAAATCCCCAGAGCACCGGGCGCGCCACCCGCTCGGCCGGGTGCCGGTGCTGGATGATGGGGACGTGCGCCTCTGGGAGTCCGGCGCCATCGTCGAGTACGTCATCGCCCGGCACAGCGACGGCACCTTGCGGCCGCCGGTCGATTCCCCTCTTTTTCCGACCTACCTGCAATGGCTGCATTACTGCGAAGGCATGGTCATGCCGCCGGTCAACACGATCGTCGTGCAAACCCTGCTGCTGCCGCCGGAACGCCGCAATGCCGAGGTTCTAGGCCAAGCGCAGCGGCTGCTGACCCGGTCGCTGGCACCGGTCAACGACCACCTCCAGGGCCGTGACTACCTGATCGGGAATTTCTCCGCGGCCGACCTGATGCTCGGCCATGCCTGCTACATGAGCCAGCGGCTAGGCTGCGTCACCGACGAGATGCCCCATCTACGGCAGTACATCGAGCGCATCGCCACCCGCCCCGCTTTCCAAACGGCGATGAGCGCCTGAAGGACCGCGACGATGCCGTTGCGTTGCCCCACGGCCAAGAAAAACACTGGACAAATCTGGTCAACAACGCCACAGTAAGCCGGATGAGGGGGCAATTGACTAGAAGGGCGTTGCTGCAAGGCGGCTTGGCCGGGGCGTGGCTCCTTGCACCCCGTGCCGCGGCGCAGGCGGGCGCAACCACCTTGGGCGCTGGCGTCACCGCCACGGAAATCACCTTGGGCGTGTCCGCCGCCTTCTCCGGCCCGTCCCGTGGCCTCGGCATCGAGCTCTACCGCGGGGCAATGGCCTACTTCACCGAAGTCAATAACAACGGCGGCATCGGCGGGCGGCGCATCGAGCTGAGGGTTTATGACGACGGCTACCAGCCAGACCCGGCGGTCAGAAACACCCTGCGGCTCATGCTGGAGGACGAGGTCTTCCTGCTGTTCGGCTATGTGGGCACGCCGACGGTGACCCGCGTGCTGCCAGTGCTGAAGAAGTTTCAGGACCGAAACACCTATTTGTTCTTCCCCTTCACCGGCGCCCAACCACAACGCCAACCGCCTTACGGGGACTTCGCGTTCAATCTGCGCGCCTCCTACGCCCAGGAAACCAAGGGCTTGGTCGATAACTTCGTGGGCCTAGGCAGAAGGCGCATTGCCGTGTTCTATCAAGCGGACGCCTATGGCCGCAGCGGCTGGGCGGGGGTGCGGGCGGCGCTGCGGCAACACGGCGAGCAGATGGTCGGCGAGGCCACCTACCGCCGCGGGCAGAAGTTCACCGGCAGCCTGCGGCCGCAGGTGGAGATGTTGAAGAAGGCTGCGCCGGAGGCCATCATCTGCGTGGGCGCCTACGCCGCTTGCGCCGCCTTCGTGCGGGACGCCGTGGACTTGGGCCTCAAGGTGCCCATCGCCAACCTGTCCTTCGTCGGCAGCGAGAACCTCTTGAGCCTGCTCAGCGAAGATTACGAGCGCAGCCACCAATACACCGACCTGCTGGTGAATTCGCAAGTGGTGCCCAGCTATGAGGACGTCTCAATTCCTGCGGTCAATGAGTACCGCGAACTGATGCAGCGTCACAATCCACAGCCGCCGGAGATCCTGTTGAAGGAGGAGTACATCTCCTTCCTGTATAGCTTCACCAGTCTGGAGGGCTTCCTGAACGCCAAGCTGATGGTGGAGATCCTGCGCCGCTTGGGGGACGACCCATCGCGACAGCGTTTGGAAAGCGCCGTGTTCAGCGTACAGGACTTCGACCTCGGCATTGGCGAACAGGTCTCCTTCGGCCCCGACCGTCGCCAAGGGCTGCAGCGGGTTTACTACACGGTGGTCAATACAGGCCGCTTCGTGTCTCTTGACGACTGGCAGGCAAAGTTTTCTTTGTAGGAGATCAGGCATGCCCATTCCAAAGGTGCAAAAGCTGTTTCAGAAAACCTTCTTCGGGATATTCTCCATGTTCGGCGTCATCGGCTTCTCCACGTCGGTGCTCTGCGTTTACACGGTGGACACCCACCTCTCGGCGGAGTACGAGAGCAACAGCCGGGACATCGCCAAGACCATCGCCGACTCCAGCGTCGATATCCTGCTGAACCGGGATCTCGCCACCTTGCAGTCCTTGATCGATCAGTTCGTCGAGATCCAAGGCATCAGCTACATCTACATCACGGACGAGACCGGTACCTTTCTGGCCCACACCTTCGTGCCCGGCCTGCCCGAAGTGATCCGCCAAAGCGACCCTTCGAACACCGACACCGTGGAGCGCAACCTGCCGGGCATGGGGGATTTCGTGGAGGTCGGCAGCCCCATACTGGCCGGGGTGGGCGGCGCCGTCCATGTCGGCATGGACACCGGGTTGGTGGCGCTGAAGATCCAGCGGGCCATCGGCCAGCAGATCTATCTGTTCTCCACCGTCTTCATTATCGGCGTGTTCGCCGCCGTCTGGTTCGTCAACCTCGCGGCGAAGCCCTTGGGGGAATTGCTGGGTTACGCGGTAGCCTTGGCCAAGGACGGCGCCAAGGCGCCGCCCAGCGACAGCCTGCTGCGGCGCAACGACGAAGCCGGCCAACTGGCCCGCCTGCTGCTGCACTGCGCCGGCTTTACGGACGCAGATAACAAGCGCGGTGTGGCGGCACCGGGCGAGGCGCGGTGAGCAAGCCCGCCCATAACCACTACAGCGTGGGGCCGCCCAAGGGCCCCCGGCGCATCTTGGTGGCACTGCTCTGCACGGTGCTGCAGCTCTGCTTTGGCACCGTTTACGCCTGGAGCTTCTTCCAACTCTTGCTGGTCGAGCAGTTCGGCTGGACCTACAGCAACACCGCCTGGGCCTTCAGCATCACCATCTTCTCCCTTGGCATCGCCGCCGCCTGGGCCGGCTCCGCCCTGCCCCGCTTGGGGCCGCGCAAGCTGGCGCTGATGGGCAGCCTGCTGTTCTCCGGCGGTTATTTTATTGGCGCGCTGGCCCTGCATTGGAACAACCTGACGCTGTTCTACCTTGGCTACGGCGTCATCGGCGGGGCCGGCATCGGCCTCGGCTACGTCACTCCGGTGGCCACCGTGGCCAAGTGGTTCCCCGACCGCAAGGGGCTGGCCACCGGCATCGTCGTCATGGGCTTTGGGGTGGGCGCCCTGCTGCTGAGCAAGCTGCTCGCCCCCGTGCTGATGCTTTACGCCGCCGGGGAACTACCCTTGGTATTCCTGGGCCTCGGCATCGTCTTCGCCTGCATATCCATTCCCGCCAGCCTAGGGCTGCACGATCCGCCGCCGCCCAAACATGTCAACGAAGGCTGGGCGGCCGGGACACCGGGGAACATCGTGGAGCCGGACAGCCTCGCCATCTACCTCCGCACCCGGGAGTTCGCCATCATGTGGCTGGTGTTCTTCTTCAACATCGCCGCCGGCATCGCCGTCATCAGCTTTCAGTCCCCGCTGCTGCAGGACGTCTGGGGCTTAAGCGACTCTACCATAGAACCGGAGACCCTAGCCGCCTACGGGGCCACGCTGATCGCCGTCAGCTCCCTGTGCAACGGCTTCGGGCGCCTGTTCTGGGGGCTGCTTTCGGACCGCATCGGGCGGGTACGGGTGTTCAGGATCCTGCTAGCCAGCCAAATGGTCGTGTTCGGCATCCTGATGACGGAGCGCAACCCCTACATCTTCTCCGCCCTGGTCTGCTACATCCTGCTGTGCTTCGGTGGCGGCTTCGCCACCATGCCTTCCTTCGTGCTCGACGTGTTCGGCATCAAGAAAATGTCCGCCATCTACGGCGCCCTCCTCACCGCCTGGGCCGCCGCCGGCATCTTCGGCCCCGTCTATGTGGGCTACCTGAAGGACCAATACCCGGACCGCGCCATCATCTATTGCTTCCTGGTCGGCGTGTTCGTCCTCAGCCTCGGCTACGTCTTCTCCTACCTGCTAAACGACGACCGCATTCAACTCGGCCGGCAAACCATCGTGGGCACCCTGCGACAGTTCGGCATTCTGCGACCGACGCCCGGGCCGGTGGCGAAAAGCAGCTAAATTACCGGATGCACGGGCGACTGGGCACCGCAGACGCTCGGTCTAACGTCCTTGCTCATGCTGGGGCCGCGGCAATGCTTGCCTAGCCCGAATCGCGCTCGCTGGCTGAAAGCTTTTTCATGCGAGGGGTGACCCCTCGCGCTCCCCGGCTGAAGGCTCTTTTCATGCGAGGGGTGACCCCTCGCGCTCCCCGGCTGAAGGCTCTCCCAAACCAAACGCAGAGTGCAGGGAGCGCACGGCGAGTTCCAGGTAGCGTTCGTCCACCACCACGGAGACTTTGATTTCCGAGGTGGAGATCATCTGGATATTGATGTTCTCCGCCGCCATGGCGTCAAACAGGCGGGCGGCCACCCCTGCGTGGGAGCGCATACCGACGCCGACCACGGACACCTTGGCAATTCGGTTGTCCCCGGACAGCGCCCGGGCGCTTAGGCTGTCGCATACCGGCTTGAGCAGCTCCAAGGTGGCGTCGTAGTCCTTGCGCCCGACGGTGAAAGTGAAGTCCGCCAGTCCGTCCGCCGCGGTGTTTTGCACGATCATATCGACCTCGATTTGGGCGCGGCCCACCGGACCGATGATCTTGGATGCAACGCCGGGCACATCCGGTACGCCGGACATGGTGATCTTGGCTTCGTTCCGGGCGTAGGCAACGCCGGAGACTATGGGTTCCTCCATTAACTCGTTCTCCATTGTGATCAGGGTGCCCTCCCCTGGCTTGAAGGTGGACAGCACTCGCAGGGGCACGTTGTACTTACCGGCGAATTCTACGGAACGCGGATGCAGGACCTTGGAGCCCAAGCTGGCCAACTCCAGCATCTCCTCAAAGGTTATCCGCGCCAAGCGCCGGGCATTGCGGACGATGCGCGGGTCGGCGGTATAGACCCCGTCGACGTCGGTGCAGATCTGACATTCGTCCGCAGCCACGGTAGCGGCCAAGGCCACGGCGGTTGTGTCTGACCCCCCACGCCCAAGGGTGGTGATCCGCCCCGCTTCGGAGAGGCCCTGAAATCCCGCCACCACCGGCGTCACCCCCGCCGCCACAGAAGCCATCAGGGGTGCCGTCTCGATCTTCTCAATGCGGGCGCACTGATGCTGGGCGTCCGTGTGCATGGGAATCTGATGGGCCAAATAGGAACGGGCGCGATGCCCCAAGGCCATCAGGCCCATGGCCAGCAAAGCCGAGGAAATTTGCTCCCCGGCGGCGAGCAACGCATCCATTTCCTGAGCATCTGGATGAACGGCCATCTGCCGGCCCAAGGCATCCAAACGGTCCGTTTCCCCGCCGATGGCGGAAACCACGACGATGACTTGGTGACCGGATTCCAAGCTGGTGGCGACGCGCCGAGCCACCCGCTGAATGCGCTCCACGTCGCCGACGCTGGTGCCGCCGTACTTCTGCACGATCAACGCCATGTCAGCACCCCGCCCCAACACCAGTCCAACCTGATGAGACGTCGGTTCGGCGACTCCTGAGAGTGGCGCGACCAACCCAACCGCCTGCTCGGCGCAAACCATCTTGGCTCATCTGTTCGGTTTCTCCGCATCAGGGAATGGACGGTTGCGTTGCGCCCCGCGGGAACGCTAAGGCAACCGTTCCCGCACCCAACCGGCAACGCCGTTAAGGGCTTCTGGCAGTTTGTCCAGTCGCTCGCCGCCTCCAGCTCTAGCCAAATCCGGCCGGCCGCCACCCTTGGCGCCAACCAAGGCGCCCACGGCGTTGACGAGGGCCTGGGCCGGCAGGCGGCCGCTGATTTCCTTGGCGACCGCCGCCACCAAGTTGACCTTGCCGCCGCTGGTCTGCGCCAACAGGATCACGCCAGGGTTAAGTTTGGCGCGCAGCGAATCCAAGGTCTTCATCATCGCTTGGCGGTCTCCCGCCACCTCACCGGCGACGACCTTGACGCCGCCGACATCCACCGCCGTCTGCGCCAAATCCCCACCCTGCTGCCGTGCCATGCGGTCGCCGGCGTCCCGCAGCGCCTTCTGCAGCCGCCGGTTTTCCTCCAGCAAACCCAGCGCACGCTCCGGCAGCTCCGCCTGGGCGACGTTCAGTTCATCGGTCAGCCGGCCAAGCAGCCGCTCCATCTCCGCCACCCAAGCCAAGGCGCCGACGCCGGACAACGCCTCCACCCGGCGCACGCCGGCGGCGATGCTGGATTCTCCAGTGATCTTGAACAGGCCGATGTCCCCGGTGCGCGCCACATGGGTGCCGCCGCACAGCTCCACCGAATAGTCGCCGCCCATGTTCAACACCCGCACTTCATCGCCGTACTTCTCGCCAAAGAGGGCTATGGCACCCTGCTCGATGGCCTCCGGGTAGCTCATGCGGCGGGTGACAACCTCATTGTTGGCTTGAATCTGCTCGTTGACCAAGGCTTCGATTCGTGCGATCTCATCGTCCGTGATCGGCTGCGGATGGGAGAAGTCGAAGCGCAGGCGGTCCGATCCCACCAGGGAGCCCTTCTGCCGCACATGGGTTCCGAGCAGCTTGCGCAGGGCGGCATGCAGCAGATGGGTGGCGGAATGGTTGGCGCGGATGCGGCGGCGGCGCTCCTCGTTCACCTCGGCCGCCACTTGGTCGCCCACGCGCAATTCGCCGACGACAGCCTTGCCGACGTGCAAATGCTGGTCCCCAGCCACCAAGGTGTTCGACACGGCGAAACGCGCTTCGCCCTTGCGCAGGGCGCCCGTGTCCCCCACCTGCCCGCCGGCTTCGGCGTAAAACGGGGTGCGGTCCAATGCCACTGCGCCGACGGCGCCGGCGGCCAAGGCCTCGAGGGGTTCGCCTTGCGCATCGTAGAGGGCCAGCACTTCGCCTCGGTCGGCGCAGGTGCCGTAGCCGACAAACTCCACCGCCATAGTGGTCTTCACCTTCTGGCTCAAACTGGCGTCAAAGCGGGCGGAGGCCCGGCCGCGGGCGCGTTGCTTGGCCATTTCCGCTGCAAAGCCCTCCATGTCCACGCCCAAGCCTCGCTCTCTGGCGATGTCGGCGGTGAGGTCCGCGGGAAAGCCGTAGGTGTCATACAGCTTGAACAGCAACTCACCTGGAATACAGCTGTGGCGGCCCTCTTTAAGCGCCTTCTCAAGCACCCTCATGCCTTGGTTGAGCGTATCGGAAAAGCGCTCCTCCTCGCGCAGCAAAACCCGCTTGATGTGCGGCAACTGCTCCCTCAGCAACGGATAGACGGCACCCATTTCACCGGCCAAGTCATCGGCCAATTGGTGAAAGAAGGGCGCCTCAATGCCCAGCTTATAGCCATGGCGCAGGGCGCGGCGGATGATGCGACGCAGGACGTAGGCTCGATCCTCATTGCCTGGAACCATGCCATCGGCGACCAGGAAGGCGCTGGAGCGCAGATGGTCCGCAATGACCCGAAGGGAGGGGTTGGCCAGAACCGCCTGATCGCCCTCAACGCCGGCGAAGGCCCCGGCGCGGCGCATCAGGCCGCGGAACAGGTCGATCTCGAAGGCGCTATGCCGCCCTTGCAACACCGCCGCCATGCGTTCCAAGCCCATGCCGGTATCGACGCCGGGCTGTGGCAACGGGCGCAGTTCGCCGTCCGCGGCGCGGTCGAACTGCGGGAAGACCAGGTTCCAGATTTCGACGTAGCGATCGCCGTCCTCGTCGGCCGACCCCGGCGGACCGCCGTGTACTTCCGGGCCGTGATCGTAGAAAATCTCGGTGCAGGGGCCGCAGGGGCCAGTGTCTCCCATCGCCCAAAAGTTGTCCTCGTGGCCCACCACCCGCGCCGCCGGCACGCCGATTTTGTCCGTCCATAGACGGCGGCTGTCGCCATCGCTGGGATGCACCGTGATCCAGAGGCGCTCCTCGGGCAGCCCCAAGGAACCGGTGACGAATTCCCAAGCCCAGACGATGGCCTCCTCCTTGAAGTAGTCGCCGAAGCTGAAGTTGCCCAGCATTTCAAAGAAGGTGAGATGGCGGGCGGTGTAGCCGACGTTCTCCAAGTCATTGTGCTTGCCGCCGGCGCGCACGCAGCGCTGTGCGGAGACGGCCCGCTTGCAGCCCAAATCCTCCCTGCCCAAGAGCGCGTCCTTAAACTGATTCATGCCGGCGTTGGTGAACAGCAAGGTGGGGTCGTCCAAGGGCACGAGCGTGCTCGACGGCACCACCCGGTGGCCCCGGTCAGCAAAAAAGGAAAGGTACGCCTGCCGCACCTCGGCGGTGTTCATGCCCATTCGATCCCTAGGAGAAGGCGACAAGTATATATGGCGCCCTTACTCGGCAAACACAACGCCGACGGCGCGGCCAGCCGGGACAAGACACTAACGCAGCAGGCGGTAAACTAAATCGGCGGGAAAGCCGCGGCGGGCGAGGAAGCGGGCTTGCACGGGATAGGCTGCATCGCCTCCTGAGCGGCACTGCGCAACCCCGGCTTCCCGCTGCACCGCTGCCGCTTCCCTAGCAGCCGCCCAGCCAGGGAATTTTTTGACAAGAGCCCGTCGGGCGACTTCCGCCCAATAGGCATCCGGCTGATTCAATTGAGCTTCGGCCAAGCCCTCATCCACTTGGCGGCTGTGCAGTTCCTGGCGAATGTAGGCAGGACCGTAGCCTCGGTCGATGCGCCGACGCACCAAGGCGGCGACGAACCGCTCATCGCTTTGCAAGCCTTCCTCACCCAGACTGTGCAGCAGTTCGGCAACCCGCTCCGCGGGGTAACCTTGGGCGAGCAATTTGCCTTCGAGCTCGGCTCGGCCATGCTCCCGCTGGGCCAGCAAACGCAAGGCGAGGTTTCTAGCCTTGGCGCTCTCCCGTTGCCTTTCCCGCACCGTGACTAATGAAGGCGCACTCAAGCGCCAGCCTGGGCGGACGCCCCCTCTGCTTCGGCGCCGTCCGCGGCTTGCTGGGGCAGCAGCTTGATGCGGATGCCGGCTTCGATGGCGTCACGCACATCCTGGTTTTGGTCCAGAAACCGCGTGGCGTTCTTGCGGCCCTGGCCGATGCGCTCCCCTTTGTGGGAGTACCAAGTGCCGGAGCGCTCAATGATGCCTTGCTGAGCGCCCAACTCCAGGATTTCGCCGCTGCGGTTGATGCCCTTGGCGTAGAGAATCTGGAACTCGGTTTGGCGGAACGGCGGCGCCACCTTGTTCTTGACCACCTTCACCCGGGTTTCGTTGCCCACCACTTCGTCGCCCTCCTTGACGGCGCCGATGCGCCGGATGTCCAAGCGGACCGATGAGTAGAACTTGAGGGCGTTGCCGCCGGTAGTGGTCTCCGGGGAGCCGAACATCACGCCGATCTTCATCCGAATCTGATTGATGAAGATCACCAAGGTGTTTGAGTGCTTGATGGAACCGGTCATCTTGCGCAGGGCTTGGCTCATCAGGCGCGCCTGCAGGCCGACGTGGGAGTCCCCCATCTCCCCTTCGATCTCCGCCTTCGGGGTGAGGGCGGCCACCGAGTCGATGACCACGACGTCCACGGCGCCGGAGCGCACGATCATGTCCGCAATCTCCAAGGCCTGCTCCCCAGTGTCCGGCTGCGAAACCAGCAGATCCGCAGTGTTGACGCCAAGAGTCTCCGCATAGATGGGGTCCAAGGCGTGCTCCGCATCCAGAAAGGCGCACACCCCCCCCGCCTTCTGCGCCTCGGCGATGACCTGAAGGGTCAGGGTGGTCTTGCCGGAGGACTCCGGGCCATAAACCTCCACTACCCGGCCCCGGGGCAGCCCGCCGACGCCGAGGGCGATGTCCAGCCCCAAGGAGCCGGTGGAGACGGAGGGAACGGCGACCTGCTCGCGGTCCCCCAGCCGCATCATCGAGCCCTTGCCGAACTGCCGTTCGATCTGGGTGAGGGCGGCGTTGAGCGCTCGCTTGCGGTTGGCCTCCCGGCTGGAGTCCGGCCCTAAGGATCGTGCTTGCGGCATGGCGGCATCCATCAGCTGAAGAGTGGCGTTCAAGCTAACTGCCCGTGGCGGCAAAGGCAACCACTTCAAGGGGCAATCCAAAAAAAACGCGATCTCGCACAAGCGCACGGGCGAATGTCCGCAATCGAGGTGCGGGCTCTGGGGCGGCAAGCACGGCCAATCGGTCAATTCCGAGCGGCGAGGCGGCGCATCCAGACGGAAACACCGCCCCGGCGTCGCCACCCTTGGTGCCCATCCACGCTTTAGGGGAAAATCACCGCCATGAAGTATGTCCAGCACACGCCGATGATGCAGCAGTACCTGCGCATCAAGGCGGAGCATGCCGAGCACCTGCTGTTCTATCGCATGGGGGATTTTTATGAGCTCTTCCATGAGGACGCCAAGCGGGCTTCGGAGCTGCTCGATATCGCCCTGACCACGCGCGGCCAGTCCGGCGGGACGCCCATTCCGATGTGCGGCGTGCCGGTGCATTCGGTGGACGGCTACTTGGCGAAGCTGGTGCGGATGGGCGTCTCCGTGGCCATCTGCGAACAAATCGGTGACCCGGCCACCAGCAAGGGGCCAGTGGAGCGCCGGGTGCAGCGCATCGTCACGCCGGGCACCATCACCGAAGAGGCCCTGCTGGACAATAGCAGCGACAGCATCCTGTTGGGCGTCGCCCCGAACGGCGGCTACGGCTTGGCCATCCTCAACCTAGGCCGGGGTGAACTGACCACTTTAACGGTGGCCGGCGTCGATGAGTTGAAAGCGGAAATCGCTCGGCTGGCGCCCACCGAAATCCTCACCCCCACCGAGCTGGGGGAGTTGGCCGACCGAACACAGCACGTCGATGATCCCCTGCGCTTCGACCCCGACCTCGGCTACCGCTTTCTCTGCGAGCACCTCGGTGTGCAGGACTTGCGCGGCTTCGGTCTGGAGCGGGACGACCCGGCCATCGGCCCGGCGGCGGCGGTGCTGAAGTACGCACAAACCACCCATTGTCAGTCCCTCGACTACATCGACCGCATCGATCGCATCAGCCGCGGCGCCTTCCTGCAACTGGATCCGCACAGCCGCCGCAACTTGGAAATCGATCGGCGCGCCGACGGCGGCGAAGCCAACACCCTGTTCGCCCTGATGAACAGCACCCGCACGGCCATGGGCGGGCGGCGGCTGCGCCGTTGGCTGAACGCCCCGTGCGCCGCGCCGGAGCAAATCCTGGATCGTCAGCACGCGGTGACCGCCCTGCTGCAAAGCGATGGGCAGGAGCGCATTCGGGATAGCTTGGAACAGGTTGGCGACATGGAGCGCATCGTCTCCCGCATCGCCCTGCAGTCAGCACCGCCCCGCGACCTCGCCCGCCTACGTCTCGCCATCGCCGAACTACCGGCCATCAAGTCGCTGGTCGAACCCTTGGCCGCGCCCCATCTCGCTGCCCTGATGGACGAGGTGCCCGAATTCGCCGCCGTCCAAGAACTGCTGGATCGGGCCATCGTCGAATCCCCCCCCGCCACCATCCGCGACGGCGGCGTGATCGCCGTCGGCTACAACGCCGAACTCGACGAACTGCGCCACTTAAGCGAAGGCGCCGCCGATTGGCTGCGCGACCTGGAGGCGTCGGAACGGTTGCGCACCGGCATCAGCACCCTCAAGGTGGGCTACAACCGGGTGCATGGCTATTACATCGAAGCCTCCAAGGCGGCCAGCCACGCCATGCCGGTGGAGTACGTCCGCCGCCAGACCCTGAAGCACGCCGAACGCTACATCACCCCGGCGCTGAAGTCCTTTGAGGACCGCGCCTTGACCAGCCAAGCCCGCGCCCTGCAATTGGAGAAGTCCCTCTACGAACAGTTGCTGGCCGGCCTAACCGAGGAGGTCGGCGCCCTGCGCCGGGCGGCCGATGCCTTGGCGGAACTGGACTGCCTGGCCTGCTTCGCCGAGCGGGCCGCGCAGCTGGGCTTTGCCGCCCCATGCTTCCGCGAAAGGCCGGGCTTCTCCATCACCGCTGGTTGGCACCCGATGGTGCGCGAGGCCATGACCACCCCCTTCGTGCCCAACGACGTGGAACTGAACGACAGGCGACGGATGCTCATCATCACCGGCCCCAACATGGGCGGCAAATCGACCTACATGCGGCAAATCGCCCTGATCGTGCTGCTCGCCTGCACCGGCAGCTACGTGCCTGCCGAAGCCGCCGCCATCGGCCCGGTGGACCGCATCTTCACGCGCATCGGCGCCGCCGACGACCTGTCCGGGGGCCGCTCCACCTTCATGGTGGAAATGACCGAGACCGCCAACATCCTGCACAACGCCACCGACAAGAGCCTCGTGCTGCTCGACGAGATCGGCCGCGGCACCAGCACCTATGACGGCCTGGCCCTAGCCTTCGCCACTGCCCAGCACCTAGCCGAAACGCAGCGCGCCTTCACCCTGTTCGCCACCCACTACTTCGAGCTCACCGCCTTGGCCAACAGCCTGCCGGCCACCGCCAACGTCCACCTCACCGCCGCCGAGTACAAGGAGGAGGTGGTGTTCCTGCACGAGGTCAAGCCCGGCCCCGCCAGCCGCAGCTACGGCATTCAGGTGGCGCGGCTGGCCGGAGTTCCGGCCGCGGTCATCGCCAAAGCGCGGGCGCGGCTCGATGAACTGGAGGCCGCCGCCGTCAACGCCTCCCAAGGGGATTTGTTCGTGCAAACGCCGCCGACGGAGGGCGTTGACCCCATCCGCAAGCGACTGGAGGAACTGGACCCGGACAGCCTGACGCCTAGGCAAGCCCTGGACTTGGTGTTTGAGTTGAAAGCGACCAAGTGAACCGGCTGCTGGCGGCAAGGTCCCAAGGCGGCAGGGTTGCAGTTTGATTCACCAAAAGGCTGGCGGCGTAGGCCGACGGGCTGACTTGAGACACTGCCGTCCTGTGCAACGGTTGGGAAAAGGTATCTGATCGGATACCATACCGCCATGGATAACTTACCTCTGACGGCTCGAACGCTGCGCGACGCACGGCGGCGCAGCGGCCTGTCCCTGCGGGCGGCGGCCAAACGGGCGCACACCTCGCACTCATCGCTGTCGGCCTACGAACACGGCAGCAAGGTCCCTTCTCTGGACACCTTCTCCCGCATTTTGGAAGCCTTGGGCTTCGCCGTCAGGATTGAGCTGGAGCCCCGCATACGCGAACGCGACGGCATGGACCGAGGCCAGGAGCTGGTGGAAGTGTTGCAGCTTGCAGAGCAGTTCCCGGCAAGACAAGAACCGCCGATGCAGTTCCTCACCATTTTGGGGCGCAAGGGTTGATCTTGGCGGCAAGCATTGAGGAGCCCATTTGAACTTGGTCGAAAAAATCTTCGCCCTGCATGACAGTTTGCAAACGGCGGGCCTGCCCCACGCTTTCGGCGGTGCGCTGGCGTTGGCTTGGTGCGTACGTCAGGCTCGTGGCACCATCGACATTGACGTAAACGTTTTCGTTGAAGCTGACCCGACTGGAGCGCAAGCCTTGGTGGCTGCATTGCCTAGCGGCGTTCAAGTCGGCACCAAGGACATGCGGGCGCTAAACGAGGAGGGCCAAGCTAGGTTGTCGTGGCAAGGCACGTCCATCGACGTATTCCTCAACACCACGGACATCCATGCCGGGGCCGCTAAGTGTACTAGCTGGGAGACGTTCGCCGGCCGCCGCCTGCCGTTCCTCTCGTGCTTTTACGTCGCGGTGTTCAAAGCCTTCTTCAACCGCACGAAGGATTGGGCCGACCTTGAAGCCATGCGTGACGCAGGCACCCTCGACATAGACGCCGTTAAGGCGGTCCTAGTTCATTATCTAGGCGAAGCAGATGAGCGCACTGACCGGCTGATGTTGCTGAATGAGGCGCAGCCGTAGGTGTTTGGGGCGAAAAGCCCTCAATGCGTTCGCCTGCTATTGGGAGCGCTTGACAATCCAGGTCTGACGGCAAACCCTAAAGCCATCTGGACATGCGGAGCCTTCAGACCATGCGAATTCCACGCCGGGGCACCAGCCTGACCCACCTAAACGGCAGGGTTGTCATGAAGACCCTTGAGGTCGTTCCCCGGGCGGAAATCCAGCTTGGCGAGACCACCCACCGCTTTCAGGCGTTCTGCTCCCGGGAGTTCGACTGGCCGGACGTCGATGATTGAAGGCAGGGACTTTGCCGCGGCGGCCACGGTCGGTGCCCGTGAACGCCAAGAGGACGACTAGGGCACCCACGCCAATCCGCCGGCTCGCGAGGAAGGCGCCCGCCGGCTGGTCGCCGCCTGCGCGACGCCATGCTGCGCGCCAATGATGCAATCGAGCTTGCCGTGCAGGCGCAGCCCAACTGGGCCGGCATGGGGGCCACCTTGGTCACGGCGTTGTTCTTCCCCGGTCGTTGCGAGTGGCTGAGCGTTGGCGACTCCTTCATCCTGCTGTGCCGCGATGGCCGGATTGAGCGCGTCAACCCCCTGCACATCTATGCCAACGAGCTTGAGGAAAAGGTTCGGCGCGGCGAGATCTCCGCCGAGCAAGCCCTTCAGGACCCGGACAGAAATGCGCTGAGCAGCGTCCTGATGGGTTGGTTCGTCGATGAAGTGGCGCAAGGCGAACTGCGCTTGGCGCCGGGCGATGCGGTGCTGCTTGCAAGCGACGGCATCGCCAGCCTGCCCGATGCGGAAATCGCGGCCATCTGCACCGAATGCGCGGCGGCGGGCGCGGCCAAGGTTGCGGAGACCGTGGTGGCCCGGATTGAGGCAATGAACCTTGAAGGCCAGGACAACGTCACGGTGGTTGCCGTGGTGCCAGCAGTGGATGATGCGGGCGATGGCCACACTTCGCCCACCGACGAGTGAAATTCTAGGGACTTGTGTTGTTCTGAAAGCCGCGTCCTGTCAGAGTTTCAGCGCACCCTGAAAATTTTGGGAATTATGTAGCAAAAAAAGTCCGCTTAACGGAGGGCAAGAATGAGCAAGAAGGGCAAGGGACATAGATCAGTCGAGCAGGGGAACTTTGACGCCGCCATGCGGCAAGTGTTACGGGCGAAGCCGCACCAAGGGCAGCGCAGTGAGAACCGGCGGCCAATCAAGACAGAGTTGGAAGCTCGCTACCGGCTTAACCGTCGCAAGGGGAAATGAACGTGTTGGAGCAATTCTTGGGCACTGCTTGGGTTTGGTTTGTGCGCACCTTGGCGGTGCTTTTGGCCTTGGGCTTCATGGCCCTAATTGTGCTTTCGAGCTAAGCAGTCGCGTTTTTTGCTACATAATTCCCTTTTTTGTCCCCCCTTCCCCGCACACAGCCAAGTTAAGTTTGAATCTGGTGTATGGACTGATTGACCGACTGGCCGTCCCTGTTTATAGTCCACCGAAACCCTACAAGGGGGGAAAATGCCAAATCATCCAGACCACCCAGCTCCTGGCCCTCAGCCAACGCCGACCCCATCACCACGGTCAGTTCCGATTCCATCGGACCTGCCATTTTTGCTAGTGAGGACGTGAAGTAATGCCACAAAATCAATCGTGTGGTCCAAGATCACACAGTGACAAGCCAGAATCCCATGATCGCGTTTGGATCATCCGCGGCTATGACGGTGCAGAGCAGCAAATATTGGAAAAGGAGATCCCAGGCGATGTAGAGGAACAAACTGTAAAGGAAATGCTCAGTCGCCTAACCTCCCGCGACTTGACCTTGGAGGAAATCGTGGAGCACTCCATTAGTCCAGAACAGAGTCCACTTAGAGTGGACAAAGACCCGAAAAACGGACACATAAGGACTAACGCGAATCCCCACTACATCGCTATGTTGGTCGACCGACCAGACCAATGACCGAGGCAGAACTGGCAGAATTTGCCGATGGGGTTGCCGAGGCAATCCACAAATTCAGGTCGGAACTCCATGCACAAGAGGTGTTGGTGTGGGCGGTAACTAAGGCATTGGCCAAGACGGTCGGCCAATAGGGAGGAATGGAGCATGCCAATCAGACGCCGCGATGACGGCGAAATAATCGAGGAAAGCACGGAGCCCGTTCGCGGACGGGAAGGCGACTGTGCAGAGCACGGTGCCGACGACACATCCACCGAGCCCGTCAAGAGCCGCAAGAGCCTCCCGCAGGGAGACTCCCTGTTCGAGGGTGGCGCTACGCAAAGCTGGGAGGCACCCACCAAGCCCATCGGCAGCGGTGGCGACGGCAAGACCCGCATCATATCGCCGCACGGTCGGCCGCAGCCGACGGACCCGCGGCAAGTGCCCTGGAAGAAGACCCAATGGCCGACCCGCCTGTAGGCTGGCTGGTGGTCGTGCGCGGCCCCGGCAAGGGGCGGGTGCTCACCTTGGGCAACGGCATGAACCCCGTCGGCCGCAGCGCCCAGTCCCGGGTGCTTGGACTTCGGCGACGACAACATCTCCCGCGCCAATCACGCCCGGTTGGTTTACGAGCCACGTCAGCGGCGCTGGCTGCTGAATCACGGGGACGGCGCCAATCTCACCTACCTCAATGGCGAAGTGGTCATGAGCACGGTCGAGGTCCAATCCGGCGCTGAAATCCAGCTTGGCGAGACCACCCTGCGCTTTCAAGCATTCTGCTCCCAAGAATTCGACTGGCCTGATGTCGATGATTGAGGGCATGTATTTCCAATGAGTTCCCTGATGGGTAGGAGATAGTTCTGCTGTAGTGGCCATGCACAGGTAGCTCAAGAGGCTGATAGGGCAATGGCGGCGAAAAAAAGAGGATAGGGACCGCATAGGGGGCAAGAGCCTCCGCGGGCCACGGGTGATCTTGGCAATCCGGTAACGAAAATGCTGTACATGCAAAAAAGCCTAATTCTGGCGATTTTGGCCCTGCCTTTGGCCTTGGGCTGGGCGGAAGATGAGACCCGACCATCGGCGGAAGAAACCGCGCTATCCGAGGGGCCAGCCCAAGCTTCCCCTACGCCGGAAGAGGTTCCGACTCAGGCGGACGAGGCGCGAACGCTCACCCGTTTCAAGCACCCGAACCTAGTGCAGGTGTCGGACTACTTCGGGGCCAACAACACCGCCTACATCGTGATGGACTACGAGGTTGGCGAACCGCTCGACGCGCTGCTGGCGCACCACGGAACGCTCATCAAGGCGCAGTTGAAGCGGGTGCTGCTGCCGGTGGCGGACGGGCTGCGCCAAGTCCACGCGGCGGGTTTTCTGCACCGGGACATCAAGCCGTCCAACATCTTCGTGCGCCGCTCGGACGAGACGCCGTTGGAATTGGCCAATCTGCGGGCGGGCACTCACGACCTAGCGCTGCGGCATCCGCACTACAAGACAGATCATCTGGAGGGGCAGAGGTTCATGGACGGCGAGGTGCTGCGGATTGAGCGGACGCCGAGGCGGGGTGTTGGCAAGCTGACGGTGCTGACCACTCCCCGCAACGCTTGGGTGGAGCGGGATGGCGAGCACTTGGCGTCGCGTACGCCGGTGACCCTGGAGGGTTTGCCGGCCGGGGCTTTGCAGTTGACGTTGGGCGCGTATGGGCACCGAACCGCCCAGGTGCGGGCGGAGGGGCCGAAGGATGGCCTCGGCCGGCTGCAGCGCACCTTGGAGCCCATTGTTTACGGCACGCTGACGCTGGAGCTGGTTCCGGCGGACGCGGCGGTGACGCTGCCGGACGTCGGCCCGCCGTACCGTCCGGGAATGCGTCTGCCGGAGGGCCGCCACCGGGTGGTGGCGAAGCGCGAGGGCTATGCGGACGCGAGTCTGGAGGTGGCGGTGCCGGGCAACGGGGAGGCCCGGGAGCGAATCGAGCTGACGCCCCTTCCGCAGCCGTTCACGGTGGCGGCGACGCCAGCGACGGCGCAAGTGCGTCTGACGGATCGTTCCGAGGGCTACAGGGCAGGGATGCTGCTGCCTTGGGGTGCATACCGGGTGGAGGTGAGCGCAACGGACTATCAATCCAAGACCGAGACCGTTCGGCACGGTTCTTCGGGGCCGACGATGCATCGGGTTGATTTGGAGAAGCTGTTTGAGGTCGGCAGACGTTTTCGGGATTGTCCGGATTGCCCGGAGCTGGTGGTGGTTCCGTCGGGTTCCTTCATGATGGGTTCGCCGTCCCATGAGCAAGGCCGTTATGAGAATGAGGGGCCTGTTCACCGGGTGCGGATTGGGGAGCCTTTTGCGGTGGGGGTTTACGAGGTGACGGTATCGGAGTTCGGTCGCTTCGCGGACGGGACGGGGCACTCTACGGGGAATTCCTGCTGGACGTACGAGGGAGGCGAGTTTGAGGATCGGGTTGGTCTCGGCTGGCGGGATCCGGGCTTTCGGCAGGCGGGTTCGCATCCGGTGGTGTGCGTGAGTTGGGATGACGTGCGGGCTTATGCGTCATGGCTGTCACGGAGGACGGGGGAGCGTTACCGATTGTTGAGCGAGTCCGAGTGGGAGTACGTTGCCCGGGCAGGGACGCGGACGGCGCGGTATTGGGGCGAGGGGGAGTCGGGTCAGTGCGGCCACGCGAACGGAACGGATGCGTCGGCGAAGCGGCAATACTCCTCTTGGGCCGCGGCGTCGTGCGACGACGGGCATGTGCGTACGGCACCAGTGGGGAGCTACGGTGCTAACGCATGGGGGCTGCACGATGTTTTGGGGAACGTTTGGGAGTGGACGGGGGACTGCTGGAATGAAAGCTATGCGGGTGCGCCGAGTGATGGAAGCTCATGGGAGAGGGGGGCCTGTTCCTACCGCGTTTTGCGCGGCGGTTCCTGGTTCAGCTTTCCGTGGTTTCTCCGCTCCGCGCTCCGCTTCAGGGACCTCACCGGCCTCCGCCTCAACTACCTCGGCTTCCGTGTGGCCCGGACGCTCACGCCATGAATCTTCACCTCCTTACCTCGGGAGTTCGGGGGCTTGCCCCCGATGGGGTTCAAAGGAGCGAAGCCCCTTGGTCGAATTTTTTGCATAGTTAAGGAGGCAAGACATTGCCGGTAGAGGGGAAGCCCGATCGACATCCCGGCGGCCAGCCGGATGGCGCCCGCAGCACCGGCGCGGCCTTGGAGGCGCACTACCGCTTCGTGCTGTGGCTGGTGCCGGCGGTGGAGCGCTTCCCGCGCAGCCAGAAGTTCCTGTTGGGGGACCGCATCCAAGGCGCGGCGCTGGACTCCTCGAGCGCCTCATCGAAGCCACCTACACGAAGCAGCGGGACAGGCACCTAGCCGGCGCCAACCTGGGCTTGGAGAAGCTGCGCTTCCTGTGCCGCCTGGCCCGGGACCTGCGTTGCTTGGACCACCGCCGCTGTGAGCACGCCGCCCGCAGCCTGAACGAGACAGGCCCCCGCGTGGGTGACGAACGTTCAGGGACGGCCATGAAGAGCACCGGGGCATCGTCCCTCTTGCCCCGCCATGCGGGGGAGGGGTTGCCCTACCTATGCATCCGGGTTGGATGAAAATCTGGGACCGATTCAAATATTTGGGAGGTAGTGGCTGGCTTTCCAGTTCCATGGGTATGGTTGGAGATCGATCTGCCGGGCAATGCGGTGAAAAGATTGCAGGAGCGCCCCGATCTTGTGCCCACTGTTGAGGACATCAATGACTCCCTAATCCCCGTTTAAGAAATCGTTGAAGTGCTTTGAAAGGCGCACCCAAATTGGAGGCCCGCCCCGAACTATCCCTGGAAGCGGGCGGTGTGCATCGGTGCCGAGTGCGCCAACCCGACGACGTCCGCTTGCGAACAGGAAAGAGGACATTCCCACTTTGGTTTGACAAGGCGCTTTCACGCCTTGCCGTTGGGGATATTGTTGGGGTAGTGTGCCAGTTTGAACGGTGTGCGCCGAGACCGCAGATGAAGAAACGCAGGCTCCCCACCGGCATTCAGACCTTCCGCGAAGTTCGGGAGACAGACTGCTACTATGTGGACAAAACCCCCTACATCCAGCAATTGGTGGAGAGCGGCAAGCACTATTTCCTTTCGCGCCCGCGCCGGTTCGGCAAGAGCCTGTTTTTGGATACGGTCAAGGAGCTCTTCGAAGGCAACGAGGCGCTGTTTCACGGGCTGCGCATCCACCCGCATTGGGACTGGACAGTGCGCCATCCGGTGCTGCGGCTGGACTTCAGCGGCGCCTTTGGCGCATTGGAAACTTTGCGTACCAACCTGACGCAGCAACTTGATGAAATCGAGACAGACGCGGGGCTAGCCTTCACCCATCGATACGACGACCCTTCCGCCCGGTGCCGTCAACTCCTGAGGGCGCTGCACCGGCAAACCGGGCACCGGGTGGTGGTGCTGGTGGACGAGTACGACAAGCCGATTTTGGATGTGCTGGATGCCCCGGAGACTGCGCGCGCCAACCGCGACTACCTGCACGGGCTGTACTCGGCAATCAAATCCTGCGATGCGGACGTGCGGTTCACCTTGCTCACCGGGGTCACCAGATTCTCCAAGGTGAGCCTGTTCTCCGGCCTCAACCATCTGACGGACCTGACGCTGGAGCCGGCGCACTCGGCAATTTGCGGCTATACGGACGAAGACCTGGATACCTTGTTCATGCCTGAACTGCGGGGCTTGGACCGGCAAGCCATCCGCGACTGGTATAGCGGCTACTGCTGGCTGGGCAAAAAGAAGGTTTACAATCCCTACGACATCCTGCTGCTGTTTGAGAAGCGACGCTTTGATGCGCATTGGTTCGAAACGGGCACGCCGTCATTCCTGATACGCACCCTGCTGGACAACCGGGTCTTGCCCCCCTCTCTGGACGGCCTGCTCGCGTCCGGTGACCTGCTCGGAGCCTTCGACGTGGGGGACATCGCCACGGAGGCGCTGCTGTTCCAGACCGGCTACCTTACGGTGCTGGACAGGGTGGATGTGGATGGAGAACCGCACTACCGTTTGGGCTATCCGAACCGCGAGGTGCGGCAAAGCCTGAACCGAAGGCTGCTGCGCGCCATGGCACCGGATGCAGCCGGCCAAGCGAGCAGCCGGCTGCGGCTGCGGGAACTGCTAGCGGCAAACGACCTCGCCGGGCTTGAGGAGTTTTTCCGTGCGTTCTTCGCAAGCATTCCCTACAACTGGCATGTCAACAACCCCATCGCCAATTACGAGGGGTACTACGCCAGCTTGTTCTACGCACACTTCGCGGCGGCCGGCCTGGATGTGACGACGGAGGACGCAAGCAGCCACGGTCGGCTGGACATGGCGGTGCGCACGGCCGGCAACGTCTATCTGTTCGAATTCAAGATGGTGGAGAGAGCGCCGGAGGGGACGGCACTGGCGCAGCTCAGGGAGCGGCGCTATGCGGACAAGTACCGAGATCTTGGCAAGGCGATACACCTTGTTGGGGTGGAGTTCGGCAGGGAGACGCGCAACATTTCGTCGTTTGCCGTTGAACTGGGCTAATGCCCCTGCCTCATCGCTGTACAGTTTTGTGGGGACCCACACGAAATCTGACGGGAATCAAACGCGATTTCAGATGGGAGCTGCGCTGGTAATTGGGAGCTCGCATGGATGGGAAAGACGAGAATCGAAAAGCCTTTGTCGAAAGGCTTGCCGACGAAAACAGAAAGCTCTATGGAACTCCGGAAGGGCGTGGAGCGTTGCGCGCATTCGACTTGACCTTCGAACATCGCTGGCTATACCTCTTTGAATTGGTCCAGAACGCGCTTGATGCGGGTGCGTGTTCCGTAGCGTTTCGTCTCACCGAAGCAGGCGATGCATTGATCTTTCAGCACAACGGGGGCCAGGAACTCGATGAAGGGGCAGTCGCGGCACTCTCGAAGGTATTAGTATCCACTAAGGGCGCTTCCACCGTGGGATTCATGGGAATCGGTTTCAAGAGCGTTTTTGGAAGGTTCCGGGAGGCTCGGGTCTCCGGGTGGGGGTGGACGTTTCGCTACAAAATCGATCAGGTTGAGGGCGAAAAGTTTGGAGACGTACAGCCCAACCTGCTGGGAGCGGTGGTTCCCATCTGGGATGACTCTATCCCAGCGCCGCAATCTGGGTTCACGACCCGTTTTGAGATGCGGCAGGGAGAGAGTGGCCAAACAGACTTGAGAGACGACTTAGTACGTTTTCTTTCCGACGATGACCTTACACCTCTCGCTATTCTGGCGGCGTCCGAGCTTAAGCGCCTCGAAGTGGACGGCCGGTTGTGGGAACTGAAGATCACTGAGGATTCTGATGGCACGTTGAAAGTAGCAGCTACCTCTGAAGGCCAAAACCGGTTTTGGCGGCTGTTCCCTTCTGACTTCCAGCCGTCCAAAGAAGCGATAGCTCGTTTCCTGGAACATCGAAGGATCCAGCCTGCGAAGGATGAGCGTGAGCAGGTCTATGCGGAAGCGGCTCGTCGTCGCCGGGTGTTGGGAGTGTTGCCTCTAAACCACCATGGCACACCAGAGCCGCCAGCCCGAGGACGGGTTTACGCCACCTTGCCCACGGGCGTTACCTTGCCACTTCGTCTCCACATTAATGCCGACTGGCTGGTGAACATATCACGGAGCGGGCTCCGGGAGATTGAAGACAATCCGTGGCAGCGCGGCTTTGTTGACCGCATCGCGGACTTGCTGGTGAGTTTCCTCAAATGGGTCACCCGTTCGTTTTCGGAACCTGCCGCCGTCACGGCTGCCTTTTCAGTTCTTGCGCCATCCTCGCCCGATGGGGTTGGCCTTGAAGCGCTCTTAGCCAATGAGCACTGGTTATCCATATTGCGAGCCGAGCTCGAAGACGCTGCGGTGCTACCCGTGTGGACGGGTGCGAGCGACACGCTCGCGTTTGCGACGCCAAGTGACGCCATCGTTCCACCCCCTCCACTAGCTGATGCCTTTAGGGAGCAGCCCCTCCTGCTCCCGTCCGTGCTCCTGAACGGCCCTGTGCTCATGGATGCAGTGCTCGGAAAAGGCGCGCTTGGTCTCCTGCGTCAGACTGGCCTTTTAACCGAGATGTCGCCGCAGGACTTGGAGCGAGAATGGCCGGATGGTCTGGCAAGATGGTGGAAGAATCTCTCCGACGATCCGAAGCATCGTCGCGCTCTCCTTATTCGAATTTGGGCCGCCGTCGCCAAGCTGACTGATGAGGACGCATGGGTGAATGCCGATCTCCGTTGCATCCGAACTGTCGCTGGACAGTGGCTTCCGGCGGACCAGATTGTGTTCTTCGACGAGCCCTTTCCTTCTGAACGTGAACCGGGGGGGAAGGCGGTACATGAGTTCTTGCAGCCGTTTATCCTGGACGCAAACCGTCTGCCGAATAGATGGATTGAAGCAATCCGTAGAGGGGCTGAGAACGAGATCGGGGGAATAGAACCTTTTTCACGGACCAAGAAGTGGATTGAGCACCACGGTCGACACATGAGTCTCCGCGAGGTTGTTGGGGACGCCCTAAAAGACTTGGCATCATTGACGCCCCCCGACTGGTCGGTACTTGTGCCGCTAGGACGTTGGGCAAGGCACCGTAATCGTCCCGACCTGCTAACCCGTGTGCTCGTCGAGTCGGACAACGGACCGTTGGGCATTCCAACCAACGAGGCCCTACTTGCCGCTCCCTATGTCGAGCCTCGACAAAGCCGGCTACATCTGTTTCCGAACATGTCCGTAGTCTCAACGGACTACATGGAACACGACCCCCAGAACGCAAGTGCGCGTGAGTGGCGCAGGTTCTTTGAGCAGGCCGGCGTCAAAGGCAAGCTGGAAGTACGAGAGATGGGGGACCATGCTCGCCGATGGCGGCCTGAGCGTGTTGCGGAGTTTCTCGGTCTGATGGTTTCCGAGATCAGCGCATCCAACGACCGTGGTTATCAGCTTTTGGACTTCGATATCGAGGCTAATCTTCCCGGCGCAGATGCGCCCAAAGAAATACGGAAGGCATTCGCCGCTTGGCTTGAGGACGGCTGCAATGCACTGCAAGGCAAGGGCAAACGGAAGGCAGAATGGCGCTATCGCCAGCCCTACTATCGGTGCGGATCGCCGAGCGCTTGGGTAGTCAAGTTAATTGAACTCCCTTGGGTGCCTTGCAAGGATGGAGAGCTCAGACGCCCGAAAGACGTCCTCCCCAAACCCGACCCAAGTAGAGAGGATGCGCCTGCCGCGGAACTATCCCCCGATCTTCTGCGCATACTCGACCAGGAAGGCGTGAAATTCGGTGGGGCGATTCCCGAAGCCACTGCGATGCGCAAACTCGCGGCGACCGGTACGCGACTTGATGTGGAAGAACTTGCCCACCTTCTCCGTGAATGTCGCGAAGACGTGGCCAAGGACGAGGACCGGCGTCAATTCGAGCAAGTCCTGCGAGAACTGACAGTGCCCTCTGACGATAATCATCGTGTTCCGCTCGACCGGGTCGTGCGACGAGCGGGTGGACGGTCGGGTGCGCGCGGCGCATTGGGAGGCTGGATCGTCCCACTAGATCAGATTAACGAGGTACTGCGTAGCGAGTTGGATCATGCCGACTTCCCCCACGAGTTAGCGGACACGACGACGGGAAGTCAGGCGCTGGCCTATATCAAGGATGTCTGGAGACGTGCGCAATCGCCGCCTGAAGGGTTGGCGAGCGACGTGCGTGACCTGTTGCCGACAGCCTACGCCTACTGCTTGGAAGATTGCGCCGAAGATGATTCGCTCGCCAAGCAATGGCGAGTAGCCCTACACGAGGCGGCTGTCTTCGCAGATCAGGAGTGGGTCGTCTTGATAGAAGCCGACGACATCTACTTCGACGACATTAACGATCGACGCTTCCTTCCCGAGAACATGCAGTTGCGAACCGCCACCGGCGGACACCTTGGCAATTCCCAACCCGATCAGCTTCGCACGGCGAAAGCGCTTAACCTGGGATTGCTGTCGAATTCCATCGAGATGAAATGGCGCGGCCAAGACGAACTGCTGCCTGTGGAGAAAGATTGCATCTCCAGATTCGACCTCATCTGCCGGCTTCTCCAACGGGTTCGTGGGCGGGAGCAGTGGGAGACCGGGGGGACGGAAGTAGAAACTGGAATGGCATTGAAACTGGCTCGCGTTCGTGAGCTCGTGCTTGAAGTCAGAGCGGGAGAAACTCCCGCCGAACAGGTGCCGGTGGATGCGCGCCTGCAAAACGAAACGTTGACCGTAGCGGGCCGGCCCGTTCAATTCGCCTCCGACGCCGCCAAGGAGCTCCTCCGTCATTTCTCCTTTGGCCAGCGGGCGGAGCTTGCGGCGGACCTCGCCGGAATGTTGGGAGCTATCGACAATATGGAAGACTTCAATTTGGCAGCCGACAAATTCCGCCGCTCGTTCACCCCGGACTTCAAACTGCCGGCCATGGTCCAACTAGGATCGAATGCCGAGAGCGCAGCCGGTGCGGAAGGTGGGGATGGCGAAGCAAATTCAACAGGAGGCTCTTTTACTAGGGATAGGGCTCTTGCCCAATCGAATGGCCTTGCGGAGAAGCTGAAGAACTCTTTGAAAGGCGAGGTCGTTCCATCAGACCAGGGAGACCTTGCAAGCGAGGCCACGGAGATAGACGATAATTTGGGTGCAGGCATTGGCGACGAAGAATATCGCGAAGCTGCGATGAAATACGAAAGAGAGGCTGGTCGAGATCCAGAACTTGGCGATCCCCATCAGAAAGGGTGGGATATTTGCAGCACAGATCCCAAGACGCAGGAAGTCCGCCTAATTGAGGTGAAAGGCAAGGGCCGTCCGTGGGAAGAGGAAGAGGTTGTGGAGCTCAGCAGAGCGCAAGTACGCACGGCATTCAAGACGTTGGATGAAGGAAATGCGGCTTGGTATCTATATGTCGTGGAGAAGACGGGTGACAGTTGCCGAGTCCTGCCCGTCGAAAACCCGGTTGGCGCTGCTGCCAAGTGGATGCTCTGTGGTAAATCTTGGCGAATGGTGGCCGAGGCCGAAGTTCGACGGGATCATCCCTCATAGTCGTGTCGGAAAGGTACGCTGGCTTTCACTTGCAAGGTGGCGTTAGCGGCAACCACCCTGATCCCCGCTGAAGAAATCGTTGAAGTGCTTTGAAAGGCGCACCGTGCAAGGGTTTTTCCGGCAAAACGCCGGTCGCACAAAAACCACCCTGCAGGTGCGCCGATGGCAAGCATAACACCCCGCCCGCTGAAGGTTGATCACGAGTTCACGGACGTCCGTTTGACCGGCTTCGGGGGCTGGTCCGCCTTGGCCCTGACGGCACCGCAGCGCCCGGCGAACCCAACCCGAACCCCCGGCGAAACTCGCCTGAACGACCCAAGGCGGGACGCCCTTCGGCCCAATGGCCGAAAAACACCCCTCCCGCCAAGCCCCCCCACCGCTTCACAGCCCCCAAACAAATACCAAAACCCGGCGCAAACGCCCCGCCAGACCTTGACGTCAGACCGGATCGCCGCCAAATTCCCTCAAACTCCATCCACCAGACCCTTAATAGGGGATTAGGGCAATGACTAGGACGCCGTGCCAAACTTTGCGGATATCGCCCGCTAATCTACTCTGGAGGTGGCATACTGCAGCTTGCGGGCGAATGGGGTTTTAGTCATCGGACACGCAGGTAAATGAAAACGCTGGCCCGCTGCGCTTAGTAGAAAATGAATTGGAAATTACGCTATGAACTTGATTGGCATCGTGTGGCGTAAGTCGAATCCCTGGGGGAAACGATCACTGCGGGCAGATCAGCGAGTTCCCAAAATAGGGAATAGGGGCAGTGTCTCGTTAGCTTTAGCTAACCTAATTGGGCCAACGACGCCACGATCGCTGAGTTTCATGATCTGATTATAGATGCTCTTGCTGATGTAGAAATTCGCATAATGGGCCTTCTCGTAGGAGGAAAATTCTTCAAATGAGTGCTCTGATACCGCCTTACGCAATACCTCCACTGCTCGGCGTGAAAACTCGGACGCGCCCTTATCAGCATACGACCTGATGATTTTCACGTACATCCCAATCGGGTTAGGGTTTTCAACCAAAACCACGTCCAAGTAGCCTCTAAGAACATCGTCAAAATAACCTTCCCGATATATCAGTGGACCGCCATGTAATGGAAACAGAATGCTTTCCCAATTCGTTATGGTCGTTTCGAGCAAGGATTGAATGCCCTTGTATGTCCGAATACCCTGCTTGAAGGCCCATGTGTTTTTTGCGGGCCATATGTCAATTGACCAATTTTCGGTTTTGATCCTGAAACCGTCGAACTTGTTTTGCCGAAAAGGTTCTTTAGTGGAAAATCCCTCCAGGAAACTCCTCAGCTGGCTTTCCTGACCATCACATACGATGTCGATATCGGATTTGAGAGGTTCCCTATTTCCGAATAGCGCAATGTCCCGAATAATCCCACCAAACAAATATGCCGGAGAAACGGAGGGCAATTCATCTAAAAGGCGCAATAGACAGGCATCCCTGTGACTTTCCCTTGAAAGAAAGTATTTTACCTTCTTGGTGAGGCAATTGGGGCTCTCGGCAAGAGGCATCATTCTCTCTTCAGGTTAGGTGGCTTGGGGAATGATGACGCGATCATGGATCTGGTGTTCTCGGCAACGACGAATTTCAAAAGTTCATCGTGAACCGAGGCCAAATAGCTTTCTGTCATGCCTGAAATTTGGTCGCATAGTAGATGCATTTTATCAGAGATTGCCTCATTGCTGCTTTCATAGACTCTCCTGTAGTTTTCCGAGATTTTCCCACGCGCATAACTTGCGAAAGGATCGGCGTCCTGGCGGTCTATGCC
Source organism: uncultured Pseudomonadales bacterium (assembly GCA_958296025.1). Taxonomy (GTDB): domain Bacteria; phylum Pseudomonadota; class Gammaproteobacteria; order Pseudomonadales; family Azotimanducaceae; genus Azophilus. The sequence continues at coordinate 2,265,358 of OY282430.1, forward strand.
TCTCCAAAGTGCGTCCATAACGAAACCAATATAGTTGTCCCCTTTCAATTCAAGGCGAAGGACATCCGGATGACGGCGTCCGTAACTCTTGCCGAATACCTTAAGGCGACTGCACAGGCTGGCGGCCTCTGAGTTTTTGATAATCTCGAAATCGGTTTCAACCCGACCCGCTAGCATGCAGCCGACCTTTTGAACAAAGGTGATTGTAGCGCTCTCAACCATCACTGCAATTGCCTTCACTCTGAACATCTGCATTGACAGTTCGTTGAGTTCGCCTGGGCTTAGCTGTTCGCGTTTGAACTCCTCACTTTTCTTAAGAACCGCCTTAATTACCTCCTTGATCTTTGCATCCTGGCAGTTTTCCCCGGATCGCAAGAAATCGATTAGATCGACAAACGAAGCGTACCCCTTCTTCACCGTATCCTCGGCGTCTATTACGGAATAGGCAATGTCATCACAGGCCTCCATAACATATACCAGAGGATGCCGTATGCCTTCCGCAAGACCGGTCTGGTTCCAAACTTCCTCTGCGACATCCTGTTCGGAGCGAAATAAACCAAACTTATTGAACCCTTTCTTGTCCTTTGAGAACACGGGATATTTCATCAGCGCCGCCAAGGTTGCGCAGGTGAGGTTCAGGCCAAACTTGTCATTTAGTATTTGCAGTTTTGTCAAAAGTCGGAATGTTTGACAGTTGCCGTCGAACCCGGAAAAATCAGCGAAGTCGGGACAATTTTTGAAATCCTTGTTGGAATTCTGTTTGTCCTCAAACCATCGCTTAATCGTTTGCTCCCCTTGGTGGCCGAAAGGAGGATTGCCGAGATCGTGAGCAAGGCCGACAGCGGCGAGTAGCGCAGGGACCCTGCGCTCAACTTTTAGCCTGTCAGCGTCTTGGCCAAACACCTCATCACGGTGGTCGTACACAAGTCTGACGCCGATGCTGCGGGCAAGATTGCTGACCTCGTGGGAATGCGTCAGCCGTGTGCGGACGGAGTCGTTTATTTCCATTGGGAAAACTTGGGTCTTGTCCGCGAGGCGGCGTGTGGGCGCAGCGAACAGGACCCTGTCGTAATCCCTTTCGATTTCCTCTCGCCCAATGCCTGTTCCAATGGACTCCCCACTGCCGTGCAGGTGCTTCCTCCGCTCGGATGAGAGCAGTTTCACCCAGTCCATCTCGGCCTTCGCCATGGCGCTTTCTGCAGCAGCTTCATCTCAGTGGTGTGGCAATTGGACTCCATCACTGGCCAAAGGTCAATAGATGGACCCGCCAAGCGGCGCCAGCATCACCGCCGCAACTCCTAGCCTCAAAGCCGCTGCCGGAACCAGCGCCGCGCTTGGCTGACGCAGCGCAAAGCTCAAAACGCCCATGTTCTGCCACTGTAGCCAGCCGCTTCCATTTAGCGAGGCTTTTGTAGATCATTACTGTCCCCTCCCGAAAGCGCCGGGCATGAGCCACTCAAACCACAAGCAAGCCCTCCCCTCTGGCCACCAATTGGGTGGCACCCTTTTGCTTGGGGCAAGTGTAGGCTGGATCGTCCGCCCTTCTTGGTCGGGCGGTGACGAGGCCACTGTGCTGAACTTGGCGACCATCGCCGGCTAGGCAGGGGTTGCCTTCGTGCTGCTTTGGGAAACCGCCTGCCTCGCTGACATCGGCGGGCGCGAAGATCAGCAGGATCGTGTGCAGGTTATCGAAGGCGGCGGCAGTGCTCAACTGCTGGTCCTCGCCGACGGCATGGGCGGCCATGAAGGCGGCGCTTTGGCGGCGCAAGCGGTCATTGATGCGGCGTCTGATGAGCTCCAAACGCTTGGCGGCGCCCTAGCTAGCGACCCCGCCGGCCTGTTGGCCCGCATGGTGGCCGGCGCCCATGAGCGCATCAACGCCTTGGGCGCGGAGCGAGGCTTGAAGCCGCACAGCACCTGTGTGCTGCTCTACATCGACCCCGTTGCCACCGCTTGGGCGCATGTTGGGGACAGCCGCTTGCACCGCTTCGCCGATGGTCGTCTTGCCGAGCGCACGATTGACCATTCCATCGTGGAGTTGATGCGCCTGCAAGGTCGAATCACTGAGGAGGAGATGAAGACCCATCCCGACAAGAACCGGCTGTACGAGGCCCTTGGCGGCGAGCAGCCGCCGCAAGCTGAAATCAGCGGCAAGGAGAGCGCGGTTGGGGACGGCTTCCTGCTGGCCAGTGACGGCGTCTGGGAGAACGTGGCGGACGCCGACTTGGAAGCCGTGCTCCAAGCGGAGGACCTTGCCGAAGCGCTGCGGCGCCTGATCGAACGCGCCAAGGCACACGGCGGGCCGAAGTGCGACAACCTGTCCGCCGCCGCGGCCCGCCGTCGTGCGGGTGCCTCATCCATCGCCTAGAGACTTTCTGGCAACGGACTGGCGAATATGCTTTGTGTGATTGTTGCTCTGCGAAGTGGTCGCGTACTTCGCCCGTAGCGGCCGGAAACGCCGCGCCGATGCCATTATTGGGAACGACCAACTCCATAGAGTGACGGTTTCATTGCCTTGGCTGATTTCGTGGTGTTGTCATTTTCCGCCCCGTTCGAGCCGCGGGTTTAGGGAATGACGGGCCGCTCTGTTGCCGGGCGTTCAATTGTTCGGTGTCGAGGACGTAATTTAGGTCGCCGAGCCGCAGGATGGAGTAGGGCCGGCAGGTGCCGTCCGCTGGGCGGTCCCGCCTGTCCGGGTGCCTTGGCCGCATGGACAGGGCCGCCGCCGGCGCGGCGTCAATGGGGCAACCGACGAACAGATCCTCGCAAGTTGGCATGGCCATTTCCGGGTCCCTTGCCCATTGGTTCAGATAGCCGGCCAGTCCCCCTGCGCACTCTCCGAACACCGTCCGCATGCCTCTCACCAGTTCGTAGATCGTCAATGCGCAAACGGCGTGCAGCTCCGGGATTTGGCGATCCTTCAGTCCGGAATAGGCCCAAGCCCAACATCTGTGGGCGCTGCCGCTGAACTGGCCCGACATGAACGCTCGGCGCATGTTCGCGCCACCCACGCGCAGGTCGCGCCGCAGCCCAGCGCACGCCTTGGCTAGCACAAGGTCTAGGTAGCCGTCGGCCAACGCCGAGGTGACGTGGGGTGGACGCCGCTTCAGACTGTGACGGTCGAACTGCGTCAAAGGCAGCAAGACGTCGCGACGGATGCCGCGCTTCAAGGGCGGAGGCACCGTGGATGTCATGGCGAAAGGCCCCCACCGCTATCATTCCTTTGCTTGGCGATGGGCGCTGGCATGTCCTCGACCCGCTTGGACAAAAAGGCCCGCGACATAATGAGGGCGAGCGGACGAGCCAAGCGGGGTGGCAGACTTAATTCCGAACCGCCCATGCCAACGCACTCATGTAGATAGACGGTGTCACCACCAAGGGGAAAATTGGGGAACCGGGGGAAGGGCATCCACCGAGCTGCCCGGCTGCAAAGGGAGTTTTTGGCAGCCCGTGTCAGTCAGTTTGGCAAGACGCTCAATGGTCTCGCAGATCGCTTCTTGTTCAGTGGGTGCTTTCATTGGTTCCTAGATTCAACCCACAAGTGCAACACCTAGTTTGTTGGGCCAAGCGGGGTAACATCATCCTTGGCCCGATCAAAAACCCAGGAGTTGCAGATGCAAGGCTACGCCCACTTGGCCCAAGAGGAACGATACCACATTGAAGCGTTGCGCAAGGAGGGCCGCTCCATGCGCAGCATTGCGGCTGGCATGGGGCGCTGCCACAGCACCGTCAGCCGCGAGTTGAGGCGCAACGCCGGACAGCGAGGCTATCGCCACCAGCAGGCGGACCGCAAGGCGCGGGAGCGCCTCAAGGCCAAGCCCAAATGCGTCAGGATGACGCCGGAGGCGGCGGCTTTCGTGGACGCCCGCCTGTCGGACGGCTGGAGCCCGGAGCAGGTCAGCGGGCGGATGAAGGCCGAGGGAATGCCGGCGGTGTCGCACGAGGCCATCTACCGCCGCATCTGGCTGGACAAGGCCAACGGCGGAGGTCTTCACCGCTTCCTGCGCCATTCGCACAGGAAACGCCGCAAGCGCTACGGCAAGAACGACTTTCGGGGGCGGATCCCTTGCCGCACGGACATATCGGAGCGTCCGTCCGTCGTGGACGAGCGCTCCCGGCTGGGTGATTGGGAGGCCGACACAGTGATCGGCAAAGGACATCGCGGCGCTCTGGTGACGCTGGCGGAGCGCAAGACCCGGTTCATGCTGGCGCATCCGGTCATGCGCAAGACCAAGCTGGAGACGGCGAATGCCCTGCTGCATCTGCTCTCGCCCATCGCCCAATGGGTCCGCACCATCACCTACGACAACGGGCGGGAGTTCAGCGACCATGTCCGGGTGGCGCGGGCGCTGGCCTGCGAGGATTACTTCGCCACGCCCTATCGGAGCTGCGAGCGCGGCACGAACGAGAACGGCAACGGCCTGCTTCGGCAATACTTCCCCAAGTCCATGCCGCTGTCACAGGTGCGCCCGGAGCAGGTCCGATCCGCCATCGACAAGCTCAACAACCGCCCGCGGAAATGCTTGAACTACCGAACCCCCAAGGAGGCGTTCCGGGATGCTATCCTTGACGAAGGAAGTGTTGCACTTATGGGTTGAATGTAGGGTTGAATAAATAACAGGGTTTGACCAATTGGTCAAACTGAGTTTTTTAGTCAATTCCCTTCGCCCAAGAGGCTAACGCCCATTGCCACGCAATGACGCGATCATGGCGCCCGGTTGCCCCGCCGCGCTAGAATCGATGCGTGGACAGCGCACAACCAGTGACCAGCACGGCATCCGATGGGCCGGGCCAACGGATCGACCGGCAGGCGAGGGATTCCGGGCCCGCGCCGCCGCTCCCCGCGCTGGAGTTCGCCGGCTGCACGCCCCGGCACTTCGGGCGCTCTGAACTGGAGACCTACGCTGGGCCCTGGAGTTCTGGGATGCCCGCACCGCCCACCAAACGATCAAGCAGCCTTGAGCCCGCTCAACCAACTGGTGAGATATGCAAGCCAACCCACAAATCGACAAGGTACTGTTCGGCGCCTCCGCCACACTGATTGCCGCCGCCTGCATTCCCATCGTCCTGGCGCCGGAGCGGGCGTCGCAGGCCGTCACCGTCATTTACGATTTCATCGCCGGCAACTTTGGCCTGATCTACCAATGGATCACCCTGGCCGCGGCCCTGGTGCTGGGCGTGCTGGCGCTCGGCAAGTACGGTCACCGTCGCCTGGGCGGCGCACAGGCCCGCCCCACCTATTCCACGCTGTCATGGATGGGTATGCTGTTCTGCGCCGGCATCGGCGCGGGGCTTTTGTATTGGGCGCCGATCGAGTGGGCCTACTATCTGGAGAGCCCGCCCTTCGGCCTCGACTCGGAATCCGCCGAGGCGCGGGAATGGGCGGCCACCTACGGCATCTTCCACTGGGGCTTCTCGGCCTGGTGCCTCTACTGCCTGCCGGCGGTCGCCATCGCCTATCCCTACTATCAGCGCAACATCCCGCATTTGCGCCTGTCCACATCGCTGGCCGGGCTCGCGGGCGACGATATCGCCCAACGGCCGCTCGGCCGTGCGGTGGATTTCGTCTTCATCATCGCCTTAGTCGGCGGCGCGGGCACCTCCCTCGGGCTGGCAACCCCCATGATCGGGGCTTGCGCCAGCGCTCTGCTCGACATCGCCGAGTCCGGGGCCACGGATGTGATAACGGCATTCATCGCCGTGCTCATGTTTGCATTCAGCGTTTATATGGGGCTAGACAAGGGCATCAAGCGCTTCAGCGACGTCAACGTTGCCCTGGCCGGCCTGTTCGCCGCCTTCGTCCTGTTGGCCGGCCCGACCCTCTTTTCCCTAAAGCTGGGCACCAACAGCCTGGGCTTGATGACCCAGGAATTCATCCGCCTGAACACCTGGACAGACCCAATCCTGAACACCGGTTTCGTCGAGGACTGGAGTATTTTCTACTGGGCCTGGTGGCTGGCCTACGGCCCCTTTATGGGGCTCTTCGTCACCCGCATCTCCCGCGGCCGCACCTTGCGGCAACTCATATTCGGCATGGTCGGTTTCGGTACGCTGGGCTGCGCGCTGTTCTATATCGCGCTCGGCAACACGGCCATGTGGATGGACTTGCAAGGCATCGTCCCCGTGCGCGATCTGGTCGCCTCCGGCCAAGCCGACACCGCCATCGCCGGGATCATCCAGGCGCTCCCTTGGCAACCCCTGCCGTTGATCGCCTTCATCGTCATGGCATTCATCTTCGTCGCCACCACCTACGACTCCGCGTCCTACTCCATCGCCGCCGCCGCCACACGGCACTTGCCCGCCGGCACCAACCCGGCACGCTGGCACCGGGTATTCTGGGCATTCGCGCTGGTTGTATTGCCCCTCGCCCTCATGGCGGTGGGCGGCCTGCGCGCCGTGCAGTCCGCGGTGCTGGTGGTGTCCCTGCCGGTGGTGGCCATAGCGGTGGCGATGACCGTCGCGTTGTTCATCGCGCTGCGATCCGATTCCGGGGAGCATCCGCAAGGGAATTCCGATTGATCATGCAAGGGGGTGTGTACATCCCCAAACGGCGGTAAAATTCCGCTCTTTCCAAGTTGGAAGGAGCAATCCATGACCTTTGTGGTGGGCGAAGCCTGCATCAAGTGCAAGCTGACCGACTGCGTGGAAGTCTGCCCCGTTGACTGCTTCTATGAAGGCCCGAACATGCTGGTCATTCACCCGGATGAGTGCATCGACTGCGCCCTCTGCGAGCCGGAATGCCCGGTGGAGGCTATTTTTTCCGAGGACGAGCTGCCGGAGGACCAGCAGGAGTTTCTAGAGCTCAACCAACGCTTGGCGGAGGCGTGGCCCAATATCACGGAGCAGAAGGACCCGCCGCCGGACTCCGACGACTGGCGGGAGATTGGGGAGAAGCGCCACCTGCTTGAGGAGTAAGGTGAGGAATGGCGCCCGCGCCCACCAGCTAGTGTCCTGTCCCGGCAACCAACCAAGGTGTCGGTCAAGCCACAGTTCCGCCAACAGACCCTGACGACAAGCCCTAGCGCAGCACGGCCCTAGGGCTGACCGGCTGGCCGTTCCTGCGGATCTCGAAGTGCAGGGCTTGCGCCTTGGCCCGGCCGCCTCTGATGACGGCGATGGTGTGACCGGCCTTGATCGATTGCCCCTCCCGCACGGCCAAAGACTGGTTGACGCTGTAGGCGGACAGGTACTGCGCATTGTGCCGAACGATCACCAGACTTTGGTAGCCGGCCAGTCCGGACCCCGCATAGACCACTTCGCCGGACCCGGCCGCCTGCACCTTGGCGCCCACCGGCACGGAGAAGTCCAAGCCCTTGTTCACGCCGCCATACTCCTGCACCACTTGGCCCGTGGTGGGCCAACGCCAAGTCAGGCCGCCGGCCTGGCTGGTCCCCCTGCGCTGCTGGGCAGGCGCCGGCTTCGCCGCCGGGGCTTTCCGGGGGGTCGGCCTGCTTGCGGCGACCTGCCCCTTCAGGCGCAGCTTCATGCCGGGATATATGTGGTAAGGCGGGCTCAAGCCGTTCAGGCGGGCCAAGATCGCCACCTTGGTCCCGGTACGCCGGCTGATGGCGTATAGCGTGTCGCCGCGCTTGACGGTGTAGGTGCTGCCCCGAAGCGGAGCAGTCTCCCGCCGCGGCCGGCTGGGGGAAGCCGCTGCCTGCCCTGCACCACCGGAACGCTCCACAACCTGAGGGCTGCCCGAGGTGGCGCAGCCGCCCATGACCAGCGCTGCCAGGACGAGGCCGCAACAAGCGCCAATGTGCAGGAGCAACCGTCGGCGCAGCACCCCCGCAATCACGACCATCACCGCCCCAACCTCGGCGGGCGCCACTCAGCCAACCGCCACACCCATGCAAGCCGCGCCTCCATCAAGAACAATGACCGCCTCGGCAAATCGCCCCGCACCAGCGAAACCGGCTGGCGCCGTCCCGGTTCAAGGCAACCGCCACAGCACGCACTAGAAGTCCGGCGGCAGGTAGGCCAAGGTCTTCCAGTGGGCGTAACTGCTGCGGAAGCGCCGTTGGGAATCCAGGATGGCGGCGAAATCCCCGTTCTTGGCCATCTCTTCCGCAAGCACCTCATCGGTGGCCCGCTGCAGTTCGCGCAGCACCTCCTTCGGCAGCGTGCGGGCCTGCACGCCCACCTCCGGGAAGCCGGCGATGACGTCGCCTTGCAGGGCCTCACTACGGGCCAAGTTGCGCAGCACTCCCGCCGTACAGACGGCTTCGATAAGCTTTCGGTCCGCTTCCGCCACACCGCGCCAGACGTCCAAGTTGACAATCAAATGGCTGGAAGTGGCCGGCTGATGCCAGCCCGGATAGTAGTTGTACGGCGCCACCCGGTTGAAGCCCAAGGCCGCATCGACGACGGGCAGGGCGTACTCCGTGGCGTCGATGGCGCCCTTGTCCAAGGCTTGGAAGATTTCGCCGCCGGGCAGCATGGTCACGGAGGCGCCCACGCGCTCCATCACCTTGCCGCCGATGCCGGCGAAACGGATCTTCAGCCCATGCACGTCGTCCAGGCTATTCACCGGCTGGCGAAACCAGCCGGCGGTCTCCGGCCCGGTGACGCCGCAGAAGATGATGTGGACATTCTGCTTGGCGTACAGCGCCTCGCCGAGTATGCGGCCGCCGGCCTCAAACCACCAAGCGGCGAACTCCCAAGGCACCATGCCGAAGGGCACAGCGCCAAGCAGCGCCGACGCCGGCGTGCGCCCTTGGTCGTAGCCCAACCAAGTGTAGCCGGCCTCCACCTTGCCCTCGCTCACCGCCTCCGTGATGCCCAAGGCCGGCACCACCTCGCCCGGCTCAAAGATGCGGATATCGACGGCGCCGGATGAAGCGGAGCGAAGCGTGTCGGCCACGTAGATGGGGTTGTCGCCCAGCACCGGCATGGTGGTCTGAAACGAGAGCGGCAGGCGCCAACGGATGCGCGCTTCCTCCCCCCCATTGTCCCGCCCTACAACCGCTTCGCTGCCCGGCCCGGCACCACCCGGCGGGCGAATGGCCAAGGAAGCCAGCACCCCCACCGCAAAGGCGACCAAAACGGCGACCAAGGCCGAAGCGTTGGTGATTTTGCTCTGGCTCACTGGCCCGGCTTCCCTCCGGAAAACGATCCCGCGGTCCGCCGCAGCGCTTCCACAATCCACGAATTGATGCTGACGCCATTGGCCACCGCCGCTGCGGCAACTGCCCCATGCAGTTCGGAGCCAAGGCGCAGGTTCAGTTTGCCGGAGAAGGGTTTTTTCGGTTCAACGCCGTCCTCCTTGCACCAAGCGAGGTACTCGTCTATGGAGTGCTCAAACTCACGGCGAAGTTGCTTGGCGTCCGTCGCCTCAAAGGTGGCGATGGGATAGGGGCCGCTGTTCACAACCCGCCCGTGCAGGACGTCGGCGGAGTCGTCAAACTCCACCGCCGCCATATATCCCTTGTGTTCCATCATGGCTGCACCCCCGCCGCCTTCAAGAAAGCGGCAATGTCCCGAATGGTCTCACGGCTCACCAGCGGCGCTGGATGCGGCCGATGAACCACCGTTCTCTCCCCATCCTTCACCAACCCGACCCGAGACCCGGAACGCATGACCACATCCACCCCGCTAGCCCGCAGCATCGCCTCAAGGTCGTCCCAGCGGATGTCCGGGGGCGTCGGCCTGGCGCAGACGCGCTTCAGGGTTTTACGATGCTTGGCCCGCATGTCGCACCGAAATCGAGATTGGCATAGTACCGCTTCAAGTACCGAAATCAAAGGTTTTTACCGGATCCTTGGTCGGTTTCGCGAATACCGTCGCCAACGGGTTTTGCATTCCTCGTCTTCTCTTGTAGAGTGCCACACCTGCGCCGCCCACCTCGGCAGCGGCGCGTGGGGAACAGCACTCATGCGGATTGGCGCACCCAAGGAAACCTGGCCGGGCGAACTGCGCACCGCGTTGACGCCGGCCGGCGTGAAGAAATTGAAGGCGCTGGGCTTTGACATCACGGTGGAGGCCGGCCTCGGCGCCGCCGCCGGCTATCTCGATGCGGACTACGCCGCGGTCGGGGCGGAAATACAGGCCGACGCGGCACCGTTGCTCAGGGCTGCGGACATCGTGCTGCGGGTGCGCAAGCCGAGTGCCGAAGCCGTCGCGTTGCTGCCGGCTGGTGCGGTTCACGTCAGTTTCCTCGACCCCTTCAAGGAGAAGGAGTTGGTCGCCGGTCTCGCCGCTCAAGGCGTCACCGCCATCTCCATGGAGATGATCCCGCGCACCACCAAGGCGCAGAAGATGGATGCGCTGTCCTCCCAAGCCAGCCTCGCGGGATACGTCACCGTGATCCTGGCGGCCAGCCACAGCCGCAAGATATTCCCCATGATGATGACCCCTGCCGGCACCATCGCCCCCAGTCGGGTGTTCGTCATCGGCGCCGGGGTGGCCGGCTTGCAGGCCATCGCCACCGCCAAGCGCCTCGGCGCCCGGGTGGAAGCCTTCGACACCCGCCCCGTAGTGGCGGAGCAGGTGCGCTCCCTGGGCGCCAAGTTCGTGGAAATCGATCTCGGCGAAATCGGCCAAACCGAGCAGGGCTACGCCAAGGAGCTGACGGCGGAGCAACTGCAGCGGCAAAAGGAAGGCCAGAAGCGGGTGATCGCCCAATCCGATGTGGTCATCACCACCGCCCAAGTGTTCGGCCGTCCGGCGCCGCGCATCGTCAGCCGCGACATGATCGCCGGCATGGCCGCCGGCAGCGTCGTCGTCGATATGGCGGTGGAGAGCGGCGGCAACATCGAGGGATCGGTGCAGAACGAAGTGGTCGCAGTGGAAGGCGTGCGGATCGTCGGCCTGGGCAACCTGCCCTCCGAGGTGTGCCGCCACGCCAGCGATATGTACTCCGCCAACTTGGTGAACCTGCTGGACGAGTTCTGGGACGCCGAAGCCGGCGTCCTGAACTTGGACCCGGACAATGAAATCGCCGCCGGCTGCGTGCTCACCCGGGGCGGCGCAATCGTCCACAACGCCATCAAGGACCTCTGACGGAGCCGAATCTATGGAAGCGGTCTATCTCGCCTTTGTGTTGATGCTGTCCATCTTCCTGGGCTTTGAACTGATCTCCAAGGTGCCGGCCACTCTGCATACGCCCTTGATGTCCGGCGCCAACGCCATCTCCGGCATCACCCTGGTGGGGGCGCTGACTTCCGCCGGGTCCGGCATGGACGCAGTGGCCTCCCTCTTGGGGGCGGTGGCGGTGACCTTCGCCACCATCAACGTGGTGGGCGGCTATTTGGTGACCAACCGAATGCTGGGCATGTTCAAGAAGAAGGAAAGCCCGCGTCAGCCGGAGGCGCCGGCGTGAGCCAGGAGCTCATCAACGTCTTTTACATCGTCGCCGCGGCGCTGTTCGTCTTCGGCCTGAAGCAGCTCAGCTCCCCGGCCACGGCGGTGCGCGGCAACCTGCTCTCGGCAGTGGGGATGCTCATCGCCGTGGTGGTCACCCTGTTCTCCCAAGGCGTCCTGGAGTTTCAGTGGATGGCCGTCGCCGCCATCGTCGGGGCGCTGATCGGCGCCTTGGCGGCGCAGCGGGTGGCCATGACCGCCATGCCGGAGATGGTGGCCCTGTTCAACGGCTCCGGCGGCGTGGCCAGCCTGCTGGTGGGCTGGGCGGCGCTGTACAACCCCGGCAACACCGCCTTCATCCACATCAGCATCCTGCTGTCCATCCTGATCGGCGGGGTGACGCTGGCCGGCAGCATCATAGCCTGGGGCAAGCTCTCCGAGGTGATGACCAGCCGCGCTCTGGTGTTCGCCGCACAACGGCTGGTGAACGCCCTGATCCTCATCGCCTTGGTGGTCTGCGGCACCCTGTTCATGCTGGCGCCGGCGCTGGACTCGCCCTACTTGTACGCCGTCATCGCCTTGAGCCTGCTGTTCGGCGTGATGGCCGTCATCCCCATCGGCGGGGCCGACATGCCGGTGGTGATCTCCCTGCTCAACTCCTATTCCGGCCTAGCCGCCTGCGCCGCCGGCTTCGCCATCCAAAACAACATCCTGATCGTCGCCGGCGCCTTGGTCGGGGCGGCCGGCATCATCCTCACCAACATCATGTGCAAGGCCATGAACCGCTCCCTGGCCAACGTGCTGTTCTCCGGCTTCGGCGCGGTGAAGACCGCCAGCAAGGTGGAGGGGGAGGTCAAGCCCATCAACGCCGAAGACGCGCAGCTCATCTTGGAGGCGGCCTCCTCGGTGGCCTTCGTGCCCGGTTACGGCATGGCCGTGGCCCAAGCCCAGCATGTGGTGCGCGAACTCGGCGAAATCCTGGAGAAAAACGGCGCCGAGGTCAGCTACGCCGTGCATCCGGTGGCCGGGCGCATGCCGGGGCACATGAACGTGCTGCTCGCCGAAGCCAACGTGCCCTACGATCAGCTCGTGGAGATGGACGACATCAACCCGCGCATCGAGCATATCGACGTGGCCGTGGTCATCGGCGCCAACGACGTGGTGAACCCCGCCGCCCGGCAGGACGAAAACAGCCCCATCTACGGCATGCCCATCATCAACGTCGATCATGCCCGCACCGTGTTCGTCCTCAAGCGCTCCATGGCCTCCGGCTTCGCCGGGGTCGATAACCCCCTGTTTTTCGGCGCAAACACCCGCATGCTGTTCGGCGACGCCAAGGCGTCGATTTCGGCGGTGATCGGGGAATTCAAGCGTTGAGGGCAGTCCCGGCCGACACTGCAATGCTTGTGTAGGAGCGGCGCAACGGAAAAGGCGTCAATTTGCATTGCTGTGCGGTCATCTTCATTGCTCCAACTCCCCCCAAGCACATGCGCCGAACTTTCGGTTTAGCCAGCGCACTAATTTTGCTGACCGCTTCGCCGTTGCCCGCCGCTGAGGAGGCGGCGACATCCGCGGCCGGCATCAGCGTGGCGCGGGGGCAGGCCATGCACATCGACGTGCCCCACTTCGAGCACCAGGAAGCGGCGGTTGTGGTGGACGGGCGGCTGGACGAGCCGGTTTGGGCCAAGCTGCCCGGCCTTGACAACATGAAGGTGATCGCACCAGACACATTGGCGGAACCCGCCCACGCCACGCTGGTGCATTACTTTTACACGGACCAAGGGTTGTACGTCGGCGCCAAGTTGTTGCAGCCGCCGGAAACCCTTGTCACCCGGCTGACCGGGCGGGACCGCTTCATCAATCGGGACGGTTTCGGCATCACCTTGGACACCTCCGGCGTCGGCCACTACGGCTATTGGTTCGCAGTCAATCTCGGCGGCTCGGTCATGGACGGCAAGGTGGCGCCGGAGCGCCGCTACTCCAGCCAGTGGGACGGCCCTTGGCAGCACGGCACCGCCGAACTCGCCGATGGCTGGAGCCTGGAGATGTTTCTGCCTTGGTCGATGATGGCCATGCCAAGGACCGACGGCCCGCGGCGCATGGGCTTTTGGGTGAACCGCAAGGTGGCCTATTTGACCGAACGCTGGTCCGCCCCGCCTCGCCCATTCACCACCGCTCGTTTCATGTCCGATCTCGGCAGCATGCAGTTCGGCGAGCTGCAGCCGCGGCGGCAACTGGATTTCTTCCCCCACGTCAGCTACAACTACGACGGCATTGGGGCGCAGGACAGCTACCGTGTCGGGCTGGACCTGTTCTGGCGCCCGTCCAGCAACTTCCAGGTCACCGCCACCGCCAACCCCGATTTCGGGGCCGTGGAGAGCGACGACGTGGTGGTGAATCTCACCGCCTTTGAAACTTACTTTCCCGAAAAGCGACTGTTCTTTCTGGAGGGCCAAGAGGTCTTCGCAACCACGCCCCGCTCCCGGTCCGGCTTCGCCACTGGCGGAAACGGCGCCAGACGCACCCGCGCCACCTTCCACGCCACGCCAACCACTATGGTGAACACGCGGCGCATCGGCGGACCGCCGCGCATCGAACTGCCCGATGAGGTCACTGCACAAGGAGCCGAATTGGGCCGTCCCACAGACCTGCTGGGCGCCGCCAAGGTCACCGGCCAGCGAGGCGGCTGGCGTTACGGCCTGCTAGCCGCCGCTGAAGACGACGTGCGCCGCCGCGCCGAGCGGGATGGGAGACCCATCCGCTTGGCCCAGGACGGGCGGCAGTTCGGCGTGGTCCGCCTGCTGCATGAGGCCAGCGGCGAGGGGCGCCTTTCCGCCGGCTACCTCGGCACCCTGACCAACTACGAGGATGGCAGCGCCGTAGTCCACGGGCTGGACGCCCACCTCTTGAGCCGCAACGGCAAGATCACTTGGGACGGCCAATTCATGGCCAGCCAGGTGGCGGGGGAACGGGGTTACGGCGGCTTCATGGATCTGAACTACACTCCCAACCGAGAATGGCGGCACCGGCTTTCCGTGGACTATGCGGACAAGCAGCTGGACATCTCGGACCTCGGCTTTCTGCGCCGCAACGACAACCGCCGCCTCACCTACCGCGGCTGGTTCAACCGCTCCCAAGGCCTGAAGCGGCTGCGCAACCGCACCGCCAGCCTGTTCGCAACCTACGAAGAGAACGGCGTCGGGCAACGAGTGCATTCGGCCATCTTTCTGCGCAACGGCTGGACTTTCCACAACGTCAGCGAACTGCGCTTGGAGCTAGGCCACTTCCCGGCCCAATGGGATGATCGCAACAGTTTCGGCAACGGCACCTACAAGATCCGTTCGCGTTGGACCGCGGAACTAGGCTTCGGCACGGACACCGGCAAGCCGTTAAGCGCCAGCTTCCAGATCGGGCGGCGTAACGAACACCTCGGCGGGCGCACTTTCAGGGCTGTCGGCGGCTTCACCTACAAGCCCAATGGCCGTTTCTCCCTAGAACTCGACGCCGAGTACCTGCGCCGGAACGGCTGGCTGCTGCATCAGGAGGAGCGCAACATGAGCACCTTTACGGCCACCGAATGGCGCCCGACCATGGCCTTGGACTTTTTCCTAAGCGCCCGACAACACCTGCGCTTCACCATGCAGTGGATCGCCGTTCGCGCCGACGAACGGGATTTCTGGGCCATTCCCCTAAGCCCCGGACGGCTGCTCCCCGCCAACAAGGCGGCCGGCGCCCCCACCCACGACTTCACCATATCGCGCATGATCGCGCAGCTGCGCTACCGTTGGGAGATCGGCCCGCTCTCCGACCTTTTCCTGGTCTATAACCGGGGCAGCAACCTGGACGACGGCATCCACAACAGCTTCTCCGGCCTGTTCCGGGATGCGTTGACCGAGCCGGTCATCGATCGGTTCACCCTCAAGCTGCGCTACCGGCTGGGACGTTAGGGGTTGCGTTCGACCGGCCCTGAACGACGTTGGACCGACATTCGGGCTTGTCAGGCAGCCCCTTGAAGGTTTTAATGCCACCTTCAATCAACCGATCAAGGAGTGCTTCATGCGCATTGGTTCCTCTTTGCCGATTGGCTTAACCCATCGTCTCGCCGGACTGGGCTGCGGGCTGCTGCTGACGGCGGCCAGTTTCGCGCACGGTGGAGGGGTCGCCGACTACCGGCATCACAACATGGAGGCCATCGGCGGCCACATGGAGGCGGTGGTGGACATTCTGAAGCAGAAAGTCCCGCATCAAGCGCACATGGCGCTGCACGCCAACGCCATCGCCGACCTGGCCGGCATCGCAGACACCCTGTTCGTGGAGGGGTCCCAAGGCGGCGGCGCCCTGCCGGCCATTTGGGAGCAGCCGGAAGCCTTCGCGGAGCGCCTACAGGCGTTTCAGGATGCGGCCGCCGGCTTCCGCCAAGCGGCCAAGGCCGGCGGCGACATCGGCGCCGCAGTGCAGGCGCTGGGCCAAGCCTGCAAGGGCTGCCACGACGACTTTGTGGAGGAATAGACGCCGCCCGAGGCTCTAGCCATCCCAGGTTACGGCCTTGGCTGCGCCGAGTGCGCCTCGCGTTGCTAATTCGGCCATAGGCCGCCGAGACCGACGATGGCGGCGGCTAGGGCGGCGGTCAGCAGCGCCCGCCACCAATAATCCGGCGTCGGTTCCACGGCGGTCCGCTTGCGCCCGGTGAACATGGCCAAGGGGGTGGGGTCGCGGCGTGCGCCATAGACCGCATGGGCGGTCAGATGGATGCTGGCCAGGGCGATGACGGCGATGAAGATCTGGTGGTGCAGCCAAGTCAGCTGGTCGGAAAGGCCATCGCTGACGTAGCGGGCCAAGGGGCCTTCATTGAAGATGTCGTCGTTGGCGAACAGCCCCGTCCCCGCCTGCGCCGTAGCCAGAATCAGGACCGCCAAGGCCAGCGCCCGGCCCGGCGCGGTGTGCGGGTCATCGACGCGCCCGCCACGAAAGTGGCTGAGGAGTTGCCTAGGCGTCACCCGGTAGCCGGGCCAACGGGCGTGATCACCGCCCCAAAACCCCCAAAACAGCCGAAACAACAGCAACCCCAGCAGCAACACGCCAGTGCGCATGTGCCATTGCAACAGGGCGATCTCCCCGGCCAGCCCGGTGTACAGCAGGGTGCAGAGGCAGGCGGCGAAAGCCCAGTGCCAGATTCTGAGCGGCCAGTCCCAAACCTTGACCTTTGCGTCAGGCGTTATTGTCATTTCCACTGCCACCCAAACCAACGCCCTGCCCGGCCAACTCGCTCGATCTTAGCGCCGCCTTCGCTCAACGGGAGGCGCTGCCCATCCACGCCCAAGGTGCGCAGGGGCGTTGGCGCTTGCCCCGCCAAGGCGGGGGCGGACGGCTGAATCCACTGCCGCCAGCGGAGGCCGCACCGCCTCAGACCACGCGCATCTCCTTGATGCAGGTGCGCCTAATGAGCTCGTCATCGACAAACCAGTGCCAGGTGCGGGCGCGCTTGTCGTTGCCGTCGTTGATCTGAATCATCTCGTAGAGGTAGCTGCCCGGCAGGTCCTTGCGCGACCAGTTCAGCATGATGGTGCGCCCGTCGATCTCCCAAGCGGAGCCGACGATGCGCTCGTTGTCCCACCACAAGCGCCCGTCCCGGTAGTGGGCGGGAAAGTCCAGCACCTCCTTGCGACCGTCGCTCCAAGTGTAGATGTTCTGCTGAAAATAGGGGTAGTCCCCAGACTCCGGGAAGGTGCAGATCAAGCGCGAGGCGTGGCGGTCCACCAAGCTGTTGTCCGGAGCTACATGGATGTACTCCCCCTGCCATTCCCCCTCATGCCGAACCAAAACGGGCATGTCGGTGCGGATGTCGCTGCTCATGAAAGCCTCCTTGCGTTGCCGAGCGCCCGCCCAACCCCCTTATCGCAGGCGCATCCGGGCCAAGGACGCAAATGATGGTGATCCCATACAATGGTTTGCACATTGTATCAATGATATGTCAATATGGCGCAAATGGGTTGCAATGCAATTTTTTGATTTCGGTGGATGCACAGGAGGCAGCCATGTTACGCAATGGATTCGCTCTTCCAATCCTAATCCTCACGGCGGCTTTGGGCCTGCCGCCGGCCCTCGCCCAAGAGGGGGAAGGAGGAAGCGCCCTCATGGAGGAAATCATCGTCACCGCCAGAAAGCTGGAGGAAAGCCTGCAGGAAACGCCCGTGGCCGTGACCGCCATCAACGCCGCGCAAATGGAGAATTGGGGCCTCGACAGCTTGGCGGACATCTCCAAGATCACCGCCGGCCTGATCTTTGACTCCGAGTTCGCCAGGGGCGCCAACCGGCCCGTGATCCGCGGGCAGGCCAACATCCTCAACGACTCGGGCGTTTCCTATTTCATCGACGGCGTGTACATATCCGGCTCAATCGACGATTACGACCTGAACGACGTGCAGCGGGTCGAGGTGGTCAAGGGGCCGCAAAGCGCACTCTACGGGCGCAACACCTACTCAGGCGCCATCAACATCATCACCCGCTCGCCGGGGGATGCGTTCAGCGGGCGGGTCAAGCTGGAACTCGCCGGGGACGATCAATTCCTGGTCAGCGCCTCCTTGAGCGGACCCTTGAATGACGTGGTGTCCGGCGGCCTGACCTTGCGCCACTTCGAGATGGGCGGCCCCTTCACCAACGAATTCGACGGCTCGGACATCGGCGAGCAGCAGTCCCGCTCCATTTCCGGCGTGCTGCAACTAACGCCAAGCGAACAACTGAGCATCCGCGCCCGCGCCTATTACGCGGAGCGGGACGACGGACAGCCGGCGGTAATGGCCACACGCTACTTCAACAACGACTGCTACATCGACAATGGCAGCCTCTATGGCGGCGCCGGGCGCTACTTCTGCGGCGAAGTGAAGCCGGGCGACATCAGCACGGACTGGCCGGTGCAGGCGCCCGACACGCGGGACAAGGATGAGAACACCCAGCTCAGCCTGAAGGTCGATTACCAAATCAACGACGCCTGGAGCTTCACCTCCATCACCGGCTACAACGACCGTGACGAGGAGTTCGTCATCGACGGAGACTACCTACCCACCTCCTTCCATGTGAGCAACTTCACGCCCAACGGCTTTCCCTTCGGCGGTTTCGCCGACGGTCCGCCGTTCCTGTACGGCTACGCCGGCACCATGACGGACTTCACCTTCGCCACCGCCACCGACACTGACAACTGGTCCCAAGAGGTGCAGTTCCGTTTCAACAGCGATCGCCTGCAAGGACTGATCGGCGCCTATTACTTCAGCCAAGACCAAACGGCAAGGGACATCCGCGAGGTGTCCGAGGCGCAGCAAGGGCTGGCCCGCGCCAACTGGTTCGCCGAGTTCCAACGCATGCAAGGCCTGTGCGCCGCCAACTTCCTCTGCGAATCCATGGCCCCCTTCTTCGGCTCCACCATCGTCGTGCCCCGGGACATCAACGCCCTCAGCATCGAAAACACCGCTGTGTTCGGGCTAGTCTCCTTGCAGATGGCCGAAAACCTAGGGTTGACCGTGGAGGCCCGTTACCAAAACGAGGACATCGAGCAGCAGGCCATCGCGCAGGACCTGGGCGGTCCACCGGGAGCGCAGGTGGAGACGGACGCCAGCTTCGACGGCTTCCTGCCCCGCATCACCTTGGATTGGCGCCCGACGCCGAACAACATGCTCTATCTCGTTTACGCCCAAGGCACCAAGCCCGGCGGCTTCAACAGCACCGTCGCCATTGAAGCGGGCATTCCCACCTTTGCGGAAGAGGATGTGGACAGCATCGAAATCGGCGCCAAGAACACCTTGGCCGACGGCCAAGTGACAGCCAACTTCGCCGCGTTCTTCAACCAAGTGGAGGGCTATCAACTCACCCAAAACGCGCGCTCCGGCCAGAACACCACCTCCGCCACGGTCAACGCCGGAGATGCCGACATCCTCGGCCTGGAGGCCGAGATCCAAGCCCGCCCGCAGGCCGCCGAAGGGCTGACCCTGACCCTCAACTACGCCTGGACCGACACCGAGTTCCAGCGCGGCTTCGACCAAAACCAAGGTGTGCTGCTGGATGCGGCGGACGATGGGATGATCAACTGCTCCACCGGCGATGAGTTCCCGGAAGTGGATGGCTGCACCTCGCTGTTCGGCGACATCAAGGGCAAGCGCATCCCACGCACCGCCAAGCATCAGCTGTTCGCCGATGCGGAAATGCGCCGGCCGCTCGCCAATGGGAACTGGAACTGGTTCATCGGCGCCAACTTCGCCTACGAGTCCAGCAAATTCGCCCAAGTCCACAACGAAGCGGAGACCGGGGAAGCGACCATGATCAACCTGCGCCTCGGCTTGGTCAGCGACCGCTATTCCATCCGCCTGTGGGGCCGCAACCTCACCGGCGAGGACACCGCCTACACGGTGCTCCGCTACGCCGAACCGGAAGCCTTCCGGCGCAACTTCGTGGTGGCCCCGCGGCGCGACACCCATTTCGGCGTGACCGTCACGGCCAACTGGTAAGGCTTGGATCGTTGGCGCGTAGCGGTCAACCTCTCTTGGGCAAGCGGCTGCACAGTAAATCAACGGGTGGGAGGCCCATCGGACGGAGGGCGTTCGTCAAGGCGTCGGTTGCCGGCACCTTGACCTTGGCCGGGGCTTGCTCCCGGCGGCGCCCGCCGGCCGGCTCCGCCGACGTGCTGGTGCTGGGCGCCGGCCTGGCCGGCCTCGCCGCCGCCCGCCGCTTGCTCGCATTGGGTCGGGAACCGTTGATTTTGGAAGCGCGGCAGCGAGTGGGCGGGCGCACCTACACCAACACCGCCCTGCCGGACAAGCCGGAGTTTGGCGCCGTGGAAGTCGGCGATTCCTATCTACGAGTACGGACGCTGGCCGAGGAGTTTGGCCTATCCGTACACCCCGCCGACTGGCGCTGGTTCCGTCAACTAACCTTGCACGTCAGCGGGGAAACGTTGGCCGCCGAGGCTTGGCCGGAATCCCCCGCCAATCAGTTGGTGGGCGAGGAGCGGGCCATTGCACCGAACCGTCTGGAGGCCCACTACTTGGTGAAGGCCAATCCCCTCAAGGAGACGGCCGGCTGGGACGGCCCGCAATGGTCGGAGCAGGACCGCTCCATTACGGAGGTGCTGCGCGAACAGGGCGCATCCGCTGAGGCCCTACGCTTGGTCAATGTGGCCGGCAACCACAACCATAGCGACGAGGTCAGCGTCTTAGGGCCTTGGCGCAGCGCCTTGGCATTCAGCCAGGAAACCGGAACCGGCCACTTCGTCGAGGGCAGCGGCGCCCTGGCCGCCGCCATGGCCGAGGATTTGCAGCCGCGTCTGCGCCTGTCCAGCGTCGTCACCGAGATTCGCCAAGAGGGTGATGGCTTGTTCGTGCGGCTGCTGGACGGCAGCGAATTCACCACCCGCCACTGCATCTGCACCCTGCCCCTGCCAGTGCTCCGCTCCACCCGCCTAAACCTGCCTTTGAGCGATGCGCAACGGCAAGCCATCGCCGAGGTGCAATACACCCAGGTGACGGTGGCTTTCTTCGACGCCGAACCCTTTTGGGAGCAGGACGGCCTGCCCCCCAACATGTGGACGGACACGCCGATGGAGCGTTTCTTTCCGCGCCTGAGCACCGATGGCGAGACCTGCATCGGCCTAAAGGCATTCATCAATGGCCACGGCACCCGCCAAGTAGATGCCCTGAATGAGTCCGGTTTTGAGGATCTGGCACTGTCCACGTTGCGGCGCATCCGCCCCGCCTCAAATGGGAGGGTGCGCTACCTAGGCCGCCATCGGTGGGGTGCGGACCCCTTTGCCGGCGGCGCCTACGCCGCTTGGTCGCCGGGCAAGGTGGCGACGCAGCGGGCGGCGGTGCTCGCCCCAGCCGGGCTGGTGCATTTTGCCGGTGAGCATACGGCGGTGGGCGCGCCCGGCATGGAAGGCGCCGTCCGTTCCGGCGAACAGGCGGCGGATGCGATCATCGAGGCGTCGGCCTGACGCACCCTGCAAGGAGAATGACCATGGGAACAGCAACTGCAGCGTTACCGCTAAACGACCGCAAGTGGGGCGCCGGGCGCCGACCATCGGTTCAGCACAACAGACCGTCAGTTCGGCGACCCGCAACCGCGGCCCGGCCAATCCAACCGGCACGCCTCGGCGGTTTGCAACGGCGGCGCAGCCAACCCAACCGCCGGCTCGGCGAAGCCAATGTTGGGGCCTTCCATTGGCCAGGAACAAGCAGCGGTTTGCTGTTGCTGCTGGCGGCTGTGGCCGCGCCGATGGGACATGCCCAACAACTGGACCCCAACGATCCGCAGGACGCCCTGACCATTTCCCGCAAGATCGCCTGCTCCACGGTGGATGGCGCCACCGCCACCTTCTGGTGGCACGGGCAGGCGTTCTCCCG
The DNA here is from genome assembly GCA_958296025.1 of uncultured Pseudomonadales bacterium. Taxonomy (GTDB): domain Bacteria; phylum Pseudomonadota; class Gammaproteobacteria; order Pseudomonadales; family Azotimanducaceae; genus Azophilus. Next base: position 2,287,044 of record OY282430.1, read on the forward strand.
GCGGCAAGGCGAGCGGGACCGGCTGCTGTTCAACGTGGAAGGCATGAACGTGCGCGCCTGCACCAGCGCCGACCATCCAGAACGGGGCGAAGGCTATAAGCAGGTTTCCCGGGAACTGCTCATCTATCGGGATGTGCGCACCGGGGAGGCGCTTTCCACTTGGCAGAACCCCTGGACCGGGGAGGTGGTGGACGTGCTGCACGTCGCCAACGATCCGGTGAACTTCGCTCAATACGAAAAGGACCGCAACGGCCAACCGTTCCGCTGGCGCGGCCTCATGACCGAAGGCCAATGGCGGCAGAACCTCACGGTGCCGCTTTTCTACCCCAACCCCTTGGGCGGCGACCACCAAGCGGAAGTCGGCGGCACCTACCACGCCGCGGAGATGTTCAACTTCCTAGGCGACGCGGCGGACCTTCTGGACGCCACCAAGGAGACCGTCGGCAGCCATGTGGGCTGGGCGCGCATGTCCGATTGGCTGCCCTGGATGAAGATGGGCGGCCGCGAGGGCCTAATCTACATGCACACCGCCGGCCTGCGCCTATCCTCCTGGGACGCCCTGCCGGACAGCATGAAGGAGGAAATCGCCAAGCACTACCCGACCTACCGAGAGCCGCCGCCCTTGGATGACGACCGGCCCAACGTGACCAGCTGGATCTACTACAAGCGGGTGCGGGAAGGCACCGAGCCGGCCCCCGACCGCCGCGGCGAATAGTGCGGAGGGAAGTTCGACCGGCCTAGCGCACCTCAGAACCTAGCGGAAAGGGCGGTTTCGATTGATCCGAAATCCCGGTATCGCTGAACTGCTCCTACATCCGCAGGACGACCCCGGCCCCATTTGGCGGCTGCTGCCGGCCATCCTCGCGGTCGCCTTTGCTGTCCGCGCCGCGGTGGCCTTGTCGGGCGACTTGACGCTGCATCCCGACGAGATTTTTCAATACCTGGAGCCCGCGCACCGCTTGGCGTTCGGCAACGGGGTTGTCTATTGGGAGTTCTTCTACGGCGCCCGCTCTTGGCTGATCCCGGCATTCGTCGCCACCATCCTCAAGGCGTTCGACGCGGTTGGGCTGGGCCATCCCCAATGGTACGTCGATGGCGTAAAGCTCGCGTTCTGCGCCGTCTCTCTGTCGGTGCCCGCCTGCATGTACCTCTTCGCCAGACGGCACTTCAACGAGACAGCGGGCCGGGCGGCCCTGCTCATGGGTGCCTTGTGGTGGGAGTTGGCCGTCCTCGCCCACAAGCCGCTTGCCGAACTGGCCTCCACCGCAATGATCGCGGGCCTTCTGGCACTGTGCGTCCGCCCCAGCCCGCAACGGGCGCGGGTGGTCTGGGCCACCGCCCTTCTGGCCGTGCTGGCCGCCTACGTTCGGTATCAGTACGCGCCCGTGGCGGCGGCGCTTCTGGGGCTGGCGATGCTGCGCCTCGACCGGAGGGGGAAAGCCCATTTAGCACTGGCCTCCGCCTGCCTGCTGGCCCTTGTGGGTGCGCTGGACGGACTGTCGTGGGGCGGCGGCTGGATGGAGTCCGTGCGCAACAACATCCGCCTCAACCTGCACATCGGCCTGGACATGGCGGGGACGGTGGGCGCGGCCGAGCAGCTATCCCTTGGGGGCACGCTGCTCCTCGCCTTGCCAGTCGCCAGCGGCGGGCTGGCGCTCTGCGTCATTCCAGCGTCCGCGAAGCCGCGCCGCTACGGGCTGCTGCTGGCCCTCATCGTCCTGGCCCTAGCCCCGCATCTGCTGTCGCCGCACAAGGAGCTCCGGTTCATCTTCGTCGTCGTGCCGCTTTGGCTGCTGGTGTGCGCCGACTGGGCCGCAGCGCATCGACTGCGCCTGACCCTGGTTGGCACCGTGGCGGCGGCGTTCTCCCTGCTGGGCGTTCTGGTCGTCGCGCTGGGGCGGGAAGGAGGCTGGGCGTGGGTGCCGGAGCGCAACCCGGCGTTCATCGCCTATCGACACTTGGCGTCGGCGCCTGGAGTCAAGGGCGTCTGGCACGTCGGGCGTCAGTACGGCTACACGCCCGGCTATTACCATCTGCACCGCAAGGTGCCGTTCTACGCCGGCGAGGCCACGCCCGCCGGCTCGGCGCCGACCCATGTCAGCCATCTCGTGGTTGAAGATCCGCAAGCTGAATTTCCGGGCTACGTTACGGACCGGGTCTATGGGGAGGGGAAAGGGATCCGCGTTCTGCGCAGAGCGGACAACGCGCCGCCCGTCCGCCAATGGCTGGACTACGCGCCCGTCGTCAGGGGCTTCAATCCAAGCGACGATCGGCCGTCCAAAGTATTTGCCCGCGCACCGCCGGCGAACTTCGGCATCCGCTACTCGGATCCCGAAGCAGCTTCAGGCTAGGCGCAAATGGCCGGGGGATGATGCCTAAGTCCAAGCGCAGCGCCATCTCCCCCACGCAATGTCCGGGCTATACTTCGGCGACGGCAATGACGGAAAGCAGTCTTGTTCATTGCGGCGGCCCGCTGCCTTTTCGAGGTAAAGCAAACGACTTACTGATGCCGCGAGCCAATCAACCATCATGAAACTACTGGCTGTTGGCGACATTCATCTTGGGCGCACCCCCTCGCGGCTGCCGCCGGAGCTGGCTAATCGCGTCCATGCACTTGGTCCTGCCGAGGCTTGGCGCAGAGCGGTGGACGCCGCCATTGCAGCGGGCGTCAAAGCCGTGCTGCTCGCCGGCGACGTGGTGGAAAGGGACGATGACTTCTTTGAGGCGTATCGGGAACTCAGCCAAGGGGTGCGGCGCTTAACCGACAAGGGCGTTGAGGTTATCGGCGTAGCCGGCAACCACGATGTCAAGGTGCTGCCCCGGCTGGCCGAACAGATTCCGCAGTTTCAACTGCTCGGAAGCGGGGGGAAGTGGGAGCGCTGCGAAATCAGCGAAAGCAATGAGGTTGTCAGCCTGTCGGGCTGGTCTTTTCCCCAAGCCCAGGTTCACCGCAGTCCGCTCGAAAATACCCGCTTGGAACGCGGCCCGGGCATCAATCTAGGCCTGCTGCATTGCGACCGAGGTGTCGCCAATAGCCCCTATGCGCCAGTAGCTAGGTCGGAACTGGACCAAGCCGGATTGGATGGTTGGCTGCTGGGCCATATCCACAAACCGGACGACCTCGCCGCTCCTTCCCCAAATGGCCACTTCTCCCCCAACGGCTACCTCGGCAGCCTAACTGGGTTGCAAAGGGGCGAAACTGGCCCCCGCGGGCCTTGGCTCATTACTTTGGCGGAAGGCCAAATCGCGCAAGTTACGCAACTTCCTTTGGCGCCCCTGCGTTGGGAATATCTGGAAGTGCCCCTTGACGGTCTGAACGCCGAATTGGCTGGCCCAAACCCGGACGGGATACAGGAGAAAGTGCAAGGTTGCTTGCTGGAAAGAGTGCGGGAGTTTGACGCGGAGCTGAATCGGCAAAGAAACCGCGCAACGGAGACCGAACCGGCACTCCATGAGGCGAATCTTAGGCCAGCGGCAGTCGGCCTGCGTGTCTGCTTCACTGGCCGAACCCGCTTCGGCACGGCCGCGGCGGACGCCATCCCCGAAAATGATCGCGGCCACATTTACACCGGCGACGGCGATGTCCACTACTTCATCGAATCCGTTCAATCCGACACTCGCCCCGAAATCGACTTGCAGGAGCTGGCCCAACGCCAAGACCCGGTTGGACTGCTCGCCCAGCGCTTGCTATGGCTGGAGCAACCGCAAGGGACCAAGGGAGCGGAAGGCCATGCCGAGCAAGACGAGTGGAATGAAGCGGCTAGACAATGCGCTAAATTGATCGAGGCCGCTAAGCAAAGGTTGGATGCCCAAGCTGGACGTCCCCGTTGGAACGGCTTGCCGGCCGCTACGCCAGACCCGGTTGAGTGGCTGCGAAAGTCGGGATTCCGCGCTTTGGACAGGTTGCTGGCGCAAGAGGGGGAAAACCCCTGATGCGCCTCGTCAGCCTGACAATCAATGCACTGCCCGGCATTGAACCGGGCTTTGAGTTACGGCCCGTCGCCGAGGGCGTCAACATCGTCATCGGGCCCAACGCCAGCGGCAAAAGCAGCTTGATCCGCGCCCTCGCCTATCTGCTGCAACGGCAGAACACCGACCCTCGGGCGCTGTCTTTAGAGGCTGAGTTCCACGGTAACGACGCCCGCTGGCAAGTGCGGCGCAACGGCAGCCAAGTGGTCTGGACCCGAAACGGGGCGACAGCAGACCGGCCGGCCTTGCCCGTCGCTGCCCAGCTTGGGATGTACCGCCTAGCTATGGAGCATCTGCTGAAAGAAGACGATCAAAGCGATAAGGAAATTGCTCAGGAACTACTGCGCACACTACACGGCGGCTTTGCTCTGGGCGAACCTCGCATTGATCTGACGGCTAGGTTCGCTAGTGCAGAAGCAAACGCTCTACTCCAAGCACAGAACGGACGGAATGGAATAGAACACAGTTATGCCGCCCTACGTCAACAGGAAGCAGGGTTGCCGGCGCTGGACGCGGACATTGCAGCCGCCGAGAACGCCCAACGCCGACGCGAACGGTTAAATCAGGCCATTGACCTCCACAACGCCATTCGCAACCGCAAGGCCAAGGTGGAGGAACTCAGGTTGTTTCCGCCGGGAATGGGCCAATTGCTTGGCAATGAAGTCGATCGCCTAGAGGAACTTGAGAAGCGACTTCAAGACCTTCGGGCCAATTTGCAAGAGCAAGAGAACAACCTAACAACACACCAAGCCGAACTGAAGCGCACCGGTTTGGAGGAGTCTCGTCCCGAGCGCGAGAAGATTGCGGCCAACGAAGAGCGTTTGCAACGAATTGGGGAAAAGTCCATTGAACGCAAAAATGCCGAACAACACTTGACTGCGGCGGAGGCAGCAGTGCGTGACGCAATCGCGCAATTCAACGACGGCGGGCTAGCGCCATCCCTGAATGCGGAAAGCATTCAGCGCAGTGAAGCAATCGCGGAGCGACTGCTCCTAGCCCAAGCCAAAAAAAGCGAATTGGAGCAACGGCTTGCCCCTCCTGGCGAGCCGCCGGACGCGCTGGAGATTGAGCGATGCCGGCAAGGCATTGACGCACTCAGACAGTGGTTGGCCACCACCGACGCCTTGGACCAGCCGCAAAAAAGGAGCGCTTGGCGCTTTTCTCTGCCCCTTTGGATTGCCCTTGGGGCCGCAGCTTTCGCTGGCCTAGCGGCCTATCTGCAAAACGCCTTGGCCGTGGCGGGTGCCGTCGCTGCCATCGCCGCGGCCCTCTGGGCTTTGCGGACCAAGGGACCCTCCCCCAGCGAGGACGCTAGGCGCAGCTTCACAGAAACTGGCCTAAAGCCGCCTTCCGAATGGACTCGCGCACCGGTGCGTGGGCACCTTCTAGGGATTGAAGTTCGCTTGAACGAGCTACTCTTGCAGAGGGATCTGCAGAGGGATCGAGCAGCCAATACCGACGCTATCCGAAATCAGATCGAGGAAACGGAACAAATGCTTGCCCGACTTAACGAAGAAAAGTGCACCTTCGTTGAAAAAGTCGGTTTTGATCCTGAAATGCCTGTTGCTGCCTTACCACTTTTTGTGGCCCGATGCGTTAAGTGGGATGAGGCCCGTCAAAACTGTGCCCAGCGCAAAGCGGAAATTGAACGTCTCGACGGCAACATCACGGAAGCCGCCAAGCAGGTTGGCGAATTTATTGCTCAGTGGAGCGACGGAAAGACTTTCGAGTTTTTCTCCCCAGACGGCCGTGTTGACGCAGATGTTCTAACGAGCACGTTCAATGCATTGAAGGGACGCATTGAAGCCGCGAATCAAGCCCAAAACCATATCGAAACCGTCCAAGGGTCCATAGACACAACCCGGAAGCTAATTGCATCGGCAAAGGACGATATCCACAGGCTGTTTCGAGACGCCGGGCTTGCGCCCGATGGTCCGGCGATGCCAACCAATGCAGGCGGTGGGGCCGACGCATGGGCAACGATGAAACGGGAGCTTGTTCGCCGAATCGAAAAACTCGAAGAATGGGAGTCAGCCAAAGAACAATGGACAGCGGCTCGGACTACGGAAAAGAACACTCGACAATCGTTGAGAGACCATACGGACTTGGACGGCCTTGCCGGAACAAAAGTCACGAATAAAGTAAAAGTCGAACGCCAATATCTGGCCGAATGCCTTCAATGGGTGCGCTCTGGCGCAATCCATCGATTGGAACATGAACGCGATGAGTCGGCCACCCAAGCCGACGCATTGGAAAGTCTGCGGGAACAGCGCACAAAAATCAAAACCACGCTCGAGAACGCCGGCCAAGATCGGGCGTTGGAAAGTGCCCTGAACCAAGAGATGCGCACCCAAGCAACCCTTGAGGACAAACGCGACCACGCTTTCCTCAGCGAAGCCACCAACTTGCTGCTCGACGACGTGAAACAGGCTTTCCAAGCCGAGCATGAACCCGAAGTGCTGCGGCGGGCGAGAGAGCTGTTCCGCGAAGTGACCAGCCACGCCTTCGATTTCGAGCTCGGCGATGATGGCCAATTCCTTGCGCGCGACCTTCAGCAAGAAGCGCCGCGCACCCTGGCGGAACTGTCCTCCGGCACTCGGATGCAGCTATTGCTGGCGCTGCGCTTGGCTTGGATACAGACCCAGGAGCGGGGCGCATCGCCCTTGCCGCTGTTTCTGGACGAAGCGCTGACCACCAGCGACGAGGGCCGCTTTGCGGTCATGGCGCAAAGCCTGGAGCGATTGAGCGAAGCGGAAGGCCGGCAGATTTTCTACTTATCCGCCCGCCGCCACGAGCCAGCCCTGTGGCGGCAAGCGACGGGCAACCAACCTGCTGTGGCGGACCTCGCCGCAATCCGCTTTGACGCAGAGGGGTCCGAGCCAAACAACTACGCAATCGAAACGCCCTCTCCCGCACCTACCCCCGATAACCACACCCCTGAAACCTACGCCGCCTTGTTAGGCGTCCCCCAATATGACCCCCACACCGCTGTGGGCGGCATCCACCTATTCCACCTGCTGCGCGACGACCTCAAACTTCTGCACCGCCTGCTGGACACATGGCGCATCAAGAGCCTCGGCCAGCTTGAGGCCCTGCTGAACAGCAGCGCCGCCCAAGGCGCCATCGGTGACACCAACCGTCGCCAAACGCTCCCAAACCGTTGCGCCGCCACCCGGCATTGGGTGGAGCTTTGGCGCCAAGGCCGCGGCAAGCCCGTTGACCGGCCGGCTTTGGAGCAGTCTGGGGCGGTAACGCCTGTGTTCATCGACAGAGCCACAAATTTGGCCGCGGAGCTTGGGGGCAGCGGCCAAGACTTAATCGCCGCCTTGCGCGATGGCCGCTTGCCCTACTTCCAAGCAAACAATATCAACATATTGGAGCAATGGCTTATCGACGAAGGCTATATCGATCTTCAGGCGCCGCTATCCTCCGACGAACGCCGCCGCTTGGCGCTGCAACAGACCAAGCCGGAATCCAACGCCCAAGCCGAGGACATCAACCAACTCATCGACTGGCTTGAAGCAGCCATTGACGAGCCGGCCCAATAGATTTCCAAGCGCCGCTCAACCAGGCTTCCGCACACCCCCCAAAGCCCGGTGCTGCAACGCCACAAAAACAGGCTGCGAATGCGAAAAACCTATCCCCCTTCTTGCGCAATGCGCCGCGTCATCCACTCCACGAAGGCCCTGCGCGTCATGCGCCGCCTGCGCGCCTCGGCATCAATGAAGGCGACGACGCCCTCATCAAGGGTCAGGTTGGCGCGAACGCTGCGGCCAGACAAACGAATCAACGGAATGACGACGAGCCCCGACCCCATCGGCGGCGACATCTGCTCAAGTGGGCTTGAGCCAGCGATCGGCCTGCCATCTCTCTCCGCCTCCACCGCATAGTCGCGAAGCGCTTCCTCCGCATTCACCAAGGCTTCATCCATGGTCTTGCCCATAGCCACGATGCCGGGCAGGTCTGGGAACGTGACGCCGTAGGCGCCGCATTCTCCGTCAACAAAAGCGGGATATCGAGTCATTGCAGCCTCCTAGGTCCTGGGCTAGCCGAAGTCCAGCCGGCTTTCTTGGCGATGGAATTGGCAACAGCCGAAGTAACTCGTCGATGCCGGGGATGGTCACGATGCCGTCAATTTCTGGATGCCGATAGATATCATGCGCCCCGCCATGACGCGCCAAGAACCATCCATCTCTTTCAAGCCGATGTCTGATTTTGGCTGTGCTGGTTTCCATGTGTGCAAATATTTGCACGGAAGGCAGCCGAAAGCAACGCTCTGAGGGCACCACTACGCCTTTCTAAGGCTGGAAATCGACTATCGGGTGGGCGACTTCCGGCTACGACGCCGCCCAAGCCCACGAGGGCAAACGAACCGGTATGGTCGAAATGGGGAGTGCGTCTTGCCAGTGGATGCCCTATGCTTTCGGGATGAATGCATTGCGGTGGGAAGGTCATGCGGAACGGCCCTTCGCTGGAAACTCAATCAGCTTGGGCGAGGGTGAAGACACTCATGCGGGGCATTGAAATCGACTTGGATCTGAGAGATCGGGCGCGGGGCTTGATGGTTGGCATCGCCGCCGGGAACCTGCTCGGCCTCCCCTACGAGTTCGGGGATTGGGATCGCAAGTCCATTGCGACGGCGCATCCCAATGGCATCCGCGAGATTGACGCCGAGCGGGGACACCCAGACGATGACGACCTCGCCCAATCCATCCTACTGGCGGAGGCAAGCATTGCGGCGGACACCCTCGACATTGACGACCTCGCCCATAGATTTTGGAATTGGGGCGAAGTCAACGGCGCCGGCATGGGCGGGTTGACAAATCATGCGCTGTCGCTCTTCGGCGGCCATAGACCCCGGCGCGACCTCCGTAACTACGTCAAACATCAACTCTCGCCGAGTGGGGAACCACCTCGCCAGCCGAACGGCTGCGCCGCAATCGACGCCGACACCAACGGCGCAATCGCCGGTGCGGTGTTGGGCGCACGGTTCGGCCTTTCCGGAATACCAGCCCGCTGGCGCGACAAGATCACCACCATACGCGACTACAGGGCATCGGTCCCCGGCTGGGGGAAGCGCGAGAGGCTGGAATCGCTGGCTGACCGAATCTTGCAGTCAAGCGGCCAATTGGCTCAAAAGTAGCTACGCTCCATGGCCCTGTGGACGCCCCGCCTCACCAAGCAGCCGCTAATGCTCCCAACCCACCATCAGCCGGGCCGCCGCCAGTGTGCCTCGTCGCTCGCTGCGGGAACGCCGAGGCGACATGCGGCTTGAGAAAGCTGGTCTATACTGGACTAGGACTATCCGCCGATTGGATGCGCGCGCATGAACCCTCCCGCCCCCACACGCCTCTGGACGGTCGCCGAAGCCAAGGCCAAGCTGTCCGAAATCTTCCGCCTCGCTGAGGAGGAAGGTCCTCAGCACATCGGCACCAAAAGGCGCTTTATCGTGGTGCCTGAACGGCTATGGCAAGTGCAGGAACGGCAACACATGGGGCACTGGCTGGTCGAGAATATGCCCCGGGGCGCAAACTTGGAGATTCCCGCTGATAGAAAGTCTCGGCGAGAGATCCCCTTCATCAACCCCGAAAGACACTCACGGCGTAGCTAACCCAAGCCATCGGCACCACGAGCCACCCATGCGGCACCGCCACCTCAACCACCAGCGCTTCACTCTTGCCGCCATTGACGACATCATCTCCCGCGGCAAGTGGCAGGATTGGGCGGACCTTCGCGCCGCCGCCCTTGCGGACCCGTCCTTGTTCGACAAGATCGAGTGCATTTGCCGGCGCCGCACGGTTGATCCCTATGCCCAGCGACATCACTTTTGGCTGAACTATGTCCGGGAAAAGCGCACCCCCGCCTGACTGGGAGGCTGTCTTGTCGGCGGCGGCGCAACTGCAGCAACTCCTGCCTGGCACCGTTCTGGTGGGCGGCACCGCCGCCGCCATCCATGCACAGCATAGGCTGTCCCAAGATGCAGACCATGTCTTGACAGATTTGCGCCAACGCTTTGCACAGGTTTTGGCGCAGCTAGAGTCAGTGGCGGGTTGGAGAACGGCAAGGGTGGCGCAGCCAGTGTTGATCCTAGGCAGCCTTGATGGGATTGAGACCGGGGTGCGCCAACTCATTCGAGAGGCGCCCTTGGAAACGACCACCCTAAATGCTCGAGGAGCGGTCGTAACCGTCCCCACGGAGGCGGAAATCCTCCGCATCAAGGGGGTGCTGATTCTCAAGCGCAACGCCACCCGGGACTACCTTGACTTCGCCGCGCTGGCGGATCGCATGGGCGACGAGGCGGCGGCCCAAGCGCTCAATGTCTTCGACCGGCTATACCCGCAGGAAAACGGGGAGTCCAGCCTGCAGCAACTGCAAGCCCAGCTCGCCAATCCCCTGCCCTACGACCTTGAGGAAACCGAACTGCGGGAGTACAAAAACCTCGCCTCCCGATGGCATGAATGGAACGCCGTGAAAGCGGTCTGCGCCCATATCGCCGCCGTGGCCTTTGACTATGCCTGTGCGGGGAAGGCACCGTAATTCAGCCGAAAACGACAACTGCCTTTGCCAACGCCAACAGCATCCACTGGCTTGTCGATTGACTGGAAGCCGCTCTCGTCCGCCTGTTCTCCATCCTCCCCCCGGCAAACCACCCCTGCAATGGCCGCCTGCCGCCTGCAAGGGGGCGTGGACGCCCTTTATTCACAAGGGCTGGATTCCGGATGCAGGGAGTAGGTGCCCTCTGCAAAACCCTCGGCGGACATGACGATTTTGATGATCTCTCCCGGCGCCAAGTCCACAGGGATGGTCGGCCCCAATTCGATGATCTGGGCGCCTACGCCTAGGTGAATCTCCGTGCGCGACCGGCATATGGTGCTGCTGGTCGGGTTTTCGACGGTGCCGCGGAAGGCGCCGGTGGTGGCGTCGAAAGCGAAGTCGAAGTTCTGATTCTGAAACGTGCCGGAAAGTCCTTCCGTGAGGGGGGTGTCCGGGCTTGATTCGTCACCGTCCTCGCCGCCTTCGCCACCCTCTTCGCCATTACCTGCACCCTCTCCTTCTCCGCCCTCGTGTCCGCCTTCCGACCCCTCACCGCCTCCCTCGTCACCGCCCTCTCCCTCGCCGTGTTCGCCTTCGGCACCCTCACCACCTGAACCTTCGCCGTTGCCCGAGCCAGTGGGCGCACTGGCGCAGCCAAAAGTCTCCACTATTGCCGTCCATTCGGAGAACGACGCGCCAGGAGCGGGAAGCTCAAAGTCCGCACGGCCGAATCGGCGCAGGCCGGACAACATAAAGGGCGAGCCGGCGGATGGCTGATTAGCGGCTTGGGCGCCGTCGAGCTCTATGGAAACCCGGACATCGCAGACAGCGGCTTCCGCTTCATTGCGCAGACGCCCGACGAACTTCTCGTTGGCGGCGTCGAACCGCACCGCAATCTCCATCTGGTTCAACAAACCTGCGAAGCTCTCATCGGCGGCCAAGGGTATGGATTCAAAAACGCCGCGGCTTAGGCCATCGCTTGCAAACGAGGCTTCAGTGTCGCCATCACCACCGTCACCACCGTCACCATCATCGCCATCGCCATCACCATCCCCATCATCGCCTTCCCCGTCACCGCCATCCCCGTCACCGCCTTCCTCGTGGCGGCCTTCCGCCCCTTCGCCGCTCTCTCCGCCTCCTCCCCCGCAGGCTGCTAGGGATGAACAGAGCAATAGGGTCAAGACAATTCCGATTATCAGTCGGATTTTCGCTGGAACCAAGCCATCCATGGTGTTTCTCCTGGTATTGCTGGCTAGTGAGTCAGTGCTTCAACGAAGTGGTGAGCGGGTTCGGCGCAGCGCACCGCCAAGACCAAGGCGGCAAGGGCGGCGACGCAAACCATCCACGGCAGCGGCTGGTCGATTGTCCTGTGGGTGGAAAGCAGGGCGCGAACCCGTTCTTCAAGATCGCCGCCGCCAAACGCCAAATGCGGCGCGGCGTAGCGGACATGGAACCGAGCGCAATTCACCAAAGCGTCGGCGATGCAGATGGAATCGCCCATGGACTGCGCCGCCATGGCGTCGGCAGCGAGTTCCTGGCTTCGCTGAGCGCGTTGCTGCAGCCGCTTGGAGATGCCGGGCAGATGAAAGGTGCAGGCCAGCAGCGCGATGAGATGCCGCAACGGGTCGAAGCGCCGAATGTGCGCCCGCTCATGGGCCATGACGGCGGCAACGGTCGCGTCCGGCAGCCTGAGCAGCCCTTGGGAGACAAACAGCCTCGGCTGCAGCAGCCCGAGCACAAAGGCTTCGGGCGCAGCCGTCGGCAGCACCCAAGCGCCTTCCCCATTCAAACTAGCCACTTCACGCAGGCGGCGGGAGGTGGCGATTGAGGTGCCCACCGCTTGCAGGACCCGGCCCAGCATCAACAGCATGCGGCCGATCAAGGCCGCGCCCATAAACGCCAGGAAAGCCAGCATCGCTGGACCAGCAAAGGCGCTGGTTGTTTCGGCGGCCTCGCCTTCCGCGCCTGCATCGCCGCCATGCTCGGCGTCATCATGCCCGCGCCCCTCCGGATGTCCGCCGTCCCCATGCCCGGCCCGTTCGGCCAATTCCCGCTCCGAAAGCTCCCAAAAGCCCAAACGCTCGATGGGGTTGCCACCTGGCCATTCGGCGTAGGCGGCCGCGGATGCGCCGGCGACGGCGATTGGCAACAGAATCACCAGCATCAAAAGACGGGATTCCGCAGCCGGGACCAAGGCCTTCCGCCAACGCTCGGTGAGCATCCAAGCGGCGCCGACCAACGCGGAGACCGCAAACGCGACCAAGCCCAAAGCGCCCAGACTGACCAGCAGGGCATTCACTGCCGTTGCGCCTTCTTCGCACGCACCAAACGCTCGAGTTCGTCCAGGGTTTCCTCGCCAGCGTCCGTGACCACGTCGATGAACGCCGTCAACAAACCCTGCTCGCCCAAAGCCTTGAGGCCCCCTGCCGCGTTGACCATCGCTTGGGCCATGAAGCTGTCCCGGTCCATGACTGGCCGGTAGCGGTAGGCGTGGGAGACCTTTTCGCGCACGACCTGTTCCTTCTTATGCAGCCGCTCCAAGGCGGAGCCGACCGTGTTCAGCGTGATGCCCCTCGGCACCCCCAAGGCGGCGTGGGCCGCCTGCACATCGGCCTCGCCCACCCGCCAAAGGTGCTCCAAAACCTGTGCTTCAAGCTCGCCAAGGCGAGGAATTGATCTTGCTTTGTCCATGTCGCCGAACCCTAAGTCCTTAAATCCGATTGTCAATAGGATTCCGAGCACAAATCGGAATTTTTTTGTATCAATTTGTATCTAGGTCTCTCCGGGCAGTCCTCAGCGAAGCGGCCAACTTGCTGCTCGATGAGGTGAAATGCTCGCGGCGCGTGGTGGCGGCATGATCGCCGTCAAGCGAGCTTGGTCATGCCGCAATTCAGCAATCCACCGCCCGCCTGGCTGTTGAAGGCGACGCCCTCCACATCCATGACCGAGCGGATGGCAGGAGCGCACTTATTTTTGGCTCCTAGCAAGGCGCGACAACGCTGTGTGGCGGGCTCCACACAAGGCGGAGCAACGCAGCTAGGAGCCCAAAAGACCCGCAGACAATGTGTGGTTATTTGCGGGACAGGGCACTAGCTGCTGCTGGACCTTATGCAAGCACAGGCCGCCCAGCGGGCCTTGCTGTCGGCAGCTTGAGCAACCAGACGCCGATGCCCCGCCTCACAGGTCCCAACGTGCCCGGAAGTTCACGCGGCGCGGCTCGTTGTAGTAGAAGGTTCCCGCCAACACCGAGTGTTGAACGAGTTCGTTGTTGCAATTGTCGCATTCCAAGGTGAACCGCAGGTTCTCGCCAACGCCTAAGGTGAGGCCGGCGTTGAGCTGGCCGGTGTCCCCCATGTGACCGTTGGGCAGACCATTGGTGGTCACGTTCATCTCGCTGTTGCGTCGATAGTTGACGGAGGCGGCGAGGTGGCCGTTCAGCGCGGGAATGTCGAAGCGGTAGCTGCCGCCAATGGCGAGGGTGAAGTCCGGTGAGCGGGTCGGGGGCGCCACCTCGCAGTCCCCATCCACGATGCCTCGACCGGCGGCGCTGGCGTCCCCGGCAAGGCAGCGCTGAATCTGCGCTTGAATGGCGGCGCCAGGCTTCTGCTCCGCGTCCTGAATGCCCAAGGAGGCGTAGAGGCTAAGTTGCTCGGTCGGCGCCAAGGTCAGATCGAGCTCCACGCCGTTGTTCTCCAAGTCTGCGAAGTTTTGCGTGATGAAGGCGATGGAGCCGTTGGCCCGGGTGAAGGCGGAAGGCACCTGAAAGTCCTCCGCCTCCATGAAGAAGGCGGTGAGGTTCAGGCGCAGGCGCCGGTCCCACCATTCGGAGCGCAAGCCAACCTCCCAAGAACTGACACGCTCCGGGTCGAAGGGAAGCAGTTCCTCAGCCGAGGTGCCCCGGGCGTTCCAACCGCCGGACTTGAAGCCTTCCGTATAGGAAGCAAAGGCCATGAGGTCGTCGTTCAGACGGTACTGCACCGCCACGCGGGGAGTGAAGATGCTCTCGTTTAGCTCGGTGTCGATGCCTAGGGCCTCCAGGTTGGCGGTGTTCAGCTCAGTGCCCGGCGCCGCCCCAAAGATCAGGATGTTGGAATAGGGGTTGTTGGCCGCCAAGGCCGGCTTGAAGTCTTGATAGTCCAGTTCCTTTTCCTCCTTGGTCCAGCGCCCCCCCAAGGTGACGGTCAGCTGCTCCGTAAAGCGCATGTCCCCTTGGGCGTACAGGGCGAAGGAGAAGACGTCGTTTTGCAGCATCCGGTCGGCCAGCAGCAGGTTGCCGAAGGACAAGGCGAACACGTCGGAGAAATCCGTGTCGTTCTTCTCATCGAAGTAGAACAGGCCGGCGACCAGATCCAGCCGATCGTCCATCAGGCTGTTGGTGAGCTTCACCTCCTGGGAGAACTGGGTGTGGTCGCCGTCGTTGGCGATGGTGAAGCCGCCCACCGGGCCAGTGCCGTCAAAAAAGTCGATGATGAACTTCTGCGACAGGCTGCGATAGGCGGTGATGAACTCCAGAGAGCCCAAGGCAGTGCCCCAATTGAGGTTGGAGCTCAGGGCCCAGCTCTCCACGTTGTTGCCAAGTCCTTCGCTACGGCTTAGCTGCTCCAAGGTGCCTGCGGAGCGGGATGCGCGAATGCTCACCTGAGAATAGCGGTTGTCCGTGTTGTCGGTGATGCCGTTGTCCTGGGGGCGCTGGAAGGCGGAAAGGCCTCCGAAGGTGTTGAGCATGTTTAGGTTGTCGTCTTGGATGGCTTCGACGGAGAGATCCCAAACCACGGCCTCAGAGGGCAGCAGCCGTAAATCCCCGCGGACGCCCCAGGTCTCCTGGCCGTTGAGTTTCTGGCCAGTGGCGCGGTTTTTCACATAGCCATCCTCGTTGATGTAAAAGGCGGACAGCTTGGACAGCGCCTGATCGCCAAGGGGCAGGTCGGCGCTGGCGCGCCCGAACCAACGGCCGAAGTCCCCGCCGCCGGCTTCCATGAAGAAACGCCGCTCTTCGCTGGGCTTCCTCATGTGCATCAGCACGGCGCCGCCAGTGGTGTTGCGCCCGAACAGGGTGCCCTGCGGACCGCGCACCACCTCCACCCGCTCCACGTCGAAGAAGGCGACGTTGTTGCCGTTCTGCCGGGCGACGTAAACGTTGTCCACATAGGTGCCCACGGGCGGGTCGAAAGTGGCGATGGACTCCGTGTTGCCCAAACCGCGCAGATAGTAGGCGTTGGCGGTGCCGAGGCCGGTGTTGTTGGTGCCGAACAGATTGGGGACGTAGTGGATGATGTCCAAAGGCTCGTCGATCTGCCGGGCGTTCAGCGCCTCCTCGTCCAGCACGGTGAGGGCGAGAGGCACATCCTGCAGGGACTGCTCCCGCCGCTGGGCGGTGACCACCACTTCCTCGATCTGCGCGAAGGAGGGCGCGGGAGGGAAAGCCCAAGTCAGGACCGCGCATAGGAATGCAAGCGCATTGCGGGATGGGGATTTCATGGCTTGTGATTCTCCGTTGTCAGTGGGACTAGGCGGCGGAGCCTTCGCTTCGCGACGCTTTGCCATATTGACCTATTGATAGGTGAATAGCAACCGATACTTCCTCGTGCCCAGGCTCATCTCCAGGTCCCACGCACCCATCGGCAGTGGGGTGGAGAGCTCAAAAGCGCCCGGAACGCATCTGCCAAAAACACTTGACGGCTCTCCGCCAAACGGGCTTCCTCCTCAGCGGAGAGGGGTTGGCTCTCCACCGAGCCGGCAGCGATCAGGCGCGCCCCTTCCAAGCCCCGAAGCCGAACCACTGAATGCCTTCGGTCAACCGCCCCGTCTTGTCACTGAACCTGAGTTCGTCGCCAGCCACAACCGCGGCGAAGTCCCCCTCATCCATGTAGGTGTATTGGGGCGTGATGAACTGAAACAGCCGGTCCTCGGCGAAGCCCGCATCCAGGCAGAGCTGGGCGCAGCTCTGGTCCCGGAACGTCTTGTAGAAAGGCTCGTTGTTGTAGTAGGCGTCCCAGTCCAGGTAGAACGCATCGTAGGGAGACAGGCTGTCGTTGGGGGGCAGTTCCATGTGCAGCATCAGGCCGCCGGGGCGCAGCACCCGATGCGCCTCCGCCATGCAGGTGCCAATGTCCGCAACGGATAGTTCGTGCAGGAACATGGAGGAGAACACCAAATCCAGGCTTGCGTCCGGAAAGTCCAGTGCGGTGGCGTCCATCTGCTTGAAATGCACCGCCACCCCCTGGCTGAGCGCACGCGCATGGCCGTAGCGCAGGCAGGGGGCGGCCACATCCACGGCCGTCACCTCCGCTTGCGGCCAAGCGTGCTTCCAGGCGCAGCTGTTGTGGCCGATCGTGCAGCCCACATCCAAGATTCTCTTTGGCTGGAACTTCGCGAACCGGTGCTTGACGTACTGGGCGAAAGAGTGGCCGATGTCGTCCAGGTTCTCACCCATCGCGCCGAAGGAGAACACGTTCAGGCCGTGGTCGTAAACCGCGCCGCCCAGCCACCCCATGCCCTCCTCCCGCCGATGATAGGAACCGGGCGCCAGATGCACATCCACATCAGCCACATTGCGCGGCAGGGGCAGGCTAGGATCCAGGCTGAGTGAGCCGCCGACCTGGGCCTGCCTCTCCTGCAACGCCTCAATGGTCTTGTCCACCTCCGGCGCCGCCTGCGCCAAGGGCCGCAGAACGCTGCGCCAGACCATTTCCTGGGCGTTGTAGCGCAGGCTGGAGTAGCACCGGAACAGAAGGTTCCCTTGCATGGCCGCATGCACTTGCGGGCCGCTGGCCGGTTCGGCGCCCGTGGCCCGCTCCACCTCTGGGGCCACGGAGACCTGATATTGCCGTTGCATGGCGGCGGCCAAGTCGTTCAGAACAAAGGCCCGCAGCCCCGACACGAAGGACTGCTTGGCAGCCTGCTCGCGGCTGCCCATGACATGCAGATCGTGCTGCAAGGGTTGAATCACAGCTGCCATAGTTGCCTCCTCCTTAGATCTACATGCCTAGCGGTTGACGGGCTGCTAGGCACCGTGCCAAAGCCAGCCGAAAGGGGCGCGCGGCTTGTCGAACCTGAATTCTATGCCACAAAGCCCGCCTTTGCTGAACGAAGCCGTGCGATAGTCGCCAAACTCCAAGTCGGGCAGCAACTTCTTCCTTCGCCCTCGACACGCCCCAAAACTTGCCCACAGATCGCCGCAACGCCCTTGGCCGTCCAGACGATCTTGCCGCAACGCCTGTAGGCACCGGAAGCGACGGAGGTTGGCCTACCCCGGAACACCCAGCTCGGGCGACGTTGGCAAGCATGGAAGACATTGCAATGAGCATCAGGCGACAGGCGCCCTCATTCGTTCAGGTGGCGGCTGAGGTCGCCGGGGCTATCGATCAGGATTTGCCGCTCGGCGAGCTGCCAGCCGGCGATGGTGCGCTGGAATTGATCGACGTAGCGCCCGCCGGCGATGATCTCGTTGCGCCCGCCTAGATTTTGGTAAACGGTGAAAGTGCTGCGCACCTCTGCTTGGGTAACGGCGTTGTCGAACTCGAAGATCAGGTTGGTGGTGACGTGGCGGGTGCGGGGCGTGCATTGGCGACGCTGGTAGGGGGCGGGGTTTTCGTCCGCATCATAGAACTTAACGATCTTGGCGTACAGGTCCAAAACCGCTTGGGCACCCTGCACCGGCTCGCCCACGGCTGGCTTGATGGCGCCGGCGGCGAACAGTTCAGCCAGCGTCTCAAGGTCGCCGCCGTCCAGCGCCTCCGCATAGCGGAAGATGATGCCTTCAATGGCGAAGCGGGCTTGGGCGATGTTCTGGGAGCGATCCATGCTCTAGGATTCGCCTTGTTTCTACTTGTGGGTGGCTGCTTCGGAGCAACGCTTGGAAGACTCATCGGGCGTCCGCCTCAAACTGCGGCACGGTGACGTCGGCGATCCTCCCCATGCTTGACTCCCCAAACACGACATCTTGTGCTTATCAATCAAGGGGCAACTCCCGCAGCGGCGACAAAGCCAAGTTGAACCGAACCCGGCGACAATGGCAAGTTACTTGCACCATCCAAAACAAGGGGGCGCGGCGTGAGCAGAATCAGCAAGATCGAGGCAGAGCACTGGGACCCGGGGCTTAGGGAAATGGCTAGGCCGGAGACCGCTACGCCCCTGGAGCAGGGGTTGACGCGCATGTTCGCCCATTGCCCCGCCATCGCCAAGGGGCTGGCGGCGTTCGGCGGCTCCTTGAAGATGCACCGCAAGCTGCCGGATCGGTTGGTGGAGCTGGTGCGGCTGCGGGTGGCGTTCCACAACCAATGCCGCAGTTGCATGGCCATCCGCTATGCGGACGCGGTGGCCGCCGGCGTCACCGAGGACTTGGTGTGCGAACTGGCGGACCCGCCCAGGGCGCAAAACCTGACCGAGCAGGAGCAAGCCGCCCTAGCCTTCGCCGATCTGTTCGCCACCAACCACCTAGCCATTGACGACGACACCTACGCCGGCTTGCAGGCGCTCTTTGCGGAAGCGGAGGTGATGGAACTGGGCATGACCGTGGCCTTCTTCGTCGGCTTCGGGCGCTTGGCCGCCACCCTAGCCATGACCGAGGAGCTACCGGCCGCCTTTCAGGCGGAAAACAGCAAGCTTCTGACGCCTTGGAACGAAGAGTCCGTCGTGGTGCGTTAGGCGGTTTGCCAAGCCAACCGCCGACTCAGCCTTCCCCGGCTCGCTTGAGCGCCGCTTGGAGGATTTCGGCGGAGACCCTGAAGTCCGTTGCTGTCAGTCTGTCAATGTAGTGGCGAATTTCAGGTATGAGGCCAGCGTTTTTGGCTTCCAGAATTACGCCAATCAAACCAGCAACAGAAACCCCATGTTCTTTGGCGTAGGATCGACCACTACTCTCATCCATCAACACAAGGCAAGCATCCGGCTGTTCCAGCGCAAGCGTAAGGGTGGTTGCCTCCCCGTCGCCAAGATCCGCGAACTCGGCATCTATGTGGCTCGGCACCACATCCACCCAACCTTTCTCCATGGCGGCGGCAAGCTCCACCGCGCCGGGCAACCCAACACCAGCCAATACTTCACGATGAACCGCTTCCGTAACGGTGATGCTTCCGAATAGTCCCCTTAGCAGATCGAATGCTTCAATGGCGGCAAGTCCAATCAACGGGCTTGCGTCGGCAATGACAAGCCTCCTGGCCATAGGAACCTCCTTCTACTATGGATTTAGGTCTTCTATGTGTTCTGTTAGATCGCCACTGCTAAGTTTGGCTGCTGTTTTTGCTGAACTAGGGCAACGCACCACTCCGCCAACCGGCCAGAACCTCCACATCCTCCTTTACACCGGCGGCTTCCCCCCGCACGACTGGAATGCCAAGCCGGGACACATGGCGGATAAACTCCGCCAAAGGGATGCCCGAGAAATGGGCGGCTCGACCGAGGGAAAGGCACTGGTCGCGATACAGCGCCGCGGCGAGCGCTTGCCGAATGCCCGGCTCGGCGAGCATCGAGTCCTCATCAAGATGCACCAACAGCGCTTCAGGGCGGTCTCGGTTCAGCACCATGACGGGATGATCGCGGGCCGCCCGCAACGCTGCTGACGGGTTGTTCTTCAATTGACGGACATTGACGGCCTTCATCAAGCGCCCCACTCGTCGTTCGTGGAAACCTAGGGTAGGCGCAAACCGGGGTGGGTACAAGCCGAGACGTTGCCGGCCGCCCTACGCGCCTCCAGTTGCGCCCGCAGTTCGGCGTGCCGAGCCTCCGTGATCGGGTAGTTCCAGACGATTGCGCCGGCGGATAGGAAGAAGACCGAAGGGAGCACCGCGAACAGCAGCCGCAAGCCCAGCAATGGCCCCTCGCCGTTGACCGCGTTCGGCGCCGCATCAAAGCCGACCAGGGCCAAGCTGGCCAAGGCCAGCCAAGCGCCGAAGGCGGCGGAGGACTTGAAGGTGAACGACCACACCGAAAAGAACTGGGCGGCACGGCTTTCCCCGCTCTGCAGGCTGTCCAGGTCGATCACGTCGGCCTTCATGGAGTTCGGCAACATGGCGGAGAAGCCGCCGGCGGCGAAGCCGGTGACCAGGGTGACCGGCAGCATCCACCAAAAGTCGCCGGCGCCCAACAGCATGTAGAACGGATGCACAGCCGCGATGAGCGCGTAGGAGGCCACATAGGCGCGGTGCTTGCCGATGCGTGCGGACGCCCGCACCCACAGGGGAATGGCGGCGAAGTTGGCCAAGTAGAAGAACGTCAGCATGAAGATGGCCTGCTCCTCCGCCCCCAGCACGAAGGCGATGAAGAACAGGTAGAGCGGCGTAGTGATGGCCAATCCAGCCTGCCCCAGCATGAACGACAGCACCAGCCGCTTGAACGGGCCATTCGCAAACATCAGCTTCAGGCCCCGCCACACCGGAATTTGGCTGCGCTCCCGCGCCCCGCCTTCCGGCACCCGCGTTACGGTGAGCAGGACGCAGGCCGGCATCAGGGCCAGCATGGTGAAGCCGACAACCTCCAGGACCGCAGCACTGCCGCCGATGCCGAACAGCAACAGCGCCAGCGCTGGCGCAAGCTGCGCCACCAAGCTGCCCACCACGCCCATCATGGAGCGCCAGCCGGTGATGCGGGAGCGCTCGTTGTAGTCCGGCGACAGCTCCGCCGCCCAAGCGTAGTAGGGAATGAGCATCATGGTCGTGCCGGCCGACACCACCATCATCCAAGCCAGCATGTGCAGGGCGCCGGCGCCCTGCGGCGGCATAAAGAGATTGTAGATGCCGATCATCATGATCGGCGCGGCCAGCGCCAGCCAAGGGCGGCGGCGGCCCCAAGGGGTTTCGGTGCGGTCGCTGACGTAGCCCATCAGCGGATCGGTCACCAAGTCAAAGATGCGCACCGCTAGAATGATGTTGGCCGCCAGCGCCAAGGGAACGCCCATTTCGCTGGTGTAGAATTTTGGGATGAACACCAAGGCCGGGAAGATGGACATCATCAACGGCACCTCGGTGAGGCTGTAGTGGAAAAGCGTTGAGCGCTTCAGTGTCTGCAAACGAAATTCCCTCCCACCGGATGCGGCGCCGGCGCGGCGACGCCCTGAAGCGAAAAGACGGAAGGCGCACCTAAGCAGCCCCTTCGCCAAAGCCAACTCCAAGCGTTCGCCGTTCCAACGCCCGCCAATGTTATCCGGAGCGGCTCTGTCGCGAGCTTTTTTCTGACCGGCAAGGCCAAGCCGACGCGATGCGGCCTAGCCAGCGTGGGCGGCGGCAGCACCGCGACGCCGAAGCGGGCACCGGGGGCGTCCCAAGGTCTGATCGCACCTCGCGCACTCGGCCTCGAAGTTGTCCAAAATCTTGTGCAGCACGGTGTCGGGAATCGGCTCGTCGGCAAATTCCCGCGCCGCGAAGGGGGTTCGCATAACGTCATACAGTTCCATGGCGTCCTCGCCGGTACTTGGCAACCTGTGCCGTTGTAGCGTACGTGAACCCGCCGTGGCCTTATGCGACGGAAAACTTCTGTCCCACGGAGTCGGCTACATCCAAATCCCCAGCACCGCCATGCTGGCCAAGCCGGCAATAACCAATACGAATTTGAGGAACCGGTCGCGGTCGCGCAGCGGCATCGCCACATCGCCCTCACCCGTCAAAGCGCTGCTGACGAAATGCGCAACCCGGTCGTCGAACCGGGACATCTCGGCATCGATGACATCCAAAATCGCCACGTAAATGAAGGTGCCCGCCGCCAGTGCCATAAAGCTGCCCTCGACCAGTGTGGCGGCCTGATCCCTGAGCAGATTCGAGGCGACCGTGCCCAGTAGGATTCCCAGCGGCGTCATCAGAACGAAGACCCCAAGAATCACCCTGAGCCGTGTCTTGCCGGCACCGGCGGAATGTGCGCTCACCATGAGGGCGAAGGCGGCGGAACCCTTGTGGAATAGAATCCCAATCATGACAAGCACCGAGGTGGCGACTTCCGGCTCGAGCCCAAGGGCGATGCCCGCGATGATGGAGTGGATCGACAGCACCACCAGCAGTACAACCGGATAGACCGGCTGCCGCGACCCAACAGCCCGTTCCGAGCCCTGCGCACGGGCACTCTCGAACAGCACACGGTCAACGAGCAGCAAAACGCCGACACCGAAAGCCGCCAAAAGCGCCGCCAAGGGGTAGTCGACGATGTCTTCCAGAGCTTCCGCGGCTTCCGGCAGCAAATGAATGAAACCCGCCCCGAGAAAGATGCCGCCCGCCAAGGCGTTGCCAAGTGACAGAAAGCGGCGGCTCGCCTGATGGCGGGCCGCCAACAGCGGGACGATGCCCCCGACAATCCCGATAGCGAGAGTTACCAGGGCGGCAATGGCTTTGATGGCAACTAGCGACATACTCATTCCAGCCCGGCGCGGAAACGGACAGAATCCGCCTCAACCCTTGAATTCGGCGATGCGGTCTTGACCACGCCGAACCCCGAGAGCGGCACAGTGTGCGGGACTTGCCTTTGTTCTGCAACCAACTACGCTGACTGGCGGAATGTCTTTGCCGGCCCTCGCAGATGGGATGGCAAGGCCTTGGATCTGCGTTCACGGAAAACAAGAGGAGGCGCCCATGCCCTACGCCATCAATCCCCATCAGAGCTGGCTGCCCTTGGAGGTGGCCGCCGCCCGTGCAACGGACCCCCGCCACAGGGCCTTAATCACCGAGGTGCGGGACCACATGGAGCACGAGATCAAGGGCGACCTGGACGCCCTGATGGGTACGCTGACGGAGCACCCCATCTACCACTTCTGGGGCAACGGCGAGCCGTCCGTCATCGAAGGCCGAGAAGCGGTTCGAGCCTTCTACTCCGGCATGTTCGCCACCGGCGGCCAACAATTCGAGGTGGTGGTGGACAAGGTCATCGCCAACGACGACCATGTGGTGACCGAAGGCCAAGTCAAGCAGGTTCACCGAGGGCCGGCGCTGCTGGCGATGGGGATGCCGAAGGTCGGCGACGTCCCGGTTGGCGAAGATGATCTCTGGCTAGGCGCCGCCCAATTGGTGACGCTGTGGCCGGCGGACGCCACCGGCAAGCTGATCGGCGAGGACATCTATTTCGGCGCCAGCCCGCTCGCTACGCTGCGCAAGATCACCCCCCAAGAGCTGCCGCCCTACTACCAATTGCCCTGACAACACCGGGCGCAATGTGAAGGCTGGGCAGAACCCGCGCCAGAAGTACACGCCATCCACGGGTAGCGAGCAAGACTGATTCAACCCAGAAACCGAGATAGTGCCAAGGGAATGCCGGTATGGGTTGCCAGCTGAATAAACGCCATCCGCCTTCATCCAGCAATTGACCCTTCGGGTGCGATTCGCAGCGCATGGTGGAAGATCTCCTTCATAAAGTCTTGCCATGCGTCATCGTCGCTAAGAAGTTGATCGATGTCGAAGTCCGCCTCGACCCGCATCTCTCCCAGCCGCTCGCGCATGGTCGCGGTGATAACGCCGGCGATCAGGAAGTTCTTGCAGCTAACGGGCGCTTCGTCAAAGGTGTTCTTGATGGCGCCAAGCCGCTCCATCGCCCCCGCCCGATCCTTGCCGCCTTTTACCTCAATAAGCACTGCCCGCGCACCGTTCCTCTCGAACGCGATATCCGGCTCTGAACCGAATAGCATGCGCACCCCGCCGACCAACTGCCACTCGCGATCCGACGGGCTTGCGGTCTCGGCGCTATCCAGCAAGCCTTGAGCGCGGACCCAATCGATCAGCCTTTCTTTGACCGCTTCCTCGGCTTCTTGCCCGATAATGTTGCGAATGGCGCCGTCTTCAGTAATGCCCAGCGTCGCAAGGATATTTCGGTAGCCATCTCGCAACGTCCAGTCGATGTTGTCCACGATGATCGAACTGATGACGGCGTTGTACAGACGGCATACGCGAAGCGCTTTCTCGTCGGTCACCCGAGCCGTCTTTGGGGAACGTTCCCATGTGGTCACCCCACCAGCAATTTCCTGCACCCGTTTGAGCGAGAGAAGCGCGATGCCCCGATAAATGCACCGAGGCGTCGGGAATGGCCTTGAGAATGGCTGGATGAGCAAAAACCAAGCGCCTTCTGATGCCAGCTTCCGCCACATGCCGCCAAGCATCCCTTGCGATGCACAGTTCGCGCTTGCGATACCGAAGTTTGGTTTGGAATGCCTTGATTTTTTTGCGTACACGCAGATCGTCGCCGCCGGTAATACGTCGTGCGATCTTCACCGTACGGGCGACAGCATCCTCAGTACGCTTGGCTGTCTGGTCAGACACGGGCGGACGATTCCGGCATCCGCCACCGATACACGCACTTACGCAGTTCCCGGCGACCGAAGCGTCCCATCTGCTGGCTGGCGTTGCCTTTGCCGCGGGGCAGCACGCCGATTTCTTCACAAACGAATCCGCATTGCTCGGCGATGTCGGAGAGGATCAAGTCCACGGGCACTTCCTCGCCGTGGTATTGAACGTTGTCGTTCACCATGACCACGCTGCCGCCCGGTCGCGTCACCCGCGCCAGCTCCGCGATAATCAGCGCCATCTCTTGAAAATAGTTTTCAACCAAGCGAATGACATGTGGATTGCTGAGTTCGCTTTTGCGAGAACGCAGCGCATCCAACGTTTCGGCGAGGGCCGCTTGCGAACGGATGGCCGCCCGCGCATGGGCGAGCACGGCCGGCCGCGGATACTCGCGCTCCAGCTGTTGCGCTTTGGAGCGGTTTTCCACCGTAGCGCTCAGCAACGCCTGCCGCAGTTCGCCGAAGGCGGCCTGGTCGTAACCGAGCCAAGCCAACTCGAGCGCATAGGTGCGGGTATAGTCGTAGCGGTTGGCGTAGGGCGGCGATGTGATGGTTAGGCCAACCGAGCCGGCCTCCAGGCGCGGTAGTTCCCGCAGGGCGGAACCTTCAACGATGCGGGGAGGTCGAGTTGCGTAGTATTTGGCGAGCTGCGGGGCGTCCTGCAGGATTTCCGCGAGACGCCTTCGCAACGCGTCGGCGAAGCCGGGTATCGGGCCTTTGTCCATGCCGCCACGCAGGTTCCGCCCGCACCGCTGGTCCCAGCGCAGGTACTGCCCGTCCTTGCGCGTGTAGCTGGCCTCTTCCAGGACGCTCATGCAGGCGAAATCCAACACCAAGCGGACATTCTCGTCCTTCATTTGGTTCAGGAAGGCGCGGGCCCGGGCGATGGCGTCTTCCGCCGCTGCCGGAAATGCCCGTTCGGTGATGCGCACATGGGGAAAGCGGAACGCTGGTGCGACGCTGCCGCCATCCAAGGCCCGCAGCAGCCCCGCCCCGCTTTTTTCCAGAACGCTGCGCTTCAGGCCGTTTGCCACGCAGGCGATGGCTCGTGTTGCCCGTGCGCCTACCGGCATGATTTCGATGCCAACGGCGTCGCGACCGGCACCGCCCGCGACCAGCACACTCGTTCCCGCGCCAGCAAACGGGTCGAGTACAGGGCCGTCGCCGAGACGCAAGGCGGAGCGCACCAGATCCGCGGAGAACCCTTCCTTGTATTTGAACCACCGAAGGCCCGGCTGCACCTTATTGGCTTGCCAGGAGACGACGCGGCGGTTCAGGTCGGGCCGCTCGACCATACGATCGGCAAAACGCCGCCGCAGGGCACACCGAGCCTCGCTGTCGCGCGGGGTTTTCCGCTGCCGGAGCGGGTCGAAAGCGATGGCCGTCTGGGCTTCGCTCATCAGTCGCTCAATCGCTCGCCTCGCCGGGAAACCGCCTGAAAGTTAAAAGCCGCCATCGTTCAGCACTGGGCAGCAGGCCGTAAACCACCTCCGACGCAGAGCCTGTTCATTGGCCACGGCCTTGGATGCATCCACACCGCTCCCTGCTTCACCGAGACGTTGAACAAGCGGTCATCCTCGTTGAGCTGCGGCCTCACCCCGCTAGAATTCGTGCGTCACCTCAATGCCCCAGGTGCGGCCCGGCAACACGGAACCGAACCAAAACACACCAACATCAACAGAAGTTGAGAGGTAGTTGTTGCTGTGAAAGGCGTCCTTGACGTAGCCGGCCACCTTAAACGGAGCGCGCTCCCAAATGAGCGTGAAATCCATTTCGCCACGAGCGGGGAACTCGTTGCGCCCAAGCCCCCGCGGGTCTGGTTGGCCGAAATTGCCGGTGGTTTTGCCAGCCCATGCGTAGTTTGCCGAACCGACCAATTGGCCCCAGCCCTCAGCGAGCGGCTGCGTCACCATAATGCCTGCATTGACATTCCAGTCCGGCTGGAAGCCGAATTCATAGTCATCGGAACGATCGACCTTGGGGCAGGTGGCGCGGGAGATCCCTTGGCAGGCAATTCGATCCGGCGCCAGGAACTCTTCATACTTGCCGTCGATCATGCCCACCGAAAGACGCAGCTGAACTCGCTCGCTCGCCGCCAGCATGGCTTCCACTTCGAGCCCGTCAATCGTCGCCTTGGCGGCGTTGTTCACAACGGTTTCCGTAGCCGCGCCAAACTGGTAGATCTCGCTCTCGTGCTTATCCTTGTATTTGGCGCGGAACAGGGTCGCGTTGACTATCAGCCGGTTGTCGAGCAGGCTGGACCTCAGGCCGACCTCGTAGCTGTCAACCGTCTCGGGATCATAGGGGCCAATTGAGCTTGGCGTGGTGGCGCGGCCGTTGAAACCGCCGGACCGAAACCCGCGCGACCAAGACAGATAACCCATGATGTCTTCGGAGAACGCGTAATCCAGGCTCACCCGTGGGGTGAACTTGGTCCAGGTTTCCTCGCCGTCGGAATTGCAGGCCAGCCCGGCTGTTCGCGCCGCGGCGATTTCCGGCGTTGGGGCGGAGGCAATCCAAGCGGATGCCACCGCATCGGCCTGCGCCTGCAAATCGCTATTGAGGCCGCAGCCCCACGCGGTGGGCGGCAGCAGTCCGCTGGCATCGCCGGAAAGCCGCTGGAAGATGAAGAAATCCTTTTTCTCGCGCGTCCACCTGCCGCCCAGCGTTAGTCGCAGCTGGTCGGTGACTTGATAGTGGCCTTCGCCGTACAACGCATAGGCGTTCAACTTTTGTCCCGCGTCGCCATCGGGAGTGGGCATTGCGCCGGGCACTCTGCGGTTGCCAAAAACATAGACGCTTTGGGTAATGAAGTACTCGGACTCCACGTAATAGAAACCTCCGACGAAGTTGAACTTGCCGTCGAAATCCGATGCCACCCGCCATTCGCTGCTGAATTGGTCGTATTCCTGCGGCCGCCAGGGATGGAAGACGTACACCGGCGCACCGAGGTTGTCCTCGTCGAGGAGCTCCTCTTCTTCTTTGTAGCCGGTCACCGAGGTCAATTTCAGATCACCGAACTCATAGTTGAGTTCCAGCGTGAATCCGTGCTGCTCAATTGAGTTGTTGAACAGTTGCGCCGCCAGCGAGTATTTGTAACCGTTGCTCTCGCCAAGCTCATAGCCGTACTTGGCGCAAGCGACCTCCGGCACCCAGCCGTTGAGCGGGGCCAAAACGGCGCCGTAAACGTCGCAGAAGTTGCCGCCTTGAACCAAGGCGCCACCGATTCCGCCCCCCACCGCGGCACCTGGAGGTACTCCAGCACCAAGGCTCGCGAACACCGACCCCGTGATGGCCCCCCATTGCGCCGGCGAGAGATTGGGAACGGTCAAATTGGCGGGAGTGGCAAGCGTGGACTTGTCGTTGGTGTACTCGAAGGTGAATAGTGCATCGAATGCCTCGTTCGGCTCCCAGAGAAGGCTGGCGTAGGCGTTTATGGTGTCCTCGCCGGGAATGTCGTCACCAGTTCCTTCAATCGCGCCGGTCGCCAAGTCGAAAAGCCCTTGTTCCTGATAGCCGTCGCCCTTGTCGAGAAAACCCGCCACTTTCACCGCCAGGGTGTCACTCAACGGAAAATTCAACACCGCCTTCACATCGGTTTCGTTGTGCGCCCCGTAACGGAATTGAGTGCGCAGCCCGAATTCTCCGGTCGGGCGGGTGCGGCGCACATTGACCACGCCGGCGATCGTGTTGCGCCCGAACAGCGTTCCCTGCGGCCCGCGCAGTATTTCAACCGACTCCAGGTCGAACGTGTCGATCAAGGCACCCGTGTTGGTGACCAAGGCGACGCCATCCACAACCACGCCGACGGCCGGGTCGAAGCTCTTCTCGAGGTCGCCGAAGACGATGCCGCGCATGCCGGCGAACAAGGCGTTGCCCGCATAGGGTTGCCTCGTGAGAGTTACGTTGGGCGCGAACTTGGAGAATTCGCCGATGTTTTCCCCATAGGCGTTCTCAATGGTGGTTTCGTTGAACGCGGTCACGGAAAGCGGCACGTCCTGCAGGGATTCCTCCCGCTTGCGCGCCGTCACCACAATTTCCTCAATGGCGGCACCATCAAGGTTTTGCGCCTGCAGCGAGTTCATGCCGCCCACCGCCGCCAACGTAAGCACTGAAAAACCAAGAACAGGCAAGGCCCCAACAAGACGACGGGCGAAACGAACGGAAAGCCGGTGGTCGGGCGAAAGGCGTGGCTCATCCGCCATCTCCTTACCGCGTTCAAGGAATATGGCGCAAGGATGGCGATGAAGTTGGCGTGGCTGCATGGTTCTCTCCCCTAGATTGCCCACGGAATCTCCGCAACTAGGGCACTATACACGCCTAGATTCAGCACACAAACGCATTTTCCCCGGCAGCTGGGCGATTTAAGGTCCTAGATTCAACCCCCAAGTGCTTGGGCTGCCGAATCCCTAGGGAAGCGTTTAGGGGGCTATAATCTGGAAAGGAAGTGTCGCGCTTATGGGTTGGATGCAGGGTCCTGATATGCCGCTGCTTTTCTCTTTGCCCCGCTTCGAGGGCATGACTCGGCGGATTGCCGGCCGGCGGTGCGCCCACCTTGTCCCCTTGCTGCTCCTCGCCTTCGCCGCCGCCGCGCCCGATGCCGCCGCGCAGACGACGATTTCCGTCAACTCGCCGAGCGTGACGGAGGGCAACAGCGGCACGACGACCCTGACCTTCACGCTGACGCTGAGCAGGGCGTCCCCCGAGGGAAAGGAGACTGTCCGTTACCGGGATGACGGCACCGGGACGGCGACCGCGGGCACGGATTATGTGGAGCTCTCAACGATTGACGACAAGGATGCGAACTACGCGGTAGTGACCTTCGACGCCTTCGAGACCACGGCGACCATCAATGTCACGGTGAACGGCGACACCGACGTCGAAGCGGACGAGACGATCAAACTGGCCCTGAGCAATCCGGTAGACGCCACTCTCGCCGCCACGACCGCCACGGGAACGATCACCAACGACGATCTGCCGACGCTATCGATCAACTCGCCACGGGTGACGGAGGGGGCGGCGGGGACGACGGCGAACCTGACCTACACGGTGAGCCTGACTCCGGCGAGCACACAGCAGGTGACGGTGAACTGGGCGGAGGGGACGGGCGGCACTGCCACTTCCGGGATGGACTACACGGCCATCACGGGCGGGACGCTGACCTTCGCGGCGGGGACGACCAGCCAGACCTTCAACGTGTCGGTGAAGGGGGACCCGCTGGACGAGGCGGACGAGACAGTGATTGCGACCCTGAGCAGCCCGACGAACGCGACGGTCTCGACCACGGCGGGTACCGGCACGGGGACGATCACCGACGACGACGACCCGCCGACGGTGTCGGTCGCCGCGGCGAGCGTGACGGAGGGGGACAGCGGGTCGAAGAACCTGACTTTCACGGCGACCCTGAGCGCGGACAGCGGCAGGGAGGTGACGGTGGACTGGGCCGAGGGGACGGGCGGCACCGCCACTTCCGGGACGGACTACACGGCCATCACGGGCGGGAAGCTGACCTTCGCGGCGGGGACGAGGAGCCAGACCTTCCATGTGTCGGTGACGGGCGATGTCGTGGACGAGTCGAACGAGACGGTGGTGGTGGCGTTGAGCAGCCCGACGAACGCGACGATCTCGGCCACGGCGGGCAGCGCCACGGGGACCATCACGGACAACGACGCGACGCCGACCTCGATCACGCTGACGGTGAACGACGACAGCGTGGACGAGGGGGACGGGGACACCACGATCACGGTGACGGCCACGGTGGACGGGACGACGCGGTTCGGCGTGGACAAGACGGTGACCGTGAGCGTGGCGGGCAGCGGCACGGCGGGGGCGGTGGACTTCGCGGCAGTGACGGATTTCGACATCACGATCGCGGCCGGGACGGCGAGCAAGAGCGAAACCTTCACGCTGTCGCCCACGGACGACTCGGTGGACGAGACCGACGAGACGATCACGGTGAGCGGCGCTTCGACCGGCCTGACGGTGAACCAGGACACGATCACGTTGTCGGACGACGACGCGGCGCCGACCTCGATCACCCTGTCGGTGGACGACAGCAGCGTGGCGGAGGACGACGGGGCGACCACCATCACGGTTACCGCCACGGTGGATGGCACGACGCGGTTCGTTGACGACACCACGGTGGCGGTGAGCGTGGCGGGCAGCGGCACGGCGGCGGCGGTGGACTTCGCCGCGGTGTCGAACTTCAACATCTCCATCGGCGCCGGGGAGGCGAGCGGCACCGAAACCTTCACGCTGACGCCGACCGACGACACGGTACACGAGGCCAACGAGACGATCACGGTCAGCGGCACGTCGGGCGCCCTGACGGTGAACTCGGCCACGATCACCCTGACGGACGACGAGGCCCTGCCGACGGTGGCGCTGTCGCTGTCGCCGACGTCCATCGGGGAGGCCGGCGGCGCCTCCACGGTGACGGCGACGCTTTCGGCGGTGTCGAGCGCGGCGGTGACGTTGACGGTGGGGGCGGCGGCGGGAACGGGCGCGGTCGCGGCCGACTTCAGTCTGAGCACGGCGAAGACGCTGACCATCGCGGCGGGCGCGACCACGAGCACGGGCACCGTGACGGTGACGGCCGCGGACAACGACGTGGACGCGGCGAACAAGTCGGTGACCGTCTCGGCCACGGCGACGGGCGGCAACGGGGTGGCGGCGCCGTCCGATGTGACGCTGACGCTGACGGACGACGACACCGCGGGCGTGACCTTCAACCCCACCACCCTGACCCTGACCGAGCAAGGCGCCAGCCAGAAGTTCACCATGGTGCTGGACTCGGAGCCCACCGGGCTGGTGTATATCACATTCCACCCGGACCCCGGGATCTCGGTGAAGGGCGCCGTGGCACCCGGTACGTACTCCTGGGGGAGCCTCGACTCGTCGAACTGGGACACGGGGATCACAGCGAGGGAGTTAACCGTCGCGGCCCTCGCGGACAGCAACATGCAGGACGAGACCAGGTACGTCAAATATTCGATGTCCGGCTACGGCTCCTTGGACGCGCCGTTCAGCAACCCCAGGAATGGGGTGAAGGTGATGGTCATCGACGACGACAAGCCGACCGTGACGCTGTCGCTGTCGCCGTCGTCCATCTCGGAGAACGGCGGGGTGGCCACGGTGACGGCGACGCTGGACGAGGCTGCGACCGTGGCCACCACGGTCACGGTGGCGGCGGCTGCGGGCACGGACACGGACGCTTCCGACTTCACCCTGAGTTCGGCGAACACGCTGACGATCGCCGCGGGGGACACGACGAGCACCGGCACGGTGACGATCACCGGCGTGGACAACGCCCTCGACGAACCGGACAAGAGCGTCGCCGTGTCCGGCGCGGTTTCGCACAACGGCGTGGCGACGCCCACCGCCAAGACGCTGACGATCACCGACGACGATCCCGCGCCGATGCTCTCCATCTCCTCCCCGAGCGTGACGGAGGGCGACAGCGGCTCGAGGAACCTGACCTTCACGGCCACCCTGAGCGCCGCCTCCGGACGCCAGGTGACGGTGCAGTATGCGGACGCGGGCACGGGGACGGCCACTTCCGGGACGGACTACACGGCCATCACCGCCGGCACGCTGACCTTCGCGGCGGGGACGACCAGCCAGACCTTCAACGTGGCGGTGACGGGCGACGTCCTGGACGAGGCGGACGAGACGGTGAAAGTGCGGCTGAAGGATCCGGTGAACGCGGCGGTCTCGACCACGGCGGGCACCGGCACCGGGACGATCACCGACGACGACGCCACGCCGACGCTGTCGATCAGCTCGCCGAGCGTAATGGAGGGCGACAGTGGCTCCGCGGCGCTGACTTACACGGTGACCCTGAGCGCGGCCTCCGGCCGCCCGGTGACGGTGCAGTATGCGGACGCGGGCACGGGGACGGCCACTTCCGGGACGGACTACACGGCCATCACCGCCGGCACGCTGACCTTCGCGGCGGGGACGACCAGCCGGACCTTCAGCGTGTTGGTGACGGGCGACGTCGTGGACGAGTCGAACGAGACGGTGGTGGTGACGTTGAGCAGCCCGACGAACGCGACGCTCTCGAGCACGGCGGCCAGCGCCACGGGGACGATCACCGACGACGACGGCGCACCGGACACGATCACGCTGACGGTGGACGACGACGACGTGGGCGAGGGCGACGGGGCGACGACGATCACGGTGACCGCCACGGTGGACGGCACGACCCGGTTCGCCGCGGCCAAGACGGTGACGGTGAGCGTGGCGGACAGCGGCACGGCGGGGGCGGTGGACTTCGCCGCGGTGTCGAACTTCAACATCTCCATCGCCGCCGGGGCGGCGAGCGGCACAGGAAGCTTCACGCTGACGCCGACGGACGACTCGGACGACGAGACCGACGAGACCATCACGGTCAGCGGCACATCGACCGGCCTGACGGTGAACCCGGCCACGATCAGCCTCACGGACGACGACGGCACGCCGACCTCGATCACGCTGACGGTGAACGACGACAGCGTCGGCGAAGGCGACGGGGCCACCACGATCACGGTGACCGCCACGCTGGACGGCTCGACGACGCTCGGCTCGGCCACGACGGTGCGGGTACACGTGGCGGGGAGCGGCGCCGCGACGGCGGTGGACTTCGACACGGTGTCGGCGTTCGACATCACGATCGCCGCGGGCGACGCGAGCGGCACCGCAGACTTCACGCTGACGCCAACGAACGACGCAGTGGACGAGACCGACGAGACCATCACGGTGCGCGGCGCCTCGACCGGCCTGACGGTGAACTCGGCCACGATCAGCCTGACGGACAACGACGCCGCCCCGACCGCGATCACGCTGACGGTGAGCGACAGCAGCGTGGGCGAGGGCGACGGGGCGACCTCGATCACGGTGACCGCCACGGTGGACGGGACCACCCGCTTCGCCGAGGCGAAGACGGTGCGGGTGAGCGTGGCGGGGAGCGGCACGGCGCGGGCGGTGGACTTCGCGGCGGTGGAGGCGTTCAACATCGAGATCGCGGCGGAGGCGGCAAGCGACACCGCCGGCTTCACGCTGACGCCGACGGACGATGCCGTGGACGAGACCAACGAGACGGTGACGGTCAGGGGCACTTCCTCCGGTCTGACGGTGAACTCGGCCACGATCAGCCTGACGGACGACGACGGGGCGCCGACCGCGATCACGCTGACGGTGGACGACAGCAGCGTGGGCGAGGGGGACGGGGCGGCCACGATCACGGTGACGGCCACGGTGGACGGCACGATGCGGTTCGCCGAGGACACGACGGTGACGGTGAGCGTGGCGGGCAGCGGCACGGCGACGGCGGTGGACTTCGCGGCGGTGTCGTCCTTCGACATTACGATCCCCGCCGGGGCGGCGAGCAAGACCGGGAGCTTCACGCTGACGCCGACCAACGACGCGGTGGACGAGACCGACGAGACGGTGACGGTGGGCGGCACGTCGGGCAGCCTGACGGTGAACTCGGCCACGATCACGCTGACGGACAACGACGCGGCGCCGACCGAGATCACCTTGACGGTGAGCGACGACAGCGTGAGCGAGGGCGACGGGGCGACCACGATCACGGTGACGGCCACGGTGGACGGCACGACCCGGTTCGCCGAGGCCACGACGGTGACCGTGATCGTGACGGGGGGCGGTACGCCGGGAGGGGTGAATTTCTCGGCGGGGCTGGACTTCGACATCGTGATCGCCGCGGGGGCGGCGAGCGGCGCCAGCGACTTCATGCTGACGCCGACCGACGACGCGTTGGACGGGGTCAACGAGACGGTGACGTTTGCCGGCTACTCAGGCAGCCTGACGGTGAACGACGCCACGATCACGTTGACGGACGACGACGCTACGCCGACCGCGATCACCTTGACGGTGGACGACGACAGCGTGGCCGAGGACGACGGGGCGACCACCATCACGGTGACCGCCACGGTGGATGGCGGAACCCGGTTCATCACGGACACGACGGTGACGGTGAGCGTGGCCGGGAGCGGCGCGGCGGGAGCGGTGGACTTCGCGGCGGTGTCGGACTTCGACATTACGATCCAAGCGGCCGACGCGAGCAAGACCGGCACCTTCACGCTGACGCCGACCAACGACGCGTTCGATGAGACGAACGAGACGATCACGGTGAGCGGCACGTCGGGCAGCCTGACGGTGAACTCGGCCACGATCACGTTGACGGACGACGACGACGCCCCGACCGCGATCACGCTGACGGTGGACGACAGCAGCGTGGCCGAGGACGACGGGGCGACCACGATCACGGTGACCGCCACGGTGGACGGCGCGAGCCGGTTCGTTGACGCCACGACCGTGACGGTGAGCGTGGCGGGCAGCGGCACGGCGACGGCGGTGGACTTCGCGGCGGTGTCGGACTTCGACATTACGATCGCCGCGGGCGCAGCGAGCAAGACCGGCACCTTCACGCTGACGCCGACGAACGACGCGGTGGACGAAACCAACGAGACGATCACGGTGAGCGGCACGTCGGGCAGCCTGACGGTGAACTCGGCCACGATCACTCTGACGGACGACGACGCGACGCCCTCGATCACGTTGACGGTGAACGACAACAGCGTGGCCGAGGACGACGGGGCGACCACGATCACGGTGACCGCCACGGTGGATGGCACGACCCGGTTCGCCGGGGCGACGGCGGTGACCGTGAGCGTTGGGGGGAGCGGGACGGCGTCGGCGGTGGACTTCGCGGCGGTGTCGGACTTCGACATCACGATCGCCGCGGGGGAGGCGAGCAAGACCGGCACCTTCACGCTGACGCCGACGAACGACGCGGTGGACGAAACCAACGAGACGGTGACCGTGAGCGGCTCGTCAGGCACCCTGACGGTGAACTCGGCCACGATCACGTTGACGGACGACGACGACGCCCCGACCGCGATCACGCTAACCGTGGACGACGACGGCGTGGGCGAGGACGACGGCGCCACCACGATCACGGTGACGGCCACGGTGGACGGCACGACCCGGTTCGCCGCGGCCACGACGGTGACCGTGAGCGTCGCCGGGAGCGGGACGCCAACGGCGGTGGACTTCGCGTCGGTGTCGGATTTCGATATCGAGATCCCCGCCGGGGAGGGCAGCGGCACCGGAACCTTCACGTTGACGCCCACGGACGACGCGGACGACGAGACCGACGAGACCGTCACGGTGAGCGGCTCGTCGGGCAGCCTGACGGTGAACTCGGACACGATCAATCTGACGGACGATGACGGCGTGCCGACCTCGATCACGCTCACGGTGGACGACGACGACGTGGGCGAGGGCGACGGCGCTGCCACCATCACGGTGACCGCCTCCGCGAACGGTGTCACGGGGTTCACCCAACCCCAGACCGTCCGCGTCAGCGTCGCCGGGAGCGGCGCGGCGGCGGCGGTGGACTTCGCGTCGGTGCCGGCGTTCGACATCATGCTCCCTGCTGGGGCGCTGAGCGCGAGCGGGGCCTTCACGTTAACGCCGATCAACGACACGGCCGACGAGGCCGACGAGACCATCACGGTGAGCGGCGTGTCAGGCAGCCTGCCGGTGAACTCGGCCACGATCAGCCTGACGGACGACGACGGCGTGCCGACGTCGCTCACGCTGACGGTGGACGACGACTTCGTGAGCGAGGGGGACGGGCCGGCCACGATCAGGGTGACGGCCACGCTGAACGGCACGGGCCGGTTCGGCGAAGCCAAGACTGTGCGGGTACGCGTGTCGGGAAGCGGCACCGCGACCGCGGTGGATTTCGCGTCGGTGCCAGAGTTCGACATCACGATCAACGCCTCGGCGGCGAGCGGCACCGGCACCTTCACCTTGACGCCGACCGACGACGTGGTGGACGAGACCAACGAGACCATCAAGGTGAGGGGCACTGCGTCCGGGCTGAGGGTGAACTCAGACACCATCACGTTGGCGGACGACGACGCGACGCCAACCGCCATCAGCCTCACGGTGAACGACAACAGCGTCGGCGAGGGCGACGGCGCCACCACCATCACTGTCACCGCCACCGTGGACGGCGCCACCCGGTTCGCCGAGGCCACGACGGTGAGCGTGAGCGTGGCGGGCAGCGGCACGGCGACGGCGGTGGACTTCGCGGCGGTGTCGGACTTCGACATCGAGATCGCCGCCGAGGCGGCGAGCGGCACCGAAACCTTCACATTGACGCCAACCAACGACGTGGTGGACGAGACCACCGAGACCGTCACGGTTAGCGGCGAGTCAGGCAGCCTGACGGTGAGCTCGGCCACGATCAGCCTGACGGACAACGACGCCGCGCCGACTTCCATCACGCTGACGGTGGACGACAACAGCGTCGGCGAGGGCGACGGCGCCACCACCATCACCGTCACCGCCACGGTCGGCAGCACGCGGTTCGCCGCGGCCAGGACGGTGACGGTGAGCGTGGCGGGCAGCGGCACGGCGACGGCGGTGGACTTCGCGGCGGTGTCGGACTTCGACATCACGATCGCCGCAGGAATGGCGAGCGGGACCAACACCTTCACGCTGACGCCGACGAACGACTTGCTGGACGAGACCGACGAGACCATCACCGTGAGCGGCACGTCAGGCACCCTGACGGTTACCTCGGCGACGATCAGCCTCACAGACGACGACGCGACGCCGACGCTGTCGATCAGCGAGCCGAGCGTGTCGGAGGGCGACAGTGGCTCGACGTCACTGACGTACACGGTGACCCTGAGCGCAGCCTCCGCACGCCAGGTGACGGTGCAGTATGCGGACGCGGGCACGGGGACGGCCACTTCCGGGACGGACTACACGGCCATCACCGCCGGCACGCTGACCTTCACGGCGGGGACGACCAGCCAGACCTTCAGCGTGTCGGTGACGGGCGACGTCCTGGCCGAGTCGAACGAGACGGTGGTGGTGGCGTTGAGCAGCCCGACGAACGCGACGATCTCGGCTACGGCGGGCAGCGCCACGGGGACGATCACGAACGACGACGCGGCGCCGACCTCGATCACGCTAACGGTGAACGACAACAGCGTGGCCGAGGGCGACGGGCCGACGACGATCACGGTGACGGCCACGGTGGACGGCACGACCCGCTTCGCCGCGGGCACCACGGTGACCGTGAGCGTGGCGGACAGCGGCACGGCGACGGCGGTGGACTTCGCGTCGGTGTCGGACTTCGACATTACGATCGCCGCGGGGGAGGCGAGCAAGACCGGCACCTTCACGCTGACGCCGACGAACGACGCGGTGGACGAGACCAACGAGACGGTGACGGTGAGCGGCGAGTCGGGCAGCCTGACGGTGAACTCGGCGACGATCACGTTGACGGACGACGACGCGGCGCCGACGGCGATCACGCTGACGGTGAACGACAACAGCGTGGCCGAGGACGACGGGGCCACCACGATCACGGTGACGGCCACGGTGGACGGCACGACGCGGTTCGCCGCGGCCACGACGGTGACGGTGAGCGTGGCGGGCAGCGGGACGGCGACGGCGGTGGACTTCGCGGCGGTGTCGGACTTCGACATCACGATCGCCGCCGAGGCGGCGAGCAAGACCGGGACCTTCACGCTGACGCCGACGAACGACGCGGAGGACGAGGCCGACGAGACGGTGACGGTGAGCGGCGAGTCGGGCAGCCTGACGGTGAACTCGGCCACGATCACGCTGGCGGACGACGACCCGATGCCGTCGCTGTCGATCGACTCGCCGATCGTGGCGGAGGGGAACGCCGGCGCCAAGGACATGACGTTCACGGTGACGCTGTCGGCGGCCAGCGGCCAGCAAGTGACGGTGGACTACGCGGTGGACAGCACAGACCCAGGGACAGCGACGAGCGGGACGGACTACGCGCCCGTCTCGTCGGGGACGCTGACGTTCGCGGTAGGCGCCACGTCGGAGACCATCACCGTGTCGGTGACCGGGGACACGGCGATGGAGCCGGACGAGACGGTGCGGCTGACGCTGAGCGCCCCGACGAACGCGACGCTCGGCACGGCGACCGGGGTGGGGACGATCGTGAGCGAAGACGGGGTGTCGCTGCTGCGCATAGACGCAGACCCGACGACGCCCAACGTCGACCCGGGCCCGCTCGCGCTGAACGAGCTGTCCACGGACCCGGCGAACTCGAAGAGCTACTCGGTGCGGCTGAAGACGCCGCCGACGCAAACCGCGACGGTGACGATCACCAGCGGCGACACCGGGGCGGTGACGGTCAACGACACCGACGGCGACAACACGAACGGCGTGCAGAACACGCTGACGTTCACGGCGCAGAACTGGAGCGAGGCGCGGACGGTGACGCTGACGGCCGCGGAGGACGACGACGGCGCGGACGAGAGCGTGGCGGTGACGCACGCGGCCAGCACGGCCTCGAACAGCGAGTACACGGGCATGACGGCGAGCCTGACGGCGACGGTGGACGACGACGAGACTCCGGCGGTGGTGATCGACGCGGACCCCTCCACGGCCAACATGGACGAAGCCGGCCCGCTGACGCTGACCGAGGGCCACGCCTCGAACGCGGCCAAGACCTACTCGGTGCGGCTGGCCACGGAGCCGACGCAAACCGTGACGGTCACCCTGACGAGCGCCGACACGGGCGCGGTGTCCATCGACGACACCGACGGCGACAACACGAACGGCGTGCAGAACGCCCTGACCTTCACCTCCACCACTTGGGAGACGGCGCAGAGCGTCACCGCGCGGGCGGCGGACGACGACGACGCCACGGACGAGTCCGTGGCCCTGGGCGCGACCGCGAGCACCGCCACGACGAGCGAGTACACCGGCGTCACGGCCAGCCTCGCCGCCGCGGTGGACGACGACGAGACCCGCGCCGTGACGCTGGGCGCCGCGACCCTGTCGGTGCCGGAGAACGGCAGCGCCATGTACACCGCGAAGCTGGCCGCGCAGCCGGTGGGCGGCAACGCGACGGTGACGATCACCGGCGCCGCCGGCGGCATCACGGCCAGCCCGACGACCCTGACGTTCACGCGGTCGAACTGGAGCGCGACGCGGACCGTGACGGTGAGCGCGGCGAACGACGCGAACACGGCCAACGAGGTGGCGACGCTGACGCACACGCCGACCGGGGCGGACTACGGCGGCGTGACGCCGGCGGCCCTGGCGGCGACGGCGACGGACGACGACACGCCGAGCCTGCGGGTGAGCCCGACCGTGCTGACGGTGGCCGAGGGAGGCAGCGCCGCCTACAAGGTGCGCCTGAACACGCAGCCGAGCGCCGGCGTGACGGTGACGGTGGGCGGCGCGACGGGCGCGGTGACCGTGGACACGGACGGCGACGCGACCGGCGACCAGAGCACGCTGACGTTCACGACGACGGACTGGGGCACCGACCGGGAGGTGAAGGTGAGCGCCGCCGCGGACGACGACGCGACGAACGAGACGCTGACGCTGGGCCACACGGCGAACGGCGGCGACTACACCGGGCTGGACGGCTCGGCCAGGCCGGGCGTGGAGGTGACGGTGGAGGACGACGACACGCCGGCCATCGTGATCGACGCCGATCCGTCCACGACCAACGTGGACGAAACCGGCCCGCTGGCGCTGAACGAGCTGTCCACGGACCCGGCGAACTCGAAGAGCTACACGGTGCGGCTGGCGACGGAGCCGACCACGGCGGTGACGGTGGAGGTCGAGAGCGGCGACCGGGCGGTGTCGGTGGACACGGACATGACGCCGCGCACGCGGACGCTGGCGTTCACGAGGACGAACTGGTCGTCGCCGCAGACGGTGACCGCGACGGCGGCCGAGGACGACGACGCCTCGGACGAGAGGGTGACGATTGAGCATTCGGCGGCCGGCGGCGACTACCAGGGGGTGGAGGCGTCGCTGGTCGCCACGACGGTTGACGACGACGAGCCGGCGCTGGTTGTGGACGCCTCGGCGCTGACGGCTGCGGGGCTGGCGGAGGGCGCTTCGGGGACGTACTCGGTGCGCTTGGCGACGCAGCCGACGGGCGCGGTTCGGGTGTCGGTGTCGGTCTCGGGGGGCGTGTCGGTGGACGCGGACGGGGACCAGGCCGGGGACCAGGGCTCCCTGCGCTTCGGGACGGCGGACTGGAGCGTCCCGAAGGCGGTGGCGGTGCGGGCGCTGCCGGACGACGACGCGGCGGCCGGGACGGCGACGCTGGGGCACTCGGCGTCCGGGTCGGACTACGGGGGCGTGTCCGCGGATGCGTTCTCGTTCGAGGTGCGTGACGGGGACGCGCCGGCGCTGGCGGTCAGCGCCTCGACGCTGGCGGTGAACGAGGGCTCCTCGGCGGCGTACTCGGTGGCCTTGGCGACGCGCCCGGTCGGGGGTCCGGTGACGGTGGCCCTGTCGAGTTCGGACGCGGCGGCGGCGACGGTCTCGCCGGCGACGCTGAGGTTCACGGCGGGGAACTGGGACCGGCCGCGGGCGGTGACGGTTCTGGGGGTGGCGGACGCGGACTCGACGGACGGCTCGGCGACGGTTTCGCACGCGGCGTCCGGGGCGGACTACGACCTGGTCGCGGCGACGGTGACGGTTGCGGTGCGCGACTCGGGCGCGGCGGGGGTGCGGGTGGAGCCGCCGCAGTTGACGGTGCGCGAGGGCGGTTCGGGGAGCTACCGGGTGCGGCTGAACACGCAGCCGACGGCGACGACGACGGTGACGGCGACGGCGACGAGCACGGCGCTGGCGATCGACGACGACGGGACGCCGCAGTCGCGGGCGCTGACGTTCACGACGGAGGACTGGGGCGTCGGGCAGGCGGTGACGGTTTCGGCGGGGGAGGACGACGGTTCGGAGGACGGGGCGTTCACGGTGACGCACGCGGTGTCGGGCTACGCCGGGGTTTCGTCGGCGCCGGCCCTGGCGGTGGCGGTGGAGGACGACGACGCGCCGGGCTTCGCGTTCGCTCCGGCGGGGGGCCTGCCGCTGTCGGAGCCGGCGCCGGGGGTCGATCCGGCGGCGTCCTCGGGGAGCTACTCGGTGCGCCTGGCGACGCAGCCGACGGCGACGACGACGGTTGCGGTCACGAGCGACGACGCCGGGGTGGAGGTGGACGGGGCGCCGCGGACGCTGACGTTCGACGGGTCGAACTGGGACGCGCCGCAGTCGGTGACGGTGCGGGCGGTTGCGGACGCGGACGCGGTCAGCGAGACGGCGTCGCTGCGCCACGCGGCGTCCGGCGGGGGCTACGGCGGGGTGTCGGCGTCCCTTCCGGTTCGGGTTTTGGACGCCACCGCGCCGCCGCCGGATCCGGAGCCGCCGCCGGTCAACCAGCCGCCGCGGGCGGTGGGTTCGCTCCCGGACCTAAACCTGGACGTGGGGGAGTCGGCTTCGCTGGCGCTGGCGGGCGCATTCGCGGACGACGGGCCGCTGACCCACCGAGCGGAGTCGTCGGACCCGTCGGTGGCCTCGGCGCGGGTTTCGGGCAACGCCGCGCTGCGGGTGGAGGGCCTGTCGGCGGGGCTGGCGACGGTGACGGCGACGGCGACGGACCGCGGCGGCCTGAGCGCCCGGCTGAGCTTCCGGGCGTCGGTGGGTCGGGTGCTGTCGTTCGCGGCGCCCTCGGCCTCGGCGCCGGAGGGCGGGGTGCTGCGCCTGGCGCTGGCGCTGAGCCGCCCGGCGAGCGCGGCGCTGTCCGTCGCCTGGGCCGCCCGTCCCGACGGCGACCCGGCCACCGCCGACGCGGACGCCGCCGACCTGGGGGCCATGAGCGGGACCGCCGCGTTCGCCGCCGGGGGGACGGAGGCCTTCATCGAAATCCCGGTGCCGGACGACGCCGACATCGAGCCGGCCCGGGAGTTCCTGGCGGTGGAGCTGGCGGCGCCGCCGGAGGGCGCGGGCTGGGCGCTGGGCCTCTCCGAGGCGCTGCTGGAGGTTCGGGAGGGGGTGTGCGACCGCTCGCCGGCGGTTCGCGACGCGCTGGTTCGGGACCCGCTGCGCGGGCCGCGGGCCTGCTGGGCGCCGACGCCGGCGGAGTTGGCCGACCGCGGCTACCTGAGCTTGGACCGGAAGGGGATCGCGGCGCTGCGCCCGCTGGACCTCCTGGGGCTTTCCGAGCTGCGCGTCCTGCACCTGCACGGCAACCGGCTGGCCGCCCTGCCGGAGGGCCTGTTCGCCGGCTTGGGCGCGCTGGAGCGCCTGCGCCTGGAAGGCAACCGCCTGGCCCGGCTGCCGACGGGGACCTTCGCCGGCCTGGGCCGGCTGTCGTCGCTGAACCTGGGCGGCAACCGGCTGACGGAGCTTGCGCCGGACCTTTTGGCGGGGACGCCGGGGCTGAAGCGCCTGGACCTGGGCGGCAACCGCGTCGAGTCGCTGCCGGCGGGCCTGTTCGCCGGCGCGGCGGGCCTTGCGGAGCTGAACCTTTCGGGCAACCCCGGCGCCCCGTTCCCGCTGGTCGTGCGCCTGGCCCGAACGGATGCCGAGTCCTGGGCGCCCGGCCCGGCGCGGGTGGAGGCGCGGGTCGCCGAGGGCGCCCCCTTCGCCCTGTCCGCCGGGCTCTTGGCGCAGGGCGCCGAACTGTCCGCGGCGCAAACGTCCGTGCCGGCCGGCGCCACCGCCGGCCCGCCGCTGCAGGCCGCGCAGGCCGGCCCGGGGGCCGCCCGCCTGTCCCTGGCCGCCGACCCCGCCGTTCCCGAGGACCTCTGCGGCGACGTGCAGGACAGCCTTCACCCCTGCTTCCGCGGCCTGGCCCCGCAGGCCGGCCCGCCCCTGGTCCTGTTCAAGGCGCCGCCGAGGCCGACGGGGCGGCCCCCGGTCCCGGCGCTCTCCGCCAACGGGGACCGGGCGTCGCTCGCCTTGGACGGGCTGTTCGACCTCGCCGAGGCCGGCGACCGGCTGGCCTACGAGGCCCGCTCCGACCGCCCGGACCTGCTCGCCGCCCGCATCGCCGACGGCCGGCTGGTGCTGGAGGCCAACGAGGACGGCCTGGACGGAACCGCCGTCGTCACCGTCACCGCGACCGACCCCGACGGCCTCTCCGCCTCCATCACCCTCACCCTCACCGTCGAGTTCGCCCCGACCGCCACCCCCAACTGGCGCCTGCAGTGGATGCGAACCCTGAGCGAGGCGAGCGAGTAATGTGGCGCCTCAGCCATGGCGCGATGGCCAGCAGCAGGGCGCCAACCGCCACGGCCACCAGTGCAAGACCTGTACGGCTGGATGGCGTGGCGTTCCCACCAGCCGGCGCCGCGGGACCCGCCGAGCGCCATCCATCGCAACGAGATGCTGAGGGCCTACGGCGAATACCTGGGTCTGGCGCAGGCCGACGAACGGTCTTCGATGAACGGCTACGTCGAGGACGTCGTACCGTTGGCCGAAGGCAACTACTGGTCGCTCATGGGCATGTCCAAGGCGCTCGCGACCCAGTCGGGCGACCGGTCGCTGCGGCTGGCGGAAACCTACCTGCGGCGGGCCCTGGAGCTGGCCGGGGACGACCGCGGCAAGAAGAATCGGGCGACGGAACGCTTCGTCGAGGGGCAGATCGCGTGGCGTCGGGGCGATATCGGCACGGCGAGGACGCTGTTCCGGGAATCCCTGTCGATCGACCGCGACGCGGACAATCCTGCCCGCCAGGCGCTTGAGAAGCTGGACTCCTCCGGCGGCTGACGAGGGCTCGGAGGGGGCGATGGCGAAGCGGCGGAAGGAGGCGCGGAAGATGCGCCGCGCCGAACGGCCCCGGCCGAAGAGGGCCGGGACGGCGCGCCCGCGCGTGACCCCCGGCGCCGCGCTGGCGTCGCTGGCGCACCCGTGCGAGCCCGAGGGCCCGGTGTGGAAACACCTGTGGTCCGTGCTCGCGCTGGCCTTCGC
This sequence comes from uncultured Pseudomonadales bacterium, assembly GCA_958296025.1. GTDB lineage: Bacteria > Pseudomonadota > Gammaproteobacteria > Pseudomonadales > Azotimanducaceae > Azophilus. The sequence goes on from OY282430.1 coordinate 2,331,583, forward strand.
AGCGCGCGCGTTCGTCGCCTTGTCCGGCGACTTCGCGCTGCATCCGGACGAGATCATGCAATATCTGGAGCAGGCGCACCGTCTGGTCTTCGGCAACGGCATCGTCCACTGGGAGCACTTCTACGGTGCGCGCCCGTGGCTGGTGCCCGGCCTGATCGCCGGGATCCTGGCGCTGTTCGACGCCGTGGGCCTCGACCGGCCCGTCTGGTACGTCGGCGGCGTCGAGCTGGCCTTCTGCGCCCTTTCCCTAGCGGTGCCGGCCGGAATGTACTTCTTCGCCCGCCACCACTTCGACGAAAGCGCGGCCCGGGTCGCGCTCGTGGCCGGGGCATTCTGGTACGAGCTGGTCGGCTTCGCCCACAAGCCGATGACCGAGTTCGTGGCCACCGGCCTGCTGGTGGCGTTGCTGGCGCTGTGCGTGCGCCCGAACCCGGCCCGGCCGGGGGTGATCTGGCCGGCGGCCCTCCTGGCGGTGCTGGCCACGGCGGTGCGGATGCAGTACGCCCCGCTCGCGCTGGTGCTGCTCGGCCTGATCTTCCTGCGCGCCGGTGGGGCGTCCGGGCCGGGCGGCGCGTGGTGGCGGGGCGCACGGGCGCAGCTCGCGTTCGCCGCGGCCCTGTTCTTCCTCACGGTCGGCGCCTTCGACGGGCTGACGTGGGGCGCCGAGCCGTTCCACTCCTATCTCGCCAACCTGCGGTTCAATCTGGCGCTGGAGGAGACGCGCGCCGGTTCGATCCCGACCTGGCAATACCTGTGGTGGCTCCTGCTCGCCACGGCGGGGCTGGGTGCGCTCTGCCTGGCGGCGTCGTTGCGCGACCCGCGCCGTTACGGACTTCTCCTCGGGCTCGTCGTTCTGGCGCTGATCGTCCATTCCGCGGAGGCGCACAAGGAATACCGCTTCGTCTTCGTCGTCGTCCCGTTGTGGCTGCTGATCGGCGCCGACGTGGCGGCGCGGCTCGCCGCCCGCCGGCGGGCGTGGGTCTTCGGCGCGGCCGGCGCCGCGTTCGCCGCGGTCTCCCTGGCCGGGCTCCTGAACGCCCTGCCGCGCCAGGACGACGCCTGGAGGTTGATCTTCGCGCCGGAGGAGACCCCGGTCAGGTTCGTCCGCGGCCAGGACCCCCTCTTCGCCGCCTACCGCCACCTCGCCGAGGCGCCCGGCGTCCTCGCCGTATGGCACATCGACCGCCACTACCACGCCCTTCCCGGCTATTACTACCTGCATCGCGAGATACCGCTTTACGACGCGACGACCGGCGGCGCCCTCGTCGGCGCGGACATGCCGACGGTCCTGGCCTCGGTCAGCCACATCCTGTCCGCGGATCCGCGCCTTTCCGCCCCCGGCTACGCGGAGGAGCAGACCTTCGGCGACATCCGCGTCCTGCGCCGCCTGGAAAACGACGCTCCCGTCCGCCACTGGCGCGAATTCACGCCGACCGTGACCGAAAGGTCGGCCGACCGGATCATGTCCCTCCTTTACCCTGACGCGCCGCCGCCGCCTGCCGATTTCGGGATCCGCTTCGCCGCTCCGGAATGACGGCGCGAGGGTCCCCATGACGCCGATCCTTCCGGTGGTGCCGGCGGGCGGGTCGGGTACGCGCCTCCGGCCGCTGTCCCGCGCCCTCCGCCCGAAGCAGTTCCTAGCCCTGACCGGCGGCCGCCCGTGAGCCGCTATTTCGGGGCCGTGTCCTGGAACGTCCAGTAGGAGTTCGTGAGGTAGTTCAGCGCCACGGCGGGGACGATGGCGCAGGCTTGGAGCAGCACCGGCGAGGCGCACGGGAAGAGGACCGACAGGCCGACGAAGATGGCATAGCTCAGGGCGAGTGCGGCCATCGAGACGGCGTTGTATTTCAGGCCCCAGACGCGCTTGCGGCCGATCATGACCCGGTCGGCGAAGGTCCAGTAGTTGTGCATCAGGAAGTTCGAGACGATCGACAGCTCGACGGCGATCGGCGACGCCAGGAATTTGTGCACCCCGAGATCGAGCAGGATCCGGAACGATCCGAGGTTGACCGGCACGCCGACGAGGCCCGTCAGCCCGTACTTGAGGAGAACCCGATGGCTCGTCAGGCGCAGCCACCAGACGGTGCAGAAGAACTCCAGGATGCTCCGGGCGCCGAGCTTCGTCCGCCCACGCTCGCGGTCGCGGAAGTGGATCGGTTCCTCGACGACCCGCGCGCCGGCGTGGATCAGGCGATGCAGGAGCATTATCTGGAAGGTGTGGCCCCGCGCCCGGATGTCCTCCACCCTCACGGCGCGGAGCGCTTCCGCCCGGATCGCCTTGAAGCCCGAGGTGCAGTCGCGGACTCCCCGGATATCGGCGATGTACCGGGCGAAGCGGTTGCCCCAACGGGACAGCAGCCGCCTTCCGACGTGCCAGCGCGGGTCGAGCGAGCCGCCGGCGACGTAGCGGCTGCCGATCGCCACGTCGGCGCCGTCCGCGAGGCGATCCAGCAGCAGCCGCGCGGCGGCGGGGTCGTGGGAGAAGTCGGCGTCCATCTGCACGACCGCATTCGCGCCGAGGGTCTCCAGGGCATACGTCATCCCCCGCACGCAGGCCTGCCCGAATCCGCGCCGCGGACCCTCGAGCAGGCGGACGCGGCCATCCGCCGCGGCGAGCTCCCGGACCAGACGGCCGGTGCCGTCCAGGCTCTCGTCGTCAATGACCAGGAACGCGGCGTCCGGATCCGTGTACAGCCCGGTCAGGCGCCGCAGCAGCGGAACGATGTTCGGCGCTTCGTTGTACGCAGGGACGACGAAGCATGCGCCGGCCCCGGCGGTCTTGCTCGGAGCGAGGGCCGGTGGAGTGTCCTCGCGGAGGGTTTCCCCCGGATGCACCGGGTCCATGGAAGGGCGTCTCTCGATCATCGGCGGTGGTTCTCCATGCCCGTGTCGGCAGCGCCGTCGTCCCATCCGAGGGCGGCGCGGACATCGGCCGCGAGGGGCGCGGAACCGCCTGCAGGTGCGGCGACAACCCTAATTCATCGAGCATTGCCAACAATCATTAAATGTCGTTGTACAATCGAATCCCTTGCTTGTTGTATTCCCGTTTCGGCAGCGGCACGGTCGATGTGGATGTGGTGGAGCCATGGCGAGTTCATGGATCGAATGTGAAGCTGTACGGCTGGGCGGAGTCCATGCGTAGCGGGTGGACATCGTAATGCCCTTCCCTTGCGAGGCGGCGTGAAGCGCACGGTTGGAAGGGGCCTCTGCGCCGCGGCCTTCCTGGGCCTCGCCCTCTTGGCGGCCGCGCCGGACGCGGCGGCGCATACCGGCGGCAGCGCACTCCACAACCTTACCCACCCGCACCACCTGAACAATCCGCGCATCATCACTTCCCCCGCGTCCGGCGACACCTACTTGCCGGGCGAAACCATCACGGTGTATGTCCCGTGGGGCCGGACCCTGAGCGGCACCTGTATCCAGATCCACACCGTCGGCACCGTCGAGCTCGAGATGACGGTCGGCGGCGTCACGCGCACGCTCACCGGGCGTTACGAGAACCGGCGAAACCGCTACGGAAGCGGCTTTGACGGCACGTGGCTCTATTTCGACTATGTCGTGCAAGTGGGCGACCGCGACACCGACGGCGTGAGCCTCCCCGAGGACGCGCTGAGCTCCCCCGGCACCTCCGGGAGCAGCATCAGGGGTGTGGCCTGCGGCGATTTCCTCGGGACGACGTTCGAACTGTCAACGGACCTGCACGGCTTCGCCGACCAGTCCGGCCACAAGGTGGACACGCCGGCGCCGACCTTCTCCGGGGTGACGGGTCCGGACATCATTTTCTACGCGGGCGGTTCGGTGAGCTACCGGCTGCCGCAGGTGGCGAACGCGGCCGCGGCGCACAACGTCAGCTATTCGGTGACGTCGGCGCGGCCGCTGCCGACGGGCTATGCGCTGAACGCGTCCACGGCGACGATCACGGGGTCGTATGGCAGCGCGTCGGCGCGGCAGAGCTACACGCTGCGGGCGACGGACGGGTTCAGCCGCACCGCCGATCTGACGTTCCACCTGCAGGTGAGCGCCGACGCGGGGATCGAGTCGATCTCGATCACGTCGAACCCCGGCGCGGACAAGACCTACGGCAAGGTCGCGCCGTTCGGGACCAACGACACGATCACCGTGCGGGTGGACTTGACGCACCGGCTCACGACGGTCCTCGCGTCGAGCGTGTGCCTGGACATCCAGATCGGGAGCAACACCCGCCGGACGTGCAGCCCCTCCTATTCCACCTCGGACTCCAGCCGCTGGGACAAGCTCGATTTCAGCTACGCGGTGCAGGCGGGCGACTGGGACGGCGACGGCATCTCCTTCCCGACGAACCCGATGGGCGCCGGCAAGATCGGCGGCCTCCGTTTCCGCCTCACCGGAAGCGGCACCGACAACCGGGTGAACCGGAACTTCGCGTCGATTCCGGCCGACCCGAACCACAAGGTGCGCGGGCAGCAGACCGTGCCGAGCTTCGGCTCGACGGCCAGCCCTGTCTATAGCTGGGTGAAGGGCAACGCGGTGTCGCAGGCGCTGCCGGCGGTGCCGGCGGCGACGGACGGCGACGGCGGCGTGACGTACAGCATCGAGGAGAGTCTGCCGGCCGGGCTGAGCTTCGCCGCGGCGACGCGGACCATTTCCGGCACGCCGACGGCGGCGCAGGCGGCGGCGAACTACACGCTGGCGGCGACGGACGCGGACGGCGACAAGGCGACGCTGCGCTTCTCCCTCGAGATCCAGGAGATCACGGTCTCCATCTCCTCGCCGAGCGTGACCGAGGGCGACAGCGGTTCGAAGAACCTGACTTTCACCGCGACCCTGAGCACGGCCAGCGCCCAGCAGGTGACGGTGGACTACGCCGACGCCGGAACCGGCACGGCGGCCTCGGGGACGGACTACACGGCGATCACCGGCGGCACGCTGACCTTCACGGCGGGGACGACCAGCCAGACCTTCGACGTCTCGGTGACCGGCGACACGACCGACGAGGTGGACGAGACCATCCTGGTGACCCTGAGCAACGCGTCCGGGGCAACGATCTCGACGGGTACCGGCACGGGGACGATCACCGACGACGACGACCCGCCGACGGTGTCGGTCGCCGCGGCGAGCGTGACGGAGGGCGACAGCGGCTCGAAGAACCTGACGTTCACGGCGACCCTGAGCGCCGCGAGCGGCAAGCAGGTGACGGTGGCCTGGGCGGAGGGGACCGGCGGCACCGCCACTTCCGGGACGGACTACGCGGCCATCACGGGCGGGACGCTGACCTTCGCGGCGGGGACGAGGAGCCAGACCTTCAACGTGTCGGTGACGGGCGACGTCGTGGACGAGTCGAACGAGACGGTGGTGGTGACGTTGAGCAGCCCGACGAACGCGACGATCTCGGCCACGGCGGGCAGCGCCACGGGGACGATCACGGACAACGACGCGACGCCGACCTCGATCACGCTGACGGTGAACGACGACAGCGTGGGCGAGGGTGACGGGGACACCACGATCACGGTGACGGCCACGGTGGACGGGACGACGCGGTTCGGCGTGGACAAGACGGTGAGCGTGAGCGTGGCGGGCAGCGGCACGGCGTCGGCGGTGGACTTCGCGGCGGTGTCGGACTTCGACATCACGATCGCGGCCGGGGCGGCGAGCAAGAGCGAAACCTTCACGCTGTCGCCGACGGACGACGCGTTGGACGAGACCGACGAGACGATCACGGTGAGCGGCACTTCGACCGGCCTGACGGTGAACCAGGACACGATCACGTTGTCGGACGACGACGCGACGCCCTCGATCACGCTGTCGGTGGACGACAGCAGCGTGGCGGAGGACGACGGTGCGACCACCATCACGGTGACCGGCACGGTGGACGGCACGACGCGGTTCGTTGACGACACCACGGTGGAGGTGAGCGTGGCGGGCAGCGGCACGGCGGCGGCGGTGGACTTCGCCGCGGTGTCGTCGTTCAACGTCTCCATCGGCGCCGGGGAGGCGAGCGGCGCCGAAACCTTCACGCTGACGCCGACCAACGACGCGGTGCACGAGGCCAACGAGACGATCACGGTCAGCGGCACGTCGGGCGCCCTGACGGTGAACTCGGCCACGATCACGTTGACGGACGACGAGGCCCTGCCGACGGTGGCGCTGGCGCTGTCGCCGACGTCCATCGGGGAGGCCGGCGGCGCCTCCACGGTGACGGCGACGCTTTCGGCGGCGTCGAGCGCGGCGGTGACCTTGACGGTGGGGGCGGCGGCGGGAACGGGCGCGGTCGCGGCGGACTTCTCCCTGAGCGCGGCGAAGACGCTGACCATCGCGGCGGGCGCGACCACGAGCACGGGCGCCGTGACGGTGACGGCCGCGGACAACGACGTGGATGCGGCGAACAAGTCGGTGACCGTTTCGGCGACGGTGACGGGGGGCAACGGGGTGGCGGCGCCGTCCAGCGTGACGTTGACGCTGACGGACGACGACACCGCGGGCGTCACCTTCAACCCAACCACCCTGACCGTGACCGAGCAAGGCGCCAGCCAGTCGTTCACCGTGGTGCTGGACTCCGAGCCCACCGGGGGGATAAGCGGGACAACATGGGTCGGTCTCACTCGCTCCGACGACGAGCTCGATCTGAACGCCGCCTTGACTTACCCGTACAACCTCTCGTTCACCCCGTCGAACTGGGACACGCCGCAGACGGTGGCCGTCACGGCCCTCGGGGACAGCGACCGCGCGAACGACAGCAAGCAGATCAGATACACGGTGACCGGCTATACGGGCGGGGAGGTGACGAACCAGCTCGCGGTCACCGTCACGGTCATCGACGACGACAAGCCGATCGTGTCGCTGTCGCTGTCGCCGTCGTCGATCTCGGAGAACGGCGGGGTGGCCACGGTGACGGCGACGCTGGACGAGGCTGTGACCGTGGCCACCACGGTCACGGTGTCGGCGGCTGCGGGGACGGACACGGACGCTTCCGACTTCACCCTGAGTTCGGCGAACACGCTGACGATCGCCGCGGGGAACACGACGAGCACCGGCACGGTGACGATCACCGGCGTGGACAACGCCCTCGACGAACCGGACAAGAGCGTCACCGTGTCCGGCGCGGTTTCGCACAACGGCGTGACGACGCCCACCGCCAAGACGCTGACGATCACCGACGACGATCCCGCGCCGATGCTCTCGATCAACTCGCCGAGCGTGTCGGAGGGCGACAGCGGCTCCAAGAACCTGACCTTCACGGCAACCCTGAGCGCCGCCTCCGCACGCCAGGTGACGGTGCAGTATGCGGACGCGGGCACGGGGACGGCCACTTCCGGGACGGACTACACGGCCATCACCGCCGCCACGCTGACCTTCGCGGCGGGGACGACCAGCCAAACCTTCAACGTGTCGGTGACGGGCGACGTCCTGGACGAGGCGAACGAGACGGTGAAAGTGCGGCTGAAGGATCCGGTGAATGCGGCGGTCTCGACCACGGCGGGCACCGGCACCGGGACGATCACGGACAACGACGCGACGCCGACGCTGTCGATCAGCTCGCCGAGCGTGACGGAGGGCGACAGCGGCTCCGCGGCGCTGACTTACACAGTGACCCTGAGCGCCGCCTCCGGACGCCAGGTGACGGTGCGGTATGCGGACGCGGCCACGGGGACGGCCACTTCCGGGACGGACTACACGGCCATCACCGCCGGCACGCTGACCTTCGCGGCGGGGACGACCAGCCAGACCTTCAGCGTGTCGGTGACGGGCGACACGGTGAACGAGTCGAACGAGACGGTGGTGCTGACGTGGAGCAACGCGACGAACGCGACGATCTCGTCGCGCAGCGGGGTCGTCGCCACTGCGCTAAGGGTTGACGGGACGATCACGGACGACGACGGCGCGCCGACCTCGATCACGCTGACGGTGGACGACGACGACGTGGGCGAGGGCGACGGGGCGACGACGATCACGGTGACCGCCACGGTGGTCGGCACGACCCGGTTCGCCGAGGCCAAGACGGTGCGGGTGAGCGTGTCGGCGAGCGGCACGACGGGGAACGTGGTGGACTTCGCGACGGTGCCCGCCTTCGACATCGGGATCGCGGCCGGGGCGGCGAGCGGCACCGGAACCTTCACGCTGACGCCGACGGACGACACGGAGGACGAGACCGACGAGACGATCACGGTCAGCGGCACATCGACCGGCCTGACGGTGAACCCCGACACGATCAGCCTCACCGACGACGACGGGAGGACGACCTCGATCACGCTGACGGTGGACGACAGCAGCGTCGGCGAGGGCGACGGGGCGACCACGATCACGGTTACGGCCACTTTGAACGGCACGGGCCGGTTCGTTGATGCCAGGACGGTCCAGGTGAGCGTGGCGGGGAGCGGCACGGCGGGGGCGGTGGACTTCGCGGCGGTGCCGTCGTTCGACATCCCGATCGCCGCCAGGGCGGCGAGCGGCGCCGCAACCTTCACGCTGACGCCGACGAACGACGCAGTGGACGAGACCGACGAGACCATCACGGTGCGCGGCACGTCGGGCAGCCTGACGGTGAACTCGGCCACGATCAGCCTGACGGACAACGACGCGGCCCCGACCGCGATCACCTTGACGGTGAGCGACAGCAGCGTGGGCGAGGGCGACGGGGCGACCTCGATCACCGTGACGGCCACGGTGGACGGCACGACCCGGTTCGCCGAGGCGAAGGTGGTGCGGGTGAGCGTGGCGGGGAGCGGCGCGGCGGGGGCGGTGGACTTCGCGGCGGTGGAGGCGTTCGACATCGAGATCGCGGCGGGGGCGGCGAGCGACACCGCCGGCTTCACGCTGACGCCGACGGACGACGCGGTGGACGAGACCAACGAGACGATCACGGTCAGCGGCACGTCAGGCAGTCTGACGGTGAACTCGGCCACGATCAGCCTGACGGACGACGACGGGGCGCCGACCGCGATCACGCTGACGGTGGACGACAGCAGCGTCGGCGAGGGGGACGGGGCGGCCACGATCACGGTGACGGCCACGGTGGACGGCACGATGCGGTTCGCCGAGGACACGACGGTGGCGGTGAGCGTGGCGGGCGGCGGCACGGCGACGGCGGTGGACTTCGCGGCGGTGTCGTCCTTCGACATTACGATCCCCGCCGGGGCGGCGAGCAAGACCGGGAGCTTCACGCTGACGCCGACCAACGACGCGGTGGACGAGACCGACGAGACGGTGACGGTGGGCGGCATGTCGGGCAGCCTGACGGTGAACTCGGCCACGATCACGTTGACGGACAACGACGCCGCGCCGACCGCGATCACGCTGACGGTGAGCGACAGCAGCGTGGCCGAGGACGACGGGGCGACCGCGATCACGGTGACCGCCACGGTGGACGGCACGACCCGGTTCGCCGCGGCCACGACGGTGAGCGTGCTCGTGAGGTCGGACAGCGGGACGATGAACGCGGTGGACTTCGCGTCGGTGCCGGGGTTCGACATTACGATCGCCGCGGGGGCGGCGAGCGGTACCGAAACCTTCACGCTGACGCCGACGAACGACGCGGTGGACGAGAACGACGAGACGGTGACGGTGTACGGCGCCTCAGGCAGCCTGACGGTGAGCTCGGCCACGATCACGTTGACGGACGACGACGCGACGCCGACCGCGATCACGCTGACGGTGAGCGACAACAGCGTGGCCGAGGACGACGGGGCCACCACGATCACGGTGACCGCCACGGTGGATGGCGCGAGCCGGTTCGCCACGGCGACGACGGTGACGGTGAGCGTGGCGGGGACCGGCACGGCGTCGGCGGTGGACTTCGCGGCGGTGGCGGACTTCGACATCGAGATCCCCGCGGCCGACCCGAGCGCTACCGGAACCTTCACGCTGACGCCGACGAACGACGCGTTCGACGAGACGAACGAGACGATCACGGTGAGCGGCACGTCGGGCAGCCTGACGGTGAGCTCGGCCACGATCACGCTGACGGACGACGACGACGCCCCGACCGCGATCACGCTGACGGTGGACGACAACAGCGTGGCCGAGGACGACGGGGCCACCACGATCACGGTGACCGCCACGGTGGATGGCGCGAGCCGGTTCGTTGACGCCACGACCGTGACCGTGAGCGTGGGGGGCGGCGGCACGGCGACGGCGGTGGACTTCGCGGCAGTGACGGACTTCGACATTACGATCGCCGCGGGGGAGGCGAGCAAGACCGGCACCTTCACGCTGACGCCGACGAACGACGCGGTGGACGAGACGAACGAGACGATCACGGTGAGCGGCACGTCGGGCGGCCTGACGGTGAACTCGGCCACGATCACGTTGACGGACGACGACGCGACGCCCTCGATCACGCTGACGGTGAACGACAACAGCGTGGCCGAGGACGACGGGGCCACCACGATCACGGTGACCGCCACGGTGGACGGGACAACCCGGTTCGCCGCGGCCACGACGGTGACGGTGAGCGTGGGGGGCAGCGGCACGGCGACGGCGGTGGACTTCGCGGCGGTGTCGGACTTCGACATCGAGATCGCGGCGGAGGCGCAGAGCAAGACCGGCACCTTCACGTTGACGCCGACCGACGACGCGGTGGACGAGACCAACGAGTCGGTGACGGTGAGCGGCGAGTCGGGCAGCCTGACGGTGAACTCGGCCACGATCACGTTGACGGACAACGACGCCGCGCCGACCGCGATCACGCTGACGGTGAACGACAACAGCGTGGCCGAGGACGACGGGGCGACCACGATCACGGTGACCGCCACGGTGGACGGCACGACCCGGTTCGCCGCGGCAACGACGGTGAGCGTGAGCGTTTCGGGCAGCGGCACGGCGACGGCGGTGGACTTCGCGGCGGTGTCGTCGTTCAACATCACGATCGCCGCGGAGGCGCAGAGCAAAACCGGCACCTTCACGCTGACGCCGACCAACGATGCGGTGGACGAGACCGACGAGACGATCACGGTGAGCGGGTCGTCGGGCAGCCTGACGGTGAACTCGGCCACGATCACGTTGACCGACGACGACGCGGCGCCGACCGCGATCACGCTGACGGTGAACGACAACAGCGTGGCCGAGGACGACGGGGCCACCACCATCACGGTGACGGCGACGGTGGACGGCGCGACGCGGTTCGCCACGGCCACGACGGTGAGCGTGAGCGTGGGGGGCAGCGGCACGGCGACGGCGGTGGACTTCGCGGCGGTGTCGGACTTCAACATCGAGATCGCGGCGGAGGCGCAGAGCAAGACCGGCACCTTCACGCTGACGCCGACGAACGACGTGGTGGACGAGACCGACGAGACGGTGACGGTGAGCGGCACGTCGGGCAGCCTGACGGTGAACTCGGCCACGATCACGTTGACGGACGACGACGCGGCGCCGACCGCGATCACGCTGACGGTGAACGACAACAGCGTGGCCGAGGACGACGGGGCCACCACCATCACGGTGACGGCGACGGTGGACGGCGCGACGCGGTTCGCCGAGGCCACGACCGTTGGGGTGAGCGTGGGGGGCAGCGGCACGGCGACGGCGGTGGACTTCGCGGCGGTGTCGGACTTCAACATCGAGATCGCGGCGGAGGCGCAGAGCAAGACCGGCACCTTCACGCTGACGCCGACGAACGACGTGGTGGACGAGACCGACGAGACGGTGACGGTGAGCGGCGAGTCGGGCAGCCTGACGGTGAACTCGGCCACGATCACGGTGACGGACGACGACGCGGCCCCGACCGCGATCACGCTGACGGTGGACGACAGCAGCGTGGCCGAGGACGACGGGGCCACCACGATCACGGTGACGGCGACGGTGGACGGCGCGACCCGGTTCGCCGAGGCCACGACCGTTGGGGTGAGCGTGGGGGGCAGCGGCACGGCGACGGCGGTGGACTTCGCGGCGGTGTCGGACTTCAACATCGAGATCGCGGCGGAGGCGCAGAGCAAGACCGGCACCTTCACGCTGACGCCGACGAACGACGTGGTGGACGAGACCGACGAGACGGTGACGGTGAGCGGCGAGTCGGGCGGCCTGACGGTGAACTCGGCCACGATCACGTTGACGGACGACGACGCGGCGCCGACCGCGATCACGCTGACGGTGGACGACGGCAGCGTGGCCGAGGGCGACGGGGCGACCACCATCACGGTGACGGCGACGGTGGACGGCGCCACCCGGTTCGCCGCGGCGACGACGGTGACCGTGAGCGTATCGGGGAGCGGCACGGCGACGGCGGTGGACTTCGCGGCGGTGGCGAACTTCAACATCACGATCGCCGCCGGGGCGGAGAGCGATACCGGAACCTTCACGCTGACGCCGACCGACGACGCGGTGGACGAGACCGACGAGACGGTGACGGTGGGCGGCGCCTCGGGCAGCCTGACGGTGAACTCGGCCACGATCACGTTGACCGACGACGACATGCGCGCCGTGACGCTGAGCGCCTCGACCCTCTCGGTGCCGGAGAACGGCAGCGCGGAGTACACGGTCAAGCTGGCCGCGCAGCCGGTGCCGGTGGGCGACAACGTGACCGTCACGATCACCGGCGCGGGCGGCGGCATCACGGTGGACGCGGACGGCGGCGCGACCGGCGACCAGAACACGCTGACGTTCACGTCGCAGAACTGGAGCGCGGCGCAGACCGTGACGGTGCGGGCGGCGTCGGACACGAACACGGCCGACGAGAGCGTCACGCTCACGCACACGCCGTCCGGGGCGGACTACGGCGGCGTGACGGCGGCGGAGATCGTGGCGACAGTGACGGACAGCGACACATTGGCGCCGCGGGCGGTGGGTTCGCTCCCGGACCTGAACCTGGACGTGGGGGAGTCGGCTTCGCTAGCGCTGGCGGGCGCGTTCGCGGACGACGGGCCGCTGACCCACCGGGCGGAGTCGTCGGACCCGTCGGTGGCCTCGGCGCGGGTTTCGGGCAACGCCGCGCTGCGGGTGGAGGGCCTGTCGGCGGGGCTGGCGACGGTGACGGTGACGGCGGTCGACGAGGACGGCCTGAGCGCCCGGCTGAGCTTCCGGGCGTCGGTGGGGCGGGTGCTGTCGTTCGCGGCGGCCTCGGCGCCGGAGGGCGGGGTGCTGCGCCTGGCGCTGACGCTGAGCCGCCCGGCGACCGCGGCGCTGTCCGTCGCCTGGGCCGCCCGTCCCGACGGCGACCCGGCCACCGCCGACGCGGACGCCGCCGACCTGGGGGCCATGAGCGGAACCGCCGCGTTCGCGCTTGGGGGGACGGAGGCGCTCATCGAAATCCCGGTGCGCGACGACGCCGACATCGAGCCGGCCCGGGAGTTCCTGACGGCGGCGCTGGCGGCCCCGCCGGCGGGGGCGGACTGGGCCCTGGGCCGCTCCGAGGCGACGCTTGCGGTTCAGGAGGGCGTCTGCGACCGCTCGCCGGCGGTTCGGGACGCGCTGCGCGGGTCGCGGGCCTGCTGGGCGCCGACGCCTGCGGAGTTGGCGGGGCGGGGCTACCTGAGCCTGCACCGCAAGGGGATCGCGGCGCTGCGCCCGAAGGACCTCCTGGGGCTTTCCGGGCTGCGCGTCCTGCACCTGCACGGCAACCGGCTGTCCGCCCTGCCGGAGGGCCTGTTCGCCGGCCTGGGCGCGCTGGAGCGCCTGCGCCTGGACGGCAACCGGCTGGCGGAACTGCCGGCCGGCCTGCTGGCGGGGGCGCCGCGGCTTTCCCTGCTGGACCTGGGCGGCAACCGCGTCGAATCGCTGCCGGCGGGCCTGTTCGCCGGCGCGGCGGGCCTCGCGGAGCTGAACCTTTCGGGCAACCCCGGCGCCCCGTTCCCGCTGGTCGTGCGCCTGGCCCGAACGGACGCCGAGTCCTGGGCGCCCGGCCCGGCGCGGGTGGAGGCGCGGGTCGCCGAGGGCGCCCCCTTCGCCCTGTCCGCCGGGCTCCTGGCGCAGGGCGCCGAACTGTCCGCGGCGCAAACGTCCGTGCCGGCCGGCGCCACCGCCGGCCCGCCGCTGCAGGCCGCGCAGGCCGGCCCGGGGGCCGCCCGCCTGTCCCTGGCCGCCGACCCCGCCGTTCCCGAGGACGTCTGCGGCGACCCGCAGGACGGCCTTTACCCCTGCTTCCGCGGCCTGGCCCCGCGGGCCGGCCCGCCCCTGCTCCTGTTCAAGGCGCCGCCGAGGCCGACGGGGCGGCCCCCGGTCCCGGCGCTCTCCGCCAACGGGGACCGGGCGTCGCTCGCCCTGGACGGGCTGTTCGACCTCGCCAAGGCCGGCGACCGGCTGACCTACGAGGCCCGCTCCGACCGCCCGGACCTGCTCGCCGCCCGCATCGCCGACGGCCGGCTGGTGCTGGAAGCCAACGAGGACGGCCTGGAGGGAACCGCCGTCGTCACCGTCACCGCGACCGACCCCGACGGCCTCTCCGCCTCCATCACCCTCCCCCTCACCATCGAGTTCGCCCCGACCGCCACCCCCAACTGGCGCCTGCAGTGGATGCGGACCCTGAGCGAGGCGAGCGAGTAGCCCCTTAGTGCATGCGGCGCCTCAGCCAAGGCGCGATGGCCAGCAGCAGGGCGCCAACCGCCACGGCCACCAGTGCAAGATATGCAAAGGTGTCCGCGTATGTGGCTAGGGAAACCGCTCGGTCCAAGCCCTCGCTGGTGTCAACGCTGGCGCCGGCGGCGATCCAGAAGGTCTGGGGGGGAGGACCTTGCGTCTGGGCAGCCGGATGAAGAGCGGATGGCTGACCTGGAGTCTGGAACTGGACCACCGGGAGAGTCTCGATGGTGCGCCCGTACACGGCATTCTGTTCGAGTTCGGCAACGGGGCGGCCAACCAGCAGCTCGGTGCGCCGCTCCACCCGTCCGCCGCGCCCGCCGCTCCCCGTAACGGCCCCGCTGCCGCTCCCGCCCCGCCGCCGCTGCCGTAAAGGATTGCGGCTACCGGCCAATTCCGCCAGCATGTAGCTTCGGCGCGGTCATTCGTGCAGCGGTCATGGCGGATTTCGATACGGGCAAGCCACGCAAACGAGGCATCTATCTACTGCCCAACCTGCTGACCACCGGGGCGTTGTTCGCGGGGTTCTACTCCATCGTCGCGGCCATCGACGAAAATTTCCTCGGCGCCGCGTGGGCTATCTACATCGCCATGTTCCTGGACGGCCTGGACGGCCGCGTAGCCCGCATGACCAGCACGGAAAGCGATTTCGGCAAGGAGTACGACAGTCTGTCGGACATGGTGTCCTTCGGGCTCGCGCCGGCCATCGTGACTTACCAGTGGGGTGTCGTGCGTCTGTCCGAGTACGGTGTTCTCTGGGGCCGGCTCGGTTGGCTGGCGGCCTTTCTTTATGCGGTGTCCGCCGCGCTGCGGTTGGCGCGGTTCAACACCGGCGGGTCCAGCGACAAGCGATTCTTTCGCGGCCTTCCCAGCCCGCCGGCCGCCGCGGGCATTGCGGCGATGGTTTGGGGGAGCATCGAATACGAAATCGGCGGGCTGATTGCGTTGGTGGCCGGAGTCGCCATCACCGCGCTGACGGGTATCGCCATGATGTCCAACTTCCGCTACCTGAGCTTCAAGGACTTCAATTTGAGTAGCCGCGTTCCGTTTGGCAACCTCATGTTCGTGCTTGCCCTGCTGATCGTCGTGGCGCTGAACCCGCCGGTCGTTATCTTCGCCATGTTCTGCGTGTACTCCTGCTCCGCGCCGGCCGTGTGGGCTTGGCGGCGGTTCCGCCGCCGCCGCGCCATGGCCAGAGAGTCCGGCTGAAAAGATGCGGAGTGAGAATCTCGATGGTAAATCAGGACGCAATCGTCCATTATCGATCAGTAGCTTGAAATTGCCTGGGAGCTTGCTTGCACCACAGGAAATCGCGAGAGTGAAAATTCGATACCGCCTCGATATCGCCAAGGATGTCGTTGCTCATTGTGAGGCGAATTATGTAACGAAAATGAATAGGATTGTCGTCATCGCTATTCGTCCATCGAATAACCGGCCCCGGCGGTCTTGCTCGGAGCGAGGGCCGGTGGAGTGTCCTCGCGGAGGGTTTCCCCCGGATGCACCGGGTCCATGGAAGGGCGTCTCTCGATCATCGGCGGTGGTTCTCCATGCCCGTGTCGGCAGCGCCGTCGTCCCATCCGAGGGCGGCGCGGACATCGGCCGCGAGGGGCGAGGAACCGCCTGCAGGTGCGGCGACAACCCTAATTCATCGAGCATTGCCAACAATCATTATCTTTGTACAATCGAATCCCTTGCTTGTTGTATTCTCGTTTCGGCAGCGGCCCGGTCGATGTGGATGTGGTGGAGCCATGGCGAGTTCATGGATCGAATGTGAAGCTGTACGGCTGGGCGGAGTCCATGCATAGCGGGTGGACATCGTAATGCCCTTCCCTTGCGAGGCGGCGGCGTGAAGCGCGCGGTTGGAAGGGGCCTCTGCGCCGCGGCCTTCCTGGGCATCGCCCTCGTGGCGGCCTTCGCCGCGGCGCCGGCGGCGGCGCAGGACTCCTGCACGAACTGCCTGCAGCGGCCGGTCGTCACCTCCACCCCGGCGTCGGGGACCACCTACTATCCGGGCGAGACCATCGTGGTGCAGGTGCGGCCCCGGAGCGCGCCGTGGGTCAGCATCACCAGCGCGGACAGCCCCACGCTGGGGCTCAACGTCGGCGGCAGCGTCAAGTCGTTGAGCGGGAACCTCCAGTCCCAGCGATTTTCCTACACCTATTACGACCTCGGGGACGTCCAGACCGCCTACCGGGATTCCAACGTGCTGGAGTTCCGCTACACGGTGCAGAAGGGGGACCGCGACACCGACGGGGTGAGCGTGGCGGCGAACGCGCTGGGCGGCGGCAATATCGGCGCCAACGTCGGCGGCAGCCAGCACGGCGGCGGGACCTGGCGCCCGAACCTCAGCAAGAACCACAGCGCGATGAGCGCCCAGTCCGGCCACAAGGTGGACACGCCGGCGCCGTCCTGGAGCGGGGTGACGGCGCCGGACATCATTTTCTACGCGGGCGGTTCGGTGAGCTACCGGCTGCCGCAGGTGGCGAACGCGGCCTCGGCGCACAACGTCAGCTATTCGGTGACGTCGGCGCGGCCGCTGCCGACGGGCTATACGCTGAACGCGTCCACGGCGACGATCACGGGGTCGTATGCCTCCGCGCTGGCGCGGCAGAGCTACACGCTGCGGGCGACGGACGGGTTCAGCCGCACCGCCGATCTGACGTTCCACCTGCAGGTGAGCGCCGACGCGGGGATCGAGTCGATCTCGATCACGTCGAACCCCGGCGCGGACAAGACCTACGGCAAGGTCGCGCCGTTCGGGACCAACGACACGATCACCGTGAGGGTGGACTTGACGCACCGGCTCACGACGGTCCTCCCGTCGAACGTGTGCCTGGACATCCAGATCGGGAGCAACACCCGCCGGACGTGCAGCCCCTCCTATTCCACCTCGGACTCCAGCCGCTGGGACAAGCTCGATTTCAGCTACGCGGTGCAGGCGGGCGACTGGGATGGCGACGGCATCTCCTTCCCGACGAACTCGATGGGCGCCGGCAAGATCGGCGGCCTCCGTTTCCACCGCACCGGAGGCGGCACCGACAACCGGGTGAACCGGAACTTCGCGTCGATTCCGGACGACGCGAACCACAAGGTGCGCGGGCAGCAGACCGTGCCGAGCTTCGGCTCGACGGCCAGCCCGTCCCATAGCTGGGTGAAGGACAACGCGGTGTCGCAGGTGCTGCCGGCGGCGACGGGCGGCGACGGCGGCGTGACGTACAGCATCGAGGAGAGTCTGCCGGCCGGGCTGAGCTTCGCCGCGGCGACGCGGACCGTTTCCGGCACGCCGACGGCGGCGCAGGCGGCGGCGAACTATACGCTGGCGGCGACGGACGCGGACGGCGACAAGGCGACGCTGCGCTTCTCCATCGAGATCCAGGGGATCACGGTCTCCATCGACTCGCCGAGCGTGACGGAGGGGGACAGCGGCTCGAAGAACCTGACTTTCACCGCGACCCTGAGCACGGCCAGCGCCCAGCAGGTGACGGTGGACTACGCCGACGCCGGAACCGGGACGGCCACTTCGGGCGCGGACTACACGGCGATCACCGACGGCACGCTGACCTTCACGGCGGGGACGACCAGCCAGACCTTCGACGTCTCGGTGACCGGCGACACGACCGACGAGGTGGACGAGACCATCCTGGTGACCCTGAGCAACGCGTCCGGGGCAACGATCTCGACGGCGACCGGCACGGGGACGATCACGGACAACGACGACCCGCCGACGGTGTCGGTCGCCGCGGCGAGCGTGACGGAGGGGGACAGCGGCTCGAAGAACCTGACGTTCACGGCGACGTTGAGCGCCGCGAGCGGCAAGCAGGTGACGGTGACCTGGGCGGAGGGGACGGGCGGCACCGCCACTTCCGGGACGGACTACACGGCCATCACCGGCGGGACGCTGACCTTCGCGGCGGGGACGACCAGCCAGACCTTCAACGTGTCGGTGACGGGCGACGTCGTGGACGAGTCGAACGAGACGGTGGTGGTGACGTTGAGCAGCCCGGCGAACGCGACGATCTCGGCCACGGCGGGCAGCGCCACGGGGACGATCACCGACAACGATGCGACGCCGACCTCGATCACGCTGACGGTGAACGACGACAGCGTGGACGAGGGGGATGGGGACACCACGATCACGGTGACGGCCACGGTGGACGGGACGACGCGGTTCGGCACGGCCAAGACGGTGAGCGTGAGCGTGGCGGGCAGCGGCACGGCGTCGGCGGTGGACTTCGCGGCGGTGTCGGACTTCAACATCACGATCGCGGCCGGGACGGCGAGCAAGAGCGAAACCTTCACGCTGTCGCCCACGGACGACTCGGTGGACGAGACCGACGAGACGATCACGGTGAGCGGCACTTCGTCCGGCCTGACGATTAACTCGGACACGATCACGTTGTCGGACGACGACGACACGCCCTCGATCACGCTGTCGGTGAGCGACAGCAGCGTGGCGGAGGACGACGGGGCGACCACCATCACGGTGACCGCCACGGTGGACGGGACGACGCGGTTCGGCGTGGACAAGACGGTGAGCGTGAGCGTGGCGGGGAGCGGCACGGCGGCGGCGGTGGACTTCGCCGCGGTGTCGAACTTCAACATCTCCATCGGCGCCGGGGAGACGAGCGGCACCGAAACCTTCACGCTGACCCCGACCGACGACACGGTACACGAGGCCAACGAGACGATCACGGTCAGCGGCACGTCGGGCACGCTGACGGTGAACTCGGCCACGATCACCCTGACGGACGACGAGGCCCTGCCGACGGTGGCGCTGGCGCTGTCGCCGACGTCCATCGGGGAGGCCGGCGGCGCCTCCACGGTGACGGCGACGCTTTCGGCGGTGTCGAGCGCGGCGGTGACCTTGACGGTGGCGGCGGCGGCGGGAACGGGCGCGGTCGCGGCGGACTTCAGTCTGAGCACGGCGAAGACGCTGACCATCGCGGCGGGCGCGACCACGAGCACGGGCACCGTGACGGTGACGGCCGCGGACAACGACGTGGACGCGGCGAACAAGTCGGTGACCATCTCGGCCACGGTGACGGGCGGCAACGGGGTGGCGGCGCCGTCCGACGTGACGCTGACGCTGACGGACGACGACACCGCGGGCGTGACCTTCAACCCCACCACCCTGACCGTGACCGAGCAAGGCGCCAGCCAGTCGTTCACCGTGGTGCTGGACTCCGAGCCCACCGGGGGGACAAACGGGACAACGTGGGTCGGTCTCACTCCCTCCGACACCGACGAGCTCGATCTGAACAGCGCCTTGACTTACCCGTACAACCTCTCGTTCACCACGTCGAACTGGGACACGGCGCAGACGGTGGCCGTCACGGCCCTCGGGGACAGCGACCGCACGAACGACACCAAGCAGATCAGGTACACGGTGGCCGGCTATACGGGCGGGGAGGTGACGAACCAGCTCGCGGTCACCGTCACGGTCATCGACGACGACAAGCCGACCGTGTCGCTGTCGCTGTCGTCGTCGTCCATCTCGGAGAACGGCGGGGTGGCCACGGTGACGGCGACGCTGGACGAGGCTGCGACCGTTGCCACCACGGTCACGGTGGCGGCGGCTGCGGGCGCGGACACGGACGCTTCGGACTTCACCCTGAGTTCGGCGAACACGCTGACGATCGCCGCGGGGAACACGACGAGCACCGGCACGGTGACGATCACCGGCGTGAACAACGCCCTCAACGAACCGGACAAGAGCGTCACCGTGTCCGGCACGGTTTCGCACGACGGCGTGGCACCGCCCACCGCCAAGACGCTGACGATCACCGACGACGATCCCGCGCCGATGCTCTCGATCAACTCGCCGAGCGTGACCGAGGGCAATAGTGGCTCTAAGAACCTGACCTTCACGGCAACCCTGAGCGCCGCCTCCGGACGCCAGGTGACGGTGGACTACGCCGACGCCGGGATCGGCACGGCCACTTCCGGGACGGACTACACGGCCATCACCGCCGGCACGCTGACCTTCGCGGCGGGGACGACCAGCCAGACTTTCAACGTGTCCGTGACGGGCGACGTCCTGGACGAGGCGGACGAGACGGTGAAAGTGCGGATGAAGGATCCGGTGAACGCGGCGGTCTCGACCACGGCGGGCACCGGCACCGGGACGATCACCGACGACGACGCCACGCCGACGCTGTTGATCAGCTCGCCGAGCGTGTCGGAGGGCGACAGTGGCTCGACGGCGCTGACCTATACGGTGACCCTGAGCGCCGCCTCCGGACGCGAGGTGACGGTGCAGTATGCGGACTCGGGCCTGGGGACAGCCACTTCCGGGACGGACTACACGGCCATCACCGCCGGCACGCTGACCTTCGCGGCGGGGACGACCAGCCGGACCTTCAGCGTGTCGGTGACGGGCGACACGGTGGCCGAGTCGGACGAGACGGTGGAGGTGACGTGGAGCAACGCGGCGAACGCGATGATCTCGACGCGCGCCGGGCTCGTCACCAATGCGCTAAGGGTTGACGGGACGATCACGGACGACGACGGCGCGCCGGACACGATCACGCTGACGGTGGACGACGACGACGTGGGCGAGGGCGAGGGAGCCACCACCATCACGGTGACGGCCACGGTGGACGGCACGACCCGGTTCGCCGAAGCCAAGACGGTGACGGTGAGCGTGGCGGGGACCGGCACAGCGGGGGCGGTGGACTTCACCGCCGTGTCGTCCTTCAACATCTCCATCGCCGCCGGGGCGGCGAGCGGCACCGGAAGCTTCACGCTGACGCCGACGGACGACTCGGACGACGAGACCGACGAGACCATCACGGTCAGCGGCACATCGACCGGCCTGACGGTGAACCCGGACACGATCAGCCTCACGGACGACGACGGCACGCCGACCTCGATCACGCTGACGGTGAACGACGACAGCGTGGGCGAGGGCGACGGGGCGACCACGATCACGGTGACCGCCACTTTGGACGGCTCGACGACGCTCGGCTCAGCCACGACGGTGCGGGTACACGTGGCGGGGAGCGGCACAGCGACGGCGGTGGATTTCGACACGGTGTCGGCGTTCGACATCACGATCGCCGCGGGCGACGCGAGCGGCACCGCAAACTTCACGCTGACGCCGACCGACGATGTGGAGGACGAGACGGACGAGAGGATCAAGGTGAGAGGGACATCGTCCGGTCTGACGGTGAACTCGGCCACGATCAGCCTGACGGACGACGACGCGGCCCCGACCTCGATCACCTTGACGGTGGACGACAGCAGCGTGGGCGAGGGCGACGGGGCGACCTCGATCACGGTGACCGCCACGGTGGACGGGACCACCCGCTTCGCCGAGGCGAAGACGGTGCGGGTGAGCGTGGCGGGGACCGGCGCGGCGGGGGCGGTGGACTTCGCGGCGGTGGAGGCGTTCGACATCGAGATCGCGGCGGGGGCGGCGAGCGACACCGCCGGCTTCACGCTGACGCCGACGGACGACGCGGTGGACGAGACGGACGAGACGATCACGGTCAGCGGCACGTCAGGCAGTCTGACGGTGAACTCGGCCACGATCAGCCTGACGGACGACGACGGGGCGCCGACCTCGATCACCTTGACGGTGGACGACAGCAGCGTCGGCGAGGGGGACGGGGCGGCCACGATCACGGTGACGGCCACGGTGGACGGCACGATGCGGTTCGCCGAGGACACGACGGTGACGGTGAGCGTGGCCGGCAGCGGCGCGGCGACGGCGGTGGACTTCGCGGCGGTGTCGTCCTTCAACATCACGATCCCCGCCGGGGCGGCGAGCAGGACCGGGAGCTTCACGCTGACGCCGACGGACGACGCGGTGGACGAGACCGACGAGACGGTGACGGTGGGCGGCATGTCGGGCAGCCTGACGGTGAACTCGGCCACGATCACCCTGACGGACAACGACGCGGCGCCGACCGCGATCACCTTGACGGTGAGCGACGACAGCGTGAGCGAGGGCGACGGGGCCACCGCGATCACGGTGACCGCGACGGTGGACGGCACGACCCGGTTCGCCGCGGACACGACGGTGAGCGTGCTCGTGAGGACGGACAGCGGGACGATGAACGCGGTGGACTTTGCGTCGGTGCCGGGGTTCGACATTACGATCGCCGCGGGGGCGGCGAGCGGTACCGAAACCTTCACGCTGACGCCGACGAACGATGCGGTGGACGAGAACGACGAGACGATCACGGTGTACGGCGCCTCAGGCAGCCTGACGGTGAGCTCGGCCACGATCACGTTGACGGACGACGACGCGACGCCGACCGCGATCACGCTGACGGTGAGCGACAGCAGCGTGGCGGAGGACGACGGGGCGACCACGATCACGGTGACCGCCACGGTGGACGGCGCGACGCGGTTCGCCACGGCGACGACGGTGACGGTGAGCGTGGCGGGGACCGGCACGGCGTCGGCGGTGGACTTCGCGGCGGTGTCGGACTTCGACGTCGAGATCGATGCGGCCGACGCGAGCGCTACCGAAACCTTCACGCTGACGCCGACGAACGACGTGCTGGACGAGACGAACGAGACGATCACGGTGAGCGGCACGTCGGGCAGCCTGACGGTGAACTCGGCGACGATCACGCTGACGGATGACGACGCGACGCCCTCGATCACGCTGACGGTGAACGACGACAGCGTGGCCGAGGACGACGGGGCGACCACGATCACGGTGACGGCCACGGTGGACGGGACGACCCGGTTCGTTGATGCCACGACCGTGACCGTGAGCGTGGCGGGCAGCGGGACGGCGACGGCGGTGGACTTCGCGGCGGTGTCGGACTTCAACATCGAGATCGCGGCGGAGGCACAGAGCAAGACCGGGACCTTCACGCTGACGCCGACGAACGACGTGGTGGACGAGACGAACGAGACGATCACGGTGAGCGGCTCGTCGGGCAGCCTGACGGTGAACGCGGCCACGATCACGTTGACGGACGACGACGCGACGCCCTCGATCACGCTGACGGTGGACGACAACAGCGTGGCCGAGGACGACGGGGCGACCACGATCACGGTGACCGCCACGGTGGACGGGACGACCCGGTTCGCCGGGGCGACGACGGTGACGGTGAGCGTGGCGGGCAGCGGGACGGCGACGGCGGTGGACTTCGCGGCGGTGTCGGACTTCAACATCGAGATCGCGGCGGAGGCACAGAGCAAGACCGGGACCTTCACGCTGACGCCGACGAACGACGCGGTGGACGAGACCGACGAGACCGTCACGGTGAGCGGCGAGTCGGGCAGCCTGACGGTGAACTCGGCCACGATCGCGCTGACGGACGACGACGCGGCGCCGACCGCGATCACGCTGACGGTGAGCGACAGCAGCGTGGCCGAGGACGACGGGGCGACCACGATCACGGTGACGGCCACGGTGGACGGGACGACCCGGTTCGCCGCGGCCACGACGGTGAGCGTGAGCGTTTCGGGCAGCGGCACGGCGACGGCGGTGGACTTCGCGGCGGTGTCGTCGTTCAACATCACGATCTCCGCGGAGGCGGCGAGCGCGAACAACACCTTCACGCTGACGCCGACGGACGACGCGGTGGACGAGACCGACGAGACGGTGACGGTGAGCGGCGAGTCGGGCAGCCTGACGGTGAACTCGGCCACGATCGCGCTGACGGACGACGACGCGGCGCCGACGGCGATCACGCTGACGGTGAACGACAACAGCGTGGCCGAGGACGACGGGGCCACCACGATCACGGTGACGGCCACGGTGGACGGGACGACCCGGTTCGCCGCGGCGACGACGGTGACGGTGAGCGTTGCGGGGACCGGCACGGCGACGGCGGTGGACTTCGCGGCGGTGTCGGACTTCAACATCCAGATCGCGGCGGAGGCGCAGAGCAAGACCGGGACCTTCACGCTGACGCCGACGAACGACGCGGAGGACGAGGCCGACGAGACGGTGACGGTGAGCGGCGAGTCGGGCAGCCTGACGGTGAACTCGGCCACGATCACGCTGGCGGACGACGACCCGATGCCATCGCTGTCGATCGACTCGCCGATCGTGGCGGAGGGGAACGCCGGCGCCAAGGACATGACGTTCACGGTGACGCTGTCGGCGGCCAGCGGCCGGCAAGTGACGGTGAACTACGCGGTGGACAGCACAGACCCGGGGACGGCGACGAGCGGGACGGACTACGCGCCAGTCTCGTCGGGGACGCTGACGTTCGCGGTAGGCGCCACGTCGAGGACCGTCACGGTGTCGGTGACCGGGGACACGGCGATGGAGCCGGACGAGACGGTGCGGCTGACGCTGAGCGCCCCGACGAACGCGACGCTCGGCACGGCGACCGGGGTGGGGACGATCGTGAGCGAGGACGGGGTGTCGCTGATCCGCATAGACGCGGACCCGACGACGGTCAACGTGGCCGAACCGGGGCCGCTGGCGCTGAAGGAGCTGTCCACGGACTCGGCGAACTCGAAGAGCTACTCGGTGCGGCTGAAGACGCCGCCGACGCAAACCGCGACGGTGACGATCACCAGCGGCGACACCGGGGCGGTGACGGTCAACGACACCGACGGCGACAACACGAACGGCGTGCAGAACACGCTGACGTTCACGGCGCAGAACTGGAGCGCGGCGCGGACGGTGACGCTGACGGCCGCGGAGGACGACGACGGCGCGGACGAGAGCGTGGCGGTGACGCACGCGGCCAGCACGGCCTCGAACAGCGAGTACACGGGCATGACGGCGAGCCTGACGGCGACGGTGGACGACGACGAGACTCCGGCGGTGGTGATCGACGCGGACCCCTCCACGGCCAACGTGGACGAAGCCGGCCCGCTGACGCTGACCGAGGGCCACGCCTCGAACGCGAAGACCTACTCGGTGCGGCTGGCCACGGAGCCGACGCAAACCGTGACGGTGACCCTGACGAGCGCCGACACGGGCGCGGTGTCCATCGACGACACCGACGGCGACAACACGAACGGCGTGCAGAACGCCCTGACCTTCACCTCCACCACTTGGGAGACGGCGCAGAGCGTCACCGCGCGGGCGGCGGACGACGACGACGCCACGGACGAGTCCGTGGCCCTGGGCGCGACCGCGAGCACCGCCACGACGAGCGAGTACACCGGCGTCACGGCCAGCCTCGCCGCCGCGGTGGACGACGACGAGACCCGCGCCGTGACGCTGGGCGCCGCGACCCTGTCGGTGCCGGAGAACGGCAGCGCCATGTACACCGCGAAGCTGGCCGCGCAGCCGGTGGGCGGGAACGTGACGGTGACGATCACGGGCGCCGGCAGCGGCATCACGGCGCGCCCGACGACGCTGACGTTCACGCCGACGAGCTGGAGCACGGCGCAGACCGTGACGGTGAGCGCGGCGGCGGACCTGAACGGGGTCCACGAGAGCGTCACGCTCAGGCACGCCGCGTCCGGCGCGGACTACAACAGCGTGACGCCGGCGGAGATCGTGGCGACGGCGACGGACGACGACGGTCCGAGCCTGCATGTGAGTTCGAACATGCTGACAGTCGAAGAGGGGAGCAGCGCCGCCTACCAGGTGCGCCTGAACACGCAGCCGAGCGCCGGCGTGACGGTGACGGTGGGCGGCGCGACGACCGGGGTGACGGTGGACACGGACGGCGACGCGACCGGCAACCAGACCACGCTGACGTTCTCGACGACGGACTGGGGCACTGACCGGGAGGTGAAGGTGAGCGCCGCCGCGGACGACGACGCCACCAACGAGACGCTGACGCTAACGCACGGGGCGAGCGGCGCGACGGAGTACACGGGGCTGGCCGCCGGGGCGCGGCCAAGCGTGGCGGTGACGGTGGACGACGACGACACGCGGGCCGTCCTGATCGACGCCGATCCGACGACGACGAACGTGGACGACCCCGGCCCGCTGGCGCTGAACGAGTTGTCCACGGACCCGGCGAACGCGAAGACCTACTCGGTGCGGCTGGCGACGGAGCCGACCACGACCGTGACGGTGACGATCACCAGCGGCGACGCAGGCGCGGCGTCCATCGACGACACCGACGGCGACAACACGAACGGCGTGCAGAACGCGCTGACGTTCACGACGACGACCTGGGATGCGGCGCAGTCGGTGACCGTCCGCGCCGTCGAGGACGACGACGGCGGCAACGAGACGCTGAACCTGACGCATGCGGCGAACGGCGGCGACTACAACGGCGTGTCGGCAACTCTCGGCGCGAAGGTGGCGGACGACGACCCGCTCGGGCTGGTCTTCGCGGCGACGGACCTGACGACCAACGGCCTGGACGAAGGCGGCAGCGCGACCTACGCGGTGAAGCTGGCGACGCAGCCGACGATCGCCGTGGCCGTGGCGATCTCCAGCGACGACGCGGACGTGACGGTGGACGACACCGACGGCTTGACGCCGGGCGTCCAGAGCTCCCTGGCGTTCGACGCGACGACGTGGAACACGGCGCAGACCGTGACGATCCGCGCCGGCGAGGACGACGACGGCGCCGACGAGACGGTCACGCTGACCCACGATCCGAGCGGCGCGGACTACGGGAGCGTGTCGAACGCGACGGTGCAGTTCACGCTGAACGACGACGACCCCCGCGGCCTGACGCTGAGCGCCTCGACGCTGTCGGTGCCGGAGAACGACAGCGCGACGTACACGGTCAAGCTGGACACGCAGCCGGTGGGCGGCAACGCGACGGTGACGATCACCGGCGCCGCCGGCGGCATCACGGCCAGCCCGACGACCCTGACGTTCACGCGGTCGAACTGGAGCGCGACGCGGACCGTGACGGTGAGCGCGGCGAACGACGCGAACACGGCCAACGAGGTGGCGACGCTGACGCACACGCCGACCGGGGCGGACTACGGCGGCGTGACGCCGGCGGCCCTGGCGGCGACGGCGACGGACGACGACACGCCGAGCCTGCGGGTGAGCCCGACCGTGCTGACGGTGGCCGAGGGAGGCAGCGCCGCCTACAAGGTGCGCCTGAACACGCAGCCGAGCGCCGGCGTGACGGTGACGGTGGGCGGCGCGACGGGCGCGGTGACGGTGGACACGGATGGCGACGCGACCGGCGACCAGAGCACGCTGACGTTCAGCACGACGGACTGGGGCACGGACCGGGAGGTGAGGGTGAGCGCCGCCGAGGACGACGACGCCACCAACGAGATGCTGGCGCTGAACCACGCGGCGAACGGCGGCGACTACACCGGGTTGGGCGCCGGGGCGCGCCCGGGCGTGACGGTGACGGTGGACGACGACGACACGCCGGCCATCCTGATCGACGCCGATCCGTCCACGACCAACGTGGACGAAACCGGCCCGCTGGCGCTGAACGAGCTGTCCACGGACCCGGCGAACTCGAAGAGCTACACGGTGCGGCTGGCGACGGAGCCGACCACGGCGGTGACGGTGGAGGTCGAGAGCGGCGACCGGGCGGTGTCGGTGGACACGGACATGACGCCGCGCACGCGGACGCTGGCGTTCACGACGACGAACTGGTCGTCGCCGCGGACGGTGACCGCGACCGCGGCCGAGGACGACGACGCCTCGGACGAGAGGGTGACGATTGCGCATTCGGCGGCCGGCGGCGACTACCAGGGGGTGGAGGCGTCGCTGGTCGCCACGACGGTTGACGACGACGATCCGGCGCTGCTTGTGGACGCTTCGGCGCTGACGCCTGCGGGGCTGGCGGAGGGCGCTTCGGGGACCTACACGGTGCGGCTGGCGACGCAGCCGACGGGCGCGGTTCGGGTGGCGGTGTCGGTCTCGGGGGGCGTGTCGGTGGACGCGGACGGGGACCAGGCCGGGGACCAGGGCTCCCTGCGCTTCGGCGCGGCGGACTGGGACGTCCCGAAGGCGGTGAGGGTTCGGGCGCTGCGGGACGCGGACGCGGCGGCCGGGACGGCGTCGCTGGGGCATTCGGCGTCCGGGTCGGACTACGGGGGCGTGTCCGCGGATGCGTTCTCGTTCGAGGTGCGTGACGGGGACGCGCCGGCGCTGGCGGTCAGCGCCTCGTCGCTGGCGGTGAACGAGGGCTCCTCGGCGGCGTACTCGGTGGCCTTGGCGACGCGCCCGGTCGGGGGTTCGGTGACGGTGTCCCTGTCGAGTTCGGACGCGGCGGCGGCGACGGTCTCGCCGTCCTCGCTGACGTTCACGGCGGGGAACTGGGACCGGCCGCGGACGGTGACGGTTCTGGGGGTGGCGGACGCGGACTCGACGGACGGCTCGGCGACGGTTTCGCACGCGGCGTCCGGGGCGGACTACGACCTGGTCGCGGCGACGGTGTCGGTTGCGGTGCGCGACTCGGGCGCGGCGGGGGTGCGGGTGGAGCCGCCGCAGTTGACGGTGCGCGAGGGCGGTTCGGGGAGCTACCGGGTGCGGCTGAACACGCAGCCGACGGCGACGACGACGGTGACGGCGACGGCGACGAGCACGGCGCTGGCGATCGACGACGACGGGACGCCGCAGTCGCGGGCGCTGACGTTCACGACGGAGGACTGGGGCGTCGGGCAGGCGGTGACGGTTTCGGCGGGGGAGGACGACGGTTCGGAGGACGGGGCGTTCACGGTGACGCACGCGGTGTCGGGCTACGCCGGGGTTTCGTCGGCGCCGGCCCTGGCGGTGGCGGTGGAGGACGACGACGCGCCGGGCTTCGCGTTCGCTCCGGCGGGGGGCCTGCCGCTGTCGGAGCCGGCGCCGGGGGTCGATCCGGCGGCGTCCTCGGGGAGCTACTCGGTGCGCCTGGCGACGCAGCCGACGGCGACGACGACGGTTGCGGTCACGAGCGACGACGCCGGGGTGGAGGTGGACGGGGCGCCGCGGACGCTGACGTTCGACGGGTCGAACTGGGACGCGCCGCAGACGGTGACGGTGCGGGCGGTTGCGGACGCGGACGCGGTCAGCGAGACGGCGTCGCTGCGCCACGCGGCGTCCGGCGGGGGCTACGGCGGGGTGTCGGCGTCCCTTCCGGTTCGGGTTTTGGACGCCACCGCGCCGCCGCCGGATCCGGAGCCGCCGCCGGTCAACCAGCCGCCGCGGGCGGTGGGTTCGCTCCCGGACCTAAACCTGGACGTGGGGGAGTCGGCTTCGCTGGCGCTGGCGGGCGCATTCGCGGACGACGGGCCGCTGACCCACCGGGCGGAGTCGTCGGACCCGTCGGTGGCCTCGGCGCGGGTTTCGGGCAACGCCGCGCTGCGGGTGGAGGGCCTGTCGGCGGGGCTGGCGACGGTGACGGTGACGGCGACGGACCGCGGCGGCCTGAGCGCCCGGCTGAGCTTCCGGGCGTCGGTGGGTCGGGTGCTGTCGTTCGCGGCGCCCTCGGCCTCGGCGCCGGAGGGCGGGGTCCTGCGCCTGGGGCTGACGCTGAGCCGCCCGGCGAGCGCGGCGCTGTCCGTCGCCTGGGCCGCCCGGCCCGACGGCGACCCGGCCACCGCCGACGCGGACGCCGCCGACCTGGGGGCCATGAGCGGGACCGCCGCGTTCGCCGCCGGGGGGACGGAGGCCTTCATCGAAATCCCGGTGCCGGACGACGCCGACATCGAGCCGGCCCGGGAGTTCCTGGCGGTGGAGCTGGCGGCGCCGCCGGAGGGCGCGGGCTGGGCGCTGGGCCTCTCCGAGGCGCTGCTGGAGGTTCGGGAGGGGGTGTGCGACCGCTCGCCGGCGGTTCGCGACGCGCTGGTTCGGGACCCGCTGCGCGGGCCGCGGGCCTGCTGGGCGCCGACGCCGGCGGAGTTGGCCGACCGTGGCTACCTGAGCTTGGACCGGAAGGGGGTCGCGGCGCTGCGCCCGCTGGACCTTCTGGGGCTTTCCGGGCTGCGCGTCCTGCACCTGCACGGCAACCGGCTGTCCGCCCTGCCGGAGGGCCTGTTCGCCGGCCTGGGCGCGCTGGAGCGCCTGCGCCTGGAAGGCAACCGCCTGGCCCGGCTGCCGACGGGGACCTTCGCCGGCCTGGGCCGGCTGTCGTCGCTGAACCTGGGCGGCAACCGGCTGACGGAGCTTGCGCCGGACCTTTTGGCGGAGACGCCGGGGCTGAAGCGCCTGGACCTGGGCGGCAACCGCGTCGAGTCGCTGCCGGCGGGCCTGTTCGCCGGCGCGGCGGGCCTTGCGGAGCTGAACCTTTCGGGCAACCCCGGCGCCCCGTTCCCGCTGGTCGTGCGCCTGGCCCGAACGGACGCCGAGTCCTGGGCGCCCGGCCCGGCACGGGTGGAGGCGCGGGTCGCCGAGGGCGCCCCCTTCCCCCTGTCCGCCGGGCTCCTGGCGCAGGGCGCCGAACTGTCCGCGGCGCAAACGTCCGTGCCGGCCGGCGCCACCGCCGGCCCGCCGCTGCAGGCCGCGCAGGCCGGCCCGGGGGCCGCCCGCCTGTCCCTGGCCGCCGACCCCGCCGTTCCCGAGGACGTCTGCGGCGACGGGCAGGACGGCCGATACCCCTGCTTCCGCGGCCTGGCCCCGCAAGCCGGCCCGCCCCTGGTCCTGTTCAAGGCGCCGCCGAGGCCGACCGGACAGCCCCCGGTCCCGGCGCTCTCCGCCAACGGGGACCGGGCGTCGCTCGCCCTGGACGGGCTGTTCGACCTCGCCGAGGCCGACGACCGGCTGACCCACGAGGCCCGCTCCGACCGCCCGGACCTGCTCGCCGCGCGCATCGCCGACGGCCGGCTGGTGCTGGAGGCCAACGAGGACGGCCTGGAGGGAACCGCCGTCGTCACCGTCACCGCGACCGACCCCGACGGCCTCTCCGCCTCCATCACCCTCACCCTCACCGTCGAGTTCGCCCCGACCGCCACCCCCAACTGGCGCCTGGAGTGGATGCGAACCCTGAGCGAGGCGAGCGACTAGCCCCTTAGTGCATGTGGCGCCTCAGCCAAGGCGCGATGGCCAGCAGCAGGGCGCCAACCGCCACGGCCACCAGAGCAAGATATGCAAAGGTGTCCGCGTATGTGGCTAGGGAAACCGCTCGGTCCAAGCCCTCGCTGGTGTCAACGCTGGCGCCGGCGGCGATCCAGCCGGCCACGTAGTGGGAGGCGGACGCCGACAAAAACCAGACGCCCATCATCAGGCCGGCCACCCGGGCCACGGACAGCTTGGTCACCATGGACAGGCCCACCGGCGACAGGCAGAGCTCGCCAGTGGTGTGCAGCAGGTAGGCTAAGGCCAGCCAGCCAGCCGCCACCAGTTTGTCCTCCCCGGCCAGCGAAGCGCCATAGACCAGCACGCCGAACCCGAGGCCCACCTGCACGATGCCGAGGCCGAACTTGGCCGGGGTGCCCGGCTCCCAGCCGCGCCGCGCCAGCAGCGGCCAGAGCATGGCGAACAGGGGCGCCAGCAGAATGATGAACAGCGGGTTCAGGGACTGAAACTGCGACGCCCGCACCTCCAGACCGGCCATTTCCAGATCCACGTTGCGGTTGGTGAACAGGTTCATGGAACTGCCGGCCTGTTCAAACAAAGCCCAAAACACCACCGAAAAGGCGGTGAGCGTCAGCAGGACGAGCATGCGGCCCCGCTCCACCGGCGTGCAGCGGGCCAAGGAGAACCAGATGACGCCGACCACCACGGCGCCCCCAGCGCTGAGCAGCAAGGCGCCAACCACGCCGTGGTGCTGCATGAGTTGCCAAGCCAGCGCCACCCCAACCAGCGCCAGCAGATAGATGGCCCATTCGCGGTTAACCCCCGCCACCAAAGCCCGCCGCAGATCGGCCCCGGCCGGCGGTTCCCCCACCCCAAGCAGGAGGCGGCGACCGCCAAGGAAGGTGGCCAGCCCCGCCAACATGCCGACCCCCGCCAGCCCGAAGCCGTAGCGCCAGCCGTAGGTTTGGCCGAGGTAGCCGCACAGCAGGCCGGCCGCCACCGCGCCCAGATTGATGCCCATGTAGAACAGGGTGAAGCCTCCGTCCCGGCGGCTGTCGTCCGGGCCGTACAGGGCGCCCACCATGTTGGAAATGCTGGACTTGAGGAAGCCCACCCCCATGATGATGAAGGCCAAGGAAAGATAGAAGACCTGCAGCGCGAACCCGTCGCGCAGCACGGCGCCATCCGCGGCACGGGCCGGCTCGCCCTCAAAGGCCATGCCGAAATGGCCGATGCACAACAGCACCGCCCCCAAGGTCACGGCCTTGCGGAAGCCCAGGTAGCGGTCCGCGACCATGCCGCCGACCACCGGCATGAGATAGACCAAGGAGCCGTAGGTGGCGTAGATGCCGGCCGAGATGGCGTCATCGAACAGGAAGTGTTCGGTGAGGTAGAAGATCAGCAGCGCCCGCATCCCGTAGAAGCTGAACCGCTCCCACATCTCCGCGAAGAACAGGACCACCAAACCCCGGGGATGGCCGAGGAAATCCTTGCCGGGGACGAGGACCGCCGCGGCGGCGCCAACTGCCATCTTCATCAACCTCCTACCTAGTGTCCTGTCCCGCAAATAACCACACATTATCTACGGGTCTTTTTGGCCCCTGGCTGCGTTGCTCCGCCTTGTGTGGAGCCTGCCACACGGCGTTGTCGCGCCTTGCCAGGAGCCGAAAATCCCTCGCATCCAAAGCGCACTTATTTACGGGACAGGACACTGGAACATCGACGTGCCCAGCCTACCCTCTAGTCCGCCTTCGCCCCTGCTGCGCACTCCCCGCCACCGCCCGGTCCGATCCGCTTCGCTGGCGAAATCAATGTTGGCGGCAATGACGATCATGGTCCCTCCCCCACTGCTGCTGCGCCTTAGCCACTGCACCATACCACTAGGCGGCGGAACCACACTAGGGCAAGTGGATTGCCCCGCGCTTATTGGAATGCGCATCCTCCAGCGAAACGGCAGGTAGTGGACGCCCTCTCCGGCACCCTGATTAAAATGGTGACAAAATAGCGCCATGCGCTACTTCAGCACGGCCGGCCCCATCATTGCCGAGGACCACTATCTGATCCCGCCGTTCTCGCGGCTGGACTTGGATGAGTTGCAGCTGCTGATCGGGCAGAAGAAGTACTTCGTGCTGCACGCCCCCCGGCAGACCGGCAAGACTACGCTGCTGCTGGCGCTGAGGGACAAGCTGATAAGCGCCCGCCCCAAGGCAGTGCTAGGCAGCCCCATTTCCACGAAATATTGAGGAGACCGACATGCTCAAAGGGCCGTGATTTGAGGGAACGGAGCCACGGGTTAACCCTACAACTCACAACGCTTATAGCTCTTTGATGACTGGGTCGAAAGCCGCCCGCATTTCTCCCATCGCTTGGACCAGCCAAGCTTGGGCTTCGGGCCAGCGATCCTCGTCGGCAATTTGGATATCGTCCGGGAAATACAGCGAAATTCGGGATGCTCTCCTATTGTCGAGGGAGTCCCACTGAAGTTCCTCTCCCACCGCCTGCTCAATCTGCTGCTTCAGACCCCATAGATCATCGAACGCTTTCTTCGTAGTCTCCGCGTCTCCAGTGTCGATGTACGCCTCGGCCCGTAGTCGATGTCTTCCATCAGGTCTGCTGAACGCTGCGCTGTATCTGCACAGATTGGACCGTGCGGATGGAAAACTCATCCAGCTATCCTTTGAAGGCTTGGCAGCGCGGGTCCAACCTGAATGGTTGGCTTTGAATGCCGGCAGGAACTCGCCCCAGAATCTTCTGTACGCCTGTTCGTTTTTGGTTAGGCTGGCGTTGCGCTCGGTTCTTACGGACCGGCTCCATTCATCCGGCTGAACATCGACCCGCAGGCGGGGCGCGGGCAGCGAATCGCCGATTCGCCACGCTTCCAACACCACGCCGAAAAACCCGAAATCGTCGGTGGAGATGTGGTTGAGCCAGTTCAGGGCGGACCGATGTTCGTCCCGGAAATCGGGTGCAAGCAAAACAGCATAGCAGGCTTCCAGACCGGCGGCATAGGTGATCAGTTTGCCCAAATGATCGTGGTCGGTAGGGGCAAACATGTTCTCGACGACCACATATCTGCCCTTGCCCTCTTCGCGAAACACTAGGTCGGCACTGTAGCGGCCAACTGCCGCTTCGGTCTGCTCGTGACGGAGGTCCATCCCCAATGCCTCTGCGAGGAGACCGGTGTTCTCTGCGAGCCACGGCGTGAAATCCTTGGCTTCATCGGCCCAGAGCCGTCGAATTTCCACTGGTGAAAGCTTCCCGATGCCATCCATTCCTTACCCACCCTTACCGCACATGTTGGAGTGCGAACCCTACAGCAAAACAGCAGGCGGTGTGTGCCCTGTCCGGCATCCTAACCAAAAAATCACACATGCAGACGACCCTGTGCTTCGCCAAGGCATCGCCATTGGAGGCAGTGGACGTGGACTTGATCAACACCCACCGGCGCACCAGCCTGTCGCCGGCGATGGCGTTGGCGTTCGAGTCGGTGGGTTGGTCCACCGCCGAGCATTGGTTGAGGATGCAGGCATCCTATGATCTGGCCGCGTTGCGCCGACGGGGGCAGGCCGCTTCGTGCGGGTCCCTAAACTGCGGAGCGCTCCGGCGGGTGCGCTTCCAGATCCAGGCCGTCGCCCCATGAGGAAGGAATCTGCGCCGCGCAAGCGTAAAACTATGTTATACAATTGCGCGGCGATGAAGATCAGGCACAAAGGGCTGCGGGCGCTTCACGAGCAGGGCAGTGCGAAGCAGGTGCCAGCGAGCATCGCGCCTAGGCTGCGGCGCATCTTGGCCGCCTTGGACGACGCAATGCAGCCCAGCGAGATGGATTTGCCAAGTTTCCAGCTTCATCGCCTGCATGGTCGCATGGCTGGCGTGTGGAGCGTGCGGGCCTCTGGCAATTGGCGTGTGACCTTCCGCTTCAAGGAAGGAGAGGCAGTTGACGTGGATTTGATCGACTACCACTGAGTGAGAGGAGAACGAAATGGGCACGATGTACGATCCGCCGCATCCTGGGGAGCTGGTTGCGGATTGCATTGCAGGCGAAGGCTGGTCAGTGACCGAGGCCGCCAAGCATCTCGGCGTGACGCGGGTGCTGGTGTCGCGCATCATCCACGGGCGCACCAACCTGTCGCCGGCGATGGCGCTGGCGTTGGAGTCGGTGGGTTGGTCCACCGCCGAGCATTGGTTGAGGATGCAGGCATCCTATGATCTGGCCGCGTTGCGCCGACGGGGGCAGGCCGCTTGAGGCGGCAAAGTTCAGGGGGCCATTGGCCCAAGTTTGCGATGCAGGATTGCCAGAAAGGCGTCTCGCTGCATGGTTTCCGCAGCTAGCAGCTTTTCGCAGGACATCTCAAGAGTAAGCACCTCCCAGTGCCCTCGCGACAGGCGGTAGCTTCCGGCATTGTCAGGTTGTATTTCCAGCACCATCCAAATCACGTCGCCGTCTCCTAGGTCTTGGCTTGGAGTCTGGCTTGGGCCTCCTATTGACTCAAAGAACGGGCGGTCAACAACAACAGCCATCTTGGACCCCCAACGCCGGAGCGTTGGAACCTTGATCTGCAGTTGCGGCATCAGGCGCTTGGCGGAGGATGATCGCCAATCCGGACGACGAACCGCCCCGGGAAAGGGGGGCCGAGGGCCGTTCGTTCTCTGGATGCTTTCAAATTCCGCCGCCATACCCGGACCGGAAAAGTAAACAGCCTGCGTTTCCAGACCATACCAGTCCATGCTGTCTTGCGATGTTCTAGCCACCACAAGGTCAATTTTGCCAGCGGGCTTTTCCGTACCAATTCCTTGCATGAAGGCAACTTCACGCGCCAACATCGTTTCATCAGGGTTAAAGCCGACAATTTCAGCCAGCCATCGGACGGCCAGTCGGTCTTGTTCAAACCTTCTGGGACAGACGACCACCGGGCTGTCTTGCGGCGGGCCGAGCAGGTTGCCGGCAGCTCTCTGATAGCGCTGAAGGGAACAAACGCCGCCCTTCTTGCTACAAGGGGGGAGGTTCGCTTGATACGGGCATTCGGGGCTGCTCCCTTGTGGCGGGGGACGGCCTTGAACACTAGCCAAGGCGGTATTGGCTAGCTGCCGCCGGTCCGCCGGAGCTAGACTTGCGAGCGGCTTTCCGTACCACTCGCAAATGCCAAAACGCGCATTGGTCATCTCGACGCTTCCTCTCCAAACAGCGGCCTGCGGGAAATAATCAGCTCCGGCACTTTGGCATGATGGGTGTTTTTCATCGTGACTTGGACGACGCTGAAACCGTGTTTGTCAATCAAGGCAACGATTTCCGGGGCGTAATCGTAGGTCATTAGAAAATCCTGCTTGCTGTCAGCCAAGATGCTGAACAACCCTGGATGGTTCACTTCGTTGTGCGCGTACAGGCGCTTGCCCGCCCGTTTGCCTCCGGCCGTGTAGGGCGGGTCGATAAAAATGGCCGTTCTTGAATTGGAGCAGCCCAGCAAGGACTCCAGCAACTGCAGGCCGTCGGTCTCACAAAAACTGATGCGCTTGGCATGTCGGTCAATCTCGTCAAGCCTGTGGGCGATGGTCTGTGGATACCAACGGGAGGCGACGCCTCTGCCGTTTTCCCCCGCCCGGCTCAAAGCAGCGCCCGGGGCCAAAATTCCGCCGCGGCGGGTTCTATTGAGTACTAGCGTTCGGAAGCCGTGGTCAACGATGCCGCAGGGCTGGCTTGCAGCAAGAGCCACTATGGCGTCTCTAGTCGGGTTGAAGCCCAGAACAAGCTCCTTCATCGTTGGCCCGAAGCGCAGCGCCGCATGCCAAAACGCGGCAACGTCGTGGTCGAGTTCCACCATGAGGCATCGCTGCACCAAATCCTCCATCACGGCGGTAAGCGAGACGATGCCCCCGCCCGCAAAGGGTTCAATCAGCAACCTCGGCTTGGCCCTAAAACCCTTCAGCCAAGCTCTAATGTGAGGAATCAGCCAAGTCTTTCCACCCGGATACCGGAGGGGGCTGCGCTGCGGCACCGTGGCGACATTCACAGCGGGTATTGGGGAAGTCTTGATGGGGGCGAATCCAGCCATGTCGAACAAGTCAAGCAACGCCATACACCCTCCACAAGATAACCCGAAGCGCAGGAATGCGGAACACCCTCAGATGCTTGCCCATAGCCCGCTCCTGATCGCAGAGCCGCCAGCCAAGCTGCCGGGAATAGCGTAAACAGGCCGACATATCCCTGTCGATAGGTGATTGTCGCAGCAAAATGTAGGCATTCGCCCACTTTCGACAGCTAGGAGGCGGCCTCGTCGGCGATTCCCCGGTTCAACTTCATGGGCGGGTCCTCGCCACACGTCTTGCACTTAAGGGAAGGCACCTGCTCCTTGTTGGTGAAGCGGATCTTGCGGCATGGCCCCCCTGCACCGAGATCGCGATATCTATCTGCTTGCCTTTCACCTATCAAATTGATAGATTGCGAATATGGTGGACCCCAAAGTCATCGATCTGCATGGACCGGAATGGTTTCAGCGACTAGTCTGGGCAAGTTCCGTTAACACCGAGAACGTCATCCTGACGGATCATGCTCGGCAGCGCATGGATGAACGGGCAATAACCTTGGAGGACGTGCTCCTCGTGCTGCGTCGTGGCAGGTGTAGGGAGACCCCTAGGTCATCGGACAACCGACAGGATTATCGAGGCAGGATGGACGCGGTGGTGGCCGGGCGGGAGCTCGCCGTCATCGTCGCTGCGTCTGCCCAGCGAGAGCAATTGGTTGTAGTGACCTTATGGTAGCCATCAAGGAGGAGCATTGCTATGGCTAGTCAATGGACAGCCCGGCCGATGGACAACGCCGTCGAGGGAGAACGCGCCGGCTGGCACCACTACACGGAGTCCGGGCTTGACAACGTATGGTTGGATGGTGGCGTGGAGCGCCACGAGACGGCTTACGGCCCCGGCATTTCGATTAAGGACGTGGACGGGCTTAACGCCGTCATCGCGGACTGGATCGTTTCCCGGAAGAGCTATTGGAGCGGACGGGAGGTTCGGTTTCTCCGCAAGCGCATGGGCCTCTCCCAAAAGGGCCTTGCCGATTTACTGGGCTACTCGGACCAGCAAGTTCACCGCTGGGAGAACGGCAAGGCGGAAATTCCCGCCCCCGCGTCCCGGCTGCTTCGCCTGCTTGTGCGCGAACGGGACAGCAAGGCGGACGAGCCGGCGCCGGCCTTTCTCCGGAAGTTGTTGGAGCACGCCGTTGAAGCTGACGGCATCCGGGTGGCGGTTTAGGGTCCCGCCGCGTTGGCGGGTCGGCGCCGACGACGCTTGAACTGCACTTGCGCCCCTTGCGCGGCGCCGGAGGCAGGTCCCCTAGCCAGCGTTGGCGCGGTTGGCCATGATGAGGTCGTAGGAGGTCTTGATTTCGGCGGTGCGTTGGGTGGCGACGCGCATCATGTCCTCCGGCAGGCCCTTGGACACCAGCTTGTCCGGGTGGTGTTTGCTGATGAGGCGGCGGTAGGCGCGTTTGATGACGGCGTCGCTGTCCGATGCCGAGACGCCCAAGGCGCGGTAGGCGCCCTGCAGTTCCGCTTGGCTTGACGCCCCCCGAGGGCCGGTGCGATGGCCGTCCTCATGGCCGTAACGGGCGCGGCTGGACATGCCGGCCACGATGGCCTCCACCTGCCGGTAGGCCGCCGCCGGGATGCGCAGCCGCCGAGCGATCTCGTGCAGCACCTCCTGCTCCGCCCGGCCCACCGCACCATCCGCCCAAGCGGCCGACATCTGAATGTGCAGGAACAGCATCTTCAGTTGCGCAGCGCCGCCGTAAGCCGCTTGGAAGGTCGATAGGGCGTCAGCCAAGTCGAAGTCCGGCGCCTTGCCCAGACTGAACATGGCCCGCGCCTCCCGGCGCCGCTCCGCATTCATGCCGAGTTGCGCCATCACCTGCTCGGCGACCTCGATCTCCTCCTGGGAAACGCGCCCATCCACCTTGGAGAGATGGCCCATGACGGCGAAGGTGGTGTTGAAGAAGACGGTTCGGTCCGGGCTGCCGAAGCGAAAGCTGG
The DNA here is from genome assembly GCA_958296025.1 of uncultured Pseudomonadales bacterium. Lineage (GTDB taxonomy): Bacteria > Pseudomonadota > Gammaproteobacteria > Pseudomonadales > Azotimanducaceae > Azophilus. The sequence goes on from OY282430.1 coordinate 2,370,898, forward strand.
CCCCTCGGCTCCGCCCGCCCCCAACCTGATCCCACAGGTGGCCAAGGAACAGGCCCACCAGAGCGCCGACTGGGCCGAAGAACAACAGCCCTAAAATGCCCCCGGTCAGCTTGCCGTTCCAACTCATGCGCAGCCCCCAAGCCCTGCTTGCCGGCCGAAGAACATTACAGACCGCCGGTGACGTACAGGCATTGGCCGGTGATCCAGTCCGCCGCTGGGGAAGCCATGAACACTAGGGCGTGGCCGATGTCCTCCGGGGCACCCAGCACCAGATCCGCGCCGGCCTCCGCCAAGCACAGGGCGATGCCGCGACCGATGCCCTTGCCCGCTCCAGTGACCACCGCCACCTTGCGGTCCAATCGAAATGCGTCCATGAAAGACCTCCGTCATCGAAACCAAAGGCTCCAAACCAAGGCCACGCTTTCGCGACCAAGCGATTGGAGCGCCTATCGACCGAGAAGCGTTTTACACTATATTGGAAACTGGTTGAAAGTGCTTTGCGGAGGGAATGATGGTCGTCTTGACCGACCATAACCTAATGAACGCCCCACCGCCCAGCCGCGTCCGCCTATTGACGGTGGGCTGTCGCCACGGCAAGCGCAGGTGATTCCCGGGGCCCAGCGCCGCCTTGGCGTCGCGTCATGCTGACTTTTGCCGAAGAACTCGTCCTGCTTCTGAACGACGAGGACGGCGTGCCCGTCCCGGTCCAAGAGGACGCATTCGCCTGCGCGCTGGCCGGCGCCGTACTGATGGATCTGGCGTTCGCCTATCGGATCGACACCGACCTGCAGACGCTCGTAGTCACCGGCCGAACACCAATCGGCAACCCCACCCTAGACCGCATCCTGAGGAAGATCGCCACCCGCCCGGAAGCGGCGGACACCCGAACTTGGATCAGGGAGTTGTCCGTCGATGAAGCCGCCGCCATTCACGAGGAGGTGCTGTCCAGTTTGGTCGAGCGCGGCGTTTTGGCGCGCCAAGCCGAGAAGTTCCCTTGGATCCTCCGCACACCGCGCCATCCCATCATTGAGGGTGAAGCCGCCCACGGGGTCAGCCGGCGCATCCGCGAGGCGCTGCATTCCGACGACATTCCCGACCCTCGGGACATCACCCTGATCGCCCTGTTGGACGCCTGCGACCTCCTTGCCGACATCTTCCCCGCAGCGGAGATCGAGCAATGCCGCGCCCGGATTGAGCAATTGCGCCTAATGGACTTGATCGGCCGCGAGCTGGCCGGCGCCATCGCCGACATCGAACGCACGATCATCGCCGCGCTTCGGGCCAGGTCGGCGCGTTTCCGCAAGTTGCTGCTGCATCTCTCCGTCTTCGGCGGCTTGGCTGCGACGGTGGCGCTGCTGGCCCCCCGCATCCCCGCACCGGATCGCTTCGGCCCCAGCTTGCTGCAGTCGCTCTGGTTCGACGGGCTCTGGCAGCAGTGGAGCGGCTATCTGCTTCTAGGCTTCAGCGGCGCGGGGCTGCTGGCCGTGTTGCTTCTGAAGGTGCGGCCGGTGGCCCGGCTGGGCGGCGGCCATTGGTGGCGGCTGGCCCATGTCGGGTTCGGCCTTTGCTGCGCACTCCTTCTGTTCGCCCACACCGGCTTTCGCTTGGGCGCCAACCTCAACGCGGCGCTCATGGTCTCCTATTTGGCCGCGCTGGCCTTTGGCGCCCTTGCCGGAATTTCCACCAACGGGGCACCCCAACTGCGCAGAATGGGGATCACCCCCAAACTGCGCTCAATCCTGATGCGGCTGCACCGCGTCGCGCTCTATCCCCTGCCGGCGCTTGTGGCCATCCACATCCTCATCGTCTATCTTTACTGAGCAGGCCGGCGCATGGCGAAGAAGGCGGCTCTGTGGATTCTCTGCGTTTCGGGAACCTTGATCGCCACGGCCTTTGTCGCCATCTGGATGGTCGTGGGCGGCGACCGCCGGATGCTCCTGATCGGCAAGACCACCGACGCCCACCACCAGATCGAGACGGCCTGTGAGACCTGCCATGCCGCACCCCCTTTCGCCTTCGCGGCCGCGGCCGCGAAGGCGCTGAACAAGACTTGCCGGAATTGCCACGAGGATGCGTTGCAGGCCGCCGAGGACAGCCATGCCCGCAAACGGTTCCGCAGCCCCCGAATGGCCGTCTATTGGCAGAAGCTCGATGTACGCCTATGCACGGCCTGCCATGTCGAGCACCGCCCGGAGATCACCCGCCCCGGCGCGGTCACCGTTGCCGCGGACTTCTGCGTGGCCTGCCATTCCGAAGGCGATCAGGATGTGCGCAAGGCCCGGCCGAGCCATGCGGGCCTACCTTTCGACACCTGCGCGTCGGCCGGCTGCCACAACTACCACGACAATCGCGCCATCTATGAAGACTTCCTGGTGCGCCATGCCGACCGGCCTTGGGTTGCGGCGGTACCTGTGCATGGGCTTGCCATGCGCTCTCGCAACCAGAAGGTGCCGGCGGAGGCGGCAAAGCGAGGCGCCGCTCTGGCGCCGGCAGTGGCGCTGGCGGCGCCAACGGCTCTGCACGACTGGGCCGGCTCCGGTCATGCGGCGGCGGGCGTAAACTGCGCCGCCTGCCATGCGCCGACGGCAGCGCAAGACGCCTCCCGCGCCGCGGTCGAGGCGCAATGGATCGCGGCACCGGACACCGCCATCTGTTGGGACTGCCACAAAGCGCAGGTGAAGACCTTCGCCGAGGGCCGACACGGTATGCGCCGGCATCCCTCGCTCGCGCCCCCGCGCGACCCCAGCCGCCGGCTGGAGGCCATCGGCCTCGGCGGTCTGTTGCCCAAGGCCGCGGCGGCATGGTTGGCGGACCCGCCGCGGCCTGTGCGCATGACCGTCGCCGAAGCGCGCCTGCCGATGCGCCCCGAGGCCGCTGCCAAAGCGCTGCACTGCGGAACCTGCCACCAACCCCACGCGGTGGACACCGAGCGGGCCGCGGTGGAGGCCTGCGCATCCTGCCACGATGACACCCATAGCCGAGCCTACTTCGGCAGCGCCCACCATGAGCTTTGGCGGGCGGAGCTGGCCGGAAAGGCGCCGCTAGGCGCCGGAGTGAGCTGCGCAACCTGCCACATGGCCAAGGTCGAACGCGGCGGCAAGGTGGTGACCAGCCACAACCAAAACGCCACTCTGTGGCCCAACGAGAAGATGATTCGGCCGGTCTGCCTCGATTGCCACGGCCTCGGCTTCGCCATCGACGCCCTTGCGGACGCCGACCTAGTGGCCCGAAACTTCCAAGGACGGCCCGCCACCATCCATGTCAAAAGCGTCGAATGGGCGCTGCGACGCACACAGGGTGGCGTACATGACCATTTTCAAGCTACCCGTTGATCCGCGCCCACCAATAGTCGCCCGCAGCCAAGGCGACCTTAAGTTGCTTTGCAACGCATTGATTTGCTTGCAGTCAGTTTGGAGCGTTCTTCCTATTCCTCATTCCTGATCAGGGTTTGGCGGGTTTTGTTCGGGGATGTTTGGCTGCGGTGGAAAGCGACCCTCATGCAAACAGCCCCCCCTCCATCGCCATGTGCTGATCGCCAGGCCGCTCGAAACCGGGGATGTGGTGGCGGCCATTCAGTCTGGCGTGGTACTGGCCGATCTTGGCCCGCTCGTCGTAGAACTGGGCGTACCACTGGCGCACGGTGCGGAAGGGGCCGTCCTTATGCAGTTGCATGATGCGGATGGCCGGGCGCTTGTTGCGCCAGACCTCGAAGTCCGCCGAAAAGGCCCTTAGGGCACCGGCCTGGACCTGTCCGGCAGCGGCGATGTCCGCCTCGGTGTGGGGAACGTTCTGCGCCCGGGTCAGCGCCCCGTGCCACACCTGGGTCACCCCATCATCCACCGGGGTGTTGGCGATCAGTTCGTAGGTCAGCACCCTGCCGAATTCCTGCTTGGACAGCAGCAGCCCGGGGCCGGTGTACCAAGTGGTGGTGGCCAGGAAGGCGTCGTAGGCCTTCTGAAACCCGCCTTGGCGCTGAATGCAGATGTGGTCAATGAACTCGTTTTCAAAGTACTCGCAGGGGGCGCCGTGGGTGGGGCCGAGGTGCTGGACGTCCGCCATGTTGTCCATCAATTCCTGTCCGTGGACCTGCAGCGCGTCCAGATGGTCCAACCGCCAATGCACCCAAGCGGGGTCATCCCATTCCTGCAGCAAGGGCGGCTCGAACAGCGCCGGGGCACCCTCCGGATCATGCCACATCATCACGCAGCCCATCACTTCCCGCACTGCGTAGGACTTGAGGGCCACCGTCTTCGGGCAGGGGTCATGGTATGGGATATCGTTCAGATGGCCATCCGGCCCATAACGCCAGCCGTGGTAGGGGCAGCGGATGGAGTCCCCCTCGATCTGCTTGCCATCCACCACGATGATGGCGCTCCTGCTGGCGGTGAGGTGGGTGCCCATGTGGGCGCAGTAGGCATCCAGCATCACCAGCCGCCCGCTGTCGCCCCGGTACAGGGCGAAGTCCTGGCCGAAGAAGCGCACCGCCAAAGGACCGGCATCCAGTTCGCTGCTCTCCGCAACGACAAACCAGCCGCGGGGAAAAGTGTGCGGGCCTAAGTTGTAGTCGCTCGCCTTGGCCATGTCGAACCTCGTCAGCGCTGTCGGTTTGGGCAGCTCTAGTGTGCGACCAACCTGCGCGTTTCGCAAGGGCCGTCAGGTCGATGGTTGGGGCGGACGAGAAGCCGAGCGACAGCGCCGTCTTGAGCCAGGAAAGCCGGCGCGGCGTTGCCCGGAATCGACAACCAAGAGAGTTTTCAGCTCAGAGCTCGACTGACCGGTGGCCCTTGCCTTGCGTCGGCGAGATTAGGGCCTGCGCTGCTGATGCGGGCCAAGTAGTCCAACAGGATGGCGTTCAGCGCAGCGGACGCCTCCAGCGGCATCATGTGTCCGACGTCGGCGATCATCCGCACATCCATGAGATTGGGGAAAATAGCCCGCATCAGGGCGATGGGGTCATCGCCGTGGAAGCCCTCCAGGTCCACATCCCGCTCGCTGCCGATAAACCAGCCGGGCACTTGGCTTTGCGTCCCCTCAAAGGGCTTGCGCTGCGCCCACTTGATGTCCATGGAGCGGTACCAGTTCAGCCCGCCGGTGAAGCCGGTGCGGCCGTATTCGGCCACGAAGAACTCCAGCGCCAACTCGCTGAGCCAAGGCCAAGGCAGGGGCGGCGGTTCGCCCATGGCGTCGATGTAGCTGGCCTGGGGCGGGTGCTTGAACACGTCAAAGTAGTTGGCCATGCCGCTTAGGGTCCAGAAAACCTTGCGCAGGAACGTCCGGGGCGCCGCCGCCAACTCCTCATCCGCCCGGGGCGGCACCCGGAAATACTCGATGTGCAGGAAGTGCCGCTCGCCCATCTCTCGGTACTCCGTCAGCGGCGGCTTGTCCGGATTGTGCGGCGCGGCGGGGTTCTCCAGGCAGATGATGGCCGCAACCCGCCCTGGGTGGCGCAAGGCTAGGTCCTGAATGGCGAAGGCGCCAAAGTCGATGCCGACAAAGACGGCTTTTTCAACCCCGCAATGATCCAGCAGGCCAACCAAATCGGCGGTGATCTCATCCACTCCATAGGCTTCCGGCGTGGGCGGCGCCTCGGTTTGCCCCATGCCGCGCATATCCGGCGCCAGCACCCGATAGCCGGCCCCGGCCAGCGCCGGAATCTGCCGATGCCAGCTGAACCAGAGGCCGGGGAAGCCGTGGCAGAAGACCACCGCAGCGCCCTCCCCCTGTTCCACATAATGCATGCGGATGCCGTTGATCTGTGCGTAGTGGTGTCGCCAGCCGGCGTTAAGTTTGGACATGTTCAAAAACCCACTTATTTACGCGACAGGACACTGGCCGCTTGTCTCGGAAAACAGGCCGACGGCCATCTATATCACTCCCAACGTCAATTCCCCGATTTTCAACTCTTGCCACTTGGAGGGGACGGGGCTGACTTCTCCCTCCTTCAGCATTTTCTGCAGATTCGCGCCTTCCGCAACGCTGTGGCGCAGGGCCATGGGCAGACGACGCCACTCTTCACCGTCTTGGTAAATGCAGAAGGCGAAGACCGAGTCGTCGTGGCGGATGGCGGCGATAAAGACGTATTCGGGGGCGCCGTCTTCGTTCAAGTCCGTACGCAGCAGAATGGGGGGGCCGTGTTCGCTGGGATGGGGGCGGGGGAAGAAGACGCCCGGCCTGTCGAATGCGGGGTCATCGGCGTAAGGGTCGGCATAATGGTCTTCAATGGCGCTGCGTACGCCGGCCGGCACGTCGAAAGGTTCCGGGCGGTAGAGGATGCGTTGCCATGGGACGATGTCGGACGCTGAAGGGGCTCCGTCGTAGGACGCTTCTTTGATGATGCGCACCAATTCCGGGTCCGAACTTTCATTCTGTTCGATGAGGGCCTGCATTTCCAAATGAGCCGGGCGAGCAAGGTCCTGCCATGCGTAGTGGAAGTCGAACTCGCGCATCTCGATTTCGCCGGCCTCCACCCGCTGCAGCTGGCTGGCAAGAGAGATGACGCGGAAGTCCAGCAGGGGGGTGTTGACCGACAGCGTCAAGGCCAGCAGCACCCAGCCCATGACGATGTTGACGCGGCCCAGGCCCTGTGGCCAGCCGTCCCGTCGGCGGATGACGATCCAAGCGTAGCCTAAGGAGAACAGCACCAGCAGAGCGCAGATGGCGAAGGCCCAGCAACGTCCCAAGGACCAACCGTATTGGTCCACCCGCAGGTACAGCCCGTACAGCGCCAAGGCGGACAGCACCGGCAGCAGGGCGATGCCCGGTTGCAGCAACCGATGCACCAAGGGCGGATAGGGCACCTTCCCGCCCGACTGGTAAACGGCGTTGAGGAAGAACAGCGCTAAGGCGTTCAGCCACATCAAGAGCGCCGTGCCGTTGCCCGTGTCCCATAGGGGGGTCAATCCGGTGAAAGGCAGGGCGGCCAGAAAGATCAGCGAAACAGCCACGGCCAAGGGCAGCAGCAGCCGCATCAAGCCCTCCAGCAGGCCGGTGATGCCGTCGATCAGGTTGACCAAGCGCCGAAAGATCAGCACCCCTACGCCAAGGGCCACCGCCAGCACCGGAAACAGGAACCAATCCTTTTGGAAAAGCTCTTGGAAGAAGTCGATGCCGATGGCGGCGAACAGGGCGCCGCAAAGATAGAGCACCGCCTGCACTCCGCCGGTGAGCAGCAGGCTTAGAGCCACCACCAGAAAGTTCCGCCAAGAGGCGGCGAACAGGGCTTCGTAGCTCACCGGCCTTTGCCCGGCCCAAAGCTGTACGCGCATCAGCACCTTGAAGCAGGCAGTCAGCATGGTGATGACGTAGATGGCCAGCAAGGACCACACCGGAAAAGCGCCGAAGGGGGACGCCTGCCAGCCGATGTAGGCCGCCGGCAGCAGCAGCAGGGCGATGCACAGGCTCACCAGCTTCAACACGCGGGTTCGATTGCCCGCCTCCAAGCTGAGCAGCAGCAGACCTGGACAGACGATGGCGAAGGTCCAAAGCGGGAAGTTCAGCACTGGCGTCTGGCTAGGCCAGCTTTCGTCGGAGAGCGCCCTCCACAGGAACAGCAGGAGCAGACCCTGTGCCAAGGAAATGCCGAGCATCAGATTGCGGGGCGGAACCGGAACAGGGGAACCTGACATCGGAGATCAACCTCCTAACTCATGACCAATGCGGGCAGCCATTGAATTTGAATCCCAACTGGCTGTCAATGTCATTTTGCAGCGGCGCCATAGCGGCGCTGCGGATGGATGGGAGACGAACAGCGCGAGGCAACTCTGTGCCGCCCATTCCCAATGGATAACCCGTCGAACCTTGCAATGGCGTCGCACCCCTTGGCGATGGGACAACAGGGCCGTCCCAGACCACAGGCATTGGCTTCGCCCGGTCAGAATCCGTAGCGCATTTTCAGATAGTATTGCCCGCCGCTCATGCCGAAGGGGGCGGTGGTGGGGTACTTGGAGCCCAGCACAGCGGCGTAGGGGTTGCGCTCCGGGAAGTTATTGAAAAGGTTGGCGGCGCCGACGACCAGCTCCCAATCCACGCCAACGGCGTAGGCCACCTCCAAATCCACGGTGATTTCGCCGCCAGCGTCTATCCAGCGGTTGCCGTCGTTGGCATGCGCCTCGCTGTAACCGCCGTGGAAGTTGAGGCGGCCCAAAAAGCGCCAGTTGCCCATGTAGTGGCGTAGGTTGACGTTGCCCTTCCAGTTGGGCAGGTTCTCCTCCAGTTGCCGCCGGCGGGTGGCGCCCAAGCCGCCCAAGCGGGTGACCTTGGTGTCCGTGTAATTGACCGAGACAGTTAGGTCGCTGCCCCCGAAGAAGGCCGGCAGCGGCAGGGTGGCGACGAGGTCCAAGCCTTGGGTCTTGGTGTCAAAATCGTTGGTGAAGAAGGCCACGGAGACGAGGTCCTCGGCGCCGGCGAAATCCGCGCTGTTGAGGATTCCGGCGGTGTTCAGGGTGTTCAGTATCTTGCTGGTTTCGCCATCGGCGGCGTTGACGGCACCGTCGCCGTTGGCGTCCTGCACGATCGCCATGTCCGCCAAGGAAAGGCCGTTCCTTTGTCCCGCGCCCACCAGCAGGCTGCGGAAGTCCTGCTGTTCGGAGATGGCGATCCGGTCATCGACCTTGATGTTGAAGTAGTCCACCGTGAGCTCCAGCTCGCCGAAGGCGAAGGCGGCGCCGATGGAGAAGTTGCGCGCCGTCTCCGCATCCAGGGTGAACCGGCCGCCAAGTTCGTTGTTCACGAACTGCCCGGCGGCGCTGCTGAGGGGCAAGGTGGCCTCCTCGGTGATGACGTCCCCGGCGAAGGCGGTGGAAACGTTGGTGATGTTGGCCTGCCCGGCAGTGGGGGCGCGGAAGCCCGTGGAGTAGGCGCTGCGAATGCTCAAGCCGTCGTTCACCCAGTAAAGGCCAGCCACCTTGGTGTTCAGGGTGCTGCCAAAGCTGCTGTAGTCCTCCCAACGCAGAGCGGCCTGCAGGATGACGCCTTCAAGCAACTCCGCCTCCCACTCCGTATAGAGGGCGATGTTTTCCTCAACGCTGGAACTGCTTTGGGTGAAGCCGCCAAAGCCGTTGGAGCTGGAAGCGAAGCCCTGCCCTCTCGGAAAGGCCGGCGAAGGCGCGGACAGCGGCCCCAAGACGCGGGAGGCCAAGTCCCCAGCGGTGACGTCGAACTGCTCCTCCCGGTACTCGAAGCCGGCGGCCAGATGGAGGGGCGAGGCAAAGGCGTCCAGCGGCACTTCGTAGGACAGGTCGAGATTGAAGTTGTGGTCGGTCTGCTCGTAGATGCCCGGCGCAAACTCGGTGGGAGTGTTCGGCCCCAAGCTGGGATTAATCGTGTTCTTGATGAAGTAGTCGATCTGGTTGTAGCCGTAGGCGTAGCTTAGGTCATAACCCAAACCGTTGCCGAAGCCCAACTCCCCGCGCAGGCCGAACACCGCGGACTTGTCCGTGCTGACGCCGCCGAAACGGGGTACGAAGCCGCCGGGGAACAGCTCCAGGAAGGTGAAGCAGTTGGGGTCCGCGCTGACCGCGCTCAGCATGGTCGGGTCCGGCAGCAGACCGCCGGCACTGGTGAGCGGAACGCCGGCCGGGCAGTCGCCGCGGCTGTCCCCGGACAGGTCCGCCACCCGAATCGAAGGCACGGCTGTTGCAATGACGGCACCGGTGACGCTGTCCCGAATCATGCCGTCCGCACCCACCGAGGCGGCGTTGCCGGTGGCCGGGTTGACCTGCACGCCATCGTAGATGCGGCGGTTGTCTCGGCCCGTGGGATGACGGAAGAAAAAGCCGCCCTCCACAGTGCGTTCGGCGATGTTGCCGAAGGCGTAGGCGGACAGCTGGGCGTTGAAGTCATAGCCGGCGTTGATGAACAGCTTGATGCTGTCCCGAACCTCCGGCTGGCCCCAAATCTGCGTGACGTCCGTGGTGATGCCGTTGACGCCTATGTCCGCCACCTGAGTGTAGCCGGCGGCGATCAAGGCCGCCGCGTCCTGGCGCTGCACGGAGCGGATGGTGTCCTCCGTTTCCCCGTACTCGGCGGATATGTTGAAGAAGCCGTGTTCCCCCAACGGCAGGCCGACATTGCCGGCGAGCTGGTAATTATCCCCGTCCCCTTGGTAGGTGGAACCGTACTTGGCCTCAAATGAAGCCCCTTCCGGGTCGTCCTTCAGCACGAAGTTGATGACGCCGGCAATGGCGTCGGAGCCGTATTGGGAGGCGGCGCCATCGCGCAGCACCTCCACCTGCTTGAGGCCGATGGCCGGAAAGACGCCGATGTCCGGGCCGTGGGCACCGTCCGCCAAGCCGCCGCCGAGAAAGGTGATGACCGCGGCCCGATGGCGGCGCTTGCCGTTCAGCAGCACCAACGTCTGGTCCGGGGACAGACCGCGTAGGTTGGCCGGGCGCACCACGGTGCCACCATCCGAAATGGGTTGGGTGTTGACGTTGTAGGAGGGCACCATGATGCGGAACAGGTCGGAGAGGTCGGAGGTGGCCTGGTCCGAAAAGTCCTCGCCGCCCACCACATCGACAGGCGCCGGCGTGTCCGCCGCCGACCGAGCCGCCCGCCGAGAGCCGATGGCGACGACCTCTTCAATGATGCCGGAGTGGTCGTACGCCCCCCGGCCTTGGGCTTCCTGCTGCGCCAAGGCCGGCGAACCCAAGGCCGTGCCGACGGTCAGGACCGCCGCGGCCGTGATGTGCTTGCTTCGAGCCACGGCCTTGGCATCGACCGGCACGGGGCTACAGGTTGAAGCTGTAGCTCAAGCGCAAGTAAACGTATCTGCCGGTCAACCCAAAGGGCGTGTCGTTCGGATAGCGGATGCCCCAAAGAACGTTCGACAAATGGGTTTTCTCCAAGGCTGTGGGCAGCTCGTCCAACAGGTTGTCCACGCCCAGGATGGCGCGCAGGGGGCCGATTTCGGCGCGCGCCTCCAAGTCGATCGTACTGTCGGCATCCACCGCCACACGGCCCGTGTCCAAGGGGTGCTGGATGGTCTTGCCGTAGTGGTTGAGACGCAGGGTAACGCCTAAGTTACCGCGCAACCAATCCGCGGTGACGTTCGCTTGACGGCGCGGCTGGCCGCGCTCCAGCAGCTCTTCGGCCCAACCGCCGAAGTAGTCGGCAAAGCCCAAGCCCGCCGGTGCCCCTGCGGGCAAATTCTCGCCGACGATGGTGGTCTTATTGAAATTGGCGCTGCCGGACAGCAACAGATCCCCACCCAACGCCGGAAAGCCCACTTGCGCGGTGAGGTCCAAGCCGCGGCTGCGCGTGTCCACGCCGTTGAAGAAGAAGGCGGCGGTGTCCACGTCGCCCGCCGCCTGGCAGGCGGCAAGGTCTTGGCAGTCAACGCTAAGCGAACGCACCACCCGATCGTCGATGTCGGTGCGGTAAACATCGGCGGTGAAGCGAAAGCCGCCCGGCGCCTCAGGCGGCGCAAAGACAATGCCGGCGCTGAAGTTCTGCGAAGTCTCATGCTCCAAGGCATCCACGCCGAACGCCCTGGAGACAGGATGGCCTTCGTTGGCCACGAAGACGGTGGTCAAACCCTGCTCGCTGCCGACGAAGACGATGGAGTTGAACAACCTTTGCGAGAGGCCAGGCGCCCGGAACCCCGTGGAGAAAGCGCCGCGCAGGGCAAAACCTCCGGCCACCGGCAAGTGCGCCGCCAACTTGCCGGTGGTTTGGGTGCCGGCGTCGCTATAGTTCTCCACCCGCAAGGCGGCGTTGAGGGTCAAGGCCTCCACGCGCGCCTCCAAATCGACGTAGGCGGCCCGGCTGTTGCGGCCGCCGTCGCTCAAGCGGGCGTTTTCCGGGCTGTAGCCGGGATAACCCTGGAACCCGCAGGTCGCAACAAGGCCCTCCAAGGGCGTTCCGTCGGGGCCCACGGCAAAGGCGCCGTAGTCCTGCACATCGGGCAAGCCGCAGGACCAAGCGGCTTCGTCGCCGGCCTTTTGCCGGTAGTCCTCCTTGCGGTATTCGACGCCGGCCGCGAAGGCGGTCAGCGGGCCAAGCTCCAGCCCACGGCGCACGTCAACGTTAAACGTGAGCTGATCGAACAGGATGCCGCCGCTGTCCCCGGAATTAGGACCGGCGTTAGCCACTATGGCCGCGACCCCAGCACCGGGATTGTCCTGCAAGTATTGGGCGCCAATGGATGCGTTGATGCTGTTCGAAACGCCAAAGCCGAACTCGTTGCGGCCGTACACGGCGCTCATATCCAGGTCCCAACCGCCCACCAAGGTGCGGAAACCGAAAGCGGCGGAGTAGTCCTTGATCATCGACTCCTCGTAGGGCAGAAAGCCGTCTGGATAAACCGGGTGCGTGTTGCGCTCATGGAAGTTAACGTGCGCGGGAATGATTTCGTCCCAAGTCGAGTTGCCGGACATCAGGCCCTGCCAATAGTTGTAGCGAAAACGGTAGGCGCCGCTGGCGCTGCCTTCGCGCTGCGACCAACCCCCGAAGGCGTAGAGGCTGCCGGCGTCGCCGACCGGCAGCTCGCCGTTTAGGAAAAACGCCAAGTTGTCGTATGCAGGCGAACTGTCAACGATGAGCTCGTCTTGGAAATTGGGATCATTGCCGCCGTTGCCGCCGTTGCGCAGCAATGGATCCTCATCGTGCCACTCCGCGGTGAGGTTGAGGAAACCGCCGTCGCCCAAGGGCAAGCCGCCATTGAAGGTGGTGCCAAAGCGGTCACCGCCGGCACCCCCGGCGGTGCCCCCGTAGAGGCTGACATCACCGCCATCGGCGTTGTCCTTGAGCACGATGTTGATGACGCCGGCGATGGCGTCGGAGCCGTAGTGGGCGGCGGCGCCGTCGCGCAGGACCTCGACCCGGGCGACGGCCGCGGTGGGGATGGCGCGCAGGTCCGTGCCGCCGCTGCCCCAGCCGATGACCCCGTCGAGGACGCGCAGCCAAGCCATGCTGTGCCGTCGCTTGCCGTTGATGAGCACCAGGGTTTGGTCCGGGCTGAGGCCGCGTAGCGTGGCGGGATGCAGGAGGCCGCCGTCACCGATGGAGTTGCGTGAATAGTTGAAGGACGGGGCCAACTTGGTCATCACTGCGCCCAGATCAACCTCCCCGCTGTTTTCAATTTCGCTGGCGGTGTACAGGTCCACTGGAACGGGCAGTTCGTCCAACAGCGCGTCGCCCCGCGCCCGGCTGCCCAAGCCCACTAGGAATTCCTCCACCAGTTCCCCGTCCGCTTCGAAGATCTGAATGCGAACCTGCCCCTGCGCCAATGGAGAGGCGCAGCAAAATGCGATAAACAGCGCCCGAGTGAACCAAGTGAACCAAACCGAGTTTTTGATCATGGAGCTCTCCAATCCAGTGGAGGCGGCATCCTAACATAGCCTTGTTCACCGCCAACAACTGCGGTCGCTGGTTTCTTAATCCCCTGATGGGGAATCGTTGGGAAGGGCGGACCAAACCGCCAACAAACGCCCGCAAACGCCACCCGCTAAATCGTAGATGGGGAATCAGGGCCGCTGGTTGACATGGGGTGGGGAAAGCTGTTCACTAGATGAAACTCAGGATGTGGGGGCGGTCGCATGGAAGGGAATAGCTGGTTCGGTCGCGTTTTGGCCCTGCCGCTGCACTGGCAGATCGCCATAGCCTTGGCGCTGGCGGTGCTGGTCGCCTTGCCTGCGGATGCGCAAACCACTCTGTTCGGGGCGTCCCTGGTGGGCGTGCTGAGCTTCTTTGGGGATCTGTTTCTCAACGCGCTGAAGATGATCGTGGTGCCGCTGATCCTGGCATCGATCATCGTCGGCGTACGCAACATGGCCGGGCAGGAAGCCTTTGGCCGAGTGGGCGGCAAGACCTTGGGCTTCTATGTGGCCACCGGGTTCGGCGCCATCCTCACCGGCCTGATCCTGGTCAACTTGGTGGGCCCAGGCGAAGGCACCTCCGGGGAGGCCATGCGCAGCGCCCTGCCCGACGCCGGCGAAGCCTTGGACAAGGTGGAGGGACGCAGCGCCGCAGACCTCGTCGGCATCATTTCCAGGGCGGTGCCGCCCAACATTCTGGAGGCGGCGCTGGAAACCCAGCTATTGGCGTTGATCTTTGTCGGCGTGGTGTTCGGCTACTTCATGTCGCGCATGAGCGGCCCGCCGGCGGAGGCCCTGCAAAACTTCTGGCAGGGCGTGCATGACGTGATGATCATGATCACCATGTGGATCATGCGCTTCGCCCCCATCGGGGTGTTCGCGCTGGTCGGCAAGACCTTGATCGTCTCCGGGTTTGCGGTGCTTGGCTCCCTGCTGCTGTTCGTGGTGACCGTGGCGGCGGCGCTGGCCGTCCACTTCTTCCTTTGGCTGCCGCTGCTGCTGCGCATGGTCGGCGGCATCCGCCCCTACGCCTACTACGGCAAGATATTGCCGGCGCAGTTAACCGCCTTCTCCACCGCCTCCTCATCCGCCACTTTGCCGGTGACCATCAACAGCGCCGAGCAGGCCGGCATCCCCAAACGCATCACCAGCTTCGTGCTGCCTTTGGGCGCCACGGTGAACATGGACGGCACCGCCCTGTACGAGTGTGTGGTGGTCATCTTCATCGCCCAAGCGCTCGGCATCGATCTGACCTTTATGCAACAGTTCCTAGTGGTGCTGCTGGCCCTGCTGACCTCCATCGGCGTGGCCGGCATTCCCGCCGCCAGCTTGGTGGCCATCACCCTGATCCTGACCGCCGTGGGGTTGCCGGTGGAGGGCGTGGCCTTGGTGCTGGCCGTGGACCGCCTGCTGGACATGTGCCGCACCGCAGTGAACGTGACCAGCGACCTGACCGTGACGGCGCTGGTCGCCAGCAGCGAGGGGGAGAAGCTGCCGGACGCCTATGGCAACGAAGACGAGGCTTGAGGCGGCGCGGTTCTTGCGTGGGCGCCGGCTGAAAACCGGCAATGTCTAGATTCATTCACTTTTGGCGCTCGCCGCACAGGACGGGGAGCGGATGAGGAAACGCCCATTCAAGCGAACCCAATTTGCGCTCGGCACCGTCGTGGCGGTGGTGGCGGTTGGCGTTGCAGCCGAGGGGATCTCCTACCGCCACGCAGCCGACATGCTGTATCTCGTGATGTCCTCGGACCGGGCGGTCTATGCGCAAAAGGTGGTCCAGCGCCTCACCAGGGACGAGAGGATTCTTACCGCCTCCGAGCACTTCAAGGACGACTCGGCGCTGCCGTTGCCAGCGCAGATGTTCCGTTTCGGCGCGGAGTTGGTGGCGGACGAGACCGATGACTTTTCCTATTCCCTGCTTTCCCTGCATCCGATCAACAAAAAGAACGGTCCCGGAACGGCGCTGGAAAGGGAGGGCCTCCAATATGTGGCCGACAATCCCGGAGAGAACTTCTACGGGGAGGAGGAGCTTGGCGGCCTGCGTTATTTCGCCGCCGTGTATCCCGATGTCGCCGTCGCCGAAGCCTGCGTTGGCTGCCACAACAACCACAAGGATTCCCCGCGCACCGACGCCAAGCTCGGCGACGTGATGGGCGGCGTCCTTATCCGCATCCCGATGGACTGACAGGGGTTAAAGGCGCCAACACAGTCGCGCAGCGAAAAGGCAGCGGATCATCGCACGTATCGGGACAGGACACTAGGTGGTCGATGCCTCGAAAATGCTGCCGATGGATGCGTCCAACAGGCTGCTGAACTCGTCGTCGTTCTGCTGACGCTGCAACCCTTCCGTCAGGGCGCGGGAGAAGCTGGCGGTCATGCCGTTTTGCCGGCGCAGGCGGGCGTTGGACTCCTCGCGGCTGTAGCCGCCAGACAGGGCGGCCACCCGCAACACCTGAGGATGGGCGATGCAGTCCGCGTAGAAGTTGTCCGCCTCCGGCAGGGTCAGCTTCAATATGACCTGATTGCCGTTCAAGGCGTCCAGCTCCCTGAGCATGGCGGCCTTGAGCAAGGCTTCAGCCTGGGCCTTCTCCGCACAATGAATGTCCACCTCCGGTTCCACGATCGGGGTTAGTCCCTGCGCAAGAATGCGCCTAGCGGTCTCAAACTGCTGCGCCACCAAGGCGTTGACGCCGACCGCATTAGCCTGCTTGATCACGGAGCGCATCTTGGTGCCGAACACGCCCTTGGCCTTGCCTTGCGCCAGCAGGTCCTCAAGGGCCGGCATCGGCTTCATCAGCTGTACGCCATCGCGCTCCTCGGCCAGCCCCTTATCGACCTTCAGGAAGGGCACCACCTGCTTCGCCTCCCACAGATAGGCCGCCGCGCCACGCCCCTCCACCTGCCGGTTCAGGGTGTTCTCAAACAGGATGGCGCCGAGAATGCGCTGGCCGCTGAAGGCCGGGCTGGTCATGATGCGGGTGCGCATGGCATGCACTAGGTCAAACATCTCCGCCTCGCTGGACCAAGCGTTCTCCGCCACGCCGTACAGGCGCAGCGCCTTTGGGGTGCTGCCGCCGCTCTGGTCGAGGGCGGCGATGAAGCCGGGACGGGTGTGGATGATTTCATGTTGCTGGGCAGCTAGGCTCACGGCCGTCCTCCAAATTGCTGGGTTGAATGCAGGATGATACCGGTGCGCCATCCCGCGGCTAGATGGCAAAATTCACCAAGCCCGACCTGACACTTTCCAATCCCCAGGGCAATCCGCGCCGCCTTTACCTTGGCGGCAGCCCGCGCCTGGCGCGCTCCGCGTTCATCCGCTCCTTGTCCACCGGCAGACGCTCGCCAAGCTCTTCCTCGGAGATGGCGCCGGCCATGTGCGCCTGGGCCTTCCTGCCGTTGTACATGATCTTCTTCACCGGCGTGATCGCCAGCATGACGCGCAGAGGCGAATCAAGCAGGCTGGTGAAGAACGCCTCCCCTTGCGGATTGTTCGGGTTCAGTTTCTTGGCAAGGGCGGTGTAGAACCACTTCTTGGTCTGTTCGTCTTCAAAGAACTCCCCAGTGCCCTTGAAGGTAATGGCGCCGCTGGGCAAATCCGCCGAGGCACCGTCCGGGTAGCCCCGGCTGCTGACGTTCACGGAGACCCGGTTGTCCCGGCGGATGGCCACCGCCCGGTGTCGGTGGACGGCGAAGGTCAGCCAGATCTTGCCCTCGTGCCAGAGGAAGGCGTGGGTGACCCCCACTGGCCAGCCATCCTTGGTGGACCACATCAGAACGCACTCGTTGGAGTTGTTCATCAGCTGATCCACTTCCTCATCGGAGAACGGATAAATCGAAACGATTTCATGATCGTGGGTATGCGCCATCATTCCTCCCGAATTGCTTCGCGCTGGTAGGGAATCCTCGCCCTCCCCCGCCGACGACTTGCCGGCTGGCGCGGGCGCCTAGCATAGTGGAAAGGGGGGCGAATGGCCAATATCAAACATCCATGCATCCCGTTCCAAGAGGACCATCCCATGCGGCAAGTTAACTTCCGCATGAGGGCCAGGCGCTTGGCGCTCATCGACCGGGCCGCCTTGAATGCGTGGAATTGCAACCCCGTCAAACGTTCGGTTAACCTTGCGCCGCAAAGCACTTGCCAACTGGTGTCCTGTCGCGTAAATAAGTGTACTTTGGATGCGAGGGATTTTGGCTCCTGGCAAGGCGCGAAAACGCCCTGTGGCAGGCTCCACACAAGGCGGAGCAACGCAGCCAAGAGTCTAAAGGACCCGCAGATGATGTGTGGTTATTTGCGGGACAGGACACTAGGGGAAAGCGGCATGCGCAAAGTTGCTTTGGCCGGCCTGTTGGCCGCACTGGCCGGCAAGGTCCAAGCCCATGATCTCATGAGCCTTGACGATGTCATGGCCGCCTTCGGCTGGGACTTCAAGGCCACCGAAATCGAGGCGCAGAAGGTCGCCGACGGCCTGCATGTCTTCTTCGGCATCGGCGGCAACATCGCCGTCAGCATCGGCGGGGACGGGGTGTTGATCGTCGATGATCAGTTTCCGCAGATGATGCCCAAAATCAAGGCGAAGATCGCCGAGCTCGGCGGTGGCAACATCGACTTCGCGGTGAACACCCACTGGCACTTCGACCATGCCGAAGGCAACCTGGCCTTGGGGCCGGAGGGCAGCTGGCTGGTGGCGCAGGCCAACTCCCGGGCCATGATGGCCAAGGCCAACGTCATCAACCTAGTGGCCATGCGCTACGCCCAGCAGGCGTATCCGCAGGAGGCTTGGCCGGCCATCACCTTCAACGACGCCATGCAGTTCCACTTCAACGACGAGCAGGTGGATCTGCTGCACTTCGGTCCAGCCCACACCACCGGCGACACGGCGGTCTTCTTCCGCGGCAGCAACGCCGTGCATTTGGGAGACGTGTTCAACAACGCCGGCTATCCATTCATCGACGCGGACAACGGCGGCACCCTGGACGGCATGATTCGCTTTTGCGCAGCGGTGCTGGCCGAAATTGACGAGAATGCGACGGTCATCCCCGGCCACGGCCCAGTGACGGACCGCCAAGCCTTGGCCGACTACATCGACATGCTGCAAACCGTGCGCGGACGCATCAGGTCCCTCATGGACGCTGGGGCGGACTTAGAAGCCGCACTGGCGGCCAAGCCCACCGCCGAGTTTGACGAAGCCTACGGAGACCCCGCCAACTTCATCAACCGCGCCTTCACCAGCCTAGGGAAGCAGGAGGAATAGCCGCCAGTCTAAAGCCGCGACTGACGCGATGTTAGCCGGCCACCGCGCCCGCCTCACGCAGGCGCCCTATTTCTTCTGGGCTAAAGCCAAAGTCCGCAAGGATCTCGTCGGTGTGGGCGCCGGGGGCCGCGGCGGCGGGCGGCGTTGCCGCCGGGGTGCGGCTGAAGCGGGGCGCGGGCGCGGCTTGGTGCAGGCCGTCCACCTCCACGAAGGTGTTGCGGGAGCGGTTGTGGGGATGGTTGATGGCGTCCTGAAAGTTCAGCACCGGCGCATAGCAGATGTCCGTGCCCAGCATGATGGCGTCCCACTCGTCGCGGGTCTTGGTCTTGAAGATGCGCGTGAGGCGCTGGCGCATGGCCGGCCAGTCCTCACGGTTCAGCTGCGGGGACAGATCGCTTTCCTGCCCAAGGCCGGACTTCTCCAGCAGCAGGGCGTAGAACTGCGGTTCAAGGGAACCGATGGAGACGTGCTTGCCGTCCTTGGTTGCATAAACACCGTAGAAGTGGCCGCCGCCGTCGAGCAGGTTCGTGCCCCGCTCCGGCCGCCAGTGGCCGGTGTTCATCATGCCGTAGAGGGCGTTCATGAGCACGGCGGAACCGTCCGTCATGGCGGCGTCCACCACTTGGCCTCGGCCGGACTGCGCCCTCTCAAAGAGCGCCGCAACCACGCCGAAGGCCAACAGCATGCCGCCGCCGCCGAAATCGCCCACCAAGTTCAGGGGCGGCACCGGCGGACCGCCGGGCTGGCCGATGGAATGCAGGGCGGCGGTCAGGGAAATGTAGTTGATGTCGTGCCCGGCCGCCTTGGCTAGGGTTCCGCTTTGGCCCCAACCAGTCATGCGGCCATAGACCAGACGCGGGTTGCGCTCCAAGCAAACCTCCGGGCCCAGGCCAAGGCGCTCCATGACTCCGGGCCGGAACCCCTCGATCAGGACGTCCGCCCGCTCGAGTAGCTGCAGAACGGTCTCCACGCCCTCGCCGTGCTTGAGGTCCACGGCGACGCTGCGGCGGCCTCTGGCCAAAATATCCACCCGCCCAGCGCCCTGGCCAACGGCGGAGGCCCGGTCAACGCGAATGACCTCCGCCCCCATGTCCGCCAGCATCATGGCGCAAAACGGCCCCGGGCCGATGCCTTGCAGTTCGACGACCCTCAGCCCGCTCAGGGGACCCATGTCGCCTTCCCTAACCTCCGAAGTTGAAGCGAACGGAGGCGCCGTAGATGCGCGGTTCGGTGAGGAAGTAGTTCCTGAAGGAGCCGGACGTATCGGAGGTGAGGTACTTGCCGGTGACGTTGTCGTCATTGCCGATGTTGCGGATCCAAGCTCTGACCGACCAGCGCTGGTCCCGGCTCTCGTAGATGAGCGAGGCGTTGTGCTGGTCCCAGCTGTCGATCTCGTCGCCGATGGTGTTGAACTCCCGGGCGTAGGAGCCATCCTGCCAATAGTAGTCCCAACGGGCCGTGAGCGAGCCGCGCATGGCCGGAACCTCCCATGAATAAGCAAGGCCAAGCCTGATCGTGTGCTCCGGGGAGTTCGGCAGTTGGTTGCCGTCCAAGTCAACGGGAATGCCGTCGGAGGTCTCCACGCCGGCCGCCGTGAGGAAGTTTCTGGAGAAGTAGGCCGGGATGGCGACGCCGGCGGCGTTGGCCGGATAGGCAACGTTCGGCAGAAGAGCGCCTTGCGCGGCCAGCGCAGCATCCAATACGCCTTGACTGATCTGGGCTTGCCTGGCCACATAGGTTGTGCCGGTCAAGGAACCGGGATCAATGTTCTTCAGCAGGACGTAGTCCGGGTTGTTGCCGGTGCGGTTGATTGGATCAACGGATGCGGAGCCGTCCACCTCCGCGCTAAGCCAGCCGTAGGCGAAATCCGCCGCCAGCCCCGGCAGCGCCTCCGGCTGCCACAGACCCTCGATCTCGATGCCCATGATGTCGGCGTCTATGTTTTCGTTGATCGAACTGTTGTTGACGATGCGCGTGATCTGCATGCCGGAGTAGTCGTAGAGGAAGAAGCTGCCGTTTAGCACCAGCCGTCCGTCTTGAAAGCTGTTCTTGGCACCGAATTCCCAGGCACCGATTTTCTCCGCACCAAAGGTGAATGCCGAGGTGGCCTGGAACTGCGGGGGAATGGCCGGGTTGAAGCCGCCCGGCTTGTAGCCCCGGCTGTAGAACCCATAGACCATGCTGTTGTCGTTGATTTGCCAGTCGAGGCCCACGCGGCCGCTGAGTTCGGACCAATCCTCCTTGCTGGGGCTGCCGGTCGCGAAGCGGGTTTCGCCGAAGCCGGGAACCGGCGGCACTGCGGCGGCGATGGCGTTCATCGCGGCGCCGGCGGCCATAATGCCCGGGTCCCGCGCAATGAGTTCCGGATTCTGAGAGAACAAGGTCAGCACCGTGGTCCGAAACACGGGCGGCAGGCCGGCGAGGATGGTGGGCAGCGCTGCAAACGGGATCGTACCCGCCCCCACTCCCTGAGCAATGCCAAGCGCGGCGATGCCTCCGGCGGCGACCGGGGCGTTCTCGGCATAAACGCCCGAGGCGTCCCAGAATTCCAGCACCCTGGTCGAAGCGGCATCCAGCGGCGCAGCAGGATTTTCGGCCAAGGCGGCCAAGTGAAGGAACATGGGTGTGCGCAGCCAGATGGGGTTCGCCCCGAACAGGCCGCCCAAGGCGGCGTTCGCATTGGCGGAATTGAACAACACGCTGGTGTCGCTGACTGCCTTGTTGTCCTTGTTGTAGCGCAGGCCGGCGGTCAGCTTCAGGCTGTCCGCAACGTCGATGTACAGCTCGCCAAAGCTCGCCCAGCCATCCTGCTGTATGCCTTTCGACGGGTTGTTGGTGTTGTTGAAAAAGCCCGGGTACAGCCGCAGGCCGCCAAGCGCGGGGGTGCCGTAGGTGGTTACCAAATCCAGAGTGTTGGCCAGCACGTAGTAGTCCGTATTGCTTTCCGCGTCATAGATGCTGGCGCCGACCTGGAAATTGAAGGGGCCGTCAAGAGTGGTCTGCAAACGCCCCTCCACCGTCCAGTATTCGGAATCGGCGTCCGCTTGGTCGTAAGCAAACACCCGGGTCTGGTCCACGGGCAAAATGCAGCCACCGGCCACGCCGGCGGTGCCGTCAGCCAAATTGCAGGGGCCGGGCCGCCAATCGTCGCCGGCGCCGCCGGCCGGCTCGGAAATGGGCCACAAACCAGACGGATTGAGGGGCGTGGCGCTGAGGTTGGCGCCCACGTCCATGGCGTAGTCCTGCCGGGACAGAGACTCGCGCTTCTGATAAGCGCCAAGCAGGTTCAGGTTGAAGCTGCCGAAGTCATAGTTGAAGCCGCCGCTGAAGAGATCCTCCTCGTCCTGATACACCGGATCGTAGTCCGTGTGGATCTCCCGAAAACCGTCGATGCGCGGCTTGGGAAAGACGTACAGCGAGGGGTCGGAACCATCCGCCCCGAACGGCAGCGCACCCCCAAGGGCCGCGAAGATGCCGGCGGTGGTGGAGCCAAGATGGGGGGGCTCAAAGCCGAACTCGTCGGGCAGGCAGCCATTGGTCGGCAGAGGATTGCGCACGCAAACTTGGTTGGTGATGCGCGCCCGGTCGTCGTCTTCGTCAAAGCGGTTGTACTGCACCCAAAGATTGGCTTGTTCGGTGAGGTCCCAAGCGAAGGTGGCGCGCAGCGCCGTGATGTCCCGACCGTCGATGTCGTCATCAATGCCGGTCAGGGTGCTGCCGTCAGTGCCCGTTTGCCCGTAGGCGAGGTTCTTGGTGTAACCGTCCCGATCCAGCTTGAAGCCGGCGATGCGAACGCCGGCGCGCTCCCCCAAGGGCAGGTTCACCGCCCCCTTGACCCGCCTATGGCTGTAGTCCCCCACTTCGATGTCGGCGAAGCCGTCGAAGCGTTCGAACTCCGGCATCTTGGTGACGAAGTTGATGGCGCCGCCGGTGGCGTTGCGGCCGAACAGGGTGCCTTGCGGCCCACGCAGGATTTCCACCCGCTCCATGTCGAAGAACTCGATGCTGTTCAGGTTGGTCTCCAGCGGAATCTCATTCTGGTGGGTTGACACGCCAGCCTCGCCGGTGGAGCCGATCACCAAGCGCCCAATGCCGCGTATGCTGAAGCTGGAGCCACCGAAGTTGGTGGCGGTGAAGCTGACGTTGGGGGCGTTCAACTGCAGATCCGAGGGGTTGATCGTCTGCCGGTCCTGCAGCATGTCCCCAGTCAGGGCGGTGACCGCGATGGGCACCTCCTGCTGCGCTTCCTGCCGCCGCCGGGCCGTGACGATGATTTCCTCAACGAGCTTTCCTGTTGTGTCGAAGGTTCTGATCGCGGTCTCTTCGGCCAACAACCAATTAGGCACCAAGAGACTGAAGACGCCGGTGAGCAGCCATCGGCTGCAAGACGCCCAGCAGAGCGGCATAGTTGATCGTTTGGTGGTTTCCATGTGCGCATATCTCCAAGCGGATGATCGATCAACCAAGCATACAGGATGGAGTAGCGATTGTCTGCGCTGCGTACGGGATTATCAGGGCGATTTTAAGGTCGTTTGCTGGCGAAGCTGTTGCGCTCGGTCCTGCGTTTTGGGACGCGGGAAGTCGGAGGGCGGCGGCGGACCGAACGCACTAGCTGGATGCCGGCCCGGCGCCTGCCTTGCCGCTAGGCTGCGGCAGCACTTCGCTGGGCCAAGCGTTGTAAATGGCCTTCAGCAGAGTGGCCAAGGGGATGGCGAAAAACACCCCCCAAACCCCCCAAAGGCCGCCAAACGCCAGCACGGCGACGATGATGGTGATGGGATGCAGGTCCACCGCCTCCGAGAACAGCAGCGGCACCAGCACGTTGCCGTCCAGGGCCTGAATGATCCCGTAGGCGGCCATGACGTAGGCCAACTCCCAAGACCAGCCGAACTGCATAATGCCCACCAAGGCCACGGGAATGGTGACCACCGCCGCACCCACAAAGGGGATCAGCACGGACAGGCCCACCACCACTCCCAGCAAGGCGGCGAAGTGCAGCCCCAACAGGCTGAAGACCAGGAAGGTGACGAAACCGACGATGAGGATTTCGATGAACTTGCCGCGCACATAGTTGGCCAGCTGTTGGTTCATCTCCTGCCCCACC
The DNA here is from genome assembly GCA_958296025.1 of uncultured Pseudomonadales bacterium. Taxonomy (GTDB): domain Bacteria; phylum Pseudomonadota; class Gammaproteobacteria; order Pseudomonadales; family Azotimanducaceae; genus Azophilus. The sequence goes on from OY282430.1 coordinate 2,394,570, forward strand.
CGGTGGATGAGGGGCCGCTCCTTGGGCAGCGCCGCGGTCAACCAGCCCAGGATGCGGCGACGGTCCTTGAGGAAGAAGAACACGGAGATGGGCACCAACACCAAGTAGATGACCACCCCCACCACGGAAGGCACGTTGGCCACCAGGGTTTCCAAGACCGAGGCGCTGAGATTGCCCAACTGCCCGGCCACGCCGTCGAACCAAACCTCAGTCTGCTCCTCGGTCACGAATTCGGGGAAGGCCGCGGCCAAATTCCCGGCCATCTCCCGCAACCGGCCGATGACGTCGGGCAGCGCCTGCACCAAGGCGGCCAGCTGCCGCCAAACCAAGGGCGCCACGAACAGCGCCACTCCCACCAGCCCGCTGACGAACAGCAAAAACGTCAGGTAAACAGCCCCGGCGTCCGGCACCCGCCAAGCCGCCAGCCGCTTGACCAACCCTTGCAGCAGGAAGGCCACCACCAACCCGGTCAACACTGGCGCCAGCACCCCGCCCAAAACAAACAGCACCAAAAACCCGGCCGCCAACAGCACCACCAAGTAAATGGCTTCCTCGTTGGAGAAATAGCGGTTGATCCAACCGCTGATGACCTGCAGAAAGCGCATGCGCTACTTCCTTTCCAACAAGTGGCGGTAGGTTTGCTCTTCGCAAGTGGATTCCAACAGCTTGTGACCGCTTTGCGCGGAGAAGACCTCGAAGTCCCGCACCGAGCCCGGGTCCGTGGCCAGCACCAGCAGGCGCTGCCGGGAATCCAACTCGTTTAGGGCCCTTTTCGCCTTCAGCAGCGGCATGGGGCAGGTCAGCCCCCTGGCATCGACAATGACGGGTTGATCGGACACGAAGCGCAGTATGGCACAGATGGCACTACGGCGGCGGGACCTTGGCGCTTTGGCCAAGACGCTGCCCGAAACGGCCGGCAATGGACACGACGCCGGCGAAAGGCCGGTTGTTTCAACCCCCACCATGCACTGCGCGGCCCAACCGGGAGGGCCGGGTTGTTTGGCAAGCTCCCGTGGCGAATTTCGGTGCGCCGGCGGATGAGCGGCGGCGTTATACTGGTGTCATGAACGGCTTGCGGGCACTGTTGTTCGGCGGCGGCTTGGCGCTGTGCTGCTGCGCCTACGGGCAGAGCAACGAACTGCCGTCCCTTGGCGATGCCTCGTCCAAGCTGATCTCACCGGAGATGGAGCGGCAGCTTGGCGAGGATTTCTTGAAGCAGGTGCTCGGCAGCCTGCCCACCGTGGATGACCCCATCCTCAAATACTACGTCGAGACCCAAACCGCCCATTTAGCCCAGTACAGCGAGCTGCGCGACACGGTGCTGCGCACGGTGCTGATCGACTCTGAGGAAATCAACGCCTTCGCCGCCCCCGGCGGGGTGGTGGGCATCAATCTGGGGCTGATGCTGCACGCCGAGGACGTGCATGAATACTCCTCCGTGATCGGCCATGAGCTGGCGCACCTGAGCCAGCGCCACTTCGCCAGGGGCATTGAGGTTCGCCGCGCCCAGACCCTGCCGGCCTTGGCGGCCATGGCGGCGGCCATCATGATCGCCGCCATGGGCGGCGGCGACGCCGGCGTAGCCGCCATCTCCGGCGCCCAGGCGGCCGTGCAGGCCAACCAGCTGCGCTACAGCCGCGGCCGGGAGCAGGAGGCCGACCGCATCGGCTTGAACACCTTGGTGCGGGCGGACCTGGACCCGCAAGGCATGGTGCGCATGTTCGACCGCATGCACCGCGCCTACCGCTTCACCCGCAAGCCGCCGGAGTTCCTGCTGACCCATCCCCTGAGCGAAACCCGCATCGCGGACACCAGGAGCCAAGCCCAACAATACGCCGCCAGGCCGTTCCCAAAGTCCCAGGACTACCAGATGATGCGAGCGCGGGCGCGGGTGCATTTTGCGGATTCGCCCAAGGCCATGGTCAAGCAGTTCGAGCAGGCGCTTCGTGCGGACCCCGACAACGGGGCCATCCAATACGGGCTGGCGTTAGCTCTTTCCGCTGCAGAGCAGCCCAGTCAAGCCATTCCCCTGCTGGACCAGCTACACGCCGCCAACCCGCGCAACATCCTGTACAGCGCCAGCATGGCGGAACTGCTGATCGCCGCCGAGCAAACCCAGCTGGCCATCGATCTGCTGGAGCGGGAACTGCGCATCAACCCGGACAACGCACCTCTGTCCATGCTGTACGCCCAGGCGCTAACCGCCGAGCGCCGCCACCGGGACGCGGAGGCGGTGCTTGAGCGGCAGAGCATCGTATTCAAGGACGACGCCGATGTTTGGTACAACCTAGCCGAAGTGTCCGGGCTGGCCGGCAACATCATCGGCGTACACTTGGCGCGGGCGCAGTTCTTCTACCTGCACGCCGCCTATCAACGCGCCCTGCAGCACTTGGAGTACGCCCGCCGCCTCACCAGTCAGGACGACCGCAAGGCCATCGCCCGCCTGAATCAGCGGATCACCGACCTGCGCGACAAGATGCGCGAGCAGAAGAGTTAAGGAAACTTTCCCGCAGCCCGTTGGCGACCGGGCCGAGCGCCGGTTCAGGTGCAAAGTCTAATTTGGGGTTCCGGCGCACCGTCAAATGCAGCGCTTAGGGCCGGGGAAAGGCCAGCATCCGCTCAAGGGGAATCATGGCTTGGCGGCCGGTCTCCGGGTCCACCAGGACTTCGTTGGCGGCTAGCCGCGCATCGTCAGCCAAGGTGTCCGCCAGCACTTGCAGTTCGTTCATCGCCATCCACGGGCAGTGGGCGCAGCTTCGGCAGGTGGCGCCCTCCCCGGCCGTAGGCGCCTCAATGAAGCGCTTGTGCGGATGGCGCTGACGCAGCTTGTGGAACAGGCCCCGGTCCGTGGCGACGATGAACAGTTCATGGGGCAAGGTTCCGGCGGCCTTGACGATCTGGCTGGTGGAGCCCACCGCGTCAGCGATGCCGACCACCGCCGCCGGGGACTCCGGATGCACCAAAACCCCCGCATCCGGGAAGATGCGCTTTAGGTCCTCCAGGGCCTTGGCCTTAAACTCCTCGTGGACCACGCAGGCACCGTTCCACAGCAGCATGTCCGCATCCGTTTGGCTCTGGATGTAGCGGCCAAGGTGCTTGTCCGGCGCCCAAAGCACCTTCTCCCCTTGGCTGGACAGGTGCTCGATGATCGGCAAGGCGATGCTGCTGGTCACCACCCAGTCCGAAAGCGCCTTCACCTTGGCTGAGGTGTTGGCGTAAACCACGGCGGTGCGCTGCGGGTGGGCTTGGCGGAAGGCGGCAAAGTCTTCCGGCGGGCAACCGATGTCCAAGGAGCACTCCGCCTCCAGGGTGGGCATGAACACCCGCTTGTGTGGAGAGAGGATCTTGGCCGTCTCCCCCATGAAGCGCACCCCGGCGACGATCAGGGTTTGGGCGGCGTGGTCCCGGCCAAAGCGGGCCATCTCCAAGGAGTCCGACACGAAGCCGCCAGTTGCTTCGGCCAAATCCTGCACGTCGCCGTCCACATAGTAGTGGGCCACCAGCACGGCGTCCCGGGCTTCCAGCAATTCCGCCACCCGTTCCTGAAGCCGATGCCGTTCCTCCACTGGCAGCAAGGCCGGCTGGTGCTGCGGCACAAGGTCGGCGGTCAAGACGTAGTCAGGAAGGTTCACGTTGCCGAATCCTCGCGGCATCGCGTCAAAACGGCACGTTGACCGCCGCGCACAGGAAGGCCATCAGCGGGCCGGCCTTGGCTAAGGTGGCCGCCGCCTCGCCGACGAAGCCGGGATTGGCGGCGTTGGCCACGGGAAAGTCGCAGCCGCCGATGAAGCTCTTGCGCTTGATGTCCTCGATGTAGGGCAAATCTGCGTCAAAGCCCCGAGGCGGACGCTTCAGGGCCTCGCCGCCCAAGCGGAAGGCATCGTTGAATTCCCGGTCCTCCAGCATTCGCCGCCAAGCCGCCGGCTTCTCCGCAATGCGGTTGCGGATGGCCAGCAGGGCCTCCGGCGCCGGGCGCCACATGCCGGCGGCGAAGAAGCAGCGGGTCGATTCGATGTGCAGATAGTAGCCAGGGGCATGCACGTCCTTGCCCTGCTCATGGCGGAACTGAATGCCGATGTTGGTCTTGTAGGGCACCTTGTTGCGGCTGAACCGCACATCCCGATACACCCGCATCAGGGAGCCGCCCAGCCGCTTCGGCAGCGCCGTGAAGTGCGGTGCAAACCCTTCCAGTTCAGCGCCCATGGCGCCGATGAAGTCCAGCGCTGGGGTCAACACCTCCGCCTCGTAGCGGTGCTTGTTGGCCTGAAACCACTCCCGGTTGTTGTTCGCCCCCAATTCCTTTAGGAAGCCAACGGTGGCCGGGCCGAAACCCTTGAAGGCGGCCATATGGCTAAACGTTCAACCGCCGATGGGCGCCCAACAGGATGGCGACGATAACAACCTCCGTCACTAAATTGGCCACGACCATGCGGGTATGGCCGTCGGCGACGATGCCAACGATGCGACCAAGCATGATGGCCCCCACGAGCACGGCCGCCGCCAAAAACCAAGTGGTGTCGCCCCGCCACAGGCCAGCGGCCAGCATCAGGCCAATGGCGAGGAACATGCCGCAAACATCCGCCCGCAAGGTGCTGACGCCCAAAACGTCCTTGGCCTCAATGCCCATCAACGGCGCCAAATCAGTGGGGTTGAACATATAGACCAACCCGTAGCCGATGAACAACAAGGCCAGCAATCCAACCAGAACCCGGAACACCCGTTGCACGTCAGCACCTCCCTACAGTCGCTCACTTACAAAGTCCGCCCTCAATGCGCATCTCCCTCTTCTTCGCATACTACAGCAGAATGGGGACAACTGAGATGAAGTTTCAGCAGGGATTCACCTCCATTTACGGCTCTTAGCGCCTCAATTGTCCAAGATCCGCCGCCCTTCGGCATCGCGTTTGGCCAAATTCCAACGCAAGGCGCGGCAGGCTTCATCCATGGCGTGGTTGGCGGCTTCAATGGCTTGCGGCATGCCGAAGAAGCCGTGGATCATGCCCTTGTACTCGGTGAGGTCCGCTGTTACGCCAGCGTCCTGCAAGGCTTGGGCGTAGGCCACCCCTTCGTCACGCAGGGGATCGAACTCGGCCACCTGCAGCAAGGCCTTCGGCAGGCCGGCGAGGTTGCCCCTGATGGGTGCGGCGTAAGGTTCCTGACGTTGCTCAACCCTTGGCGCATAGTGGTCCCAAAACCATTGCATGGCGCGGCGGCTGAGCAGATAGCCCACCGCGTTTTCCCTGTAGGACGGCCGCTCGAAGTCCGCCTCAATGACCGGATAGACCAACAGTTGAAAGATGATGTTCGGACCACCCCGGTCCCGGGCCATGAGGGCCGTGGCGGCGGCCAAGTTGCCGCCGGCGCTGTCTCCGCCCACCGCCAAACGGCCTGCGTCAACGTCCAACTCTTCGGCGTGTTCCGCCACCCAGGCGGTGGCTTGGTAGCAGTCCCGCACGGCGCCTGGATAGGGGGTTTCCGGCGCCAGCCGATAATCGACGGCAACCACCGTGACGGCGGACCCGGCGCAAAGCCGGCGGCAAGTTTCGTCATGGCTCTCCAAGCCGCCGATCACCCAGCCGCCGCCGTGAAAATAGATCAGAACGGCGCTCGGGCCACTGCCCGCAAGCCGGCCTTTCGGACGATACACGCGCACCGCAATGTCCCCGTCAGGACCGCTGGCGATGCGGTCCAACACGTCCCCCACCGAGGTTGGCGCTTGTGGCGGCGGCGCTAGGGAAAACTCCCGCGCTTGCGTGGGCGTCAGTTCGCTGAAGTCCCTCATGCCGAGGGCCTTGAGCTGATCCAATAGATCGCGGCAGTCCTGCGCCAATGGCATGACGATTCCCCCTTGTCCGCTAAGTTTGCGCACAAGCCCATTATGCGGCATGGACGGGAGAAAGAGGACATCGCAGTTTTGGACCGACAGCAGCCGGCGGCTATCATGCGCCCTTAAGCACGTTGTTATAATTTCTCCATCCTTACCCATTCAAAGGAATAGATTTGATGGCTCAACCCGTCCCAGACGACTGGCGCAACTTGGCGGACCAAGAGCTGCGCGGCAGGCCCCTCGACGCCCTCAACTGGCAAACGCCGGAGGGCATTGAGGTCAGGCCGCTCTACACGGCGGCGGACCTTGAGGAACTGTCCCACCTCGACAGTCTGCCTGGGCTTGCCCCCTTCGTGCGCGGCCCAAGGGCCACGATGTACGCCAACCGGCCTTGGACCATTCGCCAATACGCCGGCTTCTCCACAGCCGAGGAATCCAACCGCTTCTATCGAGACAATCTGACCGCCGGTCAGAAGGGGCTTTCCGTGGCCTTCGACCTAGCCACCCACAGGGGCTATGACTCCGATCATCCCCGGGTGGCCGGGGATGTGGGCAAGGCCGGAGTGGCCATAGACTCCGTGGAAGACATGAAGATCCTCTTCCAAGGCATCCCCTTGGATCAGCTGTCCGTCTCCATGACGATGAACGGCGCGGTACTGCCGGTGCTGGCCGGCTACATCGTCGCCGGGGAGGAGCAGGGGGTGGCGCCGGCAGCCCTGTCCGGCACCATTCAGAACGACATCCTCAAGGAATTCATGGTACGCAACACCTACATCTATCCGCCGCAGGAGAGCATGCGCATCGTGTCGGACATCATCGCCCACACCGCCGAACACATGCCTAGATTCAATTCCATTTCCATATCCGGCTACCACATGCAGGAGGCCGGCGCCGACTTGGTGCAGGAAGTGGCCTTCACCCTGGCGGACGGCGTCGAATACGTCCGGGCGGCGCTGGCCACCGGCATGGACATCGACAAATTTGCGCCGCGCCTTTCCTTCTTCTTCTGCATCGGCATGAACTTTTTCATGGAGGTGGCCAAGCTGCGGGCGGCGCGCTTTCTTTGGGCGCAGCTGATGGCCCAGTTCAAGCCGCGCAACCCAGCCTCCTCCATGCTGCGCACCCACTGCCAAACCTCCGGCGTTTCCTTGCAGGAGCAGGACCCTTACAACAACGTGGTGCGCACCACCATCGAGGCCTTGGCGGCGGTGCTCGGCGGCACCCAAAGCCTGCACACCAACGCCTTTGACGAAGCCCTCGCCCTGCCCACTCCGTTCTCCGCCCGCATTGCCCGCAACACGCAGATCATCATCGCCGAGGAATCCGGCGTCACGCGCACCGTGGATCCCTTGGGCGGCAGCTATTATGTGGAAAGCCTAACCGACGCCATCGTCGTCGAAGCCGGCAAGCTGATCGATGAAGTGGAGGCCCTGGGCGGCATGACCAAGGCGGTGGCCGAGGGCCTTCCCAAGCAGCGCATTGAAGAAACCGCCGCCCGCCGCCAAGCCCGCATCGAACGGGGCGAGGAGGTGATCGTCGGCGTCAACAAGCATCGCCTGGAGGCGGAGAACGCGGAGGTTGACATCCTGCAAATCGACAACGCCAAGGTGCGGGAGGCGCAGATACGACGGTTGCAGGGGGTTAGGGAAATGCGCGACGAAGGCCAAACCCAAGCCGCCTTGAACGACTTGACGCAGGCCGCCGCCAACGGCACCGACAACCTGCTCGCGCTCAGCATCGCCGCGGTGCGGCACAGGGCCACGGTGGGCGAGGTGTCCGGCGCTTTGGAAAAGACCTGGGGTCGCCATCATGCGCTGGTGCGCATCACCAAGGGCGTGTATGGCGGCGTCCATGCGGACAGCAAAGCCTTTCAGAAGGTGGTGCGGGAAATCCAAGTCTTCACGGAATTTGAAGGCCGGGCACCGAGCATTCTGGTGGTCAAGCTGGGGCAGGACGGCCACGACCGCGGCGCCAAGGTAATCTGCAACGCTTTTGCGGACCTCGGTTTTGACACGCACGCCGGGGAATTGTTTCAGACGCCGGCGGAAGCGGCCCAAGAGGCCGCCCGCCTCGACGTGCATGTGGTGGGCTTCTCCACTCTGGCCGGCGGTCACCGCACCTTGACCCCGCAGCTTGTCGAAGCCTTGCGGGCACAGAGCTTGGGCGATGTGGTGGTGGTCTGCGGCGGCATCATTCCGCAGCAGGACCACGCCTTTCTGCTCGATGCCGGAGTGGCCGCCATCTTCGGCCCCGGCAGCAACATTCCACAGGCGGCCAGCGACATCCTGAGGCGCATTCCGGGCAGGAACCGCTAATGGGTTGTGGATGGTCCGTTCTTGACCGGGGCGAAACCGGACCAATGCGCGAAGTTTCAAGTACCGCCACAGCCACCTGCCGGGCCAACGCCATCGCCTCGTCAGAGCCCCAGCGCTGCATTGGTCGAAGGAGAAACCCGTGCTCGGAAGATTGAACCATGTCGCCATCGTCGTGCCGGACCTGAAGGCGGCGGCGGAACTGTATCGAAGCCAACTGGAAGCGCAGGTCTCCGCCCCCCTGCCGCTGCCGGACCACGGCGTAACCACGGTGTTCGTGGAACTGCCCAACAGCAAGATCGAACTGCTGCATCCCTTGGGGGAGAACTCCCCGGTGGCGAATTTCTTGGCCAATAACCCCAGCGGCGGCATGCACCACATCTGCTATGAGGTGCGGGACATCGACGCCGCCATCGAACATCTAAAAAGCAAGGGCGCGCGTGTGCTGGGGGACGGCAAGCCCAAGACCGGGGCACACAACCTGCCGGTGGTGTTCCTGCATCCCAAGGATTTCTGCGGCACCCTGATCGAACTGGAGGAAGTGCCTGCGGTTCCTTCATAGGGAAGCGCCGCATCATTCATAGACAAGCGCCGCATTCCAAAAAACGCCGCAAGCGACGATAAATTTGCAAAAAATGCGCCTTATTGTTTGTTTTTGGTTGCAAAACTGCGCTAGCATTCGCGCACCTTCGGTTCAAACACCCAACAGGGAGCTGCAATATGGTTAATTTCGGCAAGGCACTGCGCGATCTGACCGGCATTCGTGACCGCGTCAAGGCGCAAATGGACAAGGACTACGCCAAGGGCGAGTACGGCAAACTCGGCGACACCGCGTCCGTTTTGAAGGCGGTGGAGGCCGCCATTGAGCAAGTTAACGCGGTTGACGCATCAGCCGCCGCACCCGCACCAACCCGGGCACCCCGTCGCAAGAAGGCTGCCCCGGCCGCCAAGCAACCCGCAAAGGCGCCCAAGGCCGCAAAGGTACCGGCGGCGGCACCGGCCGCACCGGCTGCGGCACCGGCACCGGCGAAGCGTCAGATAGGCGGCAAACAGGGCTATCCGAAATTCGCCAGGGCCGGCAAGAAACTTGTTGAGATCAAGTGGAATGCCAAGAAGAATGGCGAGCAGCGCCATCGCATGGATTACGGCACGGTCTCCTTGTTCACCAAGGCCATCAACAAGAACGGTGGCAAGGTTTTCCGCAAGAACCTTCTGACCGATGTGACCACCAAGGAGGGCAACAAGCTGCCACTGCATCAGGTGTATAGCGTTCTCGGCTGGCTGCTTTCCAACGAGGCCATCGTCAAGAAGGGGCGTGGGGACTACCACCCCAACCCGGAAAAGATGGCCCTTGCGGCGCTCAAGGAAACCTTCAACGCTTTGCCGAACGAAGGCACCCAAAGGGTTTCCAGCAAGAAGAAGTAGGCCGCGGCGCGGATGTGGCGGCGTTGGCCCAAGCGCACAGGGTCGCGTCGCCCCAAGCGCCCTACTCGAACTCCAGGATCGGTTGATCCAACTCCAGGCTGTCGCCTTCCTTGGCGAGGGTTGCCTTGACCTTCACATCAGCCGCAGCCCGCAGGCTGTTTTCCATCTTCATGGCCTCCACCACGGCGAGCTCATCACCGGCCTTCACCTCGTCCCCCACCTCAACCGTCCGGCGCACCAAAAGCCCGGGCATGGGCGACAGCAGGAAGCGGCTTAGATCCGGCGGCGCCTTTTCGATCATGTGACGGATCAGTTCGGCCCCGGCCAGGGTCAGCACCAAGGCGGAGACTTCCGCGCCCCGGTGCCGCAGCCGATAGCCGGCGCCCTCGTCATCCACCTGCACATGAACCAAGGCACCGTTGACGCTGGCGCTAAAGATGGCCTCGCCGGGCTGCCATCTGGTTTGGACGGAATAGACGGCATCATCGCAGGTCACCGCAAAGCCGCCCTGCTCTTGCACAATGCGCACAGGATGCTGGGTCTGGCCGACGGCCACCACCCAATCCTCACCACCCGAATGGTCGAAGCGGCGGCTGTGGCCGTTGATCCGCGCCGCCCTTGCGCTGCGCAGCAGATGCGTCACAGCCACTGCGACCAAGGGTATTTTGGCGTCGGGTAAATGGGCGCCATCCGCCTTGAAGCCGCCGGCAAACTCTTCGGCAATGAAGTTGGTGGTCAGCCGGCCGGCGCGAAACCTAGGATGACCGACCACCGCATTGAGGAAGCTGGCGTTGTGCTGAACACCGCGAATGCAGTAGGCATCCAAGGCATCCTGCATGGCGTCCATGGCTTGGTCGCGGCCCGCGCCGTAGGTGACGAGCTTGGCGATCATGGGATCGTAGAACATGGACACTTCGCCGCCCACTGATACGCCGGCATCCACCCGCACGCTGGCGCTGGCCGGCGGCGGCTGATATTTAGTCAACCGGCCAGTGGAGGGCAGGAAGTTGCGCAAGGGATCCTCAGCGTAAAGCCGGGCTTCAATGGCCCAGCCCTTCTGTTGGATGTCCGCCTGCGTCAAGGGCAGGGCTTCACCGGCAGCGATGCGGATCATCCATTCCACCAAGTCCTGCCCAGTCACCCATTCCGTGACGGGATGCTCCACCTGCAGGCGAGTGTTCATCTCCAGGAAATAAAAGTTCTTATCCGCATCAACGATGAACTCCACGGTGCCGGCGGAGACGTAGCCCACCGCCCGAGCGAGGGCGATGGCCTGATCTCCCATCGCCCGACGGGTGGCCGGATCGATGCAGGGCGAGGGGGATTCCTCAATGACCTTTTGATGGCGTCTTTGCACGGAGCACTCCCGCTCCCCCAAATGCAGGATGTTGCCGTGCCGGTCCGCGATAATCTGCATTTCGATGTGCCGGGGTTGTTCGATGAACTTCTCGGCAAACACGCGGTCGTCGCCGAAACTGGACTTGGCCTCGTTGGCCGCCCGGGCAAAACCCTGCCGGCATTCGGCGTCGTCATGGACCACGCGCATGCCCTTGCCGCCACCCCCGGCACTGGCCTTGAGCATCACCGGATAGCCGATCTCGGCGGCGACTTGCACTGCCTCGTCCGGCCCCGCCAAGATGCCGTCATAGCCGGGAATGCAGTTGACGCCCGCTTCCTGGGCGATGCGCTTGGAAGTGATCTTGTCTCCCATGCTGGTGATGGCCGCCGGCCCGGGTCCGATGAAGACGACGTTCGCCTCTTTCAGGGCTTCGGCAAATTGAGCGTTTTCCGACAAAAACCCGTAGCCTGGATGCACCGCTTCGGCACCAGTGGCGGCCACCGCCTCCAGTACGCGGTCGATGCGCAGATAGCTGGCGCTGGCAGGCGCCTCACCGATGCGCACTGCCTCATCCGCCATTTGCACATGCAGGGCGTCAGCGTCGGCGTCCGAATGCACGGACACGGTGGCGATGCCCATCTGCTTGGCGGTTCTCATGACTCGGCAGGCGATCTCCCCCCGGTTGGCGATCAGAATCTTTTTGAACATCGCCAACCCGCCCTACAGCGGAATGTTGCCGTGCTTGCGCCAAGGGTTCCGCAACCGTTTGTCGCGCAGCATGACGAAGGCCTTGCAGAGGCGTCGGCGGCTTTCGTGCGGCCTGATGACGTCATCCACATAGCCGCGGCTGGCGGCGACGAAGGGATTGGCGAACTTCTCCTGATACGCATCGGTGCGTGCCTGAATCAAGGCGGCGTCGTTCTTGTCCTTGCGGAAGATGATCTCCACGGCCCCCTTGGCCCCCATGACGGCGATCTCCGCGCTCGGCCAAGCGAAATTCACATCGCCACGCAGATGCTTGGAGGCCATCACGTCGTAGGCGCCGCCGTAGGCCTTGCGCGTGATCAAAGTGACCTTGGGCACGGTGCATTCGGCGTAGGCGTACAGCAGCTTGGCGCCGTTCTTGATGATGCCGCCGTACTCCTGGGCGGTGCCCGGCATGAAGCCTGGCACATCCACTAGGGTCAGGATGGGGATGTTAAAGGCGTCGCAGAAGCGCACGAAGCGAGCGCCCTTCTTGGAGGAGTCGATGTCCAGGCAGCCGGCCAGCACCATGGGCTGGTTGGCGACCACCCCGACGGTGCTGCCCTCCAAGCGAATGAAGCCGATGACGATGTTCTTGGCGTAGTCCGGCTGCAATTCAAAGAAGGTTCCCTCGTCCGCGATCGCATGGATGGCTTCAATGATGTTGTAGGGCTTGGCCGGATCCGCCGGCACCAAGGTGTTCAAGGCCGGGCAGGCGCGGTCCGTCGGATCACTGGTCGGCCAGCGGGGCGGCTGCTCCCGGTTGTTGGGCGGCAGGTAGTCGAAGAAGCGGCGGGTCAGCAGCAGCGCCTCCACGTCATTGGCGATGGCCAAATCCGCCACGCCGGACTTGCGGCTATGCACCCCGGCGCCGCCTAGCTGTTCGGCAGTGACCACCTCATGGGTAACGGTGCGCACCACCTCCGGCCCGGTGACGAACATGTAGGAGGAATCCTCCACCATGAAGATGAAGTCCGTCATGGCCGGGGAATAGACGGCGCCGCCGGCGCAGGGACCCATGATGACGGAAAGCTGCGGCACCACCCCGGAGGCAAGCACGTTGCGCTGGAAGATTTCCGCGTAGCCGCCAAGAGACGCCACCCCCTCCTGGATTCTGGCGCCGCCGGAATCGTTGAGGCCGATCAGCGGAGCGCCCACCTTCATGGCCTGGTCCATCACCTTGCAGATCTTCTCGGCATGGGCCTCGGACAGCGCCCCGCCGAAAACGGTGAAGTCTTGGCTGAACACGAAGGTCAGGCGACCGTTGATGGCGCCGTAGCCGGTCACCACCCCGTCGCCGGGAATTTTTTGCGCGTCCATGCCGAAGTCCGTGCAGCGGTGCTCCACGAAGCGGTCCCATTCCTCAAAGCTGCCCTCGTCGAGCAGCAGGCCGATGCGCTCCCGGGCGGTCAGCTTGCCCTTGGCGTGTTGCTGATCGATGCGCCGCTGGCCACCGCCGAGGGCCGCGGCGGCGGCCTTGGCCTCCAGCTGTTCGATATTGCTTTGCATCTGGTTTCCCTGCTTTTTAAGCCGGCGCGGGAGCATACCCGCATTTCAGTGCGTTCTGGAAATTCCAGAATGGCTGCGGCGCATCCTCCGCCCCCTTCCTGTGCGGAGCGGACATGGCGACAGGACATTAGCCAAGGCTGCATTCGCTCAGGGCAACTCCGTGGCGCCCATCAGGTAGCGGTCCACTTCCCTAGCCGCCTCCCGACCCTCGTTGATGGCCCAAACCACCAAGGACTGGCCGCGCCGGCAGTCCCCGGCGGCGAACACCTTGTCCACGCTGGTTTGATAAAGGCCGTAGTCGGCCTGATAGTTGCTGCGCTTGTCGTGGGCAAGACCGAGGGGTTCGGAGACCTCATGCTCCGGGCCCAGGAAGCCCATCGCCAGCAGCACCAGGTCCGCCGGCCAGCGCCGTTCGCTGCCCGGCACGTCTTTGAACTTGCCGTTTTCAAAAGCCACATCGACTGTGCGCACCGCCTTGACGCAACCGTTGCCGTCATCCACAAACTCTTTCGAGGAAATGAGGTATTCGCGGGGGTCGGCGCCGAACTTGGCGGCGGACTCCTCGTGGGCGTAATCGACTCGATAAATCACCGGCCAGGTGGGCCAGGGGTTGTGCGCCGCCCGCTCATCCGGAGGCTTGGGAAAGAGTTCGAAGTTGACCAAGCTGCGGCAGCCGTGGCGCAGGGAGGTGCCGATGCAGTCCGCGCCGGTGTCGCCACCGCCGATGACCACCACACGCTTGTCCTGCGCCGAAATGAAGGCGCCGTCGGCATGGTTGGAATCCAGCAGGCTCTTGGTGTTGCAGGTGAGGAATTCCATGGCGAAATGGACGCCGTCCAAGCCGCGTCCGGGGATGGGCAAGTCCCTGGGCGTCGTGGCGCCGGTGGCCAGCAGCAGCGCATCGTGCTCTGCGCGCAGCGTTCGAACGTCCAAACTGCCGTTGGCGCCCCCCGCCACCGTCGTGTTGGGATGGAAGGCAACGCCCTCCTCCGCCATCAAGCGCAGCCGCCGTTGCACAACGACGTTCTTGTCCAGCTTCATGTTGGGAATGCCGTACATCAGCAGCCCGCCGATGCGGTCCGCCCGCTCAAACACCGTCACCCGATGGCCGGCGCGGTTCAATTGCTGGGCGGCGGCCAGCCCGGCGGGGCCGGAGCCGACCACGGCCACCCGCTTGCCGGTGCGCCGCGGCGGCGGTTGCGGCCGCACCCAACCTTCGGCGAAGCCGCGGTCGATGATGGCCATCTCGATGTTCTTGATGGTCACCGCCGGGTCGGTGATGCCAAGCACGCAAGCGCCCTCGCAGGGGGCCGGGCAGACGCGGCCGGTGAACTCCGGGAAGTTGTTGGTCTTATGCAGCCGCTCCAACGCCTCGCGCCAGTGACCGCGATAGACCAGATCGTTCCATTCGGGAATCAGGTTGTGGATGGGGCAGCCGTCGTTGGACTGGCAAAAGGGCACGCCACAATCCATGCAGCGGGCACCCTGGACGGCAAGGCGCCCTTCGTCGTGCTCGGTGTAGATTTCCTTAAAGTCCGCCAAGCGCGCCTTGGCGTCCCGATAGGGCGCCGCTTGGCGTTGGAACTCCATGAACCCCGTTGCTTTGCCCACTCGCTCGACAGCCCACTGGATTCCTGAACGCCGCGCCTAGGGTGACGAACCCAGGGCGCTAGGCCAGCGCCACGCCATCCGCTTGCCGCACGGGGCGGCTGCGCCGGCGGGCGGCCTTGGCCGCCTTGCGCTGCGCCAAGACCCGCTTGTAGTCCCTGGGCATGACCTTGACGAACGCCTTGAGGCTGCGCCGCCAATCGCTGAGCAGGCGCTCGGCCACCGCTGAGCCGGTGTGCCGAAGATGCGCTTCAATCATCCGGCGCAGTTCGGCGATGTCCTCGACGCTGACCATAGGCTCCAGCGCCACCATGTCTGGGTTGCACAGGTCCTCAAAGCCGCCGCCCGGGTTCCACACATAGGCGACGCCGCCACTCATGCCGGCGGCGAAGTTGCGCCCGGTGCGGCCGAGGATGGCGACGCGCCCGCCGGTCATGTACTCGCAGCCGTGGTCGCCGACGCCTTCAATGACGGCGGTGGCGCCGCTGTTGCGCACGCCGAAGCGCTCCGCCGCGACGCCGCGCAAGTAGCACTCGCCGCTGGTGGCGCCGTACAGGGCCACGTTGCCGATGAGGATGTTGTCCTCCGCCTGGAAGCGGGACGCCTTGGGCGGATAGATGATGAGCCGCCCGCCGGAAAGGCCCTTGCCCACATAGTCATTGGCGTCCCCTTCGACTTCCAAGGTCACGCCCTTCGTCAGCCAACAGCCGAAGCTCTGCCCGGCGCTGCCGTTGAATTTGAAGTGGACGGCGCCGTCCGCCAGCCCGTTCGGTCCAACCGCTTCGGTGATGCGGTGGGAGAGCATGGCCCCCACCACCCGGTTGGTGTTGACGATGGGCAGTTCGTGGCGGACGGGTTCGCCCCGCTCGATGGCCGGAGCCGCCAGCTCGATGAGTCGATTGTCCAAGGCGCCGGCCAAGCCGTGGTCCTGGCTGTGCATGGCGTAGGCGCCAAGAAACTCCGGCGGTTCCTCCGCCGGCGTCAGCACGGCGCTGAGATCGATGCCCTTCGCCTTCCAGTGGCCTACCGCGGCATGCACATCCAGCGCATCCACCCGGCCGACCATTTCGGTGACTGTGCGGAAGCCCAGCTGCGCCATGATCTGACGCAGTTCTTTGGCCACCATGAAAAAGTAGTTGATGACGTGCTCCGGCTGGCCCTTGAACTTGCGCCGCAGCGCCGGGTCCTGGGTGGCGATGCCCACCGGGCAGGTGTTCAGGTGGCACTTGCGCATCATGATGCAGCCGAGCGTGACGAGCGGCGCGGTGGCGAAGCCGAACTCCTCCGCGCCGAGCAGGCAGGCGATGGCGACGTCCCGCCCGGTCTTGAGTTGGCCGTCCGTCTGCAGCACCACCCGGGAGCGCAGGTTGTTGACCACCAAGGTTTGGTGGGTTTCGGCGATGCCCAGCTCCCAAGGCAGCCCGGCGTGCTTGATGGAGGTCAGCGGCGAGGCGCCGGTGCCGCCGGAGTCACCGGCGATGACCAGATGATCGGCGCGGGCCTTGACCACCCCGGCCGCCACCGCGCCCACCCCCACTTCGGCGCCCAGCTTGACGCTGATGCGGGCGTTGGGGTTGCCGTTCTTCAAGTCGTGAATGAGCTGGGCGATGTCCTCGATGGAGTAGATGTCGTGGTGCGGCGGCGGGCTGATGAGGCCCACCCCGGGCGTGGAGTGGCGGATGCCGGCGATCACTTCATCCACCTTGTGGCCGGGCAGTTCGCCGCCCTCCCCCGGCTTGGCCCCCTGCACGATCTTGATTTGCAGTTCGTCGGCGTTGGCGAGGTAATGGATGGTAACGCCGAAGCGCCCGCTGGCCACCTGCTTGATGGCGCTGCGCTTGGAGTCCCCATTAGGCATGAGTGCATAGCGGCGCGGGTCTTCGCCGCCCTCGCCGGTATTGGACTTGCCGCCGATGCGGTTCATGGCGATGGCCAGGGCCTCGTGGGACTCGGCGCTGATGGAGCCGAAGCTCATGGCGCCGGTGGCGAAGCGCCGCACAATCGCGCTTTCCGGCTCCACCTCATCCAAGCTCAGCGGTTCGGGGGCAGGCTTGAACTGCAGCAGGCCGCGCAGGGCGGAGCGGGCCGAACTCTGCGCATTGACGTGCTCCGCAAAGCGCCAGTAGGCCGCCTCGTCATTGCCGCGGGCGGCCACCTGCAGATCGGCGATGGCCTTGGGGTCCCACATGTGCGCATCGCCGTGCCGCCGCCAGTGGAAGTCCCCAGGGTTGGGCAGCACGGCCACCTTGCCGCCTCGGTCCGGGTAACCCAAGCGATGGCGGCGCTGCATTTCCTCCGCCAGCACCTTGAAGCCCACCCCCTGCACCCGGCTGGCGGTGCCGCGGAAGGCGCGTTCGACCACCTCCTCCGCCAAACCCACCGCCTCAAAGATCTGGGCGCCCTTGTAGGATTGCAGGGTGGAGATGCCCATCTTGGCCATCACCTTGAGCATGCCCTTCGCCACGCCCTTGCGGTAGGCGGCCACAAGGTCTTGGTCGCTCTTGATGTGCGGCGCATCGGCCAAGACGCCCTCGGCCTTGGCGTCCCACAGGGCCTCAAAGGCGAGGTAGGGACAGATGGCGTCCGCCCCGTAGCCGACCAACAGGCAGTGGTGATGCACTTCCCTGGCTTCCCCCGTCTCGACGATGACGCCGATGCGGGTGCGTTCATGCTGCTCCACCAGATGATGATGGACGGCGCCCATGGCCAGCAGGGCGCTGATGGGCACCGCTTCGGCGCTGGTGGCCCGGTCCGAAAGCACGATGAGGCTGTAGCCGGCAGCCACCGCCGCGCTGGCTTCCCGGCAGATGCGATCCAAGGCCTTGCGCAGCCCATCCTCCCCGGCGCCGGCCGGGAAGCAAATGTCGATGAGGGTGCTGCGCCAGCCGCGGTGGTCCAACCGTTTGACGGCCGCCATTTCCGCATTCGACAGTATGGGATGGGGAATGCGCAGCCGGTGGGCGTGCGCTTCGGTGGTCTCCAGCAGGTTGCGCTCCGGCCCGCAGTAGCACTCCAAGGCCATGATGACCTCCTCACGAATGGAGTCTATGGCCGGGTTGGTCACCTGGGCGAAGCGCTGCTTGAAGTAGTCGTAGAGCATGCGCGGCTTGTCCGACATCACTGCCAAGGCGGCGTCGTTGCCCATGGAGCCCAAGGGGTCGCGCAGCTCCTTGACCAAGGGCAGCAGCATGATCTGCATGGTCTCCTCGGTGTAGCCGAAGGCGTTCATGCGGGCCGTCAGGTTGGCCTTGTCGGAGGCGGGCGCTGGGGCCGGTGGCAGCTCCGCGAGGTCGATGCGCTGCTTGCTCAGCCAGTCCTGGTAGGGCCGGGCGTTGGCCCATTCGGTCTTGATCTCCGCGTCCGGGATCATGCGGCCCTGCTCGAAGTCGATCAGAAAGATGCGCCCCGGCTGCAGGCGGCCCTTCTCCACCACCCGCTCCGGCGGCACCGGCACCACGCCGGTTTCCGAGGCCATGACGCACTTGCCGTCTTCGGTGATGAGGTAGCGGCTGGGGCGCAGGCCATTACGGTCCAGCACCGCGCCGATGTAGGTGCCGTCCGTGAAGGCGATGGAGGCGGGGCCGTCCCAAGGCTCCATCAGGCAGGAGTGGTATTCGTAGAAGGCCCGCTTGGCCGGATCCATGCCGCCGTGCTGCTGCCAAGCCTCCGGGATCATCATCAGCACCGCTTCCTGCAGCTTGCGGCCGGTCATCAGCAGGAATTCGAGCACGTTGTCGAAGGTGCCGGAATCGGAGCAGTCCGGCTCCACGATGGGGAACAGCTTCGCTAAGTCCTCCCCGAAGAGATCCGAACGCATCACGCCTTCCCGGGAGTTCATGGCGTTTTGGTTGCCGAGCAGAGTGTTGATCTCGCCGTTGTGGCTCATGAAGCGGTTTGGCTGGGCGCGGTCCCAAGAGGGGAACGTGTTGGTGCTGAAGCGGGAATGCACCATCGCCAAGTGGGACTCGAAGTCCGGCGCGGCCAAGTCCCCAAAAAAAGGCCCTAGCTGCACCGGCGTCAGCATGCCCTTATAGACGATGACCTTGGAGGACAGCGAGCAGACGTAGAACAGCTGGCGCTGAACGAGGCTTGAGTCCCCGCGCAGCCGATGGGTGGCGTGCTTGCGAATGAGGTACAGCTTGCGCTCAAAGGCGTCCCCAGACGCGCCGGCCGCACCGATGAAGAGCTGCTCGATGTGCGGCATGGCGGCGCGGGCGGCCTTGCCGATGTCCGCCGTGCCCGGATGCACCGGCAGTGGCCGCCAACCCAGGCAGGCTTGCCCGGCGGCGGCGACCTCCTCGGCCAGCACCGCCTTGCAGCGCTCCCGCTCCGCTGGGTCCGTAGGCAGGAAGACGATGCCGACGCCGTAGCTCCCCAGCTGCAGCGCCTCCACTGCGAGGCTCTCCGCCGCCACCCGCGCCATGAAGCGATGCGGCAGGCCGAGCAGGATGCCGGCGCCGTCCCCCGTGTTCTTTTCGTAGCCCAGCCCGCCGCGGTGCTCCATGCAGCAATTCATGGACAGGGCGGATTCGATGATCTCCCGGCTGGGGCGGCCCTTGATGTCGCAAATGAAGCCGACGCCGCAACTGTCCTTCTCGAACGCCGGATCATAGAGGCCGCGCTTCGGCGGCAACCCGCCAACCGTGGATTCAAACTTCTTGCCGACGCTGCCCACAGCCATGAACGACCCCAGCGCCTTCAGCGCGTGCAGGCCGACACGTGCTTCAACCGCAACGCCGGCAGCTTTTTCAAGCGTTGGTTGAGCGGGTCCACTTCGATGCCGGCCGATTCCAAGGCCGTGACCCCGAGCAGGGGTTCGACGTCTTCGTCGCCGATGATGATGCGGCCGGCCGTCAGGTCGCCCATGAACTCGATGCGGGCAATGGCGAAGTCCATCCTAATTTTGCGGCCGTCCGCCGTTTCGTAAACGCGCTGACCCTCCGGCTTAAGGCCGATGGCCTCAATGCAGGAGCGGGGCACGAGGCAATCCGTCGCGCCGGTATCGACCAAAAACAGGCCATCCCAGCTTCTCGACGGTTCAGCGGGGTTGCGAATGGTGACGGTGACATGCGTGGCGCCCATAACGTTGCCTATCCTCCCAACTGCTTGGCGACAACCGGCGCGGACCGGCGCTGGTTGGAAGCGAAGCCTATCATGACCCGCTCGAAGCGGACAACAACGGCGCCGGACCTAGGGCGCTGACCGGGGGCGAGGTCCCTAGGCACCGCGGTGTCCAAACTGCCGCGGGAAGCAGGCAAGCGCCGCCTCCATCAGCGGGCCACACGATACCAATAGGGATATTGCTCCTGAAACCCCAGCTTGGCGTAAAGCCCCCTGGCCGCCTCATTGCCCGCCGCCACCTGCAGGTAGGCGGTGCTGGCGCCCTGCATCCGGCCCCAGTGCATGAGGCTGCGCACCAATGCCTCCCCCAATCCCCGCTGCCGATGCCGTGGATGGGTCACGATGTCAAACAGGCCAAGAAGGCCGGACTCCCATACGCCGAGGCCGCAGGCCAAGGTGCGTTCGCCATCCCGCAGGGCGGCGTAGGCGCAGTCGGTGCGGACGGCGTTGAGGACGGCGCCGTGCAGACGGGTGAACTTCTTTGACGCCCCAGTGAGGGCGGCATGACATTGCAGCCACTCCCCTTGGGTGAGCATGAAGCAATGCGCTGACGGCGCCCGCACCGGAACCGTATCCGGCCGCGGCATCGCTCGCCTCCCCTCCTTCCGGTTCTGCGGCCCAGCAGGGCTTGGCTGGCTTGGGGGCGGCAACCCCGGGTTGACGCCAAGCGGATTGCTCGCCGACTGCGGCAAGCCGGCCGTCAATACCAGGCTGGGACCGACCTGACGATAGCCCCGGGCCTGCAGATAGTCGTCGAGCGCGCCTTGCTCCTCCGTCAGGCGCAGCCGGAAGATGCTCCGCAACCGCTCCCGGGCGTACAGGTTCTCGCAATGGCGGACCTTGCCCTCATCCCCTTGGCTGCTCGGATAAAGAGGCGTTACGCAGTTCGCCCGCTTAGTGAATCCCTTGGCGAAACGCAGCAACCAACCATCCAGGAGCACCTGATGCAGGGCCGGCCAAGCGTTCGCCGCGGCTTCCTCAAGGCGGCGATGCGGAATATCGGCGGTCATAAGCCTTCTGCAAAAGCCACCCAACAACCCTAACCCTTCTACCATAGCAGCCCTTTTCTGCGCCAAAAACGGGGCTGTCTGCTAAGATGCCGCTCGCGCTTAGCCTAAGGTCTCCGCCTTGGCGGCACACAACCCGCGCCAGCGGCGCTCCGAAACCAATCATTGCATGCTCCAATTCCGCGAGTCCGTGCGCCCTGCCTATCCTGTGATTGCCCACACCATGCTCGTGCGCAACGGCGAGATCTTTCTGCTGCGCCGCTCCGCCACCGGCTTCATGGACGGCTACTTTTGCCTGCCGGGGGGCCACCAACAACCGGGCGAAAGCGTCAGCGCCGCCGCCCGACGCGAATGCCGGGAGGAAGCCGGCGTTGACCCTCTGGACCTGAAGCCCCGCTTCGTGCTGCCCTACACCTCCGGCCGCCACCAAGGCTTGAACTTCGTCTTTGAGGCGCACAGCTTCAGCGGCGAGCCCGGCATAGCGGAAACGCAGCTTTTCGACGCCTGCCAATGGGCGCCGGCCATCGCGCTGCCAAGCCCCACAGCCCCTTGGCTCGCAAAAGCCCTGCAAATGCAGGAAGGGCGGTGGTACCGCGAGTTTCCATAACCTGCACTTCAAGCCGGCTACCGCCGACGTTCCTGCTTTTGGCGCTGGCGACGCCGTTCCTATTCGGCAACGAGTTGAATATCCAAACGTCCCCCTGATGTTTGAGGACATGCTCGCTGTCAGCAGCGCACCGCCCTAGGTTGCCTGAGTGGTCCCAAGCCCCGGTTCCGCTATAAAATGAGCGCCTGAACACCCATTGGGGAAACGCCATGCAAGATCCTGTTCGCGTCACGGTCACCGGCGCCGCCGGGCAGATTGGCTATGCGCTGTTGTTCCGCATCGCCGCCGGGGAAATGCTGGGCAAGGACCAGCCCGTCCTCCTCAACATGCTGGAGATCACTCCTGCCCTAGGCGCCTTGGACGGCGTGGCGATGGAGCTGGAGGACTGCGCCTTTCCGCTGCTGCGCGGCATGGTTTGCACCGATGCTCCCACAGTGGCCTTTCAGGACGCGGACTACGCCCTGCTGGTGGGGTCGCGCCCACGCACCAAGGGCATGGAGCGCAAGGACCTGTTGGAGGCGAACGCCGCCATCTTCTCCGTGCAGGGCAAGGCGCTCAATGAGGGTGCCAGCCGGGACGTCAGGGTGCTGGTGGTCGGCAATCCAGCCAACACCAACTGCCTCATCGCACAGCGCAACGCGCCGGACCTGAACCCCCGCCACTTCACCGCCATGACCCGCCTGGACCACAATCGAGCCATGGCCGCCTTGGCCGAGAAGACCGGTGCCCACTCCAGCGAGATCGACGGTCTTTGCATCTGGGGCAACCACTCATCCACCCAATATCCGGACCTGCACCGCACGACCGTCGCCGGCGCCAGCGTCATGAACCTGATCGACACGGCTTGGTACGAAGGCGAATTCATTCCCGCCGTGCAGCAGCGCGGCGCCGCCATCATCGAGGCGCGGGGCGCCTCCAGCGCCGCCTCCGCCGCCAATGCCGCCATTGAGCACATGCGCGATTGGGCCCTGGGTTCGCCGTCGGTGCTGAGCATGGGCGTTTGCTCCGACGGCAGTTACGACGTCGCCGAAGGCTTGATCTACTCCTTTCCCGTGCGCTGCCGCGGCGGCGACTGGCAAATACTCGAAGGCATCTCCGTCAACGCATTCAGCCGCGCCAGAATGCGGGCGACGGAGGCTGAATTGGTGGAGGAGCGCAATGCGGTCGCCCACTTGCTGCCGTAGGACAGGCTCAACAAGGGGCCGCGCCGGGCTTTGCGCTGCTGGAAAGTGGCGAATCCGTGTTGGCCCGTTGAGGGCCAGCGCATGGCCGGCGAAAAGCGGTTTGGCCACTTGCCAAGCGGCATCGTCAAAGATGCGGCCCGATGGGCCATTGGGCTAGGTTCCCCGGCCAATTGGCGGTGCTGGCGGTTGCCACGGCATCGGCTTGGGCGCAGCCGACGGCGGGTTCCGGCGCGGCGCCGACGGCCCGCATTGCGGTTTTTGGTCGCTGGGCGGAGCCGCGCACCATCTTGGAGTTCCGCGAGGAACCGAACGGCGAACTGAGCGGGCGGGTGGTCGCCCTGATGGAGCCGGTCTATCTGCCGGAGGACGGCTTCGGCCCGGTCGGCGCCCCCCGTCGAGACGACAACAATCCAGACGAAGCCTTGCGCAACCGGCCCATGCTGGACCTCAACCTGCTGTCCAACTACCGCTTCGACGGCAAGCGCTGGCAGGGCAACATCTACGACCCGGAGGACGGCGGTACCTACGCCTCCAGGCTGTGGGTGGACGCCAGCGGCGACCTGCACATGCGCGGCTATCTCGGCATCCCGTTGCTGGGGCGCACGGCGGTCTTCAAACCAGTGTCCCTGTGCGCCGACCACATCGTGGAAATGCTGCAAAAGGTCGGGCTGGACGATTGCACCGAAGGTGCGCGGGATCGTTTACCTCCCGGACATTGACAGAAACCCCAAGGCCGTCATATCGTGTCGAGGAAGTGATGAGGCGACTCCTCGAACAGAAAAGAGGTTCGCCACCCGGCCTGAAAGAGCGTTGTTGGCCATCCGTTCCCGCACTGAAGGGGATCGCTGTTCACCACCCTCTTCGGCCACGCAACCTCAAGAATGCTGACATTCGGAGTGGACTATGGCTTCTGAACAACAAAGGAGAATATGCTTGCAGAAGTCCCAAGTTTTTCAAGGAGACTGCCTAGACTTGATTCCACGGCTTCCGGATGCAAGCATCGACATCGTCGTAACCAGCCCTCCCTATTGGGGGCAACGCGATTCATTGGGCGGCGGCACTGAGAAAGATCCGAGGAACTACATTAATTTCCTCAAGTCGGTTTTCGTGGCCCTTCTACCCAAACTAAAGCAGTATGGAATACTGTGGCTCAATTTGGGCGATAGCTACAATACGCCCGTAAATTGGACAGCAAAGGACTACAAATATAGTTCTTTGGGACCCGACCAAAGCGGCTTCAACCCCGAAAATTCGGCTTACACTAAACCCCGCTTCAAACGCAAGGCGTTTATTGACGATAATTTCGGCTGGCTGCAGTACGGCAATTTTCTAATGCTACCGCAACGGCTTTTGATTACCCTAGTTGAATCAGGATATCTGTATCGAGGCGAGGTCATTTGGTCAAAAAAAAATGCAATGCCTGAAGGGCGTTGCCGCCGTCCGCATCGCAAGCACGAACCCATCTTCCTCTTAGCAAAAAGCGAACAGCACTCGTTCCGAACCAATCCGCCCGTACCAAGCGTTTGGACATTTTCGAACGAAAGCATAAACGGGATCCAGCACCGTTCCCGCTTTCCAACCCAACTGCCGAAACTCTGCATTGACGCATACGGCCGGCTTGGCAGTGATGTGGTTGTATTGGATCCATTCTCCGGTTCAGGCACCACGGGGTCGGCAGCGCTGCAATTCGGCTGCACCTATATCGGATTTGAGATTGATGCAAAACAGGCTACAGCGTCCGAGCACAGGCTGCAAAAGATCAAAAAGCAAATGGGTCTAAATTTTAGCGCCCTAGGCGTTGGGACCGAGCGTCAATCAGAAATTTCGCAAAACGGTCGTCTGGAGTTTTGAAGTCGCAAACGAATATCCGCGCTGCCCGATCTCCACCGCGTGTTGGTTTTGTGTTTCTGTTGTACGAAAAGCAGGCGGAGAAGTGTCCATGCTCCTCGAAGTCCCGCCTCTTTTCACTTATACGCTCGCCAGAAGCATCGCCGAACTCGCCCCGATTTTCTGGCTTGGCCGATGGAAAACTCTTACAGTCCATCGTCCAAAATATGGAAAGATATCCTGCCTCTATCAAGGCTTGACTCATCGGCACATCGTCAGTGCGCCTCTCAGCAATGCTGGCTTTCACATGGATCACGCCTAGCAGTTTTTCACCGCTATCGGCATAGGAAATCAATATATCAGCCTTGTCGGAAATGATTCTAGAGTCGCCTACAGCTCTAAGAAGCGACTCTTTCTCGGCCTTGTTGCCTGTCGTTATGGTTACGTTATTTTCCCTAAGAAACGATCTGTAGTGTTCAATCAGAACACGCTCCAATGCCCATCCGCTTGTTCGCTTCCAGCTTTGCTCTAGGTTCAGCCGCTCATTGACGTGGGGATGGTTGGAGCGGTCACAATAGGTGCGGTTGATGAGAAATGTCCATAAATCAGAAGGGTTGGCGTCGGGCCACAGCCTAGTGGCCCGGATGAACGCATTTGCTACAGCATCCCCGCTGCGTCCCCCCGCAGCAAGACCCGTTCGGAGCACCGCGACCACTCCATCGTACTGACTACGGGTAGCATTAGAGAGGAAATACTCGGCATCATACCTGTCATACTTGAATCGGATAGTGAGTCCTTTTTTTAATTCCGTGACCCTTAGTTGGTTCCTCCCGTCGGGTTCAGTAGGGCCGCCCCCACCTAAACCAATGAACAGATTAGAGGCAGGCACTCCCACCGCCGCCGCCAATTGCAAAATCGCCGCAAGGGAGGGATTGCGCTCACCACGCTCAATACCGCCGATGTACGACCTGTCTAAACCCGCCGCCGCTGCAAGGCCTTCTTGGCTCAGCCCCAATTGTTCACGGCGCTGCCGAACGTTCCTGCCGAAAGCCTGTCGGTCACTGCCGCTCATGTAAAATACTTTGCGGGCCCGAACGAAGCTAATCCACAGACTAATCGTACCAATTGGCCAAGCGCATTGGCGGAACTTGCGTTGCTCTGCCCGGCGGACGCGCACCGGCCAATGCTGCGCGACGCGGCTGCGGGGCACACGAGTGACGGTCTGCGATGGCTTCGACGGGCGGGTGACGGTCCTTCGGGACGGACGGCCGCTTGCGTTCCGGGTGCTGGACGAGGGGGGAGCCGCCCGTTCCCGTGGAGGACGAAAGGAGCCTCCGCTACGCAGTGGACCGGATCAAGGCGCACCAACAGGCGCACCCGAACTGGAAGCCCGCCCCAAACCATCCTTGGAGGCGGACCGCACGAGCGCACTGCGGAGGGCCGTGACCTCCGCTCCCTCCGTTCACAGCCCGCAGCCCTCGGCGAATCCGGCCGCGTCCGCTCGAGAACAGGGAAGGGGACATTTCTACTTGGGTTTGTCAGCCCATAAACATCCGCCAAGTCTCCAAATCCCGCACCGCCAGATAAGTGTTCTGCTTGCGGGTCTCCCCTAAGGTGGCGTTGGGCACGCCGCCGTAGTTGTGCCCCGGCAGCAGTAGGGTGTCCTCCGGCAAGCTCTTGAGCTTTTGCAGGCTGTGATACATGTCCTCCGAGTTGGAGCCGGGCAAATCCACCCGCCCGCAGCCGTTGATGAACAGAGTGTCCCCCGAAACCAAGGTGTTCTTGATGCGGAAACATTGGGATCCGGGGGTATGGCCGGGCGTGTGCAGGAACTCCACCTCGACTTCGCCCACCTTCAGGGTGTCCCCGGAATCCACCGCGGCGATGTCGCTGGCGGAAAGGCCGGTCACCTTGGCGACGCCGGCGGCCTCCTGCTTGTGGGCGTAAGCCTTGACCGGGTGCTTCTCCATCAGTTCGGCCAAGCCCTCGATTCGGTTGTTGGCGAACGAACCGCCGATGTGGTCTGGGTGGTAGTGGGTCACTAATGCACTGGTCAGCCGGTAGTCCTTCTCCGCAATGTGCTGCAGCAGGCGGTCGATGTCCCAAGCCGGATCAACGATGGCCACTTCCCGAGTGGAGCGCGAACCGATCAGGTAGGTGAAGTTCTGCATGGGGCCGATCTGGATCTGCTCCATGATGAGTTCTTGGTGTTGTATCCAAGCCATAGCCTTCAATTCAACCCAACGAGAACCAAGCCAACCCCGAAGACCGCCGCAAATTCCTTGCCCACGCCGGCAAGATAACACCCCGGTCCCTGCACAGGCAAACTGCTGCAGGTGCCTCCCAAAGGCATCCAAATTCTCCACGACCAATTTTTTAGGGCGATTTCTGGCTTAAGAACTGCGCACGCGACGCCATTGAATCGAACCGAAGCGCTTCACCGGAAAAGGCGGCTGCACCATGCGGCGGGCATCTCGGGGAACAACGGGTTATAGTGGCGTAGCGGACGTTTTTTTGGCGTCGCCTGTTTTTCACCAGCCCAATAACGACGCATGAACGAAGTCTCGGCGCTGACGCCCATCCCTTTCCAGCAATCTGCTGATGGAGCAGCGTAGCCAGGCGATTCCCACAACCAGAACATAGGAGACCCAGCCGATGCACTACACCTATTGCGACAGCCCCGTGGGCTCTCTGTTGCTGGCCGGCCGCGACGCCCTGGAGCTGCTTGCGTTTCCCTCCGGCAATCAGGCCAAGGCACCGGAGGCGGAATGGGAGGCTGCGGACGCACCCTTCCGTCAAGCCCTGCTTCAACTAGAGGAGTACTTTACGGGCCGGCGGCGCACCTTCGACCTGCCCTTGGCACCCCGATGCACGACCTTTCAGCGCAAGGTGCTGGAGGCGCTGCAAGCCATTCCCTACGGGCAGACGCGCAGCTACAAAGAGGTCGCCGCCGCCATCGGCCAGCCCAAGGCGGTGCGCGCCGTCGGCGCCGCCAACGCCCGCAACCCCGTCCCCATCATCATCCCCTGCCACCGAGTCATCGGCAGCGATGGTTCGCTCACCGGCTTCGGCGGCGGCCTTGAGGTCAAACAAACGCTGTTGCGCCTTGAAGCCACAGCGGCGGCGGCATGAGGAGCGGTCAGCCGCCAGCCGCTTCGGGCGCCAACATCGATTGGTTCATTTTCGGCGCCGGCGCTGTCGGCATCCTGCTGGTTAGCCTGCCGTTGATGCTGTTCCCAGCGGCGGGCAGGGAGGCGCTGGCCGCAGCCTTCGCTGCGGTCACCCACGGCCTCGGCCCGGTCTATCTGCTCGGCGCCCTGGGGGTGCTGCTGTTCTTGCTCTATTTGGCGTTCAGCCGCTTCGGCAAGGTGGTGCTGGGCCGGGATGCAACCCCGGAATACTCCTCCTTTAGCTGGGCGTCCATGCTGTTTTGCGGAGGCATCGGCACCAGCGTGCTCTACTGGGGCACGGTGGAGTGGGCGCACTACTATGCGGAGCTGCCGTTCGGCGGGGCGCCCGGAACGCCGGAAGCCACCCGCTGGGCCACGGCCTACCCCATCTTCCACTGGGGCTTCATCGGTTGGGCGCTCTACTGCCTGCCCGGCGTGGCCATCGCCTACGCCTACCATGTGCGCCGCATTCCCGTGCTGCGCCTGAGCACCGCCTGCCAGGCCGCCCTAGGGCGCCACACCGAAGGTTGGGCGGGGCGTTGCGTGGACTTGCTGTTCATGGTGGGGGTGCTCGGTGCGGTCACCACCGGCGTCGGCTTGGCCATTCAGATGATTGGCGCGGGATTGACGAACCTGCTGGACATCGAACCGACCTTCCTTATGGACTTGGTGGTCATCGCCATCATCACCAGCCTTTTCGCCTTCAGCGTTTACGTCGGCTTGGAAGCCGGCATTAAGCGGCTCAGCGTCATCAACGTCGGCCTCGCCTTCTTGCTTTTGTTCATCGTTTTCGCCATGGGCCCCACTGGGCACATCCTGGAGCTGGGCGCCGCCAGCCTCAAGCACATGCTGCTCAATTTCGTCCCCATGAGCATCTGGATCGACCTCTCCAACTCATCGAGCTTCGACGAAGACTGGACCGTCTTCTACTGGGCTTGGTGGCTGGCCCTAGGCCCCTTCATGGGCATGTTCATCACCAAGATATCCGGAGGGCGCACCATTAGGGAGGTGGTGCTGGGCACCATCGGCTACGGCACCTTGGGCTGCACCCTGTTCTTCATCGTCCTAGGCGGCGCCGCCCACCATCAAGAGATTGCTGGGCAGACGCCGGTGCTGGCGCTGGTGGCCGATGGGCAGGCGCCAAAGGCGGTTGTGCAGGTGTTGGACGCCTTGGGCACCGGCGGCTTCCTGATGATCCTGTTCGTGACGATCTGCATCATCTTCAGCGCCACCAGCTACGACAGCGCCGCCTATGTGTTGGCGTCCAGCGCCACTAGATCTTTGCCCACCCACGCCCACCCCGCTCGCTGGCACCGGGTGTTCTGGGCCTTCGCCCTCGGCGGCCTGCCGATTTCGCTGGTCTATGTGGGCGGGCTTGTCTCTCTGCAGTCCGCCGTGGTGGTGACCTCGGTGCCCCTGCTGCTGGTATTCGTCCTGCTGGCTACTGCCTTGCTGAAGGGGTTGCGGGAGGATACTCCGCCTCGGTCTCCTTCTTCTTGATCTTCCAGTATTTTGAGCCTGTCAGGGACAGGTCGTACATCAGGCCCCGGCTGCCGAAGACGAAGCCCACGATCGGCGCTTGGACGTTGTGGGTGTCAACCTCCCGGTTGGCGCCGAGTTTGACAAGGGCGATGCTGCCATCGACCCCCGCCTCCCAGCCGCTGCTGGCGCGGAACTTGTCGAGCGCCGCCTCGGTCACAAAGACGATGACCTCGCTGCGCACCTGCACACCGATCTGAAAGCCGATGGACGCCTTGGTGGTGCGGTAATACTGCGCGGTTTGGCCATCCACCAAAAGCGCCCCCTTGCCAACGGCGACGCCCAAGCCAAAGCCGGCCAGCCCCACGCGGGGAAAGACCAAAACCCCAGCGGCGCCCTGCAGCAGATCCTCCACGGCCCTTTCCTGCTGCTGCAAGGTGGCCAAGGCCGCCTGCACACGGGCGTCCAATTCCGCGTCGGCGGCGAAGGCAAGGCCGCATGGCAGCAGCGCCACGCCAGCTAGCGCCAACTTGCGGGCGATGCCGGCCATCGCCGCACGAGCGGCTCCAGGCAGCTTCCTGAAGTTCGACAATCTGAGTGTTCGCGTCATCCGCACAGCCAAGTTGGGTTCCAAGAGCGTGGCCCAGCACAAGGCGACCTTAAACCAATTCAAGCGCCATCGCCATGCTGGAAAGCCGCTAAACGCCTTGACCCAATCCCTGCTTGCGGGATTGAGGATTCCTTGCGAACGGTCGGCCAATAGTGGCGCATCATGGATCGATCAGCAAATTGAATTTCTCGAAATAGTCGGGAAAGGTCTTCGCCACGCAGCTCGGCTCCTGGATGGTGACCGGCACGCCACCGAGGGCCGCCAATGAGAAGCACATGGCCATGCGGTGGTCACCGTAGGTGTCGATGGTGGCCTGCTTTAGCCGCGCCGCCGGGTCAATGGCCAGAAAGTCGTCCCCTTCCTCCACAGCGGCGCCCAGCTTGCGCAACTCCCGGGCCATGGCCGCCAGCCGGTCGGTCTCCTTGATGCGCCAATTGGCGATGTTGCGGATGCGGGTGCGGCCCTTGGCGAACAGGGCCAGCACCGCCACCGTCATGGCGGCGTCCGGGATGTCGTTCAGATCGGCCTCAATGCCAACGAGGCGCCCCGGCCTAACGGCGATGCTGGCGGCCCGTCGCTCCACCCGGGCGCCCATGGCGGCCAGCACATCGACAAAACCCAAGTCCCCTTGGACGCTGTCACCGCCGACGCCGCGCACCCGAACGCCGCGCCCGGCAATGGCCCCGGCGGCCAGGAAGTAGCTTGCCGAGGAGGCGTCCCCCTCCACCAGATAGTCGCCACAGGAGCGGTAACCGCCCTTCGCCACCGCAAAACGGCGATGGCCCCAGTGATCCACTTCGGCCCCGAACCGCGCCATCAGATCCAAGGTGATGTCGATGTAGGGCTTGGAGACCAACTCCCCCACCACCTCCACCTGCACGGGCGCCTGCGCCAAGGGCGCGGCCAAGAGCAGGGCGGTCAGAAACTGGCTGGACAGGCTGCCGTCGATGTCCGTCCCGCCCCCGGCCAGCCCGCGCCCGCGCACCCGAACCGGCGGATATCCCGCCACTCCCGGATAGCCGATGTCCGCGCCAAGACGGTTGAGCGCCTCCACCAAGGGGCCGATGGGCCGTTCCCGCATCCGCGCATTCCCGTCCAGCACGAATTCGCCGTTGCCCAATGCCAGCGCCGCCGTGAGCGGGCGCAGCGCCGTGCCGGCCAGCCCTAAGCTCAATTCGGCGTGGCGATTGTCCGTCACCAACGGCCCGCCGACACCCTTGACCAACCAAGCATCGTCCCGCCGCACCAAGGAGACGCCCAAGGTCGCCAAGGCACGGCGCATCGCCTGGGTGTCTTCGCTGTCCAATAGGTTGCGGATGCGGGTATCGCCCTCGGCGAGAGCGGCCAGCAGCAGCGCCCGGTTGGAGATGCTCTTGGAGCCGGGCAAACGCACCTCGCCGGACAGGGACTTGACGGGTTGCAAGGTCAACGCATTCATTCAGGGGTGCTCTTGCTGCGGGAGCACTAGAGGATACTCGCTTAGCCGCCGCTCGACGGGCGGTGCTCAGCATAGCGGATCGCGACGAGGCGCCAGGTTTCGCCGCCGATGGAGACCAGTGCGCCCTTTTGCTTGCGCAGCAGGGAGCGAGCCATGGGCGAATCGATGCTGAGGCGTCCGGCGGCGGCGTCCGCTTCGTCAGGACCGACCAACTGAAAACGGCGAACGGCACCGGCGTCTTGCCGGCCGCTACCCGAGCCGATTTCTCCGCTGCTAGTTTGCACAGCGTCGATCCTGGGGCATTCTTTGCGTACATCTGAATCGGCAGCGGCACCGACTTCAGCCGCTGGCGCACCTAGAGTTCGGACCAACTCCACATGGGCGCCGAAGAACACTCTGGATCGGTCCGGCGGCGCCCGCTCCACCACCTGGAGCTGGTCCAACCGCCGGGACAGGTAGGCGATGCGGCGGTCCGTCTCCCGAAGCTGCTTTTTGCCGTAGATATACTCCGCGTTCTCCGAGCGGTCCCCCATAGCCGCCGCTTCCGCCACCTGCCGCACCAACGCCGGCCTTGTGTGCTGCCAAAGCCTCTTGAGCTCGGCCTGCAGGGCATCGTAGCCGGCGCGGGTGACATAAGGCGACGGACCAGGGGAGGGCGACTGAAGACGGGCCAACTTGGCGCCTTTACCAGCCAAACGACTCCGCCGCGACGGATGCCTATTTCAGATTCAACAGCGGGTAGTCCGGCATTCTCGGCAGCAAGGGATGGTTGGTGCAATCGGCGATTGGGTCCAAGGACCCCAGAACGACTTGGCCGATTAACGGTTCGCTCAACGGTGGGCCAACAGCGTTCTCCAGCCCTACATTGACAACGATTTCTCCCATTGCGTCTCCTTGACCGCTTCATCCGCTTGGCTTTCGCCGCAAAAGGCGCGATGACCGACCATCCGCGGCGGACAGTGGAACTATACGCCGCCTACAGCTCGTTGGCGACGGCGGCGAAGACGGAAGTTCCTCGGGCGATGGTCTCCACCACCTCAAGCTCCATCAAATCCTCCGGCGACATCAACAGCGGATTGCGCGACAGCACCACCAGATCCGCCTGCTTGCCTGCCGTGAGGGTGCCCTTGCAACATTCCTCGAAGGTTTGGTAGGCGGCGTGGACGGTGATCGCCCGCAGGGCGTCCAGCACCGAGATGCGCTGCTCGGGACCGAGCACCTGGCCGCTGCGGGTGATGCGGTTGACGGTGGCCCAAAGCAAGCGAACCATGTCCGGCGGCACCACTGGGGCGTCATTGTGCAGGCTGAACGCCAGCCCCTGTTGCAGCGCGGAATTGGCGGGGCTGATGCGGGCGGCGCGTTGCGGCCCCAGCACGGAGTCCCGATGCCAGTCTCCCCAATAGAAGCTGTGGGCGGAAAAGAAGGACGGCAGCACACCGAGGGCGGCCATGCGTTCCAGCTGATCCTCGCGCACCGTCTGCGCGTGGATCATCACCGTTCGATGGTCGCCGAGGGTCCCTAGCCGACCGGCCCGCTCAACGGCGTCCAACAGCATGTCAGCGGCGGCGTCGCCGTTGCAATGCACCAACATGGGCAGGCCGGCGCCGGCAAAGCCGGCGACCAAGGCGTCCACCGTCTCTTGGGGAAAAGTGGGATAGCCCCGGTAGTCGGCCGGCTGGCCCGACGGCGGCACGAAGTAGGGTTGGCTTAAGTAGGCGGTCTTGCCTTGCGGAGAGCCATCCAATATGAGCTTGACCCCGGCCAGCTTCAGCCGGTTGCGGTACGCACCCACCGCCACGCCTGCGGGCAACTGGAAGTCCGTCGAAACGGCCCTTGGATACAGGGTTACGTCCAGGCTTAGGCCCTCCCGCGCGGCTATCTCAGCCAAACGTTCATAGTCCGCCAAGTTGGCCGCGCCATCCTGCACCGTGGTGACGCCTTGGCTGGCGTAGGTGTCCAAGGCGGCCTTTATGTCCTCAACGGCGAGGCCGCCGCTGCCGACGAACGCCGGGAACAGGGGTGCCATCGCCGTCTCCTCCAGCACGCCATCCGGCTCTTGGCCGCCGGGCTGCCGCCGAATATGGCCACCGGGCGGGTCCGGCGCTGCAGCGGTGACGCCGACCCGCTGCAAGGCCAAGCTGTTGGTGGCGGCCAAGTGCCCGGACACATGCATGAGGACGATGGGGTGCTTTCCGGAAACCGCATCCAAATCGTCCCGGTTTGGATGGCGGCGCTCTTCGATCAGGGAATCGTCGTAGCTGACGCCCAGCACCCACTCTCCCGGTGCGATGCCGCGTTCCCCGATGTGGCTGCGCAGCACCTCCTGCAGGGAGGCGATGCTGATCACCGCCCCCACCGGCGGCGAGGCGACGTTGGCGGCCCGCGCCGCACGCGCCGAGAAGGACAGGTGGCCGTGGGCGTCGATAAAGCCGGGCAGCAAGGCCTTACCGCCCAGTTCGGTGATCTCATCGGCCGCCCCGGTCCAATCCTCCCGACGTCCCACCCAAAGAATTTTCTCGCCCTTAACCGCCACTGCGGTGGCACCGGCTTGGGCTTCATCCAGGCTGATGATGTGCTCGCCCAACCAAAGCCGATCCGCTTGCATGGGCGGCGTCCGTGCCCCGCAGGCCGACAATAAGACCAACGCCATCGCCGATGGCCAGCGAACACAGCCGCTCCGCCTAGGCGGCTTAGGGCTTGACGCCAGCATCAATCGGCTGCCCGTGCCGAGCGCCATGCAACCGGGTTAGGGAATCCGCCAGCGGCGGGCGGGCGATGCCCCGCTCCGTGATGATGGCAGTGACCAACCTCGCCGGGGTGACGTCGAAGGCCGGATTGAAGGCCCGCACTTCGGCGGCATGGTCCTGCCGTATCTCCCCCTCGGCCCGTTCCTCAATGGGCACCTCCCGCCCAGAGGCGGCGTTCGGGTCGAAAGTGGAAAGAGGGCAGGCCACATAGAAGGGCACACCGAAGTGGTTGGCCAGCACGGCCAAGCTGAGGGTGCCGACCTTGTTGACCACATCGCCGTTGGCGGCCACCCGGTCGGCGCCGACGAGGATCAGATCGATGCGCCCGGCCGCCATCAGGCCGGCCGCGGCGCTGTCGCAGATCAGGGTGACGTCGATGCCGGCCCTGGCCAACTCCCAAGCCGTCAGGCGGGCGCCTTGGAACAGGGGTCGCGTCTCATCGACGTACACATGGAAAGGCGTCCCGGCTTGGTGGTTGAGGTACAGGGGTGCGGTGGCGGTGCCGAGCTCGGAAACGGCCAAGGCGCCGGCGTTGCAGTGAGTGAGCACGTTGCTGCCCGGCTCAACGAGCCCGCGCCCGTGCTCGCCGATGGCGCGGCAGGCGGCCGCGTCCTCCCGATGAATGGTTTCCGCCTCGTCGATCAAGGCCGCCAAGGTCGCTTCCGCCGCACCCCGGCGGCGCATGCGCTCAACCGCCCAACACAGGTTGACGGCGGTTGGCCGGGCGGCGATCAGGGCATCGCCGTCGAGTTGCAGAACAGCTTGCAGGCCGGTTTCAACCGAGCGATGCTCTGAACCGCCGGGTAGCGGGCCATCCGCTATCGCGCTTGGCCCACGGCCTGCCCCCTTGTGGCGCTGCCGGAAGCCGGAAGACCCGTCATCCCCTGCAACTTTGCGCCGGGCCGCCACCGCCAAGGCGTAGGCCGCGGCGATGCCGATGGCCGGCGCCCCGCGCACGGCCAAGGAGGCGATGGCCTCCACCGCGCCGGCGATGTCCTCGATCAAAAGGTACTCGACTTTGCCCGGCAGCAACCGCTGGTCGAGCAGACGCAACTGCCCGTCCTCCCACAAAATGGCCGGCGGCACCTTCATGGCTCGCCCGTCTCGCTGGCCGGCAAAGGAAGCGGATGCGGGGCAACTTCGTCCCGCACCACTCCCTGGGTAGTTTGGGGCATCGCCTTGCCGGTTGCATCTTGATCCTCGGCAGCTCGGCGAGGTGCATCGGCAGGCATCCCGACATCCACCCGTTCGTCGGTTGGCGGCGTCGCGTTGCGGGAACGGGTGGATGCGAGCACCAGGCTGCGGCCCAAGCATTGGATCAGGGTGCCACCGGTGTGCTCTGCGCCCTCGCCACAAGCGAAGACGCCGTCTCGATGGCCCAAGGTGGCGAAGACCAAGGGCCGGGTCGCGTTGGAGCTTAGCAAGGCCGCGACGGCCTTCGCCATGCGCCAGGAACCGTACTCCACGTCGGCGGCGATGGTGGGCAACCCCAACCCTGGCGCTTGGCCCCAAATATCCGGGCTGTGCCCGTGCAGCACCCAATGTATGTCGGCGTCAGCGTGGTAAACCATCGCGTGGGTCAAGCTCTCCGATGACGGCGGCTTGACGCCTTCGGCGTCTGCGTGGAAGCGGTTCAAGTCACAACGGTCGATGCGCACGAGGTCGTCCATGCCGGCTTGGGCCGCGCCGCCGGTCTGGCTGGCGGTGATGATGAAGGTCTCCTCCCCGCCCGCGGCACGGCGGCTTAGGTTGCCGTAGCCAAAGCCGCCGTAGCGGTCCGGCCTTTGCCCAATGAGGCCGAGCCGCCGCAGCACCGCCCGCCAAGCCAAGAGCGGCTGCGCCAAGGCGTCCGCAATGGGCGCCGACGGCGCCTTCAGCGCATAGCTAAAGCCAATGACGCCTTCGTCCTGAGCCATCGGTTAGAATCCCCATGCCGCATCCGGCTATGAAAGCGCATTCCATGCTGCAAGTGAAGAAGGCATCCGCCGCCATCGGCGCCTACGTCAGCGGATTTTCCCTCAAGGACGCCTTGGACGATGGCGCTGCGGTCGGCCAACTGCGCGAATCGTTGCTGGAGCATCAAGTGCTGTTCCTGCGCGATCAGCCGCTTGCACCCCAAGAGCTGCAGGCCGTGGCCAGCCGCCTCGGCCCGCTATTCGATCATCCCGCCTACCCTCGCGCGCCCGGGGCCGAGCACGTCCACATTCTGGAGAGCACTCCGGACAAGCCCACCAAGATCGAAGCTTGGCACTCCGACATGACCTTCAGCGCCACCCCGCCGAACTTCACCCTGCTGCACGGCCAGATCATCCCCGAATGCGGCGGAGACACCCTTTGGACCAGCGCCTTGGCCGCCTACGAGGCGTTGTCCGAGCCCCTTAAGGGAATGCTCAACGGCCTGACCGCCGTGCATGACTTTCGCTACGGCTTTCGCGAAAGCCTGACCGAACCGGGCGGCGAGGAGCGGCTGGCGGCGGCGGTGGCCGCCAACCCCCCGGTGCACCACCCCGTGGTGCGCACCCACCCGGAAACCGGCAAAAAGGCCCTCTACGTCAACCCCCTGTTCACGGTGCGCATCAAGGAGTTGAGCGCATTGGAAAGCCAACGAATCCTGGCCTTGCTACACGAGCACCTGACCACCGCCGAATTTACCACCCGCCTGACTTGGACGCCGGAAACTCTCGCCATTTGGGACAACCGCTCCACCCAGCACAAGCCCATCAACGACTATTTTCCCCAACACCGCAAACTGCACCGCGTCACCACCGCCGGCGAGCGCCCAAGATAAGGGTTTCAGCCAGTTGCAACCCTCCCGCAAAATCTTCGCAAGCACGGGCCTCGCTGGCGGCGTTGCCGGCAAGCCACTCGCTAACTGGTCGAAAAGCCTATGGGCAGCGGCCCCAGCCGGCCCAAGCGGCATCCTTGGCGGAAAAATCCGAGCCTGAAGCGTGCGACTGAACCCAAGACGGATTCCGATTCATCGCCCCTATCCCGACGAGGTCCCTTGGGAACTGCTGCCGCAGTCCCTAGCCGATACGCCCGTTCTGAAGCGGCTGCGCGTCGCCAAGTTGGACAACGAGGTGGTCGGCGTTTACGCCTTTGAGCAGGTCTCCGCCCTCCACTACCACATCACCGCCTTAGCGGTCGCCGCACCGCACCGAAAAAGGGGGCTGGGCCGCTGGCTGCTCGGCCACGCCATCGGCGTCTGCGAAACCAAGGGGGCGCGGGAAATCACCGTGCCGTGCCCAAGGACTTCACGCAGCCCAACCAGCGCCGGCAAGGGCAGCGCCCTCCCCTGCACTGCTCAAGGCGCCCCCCCAAATAAGTCCGCGGCGCATAGATTGTTCAGCCGCGCCGGTTTCGCAAGGCTGGAAGCCGGATACCGCCTACTGCTGACCCCGGACTGACAGTGCGCCTCCCACCCAAGCGCTGCATTTCCTCCTTAGAAGAGCTATGACACCCCCTGTCCATGGAAAACCAAGGTTGATTTAGGCCCCTTGTTCCACCAATGCTTGGCAGGCGCGACTTTGGAATGATCCTGCCGATCCGACTCTTGCGCATTGTCGTTGTTTCGGTATGCTGGCAATCTTGGTAAATGAGCGAGGATCAAGCAGTGGCCGCAACGACTTTCGACACGCTTGCTGCCTCCCGCGCCTTGAAGAGCGCAGGCCTCAATGAGGACATGCCGACGCCATCGTGGATGTGTTGAGTGCATCGCTTGGGGCTCATGTCGCCACCAAGACCGACCTCGCCGAATTGGAAACGCGCCTCACAGTTCGCTTCGGCGGCATGTTGTCCGTGGCCGTAGGCGTCATCGTCGCTGCAATAAAGCTCCTATAGCCGCCAGTTAACGCGGCAAGTTGTCCGTGCGGGCTTGACGGCCCAAGTAGCCGCCGTGGTGGCGCAAGCCGTAGTCCTTGCGAGTGACGCCCTTGACCTCCATCAGCGCCAAGGCGATGGCGTCGGTGATGGCCAGCATGACGGCGGTGCTGGCGCTGGGCGTCAGACCCAAGGGGCAGGGCTCCGCAATGATGCCCATGTCCAACACCCAGTCCGACAGTTCCCGCAACACCGAGTCCGGGTGGGAGGTGACGCCAATCACCTTGGCGACGCCGAGACGCCGGGACAGTTCCAGCATCTCCAGCACCTCCCGGCTCTTGCCGCTGGTTGAGAAGGCCACCAGCAAATCCGCCGGCCCAATCAGGCCGAGGTCTCCGTGCGCCGCCTCCCCCGGATGAACGAAGGCCGCCGGGGTGGCGGTGGAGCACAGGGTGGCGGTGAACTTGCGGGCGACATGCCCCGCCTTGCCGATGCCGGTCGCCAGCACCTTGCCCCGGCAGGCGGCCATGGCCTCGACCGCCCGCACAAAATCATCGGTGACCCGCACGGCACGGATGGCCTCCGCCTCCGCCCGCAACACCGCCTGCATCCGTTCCCGTGGTTCCATGCCGCCTAGGTTAACAGGCTGCGGAAGAAATCATGCGGAGCAACCTAAAACGTCGCATTCTTGTTTTCTCGGAGTTGCCCGACCCATTCCACATAGTACCCTTGACGGCATGACGCCCTCCGCACCCCTGCCCCGTCCACGGCGAGCAAACTTTGCCGGGGACCGCGTTCCGGTGAAGCGGCTAAAAGCCGCCGACGTCCTTAGCCCTAGCTGCACACAGGCCTTGGAGCGGGCCAATCGGTGGCTTGGGCACCAGAACGGCGGGGCGGCGCCCACCTTCCCCTTGCGGATTGAATTGGCCGATGATCGGCAGCGGCCGCCCGCTCTCGGTGACGACGAAGGCTATCGGCTGCGGATTTCGTCTGCAGGGGCGACGGTCTGCGCTGCGACCTTGGCCGGGGTCAACTGGGCCTTGGCGACGCTGGTGCAACTGGTTGATCGGGACAGCTGCCTGCCGATCGGGGAAATCAAGGACGAGCCGGCCTTTCCTTGGCGTGGGTTAATGGTGGACGCGGCTCGGCGCTTCATCTCCTTGGACACCTTGCTCACCACCTTGGACGCCATGGCCTTGCACAAGCTAAACGTGCTGCACCTGCATCTGACCGATGACCAGGGGTTCCGCTTTCCGAGCGCCGCCTTTCCGCGGCTGGCCAGCAAACCCTGCTACAGCGCCGGGGACCTCCGCATTCTGGTGGCCGAAGCCGCCGGGCGCAGCATTCGAGTCGTGCCGGAACTGGACATGCCGGGGCATGTGACCAGCTGGCTGTGCGCCCATCCCGAATGGGGGCCGCGTCGCGCTCCTGTGCCGCCCACCAGGAGGTTCGGGCCGCATCAAGCCGTGCTGAACCCGGCCGATGAGGCGGTTTATGCGGCCATCGACATTCTGTTAGGCGAACTGGCGGACCTGTTTCCCGATGCGTTCGTGCATATTGGCGGCGACGAGGTGGATGCGGCTTGGTGGCGGGAGAGCGAGGAAGTTGCCGGCTACATGGTCGAGCACGGTCTGGCGGACACCGATGCCCTGCAAGCCCATTTCATCGCCCGGGTGGCCGAACTGGCCAGTCGCCGCGGCAAGCAAGTGATCGGCTGGGACGAGGTGCTGGACGGAGCGGCGCGGAAACACCCAACGGAACCCAGCTCCACCCCAACAGATGCACGGTTGTTGCACGACGCCCCTCAACCTCGCGGGCCACAACAGCAGCGACGCCAAGGCGAAACGCCCTTGAGCCGGTCCGCCAGTCATTCGCCGCCGACCAAAAACCTCGTGGTGCAAGCCTGGCGCGGGGCCACCGCACGCGGCCGCGCCTTGGCCGCCGGCCATCCATGCATTCTTTCGTCCGGCTACTACCTGGATCTGTTCTACCCGGCGGATGTGCATCACGCCTATGCGCTAGACGCCGCCGAAGCGGACCTGATCGCCCAAGAGGACGCCTTGCTGGAGGACGCCCGCTTCCGGCACGTCGCCACCGCCATGAAGTGGACGCTGGGCTGGCGGCATCCGGCGCAGACGGCAGGTTGCGGGGTCCTGCTGGGCGGCGAAGCCTGCCTCTGGTCGGAGTTGGTGGGCGATGAGTTGCTGTCCGTGCGCCTCTGGTCGCGGATGCCGGCCTTGGCGGATCGTTTCTGGGCCAATCAGCCGGCGCCGGACGATCTGGCCGCCGCCTTGGAGGCGTCCTTGCAGCGGCTGGCGAAGGCCGGCGTCGTCGATGTGCTGGGACGCAGCCAAGCGCTGCTCCAGGCGTTCGGCGTTAGCGAGCGGCAAATACCCGCCGTGGCATTGCTTGAGCCGATCAAGTGGTACGGGCGGCTGCTCGGCGAAGCGGCGCTGGCGGCCCGCAACCGAGGCGCCGAGGCAGCCGCACGGCCCTATCAGGCGGATACGCCGCTCAACCGTCCCATCGACGCCCTGCCGCCAGAGAGCTTTGCCGCCAAGAAGTTCGGGGACCTGCTGGTTCAGGGCGGCAAACCGCTCATAGAGGAATGCGAATGGCGGCTGGCCGCCTGCAAGGAGGCCGGTTACCTCCCGGAGTTGATTGCGCCAATCCACGCCCTGGCGCTCGTGTTGCAGGCCGTGTTGGACTGTCTGCAAAAGCGTATCAGCGCGCTCGCCGCATTGCAGCAGGTGGCCAAGGGCAGCGAGCCGCAAGGCGAGTACCTGGTCGCCATCGCGCCGATGGTCAGGGACTGGCTGGTGCGCAGATGACTCCAACACAAGCCCTGCACCACGGCTGGGGCCTGAACGCCTTGGTCACCCCCTTGGGCAAGGGGCACATCAACGACACCTACCTAGCGCAAGTTTCCACCGCACCGTCCGCCGGAAAAAACAGTCGTTGGGTTTTGCAGCGCATCAACCGAATGGTTTTCCGCGACCCGCAGTTGGTCATGAAGAACGTCGCCGCGGCGTCCGCCCATCTCAACCGCAAGCGGCCCGGTTGGACGCCGGCCTTGATTCCGGCCAGCGATGGACAGCAGTGGGCGGAGCTTGACGGCGAAGTCTGGCGGCTATGGTCCTACATTGAAGGGCGCACCCTGCCCCGCCTGCAAAACGACGCCCAGACAGAGGCCGCCGGGCGGGCTTTCGGGCGCACCCGCCGCTGGCTGCAGGACATCGACGGGCTGGGCCGGCGCGAAGTCATCCCCGACTTCCTGCAACTGCCCCACTATCTTGCCGCCTACGACGCCGGTCCCAAGGCCGAACCCAAACTGGCGGCCTTCATCGACGCCCGGCGCCATCTGGCCGAGCGCCTCCGCCAGCCGAACGGCTACATCCACGGGGACTGCAAGGTGGACAATCTGATATTCGACGACGAAAACGAGGTGCTGGCGGTGCTGGACCTAGACACGCTGATGCGGGGGCACTGGGCTTGGGAGTTCGGCGACTTGGTGCGCTCGGCGTTGGCCGAAGCGGCGCGGCCGGCACGCTTCAAAGCGGCGGCCAAAGGCTATCTGGACGAGGCCGAGGTGCGGGCGGATGTTGATGACTTGATCCTCGCACCCCGCTACGTCGCCTTCATGCTCGGCATCCGCCTACTCACCGACCATCTGCAGGGGGACCGTTACTTCAAGGTCAGCGCCCCTGGCGAGAATCGGGAACGGGCGCTGACGCAGTTCCGCCTGCTGGAGGCGATGGAAACGGAGGAACCGGCCTTCAGGGATTGCGCCGCCGATGTGCTGGCGAGGAGCATCCAACGCAACGATGTTCCAAGCTAACCGAATGGCGCGGTGCGACCAGAGGTCTGGCCCATTGACTAAACAGCGGCCCGGCCGCAATTCAGGCGAAGCCCGTGGTGCGCAAAATGGTCTGCACCACAATGACGATCGTAATCACCAATGTAAGGCCAAACATGGTCCACATCAGGATGTGCCGCCAAGCGCCGTAGGGCTTGCGCTTGCTGCCTTCGTTCCGCTGCTCAGGGTCGGCCTTGTGCATGGGCGGCATTGTAACGCCGCCGCAAACAGGAACACCCAAGTCAGCAGAGCAACCTTGCGTCGCCCCGCGCCATTGCGTCAACCTGCGCAACGATCGGAAAGCACGGAACCGCTTTGCGCAGGACCGAAGCCGTAGCCTGGATATTGCGCCAAGCCGCTTGTACCCTGAAGAAATGCCTTTTGACTGCAATCGGTTGCCGGCAATTTTGCGGAAACCCTCGGGGCGCAAACTGCGCTGGCGGCAGCCTCGCTTGTGTTTTAGCT
This sequence comes from uncultured Pseudomonadales bacterium, assembly GCA_958296025.1. GTDB lineage: Bacteria > Pseudomonadota > Gammaproteobacteria > Pseudomonadales > Azotimanducaceae > Azophilus. Next base: position 2,436,664 of record OY282430.1, read on the forward strand.
TCGCCGAGCTGACGGTTGGCGGCGCCGAGCTGAAGGTCGGCCCCCAGCGCGTCCATGCTGCCTCAGCCATCGCCGGCCTCACCTTGTTGGCGTTGCTGCAAGGCTGCGCGGTAAGCGCCAGCCGGCCGATGCAGTTGATCCATGACGTGGGCCCCACCTACCCCGAACAGGCCAAGGCCGTCGGCGTTCAAGGCTGGGTGAAGGTGCGCTACGACATCAGCGCCGACGGACGGGTGGAGAATCTGCTGGTGGCGGAATCCCGGCCGCCGGGCCTGTTCGACGCCGCCGCCCTGACCGCCGTGGCCCAATGGCGCTATCGGCCGGCGGTCATTGACGGGGCGGCGAGTCGGGTTTCCGGCGTGGTGAGCACCCTGCGCTTCCAACTCGGCGGGGCCGAGCGCTACCAAGGCTACTGAGCGTCCGCTCCTCCCTGCCCGCTGGCAGCACTCAACGGCGGCTGGAAGGCCCCTTCACCACTGGTTCCAATGGGTGATGTTGGCAACTGGCGGGCGGCTGGCCCGCTTGAAGTCCGTTCCCAAGGTGTAGGCCACCGGCAGCAGGGCCACTTGCAGCACATCGTCCGGGATGCCCAGCAGTTGTGCCGCCTCCTGTTCGTGAAGCAGGTGCAAGGTGGTGAGGGCGGAGCCCAAGCCTCTGGCCCGCAAGGCCAACTGAAAGCTCCAGACGGCGGGGAAGATGGAGCCGTACAGGCTGCCGAGCATCACCATCGGCGCGCCTTCCGGGGGCCGCCCCTGCACACAGGGAATGACGTGGACAGGCACTTCCTGCAAGTGGTCCATCAGGTAAAGGGCGGACTCAAACACTCGCTTGGTCTGGTCGGTGGTGGCTTGGTCGGCGGCGCTTGCCAAGTATTCCCGCGCACCCTTGCCGTACAGGTGCGCCAGCGCTCGGCGCTTGTCCGCATCGTCCACCACCAGCCAACGCCAGACTTGCGCGTTGGAGCCGGTGGGGGCCTGCACCGCCAACTCCAGGCATTCGTTGATCAGTTCCCGCGGCACCGGCCGCTGCAAATCCAGCCGCTTGCGCACGGCGCGGGTGGTGGCGAGCAGTTCATCGGTCATGGCGATGTCGAATTTCATGCTTGCTCCCTAGTGTCCCTCTAGTTCCCTGAGTGTGCCCCAACCCGGCTGCTGAACCGAGGCTCCGCCCCTAAACAGCCCTCCTGTCGATGCACGGCAACCCCCTGTGGTTTTTTCCGACCCCTTGGCCGACAGCGCGGCCGACTAGGCCGCGCCACGGTTTGATGCGCCCAGTTCCGGGAACGCTGCACCGGCTTGCCAAGCCCTTGGCTGACGTACTCTGCGCCTTCCTGCGGTGTATGCTACCCGAATCGCACAAGCAAGTTGCAATGGGAACCACCTTAAATGAGCAACCACACAACCCCCGCCCCCCTGTTGTGGCCGCGTAACAAGCGGCGTGGCGTCGCGGCGTTCCTGTGCTTCCTTGGCACCCTGCTGGCCAGCCCCTCCGCGTTGGGCGCAGACGCCGCGGTGCAGATCGACGAGGCCGCCGCCGCCGTGGAGCGGCAGGTGATCGAGTGGCGGCGACACATCCACCAGCACCCGGAGCTGTCCAACCGGGAATTCCAAACCGCCGAACTGGTGGCGAAGCATCTGGAAGGCTTGGGGCTGGAGGTCACCCGAGGCATCGCCCACACCGGCGTAGTCGGTCTGCTGCGCGGCGCCAAGGACGGTCCGGTGGTGGCCTTGCGGGCGGACATGGACGCCCTGCCGGTGGTCGAGCGGACCGGCCTGCCCTACGCCTCCAAGGCCCGAAGCACCTACGAGGGCCAGGAGGTCGGCGTCATGCATGCCTGCGGCCACGACACCCATGTGGCCATCCTCATGGGTGCGGCGACGGTGCTGAGCGGCCTACGGGAGCAGTTGTCCGGCACCGTGAAGTTCATCTTTCAGCCGGCCGAGGAGGGGGCGCCCAGGGGCGAGGAGGGCGGCGCCCGGTTGATGGTGCGGCAGGGCGTGCTGAAGAACCCGGACGTGGACGCCATCTTCGGCCTGCACATCTCCCAAGGAGGGCTGGCCGGCACCGCCAACTACCGGGCTGGGGGGGCCTTGGCCAGCGCCCAACGGATGGAAATCAGCATCAAGGGCAAGCAAACCCACGGCGCCCGGCCTTGGGCGGGGGTGGACCCCATCGTCACCGGCGCCCAGATCATCAATGCCCTGCAAACCATCGTCAGCCGCCAAGTGGACCTCACCGAGGCCCCGGCGGTGGTGACCATCGCCACCTTCCACGGCGGCGTGCGCAACAACATCATCCCGGACAGCGCCCAACTCAGCGGCACCATCCGCACCTACGACCCGGAGATGCGGGCGCAGATCCACCGGAAGATCAAGGAAATCGCCACCAGCATCGGCGCCAGCATGGGCGCACAGGTGGAAGTGCAGATCGACCCAGGCGTGCCGGTGACCTACAACGACCCGGACCTCACAGCCGCCATGGCCCCCACCCTGGAGCGCATCTACGGCCCGGAAAACCTGGCCATCGCCAACCGCATCACCGGCGCGGAGGACTTCTCCTTCTATGTGCAGGAGGTACCCGGCTTCTTCTTCTTCATCGGCGGCCGGCCCGAGGACATTCCCGAACAGGAGGCCATCCCCAATCACTCCCCCTTCTTTTACGTCGATGAGGCCGCCCTGCTTCCCGCCGTCCGCGCCATGTCCCGGCTGGGCTTGGACTACCTAACCCAGAACGCCGGCAGGTCTTGAGCATGGCAACTTAGCCGGCTAAAGCCCCCAACATTCGAGATCGTTGGCGAATATCAACGGGCCGGCGTAGTGGGCTTCAATGGCTTCGCGGGTCTGACTCTCCCGGCCTTGGGTGCGGTTCATGCGGTGGCCTAGGACGACCATGCGCACACCGGCGGCGGTGGCGATGCGGCCGATTTGGCTGGGGATGAGGTGCCGCTCCCGAACGGCGCCGCGCATGTGCTCCGGCACCGCATGGGTGACCACCAAGGCGTCGGCGCCGACGGCGAAGTCCGTCATGAGGTTTTTTTGGTTGGAGAAATCGCCGCTGAAGACCAAGGCGTAGCCCGCCGTCTCCACCCGCCAAGCCAGCGCCGGCAAGGTGCCGTGATGCACCGGCATCGCCGCTAGGCGTAGGTTCGGGGAGCCGAACTTGGCCCAACGGCGACGGCCAGCAGCCGGCACGTCGGTGGGGCTGACGTGGTAGTTGCTTGCGGATGGGGGTTGGGGGGAGTGTGCCGACGCGGCCTTTGCGCCCGGACGAGGGGGTCTTGGCGAGCGATTCGTCGGCCGCGGCCTCAGCAAGCCCGCCAAGTGGGGATAGAGGCCCTCCGCGCCAATCAGGCGTTCAAGAAAGGCTGTCATGCCGGGAAATTCACCCCGTCCATCGGGGCCGAACACCGGCAGGCGACGGTTGCGATCCTGAAAGCGGGACCCCTCCAGAAAGGCCGATAGGTCCGCCGAGTGATGGGCCGTCAGCTGGGTGAACGCCAGGGCGTCCAAGTCCGCAAAGGCCGCCCCGGCTTCGTCAAAACGCGCCGAAGCGCCAGGGCCGGCGTCAACCAGCAAACGCGCCCTGTTGTCGATCCAAAGTAAGTAACTGGAGCCGGCGCCGCCGTCATCCAGCTCCGGCCCGCCGGCGCCGAGTATTTGCATCCAAACGCCCTCCTCTCCGCAATAAGGCTGGCCGACGACGGTTGTCGGTGCGGTAAGGGCCAACAGAGCGGGCAGCAGGAAAACCGCCAATTTCATCCGTCCAGCTCCCGTTCAGCCCCAAACAACTTGATGGGAATTCCCATGCGACCCCCCGCCATCAACATCCCACCGCATCATTCACTCTCCCAACCGTCAATGGCGGCAAGCAAGTTGCCCGCCTCAACCTCGTCCGGCATTCGCCAATCGCCCCTGGGGGATAGGCTGACGCTGCCCACCTTGGGGCCGGCCGGCAGGGTGGTGCGCTTGAACTGTTGGCTGAAGAAGCGCTGGAAGAAGACGCGCAGCCAGCGGCGCACCTCGGTTGGCTGGTAGCGGCCGGCGAAGGCGAGGTTGGCGAGGGCGAAGATTTTTTCCGCGGAGCAGCCGTTGCGGACGTAGTGGTAAAGGAAGAAGTCGTGCAGCTCGTAGGGGCCGATGATGGCTTCGGTGTGCTGGACCGGACCGTCCTTCCCAGTCCCCAGCAGCTCCGGGGAGATGGGCGTTGCCAGAACGCGATTCAACGCTGCCGCCAAATCGTCGCCGGCCCGATGGCGGGCGTACCAGCGCACTAGGTAGGACACCAAAGTCTTGGGCACGCCGGCGTTGACGTTGTAGCCGGCCATGTGGTCGGCGTTGTAGGTACACCAGCCGAGGGCCAACTCGGAAAGGTCGCCAGTGCCCACCAAGAGGCCGCCCACCTGGTTGGCGACGTTGAACAGCAACTGCGCCCGTTGCCGGGCCTGGGCGTTCTCGAACACCAGGTCGTCGTCCCCTTGATGATCCAGATCCCGCAGGTGCTGGGCGACGGCTGGGGAAATGGAGATCTCCCGCAGGGATATGGCGGTGGCGCTGGCCAGGTCGGCCACCGTCGCCTGGGTGTGCTCCGAAGTCCCCGGCCCCGGCAAGCAGAGGCCATGTAGGTTCTGCGGGCCAAGGTCGCGGCGCTTGAGGGCGTCCAAGCTGACCAACAGGGCCAAGGTGGAGTCCAGCCCGCCGGAAAGGCCCAACACCAGCCGATCGACTTTCGCCGCCTGCATCCGCCGTGCCAAGCCGACGCTCTGAATGGCGAGGATTTCCTGGGCGCGGGCGTCGAACACGGCCTCGTCGGCGGGCACGAAGGGATGGCGACGGACCTTGCGCAGCAGTTCGCCCAAGGGCGGCAGCGACGCCCTGAGCCGGCGCTGATGATGGCCGTGCGGCCGAGCCGAGGCGCTGAAGGTCTTGTTGCGCATCCGGTTGTGGCGCAGCCGCTCGAAGTCGAATTCCACCAACATTTCGGCGGCACCGGCGGCGAAGCGCTCGCTCTGCGCCAACAGGACGCCGTTCTCCGCCGCCAGCAGATGGCCGCCGAACACTAGGTCCTTAGTGGATTCGGTGATGCCGGCGCCAGCGTACAGATAGCCGCACACCCAACTACGGCTGGCCATGCGCACCAAGCTTTGGCGCTGCTCCGCCTTGGCCACCAGTTCGTTGCTGGCCGAGAGGTTCAACAACAATTCCGCGCCGCCTAGGCTGTGCCCGGCACCCGGCGGCTGCGGCGCCCAAAGGTCTTCGCAAAGCTCCACGGCAAAGCGGTAGTCGCCCATCTGAAAGATTTGGTTGGGGCAGACGCGGAAGACGCCGAGGGCCGAATCCACCGCCAGATCCACCCCCCACCCCGAGGCGAACCAGCGCCGCTCGTAGAACTCTCCGTGGTTGGGGATGGCGATCTTGGGCACCATGCCGACGACGCGGCCGCCACTGATGATGGCGGCGCAGTTGAACAGGCGGCTGTCCGGGCTGACCCAAGGGGCGCCAACCACCGCGGTGATGGGGCTGCCGCACCCGGCGATTAAGGCCAGCGCCTCCTGGGCCTCGTTGAGCAGGCCGGCGTTGAAGAACAGATCCTCCGCGGTGTAGCCGGTGACGCTGAGCTCCGGGAATAGCGCCAGGGAGACGCCTTTCCCGTGCAGCCGCTCGAGATGCCCGATCGCCTCGGCCGCATTGGCCAGCGGGTCGGCGATATGCACCACCGGCGCCACCGCCGCCGCCCGCAGGAAGCCGAACTTTGCGAAATCTAGGGTCTGTGTGGCCATGCCGCTAGTTTACCCGCCCAAGGAACCTGCCCGTCAGCCATTCTGAACGAAGAACCGCGCCTGAAGGTCCTGCTCCTTGCTGTAGGCCGGCGCACTATCGGCCAAGCAGAGAAATCTGCGTTCCTGTGGGAGGATGCAGGCAGCGCCAAAGCGGCCTTTTCCTACGCAAATAAGCGCCTTTGTCTGCTACGATGCCTTCTGCGGATGAGGCAGAGTCTCCGTTTTGCATTGGTGCGCAGGCCCGTCATGACCGCTGAATCCAACATGAAGACCAAGCTGCCAACTTGGCTGAACGGCCAAACAATCGCCATCCTGACCGTTGTCGTGGCGGTGGGCGCATTGATGCAAACGGGGTTCTACAATCTGCGCACCGAAGTGCAGGCGGACATCGGCAGGCTGGAGGCTGGGCAAAGAACTCTGCGGGCCGAAGTACGGGCGGACATCGACAAACTGCAAGCCGGCCAGCAGGCCCTGCACACCGACCAACAAGCCCTGCGCACTGATGTGCTGGCGCAAATGGACAGGCTGCACACGGACTTGCGCACCGAGTTTCGCGCCGACCTCAGTACTCTGAGGAACGACCTGAAGGCCGAGATCATCGACCTCCGGGAGGACGTGCGGCACTTGGACGCCCGGCTGCGCAGCGTGGAGGTCCGCTTGGAATCCATGGATATCCGCTTAGCGGCCGTCGAGGCCGCCCTGCCCTTTCTTGGTCGCGCCATCGCCGAGGCCCGGCCACGGCTTCCCCGCCCCCCTGCCCCGGGGGAGGTTGAGGACGACGGCGCCTAGCCTGCGCCAGCCGCTCAGCGGGCTGCGGGCAAAGGGCCCACCACATTGGCTTTTCTCCCCATAGCGTACACAATTGCGCCTTCAGACCAACAAAAACTGAGACCGACATGAATTTTGAGTTCTCGGATGAGCAGAACCTGTTGCGCGATCAGGCGCGGGGATTCTTGGGCACACACTGTCCCATGAGCAAGGTGCGGGCGGTGCTGGATGGGGACGAGCCCACCGATAGGGCGCTGTGGGAAAAGATTGCCGAATTGGGGTGGACCGCCACCGCCATACCGGAGGAATTCGGCGGGCTGGGGCTCTCCTATTTGGAGTTGGCGGTCATCGCCGAGGAGTTGGGCCGGGCGGTTGCGCCTGTGCCCTTTTCATCCTCCGTGTATCTGGCCACCGAGGCCCTGCTGCTGACCGGCAGCAGGGCGCAGAAGGAGAAATGGCTGCCGAAGCTGGCCGGCGGTGAGACCATCGGCGCCTTCGCCATGGCCGAAGGGCCAGGGCGCACCACGGCGACGAATCTGCAGACGACGGCGGATGGCGGCGTTCTGAACGGTGCCAAGGCGGCCGTCGCCGATGGCGACGTGGCGGACATCGCAGTGGTGGTCAGCAAGGCCGACGGCGGCGCTGGGGCCAGCCTCAGCTTGGTCGAATTGAACGCCGACGGGGTGTCCATCCAACCGCAGCGCACCTTGGATTTCTCCCGCAGTCACGCCCGGCTGGAATTCACCGACACTCCGGCGGAACCTCTTGGCCCGCCTGGGCAGGGCTGGGCCTTGGTGGAGAAGTTGTTGGACCGGGCAGCGGTGCTGTTCGCTTGGGAACAGGTGGGCGGGGCGGAGGCGGCCTTGGAGATGGCCAAGGCGTACGCCCTGGGCCGCTACGCCTTCGGGCGGCCCATCGCCTCCTACCAAGCCATCAAGCACAAGCTGGCGCACGCCTATGTGAAGAACACCCTAGCCCGTTCCAACGGCTACTACGGGGCCTGGGCGTTGAACGCCAACGCGCCGGAACTGCCCCTGGCCGCCGCCACCGCCCGGGTTTCCGCCAGCCAAGCCTATTACTACGCCTCCAAGGAGAACATCCAGACCCACGGCGGCATGGGCTACACCTGGGAATTCGACTGTCAGTTCCACTACCGGCGGGCCAAGCTGCTTTCCGTGAACATCGGCAGCGAAGTGCAATGGCAGGACAAGCTGGTGCGGGCGTTGGAGCAGAGCAACGCCGCGTAGGCGCAGGGGCCGCGGCCAACTTGCAGGCAAGGATAAGGGACGCATGGCCGGGGCTTTGCGGATCATGCGGGCGGTGCGCCAGACGCGCTCCGTTTGGCAGCCCAGCGCTGGTTTTCGTTCTTCGGCATTTGGAGGCTTCCGCCAGACGCGGATATTCATCGAGAATCGGGAAATCACGGAATTGCAACAGAGGACAACGCATGGACTTCAACGACACCCCAGCCGAAGCCGCCTTCCGCTCCGAAGCGCGGAGCTGGCTGCAGGACAACGCGCCCACGGCGGAGGAGCTCGGCGGCTTAGGCTTCATTGAGCAGGCCAAGCTGTGGCAGAAGCGCAAGTTCGACGCCGGCTGGGCCTGCATCCGCTGGCCCAAGGAATACGGCGGGCGCGGCGCCACCGCCATCGAGCAGGTCATCTGGAACCAGGAGGAGAGCAAGTACCCCAACCTGCCCGGCACCGTCTTCAGCATCGGCCAAGGCATGGCCGCGCCCACCCTGATGGCTTGGGCCACGGAGGAGCAAAAGCGGCGTTACGTGCCAAGATTGGCAAGCGGCGAGGACATCTGGTGTCAGCTGTTCAGCGAGCCGGCCGGCGGTTCGGACCTGGCGGCCCTGCGCACCAAGGCGGACAAGGACGGCGATGACTGGATCATCAACGGCCAGAAGATCTGGACTTCCGGCGCCCACTATTCGGACTACGGCATCCTGGTGGTGCGCACGGACCCGAACGTGCCCAAGCACAAGGGGCTGACTTACTTCTTCCTGAACATGAGATCCCCAGGGGTCGAGACCAAGCCCATCAAGCAGCTCTCCGGGGATTCCAACTTCAACGAGGTCTATTTCACGGACGTGCGCATCCCGGACAGCCAACGCCTCGGCGCCGTAGGGCAAGGCTGGCAGGTCTCCATCACCACCCTGATGAACGAGCGCCTTTCCATCGGCGGCGGCAACGCAGGGGGAGACTTCAAGGCCCTGCTGCGGCTGGCGCAGACCCTCACCCTAGACGACAGGCCAGCCATCGAAAACCCCGCCGTGCGGGCCAAGATCGCGGACTGGCACTGCCAGCGGGCCGGTCTGAAGTACACCGGCTACCGCGCCTTGAGCGCCGTCTCCCGGGGGGAGACACCGGGGCCGGAGAACTCCATCGGCAAGCTCGTGGGGGCGCCCATGACCCAAGACATGGCTTCCTTCGCCATGGACCTGATGGAGATGTCCGGCGCCGTCTGGGACGAGGACTTCTCCCCGGACGGCGGTTTGTTCCAAGACATGTACATGGCCATCCCCGGCCTGCGCATCGCCGGCGGCACCGACGAGATCATGGCCAACATCATCGCCGAGCGAGTGCTTGGGATGCCTCAGGAGCCACGGCTGGACAAGGGCATTCCGTTCAACGAGGTGCCTACCGGGTCTGGTTGAGGAGGCTGTTCAACGCAACGAAAAGAACGCCCTAACGCCAGCCCGTCCAGCCGGGGCCGCGGACGAAGCGGCCTGGAAATGCGCCGGTGTGTTCGCCCTCGGCCAACACCTGTTGGCCGTTGACGAAGACGTGGTGGACGCCGGTGGCGTATCGGTGGGGTTCGGCAAAGGTGGCGTGGTCTTGGATGCGGTTAGGGTCGAAGATCACTAGGTCGGCGAAGTGGCCGGGCTTGAGTTCGCCGCGCCCGCGCAGGCGCAGGTTGCTGGCCGGCAGCTTGGTGAGCTTATGGATGGCCGCCTCCAAGGACAGCACCCGTTCGTCGCGGACGTACTTGGCGAGCAGGCGGGCGAAGTTGCCGTAGGTTCGAGGGTGGGCGCTGGCCTTGAGGTTGCGGCCCTCGGCGGCGATGGAGCGGGCGTCGGAGCAGAAGCTCACCCAGGGCAGGGCGACGCCCTTGGCGACGTTCTCCTCGGACATCAGGAAATACACCGCCTTGACTTGGCTGCCGTCCTCGACCACTAGGTCCATGGCGGCTTCCTCGGGCGTGGTGCCCCGCAACTTGGCAACTTCGGCTAGGGTTTTGCCCAAGTAGGCGCGCAGGCGCTCGTTGCGAAAGCCCGTCAACAAGACGCCTTCGGCGCCGGCGGCAAGCAGCAGGTTCTCCCAATCGTCCGCAGGGGCGGCCATCTCCACCGCGAGGCGGGCGCGGATTTCGGGGTTGCGCAGGCGCTGCGCCCAAGCCTCGAAACCACCCTCCTGCACCCAGGGCGGCATGGCGGCATCCAGCCCGGTGGCGCCGGCGGTGTAGGTGTACATGTTGGCGGTGACGCCAAGGCCCCGAGCGCGAGCCTGCTCCACGCGGGCGACCAGCGCATCAAACTTATCCCAATTCCCGGCGCCGGCCATCTTCAGGTGGTGGATTTCCGCCCGGGCGCCGCTGATCTCCGCAATTTCGATCAGTTCGTCAACGGCTTCGAGCAGCCGGTCGCTCTCGCTGCGCAGGTGGGAGGCGTACAGGCCGCCAAATTCAGCGGCGGCCTGGGCCAACGCAGTCAACTCCGCGGTGTCCGCATAGGCGGCCGGTGCGTAGATGAGGGCCGCGCCGACGCCGAGGGCGCCTTGCGCCATGGCGATGCGCACCAAGCCCTGCATGTCGGCCAGTTGCCGGGCCGTTGGCCGCCGGTTTGCGTAGCCCAGCGCATGTATGCGCAGCGTGGTGGCGCCGACGAAGGAGGCGACGTTGGGGGAAATGCCCTTGCCTTCCAAGCGCTCCAAAAACCCGCCCAAGGTGGTCCAGTCCACATCGAACCCAGTGCCTTCGCCGGCCATCGCCCGCCGCATGTCGGCGTTGAGCGGCCCCATGGAGTGGCCTTCGCCAAAGACCTCCAGAGTGACCCCTTGGCGGATGTCGCTGAGGCTGCGGCCGTCGAGCATCAGCGGCACCGCCGCCCAGCTGAGCATGTTGATGAAGCCAGGCGCGACAGCCAACCCGCCAGCGTCGATCACCCGCCGGCCCTTGGCGGCTTCGAGACCGCCGATCAAGGCGATGCGGTCGTCCCGAATGGCGAGGTCGGCGGCGTAGGGCGGATTGCCGCCGCCATCGTAGATCAACCCCGATTTGATGATGCAGTCGTAGCTCATGCTGGCCGTTCAAGAGGTTCGCCAAGACCCAACTGGCGCGCAGGCCGCCCCACACCGGCAAATCCGACAGGCGGCCGCCAACCCCCATCTTAATCGCGTGGGGAAACCGCTCCATTGTAGGTCAATGGGGCAAGCCAAGCCTCGGCTAACACGGCAGGCCGCACTCGCGGAAAAGCGATGCCGGCGAGCGGTCTGAGGGTGGGCGCCGGACGCTGCTTTTCTTGTCACCGCCCAAGCCGGCTGCCTTGTCGGGTTTCCCCAACGGTCATGAAAGGCCGCTAACATGGCGACACATTGCACAACCCACCGCCCATGCAAAACAAGATGGATTGAGGCATCCTTTTCCATCATCAATCGGCACCGGCGATTTGGGGATGGCCCCGTTTGGAGGAGAACCCTTGGAAATTCACGGCTTCTGCAACCCCCAATTCGCCGGCGTGCGGAAGGTGTTTGCGGAGAACTTTGCGCAGCGCGGCGACGTGGGGGCGTCGGTGGCGGTCAGCTTGGCGGGGGAGATGGTGGTGGATCTCTGGGCCGGCCACCGGGACCGCAAGCGCACCCTGCCTTGGCAGCGGGACACCATTGTCAACGTCTATTCCACCACCAAGACCATGGCGGCGCTGACCCTCCTGCTGCTGGTGGACCGGGGCGAACTGGACCTGTACGCTCCGGTCAAGACCTATTGGCCGGAGTTTGCGCAAAACGGCAAGGACGGGGTGCAGGTGCGGCATTTCCTCAGCCACTCCGCCGGCCTCTCCGGCATGGACGAACCCATGTCCGAAGAGGACGTTTACGACTGGGAGAAGATGACCGCCGCCCTGGCCCGCCAAGCGCCTTGGTGGGAACCCGGCACCCGCAGCGGCTACCACGCCATCACCCAAGGGCACCTGATCGGCGAGGTGGTGCGGCGCATCACCGGCCAGACCCTCGGCGCTTTCTTCCGCCGGGAACTGGCGGAACCCTTGGGCGCGGACTTCCACATCGGCATCGGCCCGGAGCATGATCAGCGCATCGGCCAGTTGGTTCCGCCCAAGCCGGCGCCGGGCGGCCAAGCGGCGCCGGGTTCCATCGCCGCCCGTACCTTCGCCAACCCTTCCATACTCGCCAAGGCCGCCGCCAGCAGAGCTTGGCGGGCGGCGGAAATTCCCGCCGCCAATGGCCACGGCAACGCCCGCTCCGTGGTGGCGGTGCAGACTCTGGCCGCCAATCTGGGCAGCGCCAACGGCAAACGGCTGATGTCCGAAGCCGGATGCCGAGCGATCTTCGACGCGCAAACCTTCGGCAAGGACTTAGTGCTGGGCGTCCCGATCAAGTTCGGCATGGGCTACGGCATCACCACGGACTTGCTGCCCATGGGCCCCAACGAGCACATCGCCTATTGGGGCGGCTGGGGCGGCTCCACAGCAGTGCTCGACCAGGACGCCCGAATGTGCGTTTCCTATGTGATGAACCGCATGGAGAGCAGCCTGATGGGCGATCTGCGCGGCTTCAAGCTGCTACAGGCGGCGCACAGGTCCTTGTGAGCATGCGCTTAGCCCGGCGCAGAGAGAGGACCACCCGATGGGAGCTTGCTTAGGCGACGGCGCATTAGGGGTCGAACAGGTCCCTCACCGCCCGCATCGCCATCACTTTGACGAGCTGGGCGCGGTATTCGGCGGAGGCGTACAGGTCGCGGTTGAAATCCTCGTGCGGAATCTCCACTCGATCCAAGGCATCCGGGCTTAGGCTGGCGTTCAGGGCTTCCTCAAGGCCATGCGCCCGGAAGGCGCAGGGGCCGGCGCCGGTGACACCGACGCGCACACCGTCGTCGAATTCGGCCACCATCACGCCGACCACGGCGTAGCGGGACGCCGGATTGGGGAACTTCCGGTACGCGGCCCGGCGTGGCCTAGGGAACTCCAGCGCTCTAATGACTTCGCCATGGTCGAGGGCCGTCTCGAAGAAGGCTTGGAAAAAGTCCTCCGCGGCGATGGCCCGCTGGTCGGTATGCACAGTGGCGCCCAAGGCCAGCACCGCCGCCGGATAGTCCGCCGCCGGGTCGTTGTTGGCCAGGGAACCGCCGAGGGTGCCGAGGTTGCGCACCTGGGCGTCGCCGATCCGTCCGGCCAAGCGCGCCAGGGCGGGGATGGCCGAGCGCACCGCAGCCGATTCCGCCACCTGCGCATGGCGGGTGAAGGCGCCGATTCGGATCGCGCCGTCGGCCGCTTGGATGCCGCTGAGTTCGGCAATGCCCGACAGGTCAATCAGGTCGCTCGGTGCAGACAACCGTTGCTGCATGGCCGGAATCAGGGTCTGGCCGCCGGACAGGTAAACCGGCTCATCCGCCTGCCGATGGAGGGCCGCCGCCTCCGTCAAAGTGGAGGGTTTGAGGTAGTTGAACGGCTGCATCTACGAAACCTCCTCGGTAACCCTTCGATGCCGCGCCTCGCCCTGCTTCAAGACGGCAAGCGTCGGCTGGCACCGCAAGTTCCTTCCGGCAACCCGCTCGCGCAGCCCATTCGCCTCAGCCGGGGCGTTGGGTTCCCGAAAGTCAAACGCCTTCACCCGCAACTCCCTGAAGCGCCCGCCATGCCCGCTCCGAGGTCACTGGCATGGCGATGTCGCGCACGCCGAGTGCATCGGTGACGGCGTTGACCACCGCCGCCGGAGCGCCAATGGCCCCGGCCTCCCCACAACCCTTCACCCCCAAGGGGTTGTGGTCACAAGGGGTGGCGGTCAGATCCGTGAGGAAGCTGGGCAGGTCATCGGCCCGGGGCAGGCAGTAGTCCATGTAGGAGCCGTTCTGCAACTGGCCCTGCTCGTCATAGACGCCGTGCTCCAACAGGGCTTGGCCAACGCCTTGGGCGATGCCGCCATGCACCTGGCCATCGACGATCATGGGGTTGATGATCCGGCCGAAGTCGTCCACCGCCACGAAGTTGACCAGTTCAATGGCACCGGTCTGCGTATCGACCTCCACCTCGGCGATGTGGGTGCCTGCCGGATAGGTGAAGTTCTTCGGATCGTAAAACGCCTTTTCCGACAGGCCCGGCTCCAAGTCCTCCGGGTAGTCCGCCGGGACGTAGGCGGCGAAGGCCACCTCTTGGATGGTCTTCTGCTGGTTGCCGCTGCGGTAGGCGCCGTCCTGGAACGCCACGTTGTCCGGCGTGGTCTGCATCAGATGGGCGGCAATCCTCCTGCCCTTGGCGATGACCTTCTCCGATGCCTTCACCAAGGCGGAGCCGCCCACGGCCAAGGAGCGGGAGCCGTAGGTGCCCAAGCCGAACTCCACGCGGCCGGTGTCCCCATGCACCACCTCGACGCTGTCGAAGGGGACGCCCAGCTGGTCGGAAACCACTTGGGCGAAGGTGGTCTCATGGCCTTGGCCGTGGCTGTGGGCGCCCGTGAAGACCGTGACCGAGCCGGTGGGGTTGACCCGTACCTCGCCGCTCTCATACAGACCCACCCCGGCGCCGAGGGAGATGGCCAACTGCGAGGGCGCCAAGCCGCAGGCCTCAATGTAGCAGGACAGACCGATGCCGCGCCGCTTGCCGGCCCGTTCCGAAGCCGCCCGCCGGGCGGGAAAACCCGGGTAGTCCGCCAGTTCCAAGGCCCTGTCCAAGCCGGCTTGGTAGTTTCCGGTGTCATAGACCAGCGCCACCGGCGTTTGGTAGGGGAAGTCCTGCGGTTGAATGAAGTTGCGGCGCCGCAGCTGCGCCGGGTCCAAACCCAGTTCCCGGGCGGCGGTCTCCACCAGCCGCTCCACCACATAGGCGGCCTCCGGGCGGCCGGCCCCCCGGTAGGCATCCACTGGCGCGGTGTTGGTGTAAACGCCCTGCACTTGCACGTGGATGTTCGGCGTCCTGTACTGGCCGGACAGGAGGGTGCCATACAAAAAGGTGGGCACAGCCGAAGCGAAGGTGGACAGGTAGGCACCCAGATTGGCCGTGGTGCGCACCCTTAAGCCCACGAACTTGCCGTCAGCATCCAAGCCGAGTTCGGCCCGGGTGAGGTGGTCGCGCGCATGGACGTCCGAAAGGAAGGATTCGCTGCGCTCAGCGGTCCACTTGATGGGCCGCCCGACCTTGGCCGCCGCCCAGAGCGCCGCGGTCTCTTCCGCGTAGATGAAGATCTTGGAGCCGAAGCCGCCGCCGACGTCCGGTGCGATCACCCGCAGTTTATGTTCCGGCCCGATCTGCACGAAGGCGGACAAAACCAGCCGCTCCAGATGGGGGTTCTGACTGGTGGTGCGCAGGACGTATTCGCCGCTCACGGCATCATATTGGGCCAGCGCCGCGCGCGGCTCCAAGGCATTGGGAATCAAGCGGTTGTTGGCGAACTCCAAGGCGGTGACATGGGCCGCCCCGGCCAGGGCCGCATCGGTGGCTGCTTGGTCGCCCAATTCCCAATCAAAGGCCAAGTTGCCGGCTAAACCTTCGTGTATGGGGTCGGCCCGCGCGGCACCGCCAAGCACCGCCACCGGCGGCAACTCGATGAACTCCGTGTTCACCAGCTCCGCGCCCCGCCGCGCCACCGCCAGCGTTTCGCCCACCACCAAGCCGTAGGGTTCCCCCACGTAGTTGACTTGGGTGACGGCCAAGGGGGGATGGGGCGCAGAGACCATGTCGGAACCGTCCTTGGATTTGACCAGCCAGCCGCAGGGTAGGTCCCCCAAGCCGTCCGCCGACGTGTCCTGGCCGGTATAGACCGCCAACACGCCATCCACCGCCAGAGCTTCAGAGCCGTCCACCGCGCCGACCTTGGCACGCGCGTAGGGGGAGCGCAGGAACACGGCGTACGCCTGTCCAGGCTGATTCAGGTCATCGGTGTAGGTGCCGGCGCCGGTGATGAAGCGCAGATCCTCCCGGCGTTTGACGGCGGCGCCAATGCCAGTAGCCTCAGTCATCGTCGGCCTCCATCGCTTCCTGGCCTTGCAGCACCGCCTTGATGATGTTGTGGTAGCCGGTGCAACGGCAGAGGTTGCCTTCCAAGCCCTCCCGCACCGCTTGCTCGTCAAGGCCATCGGAACGCTCCACCAGATCGATGGCCCGCATGATCATCCCCGGCGTGCAGAAACCGCACTGCAGGGCGTGGCAGTCCCGAAACGCCTCCTGCATGGGATGCAGGCCGCCCGGCCCGCCGATGCCTTCTATGGTGCAAACGCGGCACCCATCCGCCTGGACGGCGAACAGAGCGCAGGACTTCACCGCCCGCCCGTCCAAATGCACCGTGCAGGCACCGCATTGGCAGGTGTCGCAACCGACATGGGTACCGGTCAGCCGCAGCCGTTGACGCAGCAACTCCACCAGCAGCATGTTGGCCGGCACCTCCAGCGCATGGCTGACGCCGTTGACCCTTAGGTGGATGTGCTTGTTCAATGCCGCCAAAACCCCTGCTCGAACATGGCCAAGTGTACTACTCCCCGCAAACTAGTGTCTGTTCACAGGATCTGGGTTGGCCCTGCCGGGAGGCCCTTTTTTCGTGCGGCGTTTCCCCAAGTTCGGCAACCGACTATGCACCACCGTCAACGGCCAAGCGACCCGTCCCCGTGCTCATCTTCGCCTTAAAGGCGGCGAAGAATCTCTCCGCCATGTTGCGGGCGGCGCCGTCGATCAGCCGTGAACCAACCTGCGCCAGCCGCCCGCCCACCTCGGCGCTGGCCTTGTAGCGCAGCACCGTGACGCCGCCGTCCGCTTCCAGGGTAACCTCGGCCCTACCCTTGCCCACACCCACTGGCCCGCCCTTGGCCTCTATGTGGATGCTGTAGCCTTCGGGCGGCCGCAAGTCGGCAAGACGAAGCACCGCGTTGAAGGTGGCGTGCAAGGGCCCCACCCTAGCCTTGACCACGGCGGCGAACTCACCTGCCCCCCGCCTTTCCATGGACATGCACCCGTCAATGCAGCACTTCAGCATCGCCGGATCGTTGAGCGCCCGCCAAACCGCCTGACGCTCAGCGGGAATACGGTATTCGCCAATTTGCTCCATGCCCCGCAGCCCCTCATTGCTCGCCTGTTGCGCGGCCCCATATTGAGCGATCAAGCACCTTAATCCCGAAGCCAGCTCAGTCAAACCGCCCTGACAAGCGGTTTTGGCAACAAATGGTGGTGGTCAATCCGTCTCCGCCGCCAGCTGCTCCTTAGCCCAGTTGATCTTCGCCAACTGCTCAGCGGTGGGTTCGGGGAATTGCGGGTCCAGCGCCGTCAGTTCGCTGGCGATGATGGAGGCGACGATGGCCCGCATGGTGCCCTTGTCGTCCGCCGGCACCAGATACCAAGGGGCGTCCTCGGTGTGGGTGGCGGAAATGGCGTCCTGATAGACGTGCAGGTAGGCGTCCCAAAGGGTGCGCTCCTCAATGTCGCTGGGGTCGAATTTCCAGTACTTCTCCGGATCCTCAAGCCGCCTTTGCAGGCGCCTTTTCTGCTCGTCCTTGGACAGGTTGAGGTAGAACTTCACCACCTTGGTGCCGTTTTCCCCAAGGTGCCGCTCCAAGGCGCGGATTTCCTGAAAGCGGTTGCGCCAAAAACGGTCATCGAACTTCTTCTGGGCGAGGCGGCGGGCTTCAAGGATTTCCGGACGCACCCGCACCACCAGCACCTCCTCGTAATGCGAGCGGTTGAAGATGCCGATGCGCCCCCGCTCCGGCATGGCCCGCCAATAGCGCCACAAGTAACTGTGCTCAATGTCCTTATAGGTGGGCTGGCGGAAGTTATAGACCATGAAGCCTTGCGAATTGACGCCGCTGGTGACGTGCTTGATGGTGCTGTCCTTGCCGGCCGCATCCATGCCTTGAAACACCAGCAACAGGGAATTGCGATGCTCGGCGTACAACTTCTGCTGCAGCTTGCCGAGGGTGCTCACCCGATCGCGCAGCACCTCCTTGGGCCGCTGAAACAGGTTGACGCTGGTGGGATAGTCTCGGACCCCCGTGCCGGGGGTGTAGCGATAGCGCCCGGCCAAGGCGGTCATCTCGTTCATTCGCGCACCGTCATTTGCAAGGTTTTGAATCCAGCGGCCTGCATGGCCTGGGCCACTTCCTCCTGACTGTCCGGGCACAGCGCGACCATGGAGCCGCCCCCACCCCCGCCGGTCAGCTTAGCGCCCAGGGCGCCGTGGTTCCGGGCGATGTGGATCAACGCCTCCAATTCCGGGGTGGATAGCTGCAAGGCGTTCAGGTAGCCGTGGCATAGGTTCATGAGCTGGCCGAGTTCCGCAAAGTTCCCGCTGGCGATGGCGTCGGCGCCGGCATCAGTCAAGTCGGCGATTTGGTCGAAGATGCCCTCGTAGCGCTCCCGGCAGCTTTCCCAAGCGGTGCGCACCTGCGCGACGGTCTGCGCCGTTAGGCTTTCCTTGCCGGTCATGCCGACCACCAAGGGCAGAGGCTCGGCGATGCGAAGTTCCTGGAAGCGGGGCTGGCCGGCATTTTGGTACTGCACCGCATTGCCGTAGGTGGCCACCGTGTTGTCTATCCCGGACGGGGTGCCGTGAGCGGCCTTTTCGCACTCGAACGCCAATTGGTTGATGAAGTCGTCGGTCAAGCGCAGGTTGAAGGCGTCGCTGATGGCGCGGATCACCGCCACGGCCAAGGCGGCCGAGGCGCCAAGGCCCATAGCCCTTGGCAGATGCGGCATCACCTCAATGAGCATGGAGCGTCCCGCCAAGCCAAGGGACCGCAGAATGGTGGTCATGATGCTGCTAACCCCCGGCGCTTGGTCGGGCCGAACGCGCTGTTCGAGGCCCCAGCGGGGGATGATGAGCTGCACCCCCTCGCCCCCCTCATGAACATGCGCCTCCACGGCCAGATGGACGGGCAGCGCAATGGCCGGACGGCCATAGACCACGGCATGCTCGCCGAGCAGAATTAGCTTGCCGCAGGCGGAGCTGCGCGGCGCATCCTGCGGGCTGACGATATTGCGCGACAGGTTGCGAATGATCGCCTGGGCCTTCCAGACCTTGATTTCACCGCTTTCGATCAACGCATCCACCACCTGATCGAAGATCTCCGCCGACGCCCCGGCGGAACTGGCGACGCTGCGGGCGTGCAGGGTCATGTGGTTCTGCTGAATGCCATCGGTGGAAAGCGCCCGCAGGGCGGCGAAGTTCTGCGCCAAGCCCACCGCCGCCATCACCTCGGCAAGCTCGGTGGCGGACTGCACGCCGAGAATCCGATGGTTGATGCGCACACTGGGGTTGGTTTCCAAGGAGGCACCCTTGGTGCCCACCTTCATGGGCATTTCGATCTCCCCCACCAAGTCTCCCGCCGCGTTGCAGCGCCACTGGGTCAATGCGCTGTAGCGCCCCTTGCGGGCGGCGTAGGCGTGAGCGGCGGACTCGAGGGCGCGCCAATCGTTGCCGGTGGCGATGGCCACGGCATCGACGCCGTTCATGATGCCCTTGTTGTGGGTGGTGGCCCGGTAGGGGTCCACCAAGGCTAGGTCGCTGGCGAGCACGATGCCGTCCCGCACCTCCTCGCCGCTGTAGTTCCTGCCCGCCAAGTTCTGCACCGGGATGCACACCTCAGCCCGGGCAATCGCCCGATCCGTCAGGTTGGAGAGGATGCGCAGGAACACCTTGCCGCCAGTGATGGTCTCCACTAGGGAAGCGACGCCTTCGCACATGGTGTTGACCAAGTTGGCACCCATGGCGTCCCGGGTGTCCACCAACAGGTGCAGCACCACCATGCCGGCGCCGTCCCTCGGCCCCCAGTGGACAAACGCCTCCACATCCCGGGCACCGCCACCCCGGGCCACCATCTTTGGATGCAGGCTGTTGGCCAAGGCCAGAATGGCCTCCTTTTCCTCCAGCAGGTTCTCTCGGGCGGCTTCCGGGTCCGTTGCGCCCACTACTTGGACTTGGCCGATCAACACGGGATCCGTGCTTTCGGCGCTGAAGCCGCCGCCCAACCGAACGATGCGGGCGGCACCAGAAAGGCCAGCAACGATGGAAGGCTCCTCCACCACCAAGGGCACCACATAGTCGCGCCCGTTGATGAGGAAGTTCAGCCCCAACCCCAACGGCAGCCCGAATACGCCCACCACGTTCTCGATCATCTTGTCCGCCACCGGCACCGGCAGCCCGTGCCCGCCACTGGCCAGCAAGCGGATGTCGTTGCCACCCAAAAGGCCGCGCTGATGCAGGGCGTCAATGCGTTCGGCGACGCTCATGCGGAAGAACTTCGGAATGCGCGAACTGCGTTCAGGCGCGGACTCTGATGCCATCAGGTTGCGTCTCCAAATTTAGAACGGTCAACCCC
Organism: uncultured Pseudomonadales bacterium; assembly: GCA_958296025.1. Taxonomy (GTDB): domain Bacteria; phylum Pseudomonadota; class Gammaproteobacteria; order Pseudomonadales; family Azotimanducaceae; genus Azophilus. The sequence continues at coordinate 2,456,741 of OY282430.1, forward strand.
GCCGCGGCAGCGGCGGCCTTGAATGCCTGCAGCCGGTCGACGGATTCGGCGAACACCGCGCCGATGTCCCCGCCGCCGGCGCCACAGGGCTTGTAGGCAAGATTATAGCCGTCAGCGATCCGCTCCGCTCGCCGATGGGCGGGGGAATAGATGCCCAAGCGGGCATCGCGGTCGATGCGCTGCAAGGCGCTGACATAGTCTTGGAGCGCAAGCAGCGTCGGCGCTTCGCAGAGCCGCTCCGAACAGCGGCCGAGTTCGTCCAAGGCGCCGAGGTTTCCTCGGTCCAAATAGAGGGCAAAGCGGTCGATGCGCCGGCCGGTGCTGGCGCTCTCCCCCGTCCATAGGAAGCACAGCTGCGGCAACGCCTTGTCCAGCGGCTTGGCCCGCCCATCCTGAAAGCGCAAGGTGCCGCCGAAGAAAGCCGCCGCCACGTCAATGCCGCTGCCGCGCCCGCCCTGAAAGCGCCGATGCGCCCGCCATGCTCGGGCGAAGCTCGGCGCCTCGCCGACGAAATGAGAGGCGACACCCTCAATGGCAACGCCCAGCGCGGCGCTCGAGCCGAGGCCCAGCTTCCGGCCGCGGCCGTAAAAGGCGGCGCTGTCAAGATGGAAGGCGGCGGGATGCAGGCGTTCCCAACCGATGCCATCCAGCACATGCCAAGCCAGTAAGGCCGCTGGCTGGCGCTCCGGGGGCCGTGACGGCGGGCGCTCGAATTGCACCGCCGCTGCCGCAAAGCCGCTGGAAGCAAAGCGAAACACTGGGCTTTGCGTCAGTTTGCAAACCGCATGGCGGTTGACCGCCAAGACCGCCGCCGGAGCTCCGGCCAACACCGCATACTCGCCCCAAAGCACGACCTTGCCCGGCGCTTGCGCAACAATCACGGGAACGCCTTCCTTGGGTACGGACCAAGGCCACCAACAAGGCATTGCCTTGGTCGTGCTGGGCAAAAGGTGTGGATTAACACTTGGCCATTCCGGCAGTCGCCCCAAGTTCACGGCGAGTGGACAGAACCCGCCCAACGAGGCCCGCTCCCCAGATGCCCGCTAACACGACCTGGGTCGGCCCTGTCGAAGGGCTGCGCCAGGACCCAGACCGGCGCGCAAAATCCGCCCAACGCCAGCGACCTGCCCCAACGCCCCCTCCACTCGCTTCGCCTCGTCGAGTTTGCAAACGGCTTTGACCTGAGGACCGGCATCGACCGTGGCGAAGACTTGGCAGCCATCCTCGCGCAGTGCGCGGATCACCTGCAGGCACTCCACCGTTACCCCGTTCCAATAAAGCAAGGGAGGATGGCTGCTGAGCATCAGGGCGTGCATTTTCAGGCAGCTGGCCTCGGCCAGATCCGCCAAGGCATTAAAGTCGCGTGCGCAAACCGCTTGCCGCATGGCGGCGAAATCGACCTCCGCAGAAGCCACCCAAGCATCGAAGTACGGCGAGCTGGTTCTTGAGCGCTCCATGCCTGCGGTTGACGAAACCGCCTTCGGCCCCGCTGCCGTGATGGCCACGAAGACCTGCAGGGGCCAAGCCGCTTCAGGCAGCAAAGGCTGCGCCTGCCAATCCGGCCCCCGCAAGATGACGAAGCCGCCGTGGATGGAGCGGGCTGCGGAGGCGGAGCCGCGCCGCGCCAGTTCGGACCTCTCCACCTGGGTTAAGTCCAACCCGCAATGGGCATCCACCGCTGTCGCCAAGGCGGCGAAGCCGGAGGCGGAGGAGGCCAAGCCAGCGGCGGTGGGGAAGTTATTGTGGCTGGTGATGGTCAAGGGAGGTATGGGGTGGTGCCGCCGCCAGCTCGCGAGGGTGCGCAGCACCTTGGCGTCCGCCACCACCTGTCCGTTGAGGCGGAACTGATCGAAGTCCGCCTCCGCAACGGTGGTGGTGGTGGTCAAGCTGTCCAAAGTGATGGACAGGGACGGCGTCGCCGGCAGATTGCCGGGAGCGTCCTGCTTGCCCCAATACTTCAACAGCGCGATGTTCGGGTGCGCGACAGCCGTGGTTTGCATGGGAGCATCGTCGTCGAGCCGGCATCAGTCCCGACCAAGGGCCGCCTCAAGGCAGCAAAGGACCGTACGCCGATTGCCGGCGCTAAGCATGGGCAAACTCCGCCCGCTGCAGCCGCAAGCCGCTAATCCGAGTAGCCTGGCGGCGGCGTGAAGTGGAAGCCGGCCCCCTCCAACAGCTTGGCGGTGCCGATGGTGAGCAGATCCCCGTACTCCGGCCCGGCAATCTGCACACCGATGGGTAGCCCGGCATCATTCAACCCGGTGGGAATGATGGTGGACGGAAGATAGACGCCGCAGGTCAGCCCGGCCCAAAACAGCTGCTCAAAATAGGGTCTGGGTTCGCCATTCACCTGCAGGGTGCGCTTGCCGAAGGGCCGATGGTCATGGGGAAAGGCGGCAGTGGCCGTGATGGGGGTCAGCAATAGATCGTAGTCCTGAAAGAACTGATGCCACTTCCAGCGCAGCTGGGCGCGTTGCTCGTCGTTTTGCTTCCACATCTTGAAGGAGGATACTTGGGCGCGCACCACGCGGGCGGCTTCGCTGTCGTCCTCGGCCGGCAGGGTGGCGGCCTGCTGCTTGAGGCGCTCGTAGTCCGCCTCCGGCATCCGCGCCGCCATGGTGGCCCACAGCAGGTTTTGGTAGGTTCGGTGGCTGTGCTCGGCGCTGAAGGCCGGTCGCGCTTCGAAATCCACCACAGCGCCGCCATCCTGGAAGACAGCAGCAACCTGCTCCACACGCTGCCGCACCTCGGCTTCGACGGGTGCTACGGGATCATCCGGCCAAACCGCCACCTTCAAGCCCTTCAGGGACGGCTCCGCCAAGGTCGGCAACCCAAAGCGGACACCACGGGCGGCGATGTCATCCGGGCCGGCCATGACCCGCAGCGCGGTCCGCAAATCCTCCGCCGACCGAGCCAAGGGACCGATCACGGAGATGTCCGGGCCACTGCGCAGATCGCCCGGCGGCGAATGGCCCCGAATCCAGAGCAGGTTCCATGTGGGCTTGTGGCCGAATAGGCCGCAGAAGTGGGCTGGGTTGCGAATGGAGCCGCCGATGTCCGACCCCGTCTCTAGACCGACCAAGCCGGCGGCCAGCGCCGCCGCCGAGCCGCCCGAGGAGCCGCCGGGCACCCGATCCAGGTGGTAGGGGTTGTTGGTGGTTCCGTAGATCTCGTTGTAGCTTTGAAAGTCCGAAAGCATCAAAGGCACGTTGGTTTTGCCGAACACCACCGCACCGGCCGCTTTGAGCTTCTTGACGGACTCCGCGTCCTCTTCAACCACATTGTCGCGCCACTCTGGGTTGCCCCAGGTGGTCGGAGCCCCGGCAAGGTTGTAGGACTCTTTCACGGTCATGGGCACCCCATGCAGAGGGCCAACCTCATCCCCGGCGGCAAGGGCTTGGTCCGCAGCCCGAGCGGCTTGCACAGCCTGTTCGCGCAGCTCAACAACGATGGCGTTGATGCCGTCGTTGTAACGGTCCACCCGCCGCAGATAATGGCGCAGCAACTCCTCGCAGCCGATTTCCCGGCTGCGAATCTTGGCCGCCAACTCCGTGGCGGAAAGAAAGGCGATTTCACTCATGATGGTGCTCAGTCGAAAATGTATGTTCTATCGCCACTTCGTTGTCCAAGGATTCAGGCTGCGGCATAGGTGAATTCACCCGCCTTGGGCATCGGCAGCGGGATGTCCCGAAACTCACCCATTGCCGCAGTGCTTTCTGGTCTCTCCATGCCCCATTTCCTCGATTACGATTTTGATCAATCCTGTTTCCTTGGCATTTCAAGGACTTGGCTAGGATGCGCACAGGCCACGACCAAGCCCTCATGGTCAACATTGCATCAAATTGCAGGGCATTGCAACCGGCTGCAAGGCGCCGCCAATAGGCGGACATTCATGATTTTTTCCTTTTTTTGTCAATGCATTGGGAACGCACAGGCGCCGAACAAAATGGGCGAACAGCAACTCAGGCAGGATCAAGGACGGTTGACCCGGTGGTGGCCCGGGCCTCTAGATCTCGGTGGGCCTGCACCAATTCGGCGAGCGGGTAGCGTTGATTGACGTGAATGGCGACGATGCCGTCCGTCATTAGGCGGAAGAGTTCGTCGGCCATGGCCTGCAGGTCTTCGCTGTTGGTGCTGTAGTCGTAGAGCGAGGGGCGGGTGAAGAACAAGGAGCCGCGCCGCGCCAGCTCCTGGGGCGGCACCGCCGGCGCGGGGCCCGAGGCGTTGCCGTAGCTGACGAACATGCCAAGGGGCGCCAAGGAATCCAAGGTCGCCTGAAAGGTGTCCTTCCCCACTCCGTCATAGACGACATTGACGCCGGCGCCATCTGTGAACTCCCTAACCCGAGCGGCGACATCCTCCTCCCTGTAGAGGATCACATGCTGGGCGCCGGCCTGCTTGGCCTGCTCCGCCTTGGCCTCGCTGCCGGCGGTGCCGATGACGGTGGCGCCCGTGTGGCGCGCCCATTGGCACAGGATCAGGCCGACCCCGCCGGCGGCGGCATGCACCAAAACGCGGTGCCCGACCCGTACCGGAAACGTGCGGGTCAGCAGGTAGCAAGCGGTCAGACCCTTGAGCAAGCCGGCCGCGACCTGTTCGTCGGCGACGCCGCCCGGCACCCTGACCAGCCGGTCCGCCGCCACTAGGTTGGCCTCCCCATAGGCGCCCAAGGCACCGGCGTAGGCCACCCGCTCGCCAACCTCGACATCCGCGTCCGGGCCGGCGGCCTCCACCACTCCGGCGGCTTCCACCCCGAGGCGGCTAGGCAGCGGCAGCGGATACAGGCCGCTGCGATGGTAGGTGTCGATGTAGTTCAGGCCCACCGCCGTATGGCGCACCAACACCTGTGCATCCGAGGGCGGCCCCAACTCCACTTGCTCCCATTGCATCACTTCCGGGCCGCCGTGCTCGTGCAGCCTATAAGCGCCGATCATTTGCGGCTTTCCCATAACTCCTCCCAAGTGCAAACGCAGCATCAGTTTTGCGGAGAAGCCGCAAGGATGCAACCCACTTACGGGATCACTGCCTTTCGAACATTGGGAGGGAGCACCCCGGCCGCCTAGCCCGCACCAGGAACGTCTCCACTTGGGAAAAAGGGAGACGGCTTTGCAATCTGCCGGCCCGGAGGCGACGCCGGCTGGGCCGGCGGCCTTGGTGGAGATGCCGCGGTGCGGCGGTGCGTTGGTGGAGCGTCAAGCGTCCGTTAGCAAGGACAGCCGCCAGCCCCGAAAATAAGTGGGGGTGGGGGCGGACTTCACAACCACCTCGAAACGGAGCGTCGTCACCGAGCCGCTGCCCTCCGTCAGCGTGACGGTGACGGTGACAACGCCTTCCTCGCCATCTTCATTAGGGTTGACGGTCAGCAGGCCGCCGACGACGCTGACGGCAGCTAAATTCGGATTGCCGGATGCAGCCGCAAAGGACATTGCACCCGGTGCCAAGCTGGACAGGTCGAGGGTCAGCACACCATTGACATCCTGTTGCAGGCCGTTTTGCAGCCGGTTCCAAATACCCGCCCGGCGCAGGAACAGGCCCGGGTCCTCCCGCCACTGGGCGTAGCCGATGCGCCGTTCATCGGTCAACCAGGCGATCTTCTCGTTCAAGCAAGAGCGCAAAGCCTCGCGGTCGGCGGCGACAGTGAAGCCGCCGTACTCCACGGCGGAGTCCAAGGCGGAGATGACGAATGCGCCTCCCGAATCGACAGAGGCGTCGGAGTTGCCGATTCCGCCTCTGGCCACCGCGTCAATTTCACCGGCGCCGAGGGCCGGCAACAGCTCGGTCTCGCCCGGCATGTAAACCACCTGCGGCAGGTTTGCATTCGGCGGCTGCAGGCGTTGCCGGCCAACAAGATTGGCGCTTTCGCCAGCGGCGGTGATTCGATAGCCTGGGCCGCCGTCCGCCACCACTTCGCCCTGCGGCGTCTGCACCCGGACGCCAGCGGCAAGAACGCCGTCCGCGTTGGTTAACCCAGTCAGTTGCAGTAGGCGCTCCTCCCCGGTGGTGCCGGGCACCGCGCCGACGCGCACATCGCTGGTCAAGGCGGCGTAGCTCGCCAGCCGGGCCGCATCTTCGGCGCGCACCAACAAGGACTGCTGGAACGCGATGTGCCCGGAAGTGAAGCGCACGATGGTTTCGCCGACGGCGTTCTTCTCACGGTCGGCGCGGATGGTGATGCCGCCGCCGACGACGTCGTACTGGGACGCGGACCGCTGCCAAACACCGCCCGACACGCCCAGCCAGTCGCCCTCCCAAACCCCGACATCGCGGCGGCGGAAGGACAGGCCGGCGTCCGCAATGGCCTCCACCGCCGTCACCAGGTCTGCCTCAAAGCCCCTGTGGACATAGCAGGCCTGTCCTGCCGAGCTGGCGTTCTCCGCATAGCTGACCGGCCTGAAATCCGAGTAGTAGCCGAAGGTCAACATTTGCACTTCATCCGTGCATGAACTGCTTAAGGACGCCGACGACAGGGGGCCTTGCGCGGCTGCGGGAAACGCCGCCAAGAGCAACACAGCCGCAGCTAGGCGGCAAAGCACCCGCGCAAGCCAAAATGCCAGCCCACCCATCTTATGCAAGGCCGCCGCTGGGGAGGCGGCTTGGCGGCGGCCGGCGAGTGAAGAGGTGTGCTTAATCCAGCCATTGGGCGATTGCATTGGCCAACTCCGTCATTCCGCGTGGTGGGGGATTCCCTGCACTCGCCCACTGCCCTGAGCGGCGCTATCGCCTCTTAAGCGAGCTGCGACGGTCGGCAACCCGAACTGACGAGCGCCGCCACGCCTGTTTCCGCCCCAAGGCGCGGGGAGCATTGCGCAACTGAAGGCGCAGGTCAAGCGGAGATTCCGGCTCTCCACCTCAAGGACATCGCCCTCTCCCTGACCAGTTCATCCACTGCCGACAGCGGTTTCACAGGGCAGCCACAATTCCCTCACTCCGGCAAAGCCCCATCACCCCGTCCGTCCAAGAAGCGCCGCCGAAACCACAGGAATCCCGCCAAGCCCATCAACACGTTGCTCAGCGCCGTGGCGGCGAAGATGCCGCCGTAGCCGTGGTGGTTGTTGAGCAGGATGGCCAAGGGCACGTAAACCACGAACATGCGGGTGAAGGAGAGGACGGTGGAGGGCACCGGCTTGCCCAAGGCGTTGAAGGAAGCGGAGGCCATCATCAGCACACCCCAAGGGCCGTAGCTGACGGGCACGGTCAGCAGGTAGAGGCCGGCGACGGCCACCACCGCGGCGTCCGCGTTGATCCAAGCGGCCAAGTTATCCCCCCACAGAGCCATCACCGCGGCGGCGCCTAGGCCCCAAGCCAAGCTGAAGCGGTAGGCCGCGCGCATCCCGGCCCGCACCCGCTCGAAGCGGTTGGCGCCCCAGTTTTGGCCGACGAAGGGGCCGATGCTGCCGGACAGGGCGAACAAGGACATGGCCGCCACCGCCTCAATGCGGGTGGCGACGCCGAAACCGGCGACCACGGCCTCTCCATAGGCCGCCAGCAGACGGGTGATCAAAGCACCGGAGAGAGGGCCAATGACCTGAGTGGCGGCGGCGGGAATGGCGATCTTCAGGATGCGGGCGGCTGAGTTCATGAAGCCCTTGAACGGCGCCGCAACCTGCACCAAGCCATCCTGATAAACGCAGAACAAGAGCGCCGCCGTGGTCAGGACGCGGGTGACCGTCATGGCCAGCGCCGCGCCGGCCAGCTCCAGGCGCGGAAAGCCGAACCAGCCGAAGATCAGAATCGGGTCGATGGCCAGATTGAACAGGGCGCCGGCGGCCATCATGAACCCCGGCACGCCGGCGTTGCCGGCGGCGCGCAGAATGCTGCCGGCGATCATGGTCAGGGTGAACAGCACCGCGCCGGGATAGTAAATGTCCAAGTAGCTGTGGATGAGCGGCAGCATGTCCGGCGGCGCTCCCATCGCCAGGAACAGAGGGTCGATGACCATCCAGCCGGCCAAGGCCAGCACGGACATCAGGCCGCCCATCAGAAGGATGCTGTGGATGCCCAAGCGGCGCATGTCCCGCCGGTCCCCGGCGCCGGCGCTGCGGGCGATCACCGAGGAAGCGCCAATGCCCACGCCCAAGGCGATGCTGGTCAAAATCATCGTGATGGGAAAGGTGAAGGTCACCGCCGCGACATGCTCCGTGGAGAGCCGCCCGATGAAGCCCATCTCCAAGGTATGCACCAGAATGCTGGAGGAGACGCCCAGCATCATGGGTGCGGTCAGCCGGTAAAGGGACCGGGATACGGATCCTTGGGTGAGGTCCCGTTGCGCCATGTTGCGCCAACCTAGGCGATCAGCTTGGGCGCCCGCCTAAGAACAAAGTGGGAGCGCAACGGCTGTCGGCTGCGAATCGTTCCTTCAGAGAGCCGCCGTATCATAGTGCGGATTCGGTGCTTGGGTCGATGGCCGGCGGAAAGCCTTAACGAAATCTCCTTGCCGACTTCGCTCCTGAACCAGCGACCGACATCGGACCAGCGCCACAGCCGATGCCAACCCATCAGGTCCGTGACCGGAGGAGGCCCCCCAGCACCGCATGCACCCAAGACAAACAGCCGCACACCTTCCCGGGTGCGCCCGGTGCGGGCGGCGATGTCCGCCATGGCAGCCAGCCCGGCATCGACCACGCGGACGAGTTGAACACCGCCCACCCGTTCGACATCGGCCACGGCGGACAGCACGGCTTCGTTCAAGCTGGCGGCGTCGCGGTCGAAATCGATGAACGGCAAGCTTAAGCACCTCGCGATCGGCGGGAAACAGCACCACCGACTTCGGGCTCGACTCGCCGCACAGCACCTCAATGGAGCGGCACCACGCCGAGCGCTGGCTGTCGTTGATCTCGCCCAGATACAGCACTTGCCGCTGAACGACGCGACCGTCCGGGTTGCGGCAGTTCTCCACCACACTCCAAACGCTTCTTGGCCCGCACGAACATGCCGGCACAGCCTGCCCGAATGGCAAGCCCAGTCAAGGACCAAGGTCGGCACCACAGACCGTTCGACGGACCTTCAATCAACAAAAACAAGGAGTTACACGACCGGAACCGGCCAATATCCACTCAAATCAGCCGAAATACCGGCTGAGTTGTCGAAGTCGGGTTAGGTGTTCCAAGAGGGATGTTGGCGTTCGGTACTTGAAGGAACGCTTGCGCCGGCATCTATTCCCGCGAGCCTTGATCGGCCTCGCGAAATCAGCTTTGGCGATAGTGGTAAGTGGTCGTCGTGCTTCGTCGCGGGCCTTCGCGGCGTACCAGAACAAGGTTGGCTTGGGTCTGGAACTTGCGGCCTTCCAAAGCGCTGCAAACATTGGGCGTGGCCTGCCACAGCGCCATCTCGCGCACGATGTCGCCGGCACGGATGGCAAGCGCTTCCTTGCCCGAGTCGCGCCATGGCGCAACGTAGTGTTCTATCGCGTACTGACGAATTTCATCCGCTTGGTACACCGGTGTCGAACCGGGTGGTGTCGTGCGGCTTGAGACGTACGACGGTGGCTTAGCATCGCGATCGGATCGACGCGCTAGCTGTCCAGCTTTGCCCGACTCTAGGAGTCGAGTCACTTCCGCTGCCTGAGTTTCCGCTTTGACAGCGCGAAGAAGGCGAACGGCTGTGTCCAACACCCGGTCGACATCGGCTGACGATAGCGGTTCTTGATGTGCCCACTTGTTGCGCCAGCCCCGCAACTCATTCACGAAGCCACGTTCCGTTGGCCCAAGTGTGGGCGCGAAAACGGTACCCCACTCGCGCTGCATCAGGTTGAGCAGGCCGTAAACCTCCCACTCCCGGATTGGCTTTTCCCTTAGCTGGGGATTCGAGCGCATGAAGTCGGCAATCCGATCTCTGTTGGCCGGGTGCCGCGCTTCATGCTCCACGAAAGATCCCAGCCCCTCGCGCAGCAGCCCAAGTGCCCTATCGACGTCGGCTCTACCCCGAGACATTGCCCCATCTCGCGCTGTCAGAACGGGCGAGCTTAGCAAATACGCTAACTGCCGGCGACACCCACCCGAACAAAAACTGGAACTGCTGGGGACACCCACCCGAGAAGTGGTCCCGCTTTTTGACACAGCTGCTTAAGGTGGACTTTCCGTCACTTCAGGAGGACCTGAGATGGCCGGAAAGACCCCCCAAAGGGGCGCCGTTACACGGCGGATTTCAAGGCTCGCGTGGCCCGTGACGCGATGCGCGAGGTGGACACGCTGAGCGCAGTGGCGGCCCGACACGGCATCCACCCCAACCAAGTGCGGGACTGGTGCCGGCTTTTTCTGGATGGCGGCAAGGCCGCCCTCCAGAACCGGGCCAAGCGGGGTGCCGAGCACGAGGCCACCATCCCCGACCTGCACGCCAAGATCGGCGAACTCACGATGCGGCGGGATTTTTTTTCAAAAGTGTTGGGGCGATGAGCCGAGCGGATCGGCTGGCCAGCGTCTCCGGGGACTTCCCCATGAGCCTGTCGTGGCAGCACCGCCAGCTCGGCGTGAGCCGCCGCGCCCTGTACCGGACGGAGCGCCAAGTCCCTGCAGGGACCTGGCGCTCATGCGCGACATGGACAGGATTCACCTGGCGCACCCGTTCTACGGAAGCCGACAAATGGTGGCCGCATGCAAACGGCGGTCTCGCGGCGGCACGGTCGGTCGGCTTCCCCGGCCGCTGCGCGAGAACGGCTCCGTCTCCGTGACACCATCGAGAATGAAATGTCGATTGCGCTGCCCCTCCGCCATTTTTAGCCGGTCTCGCCTCCGGCACCACGGCTCAGCCGCTCAATGATCTTCTTCCGCTCCAAAAGCATCGCTTCAACGTCCGCTTTCCCCAGTCGCTGGCGGTCGTGGATGAGCGCTTCCTTTAGCGCCTCGTTTGCCGCCTGCACGATATCCGCGCAGCTCAACCCAGCCGTAGCTGTGGCGAGCGCCTCCCAATGGACATCTCCCGCCGTCCGACGACCAAGCCGGGCTTTGAGAAGCTGGACAGCCTGCTTCTCATCGGGTAAGTCGTAGTGGAGCACGTCATCAAAGCGGCGGAACAGCGCCGTGTCCAGAATGCCGGGATGGTTGGTGGCCGAGACGATCAAGCTGTGTGAACGGTCCTGTTCAATCATCTGCAAAAAGCTGTTCAGCACGCGCCGGATTTCGCCCACATCGTTGGCGAGGCCGCGCTGCGAGCCGATGGCGTCAAACTCGTCAAAGAAGTACACGCCGCGGGTTTGGCGGGTGGCGTTGAAGATAAGGCGCAGCTTGGCGGCGGTTTCGCCCATGAACTTGGTGATGAGGCCGTCCAGTCGCACCTGCAACAGCGGAAGCCCAAGCTCGCCCGCAAGTACGGACGCCGTAAGCGTCTTGCCAGTGCCCGGCGGCCCCATCAGCAGCAGCTTCCGCCTTGGCGAAAGGCCATGCTCCAAAATACGGCCGGCGTGGCGCTGCTCACGGATGACGCGCTGGATCTGCGCGGCTAGGATATCGCCAAGCACCATGTCACCCAACCGTGCCTTTGGGTACGTCGTCTCGAGCAGCGTGGCCAATTCGCCACGCGGCCGGCTGATGGGCACGGGAGATGTCGAGTCGATTCTCCCCTTCGCTTCGTCCACCAGTGCCCGCAGCTCTTGCGCAAGTTTGCCGTGGCCTTGTTTTGCCTCGTGAGCAGCGAGCTGCATGGCGACCGCGCAGAAGCGGTCTTCGTCGCCCTCCAAGTGTGACTGGAGTAGGGCCTTTAGATGCGCTGCACTGGCCATACCTGCGCTCCTCGCCCCTCGGTGCCCCTCATCGCGCTACAACCTCCTAGTCTGAAACGCGGAGAATATCCTGCCGTACCTCAAAGCGTTTCCGTTCACCCGGCGCCGGAACGAAATTCGCGCTGATCGAATCGGGGATAGGAATCTAGGTACCATTACTCAGCATTATCGTACAAGTTGGGGAAGGACCACCCCTTGGTTCAGAGGCTAGCATGCGTTGCTTTTGAATACTAAAATAATAGACTTATTTCGATTAAAGACGTTGAATTACCAGAATTCTAGTACGCTATACTGTCCGCCATGACAGACCGTCTTGAACAACTCGGCGTCAACCTGCGCACTGCCCGCAAGCGCCGCTACCCGCGCGACGGGTTGGCGGCCTTCGCCTTGCGCATCGGCGTAAGCCGGGCCACCCTGCAGAAGATGGAGAAGGGGGATCTGTCCGTGGGCATCGGCAAATACTACCGGGCCGCCGAGCTGCTGCGCCTCACCGAGCCGTTCACGGAACTGCTGCGCATGCAGGAGAGCCTCTTTGACGACTGAACGCGCCCGCTACGACATCCACTTGAACACCGCCGCCACGGGCGTCATCCACGCCGCCGACTGCGTGGTCGAGGAAAATGCCGGCCGTATGCGGCGAGTGGCCTTCCGCTACCGCGACGACTACCTGCGCCACCCTTCCGCCTTCGCGCTGGACCCGGAGCGGCTGCCGCTGGCGGCCGGCGAAGTGGTCCTTCCCTGTGCGGACGGCGGGCGGCCGGCGTTCATTGACGACCACCTGCCCGACCGGTGGGGCCGCAAAGTGCTCGCTGGCTTGGCCTTCCACCAAGGAAGGCGCCAATTCAACGCCAACAGCGCGATGGAAACCCTCGCCATGATGGGCGGCAGCCGCATCGGTGCGCTGTATATCGGCAGCCGCGGCGAGGCCCCGCGATTCGATGTCGGCCTTCCCCTGACAGCCTTGGCGCAGGCGGAGCGCACCGCCCTGGCGGTGGACATGGGCATCTCCGCGGCGGCGCAGGATATCGATGCTTGGCGCAGGGGACGTTCGTTGCAGACCGGCGACGCCGACGCACCGTTGGGGGCGCAAGCGCTGGCGCACCTCGCCAACGCCGGCACCAGCGTCGGCGGCGCTCGCCCCAAGGCGCTGGTCAGCGACGGCAACGAGCACTGTCTCGCCAAGTTCAACCGCCTCGCCGGCGACCCCTACAACCACGCCCGCGTGGAACTCGCCTGCCTGCTGATGGCGCGGGCCGCCGGCATCAAAGTGGCGCAGGGCCGCGTTGCGCCCAGTATTGGCGGGCGGGAGGTCTTGCTGGTGCGGCGTTTCGACATCGCGCCGGACGGCAGCCGTTCGCACTTGCTGAGCGTGAATGGTCTGCTCAAGGAGGTCGGCACGGAGCGCGACTCCGGGCTGCTCTTCCGCTACGACGACATCGCGCAACTGCTGCGCCGCCACTCCGCGGACGTGGCAACCGACCTCGCGCAACTGCTGCGCCTAGCGCTGTTCAACCGCTGCATCAACAACACGGACGACCACAGCCGCAACTTCAGCCTCATCCACGCAGCGCCCGCCGGTGAGGATGCGCTTCCGCATTTGCAGGGCTATCGGCTGTCTCCGGCCTACGATCTCGTCCCAAGCCCGGCGGTGGGCGAGTACCACGCCGCCGGCTTCGGCTACGACCCTTGGCCGCCGTCGCCCGCCAAGGCCCGCCGCATGGGCCGGGTGTTCGGCCTTGGCAAACCCCAGGTTCGGCAGTGCGCGGACGAGGTGGAGGCGACGGTGGCGCGGTGGCCTGAATTCGCGGCCCAAGCTGGCGTTGGGCGGACGGACCGGGAGACGGTGGGGCGGTGTCTGCGGTTATGACTTGCCATGCGACAATGAAGTTCGGAGCTGTTTCCGGCGACCGTGCTCACCCCATCCGGCGTTCTCTTCCGTGATTTCTTTCGGTCAGACCGCAACGGTGCGCCGAAGGGAATCGTGCAATCGACCTACGGAGCTTGCCGAATACGACCGCTTGAAATCGACGGACCTGTCCGTAATTCCGACAGCTTCCTTTGGCGAGTTGGCGGACGGCTTGATTAAAGCCTGAATCGCTGCGGGCTTGAGCCAGCGGGCTCTGGCTCTGCGGCTTGGCGTCAAGGAACAGCAGATCCAGCGGTTTCTGATTTAAAGAGGCCGTTCGCCACGGACTGGTCCTGCAAGTCCGCCCAACTACGCTATGCGGCGCTCCGTCCCCACAGTGACCTGCAAGGTCACGCCCAAGGCTTCAAGCGCCGCTGCGAGATTGTCGGTCCGTGTCGCTCTGCGTGGCTGGAGCATGCGCCGGACAACGGCTTCGTCCACTTGGAGCCGCCGGGCCAAGTCCGACTTGGTGGTTTGGCTGTGCTTAAGCGCATTGTGCAGGGCAGCCTTGGCGGCCAGCAGCGGACGCAGCCGAATGAGAATGTCGCCAGGCTTGGCGGTGCTGGCCGCGGGGACTTCCTCTCCCCGGTCCATGCGCTCCGCCACGGCAAGCTCCAGCACCTCGCCGGCCATCACCCTCACTTCTTCGTCGTTGGTGCCGCAGGTGATGGCCTCCGGCAGGTCTCGGAAAACGACAGTGGCCCCGCCTTCGGGCTCCGGCGTTGGCGTCGCGGGGTAGAGATAGGGCAGGGGCGATTGCGGACGATTCATCTGGGCCTCCTTCAGGTTCCCCTTGGTCGCCACAGCGGGCGAACCGGCTGCAGGTCGCTTGGCGACAGACCGAGTTGGCGCAAATTCGCTTGACGGGTGCCGGATTGGTGATATGTTACCGTGAACACGGTGTCCAAAGTTAAGGAGGTGTCCGCCCATGCCAAAACCAAAGAACTCGCACGGCATTTTCTGCTTGGAGACAATCTGGTTTGATGAACGGTCGCCCCCTTCAGTGCGCTCGTTGCTGGAGTTGCTCGAACGTCTGTCAAATATCCCGTTTGTGCATCGTGACATCAGTACATGGGAGGAACTGGACTTCTGCCTAGGTAGGTGGGTCGGTCGGGATATGTATAAAAAGGACTATTGGCTAGGTGATCTGGGCATCCTATACCTTGGTTTCCATGGATCACCTGGCAAGATCTCGCTGCGTACCGACTCGCCGCAGCGGATCGCCGACGACGAGGTGGATTTGGATGAAATTGCAAAAAGCCTCACTCATTGCAAAAGCAAATACGATGTTAGGGGGTGTGTGATTCACTTTGCGTCCTGCTCCGTACTTAGAGCGAAAAAACAGGTGGAGGATTTCAAGAACAGGGTTGGGGCAGCTTGTGTTAGCGGGTATAGCAAGCAAGTTGATTCAGCGACGTCATGGGCGTTTGAGCTCATGTTCTTAGAACTTTTGAGCAGACTCCTGTCTGAAAAGAATGTAAATGTCGGTACGTTGCAAACGTTGGACGAGAGGATCCAGAATAAGCCCGAGTACGCAGGCCTCTCCAAGGCTTTAGGGTTCAAAATGATCTACTAGATCCACATCCACACAGTGTGTGATTCACCCCAAACAAAGGACAGCGAATACCTAAACTGTATCATCAAGTCACGCCGACAGACGACAAGCGCATGGTCGGCTTTGGGCGCACCAGACATGCCGAGCGCGATTACGGCAATTAGGCAATCCCCGAAGGCAGCTTGGGCTCGAAGCCCTTGGCTGCCGACATCGCGTATATGCAAATGTCCGTGTCGAGCATTGCCTTCAGTCGAACGGCTCCCTTTTCTCCAAAGGCAATGGGTTGCAGCGCATTTCCTCCATCGCCGCGGTGAAGTCCTCCCCCACGCGGGGTGCTCTTTCCAAGTAGTCCGCCCAATCCTTATAGGGAGGGCTGAGAATCGCGTTCCCGCCTTCGCGCCGGATGGCAACCTTGTCCGCATTGAAGCGAAACTCCCGCGGCAGGCGCACCGCTCGCGAATTTCCAGTCATGAAAACCCTTGCGAACATGCGCTCGGGAAGGTTTGTGTTTTTGCGCCCCATTATTGTCTCTGTGCAGCCCAACGAGTGTTGGGCAAAGATGCTATGAGAAGGATGTAGCGTCAATATGTATTTGCCGTTGAGGGAGTTGCGCTGTGGGCTTTTTCGCTGGTGTTTCGGGCTGTTGCGGGGAAGTTTCGGAGGTTGGCCAAGCGGGAAGGTGGTCGAGCAAGGGCCGAATCGCTCGTCTTCAGCGTTTTTTCGCGTGTTCGGGGCGTCCGGAGCGGCGATTTCGCCGATTTGCCCGGCGCGCGGCCGAGCGGAGGCCCGAAGCGGGCTTCGAGAGGGCGGATTCGGCGCTTGGGTTGGGCTTAGGCGGCTTGGGGCGGCGCTCTGACGAGCGAGCGCATGCGTTCCGGGGCGCCCTCCTTGATGCTTCCCAGCGCCAGCGCCATCATGATGGCCAGCGCCAGGCCGACGCGGGCGGTCATCTTGGCCTTGCCTCGAATGGTGTGGTGCTCGAAGCGGAAGCCGTCGTCGAGGCGGGCGTTGAGGCGCTCCATGATCGAGATGGCCGCCGAGGTGATCAATCGCCGCAAGCGCCTGGCGCTAGTGGATGGCGTCAAGTATCAGCGGCTGGGCGATGAACAATACTTTGCGCAAGAGCTGTTCCGCAACGAAGAGCTGATCGGTTATCTCAAGAACACGATGGCGGCGCAGAAGTCCGTGTACGACCATGTGGTGTACGATTCGGACAACGAGGCCGCTTTTGCAGAGTCATTGGAGCAATTCACAGCCGTCAAGGTGTACGCGAAGCTGCCGCGCTGGTTTCAGGTTCCAACGCCGCTCGGCCCGTACAACCCGGACTGGGCGGTCCTCATTGAACACGACGAAGGCGAGCGGCTGTACCTAGTGGTCGAAACCAAGGGCAGCGCCTTTCTGGACGACTTGCGCAACGCCGAACGGGCCAAGGTGGAATGCGGCAAGGCGCACTTCAAGGCGCTGCAGGTTGGTGAATCGCCAGCCCGCTATCGCGTCGTCCACACGGCGGACGAACTGCTCGCCTAGCCTCAACGGTCCGCTGATGCGGAAACGGCTGCGGGAAGCGGTTTTCAGAACGGCGCAAGCCTCTCCTGCCCTGCACTGGCCAAGAGCTTGGCCAGCGTCTCCACCACCAGCTGGCGCTCCGCCGCCTGCACCCGCCGCTCCACGTCTTCCACTCCGTCGCCGGTGAGCACCGGCACCCGCACCTGGGCGATGATGGGGCCGGTGTCGTAGTCCTCTTCCACTAAGTGGACCGTCGCGCCGGTTTCGGCCTCGCCGGCCGCAACCACGGCTTGATGCACCCGGCGACCATAGAAGCCGCGTCCGCCGTGCTTGGGCAGCAGGGCCGGATGCACATTCAGGAGGCGGCGGTGGAAGGCGTTTAGGGTCTGCGGCCCCAGTTTCTTCATGTAGCCGGCCAGCAGCACCCAATCCGCTGCCGCCGCCTGCAGCGCAGCGCAGATGGCGGCGTCCAACTGGGCTGGGTCTGGATGGGTGCGGCTGCTCAGGTGGCGGGTCTTAAGGCCGGCGGCGGCGGCGCGGCGCAAAGCCAAGCTGCCGCCGTTGTTGCTGATGACCAACGCCACCTGGGCCCTGAGGACGCCGGCGGCGCAAGCGTCCATCACCGCCTGCAGGATGGAGCCGCCATGCGACGCCAAAACGGCGATGCGACCTTGGCCCAACTTTCAGCCCCCTGCTGGAAAAACGCCTCGGCGGCGCTGCTGCGACGCGGACCGGCGCCCGGCCAGGATGCGCCTAGGTCCCATCAGCACCCTCTACCGAACCGCCTGGGCCGGCAGCCAAGTCACCAGCGCCTGCCAGTTGAACAGGATGACCAAGCCGATCAGCTGCAGGACGATGAAGGGCGCCACCCCTCGGTAGATGGTGCGCACCTCCACGCCGGGCGGCGCCACGCCTTTCAGGTAGAAGATGGCGAACCCCACCGGCGGCGTGAGGAAGCTGGTTTGCAGGCACACGGCGAACAGCACCGTAAACCAGATCGGATCGAAGCCTAAGTTGGCCACCACCGGCGACACCAGCGGCAGAATGATGAGGGTCAGTTCGATCCAGTCCAAAAAAAAGCCCAAAAGAAAGGTGGCGAACAGGATGGTGATGACGATGCCGGTGGCGTCGAACGGCAGGTTGAGCAGCACCCGTTCGATCATTTCGTCGCCGCCGAGCCCGCGCAACACCAAGGCGAAGGCCGTGGCGCCCAGCAGCACGGCGAAGATGAAGGCGGTGGTGCGGGTGGTCTCCAGCAGCACTTGCTTCAAGCTGCGCCAGTCCATCCGCCGTTTGGCAACCGCCAACAGCAGAGCACCGGCGGCGCCCACCCCCGCCGCCTCGGTGGGTGTGGCGAGGCCGAGAAAGATGCTGCCCAACACGGCCACAATGAGCAGGGCCGGCGGCAGGATGGCGATGAGCAGTTCGCCCACGGCCCGCCAGTCCACTCGTTCATGTTGCATGGCGGGGGCCGCTTGCGGGCGCAGCAATCCAGTGCCCAGCAGATAGGCGATGTACAGGCCGCCGAGCAATGCGCCTGGGAACACCGCGCCGAGAAACAGATCGCCCACGCTCATCGCCATCCGGTCCGCCATCAGCACCAGCATGATGCTCGGCGGAATCAAGATGCCCAAGGTGCCCACCGCGCAAACGGTACCGGAGGCCAGCGCCTTGTCGTAGCCCTGCTTCAGCATCACCGGCAGCCCCAACAGCGCCAGCAGCACCACCGAGGCGCCGATGATGCCCGTGGTGGCGGCCAGCAGCAGGCCAATCAAGGTCACTGACAAGGCCAAGCCGCCGCGCAGGCGGCCAAACAACCGGGAGAAGCTGACCATCAGTTGGTTGGCAATGCCGGAGCGGTCCAGCAGCAGCCCCATGAAGATGAACATGGGCAGGGCCACCATCACCCAGTTCTCCATCAGGTTCCAAGAGCGATCCACCACCAAGCCCGTGTAGCTCCAGTCAATGGCGAACGGGAAGTTGAAATCGACATTGAGGACGATGGCCAAGGCGGTGAAGACGACCGCCAAGCCGCCCAGAATCCAAGCCACTGGAAAGCCAGTGAAGACCAAGCCGATAAAGCTCAGGAACATGGCTAGCGCCAATGCCTCATTCGCGTCCATGGCCCTCCCCTTCAGGCGCTGGCGGGCTGCGGAACAGATAGGTCCAAACCCTGGTCAGGCGCGACAGAGCGGCCAGCAGCAGGAGGGCGAAGCCGAGGGGCAGCATGGCCTTCATGGCCCACCGGTAAGGCAGGCCGCCAGGAGAGACGGACACCTCTCCCAAGGCGTAGCTCGCGGCCACGAAGGGAACGGCGAAGATCAGCATCACGGCGATGAACGGCAGCAACAGCAGGAGGATGCCGTATAGCTCCAGCCAAGCCTTCAGCGTCGGGCTGAAGCGCTCGTGCAGAACGTCCACGCGAATGTGGACGTCATCCTTCAGGGCGTAGCCGAGGCCGAGCAGAAACCCCGTGGCGTAAATGTGCCATTGGATTTCCTCAAATTCGATGCGTCCCTCGGCAAAGGCGTAGCGCAGCACCACGTTGAGCACGATGACGACGAGCAGCGCCAGCCACAGCCAGGAGGCGCCGCGCCCGATACGCTCAAGCCAAGGATCGACGATGCGGGAGAAGCCCGTGCTAGGCAGGTTCATGACCGGCTGCTCAGCGCAGATCGGGTGGTCGATCACCCAAATCGGAACGCAACCGGGCGAGCAACCAGAGGGCCAGCGCCCCGGCCAGCATCATGGCGATGGCCCAAGGCGTTTGCGCGGCTGCGTCCGTCGCAGCGCTCCAATCCGCCGGGGTCAGCAAGGCGCCGTCCTCCAGGCGCCAAGGCCAAAGGCGGACCAGACTGCCGGCCATCAGCCCGGTGAGGGCGCTCATGACCGGCTGAAAATGGCGGCGCATCAACGCGTCGAGGAGGCGTGGAAACAGGGCCAAGCCAGCCAAGGCGCCGCAGCCCAAGACAGCGAGCAGCGGCCAATCGAAGGTGGCGATGGCGTCCAGCACGTCCACATACAAACCCAGCAGCAACAGCACGAAGCTGCCGGAAACCGCCGGCAGCAGCCAAGCGCCGACGGCCAAGGCCGCGCCCAGGAAGAATGCGACCGGCCCCAGTGCCGTGGCGAAGGGCTCCATCTCGGCCACAAACCATCCGCACAGGGCGCCGACCAAGCCGAAGGTCGCCAATCCCAAGGGCCTTCTGGCCCGGCCGATATCGAACACGGAATAGAGGATCAGGCCGAAGAAGAAGGCCCAAACCAAGATGGGTGCGGTCTCCAGCCAATGCCGCATGAGGCGGGCGAAGACCACCAAGCTGATGGCCATGCCAACCCCCAAGCAGGCAAGAAAGCCCAGATTGTGGGCTCGCCAGAACCGGCGCGGGTCCCTGAAGCTGCAAAGGACGCTTTTGGAGGAGAAGGAGGCCAAGCTGGCCAGCAGTTCCCGGTAAATGCCGGTGACGAAGGCGATGGTGCCGCCGGAGACGCCGGGAATCACCTCCACCACGCCCATGGCGAGGCCGCGCACGAAGACACCGAACCAATGGCCGGCGTTGCGCTGCGTTGCACCGCCTGGGGGCCAGTCGTCAGGCTTCAAACTTGATTCACTTGCCACGGTCGTTCCGCATTCAAGCACGCCCTAGTGTCCTGTCCCCTTTCCCGTCTGCCGCCGGCCCGTTCGCGGCTTAGCTCCGCCCCCTCTGGAACCCTGTGATTCAAGTGCATAGGACTCCAGAACCGCCGGGGCAATGGCCGCCTTCGCAACAGGCCTCAGTCCGATGCGGGTTGACCGCGACCGTTGACGGCACGAGGCGACGGATCAGGGCTGCAGGCCCTTGACCAACGGAACGAAGCGCACCGCGTCCATCACCTGTTCCGCAAAGCCGGTGGCGGTGCGGTCATATACCCGCAGTTCCTGTGCGCCGCCACTGCCCACCGGAACCACCATGCGACCGCCCACCGCGAGTTGCTCAAAAAGGGCCCGCGGCGTCGCCCGGGGGGCGGCCGTCACCAAAATGCCGGCGAAGGGCCCCTTCTCCGGCCAGCCTTGGTAGCCATCCCCCAGCTTGGTCTGCACATTGTTGATGCGCATCGCCCTAAACCGCTCCTGGGCGCGCAGCAACAACGGCTGCACACGCTCCACGCTGAAAACCGTTTCGCACAGCTGGGCGAGCACGGCGGTTTGGAACCCCGAGCCAGTGCCCACCTCAAGGACGGAACGGCGCGGAACGTCGAGCAAAACAGCCGTCATGGTGGCGACCGTGAAGGGCTGTGAAATGGTCTGGCCGTGGCCGATGGGCAGGGCCCGGTCCTGATAGGCCAAATGGTTGAGAGCCTCATCGACAAAGATGTGGCGGGGCACTGCCGCCAAGGCGTCCAGCACATCCAAGTGGTCGATGCCCTTGGCGGCCACCTCATCCACCAGCCGGGCGCGGCTGCGCGCTGAGGTCGCGCCAACGCCCACTAGGTTGAACCGAGTCGCGGCGCCTCGGCTGCCGGCGACCGCACCCTCATGGCCGCCAAGGCTGCGCTGCGTGGCGGCGGACCGGCGGCGGCCGGCGGCGCTGCCGGATTGGGTTTCATCGCGCCGCATGGCTCTCTGGCCAAGCGGCGGACGGCCGCCGGTCACGTTGTCAGAGCGCCTCAACCGGGGCCGTCCGTGACGATGTAGAAAACCTCGCCCTCCTTAATCATCCCCAGATCCGTGCGCGCCCGGGCCTCCACTGCGGCATCGCCTTGAGTGAGCGCCAACACTTCGCCGCGCAGCCGGCGATTGCGTCGTTCGCGCTGCTGCGCCCGCTGCTCTTGGACTTGCAACTGCTCCTTGAGGACAGCGGCGGCGAAATAACCGCTGTCGCCAAACCAAGCCCGATACTGCAAGGCCAACAAGAGAATGAACAATGCGGCGGCGAGGGTCTTCATGCGTTTCTGATCTCCGCTCGGCCCCGGTAAAGCGCCTGCTGCCCCAGGGCCTCTTCAATGCGCAGCAGCTGATTATACTTCGCCACCCGGTCGGAGCGGCTCAAGGATCCGGTTTTGATCTGGCCGGCGCCGGCACCCACCGCCAAGTCGGCGATGAATACGTCCTCCGTCTCCCCGGAGCGGTGCGAGACCACCACGCCAAAGCCGGCGTCGCGGGCCAGCCGGATGGCGTCCAAGGTCTCAGAAAGGGTGCCGATCTGGTTGAGTTTGATGAGGATGGCGTTGCCGGCGCCTCCATTGATGCCCTTGCGCAGCAGCGCCGCATCGGTGACGAACAGGTCATCCCCCACCAATTGCACTCCGTCGCCCAAGGCCTCGGTCAGCGCCCGCCAGCCATCCCAGTCGCTCTCGTCCATGCCGTCCTCAATGGACGCCACCGGATAGGCGGCGGCCAGGTTCTTCAAGTAGCCGATGAAGCCGGCGCCGTCGTAGCGCTTCCCCTCCCCGGCCAGCACATATTCACCCTCTGCGTGGAATTCGGAGGCGGCGCAGTCCAACGCCAAGAGCACATCCTCCCCGGGCCGGTAGCCGGCCCGGACGATGGCCTGCAATATGACGTCCATGGCCTCGGCGTTGGAGGCCAAGTTCGGGGCGAAGCCGCCCTCGTCGCCGACCGCCGTGGTCAGGCCGCGCTCGCGCAGCAGTTGGCGCAGATGGTGAAATATCTCCACCCCGCAGCGCAACGCTTCCGAGAAGCTGCGTTGCGACACTGGCTGAATCATGAACTCTTGGATGTCCAGATTGTTGTCCGCATGGACGCCGCCGTTAACGATGTTCATCATCGGCGTGGGCAGGCGCATGACCGGGCGGCCGGCAAGGCCGTTGATGTAGGCGTACAGGGCCAAGCCACGCTCCTTCGCGGCCGCCTTGGCGGCCGCCAAGGACACCGCCAGCATGGCGTTGGCGCCCAGTTCAGCCTTGTTGGGCGTGCCGTCGATCTCCCGCAGCCGCGCATCCAACGCCAACTGCGCGTTTACTTCCATGCCCTTGAGGGCCGGGGCGATGACACGGCCGATGCCGGCCACCGCCTGGCTGACGCCGCGCCCCAAGTAGCGGGCGGCGTCGCCATCTCGAAGTTCCAATGCCTCCCGGGAGCCGGTGGAGGCGCCGGAAGGCGCAATGGCCCGGCCAAGATGGCCGGCACCGGTCAAAACATCGGCCTCCACGGTGGGGTTGCCCCGGGAGTCCAGCACCTCCCGGCCCCTGACGGCGACGACGGCGCTCATGTCGCGTCCACCGCGCACTCCAGCATGGAGCGCGCCTTCACTGCTTCGTCAATGGCCTTGAGACCGCCCAGCAGATCGCCCATCAACCCCAAGGGCCAAGCATTCGGGCCATCGGAAAGGGCTTGGTCCGGGTCTGGATGGGTCTCCATGAACAGCCCGGAGATGCCGGCCGCCACCGCTGCCCTTGCCAGCACCGGAACCATCTGTCGCTGGCCGCCGGAGGCTTGGCCCAAGCCGCCGGGCAACTGCACGGAGTGGGTGGCGTCGAAGACCACCGGGCAGCCCGTTTGCCGCAGAATGGCGAGCGCCCGCATGTCGCTGATGAGGTTGTTGTAGCCGAAGCTAACGCCGCGCTCGCACACCAGGATCTGATCGTTGCCCTGGGCCTGGGCCTTGGCCACCACGTTGGCCATGTCCGCTGGCGCCAAGAACTGGCCTTTCTTGATGTTGACCGGCTTGCCGCAGGCGCTGACCCGTTGAATGAAGTCCGTCTGCCGACAGAGGAAGGCCGGGGTTTGCAGCACGGAGACCACCTCCGCCACCTCGTCCAACGGAGTGTCTTCATGCACGTCAGTCAGCACCGGCACCGCCACTTCCCGGCGCACCTTTTCCAGAATGCGCAGGCCCTCCTCCAGGCCCGGACCGCGGTAGCTACGGTGGCAGGAGCGGTTGGCCTTGTCGAAGGAGCTCTTATAGATAAACGGCATGTTTAGGCCGTCGGTAAGCGCCTTGAGCCGCTGCGCGCTGCTCATGGCCAAGGCCTCGCTTTCAATGACGCAAGGTCCGGCGATGAGGAACAGGGGCTTGTCCAGCCCGGCCTCGAACCCGCAAAGACGCATCAAGCGCCACCGTCCTGCAGCAGGGTGGGCTGCTTCGGAACCCGGTTCAAAGCCGCCCGCACGAAGCCGTTGAACAGCGGATGGCCACCCCGGGGCGAAGAGGTGAATTCAGGATGGAACTGACAGGCGAGGAACCAGGGATGATCGGGGATCTCCACCATTTCCACCAACTCACTGTCCTGCGAACGGCCAGCCACCCTGAGACCTAGACCCTCCAAGCGCGTCATGTAGCCATTGTTGACCTCGTAGCGATGGCGGTGGCGTTCATGCACCACCCCATCGCCATCGCCGCCGATCGTGTAGCGGTGGCGGTGGCATTCATGGGCTTGCGCCGCGGCATAGGTCTTCGCCGCCAAGGAGCCGCAGCGCAGCCGGCAGGCCTGCTCCCCTAAGCGCATGGTGCCGCCGAGGTCGTCGTCGCCGCTGCGTTGCTCGATGCCGCCCTTCCGGTCCTTCCACTCCGTGATCAAGCCGATCACCGGATGGGGGGTGTCGCCGTCGATCTCCGTGGAGTGGGCACCGCTGAGGCCGGCGACGTTGCGAGCGTAGTCGATCACCGCGGCGTGCAGGCCGTAGCAGATGCCCAGGTAGGGCACACCTTGGGTGCGGGCGAAGCTGGCGGCCAGGATCTTGCCCTCAAAGCCGCGCCGCCCGAAGCCGCCCGGCACGAGGATGGCGTCCACCCTTCTGAGCGGCCCGATGCCTTCGCGCTCCAGATTCTCGGCATCTATGTAGTCGATGCAGGGCCGGGCGCGGTGCTGAATGCCGGCATGGTTGACCGCCTCGCTCAAGGACTTGTAGGCATCAATCAGGTCCAGGTACTTGCCGACGATGGCGATGCGCACTTCCCGCTCCGGATGCAGCTCCGCCTCCACCACCTCTTCCCAACTGGACAGATCCGCCGATGCACAGGCCAAACCAAAGCGTTCCACCACCAAATCATCCACCCCCTGCTCGTGCAGCATGGCCGGCACTTGGTAGATGGTCTGCGCATTGACGATGGAGACCACAGCCCGCTCCTCGACGTTGCAGAACAGCGCGATCTTGGCCCGCGCCGCCGGCGGCAGTTCGTTGTCCGACCGGCACACTAGGATGTCCGGCTGCAGGCCGATGGTGCGCAGCTCCTTTACCGAATGCTGGGTGGGCTTGGTCTTGATCTCCCCAGCCGCGTTTAGATAGGGCACCAGGGTCAGATGGATGTACAGGGTGCGGCGGCTGCCGATCTCCAGGCGCAGTTGGCGAATGGCCTCCAGGAAGGGCTGCGATTCGATGTCCCCCACGGTGCCGCCGGTCTCCACGATCACCACATCCGCCCCCTCGCCCACCAGCAGAATGCGCCGCTTGATCTCGTCGGTGATGTGCGGGATGACCTGGACCGTGCCGCCAAGGTAGTCCCCGCGCCGCTCCCGCCGGATCACCTCGGCATAGACGCTGCCGGTGGTGAAATTGTTGCGCTTGGACATGCGGGCGTGGGTGAAGCGCTCGTAATGGCCGAGGTCCAGATCCGTCTCCGCGCCGTCGGCGGTGACGAACACCTCGCCGTGTTGAAAGGGGTTCATGGTGCCTGGATCTACGTTGATGTACGGGTCCATCTTCAGCACGTTGACCTTAAGCTGGCGCGCCTCCAGCACCGCCCCCAAAGACGCCGTGAGGATGCCCTTGCCCAAGGAGGACACCACCCCGCCGGTGACGAACACGAACCGCGTCACAGGCCGGCCCTTAGGCCAAGCCACCGCCTTGCGGGAAGCTCTGGATTGAACTGTGGACAGCGGCTAGGCCGGTGCGCGGATGCACAAGTGAGCGCGGCAGATGGGCCGCAAGTGCGCACTGCGCGGGCACTTGACCTCGGCAACAGCCAGCTGTCGGATATGAGCAAACGACCGACCCCATCCAGCCACGGAAGCCGCCCGACCGGCCCGGTTTGCGCCAAGCGCCAAGCACGGCGGCATCCAAGATGGGGTTGCACAATAACAAATCGCGCAAACCAACTCAACGCCTTGTTCGGGACCCTAATCCCCTATTAAGGATTTAGTGGGTGGTTTTTGAGGGCGTTTGGCGTCCAGCAACCGGCATTTTGCCGGGAAAACCCTTGCACGGTGTGCCTTGCAAAGCACTTCAGCGAGTTCTTAAGCGGGGATTAGGGTGTTCGGGACCGCCGCTATGCGTACGGCTAGGTTCGCTTCGGCGCCCACAACGCCCGCCAACGCGGCTGCCCGCCAAGCGCATCGGCCATGGCGATGCCTGGAACCGCAAGGAGTTCGTCGCCGCAGAAAACCAACGGATGGACAGCGCGCCGCCAAGGCGGCACGGCGGCGGCGTGGAAAACCGCTTTCAGGGTGCGCAAATGCCCGTTCGTGCGGATGCGCTCGCCGCCCCGGCGGAAGCGGACTTGCAGCCGCCCGGGCGCGGCCTGAAAGCCGCCGGCCGGCACCCGTTCGATCGACAGCTGGCCGTGCGGCAGGCTCAGAACGCAGGGCGGTTGCACGGCGTAGCACGGCTTCAACAGCGGCGGGACGGGCGCGTAATGCACCGCCCCCCGCCAACGGCGCAGGCTGCCCCGCCGCAGGCGCAGTTCCGGCTGCGCGTCCGGCCGGGCGCCGAGTTGCGTGGCGAACGCGGCCAAGGCCCGGTTGCTGGCCCCCTGTTCAGCGAAGCGGGCCAGCCAGGCGCGCAGGGCCGGGACGTGCAAATCGGTCGGCAACGCCTTGAGGGAAAGGCCGTCCGCATCGAGCAAGCGGCCAAGCAGGACATCCTTGGTCCTTGCGGACTCTCCGGCCGCAACCAGCGCCTCGGCGGCGCCCGGCCAGCGCTTGGTCAGAAGGGGCAGGACTTCCAAGCGAAGAAAGTTGCGGTCCAGAGAGGGCTCCGCATTGCTGGGGTCGTGCAGAAAATCGGCGCCCAAATCCTCGGCGGCGGTCAGGATTTCGCTCCTGCTCACGGCCAGGAAGGGACGCAGGATCAGTGCGCCGCCGGCTAGGCGTCGGCTGCCCGGCATGCCCGCAACGCCCCGCCCTTGCAACATCCGCAGCAGCAGGGTTTCGGCTTGGTCGTCCCGGTGGTGACCCAAGAGCAGCAAGTCGCCGGGGCCGAGCAGTTCGTCAAAGGCTTGGTAGCGGACGCGCCGCGCCGCCGCCTCCAAGTTGCCCCCCGCCACCGCGACCTTGCGGCAAAGGAACTGGACGCCAAGCCCGGCGCAGACCGCGGCGCAGTGGTCCTGCCAAAGATCGGCATCGGGATGCAGGCCGTGATTGACGTGCAGCGCCGCCACTGCTGCGGTCAGTCCAGGCGAGATGGCGGCTTCATCGCCGGCGCCCATCCTTACGCCGGGCGGCGCTGCGGCGCCACTTCCGGCCGCCGCCCGCACGGTGGCCACCTGAACCGCAAGGTGCAGCAGCAAGGTGGAGTCCGGGCCGCCGGAGAAGGCAACGACCAAGCGTTCATGGGCGATGCCGGCCAGCGCCCGACGCAAACGGCGCTGCAACCGGGCGACCAACTCAGACGGCTTTCCCTGCACGGCGCAATGCTCATCCCTTGGGCATCAATGCGGCGGCTCCAGGGCGCGGCCAGCGCAGTTTGCGCCCGCAGGGTTTGTGAAAAATTGGCGGCAACGGATTGCAGTCAAAAGGCATTTCCATCAGGGGACAAGGGGCTTGGCGCATCCAGGCTACTGTCCTGCAAATTCAACCCGTACCCGATCTTGGCCGAATTCCGCCTGCAGGTCCTGCATCAGCGGTTCGTCGGCGCGCACCCGCCAACCGAGGCGCACCGTCCCCGCCACCTCCGTCGTCCGATAGCGGACGCTGACCGGGCAGCCGCCCCGCTCCACGCGATGCGGCTGCAAGGCCGCGGTCAACCGTTGCCGCAGGGACTCGGGCGGATCATCTCCGTTGAGGTCGATGCGCAGGCCGGCGTTGGCGCGTTGCCGCCACTCCGCGACCGTCAGCACCGCATCCACGCGCATCTTGTGGGCGCCGTTGTAGTCATCCGGCTGCACGGCGCCCTGCAGCACCAGGATGCGGCCCTTCGCCAGCTTGTCCTTGTCCCGTTCATAGACCTCCGCAAACAGGGCCGCCTCCATGCGGGCGGAGTCGTCGTCGATGACCAGGAAGCCCATGTCTTTGCCGGAGCGCCCGCGCAGGACGCGCAAGTCCACCACCAACCCGGCCACCTTCATGGGCGTCGCGGACGCCTGCACTTCCGCCAAGCGCGTGCAGCCTCGCCGAAGCTCCCCTAGGTAGGGTTGAATGGGATGGCCGGTGAGGTAGAGGCCCAGGACACTCTTTTCCCGCTCCAGGCGCTGGGTGTCGCTCAATGGCTGGGCCGCCGCTGTCGGCAAGGCCGTCCGCCGGCCCTCGCCCACCCCGCCAAAGAGGTCGGTCATGCCGAGCGTCTGATCCCTCAAGGACTGCTCAGCAGCCTGCAAAGCCGCATCCAACTCCGCTAAGAGCCGCGCCCGCAGGGCGTTGGGCGTCTCCTCCGATATGGCGAATTCGTCCATGGCGCCGGCTTGGATCAACGCTTCGATCACCCTCTTGTTGGCTTTCTTCACGTCCACCCGCAGGCAAAAGGACGCCAAGCCCTCGAACGGCCCCTCACGGCGGGCCGCCACGATGCTTTCCACCGGCACCGGGCCGACGCCCTTGACCGCGCCGAGACCGTACACGATGTCGCCGCCGCGCACGGAGAAGCGAAACTCGCTGCCGTTGACGCTCGGCGGCTTCAGGCTCAGCTTCATGCGCCGCACTTCGTCGATGAGGGTGACCACCTTGTCCGTGTTCTCCATGTCGGCGGACAGGGTGGCGGCCATGAACTCCGCCGGATGATGGGCCTTCAGCCAAGCGGTCTGGTAGGCCACCAAGGCGTAGGTGGCCGAATGGGATTTGTTGAAGGCGTAGCCGGCGAAGGTGGCCATCTGATCGAACAGGCGGTTGGCCAGATCGACCTCAACCCCATAGGCGGCGGCGCCGGCGAGGAACTGATCCCGCACCTTGGCCATCTCCTCCGGGTCCTTCTTGCCCATGGCCTTGCGCAGAATATCCGCCTGGCCGAGGCTGAACCCGGCCAGCACCTGGGCGATCTGCATGACCTGCTCCTGGTAGATGACCACCCCGAAGGTGTTGTGCAGCACCGGCTCCAAGTCTGGGTGCGGATAGGTGATCGGCGCCCGCCCGTGCTTGCGCTCGACGTAGTCCTTGTCCGCCTCGTTTTGCATGGGTCCGGGACGGTAGAGGGCCACTAGGGCGATGACGTCGTCGATGCTGTCCGGCTGCAGGCGGCGGATCAGGTCCTTCATGCCCCGGGATTCCAGCTGAAACACGCCCACTGTCTCGGTGCGCTTCAGCAAGTCGTAGGTCCTGCGATCGTCCATGGGCAGCCGATCGATGTCGATCGGCGTGCCGCCCTTGGCTGCAATGCCGCGGTTGGCCGCCTGCACCGCCCAATGGATGACGGTCAAGGTGGTCAGACCGAGGAAGTCGAACTTCACCAGCCCGGCCTGTTCCACATCGTCCTTGTCGTACTGGGAGACCAAGCCGCCGCCCCGCTCATCGAGCAGCACCGGCACGAAGTCGGTCAGCCGCGAGGGGGCGATGACCACGCCGCCGGCGTGCCGCCCAACGTTGCGCACCACCCCCTCCAAGGCGTAGGCCATGTCCATGATCTCGGCGGCCTGCTCGTCGCCCTGCAGGAAGTCCCGCAGCTCGGCGCTTTCCGCAACGGCGTCCCGCAGGGTCATGCCCAGCCGGTTGGGAATCAGCTTGGCCAGCCGGTCCCCCAAGGCGTAGGGCTTGCCTTGGGCGCGGGCCACGTCGCGCACCACCGCCTTGGCGGCCATGCTGCCGAAAGTGACGATCTGGCTGACCGCCTCCTGGCCGTAGAGCTCGGAGACGTACTGAATCACCCGATCCCGGCCCTCCACGCAGAAGTCCACGTCGAAGTCCGGCATGGACACCCGCTCTGGATTGAGGAAGCGCTCGAACAGCAGGTCGTGATGCACCGGGTCCAGATCGGTGATGCGCAGGGCGTAGGCCACCAGGGAGCCGGCGCCGGAGCCGCGCCCCGGCCCCACGGGAATGCCCTGCTTTCGCGCCCAGGCGATGAAATCCATGACGATGAGGAAGTAGCCGGGATAGCCGGTCTGGTTGATGACGCCGAGTTCATAAGCCAGCCGCTCCCGATAGGCCGCCTCGTCCGCCGGATAGGCGCCCAGTGCATGGATCTCCGCCAAGCGGGTGGCCAACCCCGCTTGCGCCTCTTGGCGCAGGTAGCCCTCCAAGCTGACGCCGGCCGGCACCGGGTAGTTGGGCAGGTAGGACGCGCCGAGATCGAGTTCCACGGTGCAGCGCTTGGCGATCTCCAGGGTGTTTTGCACCGCCTCCGGCAAATCGGCGAACAACTGCGCCATGGCTTGCGGCGGCTTTAGGTGCTGCGCCGCGCTGTGGCGCCGGGGCCTGCGCGGGTCGTTGACCGCCCGGCCCTCGTTGATGCACACCCGGGTCTCGTGCGCCTCGTGCTGCGTCTCCTGCAAAATGCACACCTCGTTGCTGGCCACCACGGGAAGCTCCAGCCGCCCAGCCAATTGAACGACGGCCCGCAGGCAGGCTTCCTCCCGCGCCCGCCCGGTGCGCAGCACCTCCAGATAGAAGCGCTGCGGAAAGTGCCGCGCCAGTTGCTTGGCCATGCGCGCCGCCGCCGCCTCGTCCTGGTTCGCCAAGGCTTGGCCGATCTCCGTGTCCGGGGCGCCGGACAGCAGGATGAGCCCCTCGGCGTGCTCCGCCACCTGCGCCATAGGCAATGCGCCTTGGTTCCCCGGCTCGGTATGCAGGCGGGAGGCCAAGCGCAACAGGTTCCGGTACCCGGCCTGGCTGCACGCCAGAACGGTCAGCCGCAACGCCCCTTCGCCGCTGACCGGCTGATGCGGCAGGTCCAGCCCCAGTATGGGCTTGATTCCGCTGCGCCGACAGGCTTGGTGGAACTTGATGAGGCCGAACAGATTGCCGTGGTCGGTGAGCGCCAATGCAAACATGCCCAGCTCGGCGGCGGCGGCCGCCAAGTCCGACACCTTGGCCAGCCCATTGACGATGGAGTATTCGCTATGTACCCGCAGATGGACGAAATCGGAGGTGTTCATGGCGTCAATCCAAGAGGTTCAATGAGTCGAAGCGGCGCACTGGCGCAAAGCTGCGGCGATGAATCGGGCTGGGACCGAGGGCGGCCAAGCCGGCCAAGTGCCGCCGGGTGCCATAGCCCTTGTGCTGGGCAAAGCCGTAGCCGGGATGCAGGGCGGCCAAGCGCCGCATTTCCGCGTCCCGGGCGGTCTTGGCCAGGATGCTCCCGGCACTGACCGGCGGCAGCAGGGAATCCCCCTTCACCACCGCCACCACCGGCACGTCGATGTCGATGTCAGGGGTGCGGTTGCCGTCCACATAGATGCAGTCGGGGTGGACGGAAAGGCCGGCGACGGCCCGCGCCATGGCCAGCAGGCTGGCCTGAAGGATGTTGAGCGCATCGATTTCCGCAACCTCGGCCCGGCCGACGCAGAAGGCCACCGCTCGCCGGCGAATGAGTGCGGCCAAGTCCTCCCGCCGCTGAGGGGAAAGCCGCTTGGAGTCCTTGATGCCTTGGATGGGGCGACGGCGGTCGAGCATGACGGCGGCGGCGAACACCGGCCCAGCCAAGGCCCCGCGGCCGGCTTCGTCCACGCCCACCGACGCCGAACTCCAGGTCCTAGCCCGCATCATTCTCCCAAAGCCGCAGGGCGTCGTCGCACTTTCCCGCCGAGCGCACCTCACGGCCAGCTGTCAACAAAGACATCACGGCCTCCGCCGCCCTGGCGTCGGCACCCCTGCGCAACTGCCGGTGCAAGGTGGCGAAGGTTGCTAGAGTTTCCTCTTGTGCGGCTGTCTTGTCGAGTGCTTTCAGCATGGTCGCCGCCAAATCTTCCGCCCTGGCCCGGCGCTGCAGCAACTCCGGCGCCAACTCGCGCCCAGCCAGAAGATTGGGCAGGCCAACGAACTCCGTGCGCGTCAGCAACCGCGCCAAGGCGTGGCTTAGGGCGCCGAGCCGATAGGTGACCACCATCGGACGGCGCAGCAGCATCGCCTCCAAGGTGCCGGTGCCGGATTTGACCAAGGCGCCGTCGCAGGCGGTCAGGGCCTGGCGGGCGTCGCCACGGCAGATCTGAACCCTCAGCTTGGGCCACCTGGCCCGATGTTGCTCCACCATAGCCGCCAAGCGCGGGCTTGGGCAGGGAATCACGAACGCGGCACCAGCCAGCTTAAGGTCCAGGATGGCGGCGGCCTCCAGCATCAGGCCGATGTGCCGCCGGACCTCCCCGACGCGGCTGCCGGGCAGTAAGGCGAGGACGGAGCCCTCCGCAGCCAGGCCCAAGGCGGCCCGCGCGGTCCGCCGGTTGGCCTCGCTGCCGCCGTCCAAGGGGATGGCGTCCGCCAAGGGATGGCCGACGAAGACCACGGGCAAATCGGTGTCCGCGTAGAGCGCCGGCTCGAACGGAAACAAGGCCAGCAGCAGGTCCGCCGAACGGCCGACGCGGTGAATGCGGCGCCGCCGCCAAGCATAAACCGAAGGGCTGACGTAGTGGACGGTGGGCACCCCGGCACGTTTCAACGCACCTTCCAGCAACAGGTTGAAGACATTGAAGTCCACGCCGATGAACAGGTCCACCGGCTCTTCCAAGAGTTGGCGGCGCAGGCGCCGCCACAGGCGCAGCAGGCGCGGCAGCTTGACAAGCGGGTCCTTGAAGCCGTTGACGGCCAATGCGTCCAATTCCGCCCAAGCCTGCAACCCGGCGCGAAGCATGGCCCCGCCGCCAACGCCGACGAAGCGGGGCCGATCGAGGCGGGCGGCCAACGCCCGCATCAGCCCCGCCGCCAACCGGTCACCGGACGCCTCCCCCGCCACCAAGCCGATCCTGTGCCGCATGGTTCAGCCGGCAAGCCGTCCAGGGACTGGGCGGACCGCGGCGCATGGCCGTTGGCGGCCGCCTCGACGGCATGGCTCACTGCCGGCTGAACGCCGGGGCACCGGCTTCCTCCTCCTTCTCCCGAAACGTCCAGTAGAAGTGCAGGATGTAGTTGAGCAGCGCCGCTGGAGCGATGCCGCAGGCCTGCAGCAGCACCGGCGCCACCTCCGGGAACAACAGCGAAAGCCCGACAAAGACGCCGTAGCTCACCGACAGGGTGAACAGCGCCACCAAGTTGTACCTTAGGCCCCGGCTGCGCTTGTTGCCAACCATTTGCCGCCCGCCAAAGGTCCAATAGTTGTTGATGAAGAAGTTGCAGACGATGGAAATTTCGGTGGCGATGGGGGAGGCCAGGAACTTATGCACGCCAAGCAGCAGGAGCAGTTGGAAGGTGCCCAAATTGACCACCGCCCCGACGAGCCCCGTGCAGCCGAACTTGACGATGACCCGGTGACGGCCCATGCGCAGCTGCCAGAGTTGGAGGAAGAACTCCAAAACGTCCCGCCAGCCCAGCTTGGTGCTTCCGCGTTCACGTTCGCGGAAGTAGATGGGCTCTTCAACCACCTCGGCGCCGGTCCGCAGCAGGCGGTGCAACAGCATCACCTGAAAGGCGTAGCCCTGCACCTGCATCTCGCCAACCTGCGCCGCCTGGAGCGCCGCAGCCTTGATGGCTTTGAAGCCGGAAGTGCAATCCCGCACCTGCCTAAGCCCGGCGATCCAATGGGCCAAGGTGTTGCCCCAGCGGGATAGCCCCCGCCGCCAAAGGCTCCAACGGCGGTCGAGGCCGCCCCCGACCACATAACGGCTGCCTAGGGCCACATCGGCTCCGGCGGCAAGACGGGCGAGCAGGCGGGCCGCGTCGGCTGGGTCATGGGAGAAGTCGGCGTCCATCTGCACCACCGCCTCCGCCCCCAAGACTGCCAGGGCGTGCGTGATGCCGCGCACATAGGCGTCGCCAAGCCCAAGCCGCACCCCTTCGAGCAGGTGGACGCGGTCATCCGCAGCAGCGAACGCCCGCACCGTAGCGGCGGTGCCGTCCGGGCTGCCGTCGTCCACCACCAGGAAGGCCGTGCCTGGGCTGGGATACAGCTCCGTCAGCCGTCGCAGCATCGGCCCGATGTTGTCCGCCTCGTTGTAGGTGGGGATGACGAAGCACACGTCTGTCTTGGCCGCCGCGCCAAGTTGGCCGGCGCCCACCGGGTTGGCTGCCGAGTTCGCCTCGTCGCCCTTCACAGCGGCAGCTTCTCCAATTGCCGGCGCTGCTTGTTGGAAACGCCCAAGGCGTCCAAGGCCTCGCGCAGGCGCACCCGGCTGAGGTCGGCGCCGAGGAAGGCCATGGAAGCAAATAGCGGCAGGGCCACGGGACGCCCGCTGATGGCGACGAACAGCGGCGCCATGAAGTCTTTCAAGCGCAACTGCATCCGTTCCGCTTCGGTCTTGCACAGGCTGCGCAGGTCCTCCTGCCGCCACTCGGCGAGGGTGTCCGCAGCCCGGCACACCCGAAACAGAATCTCCACCACCTGGCGCCGGTCCAGCTTGCTGTGGGCGAAGTCCTCGGCCTTAAGGGGCGGACGGTCGCCCAACAGGTAGCCCACCTTAGGGACGAGGTCGGAGAAGCGTTGGGTGCGCGTCTGCACCAAGGGCACCAAGGCGCTCAGCCGCCGCCGATTGAGCGCCCAGCCCTGCAGCCGGTCCATGAATGCCTCCGCGTCCAAGCGCCGCATGTACTGGCCGTTCAGCCAATTCAGCTTTTCGACATCAAAGACGGCGCCGCCTAGGGACACGCGCTGCAGGGAAAACGCCTGCCGGAACTCCTCCTTGGAAAAAAGCGTTCGCTCATCCGGCATGGACCAACCCATAAGGCCCAAATAGTTGAGCAAGGCTTCCGGCAGATAGCCCTGAGCGCGGAAATAGTCAATGCTGGTGGGATTGCGGCGCTTGGACAGCTTGCTGTGGTCTGGGTTGCGCAAAAGCGGCAGATGCGCCATGGCCGGCATCGGCCAGCCGAAGTAGTCGTAAAGAAGCTTATGCTTGGGCACGGAGCTGATCCACTCCTCGCCGCGCAGAATGTGGGTGATGCCCATCAGGTGGTCATCCACCACTACCGCCAAGTGGTAGGTGGGCAGGCCATCCGCCTTCAACAACACCTGCATGTCGATCTGGCTGTAGGGGATTTCGATCTCCCCGCGCAGTGCGTCGTGGAAGCGGCACAGCCCCTCGCTGGGCACCTGCATGCGCACCACCGATGCTTGGCCGCTACGCAACCGCGCCGCCGCCTGGGCGCCGCTCAATTGCCGGCAGCGGCCGTCGTAGCCCAGCGGAGCGCCAAGCGCCCGCTGCTCGGCGCGCAGGGCGACCAAGCGCTCCGGGGTGCAGAAGCAGTGGAAGGCATGCCCAGCCTCAATGAGTTGTTGGACATGGCGGCGATACAGGTCACGGCGCTCGCTCTGCCGGTAGGGGCCGTGCCGACCGCCCTTGTCCGGCCCTTCGTCCCAAGGGATGCCGAGCCAGGACAGGGCCGCCAGAATCCGCCCTTCCGACGCTGCCGAGCTGCGCGCCGCGTCGGTGTCTTCAATGCGCAGGACGAACTGCCCGCCTTGGCTCTTGGCGAAGGCCCAATTGAACAGCGCCATGTAGGCGGTGCCGAGGTGAGGGTCCCCCGTCGGCGAAGGGGCGACCCGGGTGCGTATGGTCATGGGGCGCATTATAGGATGCGCCGCCACAACCACACATGGCGCAAGCGGCGGCCACCGTGCCGATGCGGCCCAAGGCCGTTGTGCCGGGTTTGCGGCCTGCTGCCGCAGCAACCCACGACCGCGTCAACAGGCCCTGGTGGGCCGCTTGGAGGCTCTAGAAGGCGTAGCGCATCCGTAGATAAACCACCCGACCGCTGTATCCGGCTGGAGAGTAACGGGGGTAAAGCCGCCCGGAGGCCGGCGAGCGCACGGCCACGTCCGGATGAGTGTCGAGCACGTTGTCCGCGCCAAGGGCTAGGCCGACGTTCTCGTTGAAGTTGTAGCGCACGGACAGGTCCAACAAGCCGTAGCTGTCCTCCACGGCGTTGTCGTCGGAATCGAACCATTCCCCGTAGTAGTTGTAGCGGGCCGCAAAGGTCCAGTCCTGCCAACTGTGGGTGGCGCTCAGGATCATCCGGGTTTCCGGGGCACCCTTCTCCAAGGTGCGCAGTCGAGCGGCGGTGGACGCCTGGGTGAACTCGGTCACCTTGTTGGCGGTATAGTTGAAGCTGAACAGCAAGTCGGTGCTGCCGGCGTCGGACTCGAAGGCGTAGTTCAGGATCGCTTCAACGCCCTCGGTCTTGGTGTCGAAGTCATTGGCGAAGTAGCGCACCCGGTTGAAGTCCACCGCCGCGGAAACACCGCCAGCGAGCAGGGTTTGCCTGATCTCGTCGGTGACGGTCTGAGTGTCCGACAGGGCGATGCGGTCCTCCACGTCAATGCGGTACAGATCAACCGTGAGGCTCAAGCCGTCGTCGAGCTGCAGCACGAAGCCGAGGGTGTAGTTGTCGGACTTCTCCGCATCCAAAGGTTGGCTACCAAGCGCCCTGCCCACCGGGTTGGTGGAGGCGATGGTGCCGTCCTCCCGAAACACGCCAGTGGCCGAATCCACCACGGTCGACAAGTTGTTGGCGTTCTGCTGGCCTGGAGTCGGGGCGCGGAAGCCGGTGCTGACGGAACCCCGCAAGGCGAAGTTGTCCGTGACCTGCAGGCGGGTCGCCAGCTTGTAGTTGGTGACCGAGCCGAAAGTGTCGAAGTCTTCCCAGCGCAGGGCGCCGTTCAGCCGCCAGCGATCCGTCACATCCGCCTCCAAGTCCAGATAGAAGGCGATGTTGGCCCTATCCCACTTGCCGGAACTGGCCGGATTAAACCCGCCAAACCCGTTCGAGCGGGCGGAAAAGCCATCTGCCCCGTAAGGGCCGGTGGCCCAGGACGCCTCTTCGCCCGTGCTGATCTTGAACGTCTCCTCGCGCCACTCAAAGCCGCCGGCGATGTTGAGATCCGAGGCCAAGCCGATTTCAACTGGATAGGAAAGATCGAGGTTGACGTTGGTCTCTGTCTGGGTGTACTTGCCGAGGTCGAAGGATCTGGGCGTATCCGGGCCATAGGAGGCGTTGACGGTCTTGTCGATAAAGTAGTCGAGCTCGTTTTGACCGCGGCTGGCGGACAGGTCGTAGCTCAGCCCGTTGCCGAAGACGCCGCGCAGGCCGGCCACGCTGGACAGGTCGGTCATGTCTCCGCCGAAACTGGGCGTAAAGCCCTCCGGCAGGATTTCATGGAAGGCAAAGCAGTCCGGGTCCGCACCTAGCAGGTCGCGGACGATGGGAACGTTGGCGGCGGTGGCGTCAAAGTCGTACTTGGCCTTGCAAGCCGGGCCGCCGCCCACCAGCATCTTGCCGCCGCTGACGTACACCCCGGCGCGGCCCTGTGGCGGGCGGTAGAAGAAGGCCGTTTCCACTTGGCGGGTGCTGTAGTTGCCGAAGGCGTACAACTCGGTTACGTCGCTGAGTTCAACCCCAAAGTTGGCGAACAGCTTGATGCTGTCGCTCACTTCCGGGTTGCCCCAGGGCTTGGCCGGATTGGCCACGTTGGCCACCCCAGCCGCGGCCACCGCGGCGGCGTCTGGATGCTGCACACTACGGTCCGTGGAGGAGGATTCGTTGTACTCGGCGCTTAGGTTGAGGAAGCCCCGGCCCGACACCGGCAGGCCGACGTTGCCGGAAACCGTCAGCATGTCTTCGGAGCTGTCCTCGCTGTGCAAGCCCCACTTGGCCTCTAGGTTACCGCCTTCGGCAGCGTCCTTGAGAACGAAGTTCAGCACCCCAGCGATGGCGTCCGAGCCGTATTGGGCGGCAGCGCCGTCGCGCAGCACCTCCACCCGCTTGATGGCGGCGGCTGGAATGGCGGAAATATCCGGCCCTTGGGCGCCGTCCGAAGCGCCGTTGGAAATCCATTGGATGACAGCGCCTCGGTGCCGACGCTTGTTGTTCACCAAAACCAAGGTGTGGTCCGGGGCCAAGCCGCGCAAGTTGACCGGCTGCAGCAAGGCGGCGGAGTCCCTGGACGGATTGACGCTCATGTGGAAGGAGGGCACCGCCGAGCGCAGCAACTCGGCCAAGGCGGTGGCGGATTGGGCGGTCAACCCCTCCGGTTGGATGGCGTCCACCGGAACGATGGAATCCGGCACCGAGCGGGGCGCCGAACGGGTGCCCACCACGATCATCTCGACGAGTTGGCCGCCTTCCTCGCTATAGGTTTCAATCTGCACTTGGGCCGCCGCAGAGGCGCTTAGGCCGCACGCCGCGATGAACGCCACCTTACCGGGCAGCCAAGCCCAACCTTTTTTTCTCTCCTCAATGATCCGCATCGCTTACCCCCTTTCAAATTCCTTGCGCGCATGGCCGTGGAGAAATTTAACCAACGCGCCATGCCCCTTTCCGCAAAACAGCGCCGCACAAGGCGACCATCCGCCATCTAAGGCCATCCACCACCATAAACGGCGATGATGAACGGCGGATGCTAAGCCCGTTCCCTATGGTTGTCAAACACTTGCCGGTCCAACGGAAAAAAATTCCACTTCGCCACCCCGTCACCACTTGACCGCTAGGCGGGGAGACGGGCATTATCCGCGCACTCGGCCGGGGGGCGATGCAAAATCCCGCGCCTTGGGGCGTCCAAGGCCAAGCAAAGGGGGTACGGATGGACATGCAAAACGCCTGCGCGGAAATCCTGGATGAGGTGGACGGCGCCTTAGGCTGCATCGTCATCGACATGCAGACCGGGCTGACCGTGGCCGCCAAGAGCCGTCCGGGCAGAACGATGCACTCATCAACCGTGAATTTGGTTTCCGTGATCAGCACGAACATGTTCTGCGGCAAGCTGATCAAACAGTTTGAGCAGGCCCTAGACCGCCCGCAGGCGCCTTCGCCGGGCTTCGTGCGCGAAGTGCAGATGACCACGGAGAGCACCAATCAGTTCATGGCGGCCATCCCCAACTGGAACTGGGGCTTGCTGGTTCTAGTCACGGACAAGACCGTGAGCTTGGGCTTGGGTTGGATGGCGGTGCATCGCGGCATCGCCCGCCTCGGCGAGGCGCCGCGTCCGCGCCGGACGGCGCAACCTCAGGAGGCGTCGCCGCAGCTAGGCCTCGAAGATTCGGCACCCCCTCACCCCGCACCATCGGCGGCCGACGAGGCGCCGCCGAGGCCGGCGATGGTGGGCGACACCTGGGGACGCTACGGCGCACAGTCTCCCCCAGCCGCACCTTCGCCAGCGCAAAGGCGCAGCGACGCACCCGCGCCCTACAGGGGCGAGGCGCAGCCACCCAGCCGGGTGCAGCCGTCGCAAGAGGCCTCGCCCCTCGAGACGACGGATACTCGGTATTATCGCGGCACCAAGGTCGAGGAAGGTCAAGCTGCGCGCCCAACGGCGGAAGCAGCCCAAGCGCCGCCGCGCATAAAGGCGCCGATAACGGCAAAGGCGCCCCGGGCGCCCGCCGCCGAAGCCGCCCCCAAGGCGGCGTCGAAGGAAGAGGCCAAGGCACCGGCGCCTAAGGACCGCGGTCCGTCAAAAGCAGCGAGTTTGGGCCCGCGCATGAACCTATTTGCGTCGCGCCAACGCAAGGGCGGCAGGAAGTAGGCTCAGGCGCAATGGTCAGCCGGGCGTTGCCGCAAAGGGATGACACCCGTGGCGCAGGTGAAACTTCGACGCTTTCGTTCGGCTGCCCACGATCAGAAAAGAAAACATCAGCCGCTTATGGTATGTTCGCGCCCCAAGGGTGCGGCGCGTGGCGGCGCCGGAAAGACAAGTCAGTCTAGGGAGCTGAACAGACCAATGAAACCAATGACATCGAAACTATCCACGCTGGTTGCCTTGCTGATTCTCACGCCCGCCGCCTTCGCCGGCGAGGCCCCGCCGGGGTTGGACTCGGGCACCACGGCTTGGATGCTGATGGCCTCCGTTCTGGGCCTGATGATGACGGCGCCGGGCATCGCCATGTTCTACGGCGGCATGGTGCGGCGCAAGAACATGCTGTCCATCGCCGGGCAGTGCTTCGCCATCTGCTGCCTCGTTTCCGTCATCTGGATGCTGATCGGCTACAGCTTGGCGTTCTCTGGGGACAACAACTACATCGGCAACCTCGATCTGCTGCTGATGGCTCAACTAGACTTCAACAAACTGCGCGGCACCTTCCCCGAATCCCTCTACGTCGTCTTTCAGCTCGGCTTTGGCGTGGTCGCCGGCGCCCTAATCACCGGCGCCGTGGCGGACCGGATGAAGTTCTCCGCCATGCTCTGGTTCATCGGGCTTTGGTCGATAGTCGTCTATGCGCCGGTGGTGCATTGGATCTGGGGCGGCGGCTGGCTCAAGGACGACGGTGTGTTGGACTACGCCGGCGGCACCATCGTCCACATCAACGCCGGAATCGCCGGGCTGGTGGCCTGCCTGATCGTCGGCAAGCGCACCGGCTACGGCACCGAGAACATGGCGCCGCACAACCCGCTGTTCAGCGTCATCGGCGTCTCCCTGCTGTGGATCGGCTGGTTCGGGTTCAGCGCCGGCTCGGCCTTGGCGGCCGGCACCAACGCCGCCCTGACCATGCTGGTTACCCAAACCTCCGCTGCCGCCGGCGCCCTGACTTGGATGTTCTATGAATGGGCGGTGCTGAAGAAGCCAAGCATCCTCGGCTTGGTTTCCGGCGCCGTGGCCGGCTTGGTGGGCATCACGCCCGCCGCCGGCTATGTTTCCCCGGCCGGGGCCATTGGTATCGGCATCATCGCCGGCTTCAGTTGCTGTTGGGCCTGCGCTTGGCTGAAGTACAGCTTAGGTTATGACGACGCCTTGGACGTGTTCGGCATCCACGGCATCGGTGGGCTGCTCGGCGCCATCCTGACCGGGGTGTTCGCCCTGGAGGAGATCGGCAACGCTTCCGGCGCCGTCGAGGGGAACATCAGGCAGGTGTGGGTGCAGTTTGAAGGCGTGTTGGCGGTGGCTGGATGGAGCGCCATCGGCACCGCCATCATTCTCTACATCCTCAAGTGGTTCATGGACCTGCGCGTCTCCGAGGAGGACGAGGCGGAGGGGCTGGACTACAGCCAACACGGCGAAGCCATCGGCGCGGACGGCTAAGGCGGCACAACGGCCTAGGCGGGCCGGCATAGCGCTGGGACCGGCCCGCCACCATCTTGCAGCAGCCGGCCGCACCCGAGTGTCCTGTCCCGCAAATAACCACACATTATCTGCGGGTCCTGTAGACCCCTGGCTGCGTTGCTCCGCCTTGTGTGGAGCCCGCCACACGGCGTTGCCGCGCCTTGCCAGGAGCCAAAAATCCCTCGCATCCAAAGCGCACTTATTTACGGAAAAGGACACCAGGACCGCCATCTTTCGCCGTGGGTCGCCGCCTCAGTCCAGCGCAGCGGCCGGTTGGGGCAACTCCGTTGCGCGGAAATCGGCGGTTCAGATGGTAACTAGGCTGGCTATGGCAGCCAAGCCGTCGCGTCATGAGCCATGAGCGATAAACATGCCCGCCATGCTCCTAGGCGACCGCACGGCTTGGGCACGGCGGCTTGATCACCATCCCGCCAGCGCCTGCGCCTTGGCGGCGCTGTTGGGCCTTGGCGTTGCGCTGTTCATCTATCCGCCGGCCTTCATCGCCGGGAATGCGGCGCGGTTCCACTCCTTCGAGCCGTTTCCCACTGATGCCGTGGAGTATTGGCTGGCGTGGCGGGCGCTGGCGGAGCACGGGCGTCCTTGGCCCTCGGTATGGAGCGACTTCTTCAACCATCCCAATGGCTTCCCCATCACCATAAGCGACGGCCTTCCCCTAGCCGCGACCCTGTTCCGTCCCTTTCTGCGCTGGCTGCCGGATGGGTTCCACTATTTCGGCCTGTGGACTGTCTTCGCAGTGCTCATGCAAGGCATCGCGGGGGCGGTCTTGGTCCGGGCCGCCGGAGTGCGCCACATCCTGCCCTGCTTGGCCGCGGCTGGGTTCGCCCTCTGCATGCCCATATTCGTCGGGCGGCTTGGGCAGTCCCATGTGACCCTTTCCACCCAAGGGCTCTTGATCCTCTCCATCGCCCTTTGCGTTTACGTCTTTCGCCAGCGGCCCACCTTGGCCTTCGCCCTTTCCAGCGCCGCGGCGCTGGCCTTGACCGCCTTGGCGGTGCATCCCCTGTTGGGGCTGCAAGTGCTGTTGTTCGGCCTGCTGGCCGCGGGGCTTGCGCCCGGCTCCGTCAGCCGACGCTTGGGCGGGGCGCTCGCCTTGCTTGTGCTGGCCACCGTGCTGCTGTGGGCGTTGGGGATATTTTCGCTGGCCAGTTTCGGCAATTCCTTGGCGTTGGGCAGTTTCGGCTTTTCTCCCTTGGCGATGCTCCTCGGCGAGCCGAACGCGTTGCGTGAGGTCCATCAGGTGCCAGGCCCCGAACAGGATGCCTGGTTGGGCTGGGGATGCGTTCTCTTGCTGGCTATGGCGATCTTCCCGCGGCCAAGGGCAAGGGTTCGCAACGCACCGTTGGCTTGGACGGTTTTGGCCCTGGCCGTTCTGGCCGTCTCCCCGTGGTTGCGGCACGGCCTGGGGGTCATCGACCTGTCGTCGCTGCTGCCGGACTTCGTCATCGACCTGTACGCCATGCACCGCGCCGCGGTTCGGCTGGCTTGGCCGGCGGTCATCTGCCTTTCCCTTCTGCCCTTGGCGCACATCGCCAACGCATGGCCTCGTCGCCGCGCTGCCCTAGTGCTGTGTTCGGCGCTGGCCCTGCAACTGGTCTCCATCACCCCCTACTGGGCACACGAGCATCGACAGGCCCGGCTGCCGGTTCCTAGCCTAGCCCCTGTGCCGGCGCTGCTTGACGGGGCCACACGCCTGCTGATCGCGCCGGGACCTGAGGGCCTTTGGATGGGTACGCTGCATCTGCGCCACGCCATGCACCTAGCCTTGGAAACCGGGGCGCCTCTGGCCGGCGGCATGTTCGCCCGCCCACCGCCAGGGTACCTCGCCCACCGAAGGCAGGACTTGGCCGGCCCGCCAACGCCAGGCACCTACTACCTAGCGGTTGCGCCGCCGGGCGACGCCCTTGCGCAAAGCCTGCCGCTGGTGCCGCACCCGTTGGTCTGCGCCCGCTGGGAGGTTCTGTTGGCATGCCGGGCGGAACGGAGAATCGAGCCATGAGGCCCCTGCCCACCGAGCCAGCCGAAACCCTCACCCAGACAGGGGCGGCCCCGCCACCACCTTTCCCACATTCTCGGCCCCATGCAACGGCCGAGGTCTGGCCCCGGCCTGCTTCCGCCCCGCCGTTGCGGGTGAGGCCCAAGCGCGAGCCTGTCCACTTGGTCGAGGACCCGTTTTACCCCTCCTCGGACGGCCAGCCCATGTCTGAAAACATCTGGCAGTTCGACGTGATGGTGGACGGTGCCTCCGTACTCCGAACCCGCTACCGGCATCGGCGGGACGTTTTCGTGGGCGGAGACCTGCTGATGTACTACGAGAAAGGGGACCCAACCAAGCGCGTGGCACCGGATTTGTTCGTCATTTTCGGGGTGGGGAACCACCCCCGAAAGTCCTACCGACTGTGGGAGGAGGGCAAAGCGCCGGACTTCGTGCTGGAGGTGGTCTCGGAGTCCAATTGGCGGGAGGATGTTGGGCGGAAGAAGGAGTTGTACGAAAGGCTGGCGATGCGTGAATATTGGATGTTCGACCCGCAGCAGGAGTTCCTGGCCCCGCCCTTGCAGGGCTTCGCGCTACGGGACGGCCAATACGAGGAGGTGCTGGCCTGGAAGGAAGAAGGGGTTCTGGCGGCGCACAGCGAGGTGTTGGACTTGCACCTGCTGGCGGAAAGCCGGCACCTACGCTTCCGGGACCCAAAAACAGGGGAGAACCTGCGCACTCTTGAACAGGAGACTATCGCCCACCAAAGGGAGGCCGCCACTCGCCGGGAGGCGGAGTTGCGTAGGGAGCAGGCGGAAGCCGAGCGGGACCAAGAAGCCGCAGCTCGCCGCGCAGCGGAAACCCGCATCAAGGAACTGGAAGCCAAGCTACAAGCGGCACAAGCCCAACTGGCGGCAGGGGCACAGGTTTCCCCGAATCCTTCTCGCAACGGGCCTGCGTCTTACGCCACATCGCGCCGCACCATTTCCCACCCATGAAACACCACCACCAACCCAGTGAACCGCACTGATGGGTATTGCCGCCCCAAGCGCTCGTCCGCCAGATAGCGCCGCAACTGCCCTTCCGCTTCTTGAACCACCGCCTGCACCTTGGCTTCACTGGCGCCTTCGCTGCGCTTGAGGTACTTCAGTTCGATCAGGTAGCCGTGGCGCAGTTCCGGGTATTGCGCGATGAGGGGCTCCAGGCAGATGTCCGAAAAGCCCTTGTTGAGCTCCGGCTCCGTGCGGAGCAGGAAGTGCCGGGACACGCCCAGGTAGGCGGCGAGGAAACCTTGGATGACCTTTTCCCCGTCCAAATAGTCGCGGATGCCGGTTTGCTCGGCGACG
This sequence comes from uncultured Pseudomonadales bacterium, assembly GCA_958296025.1. Lineage (GTDB taxonomy): Bacteria > Pseudomonadota > Gammaproteobacteria > Pseudomonadales > Azotimanducaceae > Azophilus. The sequence continues at coordinate 2,500,956 of OY282430.1, forward strand.
GCGTTGCCCAGGAACTCGAAGACGGGCCGCCACTCGCCCTTGAAGGCCATGCGCCACAGCAAATCGGCGAGCGCAAGCAGGTCCACCGAAAGCACCCCAACGTCGTCGTAGGCGTCCCGCAGGTGGCCGTGCATCAGTTGTCTCACCGTCTGGTTGGGAATGTGCAGCCGGGTCCTGCCAGCCACCGCCTCCCGGATGCTCAGCAGGCCGAAGTAGTGCAGCAGGGACAGGAAGTTGTCGCGCCGGTCCAGACGCTCCAAGGGGAAACTGGTTTGGATTTCGGCGTCCGCCTGCCCTTCCCCCACGACTTGCCGCAGCAGGTCGAAGTTGCCGTTCAGGCGCACCGCATCGGCGGCCTCTTGCATGTGAGGGGTGTCCGCTGGCGCATCCCGGCTGAAGGCTCTTTCCATGCGAGGGGCATCCCCTCGCGCTCCCCGGCTGAAGGCTCCCTGCCGACTGACGGTCAGGAGATGGCGCAGCTTGCCGTAGTCAATGCGCACGTTGTCGTCGATTAGTGTGTCCGGCATGGGCTTGTTCGGCATGACCGCGTCCAGGAAGTAAAGCACCATGTCCGTGTTGTAAACGGTCTCCTCCGCGCTCTTGGCGAAGCGGTAGCCATCGTACCACTCGCGCATGACGTCCAGCGTGGTTTCCAAGTCTAGGTCTATCGCGCCAGCATCTCGGTAGGTCTGAAACAGGCTGCGCACCTCCGCCTCCGTGAAGCCGAGCACGGCGTTGAACTCCGGCCGCAGGCTGATGTTCTTGCCGATGTTGAAGCCGGTGGTCACGTCATCCAAGGTGACGGGCGACACGCCGGTGATGAACAGCCGCTCCAGGCCGCCGCCGCTGCGTCCCGCGCCGCCTTTTAGGGTGGCGAAGAAATTGCGGTAGAAGCCGCCGCCGTGGGTTAGGGCCCGGTACGCTTCAGTGCCGCTGTGCGCCAATATGGTGTTGGCGAAGTTGTCGTACTCGTCGATCAGCATATAGACGCGGATGCGGCGTTCGCCGGCGCACTGGAATAGCTCGTTGAGCTTGGCGTGAATCGAAGGGGCCGACAGGATGCGCCGAATGTCTTCATCAGGAAACAGGTCCTTATTGCGCTTCAACGCCCCTCGGAGTTCCATGTTGCAGTAATACTCGAACTCTTGCTCCAAGGTCTCCGGCACGTCATTGACCGCGGAGAAATCGAAGCGCAAAACAACATAGCTATGGCGCTTTTCAGTGGGGTTGCGGCCAATGTCGGTGCCGCCGAAGACCTGCTCGAACTCACCGGCCCAGTTGCGGTCGTAGTAGTTCTCCAGCAGGGACACCCAGCAGGACTTGCCGAAGCGCCGGGGGCGGATCAGGAAGGTGAAGCGCTCGTTCTCCAACGGGCGGATGAAGCGCGTCTTGTCCACATAGAGGCGGCCCTCCAGCCGGATGGCCCGGAAATCGGCCCAGCCGTAGGGAATGAGAGGGTACGGAGCGGACACGGCGGTTCCACGACAGCCTTCAACGGCCTTGACTGTACCCGCTAAGGACCGCCCGCTCAAGGGCGGTGTTACTGACATTCAGCAACGAAAGCGTGTCAAACCAAAGTAGAAATGTCCCCTTTCCGGTTCCTTGGCGGCCGTCGCTGGATTCGCCGGGGGGGGGCGGCGGGGCCGTGAACGGAGGGAGCGGAGCGACCGGAGGTCACAGCCCCGCCGCCCGCCTCCAGGGATGGTCCGGGGCGGGCTTCCAGTTCGGGTGTGCGTCGGCACCGAGCGTACCGCGGCGGGGCCGTGACCTCCGCTTGGGAACGGAAAACGGGGGAGGGGACATTTTAACTTTGGTTTGACACGGCAAGATCGGGACACGTCAGCTCCTTCCCACAGCACACCATGGCTCGTGAGTGGCTGGATGGGCGAATCAACGGCATGGTGCCCGTCGGTCTGCCTTAGCCAAGCCTGTCGGCTTTCGTCCGTCTCGTCAGCAATTCGCGTATTTTCGAGCGTCCTTCGTCGATCATGGCAGCGTGGCGGACGCACAGGGCGGTCCAAAGCTGATGGGGTCCGCCATGATTGGCCCAAATGGATGAATTTAGCTCCTTCGTCAGCCGAGGCTGTCGCCTGATCAACCTGAGGTCGCCCGTTTTTCAGCGGCGTCTCCCACCGGGTTCTACAGTTTCGCGCTGATTTCAATGTTGGGTGGACAGCCGCTCGCGCTAACCTTTGATCAGAATCGGCGAAGCGCAATTATGTCCTAAAAGGCATAATAAGTCATGGATATTAACTCATAAAAATTGTATAAATCATGTAATTGACACTTTATTATCAACAATTATTATGTATTATGACGAACATCAACAGTAGGAGACGTTGCCATGCAACCCATTGACCCCCAACGGCTACAGCAATTGCGCAACAGCAAGGGGCTGTCTCGACAAGCCCTTGCGCGTGCGGCCAAAGTGTCAGAACGGCAAATTGCCCGCATTGAATCCTCGTCGGGTGGTGCAAAGCAGGTACATGGCAGCACGATGAACCGATTGGTTGACGCCTTAGGCGTGTCGGTCGCGGTTCTTGCTGGTGACGAACCACTGCCTGGCGCGGACGCCGGGGGTGTGCCGAAAGATGCCTTGGTCGATCCACAAAGGTTGAGAGCACTGCGCAAGAGAAAACGGATGTCCCGCAAGAAACTGGCGGAGCGATCCAGAGTGTCGGAGCGACAGATCGCCCGCATCGAGTCCTCAGCAACAAGAGTTCGTGGCACCACGCTTGAGCGTCTGGCCAAAGCGCTCGGCGAAGATATGGAGACGCTCGTTGGCGATGAACCTGTCAGCCCGAAACCGCCGGCAGCGCCGCCCACCCAGTGGGGATTCCGGGTTAGCCCGCAACTGAACCTCGCCTACGACTTGGTTAGCCACCGCTACGGCCCTAGCCGCAGGGAGCTCATTGAGCTGGCACCGCTCCTGTTCACACTCTTGGCCGAGGGCAGCCTTGCTTGGCGCAGGCAGTGCCTTGAGCAGCTGGGGGAGGCCATGGATCGCCTAAGTGATCTTGGCAAGAAAAGCCAACTGTACTTCGCCAACTTCCCGCATTCCTTGTTGGAAGAAGGGTGCGTAGCTGAAGAGTGGTCGATCGCAGCGACCGACCTTCGTGGTGACAAAGTCCGATCCGAAGGCATTGGCTTCGCCTTTTTTTCGGAAGACGACTTATATGCAGTCACCCCCTTCGCGGATTATCTCTGCAAGCTGGCGAACGATTTGGAAATTTCCGGCAAGGTCGACTTTTTTCCGGAAACGACTTCGGATGTCGCGGTGGGAGAGTTCGATATGCTCTGGGGCACTGAGCCCTATCAGGTTTGCCGGGAGGAGTTGGAGCAAATCGCCGGAGGGTCGGAGAGCGCTAGCTCAGCCTTGGCGCAAGGCGATGTTCGGCTATCCGACATTCCCAAGGAGTTGATGCCACGCGATGCCAAAGATAAGCGAGTGGCTTGGCTCGAAGAAAGGGAGGCCGAAGGAACGAAGCGCAGAATTAAGGAAATTATAGATGCGTTCTCTACGCCCACGCCAACGGACACCGGGACTCAAGAGGGGGACGACCGCCATGATTAGGGTCACCGACCACGCAGTGTTGCGCTATCTGCAAAGGGTGGACGGCGTGGATGTGGAGGGTGTTCGCCAGCGCATCGCCGAGTCACTAGACAAGTCTTGGACCAACGACTTGGTTGACTTTGCAGGCAACACGCCCTTCAAAATCAAGGCCCCCGACCTGACCTGCTGCGTCTGGGACGGCAGAGTGACTACCTGCTACCCGAAGCAAGGGCGGTAACCCTGCAGGGGGTTGCCAGCTAGCGCAAGCCACCACTTGGCGGCAATACTCGACCTCAGCCTAGCAGTTAGGGTCACTAGCTTGCGGGCCGGATACCGATATGCGAAAGAATGTTTTCCTTCCAAAGGTGCCAGGTGCAGCCCTCCGTTGTCCGCCAAGGTCAGGCCGGCGCTGGATTCCGAGCTGACGCCTTGCGCAGCAACCGCCAATGCTCGTTTTCCGCCACTGGCAGGTAGGCTTTCGCCAAATAGTCGCCATAGACATCGAGCAGGAAGTCCCGTGTTTCTCGAACCTGCCAATAAGTTGGCACCATGATGTAGGTGGCACCGGCGAACAGCTGCCCTCCCTGCATGGCCGTCTCCCTGTTGATGTGCCGGCCGACATGCAGGCACCAGGGCTCGCCCAATGCCGGCGGCAGGTTCAGCAGCGCCGGAAAGGGATTGGAAAAATCCAAGGCCATCATGGTTTCGTCCTTGACGTCCTGCTCCCGCAGCAGGGCGACGCCGCTTTGCAGTGTTCGGACGTACTCGCCCTCTCGGCTTGCGCTGATGTAAACGCCCTCCATGCGCGGCAAGTGGATGGGAGCGATGTCCGTAAACTGGGAATGGCCGGCCACGCCGCCCAAGAAGAACGCCGTTGCGATGCACTGCCTGACAAGGTGCGGCAGCAGGAAAACCGCCAAGGCCGCGGTGACCATGCGGCGGGAACGGCGCAATGGGGCCTCATCCCCCTTGCCGGAAGTTTGGCAAAGGGCAAGGAGATGGGCGAACAGCGCAACCAGCGAAAAAACGTAAGTCTGGGGCGTGTTCTGGCTGAGCAGCGGAATGCTGGCGCCGACCACATAGAAGGCGAACAAGAGATCGACCGCCTTAAGTTGCTTGCGCGGCGCCATGCACAGATACGCCACCGCCACCAGCGCGTATTCGACCGAGTTGAAAAGGACTTTTTGCACAAGCAGATGTTGTCGTACCGGCCCGGTAATCTCGATTGCGGTGCGAACGTCCGCCAAGTAGTGCGTCACCCATCCGGTAGTGAATTGAATGGCTAGCAGGAGCGGCAGAAAGAGGGCGATGCCGATGACGCCGGTGCGCAAGAAGCGTTTCAGCAGGATGCCGAAGAAGACCACGAAGACAAAACCCACCAAAAAGTAGGAGGTCTTCATAAAGAAAAGGAACGACAGCAGGAAGGCGACGGCGCTTGGTTCCAGCCAATTCGCCATGCGGCCATGCCGCGCCGGAGGAATGGCGAATAGGAAGAGCACGGCGAGCATGGCCCAACACCAGCGGTTGTAGAACATCGCCTGGGAGACCAAGCCGCCACCGTCGCCGGGGTTCAGCGGCACGACGATCAGCCCGAAGACGGCCACGAGGATCAGGACGCTGACAGACCGCGCAACGCGGTTGGCGAGGGCGACCACAGCGGCCGGCAACGCAGCCAGCAACACCAAGACGCTGGAGGCTTCCATTGCCCCACCGAATTGGCCGACCAGCCGATATCCGACATAAGGCAGAGCGTAGCCCAGCAGACCAAGGGGCGAGTAGAAGTCCCGGGACGGCAACTGTCCCCGATCGATTCGATGAATGCCACCAAGATAAACAAAGAGGTCATGCGTGTAGCTGGCCGACAGAGTGGCGGCGGGAAGAACGAATAGGGCGACGGCAAGCAATAGCAATGCACCCGCCACTGTCCATAGGAGCAAGCTTGGGCCATGCATCCACCTACCCACAGCTTGCCCCCGAAGGGATGCAAGCCTTACCGTCCATAGGAGCAAGCTCGGGCCATGCATCCACCCCGCCTTTACTCGGCCATCCGGCGCCATCCATCCATCCCCACGATGCGCTTCAGTCATTTCGCGGCACCCGGCCACGCCACCGTCCGACGGGCGTGAAGAGGGGCAAGGACGAAGTTCTCCGCGCCGAATTCGCCGACAAAGAACGAGGTCTCCGCCGGTTCCCCGTCCAGAGCCTCAAGGTTGAATGCTCGATTGGTCGAAACGCCGACAATCCGGCGGCCAACCGCCCAACGGGTGAACGCCGCCGCGGCCCCGTTGCTTGGCACGGAAGCGGGCGCTTGGTCGGGAAAGGCGCGGACGCTGGCCACCTCCCCTTCGGCGTCGATTTCCAGGGCGAAAATGGCGTCGCGCAAGGATAGGCCCTTGCCGGTGGCCAGAACCCTGTGGCCATCCACCTCCATCAAGGGGCCTTGCGGAGCAAAGGCCACCGCGTCGCCGGGCCGCAGGCGCACGCCCGCCAGACCCTGCACCACTCGTAAGGACAGGGGGCTTGCCAGACTGAACCAAGGGCTGTCGTGGCGCAGCAGGCTGGCGCCCAAATTATGCTCCGTCCAAGCATCCAGCCCCAGCAAGTCCATTAGGGTCGGCATCAGGTCGAAGTGGGTGCCGGGACGGTCGATGACCCCCGGCGCTACGTTCGGCCCCCAAACCGTGAAGCGCAGGCGGCGTTCATCGGCATGAGGCGCCAGCTTCTCCATCACTTCCGATTCCACGCCACCAGGGCCTACCAAATGATCCGAGAACAGCGCGACGATCGTATTCGGGTGCCGTATGCGGACATCCTCGATAAATTCCGAGATGACTCTATCGGCGCAACGCACCGCCGCAATCAAGCCCTGGGAAGAACCGCAGCGCACCGACGGAAATCCAGTTGGGCCATGCGTGTCCATGGTCGTCAGAACCAGCACGAATGGCCTAGGCTGCGCTGCCAAGTCCTCGAGCTTGTTTCTGGCCAATACAAACAGCGCGTCATCCTCAAGCAACCAGTTGTCATGCTCGCCGCGTTTTCCCCATTTTCTCATCGCCAACGGCCCTGCTTTTGCCATCAAAGCGTCGAAACCAAGACGCTCGCCAAAACCGTGCGCGGCGTGAAAATCGCCGATTCCTGCAAAATCCAGGGAGGTTCCGGCCATCAGAACGGGATGATAGCCGTGCCTCAGGAGGACATCGCCCATGCATGTGGTGTTCTCCAATCGGGCATCTAGGGCGAAAGGCCGCAGCATGGAATGTCGCTGATCATCGGCACCCATCGGACGCCCGCATTGAGCTGCAACAAGCGCCCCTGTCGTCCACGAGGTGTACGAAACTTGATGCATGTCTGTAAATTGCAGTCCTTGCGTGGATAAGCCGCTTAGATGCTCCGTTAAATCTTCGCCAAAGATTTCGGGACGGGCGTAAGAAGCCTCCAAGGACTCCGCAAATATTAGAACTAAGCCATAGGGTTCCCTTGCTGCATTGGTGTTCGCCGGCAGAGACACTCGGGCCACCTTGTCGGGCTTCGGCACCCACAACGCGGATTGCGCATCCAACGCATTACTGGCAATGTGCCATCCAAAAGACCAAACCGGTCCGTTCAGAAGAACGCCCCCCACTGTCACAACGCCAATGATCCCGCCTCTGCGCAGGCTGCGCCGCCCAATGAGCATCGGCAGAGCTGCCGTCAGCAGCAAATAGGCGAGGAAAACAAGCAGGAGCGGGCGCAAGGCGACACTGGCGATCGCTAGGGTATCCATGTTGGCGTGGGCAAAGAATTCTATATTGAAGCCCACCCCTTGGATCATGTAGGAAACCGCCAGCAGGGCATTGGCGCAAGCGACGGACAGGTTTAGGGCGATAGCCATCAAGCGACGCACTGCCCCGCCGGCTTCGCAAAGCCAGATTACGGCAGTGGCAATGAGAACTGCGGAAACAAACCACAATGCTTGCCGGCTTCCCGCACTCCATGCGAATGCCGCCGGCATTAGGTGAAGGCAGAAAAACAAAACACGGACCGACAACCCACGGATGCTACGCGCACTGGGCTGGTTCAGGCCCTTCCATTTTCGGCCTTGGCTCTTTTGAATTTGCGGCCGGTTAAAGAGCTTGGACACCGTTTTTGGCATTATGCGATGATCCAAAAAAATAGCATGAACAGAGGTGCTCCAAGCCCGTGGCGCACCATAGCACGGTCTTTTCGCCGGCGCTGGAGCTCGGGCCGAGATGCAGCCACGCCAACGCCACGCCCTATTCCGGCGCCGGCGCTCGAAACGAGAAGTTCCAGGGCACCGCCCCCTCTCCGGCCAAGTTGTCATCCGTGATGATCCGCACTGCTTCCGTTCGGGCCAGAATGCTGCGGCAGGTCTCCAGATTGGCGGGAGACAATAGACGCGGCAAGTTGGCCGCCAACCAAGGTGTTGCCGCCCCGTCGATCGGCGAGCGTCCGTCTATCCGGTAGGCATGAACCGAATCCTTGAAGTCCTCGAGGTTGAACTCGACATTCTGATTGCCAACGGCCATGAAGTTGGCGAAACGCAGGCCGTCTGAGAAGCCGACGCAGGCCGTCCGCGCCGCCTCCAGAGAACCCGTTGTGTTGAGATAGACGATGCCTCCAACGGCGAGGCGTTCGGCGGCCAATGCCAAAAACTCTGTAGAAAGCACATGCGTGCTGTTCGCCCGCCAATGGAAAGTCGTGTTGCTAAGAATTACGTCATAGCGCTCCTCCCTCGCACGCTTCAGCCACCGCCGTCCATCGTCGATGATGATTTCAACCTTTGGATTGTCCCGCAGGCTGCGTACTTCCTGGTGACGGCGCAGCACCTCCAAATAGCCGGGGTTGATCTCGACGATGGTGAGCTCCTGCAAGCGCGGATGATGCGCCACCACCTGCGCCCAAGAGCCGGAACCCAAGCCGAGCATGAAGACGCGACGCGGGTTCCGATGCAGCCCCGCAACGGCATAGGCCCGATAGATCATGTTGCGGTCGTGCGTGAGGCTGACGTTCAGTGTTCCATCATAGACTCCGCCACCGTAAACAGTGCCGCCCGTCGTCACCGCCACCACGCCCGAACGGTTTTCGATAAGAGCGGCAAATGGATGGTCGGCGCCGTTCGGCGTTCGCCACAAAAGCCTTTCGTAAAGGAACTGATAGCGCGGTGCGCCGACAGCAAAGGCAATGACCAGCACGGCCGCGGCCGCCCCGCTAAGCGCCCCGTTCCCAGCCCTTCCGCGGCCAACGCCACGCAACAACAGCCCAGCGAGGCCGGCGGAGACGATCAGCAGCAACGTCGCCGTGTGGCCCGTGCCAAGGTATTCAAGAAACACGAAACCAGTAAGCACCGAACCCAAGGAAGAGCCAATGATGTTGGCCAAGTAAACATAGGACACCCCCTGCCCGGCCTTCCGGTCCGCCGGCACCGCCACATGGCCCACCAAGGGCAGAACCGCGCCATAGAGACCGGCGGCCAGGCCGGCGAACGGCATCGCCGCCGCCACATGCCGATGCTCCGCAAACCATGCAGCCAACGGGCCGTGCAGATAAGCAACCGCTCCCGCTGCCGCGGTCAATGCGCCGGCCCAACGGGCAATCCGCGCAAAAGCCTCGACGGAAGCCTCGCGGCACAGGCGTTGGGCCAGACGCGCCCCGATGGCGACCCCCGCCAAATAGACGCCGAGGAAGATGCCGAACACGGGCAAGGTGCCGCCAGTGCCGAAGGCGTAAACCCGATACCAAAGGATCTCGTAGGACAGCGAGGCGAAGCCCGCGGCCGCTGCGCAGACCATCGCCCAAATGAGCGAGCGGCTCACGACGCCGGCCCCGCACGGCGCTCCGTCCTGCGCAGCAGGACGACGAGCAGGGCCACCCCGGCATTGACGGCAGCGGCCGCCCACACCGTAAGCTGAAGCCCAAACCATCGCATCAGCAGCACGGCTGCCACAATGGCCGCCACTGCCCCGCCAAGGGTGTTGGCGAAGTAAAGGCTCGCAAGGGAACGCCCCACATTGCCCAAGCGGTCCACCTCGTGACCCACCAGCAGCGGCAAAGTGGCCCCCATCAACGCCGTGGGCAGCAGTAGAAGGCCGAAGGTGGCGAGAAACAAAGGCCAGGGTCCTATCGGCCCGGTGAGTTCGCCAACCCAAGCGAACAACGCCAACGAGCCGGCCCCGTAGGCGCAAATGCCCACCTCAATGACCGCGAAGGCCGCCAACCGATCGACCCGCCGGCGGGAGGCGGCCCAACCACCACCCAAGCTGCCAACGCCCAGCCCTAGCATAAAGGCTGTGACGACCACAGTGACCGACTCGATGTTGAGACCATAGATGCCGAACAGCGCACGCTGCCAAGCCACTTGGTAAATCAGCGCGGCAAAGCCGGAAAGGACGAAGATTGTGGCGACTAGCGGCAAACACCACTCTCCCTAAACTGCTGCGCCATTACTGAAGACTGCAAAGGTCCCTCTTGCGCTTGGACTGAAACGGAACCGCATATTAGTTCAGCTGGGAAATCCTTGAAATTTGCCGCGGCGACGCCGAACGGAGCGAAGCATCCGTTCATTTCACCGCACCCGGCCACGCCACCGTCCGTCGGGCGTGAAGAGGCGCAAGGACGAAGTTCTCCGCACCGAATTCGCCGACAAAGAACAAGGTCTCCGCTGGTTCCCCGTCCAGAGCCTCAAGGTTGAAGGCCCGATTGGTCGAAACGCCCACAATCCGGCGGCCAACCGCCCAACGGGTGAACGCCGCCGCCGCGCCGCCGTTGCTCGGCACGGAAGTTCGCGCTTGGTCGGGAAAGGCGCGGACACCGGCCACCTCCCCTGCGGCGTCGATTTCCAGGGCGAAAATGGCGTCGCGCAAGGATAGGCCCTTGCCGGTGGCCAGAATCCTGTGGCCGTCCATCTCCATCATGGGACCTTGCGGGTCAAAGGCCACCGCGTCGCCGGGCCGCAGGCGCACGCCCGGCAGACTGTGGACCACGCGCAAGGACAGGGGGCTTGCCAGACTGAACCAAGGGCTGTCGTGGCGCAGCAGGCTGGCGCCCAAATTATGCTCCGTCCAGGCATCCAGCCCCAGCAAGTCCATTAGGGTCGGCATCACGTCGAAGTGGGTGCCGGGACGGTCGATGACGGCTGGCGCTACGTCGGCCCCCCAAACCGTGAAGCGCAGGCGGCGAAGACCCGCCGGCGGCGCCGGTCGGCCAAGGTCGTTGAAGTTCGCCAAATGGTCCGAAAGCAGAACAACCAACGCGCTGGGGTGGCGGCGCAGCACTTCGGCGATGAAATCCGCAAGCAACCGGTCTGCGCAACGGATGGCGAACAACAGCCCCTCCCCAGTCAGCCCCTCCCCAGTCAGCCCCTCCCCAGTCAGCCCCTCCCCAGTCAGCCCCTCCCCAGTCAACCCCTCCCCCGTGTTTGGGCCACAGCTTGCCGATGGGAAGCCGAACGGCCCGTGGGTGTCCAGAGTCAGCAGCGCCAACGCAAACGGCGTCCCGCCATCCAGTTCCGCCAGCTTGTCCAGGGCGAAAGCGAAGAGGGAGTCGTCATGGACGCCTAAGGCCGACATATAGGAAGGATCGTCCAACCTCGGCCTTAGGCGCCGCAACCCATGCCGCTCATCAAAGCCATGTTCGGCGAGGAAGGCGCCCTTGCCGCCAAGCCGCAGCGATGCGCCGCCCATGTACAGGGTGCGGTAGCCATGCGCCGCCAACAGGTCGCCCAAACAGATGGCGTCCGGCACTAGAGCATCCAGGTCAGCCCCGCCCACAACGCTGTTGAAGTTGCCTGCCGGTCCCATTGGAAAGCCGCATTGCACGGCGACCATCGCCCCCATCGTCCAGCCGGTGTGGGAGACTTGGCGCATGTTTGCAAACCGTGCGCCTCGTTTGGAGAGGGCCGTCAACGCCGGCGTGGCGTCCTCTCCGAACACTTCCGGCAGGCCGTAGGTGGCTTCCAGCCCCTCGGCAACGACGAGGATCAGGTTGCGGGGAGATTGCAACGGTCCGGGGTCGATGGTCTGCTTGGGCGGCTTAGGAACCAAGAGAACATCCCTTTGCTCCATCGCGTAGGCGAACGCGTTCCAAGCAAGCGAGACAAGCGGGGCGTTCAACGCCAAGCCGGCCGACACGACGGCAACAAAGTGCCTCCTCCGCACCGCACGACCGCCCTTGAACAGGAATGGCCACAGGCTCAGCAGCAGCCAATATGACCAACAGGCATAGAACATCGGCGCCAGCGCTTCATACCCCCAAACCAGCGTCTCCCGCGTGGCGTGGAAGAAAAACTGGGCATTGAACCCCGCCCCTTGCAGCCACAAGGACAGCAGCAAGAGCACGTTGGCGAAGACGGATGCGGAGTTGACCAGCAACGCCGCCGCACGACCCCCTCCGCCCCTCAGCCAAAGCCACCGTACCGCAAGCGCCAATACGACATCGGAGGCCATCCAGAAGACGGCGTAAGCCCAATCCAGCGTCAGGGCCGCAACCGCCGGCAGCAGCCGCAACCCATGGAAGATCCAAACCCTCGCACCAAGCCCAGCTACCAGTTGCAACAGGCGCAGGACTTCCATCCGCCGCGGTCCAATGGCCAAGCGAGCCATGCTCCCGGCACGCCTTAAGCTGAAACCTTAAGCGGCAAAGTGACTGCCTTAAACGCCATCGCCCTCACGGAAAGCACCCTTGGATGTCATGGCGAAGGCGGCTTAATTCCCCGCCTGAAATGTCAAGCCACCAACCTGTGCCACGGTCAAAACATGGGGATCGTCTGACTTAAAATTTCCATTGATGCGTGGCCAGCCGGCGCGCGATGGCGGCGAGGATGTCCATCAGCGCCTGCTCGCCAGGCTCCGGCCTGATGGGGCGGAGCGTGGTCATGGCGCCCTCTAGGCCAGTCCCATGGCCTGCGCCGGCGACCGAAAGGTGGTCCAGTCGGCGTCCATCGACAGTTCGCCGCGCCACAAGTCCCATCCCCGCCTGGATGCGGCGGGCACATGGGGCGTCAGCCGCTCAAGCAACGCCTTGAGGCTGTCCATCTGCGACTCATCCCACAGCCATTCCGCCACCGTGGGCGCGTGCAGGCACTTGAGATAGCCAATATGGAAGGCGCTCATTACAAAGTCCCACGCAGCATCGGCGATGGCCCGGTCATGGTGCGCACACCAAACGGGGGCGGGGCGGCGGGCGGCGGGATGCGGCAGCGCCGACAGACCCGCACGTGCGTCGTACAGGCGCTCGTCGCCGAGAATGAAAGTGGTGGAGAACCGCCCCCGATCGGCCGACATGGCCGCGCAGTTGACCCAAGAGCGCTTTGCGTCGAACTCGCCCCACCAGCCGGCATGGTGCCAATCCCCTCCGGACGGCCATTCCGGGTCGGACAGGTTCAGCGACGACCAGCCCGTTAGGTAGTCCCGCCGGCTGCTGAGCCGAATGAGCCTGGGCATGCGCACCTGCCCCGTCTCGGTGTCCACATAGGGCGTATCCCGAGGCGGCGCGTCATAGTTGGGCCTCGGTCGGGACAGGTCGAAGTCGGCGCATTCCGGGGAGCGCCACTGCGCATTGCGGTCACCGGGGTCGCGCATCTCCGGGGTTTGAGGCTGCATCGTCAATCGGCGCATTTCGGCCAGCTCGTGTTCGGCACCGCAGGTCCCACGGCACCGTCGCCACGCATTTTAGCATCGCCTGCGCCCTGCATTCGCGGAGCGGGGCAGGGCTTGGGCGGGACCGCGGAGGCGGGTTGCTGCCGCCGCACCAAAACCGCGAGGCTGGCTAAGGGCTCGTCCTGGTCACGTCCTTCGAGTTGGCGGAACCAAGCCAAACGCCAGTGTTGGTAAAAGGCGCCTTCCCAGCCCCGCGCCCGAATCTCCTGCAACAACCGGTTGTCCGCCAAAATCAGGCCGACGCTGGATTCCGCGGCCAGCGCTTGGCGCAGGCGCTCGGCAGCCGCTGCGCCGGCGCCGTCCCCGTCCAAGGCTTGGCCCACCCAGGGCTGGTCGAGTTGGCGCAGCCACATGGGGGCGAAGGTAAAGGGCGGATGCAGCGCCACCCGGGCTTGCAGCAGGTGGAAGCCGCAGATGCCGACGACGTCCAACACCGTCCGCCCCGGGCCAAGGCGCTTGACCCAATAGGCGGCTTGATCGCGGCAGAACGCCGGCGGCAGGGGTGGCTGCGGCGCCTCCCGCCAAGGGTCTGCGGGCAGCAGCAGGGCAACGCCAAAATAGACCGTCAAGCAGCCGCGCAGAACGGCAAGCCGGGCGTAACGGGCCACGCTAGGGGCTGACCAAACGCGCCAAGACAGCACCTTGGAGATGGCTGCCGCGACCAACAGGCCAACTACCGGGGCCATGTCGATCCAATATTCCGGCGGCGCCGGCGGCTTGGCGTAGGCCATGAGGGCGAAGCCGGCGGTCAGCGGCAGGACCAGAAATGCGCAAAGGCGCAAGGGGGAGCCTTGCGGCGCTTTGCGCATGGCGCTCGGCAGGCAGACCGCGCCCGTGGCGAGCAGCGCAGCTTGGACAACCACCCAAGGCGATGCACAAAGCAGCCGCCAAGCGTCCGCCCAGGCAAAGAGGACGTAGCCGCCGCCGGAGCGCATCTCAGCCACCCCGAACGGGGCTAGGAACACCGTGCGGGCGAATACGTCGAAAGGCCCCAGAAAATAGTAGGACGCGACCACCGTGGTTGAAGGCGCCGCGGCCAACGCCAGCCACAACAGCCAGCGTCGGCTATGCCGGCGCGAGCACCGGCCAACTCGATCGTCGCCGCCGGCGCCAGCCGCCGCGTCCTGCGCCGATGCGCCATCGACGGCAACGCTGGAACGCCGTAGGGGGGGGGAGCGCCGGGAGGGGGGGGAAGAAGGCCGCCGGGAGCGGGACTGCGGCGCATCCCGCTGCGCGGCGCCAAGAACCGCAAGGGCGGCCAAGGATAGGGCCAACAGCCCGGCATGGACCATGATCCAAGGCAGCACCCCGGCCAACAACGCCGAAAACCCGTAGGCCAAGCTGCGCCCGCGCAGTCCGGCCACCAAGCAGGCGAAGGCGACAACCGAAAGCGCCATGCTGAAGTGGTTGGGCATGGCGAGCGCATGCAGCCCCGTCATGTTGGCCGCCACCAACAGCGCCAACGCCCCCAGAGCCGCCGACGCCACGCCAAGGGTGCGCTGAAACAGGCAGAAGAAAACCCAGGCGGCGGCGGCTTGGGCCAGCCAAGCCAGCATCCTGAAGATCGCCACCGCGCTGGCCGCATCGTCCGCGTAGGCCGAGGGCAGGCCGAGAAGATAGGCCAGGGGCGGGCGCACATCCCAATGGACGGCGTAGGGCAGAAAACCGTCCCGGAGTGCATGGGCCATGGTCAGCAAGCTGAATTCGTCGGCCCCCACGCCCACGAGCAGGGTGCGCAGCAAGAGCGCCGCCAAAAGCACCGCCGGAAAGGCCGCCACCGCCGGCCGCACCCGGCGCTTCGGCATCAAGCGCCCAACTCTGGCGTTGCCGCCGCCGGAGCCCTCAAGATCGCTTGCGCCTGGGCCGGCTGGGTTCGCGCCTCCAGGACGGGGCGCGTCAATGGACATGGAGGCACGAGAGGCTCAAGCACCGCCGAGAAAGCGTCAAATTCCCACAAAGTTGGCATGGTCAACTGAAATGGGTGAGTCCCTATTGCAAAATACATTAGAATGCTGCATAACTCGGGGCATGTTGTCCATTCCATGTCAGGAACATGCTTATTGTCCGATCTGAGCTCACGCTGGTTTTCCGGTCCTCGTTTGGTCTTGACGCTGCGCCTTTTTTCCAAAAGGAGCAGTTTGATGGGTTGAGGGTCTGTGAGCGAAGAGAGGCGAAGGATGCTGTTTGAGGATGCGTACTCGATTTGGACCGCGGGTTCCGTTTGTGGCCCGGCAGCGCGGCTCCATGGCGGTCGAGTTCAGCCTGCTGCTGTTGTCGATCATCATGTTGTTTGCCTTTTGCGCCGAGTGGCTGCGATTTTCCCTCATCAATCAGACATTGGCCCGCGTGACCCATCTGAGCGCCCGAGCGGTCGTCGCCCTGCCGACCGCTTCCGCTTGCGAGGCCACCGTCACCAACACTTGGCTCAATGACCCCACCGCCCGCTGGCTGCTCGACGTCAACAACGACAGCGTCCTCGACGTTGCGGTCACCACCGCCGACGGCTGGCCTGCCGCCACGGGCGAGGTGAATTTGGCGATCAGTTGGGAGAACAACCCAAATGACGCCACCGAGAATCAGATAGCTTGGGATGACGCCGCCGCCGGAAGCTGCGGCGGCACCGGTAGTTGGCTGCGCATTCGCGCCCGCGCCGCACCGCGGCCTTGGTACGGTCCCTTCCGGGCGCTGATGCCAAACGGACTGACGCTCACCCACGAAAGCTGGGGGCGAAACAACCGCGCATGAACCGGCTTGGGCACAGGCGTCGGCTCAAAGGCTCCGCCGCGGTCGAGCTGGTGGCGGTCATCCCCTTCGCGCTGGTGTTGACGGCGGCCATCATGGACCTGCGCGCCTTTGCCGCGCACCGCTCGGACATCGCCCGGGAGATTTACACCGTGGCCGAAATCGTCGCCGGCGCCGGCCTTTGGGCCGCCGCATCGGCGGATGCCGGCCTCAGAAAAACGATGGCCGCCGCCAGTACCAGGCTCCAACAAAACACGTCCGGCTGGATGCGCGTGGTGGTGGTGGCCCGGCCCCGAGACGACCCGGGCGACCCCACGGCGACGCCGCCCGTGCTGGCCACCCCGGCCCGCAACTCCGATGGCAATCTCTGCAACCCCGCCGCCAACCCGCCTTTTTGCGAGCCCGAAGTGCTGGCGGAGGTGGATTTCGACGCGGCGACAGCCGGCATTCAAAGGGCTGAGTGGGGAGGCGCCGCCAGCGACGGCAACCGTTGTGCGACAACTGATTCCGGAATGCCGGTCGAAGGCGCAACATTTGGCCGAGATGCCGTCGTGCTGCCCAACGAGGCGGCGGACCCGGACGGCAGCGGCCCCACGCCGCCGCCGGCGGCGACCGACTGGGTTAGCCGCACCCTGAACAGCGACGAATGGTGGGCGGTGGTGGAGGTCTGCACCCACTTCGGCGGCGGCACATCGACGCCCGGATTGTTCGAAGGGGCCATGTCGGGATTAACCACGAGCGTCTTGCGCACCTTTGACGTAACGGGCAGCGGCGCTTGGCTGCAGCGCGTCGCCTGGGGCAGCCATGAGTCCTTGGACGACTGCACCTGGTGCGGCGCCATCGGCGCCGGAAGCAGCTAGCATGGGGAGATTCATCGGGTTTTTGCGGGATCGACGAGGCGGCGCCATGCTCTTCAGTGGCGCTTTCGGCATCATGCTGCTGGCCAGCGTCGGCGCCATGATGACCAATTACGCCTGGGTGGAAGCCCAGCATGAGGAGCTTCGCGGCGCCCTGCGGGCGGCGACGTCGGCCAGCAGCCGCTTGCTGGCCGAAGTGTCGGACGCCACCGTTCAGGCGCAAATCAAGTCGCGGATAGCCGACTTCATGCGCGGCCTCGTGCGCGGGCTGGAGGTGGACGACGACGACATCACCATCACGCACAACGCCACCACCCAGGAGACTTGGATCACCATCGGCGGCTCCGCCAAGTACAAATTCAAAGACTTGTGGGGCGGCGGCGGCGGCTCGGGCACCGTCCAACTGCCGAGCGTTCGCGTCGGCGTCGCCCTCGACAGCAGCCGCTACGAGATCGCCGTGGCGGCCGACCTGTCCTACTCCATGCTCGGGTCCATGCCGAGCGGCAGCGGCACCCGCATGGAGGCGCTGCGCAGCGCCTTGGGGGTCGCCATCGACGTTCTGGAGGACCAGGTCACCGCCAACCCCGGCAGCATGTCCGCCGCCATCGTGCCCTTCGGCAATGTGGTCAACGTGGCGGACACGTCCGGCAGCGGCCAGACGGCGGGCAAGCGCCGCTACGCCCGCATCCTGACCGGCGCATCGGTCACCTCCACGAGCGTGTCCGCCGCCGCCAAGGCCACCGACCACCACTACTACGACATGTACGCCTCCTACGGGCGCGGCCTGGTCGATATGACGCCGCTCATCAGCAAGAAGCTGCCCATCACGGAGACCACGGCGGACTGGGACCTGCGCGCCGCGGAGTCCATCGACGTCGCCGCCCTCATGCCCGGCTCAGGCGCCACTTGGGCGGTCAACGGCAAGGACTTCTGGAACGGCTGCGTCATGGCCCGTTGGGGGGGCTACTGGAACGCCGACGCACGGCCGAGCGCTTGGGATTCGACCGATCTTGACAACAACGCCTCACTGTATCCCGCCACCGCCAACGTCGCCGCCTGGTCCACCGGCGGCACGGCGCTGCAGAACCAGCCCCTGCACATTTCCGACGCGCCGCCCGACTCCGCCAGCCCCAACACCCGCTTCAGAGCCTACTCCTTCCCTGACTCGTCCATCGGCGGCACGGCGGACGCCAGAATCGAGGCGGTGCTGAAGGAGACGCTGACGGACGGCAGCGTCGTGGGCACAGCCACCACACCCGGCGCCCTCATCAGCACCACCACGACCAGCCCCGTCTCCATACTGGCGCAGATGCGGGGCTTCAACGACTGGGGGCGCACCAACCAATCAGGCGAAACTGCGGACGGCGATGCGCTGTGCGGGGAGAACGCCATACTGCCCTTGACGGATGACGCCGACGATCTGCGCACATACAAAGACGAACTCACCCACATTCCACGCCTGGGCCGAGCCAGCGCCACCTACCTGCACTTAGGGATAGTCTGGGGCCTGCGCACCCTGTCGCCGCTCTGGAGGAGCGTTTGGAACGTTTCCAGCGCACAGGGTGCTGCACTTCCCTTGACGCCCTGCGTGGGCAACAACACCGCCAACTGCGCCCAAGACCTCAAAAAAATCATCGTTATCCTGTCCGACGGCGGAAACACCACGGGCATACCCGCGGATGGGCGCGCCTCCCGTGGGCGGCTGCCCAGTGCGAGCACCCAGACGGAGGCGAATGTGCAGAACCCGCTAATGACCGGATCCCAGGGAATCAACTATTCGCTGTGCGGCGCCCAAGTCGGCGGCATCGGCATGCTGCCGACCGGCACCGGTGGCGCCACCTGGAAAACCGCCGCCGAAGACACAACCGCCAGCGACTTCAGCGGCCGCTTCACCGGCCAGCTCGACGCCGACAAAACCTTCTCGGCAACGGCCTCGACGGCGCTGGCCAACGACTGGCGCACCATCGTCGATCCCAGCGCACCTGATGGCCGCCGCGATACCTGGGCCACCTTGTTCAACCGCATGACGCCTTGGGAGGTGTTCCGAGGCGAAAAGATGACCATCGCCAGCACGGCCTGCAGCGTGTCCGATGCGTTTGCGGGCAAGACGCCCACCGGCTGCGGCTGGGCCGGTGATGTCTTCGGGCTGGACGGCCGGCCCACGCAGCGCCCGCCCTGCCGCCGCAGCATTCCGTTCGGCGCCTACGGCAACGTGGACGACTTCATGCGGATCGGGGACCAGGACGTTGTCGCCGGCGCCTCCCCGTTCCAATCCGACTCATCCTGGACATTGGACACGAACGCGAGCACTAAACAAAGTCATACCAAAGCCACTCTGGACGGCTGGATGGACGACGCCTGCAGCTTTGCGAACGACCGGGGCATCTCCATCATCGGGGTGTACCTCGGCTTAACAGCATACGGCCAAAGACAAATCAATTTCCTGGAGGCGTGCGTGGACAAGGCCGGTGGAACGGCGGGCGTCCAAGACGTCCACGTCGCGCCGACCCAGGCGGCCTTGGAGACCGCGTTCCGCGAGATATTCACCATCCGCTCCAGCCTGCGCTTCCTGAACTGACCCCGCCGTTGGCGCACCCGGTGCCGGTCTGGGCGCGCATTGTTGGGCCGGAGAGTTGAATGCAGCGCCCCATTAAGGGCCGTCGCGCAAGCCAAAGCCCGCCTTGATTTCCGCGCGCCTGCTTTGCGTCTGGGCTGGCGGGGCCAAGCGATCGAGTACGGTTTGCAGGGCCAGCGCCGCCGGCTCTCCCTCGTCCAAGCCTTGCAGGAAGCCATGCTCCACATGGGTCTGCATGGACGGAATGGGCGGGGGCGTGATGGGGCGGGCCGCCTTGGACTTGACGTGACCGAAGACCCCTTTCGCCACGGCGACGTTCAGCACTTGATCGGCGTTGAGCGCACCACCGCCGAGCTGCGCCTGATGTCCGGCCACGAGCAACTCCATGGCTTCGCCACGCCTGATGACATCGGCTTCCCGCCGGCTGAACAGGGCGCAGATGGCGCCGAACGCCAAGGCGTGCGGCGCCAGCGCCCCGCTTTCGAGACGTCCTTCGTAGTACCCTTCCCGGCGTTCTTGGTGGTCATCCGCGATGTCCTGCAGCAGTGCATCGTCAAAGGATGCGCCTTTCTCGGTGCGCAGAATGCCGACGCAGGCCGCAGAGAGACCGACCGCCAAGTGCTGCGGAAAGTCTTGGGATTCGCTCTCCAAGCGCTTGATGAGCTTTTCCCGCCACTTCGTCCATTCCGGCACCGAAATCCCGCTGTCCTTGAGATGTGCCTGCCAGCCGGCGTCGCCTTGGGCACTCAGGCCCAGCGCGTTGAAAGTGCGCTCCAGGACTTCGCCACCTTCGCCTTTCTCCAAGCGCCCCATGGTTTTGGCGACGGAGTCCGGCAGGCGGGAGAGGCCGAGAGCGTACAGCACCGATCCGGCGTCGGGCAGGCCGAAGAACAGCAGGGGCATGCGCACTTTGTGATCGCCATCGTAGAGGGCCAGGATGTTGTCCTTGGTTTGTTCATCATGCACTTTGCATCGCTGCGCCTCGTCGATCAGGAGCGCAATGACGGTGCCGGGCGCCCAGACCCGCTCAGCGTAGGCGTCCAAGCACTCCGTGAGAGAACTTTCGTCGGTCAGCCGCAGCGCCACGTCCTGCAGGGCTTTGGTGTCCGCTCTGCGCGAGACCGCTTCCGCCGCCATGCGCAGACGGCGGCGCCCAAAAATACCTAAGTCCGGCTTGCGGGCGCGACTGTCGATGCGCCGCACCAGCGCTAGCGGCGTGCTGGCGAGTTCGTCAGGCGTCAGAAAGACGCAAGTGACGGGGGGCGCCCTTTCCGCCTCTTGTTCTTCCTCTGCAGATGCCTCATCCTTTGCCAAGCCTGTGCGCTGCAAGGCGCACCGTGCGGGAGAGCGGCCGCGGTTCAACCGGAGTGAGTCGAAACGCCCCGTCAGACCTTGGCGTCAGCTCGGATCGCCGCCAATTTCTCCAAAACTCCACCCAACAGACCCTTATTAGGGCATTAGGGAGCGGGGATTAGGAATTGCTTGACTGCGCCAATAAGTGTATAAGGCGATTGTTTGTGTGCAAACAGCATCGGCAGGAGAAAAAAAGTATGGCCTTTTTCAAGAAGCAGTTGACTAGGTTCAAGCAGCTTGCGGCACGATTCCTAGCGGACCTGCGTGGCGTCTCCACCGTGGAGTACGCCCTGATCGTCGTGGGCATCATCGGCATCGTCGGCGCGGCGGTGGTGCTGTTGGGCGGTGCGTTCGATGAAATGTTCGATCAGTTGTCCTCAAGGATGACTGCAGCCGTCACCTAGAACGAAGCGCGGCGCCGTCCGCGCCGGTCGGCTTGTCCGGCTGGCTCTTGGGGATGGTTCCGCCACTCGCTATGAGTTGGCTCGGCTTGACGGCGCTGTTCGCTAGCGCCCTGCTCGCATTGGCCGCCGCGGGAACGGACCTGCAGCGGCGTGAGATTCCCCACTGGATATTGGCGGGGATGGTTTTGCTTTGGCTGGCGGCGGCCTGGCTGGCACCGGAAGCGCTGAACGCCGCGCCCTGGGTCGGCCTTGTCTGCGGCGGGGCGGGGTTGGCGCTGGGCTTCGTCCTCTACGCCTTGGGCTGGCTTGGCGGCGGGGACGGCAAGCTGCTGGCGGTGCTGGCCATGTGGTTGGGGCCAGCGGACCTGGGTTTGGCCTTGGTCGCCGCTGGGGCGCTTGGCTTGTTGCTGGCGCTGTTGGCGCTGGCGCGGCCCAAGGGCGGGCTGCGGCGGCGCGGGTTGCCCTGCGCCCTGGCCATCGCACCGCCGGCCGCCACCCTGCTGGCGGCCCGGGCCCTGGCTTAGGCAGAACCAAGGCTGTCTTCAGGGTGCCCGGGTTGCGCCTGAATGCAAGGGCCAAGCGGAAGTTTCGTTTTAACGGTTAATCGCCATGCTGGGAAGAGCCACATGAAAGCAGCCGCCACTTTGCAGCAACGGCAATAGGGAGGGCGACTTCATGCCACCGATGCCGCAATTTGGCCAGCCTGGCCTGCTGAACGCCCGCAACCTGATTGCCGGGGGCATCGCCGTGGCCGTGGTGGTGGTCGCATGGCTGGGGTTGCGGTCCATGTTCGCCGAGGCGCCGCCGCCCCCGCCGCCCCCACCGGAACCCGTGGTCGAAGCCGCTCCCGAAGCGGAGGCCCCGCCCGAACCCGAAGAGCCGGAGGAAGTCGAACCGCCTTGGCCGTTCGTGCTGGTGGCGGCCGAAGAGATTTTCGCCGGCGACCTGCTGACGCCGGACTTGGTGGAGTGGCGCATGTGGCGCCATGAGATAAACCTCGACAACGCCTTGGAGCGAAATGCCGATATCCTTGACCGGGTGCTCGGCGCGGCGGTCAAGCTGCCCATCAAGGCCAACACCCCCATCTACCGAGACCGCATCGTCCGGCCCGGCTTTCCCGGCTACATCACCGCCGCCCTGGCGCCCGGCCATCGCGCCGTGCCCGTGCAGGTGGACGGGGCCACCGCCAGCGCGGGCATCGTCCATCCGGGGGATACCGTGGACCTCACCTTGGTCTATGCCCAGGGCGCCGGCGGCAGCCAGACCCTATCCGCCTTGGGGCCGGTGGCGCAGGTGATCGTCTCCAACGTGCGGGTGCTGGCCATCGGCTCGAATGTGCTGCGGATGCGCACCAGCGGCATGGACGGCGCCATGCAAAGCCCGCCGCCTGAGCCGCCAAGCGGCAACATCTACACCTTGGAAGTGACCCCGAGGGATGCGGACCGCATCGCCTTGGGCGCCACCACCGGGCAACTCCGGGTGAACTTGCGGCCCACCACATCCCTGCCCGAAGATCTGGACCACCGCTCCTTGGTCGGGATCGAAGAGGTGATGCGCCCGCCCAGCTTGCCGCCGGACCCACAGGTGGAGGCCGCCCAAGTGCGCATTATCCGCGGCCCCGGCAGAAGCGACACCGTGCTGGTGGCGGTGGAGGAGGAGGCACCCAGCTCATGAGAAAAGCAGCGGCCAACCCAACCCAAACGCCGGTTCGGCGCAACCCATCCCGGCGCCTGCGTTCAGTTTCTCCGCGTTCAAGGGCGGTCGGCTCATCCAGGCGTCTGGGGTTGTTGGCCGCCGTCTGGCTGCTGGCCGGCGCCGCCTTGGCGGCCCGCGCTCCCACGCAAGTGCTCGATCTCTCACCCGGCGAAGTGGAGACCTTAAGCTTCGCTGTGGGCGTCGGCTCCGCCGTGGTGGCGGACCCGGAAACCGCCGACGTGGAGGTGTTGGACCAGCGCAACCTGTTCGTGCTGGCCCGCACCCCCGGCGTCACCAGCCTGAAGGTCTATGACCCGGGCGGAGCGTTGCTCGGCGCCTACGCCGTGCGTGTGCATGCCCAGTCCGAACACGCGGAAGTGGTGGTGTCCCACATCGCCGGAAAGGAAAGCGGCATTCGGGTGAATTCCGTGGGCAATGCGCTGTTTCTTAGCGGAAACGCCAAGAGCCCCTCCCAAGCGGAGCAACTGCTGCGCGGCGTGCGGGCGGTGTCCGGCGGCACACCGGTGGTGAACGCCCTGTCCGTGGAGGACTCCGTGCAGGTCAACCTGGAAGTGATCATCTCCGAAGTGTCGCGCAACGTCACCCAAGAATTGGGAATCGACTGGTCCGTGGACGTCAATCCCTTCCAACACCCGGTGCGCACCTTGCTGCCAGGCGGGATACGAGTGGGCAGCGGGGCGTTGCGCATCGAACCCGAAGGCTATAACCAGACCTTGCAGTTCCCGGCCATGGAAACGCCCGATGGCCGCGCCTTTGAAGGCAACATTGAATCCGCCGAACCGCGGCTCGTCGCGCCCATCCGAGGCGGCGACGGCGGCATCGTGCTGACCCACTCCCTGCCCTTCAACAGTGGCAAATACCGCGCCACCGCCTTTTTGGAGGCGCTGGCGCGGAACGGCTTGGCGGTGGTGCATGCCAGGCCAAGCCTCACCGCCGTCAGCGGCCGATCGGCGGAGTTCAACTCCGGCTTGGAAATACCCGTGCCCACCGCCACGGAGCGCGGCCTGCTAGCCACGCAGTACTTGGAAACCGGCGTCAACCTTTCCTTCACCCCGGTGGTGCTGGACAACAACCAGATTTCACTGACCGTGCAGCCGCGCATCCGCGAGGTGACCACCGGCGGCGCCAACATCGGCGGCACCCTGGTGCCCAACATCAACCAGCGCTCCGCCTCCACCACGGTGGAGCTTGGGGACGGCCAGTCCATCGCCATTGCCGGCCTGTACCGGCGCAGCACCACCAGCACCAACACCGGCATTCCGTTGCTGAAGGACATCCCCATCTGGGGCGTCCTGTTCCGCAGCACCCGAGAGACCGACCGCTCCGTGGAGCTCATCATCATCGTCACGCCGCGCATCGTCGCGCCTGTGGGCGCCCTGGCCGCGGCCGACCTCCCCCGCACCCCGGCCGACACTGCGCGGCAACTGGACAACGAGTTTTACTTTTAGCCCATGCACTGCACCGCAAGCCATCATGACTGCGCCTATCCGAAGCGCCTCTGGTGCGCATAGGCGCTGCGCCGACCATGGCTGAACAAGCCAGGACAGGCCGCGGCGGAAGTTGCACCGGCCGCCTCGCTCCAGGTGTCGCCGCAGCGGTCATCGGGATGCTAGACTTGCTTCCTTGCAGTGCAGCGAAAGGCCGAAGACCATGCGCAATTCCTCGTCCGTGCAGATGTATTCAGACCGCAGATTAGAGGCGCCAGCAGGCCAGCCGTCGGCCCGCCGGCCAAACCCACTCGCGGTTGCGGGCCGTCTCCCGCTGGCGTTGCTCGTCGCCAGCCTGGGGCTGGCGGCCTGCCAATCGACGCCGCCGGAGGGCCGGGACCTCGGCTTCGTGCAAGACGTGATGGAGATTTCCGCCGAGTTGTCGGAGGGGCCGGAGCGGGCCGAACCAGCCGTCCGAGCGGTGGAGGATTGGCGCGGTGGCGGCGATGGGAACTGACCCAAGCCTGTTGCGGATTGGCGGCAACCGGGCGCCCAGCGCAAGCGGCCCGGCGTCCGCAACCGCCCGTGCGGGCCGCGGTTGACCGAGCTTAGGGGGGGCAATGGCGGAGGTCGCTTTCGGCGCTTTCTTGAACGACGCACCCAGCCGCAAGGTGGTTCAGGAAGTGGACTCAGACGCGAAGGTCCAGCGCGGCACCGTGCGCAACGCCGCTTGGGAGTTTCGCAGCAACCGCTCGCCAGACATCCTGCTGGTGGATCTGGACGGCGAGCAGAACCCCATCGTCTATGTGCCGGCGTTGATGCAGGTGGCCCGCCCGGAGAGCATGATCCTGGTCACCGGCTCGGAGAACAACGTCGCCTTGGCCAACGAACTGTACCGCAGCGGCGTCTTCCTGTACCTGCCCAAACCCCTGAACGCCAATGGCCTTCGGCAGGCCATGGACGAGGTGGCCTTGGTGAACGGCGAAGGGGACCGCCCGGCCATTCAGGCCAGCCGCCTCATCCTAGTGCTGGGCAAAGGCATGGGCACCACCACCCTCACCGCCCTGCTGGCCCGTTTGGCGGCGGAAGCCGGCCGCTATGTCAGCTGCCTGGACTTAGATCCGAACTTCGGTGCCTTGGGGCTGGCGTTCGACACCGAGCCCCCGCGCGGCCTAGTCCAAACCTTGCAATCCGACGGCAGCGACAGCGCCGCCATAGACCGCCTGCAGGCCAAGGTGTCGTCACGCATCGGGTTGGTGGCCTATCCGATGGATCAGGTTGGGCAAACGGAGTTCAACAAAGCCGGCCTTACGGGTTTGATCGACAGCCTTTCCACCCAAGCGCACATGCTCCTGGCCTGCGGCTTGCAACCAGCCCATGTGGAGGCCCTGCGGCATCTGGTCACCACCCATCTCATCGTCTTTGAACCCACTCCCGCCGGGGTGTCCGTGGCCGTGCGCTGGCTGCGCCTGTTGGAGGGGGCCAACTCCACCTTGGTGGTGAACCACACCCGGTCCCTGCCGCATTTGGTCAGCCACGAGCAGATGCGCGACGGCTTCGGCGGACGGGCGCCGGATTTCGACCTGCCCTACATCAAGGGCATGGCGCGATCCATGGCCTTGGGGGAGCCGGAAAAGGCCATCTCCCGCCGCGAACGAGACATGCTCAACAGGTTCCTGCAACCCTTGCTTGGCGTAGGTGCGGCTGAGGAAACGCAGGAAAGCTAAGCGTTGGCCCTGCCGCCCCGCCCCTTCATTGCAAAAAGCGTCGGCGCAGGGATGGGCGGCCTGATCCTTAATCCAGCGCAAAGCCGATGGAGGCGGCGGCATCCGCCAAAGCGCGCAGGGATTCCTCGGATGTGATCGGCCCGACGCGCACACGATGCAGCGGGGCGCCTTCCAACTGGACTTCGGTGACCACCACGGGCGCATCGACCAATCCGCGCAGCCGCAGCGCCAAGGTCTCCGCCGTGGCGCGGACCCGATAGGCACCAAACTGCATGAACCGGCCTTCCGCCTCCGTCACCATCAAGGGGCGTCCCGGCGACGCCTTCGACTGGCTTGCCGGGCCATTGGCCGGCACCGAGCGGATGCTGCCAAAGCCGGTGGCTTCAAGGGCAGCGGACAATTCAACCAAGGCGGCCGGCGAATCGATGGGACCAATGCGCACCCGGTGCAGCGGCGGGCCCTTGAAGATGCGCACCGGCAGATCGGTCAGGCCGCGCAGCCGGGCGGCCAGATCCACCGCCCGGGAGCGCAGGGCGTAGGCACCCATCTGCACGAACCGTTCGCCATCGTCAAACACCACAAAGCCCTGCGACGGGTCCGGCGGGGCCGGCACGGCAGCTTCCGGCTGAGCGGGTATCGACTCCTCTTCAGAGATCGCCTCCGCAACCCCTTCGGGGAGCGTTTCCAAACCCTCTTCGGAGATCGCCTCCGCAACCCCTTCGGGGAGCGTTTCCAAACCCTCTTCGGAGATCGCCTCCGCAACCCCTTCGGGGAGCGCTTCCAAACCCTCTTCGGAGATCGCCTCCGCAACCCCTTCGGGGAGCGCTTCCAAACCCTCTTCGGAGATCGCCTCCGCAACCCCTTCGGGGGCCGCTTCCAAATCCTCTTCAGAGATCGCCTCCGCAACCTCATCGGGGGCCGCTTCCAAATCCTCTTCAGAGATCGCCTCCGCAACCCCTTCGGGGGCCGCTTCCGACTCTTCTTGAGGGGTCGCTTCCACTGATTCATCGGCTCCAGCATCCGAACCTTGATCCGGGACGGCCGCGACCGGCGCAGGCGCAGCAATATCCGCCTCCAAGAGGGCCGGCGCGGGCCGCCGGTCGGCCTCCGCTTGCTCATCATCCGCCGGGGCCAGCGCTTCCGGTTCCGCGGTAAGCGCCTGTGCCGCGGTATCGGGCGCCGGCTGCGGCGCGACAATCTCGGCTTCCTCGACATCAGGCGGCGGTGTGCGGGTCGGTTCGGGCGGCGGCTGCGGATGCGAAACTTCGGATGCCTCAGCATCCGGCGTTTGCGGCGCTACGGATGAAGCGGACTCCGCCATCTTCGACGGGACAAAGCCGGGCTCATCACCAGTGGCCGGCGCATCGGCGGCAGCCTCTCCATCCCCAACCGAACCGGAATCATCTATCTTCGACGGCGTAAACCCGGTTGCGTCGTCCGCGGCGGGATCAAGGACCACCCAGTCGAGCTCCTCACCCTCATCCTGGGCCGCCATCGGCGGCACCTGCGCCCCCACCGTGGCGGACACCTGCCCATCGGCGGCCATGCCCGCATCGTCAGGCGCGGCGGACTCGGTCGGATCAGCGGATGCCGCCGCATCCTCCGCGTCAACTTCAGGCGGCGCCGCGGCGGACGCCCGCCCATCGGCGGCCATGCCCGCATCGTCAGGCGCAGCGGAATCAGGCGGACCGACGGCTGCCGCCGCACCCTCCGCGCCAAGTTCAGGCGACGCCGCGGCGGACGCCCGCCCATCCGCAGCCGTGCCCGCATCGTCAGGCGCAGCGGAATCAGGCGGACCGACGGCTGCCGCCGCATCCTCCGCGCCAACTTCAGGCGACGCCGCCCTAGCGGCTTCCTCCGCATCCAACAGCGGCTCACGGCCGGCCAGCATGGCCCGGGCGCGTTCGAGGTTTTCCCAGAATCTAGGCTCGTTCGGCCCCCAGCGCACGGCCTGCTCCATGTGCTCCACCGCGCCGTGCAAGTCCCCTTCCAACAACAGAACGAGGCCAAGGCCGTTGTATCCCCAAGCGACGCTGATTTGCGGCGCCTGCTCCTCGGGATCCTTCAACCGGGCGAAGCTCTCCCTGGCAGCGTCCAGTTGGCCGGACTCCAAGGCCGCCCGACCATGCGCCAGCAACGCCTCGTGACGCTCCTCCGGCGTCTCTGCCACGTCAAGCGCCAAGGCATACCAACGGGCGGCGTCCAGCGGCGCCCGTTCGCGCAGGGCCACATCACCGAGGCCCATGTGGCCGCGGAAGGACTCCGGGGCCACATCCAAGAGGCGGCGGTAAAGACGCCTAGCGGTCTCCAGCTGGCCCGCCGACAGCGCCACGCTGGCCATGGGCAGCACCGCTTCCTGCACCCGTTCGATGCGCAGCCGGTCGGTCTGCAGTGGAATCAGGGACGAGCAACCCGCCGCCAACATGAGGGCCACCACCAGCGCGACGCGGGTGGCAACCGCCCGGACGCAGTGCGCCTTAAGCCGGCGGTCCCGCCGCCAAGCCGCCCGCACCCGCGGCAACGAACGCCGCCGTACGCCCGCTACGATGAAATCGGCCTGCAAAACCCACCCTCGCGCATCCCGGCACCAACCCCGTTTGAGAACTTGCCGTATCATACGCTAGTTTTACGCGAAGGCTAAGCCTGCTCCACCTTGAAGGCCGCCACATCGCGGGCATCCCTGCTGAACTCCACGGCGAACAAGCGCATCGGCCGGCCCAAGGGCGAACCAAACCAGCCGCTACCCTGTCGGCAACAATGGGAGTGAAGTTCTGCTACACTTCACGCGATGCCTCAGTACAGAAGACGCCGGCACGGCGCCCGGCTGCGGGAGCAGCCTGACAGGTTTGCGGAGCATAAGGCCATGGTGCCTGAGGCCGCCGCACGGAACCGTTTTGAGGCGGCGGTGCCTTGGTACCACGGGCGGGTGCTGGAGGCGATGGATTCGGAAACGGCCACGGAGCTGGACGAAGCGGGGCTTAAGGACCTGATCCTATCCCTGCTCCGGCAAATGGAGACCGCCCCGGATGCGCCCTCCATCGGCGCCAACCACGAGCGGATGGCGGTGCGGCTGGTGGATGAAATGCGCGGCCTCGGCCCCTTGGGGCCGCTGCTACGGGACCCGGACATCAGCGACATCCTGGTCAACGGCCTGCACTCCGTCTATGTGGAACGCCACGGACGCCTAAGCAAGGAGGACGTGCATTTCCGAGACGCCAACCACCTCACCCGCATCGCCCAACGCATGGCCGAAGGCGTGGGCCGGCACGTCGATGAGCTCAACCCCATATGCGACGCCCGGCTTCAGGATGGCTCCCGGGTCAACATCATCGGCCCGCCCTTGGCCATCGACGGCGCCGCGATCTCCATCCGCCGCTTCCGCACCGGCGGTTTCTCCGTCGAGGAGCTGGCCAACCGCGGCGCCATGAACCGGCAAATGTGCCGCCTGCTGGCCGATACCACCAGAGCGCAGTTCAACGTCGTCGTGTCCGGCGGCACCGGCTCCGGCAAGACCACCATTCTGAACGCCCTTTCCGAGAACATCGGCACCGAGGAGCGGGTGGTCACCTTGGAGGACGCCGCCGAACTGAACCTACGCCAACCCCATGTGGTGCGCTTGGAAACCCGTGCGCCGTCCTCGGAAGGCACTGGCGAAATCCCCATGCGGGATCTGCTGAAGAACGCCCTGCGGATGCGTCCGGACCGCATCATCGTCGGCGAGGTGCGCGGCCCGGAGGCGTTGGAGGCCCTACAGGCCATGAACACCGGGCACCCCGGCTCCATGTTTACGGTGCATGCCAACAACCCCCGGGACACCGTCCGGCGGCTGGAGTATCTGGTGATGATGGGCTCCGGCGACATTCCCATGTCCGCCATACGTCACCAAGTGGTCTCCGCGGTGGACCTGATCGTGCAGGCGGCGCGCTTTCGGGACGGGCGCCGCCGTATCGTCTCCATCAGCTACGTGGCCGGGCTGGAGGAGGACACCCCGGTGCTTGAGGACATCTGGACCTATGACTACGCCTCGGACAGCTTCCACCGTTCGGACAATCCGCTGGCGTTCGACCGCCGCGCCAAGGAGATGGGCATCGGCAACGTGCTGATGAGCGCCAACGGCGGCCCAGCGCCACCCGACGACAACCCCTAGGGCGCGACGAGCGGCATGAACTTCCCCCTTTTGCTGGAGCTGGCGCTGGTCGTCGCCGTGGCCATCGGCTTGGGCTACGCCGCCGCCCTGACCACAGAGACCGTGCGCACCGGCTTCATGGTGCGGCGGCGGATGCGCGCCTTTGCGGAATCCCTAAGCGTGGAGGACGCGACGCAGCGGACGGTGCATACGGCGGCGCCGACGACCACGAAAGCGGTGGAAAACCCGCTATTGGCCTGGATCAACGGCCGCTTCCCCTTGGCCGGAGGCGGGCGGGTGAGCCTGATCGTGGTCAGCTCGGCAGTGCTGGCCTTCGCCGGGCTGACGCCCTTTTTGATATTTCTCGGCATGGGCACTGTCGTGGCGGTCCTCCTTTCCTTGGGGCTCTCGGTGGCCTTGGGCTGGAACATTGGCGGCCTGTTGGAAAACGGCAAGCAGGACGAGTTCAGAGACCGCTTTCTGGTGGCCATGGAGGACTTTCAGCGCATGGTGCGCTTTGGCATCCCCGCCATGCAGGCCCTCCAGTCCGTTGGCGAAACCGCCGAGGAGCCGCTCAAGACCTCAATGCGCAACATTCTGCTGGAGACGAGCTTCGGGGTCCCCTTGGAGCACGCCATAGCCCACGAGGCGCACCGCATCCGCATGAGTGAGCTGGCCATGCTGGCCGCAATCATCTCCACCCAAGCCACCACCGGCGGCAACCTGTCCGAGGCGGTGGGCAACTTGGCCGCCATGCTGCGGGAGCGGCGCGACAACAAGGCCAAAATGAAGGCGGCCACCGCCGAGTCTCGGGTCACGTTGGTCATTCTGAGCCTCGTTCCCGTGCTCGGCATCGGCGTACAGGCCTTCATGCAGCCGGACATCGTGGGAATACTGTTAGGCGAAGGCCGGAACTTGCTCGGCATCGGCTTGGGCCTGATCGTGGCTGGCCTCGTGATGTCCTGGCTAATGATGCGCAGTGCGCAGCGATGATGCTCGATGCGCTGCTGCTCGTCGTGCTGCTGGCCCTAGGCGCCGGCATTTTCGCCGGCCTGCGCTACCTGATGGACCGCTCGCGCATGACCCGTCGCTTGGCGCTGGCGCAAGGGGAGCGCCCGAAAGGCGGCATGGAGACCCGGTTCGCGATAGGCGCCGCCGGGGTGAAGGGCGCCTTGGAGCGGGTGTTCACCGTGTTGGGCGCCTTCATGCCCTTGGGCGAGGATGACCGGCGCAAAATCGCCTTGAAGCTGTCGCGGGCTGGCTACCGATCCACCAACGCCGTGACCATCGTGCTCGGCACCAAGTTCGTCTGCATGGCCGCCGGTCTAGGGGGGGGGCTGGTCGTGCTCAGCCCCATGCAGCCCGGCCTGATAGGCATCGGCTTGGGCTTGGTGGGCGGCTTGGTCGGCGGGGTGATGTTGAACGTGATCCCGGAGATGATCGTCGGCAAGCTGGCCTCCGGGCGGTTGTGGCGCATTCAGTCGGCGCTGCCGGACGCCCTGGACCTGTTGATCGTGTGCCTGGAGGCCGGCCTGACCTTCGAGCGCGCCCTGCGCCGCACGATCAATGACCTCAAGACCTTTCAGCCGGTTCTGGCGGCGGAACTCGGCCAAGCCAGCTTGGACATGAGCGTCCACGGGCGCAACCGGGAGGAGGCTCTAGGCCGAGTGGCGGAGCGGCTGGACAGCCAGGACCTTCGCGACCTGACCACCACGGTGGCGCAAAGCGAACGCCACGGCACGCCCACGGCGGACGCGCTGCGCAAGCTGGCCGGTTCGGTGCGCATCGAAACCATATCCAGAACTCAGGCCAAGATGGCCCGCCTGCCAACGCTGCTGGTCATCCCGGCCATTTCCTGCCTATTGCCGGGTATTCTGGTGCTGGTGGGCGGCCCCTCCATGCTTAAGTTGGTGAACCAACTGAGCAACATGCAATAAGGCCGACGGGCTTGTCGCCGCCACGGACGGCGCACTATCCGGAGTGCCGCCCCCTGGCGCCATGACCGCCCCGCCAACCGGGAACCTTGACGTCAAAGCTCTGTTCGGGAACCGTCCGCAAGTTACCTTGGCCCGGCCCTTCGGCCGCAACTTGGTCTGACGGCTGCTCAGGCTGCCCGTGGTCCGCTTCATCCGGCAGCCTTGCGGCGGCGGCGGACACCCCTTGAAACCTGGAGTTCTGCGACCTTGAGGCGCGCTGCTCCCGTTCATGCATTGCCGCAATCTGCGCCAAAGCCTGGCGCATGGCTATCCAACCCATGCCCAAATTAGCGGTCTTGCCGGTGACCAGCACGAACAAGGTGCTCTCCCAGCCGGGGACCACCGCCATGAAGTGGTGCATGTCCGCCGTGGTGGTCTGGATTTCCCGCACGAAACCGGCTTGGGAGGCACCGCCACCGGACATCTCCAACTCAAGCTGCCAAACCGTTCTGCCCCGAAAATAATCCACGCTGGCGACGGAGAGATACTCCATGGCGGCTGGGTTGAGCGACGACCCAGGCACAACATCCATGGCCAAGGGCAAGCCGGTGTCCAAGTCCACCACCGCACAACCTAGGCAGCCGCCGATCTCGGTGACGATGCCTTGGCACAGATCATCCAAATTCATTGACGCACCTCCCGGTGAGTTGCCCCGTTCCATGCCTGAGCGTCCAACCACCATGCACATGCCAGCGCCCCATGTCAAGCGCGGCCGCCCATCCGCAGCAGTTCTCATTTTGGCATTTTTACATAGCGCCGGATTGAGGGAGGCTTGACAGCATAGGACGTTGTGCCTATGGTGCGGGCCATGGGCAACCCGTGGTTCGGATCGAAGGCGTCGTCGGGGCTGTGGCAGGCGCTGGTCGCGCTGATGCCGCCGCACGCGGTGTACATTGAGACGCACTTGGGCGGGGGCGCGGTGATGAAGCGCAAGCCGGCGGCGCTGCGCAACATCGGGATCGACCTGGACGCGCGGGCGCTGTCGTCATTCGAGTGCGGCCATGCGGTGGAACTGGTCAACGCGGACTGCCACGGGTATCTGGCCGATTTCGCGTTCGACGGTTCGGAGCTGGTCTACAGCGACCCGCCGTACCTGCGCGCGGCGCGCAAGTCCGGGCGCCGTTACCGGCACGACTACGGGGACGCGGACCACGCGGCGCTGCTGGAACTGCTCAAGGGGCTGCCGTGCGCGGTGATGGTGTCGGGGTACCCGTCGGCGCTCTACGACGAGCTGCTTTGCGGTTGGCGCAGCGTGGCGCTGCAGGTGATGAACCAGGCGGGCGTGGTCACCGAGAAGGTGTGGTTCAACTTCGAACCGGACCGGGTGCACTGGGCGTCGTGCGCGGGGCGGGACTTCACGCACCGGCAGACGGTCAAGCGCAAGGCGGCGAGCTGGGGCCGGCGCTACCGGGCGATGCCTCCGGCGGAGCGCCTGGCGGTGCTGGCCGCGGTCATGGCAGTGGAAGCGCAGGCGCCGCCGTGAAGCTCCTCGGCGGCCATCTGGAACGGCTCCGGGCGTGCTTCGCCGGGCTGCCGGACCCGCGTCGCGGCCGCAACCGCCGGTACGCCATGGCGGACGTCGCCATGGCGGCGCTGTCGGTGTTCTTCATGCAGTCGCCGTCGTTCCTGGCGCATCAGCGCGCGCTGGCCGAGGGACGCACGCGGTCCAACGCGCACACGCTGTTCGGCCTGGCCCGCATCCCCTGCGACAACCACATCCGGCAACTGCTCGACGGCGTGCCGACGGCGCACTTCGACGACGAGTTCCACGCCATCGCCGCGGACCTCGACGCGCACGGCGCCCTGGCATCCATGCGCCGCCTGGACGGCCGGCTGCTCGTCGCCCTGGACGGCACGGAGTTCTTCCGCTCGCGCAGCATCCACTGCCCGCACTGCGCGACCCGCAAGCGCAGCGACGGCGCCACGGAGCACTTCCACCAGATGCTGGCCGCCACCCTGGTGGCGCCCGGCCACGCCCGCACGCTGCCGCTGCCCCCGGAGTTCGTGGCGCCCCGCGACGGCGCCGCCAAGCAGGACTGCGAACGCGAGGCGGCCAAGCGCTGGCTGCAACGCCACGGAACCCGCTGCGCGCCACTGCGCCCCGTCTACCTGGGCGACGACCTGTACGCCTGCCAGCCCGTCTGCCGGGCGATGCTCGACAGCGGCGGCGACTTCCTGCTCACCGCCAAGCCGGCCAGCCACAAGACCCTCTGCGAGCACCTCGACGGCATCCGCCCGCCCACCCGCCGCGCCACCGCCGGCGCCGGCGCCCGCCGGCGCATCCACCGCTACCGGTGGATGACCGACCTGCCCATCCGCGACGGCGACGACGCCCTGCGCGTCAACTGGCTCGAGATCACCAGCGCGCGACCCGACGGCACCGTCACCCACCGCGGCACCTTCGTCACCAGCCTCGACGTCGACCGCGACAACGTCGCCGAACTCGCCGACTGCGCCCGCGCCCGATGGAAGATCGAGAACGAGACCTTCAACGTCCTCAAGCAGCACGGTTACCACCTCAAACACAACTTCGGCCACGGCAACGACACCCTCGCCGGCGTGCTGGTCGTCCTCAACCTGCTCGCCTTCTCGCTCCACAGCGCCTGCGAACTCGCCGAGACGCTCTGGCAGAGCGCCCGCCGGCGCCTCGGCACCCGGCGCCGATTGTTCGAACACCTGCGAACCGTCACCGAATACCGGCTGTTCCCCGACTGGAACAACCTCCTGTCACTGCTCGCTACCGGCGGTACCGCCGCCCAGCCGCCCTGAACTCCCCGTCCCACTCCCAACCCGACATCAACCGAACACCACGAACTCGACCGGAGCCGCGAACAACACCCAAAATGAGAACTGCTGGCCCATCCGCCTTCGTGTACGCAGGGTATTGCAAAATTCTTGAGCGGGAACCACCGATTGCGCTTTTTGGCAGTTGTAGCGAACCCATGCAAACGCTAGAATGCCGCCTTTTTCGCCCCATGCGCTGCAAAGAAGCTGCGTAGGATCGCGTGGGCGGCTAAACCACTGGCTGAAGGGAGTGAACCGAGGTGGCAGTTCATCGTGCTCCGCAGACTTCCGGGCGGCTGCAACGGCGCTTGTTGATCTTCATTCCACCGGCCATCATCCTGATCTTTGTGCTGGCCTTGGTGTTCACTGCGGACACCGAAGACGCGGGATTGGAACGGGATGCGGACCTGTGCCCTCTGGCCGATGCTGACATCAGCGCCCGCGCTGTCTTCCTCGTGGACCTCGTCAAACCCTTGGACGACGGTCGCCAAGGGCTGCCCGGCGAACTGCTGCGCAGCCTCACCCTGGGTCTTGACGCCAACGCGGAGTTGCGAGTCTTCACTTTGGCCCAAGATGCGGCGGCGCCGCGCCACTTGCTTGGCCGCCTTTGCAAGCCCTACAACAACGCGGACTTGGCCTTTGCCGGGGCCAAGGACCAGTCCGGCGAAGTTCCAGACTGCGGCGATTTGCCTGCTCAACTGCCGCAAAACCTGCGCAGCAACGCCACCCAATTCTGCGCCCGACGCAATGCACTGAGTGAGCGGCTCGATCAGATCGGCGAACGGCGGGGCGCTGGGCCGGTGGACAACGCCCACCTGATCGAAGCCCTTGAAGAAACCAGCCTGGAATTTGCGGAGTTGCCGGGGCCCCGTGCCCTGTTCGTCTTTTCCGACATGATGCAGCACACATACTGGTACTCCCATCCCGAACTTGGCTGGAACGGTTGGAGCTTTGGGCGCTTCTTGGATTGGCGGCAGGCGCAGGACGCCCTGGTCGGCCCGCGTCCGGCGCCCATCGGCGAGACGGATGTGACTATCTTCTACACGCCCCGAGAGGCGCTCACCGCCCAACTCCGCATCAAGGCGGTGCATAAGGGGTTTTGGCGGGATTATTTCGCGGATGCGGTCGGTGCCGAACCCAGCTTTCAAGACCAGCCGGCCATGGCGGCATATCAGGTTATTCCGCTCATGAGCCCGACGTCGGAAGGGCAACTAGCCGAGCTGGCCGAGGAGGAGCGCCTGCGGCTGCGTCAGGAGCACGAGGAAGCCGAGCGGGCGCTCGCCCAAGTCGAACAGGAGCAGGCCGCTTTGGCCGAGGCCCGGCAGCGGGCCGAGGAGGAGGAGCGACAGCAAGCGGCGCGGATAGCGGAATTGCGCCGCCAACAGGAAGCGTTGGCCGCCCGGGAAGCCGCTGCGCGGCAGGCGGCCGCCGAACGGGCCGAACAGGAACGTCTGCGCCAACAGCGGCAGGAAGGCGAGCGGCTCGCCCAAGCCGAACGGGAGCGGGCGGCCCAGGAGGAGGCCAGGCGGCGGGCCGAAGCCGAGGCGCGGGAACGGGAGGCCCGGGAAGCCGAACGGCGCCGCCAGCAGGAGGCGCTGGCCGCCCAGGAAGCCGAGCGTGAGCGGGCCCGCGCCGCGGCCGAACGGGCCGCGGCCGAAGCCGCTGAGCGGCAGGCGGCCGCCGAACGGGCCGAACAGGAACGTCTGCGCCAGCAG
Source organism: uncultured Pseudomonadales bacterium (assembly GCA_958296025.1). Taxonomy (GTDB): domain Bacteria; phylum Pseudomonadota; class Gammaproteobacteria; order Pseudomonadales; family Azotimanducaceae; genus Azophilus. The sequence continues at coordinate 2,537,564 of OY282430.1, forward strand.
CGGCAGGAAGCCGAGCGGCTCGCCCAAGCCGAACGGGAGCGGGCGGCCCAGGAGGAGGCCAGGCGGCGGGCCGAAGCCGAGGCGCGGGAACGGGAGGCCCGGGAAGCCGAACGGCGCCGCCAGCAGGAGGCGTTGGCCGCCCAGGAAGCCGAGCGTGAGCGGGCCGCGGCCGAAGCCGCTGAGCGGCAGGCGGCCGCCGAACGGGCCGAACAGGAACGTCTGCGCCAGCAGCGGCAGGAAGCCGAGCGGCTCGCCCAAGCCGAACGGGAGCGGGCGGCGGAAGCTGCCGCGGAGTCGGCGCAATCGGCGGATGAGCTGCAACCTGCACCCCTGGCGGATTTGCCGAATTGCGCAGTGCGCCTGAAAAACCAGTTCCTGAACGCCGGAGACATCTACCCCGGCCGTCGCGAAGTGAACTACGGCAACGCCGTCATGGTTGTCATGTACGCTCTGGACGAACAAGGCAGGACAGTGGACGACGGAGTGTTGATCGACCGGGAGCGTTCGACGGTAACTGTGAACCGGCATTTCGACAAGTTCGCCGAGGAGGCGCAAAACTTGGTTAGAACCTGGGAATTTGTGTTTGAGGATGCTGAGGACAGCACCTGCAACAAACACATGGAACTCCGGTCGCAGTTCCATTTTAATTACCGCTAGGTCTCTTGGCCGCCACAGTGGTCCTGATTTAGGGAAGTATCTTGGCCGACCATCTCAACGCCTTGCCGAAGGGCAGCCACCTTGAAGACTACGAGCTTCAACAGGTGTTCAGCACTGGCCGCTACGGCATCAAGTATCGCGTCGTGCAACAGGGCCAAGATCGGCCGCTAGCCGTCAAGGAATACCTGCCGGGTACTCTCGCACTGCGCCAGGATGGCACCGCTGTCCTGCCCAGATCCACCGCCGTAAAGGCGGACTTTGACGCGGGGCTGGCCCTATTTCTAGACTGCGCCCGGATGCAAGCGCAGGTCAAGCACCCGAATCTGGTTCAAATACACCGCTGGTTTAAAGCCAACGGCACCGGCTACATCGTCATGGACTACGCCGAAGGGGAGGTCCTTTCGGCACTGCTGGAGCGTCGTAAGACCCTGCCGGCGGCGGACCTCCGCCGGATTGCGCAGGTGCTCATGGAGCCACTGGCGCAGATGCACGACCTAAGCTTCCTGCACCAGGACATCCACCCCGGCGACATCATCATCCGCCCCGACGGTTCACCTGTGCTGCTCGAGTCGGGACTGGGCCGCCGAGACCAAGGGTCTGCCCGGCAGGCCTTCGGCGCCCGAACCAAAAGCCCTGACTTAGGCACCCTGGCGGCCGGCTATTCACCGCTGGAGCAATACTCCAGCCGCAGCCGCTTGGGGCCTTGGACGGACATCTACGCTCTCGGCGCGGTCATGTACCACTGCGCAACTGGCCAGCCGCCCCCGGACGCTCCATCCCGGGTGGTGCAGGATGAGTTGGTTCCTGCGGTCAAGGCGGCGGCCCACGGCCGTTACGACGCAAAGCTGCTGCAGGCGATAGACGCGGCCTTGGCCATCGCTCCGAGGCAACGTCCCACCAACATCGCCTTGTGGCGCACCACATTCGTCGAGACGGACGAGGCGGAAAAGGCCGATGTGGCCCGCCCAGGCCATGTGACTCGGGTCGCCGCCCGCGGCTTTGCCCGTCCAATCGCAAGGGCGCCCGCTGTCGCGCAGGCGACAGCCAGTGCGCCGATCGAGCAACGCGGCGTCCCCGCCAAGTGGCTGTTGCCCACGGCGGCCGCCGTGGCCTTCACCGTGCTGCTGACTTGGATGGATGTGGGCATTCTACGTTCGCCGCAGAACGGTGAGACGCCCGCCACGCCTACGGCGCCTACGGATGTTGATGAAGCGCCGCAAACGATGGCGGCAGCGACGGACGGCGGCGAGGCAACGCCGGTGGCGGACCCGCAGCCGGATGCGGCAACGCCCGCCCCCACCACCCCAGTGGCCCAGACCGAACCGGAAGGCGCGGCGGCGCCCGCCGCAACACCCGCCCCCGCCAGCCCAGTGGCCCAGACCGAACCGGAAGGCGCGGCGGCACCCGCCGCAACACCCGCTCCCGCCACCCTAGTGGTCCGGACCGAACCGGAAGGCGCTGAGGTGTTGATCGGTGGTCAGTTGGCTGGCCGCACGCCGCTGGAATTGGCCGACCTGTCTCCCGGCGAGTACGACCTGAAACTTCAACATCCCCTCTATGAAACAGTGGAGATCGTCGGCCAGACCCTAGCGGCCGGCGACGCGGCCCGCATCGAGCGAACCTTGGTGCGCGCCACCGGCACCTTGACGCTGGCCCTCACGCCAGTGGACGCGACGGTGCTGCTTCCCGACCTGGAAACCCCCTACAGCCCAGGGATGCCGCTGCCCCAAGGAACCCATGGCGTGCAGGTGAGCGCCCCAGGATATCGGTCCGAAACCCGTACCGTCCAAGTGGCCGGCGACGTACGCATGGAGATTTCCCTAGTCTCCGAGCAACCGCCCTTCACCATCGTCGCTACGCCGGCGGCGGCCAAGGTGCGCATTCTAGGCGCATCCTACACGCCGGGCATGAGCCTGCCGTCAGGCGACTATCGGGTTCGGGTGGCGCTGGCGGGCTACGAAACCTGGGAGGAGACCCTCAGCCACGGCGCAGCGCCCACGCAAAGGGAAGTGACGCTGGCTCCAGGCATTGGCGAGTTCGCCGACCCGCTGGCTGACGGCGGTGATGGCCCCCTAATGGTGCTGGTTCCCTCCGGCGCCTTCCGCATGGGTTGCTTGATTGAAGACGATTGCCGAGACAACGAAGAGCCCGTGCGCGAAGTGTCGGTGACGGCGCCTTTCGCGCTATCCAAGTACGAAGTGACCGTTGCTCAATACAACCGCTTCGCCGAGGTCACCGAGCGCCCAACAGACCCACAAGCGGATGGCGACCAACCCGTGGTGAACGTCTCTTGGGAGGATGCCTCAGCCTACATGGAATGGCTGTCGGCGCAGTCCGGCAGCAGCTACCGGCTGCCTACCGAAGCGGAATGGGAATACGCCGCCAGGGCCGGCAGCGCCACGGCATACAGCTGGGGCGACGCAGTGGGCAGCCGACTGGCCAACTGCAACGGCTGCGGCAGCCCTTGGGACAACGACAGCCCCGCCCCGGTCGGCTCGTTCGCGCCCAACGCCTGGGGCCTGCATGACATGCACGGCAACCTTTGGGAGTGGGTGCAGGACTGCCAAAACGACAACTACGCGGGCGCCCCGCAGGATGCGTCGGCTTGGACCGTCGGGGATTGCGACAGCCGCATGCTGCGTGGCGGCGCCTACACCAGCAGTCCGGCGGTCATCCGCGCCGCCGCCCGCGAATGGGACGACCGGAAGCTACGTGATACGGCGACCGGCTTCCGCGTCGCCATGACGCCGGAATAGGAAGCGTCAACCGGGCGGCGCTTGCGCCAACGAGCGCAGTTGCGCTTGCAGAACCCCGACCAGCTGATGGACATGGGCGAAGGAGGTGCGGCGCGGCATTCGGTATTCGCCTCTCGGCAAGGGGCGACGCTGGGCACCGGAACGTCGCGCCATGTAAGCGAGGTCCGCCGCTAGGCTGGTGGCCAAGTCATGGACATCGGCAGCGCGTATGTCGTTCCTCTGCATCTCGCGGTTCAGGTCGAAGTCGAGCGTTTCAAGCCCCTGCGCCCTTTGCACAGACTGCAAGAGGCCCCAACAATCCATCAAGCGCCGGTGGACATCTAGTGGATCACTGCCCCTATCCAGGGCCGGCGGCGGCGGATAGCCGCCGTTCAGCAGGTCCCCGGCATGGTCCACGGCCAGCAGCACCGGCCTGTAGATGTCCTGGGGACGGAACTCCTGCTGCAACAGTAGGTTAAGCTGGTGGTTCACATCAGCGACCTTCGCCAGCACATCCAAGTTGCCCTTGGCGGCGTCCCGCTCCAACCCCAACACGACCACATGAATGTTGCGCAAGACCAACAGGGCGCGCAGCTGGACACGGGCGTCCTGCACCACCTGCAGGGCGTCCGCCGAGGTGATCTGGCGCCCTTCCGGGGCGGGCCGCGGCGCTGGCTGATTCCAAGCGCCGGCATCCAGCGGCAGGCCGGCGCTCCCGGCCCTCATATCCACGAACGCCTTAGTGCGCCGATACAGAACCTGCGCCTGCCACAAGACATGGCGCGGCGGCGCATTGCGCACTATCCGGGGCGGCATGTCGGCTGTGGATGCCCTGGCTTGCCGCCGGTCGTCTGCCGTGCGCAAGGCTTCAAGGTCCACCGACAAGGCCATGACGGCGAGATAAACATCGGCGGGCGGCGGCGGCGGGGCGAGGGATTCCTCGGCCCGTGCGCCCGGAACGCAGAATAACAGCAACGCCAACGCCAAGCCGCGCCGTCGAACCGCCAAAGGCCCCAGCCGGCGCATCGGTGAGCACCGCCGGGGCCGCCCGAAGCAGCCACTGCTGGGAACTCTTTTGCAAGGCGCGACTTGGCTCATCCAATCACCTTCCTGTGTTCGAGCACAATAGTGTAAGCTATCGTCTGTTAGAAATAAAAGTGTCCGATTTTTTGGATGTCAAACCAAAGCAGAAATGTCCCCTTTCCGGTTCCTTGGCGGCCGTCGCTGGATTCACCGGGGGGCGTGAACGGAGGGAGCGGAGCGACCGGAGGTCACGGCCCTGCCGCGGTGCGCTCGGTGCCGGGGCGGGCTTCCAGTTCGGGGGACGTGATGGCAACATACTTGGCGGTTTTAGGCGTCATCTCCTTGGTTTTGGCACCTCTCGCCCAAGGGTCCGAGCAATGCCCGGACAAGGCCAAGGCCAAAGACCCCACTTACCTGTCCTGCCAGGTGGATGCGGAACGCGTCTCCTGCAAGCCAAGCAAGCTGCTCCTGGAAACCCAGTGCCAAGACTTGGTGCTGTACCAGAAGGCGCTCCCGGAATACCCGAAAAATCAGCGCAGGAGGGGTGTGCAGGGCTGGGTGCTGGTCGGCTTTACTGTCACCGAACAGGGCGAAGTCGTCAACCCCGCTGTGGTCAACGCCCAGCCGCCGCGAGTTTTCGATGCAGCCGCCTTGGCGGCGGTCAGCCTGTACAAATTTCATCCACTGACGATGCCCCTAGAGAACATCGCCATAAGGATCCGTTTCTCCTTGGCGGAATAAGGCTATCAAAAGCAAGGAGAAAGGGAGGGTCAGTCAAGGTTCGGCGGCTCGGGGCGTCGGATGGCGAGTCGCTTTGGGCGCTGGTGGCGTCGCTTGCGGCGGGCGGCGGGGTGCCCTTCGGCCCAAAGGCCCAAAACAGGCTCCCCGCCAAACTCCCCAGACGCTTCGCAGCGCCCAAGGAACGCCAAAACGCAGCCTCAACGCCCCGCCAAACAACTCCGACAGCCCAGACCGACGCCAAACGCCCTCAAAAACCACCCTCTAAATCCTTAATAGGGGACTAGGGAATAGTGTAAGCTATCGTCATGGATGAGTCCCGGCTTGCACCCTGCCCGGGGCTGCCCAATGGGGTTCGGGGGACGTGATGGCAACATACTTGGCGGTTTTAGGCGTCATCTCCTTGGTTTTGGCACCTCTCGCCCAAGGGTCCGAGCAATGCCCGGACAAGGCCAAGGCCAAAGACCCCACTTACCTGTCCTGCCAGGTGGATGCGGAACGCGTCTCCTGCAAGCCAAGCAAGCTGCTCCTGGAAACCCAGTGCCAAGACTTGGTGCTGTACCAGAAGGCGCTCCCGGAATACCCGCAAAATCAGCGCAGGAGGGGTGTGCAGGGCTGGGTGCTGGTCGGCTTTACTGTCACCGAACAGGGCGAAGTCGTCAACCCCGCTGTGGTCAACGCCCAGCCACCGCGAGTTTTCGATGCGGCCGCCTTGAAAGCAGTCAGCGGGTACAAATTTCATCCACTGACGACGCTCCTAGAGAACGTCGGCCTGAGGATCAACTTCTCCTTGACGGAAAATTAGGCTATCAATGACGATGGTGGGGGAAACGGCTTGGGATAGGTGGGATAGGTGGGACGCCAAGGTGCGGGCGGAAGCCTTTGCGCAAGGCATTGAAAGGGGTGCTGTCTTCGAGGGGTTCCCCCTCGGGCTGCCCGGCTGAGGGCTCTCCAACTTGTCCCTCAACCTTAGCTACCCATGAAAACGAACTACATCCTGATTGACTACGAGAATGTGCAGCCGAAAAACTTGGCGATGATACTGGACGGTGGCAGCGACCAAGATTTCCAAGTGTTTGTGTTTGTCGGCGCAAACCAATCGAAAATTCCCATCGAGCTGGCCAAGCCGATGCAGCGCTTAGGCAGCAAGGCCAAATACATCACCATGAGCGGCAGCGGCAAGAACGCCCTTGACTTCCATATCGCCTACTATCTTGGCGAACTGACTACCGAGGACAGCGAGGGTTTTTTTCACATCATCTCCAAAGACACCGGCTACGATCAGCTTATCAAGCACCTGGCAAGCAAGAAGCTCCATGCAAAAAGATACGCGGATATTGCCCTCATACCGTTGCTGTCTTCGGTAGGTGATGAATCACAGGACACACAGGTTGCCGCGGTTGTAAAAAACTTGAAGGCCCAAGGCAGCTCAAGGCCACGCAAGAAGAAGACGCTCACCAACACAATCAAATCTCTTTTTGGCAACCAACTCGACGCCAAGAAAGTTTCCGGCCTCATCGGCGAGCTGGAAAAACAAGGTTACGTCGTCGTGGATGACAAGGAGAACGTAGCCTACCGAAAAATGTAGGAGCCTTCAGCCGGGGAGCGCGAGGGGGAACCCCTCGAAAAAAGAGCCCTCAGCCGGGAAGCCCGAGGAGAAACCCCATGCTCGTCGAGTTGGTTTTCAAGGAGATTGCGGCTATGCTTTTTTTGTCTGGAGGAATACCCATATGGCACTAGCACCAGGCCCAATGCAGGTGATCCACAATTTCTTTACAACGAAGGCGCAAGTGCTCGACGACATAAAGAAACAAGATCTGTGGCCGACCACCTATGTATCCGACCGCATGGCGGAACTGCCGTTGCACTGGCACGACGTGGATAACTGCGGATACGTGCTCGCCGGCAACAGTTATGTGTTGGACGAACAGGGCCGAAGGGTACCCCTCGGTCCAGGGGACAAGCTCGTCATTCCCGCCGGCGCTTTGCATGCGGAGGGAGAGGTTACGGAGCGGATGGTTTACATCGTGGGAATACCGGAGCCGGCGAATTTGTTTGAAAGACTCACCTTGCTGGACCCCGCCGACCGGCCAGATACCTCAACCTGAAAGTTTTGGGCCGGGCGTCCGTCGGGCGGCAGAGGCCGCCTCCCCCTCTTGGGCAACAGCATTCCCGCAGCGGACAAAATTTCCCACCAAGGCCGGCGACGGAAGCGTGCCTCAATGGCATAAATCCCGCGGCGCCTTACCGGCAAAGAACGCCTTGAGGTTCTCCAGCGCTCGGAAGCCCATCGCCTCCCTGGTGGCTTCGGTGGCGCTGCCGAGATGGGGCAGCAGCACCACATTGGGCAGACGCAGCAGTGCTTCCGAGACTTGCGGCTCCGCCGCATAGACATCAAGGCCGGCGCCGGCGATGGCACTGCTGCTTAGGGCGTCCGCCAATGCCTGTTCGTCCACCACGCCGCCACGAGAGGTGTTGATGAGGTGGGCGGTGGGTCGCATCAGGGCCAACCTGGCCACATTCAGCAGATGATGGCTTTCCGCGTTGGCGGGGCAGTGCAGGGAGAGAAAATCAACTTCGGGAAGCAGCGCTTCAAGGCTGTCGATCTGCTCGGCCGGCAAACCCCCAAGCACCGAGACCGGCACGGGGCTTCGGCTGAAGCACAGGATGCGCATGCCGAAGCCATGATGGGCGCGACGGGCCAAGGCGATGCCGATGCGGCCCATGCCAACGATGCCGAGGGTCTGGCCCCACACGCGGGCACCGAGCATCTCGGTGGGGCGCCAGCCGCGCCACTGGCCGCCACGCAGCATCCGCTCGCCCTCCCCGGCCCGTCGCGCCGACATCAGGATGAGCGCCATGGCCAAGTCCGCCGTGCATTCGGTCAGCACGTCCGGCGTGTTGGTGACCGCGACACCCTTGGCGCGGGCGACGGCGAGGTCGATGTGGTTAACCCCCACGCCGAAATTGGCGATGATCCGGCAGCGGGGCGCGTCGGGAAACACAGCGGCTGGAATGTGGTCGCTGACCGTGGCGCAAAGAGCATCGGCCTCGGCCAGCGCCGTCCGCAGTTCGTCACCGGAAAAGGGCTGGTCGTCGGCGTTGCAGCGCACCTCAAAGGCGGAGCGCATGGCTGCCTCCACCTTCTCCGGCCAGCGGCGCGTGACGATAACCACTGGGGTTGCCACAACCTTTACAGCCCCAGCACCACCTTGGCGATGATGTTCTTCTGCACCTCCGTGGCACCGCCGAAGATGGAGGCGGCGCGGGAATTGAGGTAGCGCGGCGTCACCGTCTCCGCATGATGCGGCCCCACCCAGGGTTCGTTGTGGCCGTTCATGGAGATCAGGTTGGCGTGCGGCATGGCGTAGTGGCTCACCGCCTCCAGCTTGAGTTCGTTGATGGCTTGGTCGATCTCCGCCGTGTTGTTTTTCGCCAGCGAGGAGCCCGGCCCCGGCGACTCCCCTTGGGACAGGCGGGCCAAGGTGACCAGTTCCGCGAACTGCAGCGCCTCGATGCGGATGTCCAAGGCGCTGACCCGAGCGCGGAAGCCAGAGGACGCCCACAGGAGCGCGGCGCCGTCCGTCTCGGTCTGGGCGATGGCCCGGAGATGGTCGATGGACACCCGCAGCCGTGCCGCCGCCCCGCCGCCGCCCCGCTCGAATTCCAGAAGGTACTTGGCGACGTTCCAGCCGTCGTGCTCCGGCCCCACCCGATTGGCCTGGGACACCCGCACATCGTCAAAAAACACTTGGTTGACCTCGTGGTCGGCGGCGAGCGTGATGATCGGCGCCACCCGCACCCCCGGCGTGGCCATGGGAATCAGCAGAAAGGTGATGCCGTGCTGGGGCCGCCCAGAACTGTCCGTGCGCACCAAGCAGAAGATGTGGTCGGCAAATTGGGCGTGGGTGGTCCAGATTTTCGACCCGTTGACGATGTAGTCGTCGCCGTCCTGCACCGCCGCAGTCTTCAGGCTGGAGAGGTCGGACCCCGCCCCCGGCTCCGAGTAGCCTTGGCACCAATAATGCTCCCCCGACAGCATCTTCGGCAGGTAGTGGGCTTTCTGCCGCTCGGTGCCGTACTTGAACAGCACCGGCGCCAACATCCGCAGCCCCAGCGGAATCAGGCCGGGCGCCCCGGCACGGGCGAGTTCCTCGCCGAAGATGTACTTCTTCGTCGCTCCCCAGCCGGTGCCGCCGTGCTCCACCGGCCAAGACGGCACCGCCCAGCCCCGCTCCACCAAAACGCCCTGCCACCGCATGGCGAGGTCCTTGTCGGCAAAGACGGTGGTGACGCGCGCCGCCGCCTGGCGCATCCCGTCGGTCAGCTTGGCCTGCAGAAATGCCTGCACCTCGGCGCGAAAAGCCTCGTCCTCGGCGCTGAAGGTGAAATCCATGCGTTTGGCGGCCCCCCATTGATTGCAAACGGAACTTGCCCCATATTTGCCGATTCAGCGCCAACTTTGCAATCCATCGGAGGGAGGCTTTCCGCACATGACCAGAATCATTATCTCCGGCACCATCGACATGCCGCCCGAAAACGTGGCCCCGGCCTTGCAGGCGGGGCGGCCCCTGATCGACGGCGCCCTCACCGAGGAGGGCTGCTTGGACTACGACTGGTGCCCAGACCCGCGCATTCCCGGCCGCATCCGGGTGTTTGAGCGTTGGGAGAGCGAAGCGACGCTAAAAGCCCACTTCGAGTGCGAGTGGTACTTGAACATGCGGGACAACATCGGTTCCTTCGGCATCACCGGCACCGAGATTTACAAGTACCGGGTGGACCTCATGGAGCCGGTCTATGACGAAACCATGACCCCCCGGGCGGATTTCTTCACCGCCAAGGACTAGCCCGCCCTTAGCGCAAGCCATCGGCCGGCCCGCCAGTCCGCCGGCTAAAACTGGGATTCGGGCAAACGCACCACCAACCCATCAAGTGCGTCGGTTAAGGTGATCTGGCAGGAGAGGCGGCTGTTCGGCTTGGGTTCGACTGCGCACTCGAGCATCTCCTGCTCCACATCCGATGGCTCATCGAGCTTGTGCAGCCACGCCTCATCGACATAGCAATGGCAGGTGGCGCAGGAACAGCAACCGCCGCATTCGGCGACAATGCCCTCGATCAGGTTCTCCGTGGCACCCTGCATGACCGAGCGACCGGTCTCCACCTGCACCTCAAAGACGGCGCCTTCATGGTCGATGTAGGTCACCAACGGCATTTCAAGCCCCCTTAGACTTCCTCAGATGCATCATCAGGCCCATGAATCCCCCCATAAAGCCACTGACCAAACCACTAACGCCATTGCTGAGCAGCAGTTCTCATTTTGGGTGTTGTTCGCGGCTCCGGTCGAGTTCGTGGTGTTCGGTTGATGTCGGGTTGGGAGTGGGACGCGGAGTTCAGGGCGGCTGGGCGGCGGTACCGCCGGTAGCGAGCAGTGACAGGAGGTTGTTCCAGTCGGGGAACAGCCGGTATTCGGTGACGGTTCGCAGGTGTTCGAACAATCGGCGCCGGGTGCCGAGGCGCCGGCGGGCGCTCTGCCAGAGCGTCTCGGCGAGTTCGCAGGCGCTGTGGAGCGAGAAGGCGAGCAGGTTGAGGACGACCAGCACGCCGGCGAGGGTGTCGTTGCCGTGGCCGAAGTTGTGTTTGAGGTGGTAACCGTGCTGCTTGAGGACGTTGAAGGTCTCGTTCTCGATCTTCCATCGGGCGCGGGCGCAGTCGGCGAGTTCGGCGACGTTGTCGCGGTCGACGTCGAGGCTGGTGACGAAGGTGCCGCGGTGGGTGACGGTGCCGTCGGGTCGCGCGCTGGTGATCTCGAGCCAGTTGACGCGCAGGGCGTCGTCGCCGTCGCGGATGGGCAGGTCGGTCATCCACCGGTAGCGGTGGATGCGCCGGCGGGCGCCGGCGCCGGCGGTGGCGCGGCGGGTGGGCGGGCGGATGCCGTCGAGGTGCTCGCAGAGGGTCTTGTGGCTGGCCGGCTTGGCGGTGAGCAGGAAGTCGCCGCCGCTGTCGAGCATCGCCCGGCAGACGGGCTGGCAGGCGTACAGGTCGTCGCCCAGGTAGACGGGGCGCAGTGGCGCGCAGCGGGTTCCGTGGCGTTGCAGCCAGCGCTTGGCCGCCTCGCGTTCGCAGTCCTGCTTGGCGGCGCCGTCGCGGGGCGCCACGAACTCCGGGGGCAGCGGCAGCGTGCGGGCGTGGCCGGGCGCCACCAGGGTGGCGGCCAGCATCTGGTGGAAGTGCTCCGTGGCGCCGTCGCTGCGCTTGCGGGTCGCGCAGTGCGGGCAGTGGATGCTGCGCGAGCGGAAGAACTCCGTGCCGTCCAGGGCGACGAGCAGCCGGCCGTCCAGGCGGCGCATGGATGCCAGGGCGCCGTGCGCGTCGAGGTCCGCGGCGATGGCGTGGAACTCGTCGTCGAAGTGCGCCGTCGGCACGCCGTCGAGCAGTTGCCGGATGTGGTTGTCGCAGGGGATGCGGGCCAGGCCGAACAGCGTGTGCGCGTTGGACCGCGTGCGTCCCTCGGCCAGCGCGCGCTGATGCGCCAGGAACGACGGCGACTGCATGAAGAACACCGACAGCGCCGCCATGGCGACGTCCGCCATGGCGTACCGGCGGTTGCGGCCGCGACGCGGGTCCGGCAGCCCGGCGAAGCACGCCCGGAGCCGTTCCAGATGGCCGCCGAGGAGCTTCACGGCGGCGCCTGCGCTTCCACTGCCATGACCGCGGCCAGCACCGCCAGGCGCTCCGCCGGAGGCATCGCCCGGTAGCGCCGGCCCCAGCTCGCCGCCTTGCGCTTGACCGTCTGCCGGTGCGTGAAGTCCCGCCCCGCGCACGACGCCCAGTGCACCCGGTCCGGTTCGAAGTTGAACCACACCTTCTCGGTGACCACGCCCGCCTGGTTCATCACCTGCAGCGCCACGCTGCGCCAACCGCAAAGCAGCTCGTCGTAGAGCGCCGACGGGTACCCCGACACCATCACCGCGCACGGCAGCCCCTTGAGCAGTTCCAGCAGCGCCGCGTGGTCCGCGTCCCCGTAGTCGTGCCGGTAACGGCGCCCGGACTTGCGCGCCGCGCGCAGGTACGGCGGGTCGCTGTAGACCAGCTCCGAACCGTCGAACGCGAAATCGGCCAGATACCCGTGGCAGTCCGCGTTGACCAGTTCCACCGCATGGCCGCACTCGAATGACGACAGCGCCCGCGCGTCCAGGTCGATCCCGATGTTGCGCAGCGCCGCCGGCTTGCGCTTCATCACCGCGCCCCCGCCCAAGTGCGTCTCAATGTACACCGCGTGCGGCGGCATCAGCGCGACCAGCGCCTGCCACAGCCCCGACGACGCCTTCGATCCGAACCACGGGTTGCCCATGGCCCGCACCATAGGCACAACGTCCTATGCTGTCAAGCCTCCCTCAATCCGGCGCTATGTAAAAATGCCAAAATGAGAACTGCTGATTGCTGAGGCCATGCGCCAATGGCGAATCCGGCAAAGGCGCCAACAAAAAAATGGGGAATTGTATACTTGACTCCACCTAAAACAACGCATGAAATCGTGTCATGAGTAAACCAAAATGTCCGCCTTTAGAGTTTGCCAGTTGTCCGGTCACTTAAAGTAGTTTCTCAAGTTCGTCTGATGGTTGTTTGGCGCTGTTGGGCGGGCGGTGTCGCGCTGAGCGGGGCGCCGTCCGGCGCGCAGCGGGCCAGCGGTCTAGGGCCATGCCGGATGGACAGTTCCCCGTTCAGGTGCCGCTTCACCTGCACCCGCACCTTCCGGTAGGTCGGACGATGGCGCAGCGCCGGGATTTGCAGCGCCATGCCCTCAAAGCTCACGCAGTTGTCGTTCCCCACCACGAACTATCCGCCCAACACGCTCTTGGTGGTGTCGCGTCTAGTGCGGCCGGAGTTCCTCATCGAGGTGGAGGGAACCGCCGCCGTCATTTCCGCCTAGGCTTTTCCCGCCGGCGGCGCATTTGCGCAGGCCCGTGCGCAAGACGCGGGCGGTTCGTCGAAAAGCGGGTTTTGCGCTAGGTTGCGGCGGCCTCCAGCAGCAGGGTGCGAATGTCGTTCAGCAGCGTATCCGCGTGCAGGAAGGAGACGCTGTAGATGTTGCGAATGCGCTTGCTTCGGTCGATCAGATATACCCGCAGCAGATGCGACATCGCGCCGCTGGGATCGCGGATGACCCACTGATTGTAGGCGTCGAGCAGCGGCTGCAGTTGCGCTTCGGATGCGGTGGTCAGAAACCGCCAATCGAAGCCGGGCGCCTTGAAGTAGCCGCCGTAGCGCTTGAGCGTCTGCGGGCTGTCCCGCGCCGGGTCGAAGCTGAAGCTGACCAGGCGCACCTTGCCGCCCAAGTCCGCAGCGCCCAGCAACCTCTCCTGTACGCCGCGCAGCACATGGGTCGCCAACGGGCAGCCGTTGACGTCGCTGCAACTGGTGTAAATGAAGCTGAGGACGGCGATCTTGCCGTCCAAGTGGGCATGCAGCCTTCCCGCCCGGCCGTCGCTGTCCACAACGTCGCCGTCGCTGGCTAAGCCGATGGGCGGCAATGCGTAGCTGCCCGGCGGCGGCGGCTGGAACTCCAGCGGCGCGTAGCCCGGCGCCAGCACCTGCGGCTTGGGGTGCTCGTGGGCCGCGCCCTGCCCCAAGACCGGCGCGGTCAGCAGCAATGCGCCGACCGCCAGCAGCCGACGGCGCGAATAAGCAGCCAGTTGCATCGGCGGCCGGCTTTCAGTTCGCCGACGCCACATCCGGCGACGCCGGCCGCGCCAATCCATACAGCGCGTAGGCGCCGAAGCGCATCTGGTGGGGGGCACCCAGCTCTGCGGCGAGGAAATCGATTGCGAAGCGCTGCTGCAGCGCCTTGCCGTCCCAGCCGTACAGCTTGAAGTAGTGAACATCCGCCTCGCCTTCGGTCTTGTCCCAAGCGGTAAGCAGCGACGAGGTGTAGTACAGGCGCTCCCCGTCCCAGCTTTGCGACACCATGTTGACCTGCTCGCCGATCTGCCGCTCCAGCACCTGCACCGGCGCATGGGGGTTGGAGATGTCGAACAGGCGGGTCTTGCCGTCGTTCCAAGTGTTCACCCAAAGGCGGCTGTCGTCGGCGGCGATGGAGATATCCACCGGCAGGGGAATCTTGCTGGCGTCGCCGATGTCCGCCACCGCCTTGGCCCGCCACTCGCCATCGCCGTCCTCATAGATCAACCAAATTTGCGAGGTCAGCGCGGTGGAGGTGAAGCAATAGTCGTGGCTGCTGCCCCAAGCGCAGCGGATCTCCAAGGGCGCGCCGGGCACGTCCAGCACCTTCCTCGGCTGGCGGGCGTGCAGGTCCCAAACGACCACGGTGTTGCCGAAGCGCTGCATGGCCTCTTCGCTGGCCATCATCTCGCCTAGGTCCATCATGTAGTTATTCCAGCCGGTGAACGACGAGGTGACCAGCAGGTTGCGCCGCGGCAGCACCCGCACGTCATAGCCGTAGCCGTCCGCGTAGCTGCCGGACTTGCGCGCCCCGCGCAGGTCGGCGTCCGTGGGCATCCAGTGGGTGGCGAGGTATTCGCCGCCGTTGGTGAACTCCACCAGCCCGGTGCGCCCGCCGCGGTCCTCCGCGTTGGACAGGCCGGTGATCAGCATGCGCCCCGGCATGGCGTAGCTGGTGTGCGGCCCCACCACGCCGCCGGAGCGGGCCACGAAGTCATCGATGGTCTTGCTGAGCTTGGGCGCCGCCGGGTCGCTGTGGATGTCGAAGATGAAGATCTTGCTGCTGTCCAAGCCGGCGGCCCACAGGAAGCGGCGGTCGTCCGTTAAGCCGGAGTGGTGCGCCTCGTGGCGCCCGCCCACGGACAGGGTGTGAACCACCTGCCCATAACGCGGCGACGCGGGGTTGACGTCCACCGTGACCAGCTTGTCCTGCCCGTCGCCCACGCCGGGCAAGCCTAGGGTCCAGATGTAAACGAAGTCCTCCTGGCCGACGATCTTCGCCATGTAGGGCGACATGCAGGTTTCATCGGCGACCGCCGACAATGCGCCCAAACCCGCCAGCAGCGCAAGCAGCGGCTTGAGCAGGAAGTTGCTGATGCGCCGCCGGACGGCTGTGCGAGCCAATGCCTTGGGGTAAAGCGCCCCGCCGCCGAGCGAGCTGGTTTTCCGTGCGCCGGTTGCTTGGCCCAATCGCGCAAGCGGCCGGCCTTGAAGATGCTTGTTAATGGCTGGTCCTCCTTAATTGCTCAGGCGGCCGACATCTTAGCACCGAAGCGGCTGGCAAAAGGTCGCTGAGGCGTAGTGCGCCCTCCCGCACTTCCCAACAAAAAATCATCCTGGGATCAGGGCGGGAGTTTGACAGGGCAAGGTTTAGCTGCTATTTCCATGCTGTCTTCCGATCAAACCCTGCGCGAGGTCGATGGCCGTTCTTGACGAAGCGGCGTTGCACGAGGTCGCCCGTGCGGCCCTTATGGCCTGGGACTTGGCCGACGCAGCCCTTGAACTCGTGTCGCAATCGGAGAACGCCGTCTTTCGGGTGCAGTCCACAGACGGTGAGACCCTCGCGTTGCGCATCCATCGGCCCGGCTATCACGACCTTGATGAGCTCAACTCCGAACTCTGCTGGACAGCGGCCCTGAACGATGCCGGCGTTCAGGTTCCAGCGGCGAAGCTAACCCCGGATGGACAGGGCTACGCGAGGGTTCCGGTCGCAGACGTTGACGAGGTGCGCCATGTCGGCCTTATGGACTGGGCCGAAGGCAAAACTTTGCGCAGCGTCATTGACGACAGCGCCGAACTCGACGTCCAGGCCCAACACTTTGCGGCGCTTGGCCGCGTCGCCGCCCGCATCCACAACCAAGCCAGCGGCTGGCGCCCGCCGCCCGGCTTCCGGCGCCATTCCTTGGATGCCGATGGGCTTATGGGCACCCGGCCTTTTTGGGGGCCCTTTTGGGAGCATCGGGCGTTGACGCCGGGGCAGCGGCAACTGATCCTGGCCGCGAAGCGGCGGCTGCACGGAGAACTGTCTGGCTACGGCAAGTCCAAAGACCGCTACGGCCTCATACACGCCGACCTGCACGCTGACAATGCGCTCATCCACGATGGCCGCCTAACCATCATCGATTTTGACGACGCCGGCTACGGTTGGCATGCCTACGAACTCGCCGTGGCCATCTACGATCGCCGCAACCATCCGAACTGCCGGGCCTTCGTCGAAGCATTGGTCCAGGGTTACCGCGAACTGCGCCCCCTGAGCGACGATATCGTCGCCGCCTTGCCGTTGTTCTGCACAATTCGCTCCCTGGCCCTCTTGGGCTGGATGCACCAGAGGCCGGAACTTGATGGGAACGCCGACTCCCGGGGCTTGGTCGAATCCGCCTGCCGGGAGTGCGAGGAGCTTTTGTCGCGGCCAGCGTAGTTTGCGCCAGGAGGCTTCCGAAAAATCGGCGGCGACTGATGGAATTCAAGGCGTTGAACGACATTCGCACCCTGCTGGAGGCGCCGAGGCCGCTGCAACCTAAACTCCGCACGGGTGGTGCCCCTGCCGCACCCTCAACCCCGGCACCACCCGGCGTTTCGGTTTCGGGATTACCGCCAGGCTTTGACCACGCCCTGGCGAAGGGCTAAGGTGCGCCCATGAGCGTCCCCGACAACGGTGCCGCCAAGCGCCGGCTGCCCATCGGCATCCAGACCTTCCGGGAAATCCGAGAGGATGGCTTCTACTACGTCGATAAAACGGCCTACATCCGGCGGTTGACGGAAGGGGGCAAGCACTATTTCCTGTCCCGCCCCCGGCGCTTCGGCAAGAGCCTGCTGCTGGACACCATCAAGGAGTTGTTCGAAGGCAGCGAGGAACTGTTCCGGGGGCTGGCCATCCACGATCAGTGGGATTGGAACATGCGCTGCCCGGTGCTGCGGCTGGACTTCGGCAGCGGCGACTTCGAGCAGCCCGGCTGGTTGTCCGAGGATTTGACGTTGCAGCTGGAGGCCATTGAGAAAGGCGCCGGCATCGCCGCCAGCAGCAGCAGCGCTCCGGCCCGCTTTCGCCGGCTGATTGCGGAGCTGCGCGAACGCAGCGGTCGGCGGGTGGTGGTCTTGGTCGATGAGTACGACAAGCCGATCCTTGACGCGTTGGGAACGCCGGAAATAGCCCGCGCCAACCGCAGCTTCCTGCGCGGCCTGTACTCCGTCATCAAGTCCTGCGACGCGCACATCGAGTTCACTTTGCTGACGGGAGTGAGCAAGTTCGCAAAAGTCAGCATCTTCTCCGGCCTGAACAACCTCATGGACATCACCCTGGACCCGCACTACTCCGCCATTTGCGGCTACACGGAACAGGATTTGGATGAAGTGTTCGCACCGGAGCTTCCCGGCTTGGACCGTGACGAGGTGCGCCACTGGTACAACGGCTACAGCTGGCGGGGCGAAGGGAAGGTGTACAACCCCTTCGACATCCTGCTGCTGTTCCGGCAGAGGGAGTTCAAGGCGCACTGGTTCGAGACCGGCTCGCCGAAGTTCCTCATCGACACCCTGCTGCGGCGCGGCGTCCCCACCCTGGGCCTGGAGGGCATGACCAGTTCCGAGGCGCTGCTGTCGGCCTTCGACGTCGACGAGATGTCCGTCGAGGCGCTGCTGTTCCAGACCGGCTACCTGACCATCACCGGCGAGGATGCGCAAAACGGCTTGGCCCAATACCGGCTGGGCTACCCGAACCGGGAGGTGCGGCAAAGCCTCAACGAGCGCCTGCTGATGGCCCTGCTGCCGGACGCCTCCCGGCGGCTGGCGCAGAAAACGTCGCTGCGCAGGCTGCTGGCCGCCAACGACTTTGCCGGCCTTGAGGCCCTGCTGCGGGGGGTCTTCGCCGGCGTTCCCCACCAATGGCACACTCGGAACAACATCCAGGACTATGAAGGCTACTACGCCAGCGTGGTCTATTCGTACTTTGCGGCGCAGGGCTTGGACTTGGTTGCGGAGGAGAGCGCCAGCGGCGGCAGGGCCGACATGGTGGTGCGCTTCGACGGCGGGGTTTACGTTTTCGAGTTCAAGTCGGTGGGGAAGGAAGCTGCGGGGAGGGCGTTGGCCCAAATCAAGGAAAGGGGCTACGCCGACAAATACCGACACTTGGGCCGGCCGGTCCATCTGATTGGGGTGGAGTTCAGCCGACAGGACCGCAACATCGCCGCCTTTGAGGTGGCGCTGGCCGCATAGCAACTTTGTTAACCTAAACCCGTGTTCTTGATGGCGGGTTTACAGTGACAAATGAGCTGGATTTTCGTTCGATGGCGCACAGCAAGGCGCCGCTCGGCGCGGATGGGCGCTTGAGCAGGCAACTCTTGCGAGTGGGATTCATCGGCCTTGGCAACGTTGGCGGCAAGTTGGCGGGGAGCCTTCAGCGCAACGGTTTTCCGCTGACCCTGAACGACCTGAACCCTCAAACGGCGAAACCGTTGCTTGAACGCGGCGCCCGTTGGGCGGAGACGCCAAAGGCCCTTGCTCAGGCTGCGGATGTCGTTATTACCTGCCTCCCCAGCGCCCAAGCGGTGTGCGACGTCATGGAGTCCCCTGCGGGCGTTTTGGCGGGCCTGTGCAAGGGTTCGGTATGGGTGGAGATGAGCACCATGGACGAAGGGGGGGTGCAAAGGCTGGGCGGCAAGGTCGAACAAGTTGGCGCCCTGGCCCTTGAAGCGCCGGTTTCCGGCGGCTGCCATCGTGCGGCCACCGGCAACATATCGATATTGGTCGGTGGCCGACGCGAAGGGTTCGACCGGGTCTTCCCGGCGCTGCAAGCAATGGGTGGGAACATACTGCACGTCGGCCCGCTGGGTTCCGCATCGGCGCTCAAGGTGGTCACCAACTACCTCGCCTCCACCCATCTGGTGGCTCTTGGCGAAGCGCTGATGGTCTGCAAGTTGTCTGGGATCGATCTCGCCACCGCCTATGAGGGCATTCGCATCAGCTCCGGCAACAGCTTTGTCCATGAAACCGAGAGCCAAGTGATCCTGAACGGCAGCTACAACATCAACTTCACCATGGACCTTGTGTGCAAGGACACCGGTCTGTTCGACGCGCTGGGCAAGCGGCTGGGCATTCCATTGGAGCTTTCGCCCAAAATCGTGGAGATTTTTGAAAACGGGCGAAGGCGCTATGGCGAACGGGCTTGGTCCTCCATGATTGTCAAGCGCCTTGAGGAGGCCTGCTCCGCCGATTTGCGGGCACCCGGTTTTCCAGAGGAACTCGTGGACAACCTTTCAAAAGCCGACGGCAGGGAAATTCATCGAACGGAAACCACTTAGGGCCGCCGCACAACTTGGTGTTCGCCGCACCGGCCGTGGGTCAAGGCTTGGCCCACGAGCACCCCAAACCGCAGGTGCTTACGCGCTACTGCAACCTAAACTCCGCGAAGGCACCCCTCACGCAGCTTGGTGTCTGCAATGCACACTCCTGAAACCGCCGGCGGGTGGAAAGGTTCGTCATGCGGCGTTTCGGGATTGCCGCCAGGCTTTGACCACACCCTGGCCAAGGGCTAAGGTGCGCCCATGAGCGTTCCCGACAATCGTGCCGCCAAGCGCCGGCTGCCCATCGGCATCCAGACCTTCCGCCTGATCCGGGAGGAGGGCAGCTACTATGTGGACAAGACCGCCTACATCCAGCGGTTGGTGGACGCCGGGCGGCACTACTTCCTTTCCCGCCCCCGGCGCTTCGGCAAGAGCCTGCTGCTGGACACCATCAAGGAGTTGTTCGAGGGCAGCGAGGAGCTGTTCCGGGGGCTGGCCATCCACGGCCGGTGGAGCTGGACACCTCACCCCGTTGTGCGGCTTAGCTTCGGCGCCGGCACCTTTGCGGAGCCTGGCTACCTGCGGGAGGACGCGGCTGCGCAATTGGCGGACATTGAAGTGCGGGCGGGGGTCCGCCGCAATGACGCGAGTGCGCCGATCCGTTTCCGCCAGCTCATCAAAGCGCTGCGCGAACGCAGCGGTCGGCGGGTGGTGGTCTTGGTCGATGAGTACGACAAGCCGATCCTTGACGCGTTGGGAACGCCGGAAATGGCCCGCGCCAACCGCAGCTTCCTGCGCGGCCTGTACTCCGTCATCAAGTCCTGCGACGCGCACATCGAGTTCACTTTGCTGACGGGAGTGAGCAAGTTCGCAAAAGTCAGCATCTTCTCCGGCCTGAACAACCTCATGGACATCACCCTGGACCCGCACTACTCCGCCATTTGCGGCTACACGGAACAGGATTTGGATGAAGTGTTCGCACCGGAGCTTCCCGGCTTGGACCGGGACGAGGTGCGCCGCTGGTACAACGGCTACAGCTGGCGGGGCGCGGAGAAGGTGTACAACCCCTTCGACATCCTGCTGCTGTTCCGGCAGCGCGAGTTCAAGGCGCACTGGTTCGAGACCGGCTCGCCGAAGTTCCTCATCGACACCCTGCTGCGGCGCGGCGTCCCCACCTTGGACTTAGAGGGCATGGTTGGCACGGAGGCGCTGCTGTCCGCCTTTGACGTCGACGAGATGTCCGTCGAGGCGCTGCTGTTCCAGACCGGCTACCTGACCATCGTGGATGAGGAGGACCGCGGCGGGCGCATCCGCTACCGGCTGGGCTACCCCAACCAAGAGGTGCGCCAAAGCCTGAACGAGCGCCTGCTGATGACCCTGCTGCCCGACGCCGCCAGGCGGCGCGCCGACAACGCCCCGCTCCGCGAACTGCTGGCCGGCAACGACTTCGAAGGGTTGGAGGCGTTCTTCCGCTCCCTCTTCGCCGGCGTTCCCCACCAATGGCACGTCAACAACAACATTCAGGACTACGAGGGCTACTACGCCAGCGTCATCTACTCCTGCTTCGCCGCCCACGGCTTCGACCTCATCCCGGAGGACAGCTCCAGCACCGGCCGTGCGGACATGGTGGTGCGCTGCAACGGCGGGGTTTACGTTTTCGAGTTCAAGTCGGTGGGGAAGGAAGCTGCGGGGCGGGCGCTGGCCCAAATCAAGGAAAGGGGCTATGCCGACAAGTACCGGCACCTAGGCCGGTCGGTCCACCTGACCGGCGTGGAGTTCAGCCGGGAGGACCGCAACATCGCCGCCTTCGAGGTGGCGCGGGCCGCGCCAATGTGCGCACCCTCATTACGGCTGGAGGACTGACCCATCGCAGCCTTGGTCCGCAGCCGGAGCTACGGAATTCGCATCCAGACCGCGCCACCAATATTCATGGTGTTCTGATTGATGATCTGCACTGAGTAGTTTGCCGGCTGCCGCACATGGGTTTGGCAGTACCCTCGGCCGTTGCAGAACTCCTTCGGCCACCATTGTGTTGGGCGGCGGTGAATCATCAACTGACCTAATCCTGTTGGTTGAACCGACCAAGCGCCCGTAACGCGGGCGGCGAGATTGCCTGATTGCGTCCAGATCTCGTCGCTGCGGTAGGTTTGATCCGCGTTGTAGGTGATGCTGATGTCCATCAGACCGGATTCCGTGTTCACCCTCGTTCGCCAACGCCAAGTGCCTTGGACGAAGGCCATGGCCTGCTCGCCGGGCGTGAGGGAAGCAATGCCTTCGGCTCGAAGGACCGTTTGCGAGGCGTTTTCGACAAGCTCGTAGCACATCGTGATGGTGCCGGAATCGGGGTTGTAGAAAGCGTTGGGTGTCCCGCAGTCACGAAATTCGACCAGCAGGTTGCGCGGCCACACCAGAAATCTGCTGAGCGCTTGGAGGTGTCCCCTCAAGAATTCATCGAGCAACCGCCTCGCCATGTCGCCGTATCGGTAGTGGGTTGGCCCGAAGGCGAGGCTGAACTGCCCGCCGGGTGCATCGGCGGGATGTGTTCCGGGCTGGTCTGGGCTCAGATTGCGGGTGTGTGGCTCTATGAGCGTGTCCCAAGCCTTGGAGCGCTTCGCGTAGTCCGTCGAGCAGCGTTTTTTGTCATTCCGGTCAAACCCAAACCGGTCGACAAAACGCCCGTACAGGGCAGGGTCGGCACCATAGAGCATGCAGAAGTAGTTGCGGAAGCGCCGGATGTCTGCCGCGTGTTCGCCCTGCCAACGATGCGGCCGACCGCCCCGCCGTTTCTCCTCAGCCGAGTAATATAAGAAAAGCGATGAGTAAGTCACTAGGTTGATGAGAAAGGGATCGGCCTCTCCCTGCACCATATCAGCCATGACATAAGCGGAGAATTCATCCGCTGTGTCTTCCTTTGGCCCCGTCGCCGGCAACTCCAACTCCCCAATCATGGCGTGGGCGAGTTCGTGGAAGAACACGCCCATTGTGGCTCCCATCACCACTTCGGCGATGCGTTCGGCCTGTGCATCGATATTCTCGGCCAGTGCAGCACGGAACCCCAAAGCGCAGGCAACGATGGACAGAATCAGTAGAAACGAGCGGGTCATGCAAATCCCCCCTGTCGAACCGCCACACTAGGCTATCAGAGCGGACAGCTCCCCACAAAGGTGCTTGGGCGTTTTCAAGCGAAGGTGCCTGGGCGTTTTCAAGCGTCTGTTCGGTGGTGCGGGGGGAGGGGGGGTGCTCCAGTACCGGCGGCTTTACAGAAGTTGGGGCTTGGCGGCCTTGGGTGGTTTGCGCATGGCGGCGGGGGGCGGTTTTAGTTCTTTGGCTTGGAGGCAGTCCCCCGCTGCAACGGCCTCAAGTAGTTGCGCCTGCCCGGGGTAAAGCGCCAGCGTCGCCTCCAGCACCCAGAGCAGTTCGAGCAGTTCGGTGGTGAATTGCGGCGTCCATTGTTCGGGGCGGATGCCGTCCAAGGGGGAGGACTTCTTGCCGCCGCCTTCCCTCATGCGGTACTTGAGCCAGGATTGGACCACCTTGAGGCCGGAGACCTCAAAGTCGTAAACCTCTGGTGCGACAGGCGCGAACTCGCCCATGCCGACATGCAGCGTTTGCGTGGCGGCGTTGTACGGGGATTGCTCGGGATAGCCCCTGGCGTCGCCCGGAACCGCTTTGAGACATCTCGCGGCCCCTTGCGGAACTGCGCCGGGCTGCTCGCCGTTTGGAACGAATCGTTGGCCGTAGGTGTGCAACCAAAGCTGGCGGGCACCGATGACGCGGACCTCTTCAAACAGACCGGCGTTCTTGGTGATGGGTGTGCGCAGTTCGCGGGTTTCCAATTCTGTGGCGAAACGCCGGACAAAGGCCGGGTGCGCCAAGACGCCATAGAGGTAGGCCACGAAGTCTTCCGGCTCGACTGGCCGCTCGTACGCCGCGCCCAATTGGTCCAGCAAACTGGGTAGGATGTTTGCCTCTGCGGTTTCTGCGGTGCGGTAAAGCGGGATGGTGTCTTTCGCCCCTCGTCCTGAGAAGTGATGGAGGTCGGGGAGTGCCGCGCAAGCGGTAAGTGCCGGTCCGCTGCTGAGCGCCTGGGTTAGTGTGGTCGTCAAATAAATTTGTTGTTCGCTGTGAGCGAGCCACAGCAACGGCCCCGGCCTGTCCAACAAGCGGGCGTCGGCGAAGACGAACTGTCTGTCGAATGATCTAAAGGCGAGTCGTGCGATTTTGGGGGCAGGGCTTTCCTCTGCCAAGTTTGAAACGGCATTTAGACTGATGCTTGACGGCGGCAACTGAGTCGCGGGTGCGTTCAACTTGCGTCCTGTTGGAGATTCCTTGAAAAGGGTTCCGCGTTCGTCCTTCCCTGCGGCAAGGAGGTTGCGCCAGCGTTTGTTGAGTGTCTCTTTCTCTGGCGCTAGAACCCAATTGCGGCCGGCTTTGACCCCGGACTGCTGCCACGGCAGTAGGTCAGTTAAAAGCGGCCAAGCAAAGTAACCCCCTTCGCCGGGCGGACGGAACGGAGCCTGCCACTCACTCGGGCACTCCTGCCAGTCCACCTTGCCGAAGCCGTCAATGGCCTCCAGCTCGGCCAGCTTCCCCTTCCGCGTTCCCTCAATGCGGGCGTAGTGGACGGAGGCCGGCGCCTTGCTTGGCTGGCTAGTGCGCACCGCCACGGCGATTGCCACCGGCGTTTGAATGGCGAAGACGTTTTCGCTCCTATGGGTGCCGCGCCCCTCGCCGCCGAGGTCCAGAATCCAAATTTCGTCGCAAACGCGGCGCATGTGTTCGCGCATGCCGCGGAAGGCGTCGCCATCCAAGTAGCTGGCGGCGCTGATGAAGCTGACGATTCCGGGGCCGCTGCCGGACTCATGCTCAAAGACCTTCCAAAGCGCCCAGCGCCAGAAATAGACGTACAGATTATAGAGGTTCTTGACGCGGACGCCGTGGCCGGAGCGCTTCGCCGGCTCCAGAAAGTCGTTAAGGATAGGTTCCATCTCCCCTTTTTCGTCGCCCCAGCGCACCCAGCCGCCAGTGCGGGCTTTGTTGGCGGCGGTGGCGGCTCCGTGGCGGCCGTAGGGCGGGTTGCCTAGGCAGACGATGACCGGCACGGCGCTCTTGACCTGCAGCGCCTTGCGGTGCTGCTCGGCAATGGGCTGCTGGAAAAAGTGCGTCTGCGGCGGCTCTGCGTGGGGGCTTTCCAAGGTGTCGGTGAGGTAGATGTGCGTGCCCTCGGCGGGCAGGGTTGCGCCACGGTCGCCTAGGGCGCGGCTGATGCGCAACTCGCTCCCGGCGTAGGGGCCGACCAGCAGCTCGAAGCCGTAGAGGTTCTTGGCGAGCTGCGTGGCCTGTCCCGCCACGGCGCCGGCGCCTTGGCGAGCTTCGACACGGCCCAAGGAGTGTTCGATGACGCCGAGCAGGTAGGTGCCGGTGCCCACCGCGGGGTCCAAGGTGAGGACGTCCGGGTCGGCGAAGCCGGCCGATTTGCCCAAGCGCGCAGCCAGCAGCTCATCGACCAAACGCACTTGCGCATGCACCACCTCCAAGGGCGTGTAGTAGGCACCGACGTTCCTGCGCAGCTTGGGGTCGTAGGCGGCCAGAAAGTCTTCGTAAAAGTGTAGCCAAGGATCCTGCGCTCCCACGAATAGATTGCGCGGCACCACGGACAGGACGCGCAGCAGCAGGTCTAGGGAGGCGGCTATGTCGGTTCGCGCCCCCGGGTCGGTGAGCACTTGCAGGGCCCGGGAAAGCAGGCTGTGCTGCACCGCGAGGGCCTGTTGGGCGCTTGCCAGCGTCAGCGGCTCAGCCCCTTGGCTGCGGCCCAGCAACAAGGCGAAGGCAACGGTTTGGGCGTAGGCGTCGGCAAACTCCGTATCCGTTGCGTCTGGAAACAGCAGTTGCCGCCAGTCCTGCTTCAACGTCACCAAGGGGGATTGCGCATCCTGCAGCGCATCCGCCACGTCGTCGCGCAGCATCCGGCACAGGGGGGCCAGCAGCGCCGCGAAGTCTCTGGGGTTGACGCGCCCCCTGCGGTCCACCGGCAAGGCCGGCGCCCAAGAGAGGAAATTGCGCAGCAGGCGTTCGATGGCGCCGGCGTCTTCTTCGTTGACGGCTTGGGCACCGTCTTCGACGATGTTCCCGGACAGACGCACCAGCCTATCGATGCGCTCGCCGTCGCGGTACAAGGCCCATTCGTTGCCGTCGCTGTAGAGGAGGTTGGGCGCTGCGGCGAAGCGCTTGAACTGATCGCGGTTGCGGCCCCGGAAGCGGCTGGCGTCGGCACCGGTTCCGGGGGCCTTGAGCTCGACGTAGCCGGCCAGCAGATCGTTGTTGTGGACGGCGAAGTCCGGCCGGCCAAGGCGGTCCGGCAACGGCGCCTCCCCGGTGCAGACCACCGGCAAGCCCCAAGCCGCACCCACCACCGACATGAAGTTCTCAAAGGGAGTGCGCAGTTGCTCCTCGGGCTCCCCGGCGGTCAGTTGCGCCGTCTTGCCGGCCACGGCCGCGGCGAAGCCCCGCAAGGCTTGGTGGATGGGCGTGCTGCGGCTGGTCACCTCGCTCATGTACGCATTGTCGCTGTTTTCGGCATGGATTCGGAAGCGGCTTGCTCGAGGCCGCCATTCGGCTGGCGAGCGCCAACTGCAGTCAATCAATGCGCCGGAATGGATTGGCCAGATGCCAGTTCGGCCGCGGCGAGCGGCAGCTGGCGGCGGCGTAGTGGGCGGCAATGGCGCGGCGGTAGGCGTTGCCGCGGTTGCGCCCGGAGCCGTGGATAAGCAGCGGATGGAACAGCAGGGTGTCTCCCTGGCCCATCGGCACATGCCGCCTCCTGTTTAGATCGATGTCTTGAATGCCGAAGAAACCGGCATTGACGTGTTGCCAATCCGGGTCTCCATGCGCCAGCAGCCCGCCCTTGTGGCTGCCCGGAATGACCGCTAGGCAGCCGTTGCCCCGGTCCGCGCCGGTGCAGGCGGTCCAAACGCCGACGAGGCTGTCCGCCGGGCGCAGGCTGAAGTAGCGCAAGTCCTGATGCAGCGGATGACGCCCATCCAGCCCAGGCGGCTTGTTAATGAAGTTGGTGGAGACGCTGAAGATGTCCTCGCCGATCAGGCTGCGCACCGCCGCCAACAGCGCCGGCTCCAAGGCGTAGCCATAGAGTTCCGGGTCATCCTCAAAGTTGAACAGTTTGTTGACCGCAGCCAAGGCCGTGACCGGCGCCGCGGCCCCCTTCACCACCATGACGTCGCGCATGATCCCCATGTTCGGGCAAGGCGCCGCCTCGCCGCTGGCCAAGGCGATGAACCGCCGCTCGTAGGCGGCCAGCCTAACCGCCGAAACCAGCCCACCCACCAGCAGGTAACCTCGCTCCCAATATTGAGCGATCTGTTCGTCCGTCAACCGCATCCGGTCCGCGCCATCGGTTTCCTGAGCCGGGCAGCATGGCCGCCCAACCCGCAACGCCCTGAATCGAAGGCTCTCCGACAGCCCCTCCTACCCGAAAGTGAAGCACCGTCGCCCACCAGTCCAACCCGTCGGCGGCGATGCTCGATCTACCCCATCTTCATCTCAAAGAAGCAGAGCTTGTTGCCGTCCAGGTCCCGTACATAGGCGCCGTAGAACACCGGCATCCGCTCCCCCGGCGGCCCCTCGTCGGTGGCGCCGAGTTCCAAGGCCTTGGCGTAGAGCTTGTCCACGTCTTCCCGGGCACCGCCGGGAATGGCCACCATGTTGCCGTTGCCGGGGTGCTGCGCCTCCTCGTTGTAGGGGATGCAGAGGGCCAGCATGGATTGGTCGGGCGCGGTGCCGTAGAACTTGATTCGGTCCATCCCGAATAATTGCGACGCCCCAATCTCGCCGAGCAACGCATCGTAAAAGGCGCAGGCCCGGTCCATGTCATTCACGCCAATGGTGCAGTATCCCAACACTGTGCGGTCTCCTTGTCTCAATTTGCCTTTTCCAGCCGCCTCGTCGTGCGGCGCCGGTCGGCAACAGTTTAGCCGCAAACATCGCGCACTCGAATGGCAATGTTCGTCGGCCTCTAGGCACCGAAGCGCATAGGGCGGGCCATCAACAGGCCGCATCCTGCTGCAGGCCGTGCAATCCCGATCGGCAACCACGGCTGTGCAGCCCTATAATTAACTGGCCTTGGCAACCGCGCCGCTATGCCGCTTGCGCCCATGTTCACCGACCTCATCAGCGTCAAAGACCTGCGCCTTGTGCAGCGACCCGTGCGTTTTTTCGACTGCCGCGCCAGTTTGGCCGACGCTGGCTATGGATGGCGAATGCACGCCCAAGGCCATATTCCCGGCGCCGTCCATGCGGACCTGAACCAAGATTTGGCGGCGCCGCCCGGCGCCGGCGGACGCCATCCGCTGCCGCAACGCTCCCGCATGGCGCGGCGCTTCGCCGCTTGGGGCGCCAACGACGTGGATCAACTCGTCTTCTATGACGACGCCGGCGGCGCCTTCGCCGCCCGCGGCTGGTGGCTGGCCCGCTGGTGCGGGCATGAGGCGGCGGCCCTGCTCGACGGCGGCTTGAACGCTTGGCCGGACGAATTGGCCAGCGCAACCGCCGCCCCAAGGCCCGGCAATTTCTCGCTGCGACCCCCACTCACCCGCTGGGTGACCGCCGCGGAAATCGAACGCGGCCTGGATCGGTGTACGCTAATCGACGCCCGCGCCAAGCCGCGGTTCGACGGCCTTGAGGAACCGATTGACCCGGTGGCGGGACATATCCCCGGCGCCCATTGCCGGCCGTTTCAGGAAAATCTGGACGCCAACGGCAAGTTCCACCCAGCCGCCCGGCTGCGCACCCGCTTCGCCGAACTCACTCACAAGCCGGTCTGCTACTGCGGCTCCGGCGTCACCGCCACCCACAACGTGCTGGCCATGCGGGTGGCGGGGCTGGAGGAGCCGGCCCTCTACCCCGGCTCTTGGAGCGAGTGGATCACGGACCCGAAACGACCCGTGGCGCCCTAACCCGGACATTGCGCCAAGCCGCTTGTCCCTTGGAGAAACGCCTCTGGCCTAAATCAGTTGCCGGCAATTTTCCCGCAACCCCCCAACGCAAACTGCGCTGGCCGCGCCATCAGGTCAACCCCAGCCGGCAAACCCTCGCCAATGCCCTTGGGCACGTTCGGTTGGGTTTAGCCGCCGTTCAGCGCCCGC
Source organism: uncultured Pseudomonadales bacterium (assembly GCA_958296025.1). Classification (GTDB taxonomy): domain Bacteria; phylum Pseudomonadota; class Gammaproteobacteria; order Pseudomonadales; family Azotimanducaceae; genus Azophilus. The sequence goes on from OY282430.1 coordinate 2,566,109, forward strand.
ACGTTGATGACGCTGTCGATGGCGTTGAGCTCCGCGATCAACGCCGCGTCCGGGGCCGCCTCAATGTCCAGCAGGTTGTAGGCCACCTCGTCGCGGCTCTTGTTGAGAATGTCGATGATGTTGATGCCGTGCTTGGCCAGCACCGAGGTCATCTGACCGAGCATCCCGGCAACGTTCCGGTTGGTGACGGCCAAGCGATGCCCGTCGGAGGGTTCGAGGGCGACGGAGGGAAAGTTCACTGAGTTGCGGATGTTGCCGGTCTCCAGAAAGGCGACCAGCTGGTCGGCGGCCATGACGGCGCAATTCTCCTCCGCCTCCGCGGTGCTAGCCCCCAAATGGGGAGTGAAGCGCACATTGGGGTGCCCAACCAGCCCAGGAATCGGGAAATCCGCCACATAGCCGCCCAGCCGGCCGTCGTCCAAGGCGCACCTCAGCGCCCCTGAGTCTACCACTGGCGCCCTGGCGAAATTGAGCAGCACGGTACCGGGCCGCAAGGCGCTTAGGGCTTGCCCACCGATCAGGCCCTCGGTCTCCGGCAGCAACGGCACATGCAGGCTGACGTAATCCGAACGGGCGATCAAGCTGGGCAGGTTCTCCATGCGCAGCACATCGCTTGGCAAACGCCAAGCCGCATCCACCGAAATGGCCGGGTCATGACCCAAAACCTCCATGCCCAAGTCCAAGGCCGAGCGAGCCACCAAAGAGCCAACGGCACCCAAGCCCACCACGCCCAAGGACTTGCCGTAAAGCTCCCGGCCCTTAAAGCGCTTCTTCTCGGCCTCCACCAAGGCGTTGAGTGCATCGGCGTCGATAACATCGCCTAGGCCGGCAACGAACTCCATGCCGCCAACAAGGTCGCGGGAGCTCAGGAGCATGGCGGCAAGAACCAATTCCTTCACTGAATTGGCGTTGCCGCCCGGAGTGTTGAACACCACCACCCCTTTTTCCGTGCAGCGCCGCACCGGTACGTTGTTGACGCCGGCGCCGGCCCGAGCGACGGCGCGCAAACGGCCATGCACGGCACCCGCCGCCAGCTTATGGCTGCGCAGCAGGATGCTGTCGGGGTCGGCGACCTCGCCGCTCACTTCGTAGCGTTGCGGGGAAAACCTTTCCAGACCCCGAGCCGCTATTTGATCGTAGATGCGAATTTTGTACATGATCTTCACGCCCCCGCCAAAACCAGTTGGACTCAGGGCATCCTTTGCCACGAACAATAGTTGCCTGGAACTTTGGGATGACCCTGCTCAGGTGCTCAGGATGCCGGTGATTTCGCCGGTGGATTCGTCGAGATCGATATCCCAGGCGTTGGGATGGGCGGGCAGGCCCGGCAGGGTGTTGATGTCTCCGGCCAAGGTGACGATCTGCCGGGCGCCGGCCTGCACCCTGATCTCCCGAATCGGCAACGTATGGCCGACCGGTACGTTCAGAAGCTCCGGCTTGGCGGACACCGACAGATGGGTCTTGGCCATGCACACAGGATGGCTCCAGCCCAAGGCGGCGAAGCGCTGCGCAGTCAGCCGGGTGCGCGGCCCCCACTCCACCAACTCCGCTTGGTAGATGACCTTGGCCAAGCGATCGACCTTGGCCTCCAGGGTCTCCTCGTCCCGGTACAGCAGATTCGGCTGCGGGTCGCCGCTGTAGGCGGCTTCCCAGACGGCGGCGGCCAAGTCCGTCATGCCGGCACCGCCCTCGGTGAAACCCTCCGCCTCGGCCACCGCAGCGCCGGCGTCATGCGCCGCGGCGGCGGCGACCTCCACCTCGGCACGGTTGTCGGTAGGAAAGCGGTTGATGGCCACCACCACCGGCAGGCCGTACATCTTGACGATGCGGATGGCGTTGGCCAAGTTCTGGGCGCCAACCTGCACGGCGTCCACATTGGGGGACTCCAAGTCTTCGCGCGCAACGCCGCCGTGCCAGCGCAAACCCCGCACCGTGGCCACCACCACCGCCGTCGCCGGCGCCGGACCGCCTTGGCGCACCTTAATGTCCATGAACTTCTCGAAGCCAAGATGGGCACCGAAGCCGGCTTCCGTCACCGTGATGTCGGCGCAGTTGACCGCCAAGCGGTCCGCTAGGATTGAACTGCAGCCGTGGGCGATGTTGCCGAACGGCCCCATGTGGATGATGGCCGGCTGGCCCTCCAAAGTCTGCGCCAAGTTAGGCTTCATGGCGTCCCGCAGCAACGCCATCAGGGCGCCGACGCCGCCCACTTCCCGGGCCGTCACCGGCTGCCCATCCTTCGTCCAGCCGACCACCACGTCGCCCAGGCGTTGGCGCAAATCTTCGTAGCTGGAGGCCAAGGCCAGAATGGCCATGATCTCCGAGGCGGCGGAGATGTCGAAGCCGCCCTCCCGCATCGGCCCGTTAATGCTGCCGCCGACGCCGGTGACCACCTTGCGCAGGGCCCGATCCTCCGCATCCGTCACCCGCCGCCAAGTGACGCCGGGCGCCTCCAAACCAGCCACCGTCTTGCGGTGGACGGCGTTGTCGGTCATGGCGGCCAACAGGTTGTGGGCCGACTGCACAGCGTGGAAATCGCCGGTGAAGTGCAGGTTGATGTCCGCCGCTGGCTGCACGGTGGATTGACCGCCGCCAGTGCCGCCGCCCTTATGCCCGAACACCGGCCCGAGGGATGGCTGCCGCAAGGTGAGCGCGACGCTCTTGCCAATGCGGGCCAGGCCTTGGGTGAGGCCCACCGCCACGGTGGTCTTGCCCTCTCCGGCCGGCGTGGGCGTAATGGCGGTGACCACCACCAAGCGGCCCGGCGTTTGCCGGTTGGGAAAGGCGCCCAGCGGCACCTTCGCCTTGTGGGCGCCGTAAGGCTCCAGGTCCCCCGCCGCCAAGCCAAGGTCGGACGCCACGTCCGCAATGCTGCGCAAAGCTGTTTTCTTCATCACCATAGTCCAAATTCACTCCGTCGGATGAGCGGCGGGCGAACTCAATACCAGCACAGGCGGAAAGTCAAACCAAAAATGCGGCTTCACAGGTCCCGTCGCAAGGCAACTGCGCCTTCTTCATCGCCAAATCCGATATCGGGTGGCGCGGTCCGGCGGCGGGTCAGGCCGGGGCGTTGGACTCCACGTCCTCAATGACTCGGTACCACTCCCAACGGATGCCCTCCGGTTCGGTGGCCCAGACCTTGTTCTGCCGGGCGTGACAGCAAGTGGTGTTTTCCTCGACTTTGTCGGCGAGGCCAGCCGCCACTAGCCGCTCTGTCGCCTTTCGGACCTCGGCGTCGTCCTGTACCTCACCGCGGCCGAAACGAGTCGGTCGCGGTGATTTCCATCTCCAATACAATCTCCTACAATGCGTGTCCGTTCCCATCCACCACGAGGGCCTTCAACATGGCGAGACGAGCCGGCGGCAGGAAAGCGCGCCAAGCGCTACGGGCGGCGCCCTTGGCGGAAGCCATCAAACCAGTGCATCCCGGCGAACTCGGCGGGCAGTATAGGCCGCTGAAGGAGGCGGACATCGCCGCCATCATTGAGAACAGCTTCCGCATTCTCGAGGAGGTCGGTTTCGGCGAGCCCACGCCCCACTGCATCGAAACCTGCTTGGCGGTGGGGGCCGTCGTCGGTGGGGATGAACGCCTGAAAATGCCTAGGGCGGTGGTCGAGAACGCCTTAGGGCAGGCCCAGCGAGATTTGGTCCTACACGGCCAGAACCCGCAGCACGACCTGCACCTAAGCGGCAGCAGGGTCCACTGCGCCACCGCCGGCGCGGCGGTAATGGTGGCCGATTCCGAGAACAACGCCTATCGAGAGTCCACCGCCCAAGACCTCTACGACATGGCGCGGATCGTGGACCAATGCGAGCACATCCACATGTTCCAGCGCACCTGCGTGCCGCGCGACATCGAGGACAACTACGCCTTGGACGTCAACACCACCTATGCTGCGGTGATGGGCACCACCAAGCACGTGGGCGCAAGCTGGACCCAAGGCTGGCATGTGCAGAAGACCTTGGAGATGCTGCACCAGATCGCCGGGAGCGAGGCGGCATGGCGGGCTAGGCCGTTCGTCAGCCAGTCTAACTGCTTCGTGGTGCCGCCCATGAAGTTCGCCACGGACGCCTTGGAGTGCCTGCGGGTGGCGGTCGAAGGCGGCATGCCGGTGCTACTGCTGTCCGCCGGGCAAGCCGGGGCCACCACGCCGGCCTGCTTGGCCGGGGCCGTCTCCCAAGCTTGGGCGGAATGCTTGGGGGGCCTGGTTTACGTCAACGCCATCCGACCAGGCGCCCCGGCCATTCTCGGCACTTGGCCGTTCGTCTCGGATCTGCGCACCGGCGCCATGAGCGGCGGCTCCCCGGAGCAGGCCCTGCTCTGCGCCGCCTGCGCCCAAGTCGGCCTAGTCCTTGACCTGCCCTTCGGCACCGCCTGCGGCATGTCGGACGCCAAGTTTCCGGACTTCCAGGCTGGGGCCGAACGGGCCTCCGCAGTGGCGGCCACCGCCTTGGCCGGCGCCAACATCATCTACGAATCCGCCGGCATGTACGCCAGCCTGTTGGGCACCTGCCCGGAAAGCCTGCTGCTGGACAACGACGTGCTCGGCGCCGCCCTGCGCATGACCCGGGGCATCGAAGTCAACCAAGACACCCTGAGCTTCGATGAAATCAAGCGGGTTTGCACTGGTGGCGAAGGCCACTACCTAGGCTCAGACAAGACCTTGCAGGTCATGCAAAGCGAGTACATCTACCCAGACTTCGGCGACCGCCTAAGCCCCAACGTCTGGGAGGAAGCGGGCAAGCCGGTGATGCTGAACCTAGCCATCGAGCGCAAGCGGGAAATCCTCAGCACCTACTTCCCAAGCCACGTCAGCGACGAGGTGGACGCGCTGGTGCGGGACAAATTCCCCATTCACCTGCCCCGGGAGGCGATGGGCAGGAGTTGACAGGCGGCCCACAGCGTGACGGTTTTCATCGCCTGCATGACCGCTAGGGTCCGCTAGCCGTTCGACACCGCCATTGGGGTAACCTAAACCGGCACAATGAAAGCCGCGGCCGCTTGGGTTTCGGCTGATGCGGAAATGGAACGGATGGCGCACAGATGAGCCTCCATCAAGCCCTGCAAGCCTTCGCGGCGGCAGTGACGGCTAAGACCGGGCTGCTGCCGGGCGGAGGGCCGGAAGAGCAGTTGCGTGGCCCGTTCGAGAATTTCATTGCGGCGGCCGGCGCCGCGTTGGGCCGGGAACTGATTTGCGCCGGCGAAACGGCGCTGCCAGACCGCTTGGGCCGCCCCGACTTCGCCATCCACGAGCAGGGGGCGCTAACCGGCTATGCGGAGCTCAAGGCGCCCGGCCTCGGCGCGGACGCAAGCCGCTTCCGCGGCAGGGACCGGGCGCAGTTCAAGCGCTTCTCCGCCATCCCCAATCTGCTCTACAGCGACGGCAGCTATTGGGCGCTGTACCGAAACGGCCAGCGCGTCGGCAAGATCGTGCGTCTTTCCGGCGATGCAGCCCAGGACGGCGCGGCGGCGCTCGGCGAGGAAGACGCCCGCGCCATTGAGGGCCTGCTGCGCGATTTCCTCGCCTGGACGCCCATCCTGCCGTTGGACCGCACGGGCCGGGTCGATCTCAAAGCCTTCGCCGAGCTGGTCGCGCCGCTGTGCCGGATGCTGCGCGACGATGTGGCCGATGCGCTCAAGAACGCCGAATCGCCCATGCTCGCCCTAGCCGGCGACTGGCGGGAACTGCTGTTCCCGGAGGGCACGGACGAAGAGTTCGCCGACGCCTACGCGCAAACCGTCACCTTCGCCCTGTTGCTCGGGCGCAGCGAAGGCGCGGCGCCGCTCACCTTGGAGAGCGCCCAAGCCGTCCTGGCCGCCCAGCACAATCTGCTGTCCCGCGCCCTGCAAGTGCTCACCGATCACCGGGTGCGCCGGGAAATGGCGGCCTCCCTGGACCTGCTGCTGCGCGTCATGGCCGTGGTTCCTCCCGGTCCGCTCGCCGCGCCGGGGGATCCTTGGCTGTACTTCTACGAAGACTTCCTCGCCGCCTACGATCCCGAACTGCGCAAGAACGCCGGCGTCTATTACACGCCCGTGCAAGTGGTCCGCGCCCAGGTGCGCCTGGTCGATGAACTGCTGACGGAGCGCTTGGGCAAGCCCCTTGGCTTCGCCGACCCGGAGGTCGTGGTGCTGGATCCGGCGGTCGGCACCGGCACCTACCTACTCGGCGTCATCGAGCATGCCTTGCGGCGCATCGAGGCCGAACGGGGCGCCGGCGCCGTACCCGGACAAGCGGCGGAACTGGCCCGGAATCTGCACGGGTTCGAGCGTCTGGTCGGCGCTTACGCCGTCAGCGAACTGCGCGTCAACCGCGCCTTGCGGGATCGGGGAGCGCCGCCGGACAGCACGGCGCACATCTATCTGACCGACACCCTGGCGAGCCCCAATGCCCAGCCCCGACAGTTGCCGCTGTTCATGCAGCCCATTTCCGAACAACACGAAAAGGCGCTGGCGGTGAAGCGCGAGGCGCAGGTCATCGTCTGCCTAGGCAACCCCCCCTACGACCGGCACGAAGCCGCCACGGCGGACAACGGCGACCGCACCGGCGCCTGGGTTCGCTGGGGCGACGCGGGAGGTGGCGCGGACGCCATCCTGCGGGACTTCGTCGAACCCGTCATCGCCGCCAAGCGCGGCGGGCAGCTCAAGAACCTCTACAACCTCTACGTCTATTTCTGGCGCTGGGCGCTGTGGAAGCTGTTCGAGCACGACAGCGCTTTCATGCGAGCGGCGGGGCCCTCGCGCACCCCGGCCGCGAACTCTCTTATGCGAGGGGCAGGCCCCTCGCGCACCCCTGCCGCGAACTCTCTTATGCGAGGGGCAGGCCCCTCGCGCACCCCTGCCGCGAACTCTCTTATGCGAGGGGCAGGCCCCTCGCGCACCCCTGCCGCGGGCGCTGGCGTGGCGAGCTTCATCAGCGCGTCGAGCTACCTGGACGGCGACGCCTTTCTCGGCATGCGTACGCACATGCGGCGAGTTTGCGACGAGATCTGGATTCTTGACCTCGGCGGCGAGGGCCATGTCTCGGGGCGCGATGACGACAACCTGTTCGCCATCCGCACGCCGGTGGCCATCGCGGTGGCCGTTCGGGCGAACGACCCGGCGTTGGACCAGCCAGCGAAGGTGCATTACGCCAAGCTCGAAGGAACGCGCCAAGGCAAGCTGGACGCGCTGGACGCCATCGACGGATTCGCCGCGGTGCGCTGGCGCGACTGCCCGGACGATTGGCATGCGCCGTTCCGCCCTACCGCGCAAGGCGACTACTTCGGCTGGCCGCGGCTGACGGATCTGATGCCGTGGCAGCACTCTGGTGTTCAGCTAAAACGCACTTGGCCCATCGCGCCGGATGCCGACACGCTGGAACGCCGTTGGCGGCAGCTTCTTAGGCACCAGGGCGCCCGCAGGTCCCAAGCGTTCCGGGAAACTGGCGATCGAACCACGGCCGGCAGCTATGGCGTCGCCCTGACGGACAGCGGCGACCCGACGCCCATCGCCAGCCTGCCGAGCGACGCTCCCATGCCGGAAGTGCGGCGCTACGCCTACCGCGCCTTTGATCGACAACACGTCATTGCCGACAGCCGCTTGATGTCACGCCCGCGTACGGACCTCTGGCGCAATCACGGCGAAAGTCAACTATATCTAACGGGCCATTTAACTAGCGCGATGGGCGGCGGCCCGGCCTTAGTGGCCTGCGCCGAGATCCCTGATCTACATCACTTTTCCGGGCGCGGCGCCAAGGATGCGATTCCGCTGTACCGCGCCGCGGACGCTTCCACAGCGAATATCCTGCCCGGCCTGTTGGAAGCGTTGTCCCAAGCCTATAACCACCCCGTCGCGACGGAGGATTTCCTCGCCTACGCCTACGGTGCCTTGGCCCATCCAGGCTTCGCCGTCCGCTACCAGGCGGAACTGGAAACCCGGCAACTGCGCCTGCCGCTCACCAAGAATGCCGCGCTGTTCACCGAACTGCGGGCCATCGGCGCCCGGCTGCTGTTCCTGCACACCTACGCCACCCGCTTCCGGCAGAATGGCTGGCCCCACCGGATTCCGCCCGGTGCGGCGAGATGCCCCAAGGCCGTTCCCGGCGAGGCTGACAGCTATCCCGACGCCTTCGACTACCACAGCGCAACCCGCACCTTGCGCGTCGGCGAGGGCGAGTTTGCGCCCGTGGCCGCCGAGATTTACGAGTTCCAGGTGTCCGGCTTCCCGGTTGTGCGCTCCTGGCTCAGATGCCGCATGAAGCAAGGCGCCGGCCGCAAGTCGTCGCCCCTCGATGACATCCGTCCAGAGCGCTGGACAGCGGTCTTCACCAACGAGCTGCTCGACTTGCTTTGGGTATTGGAGGCGACAGTGGAGCTGCAGCCGCAACAGGCGCGTTTGCTTGATGCCGTGGTGGCTAGCGATTGCTTTCTCGCCGACGACCTGCCACCCGTGCCGGAGGCGCTGCGCAAGCCACCCAAGCCCGGGGCGGAAAGGACTGCTTTGCTGTAAGCCAACAACCAGCGGCAACTCCCCAGAGAGAACGGCTCTCGGCCAAGCCGGTTGCAATGCAATGGGATGCGGCGGGTCGGCCCTATGTCGGCTTCGGCGGCGGATTCGAGGCGGGGCGAATGCGCTGGCCGTTCGGGTCGTACAGCGGCTTCAGCGATGCATCGGCCACAAAGCGGGTGCCGGCGACTTCTATGGCGAACTCCGCCGCCGTCAGTTCCCGCCAGCTTCGGTCCGGCTGGGCCTCGACGTAGCCGAGACCCAAAGCGGCGCCCAAGCTGTGGCCGTAGGCACCGGAGCGCACATAGCCGACCAAGGCGCCGTCCAGCCATATCGGTTCGTTGCCGTAGAGGAGGGGTTGGGAGTCGCGCAGCTTGAACTGGAACAGGCGCCGATCGATGCCCTGCTCGCGCTGGCGCAGCAGCGCCTCCCGGCCGATGAAGCCGCCCGGCTTGTCGAACTTCACGGCAAAGCCGAGGCCGGCCTGCAAGGGCGTGTCCTCGTCCGTTATGTCGTGGCCCCAGTGGCGGTACGCTTTCTCCATGCGCAGGGAATCCAGGGCGTGGTAGCCGGCACGGGCCAGGCCGGAGGCGGCACCGGCTTGTGTGATGGCCTCGTAAACACCCAATACGAACTCGGTGGGGATGTACAGCTCCCAGCCCAACTCACCCACATAAGTGATGCGGGAGGCGCGCACCAAGGCGCAGCCCAGTTCGATCTCCCGGCTGGCGGCGAAGGGGAAGGCTTCCTCCGACAGGTCGTCCGGCGTCAGCCCTTGCAGCAGCTCCCTCGATTGCGGCCCCATTACGGAGATGACGCCCATGCCCGACGTGATGTTGGTGAGAATGCAGTGAGCCTGTGCCGGGATCTGCTGTTTGAGCCAATGGAAGTCCCGCACTTCGGTGGCGGCGGCGGTGACGACGAGGAAGCAGTCCTCCGCTAAGCGGGTGACGGTGAGGTCCGCCTCAATGCCGCCCTGTTCGTTCAACCACTGCGTGTAAACGATGCGACCCGGCGGCACATCGACCTCGTTGGCGCAAACCCGGTTGAGGACCGCGGCCGCGGCCGGCCCCTCAAGCCGGAACTTGGCGAAGGACGACTGATCGAACAACCCGACGCTTGTGCGCACCGCCTGATGCTCGGCCGCCGCATGGTCGAACCAGTTCTGCCGTCCGTAGCTGTAGGCGTACTTGGCCTCAACACCCTCGGGCGCATACCAGTTGGGCCGCTCCCAACCGGCCGCCTCGCCGTGGCAAGCGCCGGTGGCGCAAAGGCGGTCGTAGAGCGGCGAACGGCGCACGCCCCGCCCCGTCTCGAACTGCCGAAAGGGGTAGTGGGTGGCGTACAGCAGCCCCAAGCTCTCCGAGACCCGCGCCCGCAGGTAGCGGCGGTTGCGCTGAAAGGGTTGGTTGCGGCGCACATCCACTTCCCAGAGGTCGGCCGGCGGCTGGCCATCCCGGATCCACTCCGACAGCACCTTGCCGACGCCGCCGGCGGACTGCAGGCCGATGGAGTTCAGCCCGGCGGCGACGTAGCAGTTCCCCAGTTCCGGTGCTTGGCCGATGTGGTAGCGCACATCCGGGGTGAAGCTCTCCGGCCCGCAGAAGAACTTCTGCAGGCCGGCGGACTGCAGGGCCGGCAGGCGCACCATCGCGCCTTCCAAGATGGGCTGAAAGTGGTCGAAGCTGCCGGCGATCTCGTCAAAGCAGAAGTCCTCGGCGATGCCGTCCATGCCCCAAGGCCGAGCGCTTGGCTCGAAGGCGCCCACCAGCAGCTTGCCGGCGTCGTGCTTGTAGTAGGTGCAGGCGTCATAGTCGCGGACCACCGGGAAGTCCGCGTCCAAGCCCTGCACGGACTCAAACAGGGCGTAGTAGTGTTCGCAAGCGTGCAGGGGCACGTTGACGCCGGCGCTGGCGGCTAGATTCCGGGTCCACATGCCCGTGCAAATCACCACGCAGTCCGCGTCTATGTCCAGTTGCCGGCTGAGGTTCTCCCCGGTTTGCCCAACAGTTCCAACGCTGACGCCAACGGCCCGCCCGCCGGCCGTGCGAATGGCGGTGACCAGTGCGTTCTCGACTAGCCGTGCGCCGGCGGCCCGCGCCCCCTTGGCCAAGGCTTGGGTGATGTCCACCGCGTTGGCGTAGCCGTCCGAGGGAATGTGGATGCCACCCAGCACATCGGCGGTATGGAGCAACGGCACCCGCGCCTGGACCTGTGCCGCCGCCACCACATCCACCCGCAAGCCGAACACCTTGGCCATGGAGGCGCTGCGCTTCAGCTCCTCCAAGCGCTCCGCCGTAGTGGCGATGGAGTAGGAGCCGCAACGCCGATAGCCCGTGGCTTGGCCCGTCTCCGCCTCCAACCGTTTGTACAGTTCGCTGGTGTAGCGGGCCAGCTGCGTCATGTTGATGGAGGTGCGCAACTGCCCCACCAAGCCGGCGGCGTGCCAAGTGGTGCCGGAGGTGAGTTGCTGACGCTCCAGTAACAGCACGTCCGTGAAGCCCGCCCGCGCCAAGTGGTAGGCGACGGAGCAGCCGATGACGCCGCCGCCAACAACGACCACGCCGGCCCGGCTGGGCAAGTCCTGCAAACGGCTAGTCATGGCGCCAACCCCGAGTCTTGGCGGCGCCGTTCCGGCGCATGGCCAAGAGTCCCGATGATGGCGCTTGCCCCAATCGAATGGCGGTGCTCCACAAGACGCCTAAGCCCGCAGCCGGTGGTTGGCGGGATCATGGGCCGGATCGGTCAGCACCTGCACCCGGTGCCGCTCTCCGAGCAGGGCCACTTCCAAGGATGCGTCCGGTTTCGCCAATTGCGGCGGCACATAGCCGAAGCCCAGGCTCTTGCGCACATAGTGGCCATAGGCGCCGGAGGTGGTGACGCCCACGCACTGCTCGCCGGCGAACAGGGGTTCACCGCCGAGCACATCCGCATCCGCCGCCTCCACGGCAAAGTAGATGAGCTGCATGACCCGCTCCTTCTGCTGAAGGCTCGCCTCCTTGCCGACGAAATCGTCCTTGTCGAATTTGATGAAGCGTCCCATGTCCGCGTCCAGCATCGTCACCTCGTTGGTCAACTCCGCCCCCCAACTGCGGTACGCCTTCTCCATGCGCAGGCTGTTGACGGCGTAGAGGCCGAAGTTAGCCATGCCGAAGGCTTGGCCGGCACGCCAAAGCGAATCGTACAAAGCCTCCAAATCCTGCATCAATGGGTGCAACTCCCAGCCGAGTTCGCCGACGTAGTTGACCCGCAGCACCCGTACCGGCAGCCCGGCCACGGTGATTTCCCTACCGCTCAGCCAGCGGAAGGCGCCGCTGTCCAAGGGGGCGTCCGTGAGTTTGGCCAGCACCTCCCGCGAGCGTGGACCGGCCAGCACCAACACGCCGCGCTCGTCGGTGACATTGGCGATGCGCACCTGCTCCCCCGGCGCACAGCCTTGCAGCAAATGGTCGAGGTCACGCAGTTCCGCACCGGCGGCGGACAGCACATAGAAACGGTCATCGGCTAGATGGGTGATCGTCAACTCGCCACCGATGCGGCCCCCAGGCGACAACACATGGGCGAGGACGATGCCGCCGTTGCGCGGCATCCTGTTGGCGCAGAGCCGATTCAAGAACGCCCTCGCGTCGGTGCCCGTGACCTCATATTTGGCGAAGCCGGTCAGGTCGAGCAGGCCGACGCGCTCGCGCACCGCGAGACATTCAGCGCGCACCACTTCAAAGACATTGTTGCGGTGGTAGCCATACGCCTCTTCGCGGCCATCCGCGGAGAACCACTTGGGGCGCTCCCAACCAAAGGTTTCGGTGAAGACGCAGCCCTGCGCCTGCAACTTTTCGTACAAGGGGCTCAGGCGTCGCTCCCTAGCCGCCGGCAGCTCCTCCCCCGGCAAGGGCGTGAAGTAGGTTCTTCCGTAGTCCTGACGCCCCTTCGACTCCATGTAACCGCCATCGGCGAAGGTCCCGAAGCGGCGCGGGTCGAACCCCGTCATGTTGATTTCCGAATCCCCGTGCAGCATCCATTGGGCGAGATACTTGCCGCAACCGGCGCCTTGGGCGATGCCGAAGGAGGAACCGCAGCAGAACCAGAAGTTCCTCAGGCCGGCCACTGGCCCCAACATGGGCGCCCCGTCCGCACTATGGGCGATGGCGCCGTTGACGATGCGCTTGATGCCGGCCGCCTCAACCACCGGCATCCGTTCCATCGCCCGGCCCAGCCAAGGCATCAACCGTTCCAGATCATCTTGGAACAGTTCGCTCTCCGACTCCCAGGCCGGCAGTCCGCTAGGCGGCCAAGCCTCGGCCTGACCGGCTTGTTCGTAGATGCCGATCAACCCGGACTTCTGCTCCTGACGCAGATAGGCGGAGGCGTAAGGGTCCCGCATCACCGGGATTTCCGCAGCGCCGCGCTCGACGAACTGCGGCACCGTGCCGGAGACGAGGTAGTGGTGCTCGATGTTGCAGATGGGCGCATCGGCACCCACCATCCGCGCCACCTGCCGGGCGTAGCAGCCGGCGGCGTTGACCACCGTTTCGGCGGTGACGGCGCCCTGTTCCGTGACCACCCGCCACTCCCCGGAGGGCAGGGCCTTGATATCCAGCACCCGGTTGCGCGAGACGATCTGGGTGCCTAGGTTGCGGGCGCCCCGGGCCATGGCGTTGCTCAGGCCGGAAGGGTCCGCATGGCCGTCGTCGCGGGTCCAGGCCCCAGCCAGCACTCCTTCGACCTCGATGAAGGGATTGAGCCGCCGAATCTGCTCGACGTCGATGATCTCCATATGAAAGCCGACGTTGGCGGCGATGCCATGCACATACTCAAACCAGTCCAAGTCACCTTGGCTGAGGGCGAAGCGCACACTGCCGCAGCCGTGCCAACTGACGAACTGGCCGGTCAGCTCCTCCAGCCGCCGGTACAGGGAGATGCTGTATTCATGAATTTTGGCCAAGTTGTAGTCGCCGACCAAGTTGGGGCACTGACCGGCGGCGTGCCAAGTGGAGCCGGAAGTGAGCTCGCCCTTCTCCAAAAGCAGAACGTCGGAGCAGCCCTCCTGGGCAAGATGGTAGAGCAGCCCCAAACCCATGATGCCGCCCCCGACGATGACGATGCGGGCCTGATCCTGCATGGCGCACCCCATGACTCCGCTGTGCAACTTACCATCTGGAAGATTAGCACAAGCTGAACATCGGCAGTTGGCTTAGTCTTCCGTCAATCAGCGCATCGGCGACCCCCATTATCCTCTGCACGACAAGCGACGGTGCGACGCAGCAGGCTTGACGCCCGAACGCAGCGCAACGGCCCATCAACCGGCGCGACCGGCAACCTTCTCTATCGTCTGCATGACAAGCTGCAGCGTCGGCGGCCCGGCGAAGGTCGCTAGGCGGGCTCGCCATGCGTTGGCCCCGGCCAGCATCCGTTGCACGGCCTCCGTCAGCCGGGCCGCATCCAGTTCCTCTTCGGGTATCACCAAGCTGTAGCCGGCCTGTTCGGCGTAGGCGGCGTTTTCGATCTGATCCCCGCGGCTGGCTGAACGGGGCAGCGGGACCAGGATGTTCGGCTTGCCCAAGGCGAGCAGTTCAAACAAGGCATTGGCGCCGGCCCGGGAAACCACCAGATCCGCCGCCGCCAACAGATCCCCCCAATCCGGCCCGACGAACTCGAACGGATGGTAGCGGGGCAAGGTCAAGGCGCTGATCTTGCCGGGGCCGCAGACATGCGCCAAGCAACAGAACTTCACTAGGCCGGGTGCGGCGGCGCATGTCACGGCGTTCAGCGCCTCGGCCCCCAGGCTGCCGCCAGTGACCAACACCAGAGGCGTCCTAGCCGACGCCTCCAGCAAGGCGCGCCCCCGCTCGGCGTCACCTTGCAGCAGTTCCGGGCGCACGGGAGAGCCGGTGTGAACGAGCGCACCGCGCAGCCGCCTCGGCCGTTGGCTGGGGAAGCTGGTGCAAAGGGCGCTCAGAAAGGGCATTGCCAAACGATTGGCTAGGCCGGGAGAGAAGTCCGATTCATGGGCCACCACCGGAATGCGCCGCAGCCAACCGGCCAGCACCACGGGAAAGGTCACGAAGCCGCCCTTGGAGAAGATGGCGTGGGGGCGGATGCGGCCCAACAGCCGGTAGCTCTGCCAGATGCCGCGCAGCACCAAGACGGCGTCGGCAAAGTTGCGCCAGGAGAAGTAGCGGCGCAGCTTGCCGGCGGCGATGCCGTAATAGGTCAGTTGTTCGCCGGCAAGGTAGCCTTCGTCGGCGCCGTCGGCGCCGCCGATGTAGAAGATTTCAGCGCCCCGCCGGCGCATGGCGCGTAGGATAGGCAAGGCCGGCAGCACATGGCCGGCGGTGCCGCCGCCTGTGAAGACTAACCTCATGGCGCAACCAGACCCAATGCAACACCCGCAGCGGCTAGAGGTCGAGTACCTGTTTGACCAAGGGCACCGTCAGCCTTCGCTGGTTGGTTAGGGCTGCCCGGTCCAGCCGTTCCAAGTCCTCCAGCAGGCGGGACAGGTTGCGCTCGGAGTGGGCCAGCCAAAAATCCAGCACTCTGTCCGCAATCAACAGGCCGCGCTGCTTGGCCCGATTGCGGACGACCAAGCCCTTGCCGTAGTCGTCCAACTGCCGCACTTCGTAGATGAGCGCGGCCTTCAGCCGGGAGCCGAGGTCCTGCAGACTGAAGCGGCACTGAGCCGGCGGGCGGTTCGCCGTGGTCACCAAGCGGCAGCCGTCCGCCAGCAACCCCTCGTACAAGCCCATCAGCGCCCGCTCCAGGCCGAAATGGTCCAACCATCGCTGCACATCGTCCAGCACCACGAGGTCGCAGTGAGACAGGCCATCCAACACCTCCGGGTCTCGAGGCGCCGAGGCCAGCGGAACATAGGCCGCCTTCGCCCCCCGGCCCAAGTGCCAATGACAGCAGGCGTGAGCCAAATGGGTCTTGCCCACCGCCGAGCCGCCCCACAGCCATAGCACCGGCGGCCCCTCGGCCCGGCGCAGCCGGTCCATCAGTTCCCCGTTGCCGCCCACCACAAAGTTGGCGAAGCTGCGGCCTTCGTCAACCGCATCCGCAAGGGGCAGCAGCAGTTGC
The DNA here is from genome assembly GCA_958296025.1 of uncultured Pseudomonadales bacterium. Lineage (GTDB taxonomy): Bacteria > Pseudomonadota > Gammaproteobacteria > Pseudomonadales > Azotimanducaceae > Azophilus. The sequence goes on from OY282430.1 coordinate 2,581,671, forward strand.
CTCATCGATGCGCCGCCGGATGGGCGTTGCGCCACGCCTTCAGGGTCCAAGTGATCACATAGTCCCCCCCGGAAACAATGCTGAGCAGGGCAACCAAGTAGAAGCACAGGGGTTTCAACACCGCCAAGGCGAGTGCGCTAGCGACGCCGAAGCCGCACAACCCGAACAGCAGCAGGAGCAGCACGACCACCTGAAGGGCGGTGTTGGTCTTGCTGATGAGGGTGGGCGCCATGTCGATCTCCCGAAACAGCAGCCGATAGACCCCGGCGCCGGCGAGAATGATGATGTCCCGGCCGACCACCACCGCGGCCAGCCAAAGGGGAATGTGGCCCTGCATGGTCAGGACGATGAACAGGATGACGATCATCGCCTTGTCCGCCAGCGGGTCCATCAGCGCCCCGACCTCGGTGCGCCAGCCGTAGCGGCGCGCCAAGGCGCCGTCCACCGCGTCCGATGCCCCGGCCAGGCCCATCAACAACAGGGCTTCCGGGTAACGCACCTGCCACAGCAGCCAAGTGATGGGCAGCACCAACAGCAGGCGCAGCAGGGTGATGGCGTTAGGCAGTTGCGAGACGTTCATGGCCGCCCCCCCGCCGCAACGGGCGGCGCCCGCCAAAGCAAGAGGTTTGCGCGGCTGTTGGGGGCCCTGGCCAACCGCTCGTCCACCGCCAGCAAATCGACGAGTTGTCCCAGTTCCGCCCGACTGCGCAGCGCAATCTCCAATCTTTCCTGATTCAGGGCCACAACCTGCACACCCATGACGAACTCGAGATCTTCAAGGTAGCGCAGCAACCCGCCATAGTGAAGCGGCGCGGCGATGCCCGCCACGGTAAGGCGCAGCCATTGGGGTTCGCGCCAGGGAATGGCGTGGCGGCGGGCCAGGCCGTCAGCCAAAAAGTCCGCCGCGTGAGCGCCGGCAGCGGCCAAATCGAGCCCTGCCGCTGGCGACTCAAAGTCCGCCCCAGGCGTCCAGGCCAAAACCCTTCCCGCGTAACCGCCATCCGCCTGCCGGCTGAGACGGCCAATCAACACGGCGTCGGCGCCATAGCGCCGGGACGCCGCCACCAACAGCAGGGTGGCGCCGCTCCAAACCACGGTGGACTGTACCCGCAGCTGATCCTGCAGGTCCATCAACGGCAGGCGCACCTGCAAGCCACGCAGCCGCGCCTGGGCCACCAACGCCGTACCCAGCGGATGCCCGTCCTGGACGATTTGCCGCACCCCGCCCTGCTCCACCGCCAGCCAAGCGATGATGCTGGGCCGCTTGACCGGCCAAAGGGGCAGCCGGGCGCGGCCAATCAGGTCCAAGACGGCCCGTGGCGAGTAGAAGAACCTCAACCGCCGCCGGTCCACAAAGAGGAAGTGGTTGTAGTAGCGTTCCGACTGCGCAAGGGCCTCGGCCACCGTCGGCACCACCGCCACCCGCGGCAAGCCAGTGACCTGGATCAAAACCCTTTCCAGTCCTGCCCCGGCCGCTGCCTGCCGGGCCTTGGCGGACCGGTCGGGCACTTCCACCTCGGCCTCATAGAGGGGCGACGACACAGCCCAAGCAGCGGGCGCCGCCACGGCGATGGCGGCGGCAATGGATAAAAGCAGTCTCTTGAGCAAGTTTCGGCCCAAAGAAAACGCGGAGGGGGAAATCTTAACCCGCATGGCGCATCAGTAGGCGGTGCTAAAATAGTGAATGATGAGTGATGGATTAACGTACCGCGCCGCCGGCGTTGACATCGACGCCGGCAATGAACTGGTGCGGCGCATCGGGCCCGCCTGCCGAGCCACCCACCGCCCGGAGACCCTATCCCACATCGGCGGCTTTGCGGCCTTGAGCGAACTGCCCCGAGGCTACCGGCAGCCCGTGTTGGTCAGCGGCACGGACGGCGTGGGCACCAAGCTGAAACTCGCCATCGACCACGACCGCCATGAGACGGTGGGGCAGGACCTCGTGGCCATGTGCGCCAATGACGTGTTGGCCTGCGGTGCCGAACCCTTCCTGTTTCTGGACTACTACGCCACCGGCAAGCTGGAGGTGGAGGTGGCGGAACGGGTCATCAAGGGCATCGCCGCCGGCTGCAAGCTGGCCGGCTGCGCCCTGGCCGGCGGTGAGACGGCGGAGATGCCGGGCTTCTACCAAGACGGCGACTACGACTTGGCTGGCTTCTGCCTTGGCGTAGTGGAAAAGGAGAGAATCATTGACGGCAGCCGCATTGCCATCGGCGACCAGCTGATCGGGCTGGCGTCGAGCGGCCCCCATGCCAACGGCTACTCCCTCATCCGCCGTATCCTGGAAACCTGCGAAAATAGGCCCGAATCCACCCTGCTCGAAGCCCTGCTGGCGCCCACCCGCATCTACGCCAAAGCCGTGCTGGCCCTATTGGCTGAAGCGCCAGTGAGCGGCATGGCCCACATCACCGGCGGCGGCTTCCCGGAAAACCTGCCGCGCATGTTGGCGGACGAGAACGCCGCCATCCTGGTCCGCACCGGCTCTTGGGAGCAACCCGCCGTCTTCAACTGGCTGCAGGAGGCCGGCGCCATTGACGAGGCTGAGATGCTGCGCACCTTCAACTGCGGCATCGGCTTCGTGCTCTGCCTAGCAGCCGACACGGTTGAAACCGCCGTCACGCTGCTGGAAGATCACGGCGAGCGAGCCGCCGTCATCGGCGAAATCGTCCCGTCGGGCACCGAGCCGGGGACCGGGGAACTTCTACATCATCCACTTCATCCGTAACGATCTGTTTGTTCTCAACACTCTCGTGTTCGGGGGGGTTGATGGGCAAAATGAAGGCTTCTATCCTGGCACATACCTGTCTTACTTGGTCTTACCTCAGTTGACGCCATGCAAACCCAGCTTTCCTCCAAAGGCCAACTAGTCATACCGAAGCTCATCCGCGAGGCCCTCGCGCTAGCCCCCGGCACCAAGTTTTCCGTGGAAGCGGTGGACGGGAACATTCTGCTGCGTCCCTCTGCATCCACAGGAAATGACCTGTCCGCTTGGCAGCCGCGCAACCCGAGCAATCTACGGCTTGACACCGATCAGTTATGCCAGCCCGTGGTGCTTGAAGCATCGTGATCACGCTGGACGCCAACCTATTGATCCGGTTCGCCACCCATGACCATCAGGAACAAGCCAAAAATCCCTCGCATCCAAAGCGCGCTTACTTACGCGACAGGACACTAGGGCCGCGGCAAGGTCAGCCCCCGTTGCCCTTGGTACTTGCCCTTGCGGTCCTTGTAGGAGACTTCGCAATGCTCGTCCGACTGCAGGAAGAGCATTTGCGCGGCGCCCTCGTTGGCGTAGATCTTGGCCGGCAGGGTGGTGGTGTTGGAGAACTCCAGGGTGACGTTGCCCTCCCACTCCGGCTCCAAGGGGGTGACGTTGACGATGATGCCGCAGCGGGCGTAGGTGGATTTGCCGACGCAGATGGTCAGCACGTCCCGAGGGATGCGGAAGTACTCGATGGTGGAGGCCAAGGCGAAGGAGTTGGGCGGGATGATGCAGGCATCCCCTTCCACATCGACGAAGCTGCGCTCATCGAACGCCTTGGGGTCAACCACCGCCGAGTGGATGTTGGTGAACACCTTGAAGCCGGGGGCGCAGCGCACGTCGTAGCCGTAGCTGGAGGCGCCGTAAGAGATCAGCTTGCCGGCAACGCCGCTGCGCACTTGATTGGGCTCGAACGGCTCGATCATGCCTTGGGCCGCCATGCGCCTGATCCAACGGTCGGACTTGATGGTCATCAGTCCTCCGCCATCTGAATGGTCGGCGCCGCCGGACTGCCCAACCCCCAAATGCGGGCGGCGGCGTGGCGGGCGATGTCTCGATAAATCCGCGCCGTTCCGCCCTCCGGGTCCGCCGCCACGGTGGGGGCGCCGCCATCGGTTTGCTCGCGTATGCTCGGCGACAGGGGCAGTTCGCCCAACAGGGGCACGTCGAATTCCGCCGCCACCCGCGCACCGCCGCCGCTGGCGAACACCTCGCTCTTGGCGCCGCAGCTTGGGCAAGCGAAGTAGCTCATGTTCTCCACCACGCCGAGCACCGGGATATCGACCTTGCGGAACATTTCGATGCCCTTGCGGGCGTCCAGCAGGGCGATGTCCTGGGGGGTGGTGACGATGACCGCGCCGCTGACCGGGGCCTTTTGCGACAGGGTGAGCTGAATGTCCCCCGTGCCCGGCGGCATATCCACGATCAGGTAGTCCAAAGGCCCCCAATCCGTCTGCGCCAAGAGCTGCTGCAAGGCGCCGGTGGCCATAGGGCCGCGCCAGACCATGGGGGTGCTTTCATCGACTAGGAAACTCATGGACATCGTCTTCAAGCCCAAGGCCTTTATGGGGACGAAGAATTTCTCGTCCTTGATTTGCGGGCGGTGGCCCGGCGCCACGCCCAGCATCATGCCTTGGCTGGGGCCGTAGATGTCCGCATCGAGCAGGCCCACGGCGGCGCCCTCCCGGTCCAAGGCCAAGGCCAGATTAACGGCGGTGGTGGACTTGCCGACGCCGCCCTTGCCGGACGCCACGGCGATGATGTGCTTCACTTGGGCAAAGCCGCGGCCCGGCGGCGGCCGAAACTGCAAGTCCAAGGCCAAGCCCGGCGCATTGAGAAAATCCCCCAGCTGGCGCGTCAACGCGCCGGCGAAGCCGGCCGCCGGGTAGCCCAAGGCCAGCCCCACCCGATTGCCGCTGTGCAGCGCCCGTACGCCCAACTCCCCCCAAGGCCGGTTGAGATACGGATCCTGGAACTGCTCGATTTTCATGGCGGCGGGCGTTCCCCCCATTGACAAGGCCAATTGAATCCACCGCCGGCCAGCCGAACAACCAAAGCTCGTTTGGCGGCGCTGAGGCAACCTTGGCCGGTGATTATAGGGCCGCCAGAAGGCATTGCGGTACAATCGGTTGCTCCAACCCGCCACCGTCCAACGAAGCCGCCCCCCATGACGCGCAACATCCTGGTCACCAGCGCCCTGCCATACACCAACGGCGCCATCCACTTGGGCCACCTGCTGGAGCACATCCAAACCGACATCTGGGTGCGCTTCCAAAGGCTGCACGGCAACAACTGCATCTACGTCAGCGCGGACGACACCCACGGCACCGGCACCATGCTCAACGCCGAGCGGGCCGGGGTGACGCCGGAAGCTCTGATCGAGACCATGCACAAGGAGCACATCCGGGACTTCGCCGGCTTCGGTGTGGAACACGACAACTACCACTCCACCCACTCCGAGGAAAACCGGGCGCTTTCCGAAATGATCTTCAACCGCCTCAAGGACAAGGGCCTGATCCACAGCAAAGACGTGGCCCAGCTCTACGACCCTGTGCGCGGCATGTTCCTGGCGGACCGCTTCGTCAAGGGCGAATGCCCGCGTTGCGGCGCTCCCGATCAGTACGGGGACAACTGCGACGCTTGCAGCGCCACCTACGACGCCACCGAATTAGGCAGTCCCCGCTCCTTGGTGTCCGACGCCGAACCCTTGGTGAAGCACTCCGAGCACTACTTCTTCGACTTGCCGAAGTTCACCGACATGCTGAAGGCTTGGACCAGCAGCGGCGCCGTGCAGCCGGAGGTGGTCAACAAGCTGGCCGAATGGCTGGACGGCGGCCTGAGGAGTTGGGACATCTCTCGGGACGCGCCCTACTTCGGCTTCTTGATTCCCGGCACCGAGGATAAGTATTTCTACGTCTGGATGGACGCCCCCATCGGCTACATGGCCAGCTTCCAAAACCTAGCCAACCGCCGCGAGGACCTGGATTTCGACGCTTTTTGGGGTGCCGCCGCCGAAGGCAAGACCGAGCTGCACCACTTCATCGGCAAGGACATCGTCAACTTCCACACCCTGTTCTGGCCGGCGGTGCTGCAGGCGTCCGGCTTGCGCAAACCCACCCGCATCCACACCCACGGCTTCATCACCGTGAATGGGGTGAAGATGTCCAAGTCCCGGGGCACCTTCATCCAGGCCTCCACCTACCTTAAGCACCTGCACCCGGAGTGCCTGCGCTACTACTACGCCACCAAACTGAACGGCAGGGTGGATGACTACGACATCAACCTCGAGGATTTCGTGCAGCGGGTGAATGCCGACTTGGTGGGCAAGGTGGTCAACATCGCCAGCCGTTGCGCCGGCCTCATCAGCAGCCAGTTCGAAGGCGCACTGGCGGCCCACCTGGAGGACGAGGCGCTGTGGCGGCAATTCGCCGCCGCACGAGGGCGAATCGCCGAGTGGTACGAGGCGGGTCAGGTCTCCCGGGTGATGCGCGAGGTCCTCGCCTTGGCGGACTTGGCCAACCAATACATCACCAAGCAAGAACCTTGGCAGCGCATCAAGCAGGCGGATGGGCGGGATCAGGCCCATTCGGTGTGCAGCCAAGGGCTGAACCTGTTCCGCATCCTCGCCGTCTATCTAACGCCCGTGCTGCCGGCCATGAGCAAGGCGGCAGCGGATTTCCTCGGCGTGCGCCCCTTCACTTGGGCGGACCTGGACAAGCCCCTGCTCGGCGAGCGGATCAACGCCTACCGACCCCTTTTCACCCGGATGCGGAAGAAGGATGTGGACGATCTGGTGGAAGCCTCCAAGGAGGCGGAGGACGGCAAAGACCAGGGCGAGGGCAGCGACGAACCGATCTCCATTGACCACTTCAACAAGGTCAAGCTCAAGGTGGCCCGGGTGGTCGAAGCCGCGCTCATCGCCGAGGCCGACAAGCTGCTGCGCCTGACCCTGGACACCGGCGACGGGCAGCGACAGGTGCTGGCCGGCATCCGTTCCGCCTACCGGCCCGAGGAGCTGGCCGGCCGGCTGGTGGTGGTGGTCGCCAATCTGGCGCCACGCAAGACGCGCTTCGGCATCTCTGAAGGCATGGTGCTTGCGGCCGGCCCCGGCGGCGAGGACATCTTCCTGCTGAGCCCAGACAGCGGCGCGCAAGCAGGCATGGACGTGCGCTAATCGGTGACGGCAACAGACCTAGTGTCCTGGTTGTGCAACTGGCTCACTTTTTTGAGGACGCCTCATGTTTGGGACATCGATCACCGCCACAGCACCCATAGAGACAAAGCGGCCAAGTTTACGGATCTCGTTGACCGGCCGCGGATGACCGCCCATGGCTGACTTGGCCCTGATCCTCATCGGCGCCCTGCTGGTCAACAACTTCGTGCTGGCGCAGTTCCTTGGGCTGTGCCCGTTCATGGGGGTGACGCAAAACTTCGGCCCGGCCTTGGCTATGGGTGCGGCCACCACCTTCGTGCTGACCTTGGCGTCCGTCACCTGCCACCTAGCGTACAACGGCCTGCTGGTTCCCTTGGGCTTGGAGTGGCTCAGGATCATCGTCTTCATCGTGGTCATCGCCAGTGCGGTGCAGTTTACGGAGCTTTACCTCAGGGCGGTCAGTCCGGTGGTGCATCGGCGCTTGGGCGTCTATCTGCCCCTCATCACCACCAACTGCGCGGTGTTGGGCGTGGCCCTCCTGACCGTCGGCGCACACTTGCCGCTGCCCAAGACCATCGTCTTCAGCATCGGCGCCGCCGCCGGCTTCAGCCTAGTGTTGGCGATGTTCAGCGCCATCCGCGAGCGCTTGGTTGGCGCGGATGCGCCCAAGGCCTTCCAAGGGGCGCCCATCGCCTTGGTCACCGCCGGCCTGATGAGTTTGGGCTTCCTCGGTTTTTCCGGGTTGGGATGATGGCTTTGGCCGTGGCCGTGCTGGTCGGCCTCACGATGGTCCTAGGCGCCGGGCTGGTCTGGGCCGGCACCCGACTGCCGGACAACGCAGATGCACTGATCGACGCCATCGACGCCCTGCTGCCGCAGACCCAATGCGCCCAATGCGGCTACCCCGGTTGCCGGCCCTACGCCGAAGCGGTGGCGAAGGGCGCGGCCTTGGACCTGTGCCCGCCCGGAGGCGAGGAGACCGTCGCGGCGCTGAAGAACCTGCTCGGCGAGGACCCCGGCGAATCGACGGCAACGCCGCAAAGCCCGGCGGCTCGCCTGCCTGCCGCGGCAAACGCCAATGCACTCCACGATGGGCATTCGACAAGGCGGCTTGCGGCAAACCGCAGCGAACGCCGTCTCCTGACCGGCATCGCCAAAGCCAGTGAAAACTCCGAACTCATCGCCAAAATCCGGGAACCGGAATGCGTTGGCTGCGCCCTGTGCGTCACGGCTTGCCCGGTGGACGCCATCCTCGGCGCACCCGGCTTCATGCACAGCGTGCTTGAGCGGCAATGCACTGGCTGCGAACTTTGCCTGCCGGCCTGCCCGGTGGACTGCATCGACCTTGTGCAAGCACCCTTCCCTGCATTCATTCCACCCGCGGCGACGACAGGCAAGGGCCGCCGCACCCGCGCCTCCCTAAACGGGGGGGACGCGCCCTGCATCGGCTGCAACCGTTGCGAGGAGGTTTGCCCCCAAGGGCTGGCGCCGCAGCATCTCCTGCGGCTGCTGCGGGCCAGGCAATCCGGCCAGGCCGCGGCTGACGGCCTGGATGCCTGCATCGAATGCCGGCTCTGCGACCGCGTCTGCCCCACGCAAATCCCCCTCGCCGACATCTTCCACGCAGCCAAAAACGAACTGACGCGGCGCACCGCCAAGGAAGCCAACGCCGCCGCGGCCAAGGCCCGCTTCCAAGCGCGAACCGCTCGGCTAGCCGAGCGGGAGACCGCGGCGGAGGATCGTCGCCGGGAACGCCTGACCCGCTTCCGCCGTCAACCGGCAATGGCCGCCAACAGGTTGGGAGCGCCAAACAGCGGCTCCAGCCATCCAACCGATGAGCAGACAGCCATTGAGATTGAACGCCCGACCGCCTAGCCCGGATATGCCGCCAAGCCGCTTGACCCTTCAAGAAATGCCTTTTTACTTCAATCAGTTGAATACAATTTCTCACAAACTCTCTAGGCACAAACCGCGCTGGCCCCGCCCTCGCTTGTCTTTGCGGGACTGTTGTTTCCCGGCTAGGCGCGACAACGCCCTGTGGCAGGCCCCACACCAAGTGAAGCAACGGTGAAGGCATGACCGGCGCCGGGCGCATCATGTGGACGGTCGGCGCCGCCCTGCTGCCGGGGTTCGCCGTTCTTAGCTACTACTACGGCACGGGCTACCTCTGGAATCTGGCCCTCACCTTGCTGCTCGCCGGCATCTTTGACGCCGCGGGGGTCGCGAGTGCGGCGCAAGCCAGTCAACCTTCAGGATGGATCCGTGGCCGTCACCGCTATGATTCTGGCCCTGTCCCTGCCCCCTGGTGCGCCTTGGCACGTCATCGCCGCGGCCAGCGCCGGCGCCATTGTGTTGGCCCGACAACTTTATGGCGGGCTGGGGCACAACATCTTCAACCCAGCCATGGTGGGGTACGCCATCGTGCTGGTTTCCTATCCCGCAGCGATGGACGCCTGGCCGCCCTTGCTGGACGGCCACACCGGGGCCACCGCCTTGACCGCGTTCCGCTACCGGGAAGGGCTGACCGCTGCCGAAGCCTTTCGCCAAAACCCGGCCTTCGGCCAGTTCGGCGGCTACGGCTGGGAGTGGGCCAATCTCGCCTTCGCCGCCGGCGGCCTGCTGTTGTGGCGGCTGCGGCTGGTCGCTTGGCGGGTGGTGGCGGGTTTCCTCGTCACCCTCTGCGTCCTGGCGCTGGCGTTCAATGACGGCGGCAGTTCCACCGGCACCGGCGGGCCGTTGCTGCACCTGCTCTCCGGCGGCACCCTGCTGGCGGCCTTCTTCGTCATCACGGATCCGGTCACCCATCCCGGCACCCGACCCGGCCAATGGCTGTTCGGCGCCCTCACCGCCGCCATCAGCTTCGTGATCCGCGCCTGGGGCGGCTACCCGGACGGCATCGCCTTCGCCGTACTGATCGGCAACGCAGCCACGCCCTTGATCGACCGCCTCTTTCGCCGGCCCAACACCGGCAGCAAAAATGCGAACTCTGCTTAGCTTGGGCGGCATCGGCCTGCTCTGCGCCCTGCTGCTGGCCGGCGTTCAGGACTTAACCGGAGAGGCCATCGACCGCAACCGCAACGCCCACGCCTGGCGCACGGCCTTCGAGCTGACTGGGAAGCGGTTTGACACCAACGGTCTCGAATGGCGCGAAGGGCGGCTCAGGCTGCCTGACGGCGGTTGGCTGCAAAGGTCCGCAACGCCGGGCTACGTCGGCGACATCCACTTGCTGGCGGCCTTCAACGCCAAGGGCCGGCTGACCGGCGCTCGGGTGGTCAGGCATCGGGAGACACCCGGCCTAGGGGACTTCATCGACCTGGATAAAAGCCCCTGGATGCGCCGCTTCTCGGAATCGTCACCGCGGGCTGTCGATGCGGTCACCGGCGCCACCATCACCAGCGAAGCGGTCAAGCGCGGGGTGGAGCGCATGATCGAAGCGCAAAAAATGAATTCGCCAAGCGCTCACCCCCCACGGAGGCTGGGAATCCTGAATATCCGAGAGCAGAGACCGCAAGATGCGCAGCGAGGGGTCGTCTTGGTTCCACCCCAACGGGACGGCCGCCTCGGCACGGTCAGGATCGATTCGCTTGTGCAGTCGCCGGCCTTCGGAATCGCCGCAAAAACACTTGCGCATTGAACCGCGGAAATGGGCGCCGAAAAACCATCGACCTTCAGCCGGGCCGCCATCGAGCGCAATCCGGCCTGGGCGCAGTTGCTCGGCCTCTGCCCCCTGCTGGCGGTCAGCAACAGCTTGGTCAACGCGGCCGGGTTGGCGCTGGCCAGCGGCTTCGTGATGCTCGGCTCGGCCCTCACCATATCCGCGCTGCGGGCTTGGATACCGCAGTTGGTGCGGCTGCCCTGCTTCGTGCTGGTCATCGCCACCTTCACGACGCTGAGCGTGATGCTGCTTGAAGCCTACGCCTTCGAGCTTTACCTGCGCGTCGCCCTGTTCGTGCAAATCATCGTCTCCAACTGCATGATACTAGGCCGGGTGGAGGCCTTCGCCAGCCGCCAGCCGCCTATGCAAGCGGGCTTGGACGCCTTGGGCACGGCGGCCGGTTTCGCCTTGGCCTTGTTGGCCCTCGGCGGTGTGCGCGAAGCCCTCGGCCAAGGCAGCCTGTTTGCCGGCATGGAGCATCTGTTCGGTCCCGCCGCCGCCAACTGGCGCATCGAACTCGGTGGCGAACAGCCTCTCCTGCTCGCCCTGCTGCCCCCCGGCGCCTTTATCATCGCCGGGGTGCTGCTCGGCCTCGGCAACGCCGTACGCAACCGCCGCCGGGCCGGCATGGATTCCACAAAAACGGGGGAGGCGTGAACGCGGATAAGAGGGCGCGGATCTTCGAGCGGCTGCAGGCGGAGAACCCCAATCCGACCACGGAGCTGCACTACGGCTCCCCTTTTGAACTGCTAGTGGCCGTAATGCTGTCCGCCCAAGCCACTGACGTCAGCGTCAACAAGGCCACTGGGCCGCTGTTCCGGGCGGCCAACAGGCCGGCGGCCATGGTCGCGTTGGGCGTAGAGGGGGTGAAGCCCTACATTAAAAGCATCGGCCTGTTCAACACCAAGGCCGTCAACCTGGTCAAGACCAGCCAAATCCTGCTAGACCAGCACGGCGGCGAGGTGCCGCGCAGCCGCGCAGCCCTGGAGGCCCTGCCCGGCGTGGGCCGCAAGACCGCCAACGTGGTGCTGAACACCGCTTTCGGCGAACCCACCCTGGCCGTCGATACCCATATCTTCCGCCTCGCCAACCGCACCCGCATCGCCCAGGGCAGGAACGTGCGCGAGGTGGAGGATAGGCTGGTGCGGCGCATTCCCAAGCCCTACCTCAAGGACGCCCACCACTGGCTGATCCTGCACGGCCGCTACGTCTGCACCGCCCGCAAGCCCCACTGCGGCGCTTGCGTGATCGAGGATCTCTGCGAGTTTCCAGGCAAGAGGGAGGACTAAGCGGGGAGAGGTCTCTGCAAACGGTTTAACGGCCGTTGGCTGCCCGGCTTGACTGTCTGAACCGGCGAGATGCGACAGCATCATTCCGTCAGCTTGCGCCCCTGCTTGGCCCCCAGCCGCAGGCGCAGGGCGTTCAGGCGGATGAAGCCGGCGGCGTCCGCTTGCTGGTAAGCGCCGCCGTCGTCCTCGAAGGTGGCCACCTCAGCATCGTACAGGCTGTTGGGCGAACGGCGGCCCTGCACGGAAACGGCGCCCTTGTAGAGCTTCAGCCGCACCACGCCGTTGACCGGCTCCTGGGAGGCGTCGATCAGCGCCTGCAGGGCCTTGCGCTCCGGCGACCACCAATAGCCGTTGTAGATGAGGCTGGCGTAGCGCGGCATGAGCTCGTCCTTCAGGTGCGCGACCTCCCGGTCCAAGGTCAGGGACTCCATGGCCCGATGCGCCTTCAGAAGAATGGCGCCGCCCGGCGTTTCGTAGCAGCCCCGGGACTTCATGCCGACGGCCCGGTTCTCCACTAGGTCGTCCCGCCCGACGCCGTGGGCGCCGCCGATTTCGTTTAGGCGGGCCAGCAGGGCGGCGGCGCCCAGGCGCTCCCCGTTCAGCGCCACCGCATCGCCGTTGGCGAACTCGACTTCAATTATCGCCGCTTGGTTCGGGGCCGCCTCGGGCGCCACCGTCCAGCGCCACATGGCCTCGTCCGGGGGGCGCCAAGGGTCCTCCAAGCCGCCGCCCTCATAGGAGATGTGCAGCAGGTTGGCGTCCATGGAGTATGGGGACTGGTCGCCGCGTGGGTAGTCCACAGGAATCTGATGCCGCTCGCAGAAGGCCATCAGCGCCTCCCGGGAATTCAGGCCCCACTCCCGCCAAGGCGCAATGACCTTAATGTCCGGGTTCAGGGCGTAGGCCCCTAACTCAAAGCGCACCTGATCGTTGCCCTTGCCGGTGGCGCCGTGGGCGATGGCGTCCGCCCCGGTCGCCGCGGCGACCTCCACCAAGCGCCGGGCGATCAACGGCCGGGCAATGCTGGTGCCAAGCAGGTACTCCCCTTCGTAGAGGGTGTTGGCGCGGAACATGGGGAAGACGTAGTCCCGAACGAACGCCTCCTGCAGGTCTTCAATGTAGATCTCCCGCACCCCCATCGCCTCGGCCTTCGCCCGGGCCGGCGCCACCTCCTCCCCTTGGCCGATGTCGGCGGTGAAGGTCACCACTTCGGCCGCGTAGGTTTCCTGCAACCAACGGCAGATGACGGAGGTGTCCAACCCGCCGGAATAGGCCAGCACGACTTTCTTCACCATGATCCAAACCTTCCACCGAAAACCGCAATCGGGGCCTTGCGCCAAGGCCGCGCATAATACCGCGCCCCGATGCGAGCGGATAGATCGGCGCTCGCATGGCTAGGCCGCTGCCGAAGGGCGCTATACTGCCCGCGTTTCGCGGCCACCCATCCAGAGGAATCATAGTGTTCGAGAAGAACAGGCTCGCCATCGGCATGGTGAAGGACAACGGGATGACGGAGCGCTGCATCGACAACCTGAGCGACGCAGACGGGTGGGTCGTTGGGCGCAATGCCGCGCTGGTCTCCTTGCGGCGCCCAAGTGCATTGGGCCTGCGGCTGTCCTAGGATCTCGAGTGAAGGAGACGCCGCGCGCAGCTTGGGGAGCAGGTCACCGCTATGGGTGATGTCAGCATGGCCGCGCGGTTCCGCGGTTTTCTGCCGGTGGTGGTTGACGTGGAGACCAGCGGCTTCGATCCCGTCCGTCACGCCATGCTGGAGATCGCCGCCCTGACCCTGCGCTTCGATGCCGGCGCCCTAGTCATCGACGCCCGCCATCAATGGCCGGTGCGGCCCTTTGCGGAGGCACAGATCAATCCGGAGTCTCTGCGCCTGACCGGCATCGACCTGAACGACCCAGGGCGCGGCGCCATCAGCGAGGCGGAGGCCATCAAGCGCCTGTTCAAGATCGTGCGGCGGCAGATCAAGGAGCACGGCTGCCACCGGAGCGTTCTCGTGGCGCACAACGCGGTGTTCGACGCCGCCTTCCTGCGCAACGCCGCCGTGCGCGTCAACGCCAAGCGCGATCCCTTCCACCCGTTCACCACCATCGATACGGCCGCCTTGGCGGCGGTGGCCTACGGCCACACGGTGCTGCGCGAAGCCTGCGCCCGGGCCGGCATCGCCTACAGCAAGGAGCAGGCGCACAGCGCCCTCTACGACGCCGAGCGCTGCGCCCTGCTGTTCTGCAGGATGGTCAATGACTGGGGAGAAGCGCTGGGCGACAATGCGCCTTGGCTCGGCGCCGGCAGCCGGCGACTGCGGGCGTCGCCACCTTAGCCTTGGTCGGCCCCGGCCGCCTCCTGAATCAGGGGTTCAAGCTCCCCGGATTCGTACATTTCGGTGATGATGTCGCAGCCGCCCATCAATTCGCCGTTGACGTAGAGTTGCGGGAAGGTGGGCCAGTTGGCGTAGCCCGGCAAGGCGCGGCGGATGTCCGGGTTGCTGAGCACGTCCACATAGGCGAACCGTTGGCCGCAGGCGATGAGACACTGCACGGTTTGCGCGGAGAAACCACATTGCGGGGCCTGGGGGGAACCCTTCATGTAGAGGATGATGGGGTTCTCCTCAATTTGCTGTTGAATGTTGGCCAAGATCGGATCGGTTGCTGCGTCGCCCATGTTCGCCTTTACCTCCTTGCGGGAATCGGCCAGCATTGTAGAGCCTAACCAAACCTAGGCCAATGCTTGAATTCGATCAACTCATCGACCGGCGCGGCACCTTCAGCGCCAAATGGGATAAATACCAAGGCCGCGAGGTGTTGCCGTTCTGGGTGGCGGACATGGACTTCGCGGCGCCCCAGTTTCTGCTGGACGCCTTGGCCGCCCGAGTAAATCACGGCGTTCTCGGCTACACCCGCACGCCGGAACCCTTGGTTGGCGCCTTTTGCGAATGGATGCGGCGCAACCACGATTGGCGGGTGGCGGAGGAATGGCTGGTGTGGATTCCCGGCGTAGTGCCGGGCCTGAACCTCACGGCGCTGGCGGTGGCCGAGGCGAACGGCTCGATCCTGATCCCAACCCCCATTTACTATCCCTTCCTGTCCGTGCCGGCCAACGCCGGCCAGCACCTCATCAAAGCGCCGATGCAGCGGGACGGGCGCCGCTGGGTGATGGATGTGGACGCCCTGCAAGCCACCGCTGACCGCCAAACTCGCCTGCTGATGATCGCCAACCCGCAGAACCCCACCGGGCGGGTGTTCAGCAAAGTGGAACTCGAGGCCTTGGCGAACTTCGCCGAACGGCGCAACCTATGGATTTGCTCCGATGAAATTCATTGCGGCATCCTGCTTGATCGGCAGGCCCGCCACACGCCCATCGCCAGCTTGGATCCGGGCATTGCCGAGCGCACCGTCTCCCTCTACGCCACCACCAAGGCGTACAATGTCCCCGGCCTGTCCTGCGCCGTCGCCATCATTCCGAACGCCGACCTAAGGCGCCGCTTCCAACAGGCCAGCCGCGGCCTGACGCCCTTCATCGGTCCCCTCGCCTACGCCGCCTCGACCGCCGCCTTCAACGACCAAAGCGGCTGGCTGGACCGCCTGCTGGACTACCTGCGCGGCAACCATCAAGCGATGCTGGCCGCCATCGGCGAGCGCATGACGCCGGTGGAGGGGACCTACCTCGCCTGGATAGATGTGCGCGATCTGGATTTGCAAAACCCGGCGGCGCACTTTGAGGCGCATGGTGTGGGCCTTTCCGACGGCGCCGCCTTCGCCGGCCGCGGCTTCCTGCGCTTCAACTTCGGCTGCCCTAAAGCACTGCTGAAGGAAGGCTTAGCACGGTTCGCCAAGGGCGTCGAGGCCGCCCCCCGGCTCGCGCACATCGCCCCTGAGGACCCAGGCCAGGGATCAAGCAAGCCTCCTCAGGTTGCGGCCGTTCCTTGAAGCGCCGGCGGGATTGGCGTCCATAGGCGGGTGTGGCCGCGCCGGCCGACGCTTCGGGTTACCGCCAACGCAGCGTCTTGCCGAGGCGCAGCCCGTACTCCCGACGGTCGTTGCTGTTGATGATGAGCACCGTGGGGTCCAGGTCCAGCTTGGCCAAGGGATAGGCCTCGTCGGTGAGGTTGTGGCCGTACAGGGACAGCCGCCAATCCCCTGCGGGGCTTGCATAGCCGAGGCTGGCGCTCAGCAGGTCCACGGGTTCCATCAGATTTAGCGGCGAGTTGACCGGCTGGCCGAACATCCCGCTGCGGTGGTAGTAGTCCAGCCGCACCGTCAAAGCGCCGCCGTTTTGCAAACTCCAAGCGTATTGGGGCGACAGGGAGACCGTCCAGTCCGGCGTCAGGGCGGGCGAATCGCCCTTTTTGATGCCCTGCACCCCAGCATCCACCTCGGCGATTTCGATGTCGATCCAGCCTAGCGCGAACTGCACGCCGAAGCCGGGCGCAGCCTCCCACAAGCCCTCCAGTTCAAAGCCCTTGGCCCTCGATTCGGCGGCGTTTTGGGTCAGGGTCAGGAAGCCTTCGCCGATCAGTTCATTCTGCTGCACGGCGAGGTCGGTGTAGCGGACGTGGAAGAGGGCCGCGCTGAGGCTCAATCCGCTGCCGAAGGCACCCTTGACGCCCAGTTCGAAGGAGTCGGCAAAGGTGGGGTTGAAGGCGACGAAGGTGTCCGGGCCACCGAAGGGCCGGGGTGGATAGCCGCCGGCTTGGTAACCCCTGGCGTAGCTGGCGAAGGCGTTGAAGGCGTCACCCAATTGACGGGTCAGGGAGACATCGCCGGTCAGTTCCCGCCAATCGTCGCTGCGTTGCGCTGGGGCCGGGAAGTAATGCAGGGAACCCAGCGCTTCCTTGGCATCCCAAGTGTGGCGCATCCCCAAGCCCAGGTTCCAACGTGGCGCCAAATCGATGTTGGCGTGGACGAAGGCGGCCTTGCTGCCGGTCTCCTGCTTGATGTACAGGCGCCCATCGAAGTCGCTGACCGGAATCACCGCCGGGCGCCCGTCGGCCAGCCCTGCCGGGCGGAACACGAAGGGGCTGTCGTTGAAGCCTTCCTCGCGAAAATAGTAGAGGCCGGCCACCCAGTCCCCCCAGCCGGCCAGTCCGCTGAACTGGAGTTCCAAGGTCCATTGGTCCGCCTCGCCGCGCTCCGGGAACTCAATGAGGGTGGCCGGGACCTTCTCGTTGTCCAAGCCGCCCTCGAACCACATGTCCCGGTAACCGAGAATGGCCTTGAGGCGCAACGGGTCGGCGGCCTGCCAATCGACGGTGAGGGAGACGCCAAGGGTGCGGTCCTCCGTAGCGGTCAGCCGGTTGTTCAGGGAGTAGGTGTCGTCTGGGTCAGGGGCTTGGTCGGCGGGCTTGAGGCCGAAGCCGTTGCGCGGGTTGAAGACCTCAACCGCGTGGGGGGTGATGCCTTGGTCGGACCGGGAAACGTCCGCCGTGGCCAAGACGCTGAGGTTGTCCGCCGCCTCCCACAGCAGGGCGGCGCGGCCAAAGCCTTGGAAGATCTCGCCGATCTCCGCCTTTGGGTCAGGGATCAGCAGGGCCTTTCCCACCCCCTCACGGGACTTGACGCCGCCGGAAACGGAAAGAAATAGGGCGTCATCCAAGGCGACGTCCGCGAAGAAGTTGCCGTTCAGCCGCCGGCGGCTGCCAGCCTTGAGATCGATGCGGGCAAATCCCTCGCCGGCGGGCTTTTTGGTGACGATGTTCAGCGCCCCGCCCAAGGTGTTGCGGCCGGAAAGGCTGCCTTGCGGGCCGCGCACCACCTCCACCCGTTCAATGTTCATCAGGTCCATGTTGGCGCCCATGTTCCTGCCCAAATAGACGCCGTCGAGATAGATGCCCACCGCCGGGTCCGTGGTGATGATGTGGTCCTGCAGGCCGATGCCGCGCATGAACACGGCGGCATGCCCAGTGTTGCCTTGGCCGAAGTTGGTCTGCACCAGATTGGGCGCGAACTTCTCCACTTGGTTGAGCTCGGTGAGGCCACGCTCCCGCAAGCGCCACTCATCCAAGGCGGTGATGGCGACGGGGATTTCCACAAGGGTCTCCTCCCGCCGCCGGGCGGTCACCACCATTTCCTCGACGGAAGCCGTCCCTCGGTCCGCGGCAAAGCCCGCCGCCTTGGCCCCTTCCTGCGCACGGGTTTGCGCCAAGGCCAACGGCGCAAGCGCACAGCAGGCCACCACAGGGGCGACACCCCAAAAGGCCCTCCGCCCGCCAAGCCTGTGGATCAACTTGAGCTCCTAGTGGATGAAATGCGTGGCATTTTCCCGCCGGAACCGGCCAAATTCAACTCAAGCGCCGCCAGCCGCCAAGGTTGGCATGGTGCGCCCGGAAGCTGCACATGGGCTGGAACGTGCGGATACCCGCCTTGAAGTCGCCGCGATCGGCTAAAATCAGGAATTTGCAGAATGGCGCTTGACCATGTAGGGTGCGCCTATCGGCGTAGAGGACAACGGATTATGGCGGCCACACCTCGTATCGTTGGGCTGATTGGCGCGGCATTGGCTTTTTCGGCCCAGGCGCAGACCGCGGACTTGCCGGATTGGGCGCAGGGCACTTGGAACCTGGACCTGCGCTATCGCTATGAGCATGTGGACGACAACCTAAACCGCAACGCCAACGCATCGACGCTGCGGGCCGGCGTCACCTACACCAGCGCCGACGTGAAGGGTTGGAGCATCCTGGCGGACTTTGAGCACGTATCCGCCATCGGCGCCGAGAAATACAATGACGGCGGCAGCAACGGCAAGACCCAATACGCCGTGGTGGCGGACCCGGAAGGCACCGAAATCAACCAAGCCTACGTCCAATTCACCGGGCTGCCGGGCACCACCCTACGCTACGGTCGCCAAGTGATGCTACACCGGCCCTATCCCGGCAACCGCTACGTCGGCAGCGTGGCTTGGCGGCAGAACATGCAGTCCATCGACGGCTTCGAGATCGAAAACCGCTCCATTGAAGACCTGACCTTCAAGGGCGGCTACATCTACAACGTCAACCGCATTTTTGGGGAGGAGAACAAGCTGCCCAACCGCAGCGACTTCGATCTGGACGGCCTGCTCGCGCAGGCGGTTTACACCGGCTTCAGCGGCATGAAGGTCGAGGGCTACGCCTATGACCTGGACTTCACCAAGGCCGTCGATCTTTCCACCCGCACCTTCGGCCTGCGCGTCGCCGGCAACTGGCCGCTGAACGAGGCCGCCAACCTGATCTACGCCTTCGAAGGCGCCCGGCAGAAGGACACCGGCAGCAACCCGAACGACCTCTCCCTTTCCTACTGGCTGGTGGACTTGGGCTTCGGCCTGCCGCAGTGGAACGGCTTCTCTCTCAAACTGAGCCGGGAGTGGCTGCAAGGGGACGGCGTGGTCGGCTTCCGCACGCCCTTGGCCACCCTGCACGGCTACCAAGGCTGGACCGACAAGTTTCTCGCCACCCCGGCGGCTGGGGTGCGCGACACCTATGTCACCGCCAGAGGAAAGCTCGGACCGGTGGCCCTGCTGCTGGCCTACCACGACTTCAAATCCGATGACGGCGGCTTCGCCTACGGTCAAGAGTGGAACCTCATGGCCACCGCCAAACCGACGGACCGGCTGTCCGTGGGCCTGAAGTTCGCCAGCTACCAGGCCGACGGCAACCCCTCCAACACCGGCGGCACCGCAGTGGACGCCACCAAGTTCTGGGCGTGGATGCAGTTTTCACTGTAAGCCCGGCCCAAGCTGTCCCCCCAAGCCATGCCGTCGGTCCCGCACCGGCCCCAGTGTCCTGTCCCGCAAATAACCACACATGATCTACGGGTCTTTTAGACTCCTGGCTGCGTTGCTCCGCCTTGTGTGGGGCCTGCCACACGGCGTTGTCGCGCCTTGCCAGGAGCCAAAAATCCCTCGCATCCAAAGCGCACTTATTTACGCGACAGGACACCAGGATCTTTTATGATGGCGCGTTTGGCGTTGCCCTAGGAGGTTCAGGCCGTGAGCCACCTGATGAACACCTACGCTCGCTTGCCGGTCGCCTTCATCAAGGGCGAAGGCGCCTACCTGACGGACAGCAACGGCAAGCGCTACTTGGATGCGCTGACCGGGCTGGCCGTCTGCGGCCTTGGCCATGCCCACCCGGCTGTGGCCAAGGCGCTGAGCGAGCAGGCGAACACCCTGCTGCACACCTCCAATCTGTATGAAATCCCCCGCCAAGCCGCGTTGGCGGACCGGCTGGCGGCGCTTTCCGGGATGGATCGGGTGTTCTTCGCCAACTCCGGCGCCGAGGCCAACGAGGCGGCCCTGAAGATCGCCCGGCTGCACGGCCATCAGCTGGGCATCAAGAAGCCCGCCGTGGTGGTCACGGAATCCAGTTTCCACGGGCGCACCATGGCCACCCTGACCGCTACCGGACAGCGCAAGGTGCAAGCCGGCTTCGAACCGCTGCTGACCGGCTTCGCCCGGGCACCGTTCAACGACGTGGCGGCAGTCGAAAAAATAGCCGCCAACAATGCCGATGTGGCGGCGATTTTTGTGGAACCCATCCAAGGCGAAGGCGGCGTCAACGTGCCCGACGCGGGCTACTTGGACGCCCTACGCCGCATCTGCGACGCCAACCGCTGGCTGCTGATGCTGGACGAGGTGCAGACCGGCAACGGCAGGACCGGCGCCTTCTTCGCCTATCAACATAGCCGCAGCCTGCCGGACGTGGTGACCACCGCCAAGGGCTTGGCCAACGGCGTGCCCATCGGCGCCTGCCTGGCCCGGGGCGACGCTGCCGATCTCTTCCAACCGGGCCACCACGCCTCCACTTTCGGCGGCAACCCTTTAGCCTGCGCCGCAGCCCACGCCGTGCTCGACACCTTGGCGCGGGACAACCTCATCCAACGGGCGGCGGAACTCGGCCAGCGCATCCAAGGCGGGTTGCGCAAAGCCTTGGCCGGAAGCAACCTCCTCAAGGAGGTGCGCGGCAAAGGGCTGATGCTCGCCATCGAACTGAACGAACCCCGCCCTGGGCTGGTGCAGCTCGGGCTTGGGGCCGGCGTCCTCATCAATCAAATCGGCGATCGGGTGGTGCGCCTGCTGCCGCCGCTGATCCTGACCGATGCCCAAGCCGACAGCCTAGTCGCCCAAGTGGCCGCCTTGCTGCAAAGCTGACCCTTCAGGCCCAGGATCATGGCGAAGCGGGATTTCCTCACGCTGCTCGACTGCTCCCCCCAAGAGCTGCAAGCGCTGGTCGAGCGCGCCGCGCAACTCAAGCGGCTGCACCGGGCGGGCACGGCGCCACGATCCCTGGCCGGGCGCACAGGGGCGCTCATCATGCAGTTGAAGAGCACACGCACAAGGGTGGCTTTCGAGGCCGGCATGCACCAACTCGGCGGCAGCGCCATCTTCCTCAGCCCGGCGGACACCCAGCTCGGCCGCGGCGAACCCATTGCCGATACGGCCCGGGTGCTTTCGGAAATGGTCGATGTGCTGATGGTGCGCGGGCCCAGCCACCAAGATGTGCGGACCTTCGCGGAGGCCGCCACCATTCCCGTCATCAACGCCATGACGGACCTGTACCATCCCTGCCAACTGCTGGCGGACATCCAAACCTTTGAGGAGCTGCGCGGCCCCATCGCCGGGCGCCGCGTCGCCTTTCTCGGCGACGGCTACAACATGTGCAATTCCTACATCAACGCCGCAAGGCAATGGGGCTTTGCATTGCGCATCGCCAGCCCCTCGGATTACGAGCCGGACGCGGCGATGTTGGCGCAGACCGGCAACGCCGCCTTGGTGGAGACGCCTCGAGAAGCCGTGGCCGGCGCGGATTTGATCGTCACCGACGTCTGGTCCTCCATGGGTCAGGAAGAGGAAGCGGCGCAACGGCGGGCGCGCTTCGCCCCCTACCAAGTCAACGAAACCCTTTTGGATCAAGGGGCGGCCAACACCCTGTTCCTGCACTGTCTGCCCGCCCACCGCGGCGAGGAAGTGGACCACAGGGTGCTGGACGACCCGCGCTGCGGTGCCTGGGTGGCCGCCGGCAACCGCCTGCACAGCCAAAAAGCCCTGCTGGAGTTCCTACTAGGGGTCCTTTAGCCCACCCCAGCCAAGGCCTGCCGCACGGCGCGGCGCCAGCCGTGCATCAAGGCGGTCCGCTTGGCGACCGCCATGGCTGGGGTGAAGGTTTGGCCGGCGCCTCTCGCCTGGCGCAGGGCCTCCGCATCCATGCCGAGGCCAAGGCAGGCCAGAGTGGCGGCACCTAGGGCGGTAGTTTCGATGCATCCCGGGCGTTGCACGGGACGGGCGAGCATGTCCGCCAGGCATTGGCAAAGCCAGTCGTTGGCCACCATGCCGCCATCAACGGCGAGTTGCCCGATTGCGGCGCCATCGGCGGCCATGGCTTCCACAAGATCGGCGCTTTGGAAGGCAACGCTCTGCAGGGCGGCGGTGACGATCTGTTCTGGGCCGCTGTCCAACTTAAGGCCGGTGAGGGTGCCCCGAGCATCGGGGCGCCAATGGGGGGCACCCAAGCCGGTGAAGGCCGGCACGAGATGCACGCCGCCGGCGTCCCCGCCCGTGGCCTGGGCCATGGCCTCGGTTTGCGCCGCATCGTCGATCAGCCCCAAGCGGTCCCGCAGCCATTTGACGGCGGCACCGGCGACGAAGATGCTGCCCTCCAGGGCGTAGCTTGTGCGGCCGTTTAGCCGATAGGCGACCGTGGTGAGCAGGCCGTGGCTGCTGGACAATTGTTTGGCGCCGGTGTTGGCCAAAAGGAAGCAGCCAGTGCCGTAGGTACACTTGCCGGCGCCCTCCTGGAAACAGCCTTGGCCGACCAAGGCGGCCTGTTGGTCTCCCGCCATGCCCAGAATGGGGATGTCTGCGCCAAACCACTCGGCGTCCGCCACGCCGAAGGGATGGGCGCTGTCGCAGACTTCCGGCAGCAAGGCCGGGGCAATGCCGTGATAGGCCAGCAACTCGGCGTCCCATTGCTGCCGACCGATGTCGAAAAGCTGGGTTCTGGAGGCGTTGGTGGCGTCGGTGGCGTGAACGCGGCCCTTGGTCAGCCGCCAGAGCAGGAAGCTGTCAACGGTGCCGAAGCAGAGTTCCCCCGCTACGGCGCGACGGCGCAGGCCGGGAACCTCGTCCAGCAACCAAGCGAGCTTGGTGCCGGAGAAGTAGGGGTCGAGCACCAAGCCGGTCTTGGCCCGAACCCTTTCCGCCAAGCCGTCGGCGGCCATGCGCTGGCAGCGGCCGGCGGTGCGTCGGTCTTGCCAGACGATGGCGTTGTGGAGGCACTCGCCGCTGGCGCGTTCCCAAACCAAGGCGGTCTCCCGCTGATTGGTGACGCCGATGGCGGCGATGTCCTTGGCTGCCACCCCGGCGGCGGCGATGGCGGCGCGGCACGCCTCCAAGGTGGTGTTCCACAGCACTTCCGGGGCCTGCTCCACCCAGCCGTCCCGAGGAAAGATCAGGTCGAAGGGGCGCTGCCCCACTCCCAGAATGCGGCCGGCGGCCATGTCAAAGACGATGCCGCGGGAGCTTGAGGTGCCTTGGTCGATGGCTAGAACCAACGTCACGGGGCGGTCTCCGCAAATCTCCTCCCATACAGTTTCCAATAACAGCGACCGTAAGGCCATAGGCCGTCGGCCCAGCATGGACAGAGCACATCGGGGATATTTTTCCTGCAAGGCACAGCTGCGGAAATGGTTTCCGGGCCATCCCGCCTTTGGCGCGGGTGGAAATGATTTCCCAAGCCATCCCGCCTTGCTGCGGAAATGGTTTCCAGGCCATCCCCCTTTGGCCTGAATATGCACATCTGCCTTTTCCTGCAGGGTGCCGCTCAGCAACCAGATCCGGCCACCCTCCTCAGTTCTTCTCCAGATATTACAATTGAGGAATCAAAAAAACTCATCCATAAAGTTTCTTGACATTGAAAAACAACACTATATGGTGTACCTCCTCTGATGAACAACCCCTACATCTTGTGCCTAGCGCAGGAGCGAGATGCGGAGGTGAATAACGGGCAATCGGGAGGTGCCAAGTCTTATGGAAAGCCGAATCGAAGATTCCACCTACGCCTCAAGCCGGCCAACGCCGTCGGAACCGCCGCCGCCATCGGCCCCCGGCCAACTCCGGGTCATCAAGCGCGACGGGGAGGTGGTGGCCTACAACGACGACAAGATCGCCGTTGCCATGACCAAGGCGTTCCTAGCAGTGGAGGGCAGTTCGGGCGCCGCTTCGCCTCGCATCCGCGAGCAGGTCGCCGCCCTCACCAACCAAGTCAGCAACACCTTTCAGCGGCGCCTGCCTTCCGGCGGCACCCTGCACATCGAAGAGATTCAGGACCAGGTGGAGCTGGCGCTCATGCGCTCCGGCGAACATCAGATCGCCCGCTCCTATGTGATCTACCGCGAAGCCCGGGCCCAGGAGCGCCGGGAGCGCGGAAAGCCGCCCGAAGTGCGGCAGGACATCACCGTCGTCTTGGCGGACGGGCGCCGCGCCTCCTTGGACATCGGCCGCATCCGCACACTGGCGGCGGAGGCCTGCTCCGGCTTGGACGATGTTGACGCCAACCGCATCATCGACGAGAGCCTGCCCAAGATGTACGACGGCATCGGCGCCGCCGACGTCGTCACCCAACTGCTCATGACGGCCCGCACCTTGGTCGAGGAGGAGCCCAACTACTCCTATGCCGCCGCCCAATTGCTGCTCGACCAGTTGCGCGGGGAAGCCTTGGAGTTCCTTGAAGTGCAGGCCCCTGGCGCACAGGTGGGAGACTACTCCGCCACCCAAGCGCAGATGGACGAGGTCTATCCGCAAGCGTTCCGGCGCTTCATTGAGCGCGGCGCGGAGCTGGAGTTGCTGGCCCCGGCGCTGCTGCGTTTCGACCTTGACGCCCTAGGCGCGGCCATTCAGCCGAACCGTGACCGGCAGTTCACCTATCTTGGCCTGCAAACCCTCTATGACCGCTACTTTCTGCACAGCAACAAGGTGCGCTTCGAGTTGCCGCAAGTCTTCTTCATGCGAGTGGCCATGGGCCTCGCCATCCAGGAGGACAACCCCAGCAAGCAGGCGGTGGAGTTCTACAACCTGCTCTCCAGCTTCGACTACATGAGTTCCACTCCCACCCTGTTCAACTCCGGCACCCTGCGCTCGCAGCTGTCCTCTTGCTTCCTGACCACCGTGCCGGACGATCTGGACGGCATCTACAGCGCCATCCGGGACAACGCCCTGCTCTCCAAGTGGGCCGGCGGATTGGGCAATGATTGGACGCCGGTGCGCGCCCTCGGCTCCTACATCAAGGGCACCAACGGCGCCTCCCAAGGGGTGGTGCCCTTCCTCAAGGTGGTCAACGACACGGCGGTCGCAGTGAACCAAGGAGGAAAACGCAAGGGCGCGGTCTGCTCCTATCTGGAGACTTGGCATCTGGACATCGAGGAGTTCCTGGAGTTGCGCAAGAACACCGGCGATGACCGGCGGCGCACCCATGACATGAACACCGCCAACTGGATTCCGGACCTGTTTATGAAGCGCGTCAGCGAAGACGGGATGTGGACGCTGTTTTCCCCTTCCGACGTGCCAGACCTGCACGACCTGTACGGCAAGGCCTTCGAGGCCCGCTACGAAGCGTATGAGGAGCAGACCCGCACGGGCGAGCTCAAGCTGTTCAAGACCGTCAAGGCCCAGGAGCTTTGGCGCAAGATGCTTTCCATGCTGTTTGAAACTGGCCACCCTTGGGTCACCTTCAAGGACAGTTGCAACCTGCGCTCGCCGCAGCAGCATGTGGGCGTGGTGCATTCCTCCAACCTCTGCACGGAGATCACCCTGAACACCGGGCCGGAGGAAATCGCCGTGTGCAACCTCGGCAGCGTGAACTTGGCACAGCACCTCAAGGACGGCGAGTTGGACACCAAGAAGCTGCGCAAGACGGTGCGCACCGCCGTGCGCATGCTCGACAACGTCATCGACATCAACTACTACTCAGTGCCCCAGGCGCAGAACTCGAACATGCGCCACCGGCCCGTGGGCTTGGGCGTCATGGGCTTTCAGGACGCCCTGTACCAGTTGCGCCTGCCCTACGGCTCCGAGGCCGCCGTCGCGTTCGCGGACCGCTCCATGGAGGCGGTGAGCTACTTCGCCATTGAAGCCTCCTCCCGGCTCGCGCAGCAGCGGGGGCGCTACGCCAGCTTCTCCGGCTCCTTGTGGAGCCGCGGCATCCTGCCCATCAACTCCTTGAAATTGCTGGAAAAAGAACGTGGCAAGGACTATCTGGACGTCAATCTCGACAGCACCATGGATTGGGACGCCCTGCGCGCCAAGGTGCAGATCGACGGCATGCGCAATTCCAACGTGCTGGCCATCGCGCCCACCGCCACCATCGCCAACATCACCGGCGTTTCCCAGTCCATCGAGCCCACCTACCAAAACCTGCACGTCAAGTCGAACCTTTCAGGGGAGTTCACCGTGGTCAACCCCTACATGGTGCGGGACCTCAAGGCCCGTGGCGTCTGGGACAAGGTGATGGTCGCGGACCTCAAGTATTACGACGGTTCGCTCCAGTCCATCGACCGGGTGCCGCCGGAGTTGAAGACACTCTACGCCACCGCCTTCGAGGTGGCACCGCGCTGGCTGGTGGATGCCGCCGGGCGCCGCCAGAAGTGGATCGACCAGTCCCAGTCCTTGAATCTTTACGTCGCCGAGCCGTCCGGCAGAAAGCTGGACGTCACCTACCGCATGGCTTGGCTGCGGGGGCTTAAGACCACCTACTACCTGCGTACCTTGAGCGCCACCAGCACGGAGAAATCCACCTTGGAGCGCGGCACCCTGAACGCAGTGGCGCCGGCCGCCTGCACCATCGACGACCCGGATTGCGAAGCCTGCCAGTGAGGATGCAGGAAACCCCGTCCAGCAGGTTGGGGAAACACGGGCGCACCTCGGCCTGCAGTCGCTAGGAGCGGACAATGCCCAGTGAGTTAGGTGAGCTAAAGGAAACGAAGGGTTGCGTCCCGTTGCTTGAGGTGGATTGAGGCGGCGCAACCGCGTTCAACGAGAATTGCGGGAAACAAGGGAGCAGGAAAATGCTGAGTTGGGAAGATTTTGACGAAAGCGGCCTCGAGCAATCCGCGCCAACGGTCAGGGTGAATCAAGCGCCGGTTGCGGGCGATGCACCGGCAGCCGCAACCGACCTGAGCGTGGTGCAAGCCAAGGGTCAAACGGCGCAACCGCATTCGGCCAAAACCGCTGCGGCTGCTGGCCCTGGCCGGGGGGACGGGCCTAGCCTGCAAGTCTCCCTTGCCGAAGCCCCTGTCGCCGACCGGCACCGCCAAGAGGCGACACTCCAAAGCGGTGCGCCGGCCGTGCAGCGGGTCGGCGAAGCGGCGACGGCAACGCCACTTGAGTCCGCTGAAGCCGTAGCGCCCGGGGCAATGCCCTCGTCCGCCGACGCCTCTTCCGGCACCGACGTCTTCCCATCCGAAGGCGTATTTCCGCCCGCAGAAGCCGCCCGGTCCGCCGCGGCAGCCGCGGCGGTGGCGGATGACGCCGAGGGGCACCGCGCCGCCGCCGTGGTTACCGAGCTCAATGCCCGCCGCCAGCCGGCCGAACGCTACGAGCGCGTCACCGTCGATCAGAAGGCGATGATCAACTGCCGGGCTGACCTCAACCAGCTGGTGCCCTTCAAATACGACTGGGCTTGGCAAAAGTACCTGAACGGTTGCGCCAATCACTGGATGCCCCAGGAAATCAACATGCAGGCGGACGTCAGGCTGTGGAAGACTGCGGATGGCCTGTCCAAGGATGAGCGCCTCATCGTCAAGCGCAGCCTAGGTTTCTTTTCCACGGCGGACTCCTTGGTGGCCAACAACCTGGTGCTGGCCATCTACCGCCTCATCACCAACCCGGAATGCCGGCAGTACCTGCTGCGCCAAGCCTTCGAGGAGGCCATCCACACCCACGCCTACCAATACTGCATCGAGTCCTTGGGCATGGATGAAGGGGAGATTTTCAACATGTACCACGAGGTGCCTTCCGTGGCCCGCAAAGCCGCTTGGGCCCTGCAGTACACCAAGGAAATCTCGGACCCGACCTTCACCACCGGCACCCCGGAAACCGACCAGACGCTGTTGAAGAACCTCATCGCCTACTACTGCGTGCTGGAAGGCATCTTCTTCTACTGCGGCTTCACCCAGATCCTCTCCATGGGTCGGCGCAACAAGATGACCGGCACCTCCGAGCAGTTCCAGTACATCCTGCGCGACGAGTCCATGCATGTGAACTTCGGCATCGACGTCATCAACCAGATCAAGCTGGAGAACCCCCATCTCTGGGACGCCTCCATGCAAAAGATGGCCCAAGAAATGATCTTGGATGGCATGGCGCTGGAAATCGACTACGCCAAGGACACCATGCCCCGGGGCGTGCTGGAGATGAACGCCAACATGATGGCCGAGTACCTCCAGTTCATCGCCAACCGCCGCCTCGCCCAGATCGGCCTCGGCGCCCCCTTCCCCGGCGTCAAGAACCCCTTCCCCTGGATGAGCGAGATCATGGACCTTAAGAAGGAAAAGAACTTCTTTGAAACCCGGGTGATCGACTACCAAGGCGCCGCCGCGCTCAGCTGGGATTGACGCACTGCTTGCCTTTCCTTGGGTCCCCTTCGCGGAGGGTGGTTGTTTCTTACCGAACGGGAGCTGGTCGCAGACTCGGCCTCAGTGCCCCACCGATCGACATAGACCGTAGCCGCGGAAACGCCCGGCACCCAGCAGCACAGGGCCGCGCCTTGAAATCCGCCGTGAGCCGGCGTCGCTTCCCCATCCCACATGCCTCTTATCTGCTGCGGAGCACACCTTCACGGACTGTCTCAAAAAGTAGGACCACCTCTCGGGTCGGGGCCCGGTCAAGGCGAAGCCTGCCATGGTCGGCTCGAATCGCCATTTGGGGTTAAGATGCCATCCTCGACAAAGGCGGTTGGACCGATGAAATTGCACGGTGGAAAGCTGCACCTTGTGTTGTTGGGCATGTGCGCGGCTTGGAGTGCCGCTGCTGCTGAGGACATCCTATTCGTCAACGGCGTGGTTTGGACGGCGGATCCAGCCCGTCCTGAAGCCGAAGCTGTGCTGGTCCGTGGCGGACGCATCGAAGCTGTCGGGGCCAGCGAAGCGACAGCGGAGCGGGCTGGCGGCGGCGCCAAGCAGTTTGATCTGGCCGGCCGAATGCTGCTGCCCGGTTTCATCGAGACCCACTCCCACCCCGCCGTGGCCGGGTTGCTCAACTCCAAGCTGCAGGTCATCGGCACCCAAACCGTGGCCGATGTACAAGCGGCGCTGGCGGCCTACGCCAAGGACCATCCCGACGAGGAGGTGCTGTTCGGGTTCGGCTTCCCAAGCGCCCTGAACACCGCCGTCAACGCCGCCGGCGTGAAGGGGCCTTACCGCAAGGACTTGGACGCCGTGGTGCCCGACCGGCCGGTGATGCTCATCGCCCTGGACGCGCACAGCGCCTGGGTGAACAGCAAGGCGCTGGAAGTGGCCGGCATCACCAAGGATACCCCCGACCCCCTGCCCGGGGTTCATTACTATCAACGCGACAAGAACGGCGAACCCACCGGCTGGATGGTCGAGGGCAACGCCTTCTGGCCCTTGGTGCCGCTGTTCGGCATCGGTTCGGTGGAGGACTTCCGCGCCGCCTACTCCGCCATGCTGCCGAGCTACTCCGCCATGGGCATCACCACGGTGTTCGACGCCGGCATTCCCGGCGGGGACACCTTGCTGCGCAACGCCCTAAAGGCGCTCAGCGCCATGCAACGGGATGGGGACTTGCCGGTGCGCTTGCGCACCAGCTCCTACCTCAACAGCCCAGACGAGGCGGAGGACATGGCCGAGCGCCTCGCCGCAATACGCCGGGACTTCGCTTCCGACCTGATAGACCTGCACACGGTGAAGATTCCCAACGACGGCACCATTGAAGGCGAAACGGCGGCCGTAATCAAACCCTACGCCGCCGGCGGCAGCGGTGCGGTGCTGCTGTCCGGCGAGCCGTTTGGTCGGTTTCTCGCCGCCCTGCGAAGGGCCAACTTGGACGCCCACATCCACGCCATCGGCGACCGCACCTTGCGGGTCACTCTAGACGCCGTGGCCGCCGCCCGCAAGGCGGTGGCCGAATCGGACAGCCGCGTCACCGTCGCCCATGCCATGTTGGCCGCGCCGGAGGACTTGCGCCGCCTGCGGGCGCTGGACGTGATGATCCAAACCACGCCCCACTGGGCCCACGACCTAAGCGGCACCCTCGGGCTCTACTCCCGTTTGCTGGACGACGAACGCGGCACCCAAGTCATGCTGCTGCGGGATCTTTGGGAGGCCGCGCCGCTGGTCGCTTTCGGCGCCGACTATCCGGCCACCGGCCTGCCCTTCCCGCAGACCTCGCCGCTGCACGGCATCGAAATCGGCCACACCCGCCGCCGCCCGGGCGCCAAGGAAGGCCCGCCGCTGCCCCCCGCCGATCAACGCATGGCCCTGAACGACCTGCTGGCCGGCTATACGGTCAACGCCGCCCGCCAACTGCGCCTTGAACGGGAGGTCGGCGTGATCGCGCCCGGCAAGCAGGCGGACCTCATCGTGTTGGAGCGCAACCTCTTTGCCGTGCCGCCGCACAGCGTCCACGAAATCAAGGTCGATATGACCCTGTTGGCGGGGCGCATCGTCTTCTCCCGGAACAGCCCCTAGCAGCCTGTCGGACCTAGGCCGGAATTCGTCATGAGATGCAACGACGAGCTCAGGAAATAACTTCGGCTACTCCTGCGTAGGCCGAAATTCTCCGCGTCATGGGCGAATTTGGGAAACGGCGCCCCTAGCTGGGGCCGCGCTTCATCACATCAGCCGTCACCAGCTGCAAGCGGGTCATCAGCTGTGCTGACGCCACCAGCGCCACTGAGGTCACCCGCTTCACCTTCCTCACCGTCTTCGCCCCCTTCGTCCTCCTTGGCCTCTAGGTCGGCGGCGTCCACCAACATTTGCTCGGCAACGTAGCTCGCCAGTTCAAAGCGGCCTTCGACGCGGCCTGAGGCTAGGCTATATTCATCTTCCTCTTCGTCGTGGAACAGGGTTAGGCGGTGTTCGCCCTGGTCGTCGGCCACGACGAAGGCACCGGCGGTTTCTCCCGTCTCGGCGGCGCTGCCGAGAACGCGCAGGTCCTTGAAGCGACGGACCAGTTTGTCGGCGGCTTCGGCGTCCGCTGGGGCCTCATCGATGAGCCAGTCTTCCTCCTGACGGGTCAGGCGCCAAGCGCCTTCCGTACGCTCCAAGACGATGCTGGAGGGCTCGCCGACGCTGGCCAGCAGGGTCTTGTCCAGCCATTGGTCGGCGTCAGTTGGGGCCTCGTAGTTGGAGAAGTCCAAGCTGTAAATCTCGTCTTCGCCATCGGCGCGGGCATGGACGCGACGGTAGCCCGGCGACGTGCCAAGAAAGAAGTCCGCCAGAACCCCTTCGTCATTCTCAAGCGTCAGGCGCCGTTGATGGGCGCTTTCCGTCACCTCAAAGCGCTCGGCGCTGTCGCTGCTGGTGGCCACTGGCCAAGGCGCGGCCATATCGGCCAGTTTGCCTAGTACCTCATCCAGCTTGTCGCCGTCGGCCGGCAGGCCGCCGGGCAGCCGCCAAGCGGCGTCCCCGCCATCTCCTTCCCGCGTTAACGCCACCGACTCGTCCGCGTCGGCGACGGTGAATTTGCTTACCGCTGCCGGCTCGAAGATCAGGAAACGTTCGGAACCCTCTTCCGAACCCGCTGCGCCGCCAACCAAGACGCCGGCAACGATGAGCAGCTGCGCCGCCAGCAAGCCCCCCAGCCATCCAATCCGCTTGTTCATGCCGCTTCTCCCGCAAGCCACTGGCCGTAGGTTTGCGCTTGCCCGGCCATGCGCCGCCGGTGCAGGAAGAACACCAAGGCGATGCCAACCAGGGCCAAGCCGTAGTTGAGGTACTCGAGCAGGGTCTGCTGATCGTTGTCCAAGGGCGGCAGAGTACGGTTGAAGTTGCCGCGGGCGCGAATGCCCAACAGCGTCTCATCCTCCAAGGCCCAGTCCACCACGTTCACCATCAGCTGCACCGAATTACCGTACAGGGTGCCGTCCGCCGAACCGATCATGCGCAGGGTTTGATCCGCCAGGAAGCCGTTGGAGGAGAACACGAACAGCCGGGCCGATTCGGGGGAGCGTTCGATGACCGAAGTGACCACGCCGAGGCTGTCCTCCTCTTCCGCAGCCTCCGCGTCACCGGCGGATTCATCCTCGGCGGCTTCCTCCTCCTCATCCTCCTCCAACAACGGTGAAGGCTGACCGGCGAAAAGGGAGTCAAAGCGGCCGCCCAACATCACCCCGACCAAGCGGCTCGCCTGATCGCCATCCGGCGTGAAGGCGCTTAAGCCCGCCTCGTTCACCTTGGGCGTCACGTCGGTGGAGGTGGAAAGCCAGCTCTGCGGCGAGGTCCTGAGCAGTTCGGTGACCTGCCGGCCGGCATTCATCTCGGCATCCAGTTCGATGGGCGACGCCCAGGCCAAGGTCACCTGCGGCAGGCCGGAGGTGATGATCGAGTCCGGGTTGAGGTTCGGCGCCCGAATGTCCGGGAAGTAGGGATAGTCCAGCATCAGCAGCTCTTGGAAGGTGAAGCCGCCGGTGCGCCGGGTGACCGGCACGGGGAATGCGGCGTTCAGCGGATCCATCACCAGGGATTCACCGATACTGACACCCTGATGCCCCAGCCATTCCTCCAGACCCGTCATGCGCGGCGCGGCGCTTAGGGACTGGACGCCGAAGTTCGCCGCAAAGGGGCTGGACGCCACCGCCACAGTGCCGCCCTTCATCAAGAACTGATCCAAAGCGAACACTTGCTTCTGCGACAGGCCCTGCGGATCAACCACGATCACTAGGTCCGCCGCCTCTGGGGCCAAGCCCTCGGCAAGGTCCGCGGCCTCCACGTTGAAGTCGTTGGCCAGCATCCCCCGCAGCTGGTTGAACTGGTTGCCGACCATGCCCTGTTGGGCCATGTGCGGGGGCGGGGGCGGCGGCGTCACCAAGGCGACAGTGCGCAGCAGCCCCGTGGCGAAGCGCTTCAGCCCCTCTTCAATGCCGCGTTTGGTGGCCTCGGCGGAAAGCGCCTCCGGCAGGGCCACTTGCACAGCGGTGTCGCCACCGACAAGGGTGAGGTAGAAGTAGAAGAAGTTGGTGTCAAAGAGGCTGGCCACCATGGGCTGAAAGCCGTATTGCTCGGCGATTTGCTGGGCCAAGGCACCGTCTCCGGCCTCCGGGTCGAGGACTTCCACGCTGAGCTTGCCGTCGCTTTCCGCCACCAATTCATCGAGCACTTCGTTCAGCACGGCGCGGTATTCGGCCAAGGCCGGCGGCAGCTTGGCGTCCTCGGACAGGTAGCCCCTAAAGGCCACCGGCTCTTGGATGTTGGCGAAGACGCTGCTGCCCCCCTGAAAGCCGTACAGCACCTTCTTGATGCTGCGGGTGAGGTCGTACTCCGGGTTGCGCAACTGGACGTCGAGGTCCGCCTCGCCAGCCACCTTCACTTCGATCAGGTCGCGAAAGCCAAGCACCTCGTACTCGTCGCCGTAGCTCACCAGCACGTCGAAGTAGGAGTTGACTAGGCTCGACTGGTAGCGGTCCGCCACCTGAAAGGGCACCGGGCGGATGCCATACTTGGTGTTGGCCTCGTCCTCCAGTTCCGGATCCTCCGCCGGGTCGATGACGCGCACCTTGACCTTGCCCCCGCCAGCCACCTCGTACTCCGCCAGCAAGTCACGCATTCGCGGCACCAGGGGACCCAGCAGGGGGTGGGTCTTGGCGCTGAAGTAGCCTTGAATCAAGAGCGGCTCCCGAAGCTGCTTGAGATAACTGCGGGTGGCCTCGGAAATGGAGTAGATGCGGCCTTCGGTGACGTCCAAGCGCAGGCCCGAGAGGCTGTGCAACCAGAAGTTGGCGGCCAGAAGATTGGCCACCAGCAGACCGGTGCCCAGCTGCCAGGCGCGATGCCGCACCCTTGCACCGTCCCGCGCCCAGCGCTGCACCTCCAAGCCATAGACGTTCAGGGCCAGGAAGACGACCGCCAAAGACACATAATAATAAAGGTCCCGCAGATCCACGACGCCCCGAGTGATGGCCTCAAAGCGGGCGCCGGAGCCCAAGGCGCGGAAGAAGTCCGCCAGGCCGCTGGCCATCAAGTCCGTGAGCACCGGGCTGCCAAGCAAGTAAAACAGGCCGCAGGCGAAACTGGCCAGGATCAAGCTGACGATCTGGCTGTCCGTGCGGGCGCTGACGAACAGGCCGATGGACACATAGGCGGCGCCGAGCAGGAAGGCCGCCACATAGCCGGCGAGCACCGGCCCCCAATCCAAGTCCGCCAGGAAGCTGATGCTGATGGGCAAGGGGAGAGTCAACAGCAGAGCGATGGCCAACAGGCACAGGCAGGCGATGAACTTGCCGACGACGAACTCCCAAGTGCGGGCCGGCACGGTGAAGACGAACTCCATGGTGCCGGTGCGCCGTTCCTCGCTCCACAGGCGCATGGTCAGCGCCGAGGCGAGGAAGATGAGCATCACCGGCATCCATTCGAACATGGGCCGCACATCGGCGACATTGCGGGCGAAGTAGGCCTCCACCCAAAAGAAGACGAACAGGGTGACGGCCAAAAAGGCCGCCAGGAACAGGTAGCCCGTGGGCGAGGCGAAGAAGAGGGTGAGCTCCTTCGCCGCTATTCGGCGCATGACTTGAAAGCTCATGAGCTTGCTCCTTCGCTGACTTCCCGAAAGAGGGTCTCCAAGTCCCGCTGCTGCGGGGCCAGTTCATAGATCGGCGCATTGGCGCCCAGCAGGGCCTTGGCGGCTTGGTCGGCGGCGGCGTCCAAGTCCCCATCCACCTGCAGCAGCCAAGCGCCCTCCCCCAAGCCGGACGCACCGCCGACCAAGGAGGCCACCGGCACGGTCGCATCCGTGCGCAAACGCAAGGCGTTGGCTTGTTGCAGGTCCTTGAGCCGCTCATCGAGCACTAGGGCGCCGTTGCGCAGAATCAAGGCCCGGTCGCAGATGGCGTTGACCTCCTGCATGATGTGGGTGGAGAGAATGACAGTGGCGGACTGCGCCAAGTCCCGCACCAATTGCCGCATGTCTTGGGTCTGGCCCGGGTCGAGGCCATTGGTGGGTTCGTCCAGAATCAAAAAGCGGGGCCTGTGCAGAATGGCTTGGGCGACGCCGACCCGCTGGCAAAAGCCTCGGGACAGCGTACTGATGGGATCCAAGGCTTTTTCGCCAAGGTCGGTGGCCTCAATGGCTGCAACCACCGCGCCGCGCACGTCTTCTATTTGCCGCAGCCCGGCGGCATGGGCCAAGTAGTCCACCACGGAAAGCTCAGGGTACAGGGGCAGGTTCTCCGGCAGATAGCCCAACTGCGCCTGCACGGCAGCCGGGTCCTGCTCCAGCTCCACGCCATTGACCAGCGTCCGGCCGCTGCTCGGCTCCAGGAAGCCGGTCAGCATCTTCATGATGGTCGTCTTGCCGGCGCCGTTGGGGCCGAGCAGCCCCACGATCTCCCCGGGCTCTATGGAAAAGGACACCTCATCCACCGCCACGAAGTCACCGTAGCGGCGCGTCAACCGATCTGCCTCGATCATCAACAATCCCTAACGCCCGAACCCAACACACCGACGCGACGGCCAAGGTGTCCGCCACGCCACGCCGCCGTCGTCGGGCTTTACGACGGGCAACGGTGCGCAAAGATATGGACTTGGCCTGACTTTTCAAGCCCTAAAACCGATTTTGACCAAAGCGGGCCGCTATTCACGCCAATCCTGGCGAGCATAGCGCTCAGTGGTTGGGCACCCTCCAAACGTGCAGGCTTCCTGGAGGTCCGTGCTTCAGTCAGCAGTCACCAATAAATGCCGACACCGGACAGCCACTCGTGGCCCCAAAAGACGCCAATGTATAGCGCCAAGCCCAAGGCGCTGGGGACGCCTAGTTCCCCCCAAGCCATTTTGTTGCGCCCGGCAACGACGGCGGCAAAGGGCAGGTGGGAGGTGGCGGCGGCAAAGGCTTGCCAGTCCTCCCCGTAGGCTGCCGCCTTCTTGCGGTCCGCGAACAGGGAGCCGACCGCGGAAAGGAGCAGGAAGACCGCGAAAAAGACCACCGACACTGCGTCGCCATTGGCGATGATGTGGGAGGCCGCCCACAGGATGAAGGCCCACTGCACCGGATGGCGCGTCACCCGATTGATGCCGCTGGTCAGCTTGGCCAACGCCGCCTCATCCGTAGCGCAGCCCGGCAAGGGGGAGGCCGTTTGCGCGGCTCCTTTGAGGCCCCCGGCGAAGAGAACGAAGGCCGGCAGCATCAGCAGCTTCGGCACCCAATACAGGCGCGGATCCAGATTCCACAGGTACTCAAGCCGAGGCGCGTCGTTGTAGGCCATCACCAAGTAAACCACCGTGACCAACGCCACCAAGGAGTACAGGCCTTGGTAGCCCCGCTCCGTCAGCGTCCGCATCAACATCGGCCGCAATGGGGAGTTGCTGATGCCCAAATGGGTGGCCAGAAACAGTGCGCCAGCGAACAGTAATTCGGACATGGGTGCCTCCTAGCTTTCCGTCCGCAAACAAGTGTACTTATCCGCCAGCCGCTTGCATCATCCCCATGCGGGAAATTCGCCCAAGGGAACCGCTGCAAGGAGGACGCTTTCCCGGTGATTCGCGTGTGGAGCGCCTAGTGACCGCTCACAACATTGTTCGACGAAACAGGAGGCGGCGTGGCGCATTGCGGCAAAGCGCAAAGGCTTGGGCATGGATCGGCGAGCTAGGGCACGATGGAAATCAGTGCGTCCAGCACGGCGTTCGGCTGCTCCGAGAGCATGGCGTGGCCGCAGCCGGCCAGCCGCAACACCCTTGCCTGGGCCAACCGTTCGCTGACCGCGATGCCGGCCCGGGCCGGCGTCATCTGATCCGCTTCGCCCACAACCACCAAGGCGGGGCAGCGCACTGGTCCAGTGTCGGCATCCGGGTCGAAGCCGTTGCAGGCGTTCAGGTCCGCATGAAAGACGCCGGGGGCGGCGGTTTCCAGCAGGCGTTCACCGCCGCCGAGCATCCACAGCCCCGGATTTTGGTTGGCGCCCAGCCGGGCCTGGGGGCTGTGGCTCCAGCTGTTGGCCATGTCGATGGCGGCGTGGTCGTCATCCGCAGCGGCGTTGAGCAGCGCATCGGTGACCGGCATGGGCGCAGAAGGCCCGAACAGCGCCAAGGCCCGGCAACGGTCCGGATGCCGCGCCGCCAGCGCATAGGCGACGAGGGCCCCCATGCTATGCCCCACCACGGCGGCGCGGTCCAACCCGACGGCGTCCATGGCCCGCACCACCCAAGCGGCCATGTCTGGAATGGAGGTCAGCATTCGGCCTTCGCTGCGACCGTGGCCCGGCAGGTCCGGGGCCAAAACGTTCAGCCTATTGCGGGCGAAGTGGCGGGCCGGCATCACCCAAACGCTGTGATCCATGCCGGCCCCGTGGATGAACACCACCGCCGCCCGCCCCGTCTCGTGGACGCCGGTGCCCGTGGAGGCAAAGACGTTCTCGCCATCCACTTGGAACCTCATGCCGACACCATCGTCGTCACCCTACCATCCCCCGCCTTGGCGCCCTAGGCAGCCGCCAGCGAAGCTTCATGCCCCCAGCATCCTCTTCACCCGGTTCAAGGCGCGGGCCAGATCGCCGATCAGGTCGTGGGCATCCTCAAGACCGATGGAAAGCCGAATCAACCCCTCGCCGATGCCGGCCGCCGCCAAGGCCGCGGCGTCCATGCGGTGATGGGTGGTGCTGGCCGGGTGGATAACCAAAGACTTGGCGTCTCCCACATTGGCCAAATGGGAGAAGATGTTCAGGGCTTCTATCAGGGCCTTGCCGGCTTCCCGGTCGCCCTTGATCGTAAAGCTGAACACCGCCCCGGCGCCCTTGGGCAGCAGCCGCTTGGCGAGTTCATGGTCCGGATGATCCGCCAAGCCGGGGTAGCCCACCGACGCCACCGCAGGATGGTCCGCGAGAAATTCCGCCACCTGCTGCGCGTTAGCCACATGCCGCGCCATCCGCAGCGGCAGGGTCTCCAAGCCCTGCAGGATCTGAAAGGCGGTCATGGGGGCCATGCAGGCGCCAAAATCGCGAATGCCCTCCTTGCGGGCGCGGGTGATGAACGCGGCGGGGCCGAACTCCTCGCCGAACACCAGGTCATGAAAGCCGGCGTAGGGTTCGTTGATGGTGGGATGCGGGCCGCTGGCCCAGTCAAACCGGCCGCCATCCACCAGCAGCCCGCCGATCACCACCCCATGACCGCTGAGGAACTTGGTGGCGGAATGCATGACCAGATCGGCGCCCAAGTCGATGGGGCGGCAAAGGTAGGGCGTAGTGAAGGTGGCGTCCACCAACAACGGCAGCCCCTTGGCGTGCGCCACTTCCGCCACCGCCGGCACGTCCAGCACCTCCAGCCCAGGGTTGCCCAGGATTTCCCCAAACAGCAAGCGGGTGTTGGGCCGGACAGCGGCGGCGAAGGCGTCAGGATCCCGTGGATCGACAAAGGTCGTCTCAATGCCGAAGCGCGGCAGCGTGTATTCCAGCAGGTTGTGGGTGCCGCCATACAAGGAGCGGCTGGACAGGATATGGTCCCCCGCTGAGCAAATCGTCGCCACCGCCAAGTGCATGGCGGCCTGCCCGCTGGCTGTCGCGATGGCGCCAACCCCGCCGTCCAAGGCGGCGATGCGCTCCTCCAGCACCGCGTTGGTGGGATTGGAAAGGCGCGAATAGACATGCCCCGCCCGCTCAATGTTGAACAGCCCGGCGGCGAAGTCCGAATCCGGGAACACGAAGGAGGCGGACTGATAGATGGGGACGGCCCGAGCGCCAGTGGCCGCATCCGGTGCCTGCCCGGCATGCAGCGCCAAGGTGTCGAAGCCAGTGGGGCGAGGGCCTTTGTGCTTGCTCATCGTCCGTTAGTGTGTTGTTCTAAAAAGATGCACCCAAAGTGCGACAATCCGCCCGCAGGTCAACGCATCGCTGCCCCCACCGACGCTGAGCAAGCGCCGCTGACGACCGCAGCGGCCGCCTCGCCATGCGCCCCCGCGGGGAGCGCAACGCTAGGCTGCGCACCGCCGTTGCGGGAGAGCATGATAGCGCAACGATGCGCACACATGCGCCTCTTGACCTGAGGGCCGCACGCCATGGCTGAGGCGGGCCGGTCTCTGGTCATCGACATCCTGCTGCGGATGTCCCTATGGATCAGCTTTCCGCTGAACCTAGGCGCGGCCTATGTGCTGGCCCGCCCGAGCGGGTGGCTAGGCCAACAACTCCACCTGCCGGCGGCAGTGGACCCGCTCTATGCGGCACTGCCAGCCTTTCTGGTGGCGCTATTCGGTTGCGTTTACGCCTGGCTGGCCCTACAGCCAAGACCGGCGCAGCCGCTTTTGGCGGTGGCCGCCCTCGGTAAGTTGGGCGTCTTCGCCATCACGCTAGGGCTATGGCTGCTGGCCGGCGCCGCCCCGGGTTTGGCTGTGGTCGGGTGTGTTGACCTTATCCTCGGTCTCCTGTGGCTAGGGTGGCTGAAAGCCGCCAACCCGTCTCAGGCCGCCGGGCCGCCGTGAACCCCGCAAAACTCTCAACGAAAACAAGGCAAGTCGATGAAGGAATTTCCCCACAGCACGCCTATCGAGGCGAACGGCATCGAACTGGAGGTTTTCTGCGCCGGTGCCGGGCGGCCCATCGTTCTCTGCCACGGCTGGCCGGAGCACGCCTTTTCCTGGCGCCATCAGGTGCCAGCGCTGGCGGCGGCCGGCTACCGGGTGATCGTGCCCAACCAAAGGGGCTACGGCCGCTCGTCGAAGCCCTGGGTTGTGGCCGACTACGACATGGAGCACCTCACCGGGGACCTCATCGCCCTGCTCGACCACTTCGGCTACGAGGACGCCCTCTTCGTCGGCCATGACTGGGGGGCGCTCGTCGTCTGGGCCTTGGCCGTCATGCATCCGCAGCGCGTGGCCGGTCTGATCAACCTGAGCGTGCCCTTCCTAGTTCGGGGCAAGCGCGACTGGGTGGGCTCTTGGGAGGAGCAGTTGGGGCCGGACTTCTACATCGTCCACTTCAACCGGCAGCCCGGCGTGGCGGACGCCGCCTTCGACGCGGACCCGGAGCGCTTTCTGCGCAACCTGTATCGCACCGGCCACTGGCGCTCCCCCATGCCGGCGGCGCAACCCGGCATGGCGCTCATCCACTTGGCGCAAACGGACGCCCCTGCCGGCGAGTTGATGATGAGCGAGGCGGAACTGGCCGTGTTTGTGGACAGCTTCCGGCGCTCCGGCTTCACCCCCGGCCTCAACTGGTACCGCAACTTCACCCGCAACTGGGAAATCCTGGGGCGCTACCCGGAGCGGGTGGAGCAGCCGGCCCTGATGATTTACGGCCGCTACGACATCGTGCCCCAATCCGCAACCCTGCCGAGCATCGCCCCGGACTTGGAGGTGCAAACCTTGGAGTGCGGCCACTGGATCCAACAGGAGGAACCGGAGCAAACCAACCGCCTGATGCTGGACTGGCTGGTGCGCCGCTACCCCGCCGGTTAGTCCAATTTCGCCAGCGTTACGAAAAAATCTATTTATAATCAATAGATTGCGTGGAATGAACAGCGTGGGCAGCACGGCAAACGCAGCACCTGTCCTGCACGGCGGCCTGTTCCCACCGGACTACCTTCAGGAATCCATCTGCGAACTGCCGGAATGGAGTGCGCTCGGCGAGGAAGCGCTGGACGCCTTCATCGCCGAAGCGCAGCGCATCATTGAACCGTTTGCCAGCGGCGGCGCATTCCGCGCCAACGAAAGCCACACCGAAGACGATTTGATCTGGCCGGTTCTCGCCAGCCTCGGCTGGACCGCCAGCCTGCGGCAGCAGAACTTAAGCTTCACCGGCCGCGCAGACGTGCCGGACGGCTTGCTGTTTGCGGACGACGGGGTCAAGCGCCGGGCGCTGAGCTTGGCCGAAGGACCGGCTCGTTACGCCATCGGCACCGCTCTGGTGGAGTCCAAGCGTTGGCTGCGGCCCCTGGACCGCGCTTCCGGGCGGCGTGGCGAAGCCTTGGCGCCGTCTTCGCAGATGCTCCGCTATCTGCGCCGTGCGGACGACCTGACCGATGGTGGTTTGCGCTGGGGCATTCTCACCAACGGTGCCCAATGGCGGCTGTACTGGCAAGGGGCGCGTTCGGTGGCCAACCAGTTCTTCGAGATCGACCTAGCGGCGGCGCTGGACTTGCCCGGCCACAACGACGGCCTGTTCCAGGCAAGCGCGGACGAACGCCGCCACGCCCTGAAGCTGTTCGCCCTGTTCTTCCACCGCCGCGCCTTTTCGGACCGTGACGTCGCCGGCCGCAACCTGCACGAACGCACCCTGCAGGAGGGCCGTTACTTCGAGCAGCGCATCGCCGAGGATCTGTCGCAGCTTGTTTTCGACCGCGTCTTCCCCGA
Source organism: uncultured Pseudomonadales bacterium (assembly GCA_958296025.1). Lineage (GTDB taxonomy): Bacteria > Pseudomonadota > Gammaproteobacteria > Pseudomonadales > Azotimanducaceae > Azophilus. The sequence goes on from OY282430.1 coordinate 2,623,004, forward strand.
TCTCGCGGGCGCCATTGCCCGGGCCGCGCCGGAGGCTGATTTGGCGGCAGTGCGCCACGCCGCGCTGGTGCTGCTCTACCGCCTGCTGTTCATTCTCTACGCCGAAGACCGCAGCCTGCTGCCCGTAAACGACCACGCCTACGCCAACATCGGCTTCCGGCAGCGCGTACGCGATGAGGTGCGGCGGCGCAAGGAGGAAGGCCAAGCGTTTTCGGAAACCGCCACTAGCTACTACCACGCCTTGCAGGACCTCGCCCGCGTGATCGACAAAGGCGACCCCGCCTTCGGCTTGCCGCCCTACAACGGCGGTTTGTTCGACGCCGGCGGCGCCCCGTTGCTGAATCGAATTCAACTCCCCAATGCGGTCCTCGCGGAGGTGGTGGACGCGCTTTCCTTCGAGCAGTCCCCGGCCGGCGGCGAACGCCGCTACATCAACTACCGCAGCCTCTCCGTGCAGCAACTCGGCTCCATCTATGAGCGCCTGCTGGAGCACGAAGTGGTGCCCGACGCGGCCGGCGGCATCGCCGTGCGCCCCAACATATTCGCCCGCAAGGGCTCCGGCAGCTACTACACGCCGGACGACTTGGTGCGCCTTCTGCTTGCCGAAACCGTCGAACCACTGGTTGAGGAGCGCTTGGCGGCCTTCCGCGCCAAAGTCCAAGAGTTGCCGGCCGACGCCGCCAAGGACCTCGCGGCGGTGGATCCGGCCAAGGCGATTCTCGATCTGAAAATCTGCGACCCGGCGATGGGCTCCGGCCATTTCCTGGTCAATCTGGTTGACCTCTTGAGTGACCGCGTGATCTTCGCGCTGGCCGAAGCCAGCGAAGCGCCGGGCTATGCCTCGCCCGTAGCCAAGGAAGTCGCCGCCATCCGCAAGACCATCACCGAAAACGCCGCAGCCCAAGGCTGGCGCCTCGACCCGGCCCATCTGGACGACCGGCAGATCGTGCGCCGCATGGTGCTCAAGCGCTGCATCTATGGCGTCGATAAGAACCCGATGGCGGTGGAACTGGCCAAGGTGTCCCTGTGGCTGCACACCTTCACGGTAGGGGCACCCTTGAGTTTTCTGGATCATCACCTGCGTTGCGGCGACAGCCTGTTCGGTTGCTGGGTGCGGACAGCGCAGGCGCAGGCGGAGGCCGCCGGCGTCGCCTTGTTCATCAAGGAACCCCTGAAGCGGGCGCTCGCCGCCGCCAACCCCATGCGGCATCTGGAGGCGCTTGCCGATGCCGAGATCGACGAAGCGGAGCGGTCCTCCACCCTTTTTTCCGACATTGAGCGAGGCACCGCGCCGCTGCGTCACTTCCTTTCCGTGCTGCACGCCCTAGATTGGCTGCAACCGACCAGCGAAGACAAATTTGCGGTGGGTTCCTGGCTGGCGGGCGCCTTTGGCGATCCCGTCGCCATCGCCGCCGGCGACGCGCCGTTGGACGATTCGCCGCAAGCGGCCCGCTTCGGCAACCTGCTGGGGCAAGCTCGCTCACTGGCCGGCGAGGAGCGCTTCCTGCATTGGCAGGTGACCTTCCCCGGCGTGTGGCGCGATTGGGAGGATGCCAGGTTGGCGGACGATGGCGGGCGCATTGGCGGCTTCGACGCGGTCATCGGCAATCCGCCTTGGGATCGCATGAAGATGCAGCAGGTGGAGTGGTTCGCGGCGCGGCGGCCGGCTATCGCCTTGGCGCAGCGCGCCGCCCACCGCAAGCGCATGATCCGCGAACTGGAGGACGCCGGCGACCCCTTGGGTGCGGAGTTCCAAACCGCCAACGACCGCGCCAACGCCGCCCTGCGCATGGCGCGCAGCGGTGGCGACTATCCGCTGCTGGGCCGCGGCGACATCAACCTCTACTCCCTGTTCGTGGAACGCGCCATGACGCTGGTGAAACCGGATGGCGTCGTCGGCCTGCTAACGCCCTCCGGCATCGCCTCGGACAAAACGGCCGCGCCCTTCTTCCGCGCCGTGGCGACGGAAGGACGGCTGCGGACTCTGTACGACTTCGAGAACAGGAAGGTGTTCTTTCCGCATGTCCACGCCTCCTTCAAGTTCTGCGCATTCGTTGCCGGCCGGTCCCCAAGAACGCAGCCGGCCAAGTGCGCATTCTTTCTGCACAGCGTCTCCGACCTAGAGGACGCCGTTCCCGGGTCCGGCGGACGCCGCTTCCATCTTTCGGCGCAGGACTTCGCCCGCGTCAATCCGAACACCGGCACGGCGCCGATCTTCCGCAGCAGCCGCGATGCCCAGCTCACCACCGCCATCTACGAGCGCGTCCCGGTGTTGGTGGACCGGTCTGGCGAGCAACCGCAGAAAACCTGGCCGGTGAAATACCGACGCATGTTCGACATGACCAACGACTCCAAGCTGTTCCGCACCCGGCGGGAATTGGAGGAAGGGGAAGGCGCTTGGCCGTTGGCCGGCAACCGTTTCGACAGCCCCAACGGCGAATGGCTGCCCTTGTACGAAGGCAAGATGGTGCAGGCTTACGACCACCGCGCCGCGGACGTGACGATAAATCCCGCCAATCCACACCGACCAGCCCAGGCGGTCGCCGCCACGGACGATCAGCACAAGGACCCAAGCTGGTCGCCAACGCCGCAGTATTGGGTGAGCGCCAACGCCGATGCAGGGCAGTGGGCGCTTGCGTTTAAGGATGTAACCGCACCGACCAACGTCCGTTCGATGATTGCCGCCGTTATTCCATCGCACGCCGCTGGCAACACACTGCCCCTTCTGTTGCCGCAGCAAGTGCCAATTCAAACCAGCTTACGCCACTTGGCCGCGCTGACGGCAAACCTGAACGCAGTCATCTACGACTATCTGGCGCGGCAGAAAATTCAAGGCCAACATCTTAATTGGTACATTGTCGAACAACTTCCCGTGGTGCCGCCCAACCGCTACGAGAAGGTTCTTTTCGGCGATAAGACCGCTGCCGAGATCATCCGCGACGCCGTCTTGGAACTCACCTACACCGCCCACGACATGGCGTCGTTCGCCAAGGACCTAGGCTACGTCGATGCCGCTGGCGACGTCAAGCCACCGTTCGTTTGGAATGCAGAGCGCCGCCTGCGCCTGCAAGCCAAACTGGACGCCCTATTCTTCCACCTCTATGGCGTCACCGACCGCGAAGACATCCGCTACATCTACGCCTCCTTCCCCATCGTCGAACGCCAGCAAACCGCCGCCTACGGCCGCTACCGCTCCCGCGACCTCTGCCTCGCCTGGATGAACGCACTGGCCGCCGGCCAGCCGGATGCACAAATCGAAGGATAGCCGTATCGCCGATGGCTTGTCGCGGCCTTGCAAGGCATTTCCTATCGCAAGCAGACGACCGCACAGATTAGGCCGCCGATGACCAGAGAGGACTACGGCTAGCGAAGCGCTGCAGGTAGCTTGATGTCCTAATCCGATTCGCCGCGAGTTCCAGGTTTAGCACTGCCGTGGCCCCTGTGAGCTGAAAGAGGTTCATGGCACTCGTGAAGCACTTCTCCTGTTTCCTCGTCAGTGACCTTTTCGTCGTATTTGTCGTGTTGTCGATTGATGACTCGGTAAACCCAGGCCCACTTTCCAAGTCGCCCCTTCTGGGGCTCGGACCCCACTTTAAATTCTCTGGCTGGCTTGTTCTTCTTCGACTTCGACTGGTAGCCAGGGTCCTTGACCTTGCCTTTGGCCAACCCCCGCTTGGCGACGGAGTCGCCAACCGATAGATTGACATCGAGGGAATCTGACCCGCACCGGGGACACAGTAGATTTTCTGATCGAGCCCAATCGCTAGGCAACACAGCCCCGCAATCTCGACATTTGACTGTGCAGCTACTCTCTTCCGATCCGTACTGAGTTTTCATGGCTGTACTTCCAAATTGATTCAAAACAAGTCGCCCCTTATGAGGCCGTTCTTTACCCATTGATGCTGAGACCGTAAAAGCCTTAGCAGCTCAATGCAAACGTTCTCATCGCGAGGAAGTTGCGCTGTGGGCTTTTTCGCTATTGTTTCGGGCTGTTGCGGCGGAATTTCGGAGGTTGGTCAAGCGGGAATGTGGTCGAGCAAGGGCTGGATCGCTCATCTTCGGCGTTTTTTCGCTTGTTCGGGGCGTCCGGGGCGGGGATTTCGCCGATTTGCCCGGCGCGCGGCCGAGCGGAGGCCCGAAGCGGGCTTCGAGAGGGCGGATTTGGCGTAGCCCTTTTTCCAGGCGCGGGTTCCGTGCGGCGTCGGCGGGAAGATGCGCCGGTTGGCCTGTTTCAAGGAGATGCGCCGAGTCGGCCCCATTTTGTTGGGATCGGCGCCGGCGTTGGCGCAGCATGCCGCCCCGCCTTCGCACTTCAGGTCGTAGGCGGCGGCCGGGCACAGGTGCTTCAGCGCGTCGCGCCGGGCGTCGAGGCCGTGGAAGGCCATGGGGCGCATCGTGCCGGTGGCGGGACATCGGCAGGACACATGGCCCTGCTCGGTGTGCAGCACGTTGTCCGCTTTGGACGGATCCAAGGGGCGCATCAGGTGTTCGCTAGGCTGTGTGGGCAGGGCGTCCCAGTCCGCGCGCCACAGCATGCGGACGTCGATGAGCGGGCGGATGTCGTGGGCGTCCCACAGCATGCGCTTGAGCTCCTCTTGGTCGTAGCCCCGGTCGGCGCTGAACTCGTCGCGTCGCTCGGCCATTGTCGGTTCGTCGCGCATCAGGGCGGCCAGGTCCCGCATCAGCACGGTCCGCTCCGACACGGACGCCTTCTCCACGGAGAAGGAGACGGGGATTTCGTACAGGGTGTCCCCGCTCAGATGCACCTTGTACCCGAACCAGCTCATGATGCGTTCCCAGGGCTTTCCGGTGCGTTTGCTCACGCCCCTATGGGCGTGGACGCCGCGGTCCGCATCGGGGTCCGACGTTCGGTTTTTGCCCTTGAGCGTCCGGCCGCTGGAGTGGCTTCGGATGGCTTTGCCGTCGGCGCCGAGGAACCGTCCGTAATCGGGCAGGACCTTCATCAGTTCCCTGTGCAGGCGCGGCACGAGGTTGGAGATCATTTTCTGGCGCAGTTCCAGTTGCACCACGTTCGCCATGAATCTGGAGAAGGCCCAGGCGTTCGGCACGGGGGAGCGCATGGGCTGTGGTTTCTCGGTCCGCTCCATTCGTCCGGTGTCGGGGTTGCGGCGGATTTGCGCGACCGGGGCGGACTGTCGCGGCAGGGCTTCGAAGCCGCACAGTTCCAGCAAGGCGGGGCTGCGCCGCATTTCGCGCAGCAGGGTGGCGGCGGTGGGGTGCTGCAGCACGATGCCGGCGACGAGGGCGTTCCACATGGCCCGCACGGGGAAGTCGTTGCGCCCGCGCATCCCGCTCAGTGCGGCGATGATGTCCTGGTCGGGAAGATGGTCCAGCACGAACCGCACGCGCTGAAGGTCCGGCAGGGCATCGACATCGTCCCAGGAAAAGAGTGGTTTGCTTTGCGGCATCGTCATGGCGTGGCGTCCTTGCTGTTATGGGTCGGGACCGCCATGACAATCCCTTGGCAATGCCGCTTTTCCGCGCCGACGCCCGACTTCCGATGGGTTGGGAATTCCGATTTTTGTGGGGATTGCGGCCCGAAAACCCGCATTCCCCGTTGAAAAGCGGGTTAAAAAATAATTCAGGACGCCCCGAAAGCCCTATGAACAGCGGCTTTCCTTACAGCGCAACTCTCTCGTCTTGGCGGGCCACCCCCGCCTATGGGCTGGGCTTGGGCACCTAGAGGCGCGGCCATTCGTAGTTGTCCCACCAGTTGCCGGCATCTTTGCAATTCAACAGCAGCCTTTCATGGTTTTCATAATGGATGTTTCCGTAAGAGTCCGTTTTTCTGGCGTACCCGCAATGCAGGCATTGCTCTAGCACACACTGTTCATGCGGGACATCCCGCGCTATCGGGACAGACATGGGATTATCACTCCAATCATGTACGCTCACTTCGAGTCCTGCATGGACTTCCTTAGAGGGGGCGTTTGGTGCCATACATATCGCATTCTCAGCCTTTTCAAATCCATCCCGAACCCCATCTGGAATACTTTGCCATTTTTTTAACGCGCCGAGTTGACTGGAAAATTCATTCCAGTCCCTCAAGGCAACGGCAACGCATGCATCGAACTTAGTATCCGGTTCCGGCTGCAAGTCTCCCGACATCATGTGACTTAGATGCGGCTCGTTGGATCGGGCGTATGCAAACCTCGATTCCGCAACGCCCATCAAATTGAAGAATTCAACCATTTCTGGAGAAGCTGTGAAAATTCTGATTTTGTCGCTTTGATCACGCCAACTAAGAAGTAACCCCCTAGATGACGATATCGGTATGAACAGCATGGCGTTCTTGGACGCAATGCCATCTCTCTTGGCGACTGGGCACAGGAGCAGCATTCGACTGTGCGCGACAAATTGGGATGCTTCATTTCGTGTTTGCAAAATTGTCCAAGTCATATTGTACAGCAGAAATCTAATCACATTCCCGCTATCCCAGATGTCGTCCAAAATCCGCTTGGGGTTCTGAGCGAATTTTTGGGCGAGTTCCTGCATCTTATCGATAATGGTTTGGCGGGTTGCGCCGCCATGTCTTGCGGCTATATCTTGCAACTCACGGGCGATGTCTTGCTTTCCCCTCTTCGCCTGTTTGCGGAGCATGTCATCCATGTGCGCCATATCTCGTCTCCAAACAAACATGTATAAGTAAATGGAGAACAAGCGCTTCACTGCGTCGTCAATGCACAGCGGCCGACCGGTTTGCCGCAGGCAGTCAAGAAAGGGGCTGGCCATTCCCTCCACCGAAGCCATGATGCTTTCCACTTCCTCGCTGAATGCGTCCTTGCTTTGCGCCGCGACAGCGATGGGCACCTTTTTCGGATGCACATCGCCTTTTTCGTACTGCACGACGTACTCTTGCGCCTTATCTGTGGCGAACCCTCTCAATAACCGCCTAGGCACCCAATGCTTGCCCATGTTGAAACCTTCCGTATTGCAGTAGCTAATACTGCCAGCCGCGCCGGCTTGCCCATCATACCATCTCGGGCAGGACGACCCTGCGGCCAAGATGTCATTGAGGGAGTTGCGCTGTGGGCTTTTTCGCTATTGTTTCGGGCTGTTGCGGCGGAATTTCGGAGGTTGGTCAAGCGGGAAGGTGGTCGAGCAAGGGCCGAATCGCTCATCTTCGGCGTTTTTTCGCTTGTTCGGGGTGTCCGGAGCGGCGATTTCGCCGGTTTGCCCGGCGCGCGGCCGAGCGGAGGCCCGAAGCGGGCTTCGAGAGGGCGGATTTGGCGCTTGCGTGGGGCTTAGGCGGCTTGGGGCGGCGCTCTGACGAGCGAGCGCATGCGTTCCGGGGCGCCCTCCTTGATGCTTCCCAGCGCCAGCGCCATCATGATGGCCAGCGCCAGGCCGACGCGGGCGGTCATCTTGGCCTTGCCTCGAATGGTGTGGTGCTCGAAGCGGAAGCCGTCGTCGAGGCGGGCGTTGAGGCGCTCCATGGCGGTGCGCTTGGCGTAGCCCTTTTCCCAGGCGCGGGTTCCGTGCGGCGTGGGCGGGAAGATGCGCCGGTTGGCCTGTTTCAAGGAGATGCGCCGAGTCGGCCCCATTTTGTCGGGGTCGGCGCCGGCGTTGGCGCAGCATGCCGCCCCGCCTTCGCACTTCAGGTCGTAGGCGACGGCCGGGCACAGGTGCTTCAGCGCGTCGCGCCGGGCGTCGATGCCGTGGAAGGCCATGGGGCGCATCGTGCCGGTGGCGGGGCATCGGCAGGACACATGGCCCTGCTCGGTGTGGAGCACGTTGTCCGCTTTGGACGGATCCAAGGGGCGCATCAGGGGTTCGCCCGGTTTTTTGGGCAGGGCGTCCCAGTCCGCTCGCCACAGCATGCGGATGTCGATGAGCGGGCGGATGTCGTGCGCGTCCCACAGCATGCGCTTGAGCTCCTCTTGGTCGTAGCCCCGGTCGGCGTTGAACTCGTCGCGTCGCTCGGCCATCGTCGGCTCGTCGCGCAGCAGGACGGCCAAGTCCCGCATCAGCACGGTCCGCTCCGACACGGACGCCTTCTCCACCGAGAAGGCGACGGGGAGTTCGTGCAGGGTGTCCCCGATCAGATGCAGTTTGTACCCGAACCAACTGGTGATGCGCTCCCAGTGCTTGCCGGTGCGTTTGCTCACGTCTCCATGGGCGTGGACGCCGCGGTCCGCATCGGGGTCCGACGTTCGGTTTTCGCCCTTGAGCGTCAGGCCGCTGGAGTGGCTTCGGATGGCCTTGCCGTCGGCGCCGAGGAACCGGCCGCAATCGGGCAGGACCTTCATGAGTTCCCGGCGCAGGCGCGGCACGAGGTTGGAGATCATCTTGGCGCGCAGTTCCAGTCGCACCACGTTCGCCATGAATCCGGAGAAGGCCCAGGCGTTCGGCACGGGGGAGCGCATGGGCTGCGGCTTCTCGACCCGCTCCATGCGTCCAGTGTCGGGGTTGCGGCGGAGTTGCGCGACCGGCGCGGACTGTCGCGGCAGGGTCTCGAAACCGCACAACTCCAGCAAGGCGGGGCTGCGCCGCATCTCGCGCAGCAGCGCGGCGGCGGTGGGGTGCTGCAGCACGACGCCGGCGACGAGGGCGTTCCACATGGCCCGCACGGGGAAGTCGTTGCGCCCGCGCCCGCGCATCCCGCTCAGTGCGGCGATGATGTCCTGGTCGGGAAGATGGTCCAGCACGAAGCGAACGCGCTGCAGGTCCGGCAGGGCATCGACATCGTCCCAGGAAAAGAGTGGTTTGCTTTGCGGCATCGTCATGGCGTGGCGTCCTTGCTGTTGTGAGAATCAAGACCGCCATGACAATCCCTTGGCGATGCCGCTTTTCCGCGCCGACGCCCGACTTCCGATGGGTTGGGAATTCCGATTTTTGTGGGGATTGCGGCCCGAAAACCCGCATTCTCCGCTGAAAAGCGGGTTAAAAAATAATTCAGGACGCCCCGAAAGCCCTATGAACAGCGGCTTTCCTTACAGCGCAACTCTCTCATCGCAAGATCTGCGCTGAGGATCTTTTTCCGTCCCAGGCCGTTGTTGGGCAGGTCGCGGCGGCCGGCCAAGTGACCGATTTGGCGCCGCTGCCCTCGCGGCGCATGATGCGGGACTTGGCGCTGTTGCAGCCGCAGGCGTATCGTCTGCTGGCGGCGGGCGGGGCCTTGACTTCGGGGGCGAGGCCGGCGGAGGATTGGCCCTTGGACAACCGGGTTTCGGCGACGGTGCGTCTGCAGGCGAGCGGGACGCCCCATGGGTTGCTGCCGCGCCTGCTGGAGGAGGCGGCCCGCTTCCCCGGCGCAGCGAACGAGGCGTTCCGGCAGGCGCTGCACGCTTGGGCGCGGGCGCTGTGGGAGCACGGAACCAGCGACAGTTCGGGCTTTCCGGCCTTTGAGGAACTTGAGAGAAAGGAGGAAGCGGTTATGGCGACGGTGGCGGAAGCGGCTTGGGACAGATGGGACGCCAAGGTGCGGGCTGAAGGCTTTGAACGCGGCATTGCTCAGGGCGTTGAGCGCGGCGTCCGGCAGGGCCGCGCCGAGGCTGGCGTACGCCTCCTCCGCCGCCAAGCGGCTCTGAAGTTCGGCGAGGGGACAGCGCAGCGCTTGGCCGGCCTGCTGGACAGCCTGACTGCGCAGGATGATCTGGACAGGGTGGGCGACTGGATCTTGGAGTGCAGCAACGGCGACGAGCTGTTGTCCCGCGTGTCCGGCTTACTACCGAACAGGTAGAGGGCCACCTTAACTTTCGGCGACCTTATTCGGGCTGTGATACGTCAATCACCAACACCTTGATGCGGCGTTTTTCCTCCGGCGTCAACTTGGCGCAGGCGCACAGATCGGCTGGCAACGATGCGGCGTCGCTCGGCTTGCGCCCCTTCGGTGACCGCTTGCAGAACACCCGCCCAAACCAGAACACCAAGTAAATGCCGCAGCCAGCTGCGCCTGGGTCGCGGGCATACCTGAGCATCAGCTGTTCGCGTTGGAAGGCCATGCCGCGGAGAGTAGATTATCGAGCAAATTTACTCAATATTGGATTTGGCCCCACCGCAGGCGCAGCCGGACCAATCGGGACAGCGTCGCCTCTTCTCTAAGCCCAGCTTGCACCCGGATCAAGGCTTGGCGGCGGACACCATGAAGCTCGCTGTCGCCTCCGCCACCGGCTCGCCGTTGTCTTGACGCAGCACCTTGCCCTGCATCTGCGCCAAGCGCCCCTTGCGGGCAAGGCAGCGGCCCTCAAGACGCACGGCGACGCCGACGGGCAGCTCGGCCCGGTAGCGGACGTCCGCCTTGGCGGTGAAGGCGGCAAAGCCTTGCAGCCACAGCCAATTGGCCATCACGTCGTCCAACAAGCTGAAAATGATGCCGCCGTGGGTGACGTTGCGGTAGCCGACATGCCGTTCGTCCGGGGTGAACTCCCCTTGGCAAAGATCGTCCACCAAGCGAAAGCGCACGCCGAGGCCGATGGGGTTGTTCGGGCCGCAGACAAAGCAGCAATTGGCATCTTGGGTTCGAGGCACGGGACGGCGGTTGAGCGTGGCGAGGTGGCAAGGGTATCATCAATGCCGCTCCGCCCGGCAACCACAGGTCCCAAAAGTCGCCAGCCATGTCCATGCTCTCTTTTTCCTAGGCGTCGTCATGCTTGACCTATCCGGCATCCGCCAGCGCCTCGCCAACCACCAAGGCAAGGTCTTCGTCGCCAAACGCAACGCCCGCCAAGCGGCAGTGGCGGTGATTCTGCGGGAGTGTGCCGGGCAAACGGAAATCCTGTTCATCAAACGGGCGGAAAAGAAGGGGGACCCTTGGTCTGGGCAAATGGCCTTCCCCGGCGGTCACTTGGACAGAACGGACGCCGACCTGCGGGCCGCTGCGGTGCGCGAAACTTGGGAGGAAACCGGCCTGAACCTTGCCGACGCCGAATACTTGGGGGCCTTGGACGAACATCGCGCCGCCCCCCGCAGCCTGCGCCCCAACCTGTTGATCGCGCCCCACGCCTTCGCCTTGGCGGGTGACCCCGCCTTGCGCCCGAACGACGAGGTGGCCGACGTGCTATGGGCGCCCTTGAACCTGCTGGCCGGCAACGGCCTGCACCGAGTGCAAACCTTTCCCATCAACGGCGCCCCCGCCCCCTTCAACGGCTACCGCCTAGCCAGCGGCCACTTCATCTGGGGCTTGACCTACCGAATGCTGAAGGATTTCTTCCGCATCTTGGACCCGGATTGGACGCCGCCGACGGAGATGGATTGAACCCGTCGTTCGACAGAAAGGGGACAACCGCCAGCAAGCGCGGTTTCAGGGACTCAGCTCCCGCATCACCCGAAAGCCAATGGCGCTGCTCCCGCACCAATCAGGGTGGCCACCGCGGTCAACGGGACGGAGGACGTTCGGCTCCTCGCCCCAATAGGCGCCCCGCGTGACGCGCATGGCGCAACCCTCAGTCACTGCAGCGCACCCCGGTGCCGCCGAGGCCGCAGTAACCGTTCGGCACCTTGGCGAGGTATTGCTGATGGTAAGGCTCGGCGTAGTAGAACGGCGGCGCCTGGGCGATTTCCGTGGTGATGGGGCCGTAACCGGCGGTGGTCAAGGCTTGCTGGTAAAGCCGCCGGGAATCTTGCACCGTCTCCATGCCTTCATGGAGGTAGATGGCGGAGCGGTATTGGGTGCCGACATCGTTGCCTTGCCGCATGCCTTGGGTGGGGTCGTGGCCTTCCCAAAAAATGGTCAGCAGGGCGTCGAAGGATACCGCCGCCGGGTCGTACACCACCAGCACCGCCTCGGTGTGGCCAGTGCGGCCGGAGCAGACTTCCTCGTAGCTGGGGTTGGGGGTGAAGCCGCCGGCGTAGCCAACCGCCGTGGTGAACACGCCCTCCCTTCGCCAGAACAGGCGCTCCGCGCCCCAAAAGCAGCCCATGCCGAACAGCGCTTGACGCAGGCCTTCCGCAAAGGGGCCGCGGATGGGATTGCCGTTGACGTAGTGGCGGTCCGGCACCGCCATGCCCAGATTCCGGCCGGGTAACGCCTGTTCCGGCAAGGGCAAGCGGAGCTTGTTTGCTAAAGCCATCATGACACCCTCCTGCAATTGGCGGGCGGAATCATAGCGGCTTGCGGCAAGCAACACACGCGCACCGTGCGAGCCGGGAGGAAGCGCCGCGGGCGGCAGCTGACGCAGGCGACCGCCATTGGCGCCGTGCATGCAACGGCAAAGGGTGCTATAACAACTGACATGCGGAACTTGCAATTTCTCTTGGCCGCTGGGCTGGCCGCCTTGCTGTTGGGCTGTCAGTCCGCACCGCCTCCGCCGGCCTTGGAAGCCACCGATGCGGTGATCGACAACCCCGACCCGACCGCCGCCGCCCAGCTGCGCAGCGCATTCCTGGCCAAGGAAGGCTTCGCCGGGCGCTTGGAGCGGCTGATCGAATTGGAAAGCCAAACCCTGGACCTGGTGGAATACGAGCCCTTGAAGCTCGGCGCCCTCGGCAGCGCCATCTTGGACCTGAACTACGCCAGCCTGTCCGGGCACTATGCCCTTGGCCGCTTCTACCATCATGTGGACGCCGCCGAAGCGATGGACCATCACAGCGCCTGGGCAAAAACCATCAAGGCGGCGATGGTCGCTGACGCCAGCGGCGACGCGGACGATCCCTACACCGCCATCACACCGATGGAGGCGCAGTTTTACCTGCTTGCGGAGGGGCTCGACCCGGTGGGCGCCATCTACAAGTCCAACGAGGCTACGCCCTTCATGTTGATGGTGCTGGGCCGTCCGCCGCAGGAAGGGCCGTTGCTTCCGCTGCACTTCGCCTTGGAAAGCCTGCACAAGGTCGCTAAGGCGCAGTTCCCCAGCCAAGCGTTGGGCGAGGAGTTCTCCCCGCTGACCCTCATGGGGATATTGGCCCGGCAAGGGGACCCGGCGGCGCAAACCGCCCTCGGCGCCTTGCTGGTGGCTCGGGACCGCATTGAGGACGCCGCTGGCTGGTTGCAGGCGGGCACACGCATGGACAACGTCATCGCCCACAACATCCTGGCCCGCATCCATGCCGTCAAGTCCAAGCAAGCCGAAACGCCCAAGGACCGGCAGGCGGCCTTGGACAACGTGCTGGAGCACTACCTGCGGGCCATCGCGTTGGGTTCGTCCAACGCCATGTACGGTTTGGCGGCCCTATATCTTGACGGCCTGTTCGGTGCGGAGAACACCGCCTCCGCCCTCCCCCTGCTGCGCCAAGCCGGGGATTTGAACAACAGCGACGCCCTGCTTTACCTAGCCTACCTGCATTACGCCGGCCAACATGTGGAACAGGACCGGAACAAGGCGCGGGACTACTTTGCGCGTTCGGCCGTCCTCAACAACAACGCCGCCCGCCTAGGCTACGCCCGCTACCTGATGCGGGAGGGCGGCGGCGTCAACAGCGACGACCGCGCCGTCCGCTGGCTGGAGGAGGTAGTGCGGAACACGGCCAGCCCGGCGGCCATGGTCATGCTCGGCAACCTGCACGCCCGAGGCGTGGCCACCAAGCAGAACTTCCGCACCGCCTACAGGTGGTATCGAGACGCTGCCAAGGCGGCGCCGGATCAAGCGGACATCATCAACGAGGTGGCTTGGACGCTCACCGTATCGGACCTCAAGCGCCTGCGCCGAGGGCGCTTCGCCAACCGGATCATGACCCGGCTCATGCAGTCGGACGAGGAGGCGCAAGGCAAGCCCGAGTACCTGGACACCTGGGCGGCCACCTACGCCGCCACCGGCGACTTCAGCGAGGCCGTGCGTGTGCAGGAGCTGGCCCTGCGGGAGGCCATGAACGCACAGCGGGAGGATGTGTTGGATATCCTGCAGCAACACCTTGACCTGTTCCGGGAAGGCAAACCCGTCATCGAGCAGGTGCCCTGACTGAGCGGGAATGACGCCAGCCGACCTATTGAGGAACCAAGTTCCGCTGATCGATCTGCGCTCGCCGGGGGAGTTCGCCAAGGGCGCTTTCCCCGCCGCCGTCAACCTGCCCCTCTTGACCGATGATGAGCGCCAAGAAGTGGGAACGCTGTACAAGAGGCGCGGCCGGGCCGCAGCCATCCGCCGCGGCCATGCGCTGGTGTCCGGAGAAGTGCGCAACGCTCGCATCCACGCTTGGACGGCCTTTCTCGACGACCATCCCGACGCTTGGCTATGTTGTTGGCGTGGCGGCTTGCGCTCCGCAATCGTTCAGTCCTGGCTGCGCGACGCCGGCTGGGCGGCGCCTAGGGTGGCGGGCGGCTACAAGGCGTTGCGCAGAACTTGCATCGACGTCCTGGACGCCTTGGCCGAACCCGCCAAGCCACACGCCGCCAAGCGCTGGCTGATGCTGTCTGGGCGCACCGGCGTGGGCAAGACCGTGATCATTCAGTCCCTGCCCCAAGGGGTGGACCTGGAGAGCTTGGCCAAACACCGAGGTTCCGCCTTCGGCGGGCGAGATCAGGGGCAGCCACCGCCCATCGCCTTCGAAAACGCCTTGGCGATCAAATATCTCCAGCACCGTGGCCGCACCCTCATCGTGGAGGACGAAAGCCGCAACATCGGCCGCCTTTCCCTGCCCGAGGCTTGGTTTGCGCAGATGCGGCAAGCCGCCGTCGTGCTGCTGGAGGCGCCGATGGAGGCGCGCATCGAGCACATCCGCACGGAGTACGTCGATGCACCCTTGGCCGAAGGCCTCAGCCCCGTCGCCCTGCAGGAGCGCCTGCAAGCCTCCTTGGACCGCATCCGCAAACGCTTGGGCGGGAAACGGCATCAGCAGGCGGGCGCCGCGTTGACCGCCGCCTTCCGCGACGGCCGGCATGAGCGCTGGATTGGCCTGCTGTTGGCTTATTACTACGACCCCATGTACGACTATCAGCTTAAAGCCAAGCGGCAGCGCGTGATCTTCACCGGGGAGCGCAGCGAGGTGGCGGAATTTCTACGGGCGCAATAGCGCAGGCGCTGCCTAGCGCACCGCCGTTCCCGCGGATGCGCTCCGCTTGGCCGTGCAGCGTTTCGAGCAGGTGGTCCGCCAGGGCGCGGACGCGGCGGGTGCGGCGGTTTTCCGGGGCCATGAGCAACCAAAGCGGCTGCGCCTCCACCTCGGCACCGTGCAAACGCCCAAGGCGTTGATCCTGATCCCCCAACAGACAGGGCAGCGCCGCAGCGCCGACCCCGGCGCGGGCCAAGGAAAGGGCTTCGGCCACGCCTGCACAGCGGGCCACGCTCGGCGCTTGGGGCAGATGCCGTTGCCGTAGGGTCGAAAGGACGGCAAGTAGGGACTGTTCCGGCTGCAAACCCACCATCTCGATCCAGCCAAATGCCTGGGTGCCTGGGGAGCGGGCCAAGAGCGTCCGTTTAGCGTAGAGGGACCAACCGACCGCGCCCAGCTCCCGGGCAATCAGGTCGAGGGGTGGCTCGGCAGCGGCCACTAAGGCGAGATCGGCCGGATCCTCGGCGGACATCGAAGTGGTCCACTCGATCCATACATCCGGGTAGCGATCGAGAAAACCGCCGAGGCTGTCAAGCAAGCCGCCGAGCAGCAGATAGTCCGGCACTGACGCCCGCACCCAGCCGGCCACGCCCTCCGCGCTCTGTTTGAGGGCGTGTTCGATGGTGGAAAGCTCCCTTTCGATGCGGTCTAAGTCCCCCACGGCGGCCGCCCCCGCCGACGTGAGCACCAGGCTCTGGCCCCGGCGCTTGAACAGCTTGACGCCCAAGCGCTTCTCAAAGTGCTCAATGCGCCGGGTGACGGTGGACGGATGGACATCCAAGGCCTTGGCCGCCGCCCGAACGGTACCGTGGCGCACCACCGCCGAGAAGAACTTGAAGTCGTCCCAATCCACGCCAATGCTCCCGCCAACACCAATTTCCGGACCGTTGTGAACTTTCCGCCTGTGAATCTGTCCAAGGGTGCAAGACGCTTGGAAAGGAGATGTTGCCCGAGAACGTTGCTTATATGCAATAGGCTGTTGCGAAA
The DNA here is from genome assembly GCA_958296025.1 of uncultured Pseudomonadales bacterium. Classification (GTDB taxonomy): domain Bacteria; phylum Pseudomonadota; class Gammaproteobacteria; order Pseudomonadales; family Azotimanducaceae; genus Azophilus. Next base: position 2,638,937 of record OY282430.1, read on the forward strand.
ATTCTGGTTGCGTTGAGCGTTACCAAAAGTAACAATAGCCTCCGTTCTAGGCGTCGATGACCTAAACCATCTCTGGTTGGATGGCCAAGTGCCGAACATGAGGGATACCCGGCTTCCTCCCTCCCCTCCCCCTTCCCACGGGTATCCCTCTCTTTTCCCTTGCTGGGTCAGTTCCAAGGGCTTCCCTTGCAACTGACCCTTCTTTCCCTTTCCGTTTCCGTTTCCCTTTCCCCCTCTCCCAAGCTCTGGCCCCTCTCCCAAGCTCTGGCCCCTCTCCCAAGCTCTGTTCCGTTCCGGCGCCAGCCAACGGCGCACCTTTCCGCCTAGTGGTGATACACGGCCTTGGTGACGGCGAAGCGGAACGCCTTGCCGTCTATCTCCGCTTGCACCAACTCGTCCCCTTGCGCCAGCGATACCCACTCAAAGGTGGTGCAGAGGGTTTCGCCCATGATGTAGTCGCGGTGCTCGGCGGCGGCCTGCACCAGAGCCTCGGCCCCGTCGAAGCGCAGCACGATCCGGTCCGCCACGGCGAAGCCCTTGTCCTTGCGCACCCGCTGCACCCGGTTGACGATCTCCCTAGCGTAGCCACCGCGCACTAGCTCCTCGGTTAGGTCGACGTCCAGCGCCACGCTGACGGTGCCGTCGGTGGCGACCCTGGCACCGGGCAGTGGCCTTTGCTGCACCTCGATCTCGTCCGAGCCGAAGCGCTCCCCCTGCAACACTAGGCCGCCGTCCTCCTGCAAGGCGACAATTTGCTGCGGCGACAGGGCGCCGATCAGGGGCGCGAAGGTCCGCATCCGTCGGCCCAGCCGCTTGCCCAACGCCCGGAAGTTCGGCTTGGCCACGAGTTCGACGTAACGCCCTTCATCGGTGTCAAAGACCAACTCCCGCACGTTCAACTCGGCTTTGATGTAGGCGCCCAGCTTGCCGATTTGCGCAAGCAGGGCCGGGTCCCGATGCACGATCGTCAAGGAGCGCAACGGTGTGCGCAAGCCGATTTTCGCCTCCTCGCGCTGTTGGCGGCCAAGCAGGATCACCTGGCGCATCCGTGCCACCGCCAACTCCAGGGCCGGTTTGGCGAAGCTCTCCTCAAACTCCGGGTAGTCGCACAGATGGACCGAGGCGGGCTTCGCCGCACCGCCGCCGAAGGCCGCCAACTCCTGGTAGAGATGGTCGGAAAGGAAGGGCGCGAAGGGAGCCATCACCCGGCAAAGCTCCTGCAAAACGCTGTGCAGAGTGGCGAAGGCGGCGATCTTGTCGGCGGTGATGTCCTCCCCCCAAAAACGACCGCGGTTGAGGCGGATGTGCCAGTTGGTGAGGTCCTCAATGAACTCGAACAGGCGCGGCACCACATTGTAGAGGCGGTAGGCGTTCATCTCTTCGGCGATACGGCCTTTGAGGGTCTGCAAGCGGGAGAGAATCCATTGGTCGAGGATGTTGTCGCCAAGATGGCTGCCCCGTTCCGGCGACCAGCAGTCGATCTCCGCATAGGTCTTCAGAAAGACGAAGGCGTTGCGCCAAGGCAGCAGCGCCCGGCGCACCAGATCGCGCACCCCGGCGTCGGCGAAGCACTGCTCCTCGGCCCGCACCAAGCCGGAGTTGATGAGGTAAAGGCGCAGGGCGTCGGCGCCGTAAGACTCCATCAGTTCATCCGGCGGCGTGTAGTTCTGCAGCCGCTTGGACATCTTCTTGCCATCCTCCGCCATCACCATGCCGTTGACGATGACGTTGCGGAAGGCCGGCTTGTCGTATAGCGCCGCGGCCAACACGGCCAAGGTGTAGAACCAACCCCGGGTCTGATCCAACCCCTCGGCGATGAACTCCGCCGGGAAGCCCGCTTTGAAAACGTCCTGGTTCTCGAACGGATAGTGCAGCTGGGCGTAGGGCATGGAACCGGACTCAAACCAGCAGTCCAGCACCTCCGGAATGCGTCGGTAAAGGCCCTCCTCCCCTTCCATAGTGAAAGTCAGCGGGTCCACATGCTCCCGATGCAGATCCGTTATCTGCACACCGGCGAGGGCTTCGAGTTCCTCGATGGAGCCGACGCAGCGCTGCTCGCCCGTCACATCGTTGATCCACACCGGGATGGGGGTGCCCCACACCCGGTTACGCGAGATGGCCCAGTCCGTCGCCCCCTTCAGCCAGTTGCCGAAGCGCCCATGCTTGATGTGCTCCGGCACCCAGCGCACCAAGTCGTTGTTGGCCACCAAGCGATCCCGGATATCGGTAACGCGGACGTACCAGCTGGGCACCGCCCGATAGATCAAGGGCGTGTCCGAGCGGTAACAGTAGGGATAGGCGTGCTGGATGACATCCTGGCGGTAAAGCAGGCCGCGCTCCTTCAAGTATCTGATGATGGCCTTGTCCGCGTCCTTGACATGCTGACCGGAGAAATCGCGGACCGCCTCGGTGAAACGGCCGCCCATGGTCACCGGACAGACGAAGGCGGCGATGCCCGCTTCCCGCAACACCCGTTGGTCGTCCTCGCCGAAGGCCGGTGCCTGATGCACCAGCCCGGTGCCCTCATCAGCGGTGACGTAGGCGTCCGCCACCACCACGAAGGCGCCGCCGGCGCGCTCCTCGGCAAAGTAGGGGAAAATCGGCTCATAAGTGCGTCCCACGAGTTCCGCCCCGCGCAACCGCGCCTTGATTTGCAAACCCGCATAGGCCGCCAAACGCTCCTCAGCCAAGTAGATGTCCCGGCCCAGCTGGGCATCGTGGGCCTTGACGTAGGGGATGTCCGCGCCAACGCAGACCGCCAGGTTGGCAGGCAGGGTCCAAGGGGTTGTGGTCCAAACCGACAGATAGGCGTCCTCGTCCGTCAGCTTCAGCAGCACAGTGATGGCCGGGTCCTGCACCTCCATGTAGTTGGCGGTGGCCTCGAAGTTCGACAACGGGGTTTCCAACACCGTCGATACCGGCATGATCTTCTCCCCTTGGTAGATCAGGCCGCGCTTCCAAAGCTGCTTGAACACCCACCATAGGGATTCCATGTACCAAGCGTCCATGGTCTTGTAGTCGTTGTCGAAATCCACCCAACGGCCCAGACGGGTGACGGTGCGCCGCCACTGCTGCACATAGCGGCCGACGATGGCGCGGCACTCGTTGTTGTAGCCGGCCACGCCCAGTTCAGCCACAGCCTGCTGGGCGGACATGCCCAAACGTTTGTCGATCTCATGCTCAATGGGCAGGCCGTGGCAGTCCCAACCGAAGCGCCGCCGGACGTAGCGACCCTTCATGGTCCAGTAACGGGGCACGATGTCCTTGATGGTGCCGGCCAGGATGTGCCCGTGATGGGGCAGGCCGGTGGCGAACGGCGGGCCGTCGTAGAAGATGTAGGGCTTCTTGTTCCTGCGCTGCTCCATGGACTGCTGAAAGACATTGCAGCGCTCCCACATGGCTAGCATTTCATGCTCCATGCGGACGAAGGAGAAGGCATCGGGCACCGGTTCAGCCATCGTGCTTAGGGGCCGGAAACGGAGCGGCGCATTCTACGGCATTGTGCGCATTTGTCAGCCGCGGGAGCGTTCGGCGTTAAGAACAAACGCAAACTCCACCCCGGCAACTTCCGGTTGGGGCAGCGCCGGGACGTTCAGGCGCGGCGGGCGCGGGCCAGCAGTTCACTCCCGGTGGCGCAATCCACAACCAAGTCCGCCACCTCGGCGAGACGGTCGGGATCGTCCACGCCCTCAATCAGCTTCGACAGCGCCTCTGCGACATCCGCACCGAAGCGCCGTTGCGCTTGGCGTAGCAGCAACGCCCGCCCACCCTCGACCCGGCCCTTGAAACGGCCCCGCTCCACGCCTTCGGCGCGGCCCCGCTCCACACCCTCAGCCCGGCCTCGCTCCATGCCTTCGGCGCGGCCCAGCCGATACTTCTCTTCGGCCCATTCATCCAATGTCTCCGCCAGCATCGGTGGCTCCTCCATCGTTTCCATCAAGGACGGCAGCCTTACGCCCAATCTGGGCTCCAGTACGCCCTCAACCCACATTCCGAACGACTCCGCCAAGTCCAATTCATCCTCAGCCTTCAGCAACTTGGCAACAGTAGCCATGGCAGCCGGCAGGCCCTCGGCGGAGGCGTTCTCCAACGCGAACAGCGCCAAGGCGAAGTTTACGCCGGATGCGCCCCCCTGCAACCCCAACGCCAAGGCGTCCTCATCATAGCGCCGCACCTCCAAAAGCTCGTACTGGAACTTGGGCTGAATGTCCGCCAACTTCGCTGACAGGCCCGCCCCTCCACTGCCCAAGTCCACTGGCGCCGTCCAAGGCCGCCGGCCGTTGTAAACCACCAGCGGCAGCAGGGGCGGCGGCCCGCCGCCCGGACCCCGCACTCTGCCCTACCGAGCCAAGTCGCGGCGCAGCAGGGCGGCGTACTCCAGCATCCTCTCCGCCATGCGCAAATCCACCGTGGACTGAAACTCCACCAACAGCAGGCAGGTTCCGGGATTTTCCGGTGCCGGTGGGCGCGGGGAGACTCGGGCGTGCGGGGCAGTTACCTCCTCCAAGGACTCTTGAGCTCCAAGCGACCTTGCGCTCCTGCCGGCGGACAGTTGCCCACCATGCAGTAGGAAGTCGATGCGCCAAGGCATGTCGCTGCGGCGGCTGCGCAGGGCGTCTCCGACATGCTCGGCCGGCAGGCGGCGCAGGGTGCTGAGGTCAAGGTCCCCGGTCAGGCCCTCCGGCAGCAGGCGGAGCAGGTCGGCGACCATGCGCCAGTGCGAAAACAGGCGCTTCTGGCCGGGGTCGTGCTTTGGCTGGGGAATGCCCTCTCCGGCCTCCGCGCTGGGGCTGTCTTCAGGCGGCTGTTGGTCCATGGCGTCCAGCTTGACCTCATGCGCAGTGCCTGGATACGGCGGATCTCTCCAATTCGCGTAGGCTGTCGCCACATTGAGGCCGCAGCATTTCATTCCCCGCCTGTGGGAATTGGCGCACAAGACGGCGGATATTTCCTTGCGAGGGGAAACCCCTCGCGCTCCCCGGCTGAAGGCTCTCTCATGCGAGGGGAAGCCCCTCGCGCTCCCCGGCTGAAGGCTCTATGGTTGAATATCAGGCCAGCGCCGAGTTTCATTGCGCTCTCTCTGTTTCCCGCTGCAACCAAAACATTCAGGGCACACCCCCTAACTAGCATGCAAACGGAATCCCCACCCCGCTCCGCCTACCCTTGGTACTTGGCCAGCTCCAGCCTGTGGATGGGCGGGATGAGCCTGCAGGGGTTCCTGCTCACTTGGTTGCTGGTCGGCGTTCTGGAGATTGCCCCGGACCGGACTGGCCTCACCCGCTCCATCACCGAGTTGCCGCCGCTGATCATGCTGCTGCTCGGCGGGGTGCTGGGCGATCGGATCAACGGCCGCTCCTACCTCGCCTCCATGCACCTGCTGATGTGCTTGCCACCCCTGATCGTTGCGATGGTGTTCGAGCTGGGGCTGTTGAGCTACTGGTGGGTGGTGCTGTTCGGGCTTCTGATGTCCACCATCCAAGCGCTCTCCGACCCGGCCCGCCAAGCCATTCTGTCCCGGGTGGCCCGCTTTGACGCGCAACGGGCGGTGACCCTGATGACCTTGGTAACCTCGCTGGTCGGCATCGGCGGGGTGGCCATCGGCGGCCAATTGGAGAATCTGGGGCTGTCGCCGGTGCTGGCGGCGCAGGCGCTGCTGTTCGGGCTGGGCATCATCGCCGTCTGGCGACTGCCGCAACTGCCGGTCAGCGCCGGCCGCAGCCGCGCCAAGTTTGCCGCTGGGCTGCGGGCGGTCTGGCGTCAGCAGCTGATCCGCAACGTCATCGGCCTGAACTTCCTGTCCGGCCTGTTCAACGCCGGCGCCTATGTCGTGGTGATTCCGTTCATCGTCAAGGACGTTTACGCCGGCGGCGCCAGCCTGTACTCCTGGGTAGTGATCCTGTTCACCTTGGGCAGCATCGGCTCCAGCTTGATTCTGCTGACGTTCATGCCGTTGCGCCGCCCCGGAAGGCGCTTCCTGATCATGCAGCTCAGCCGGGTGCTGATCCTGCTGGTCATCTGGTCGGAGCCGCCGCTTTGGTTGTTCTACGCCGCCCTCGTCACCTGGGGGGTCAACGCCGGCGTCACCACCACCCTGGCCCGCTCCATCGTGCAGGAACTGGCCCCGCCGAACGAGCGAGCCCAGGTCCTCTCCATCCTGCTGCTCAGCTTCATGGCCGCAGCCCCAATCAGTTCCCTACTTCTGGGCCAAATGATAGAGCAGTTCAGCCCTCTAAGCGCCTTGCTGCCGGGGATGGCCATCTCCTTAGTCATCTTCGGCGTCGGCGTGGCCAAGAGCGGGCTGTGGGGGTATGCATCGGCAAGTCGGCGCGAAAACTGAACTTGGGGGAGAGGTGAAGCAGCTTCCCTGACGCCTCGCTTGCCCTAGCGCCGCATGGGCAATGCAACCGCCCTAGCAACAGGGAATGGGCGGCATCTCGGCCACAGCCGGACCAGAACGCCGCCAATGACGGGAATACCCGCCTTCATCAGCCTGAAAACGGTGGAGAATCCGCCCCGAAAACCTCAGAGCGCAATACTCTTGTTTTACGGCAAGCCTGTGGTGTGTTGCGTTGACGCTCCGGCCACTCTATCTTTGTTCAGTCGGAACACAATGTGCTCTACATATGGAACTGGCAAGAATCACAGCTCGCGGACAGACGACGATACCCAAGCGTGTTCGCGAGGCGGCGAATCTCAATGCCGGCGATACGCTCTCCTTCGAGGTGCGGAGTGACCATCTTGTGGTCCGCAAGGCAACGTCTGCCCAAGAAACCTACCTTGACGGGCTAGCGCAGACCCTTGATGAGTGGAACTCGCCGGAGGACGAAGAGGCTTGGCGCGACCTTTAGCCAGCGCAAGCAGGCTATGCGATTGGGGGTTGCATTTCCTTTAGACAAGGGACCATAATGGTACTCTCTCTTAATGAGACATCATTATGGTTAATTTTGAAACACTAGATGTGGTTGTCGTGCCCTTCCCCTTCACGGACCGGCCAGCGGTCAAGCGCCGGTCCGCGGTGGTTGTGTCGTCCACCGAGTTCAACAAGGCTCACGAAGGAAAAATTTTGGCGATGGTCACCTCCGCCACCGCCCGGTGGGAGACCGATGTGCCGCTTCAGGGCTGGGGGCAAGCTGGCTTGCATGTGGTTTGCTGGGTCCGCTTTAAGCTGTTCACATTGGACGAGGACCTGACCCTTCGCAAGACTGGCACCCTGTCGAAGCGCGATGGAGAGGCCGTCAAAGCCGCGCTAACCCGATGTCTAGCCAGTTGATGCTTGGAAAATCACGGATGCCTCACCAGCACGAACGCGAAACCGCTGCGGAGTCCAAGCGCGATGGTGCGTTGGCGGCGGAGATGGCACCGGAGGAAATCCGCGCCATTCGCAAGCACCTTGGCCTCTCCCAAGCGGAAGCTGGCGAGTTGCTGGGCGGCGGGCCGCGAGCGTTCACCAAGTACGAGGCAGGCGCCGTCAAGCCGGCCGCAGCAGTGGTGACGCTGCTACACCTTTTGGAGCGGGACCCGACCACGATCCGGCGACTGCAAGCCATCAAATCGCTGCCGATGACGCCAATGCCGGAAGCGGCTTCCCCGTTTCAGATTACTGGTGAGCACATCGCTAGGCTCAACGAACGGTTATTCAATCAGTTCCTGCGACGCCTGCTGTACGCCGAGGCCCAAGCTCACAATCTGCCAACCGACGGCATACATGTGTCTGACAACATCAATGCGCCGGATGGCGGCGAGGATGGGCGCATCGAGTGGCAGGACGGCCCCGCACGCACCCCCTCGCTGCCCTCCCGGGTCAATCAGTTCCAGTTGAAGTCCGGCCAGATCACGCCGGCGAAAGCCGGCGGTGACATTTTGCAGAACGGCAAAGTGAAGCCGATGGTGCGCCACGTTTTGGAAACTGGCGGGCACTACAGGATGCTATGCGCCCATTCCTACACCAAGAAAGCCATCGAGAGCCGTGAACGCAGCATTCGCGAAGCCATCCGCAATGCCGGCGTTGCTGTTAAGGATAGCCAGATCGCGTTTTGGGATGCAGACCAGATCGCGGCTTGGACGAACCAACACCCCTCTGTCGCCATTTGGGTGAAGGAGCAGACGCAGCCCGGAACCATCGGCCCGTTCCGGTCCTGGACGCATTGGGCCGGTCACCCCGACCACGACAACTCGCCTCGGGTGGAGGACGAACGCCTGCCGCCGCTACGAGGCCGCTTGCGCACGGCGGCAACGACATCACAGGGCACCCTGCGCTTGGTGGGCCTGGCCGGCATCGGCAAGTCGCGGCTGGCTCTTGAAGCTCTAGGCCCTCCGGACGACAACCTGTCGCTCAGCGATATGGTGCTGTATGCGGACGAGTCCGTGGCCGACACAAACGCCATCGTCGATGTAGTCCAGACCTTGGCCGACACCGGCTCAAGGTCTGTCGTTGTGGTGAACCGATGCTGCCCGCAGACCCATCGAATCCTCGTGGGCATGGTATCCCGCAGCAGCAGTCGGCTGTCGCTGCTGACCCTTGACGACGATATCCCACGCGGCACACTCGACAAGACGATGATTAGAGTCAATGAAGCGTCGCCTGCCGTCGTCGAAGCCATCATCGATCAGACGTTGCCGAATTTGCCATCCGAGGACCGCCGCCGACTGGTGCATCTTTCCGAGGGCTTTCCTCGGATAGCCATTGACATTGCCCGAGCATGGAATCAATCAATACCCATTGCGCATGCCCAGGATGATGACATCGTGAACGCCTTCGTTTGGGGACGCCAACCGCGAGAACCCGAACGCACCCTCAAATCGGCGATGCTGGTGGCGGCGTTCGGCGTTGTCACTGTCGAGCCCGACGACAGCCAGCTTAAGGAAGTTGCTTCGTTCCGCCACGACCTAACGGTTGACGACCTGCGCATCTGCATTGGTTGGCTGGTCGAACGGGGCATCGTCCGCCGCAAGGGCCGACTGCGCGTCCTGCAGCCACGCCCCATCGCCATGCGGCTCGCCGAGCGTCAGTGGCGGGAATGGAGTCCATCTCAGCGCGATCGCATATTGGCGGGTGGTGCCAGCCCTAAACTAAGCATCACTGCGGCACGGGTGCTGGCTCAGCTCAACACAACTTCCATTGCCGAGGAGGAGGTGGTGCGCCATGTGTGCCGTCCCGACGGCCCTTTGGCTGGATACGCAGCGCTAGCTCGACCCGGCCAAGCGGAGGTGCTGTCAATCCTTGCAGAAGTGGCCCCGGATGTTATTTTGAAGACGATGGAACGCGCTTTGAACGAAGTGGGCGACCTATCAAAGGTTGCTGGCAATGTGCGCCGGCATATCGTACGGGCATTGGAAAAAATCGTATTTCCGCCCGCCACATTCGATGGGGGCGCTCGACTATTGCTGCGGCTCGCCAACGCCACTGACTTGTTTAGAGGAATCTTTCACACCTACTTGGGCAACACCGCGGCCGATGGCGACGCTCGCCTAGCCCTGCTCGACGAAATCTTGGATACTGCCGAGCCCGAAAAGCAGTGGCCTGTCGTTGAAGCGCTGGTCGCGGGATTGGAGACGAGGGTGTTGCGGACGGTCGGCGCAGAGACTCACGGTTCCAGACCAGCATTGTCGCCTTGGCTTCCCCCTTCAAGGGACGCCGAGGTCCGATATGTGGTTGGCTGCGTTTCGCGTCTCACCACCATCGCCGCCCAAAACGGTTTAGAGCCTCTCGCTGCGCGTGCGCGGAAGGAGCTAGGTCAACATCTACGTTCGTTGGTACGCCGTGGCTACATGGATGCAGTGGAGCAAGCAGTCCGCCGAGTGGCACCTGTCGCTAGCAACTGGCCGGCAGCTGTGGAGAGCTTGGGCCATGTTCTGGAATACGACGCTGCGTCTTGCAGCTCGGAGGATGTCGAGCGCGTAAGAAAGCTGCTCGCGGACCTGCTGCCTGAAAGCCTTGAGTCCCGCATCCATTTTCTGGTCACCGCCATGCCCTGGGATTATCCCCTTGGCGAACAACTCGACTTTGACGAACGGGCACGGAGGCAGGAAGAGTCCCTCAAAAAACTGGCAGTCGAGCTTGCGCAAACGCCAGACATCCTAGACAGGGCTTTGCCTGAACTTAGCTGCGGAGACCAAAGGAAGGCGGACATTTTCGGCGAAGGACTGGGCCAACTGGCGGACCTGAATTCCACAGAGATTTGGCTTGAACGCATTGTTCAAGCAGCTGTGGATGCGCCGGACTCTGACCGCAACTTAGGCCTGCTTATCGGGTTCTGCGTCGGCGTTGCCAAAAGCCACCAGAAAATGGCAGAGCCGATCAAGGAGAGATTAACGCAGTCTTCGGCGCTGGCCCCCGCGTTTCCGTCGGTTTGCGCTCGGCTAGGCATAGAACCATCCGATATCAAGCTCGCGGTCGATGCCCTTCGGGAAGGGCCATTACCGCCGAGCCAATTGGCTCCGTGGCGCCTCGATGTCGCATGGAGCCTACTCCCCCCGCTAGCAGTGACACCACTGTTCGATGCGTTACTGGAGCATGTTGCAAAAGATGCCTTCGCTACTGCACTCAACTTGATCAGCACATACTGCATGGGGAATTCCCAAGCGCTTGACAGCCTGCGGCCACAAATACGGAAATGCGTTGAAAAGTGCGCAGCGGAGGGGAAGGTACCTAGGAACACGATGAGCGCCTATCGCTTCGAGCTGCTAGCGATGCAGATGCTCGGGAAAGGCAGGGAAGACGCCGACGCTTGCACCATCGCACTTGACTTAACAAAGATCATGGTGGAGAGCTCACAGCGGATTGAAGGACAACTACCCAATTCTATCGTCCAGCGGTTGCTGTCAGACTTTCCCGAGATCGTTTGGCCTCGCGTCGGAGCCGCAATCACCGCCGATGATGGCCAGGATTGGCTACTGGCGCATATCCTCGGGACAGATGGCCTTTGCAAAGATGACTCGCTGATACTCAGTCTGCCGAAGGCGGTTTTGTTCTCTTGGTGCCACGCCCATCCGGATAAAGCACCGGCGTTTGCGGCTAGGGTTGTCCCTGTATTGGCAGAGGGGCAAGACTCCGAGAAGACGATGCATCCGCTGCTGCGCCAGCTAATTGACGAATTCGGAGAATACACAAACGTACTAGATGGCATCGAGGATAACATCAACAACTTTGCTTGGGTGGGGTCGCTAACGGGGTACTATGAGCAATACATCAAGCCGCTCAGCGCACTGGCTGACCATAAGATTCCGACCGTGCGACTCTGGGCCAAGCGCCTGGTTCGCCGCCTTGAAGCAGGCATCGAACACGCCCGTGAGGAAGACGCGGAACAAGATGCCAGACGCGAGATTTGAGCTATGCAAACAGCTACTCCCACTGCCATCTTCCACCTTTGCAAATCCCGGGCCGACCAGCAGGCGAGCAAGGTAGCGGGTGTAGACTTCGTGGCAAGCTTCATGCCGATCGAGGACACGGCTCGCATTTAGGAAAATCCGAAGGACCACCAACAACCCATGCCGACACTACACTGGCTAACGCGGGACCAAGACATGCATGCCTCTAAAGAGGTTCCCTTTCGGCTGCTCGAAGCTAAACCTGAGTTGTCCGCAGGAGACGCCAGTGCGGGGAACATGCTAATTCAGGGAGACAACCTTGAGGCGCTTAAGGCGTTGCTGCCGTTCTACGCTGGCCGGGTGAAATGCATCTATATCGATCCTCCATACAACACTCGATCTGCTTTTGAACACTACGACGACAATATGGAGCATTCCAAGTGGCTGGCGATGATGTGGCCTCGCCTCGAACTCTTGCGCAACCTGCTTGCCGAGGACGGTTCAATTTGGGTGTCCATTGACGACAACGAGAGCCACTATCTGAAAGTCATCATGGACGAGTTGTTTGGACGTCGTAACTTTATCGCAAATTTTGTATGGCAAAAAAAATATACCCGTGCAAACGACGCTCAGTTCGTGAGCGATAACCACGATCATTTGATCGCCTTCGCCAAAAACGTGGATAGAGCATCCTTCAATGGCCTTGACCGCGGCGAAAAGCAGAATAGAGCGTATAAGAATCCTGACGGCGACCCGCGAGGGCCGTGGAAGGCTACGCCATTACATGCGAAAAGCGGCAGTTCAAACAATCAGTACGAATATAGATTTTCCAACGGCGTGGTTTGGAGGCCGCCTCTAGGCACCTATCATAGATTTAGCCGAGATAGTCTGGCGGAACTAGATCGAACTGACCAGCTCTGGTTTGGCCGCAGTGGCAGAGCGGTTCCTGCAAGAAAGTCTTTTCTCTCTGAAGTAAAACAGACGGTTGTTCCGGTTACGGTTTGGCTACACGACGAGGTGGGCAGCAATCATGATGCCAAAAACGAGATTCGGAACATTTTCAACGAGCTTTACTTTGATACGCCCAAACCTGAAAGTCTAATCAAACAAATACTCGATATTGCAACTAAACCCGGCGACCTAGTGCTCGACTCCTTCCTCGGCTCCGGCACCACGGCCGCCGTTGCCCACAAGATGGAGCGGCGCTACATCGGCATCGAAATGGGTGAACATGCGGCCACGCACTGCGCACCTAGATTAAAAAGGGTAGCAGAAGGCGAGCAAGGGGGCATTTCCAAAAGCGTTGGCTGGCGGGGCGGCGGCGGCTTCCGTTTCTATCGGCTCGGGCCGCCTGTTTTCGATGAGGATGGGCGCATTCGCCAAGACATCGATTTTCCCGTACTGGCAGCCCATGTGTGGTTCAGCGAAACCAAGCGGCCTTGGGATGGCGACGGCGCTTCGCCGTTGCTCGGCCTGCACAACGGATGCGCCTACGCCCTGCTCCACAACGGCATTCTGGGCGACAAACGGGCGAATGGCGGCAACGTGCTGACCCGCGCCACGCTGGCCGCAATCCGCGAAGATATCGTCAAGGAGCAACCGGCCTTCAACGGGCCGCTAACCGTCTATGGAGAGCGGTCGCGCCTGACGCCGGCGACGCTGGAGCGGGAGCGCATCGTCTTTAAGCAGATGCCCTATGACGTGAAGGCGAGTGCCTGACCAATGCAGCTGAAGCACTATCAAGAAAGCGCCTTGGCGGTTCTGCGCCGCTTCTTGGAGGAAGCCCGCATGGCCGGGCCGAAAAACGCCTACGAAGCCATCACCAAGGAACCGGAACACGCACAGCGGCTCGGGCGCTACAGCGGCAGCTACATCGCCCCGCTGACAGAATTGCCCAATGTCCCCTACGTTTGCCTGCGGTTGCCCACTGGCGGCGGCAAGACAATTCTGGCCGCACACGCGGTGCAAATCGCCCGGGACGCTTGGATGGAAAGAGACCATCCGCTGGTGTTGTGGCTAACGCCCACCAACATCATTCGCCAGCAAACGGCCGATGCGCTGAAGAACAACGTCCATGCCTATCGGCAGGTGCTGGATGCGGCCTTTGACGGCCATGTGCGCATTTTCGACATCGCGGAGTTCACGCACATCCGGCCCCATGACCTGCGCGACAACTGCTGCATCGTCGTCGGCACCATTCAAACCCTGCGGGTAAAGACCACCGAAGGCCGCAAGGTTTACGCCCACAACGAGAACTTGGCGCCTCACTTCGCCAACGCCCGGCACGGCATGGCGGGACTGGAAACCTTGGAGGAAGGCGGCGTCAAGTTCTCCTTCGCCAATCTTCTGCATCTGCACCACCCGCTGATGATTGTCGATGAGGCGCATAACGCCGTCACTGGCTTAACCCGCGACATGCAGGCCCGGGTGAGTCCCTGCGCGATCATTGAGTTCACGGCCACGCCGCGCCCCAAATCAAACATTCTCTACAGCGTCACCGCCTTGGAATTGAAACGCGAAGAGATGATTAAGCTGCCGATCAGGCTGCATGAACACGACAGTTGGCAAAGCGCCGTCACCGGGGCGGTGGCCGCCCGGGCGGCGTTGGCGAAATCCGCCCAAGCGGAAGCCAGCTACATTCGCCCCATCGTCCTGTTTCAGGCGCAGAAGAAGAATCAGGAAGTTACCGTGGAGGTGCTGAAACGGCACCTGCTCGAAGTGGAGCGCGTTCCCGAAAGGGCCGTTGCCGTTGCCACTGGCAATCAGCGGCAATTGGACGGCATTGACCTGTTTGATCCGCAGTGCCCAATCGAATACGTCATCACCGTTGAGGCGCTGAAGGAGGGCTGGGACTGTTCGTTCGCCTATGTTTTCTGCTCCGTTTCGCGCATTCAAAGCGCCCAAAACATGGAGCAGCTTTTCGGCCGGGTGCTGCGCATGCCCTACGCCAAACGGCGCACCGCCGCGGCGTTGAACCGAGCTTACGCCTATGTGTCGGAACCGTCCGCCGGTGCCGCCGCACAAGCCCTAACCGACAAGTTGGTGAGCATGGGCTTTGAAGAGGAGGAAGCCCAAGCGAACGTGCAGCCCGGTTTGCCGGGGGTGGATGAAGACGGCCCCTTGCTGGACCAGCCCAACAGAGCGCAGCCCACTTTTCGCTACGCCCTGCCCTACTCGCCCGGCACCCTGTCCGCGCTGAACAAGATCGGCGGCGAGCAACTCATGGTGCGCCGAAGCTCCGGCGAGGAAATCGAAATCAGCGCCAAGGGTGACTTGAACGAGCAGCTGGTGGCGGCGATCAACAGCGTCATTCCGAAGGCGGACCTTGAGTTCCTCGCAGCACACATTAAACGCCACCGAGACGAGATGGAGGCGCACAAATCCCCTGCCGAACGCGGCGCAACCTTCAAGGTCCCCGGTTTGGTGGCGGAAATTCAAGGCAGCTTGGAGTTGGCGGACACGGCCCTGCTCGTGGAGGACCACGACTGGTCGCTGCTCAGCCACCCCGCCAAGCTGGAGGCGCCTGAATTCAGCATTCGGGAAACCGCCCGTAGCTTCGAAATCGACATTGACGGAAGGCGCGTTCGGCACCACTTCCTGAACGAGCAGGAGCAATTCGCTCTGAACGTCGCAGTGGAGGGTTGGACGCCCGAAGCCCTAGTTCTCTGGTTGGACCCGCAAGTTCGCCAGCAGGACATCTCCCAAGGCGAACTTCTCAAGTGGCTGCGAGACCTCGTGTACTACCTCACTCAAAACCGAGGAATGCAGGTTTCGGCGCTGATGCGCTGCAAGTTCCCGCTGGCCCGGAGGATCAAGGGCAAGCTGGACGCCATCCGGCAACAGGAGCGAAAACGGGCGTATCAGAACAGCCTCTTCGCGCCGGGCGCAAAGGTCGCCGTTTCATTTGACGCCGCCTTCGACTTCAAGGCAGGCATGTTCCAGGGCATACGGCGATACAGCGGGCATTGGCGGGCAAACAAGCATTTCTTGGGGCCGGACGAAATTCCCGCCTTCGATGGGGTGGAGGGAGGCGAGGAAATGCAGTGCGCACAAGCCATCGACAGCCTATCCGATGTGCAGCACTGGATCCGCAATCCCGCCAGTCACCCTGAGTCCTTTTGGCTGCCAACGGTCGCCGGCCGGTTCTACCCAGACTTCGTCGCCCAGCTAAATGACGGACGGTGTTTCGCAATTGAGTACAAGGGCGGGCACCTTGCGGAAGGGTCGGACACCCATGAGAAGCGGCTAATCGGCGAGCTATGGGAACGGCAAAGCAAGGGCAAGTGCCTCTTCCTCATGGTGGAGCGGCTAAGGGACGGCTCGGACATGCGGGGACAGCTCAGAAAAAAACTCGACAGCACAGCGGTGCCCATCAAGGCCTAATAGCCGCAACTCCACCGAGGCAAATGGGCGGCATCTCGGCCGTCCGCGTTAGAATAGCGGCTCAAGGTCGCCCATGCGGCCCGCACAGGAATTCGCAGCGTCATGCCCACGCTTAGCAGTAACCTCGCCCGGACGAGCGTTCAAGTGGTCTCCACGGATGCGGAGGATCTTATTTTGGTGGACGGCCAGGACGCCGAAGTGGGGTTCCTCCACAAAGCCGCCTGCCATGACGGCAAGGGGGTGCTGCACCGCGCCTTCTCGGTGTTCCTGTTCAACAGCCAAGGCGAGGTGCTGATTCAGAAGCGGGCGGCGGGGAAGCGCCTGTGGCCGTCCTATTGGTCCAATAGCTGCTGCTCCCATCCTCGCCGGGGGGAGGCGCTGGAGCAGGCCGTGGGGCGGCGGCTCAGCGAGGAGCTTGGCTTGGCGGCGCGGCAGGTGCGGAGCTTGGCGTTTCTGTACAAGTTTGAGTACCACGCCGCCTTCGGCGCCGCCGGCAGTGAGCATGAGCTTTGCTCCGTGTTCCGGGCGCAGCTTGTCGGGGCGCCGGTGGTCAACACCACGGAAATTGACGACTGGGCTTGGGTCGCACCGAACGTCCTGACCCACCGCCTGCGGGAGCAGGCCGGCGAGTTCACTCCTTGGCTGCACTTGGAGTGGCCGCATGTGCTGGCCGATGTCGGCTGATAGCCTGCATCTATGAAGTCGATTAAAACTTTCAAATGGCATTGGGCGAAACCCCGCCTATACTGCACCCACCAACCACAGCAAAGAGGGGCAACACCATGGACCTTAGCAGCAGCGACACCCTGCAAAACTTGAAGGACGCCTTCGCTGGCGAATCCCAGGCCAACCGGCGCTACCTCTACTTCGCCGCCAAGGCGGACATTGAGGGGGAGAACGACGTGGCGGCGGTTTTCCGCTCCACCGCCGAAGGCGAAACGGGCCACGCCCACGGCCATTTGGAGTACCTGGAGGCGGTCGGGGACCCGGCCACCGGCCTGCCCATCGGCGCCACCGGCGACAACCTGAAGGCCGCCATCGCCGGTGAGACCCACGAGTACACCGACATGTACCCCGGCATGGCCAAGACAGCCCGCAACGAGGGCTTTGAGGAAATCGCGGACTGGTTTGAGACCCTGGCCAAGGCCGAGCGCTCCCACGCCAACCGCTTCCAGAAAGCTCTGGACGCGATGGCCGCCTAGCCCGGCGCTCCATCCCCGCCCCCGGAGGCAACGGCGTTCGGGGGCGCTTCCCAACAGCACTGCAAAGGTTGACCATGGCCGTGCATACCCAGCCCATGCCGGAAGGCAACTTGGAGGCGCCCAAGCGCCAGCCCATCGCTTGGCGCTCGCCGTCCTTCCACGACAAGGCGGACTTGGACGGCGAGCTGGAGCGCGTCTTCGACATCTGCCACGGCTGCCGGCGCTGCGTCAACCTCTGCCAAGCCTTTCCCACTCTGTTCGACCTCGTTGACGAATCCGCAACCCTGGAAGTCGATGGCGTCGCCAAGGAAGACTACGCCAAGGTGGTGGACCAGTGCTTCCTGTGCGACCTCTGCGCCGAGACCAAGTGCCCCTACCTGCCGCCCCACCCTTGGGCGGTGGATTTCCCGCATCTGATGCTGCGGGCCAAGGCGCAGCGCCACAAAGCCAAGCAATCCAAATGGCGGGACCGCCTCATCACCAGCACGGACCCGGTGTTTGGCCTGCTTTCCCTGCCGGGCGTCGCGCCAATCGCCAACGCGGCGGCCAAGTCGCCAGCCCTGCGCAAGGCTGGGGAGCGCATCGCCGGCCTGCATCGCCATGCGCCGCTGCCGACATTTGCATCCAAGCCCCTCACCAAGCGCACCGAGGCAATCATTGGCGGCAACCTTGAGCCGCGTCCCTGCGAGCGCACCACAGGCAAGGTGGCCATCTACGCCACCTGCTACGGCGACCACAACTGCCCCGAGGTGGTGGAGGACCTGATCGCCGTGCTGAACCACAACGGCGTACCGGTGAAGGTGCTTAAGGACGCCCGCTGCTGCGGCATGCCGAAGATGGAGCTGGGCGACTTGGAGCGGGTGGCCAAACTCAAGGACGCCAACCTGCCGCTGTTCCTGGAGGCCATCGGCGAGGGCTACGACCTCATGGCCGTCATCCCTTCCTGCGTGTTGATGTACAAGCAGGAAATTCCGTTGCTGTTTCCCGACGACGAGGGTGCGCGCCGGGTCAAGGCGGCGTTCTTCGACCCCTTCGAGTACCTGATGCTGCGACGCAAGGCCGGCTTGGTGCGCACGGACTTTCAGCACCATCTCGGCAAGGTGGCCTACCAAGCCGCCTGCCACCAGCGGGTGCAGAACATCGGCATGAAGACCCGGGCGTTCCTCAGCCTCATCGACGGCACGGAGGTCACGGCCATTGAGCGCTGCTCCGGGCACGACGGCACCTACGCCGCCAAGGCGGAGACCTACGGCAACGCCATGAAGATCGTCCGCCCAGTGGCCAGAAGGGTCAAGCAGGCGGAGGCGGACCGCTTCGGCTCGGACTGTCCCATGGCCGGGCGCTTGATCGGCCACGCCCTAAGCGCCGACAGCGGTGCGGAAGCACAGGCGGAGCACCCCATCTCCATGGTGCGCACCGCCTACGGAATCTAACGGAGCGACCCAGCCTAGGGCCGGCGAACCCGACAAGATGCCATCCCCGCCCCAACTACTTCGCCAACTTCCCGTTTTCCAAAAGATTTAGAAGCCGCTTTCATGCCAAAACTCGACCGAACCCAGCTATGGAGCCTAGAGCAGTACGCCACTGAACGCCCGACCTTCCGCGAGCAGGTCATTGCCCACAAGCAGCGCCGGCGCCTGTCGCTGAACGCGCACGCCACCCTGCACTTCGAGGACTTCCTCACCATGAAGTACCAAGTGCAGGAGATGCTGCGGGTGGAGCGCATCTTCGAGCCGGACGACATCGAAGCGGAAATCGACACCTACAACCCCCTCATCCCGGACGGCGACAACTGGAAGGCCACGCTAATGGTGGAGTACCCGGACGTGGAGGAACGGCACCGCGCCTTGGCGCAGCTCAAGGACTTGGAACGCCATGTATGGACCCAAGCCGGCCAAGGCCCGAAGCTCTACGCCATCGCCAACGAAGACCTCGACCGCAGCAACGAGGAAAAGACTGCCGCCGTCCATTTCCTGCGCTTCCAACTCACCCCAGCATTCATCGCTGCCTTGAACCAATCCGCCCCACTAAACTTCGGCATCGACCATGAACGGATGCGGTGCGCTGTTGAAGCGGCGGCCGAAGTGCGGATTTCCCTAATGGAAGACCTCGACCGCTGACCCGCACGGACTTTCCCATAAAGCACTCGGTGCCGCCAAGAGCCACGCCTCCTGCCCAGCCATAGCAGAAGGTGGCCCTCATCACCGCCCGCGGCCAGCCACGCCTTGTTTTAGCGCCTCAGTGAGTTCTCCGAGCAAGGCGCTGCGCGGGGAGCTGGACCGCCAGCAAATGCCAATGACGCGGTGCGGCCCTTTGCGGTTGGAGAAGGGGATGTAACGCACCTCGGCACCGCCACCGACAGCTAATTCCGGCATGAGGGTGACGCCGACGCCGGCGGCGACCATCTGCCGCAAGGTCTCGATGCTGGTGGCGCGGAAGTTGGTGTTCTCCACAGCGTTGCGGGACTTGCAGATCTCCAGCGCTTGGTCGCGCAGGCAGTGGCCGTCCTCGAGCAGCAGCACTTGCTCTTGGTCCAACTCCGCCTCGCGGATGGCCTTGCGCTTGGCCTTGGGATGGCTGGCGGGGACGGCGAAATAGAAGGGCTCATCAAAAAGCGGGACCTGCTCCATGTCGTCCTCATGCACCGGCAGCGCCAGAACGACGGCGTCCAACTCCCCTTCCTGCAACTGCGCCATGATGTTCGCCGTTTGCCCCTCGAAGAGCTGAACGCGCAGATTGGGCAGCGCCCGGCGCACGGGGGCCAGCACCAAGGGCAGCAGATAGGGCGCCACCGTCGGAATGATGCCGAGACGGAAGTTGCCGCCAAGGGGGTCCCGATAGCTGTCCGCTATGCGCACCAACTCATCGACGTTCCTCAGCACCACCCCGGCCTGGGCGACGATGGACTGGCCGGCCGCGGTCAACATCACTTGCCGGCGACCGCGTTCAAACAGAACCACCCCCAAGGTCTCCTCCAGCTTCTTGACCTGGGTGGAAAGGGTGGGCTGGCTGATGAAGCAGGCCTCCGCGGCGCGGCCAAAGTGCCGATGCTCCGCCACCGCCAGCAAATACTTGAGATCCTTAAGATTCATGGAGACGACCGATAGCCCGAAGTTGAAGCCATGTTACCCCGCGCAAATCAGTGCCGCAGCGCTGGGCCTGCGCCTCCCAGCCCCCATGTTGCAGCGCCGGCAAATGCTGCAAACGTCATGCAACCTACTGAAATTTAAGGTTTTTCACTGCACAACAAGCCGTTCGGCGCAATCTCGGCGCTAGGGAGTTTGTTCGGATGGGAGCATGTAGTCGATGGCGGCGGCGAGTTCCGCTTCGGTGCAGTCGAAGCACATGCCCTTGGCCGGCATTCCCGGCGTGACTCCGGCTAGAGTGACCTCCAGCATGGCCTCCCGGCCCTTGGCGATGCGTGGCGCCCAAGCCGCCGCGTCGCCCGGCTTGGGGGCGCCGGCCACCCCGGGCGTGTGGCAGGAGAAGCAGTAGCGTTCGTAAACGAACTGGCCGGAGCGCAAGGCCGGCGGCGGTGCGCCGACCCCGTCCGCCGCCGGCGGCGCACCCTCCGTGCAGGCGGCCAAGGCAAGGCCGGCGGCGCCCAGCAGACAGCAACGCAGCAGAGCGGCCCACCCACAAAGCGGTGCCCCGTTGCTGCTGCCGACATCTTTCTCAAAACTGCGCCGCATGGCCTCCGAACCCTAAAACGCAATAATAATTCACATAAAATCAATAAGTTGCCATGATGGTTCGACAGCTTACAACGCCACATGGTGATTTCGGCATGGGTTCTAGTGTCCTGTCCCGGATGTTCCACCAACGGCCCCGATGACGCGCCAGACTTTGGCCCGCAGCCCGGCCAGCGCAAGTTGCAACGGCAGAACTTTCGGCAGTCAGGGAACCCCCTTCTTACAACCCCAGCAGAATTTCCGCGCCGCGCCTCAAGGTGTCGTCGTCCTTGCAAAAGCAAAGGCGCAGCATTTTATGGTCGGCGCGGTCGGCGTAAAAGATGGAAGTCGGGATGGACGCGATCTTGGCCTCCCTCGTCAGCCGAAAGGCCAATTCGCTGTCCCCCTCGTCGGTCAGAGCCCCGTAACCGAGCAACTGAAAGTAGGTGCCGGCGCTGGGCTTGATGCTGAACCGGCCGCCGGCCAGCAAGGAGCAGAACAGGTCCCGCTTGCGCTGATAGAAGGCGCCTAGCTGCAAGTGGTGTTCCGGGTGGGCGGCGAGGAAGTCCGCCAAGCCGTGCTGCACCGGGGTGTTGGAGGTGAAGGTCACAAACTGATGGATCTTGCGGAACTCCTCGGTCAGGCGGGCCGGCGCCACGCAGTAGCCGATCTTCCAGCCGGTGACATGGTAGGTCTTGCCGAAGGAGGACACCACGAAGCTGCGCTGCCAAAGGTCCGGGTAGCGGCATAGGCTTTGGTGCGCCCGACCGTCGAAGATGATGTGCTCATAGACCTCGTCGGAGAGCACATAGAAGCCGCAGCGCAACGCCAATGCCTCCAAGGTGCGCACGTCCTGCGCCTCCCACACCGCACCGGTGGGGTTGTGCGGACTGTTGATGATGGCCAGCCGGGTGCGCGGCCTCAGCGCGGCGCGCACCTGGTCCCAATCGACCCGATAGTCCGGTGGGCGTAACGGAAGGTGCTTGGCAACGCCCCCGGCCAGCCGCACCGCCGGTTCGTAGCTGTCGTAGGCTGGGTCAAAGACGATCACTTCGTCCCCCGGCCGCACTAGGGCGTGGATGGCGCAAAACAGCGCCTCGGTAGCACCCGAGGTGACCGTCACTTCGGTTTCCGGATCCACAACGCAGCCGTAGAGGTCGAGCACCTTGGCGGCAATGGCTTGGCGCAGGCTCAGCACCCCGGCCATGGGCGGATATTGGTTGTAGCCGTGGGTTAGGTAGTGCTGCACAAGCTCCAGCAAAGCCGGCGGGCCGTCAAAGTCCGGGAACCCCTGGGAGAGGTTCAGGGCGCCCTCCTCCGCCGCCAACGCCGACATGACGGTAAAGATGGTGGTGCCCACCTCCGGCAGCTTGCTTTCCAGTCCCGCACCAGCCGTTGAGCTTGCGCCAAGGCGCCCACCGCCTTGTGAGGCGGTGACATCCGCACCAGTCCTGTTTGCTTGCAGCCTTGGGTTCAAAGCCTAAACGTCCATACCAGCTTGGCGCGACAGCCAAACCTAGCTCACTTGCTGAGTTGCTGCGCGGTCAAGAACTGCCCAAAAAAGCGCATTTTGGCCTGCCTGCCAGAGAAATTTCAACGACCATGCCGATGGCGGGAAAGCCATCGGCTCCCATCCCATTTTGGCCTGCCCCTGCCAAAAACGACCTCCAGGACGAGCAAAAAGCCGTGGCGCAACGCTTGAGAAACTTGCGCCGTTCTGAAAACCGTATCCCGCAAGGGTTTCGGGGCGTCTTGAAAGAGCTGCCGACCATTGGCTTCGGATTTCCGCAAATGGGCGGCACACCTACCGAGGCAATAGATAAAATGTGCTCCTTTTCAAGTGGGATGCACCGATGCCCGACAATGCCTTCACCGACTGCAAGGTCGCCGACATCGAATTGGCCGAGTTCGGCCGCCGGGAGATCGCCTTGGCCGAGGCTGAGATGCCGGCACTGATGGCCCTGCGCCGCCGCTACCAAGGGGAGCAGCCCCTAGCGGGGGCCAAGGTCATCGGCTGCATCCACATGACCGTACAGACCGCGGTGCTGATCGAAACCCTCATCGCGCTGGGCGCGGAGGTGCGCTGGTCCTCCTGCAACATCTTCTCCACCCAGGACCATGCGGCGGCGGCCATGGCCGCAAGGGGAGTGCCGGTGTTCGCTTGGAAGGGAGAGACGGAGGCCGAGTACGACTGGTGCATCGAGCAGACCATCCTGCGCCAAGGCCAGCCTTGGGACGCCAACCTGCTGCTCGACGACGGCGGCGACCTGACCGCCATGATCCATGAGCGCTACCCGGACATGCTGCGGCGCATCCACGGCGTCAGCGAGGAGACCACCACCGGGGTGCATCGCCTGCTGGAAATGCTGCGCAGCGGCGAACTGAAGGTGCCGGCGGTCAACGTCAACGACGCCGTCACCAAGTCCAAGAACGACAACCGCTACGGCTGCCGCCACAGCCTGAACGACGCCATCAAGCGCGGCACGGACATGCTGCTGGCCGGCAAGCGGGCGCTGGTGGTCGGCTACGGCGACGTGGGCAAGGGCTCCACCCAAAGCCTGCGTCAGGAGGGGATGATCGTGCGGGTGGCGGAAACAGACCCCATCTGCGCCATGCAAGCCTGCATGGACGGCTTCGAGGTGGTCTCCCCGTACCGGAACGGCCTCAACACCGGCCGCCTAGAAGACGTCAACGCCGCCTTGCTGCATGACACCGACCTCATCGTCACCTGCACCGGCAACGCCAAGGTCTGCGACGCCAACATGCTCAACAGCCTGAAGGCCAGCGCGGTGGTCTGCAACATCGGCCACTTCGACAACGAGATCGACACCCAGTACATGCGCGACCATTGGCGCTGGCAAAGGGTGAAGGACCAAGTGCATCAGGTCTTCCGCAGCGAGGCGCCGGGAGACTATCTGATCCTGCTTTCCGAAGGCCGCTTGGTGAACCTGGGCAACGCCATGGGCCACCCCTCAAGGGTGATGGACGGCTCCTTCGCCAACCAGGTGCTGGCGCAAATGCACCTCTACCAGGAGCGCTGGGCGGAGCAACCGGAAAACCAGCGCGCCCCGGTGTCCGTGGAGGCCCTGCCCAAGAAGCTGGACGAGGAGGTGGCGCAACTGATGGTGGAGGGCTTCGGCGGCGTGGTCACCCAGCTGACCGCAGACCAAGCCAAGTACATCGGCGTACGGCAGGAAGGGCCGTTCAAGCCGGCGGGGTATAAGTATTAGAATGCCGGGAGGCTCGCAAGCCGCCAACACAGGGCAACCGGATCATGGCCACATCGCTTAATGCACCCTGCCCCGCCATCCCCTACGGCCTCGCCTACTTCAAGGGCATCCGCCAGGAGGGGTGCCTGTATGTCGATAAGACCCGCTTCATCCGCGATCTGGAGAGGGAACGCCACGTCTTCTTGATTCGTCCCCGGCGCTTCGGCAAAAGCCTCTGGCTTTCGGCACTGGAGAGCTACTACGACCGCAAGCAGGCCGAGGAGTTCGAGGCCGTCTTCGGCGGCACCGACATCGGGCGGCGGCCCACGGCGAACCGCAACCGCTACGTCGTCCTGCGCTTCGATTTCTCCGCCTTCAACGACAAGCTGGAGACTTTGGAGGAACGCTTTGAGGAGTATTGCTTCACGCAGCTTCAGGGGGCTGTGGAGCGCAACGCCGACCTCTTTTCCAATGCGGCGATGCAGCGCATCCTCTCCGCATCCGGCATCAACGGGCAGCTCAACAGGCTGTTCCAATACGCCAACGAGCACGACATCCCGCTGTACGTCCTGATCGACGAATACGACAACTTCGCCAACACCATCTTGGTTCATCAAGGTGCGGAGGCTTACCACTCCTTCACCCACGGCGGCGGCTTCTACCGCAATTTCTTCGCCACCCTGAAGACCGGCACAGCTGTGGGCAGCCTGCAGCGCATGTTCATCACCGGCGTGTCGCCGATCACCATGGACGACGTGACCAGCGGCTTCAACATCGGCGCCAACATCAGCCTGAACCCCGCCTTCAACGAACTGCTGGGCTTCACGGAAGACGAAGTGAAAGGCGTTCTACGAATGTACAGCGACGCCGGCGCCCTTCATCAAGAAGTGGACGCCGCGCTGCACACCATGCGGGAGTGGTACAACGGCTACCGCTTCGCCAAGGGCGTTGCAAACGATGTGTACAACACGGATATGGTGCTCTACTACCTGAAGGCGCTCGTCCTCTACGGATCCCCGCCCGAGGAACTGATCGACGCCAACGTGCGCATCGACTACGGCAAGCTGCGCCACCTGCTGGTGACCGGACAGCGATTGAACGGCAACTTCGACCTGCTGCGCAACCTCATCGGCGAAGGCAAGGCGGACGCCAACCTGGTCGGCAGCTTCCCTCTGGAAGGCCTAGGCCGGCCCGAAAACTTCCTTTCGCTGATGCACTACTTCGGCCTGCTCAGCATCCAAGCAGCCACCGAGGATGCGCCAAACCTGGGCATTCCCAACCAAACCGTGCGCCAACTGATGTACGGCTACCTGCGCGATGGCTACGACGACACCGGCGTATTCTCCGTCGATCTCTATGCGTTCGAGCGGTTGACCCGCGCCATGGCCCGGAGCGGCGATTGGCGCCCGGCCATTGAGCGCCTAAGCGCCGCGGTGGCGGAGCAGACCAGCATCCGCGACTACATCCAAGGCGAAAAGATCATTCAAGGCTTCCTGGCCGCCTACCTCAGCACGTCCAACTGCTTCGTCTTCCATACCGAAGTCGAGCTCAACAAAGGCTATGCAGACATCGTCCTGGAGCCGCTCATCGCCCGCCACCCAAGCCTGCGCCACGGCTATGTGGTGGAAATCAAGTACCTGAAGCGCGACGACGCCGGCGACGTGCAGTCAGCCGCCGCACTTGATGCGGCAACCGAGCAGTTGCGCGGCTATCTGGCGGACGACCGCTTGGCGAAGCAGTATCCGTCGGTCCAGTTCACGGGCTTGGCGCTGGTGTTTTGCGGCTGGGAGTTGTTGCATAGCGAAGCTGTAAGGACGGCTTTGTCCTAGCCGGCAGGTCGAAGGAAATGGGAATCCTGCCGGGCATGGTCGAGGGCATCCGCAACCACGTCAGCCATGTGCTGAAGTCCGCACCGCAGCCATCAAGCCATGCAGCCCCGCCCTGACAGGCGGTGAACGAGGACACGCTGATTGGATTGGGCCGGAGGAATCCCTAAGAAGCGCGGGGTTTTTGGCCCGAGACCTTTGCACGAGGGTATCGGGAAGATCGCCACCGTTCAAATATGGGCGGCAAAACGCAGTTAAGGGCGCATTCGGAGGAATGCACCCCAAACTGGCCGTCGGCGGTGCCCGGCGCTTGCCGGGGCCAAGGCAGGCGGCGCGGCGGCCCAGCTTCAGGGGAGCGCCCGCACAGCCTGCCCCAGAGGGGGTCAGCCCTTGATGCGGGTGTAAACCCTTGTGGCGACAATGGCCACAACACCGCCGTAGTACATCAGCACCAACTGATCCGCGATGGCGTCCAAGTAAGTGCCGACGACGTGAATGTTGCTCAGCACATCCGCGCCGGCAGCCGCTCCAAGGCCGATGGCCACCGCCACGAACATGGTGGAGTCCTCGGCGTCGAGGCTCATGACAGCGTAAGCCAGCCCTAGGATGACCAACAGCAGCGGCAACAGACCCATAGGCACCATGCCGGGCATCAACCCCTCAATGATTGCCGCTAGAGCGCCCAAGCCAAATATGATGCGATTTTCCATCGCGCAGTCCCCCTTTGTATTAGTTTGAGAAACGCACACTTTCAGGCACCACCCCCGCAGCAACGCCGTCAGGTCACGAAGCGCTAAGCGGCCAAAAGCACCAAAAGGTGTGCTTCCAAGGCACCCTAACATAGCAAAACGCACCGGAATAGCGCCGAAAAATGGAAATTTTCTGCGGTTTGCGTCAGCGTCCGCCAAATTGTGCAGGCCTTGGGCCCGGAAACGCGGCCTTTCCAGCCCCCGCTGCAACTCATGCCAGGACCCTGCTGACCCACCGCCCCACCTCGAAACTCGGCCCCATCAAGGGCCGGCGGGCACCGCTACCCCGTCAAGCTCCTTTCCGCATGGATGGAAGGCGGTGGCTTGCAACGCGCCAACGGCGGAATTCGGCAATTTTCACAGCCGCCCAGCGCTTGCCGGCTATAATGGGCGCCTCCTAGAAATCCCGCCGGCGATGCCCGAACCCGCAACCGACTTCATTCGGCAGCAAATCGACCGCGAACTGGCCGCGGCGGCGGGGCCAAGCGCCGTCGTCACCCGCTTTCCGCCGGAGCCAAACGGCTACCTGCACATCGGCCACGCCAAGAGCATCTGCCTGAACTTCCGCATCGCCGAGGAGTACGGCGGCGTCACCTACCTGCGCTTCGACGACACCAATCCATTGGCGGAAAGCCCGGAATACGTCAAGGCCATCCAGCGGGACGTGGCTTGGCTGGGCTTCGATTGGGGGGACCGCCTAACCTTCGCCTCGTACTACTTTGAGCGGCTGCACCAATGCGCCCTGGAGCTTATCGAGAACGGCAACGCCTATGTGTGCAGCCTGTCCGCGGAGGAGATACGCCGCACTCGCGGCACCCTGACCGAAGCGGGCGCAGACAGCCCCTACCGCAACCGCTCCGTGCGGGAGAACCTGGACCTCTTCGCCCGCATGAAGGCCGGGGAGTTTGCGGATGGCGCCCATGTGCTGCGCGCCCGCATCGACATGGCTTCCCCCAACCTCAACATGCGCGACCCGGTGCTGTACCGCATTCGCCACGCCCTGCACCACAATGTCGGCGACACTTGGGTGATCTACCCCACCTACGACTTCACCCACTGCATCTGCGACGCCTTGGAGAACGTCACTCACTCCCTCTGCACTTTGGAGTTCGAGGACCACCGCCCTCTCTACGACTGGGTGCTGGGCAACCTCAGCCTGAACGCCAAACCGCGTCAGATCGAGTTTTCCCGTCTAGGCCTGGAGCACACGGTGATGAGCAAGCGGCTGCTGCAACGGCTGGTTGCCGAGAGGTTGGTCGAGGGTTGGGATGATCCCAGAATGCCAACCTTGGCCGGGTTGCGCCGCCGCGGTGTGCGGCCCCGAGCCATCCGCGACTTTTGCGGCCGCGTCGGCGTCACCAAGCAGGACAATCGGGTGGAGATGGAACTGCTGGAGTTCTGCGTCCGGCAAGACTTGGAGGAGGACGCCCCCAAGGGCATGGGCGTGGTCAACCCCCTGCCCGTGCGCCTGGCCAACTACCCCGGCGAAGGCGAGGCGCTGACCGCCCCCTGGCATCCGCGCCGCCCGGAATTGGGCGAACGCAGCTTGTCCTTCGGTCCGCTACTCTACATCGACCGGGAGGACTTCGCCCTGGCGCCACCGCCGAAGTGGAGGCGGCTGTCCCTTGGCGCCTCGGTGCGGCTGCGCTACGCCTACATCATCCGCTGCGACCAAGTGGTCAGGAGCGCGGACGGCAAGGTCTGCGAGCTGATCTGCTCCTACCTGCCCAACTCCAAGAGCGGCAGCGACAGCAGCGGCGTCAAGCCGGCCGGGGTCATCCACTGGGTGGCGGCGCAGCGGGCGAAGCCTGTCAAGCTGCGCCTGTACGAGCACCTGTTCAAGGTGCGCAATCCTTCCGGCGCCGACTTCACGGAAAGCGTCAACCCCAACTCCCTAAGCGTGGCCTCTGGATTCATCGAACCGGCGGTGGCCAGCAGCCGTGAGAGCCACTTTCAATTCGAGCGGGTCGGCTATTTCCACAGAGACCCGGAACTGCCGGACACCTACAACCGCACGGTGACGCTGCGGGATTCCTGGCACCCGCCAGCAAAGAAGTGACGCCGGAACCACCGCCGGCGCAACAGGACACTAGATAGTGTTAACAGGCTTTGGTTTCAGATCGCTTCGATCTTGGCGCGGTGTCGGTCTATCTTGGAGATATAGCGCAGCCCGGCCTGCTTGCGGGTGGAGTTGACGCCGATGTTGTAGTCGGTCAAGGCGCAGGCTTGGCCGCCGCAACGGTCCTTCAGATAGGCGAGGATTTGCGCCCCGCAATAGATGTTCTGCTCCGGGTCATGCAGGTTTTCAACCCCGCAGAACTCCGCCCAATAATGCGGCTTAATCTGCGCCGGCCCCACGGCGCCCACCGACGAAAAGGCCACCTTGCGGAAGGAGCTCTCGGTGAACACCAAGCTGGCGACCAGCTCCGGGGCCAAATGCTGGCGCTCCGCCGCCTCCAGGATCCAGTGCGCAAACTCCGTGGCCCTGGCGTGGGGCACGCCCAACGCCTTATGCACCCGCAGCCCGAAGGCCTCGGCACGTTCCTGCCAAGACTGGCTTGGCAAGGCGGGCTTGGGGAACGACACGGAGACGACGGCGTCTGGGGAAGGATGGCCGCCATAGGTGGAGGCACCCAGAAAGGCGACGGTGGCGGTTAGGAGAACCGCAGCCTTCCGACGCCAAGACGGGCGTAGGCGGACGCGGAAGGCGTTCAAGACCCGGTTGATCCTCTGCGACATGGCGGACGCTCCCCCCTGTTGAACGAAGGCTAATTCTAGAGGAAAAGAAAGCTAATTCTAGAGGAAAAATTGAGGGAATAGCAACACCCATGTCACTTTTCTTCATTTTCTATGCTATTTCAAGCCGTTAAGGCCGGTGAGAACGCCTCGCACCCGGCATAATGCCGCTTCGCCGACCGGCCCCAAGCGGGACGCAACCGCTGCCCCCTTGCGCATGGCGCCCCATCCAGACGCAACGCCAGCCAAGGCGGGCGCCCCCGTCAAGAAAGCTAGCCGCCAACCAGCTCCGCCACCAAGCGCTGATTGTCCGCCTTGGGGATGTTGTCGTAGTAGGCCACGGCAATGCGGTCCACCACATCGCCGCAACGGGCCTTGATGCGGCTGGGGATGGTCTCCGGCTCGCCCACCACGGCGAAGGCGTCGAGCAGGTCGTCGCCGATGAGGTCGCCCATCTCCCGCCAGCGCCCCTGCTTGGACATGGCGTTCAGGCGCGGCTGCAGGTCCCCGGCGCCAACGCTCTCCAATACCGGCTTGTAGGCTGGGGTGGAGCCGTAGAAGGCGATTTGGCGGCGGGTGTCCTGCTTGGCCTTGGCTAAGCCCTCCTCCGTGCCGCCGGTGACCACGAACATGGGATAGGCGATCTCAAAGTCCCCGCGCGCCTTGCCGGCCTTGGCGAAGCCTCGCTCCAAGGCGGGCAGCGTGGTCTCCCGAAGATATTTCTCCGTGGTGAAGGCGTGGATGATGACGCCGTCCGCCACCTCCCCGGCCACCTCGGCCATGCGCGGGCCAACCGCCGCCAACAGCACCCGGGGCGGCCCATACTGCCGGTTGGTGGGGGCGAAGAACGGCGTCATCAGCGTGTGCTGGTAGAAGCGCCCGGTGAACTGCAGCGGCGCCTGCTCATGCCAAGTGGCCCAGATGGCCCGCATGGCCAGAATGAACTCCCGCATCCGCGCCGCCGGGCTGGACCAAGGCATGCTGAAGCGCTTGGTGATGTGCGCCCGAATCTGCGAGCCGAGGCCCAGCATGAAGCGGCCCTTGGAGGCGGCGTTCAGATCGTGGCCGATCTGCGCCAAGGTCATGGGCGAGCGGGCGAAGGCCACGGCGATGGAGGTCATCAAATCCACCCGCTCCGTGCGCCCCGCGGCGATGGCCAAGGGAAAGAAGGGATCGTGCGCTGTCTCCGCCGTCAGGACCCCGGAGTACCCGGCCTGCTCCAGTGCCTGGGCCTCCCGCCCAACCTGGTCCAGCCGCCAGCCGATGCCGCCATCCACCTTCATTGCTTTCCTCCTTGGCCGTTCTCCCGAGCCGTTGGGAAGCTCGGCAAATATCTTAAGCACCCAACCATACAGCACTCCCCGCCCGCTTAGGCGGCACCTATCCAGTGAAGAGAGGCAAAGGGTCGCATGAAGTTGCCGCCGCTGGCAAGGCCAGCAAGGCGGGGCGGTTTCCCCGCCAACCATCCCTCATAACCCACAATCCTCCCCCCCCCCCGGAAAGAACGCCCTTGGAGCACCTTGCGTACTGCCAAAACACGAAATAGCCGCCGACACTCGGGCGGCAAATTCGGTGGCGCTGCGGACAACCTGCCTAGACTAAAATAGTGGGTGACGATAAGGGAGCGTCCGCGTTGAGCGCAAAGATCTACATCGACGGCCAAGCCGGCACCACCGGCCTCGAAATCGCCAGCCGCCTGCGCGGAAGGCGGGATCTGCGACTGCTGTCCATCGACGATGCCGAGCGCAAGGATCCAGCGGCGCGGGCGCGGCTGTTTCGGGAGGCGGACATCGCCATCCTCTGCCTGCCTGATGAGGCCGCCCGGGAAGCCGTTGCGCTGGGCGAAGGTCGCTGCCGCCTGCTGGACGCCAGCAGCGCCCATCGCACCGCGCCCGGCTGGATTTATGGCCTGCCGGAACTATCCGCCGGCCAAGCCGAGGCCATCGCCGGCGCCGAACGGGTCAGCAACCCCGGCTGCTATCCACAGGGCTTCATCCTCTGCGTCCGGCCGCTGGTCGAAGCCGGCCTGTTGCCGGCGCAGGCGCTGCTTAGCCTGCACGCCGTCTCAGGCTACTCCGGCGGCGGCAGAAAAATGATCGAAGCCTACCAAGCGGCGACGCCGGAGCGGTTGGAGCACTGGGGCGCACGCCCCTACGCCCTGGAGCTGCGCCACAAGCATCTGCCGGAGATGCACTGCTACTCCGGCTTGCAGCAGCCGCCCATCTTCTCCCCCATCGTCGGCAACTTTTACAAGGGCATGATCACCCAAACGCCCCTGTTCGCCGCCCAACTCGCCCATGGCGCCGGGCCGAGGGAGGCGCTCGCCACCCTCGGCGAGACCTATGCGCAGGCCCCCTTCATCAAGGTGGCGCCCTACGCCGACGGCAGCCGCCTGGACGCCGGTTACCTCAGCCCCTGCGCCTGCAACGACAGCAATCGCCTGGAAATCATGCTGTTCGGCGACGCCGAACGATTTATTCTCAGCGCCCGTTATGACAATCTCGGCAAGGGCGCCGCGGGGGCCGCGGTGCAAAACCTCAACCTGATGCTCGGCTGTGCCGAAACAGAGGGGCTGACATGACCAAACTGCGGGAAATGAGGCCGGATCAGCTCGACGGCTTGGAACAGGCCACGCAAAGCACACTGGATTCGCTGTGCGCCGAGAAGCTCTCCTTGGATCTCAGCCGGGGCAAGCCGGGGCCGGAGCAACTCGACCTCAGCGCCGCCATGGACGCACCTCTGGACAGCTATCTTGCCGCGGACGGCACTGACACCCGCAACTACGGCGCCCTGCGCGGCATTCCGGAAGCCCGCGCCCTAGGCGGCGAGCTGCTTGGCGTCGCCGCGCAGCAGGTGTTCGCCTTCGGCGCCTCCAGTCTGTTTCTGATGCACCTAGTGGCGGCCACGGCGCTTCGGCGGGGCCTCTGGGGGGACGGGCGGCGCTGGCGCAACGCCGAGCGGGTGCGCCTGCTCACCCCCGTACCCGGCTATGACCGCCACTTCACCATCTGCGAGTCCTTAGGGTTGGACATGGTGAACATCGCCATGCTGGACAGCGGGCCGGACATGGCCCAAGCGACGGCGCTGGCCGCCGAGGACTCCACCGTCAAGGGCATCTGGTGCGTGCCCAAATACGCCAACCCCAGCGGCTGCATCTACACCGACGAAACGGTGGCCGCCATGGCCAAGCTGCCCCAGCAAGCGGCGGCGGACGACTTCGTCGTCTTCTGGGACAACGCCTACGCCGCCCACGACTTCGAGTTTCCAAGGGCGCCCTTGGCCAATCTCTACGAGCTGGCTTTGGCTGCCGGCAGCGAAGAGCATCTGGCCATGTTCGCCTCCACCTCGAAGATGACCTACGCCAGCGCCGGCTTAGGCTTCTGCGCCGGGTCCGACACCCTGCTCACTGCCTTGGAACAGTCGTTGAGCGTCATGTGCATCGGGCCTGACAAGGTGAGCCAACTGCGCCACGCCCGCTTCCTTTCCGGGCGCATTGAGGTACACATGGCGCAGCACGCCGCGCTGCTGAGGCCCAAGTTCGCCTTGGTGGAAAATGTGCTGCAAGAGGAGTTGGGCGCGCTTGGCATCGCCAGCTGGACCCAACCCAAGGGCGGCTACTTCGTGTCCCTGACCACCCCGCCGGGCACGGCCCGCCACATCGTCCAACTGGCCGCCGACGCCGGGCTGATACTAACGCCCGCTGGGGCCGCCTTCCCCTACGGGAAGGACCCGAATGACGACCACATCCGCATCGCTCCCAGCTTCGCCCCTTTGCCTGAGCTGGAGGCGGCGATGCAAGTGTTGGCCCAATGCGTCAAACTGGCCGCCATCAAGCAGCTGCGGGCCATTGATGAACCCTGATTCCATTCCGCTGCCAGAGGATCAAGACGCCGAGGCGCATCGTTTCTCCGACTACGCCCTGCCGGAGCCCCTGACGCGGGCGATCGACGGCCTCGGCTACCGGCGCTGCACCCCAATCCAAGGCCGTGTGCTGCCGCTTAGCCTCGCCGACTACGACATCACTGGCCAAGCGCAAACCGGCACCGGCAAGACCGCCGCCTTCCTCATCACCATCCTCACCCACCTGTGGGAGCAACCGCGCCACGACCGCCTCAAGGAGCGGCTGCCGGCGCCCAGAGCCTTGGTGCTGGCCCCCACCCGGGAGCTGGCCATGCAGATCGAGAGCGATGGCCAGGACCTCGCCCGGCACATGGATGAAGAGGTGTTCTGCACGGTCGGCGGCATGGACATCCAGAAACAGATCGACCGTTTGCAGAGGCGCCGTCCCAACATCCTTGTCGCCACCCCAGGGCGGCTGATCGATTTGCTGCATCGGGGCAAGGTCGAACTCAGCGCGGTGGAAATCCTGGTCATCGACGAGGCGGACCGGATGCTGGACATGGGCTTCATTCCGGACGTGCGGCGCATCGTGTTCCGCACCCCGCACAAGCATCGCCGCCAAACCCTGTTCTTCAGCGCCACCTTCAACGAGGACGTGATGCGCCTGGCCAAGTCCTGGACCTTGGCGCCGGAGCACATCGCCATCACCCCGGAGCAGGTGACGGTGGACGCCATCGAACAGCTTTTCTGGCTGACCAGCGGCGCCGACAAACGCAAGCTCCTGCTCGACTTCATCAAGCGCAAGCGACCCGAGCGGGCGCTGATCTTCACCAACCGCCGCGACCAAACCCACCAGCTGACCCGCTGGCTGATCAGGCACGGCATCCCCAGCGAAGCCTTGGCCGGCGATGTGCCGCAAAACAAGCGCACCCGCACCCTGGAGCGGTTCAAGGACGGCAGTGTCCGCTATCTGGTGGCCACCGACGTGGCCGGACGCGGCATCCATGTGGAGAGCATCAGCCACGTCATCAACTACGACCTCCCCGAAGACGCCGAGGATTACGTCCACCGCATCGGGCGCACCGGCCGGGCCGGGGCCAGCGGCGTCAGCATCAGCTTCGTCTCCGAGGACGACGCCTTCAACTTGCCGGCCATTGAGGCGTTCCTAGGGGACTCCGTGCGCTGCACGCAGCCGGACTTGGGCGTGGATTGAAAGAAATGGCCATGCAATGAGCAACGTCACGGGTGTCACCGGCAAGGGCTTGGTCATCGCTGCGGCGCTGATCGTCATCACCGCCGGCCTGAAAGCGGCGGCCGACCTCGCCATTCCCTTCCTGTTGGCGGCCTTCATCGCCACCATCGCCGCAACGCCCATGTATTGGCTGGAAAGGCGCGGCGTTCCCGGCTGGCTGGCGATCACCTTGGTCATCAGCACGGTCTTCGTCATCTTGGTGGGCGTCGGCGCCTTGGTGGTGCAGTCCGCCAACGCCTTCACCGCCAAGCTGCCCTTCTACCAAGAGCGCCTGACCCTGATCTTCGCCGGCGCCGTGGCTTGGCTGGAGCCCTTAGGGGTGGAGCTTTCCAGAGATCTGTTGGTGGAGAACTTCAATCCCGGCACCGCCTTCACCTTGGCCGGCAACGCCTTGGCCGGCCTAGGCGGCGCCCTCTCCAACAGCTTCCTGATCCTGCTGACGGTGATCTTCATCCTAGCCGAAGCGTCCAGCTTTCCGCGCAAGCTCAAGGACGTGCTGCAGCGCCCCGAGGAATCCATGCCCCACTTCGAGCGCTTTGCCGAGAACGTCAATCGCTATATGGCCATCAAGAGCAGCATCAGCATCACCACGGGGCTGATCGTGACCCTGTTCCTCAGCCTCTTGGGGGTGGATTTTCCCATCCTATGGGGGATTCTGGCCTTTCTGCTGAACTTCGTGCCGACCATCGGCTCCATCATCGCCGCCGTGCCGGCGGTGCTGCTGGCCCTCGTGGAGTTGGGGCCGCTCTACGCCCTGCTGGTCGCTCTGGGCTATATGCTGCTCAACGTCGGCTTGGGCAATTTCGTCGAGCCGCGCTTCATGGGCCGCGGCCTGGGTCTATCAACCCTAGTGGTGTTCCTCTCTCTGGTGCTTTGGGGCTGGGTGTTCGGCCCCGTGGGCATGCTGCTCTCCGTGCCGCTCACCATGACCGCCAAGATCGCCTTGGAGGCCAACCCCTCCACCCAATGGCTGGCCCGACTGTTGGGCCCGGCGCAGCCGGCCGCCGATCCTGAACCAACCGTAAACGGTCCGGGGGGGCCGGATGAGACGCCGAGCGATGCCGGCCATTGAACGAGACGGTCCGTGAGCTACGAGAGGACCAACATCCGAGACATGGCCGGCTACCTTTGGGGCGAACAGCCACAGGACGCCGATCCATGCAAGCTGAACACCAACGAAAACCCCTATCCGCCCAGCCCTCAGGTCGCAGCGGCGTTACGCGCCTTTGACGCCGCCACCCTGCGCACCTATCCACAGCCCACCGCCGATGCGCTGCGCACCAAGCTGGCCGAGCGGCATGGGCTGGACAGGGACAGCGTGTTAATCACCAACGGCGGCGACGAGGCCCTGCGCCTAGCCATCACCACCTTCGTGGCACCTGGAACACCACTCGGCTGCGCCCACCCCAGCTATTCCCTCTATCCGGTGCTGGCCGGCATTCAGGATGCGTCGGTGCTGCCGGTCCACTACAACGACGCTTGGACCCTGCCCAAGGATTTCGCCGCCCAAGCCAACGCCGCCGGCGCCCGGCTGACCTGCTTGGTCAACCCTCATGCGCCCTCCGGCAGGCTCATGGGCGTCGAGCAAAGCGCCGAGCTGGCCGCCGCACTGAACGGCGTTCTGCTGCTCGACGAAGCCTACGCGGACTTCATCGACCCCAGCCTCGGCTACGACAGCGCCCCCTTGCTGCGGGACTTCGACAACCTGTTGATCCTGCGCTCCTTTTCCAAGGGATACAGCCTGGCCGGGCTGCGCCTCGGCTACCTGCTAGGCCAGCCCGCCTTGATCGCGCCCCTGCTGACCAAGACCCGGGACAGCTACAACGTGGACGCCATCAGCCAAGCCCTCGGCCTTGCCGCCCTGCAGGACGCCGCCTACGCCGAAGACGCCTGGGCCAAGGTGCGTCAGGAGCGGGAGCGGTTGCGGGACGGCCTTGCGCAACTCGGGCTGCACGCTCCGCCCTCCCAAGCCAACTTCCTGTTGGCAAGCGTCCCCGGCCATGCCCGCCTGTCGGCAGGAGACCTCTACGCCGCCCTCAGGGCGCAAGGCATTCTGGTGCGCCACTTCAACGCCTCCAAACTGCGCGACAAACTCAGAATCAGCGTCGGCACCCCGGAGCAAAACCAACGCCTGCTCGAGGCGATCAAAGGGCTGCTGTCCGATGCCTCCCGTTAGCGGCGAAGGTTCCATCCGGCGGGCGCTTGGCAAGGCCGCCGCCTCAGGGAAGGCGGAATGCTCATGGAAACCACCCACGGCACTCCGCTAAGGCGGCAGAGGACGCGTTGACCCGTGTTTCCGCTCAGAGATGACAACCCGACCCGGCACACGCCCGTGGCGGTCATCGCGATCATCGCGCTGAACGCGCTGGCCTGGCTCTCCGTGCAGGGCATGGGCGCAGACTATCCGTTGGCCGAGTCCCTCTGCCTGCACAGTCTGGTGCCAGCCGATCTGCTTGGCTTGATCGACCCGGGCCACCGGGTCCTCGTGGGCCCTAATCTAGTCTGCGAACTGGACGGCACCTCCAAACCCGGCACCCTGGTGACCTCCATGTTCCTGCACGGCGGTTGGTTCCACCTTCTGGGCAACCTCTGGTTTCTGTGGGTTTTCGGCGACAACATCGAAGACGTCATGGGGCCGGTGCGCTTCACCGCCTTCTACCTCCTATGCGGCTTGGCGGCGGCGCTGGCGCAAATCCTCACAGACCCCGCCAGCGACATCCCCATGGTGGGCGCCTCCGGCGCCATCGGCGGCGTCATGGGCGCCTACGCCCTGCTCTACCCACGCGCCAAGGTGCAAACCCTCATCATCCTGGGCTTTTACATCACCACCATCGGCGTCCCGGCCTTCCTGATGCTCGGCTACTGGTTCCTGCTGCAAGTCCTCGGCGGTCTGCCGGCCCTAGGCACCCAGGGCGGCGGGGTGGCCTTCTGGGCGCACATCGGCGGCTTCCTGGCGGGACTGCTCCTAGTGCTTCCGTTCATGCGCCCCAACGCCCGCGCCGCCCACCGCAACCGACGTCGTTCCTCTTCTGGCAAGCGGTGGTTTTGAGGCCTGTCCCGTCCACTCCCCAGCCAAAAATAAGGCGCCGGTCGTGGGCCTCTTCGCCGGACAGGGCACTAGGGCCTGTTGACAGGGTCCGGGTTGGCCCTGTTGAGGCTGCGGCGACACCGTAGAACCGTCGCATAAACCACCAAATTGACGGCCAACACAAAGGCGGCGAGGGCGAACTGAATGCCCCGCGTCAGCCCCGCTGGGTAGATGACCGGAATCACATAGTGCTCCACGAAGCCGCCGCTGTAGCCGGCCTCGCCGGCGGCGATGCGCAGGCCGACCTCCACGGGTGTGAGCGGGCAGACTCCACCGGTCACCTCAATAAGCACGCCCCAAAAGGCCGCCGGCACATGCAGCAGGGCCATCCATCGCCAGCGCAGCGCCAGCAAGCCGCCCAACACCACGAACAGGATGAAGGCGCCATGCGCCAAAACCACCCCATCGGCTGCCAAACGGTATCCCATGAGCGCTCGCTGCCTAACCCGGTGTGCCCTCGTTTGCGGGGTCGAACGTTGACCCGCGTTCGTTGCCGGCGGCGGACGTGCGGGCAGCGGAGCCGGCCTCTGCCAAACTTGGCGGGCCGGGTTGACCCCCTAACTGGATGGGGAGGACCCCGCCGCCCTGTCTCTTGTCAGCCGTGCGTAGAGAAGGCCGCCGGCGGCGCCGGCTAGGGCTTGGGCGCTCAGACCGCCGAGGGTTCTGGCTCCCGCCACCGGCATGACCTCCAGCAGGCCCTGCATCGTCAGCAGCGCGGCGACCATGGCGACGGCCCCCGCCGAAACATAACCAAGGTGGTGAAGGCCGGGTCCCGCCACGCCCTTGCGGCGCAACTGCCTGATGATGAGCGCCGCCACCGAGAAGGCGATGGGAAAGCCCACCGCGGTGATGGCGGCGAACAACGGCCCCATGCCGACCAGGTCGCGGCCCATGGTCGAAAGCCAAGCATCGACGCCGATGGCAACGCCCAAGTCCGCGGCCAACGTGCGCAGCACAAAGTGCGTCGAGAACAAAGACCCCAGAGCGGCGGCCAACACGATGGCGGCGGCGTAAACAATGATTTGGCGCACCCACAACATGGAGTAGCATAGTGACGGTTTTCAACCCAATGGGGAAGAGTGTGCAGCGGATTTTTCTCATCGCCGGCTTGGTCTTGGCGGCCAGCCCGGCCTTTGGCGGCTACCAGTTAAACACCCTTGCCGAGGGTCTGAACCATCCTTGGTGCCTGGCCTTTCTGCCCAATGGAGACATGCTGGTGACGGAGCGCAACGGCACCCTGCGCGTCATCCGCGACGGCATTCTATCGCCACAGCCGATTGAGGGGGTGCCGGAGGTTTACGCCCGCGGCCAAGGGGGGCTTTTCGACGTGGTGCCGCACCCGGAGTTCGCCAGCAATCGCCTTCTCTACCTGACCTACGCGCATGGAACGCGCAGGGAAAACGCCACCCGCATCGCCCGCGCTCGCTTCACCGGGGATGCGCTTGCGGATTTGCAGGTCATCTTCACGATGCAGCCTTGGAAAGACACGTCCCACCACTTCGGCGGGCGGCTGCTGTTCCTGCCGGACGGCACCCTGTTGCTCACCACCGGTGACGGCTACACTTACCGGGAGGCGGCGCAACAGCTGGACTCCCATCTCGGCAAGGTGCTGCGCCTCACCGACGAGGGCACGGCTCCCCCGGACAACCCCTTTGTCAAAACGCCCGGCGCCCGCGCCGAGATCTGGACCTTGGGGCACCGCAACTCCCAAGGCTTGGTCCTGGATGGCGACGGACGAGTTTACCTGCACGAGCACGGGCCAAGGGGCGGCGACGAGCTCAACCTCATCGAGCCGGGCAAGAACTACGGCTGGCCAGTGGCCACCTTCGGCATCGACTACAACGGCGCGGTGATATCGCCCTTCACCGAATACGAGGGCATGACCCAACCGCTCCTGCATTGGACGCCGTCCATCGCCCCGGCCGGCATGGCTTGGCACCCCGGCGGCGTCTTTCCCGAATGGCGCGACAGCCTGTTCGTCACCTCCCTAGTCTTCAACCATGTGCAGCGCATCACCATCGAGGACGGCCAAGCCGGCGAACCGCAACGCATGTTTGAAGAGATAGACGAGCGCATCCGCGACGTGCGGGCGGCGCCGGACGGCCGGCTGTACATCCTGACGGACTCCGACAACGGACGAATCATCCGGGTAGATCCAGCGGAGGCATGAGGCAATGCGGCGAAGTCCAGGCAACTATTTATACCAAAGAATCCTTAAACACCGCCTGCGGGCGATGTTTGTTCTAGCAGTGTGTGGGGGAATGATCTTCGGAGTTACATTGCAGAAGTGGCTGCCGAATTGGGCAACGTTTGCTTGGATCGCGATTTCGGCATTGACGTTGATTTGGGTCTTCTCCACCTTGTTCCGGGGTCAGTGGCGCATACAGCACATGGAAAAGGGCTTGCTTGCTGAAAGAAGCATCGGCCAAGCGATTGACTTTGCCATTGCGGCACCGGGCTGCGCAGCCGCCCACAACGTGATGAGTATCGCCAAATCTGGCGACATAGACCATCTTGTCATTACGCCGGCAAGGCTTTGGGTTATTGAGACGAAAGCTAATCGTGTGCCGAGGAAGGGATTCCCCAAGTTGCTGCGCCAAGTCGACAGGAACGTACAGGCCGTGCGCGAGTGGGCAGGGTCAAAAATGGAGGTGCAAGGCTGTCTGGTGCTCCAATCCGACGACAAAAACAAGGGGCGAAACGAGTACGACGCCCCGGGAAGCAAAGACAAGATTTTGAGGAAAAGCCGGAGTTCACTGGTTAGCGAGCTCCAAAGTGAAGCCCGTCGCCAAAAAACCCGCAATGAGGATTTAGTGCGACGAGTTTGGAGGCTCGGCGAGGAGCTCTGAAATGGGCAGAATCGTAACCACCGTGGACATTCAGAACGTCATGGAGCCAAGTTTCGCCAAGAAGCTCGACATCTTGGTTGACACCCGCGCAAGCCATCACCGGAGGCCAGCATGTCAGATCGTCTTCCCGCCGTTGGCCTCGCCGCCGTGCCCGGCCGGCGCCTGAAAACGCTTGAAGTCGCCGAGGAAATTGAGCGGCGCGGGTTTTCCGGCATCTACGGCCCCAGTTTGGGGGACAGCTTGGCGTTGTGCCAAGCCATCGCCCTGCGCACCCGCAGCATTCCGTTCGGCACTAGCATCACGCCCATCTACCTGCGTAACGTCAACGAGTTCGCCCACACCGCCTCCTTCATCCACGAGGTCTCCGGCGGGCGCTTTCGCTTCGGCATCGGCGTCAGCCATGAACCAGCCCTCAAGCGGTTGGGGGTGGCCGGGGGCAAACCCTTGGCGGACATCCGCCGCTTTGTGGCGGAACTGCGGGCCGCGCCCCGGGTGGGCGAGTTGCCGCCCATCACCCTGGCGGCGCTGCGCGGCGGCATGGTTCGGCTGGCGGAGGAAATCGCCCAAGGCACGGTGTTCGCCAACGGCGCCCGCAGCCACATGGCCGCATCGCTGGCCCACCTGAGCGACGCGGCGCGGAGCAACGACGCCTTCTTCATCGGCAACATGATTCCCACCTGCATCAGCGACGACGAAGCCGCCGCCAAGGCGGTGAACCGGCGCACCCTCACCAGCTACGCCTACCTGCCAAACTACCGCAACTACTGGAAAGAGGCCGGCTACGTCGAGGAAATGGAAGCCGTCGAAGGCGCCATCGAAACCCGCGACCGGGATGCCGTGGCCGCCGCCCTTTCCGATCGCTGGCTGGCGGACACCACCCTGTTCGGCAACGCCGCCAAGGTGCGGGAGGGCGTTGAGGCTTGGTTCGACAGCGGGATCAAGACGCCCATCATCGTGCCCTCGTCGGCTTCCGGCGGGCAGATGCAGGCTCTGCGGGAGTTCTTCTCCATTTGGTGAGGAGCGGGCAAGCCATGTGCGAGGACAGGGTCGGTAACGGGCCGACAGGCTGAGGCAGCAATCCAAATCAGGAGAAAGCCGTGCGGCTATGGTTGATCAGGCACGCCAAATCGTCTTGGACCAGCAGGGCGCGGAGCGACTTTGACCGGCCCCTGAACGCCCGCGGCGAGCGGGACGGCCCGAAGATCCAGGCTTGGCTGGCGCAGCAGGCACATCCGGCTGAGTGGATCTGGACCAGCGACGCGGCGCGCACCTTGGCCACCGCTGAGTTCGTCAGCCGCGCCTTCCCAAACGCCACCCTAATGCCAGACCACCGCCTCTACGGCGCTAGCCCAGAGACCCTGATCGGAATGGTCAGGGAGACCCCTGCGCAAATACATACGGCGGCCATCATCGCCCACAATCCCGGCATCACTTGGTGCATCAACCTATTGGTCGGCAAGCGGGTGCTGGACAACCTGCCCACCTTCGGCGTAGCCCTGTTGGAGTGGGAGGGCGACGCACAGGCGCTGGCCGCCGGCAGCGCCGACCTGTGCATCCTGACCAGCCCGAAGGCGCTGCCACCGGAATAGCTCACCCGGCAACTGAAGCATCCTCCCCAAGGCGTTCCGGCGGCGGAGAAAAGGCACCATGCACAGCGCCCGCAGCACCGCCCGGATCAGGCAACAACCGAAAACCACGCCACAGCGCAATTCCCTCAAGGCAACGCATCGCTGGACTACCGAGGCTTGAGCGCGTATATCTACGCTCCGCCAAACACGACATTGGAGGGTTTCCTAATGGGCTTCTTATCCTTGCTGGTGCTGATCGGCATCGCCTACCTGCTGTGGCGGGTCACCGATCAGCTTCCTGACCTCATCTTCCGCTTAAGCGAAATACAGCGCGATGTGGCGGAAATCGCCCGCCGCTCCAGGGAGGCCGGCGACGGCGCAAACGGGGCGGAGGAAAACGCCGACGACGCCAAAGACTGAAAACTCCTTCGTGGCCAAGACATCGGCGCCCAGCGGTTTCGACTGGCGCATCTGGCTGGGCCTCGCCCTCTCGGCGGCGTGGCTGGCCTTGGGCGTCGCCTATATTTCGTTCAGCGTCGGCTGGTCCAACGTGCCGTCGTTGGACGCCGCCAAGACCGGCGTTCACATCGACTCAATCTGAGCGGCAGGCCAAGATGCCGAGACAGGGCGGAATGCGCATCCAACGCGGACATAGCGCCTAGGCCATTGGGGGAAGACGCCATAGTACAATGCGTTCATGGCCCCTTGCGAACTCATGATACGCAGCCGCTGGTGCCTGCCGATCGCGCCTTCGTCAAAACCCATCGAACAGGGCGCCGTCGCCATTGCTGACGGGCGAATTCTGGCGGTGGGGCCAGCTACGGAGCTTGACGGCCGCTTCCAGCCGAAGGCTCTGATGGAACTCGACAACCATGTCCTCTTGCCGGGGCTGGTCAATGCCCACTGCCATGCCGCCATGTCGCTGTTGCGCGGGGCCGCCGAAGACTTGGAGCTTCAGGCTTGGCTGACGGAGGCCATCTGGCCTCTGGAGAGGCAGGTGGTTTCCGCCGAAATGGTGCGCATCGGCACCGACTTGGCCATCGCCGAGATGCTAAGCGGAGGGATCACCTGCTTCGCGGACATGTATTTCTTTCCGGAAGAAGCCGCCGCCTGCGCCGCACGCGCGGGCGTTAGGGCGCAAATCGCATTCCCCATCATCGATGCCGCCAATGCTTGGTGCGCCAGCTTCAGCGAGGGCCTGCACAAGGGCCTCAAGCTACATGACGCCTACCGCAACGATGCGCGCATCGGCATCGCCTTCGGCGCCCACTCCGCCTACATGTTGAAAGAGGAATCCTTGCGCAAGACGTTGATGTATGCGGAGGAACTGGGGCGTCCCATCCAGATTCACCTGCACGAAAACGCCGCCGAAGTGGAGGAGGCGTTCAAGCGGGTCGGGCGCTCCTGGATCACCCACTTGGCCGAAATTGGGCTGTTGAGTCCATCCTTGCAGGCCGTACACATGACGCAACTGACCGAGGCGGAAATCGAACTGGTCGCGGAGCACGGCGTACAGGTGGTGCATTGCCCCCACTCCAACTTGAAGCTGGCGAGTGGCATCTGCCCCCTGCCGCGCCTGCGCCGGGCCGCCGTCAACGTGGCGCTCGGCACGGACGGCGCCGCCTCCAACAACGCCCTGGACCTATTTGCCGAGGCGCGCTTAGCGGCGCTGCTGGCCAAGCACGATGGCGGCAGCGCCGCCGAAGGCACCGTAGCGGACACGTTGCGCATGGCGACCCTGGACGGCGCCAAGGCTCTGGGCCTTGACCGCGAAATCGGCTCCCTTGAAGCGGGCAAACAGGCGGATCTGATCGCCGTTGACCTCAGCGGCCCGGCCTTTCTGCCGGTGCGCGACCCAGCGGCGGCGCTGGTTCACGGCCCGGCCGGCGGCGCGGTCAGCCATGTTTGGGTGGCCGGACGTCGTCTGTACACGGAGGGCGAGTGGGACACCATCGACATGGCGGGCTTGCGCGAGCGAGTGCATGGGCTTGCGTCGCGTTCGCATGCCTAGGCGCCACCAAACGCCGCCGCTCCCCTAAACCTCAGCGACCCCCCGCCATCCAAAGCCACCCAACAGAAGCAAACGCCTTGAACGCCAGCAACATAGACCCCGCCGAAATCGATAAATTCGATGCGCTGGCGCAGCGCTGGTGGGACCCGGATGGGGGCTTCAGGGCGCTGCACGACATCAACCCGGTGCGCTTGGCGTATGTGCTGGAACATTCGGATTTAGAGCACGGCCCGATTTTGGACGTCGGCTGCGGCGGCGGCATTCTGACCGAGGCGCTAGCTGCCGCCGGAGCCGAAGTCACCGGCATCGACATGGCCGCGAAACCCTTGGCCGTAGCCCGCCGGCACGCCGATGCGAACGACACCCAAGTGGAGTACCTCGCCACCACCGCCGAAGACCTGGCGCAAGACCGCCCCGGCGCCTTCGCCGCCGTCACCTGCTTGGAGTTGCTGGAGCACGTTCCCGACTACGCCAGCACAGTCCGCGCCTGCGCCGAGTTGGCCGCCCCTGGCGCAACGCTGATCTTCTCCACCATCAACCGCCATCCGAAAGCCTATCTGCTGGCGGTGCTCGGTGCCGAGTACCTGCTGAACATCCTGCCCAAGGGCACTCACGACTACGCCAAATTCATTCGCCCCTCGGAACTGGCCGCCGCCGTGCGCCAAGCGGGGCTGCAAACGGAGGAGATCATCGGCCTGCGCTACAACCCCTTCTCACGCATCGCCAAGCTGTCCTCGGACGTGGACGTGAACTACCTGCTGCGGGCCGGCAAGCCAAAGCAGTAGCACCTTGAACGATGAACCGAGCTCCCCGCCGGC
This sequence comes from uncultured Pseudomonadales bacterium, assembly GCA_958296025.1. Taxonomy (GTDB): domain Bacteria; phylum Pseudomonadota; class Gammaproteobacteria; order Pseudomonadales; family Azotimanducaceae; genus Azophilus. Next base: position 2,683,446 of record OY282430.1, read on the forward strand.
GCGAAGCCTTGGCGCGACTTTTCGCCCGGCGGCGGCATTCTTAGCGGGGCTCAATTCTGGACATCGGCGCGATCTATCCTGAGCTGGCCCAAGCCCGAGCGCGATGGCGTTATCTGCCGGCGGAGGCCGGCTTTGCCGGCAAGACCGTTCTGGTCACCGGCGCGGGGGACGGCATCGGGCAGGCGCTGGCGAAGACGTTGGCCCTGTATGGCGCGGACGTGGTGTTGCTCGGCAAGACCCGCACCAAGCTGGAGGCGGTGTTTGACTGGATTGCCGAACACAGCGCCACCCAGCCGGTCATCGTCCCCTGCGACCTCAACTTCCTAAACCAAGACGGCGCGGCAGCCTTGGCCGAGCAAGTGCGGGCGGAATTCGGCCGTCTCGACAGCCTGGTCCACAACGCTTCGACGCTGGGCCCGAAAACGCCCATCGAGCACTACCCGCTAGCCGAGTGGGAGGCCGTCACCAAGGTGAACCTCACCGCCGCCGTCGCCTTGACCCAAGCCCTGACGCCCCTGCTGCGGGAGACTGGGCAACCTCAGGGCGCCGAAACCTCCATCGTCTTCACCTCGTCCTCCGTAGGCCGCCAAGGGCGGGCCTATTGGGGCGCTTACGCGGCCTCCAAGTTCGCCGTTGAGGGCCTGATGCAGGTGCTCGCCGACGAATTGGCCCATGAAGGCGCCATCCGCGTCAACAGCCTCAACCCCGGCGCCACCCGCACCGCCATGCGGCGGCTGGCCTACCCCGGCGAAGACCCGGCCGCGGTGCCGCCGCCGGAAGCCCGCTTGGACCTCTATCTCTACCTGCTCAGCGACGCCGCCAAGGGTGTAACGGGGCGGGCTTTAGACGCCCGCGGATGGGCGGGTCCTTGACGCCGCATACACCGGAGCAGCAACCAATCCGCCCCCGCGGATCAACCCGTGACAGGTTAACTATCTCCTCGGCCCTTCGACTGCAAGGGGCAGCTTGGGATAGGGCATCAACAGCGACTCCTTGGTTTCCTTGTGCGGGCTGCGACGGGGTAGGGTTGGGCGCAGGTGCAGCAGGGCGTACAGAGTTTTGAGGTCGCGTCCGTTGAGCTCGGCGTAGCGGCCCCGGCGCAGGGTGGAGGGCAGCACGACGGGGCCGTAGCGAACCCGTTTTAGGCGGCTGACCGGGTGCCCCACCTGCTCGAATAACTTGCGCACGGCGTGGTTCTTGCCGTCCATCAGCACCGCGTGATACCAGTGGTTGCGCCCGCCGCCGTCGTAGTAGCGCACATCGCTGAAGGCGTGGCGTTGACCGTCGATCACGACACCCTTGACGAGGCGGCCCAGCAATTCGTCATCCAAGCGCCCGTCCACCCGCACGGCGTACTCCCGGTCCAGGCCGGTGGATGGATGCATCATGCGGTTGACCAACTCGCCGTCGTTGGCCAGCACCAGCAGGCCGGAGGTTTGCAAATCCAGCCGCCCGACGGCAATCCAGCGTCCGCTCCGTAAGGGCGGCAGGCTGTCAAAGATCGTGGGGCGGCCTTCCGGGTCTTGGCGGGTGCAGACCACGCCCTGCGGTTTGTTCAGCACCAACACCCGGCTGATGTCCGGCCTTTGCCGGCTAATCTTGCGGCCGTCCAAGGCCACCACGTCCTCGCACCCGAGGCGCTGCCCCAAATGCGCCGGCACACCATTGACGGACACTCTTCCGGCGGCAATCCATTGCTCAATGCGCCGCCGCGAACCCAAGCCGAGATCGGCCAAGGCCTTGTGCAACTTTGGCGGCTGGGAAGACGGCATCACAACAACCCGAAACTGCCCCCGGCCCGCCTTGCGCCTACGCCCACCCCAAGACGGGCGGCATTCGATTCGACGCCATAGGGCACCCTCCGCTTGGGCGCGTCAGGCGGAGCGGCTGCCGTCAAGGAGGCGGACATCAGCGACCTCGGGCCGCAATGTTCTCTCCAGTGATGTTCTTTTCTGATTCCACTACCGCTTTGGGTTGGGCAGCTGGACCACATTGGCCATCGGGTCCGGCGCGGGGCCTTCAGGCGCGTCGTCTCCGTCGGAGGGAAGCGTGGCGGGGTCGCCCTCGGCTGAGTTGACACCCGCCCCGCCGGCATCCCCTAGGCCGGAAGCCTCCTCATCCGCCGCCGCCCCGGAGGCTGCCTCAGGCTCCGCACCGGCCATTTCATCGACGTCATCATCGGCCAAGGGTTCAATCAACTTCTCTATTTCCTGCAGGGACGGCAGCTCATTGAGGCTCTTCAAGTTGAAGTAGTCCAGAAAGGCGCGGGTGCTGCCGTAGAGGTTCGGGCGACCGGGCACCTCCCGCTGGCCGAGAACGCGGATCCAGCCCCGCTCCAGCAGGGTGCGCATGATGCTCTGGCTGACGCCGACGCCGCGAATGTGCTCGATGTCCGCACGGGTGACGGGCTGCTTATAGACGATCAGCGCCAAGGTCTCCAACAGGGCGCGGCTGTAGCGGGGCGGCTTCTCCTGCCACAGCCGGCTAACCCAAGGGCTGAGCGCTTGGCGAATCTGAAAGCGATAGCCAGTGGCCACCTGCTTGAGTTCGTAGCCGTGCGCGGCGGCGCCTTCGGCCAATTGGTCGAGCGCTTCCCTGATCTGCTGGCGGGCCTGTTCGGCCTCCAGCTCCTCGGCGCGGAACAAGGCCGCAAGGCGGTTGACGGATAGCGGCTCATCGGCCGCCATCAGCGCCGCTTCCACGATTTTCCGCAACTGGGCGACAGCCAAGGGTTCCTTGGGTTCGCTCATGTGTTGGCGCCCGCCGCCCGCAAGTAGATGGGCGCGAACGGTTCGCTTTGGGTGAATTCCACCAAGCCTTCGCGCAGCAACTCCGTGGCGGCTAGGAAAGTGACCACCACGCCGGCGCGCCCCTCCTCCAAGTTGAACAGCTCGGCGAACGGCACAAAGGCGGTTGCCTGAGCGAGCCGCGCCAGCACATTGGCCATGCGTTCGCGCACGGAAAGGGCTTCGCCTTGCACCGCATGGTGGCGGAAGCGCTCCGCCCGCTGCAGGACCTCCGCCAAGGCGACGAGCACCTCGCGCAAATCCACCGCCGGCTGCGCATACTGCTTGACGAGTTGCGGACGCTGCGGCTGCACCGGCATGATGTCCCGTTCCATGCGCGGCAATCGGTCGAGCTGCGCGGCGGCGGCCTTGATGCGCTCGTACTCCTGCAGGCGGCGAATGAGTTCGGCGCGGGGGTCCGCCTCCTCCTCCGCCTGCGCATGACGGGGCAGCAGCAGGCTGGACTTGATGGCGGTTAGGGTGGCGGCCATGGCCAGATACTCCCCGGCCAAATCCACGTCCAACACCTGCATCAGTTCGATGTAGCGCATGTACTGATCGGTAATTTCGGAGACGCTCACCTCAAGCAGGTCGAGATTGCGCCGCCGGATGAGGTAAAGCAGCAGGTCCAGCGGCCCCTCAAATGCCTCCAAGAAGACCACCAAGGCGTCCGGCGGAATGTACAGGTCGGCCGGCAGCTCGCTGACGGAGCGTCCCTCCACCACAGCCACAACATCCGCACCCGCGTCCAGGTCCCGGGATGGCGAAGGGGCGCATGTTTGCCGGTCTTGCGCTGATTGAACGCCCTGGGCCGGTTGATCCCCAGCCAACCGAGCGTCCCCGGCCTTTCGACCCTTAGCGGAAGGCGCACCAAGAGTTGGCTGATCCCCGGCCAATTGGTCATCCTCAGCTTCGTGGCTGTCCTTGCGGGCGCTCATTTGTGCGCAATGCCGATGCTGGCGCGGACCTCATCCAGCGTTTCCCGCGCTGCTTCCCTAGCCCTTTCGGCCCCCTCCTGCAGAATGCGATGCACGAGGTCCGGTTGCTCCTCAAAGGGCTTGCCTCTTTCCGTCATCACGGATTGCTCGGCGGCGATGGCTTCAATGAGGGGCTTCTTGCAGTCCAGGCAACCGATGCCGGCGCTGCGGCAGCCATCCGCCGCCCACTTCAGAGTCGATGCCTCCGAATAGATTTTGTGCAGGTCGAAGACCGGACACTTGGCCGGGTCTCCTGGGTCTTGGCGGCGCTTGCGCGCCGGGTCCGTGCGCATGGCCTGCACTTTCCTTTCCATTGCCGGCAGTGGTTCCCGCAACTCGATGGTGTTGTTGTAGGACTTGGACATCTTCTCGCCGTCCAGCCCCGGCACCTTCGCTTGCTCCGTCAACAGGGCCTGAGGTTCCGGCAGAATGATGCGCCCGCCGCCTTCCAGGTAGCCGAACAGCCGCTCCCGGTCGCCGATGGAAAGGTTCTGCTGTTCCGCCAAGAGCGCCCTACCCCGTTCCAATGCCTCGCCATCGCCCCGCTCCACATAGGCCCTGCGCAGGCTGCCGTACAGGCGGGCCGCCTTGCGCCCCATCTTCCTGATGGCCGCTTGGCAGTGCTCCTCAAAGCCCGGCTCACTGCCGAACAGGTGGTTGAAGCGCCGGGCGATTTCCCGGGAAAGCTCCACATGGGCCACCTGATCGGCACCCACCGGCACGTTGCCGGCCCGGTAGATGAGGATGTCCGCCGCCTGCAGCACCGGGTAGCCAAGAAAGCCGTAGGTGGCCAGCTCCCGATCGTTCAGGCGGGCCTGCATGTCCTTGTAGCTGGGCGCCCGCTCCAACCAACTGACCGGGGTGACCATGGACAGGAGCAAATGCAGTTCCGCGTGTTCCGGCACTTTCGACTGGATGAAAATCGCCGCTGCTGCAGGATTCACTCCGGCCGCCAGCCAGTCCACCAGCATGTCGAAACTGTGCTGTTCGATTTGCCTAGTGTCCCCGTAGCCGGTGGTCAGGGCATGCCAGTCCGCTACTAAGTAGAAGCACTCATATTCGTGCTGCAGGGCAATCCAGTTCTTGAGCACACCGTGGTAGTGCCCCAAATGCAGGCGGCCGGTGGGCCTCATGCCGGAGAGTACGCGGCGGCTGGCCGATTCAGAGCCCATGCCGCCGCTGCAAAGATGGGGGGGACGAACAGGAACGCGGCCATCGCGGCCAAGCCGCAGCCTGATCGCCGCCGCAGAGGGATGTAGGGGCGATGCGCATGACTGCATTATAGGGCGGCGAAGGGCGGTTGTGCGATGACACGACGGGAATCGCCCCACCACCCTCTGCCCTAGCCCAGCTGGCCAACGCCTTGGCGAACCAATGTCGGCGGGTCGCTGTTGAGGTCCACCACCGTCGTCGGCTCCGTACCGGCGTGGCCGCCGTCTATCACCAGATCCAGGCTGTCGCCCAAGGCGCGGCGGATTTCGTCGCCATCGGTGAGCGGCCGGTCGGCATCGGGCAAGCGTAGGGTGGTGGTCATCATCGGTTGGCCCAGGGCCTCTATCAAGCCTAGGGCGATGGGATTGGCCGGCACCCGCAGGCCGATGGTTCGGCGCTTCGGATGCACCAAGCGGCGGGGTGCCTCCCGGGTGGCCGGCAGCAGGAAGGTGAACGGGCCTGGAGTGTGCCGCTTAAGGATGCGGTAGCTGCGGTTATCGACCCTGGCGTATTTGGCGATTTCCGAGAGGTCCCGGCAGCAGAGGGTGAAGAAGTGCTTGCCGCCGAGCCGCCGCAACGTGCGCATGCGGTCCAACGCCGATTTGTCGCCGACCCGGCAACCGATGGCGTAAGTGGTGTCTGTGGGATAGGCCGCCAACCCGCCGCCCGCCAAAATATCCGCCGCCCGCCGCAGCAAGCGCTGCTGCGGATGGGATGGATGAATGACGAAGTATTGGCACACTAGGCCGCCCTCAGGCCGCGCAACCAAGATGTCCGAGCCTTGGCGTCGTAACCGACGGCGTAGTGGCCGCCTTGGATTCCATCGGTCAGCCAGCCCGCCAACACCCCGTAGAGAGCCAAGCCCCTTGGCCAAACCAAGCGTTCCTGGTTCATTGAACGACGTTTTCCTCCCGCAATCGACGGATCGCCTGCTCGCTGTAGCCGAGCTGCGCCAACAACTCATCGGTGTGCTGGCCCATGGCCGGGGCCTCGCCGACGCAAGGCGCCTCGGCGGCGTGGACTGGCGGCCTCAAAGTCCGCACGGCATGGCCGCTGCGCGTTTCGTACTGGAGAATCCTCCCTGTGCCGCGCGGGAAATCCTCCGCCAATGCCTCTTCCACGTTGAGCACCGGCGCCGCCGGCAACTCGTTGCCGAAGCGCCGCAGCCAAACAGCGGTGGGCTGCGCACTCAGCGCCTCGTCCAAAACGGCGGTCAATTCGTCCCTGTGCTCAAGCCGGGCGGCGAAGGTGGCGAAACGCGGATCGTCCTGCAACTCCGGGCGGCCGATGGCGCGGCACAGGAATTGCCAGAACTTCTCCTTGTTGCACATGAGGTAGATCCAGCCATCGGCTGTCTTGTACAGCTGGCAGGGCGTCATGGAGAAGTGCGACGACCGCGGCACCCTATCCTGATGGTGGCCGGCGTTCAGCGACCACATGGCGACGTAGTTGAGATTGTGCAGGGCCACGTCATAGAGGCTGACGTCCAGATCCCGCCCGCGGCCGAGGGCGCGGGCCTCCAAGATGCCGGCCAAAAGCGCCATGGCCATGGTGACCCCCGCCTGCAGGTCCACAACCGAAAGGCCGAAGCGGGCCGGCGGGCCTTCCGGTTCACCGGTCAGCCAGAAATAACCCGCCTGGGCTTGCATGACGTAGTCGTAGCCCGGCCAATCCGCCCGGGGACCGTCGCGCCCATACGCGGTCAGATGGACGCACACCAAACGCTCGTTGGCTTGGCGCAAGCTCTCGTAGTCGAGACCCAAGCGGTTTGGCACGTCGCCACGCAAGTTATGCACCAAGCCATCGCTGCCGGCCGCCAACTTCAGCAGGACCTCCCGCCCCCGGGCGCTGCGCAGGTCTAGGGCGATGCTCCGCTTGCTGTGGTTAAACCCTTGAAAAAACAGGCTTTCGTCTTCGCCGCCCGGCAGGAAAAAGGGCCCCACGCTGCGCGACACATCGCCTTGGCCAGGGGCCTCAATCTTAATCACCTCGGCGCCCAGCGAGGCCAGCTGCAATGTGCCGTAAGGCCCGGCACCGTACTGCTCCACCGCCAAAATGCGCAAGCCCTGCAAAGGCAATGCCATGACATTCTCCTCAAAGCTGTCTTTTTTCTTGGCCATTGAACAACGGAATCAGCGGGCCGAGCAACAGCAGCAGGAGGCTATGCTACTCCCGTTCGCCTGGATCTTCGCATCGCGAGGGGGGACAGGACACTAGCACCACTTGCGCATTCTTCTCCCCGGCCGGCGAAGTCGTCCGGCGCCATCAGGAGGTACTGAAGCCGACAGCCCGGATCCATCCGGACGCCACATCTGCATTGACAGCGTTGGGCCGCATTGATTTACTTCCTGCAACGATGCAGCAATTACTCGATTTCATACCCATTTTGGTGTTCGTGGTGGTGTTCTTCACCACGGACATCTACTGGGCCACGGGCGCGTTGATGGCGGCGGTAACCTTACAGGTCGCCGTCTATAAACTGAGTGCCCGACCCGTCGGCCGGGAACTGAAGCTCACTTTTTGGGTGAGCATCCTGTTCGGCGGCCTGACCCTCGTGCTGCGCGACGAGACCTTCATTCAATGGAAGCCCACGGTGGTCAACTGGCTGCTCGGCGCCGCCCTGATTGGCGGCCATTTCATGGGCAAGAACCTGATCGAGAAGCTGCTCGGCGGGCAACTGAAGCTGCCGGCGCGGGTCTGGACCCACCTGAACTTCGGCTGGGCGGGGGGCTTCTTTCTGGCCGGGGCGCTGAACCTAGCGGTGGCCTACGGGTTCTCCCCGGAAGTCTGGGTGACCTACAAGCTAGTGGGCGGCTTGGCGCTGACCTTCGGCTACGTCGCCCTGACCCTCATCTACCTGCACCGGCTGGGGCTGCTGAGCCTGCCGGCGCAAACCAAGGACGCGGCGGAGCGGGACGAATGAAACCATCCCAGCGCGGCGGCGTCTTGCGCAAACGCTTTGCCGTTGGGCGCATCATCCATGACCGCCCTTAGCGTCAACCTCAACAAGGTGGCCCTGTTGCGCAACGCCAGGGACGGCGACGCACCCAGCGTGATCGATGCGGCCCTGACGGTGATCGGCGCCGGCGCGGAGGGCATCACCGTGCATCCGCGCCCAGACCAACGGCACATCCGCCCAACGGACGTGCTCGCCTTGGCCGAACTGCTGCAGGACCATCCCGGGGTGGAGTTCAACATCGAGGGCAATCCCTTCGCCGGACCGCGCGCCAACGGCTATCCAGGCTTTGATGCGCTGATCGAGCAGGCTAGGCCGCAGCAGGCCACCCTAGTGCCGGACAGCGATCAGCAGCTGACCTCCGACCACGGCTTCGACCTCAGCGGGAACAACCAAGCGTTGGCGGCCAAGATCCGGCACTACCAAGCCCAAGGGAGCCGCGTGAGCCTGTTCATGGACCCCGACCCGGCGCAGATCACCTTAGCGCAACGGCTCGGCGCGGACCGCATCGAGCTGTACACCGGCCCCTTCGCCGAAGTCGTGGGGCGGGCCGGCATTGACGATGCGCACAGCCGGGCTTCCTTAGCCCTCTACCAAGCGGCGGCCAGCCACGCCGTCGGCATTGGCTTAGGCGTCAACGCCGGCCACGATCTGGACTTGGACAACCTGTCACTGTTTCGCAACATTGCGGAAGTGGCGGAGGTGTCCATCGGCCATGCCCTCATCGCCCGCGCCCTGGATCAAGGCCTCGCCGCCACGGTGCGCGCATTCAAGCAGGCGCTCAATCCATGACGCCTATCCCGAACGTTTCACCGAGCCGCTCGGATCAGGAAAAACCTGTTTGTTCAAATAGAGACGGCTGATTTTCCAGAAACTTCGCCAAGGCAAACCGCGTTGATCCCACCCCATCGACAATGAGAGGGAACTGAGACCGTGAGGAAAACCCTAAGCGCTTGGCTGCGCACCACCAATAGCCGTTTCCTGGCCGCGCTTTTGGCCCTATGCGTGGGCGGCCCCAATGCCGCGGCCGAGACGGCCAAGGCCGCCAGCGGCGAATCCGATGAAGCCCCCATCGTGCGGCTGGACACCAGCGCTGGAACCATCGACATCCAACTCTTTCCAGAAAAGGCGCCCCTAACCGTTGCCAACTTCCTGCAGCTCGTCGAGCAAAATTTCTACGATGGCCTAATCTTCCACCGGGTGGTCGCCAACTTCGTCATCCAAGCCGGCGGCTACGACGCCGCGATGAACCAACGGGAACCGCCGCGCACGGTGGTCAACGAGTCCTTCAACGGCCTGACCAACCGGCGCGGCGCGGTGGCCATGGCCCGCCTGGCGGACCCGGACTCCGCCGACGCCCAGTTCTACATCAACGTCAATGACAACGCCCATTTGGACGCCCAGCCCGGCAAGCCCGGCTACACGGTATTCGGCAAAGTCATCGCCGGCATGGAGGCGGTGACGGACATCGAACTCAGCGACACCGGGGTGCGCGACGGCATGGCCGGAGTGCCGCAACAGCCCATCGTCATCAACAGCCTCAGGCGGCTGCCCGTGCAGGCCGACTGACTTCCCGGCGGCAGGGCGCACGACCCAATCGCCGCCTCCGTCAACCACAGGCGGCTGCCCCACTCAGGCTGCTGAAGGGGCCGGCCTTTGGCTGCGGTACCAAGCCGCCGTCTCCCTGAGTTCGGCCAGAAAGTCCTCTCCGGGCCGAAAGCCGAGCTCCGTCCGCGCCCGGGAGATGTCCGCCAAGGTGTGCTTGACGTCCCCCACCCTAGGCGGGCGGCGCTCCAAGGGCAGGGGCTTGTTGCCGACCACCTCCTCGATGGCCGCCTTGAGGTCCAGCAATGTGCAGGCGGCACCCCGGCCGATGTTGAACACCTCGGCGGCGAAGCCCCGTTCCCTCGTCGCGGCGGCGATGTTGGCCTGCACCACATCGCCGACGAAGCAGAAGTCCCGGGATTGCTCGCCATCCCCTTCCAGAAAGGGCTGGTAAGCGGGCGCCACGAACAGATGGTGCAACCAGGCCGGCAGCACCGTGGAGTAGGCGCCGCCAAAGCGCCCCAAGGGGCCGAATACGTTGAAGTAGCGCAAGCTCACCACGTCCAAGCCGTACAGCCTGTGAAACAGCGCACACCAATGCTCCGCCTGCAGCTTGGCCAAGCCGTAGGGAGACTGCGGGTTGCAAGGATGGATTTCCGGCGTCGGCAGCACCTCAGCGCCACCATAGACCGAACTGCTGCTGGCGAACACCAAGCGGGTGTGCTCCACCAAGCCGGCCTTGACGATGGCGTTCAGCACGGAGAGGGTTCCCATCAGGTTGACGTCCGTGCTGGGCAAGGGATGCGCCACCGAATAGGCCACCCGGGGGACGGCCGCCAAGTGGATGACCGCCCGCGGCCGCTCCTCCTGCAGTAGATGGACCAGCCAGTCCGCCTCGGTGACGCTGCGCACATGGTACTGAACCCCCGGCACCGCATCCTCCGCCAAGCCGCTGGACAGGTCATCGACGCCAATGACCTTTTCGCCAGCCTCCACCAACCGGCGGCAGTTGTTGTAGCCAATGAAGCCGTTGCTGCCGGTCACCACAAAGGTCACGATCGCCTTGCTCCCCGCCGCGCTGGATCCAGCGCCAAAAAAGCGGATTATATGTCCCATGCCGCGGTGGATAACAACCCGCAGGGGATCATCAGGGCCATTTTAAGGTCGGGGTTTCGTTTTCCGCACCGGGGCGCCACCCCAACAACATCCCCAAGGGCAGGGCGTGAAAGCGTCTCCCACCTAAGCTGAACGGCAACACCTCCCGCCCGCCGTAGAACAGAACACCCCGCTCGAAGGCGCTGCATGGCACACCTCTTATGGCGAGAAATACACGTCCTTAAGGCGAAAAAACGACGACCCGTCAAAGGGCTGGACCACTGGCGGCGGAGGGTGGTTTTAACCACAGGAGTGAACTCCCTTTTTAGCCCTCAATCTGTGACGAGAATCGCTCCCACCTCTGTTCGTAGCCAGTGACCCTTGGACGGCGGCCGGCCAAGCGAGTGACTTGGTGCCGCTGCCCTTGAAGCGCATGGCGCAGAACTTGGCGCTTTTGCAGCCGCAGGCGTACCGTCTGCTGGCGGCGGGTGGGGCCTTGACTTTGGGGGCGCGGCGGGCGGAGGATTGGCCCTTGGAGAACCGGGTCTCGACGACGGTGCGGCTGCAACGGTCGGGGACGTTCCGGGAGTTGCTGCCCTGCCTGCTGACGGAGGCGCGGCGTTTTCCCGGCGCGGCGAACGAGCCGTTCCGCCGAGCGCTGCATTCCTGGGCGCGGGCGCTGTGGGAGCACAGGACTGACGGCGGTTCGGGATTTCCGGGCTTTGATGAACTTGAGCAAACGCAAGGAGTGGTTATGCCAACAGTGGCGGAAGCGGCTTGGGATCGGTGGGACGCCAAGGTGCGGGCGGAAGGCCGGGAGGAGGGCGTTAAACAGGGCCTCCGGCAGGGCATCGAACAGGGCCGGTCGGCGGAGCGGGCGCGGTTGCGCCGTCAGGCAGCGCTTCGATTTGGCGCACGGACGGGCGATCGGCTGTCGGACCTGCTCGATGGGCTGGCTGCCGGGGAAGCCTTGGACCAAGTGGGTGACTGGATCATTGAGTGCGGCAGCGGCGACGACCTGCTGTCCCGCGTGTCCGCCCTCCGTGCAAAAGCGGGCAATGGCCAATGAATTGGAGAGATACACTCAACTCTGAGTGCCGCGGATGAGCAACCTCCTGGCATCCGAAACCAGCCCCTACCTCCTGCAGCACACCGACAATCCGGTGCATTGGCGGCCTTGGGGGGAGGCGGCATTGGCGGAGGCGCGGGAGGGCGACAAGCCCATTTTACTGTCCATCGGCTACTCGTCCTGCCATTGGTGCCACGTCATGGCCCATGAGTCCTTTGAGGATCCGGCCACCGCCGAGGTGATGAACGAACACTTCGTCAACGTCAAGGTCGATCGGGAGGAGCGCCCGGACTTGGACAAGGTCTATCAAACGGCGCATCAGTTGCTGACCCGACGGCCCGGCGGCTGGCCGCTGACGGTGTTTTTGGACCCGGAAAGCCAAGCGCCCTTCTTCGCCGGCACCTACTTCCCGAATACGCGCCGGCACCAACTGCCCGGCTTCATCGACCTGATGCTGCACATCTGCGAAGCCTTTGACAAGCACCGAGGCGCCCTGACCGAGCAGAACGCCAAGCTCATCCAACTGATGGGCCGGTTGAATCCCGAAGCGCCGCCAAAGGGCGCCACCAAGAGCGACGCTCAGCTGCTGGCGGCGGCGGCAGAGCAGTTGCGGGAGCAATACGACGAACAGGAAGGCGGCTTTGGCCACACCCCCAAATTCCCCATGCCCATCACTTGGGAGCGGATTCTGCGTCATTGGGCCTACGGCAACCGCACCGGTCAGCGCAACCGCAAGGCGTTGGACAGGGTGATGACCACCCTCACCAAGATGGCCCGAGGCGGCATCTACGATCACGTCGGCGGCGGCTTCTGCCGCTACGCTACGGACCGGGCCTGGATGATCCCTCACTTCGAGAAGATGCTCTACGACAACGGGCTGCTGCTCTCCCTGTACGCGGACGCTCTGGCCATCAGCCCGGATGCGCTGTTCGCCGGCGCCGTGCGGGAAACCGCCGGCTGGTTGCTGCGGGAGATGCGCCATCCCGCCGGCGGTTTCTTCTCCGCTCTGGATGCGGATTCCGAAGGCGAGGAAGGCAAGTTCTACCTTTGGCGGCGGGAGCGCCTCCGGCGCTTGCTGAGCGTCGATGAATACCTGGTGGTGGAAACCCTGTACGGCATCGACCGGCCGCCCAATTTCGAGGGGCGCTGGAACCTGCACCGGCGGGACGCTTGGCGCGCCGTGGTGGAGCGCCTGTCCTTGGACCCGGCCGAAGCCGACGCACTGCTGGCCAGCGCCAAGGAAAAGCTCTTCCAAGAACGGGAGAAACGCCCACGCCCGGGCTTGGACGACAAGGTGCTGACCTCATGGAACGCCTTGGCGATCAAGGGGTTGGCGAAGGCGGCCATGATTTTGCAGGAAGAGCCTTGGCTGCAGGCCGCCACCACGGCGGTGGATTTCATCCGCAGCGAACTTTTTCAGGAAGGCCGACTGTTCGCCACTTGGCGAAACGGCGTGGCCAAGCATCCCGCCTACTTGGACGACTACGCCAACCTGATCGACGCCCTAATCACCCTGCTGCAGGCCCGCTGGCGCGACGAGGACGCCACCTTCGCCTTGCAGTTGGCGGACGACGCACTAACGAACTTCATGGACGAGGAAGCGGGAGGCTTCTTCTTCACCGCCCACGGCCATGAGCGGCTGATCTCCCGCCCCAAGCCCACCAGCGACGACGCCCAACCCGCGGGCAATGGCGTCATGGCTTCGGCGCTGGCGCAGCTGGGCAGCTTGTTCGGCAACGCCGCCTATCTGGACGCCGCCGCCAAAACCCTAACTTGGGCAAGAGGGACCATGGAGCAGCATCCGTCCGGCCATTGCGGCCTGCTGACCGCCTTGGAGGAGCAGCTGCACACCCCCGAACTGATTATCCTGCGCGGCCCCGGCGAGGAACGCAGGGAATGGCGCCAAGCGTTGCAAGAGGGGTTTCGTCCTTGGCGGCGCATCTACGAGATTCCCCTAGGCGCAAAGACTGCCCCGCCCTATCTGCCGAAGCTCGGCCCCCTTGGGCCGGTGGCCTACATTTGCTCGGATGCCAGCTGTTCCCTGCCCATCGACTCCGTGGAAGGGCTGAGGGCGGCCTTGTCTTGACCAAAACCTCAGCCGCCGCCAAGCGGCCCGCGCTGCACACCCCATTTGGCGAAACCCGCTGCATCGGGCGAACAGCCTTGCGCAAAATGCGGCAACTGCCGTTATGATAGCGCCCGCTTTCCGTTGAGGACCCTTATGCGCTTCCGTCTATCCATCACTTCGGCAACCTTCGGCGCAAGCTGGACGGCGGCGCTCTGCCTCGGCGCCGGAGCGCCAGCCGGCAAGGTCGGTCCCCTCGCCCCTCTGGACGTGCATCCGCGCACCAGCCTGACCATCGTGGAGCAGTTGCGTCACAACCACTATCTGCGCAAAGCCTTGAACGACCCGACGTCCAGCGAGGTCTTCGACAACTACTTAAGCAGCTTGGACGGCGCCCGCGTCTATTTCACCGCCGGGGACATCGCCGTCTTCGAGAAATACCGCCACAGCTTGGACGACGCCCTGAAGCGCGGCGACCTCAGGCCCGGCTTCGAGATATTCAACCGCTACCAAGAGCGGCTGGTGGAGCGCCTCGAGTTTCTGCTGACGGAGTTGGCCAAGGGCGTCGGCGTCTTTGACTTCTCCTTGGACGACGGCATCGAACTCGACCGTAGCGAAGCGCCCTGGCTGGCCGAGGGGAAGGAAGTCAACGCGATCTGGCGCAAGCGCCTGAAAAGCGCCGTTCTGAACCTGCGGCTGAACGGCAAGGAAAACGCGGAAATCCAAGAACTGCTGACTAAGCGCTACCGCAACCGCCTGAAGCAGGCCCTGCAAACCAAGAGCGAGGACGCCTTCGGCCTGTACGCCAATGCCTTCACCAAGGCCTACGACCCGCACACCCGATATTTTTCGCCGCGCACCTCGCAGAACTTCAACATCAACATGTCCCTGTCCCTGCAGGGCATCGGCGCGGTGCTGCGCAGCGAAGACGAGCACACCTCCGTGGTGCGCCTGGTGCCTGCCGGACCGGCGGCCAAGACCGGCAGGATCAAGCCCTCCGACCGCATCATCAGCGTCGGCCAAGGACGGCGCGGCCCCCTAATCGATGTGGTGGGCTGGCGCCTGGACGACGTGGTGGAGTTGATACGCGGCCCCAAGGGCTCCACGGTGCGCCTAGAGATCGTGCCGGACGAATCCAAGGAGCAGATCGCCAAGGTGGTGCAGATCACCCGCAACACCGTCAAGCTGGAGGAGCAGGCGGCGCAGAGAAAGCTGTTGACTCTGGAACGCGGCGGGCGGGCGCATCGGCTGGGCATTATCGAAATCCCCACCTTCTATGTGGACTTGAAGGCCGCCAAGGACGGCGACTCGCACTACCGCAGCACCGCCACGGACGTCGAGCGGCTGATCCGCGAACTCACCGAGGAAGGCATCGATGGCTTGGTGGTGGACCTGCGCAACAACGGCGGCGGCTCCCTGCAAGAGGCGGACAAGCTGACCGGCCTATTCATCCCCTCTGGGCCGACGGTGCAGGTGAAGGCCGCCCGGCATGAGCCCACCATCTATGAGGACGAAAACGAACAGGTGGCTTGGGACGGCCCCCTGGCGGTGTTGGTGAACCGGCTTTCCGCTTCCGCCTCGGAAATTTTCGCCGGCGCCATACAGGACTACCAAAGGGGTGCGGTCATCGGCAGCCGCACCTTCGGCAAGGGCACGGTGCAGACCTTGGTGCCGCTGAACCGAGGCCAACTGAAGATCACGGCCGCCAAGTTCTACCGGGTGTCCGGACAAAGCACCCAACACCGCGGCGTGTTGCCGGACATTGAATTCCCCGACCTCTACGGCACCGAGCACATCGGCGAAAGCACCCTGGACGGCGCCATGCCTTGGGACCAAATCCAGCCGGCCGCCTACACCCAAATCGACAGCATTCAACCGGCCCTGCCCCACCTGCGCAAACGCCATGCGGAGCGGGTTGCGGAGAACCCGGATTTCGTTTATCTGCGCACCCTGACCGAGCGCATCGCCAAGAACAACAAAAACAAGTGGCTTTCCCTGAATGAAGAGGAGCGCCGCCGGCAAAAGGCCGAGGAGGATGCCTGGCGGCTGGACCTGGAGAACGCCCTGCGGCTGGCCAAGGGCGAACCGCCCCTGGAAAGCCTGGACGACCTGCAGGCCGAGGACGAACTTGTGGGGGAGGAAAACGACATCGACCCCGCCGAAGACCCCATGCTGGTGGAAGCCGGCGAGGTGCTTCTGGACCTGATCGGCTTCGGGCGGCAGGTGGCGATGCTGGACCCCCCCGCCTTGGAAAACCCTAACGTCCAGGACATCGCCAATCCCGCAACGGCGGAGGCTGCGGACTGAAGGCCGTGCATTCGTCACTGGGATGGCGAGGCGCCGCGGCCACCATGGGCAGCACCGTCTCTGGCTACTCCGGCAGCAAAAACTCCAAGGCGCGGCTTTCGATGGTTTTCAGCAGGGCGGCTTGGAAGGCGTCCAGGCTTAAGCTGTGCTGCGCCTTCTGACCATAGCGGCGCAGGGTGACGGTGCGCTCCGCCTGCTCCCGCTCGCCGACGATGACGAGGTTGGGCACCTTCATGGTCACCCCTTGTCGGATCTTCTTGGAGACCGTATCGCTGGAGGGCGCCAGCTCGGCGCGCACCAAGCGTTCGCGCAGGTTGGCGACGATTTCCTTGGCGTAGCCGTCAAAGCGCTCGGAGACGGTGATGGCCTGCACTTGGACGGGCGCCAGCCAAGTGGGGAAGGCGCCGGCATAATGCTCCAGCAGAAAGGCCACCATGCGCTCATGGGTGCTGAGCGGCGCCCGGTGGATGCAGTAGGGGGTGTGCAACTCGCCATCGGCGCCGACGTAGCGAAGACCTAGGGTGTTCGGCTGAGCGAAGTCCAGCTGCACGGTGGAAAGGGATTCCTCCCGGCCGGTGACCGTGGTGAACTGAATGTCGATCTTGGGGCCGTAGAAGGCCGCCTCGCCGACGCCTTCGACGTAGTTGACGTCCATCTCCTCTAGGACATCGGCCAGGATGGCCTCCGAGAGGGTCCATGCGTCCGGATCATCGACGTACTTGTCACGGCCCTTCGGGTCCTCCGCATCCCAGCGGGACAGTCGCACGACGTAATCGCCTAGGCCCAGCACCTCATAGGCCTGTTGGTAGAGGCGCATCACGGCCTTGAACTCGTCCTTCACCTGGGCCTCGGTGCAGTAGATGTGGGCGTCGTTCATGCACATGCCGCGCACCCGCAGCAGCCCGCCGACGGCGCCGGAGTCCTCCCAGCGGTAAACATGGCCGTACTCGGCAAGGCGCATGGGCAGGTCTCGATAGCTGCGGGGGGAGGAAGCAAACACCTTGTGGTGGTGCGGGCAGTTCATGGGCCGCAAGCGATAGGTGTCCTTGACATAGAGAATCGCACGGTCCCTTAGCCTCGCCGAGGAACCAACCTCGAAGGCCGTTTTTTCAACGCCGTCACCCGGCCTGCTGTCTTGCCCCGCGGAATCCGCCTCGTCCGCCCCCGTCCGCCCAGCGTCGTCGTTCGAACCTGGAGTCGATTCAACGCCCTGTTCGGATTCGTGGTCCAAGCGGCGATTCTCCACCACCTCCATCGCCGGGTACATGTCCTCAGCGTAGTAAGGCAGATGCCCGGACTTGAAGTACAGCGCCTCCCGGGCCAGATGCGGAGTGGCGACGCGCTGGTAGCCGGCCTTGAACTCCTGTTCCTTGGCCAGCTTCTCCAACTCGTCCCGAATCACCGTGCCGTTGGGCAGCCACAGGGGCAGGCCGCGGCCCACATCGTCATCGATGGCGAAGATGCCAAGCTCCCGCCCCAGTTTTTTGTGGTCCCGGGCCTGCGCCTCCCGCCACCGGGCCACATGGGCCTCCAATTCATCCCGTCTGGCGAAGGCCCAAGCGTAGATGCGGGTCATCATCACGTTGGCGGAGTCCCCTCGCCAATAGGCCCCGGCGACGCTTCTGAGTTTGAAGGCGTCCTTGGGAATGTCCTTGGTGGTTTGCACATGGGGGCCTTCGCACATGTCCAGAAAGGGGCCGTTGCGGTAGAAGGACAGTTCGCTCAAGCCGTGCTTGTCGATGAGCTCCGCCCCGTATTCGCGCTTATAAGGTTCGCCCATCTCCTCAATGCGCTCCAAGGCGGCGGCGGCCGGCAAGTCCTCCCGATAAAAGCGCTGCCCCTTCTTGATGATCTTCCTCATGCGCCGCTCGATTTCCGGGAAATCCGCCTCGGTGAGCGGTTCGCTCAAGATGAAGTCGTAATAGAAGCCCTCCTTGATGGGCGGACCGAAGCCCAGAGTGGAGCCGGGCCGCATCTCCAACACCGCCTGGGCCAACACATGGGCCAAGCTGTGGCGAACCCGGTACAGGCCAGCGTCCGCCCGCTCATCGCCGCTGTGTTCAAAGGAAGCCATGCGTCTCTCACAAAAAAACTAACCTGTAGGCACCCTGCAACGGTGCCGAAGCGCCGTTGCCAAGCCCAAGAGCCAATGATATCGCCAAAGTCTTGCTGAGTGCTTGGCCGCGTGGGATGCAGGGCGTCTTTATGCGCCTTGAAGACAAAAATCTCCGAGATGGGCGGCAAGTCGGCGGACATGCAAACGTGCGTGATGGCCCGATCAACTTTGCGAAGGCGCAAATTGGCATAGCGCCATCGTTGTCATTTCCGGGCGAGTGCGCTAAACAGGCGCGAACTGTTCGCAGGGGCCGCCGAGCACCATGCCCGATGTACCCAATCCCCATGCCTTGGGGTCCATGCTGTTGACGATGATCGCCCTGATCCTGTTCAGCCGCGAGCGGCTGCGGCTGGAGATCACCAGCCTTGGCCTGATCTGCATTTTAGCAGTGGGCTTCTCCCTGTTCCCCTTTGGGGACTTTCGCCCGGCGGCCTTCTTCGCCGGCTTCGGCCACGAGGCGCTGATCGCCGTCAGCGCCCTGATGGTGTTAGGCCATGGACTGGTGCAAACGGCCGCCTTGGAGCCCATCGGCCGGCTGCTGGGGCGCATCTGGGTGAAGCTGCCACAGTTGTCCTTCATGGCCACCTTGGTTGTCGGGGCGGCGCTTTCCGCCTTCGTCAACAACACCCCCATCGTGGTGCTGCTGCTGCCCATCCTGGTCAGCGTGTGCCTGCGCGCCAAGACCTCGCCGACCAAGGTGCTGATGCCCATGGGCTTCGCCACCTTGATCGGCGGCATGGGCACCACCATCGGCACCTCCACTAACCTGCTGGTGGTGAGCGTCGCCTCGGACCTCGGCCTGCGCACCTTCGGCATGTTCGACTTCCTGTATCCGGCGGCGGTGGGCGGCGTGGTGGCCTTCCTCTATCTGTGGCTGGTTGCGCCGCTGCTGCTGCCCAAGCGGGACATTCAGCTGAGCGACCCTTCGCCGCGCCTGTTCGAGGCGCGCCTGCACCTCCCGGCCCGCTCCCCCGCTGTCGGCAAGACCCTTTCCGAAGCGATCGAGCTGTGCGAAGGCAAGCTGGAGGCCTTTCGGGTGCGCCGCGGCGAGGCCATCATCATGCCCCTGCCCGACGTCATCCTCAGGGCCGGGGACCGGCTGCGGGTGCGCGACACGCCGGAGAACCTGAAGCTCTTCGAGGACGCCTTGAAGGCCACCCTGCACAGCATCGATCAAAACGACAACGCCCAATACACCTTGTCGGCGGAGAACCAAAGCCTTGCGCAGATCGCCGTGGTGGCCGGCTCGCGGCTGGACCGCACCAGCCTGCGCACCATCCGCTTCCTGGACCAGTTTCAACTGGTGGTGCTGGCCCTGCACCGGGCCGGGCGGGAGATTTTGGGGGGCGACGACCGCATTGAGCGCACCTTGCTGCGGCCCGGCGACATCCTGTTGGTGCAAGGCCCCCGGGAGCAGATCGCCCGCATGAAGAAGAGCGCCGAATTCTTGGTGCTGGACGCCACTGTTGACCTGCCGGAGTCGCGCAAGGCGCGCATCGCCTTGGGCATCTTCATCGGGGTGGTGGTCGCCGCCGCCACCGGCCTGATGCCCATCGCGGTCAGCGCCACCGCCGGCGCCTGCCTGCTGCTGCTGACCCGCTGCCTGTCCGTGAGCGGGGCCATGCGCGCCATCAATTCGTCGGTGTTCTTCGTGGTGGTGGCCAGCCTCGCTCTGGGACGAGCAATGGTGGAGACCGGCGCCACCCAATATCTGACCGAGGTATTTCTGTTCGTCACCCAAGGGGCGGACCCGGTGGTCCTGCTAGGCGCCCTCATGCTGCTGCTAGCCCTGCTGACCAACGTGGTGTCCAACAACGCCGCCGCCGTGGTGGGCACACCCATCGCCATCGGCATCGCTGGGCAACTGGGCCTGCCGCCGGAGCCCTTCGTGCTGGCGGTGCTGTTCGGCGCCAACATGAGCTACGTCACGCCCATGTCCTACCAGACCAACCTGCTGGTGATGAGCGCCGGCAACTACCGCTTCGCTGACTTCGTGCGGGTGGGGATACCGCTGACCGTGCTGATGCTGGTCACCCTGACCTGGATTCTCGGGCAGATTTACTTCTGACCGATGTTCGCCAACGGAATGGCGTCAACGGGCTAGGCCGCCTGCTGCACCAAGTTGTTCAGCATGTATTGCAGGATGCCGCCGCTGCGGAAGTAGGCGATCTCGTTCTCCGTGTCCAAGCGGCTGAATACGCCGGTGCGCTGTTCGCCGCCGTCGCTGCGGCGCACGATCAGATCCAGCCGCTGGCGCGGAGCGATGGCGCTGACCCCTGCCGGGAAGCGGATGTCCAACCGTTCGTTCCCCTTAAGCCCTAAGGTCTTGCGGTTTTCCCCTTCGTTGAAGACTAAGGGCAGCACCCCCATGCCGATCAGGTTGGAGCGGTGGATGCGCTCGAAGCTCTCGGCGATGACGGCCCGCACCCCCAGCAGGCGGGTGCCCTTGGCCGCCCAGTCGCGGCTGGAGCCGGTGCCATACTCCTTGCCGGCCACCACGACCAAGGGCGTGCCTTCGCCTTGGTAGCGCATGGCCGCGTCATAGATGCTCAGGGTCTCCCCAGTGGGCGCGTGGAGGCTGTAGCCGCCCTCCACCCCCGGCGTCATCTCGTTCCTGATCCTGATGTTGGCGAAGGTGCCGCGCATCATCACCTCATGGTTGCCGCGCCTTGAGCCGTAGGAGTTGAAGTTGGCCACATCCACCCCCTGCTGCTGCAGGTATTGGCCGGCTGGGCTGTCCGGCTGTATAGCGCCGGCCGGGGAGATATGGTCGGTGGTCACCGAGTCCCCCAACAGGGCCAACAGGCGGGCACCGTACACCTCCACGGACCGATCTTCGTCGCCACCCACGGAGAAGAAGGGCGGTTGCTTGATGTAGGTGGAGTTGACCCAGCCGTAGGCGCCGCCGTCCTGCACCTCAATGGCCTGCCAAGCTTCGGGGCCGGTGAAGACATCGGCGTACTGACGGCCGAACATCTCCGCGGACACTTCCGCCACGGCCTGGGCGACTTCCTGGTTGCTGGGCCAGATATCCCGCAAATACACGGCTTCGCCGTCCTTGCCGATACCGACCGGGTCCCGGGACAGGTCGATGCGGGTGGTGCCGACCAGCGCGTAAGCCACCACCAGCATGGGCGAGGCCAACCAGTTGGCGCGCACCTCCTGATGCACCCGTCCTTCAAAGTTGCGGTTGCCGGAGAGCACCGATGAAACCACCAGGTCCCCTTCCGCGATGGCGGCGGAAACGGCCTCCGGCAGCGGCCCGGAATTGCCGATGCAGGTGGTGCAGCCGTAACCCACCAAGTTGAAGCCCAAAGCATCCAAGGCACCTTGCAGGCCGGTCTTGGCCAGATACTCGGTGACCACCTTGGAGCCCGGGGCCAAGGAGGTCTTCACCCAAGACGGCACCCGCAAGCCGTGCTCAACCGCCTTCTTGGCCACCAAGCCGGCGCCCAGCATCGCCGCCGGGTTGGAGGTGTTGGTGCAGGAGGTGATGGCGGCGATGACCACGGCGCCGTGGCCGATCGCGTCTTCCGAACCCGGAATGCGCACCCGCATATCGGCGTCCCCCGCCCGCCCTTGCAGTTGCAAGGCGCTGTCGAACGCGGCCCCTAGATCCGCCATCGCCACCCGATCCTGAGGCCGTTTGGGACCGGCCAAGCTAGAGGACACCGTGTTCAGGTCCAAGCTCAGCTCATCGGTGTACGCGGCGCCGCCCTCGCCTTCCCGCCAAAGGCCCTGCGCCTTGGCGTAGGCCTCCACCAAAGCCACCGTCGCCGCCGGGCGGCCGGTGAGGCGCAGATAGTGGAGGGTCTCCCCGTCAATGGGGAAGAAGCCGCAGGTGGCGCCGTACTCCGGGGCCATGTTGGCGATGGTGGCGCGGTCCGCCAGGGATAGGGCATCCAAGCCGCCGCCGAAGAACTCGACGAACTTGCCCACCACCCCGTACGTGCGCAGCATCTCCACCACCCGCAGCACCAAGTCAGTAGCGGTGACCCCCTCCGCCAGCCCGCCGCTGAGCCGAAAGCCCACCACCTCGGGGATCAACATGGAGATGGGCTGGCCCAGCATGGCCGCCTCCGCCTCAATGCCGCCCACCCCCCAGCCAAGCACACCGAGGCCGTTGATCATGGTGGTGTGGCTGTCGGTGCCCACCAAGGTGTCCGGGTAGGCTTGGGTGCGACCGTTCTCCTGCTTGGTCCAGACGGCCTGCGCCAAATATTCCAAGTTGACCTGATGGCAGATGCCGGTGCCCGGCGGCACCACGCGAAAGTTGTCGAAGGCGGTCTGTCCCCAACGCAGAAAGCGGTAGCGCTCCTCATTGCGGGCCATTTCGATCTCGACGTTGGCGTCAAAGGCGGCGGCGTCGCCGTAGCGATCCACCATCACCGAGTGGTCGATCACCAGATGCACCGGGGCAAGGGGGTTGATGATGGCGGGGGCCAAGCCCGCACCCACCACGGCGCTGCGCATCGCCGCCAAATCGGCCACCGCCGGCACACCGGTGAAGTCCTGCATCAATACCCGGGCCGGGCGGTAGGCGATTTCCTCCGCCGCCGCAGCGCCCTGTGCCCAACCGGCCAAGGCGCGGATGTCCGCCGCCGACACCGTGGCGCCGTCCTCATGACGCAGCAGGTTCTCCAGCAGAATCTTCAGCGTCATCGGCAATCGACCGACCTCTCCGGCGCCGCCCGCAGCGGCGGCCGGCAAGCTGAAGAAGTCGTACTCCCGGCCGCCAGCGGTCAGCGTTCTACGGCATCCAAAGCTGTCAATCACCATGCCTCGCTCCCAAACTGCTCCCGCCATCCCGAAAGCGCACAACAAGGAACCAATTCGAAGGCGGGCAAGGGGCGGCAGTTTACTCCAATGTCAGCCCGAACGGGCGGGCAAGGGACCGCCGGGTTTAGCGAGCCTGTGCGCCCCTGCCCCTGCTAAGCAGGCGGCGCACAGGGGTCCCTTCGGGGTCAATGCACATCCACCGAGATGGTGCGGGGCAGCACCTCTTGGCGCTTGCGCACACTGAGGCTCAGCGACCCGTCCTTGACAGCGGCGGCGATGCTGTTGTCATCCACATCCTCCGGCAGGCGGAAGCTGCGGAAGAACTCGCCGGTGCGCCGCTCCACCCGATGCTGGCGGACATCGCCATTGCTTGCGGATTTGCGCTCGCCGCTGACCGTCAGAACGCCGTCCTTCACCGTGACGTTGATGGCGTCACGAGGCACGGAGGGCAGATCCAACTCGATCAGATAGGCGTCATCCGTCTCCGAGATGTCCGCCGGGGGCGACCACTGCACCGGCCCAGCCGGCTCGTCGCCAAAAACGCCGTAGCGCGGAAAGATGCGATCAAGCTCCCGAAAGGGGCTCCAGCTGATCATGTTCATGGTTCGTCTCCTTGCAGTTGAAGTTGCGACAGGAGCAATGTGGGTGCTGTTGGGAAAAACCAAAGATCTTGAAAACGAGTAATTTCTCCCCAAATGGGACAGGATTTTTTCCCTGCAAGACCCACTCTGCAGGGGATCCGACGAGCGCGGCATCCAGCGTGGCAAGCGCCGCGTCCCACCTTCGCGCCAACTCCAGGTACAGGGCTTCGTAACCCACGAACCGACTTGGATTCGCATGGATATCGTCGCCACGGCCAATATGGCGTCTGCGGATATCTAGTGCCAAACACCCGCTCCTACGAATAGTTGATCCAAGCGAGCCGATGGTTCCCGATCTGGTGGCCGACGGCCTGCGAACTGATTCCGTAGTGGTCAGCCAACTCGTCGATCTCGCTTGGGGAAGCTCTTCCGCCGAGGTGTTTGGAAAGTCCCGCTGCCGGCGCTAGGAACTCGGCGGCAAAGGCCCGGGAGGCGCGTTGCTCCCAAGTATGAGCCTCGGTGACGAGTCGCCGGTGTGCCTGCCCGCTAAGGGTAAAGTGGCGCAAATAGACCGTTCGTGCGAGCCTGAACCGATTCCCTGCCTGCCCTGCATCACCGATGATCGCCACCGGAGCGCCTTCGTCGCTTCGGGTCAGTGCGGCTTCCAGTGGGCTTTCAGGTTCGAGGTTTGTCGTCCGTGAGGGGCAATGCGCCCAACCGAGACGATTGAGGATCTCGTCTAAGTCCCCTATGGGTCCGTGACCGTTTGTCGGCGACAAGTGCTGTCGGAGCGCTGTTGCACACGCATAGCCGTGCTTGTGGGCCGTCCCTGCGTCGATGTCGCACGAGACGTTTTCTGGGGTGCGGCCCCGGCCGGCGTCGGCCGCAAGTGTCTCGGCTTGGCGCAACCAATCCACATCTCTCCGCACAGTCTGCGGGTGCGCCGCGTCAAGGAAGTCGTCTCTGAGCGGGGCATCGAGATCCGCCACAGATTCAAGGAGGGCCACCTCCAGATCGTCTGTAAGTTCGTCCGGGTCGAAAGGGTCGATGCCGAGGCGAGCCGACCATTCGCAGAGCCTGCGCTCCTCTTCCGTGGTCCCCGAGATGGCCGCCCAATCCTTGCGGAAATCCCTGACTTCCGGTTCTTCCATTCCATAGAGCCTGTCCACGACGGCTTGGACTGCTTCCGCCAATCCCCGCTCGGCGTCCGCCACCTCCAGATGGGTTTCGCCCTCGCCGGTGAAACGGAGAAATGGGTGCATCGAGGATGTACCGTCCGGCATCCACCGCACGACAACTTTTTGCTCGTCCCTGTGCAGCGTGAGATCGGGCAGCGCGTTTCCTTCCTGAGCGGCCAGCAAGCTGTGGCGCTGCACCCATTCTCGGTCTCGTGGCGTTCTGGCGAGATCCGGCGAGGCGTAGCGAGCAGGAAACCGATACGATTCGTTCAGCAGGAACCACCAGTTCTCCACGATCCACTGGCATAGCGGAAACGCCGAACCATAAACCCCGCCGCGCAAGCTCTGTGAGGGGCCATGAACCGCTTCCGTCACCAAACGCCCACCCGCTTCGATCACCAAGCGGCACCAAGTGCGGGCAAGAACCGTATCCCTTACGCCGGGGGCGTCCTGCCACTCCATGCGAAATCGGATCATGCGCTAGTGCTCCAGTTCAATCGCTTTTCCGCATCGCGAGGATATTCCGCTTCTTTGAGACGATAACCCTTGTACGTCCCAGCCGGGCCATTGATGTGCCGCGCTTCGTAGAGGTTCCCGTCGAGCCATCCCCAAGCGTATCTCGGAAAACCCTGCTCGAAACGCGCACTCGTGCAGCACCGTCGGATGGCTTCCTGCAACACGGCGTTGATGTCATCCCACTCGATCTTGGGGTCGCAAGGTGTGGCGTCAGAACGAAGCGCGGGCGGACCAGCCAGGCTCGGGTACCCCTTGTGCTCTGGGCTGCCCAGATATCGTGCTCTCGTTGCCGTGCTTTCCGGAGAGTCGTCGCCGTTCCACGGACCAATCCTACGA
Organism: uncultured Pseudomonadales bacterium; assembly: GCA_958296025.1. Lineage (GTDB taxonomy): Bacteria > Pseudomonadota > Gammaproteobacteria > Pseudomonadales > Azotimanducaceae > Azophilus. The sequence continues at coordinate 2,708,964 of OY282430.1, forward strand.
CGTTTAGTTCGCTGATGCCTCACGGTCCGTCTTGCTCCATCCAGTTCGGCCTATAGGGCCGGCACAGTCAGCCATCATAGCCCAACTCCGCCAGATGCCGGTTCATCGTCACTTCGGCCTCCTAACCAACCCGCCATCCGCCCAAACCATTGCCAAGTCGGTTGCAATGCGGACTCTCCCCCACGGGGCGAGCCAGTCCGGTGATTGATGTACATTTACGCCTCCTGGAGCAGTGGGTGATTTTGACTTGATTCTTGACAAAGGCAAACTCCGCCGCATCGCCCTGGACCGGCAGGGCCTGTTGCGGCAGGCGCACTTCGGGCGCGGCAAGGGGGCCGTGCTGCGGGCCATTGAGCAACTCGGCTATGTGCAGATCGACACCATCTCCGTGGTGGAGCGGGCGCATCACCATGTGCTGCGCAGCCGGGTGCCCAACTACCGCACCGCCTTCCTCGATCAGCTACAGCGCGAGGGCAAGGTTTTTGAATACTGGTATCACGCCGCCGCCTATCTGCCGATGCGGGACTACCGTTTCGCACGGCGGGAAATGCAGGCGGCCAAGCGCGGGGAGTCGGACTGGGTGCGCAGCCGCGACCGCCGGCTGATGCAGCGCATCCTGGACCGGGTGCGCTTGGAGGGGCCGCTGAAATCCCGGGACTTCGAGGACAAGCGAACCTCCAAGGAAGGCTGGTGGGACTGGAAGCCGGCCAAGCGGGCCCTCGAGCAGCTATTCATTGAAGGCGACCTGATGATCACCGGGCGCGACGGCTTCCAGAAGACCTACGACCTGCCGGAACGCGCCATGCCCCGAGGCGTCTCCACCGCGGCCGCCAACCTGGAGGAGTTCGCCGCCTACCTCGTGCGCAACTGCCTGCGCAGCCACGGCTTCGCCACCCGCAAGTCCTTCACCCACCTCCGCTCCGGGGCGGGCATCCGCGAAGCGGTGGCGACGGTTCTTGAAGAAGGCGTGGCCGCCGGCAAGCTATGCCAATTCAACACCGAGGGCGGCACCGTCTATTGGGGCGACGCGGAGCTCCTGGACCGCCGGGCGCCGTCGGCTGCTGCCAGAGTGCGCATCCTGTCACCCTTCGACAACACCGTCATCCTGCGCCACCGTTGCAGCGCCCTGTTCGACTTCGACTATCAGGTGGAGTGCTACGTCAAGGCGGAGAACCGGCACTACGGCTACTTCTGCCTGCCCATCCTCTACCGCGACCAACTCGTGGGGCGCATGGACTGCAAGGCGCACCGGTCCAGCGGCGAGTTCAACATCAAGCAACTGCACCTTGAGCGGCCGCAAGCCCTCAGCCGGGGAGCGCGGGGGGGCCGCCTCTCGGATAAAACGGACGACCGCTTCCTCCCCGCCTTTGCGCAAGCGGTGCGGGATTTCGCCGCCTTCAACGGCTGCGTCGGCGTTAGCCTGAATCAATGCCAGCCGCAACGACTGCAAGGGCTGGTGGCAAAGGCGCTCGCCGGCTAGTGCGCCAAAAAGCAGGAGTGGCTGGGGCGGCAGGATTCGAACCTGCGCATGCCGGGATCAAAACCCGGTGCCTTACCGCTTGGCCACGCCCCAAGGCTTCCGTTGGAAGGGCGCCATTCTCTTCGCCGCCACGTCGCCTGTCAACGGCTGAGCTCGCGCTGGACCTGTGCGGACTTGACGGAGTGTGCGCCCGAATGGCCATGCAATCTGACGCCCCGGCAGCGCCGGGCCAAGGCCGGCATTCGCCTTGCGGCGGAGTGCTAAGGCGCTCGACGTCGCGCAAAGATCGGCTTGGTGAAAAACAGGTTGACTTGTTCTACCATCCGCCCTGAGAAGGTCGCCGGTCCGCCGCAATGAGCGCAACTTCATCTTCTTGGTTTCCGTTCAGGTCCTTGATTGATCCCGTGCGGGGGTTCGCGGCATTGGCCGACGCCCAGCCGGACCCGGTGCAGGTGTTCTTCAAACAGGTTTTTTGGCTGGCGCTGGCGCCGCCGGTGTTTGTTTTCATCGGCAGCCTGAACTTTGGCTGGCGGCTGGGCGCCGCCGAACCGCTGTACCTGTCCGGCAAGGCCTTGACTCTGATCGGCATCGGCTACTTCTTCGCCTTGCTGCTGGGCTTGGTGTGTACCGCCGTCCTGTCGAAATGGATGGCCGCCACCTACGGTGCCCGGGACGGCTTGGGCGTGCATTTGGCCTTGGTGGCCCTAGTGGCGGCACCGCTGGCGACGGGCAGCGTCTTCCATCTGTTTCCTCATGTCTTCGTCAACCTGCTGGCGCTGATCCCGGCGCTGCTGTGGAGCCTATACCTGCTGTACAAGGGGCTGCCCATCGCCTTGAGGATCGGCCCGGAGCGGGGCATGTTGATGGCCTCGGCGTTGATCGGCTGCCTGCTGGTCGGCGCGGTCAGCCTGCTGGGCCTGACCGTGGCCCTGTGGACCGGCGGCATCGGCCCCACCATCGGCGTTTGAACGGGGTCTGGCGCACATGGCGAAGGAGGTTTACCACGACCGGGTGGTGACGGCCCTGGTGCTGTGCTCGATCGTCTGGTCGGTGGTCGGAATGCTGGCTGGGCTGCATGTCGCCGCTGAACTGGTCTGGCCGCAGCTGGACTTTGGGCGGGAGTGGCTCTCCTACGGGCGGCTGCGCACCCTGCACACCAATGCGGTGATCTTCGGTTTCGGCGTCTCCGCCCTCATGGGCACCGCCTTCTACAGCGTGCAGCGCACCTGCCATGTGCCGCTGTTCGCGCCGGGGCTGGCCTGGTTCTGCTGCGTCGGCTGGCAGCTGGGCATTCTGGCCGGGGGCCTTTCCTTGTTGGCGGGTTGGAACGCCGGCAAGGAGTACGCCGAGCTGGAATGGCCCTTCGACATCGCCATCGCCGTGGTTTGGGTGTGCTTCGCCATCGTCTTCTTCGGCACCATCGCCAGACGCAGGATGCCGGCCATCTACGTCTCCAACTGGTTCTATGGCGGCCTCATCATCGTCATCGCCATGCTGCACATCGTCAACAGCTTGGCCGTGCCGGTGACCTTGTCCAAGTCCTACTCCCTGTTCGCCGGCGCCCAGGACGCCATCGTGCAGTGGTGGTACGGGCACAACGCCGTAGGCTTTCTGCTGACCGGCGGCTTCCTTGGCATGCTGTACTACTTCCTGCCCAAGCACGCCGACCGGCCGATCTGGAGCTACCGGCTGTCCATCGTCGCCTTTTGGGCGTTCACCTACGCCTACATCTGGGCGGGGCCGCACCACCTGCACTACAACGCCATTCCCGAATGGGTGCAGTCCTTGGGCATGGTGATGAGCTTGGTGTTGCTGGCGCCCTCCTGGGCCACCATGATCAATGGGGTGATGACCGTGGCCGGGGCCTGGGAGAAGCTGAAGACCGACCCGGCCCTGAAATTCATCGTGCTGTCCTTGGCCTTCTACGGGTTGGCCACCTTCGAGGGGCCGATGATGTCCATCAAGAGCGTCAATGTGGTCAGCCACTTCACGGACTGGACCATCGGCCATGTCCACTCCGGGGCGCTGGGCTGGAACGCCATGATTACCTTCGGCACATTCTACTTCCTAGTGCCGCGGCTGATGGGCGCACCGCTGCACAGCGTTCGGCTGGCCAACATCCACTTCTGGCTGGCGCTGGCCGGCACCATGCTCTACGTCCTGGCGATGTGGGGCGCCGGGGTGTCGCAAGGGTTGCTGTGGCTGAGCTTGGACGAGATCGGCGAACTCAGCTTCAGCTTCAAAGACATCATGGCCAGCATGGCCCCCTACTACGCCCTGCGCTTGGCGGCCGGGCTGATCTTCTTCGCCGGCGCCCTGCTGCTGGCTTACAACCTGTTCATGACCGTCAAGGGCCGCCGCACCGTGGCGGCGGCGCCCCCGGCAGCGGCGGAGGCTTGAGGCGATGAACGGCGTCGGCCTGCACAAACGGCTGGAGGCGAACACGGGGCTTTTGATCTTCGGCATCCTGTTCGTCTCCGCCATCGGCGGGTTGGTGCAGGTGCTGCCAAGCATTTTTCAGGATTCCTTGGCGGCGCCCAGCGCAGGGGTCAAGCCGCACAGTCCGGCCGAGTTGGTGGGGCGGGACATCTACATCCGCGAGGGCTGCAGCACCTGCCATTCGCAGCAGGTGCGTCCCCTGCTGGCCGAAGTGAAGCGCTATGGCCCCTTCTCACGGGCGGGGGAGTCCGCCTATGACCGGCCCTTCCTGTGGGGGTCGAAGCGCACCGGCCCGGACCTGCACCGCGTCGGCGGGCGCTATTCCGACGAGTGGCAGCGCCTGCATCTGCTGGATCCGCGCACTGTGGTGCCGAACTCCATCATGCCGGCCTACCCCTGGCTGGCCGAGCGGCCGGCCGATGCCGGGCCGGACATTCAGCTGCGGATGCGGGCCTTGCGCTCCTTGGGCCATCCGTACAGCGATGCGGACATTGAAGCGGCCCCAGCCGCCATTGAGGGCTTGACCGAGATGGACGCCTTGGTCGCCTATCTGCAAGGGCTTGGCACGGCGATGCCGGCCGGAGGCGGCCGATGACTTGGTTCCTTTTCGCCGGCGACATGCTGGTCATGCTGTTCATGGTCGCCTTGGTGGTCTGGGTATTCTGGCGCTCGCCGGACCAGGCCCTGGACGAGGCCGCCCGCATTCCCTTGGAGGACGAGCGCGTTGCAGACGACCATGCCGACAGCTGATCTGCCCGGGGATTTTTGGGCCGGCTGGATTGCCGTTCTTACGGTTGGCAGCTTGATCGGCCTCGGCTGGTTGGTCTATAGCATTTACTTCGCCGCCAACGGGTCAGGGAAGGCCGAGGACGGGCATGAGGGGCCGGTTTGGGACGGCAACCTGCGCGAAGGCGCCCAACCGCCACCGATGTGGTGGTTCTGGCTGCTGTTCGCCTCCCTGGCCATCTCCGTCCTATACTTGATGCTCTATCCCGGCCTCGGCAGCCATGCCGGAGCGCTGCAATGGTCCCAAGGCGGGCGGCTCAGCGACAGCATGGCCGAGTTCGAGGCGAAATTCGGCGGCCTGCGGCAGCTAGTGGCGGAAGGCTCATTGGAGACCTTGCGAGCGGACCCCGAGCTGATACGCTCGGCTCGGAGCATCTTCCACCGTCACTGCGCCGCCTGCCACGGCGATGAGGGACAAGGTCAAGCGCAGCGCTTCCCCAACCTGACCGATGCCGAGTGGCAATGGGGCGGCAGCGCCGCGGCCATAGAGCAGTCCATTCGCCAAGGCCGCACCGCCGTGATGGTGGGTTGGCTGCCGGTGCTCGGCGACGCCGGCGTCAAACAGGTGACGGACTATGTGCGGCAGTTGCAGGAGGGCAGCGCCGCGGGGCATCCGGGCCAGGTGCGGTATGGCCAGTTCTGCGCCGCCTGCCACGCCCCGGACGGCGCCGGCAACCCAATCCTGGGCGCCCCCAGTCTGATCGACCAAGTGACGCTGTACGGTGACAGCATCGACGCCATCGAATACAGCATCGCCATTGGCCGCACCGGCCTGATGCCGGCCTTTGGGGAACGGCTGGACAACACCCAAATTCGCCTGTTGGTGGCCTATCTGACCCGAGCTGGGGAGGTCAAGCGGGAGTCCTAGGCCCGGGATCGATAGCCGAACGGAAGGGTGCCGCCTGCCCAGCGGTGCGGGGGCCGCGGTCAGAACTCCACGCCGATGCGCAGGCGGTATTGACGGGGGGCGATCAGTTCCTCCGAGGTGGCGCCGACGCCGAAGACATCGGTGAAGCGGGCGTTGACGCCGTCCTTGTCGGTCAGGTTGGTGGCGATAAAGTCGAGGCGCCAGTTGGACAGGTCCGGCAGCAGGCTGAGGGTTAGGTTGAGCAGGCTGTGGCTGGGCACCTGATCGGTGACCGGATTGTTGAAGATGCGATGCTGGAAGCCGTCCCGATAGCTGTATTGCAGGCTGCCCTCAAACTCCCCCCAACGGCCCAAGCGCTCCGCGTAGCGCAGCACTAGGTTGGCGGTGAACTGCGGCGTCTTGGGCAGCCGATTGTCCTTCACGTCGCGGATGGCGACGGCGCGGGCGCGCTGGATCTCCGGGCCGAACAGGAAGGCCCCTTGGGCCAAGAGGGCGTTGGTGGCGGCATCGGAGCGCACGTTGTCCAAGGCCAAGTGGCTCTTGGTGATCTTGGTCTCCAACCAGGACAGGCGGGCATCCATGGCGATCTTGCTGGTCAGGAAGCCGAATATCTCCACTTCGGCGCCATAGATGTCCGCAGCCGGCACGTTGCCGACGCCGCCCTCGAATACCTCCGGATCCGTGGCTTGGTATTGCAGGTTTTCATAGTCGTAGAGGAAGACCGCGGCGTTGACGCGAAATCGGTCATTGGCGAAGTGCGCCTTCACCCCGGCTTCCCAAGCCTGCACCGTCTCCCTATCGAAGGTCTGCTGCACCACGATGGGGGCGATGACGCTCTCCCGGCCAAAGGTCAGGTTGCTGCCGCCGGGCTTGAAGCCTCGGGTGTAGGAGCCATAGACCATCGCGTCCTCGCCAAGGTCCTGCTCCAAGACGACGCGGCCCGTGATTTGGCGGCTTCTGGTCTGCAGCACCTCGGTGCCGGCCCGCCCGAAGAAGTTGGTGACTTCGGAATGGACCTCGTCGTTGGTGTAGCGCAGGCCGGCGATTAGCCGGGCGCTGTAGCCAAGGCTGTAGGTGCCCTCTGCATAGACGGAGAGGGAGTCACGCTCCGGCTTGGAGTTTGAAATGAAGCCGTAGTCCCCCAAGGCGTAGCTGCGCACCTCCTCCACGCTGATGGGGTCGAAGCGACCGTCGAAGCCGAAATCCAGATACTCGTGGAAGAGGATGTCCACCTGGGTGTCCAAATAGAAGAGGCCAGCCACCCAATCCAGCCTACCCCATAGGGGCTCCGAGGAGATCAGGTTCAGTTCCTGAGTGAAGGTCTTCTGCCGGTTTATCTCCGGGGCGACGATGCTGGGCACCAGGGTGAAGGGCGGCAGGCTGGCGAGGTCGTTGCGGTCATTGTCGCGCACCACGGCGATCTCATCGTCCTGATGGCTGGTCAAGGACTTGGCGGTGAAGTTCGGCAGGTCCCATTCCGCCACCAAGCTGTACAGGCGAGCTGTCAACTCGAAGCTGTTGGCCGAGTCCTGGGCCAGTTCCCGGGGGTCTGGGGTGGGGTCCAGAATGCCCTTCTGCGCGGCGCCGTTGGTATCCTCGTCGTGGACTTGGGCAGTGAGGTGGAAGCGCAGGCGGTCCATGGGTGTCCACAGCAGGCGCACCCGGCCAGAGAGGCTGTCCGCCTGGTCCAAGTCTTGGTTCAGCACGATGTTCTCGCTGAAGCCGTCGTGCCGCTGCGAGGCGGCGGAAACGCGCAGGGCCAGCACATCGCTTAAGGGGACGTTCACCGCCCCCCTGGCCCGCATCAAGCTGTAGTTGCCGAAGCTGATGTCCGCATTGCCGAAGAAAGCGCTGGTGTCCGGCGCCGCGGTGATCACATTGATGGCGCCGCCGGTGGAATTCTGCCCGAACAGCGTGCCTTGCGGCCCACGCAGCACCTCAATGCGCTCCGTGTCCAGGAAATCCGTGTGCAAGGCGGAGGACGAGGCGACGTAGATGCCGTCGAGGTGGTAGGAAACCGACGGATTGGCGATGGCGTTCTGATTGGCTTCGTTGCCGACGCCACGAATGGAAATGACCGTTTTGAACCCCTCGTTCTTGGCCACTGTCACCCCCGGCGCGATGCCGCTCAAATCGACGAAGGAGCCGATGCCGCGGTTGTCGATATCGTCCGCCGCCAGGGCAGTGACCGCTTGGGAGAGGTCCTGCAGTCTCTCCGACCGCTTCTCCGCCGTGACGATTATCTCCTCCACCGCCGGCGCCGCCCGCTCCTGGGCCGCAACGGGCGACAATGCGAACGCCGTCACTAAAGCCAACCCATTCAGCGGTGTCGCAGCCCTCATGCGAAGCCTCGCCGTTCGCAATGCCAAGGGTCCGTGTGCATCAGCGGATTGTAGCCGTGTTTGGACAATGATCCGAAGCGTAGCGGCATGTGGCTAACTTTGCCTCCCAACCCAGCCCCCGCGGCGCCGCATTCCGCCGTTCCGAAGACCTCGGGCAGCGCAACCAGCCCTTGCGCGGACGACCGCCAGCGCCGCCTTATCCGCCGTAAAACCGCTGCGGCAGCCAGAGCGCGATTTGCGGGAACATCATCACCAGCGCGAGGGCGAGGCACATCACCAGCACGAAGGGGGTGATGGACTTGTAGATGTCCAGCAGGCTGATTTCCGGCGGGGCCATGGCCCGCATCAGGAACAGGTTGTAGCCGAAGGGCGGCGTCATGTAGGCCACTTGGCAGGTGATGGTGTAGAGCACGCCGTACCAGATGGGGTCGAAGCCCAAGGCCACCACCAGCGGGACGTACAGGGGCGCGACGATGACCAGCATGGCGGTGTCGTCCAGGAACATGCCCATGACCAAGTAGGACAGCTGCATCATGATGAGCACCGCCAAGGGGCTGAGCAGCCAATGGTCGATGAACAGGGCTTCGATGGCCTTGACCGCCCCCAGCCCGTCGAACACGGCGCCGAAGCACAACGCCGCCAGGATGATCCACATGAACATGCAGCTGATGCCGAGGCTCTTGCGCAGCGTTTCCTCCATCACCTGCCGGGTCAGGCGGCCCTTCGCCAAGGCGGCGAGGGTGGCGGCGGCGGCACCGACGGCGGAGCTTTCCACCAAGCTGGTGACGCCCATCAGGAACAGGCCGGTCATGGAGAAGAAAATCAACAGTGGCAGCAGGCCGGAGCGCAGCAGCTTCAGCTTCTCCGCCAAGGGCAGCCGCCGCTCCGCCGCCGGCAAGGGCGGCCCTAGATTGGGCTGAAGCCGGCAGCGGATGACGATGTACAGCACGAACAGCCCCGCCAACAGCAAGCCGGGAAACACCCCGGCCAGCCACAACTGACCGACCGGCTGCCGGGCGATCATCGCGTAAAGCACCAGCACCACGCTGGGCGGCACCAAGATGCCGAGGGAGCTGCCGGCCTGCACCACCCCGGTGATCATCACCTTGTCGTAGCCGCGTCGCAGCATTTCCGGCAGGGCGATGCTGGCGCCGATGGCCATGCCCGCCACGCTTAGCCCGTTCATCGCCGAGATCACCACCATCAGGCCGATGGTGCCGATGGCGAGGCCGCCCCTGAGCGGCCCAAACCAGACATGGAAAGCGCGGTACAGGTCGCTGGCGATGCCGGACTCCGACAGCATGTAGCCCATGTAGATGAACATGGGCAGGGTCAGCAGCGCATACCAATTGAACAGCTTGAAGGCGGCGCTGAACGGCAGTTCCACTCCGCCCACGCCCCACAGCGCCAAGGCGAAGACGGTGGCGACGAAGCCGATGACGCCGAACACCCGCTGGCCGGTGAGCAGCATCAGCAACATGGAGGAGAACATCAACAGGCCGGTCAGTTCATAGCCCACGGACGCGGCCCCCCTCGGCGGCAGCGGCGAAGGCCCCTGCCCCACCCACAGCCAGCCGGCGGTTCACTGGGCGGCCGGGCGGCGCCCTCAGGAATCGACCCGAGCCCAGCTCAATGGATTCGCGTCTCATGGGATGGGTCTTCCCCGCGCCGCAGCCAAGTCCCTGAAGAACAAGGCGACCACCTGCAGCAGCAGCAGCCCGATGCCGCAGGTCATGACGATCTTGATGGGCGCCAGCGGCGGCCCCCAAACCGAGTAGTTCTTCTGGCTGTACTCCAGCGCGTACTGCGTGCTGGAAACGCCGCCATAAAGCAGCACCACCAAGTAGGCGACCAGACCGATGGCGGTGATGCAGTCCAAAACCGCCTTGGTCTTCGGCGACCAGCGGCTATACAGAACATCCATGCGCACATGGGAGTCCAGCTGCATGGAGTAGCCGCCGCCGAGCAGGTAATAGGCGGCCAGGGCCATCTGCGCCACTTCCACGGACCAGATGAGAGGCGCGTCGAGAAGGGTTCGGGAGAGGGCCGAATACAGCAGCACGCCCATGATGACGAACACCAAGAACATCGCGCAGCGGCCAACGGCCCGGTTCAGACGGTCAACGAGGCGGACGTAGGCGTGGATGCAGGTGCGCAAGCTTATCCCTCAAGTCTGGCGGAGACACTGGGCAGCACGTCTTTTCAGTGGGCGGATGCTACGAATTATGCGCCCTTTGCCCCTTCAACCCCCGCCAAGCAAAAACTTCCGCACCTTGCCCGAGGCGTTGCGGGGAAGTTGCTCCCGCCAAGTGACCCGGCGGGGCACCTTGTAGTTGGCCATGCGCTCTCTGGCCCAAGTGATCAGGGCTTCCTCCGTCAAGGCGCTGGCGGGGGTGCGGACGGCGAAGAGGTGGCCGACTTCGCCTAAGCGGTCGTCCGCGGCGCCGATGACCGCCGCTTCGGTGATGTCCGGGTGGTCAAGCAACTGGTTTTCGATTTCCGCCGGGTAGCAGTTGAAGCCGCCGCAGATGTACATGTCCTTCAGGCGGTCGACGATTTTCAGGTAGCCGCGCCCGTCCAACACACCAAGGTCGCCGGTCTTCAGCCAGCCGTCCGCGGTGATGGCGGCGGCGGTGGCGGCCGGATCGTCCAGGTAGCCGCGCATGACGTTGAAGCCGCGCACCCAAACTTCGCCGCGCTCGCCCGGCGGCAGGGCCTGCCCTTCGCTGCCGGCGATGCGCAGCTCCACGCCGCGCATGGCCCGCCCGCAGGTGTTGGCGATGGTCTCGAAATCGTCACCGGAGCGGCATAGGGAAACCACCCCGGAGGATTCGGTGAGGCCGTAGGCGGTGTACACCTCGGCGAAGCCCAGCCGATGCTTCATGTCCTTGACCAACTGCACCGGCACGGAGGCGGCGCCGGTCACGGCGCAGCGCAGGGAGCTGAGGTCGGCGGCCGCCAAGGCCGGATGGGTCAGCAGGGATTGAAAGACGGTGGGCGGCCCCGGCAGCAGGGTGATGCGGTGGCGCTCGACTTGCTGCAGCAGCCGCCCCGCGTCGAAGGTGGTTTGCGGATAGATGGTCGCCCCGTGCAGCAGCGCCGCCAGCCAGCCGGCCTTGTAGCCGAAGGAGTGGAAGAAGGGGTTGACGATGAGGTAGCGGTCATCGGCGCTCAGGCCGACGGCGGCGGACCATTCCACGAAGGTGGCGATGTTCTGCCCGTGGCTGGTCATGGCCCCCTTGGGCGCCCCAGTGGTGCCGGAGGTGTAGAGGATGTCCGAGAGGTCGTCCGGCTGCACTGCGGCGATGCGTTGCGCCAACGCCGCATCCTGTACGCCTTCGCCCAAGCGGGCGAAGTCTTCAAGCCGGCAAACCCTGTCTGCTGCAGCGTCCCCGCCTTCCGCCGACGATTGCTTTGACGGCGCGCTCGAAGACGCGGCCGAGTGGCTTGCGGGGTTGTCGGTCTCTGTGGCTGGTGCGTCGGCGCGGCCCAGCGGATGCATTGCGGAGGGCGCAACCGCTTGCGCGGTGGAACGGTGCTCGGTGGTCTCCGTTGGGGATTGGGCGGACGGGCCGCCGCTGTTCAGCAGGACGATGCGCTCAAGGGTTGGGCAATCCTGCCGGGCCAGCAGATCCGCGTAATCCGTGCCGAGGAAATCCGCCACGGCGAAGGCCAGCTTGGCCCCGGAGCGGCGCACAATGTCCGCCGCCTCGCCGCCCTTGAAGCGGGTGTTGATGGGCACCAGCACACCGCCGATCTGCTGGCCGGCCAAGGCCGCCGTCACCCACTGCGCCATGTTCGGCGCCCAGACCGAAAACCGCTCCCCCGCTTGCAAGCCAATGGCAAGAAGGGCTTTGGATAGCTGGTCCGCCTGCGCCTTGAGCTGGGCGAAAGTCAGTCGCAAGCCACCATCCACAATGGCCGCCTTGTGCGGAAAGCCGGCTGCCGCGTCCTGTAGCACATCGGCGAGGGTACGACCCATTGCTTCGCCAACCCATCCCCGCCTAGCGCACCCGGATTCGGGGGTCGGGCGCACCCCGGCGGATGGTCGTCAAGAACCGTTCCAAAGGGGCGGCAGCGGCCACCTCCGGTTCGTCCTGCGCGGCGGGATGCCGCCAGAACTCACGCCAAGAAGGAAACAGATCGTGAAAGGCGCCGCGGTAGGGCGCCCGGCCCGGCCAGCGCATCTTCATCGCGCCGGTGGGGGGCTTGTTGAGGTCCGTGGCGTACCAATAACAGGGCAGCCGGCGGCGGAACAACCAGCGGCCGTCGATGCGTTCATAGCTGTCCCAATAGAGCATCTGCATGATGACCCACTCGGTGCCGGTTTCGTGCTCGTTTTTGGAGTACAGGACGCCGATGGCGTGCTCCGGGTCATCGAACTCGATGATGTGGTTGCCGGTTTGGTGGGAGGTGCCGGTGAACTGCAGGCGCAGGGTGTCGTCCAACCAGCGCTTGAGAGGCCCCCGGCCGATCTTGTCCCGGCTGACGCGAATGTCCGGCGCGAAGAGGTTGACGTGGGCGTCCAGGTCCCGCATGTCCAAGGAGAGCGCGTACTTGGCCACCAGTTGGCGGATCTCCTCGATGGACTCCAACCGGTCCAAGCGTCTTTGCAGAGCGCCGCCGCTCATTCCCAACGCCCTTTGCCCAAGGATGCCCGGCTAGGCTCAACAAGCATCAGGGTTCGCCCATATCCTCAAATATTTGTACCCTAACATACGCAAATGGGAAAAAAATGGTGACAATGCCATCTAAATACGCAAAGATGTGGGGCAGGAACAGCGCTTGCGTCAGTTACCGTCGGTGGCATCGGGGTGCTTTGCGGCAGGCTAGGCGGAGCGGCAGCCAGCGCAAGGGTCCGAGTGGGACGCCCGCACGGTGGGGTCGCCACGCCTGACGCCCTAGTTGGATGCGGCGCAACCGCAGGAGGTTCGGCAAATTGGCGGAAGAATCCTTCACCCCGGACGAACTGGACCAACGCATCATCGGCTTGCTGCGGCAGGATGGGCGCATCTCCACGCAAAATTTGGCGAAAAGGCTGGGGTCCACCGCATCCACCGTCCGCAAGCGCGTCCGCAGCCTGGAGGACAACGGCTTCATGCGGGTGGTGGCGGTCACGGATTTCGCCGCCGCCGGCTTCGACCTGTTGCTCGCCATCGGCATTGAGGCGGAGAACCGCAACGCCGAGGCATTGGGCCGGGACTTGGCCGCGTTGCCCGAGGTGTTCGCGGTGAACCTCACCACCGGGCCGAACGACTTGGAGATCCTGGTCGCCGCCCAATCCTTCGAGCAACTCGCCACCTTCCTGCATGAAGAGGTCTCCCAAATCGACGGCATCGGCCGTTTGGCGCCGGGCTTGGCCGTGGAGGTTTATAAGTACCAAACGGATTATGTGCCGCGGTTGTGAGCAAGCCGAGAATCGACGAGGTGGATCGGCGGATTCTGGTGCGCCTAGCCAAGGACGCCCGCATGAGCAACCGTGAAATCGCCCAATCCATCGGCCTGGCGGAGGGAACGGTGCGGGGCAGGATCAAGCGCCTGCAGGAGGAAAAGGCCATCAAGATCATGGCGCTCACCAGCTTCGGCGGCCGGGACCTGCCGGTAATGGCCTACATCGGCGTACGGGTCGATCTGCACTGCATTGCGGACACCGCCAAGGCCATTGCCGCCTTGCCCTTCGTCCGCTTTGCCGCCACCATGCTGGGCCGTTACGACATCCTGGCCATCACCATCGTCAAGGACGGGGCGGAGCTGGTGGGGCTGGTCAACGAACGGATCATGAGCCTGTCCGGTGTGCATCATGCGGAAACCACCTTGGCGGTGAAGAACCTCAAGTACGACTACCGTTGGGGGCGGATCATCGACCAATGAGCGCATGTCGGAGGAACCACGTCCCAGGAGAAGCCCATGGCGCAATGCATCTATGAGCAAACGCTGGCAGCCCCGGCCGATACGGTCTGGGCGATCCTTGGCCGTTTCGGAGACATCGGCTGGCTGCCCGGCCCTGAGCGGGTGGAGACCATCGGCGCAGGCGTCGGCATGACCCGGCTGCTGCACATACCCGGCATGGAGGCGCCCGTTGAGGAAACCTTGGTGGCCCTCGACGACGAGGGCCACCAATTCTCCTACCGCGTCAAGCGCAATCCCTTCGTACCCTACGACAACTACCAAGCCACCGTCGGCGTCAGCGCGGCGCAGGCGGGCTGCCTGGTGCAGTTCCGTTCGATTTTCGACATCGATCAAACGGCCATTGACGCGGCCGGCGGCCAAGAGGCCGCCGAGCAGGCGGCGCAGACGGCCCTAAGCGGCTTCTACCGAATGATGGCGGATGCGCTCGCAAGAGTTGCGGGCGCCGGCCAGTAACCCCCAACGCAAACCGGAGAGCAAACATGGCAAAACACAGAGGCAAGAACCCCCTTGCGCACACTGCGAAAGCGGTCTTGATGGCGGGCGTCATCCTGTCCGTTCCCGGCTTCGCCCAAGAAGCGGTGGCACCGCAGGCGGAGCAAGCCGAAGAACCCAGCCCTCCTCCAGTCCTTGCGCGAACCTTCGACGAGAGGGGTGCTTTGCTGGAGGAAATCCTGGTTACGGCGCAGCGGCGGGAGACCGACCTGCAGGAAACGCCAATCGCCGTCACGGCCTTCACGGCGGACGCCATTGAGGATATCGGCATCTTCGACATCACGGACCTCGGGGCCCTGGCGCCGAACACCATCTTCAACAAGCAACCGTCCTCCAACTCCAACACCTCGATCTTCATTCGCGGCGTGGGCGCCGGCGAAACCTCCCTGATGGTGGACCCCAAGTCGGGCGTCTATATCGACGGCATGTACATGAGCAAGACCGTAGGCGGCGTTTTCGACGTCATCGACATCGAGAGCGTGGAAGTGCTGCGCGGCCCGCAAGGCACCCTGTTCGGGCGCAACAGCACCGGCGGCGCCATACTCGTCAACACGGCCAAGCCCAGCGGCGAACTGGCCTTCAAGGTCAACGCCTCCGCCGGCAACGACGGCTACCGGCGCTACAGCGCATCCGTGGACTTGCCGCAAATCGGCGACATGCTTTCGGCCAAGTTCTCCGGCATGTTAATGGAGTATGACGGCTGGGCGAAGAACGACTATCCCGGCCAGGAAAGCAAGCTGGCCAGCGAGGACAACGGCTCCTACCGCATAGCGGTGCGCCTGCAGCCCGTCGATGGCCTGACCGTTGACTACACCTATGACAGAACGGATAACGAGGGCGTGCCCGCCCCCTTCCAAATCGTCAAAGTGAAGGACAGCCTCTACAACGGGTTCACCACCACGCCCTTTCCCTTCACCGTCCTAGGCGGCCAGCTCTTCCAGGAAATGGCGGCCACCGTAGGCGACCCGAAGGACCGGCGAGAGGACTACACGCTGGACAATGTCAGCACCGAAGAGCTTGACGTGCAGGGGCATGGCGTCACGGCGGCTTGGGATACGGAAAACTTCACCTTGAAGTACATCTTCGCCGACCGGCGAACGGACTCCACCTACGCCAGAACGGACTTGGACGGCGGTGCCCACAGCCACCCGGACCTCTTCTACGGCGGCGGCATGCCAGTGCCGACGCCCGGTTTTCACGCCGCCATCCCTGAAGGCTACGTCAAAATGACCACCCATGAAGTGCAGCTGTTCGGGGACTTGGCGGAGGACCGGCTGCACTACACCTTGGGCTACTACAACTACACCGAGGAGGTCTATCAGGACAATCCGCAAACCTTCGGCCTGCCCATCGCCTTCCTGGCGCCGCGCGACGTGCGTCTGGCGTTTTTCTACCGAAGCGCCGGCCTGTGCAACGACGTGCCCGGCCAGGGGCTGGTCTGCCTCGGCAGCCAACGCATGCCCTTGCCCTTTCCCTTCCCCGGTGCGGATCCGAACGGCAACGGCTTTGTTGACTTCATCTACGGGCAGGACACGGATTCCTGGGCTCTGTACAGCCAGTTCACCTACAGAGCCACCGACCGCCTCGAACTCACCGGCGGGCTGCGCTACACCGAGGACGAGAAATCAGGCTTCCTGTTCAACGAAAACCTACTCCATGTCTCCATAGACGACAAGCTCACCAACGAGCAGAAGTGGGACAACATCAGCTACCTACTGACCCTGAAGTATCTGGTACACGACGACCTCAACGTCTATTTCACCCACTCCACAGGCTACAACGCCGGCGGCTTCAACGCCCGCGCCGTCTCCGTTTCCGGGTTCGCCTCGCCGGTGGCGGAGGAGGAGATCAGCGGCTTGGAGCTGGGCGTGAAGGCGGAGTGGTTAGACAACCGCCTGCGCACCAACATCGCCCTGTACCGGAGCAAGTTCAAGGACATCCAAATCGCCCAGTTCGAAGCCGGCAGCGGCGGCGCGTCCACGCGCCTGGTGAACGCCGGCAACAGCACCAACTGGGGCTTGGAGGCGGATGTGCTGGCCCTATTGGGAGAGGGCCTGAGCGCGGACCTGAGCTACGGCTACCTGAACGCCAAGTTCGATGAATACCGGGCGGACCAGGAGGTGGACATTGCCGAGGTGACCACCGTGGGGGGCGTCCCGAAGCATACGGCGAGCATCGGCTTGCAGTACGAGTTCAAGCCGTTCGCCCTAGGCACCGTCGCCGCCCGGCTGGGCGCCACCTACACTGGCAAGATCGTATTCCATCCCTTCCTGAACCAATATGACAGCAGCGAGGGGCGCTGGCTGCTCAACGCCCGAGTGAGCCTCAGGGACATCCAAATGGGTGAATCCGGCACCTTGCGCATCTCCGCCTGGGCCAAAAACTTAGCGGACAAGGAGTATCGGGAGTTCGGCATCGACTTCAGCAGCCTCGGCTTCGCCGGCGTCACCTTCGGCCGCCCCCGCACCTTCGGCATCGACCTGATTTATCAAATGGGCAATTGAAGCGGACGAGGCGGCACGGCCTTGCCGTCAGGCGGCGCCACGGCCTCGAGGTCCGGTTTCGGCGTCAGTGGATTGCTTGCCAGCGCGTCGAAGTCGGCGGCTTGCCTGTTCCGCCGCCGCAAAGCATTGATGCAGGGTTTGTGGGCGATGCGTCATCGGCTGAGCGCATCCTCCGCAAAACCGAGGAAACTGGGCGGCTCGCCGCCGCCGAACACCTCCAGGGAGGCACCGGACACATAGGCGGCCATGTCCGAAGCGAGGTACAGGCAGGCGCTGGCGATGTCCTCTGG
Source organism: uncultured Pseudomonadales bacterium (assembly GCA_958296025.1). Taxonomy (GTDB): domain Bacteria; phylum Pseudomonadota; class Gammaproteobacteria; order Pseudomonadales; family Azotimanducaceae; genus Azophilus. The sequence goes on from OY282430.1 coordinate 2,726,075, forward strand.
GATGCCCATGCGCCTAGCCGGCAGCCTTCGCTCGATGGAGGCTAGGCCCTTTTCGCCGCCGTAGTGCTCGCGGGCGGTTTCGGCGCTGGTTTTGATGAGGCCGGCGACGATGGCGTTGACCCGAATCTCCGGCCCCCATTCCTGGGCTAGGGATGTCGTGGCCGAAAGCAGCCCGGCCTTAGCCGCGCCGTAGGCCACGGTGCCGGGCGAGGAGCGAATGCCGGACACGCTGGCGATGTTGATGATGCAGCCCCGAGACGCCTTTAGCGCCCCATGCGCCTTTTGGCTAACCAGCAGGGGCGCTAGCAGGTTCAGCCGCACGATGGCCTCGGTGAAGCGCGGCGACACGGTGGCCGCGTCCGCCGCCGGGCCGCCGCCGGCGTTGTTGACCAGCACGTCAAGCCGCCCTTCGCGCTCCAATAGGGCGTCGATCAGACCTTGCACCTGCTCCGCATCGCGCACATCCGCGGGGATGAACTCCGCCACCGCCCCACCGCGCTGAGCTGCTATGGGAGTGGAAGGCGCATTGCGCCCGCAAGCGTATACCCGGGCGCCGCTGGTCAGAAAAGCACGGACGATGCCGCGCCCGATTCCGCGGCTGCCGCCAGTGACCAACACCACTTTGCCCTCAAATCGAAACATGGCGGCTTGTGCCTTCGCAAAACACTAAAAGAAATAGCTTCCGCCGTTGGCGACAAGCACTGCTCCCGTACACATGCTGGCGGCGTCGCTGGCCAACCAGCACACCGCCTCGGCCACTTCCTCCGGTTCGGCCATGCGGCCAAGGGGAATGGTGTTCTCCATGTCTCGCACCCACTGTTCGGGGATGCCCTGCATGATGGGCGTGTTGGTGGGACCCGGCGCCACCGCATTCACGCGGATGCCGCGTGAGCCAAGCTCCCGGGCCAAAGCGCGGGTCAGCCCGATGAGGGCCGCCTTGCTCGTGACGTAATGGACGGGGCCTTCGCCGGATTGCGCCGCGGTGGATGCAATGCTCACTATGGCGCCGGGCCGGTCGGCTTTAATCATTGAGCGCACGGCGGCGCGGGTGCAGAAGAAGGCGCCGTCCAAGTTGACCCGCAACACGCCGGCCCAACCCGCATCCTCCATGAAGGGGATATGGTCAACATGGGTCCTCGCCGGGCCGCCGACCGCCAACTCCTCATTACGCTTGGCCATCAGCGCGTACATCCGTTCGCTGCCGTCATTGGGCGCCCGGCCAATGCCGGCGTTGTTGACCAAGATGGACACGGGGCCGGCGTGGGCTTCAATGCGCTCGAACGCCGCGTCCACCGCGCCGCTGTCGCCGACGTCGCAAGCGAGGGCTGCATGGCCGCGACGCCCGCCCCCCTCCGCGTCCGCTTCCTCCATCCCCGAAACGGTCTCCTGCACCGCCGCAAGATTCAAATCCAGCGCCGCCACGCAGGCGCCTCGGCAAGCCAACCTGCGGGCGATGGCGCGGCCCATGCCTTGTCCGGCCCCCGTGACCACAGCCACTCGGCCCGCCAGTTCCTGCGCCCGAGGACCTAGGCCAGCCATCGACCCCTGGCGCGGCGCCAAAGCCTCGGCAACCGCCGCTGTGGCACCCTCCCCTGCCGATTTTTGCCCTGCGCCCATTCGCTTATCCCTGCTTCAGGCGGTCGGCGGCGGCGGCACCACCAACTGCGCCGCCTTGCCGCCATCCACGGGCAAACAGACGCCGGTGACGTAGCTGGCTTCGTCGGACAGCAGGAAGGCGACGGCGGCGGCAATTTCCCGGGATTCGCCGAGTCGATTCATGGGCACGCCGCCGGCAACCGCCTCGACGTAGCCGGGCACAGCGCCCAACGCCTGCTGCGTGCTTGGCGTCGCCACAACCCCGGGTGCGACCACGTTGACGCGCACGTTATGCGCCGCACCCTCCATCGCCGCACACTTGGAGAAGTGGATCAACGCCGCCTTCGATGCGGAATAGGCCGCCATGTTGTCCATGGCCAGCAGGCCGTTGATTGAAGCGATGTTGACGATGGCGCCGCCGCCCCGCGCCTCCATAACCTGCATGGCCGCCCGAGTGGTGACGAAGGCGGCGTCCAGGTTGATTTCAAAGTCGCGCCGAAATTCCTCGAGCGCCGTATCCTTGATCGCACTCCAGCCGACATGCATCGCATTGTTCACCAGAAAGTCCAGCCGACCGCATTCGGCCACCAAGTCGGCGACCCAGGCCGACAAACCCTCGCTGTCCGCGACATCCAACACCCGACCACTGGCGGCCTTACCCAAGCGCCGCACGGCTTCCGCCAACGTCGCCGACCGCCGCCCGCAAATCATCACGGATGCCCCTTCGGCGACCAAACGCTCGGCAATGGCGAAGCCGATGCCCTCGCTGCCGCCAGTCACCAATCCGCATCGCCCGGCAAACCGACCCATCAAGACTTCCTCAGCCCAAGATTCACGAACAGGCCCTAGTGTAGCGGCACCGCCGAAATATAAAAGTTCAGGCACCGCCTTGGGCGAAGCTGAACTGATGCACCACTGGGGCCCAACACCGGGTAGTGTCTCACGTCAGCCTGTCGGCCCGCGCCGCTGACTCTTTGGCGATTCAAACTGAGACACTGCCCAACACCGGCGCACCTTGCAATATCCCGTCTTCCTCGCTAGCTTTCCACGCCCACCGCAACTAGGGGACTGCCCTCAATGGATGATCCACAAGTGGCGCTCGTCACCGGCGCCAGCCGCGGCGCCGGCAAGGGCATCGCCCTTGGCTTGGCCGCCCAAGGTCTGACCGTTTACGTCACCGGCCGCTCCAAGTCCGCGGCTTCCGCCACCCTGAGGGGCGAACTGCTGCCAGGCACCCTGGACGCCACGGCGGAAGCCATCAACGCCGCCGGTGGCCAGGGCGTCGCCATTCCCTGCGACCACGCCGACGATGGGCAGACCAAGCAACTGTTTGAGCGCGTGGCCGACGAGCAGGGGCGGCTGGACATCCTAGTGAACAACGCCGCCTTCATTCACGAGCAGCTCATCGACCCCGGCGGCTTTTGGGAAAAGCCCTTGGAACTGGCCAGCATTCTGGATGTCGGTCTGCGCTCCGCCTATGTGGCCAGCTACTACGCCGCGCCGCTGATGGTGGCGCAGGACCGCGGCCTCATCGTCTTCACCTCGTCCTTCGGCGGCGTGTGCTACATGCATGGCCCGGCCTACGGCGCCCAAAAGGCCGGTTTGGACAAGCTGGCCGCCGACATGGCGGTGGATTTGGAGAAGACGAACGTGGCCGCGGTGTCGCTTTGGCTCGGGCCGCTGCTGACCGAGCGCACGGACATCGTGCTACGCCACCGGGGCGAACAGTACGACGACTTCATGCTGCGCGCCGAGACGCCGCAGTTCAACGGCAGGGTCATCCACGCTCTGGCTGCGGATGCCAAGCTGTCCGAGAAGTCCGGTCAAACCCTGATCACTGCGGAACTCGCCTTGGAATACGGCATCACCGATGCGGGGGGCAAGCAGCCGCCGTCCTACCGGGAGCATCTCGGCGAGCCACGTCAGCCCCACCCCGCCCGCGTGATCTGAACGCCGCCGGCCGATTCGGCGGCCGGGGCTGGGTAACGCCCTTCGGCGACGATTGCGGGGCAGAATCGCTGATAGGGAAAAGAATTGGTTGTCTTCCTGCACGTTTGCGTAAAAAGCAACGGATTTTTTACGCAAAGGGATGGACATCCCTTAGGCGTTGTGGAACCATCCACAGCGTTTGCTTAAGCGAGGGAAAGTCGAAGCCATGCCGGGAGGGGTTGCCAGCCAAGCGTCCGGTGCAACAGTGCCGGTCATCGACATCGAACCCTGCCTGCCCCTCGTCGCCGAACTGGCGGCCAAGGGGCGGGCGCAACGGCAGGTGGCGGCGGAGGCCATCGATGCCATCAAGGCGTCCGGGTTCATGCGCGCCCTGCTGCCGAAGCCTTGGGGTGGCTTTGAGGCGACGCCGCAGGAATTCTTCCGGGTGCAGGCGCGTATGGCGCAGTTCGACATGAGCACCGCCTGGGTGGCCGGCATCATCGCCGTGCATGCCTATCAGCTGGCGTTGATGGACCGTCGCGCCTTGGACGAAGTCTATGCCGAGGATCCGAACACCCTGATCTCCAGCTCCTACAATCCGATCGGCGCCAAGGTGCAGCCAACCGAAGGCGGCTTCCTGTTCAGCGGCCGTTGGGGCTGGAGCTCCGGCTCCGCCCACTGCTCTTGGGTGCTGCTCGGCGGCATCGTGCCCGGCGAGGACTACCGCACCTTCCTGGTGCCCCGCCAGGACTACCGCATTGAGGACACTTGGTTTGTCTATGGCCTGCAGGCCACCGGCAGCAACGACATCGTCATCGACGAGCCGGTGTTCGTGCCGGAGCACCGCACCCACAAGCGGCTGGACGGTTTCAACTGCCTGCACAGCCAAACAAACCCGATGTACAGCATCCCTTGGGCGCAAATCTTCGTGCGGGTGGTTTCCACTCCCGCCATCGGCGCCGCCCGCCACGCCCTTGACGTGTTCACCGGCAACGCCGCCGGCAGCAGCACGGACCCGACCAAGCTGCGTGGAGACCTGGACATCGCCCGCCGCGTCGCGGAAACCCGGAATGACATCGACCAAGCGGAAGTGCTGATGCTGCACAACTTCGAGCAAATGATGGGCAAGGTGCTGGCCGATGAACCCTTGGAATTGTTCGACCGGGTGCGCTACCGCTACCAGGCCAGCAAAGTCATCGACGACATGACGCGCGCCGTGGACCGTTTGTTCGAGGTGGCCGGCGGGCGCAGCGTCTTCAACGGCTCCGCCATCCAAGACATCTGGCGGGACATCCGCGTGGCCCGCGCCCATGTGGCCAACAATCCCACCGCCTTCGCCCGAAACCTTGGAGCAATGGAATTGGGTGCGGAAAACGGCGATCCGTTCGTTTAGGCGGGTTCGTAAGCACGGCAACACCATGAGTGCCCAACAGAACAACCCGCCCCGGGGCAAGATCGCCCAAGCCGGCGGCCTGGAGCTGCACTATCACGACCATGCGCCCGCCGAGGGCAACGGCAAAGCCGTGGTCTTCGTGCATGGCAGCGGCCCCGGCGCCAGCGGCTACAGCAACTTCAAGCAGAACGTGCCAGCCTTCGTTGCCGCCGGCTACCGGGTGCTGGTGCCGGATTTGCCCGGTTTCGGCTATTCCTCCAAGCCCACGGACATCGACTACACCACCAACTTCTTCGCCGACGCCTTGGTCGGCCTGTTGGACGGCGTCGGCATCGGCCGCTGCTCGCTGGTGGGCAACTCCCTCGGCGGCGGCGTCTGCATCCGCACCGCCTTGGACCATCCGGCACGGGTGGAGAAGTTGGTGCTGATGGCGCCGGGCGGCATCGAGGAACTGGACACCTACCTGGCCATGCCGGCCATGGCCAGCATGATTCAGAACTTCGTCGGCGGCGCCTTGAATCGGGACGGACTGCGCCGAGTGCTGCAAAACCTGATCTTCGACCCGGCTCTGGTGACCGACGAGTTGGTCGAGGAACGCTACGCCATCCTGCAAACCCAGCCGCCGGAGGTGCTCAGCCGAATGCGCATCCCCAACATGGAGACGGAGCTTGGCGGCATTCAATGTCCGGTGCTCGGTTTTTGGGGCATCGACGATGCGATGGTGCCGCCCAGCGGCGCACGCAAAGTCATGGCCGCCTGCCGGCCGTGCAGGATGATCGAGGTGGCCGACTGCGGCCATTGGGTGATGGTGGAGCACTGCCGCATGTTCAACGCGGCCTGTCTCGACTTTCTGAACAACGACTAGCGCAATCGGAGGACAAGAAAATGATGGTCTCCGCCCTTGGCTATGTGCGCTTGCGGATGCGTGACCCTTCCGAGTGGCTGCGCTTCGGCGAGGAGGTTCTGGGCTTCGTCGGCGAAACCGCCGACAACGGCAGCGTACGGCTGAAGATGGACGCGGCGCCCTTCCGCTATCTCGTGGAAAAGGGGGATGAAGACCGCTTTTTGGCGGCCGGCTGGGAGTGCGGGGACCAAGCCCAGTACGAGCACTGCCGGGAAGCGCTGGCCAGCGCCGGCGCCCTGGTCGGCGAGGGCGGCGACGAAGATGCCGAACAGCGCGACGTAACGCAGCTGGCCTTCGCCGCGGACCCCTCCGGCAACGCCTTCGAGATCTATCACGGGCGCACTGGCGGCGGCGGGTTCGCTTCGCCAATCGAAGGGCTGGAATTCCTCACCGATTGCATGGGCATGGGCCACGTGGTGCTGCCGGCCCAAGCGTTTGAAGCCACCGCCACCTTCTACCGGAATCTGCTCGGCTTCGGCCTCAGCGATGAGCTGACCCTGCCGCCGCCGGCACAGGACGCGCCGCAGCAACGCTTGACCTTCCTCCATGCGGACAACCCCCGCCACCATAGCCTGGGCCTGTACAACTACCCGGCGCCCAGCGGCGTCGGCCATGTCATGGCCGAAGTACACTCCCTGGACAACGTCGGCTTTTGCCTGGACCGAGTCAAGGCGGCGGGCCACCCCATCATCGCCACCTTGGGCCGTCATTGGAACGACGGCATGGTCTCCTTCTACTTGCTGGCGCCCGGCGGCATTCCCATGGAGGTTGGCTACGACGGGCGGCAGTATCCCGACTGGGAGAGCTTTCAGCCCACCCGCAGCTCGATAGCCGACATCTGGGGCCACGAATACCATTTTCCAAGCTGATCGGCTGGGCGTCCCGCCAACCCCGGCCTGTCTGCAAGCCTTCACCTGAACCCAACGCCATCCACTGAGGATGACCTTCCCAGCCAACATCAAGATCGTCGATCTGATGATGGGCATCCCCGTCAGCGAAACCAACGAGGAGTGGTACAAGAGCTTTCTGCCGCTGCTGAAGGATCAAGAGAGCATCGAGCAGTTCAAGATGCCGGCGCAATACATGTTCCGGGATGTGCCGCGCCTTGACCGGACCGACGACTACGTCGAGTTCCTCGTCGGCCAGATGGATGAATACGGCATCGACATCGCCCTGGTCGGCTGCTTCGAGGGTTCCGCAACCGCCGCCGCGGCCAAGCGCCGCCATCCGCAGCGGTTCATCTTCGACCTGCCGGTGGACCCGAACCAAGGCATGGAAGCGGTGCGGGCCATCAAACGGGCCCATGCGGCGTTCGGCATCCACGCGGTCAGCGTGTTTCCCTGCGGCTGCAACCCCCAAGTGCCCATTGACGACAAGCGCATGTGGCTGGTCTATGGCGCCTGTTGCGAACTGGGCCTGCCGATCTTGGTGAACGTCGGCGTGCCGGGGCCGCGCATCCCCTTGGCGGCGCAGCGGGTGGAACTGGTGGACGAGGTCTGCTACCACTTCCCCGAACTCAAGTTCGTGATGCGGCACGGCGGCGAGCCTTGGGAGGACCTTGCCGTCAAGCTGATGCTGAAGTGGCCGAACCTTTACTATTCCACCTCCGCCTTCGCGCCCAGGCACTACCCAGAATCCATTGTCCGTTACGCCAACACTCGGGGCGCGGACAAAGTTCTTTACGCCGGCTACTATCCCATGGGCCTTTCCCTAAAGCGCATCTTCGCGGAACTGCCGCAAGTGCCGTTCAAGGATGAAACGGTGTGGCGCAAGTTCTTGAGCGACAACGCCCGGCGCGTGTTCGGGCTGCCTCAGGCCTAGTGTCCTGTCCCGCAAACAAGTGCGCCGCCGCGCAATTCAGCATATTGGGAGACCGCCATGAGCGAAGCCGCACAACTGCAGGACGCCCGCACCGCGCCGCCCTTGGTGTGGGCGCAACTCAAGGGCTTGAAGGCTGAGGACTTGGCCCGTTGGCGGGTTGGCCCTCTAGAGAACGGCCGCTCCGCCGAGGAGCGCAACATCGACGGCCTGCCCATGCCCTTCGGCTGGTTCGCCATGTGCTACAGCGACGAACTGGCGGTTGGGGAGGTCAAGCCGCTGCATTATTTCGAGCGGGACCTAGTGCTTTGGCGCGGCGAGGACGGCGTTCCCCGGATGCTCAACGCCTACTGTCCCCATCTGGGCGCTCACATGGGCTACGGCGGCAAGGTGGATGGGCCGCATCTGCAATGCCCCTTCCACTCCTGGCGTTGGGATGGCGAGGGGCGGGCGGTGGCCATCCCCTACTCGCCAACTATCCCGCCGAAAATGCAGCTGCCGGACTGCCGGCGCAGCTATCCCATCGCCGAACTGAACGGCTTCGTCTGGGCGTGGCACCACCCACAAGGCACCGCGCCCCTGTTCGATCTGCAGCCCTTCGCGGAGGTGGGCCATCCCGACTGGACCGAGTTTGAAAAGCACGAGTGGATCATCTATGGCCCCATGCAGACCATCGCCGAAAACGGCGCCGACAGTGCCCACTTTCAGTTCATCCACGGCGTGGCGGACTACCCCAACTATGACATCCAATTTGCCGGCCACCGCCGCACGGCGGAGGTGCATGCCAAGATGGGAACGCCGCGTGGCTTGGTGGACGGCACCATCGCCTATGGCGTCAATGGCGCCGGGCAGCCCTGGACCCGGTTCAGCGGCATTTGCGAGACCTTGCTGGTCAGCGGCGTCACCGCCATCAAGCGGGACCTGACCCACCTGCGCTTCGCCTTCACCCAACTGAAGAGCGACCGGGACGGCCCCAACGGCGGCTTGGCTCGGGCCATCATCCGCGACATCTGCAAGCAGCTGGATCAGGACAAGGTGGTGTGGGACCGGCAGCGCTACATCGCCAAACCGCCGCTGTGCCGGGCGGACGGACCCATCAATCAGTTCCGCAACTTCTTCCGCCAGTTCTACGCCGGGGACGAGTGGGCGAAGTACCGGGAAGCCGCCAAGGCGACAGGACACTAGGCCAGCCGAACTCGGGTCGGCAGGGCGTCGTTAAGAACGCAGCGCACCCCGTCCCGGTCCATTTCGGCCACGCATTGATTGCATATCGTGCAGCCCGATTCCGTTTTTGACCCTTCCTGATAGTGGCGCACCAACGCCGGATCGTGAATCAGGGCGCGGCCTAGCTGCACGGCTTGATAACCCTCCGCCAAGGCCCGATGCACGCTGGCAAGGCTTTGCACGCCGCCAACGCAGATCAACGGCAAGTCCACGGCGGCCATCACCTGCTTCGCCAAGTCCAGGAAATACAGTTCCTTGAACGGCAGGGACTTCATCGTCGGCGCGGCCATCCGATACACCCACTTGTCGATCTTGCGGCGCTGCACCTTAATGAGTGCATGCACAAAGGTCTGCCCGCGGAACAGGTACATCGCATTTCTGGATGAGGAGCCGCCGGACAGCACCAAGGCGTCCGCGTCATTGGCCTCAAGCAGCTTGGCGAAAGCCACGCTGTCTTCGATTTCCAAGCCGCCGCGGAAGCCGTCCCGCAAATTCATCTTAACGATGATGGGCACGGCGTCCCCCACCCCCTGCCGCACCGCCCGCAACACTTGCAGCGGAAAGCGGGCGCGGTTCCGCACAGACCCGCCGTACTCGTCCCGGCGCTTGTTGATGGCCGGGCACAGAAACTGACTGAGCAGGTAGCCATGCCCCATATGCAGCTCCACCGCGTCAAAGCCCGCCTGCACGGCGCGTTCCGCGCTGACGCGGAAATCCTCCGCCAAGCGCGGCAATTCGTTCAGGCGCAACGCCCGATAAAACGGCGTACCCACCAACATCCCCAAGCTGTTTAAGCCGTTGCTGGGCCCCCGCGCCCGCTTGCCCAACCACCCGCGCCACTTGGAAAAGCCGCCGCCATGGGCCAGCTGTATGGAAGCCTTGGCTCCATGCCGGTGAATGGCGTCCGTGACATGGCGCAGGTGGTCCAGAATGTCGTCCTGCAGGCACATTTGATCGTCCAAGGTGCGCCCGCCGGGCTCCACAGACCCGTAGGAAACGGTGCAAAGTGCAGCCCCCCCTTTGGCGAAGGCTCCATGAAAGGCGGCCAACCCCTCCCGGTCCGGCTTGCCGCCCGGACAATGGCCCTCAAAGGTGGCCGCCTTGATGAAGCGGTTGCGCAACGCCAAGCCGCGCAGGGCCCAGGGGGCGAAGGGGTCAATGGGTCGGGGCATGGAGATGTTGCACTTGGTGGTGGATGGAATCGGCGAAGTCCTTCGAACCATAAAATCGTCCTGGCCAAGAAGTACAGCTCCATGACCATCGAGACAGAATGTTAGCGCATCCGAAGAAATCTGGGACATTGGATGGGGAATTGCAATGCGTCTGCTAAGGTGCCGATCTATTGGTGCGGGAGGCGTTCGTGCGGAAAGTGCGGCCTACGGATAAACCGTTTCTCAAGGCTTGCCGGGGGGAGCCGTGCGGCTTCACGCCCATCTGGCTGAACCGGCAGGCGGGCCGCTACATGCCGGAGTACCACCGCACCAAGGGCAACCTGACCAGCCTGCAATTCTTCAAGCACCCGGAACGCGCCGCCGAAGCCGCCTTGGAAGCGCAGCGCATTCTCGGGGTTGACGCCGCCATTCTGTTCGCCGACCTGCTGCCCATCCTGGAGCCGATGGGATTGACGCTGGACTACCCGGTTGGGGTCGGCCCGGTGTTCGCTAACCCAGTGCGCCATGAGCGGGACGTGGCGGCCCTGACCACCTCGCCGGCGGTGGAGGCGACGCCCTACATCGCCGAGACGGTCCGCAACATCCTTGCCGGCCTGCCGGCCGACATTGCGCTGATCGGCTTCGCCGGCGCTCCTTTCACATTGGCCTCCTACGCGGTGGAGGGCAAGGGCTCCCGCAACTACCTATTCGTCAAGAAGATGATGCACCAGGCACCAGCGCTGTGGGAGCGCCTGTTGACCAAGCTGGTAGAACAGCTCTTCAGCTATCTCGACTTGCAGGTCAAGTCCGGCGTGGAGGCCGTTCAGCTGTTCGACACCTGGGTGGGCTGCCTGTCCCTTTCCGACTTCCGCCGCCACGTCCTGCCCCACACCAGGAACCTGCTGCAGCGCCTTCGCGCCGCGCATCCGACCACCCCCATCATCTACTTCGGCACCGGCAACGCGCACTTATTGCCGGACATCGCCGCCCTCAAACCGGAGGTCATCGCCTTGGATTGGCGCCTGCCCCTAGGCCCGACTTGGCGGGACTTGGGTTGCCAAGCCGCACAGGGCAACCTGGATCCGACGCTGCTCTGCACCGACCGCCGAACCATCGCCCGGGAAGCCCAAGCCGTTTTGGACTCCGCCACCGGCCGCCCCGGCCACATCTTCAACCTTGGCCACGGCATCACGCCGGAAACGCCGGTGGAAAACGTGAAGTTCTTGGTTGACTACGTGCATGAACACGGCTGATGGCGGGCGGTTCAATTGACCAGCGACGTTCGTGGCTTCAGTTAGCGTCTCTGGGCTAACCCATAGGTACGGCACCGAAGTCAAGGTGCTGGACCGCATCGACCTCGATGTTGCGGATGGGGAGGCGCATGCGGTTTTGGGCGGTTCGGGCGCCGGCAAGACCACGTTGCTCAATTTGCTTTCCGGCTTGCTGCGCCCCAATTCGGGGACCATCGCGTTTGACGGCCGGGACCTGAAGGATGTGGACGCCGCAGAGCGCAACGTGGCGCAGGTGTTTCAGTTTCCGGTGCTCTATCCGGGGCTGGACGTGGCCGGCAACCTCGGCTTTCCTTTGGCTAACCGAAGGTGGGGCCGGGTGGCGGTTCGTCAAAGGGTCGGCGAGGTGGCGGAGTTGTTAGGCTTAACGCCGCTGTTGGACAAAAAAACCCGCGCCCTGTCGTTGTTCGAGAAGCAGATGACGGCCATTGGCCGGGCCTTGGTGCGGCCCGACGTGGCGCTGGTGCTGCTCGACGAGCCGCTGACCGCCGTGGAGCCGGCGGCGAAATGGCGCTTGCGCCAAGCGCTGCAAAGGGTGCGGCGGGAGTTGCGGCTGACGATGATCTACGTCACCCACGATCAAACCGAAGCCCTGACCTTCGCCGAGCGCATCACCATGCTGCACCAAGGCAAGGTGCTGCAAACAGGGACGCCGGAGGATCTGTACGAACGCCCGGCCCATGAAGCGGTGGCGCGGTTCATCGGTTCGCCGGGCATGAACTTGGTTCCGGCGCGGGTGAGGAACGGCGAGCTCTGCATCGGCGGCCAAAGCCTATGTCCCTGCGCACTGGCGGATGGGGACTGCGTTGCCGGTTTTCGCCCGGAATGGGCAAGCATTGGAGATACGGGCATTCCGGTCAGCGTGCGCAGCGTTCGGCCGCTAAGCACTCTTGGTGGGATGCAAGTGGCTTTGGTGACCGCCGAAGTCGGCGGCGCAACCATTCACGTGCGCCAACCCATGCACGCCGCCGACAACGGCCAAGCCCGGGTGCGCATTGTCCCGGAGCGGCTTGTGCTTTACCGCCACGGCCGGCGCTTGTGAAGACGCACATGAACCTACGGCTACAGCCATTCCCATTAAAACGCCGCCTCAAGGGCCAAGCAGAGGCACAAGGCGCCTCGGAACGGCCCGGCTGCCCAACGCACCGGCCAAGTTGGTCGCCAAACCATGAAATTCCTGTCTCTTCGACAAATGGCCCGTCCCTGCCGATGCGCTTCCCCATGCCGCCGTCAATGCCCCCAATGAAGCATGCAGCCTAGCCGCAACAACAAGGCTTGGCTGGCCGTGGCGCCGGTGGTGCTGGTGGTGGCGTTCAGCGCCATCGTCCCGCTGATGACGGTGGTGAACTATTCGGTACAGGACATCTTTGACGTCAACACGCGCATCTTCGTCGGCCTGGATTGGTATCGGGAGACGCTGCGCGACCCTCGGTTTCTAGAGGCGCTGCTGCGTCAGCTGTCCTTCAGCGCCTTGGTGCTTGTCTTGGAAATTCCCCTCGGCATCTGGATTGCCCGCGCCATTCCTCGGCAGGGGCGGCAAACCACGGTCTTTCTCATCATTCTGGCCGTGCCGCTGTTGATTCCGTGGAACGTGGTCGGCGTGATCTGGCAGATCTTCGCCCGACCGGACATCGGCTTGCTCGGCGCGGCAGTGTCCGCCCTCGGCGTCTCCTACAACTACACCAGCTCCCCGGTGGACGCTTGGGTCACGCTGTTGCTCATGGACGTCTGGCATTGGACCTCTCTAGTCGCCCTGCTTTGCTTCGCCGGCTTGGCCTCCATCCCACCAGCCTACTACCAGGCAGCGGCATTGGACGGCGCCAAGGGCTGGCGTTTGTTCCGTCATGTGGAGTTGCCGCACCTCAGGTCCGTGCTGACCATCGCCGTGCTGCTGCGGGCCATGGACAGCCTGATGATCTACACGGAGCCGTTCGTGCTGACCGGCGGCGGCCCCGGCGCAAGCACCACCTTCCTAAGCCAATACCTCACCACCATGGCGGTGGGGCAGTTCGACCTAGGCCCGGCGGCGGCCTTCTCCGTACTGTACTTCCTGCTGATCCTGCTGCTGTGCTGGATCTTCCACGCCAGCGTGATGCGCCGCGATGCCTGAATCCAAGGCGCATTGGAGCCTCTATCTCTATTGCCTCTTCTTGCTGGCGCCCCTCTATTGGCTGGTCAGCATGGCGGTCAAGCACAACCGCGACATTCTCGGCGGCTTGGAGCTGGTGCCGGCCAACCCGACCTTCGCCAACTTTGTGGAAGTGTTCACCAACCCGGCTTGGTATCAGGCGTTTTTCAACTCCTTGGCCTATGTGGGCATCAACAGTGCGCTGACCATTAGCGTCGCCCTGCCGGCCGCCTACGCCTTTTCCCGCTACCGTTTTCTGGGGGACAAGCAGCTCTTCTTCTGGCTGCTGACCAACCGCATGGCGCCGCCGGCGGTGTTCCTGCTGCCCTTTCTGCAGCTCTATTCGTCCATCGGCTTGTTCGACACGCCCCTGGCCGTGGCCTTGGCGCATTGCCTGTTCACGGTGCCCTTGGCGGTTTGGATTCTGGAAGGGTTCGCAGCCGCCGTGCCCCGGGAACTGGACGAGATGGCGGCCATCGACGGCCATTCGTTTTCGTACTTCTTCTTCGCCCTGTTCATCCCGATCATGCGCGGCGGCATCGGCGTGACGGCTTTCTTCTGCTTCATGTTCAGTTGGGTGGAGCTTTTGATCGCCCGCACCCTGACGGCCAGCGAGGCCAAGCCCATCGCGGTGGCCATGACCCGCACCGTCAGCGCCTCCGGGCTGGATTGGGGGGTGCTGGCCGCCGCCGGGGTGTTGACCATTCTGCCCGGCGTGGCCGTGGTCTGGTTCGTGCGCCGCCACCTAGCCAAGGGCTTCGCCCTAGGAAGGGTCTGATGTCGTGGATGGCTTGGACTTGGCAGACCGCCGCCTTCTTCAGCGCCATCGGCCTAGCGCTGGCGGCGATGACCTGGGCGGAGGTTCGCTGGCCGACCAAGGTGCGCCAAGGCTTCCTGCCCATGCCCACCACCCGGGGCGACCGCTTCTTCATCAGCCTGCTGGGCAGCGCCGTCGTCCATGTGGCTTGGCTGGCGGCGACGGACGCCCCGGTCGGATGGGCCAGTATGCTCTGCGTCGGTTACGCTGGGGCGGTGATGCGCTACGGATAGCCCCTGCACACATGTGGGCCTTTAGGGGGCCGCGCTCAAGTCCACGATGGACAGAGACTCGCCCAGTGAGCGACGGGCGATGTCCACGAGGTGCCAATGATGGGTGAAGAACAGCACCTGGGTTCTCTCCGCCAGCCCTCTCAGCACCTCGAATCCGGCGCCGGCCCGGTCGTCGTCGAAGTTGACGAACAGGTCGTCGGCGACGAAGGGGAGCGCCTCCGCACGGTCCAGGTAGTCCTCGACGGACGCGATGCGCAGCGCAAGAAAGAGCTGATCCGCGGTTCCCGTGCTCATGCCGGAGACGGGTACGGCCTGCCGGTCCGGCCTCCGTCCGATCAAGCTCGCCCGATCCTGATCATCGTAATCGACCTCCAAGGTGGTGAACGCTCCGCCGGTCAGCATCTCGAAGAGCCTGCCTGCCCGCTTGAGCAGCGGGGCCTGTTTTTCTTGCCGGTAACGGTCGATCGCCCATCGCAGAAGCATGGCTGACGTGCGCACCCGGACGTAACGCCCGGCGATCCGGCGCATCTCGGCAAGCGCTTCCTGTCGCGCCGCTTCGGCCCGCGCTGCGGCATCGGTGCCGCCTGTCGCTTCGAATGCTTCCCTAGCCTGCGATCTGTTTTCGGCGGCGGTGGCCGACCGTCTGCGCAGATCGTCCAGCTCGCAGGCGTTCGTCTCTTCCTGGGCCGCGAGCCGGTCGATGTCCACGCCGGCGCATTCTTCGACCAGGCGCTCGACGGACAGGCCATCGCCTTCCTGTTCGAG
This sequence comes from uncultured Pseudomonadales bacterium, assembly GCA_958296025.1. GTDB lineage: Bacteria > Pseudomonadota > Gammaproteobacteria > Pseudomonadales > Azotimanducaceae > Azophilus. The sequence continues at coordinate 2,741,322 of OY282430.1, forward strand.
CAATGCGAGGGTGTCGGCCAATTCCTTCCGGAGGGCGCGGCATGTGTCGGATCGCTCGATGGCCTGCCCGAGCTCGTCCATCGTGCCGGCGCCGGCCGCATCCTCGAGATGCTTCACCGACTCGCGTGCCTGCCGGCGGTCCTCCTCCATCCCGGCGATCTGCTTCTCAATGGCGGCCGCTTCCTCCCGCTTGCGTGCCAGAAGGTCGCGGACGCGCTCCGCTTCGCCCAGGCGGCTCTCGATTTCGAGAACGGCCTCTTCCGCCGACGTGTCCGAGAGAGCGGCGGCCGTTTCGCGGACGAATTCGGCCACCGCGGACTCGAAGTCGGCAACGTCCCGGTTGATCTTTTCGATCCGCTGATGTCGGAGCTCCTTGATCCGGACCGCCCTTTCACGCATCTGGTCGATGACGTCGATCTGGGTGGCCACGGCGTCCGGAGGCAGGTCCGCCGCCAGTCCGAGCGCGGACAGGGCGGCCGACCACTGGCCTTGCCATTGCGACTGCGCCTCTTGTGTGCGGGTGAGCGCACGGTCGCGCTGCTCGACGCCGGCCTCTGCCTCTTGTAACTCCTCTTGCAGCCGTGCCTTGGCCTCGGCCTTCTGCCGATGCTCTCGCCGGATACGGTCAGCGCGTTCCAGAACCACGGGCAGGGGGTCGTTTTCGAGAGTGGTGCGATCGATGGCCAATGCCGCCAGCTCAGCGAGCAGACCGTCCCGGGCGCGACGCACTTCCTCGATCCGGAGTGCCAGGGCGCTCTCCGCTGCCACCCGCCGTTCAATGGCCTCGATCAGGTCGCGGCGCTTGTCCAGCCATTCCAGCATGGCATCGGGCGCATGAGGCTCGAACGGCGCACCGACCCACATGGCACGCCATTCGGAGCCGAGGCGTCCGCCCTCTTGAGTGAGCGTTTCCTCTTGCGTACGCAGCTCGGCCGAATCGTCTTCGATCCCGGCGATGGTGCGCAACCGCTCCGCCAGATGCGCAGCCGCTTCGGCGTTGTCGAAACGGCGATCGGCCAGCGCGTCGGCGGACCGCATCGCCTGCTCGAACGTCTCCGGAAGGCCGGATAGCTCGCCAGCGCCGTCATGGGCTTTCTCGACCGGAATGGGCGTGTTGTCGACGTACCTGAACTTCACCCGTTCCCAGAGTGTGTCCCGCTCGGCCCGCGCCGCCTGAAGCGTGTCCAGCGGGACTACGTCCCCATCGCGGATGGCGTTCTCGTAAGCCTTCCGGGCGCGAGCAAGGTCCCGTTCGGCAGCTTCGATCTTCTGGCGGATCTCGCGAGTCTGCCGCTCGCGGTCCTGGACCAAGTCACGATGACGCTGCACCTCCGTCCGGGCCGGCACACGCATGGCCACGGCGTCCTCTTCGTTCGAGACGCTCGGATGCAGTAGCCAGAGCAGACGTTCGACGTGCTTTCGCACGTCCTGGACGCCTTGTGTCGCGGCATCAAGGCGGCCGGTGAGGTCACCGCTCTCCCGAACCGTTCGGATCACCACGTCCAATGGGGTGGTTTCCGCGGCATCCCCCGAGGCGTCGAGGCGCTCCTGCAACCGGGCACGTTCGGCCCTTGCCTCTTCCAGAGCCTCGGCGCTCATCGCGACCTCCGAGGACAGCTCACCGCGCCGGCCGAGCAGCGAACGCACCGTACCGACCCGAGGGCGTGCTGGAATGCGATCGATCAGCGCACCGACCTCGTCCGTCTGCCAACCCAGCTCAGCCGCCAAGTCGCAGAGCTCCCTTTCCGCGGCGTCGAGCTCCGCCCGGCGTTTCGGCAGATCGGCCTTTTCACGTCGCGTCTCGATACGACGCTCATGTAGCTGCCGCACGTCATCCGTGCGCAATACGAGCTCTTCGTCGTATGTCAGCCCTTCCAGTGCCTTGCGCGTCGCATCGCGCTGACCGGAGAGCGTGTCGATCCGCGCCGACGCCTCGGACTCCCTGCTCCGCGACCGATCGAGAACCTGTCTGGCATCCTCCGGCAAGACGACGACCTTTCCCAGCGCCTCGATCCGCCCGTCCAGATGGGCCTTGCGCCGCACGTGACGATAGACCCTGCGGATCCGGCCGATCCGCCTGCCCTGGGCGGAGACCTCTTCGAAGTGCGCTTCGATTTTCGCGCAGGCGTCCTGTGCCACCTCAAAGGCCCGTTTTCGCTCCTGCCACTTGTCCGCGCTCAGCGTCTGCTGCCGGAGCGCTTCGCCGGCAGCCTTCAGCTTGTCATCGGCCTGGTAATACTCCCGGTGGCTCGCCCGCCGTTGCGCCCAGAGTGCATCGGCTTGCTCCGAAAGCCGTGCGAGGTGGTCCCGCAGTCCTGCCGTCCCGGTCCCGGCCGAGAAGATGATCTCGCCTACCTCATCCTTCGCATCCAAGATTTCCCGGCCGCCTTTTTCGAGCCGAACGCGGTCGAGGCTGAACATCCGTCGGAAGAAGCGCCGATCCGCGCCGGCCAGGAAGGGCCTGAGCACTCCCTCGCCACCGGCCACCGGCAAGCCATCGGTGCCGAGGAGGGTGTCCGTTATGCCTTTGCGGCGAACCATTTGCAAGGAAGCCTCCGCGTGTTCGATCCAGGCGCCGACCCGCATGTCGGAATAGTCGTGCAGGAAGCCGTAGGGCGAACGCGCCGGGATGCCGAAGAGCAAGTCCTCTATCGCGCAAAGCGCGGTGGACTTGCCCGCTTCGTTGGGGCCGAAGACGACGTGGACGTCGGCGCCGCCGAGGGGCAGCTCGATCGAACGGTCCGTGAAGTGTCCGTAGCGGAGAAGGTCCAAGCGCCGCAAACGCACGTCAGCCTTCTCCCGCAATCAGCCGGGCCGAGAGGTAGGGCGTGACCTCGGTGATCATCCCGGCGTAATCACCGTCGACGGCCGCCTTCAACACCGCGTCCTCGGCCTCCGACCGCAGTGCGTGGGGCAGTCGGCGGATCAACTCGCCAACGTCGTCCTGAAGCGGTTGCAGAAGGCGGGGGTCGCCGCCCGCTTCCGGCAGCATGCGTAGCAGCTCGCCGACGGCGTCTTCGCGCTCCGCGAGAGCCTCCGGATCGACCTCTGGCTCCGTGGCGACGACGATCTTCTCTATCCACGCCACGTCGTCGCCAAGCCCCAGCGCGGTCGAGCGCGTCTCGGCGAGAAGGCGATCGTCCGCGGCCAGGAGCTGCTCGTGGACCTCGGTGCGCCCTTGCAGAAGGATGCGGCACACCAGCAGCCGGCCGTCGGCCCGAACCGCGACGGCGCTTTCGATGGCGTCCCGGATGCGGTCCTCCGCCTCGGCGACGCTGCCGATCTGCGCCAGATCCACCGTAACGACCGCCCAGCGGACCACGTCGCAGGGCAAGGTCGTGACGTCGGTGACCTCTCCGTCTTCCACGCTGACCAAGCAGGCACCCTTGGGGCCGGCCTCCCGCACATGCCGCCCTTGCAGGTTGCCGGAAAACACGACGTGGGGCCGTTCGTTGAGCACCCGGGCCTGATGCACATGGCCGAGCGCCCAATAGTCGTATCCCTTGTTGACAAGGTCGTCGAGGGTGCAGGGGGCATAGTTCTGGTGGTCGCCCAGGCCGCCGAGTCCGGTGTGCAGAACGCCGATGTTGAAAGCGCCGGGAACCGGCGCTGGGTAGCCCGCGGCCAGGTTGTCGGCAACGTCGCGCTGCCGGAAGCTCTGCCCGTGCAGGACCGCGTCCAGCCTCTCGACCTCGAAGGATTCGGGCCTTGCGGAGCCGAAGACGTTCACGTTGTCCGGGAGGCTGAGGCGGCGGGTGATCCGGCTCGCCGCGTCGTGGTTGCCGTAGAGCAGATAGACGGGAACCCCCGCTGCCCGGAGACGGCCCATCTGGCTCACGAAAAACAGGCCTGTCTTGTAGTCGCGCCAGTCGCCGTCGTACAAATCACCGGCGATGACGAGGAACGCAACCCGTTCTTCAACGGCGTAGCCGACGAGCCGCTCGAATGCGCCACGCGTGGCGGTGCGGATGCGTTCAGCAGCGCTTCCCTCTTGCCCAGCCAGCCCCTTCAAGGGGCTGTCCAGATGAACGTCAGCGGTATGAAGGAAGCGAAAGGATCCCAACTGTCCAATTTCCGCGATGATGACTAGTTACGGCCGACCTCCCCCAGACCGGCCCTTTAGAGCCTTCCGCAAAACTTCGGATCGACCCCAAGCCATTGTGACTGCATGTTCGGCGGGGATCAATGGCGTGTAGGGGACCGCCAGGGCGATTTTAAGTTCGTTTGCTGGCGAAGCTGTTCCGCTCGGCCCTGCATTTGGGACGCGGGAAGTCGGGGGACGGTTGGTTCCGGGTGGGCCAATCCAAACCGCCTGCGGCCGGCCCTGCGCCCAGGCGACCCCTGGGTCTCCCCAACTGCCGTCCAGTAGCACGTCCTCTCGAACCTGGACGGGCTCACGAAGGTCTCCGCCAGAAGACCCGGATGCCCGCGAAGCGCCTCCATGACAAAAAGAACGAAAATCAACTCAACGGCTATTGAGGCATATCCAAGCGCGAATGTCCAAAACCAAACTTATTCCAATTAAATCAACACATTGCGGAGAATAATAAAGTGGCTCCGGGTGATCCCCTACAAAATGTTGACACTTCACGGTGGGCCCTCTAGTATTGGCGTTCCGAGGCTTCGGCCAAACCGAAAATAGGGACGATGGCTCGCTCAGCAGGTACTTTGGTGCTCTGGGTGGGCGGGCCATCGGACCTTTCCCCAACATGCTCTTCCCACCGCTTGACAGCCTCTCGCGAGCTGACGAGTCTGCCGCCTTCGTAGCTTTGGCGTGGCAGGAACTGTTCGATTCCGACACGCCAGATTCGTATCGACCACTGCCGTTCGATGTCCGCTTCCTCGTAGCCGAGCTGTCCGACCTCGCTCAACTGGCCCGAGACGATAGCCGGTGGCGTCGCCACATCAAGACCGTCCAAGAAGAACTTCAGCAAACCGCCACTTCAGAATCGCTATGGCTGAAAAGCCACCGTTGGTCTGCCAGCCTGCTTGACAAGATCGGTGCGACAAAAGATTTGCACGAGGTGGGGGATCTGGCCGCGGTCTTCAGGAGCACATCCCCAAATGCCATGACAACGCTCGTTGATGCCCTGTGCCGGGAAGCAGAATCTTTGCCGAAAAACAAGAAGCGAACGTTGGAATGCCTACGGCTTTTGGCCGCCCACGCCCGCCAACACGGATGGACGCCGGCGGATACGTCCGTAATCGAAAACAACGAAGATATCGTGCGGCCCCTCGAATCCGTCATCGATCGGATTGGAGCATCGCTGACGGGCCAAGAGCGCAAGTTCACCTGCATCCTTAGGCTGCATGGTGAACTTGCCACCGCCCAGTCGGTGTTCCAAGGATCACCCCAGTTTCGCCTAGCTAGAATGAGGGACTATCCGAACGACCAACAGGGCCGTACATTTAGGCAGGAAGGCCGTGGGGATGAAACAGCTGTACTGTTTGAGAAAGTTGCCGCGTCGCATCAAGCAGCGGCCGATCAGGCCATAGGCGCTTGTCGCAGAATCGTGGACATTTACAATCTCTATAGGAATCGTCCGAGCCTCGAAATCAGCCCTCGTGTGCTCGTTAACGACGGACGGCGCACAAGTGTCATTAGCCGCCGAACAGAACAATCGCTCGGAACGAAACCCCAGCGAAACGCTCGCTCTCTAGCCCGGAAAGCGCTCGATCGCCTGCCTTCCAGCGCACTCCACGAAGAAGGGTTGTGGAACGCTTTGGAGCATCACTCGCTCGCCCTTGCAAGTGTGGACGCAAAGGCTGGTCTGGTGGCGATGTGGACAGCGTTCGAGTGTCTGGTCGGGCGTGAGGAGAGAGTTCTTCGATGGATACCACCAATAGTGGCTTTGCGGCAAATCGAAAAGGACCTGAGGTATCTCGCTATTTGCTGTCACCGCCACTTCAGCGCCAATAATCTCCATCCGCCCCAATTTCTAGCCCGGTCCACCAGCTACTATGTGTCGCCGCGGGACGTCCTTGAAGCACTGACGTGCAAAACGCCCCATACACTGACGTTGGATCAACTGCTAGCGGAAGTGGCGCACCATCCGCTTCTTCGCTTTCGGCTGCACCAATCTTGGTGCAATTTCCATAATCCGGCGGCCCTAGCACAGCGGCTAGACAGATCGAGGATTCACTTGGAGTGGAACTTGGCGAGAATCTACCGCGCTCGCAACATGATCGTTCATATGGGCCAAGTGCCAAGGTTCGCCCCTGAATTGATGTCTCATCTGCAATACTATTTCTCAAGATGCGTGACCCAAATAATTCGAGATCTTAGAGAACATTCTGACAGGACGCTTTCCATGACCTTGGAGCTCAATCGGCAGCGCTTCTTCCATGTTTTGCAATGTTTTCAAAAGGATGCATCACAGGTGTCGGGCAGGCATCTATTCCCAAACGATGACGACTTCGAGGGCTATTTTCCATGGAACCGTGTTGGAAATACATCAATGGAGGGCAGCTAAACCGCACAGGATTCGGTGCCTGACCAATACCGGCACTGTAGCTTTCTAGCCTGCCGCCCAGCATCGCCACGACAGGCTTGAGCGGTTTGAGGTTCAGCGCACAGGAGGCTTGTTCCCAAAATCAGCCTACCGCTGTCCCGTTAGAACTGATGGAGGACCCAAGCACGGCACTGGAGGGGAGACGTGGGCTACACCTTTCGGGTTGCGCCTCTGTTAACCTAGACCGGCGTTTGGGAGCGCTGGGGGCGGAGGTTGCTCCAGCGTCACCCACAACCCACCATGGAGGAATTCCGCCCGAATGTTGCATCAAACTGCCATCTTCGTCATGGAACAGGCTGCCTTCCAATCTGTCCGCCTAGTTGGCGGGAACGCTTGTTGGCGTCGCGCAAAGCGGCGAAATTCCGTCCTGGCCCTGCAACCCCTCACCCCGAAATCCGCCTCGGCCATCAGGCGGTGCTTCTGCGGGCTTGGGCTGCTGCTGCTCAGTGCCTGCGGCGGCGAGCCGGCCATTGATGAGATGGAGGCGAGTTACGCCGCCAATGCCGCCCGTTGGGTGGATGAGGAGTTTCAGCCGTCCACCCTAGGCCGCGATGCGCAACTGGCGGAAATGGCTTGGTTCACCGATGCGGCGGTGCCTTTGAGGGGCATGCGGATCAGCGTGGTCTCGGAGGCGTTGACCACCCACGCCTATGAATCCGAAGTGCTCACCCGCGCCTTTGCCGACATCACCGGCCTGCAGGTCACCCACGACCTCATCCAAGAGGGTGACGTCATCGAGAAGCTGCAAACCCAAATGCAGTCCGGGCGCAACATCTATGACGCCTACGTCAACGACTCCGACCTGATCGGCACCCATTCCCGCTACGGCTACGTCGTGCCGCTTGCCGACTTCATGGCCGGAGAGGGCGCGAACTTCACCCTGCCCACCTTGGACATTGAGGACTTCATCGGCCGCAGTTTCACCACCGGGCCGGACGGCAAGCTCTATCAGTTGCCGGACCAGCAGTTCGCCAATCTCTATTGGTTCCGCTATGACTGGTTTCAGCGCGAGGACCTGCGCAGCCGCTTCCGCGAGGCCTACGGCTACGAACTGGGGGTGCCGGTCAATTGGTCCGCCTATGAGGACATCGCCGAATTCTTCACCGAAAAGGTGGAAACCATCGATGGCGAGCGGGTCTATGGGCACATGGACTACGGCAAGAAGGACCCCTCCCTCGGCTGGCGCTTCACCGACGCTTGGCTGTCCATGGCCGGCTCCGGGGATGTGGGCATCCCCAACGGCAGCCCGGTGGATGAATGGGGCATCCGTGTTGAGGGGTGCCGCCCGGTGGGTGCGTCAGTCCGCCGCGGCGGGGCGGCGAACGGCCCGGCGGCAGTCTATGCGCTGCGCAAGTACATGGAGTGGCTGAAGCGCTTCGCGCCGCCCCAAGCCGCCGGCATGACCTTCTCCGAAGCGGGGCCGGTGCCGGCCCAAGGCCGCATTGCGCAGCAGATCTTCTGGTACACCACCTTCACTGCGGACATGATCGAGCCGGGGCTGGCCGTGGTCGATGCGGACGGCGCCCCCAAGTGGCGCATGGCGCCCTCCCCCCACGGCCCCTACTGGCAGGAGGGCATGAAGCTCGGCTACCAAGACGCCGGTTCTTGGACCTTGCTCAAGAGCACTCCCTTGGAGCGCCGCCAAGCGGCTTGGCTGTACGCCCAGTTCGTGGTGTCCAAGACCGTTTCGCTGAAGAAGACCTTGGTGGGGCTGACGCCGATCCGGGAATCCGACCTGAACTCCGCCGCCATGACCGAGGCGGCGCCCCGGCTGGGCGGCTTGGTGGAGTTCTACCGCAGCCCGGCCCGGGTGGCCTGGACCCCCACCGGCACCAATGTGCCGGACTACCCGAAGTTGGCCCAACTCTGGTGGCCCAATGTGGCCAACGCCGTCAGCGGCGCCGCCACTCCGCAACAGGCCATGGACACCCTAGCCCAACAACAGGACGAGGTGCTGGCCCGCTTGGAGCGCATCGGCATTCAGGGCGACTGCGGCCCCAAACTCAACCCGGAGGCCAACGCCGAAGAATGGCTGGCGCAACCGGGTGCTCCCAAATCGAAGCTGAGCAACGAAAAGCCGCCCGGAAAGACCGTGCCCTATGACGAATTGATAAGCGCTTGGCGGGAAGGACGGGCATCTTGAACTGGGGGCCCAAAAGCAATTCGACCTGTCCCGGTTGAATCGCCAACTGTCTCGTAACGGATTCATCGAGAGGACGCAGAAGTATGCCGTTGCCGAGAATTTCGTGCATTGGCAGGCGCCAACCCGTCTGACCACCCGCAATTGACCCAGCTTTGGCGGCCCAAAATGGCCGACACGGAGCGGCGCCGTTTCTGCGCAACAGACCACAGACTCTTTGGCGCAGCAGCAGGACGAGGTGCTAGTCCGCACCCTGGCTTGGCCCTACAATGCCCGCATGAACACAGAACCACTGAGGGCCGCTGCCAAGAGCGGCACCGCCCAACCCAAGGCGGGCATTGCTGGTCAGCCTGATTCCTTGGCCAGCCCTGAGGCCGCAGAGGCCGCAAAGGACGGAGCAGCCCAGCTCAGGGCAGGCCGGGCGGTGCGGCTGCCGGAAATCTCCGCTATGGTGAATGCAGCCTTAGCCTGTGACAGCGAGGCGGATTTTGGGGTTCGCGTTTCTGAACTGAGGCAAGTTAGAACGCCTCGCCGTGGGCCGTTCAACTCGTGAGATTTGATGATGATTGATTATTCTTGGGTGCCGTGGTTGCGGGACCTTGTCGCCGAGATCGCGGAAAACGGCGAAGACTACTTGGTTAAGAAGGCAAAGGCCGTAAGGTGGACTAAGGACGATGTGGCTCTGCTCCGATACGGCGACGAGAACATCGATCCGCTGTCGTTCTTGTACTTCCTCGCACGGGATAGAGGCGACGAGATGCTCCACTCCGAATTGAAGAGCGTCCACGAAGTATTTTCCATTGCAGCGGAATACCCCGAGAGCGTCCCTTTCATTCCCCGCCCAAGTGGAGTCAATACACTCTTTCACCAAGGCGGCAAGGGCCGCCCAGACTTGGTCTGGAGGCTATTCAAGCAGGCAGCAAAGGAGTCGCCTCAAATTAGTAGTAGCGACTTTGATGCCACCCTAAAGATAAAGAACGTCAAGATCAAAAAACTAACGCAGACGTTGTTTATGGTGAACCCCAACTACTTCCTTCCTGCCGACGACACCAACGGGGTTCTGCCGGAGTTTCGAAAAAACGTGGGGAACTACGATGAGTACGTCGATCGGATGGAAGCCATTAAGTGCGAGTTTCCTGGCTGCGAGCCGTATGAAATCAACACCTTTCTTGCCACGCAGCGGGAGAAAGAGCCGCTCATTGCCAAGGGGTCGTGTTCCTTCCACGTCAGATCGGATGTCGAAAGAGATGGAGAAGACTATTGGGAAAAGACCGAAGCGTTGCCGAAAGATGCCGAGACCTTTAAGGAAAACCATGTGGTGTACACCGGGAGGGAACACAACAGTAAAGGCCAGCCCTATCCTGTGAAGAAACCAAAACGAGGTGACATCGTTATGGTGCATTTCGGCCGGTCCGAGGGACGCGGCATCGGCGTAGTGGAGGAGAACGGCTATAACCCGGATGGTTGGCGCCCTGCCAAACGCATCTCTGTCTATTGGATAAACAAGAATCGGGGACGCCTCGATGGGCAATTGGGAACGCAGCGGTTCCGTCGCCTCGTTCCAAACCGAGGACGCTATCAAGCGTGCCGCAATGCCGATGCCTACAAGGTCTCCTTTGACTTGATTGAACGGTTGCAATCCAGCAGCGAACCTTCACCACAACCCGACAGGGAGCCTGGATCAGAGGTAGAGGAAATGGCACAGGCCAAATACGACGATCACTTGCCTTCGCTCAACACCGTCCTGTTCGGGCCGCCCGGCACCGGCAAGACATGGGAAGCGATTTCCTACGCCGTGGCGATCATAGATGGCGAAGATCCGTCGGAGCTTGCCAAGCCGGAAAAGCGAGAAGACGTCAAGGAACGCTTCGCGAAATTCAAAGAGCAGCGACAAATCGAGTTCGTCACCTTCCATCAGAACTACGCCTACGAGGACTTCATTGAAGGCATCAGGCCAGTCTTGAAAGGCGACCTCACCTACAAACTTTACAAGGGCGTTTTTAGAAGGATTTGCTCCCGAGCTCGCAAGCATAACGAGGATCGGTACGTTCTCATCATCGACGAAATCAACCGCGGCAACATCGCCAAGATTTTTGGAGAACTCATCACTCTGGTCGAGCCGTCCAAACGGTTAGGCGAGAAAGACGAGGCTACGGCGACGCTGCCCTATTCGCAAAAGTCGTTCGGCGTTCCCTCGAATCTGTACATCGTCGGCACGATGAATACGGCGGACCGGAGCATCGCGCTCCTGGACACGGCGCCGCGTCGCCGCTTCGACTTCATCGAGATGATGCCCGACCCCACCTGGGTGGAAGAGGACATCGAGGGCGTTGACGGCCAGAAACTGCTTACCGACATCAATGTACGCATCAAGGCCGAGCTGGACCGAGAGCATCAGATTGGCCATACCTATCTCATCGAGGTCAAGACCATCGAACACCTCGCTAGGGCCTTTCAACACAGCATCCTGCCGTTGCTTCAGGAGTACTTCTACGACGACTGGGAGAAGATTCAGCGGGTGTTGAACCACAATCCGTTCATCCGCAAGGACCCGGCCGCGCCAAGCGATGGCGACCCCGGCCGGCCCATGCTTGAACTGCTGCCGCGTAGTGATGAGCAGTGGCGGCAAGCCGAAAGCTACCAGAAAATCTACGCCCAGAGGGGCAGCGCAGAAGGGAACGAAGGCAGTTAGCGTGCCCGTCATCAGGGAACACGAAGCGCTGACCGACCTCACCGATGAGGAGCAAACGGACCTCAAGAAGTTTGCGCTTGCCAACCAAGAGGATCAGGAAGGCAAATATCGCCCGGTCTTGACTGCGAGGGACGGCAAGCTTTACGCACGGAACTACGTCGGTGTCATCGAGACGCGACGCGGCACGGTGCTCCAAATTCTGCCCAAGGTGGATTTCATCGAAGGGCAAGACAGCGAAGAGAGAACCCGCCAAATCTTTCTCGAGATGCTGCGCACCTACCGCGGCCTGCGCACCGCCCAATTCAACAAAACCAGCATCTCCGCGCTGCGCCGCTTCAACATGCTCGAAGCATTTGTGCGGCTGTTCCTGAACAACCTAGTGCTGCTCACGCAAAGGGGCCTCGCCCACCATTACAACGGCGTGGAGGACAATCTGCCGAGCCTTCGCGGGCGCATCCTGTTCCCGCAGCACCTTCGCCACAACGCGGCTAACCGAGCCCGCTTCTACGTCGGATTCGATGAGTTCACGGCCAACCGGCCCGTGAATCGGTTGATTCACAGCACCCTCCACAAGCTAAGATCAACCACCCACCCGGCCAACCAACAACTGCTCCATCAGCTGCGTACCTGCTTCTCCGAGGTGCCCCAATCGGCGCGGCCCGAAGTGGACTGGAGGCAGCATCGAATCGACCGCTCCATGCACCACTACGACGCAGTGATGGACTGGGTGGGGCTGTTCCTGTTCAACCACGGCTTGACGACCTTCGCCGGCAAGCACGTCAACCAAGCGCTGCTGTTCCCGATGGAGGAGGTCTTTGAGGACTTCGTGGCCGATGCCTTCAAGCGCCACCAACGCTGCTACACCGTAAAGAAGCAAGGGCCGAAAGAGCCGTTTACCCGCATCAAACACCAATGCGCTTTCGACATGAAGCCAGATATCACGCTCCTGAAATCGAAGGAAGTGAAATTCATCCTCGACGCCAAGTGGAAGGAAATTGACGGCTCCGGCAATGAGCCGAAGCACAACGTCAGCCAAGGCGACATCTACCAACTATACGCCTACGGCAGAAAATTCGGCTGCACCACGGTGGCGTTGATCTATCCGCGAACGCAGAAGTTCAACTCGCCACTGAGGTACGAGTTCATCGACAAGGTGGCGGACCAGCCACTAACCCTGCTCTGCCTCCCCTTCGATGTCCAGCAACCAGAAAGCAGCGTCCAACAAACCTTGAACCAGCTAACCAACCACTAGCTCGGGCAACTTAAACCTTTTTAGCTGCTTCAGAAATCTATCCCAGGCTCCCCCCCTTGACACTTAGGGCATTTTCGTTCGTGCATGTCACTTCCGTTTGCCCCGTAAATGTGTTCACAATGAGTACAGCAAACTTTGTACGCATATTGATTGTGATCGGTCCCCTTCACCCATCGAGTACCACAGCATAGCTGACCCCTGCGGTTTATATTTCCAACTTTTACTGAATCCCCGTTCCCATCCGCCCACTCTTCCGGCGATATATCATAGGAACCATCCTTTATAAAATGCTCTTTTGCCCAAGCAGGAAGTTCCCTAATGTACATATCAGGTTTGTAATTGGAAATACTAGCAATCACCGAAAATTTGTGAGTGCTGTCAACTAGATATGTTCGGTCACTCAAAATGGAAAGTTCAGATGCTGCAGACGGGGCATTTTCATAGATTTTTGAAATTGTTGAGGTGGATCGTCCGTGACCTCCTTCCCGTTTACCTTTAGTCACTCGCTCAATACAAATATCAACGCTTTCTGGACATACGAACCAACAATAAACAAAATATCCCGAATCCTTTGCCGGGACCACAATGCGATCAATTGAGGCTGTCTCCAACACATGATCCAAAACAATTGGGCTGCGGCGCTCACTAATAGATTTGAGCATTTTTCCCGAAAGTCCGCACCACGCTCTTTCCCGAGCGCCGGATTCTTCAACATCCCCTTCAGTACGCGCCCAATCGTCAAGATTGAAAATGGAGTTGTCCCAATCCGCTTGGTGTTTGCAAAACGTGCTTTTGCCACCACCGGATGGGCCAGTGACGACAATCAGTCTAGGATTCAAGACTCTGGCTCCAAAGGCGTATCATCTTGATAGTTTTGGCGAACTCCATCGGCATCTATTAGCACCTTTTCGGTTCCGTTGGGGAATAACTCAATTGTCGCCCCGCCTTTGCCAACAATGGCGCTCAAGCCCAGCATATGCCGGTCTCTGACTGGATTTGCTACGGCAGCGCGCTTAAAAGCGCTTATCTCTGGATTGTCTGGCATTCGTTTTTTTTCCTGCTGTGCTAGGCGCTCAGCTTGCTTGCAGCCCACAAACTTGGTAAGGCCGCGCTGGTCTATGGGTTCGTAGCATCAACGGCCGCCCCTGAAGATGGGGCATCAATCTGCATATGTCAAGGGCAAGCCATGACGCGAAGCCTTAACGGCCCCTTTGGGCTGTGATGGAGGGCAGACGGAAGGCGAAGGGGCGGGTGGAGCGGACCAACGGGACGCCGCAGGACCGCTCGGTCAAGGAGATGCGGCTGCGTGGCATCGACGGCATGGAGGCCGCCACCAGCTATCTGACGGAGTTCATGGAGGACCACAACCAGCGCTGCGCCACTGCAAAAACGTTAACCGCCCGGCCAAGTGGCGGACACATCGAACTCTATTAGCTCCTTCTTGGAGTTTCGCTTGCGGATAGCTCGCACCCAGACATCCGCACAGCCGTATTCCAGGAGCATTTCCGCATAAAGTTGCTCGGTTGGAACCAGTACGCCGTAGAAAGTGGAGTTGCCAACTATGTAGTGTACATGCGCACCTGCGCTAAGAACTTTGCGCAAGCCGTCAAAATGCCTTGACATGTCCTCACAATACTTGGCGACGTAGTTGGCCAGCAAGATGCCGTTTGCATTGCCGCAACGGGAAATTTCCGACAGAATGGGGGCAAGGCGCTTCGGCGGCCAACAATCCGTCTTGGCGGTCCAATCCCCTAAACGGCTAGTGGCAACGCCCCAGGTTCCGCCAATGGCGCGCCAGTCCAATTCCCCAGCGTCACGCCCTTTGGACAAGTAGCCGAGCCAATACATATAGGGCCGTAATTCCCGGATGTAGGACATTCTGTTGGCGTAGGGCGGCGACGTGACCACCAAGTCGTACTGGGCGTCAAGACACATGGGCAATCCACGGGCATCGCCCTCAATTATTGACGCCGCCTCCCTAGGGTTTCGCCGGGCACCTTGCAGAACGAACTGGAGGTTGTCACGGAACAACGCCCCCGGCTTCATGTTGAGGTCAAGCTCGTATTGCGAGGAGGTCTTAAACGACATGGACTGATGATTGAAGGCGGCATTTGAAAGCCCAATTAGGGTTCTGCAGAAAGCTATGCTAAGAAGGTCATGCACTGCCCCCACCTCACCGGAAACCACATTTATGGCCGATTTCAGATGAGCAAGGAAACATAGGTTGCTTTGTGACCACCATCGCTGAATATTGTGAATTTCCGGTGCCGCCGCGGCCGCAACTTCCCGCCGTTCCGCCAAATCAAGCGCGGCTTCTCCAGCCCGTTCGGCTTCCGCAACAGACTTGGGCGCATACTGGGCCGTTTTGGCCCGGGCAAGCCAGATCAAGAATGGGTTGATGTCGGTTGTAGCCGCACTGTGGCCGCGGCTTATGGCGCTCAGCGCCGTTGTGCCGGTTCCGCAAAAGGGATCCAGCACACGCAGCGGGCTTGAATAGCGATCAAATACCTCTTCAACCGCTTTCACGGAATAAGCGGGCGTCAGCCGCAACCAACCATGGCGGCCAGCGCCGACGTTGAACTTATGCGTGTACTCAGCCCTCTGCTGAAGCCCCGCAGTCACCTCCGCTTTCACGCCACCCCCGAATCAAGCAGCGCCTGCAGCACAGCTGTCACTTCTCTGCGCAACCTGTCCGAACTCCGCATTCAACTTGTTGAAGGCCAAGGCAATTCATCCATTCGGAAAGCAACTTGGTGCAATATGCAGGCTAGGCTTCGAGAGGCGGCAAGCCATTGCCGCATCCCCCGTCAGTGAGCATAATGGCGACCATGAGCAACCTCTCGCGCACAATGGATGCGGTCCACATGGTGGATGTCGCGTCCATGCAGGACGCTGTGCTGGATCTTCGCGCCTTGGCCCGCAGGTCGCAGCCGGCCACAAGCCAACCGCCATTGGAGTTTGCCTTAAGATATGGTGCCATTCCGCCTGTCTTGGCCGGCAGGGCAAAGGAATTGGCCATCCTGCGGAGCATGGTCAACGGCATCCAAAGCCACAAGGGCGGCCAATGCCTGCTAGGGCTGCACGGCATCCGCGGGCAGGGCAAAACCGCCCTCATCAAGATTCTGGCGGACATGGCGCGTCAAGTGGGAATTCATGTCGTGACCTTGGGCGCATCCGGGACCAGCGCCGATTTTGCCCAAGCCGTCATGGACGCTGAAAGCCTAGCCGCGACCAGCAGCGACTCAACCGCGCAAGAGGGCGGCTTCGGCGTCAATGCGGTCCTGAGGGCGGAGGTGCGAACCACCAGGACGCGGCAAGCGTCCGAGACCCGAACCGCCCGTGTGTCCATAGACGCGGCCTTGCAGCACCGACTGGCGCGAGGCGACAAGATTCTTCTCATCCTCGACGAGGCGCACACCTTGCGCAAGGAGGCTGCCCAAGCACTTTTCAACGCCTACCAAGCCTGCGGCATCTCTGGCGCCGCGCTGGGCTTCGCCTTCGCCGGAACGCCGGACCTGGCGGACCATCTGTCCGAAATGGGCGTCACCTTCACCGAGCGCCCCGGACGACATGGGCAGACCCCGCTGGGGCCGATATCCGACGCCAACGCTGCCATGGCGGTACTCACTCCCTTCGCTGAGCGCGGGGCTCTTCCGGAGGGCACGGCGCCCAACTCGCCGGGCGATGTGGTCGAAGGGGTCGCCGACGCCTGCTGCGGCTATCCCTACTACACCCAACTGCTGGGCGATGCACTTCACCAAGCATGGGCGTCAGACACACAGCCCAACGCCATCAGCCAAGAACACTTGAAGCAAGCCATGGATATCTTCGCCGCCGCACGCCTTCGGCATTACCGAACACGCTTTCTGGAACTGGAGAAAATCGGCGCCGTGGAGTGCGCCCGTAACGTTGCCGCGGCACTGAACGAGCGGGGGTTCATCACCCGAAAGGAGCTCAAGCAGTGCGTCAGCCAAGGTCTGCAGGAAAGGCGAAGCTTGGAGCAGGCCGGAGAAGCCATCCGGGAGCATGAATGGCTCGATGGTCTGTGGTCCGCAAAGGGCGGCATGGCGCCGGCCCTCCTGCATCGGGGCTTCCTGTGGAGCCCGGAAGGTGGCGCGGGCGACAGGTTCCAAGCCGGCATTCCCAGCTTGGCCAACTACATGCTTGAGGCCGCGCCGCCCCGCTAAGCATCAAGGCCTAAGCCCAACCACCTGCAAATGCAGCAATGCCTGGACCGCAAACCGCGACGATAGCCATCTCAGATAAGCCCGTCGTTGATTGCGTCAGCACCTAGGCGAACCGAGGAGCGGCGTAGGCCGACAATTGGATTGGTGAAGATTCCCCAGAGATTGCAGCGCTTCGGCGGCGCCTTGCAGCACGGCTACCTAGCTGCGCTCGGCCATCCGGGGCGGATGCTGGTGGGCCTCACCGGCGTGTTGCTGCTGGCGGCGGGGTTTGCCTCCCGCTTCAGCTTTGATGCTTCGGCGGACACGTTGGTGGTGGAGGACGACCCCGACCTGCTCATGTACCGAGAGATATCCGCCGTCTTCGGCGGTGACGATTTTCTGCTGGTCACCTTCACCCCCCATGCGGGGGAGCTTCTGGCGTCAGCCAATCTGGATGTCCTTGGGCGGCTGCAACGGCGCTTGGGGGAAATCGAGGGGGTCACGTCCGTCTTTTCCGTGCTGGATGCGCCGCTGTTGAAGAGCCCGCCGGTCTCCATCGGCGAACTGGCCGACGGCTTCCGCACCCTGCGTTCCGCGGACGCGGATTTGGCGCTGGCCGCCGAAGAACTGGCCAGCAGCCCGTTCTTTCGGGAACTGTTGATCTCGGCGGACGGCCGAACGGCGGCGCTGCGCGTTGACATCCACCCCATGCCCATGCCGGACCGGGCGGACACCGCGGAGCGGCGGCGGCAGGTGGCGGCGCGGGCGACGCTCATCGAAGCGGTGCGCACCGTGCGGGCGGAGTTCTCGCCATTGGGGGTCCTACACCTCGGCGGCGTACCCATGATCGCCTCGGACATGATCACCTTCGTCAAAAGCGACCTAGCAGTGTTCGGCGGCATCGTGCTCGTCATGGTGATGGCGGTGCTCTACGCCGCCTTCGGGCAACTGCGCTGGGTGCTGCTGCCCTTGGGATGCGCGGCGGCCAGCATCCTCGCCACCTTGGGCACCCTGGGCTATTTGCGGATGCCGGCCACTGTCATCTCATCCAACTTCGTGGCCCTCATGGCCATCATGACCATCTCCCTGACCATTCATCTGATCGTGCGCTACCGGGAGCTCTTGCAGGCCCCTGAACCCTTGAGCGCCAAGAAACTGGTGGCGGCCACCATGACCAGCAAGTTTGCGCCCTGCCTTTATACGGCGCTGACCACCATGGCCGCGTTTGGTTCCTTGACCGTCAGCAGCATCGTGCCGGTGGAGGACTTCGGCTGGATGATGTGCATCGGCCTGGTCTTGGGCTTCTTGGTGACGTTCACCCTCTTCCCCGCCGTGCTGATGCTGTTGGACGGCGGCCGGCCCCGCCCCGGTCTGCGCGTGGAAACCGGCTTGATCCAGCGGTTGAGCGACCTTGCCCAAAACCATCCCAAACGGATTGCCGGAGCGTCCTTGGCGGCGGCGGCGGCGGCGGCCGTCGGCATTGCGCAGCTGAGCATCGACAACCGCTTCATCGACTACTTCAAGGACGACACCGACATCAACCAAGGCATGGTTTACATCGATCAACATCTAGGCGGCACCGCGCCCTTTGACGTGGTGCTGAACTTCGAGCCTTGGCAAGCCTTGGATGACGAATTCGCTGAGGGCGACCCGTTTGCTGAGGATCTGTTCGCAGAGGATCCAGTAGCGGACGGCGCGGCGCCTGGCGCGTTCCCGGAGCGTTACTGGTTCACCCGCGACAAGCTGGACCGGGTCGGCTTGGCCCATCGCCTGCTGGAGGCCCGCCCGGAAGTGGGCAAGGTGGTCTCGTTGGCGTCCTTGGACGAACTGGCGCGGGAGTTCAACGACGGCGAGCCCTTGAACAACGTGCAGGTCGCCGCCGTGCTGGCGGCGCTGCCGCCGAGCATCCGCGATGAGGTGGTCCGTCCCTACGCCTCTCCAGCCACGGGCCAATTGCGGCTGTGGGCCAGAGTGATCGAAAGCGGCCCCTACTTCGACCGCGATCAATTGGTGGCGGACATCAGGCGAGACGTCGTGCGGGAAGCGGGTTTTACGGAGGACGCCGTGGCCGTCGCCGGCATGGTGGTGCTGTTCAACGGCATGGTGCAGAAGTTGGTGTCATCCCAAGTCGATACCCTCTGGTACGTCCTGCTGGCCACCTTCCTCATGTTTCTGGTGCTGCTGCGCTCCCCCTTGTTCGCCCTGTTGGGCATGGCCCCCAACATCCTCGCCGCGGCTGCGGTGCTGGCGGTGATGGGCTTCGCCGGCATTCCCCTCAACATGATGACCGCCGCCATCGCCGCCGTCTCCATCGGCATCGGCGTCGATTTCGCCATCCACTACCTGCACCGCTACCGAACGGAACGGCAGCAGTCGGGAGATGCCGCCGCCGCCATCGCCCAAACCCACGGCAGCATAGGCCGCGCCCTCTTCCTAACCGGCCTGACCATCACGGTGGGCTTCTCCGTCCTCTACTTCTCCAACTTCGTGCCCACCATCATGTTCGGCCTGCTGGTGGCGCTGGCGATGGTGCTGGCGTTTCTAGCCAACCTGACGCTGCTGCCCAGCCTGTTGGCGTTGACGGACCGGCGCTAGGGCTGCAAAGCAGCTAAGCGACAGCCGGCGGCGAATTTTCCCGCACATAGTCCATCAGGCTGGGTATGCCGGGCACCCAATTGAAGCCCTGTCCTAGGGGTTTCCAGACGTAGCCAAAATCCTGCATCCGCTTAAGCGCAGCAGCCGCAACGCTGCGGTCCGCTTCGTCGCCGGCCACGGCGGCTTCCAATTCAGGCTCCGGCAGGATGGCCTTGCCGCGGTAGGCGGCGGAGTCCGCAGGCTGTTTCTCCCACGGCTACCTGAACGTGCTGCGCAAGGCCACGGCCTGAACGAGCGCGGTTTAGGAATGAGCGGCCCTCGGAGTGAGCTCGAATATCCATAGGGCGCCGGAAGTGACCGCCTCCATCGGCATGGGCTGGCCGACGTACTTGCGCGAAAGTTCGGCCACCGCAAAGCCAAGGAGATGCTCTTCACTGGCGACGCCATCAGCACCCAAGAAGGCAAGGAGCTAGTGTCCTGTCACGCAAGGTGGGCTGAGGCGGCACCGACAATCTTCTGGGCATTGCCCAACGCCTGTGCACTGATGAGCAACAGCAGGAAATTTTGGGAGTTCTTGGGTTATTCGGCTTACCGTCTGCGCGGCTGGATCTGATCGGTTTGCTTGTCAGCGAGGCCGCGCAGATGCGCACCGACCTCAGCGGCGAACATGTTGCAGCCCACCATCACATAGGGTTCGGCCAACTGCGGCGATGGGGTGAAGTGTTCGCGATAGGTCTTAAGCGCCTCATCGAGAGCGGCGGGCGCAAAGTGTGAAGCGAAGGCGTAAGGCAGCCCCAGCAGCGCCGCCAACTGCGCCCCGTAGAGGCTTGAGCCGAGAATCCACAGCGGCACCTTGAGCCCAGCGCCCGGCACCGCCTGCACATGGCGGCTGGGCTGCGGTTCGGCGAAGTAGTCCCTGAGCTCGACGACATCCTGGGGAAAGCGGTCGATATCCCCGGCCAAGGTTCGCCGCAGCGCATGGGCGGTCATTTGGTCGGTGCCCGGAGCGCGGCCAATGCCGAGGTCGATGCGCCCCGGAAAGAGCGATTCCAAGGTGCCGAACTGTTCGGCGATCACCAGCGGCGCATGGTTCGGCAGCATCACCCCACCAGCCCCCACCCGAATGCTCGAGGTGCCCCCGGCGATGTGGCCAATCACCACCGCCGTGGCGGCACTGGCGATGCCCCGCATGTTGTGGTGCTCCGCCACCCAATAGCGCTCATAGCCCCAGCCCTCGGCGCAGCGCGCCAAGTCCAGCGAGTTCCGCAACGCCAAACGCGCATCGCCCCCTTCAATGATGGGCGCCAAGTCAAGCACGGCAAGTCGGGTCATGGAAGGCAGTATGGCATTCCATTAGGCCGCAGTCGAAATGCGGAACAGCAGGCCCACCTACGAGGTCGCCCGGCATCGGGAACACAATTTTTATCTATCGGGGCGACATTAGGGGTAATTAGTGGCAAAATCTGCCGCAACCAGCCATTCCAAGAGTCGATGACCATGCTGTTACGATTCGGTGTTGCCAATTTTCGGTCCATTCGTGACCACCAAGAACTCCTTCTCACGGCCTCCACCCGGATCAGTCGAAAGCGGCCCGCCATGCCCGTGCCGACTTTGCGCGAAGACGCCGTGCCCGTAGTGGCGGTCTATGGCGCCAATGCTTCGGGAAAAACCAACCTCATAGCCGCCATTGGCGAAATGCAGCGGCACATAGTGCTGTCCCACAAGTCCCGTGACGCGACGGATCCAATCCCTAGAGAACACTTTCGGCTTGATGGCGTCAGTTCCCGGCAGCCCACACGCATGGACTGCACATTCGTCATCGAGAATTCGGAGGCGGACAGCAGTGGTGGAATTTACGAGTACGGCTTTGAATTTACTGCCGAGGAGTACAGCAAGGAGTGGCTGCTCCGCACAGTCCGGGGGCAGCGGCAGACAACCCGCACTTTGTTCGAGCGGGAGACGGTTGATGGCGACGTGAAGGTGCGCTTTGGCGGCCAGCTGCAGGGGCAGAACAGGGCGACAGCCAATTTGACACGCGCCAACAGCCTGTTCCTTTCCGCCGCTGCGCAGAACAACCATCCTCAGCTTGCCAAGCTCCATCAACATATAGCCAAGTGTTGGATGGTTTTGTCAGGCAAGACAATCACGAGCGACTTTCAGATTGCCGAGCGTCTCAGTGGCTATCCGCACATGGAGCAACTTATGCGCGCCATTCGGCAGGCCGACCTCGGCATTGTGGGGACTGGCGTGGTGGAATTCGAGCCAAACAAGGAGCAAATAGACGCCATAAAAAAAGCCACGAAAGCTGTGGCCGCGCTTTTCAATGAGCCTTTCCCCCAAGACGATGCCATAGAGGATGAATTCAGGCAGAGACTTAAGCGTTTCCGGTTCACTCACTCAGGCGTGGACAATATAGACCGTGCCTTCAGCTACGATCTTGAGAGTGAAGGTACGCGAACGCTGACATCCCTACTCATCCCCGCGCTGGATGTGCTGTCATCCGGTTCATTGCTCGTCGTCGATGAATTGGACTCAAGCCTGCACCCGCGCTTGGTGCAGGCATTTGTGTCCCTGTTCAAGGGAGAATCGAACTCGAACGGCGCCCAGTTGATTTGCGCCACGCACGACACCTCGCTGTTGGGCGGCGATCTGCTTGAACTCGATGAGGTTTGGATGGCTGAAAAAGCCCGGGACGGCGCTTCGAGCTTTACGCCTCTGACCGATTATCGTTTGCGGTCCCGCGATGATCTTGAAAGAGCATACCGGCACGGGCGTGTCGGCGGCGTTCCGACAGGACGCGACTTGACTGTTGATCTTGTTGGCTGATCATCGCCGTGTCCGGTAGAAGACGCCTTTCGCGGAAGCCGGCGACGAGAATGCCGGCGGCAAGAGTTGTCATTGTTACGGAAGGCTTACGAACAGAGCCTGAATATTTCAAAACCTTTGTGCGCATTCATGGCGCTCCAACCGTAGAGGTCATTCCAATTGGCTTGGGAGGGGATCCCAGGAAGGTTGTGGATCGAGCCATCGCGGAGTTGAGGAATTTACGCCAAGACGCGCACATCAGCAGAAAAGATTCCGCATGGGCGGTGTTCGATAGGGATGAGCACCCGCGCTTTGCGGAGGCGAAGGACCTTGCCTTGGCGCACGGCGTTGGATTGGCCGTTTCCAACCCCTGCTTTGAACTTTGGGGTGTCTTTCACTACCGCGACTTGGACGCCCCAATGCGTCGCCAAGATTGTCAGCGCCTTCTCTCGGAAAACTGTCCGATCTACTCCCATCACGGAGGAAAACTCTTCAATGACGCGGAGGTCATCGAGAAGAATTATCCTGATGCGGTTGAACGGGGACGCGCATCCCTAGTCCGCCGTACGCAAGAGGGCGATCCGGAAGGCAATCCATCCACATCAGTGCATCGGTTGACTGAGCACATTAAGCGTGTTGCTCCTTCGTCAGATTGACGGTCTGGGGCCAAAGGGAGAACGATGTAACTGTTGCGATTCGCCCTTCGTTTTGCAATCCTTGCGCTGCCCTTGCACCAGCAGCCGTTTAGCGACGCTCACGCCGTGGACCCCCTGCAATCCGACGCCCCCCTCATCGTCTATGTGGACTACAAGAGTCCCTACGCCTTCTTGGCCTTGGCGCCCACCTATCAGTTGGAGGACGACTTCGGCATCCGCATTGACTGGCGGCATCTGACGCTGGACATCGGCAGCTACCTGGGCACCGCCAAGGCCGACGAGCACGGCAAGGTGCTGGAGAGCAAGCGCAGCGAGGAGCAATGGGCTTGGGTGCGCTACGCCTATCGGGACGCCAAGCGCACGGCGCGGCAACGGGGGCTGGTGCTGAAGGGCACCATGAAAATTTGGGACTCCTCCTTGGCGGCCATCGGCATGCAGTGGGCTAAGAACGTGGGCGGGGACTGTCTTCGGCGCTATTCCTTGGCAGTCTATGAACGCTTCTGGCGGAGGGAGCTGGACATAGAGGATCCAGCGGTCATTCAGGCGTTGCTTGCAGAAGCAGGCACCCCGACAGGCGGGTTTCAAGGCTATCTAGCTGGGCCTGGCCGCCGGGAGCACGACGCCCTGCAGGCCGAGCTGCTGCCGGCCGGACTGTTCGGAGTGCCCACTTACGTCATTGAAGACCAAGTGTTCTTTGGCCGCGAGCATCTGCCGATGGTGCGCTGGCTGCTGGGCGGGCGCCAAGGGCCGGCGCCGGACGTCGCCTATCAGGCGTTTTGACGCCCGCCCGCTGAGTGGCGCCGTTCTCTTGACGGAAGGGCAACACAATCAATGAGCCAAGGGATTAACCCAAACGCGCCGTCTCCCCGGTCTGAAGCCGCCGCACTGGTCGCCTACATCGACTTCAAGAGCGCCAACTCGCGCTTGGCCTTGGGGCCAACCTTGGCGCTGGTGGACGAAGTGGGGGCCACGGTCGATTGGCGGCCTCTTGGTTTCCAGCCCAAGCACCCCAAGGCCGGCTCCGCCGATGCCTCCAGAAGTGCGGTTCACGCCCGAGTGCGGGCGGAGTACCGCCACCGGGAGCAGGCGCTTTACGCCCGCAACCAAGGCATTGAGTTGATTCATCCACCGGCGAACTGGGACGACTTCGCTGCCAACGCCGGGTTGTTGTGGCTGCGCCGTCAAGGCGCCGAAGCCCGCCAATGCCGTGCCTACGTCACCCAAGTGTTTGCGGACCTGTGGGCGGGCCGCATGGACTCTGCCGATGCAACGGCCACCGCCGCCGTCATCATCGCCACTGGAGGGGAGGGGGCGGAATTTGGCGCGTATTTGGCCGGCCAGGCCCAAGCGGAACTCGATGCAGTCTTCGCCGAGGCCCGCGCCCTAGGCGCAAACGACACCCCGGCCTTTGTGGTGGGCGGCGAGCTCTACATCGGCCGGCAGCATCTGCCGGTCATCCGCTGGTGGCTGACGGGGCAGGTTGGCGAGCCCCCGGCGCTCTGAAGACTTGCCCCCAAAACGGGAAAGCTAAGAGGTGGTCCGCTCATCGGCAAGTTCATCCTCCAAAGGAATGCGGGCCGTGGCGTCCAAGGTCTTGTCGGGCGAACGCCAAAAAACCCAGACGACCAGCGCCGCCGGCACCGCTGCGATGTCCGCCTCACTGTACGGCTTTCAGCTCAGCGCCTCGGCCACCGCCTCCGGCTTCAAATCGCGCAGGCATTTCAGGTGCCCCAACGGGCAGACGGGTTGAAAGCAGGGGCGGCAGTCCAAGGATTTTTCCAATATCTTGGCGGTGGCGCTCAACGGTGGGGTGAAGTCCGGCGACGTGGCGCCGAACAGGGCCACCACCTGGACCGACAGGGCGCAGGCCACATGCATTAAGCCGGAGTCATTGGTCACCACGGCCTCCGCCAAGGAAAGCAGATCCACCGCTTCGAGCAGGCTGGTGCGGCCGGTGAGGTCCTTCACTGCCGGTGCGCGGCCGGCGACAGCGGCACCGAGTTCTCGGTCATTGGGAGAGCCCAGCACCCAAATTTGCCGACCGGCCTGCATTTGGGTTTCGGCCAACGCAGCAAAGTGTTCCGGCGGCCAGCGCTTGGCGGAGCCAAACTCGGCACCGGGGCAGAGCGCGATGACGGGCTTCTCAAGGCTTAAACCTAGGTGCGCAACCACAGCAGTGCGTTGCTCCACATCCACATTCAGAACCGGCTTGGGCGCCGGTGCCCTAAGGGGCGCGCCGGGGGGATGGCCGAGCGCCATGAACCGCTCCACCATCTTCGGGTAGCGCCGTCGGTTTAGCCGCCGCCAGTCGTTGAGCAGCCCATAGCGGGCCTCTCCCAGCCAACCGGTGCGTTTGGGGATCCGCGCCCACCAAGGCGCCAAGGCGGACTTGAAACTATTGGGCAGCACATAGGCGGCGTCGAACTGTTGCCGGCGCAAGGCAAGCCCCAAACACCGCCGCCGCCGCAAATCCAGCTCGCCATGCGCTACGGGCAGCTCATGCACTTGGGCAACGCCGGGCATGCGCAGGCCCAAGGAGGCAGTGGCGGGAGGGGCGAGCAGATGGACTTCCGCATCCGCGCCTTGCCGCAAAAGCACTTGCACCAAGGCGTGGGCCATCACCATGTCTCCCACCCAGGCCGGGGCGACGATCAAGGCCTTCACGGAAGAACACCGGCAAGGGAGGTGGCGGTCACTGGTGTGCTGTCCAATTATTGAGCCACTGACTTGAGGCAAGGCCGGCGCAGCCTTCTCGCCAGGCGATGCCCTGGACCGGCAGCCGGGGGGCGCAGGGCGACAAGTTGACGCCTTCGTTCGTTTGCGCCGCGCTGGGGGGGCGTGCGGGGGGCTGCTTGCGGAAGGCCCTTATACCGACGTGTGCCACTCGGGGAAAGCATTGCGGCGCCCCCGCACTTGGTCGAAGTAGGCGCTTTGCAGTTGCTCGGTGATGGCTCCGCGCTTGCCGTCGCCGATTTGCCGCCCATCGAGTTCGCGGATGGGCAGCACCTCCGCCGCCGTGCCGGTGAAGAATGCCTCGTCGCAGATGTACAGCTCGTCCCTGGTGATGCGCCGCTCGACGATCTTGAGGCCGGCCTCCGCGGCCAAGTGAAACACGGTGTTGCGGGTGATGCCGTCCAAGCAACTGGTCAGCTCCGGGGTGTGCAGAACGCCGCCTCGGACGATGAAGATGTTCTCCCCGGAGCCTTCCGCCACATAGCCTTCGTTGTCCAGCAGCAGGGCCTCGTCGCAGCCGGCGTCCAACGCCTCGTGCAGGGCCAGGATGGAGTTGATGTAGTGGCCGTTGGCCTTGGCCTTGCACATCGTGATGTTCACATGGTGCCGGGTGTAGGAGGAGGTGCGCACCCGAATGCCGGCCTCCCGGGAGCTGGCGTCCATGTAGTCCGGCCAAGGCCAGACGGCGATGGCCAAGTTTACGGAAAGATGGTTGGCGCGCAGGCCCATGCCCTCGCAGCCGAGATAGACCATAGGCCGGATGTAGCCTTCCGCCAATCCGTTGGCGCGGAAGGTCTCCACTTGGGCGGCGCAGACTTCCTGCCGGTTGTAGGGCATCTTGATGCCCAGGATGTGGGCGGAGTTAAACAGCCGTTCCGTGTGCTCCTGCAGGCGGAAGATGCAGGGCCCCTTCGGTGTGTCGTAGGTGCGCACACCCTCGAACACCCCTACACCATAGTGCAGGGTGTGGGTCAGTACATGGACCTTGGCGTCACGCCAGGGCACCAAGGCGCCGTTTTGCCAAATTTGGCCATCCTGGTCCGCAAAGTTGGTAATGGTCATGTTCCTTTCGCCGCCAAGCCGACGCTTAAGCCGCTGCCCCCCGAGGCACACCGAACAGCTGCGCCCAGACCTTGGCGACGGCCTCTCGGTGGGCCGCCATGGCCGCACTGGCACCGCCCCTGTCGCCTAAGTCCAGCACATTGCGGTGCCGTTGCGCCCGTAACGCCAAGTAAGCCCTGGTCAGGCTCTCCGCATCGTTTCGCGTCAGCAATCCCACTTCCGCGACCGCCTCTAAAATACGCACATTATCCGAATGGACGGCTAGCGTTGGCTGCCAATGGGCATAGGCCAAAACGAGATATTGAACCATAAATTCGATATCGACGATACCGCCAAATCCGCCCTTCAAATCCTCGTCCTTACCCTGATGGGCAGCCATGCGCTGCCGCATCTTGAGGATTTCGCCCTGCAGGGCCTTGCGATCGCGCCGCTGCCGCAACAGGTTGACCCGTACTTCCTCAAAGCGTTGGGCCAACTCCGCGTCCCCCGCCACGGCCCGCGCCCGCACCAGCGCTTGGTGCTCCCACACCCAGGCGCGATTGCGCTGATAGGCATCAAAGGCGCACAGGCTGGCGACCAAGGTGCCGGCGTTGCCGGACGGCCGCAACCGCATGTCGATCTCATAGAGTGGCCCGAGGTAAGTGGGGACCGTTAGGCAGTGCAGCAGCTTTTGCGCCAGCCGATGCACGAAGCGGGACTCGGACAGCGGCAAGTCGTGCAGGAATACGAGGTCCAAGTCCGAGCCGGGGCCAAGCTCGACGCCGCCCAGCTTGCCATAGCCCACCACGATGAAGGGCCGGCGGTCCCCATCAATCGGCCCGGCGCGTTGCGCAGCGCACTGATCCCAAGCCCATCGGAGGCTGTGCTCCAGCACCGCTTCGGCCAAGTGGGTAAGGTAGTCGCTGACATGCATCAGCGGCAGGACGCCCAGGGTCTCCGCCGTGGCCACCCGAAAAACGTGCCGCTCCTTGAACGCCCGCAGCTCCTCCAGAACTGCCTCCTCGCCTTGGTTGCCGGCCAGCCGCTGACCCAAGGCGTCCGTCAAGGCCCGCTGGTCCAGCGCCAATTGAACGGGTGTGCCCTCAAGCAGCAGGTTCAGCAGCATCGGACGTTGTTGGATGCGGTCCGTCAGCCATTGGCTGGCACCCACCAAACCCAGCAGGCGTTCCAGCACTTCGGGATGCTCGCGCAGCAACACCAAATAGGCGGAGCGACGCAGCACCGTGCGCAGGATGGGCACGATGCGCTTGAGCACCTCCTGCGCATCCGGGGTGAGGCTTAGCCGGTGCAGCAGGGGCGGCATCAGCTCCTCCAAACGCTGGCGGCTTTCCTCCGCCACGGAAGGCCGGGCTTGGGCGGCGGCCAACTCCAAGAGCGTCTGCGAGGCCAAGACGCCATCGCCAAAGCCGGCGCGGGCCAAACTGAGCGGGTCGCCACGCAGGGCCCAAAGGTCAACGTCGAACTCGGTGGCGCCCACGCGCAGCACCCGGTCGAACAACGCCTCCACATTAGCCCGATGCCCGGCCAGCGCCGCCAAGTAGGCATCATAGTTGGAGTAGCCCAGGCTCAGCGCCAACCGTAGGCGGCTGAGATCCGTGGCCGGCAGCCGATGGCCTTGGCGGTCACCCTCGGCCTGAATGCTGTGCTCCGAATGGCGCAGGAAGCGGTAGGCGTCGCCCAGTTGGGCAGCCTCATCGGCGTTGAAAACACCTAGGCGTTCGATTTCCGCCAACGCCTTCAGCAAGGAGGGCTGCTGCAAGGCCGGCTGCTGTCCCCCACGCACCAGCTGCTGCGCCTGCACGGCGAACTCGGCGTCCCGGATGCCCCCGGCGCCAAGCTTGACGTCATCCGCATAACGCCGGTCATGCATCCGTATCGCCTTCATTTCGCGCATCGCTTCAATGGCGCCGAAGTCCAGGTAGCGGCGGTAAACGAAGGGTCTGATGGCGTCCAGCAAGGCGTTGCCGGCGGCCAAGTCCCCGGCGCAGGCCCGTGCCTTGATGAGGGCGAACCGCTCCCAATTGCGGCCAACGGCTTCATAGTACGCCTCCATGGCTCCGCTATGCATCACCAGCGCACCGCTCTTGCCGTAGGGGCGCAGGCGCATGTCCACCCGAAAGACGAAGCCATCTGCGGTGACTTTGTGCAACGCCTCGATCAGGCGTTGGCCCACGCGCAGGAAGAACTTCTGGTTGGACCGTCCGGAGGCCGTTTGCCCCGGTTCGCCGTAGCCGAAGATCAGGTCGATGTCCGAGGACAGGTTGAGTTCCCGCCCGCCCAGCTTGCCCAGCGCCAGCACAAACAAGCGCTGCGGTTCTGTGCTGGATTCTCCAGTGGGCGCACCGTGCCGCGCCCGCTCCCAGCGTTCCACCACGGCAAGGGCGGCGTTGATGAGCTGGTCCGCCATCAGCGAAAGAGCGGCAACCGTCTCCTCCAGCGGGGCCAACCCCAGCAAATGCCGCCAGACAATCCAGAACTGCCGCCGATTGCGCACCAGCCGCAACCTGCGCTGCAGGATTTGCATGTCCTCAGACGCGGCCGCCTCCGTCAGTTCAGTCTCCAAGCTGACTCGATGCGAAGGCTCCGCAAAGGTTCCCGCCGCCAGCGCATCGGCTAGCCAGTCCGGCTGCGTTTCCGCCATCTTGGCCGCAAAGTCGCTCAAGCCCACCACCCAGCGGGCTTCGGGGGGAAGATCCATCCCCGTCTGTGCAGCCACCCGCAACGCCCGCTCCGAAATAGCGGGAGGCAGGCGGTGCGGGTCAATGGGCGTGGTCACGAAATGCGTCTGCTTTGCGGGGAATACCCGGCACAATGGCGCTACTTTACCGGAGCCCGGCCATGATGCAGAAGTGTCGGGGGCTGGGAAAAGCGCGGTTTGTCGGCATCCTAGCGATCTGCAGCTAGGCGCAGCAGCGGCCATGGCTTCGGATCGGATTGGCCAAAGCCCCCCAAAAAGGCGACAATCCTTCCCAATACTTGATAGGGGGACTGTCGTGTTGCTACCTTCCTTCCAGGAAATGCTGGGAACGTTGATTGCCGAGCCGTCGGTGAGCTGCGCCTGTGCGGACTTCGACCAAGGCAACCTGAGGGTGGTGGAGCATTTGGCGGGCTGGCTGGAGGGCTTGGGCTTTGCGGTGGAGGTCCTGCCGTTACCGGATAAGCCCGGTAAGGGCAACCTGATCGCCACCTTGGGGGCGGGAGACGGCGGCCTTGTCTTGGCCGGGCATACGGATACCGTGCCCTTTGACGAGCAGGGCTGGAGCCTGGACCCCTTCGCCATGACCGACCGGGAGGACCGGTTCTACGGCTTGGGCGCCTGCGACATGAAGGGTTTTTTCCCCGTGGCCTTGAACGCCGCCGCCAGCTTTGCCAAGGCCAAGCTGAAGGCGCCGCTTAGGATGGTGGCCACCTGTGACGAGGAGTCTTCCATGGCCGGCGGGCGCTTCCTGCTCGATTGCGGAAAGCCCCGGGCCGCAGCAGCCATCGTTGGCGAGCCCACCGGCTTGCAGCCCATCCATGCGCACAAGGGCATGGCGCTGATATCCGTCCAATTGCAGGGCGCTTCCGGGCATTCGTCCAATCCAGACATAGGCCGCAACGCCTTAGACGCGATGCATGGGGTGATGGGTGAATTGATCCGCTTTCGGGCGGAACTGGCCAGCCAGCACCAAAACCCGGCCTTTGGCGTGGCCATTCCCACCCTGAACCTAGGCTGCCTGCGGGCCGGAGACAGCCCCAACCGCATCTGCGGCTATGCCGAACTGCAAATCGACCTGCGCGTTTTGCCCGGCATGGATGCGGACAGCCTGTTGGACGCCTTGCGCTCGCGCATCGAGGCCGTCGCCACGGCGCATGGAACTCAGGCGGCGTTGGTGGCCCTCAATCCGCCAGTGCCGCCCTTCCAAACCAGCAAGGACGGCGTCTTGGTGCAGTTGTTGTGCGGGAAGTCCGGCAAGCCGGCGGGAACGGTGTGTTTTGGCACCGAGGCGCCCTTCTACCAAGGCTTGGGCATGGAGACGGTGGTGTTCGGCCCCGGCAGCATCAACCAAGCCCATCAGCCGGACGAGTATCTGGCCCAGGACCAGATCCGCCCGGCGCAAAGCGCCTTGGAAAGCGCCATCGCCCATTACTGTCTTTGATTGCTGAACGCCCGCAAGAGACGCAGCAGCAGCGCCGCCCGCGAATCCCGCATGGAACCCTCATGAACGCCCAGGACCATGCCCGTTAGCGTGGCGCCGACACGCCCCACGTCAGCGCCCATCAAGAGCAATGTCTGCGCCCCTGTAAACCCCACCCGGATGCCCCCGTGAACACCCAAGACTACGCCCGCTGGTTTCGCGCCACCACGCCGTACATCAGCGCCCATCGACGGCAGACCTTTGTCGTGCTGCTGCCAGGAGAGGCCTTGGCCCATCCCAACCTGATCAACATCGCACATGACTTGGCGTTGCTGCATGTGCTGGGCGTTCGCTTGGTGGTGGTGCATGGCGCTCGCCCGCAGATCGACGCCGCCCTGCCGGGCAGCCGAATCGAGACCTGTAAAGGCGTTTCCCGCCGGGTGACGGACGCGAACGGCATTCGCGTCATCGCCGGTGTTTGCGGGCAACTGCGCTCCGAGATGGAGGCGTTGTTCTCCACCGGCGTGCCCAGCAGCCCGCTGCACAATGCGGAGATTCAGGTGGTCTCCGGCAACTTCGTCACCGCCAAACCCATCGGTGTGCTGGACGGCATCGACTATCAGCTGACCGGGCTGCCGCGTCGCATCCGTGCGCAGCGAATCGAAAAGATGCTCGATGCGCCGGCCATCGTGCTGCTCTCGCCCTTGGGCTTCTCCCCCTCAGGGCAACCCTTCAGCCTAGCGGCGGATGAGGTGGCCGAGCGGGTCGCCGTCCGCCTGAACGCCGCCAAGCTGATCGCCTTCGACGAAGCGTCTTGCCTTGTGGACGGAGATGGGCTGCGCCTAGGCCATTTAGCGCCGTCAAGCATGGATGCGGCGCTCTCGGCCGCCCAGGTGGCGCCGGCTACCCGCCAACATCTGGCCATGCTGGCGCGGGCGGTGGGCGGGGGAGTGGCCAGCGGCCAATTGGTCAGCTATGAGGATGACGGCGCTTTGCTGGCGGAACTGTTCACTGCCGATGGCGTTGGCACCCAGGTCACGGAGGACGACCGCCGCCTCGTGCGCCGGGCGGAGCAAAGGGACTTGGCGGACATCGTGGACATCATCCGTCCCCTGGAGCAGGCCGGGGTGTTGGTAAAGCGCTCCCGAGATCAGCTTGAGCGAGAAATCGGTGAGTTTTTAGTGGCGGAGGTGGATGGCTTCGTGGTTGGCTGCTGCGCCCTGCATCCAGCCGGAAAGTGCGTGCAGCTAGCTTGCGTGGCGGTGCATCCCGCCTACCGCAACGCCGGAGGCGCCGGCGCCAGGCTGCTGGCCGCCGCCGAGGATGCCGCCAGAAAGGACGGCTACGACAGCATCTTCGTGCGCACCACCCAAGCCCAGGATTGGTTTGCGGAAAACGGGTTTCAGGAGGGCTCGGCGGCCGAACTGCCGGCGCCTAAGCAAGCCCTGTACAATCCACAACGCAACGCCAAGGTGTTGATTAAGACGCTGACCTGAACCACCGGAGGTCCGGCTTGGAACGTCCATCCGCCGCAGCTCGGCGCCAAGTGTTGCCAGCGCACCGGCGGCCCGTCTTGAGCCCATGAGATGGAAGGCCATTAAACACGGAGACTGGAAAAATGACCAACCCACGTCAACACTCATCCGTCATCGTCGATGGCCTTACCCAAGCGTCCAGCCGGGCGATGCTCTATCCGGTGGGCTTCACCGACGCGGATTTCCAGAAGCCGCAGATTGGCATCGCATCCGCTTGGAGCATGACCACCCCCTGCAACATGCACCTCAACGAGCTGGCGGAAGCGGCGGCCATGGGCGCGGACGAGGCCGGGGCCAAGAGCGTGCAGTTCAACACCATCACGGTTTCCGACGGCATTTCCATGGGCACGCCGGGGATGCGCTACTCACTGGTCTCCCGGGAGGTGATTGCGGACTCCATCGAAGCAGTGGTCTGCGCCCAAGGTTTCGACGGCTTCGTCGCCATCGGCGGCTGCGACAAGAACATGCCCGGTTGCGCCATGGCCATGGCCCGCATCGACCGCCCCAGCGTGTTCGTCTATGGCGGCACCATCCAATTAGGCGCCAAGCGGCGGGACATCATCTCCGTGTTCGAGGCGGTGGGACAGCATGCCGCCGGCGCCATCGGCGATGAGGAACTCAAGGAAGTGGAGGCCACCGCCATACCCGGCCCCGGCTCCTGCGGCGGCATGTACACCGCCAACACCATGGCCTCGGCCACCGAGGCGCTGGGTTTGTCCTTGCCGGGAAGCTCCGCCCAGGAAGCCGTCTCCCAAGCCAAGCGCCAGGATAGCTACGCTGCCGGCGCTGCCGTTCAACACCTGATCGAACGGGGCATCAAGCCCAGCGACATCCTCAGCCGGGAATCCTTCGAGAACGCCATCACGATGACGATCGCCTTGGAAGGCTCCACCAACGCCGTGCTGCATCTGCTGGCCATCGCCAACGCCGCCGGGGTGCCGCTGGAACTGGATGACTTCACCCGGATAGGCAAGCAGGTGCCGGTGCTGGCGGACATGCGCCCCGCTGGGCGCTTCGGCATGAGCGAACTGATCGCCATAGGGGGCATTCAGCCCTTGATGAAGATGCTGCTGGACGCTGGCCTGCTGCACGGCGGCTGCCTGACCGTCACCGGCAAGACTTTGGCCGAGAATCTGGCGTCGATTCAACCCTATCCCGAAGGCCAGGAGATCATCCGACCCTTCGACAATCCCATCAAGCCGGAAAGCCACCTAGTGGTTCTGTACGGCAATCTCGCCGAAGAAGGCGCCGTGGCCAAGATCACCGGGCACGAGGGCCTGCGCTTTACCGGCACCGCCCGCTGCTTCCATGGCGAGGAGGCGGCCATGGCCGCCATCATGGCCGGGGAGGTGGGCAAGGGGGACGTGGTCATCGTGCGTTACGAGGGCCCTAGGGGCGGCCCGGGCATGAGGGAAATGCTCTCGCCGACCGCCGCCATCATCGGCCGCGGTTTGGGTGCGGATGTAGCCTTGGTGACCGACGGGCGCTTCTCCGGCGCCTCCCACGGCTTCGTGATCGGCCATGTGACGCCGGAAGCCTTCGACGGCGGCGCCATCGCGCTCTTGCGCGACGGCGACCAAATCACCATCGACGCCGAACGCCGGGAGATCAACGCGGCCTTGAGCGACGCCGAACTGGCGGCGCGGCGGGCCCGCTGGCAGCCGCCACAACCCTACGCCAGCAGGGGACTTTTGGCCAAGTACGCCGCACAGGTCAGTTCCGCCAGCCGCGGAGCGGTGACGGATCTGCAATAGCGCCGGTCGGCCCCATCCACGATGGGGCCGGCACAAGGCGTGGCCCATGCGCGACCAAGAGGCGCACACTAGCTGTAAAGTGCGAAAGGCGCCTATCCGCCTGCACCCCATCGCGCCCAAGGGCGCAACAGGGCTGCTGTCGATTAGCGGCCCCGATGGGGGCGAGCGTCTCGGGAGCGCTCCTTCGCTTGGCTGACCCGAAGGCGGCGATTTTTGACCTCCTTCTCGTTCAGCGCCTCAATGGCGGAGCGACCATCGTCATCCGCCATCTCCACAAACCCAAACCCCCGGGACCGCCCGGACTCCCGATCCATCACCACGTTGGCTGAGCGAACGTCGCCAAACTCGGCGAACAGCTCCTCAAGCTGCGGGTCATCAATGCCCCACGGGAGGTTACCCACGTAAATCTTCATTCCTTGTTCCAAACCTAAAGCCGATTAGCCAAGACTGGCCCGCTGTGCCGCCCAAGGGACCGCAAACCAAGCCAGCCGCAAACCTGGACACCGCAAAGAACAAGAGACTACGAAGTTTCACCTCCCTTGAACACCAAGGCGGAGAGCCAGTTGCGGCTACATTACGGCAAAGACGCGGCCAACACAAACAAGTTTTTCGAGGAATTTCGTCGGGGACGACCAAATCGGGGCGCTTCGCCGGCTGGATTCCCGGGGTGGGCACCAGATTTCGGGGGGGTCGCTGTCAAGGATGCTGCTGTTCACCGCACGGCAACAGCTCCAATCTTGGCGCTATCCTCAACCAATAAAATGCCTTTCCCGATAATAAGTCAGTTCCGCTATGGACTCGCGGATGTCCGAAAGCGCCCGATGCTCGTTCTTCTTCTTAAACCCGTCGGCCAATTCAGGCCGCCAGCGCTGCGCCAACTCCTTGATGCTGCTGACATCCACGTTGCGGTAGTGGAAGTGCCGCTCAAGGGCCGGCATGTGCCGGGCCAGGAAGCGCCGGTCCTGCCAGATGGTGTTGCCGCACAGGGGCGCGGCATTCGCCGCCACATGGCGCTTGACGAAGTCCAAGGTCAGTTGCTCCGCCTCAGCGGTGGTGACGTTGCTGGCCCGCACCCGTTCGAGCAGGCCCGAATCCCGATGGTGGGTCCGGTTCCACTCGTTCATGCCCTGCAGCTTCGCCTCCGGTGCGGCGATGGCCAGTTCAGGCCCCACCGCCACCTCAACCAGGGAATTGTTGGTGATGATGGTGGCGATCTCCAGGATGACGTCCTGATCGGGATGCAGCCCGGTCATCTCCAAATCCATCCAAACCAAGGTGGCGTCCATGATGGCTTCCGGTGGCCTGTTGAGGGTGAGGATACCGCGTTTTCGGAAAACTAGGCTGCTCATCAAACCATTTCCATGCTAAGGCCGCTGAGCGGCTGCAACCCGAGGTGCGGCAACCCCGCTGCTTGCTGGCTAGGGCATCGCCATCGTCGCGTCCATGTGTAACATTGGCCCAACCAGACGCGACAATCGGGGATGTCCCATTAGCCAAGTCAGTCTTGCGGAGGCCGGAGAGTTTGAACTGGGCACCGACACCCTGTTGGTGCATGTGGCCGCGCCGGCTGCCTTCGCCGCCGGGCATATCCCCGGCGCCGTGCATGTCGCGCCGGCTGAGTTGATCTGCGGGGTTCCGCCGGCGGTCGGGCGGCTGCCGCCCACGGAGCGGCTGAACGCCCTTTTTTCGCGCTTGGGCTACCGTCCGGACTTGGACATCGTCGCCTATGACGATGAGGGCGGCGGTTGGGCCGGGCGTTTCCTCTGGACGCTCGACGTCATCGGTCACTGGCGCTGGCGCTATCTGAACGGCGGCATTCAGGCTTGGGCCGCCGCCGGGAAACCGATTGACACTGGGGCTGGGCGCATTCCCAACCCAACATCCGTGAGTCTGACGCTGGATTTGTCCCCGGTGGCGGAAGCGGAGGATTTGCTGCGTGCCAAGGAGGACCCCGATCAGGTCATTTGGGATGTCCGCTCCCCAGCAGAGTACCGGGGCGAACGGCGGGAAGCCAAACACGCCGGGCATGTGCCGGGGGCCAGGCATCTGGATTGGCTGGAATTAAAGGACCCCGATGATCATCTGCGGCTGACGTCCGACTTACCGGATCGGTTGCGCCGACGCGGAATCACCGGGGACAGGGCCATCATCACCTACTGCCAAACCCACCACCGTTCCGGGCTGTCCTACATGGTGGCCCGGCTTTTGGGTTTTCCCTGCGTGCGCGCCTACCACGGGTCCTGGTCGGAATGGGGGAATCGGGACGATCTGCCCATCGCCGTCGGCGACAACCACCGTGCCGATGTCTGATGGACAGCTCCATCGCCAAGGCATTCGCTGCGATGCAACGCCTGCTGCCTCAACATGAACTGACTAGGCTGGCTGGATGGCTGGCGAACAGCAGCACGGCTTGGCTCAAGCTCAGCCTGATGCGCGCCTTCGCTAAGGCCTACAAGGTTGACCTCAGCGATGCCGCCCGGTCCAGAATCGAGGATTATGGCTCCTTCAACGACTTCTTCACCCGTGAATTGAAGGCGGGCGCCCGGCCCTTGCCCAATGACGACGCCATTCTCGCCTGCCCCGTGGACGGCAGGGTGAGCCAAAGCGGGCGCATTGCGGATGGCCAGATGCTGCAAGCCAAAGGCTGGCGCTACTCCTTGGCCGGCTTGGCCCATGAACTTGCCGAAGGCTTTGATGGCGGCAGCTTCGCCACCATTTACTTGGCGCCGCCGGACTACCACCGCGTTCATGCCCCAAGCGCCGGCGTTTTGATCGCGGCAAGGGCCATTCCCGGCGCACTGTTTTCCGTCAACGCCGCCACCGAAGGCACCGTTGAGGGGCTGTTCTGCCGCAACGAACGGCTGGTCTGCCGCCTGCGCACAGCCTTTGGCGACCTGCTGATCGTGCTGGTGGGGGCGTTGCTCGTCGGCAGCATCGCCACCCCCTGGCCTGGCCCCCGCTCGCCTTACCGCACTGCTGAGACAGTCCAGCCCGATGTGCAATTGGCGCAAGGCGCGGAACTCGGCCGCTTCCTGCTAGGCTCCACGGTGATTCTTTGCACTCCACCGAAGGGCTGCCAACTGAATGCGCTGCAAGCCAGGCAAAGGGTTCAAATGGGCCAACCCCTCGGCAGATGGCTGGATCTTTAGCCGAACACACCAACAGCATCGACCTTGGCAAATCGCCAAATCACCCGTTGTCTATTCGCTAAATCACCTGTTGCGTATTCGCTAAATCACCCGTTGTCTATTCGCTAAATCACCCTCTGAACAGGCGCCAAATTACCTGATGAGGTTGTTTCACCGCAGCGGGAGGGCTATCGTTGCGAACAAATAGCGGGATCCACCATGACCTATCTTCCGCGCATAACCGACGCCGAGCTCGCGGATCTGCTACGGGCCTCCGGTGCCGTGCTCATTGAAGGCGCGAGGGCTGTCGGCAAGACGGCCACGGCAATGCAGGCCGCGGCAAGCCGGGTGCTGCTGGACGTGGACGCCAACGCCCGACGGATGGTGGGCATCGACCCTTCCGCCGTGTTGGCCGGCGACGCGCCAAGGCTTATCGACGAGTGGCAATTGGAACCTGCGATCTGGAATCACGTTCGCAGAGCTGTCGATGAGCGCACGGAGCGCGGCCAATTCGTTCTCACGGGTTCGGCAATGCCCGCCGACGACATCACACGCCACACCGGCGCTGGACGCTTCACGCGCATGCGCATGCGGCCACTATCTCTATGCGAAACCGGACGTTCCAATGGCTGCATGTCGCTCAGCGGCCTCCTCGCTGGCGAAGCGCAAAGGGCACCGGCTGCGGCATTGCCGATCGCCGAGCTTGCCGAGCTAGTGACCGTCGGCGGATGGCCGGCCAACATCGGCAACTCGCCGGCATCCGCACTGCGCTTGAACCGCGGTTATCTGGAGGACATCCGCCGCACCGACATCTCCCGCGTAAGCGGCAAGATGCGCGACCCTGTGCGCGTTGGCCGGCTCCTGCGGTCTCTGGCGCGCAACGTAGCGACTCCCGTATCGCTGGCGAAGCTGGCCGCGGACGTCGGCGACAACGGACGCCAGATGCAAACGGATACGGTGGCGGCCTACCTAGACGCGCTGGAACGCCTGATGGTGGTGGAGAATCAACCCGCTTGGTCGCCGCACCTGCGTTCTCGCGCCACGCTGCGTTCAACGCCGGTGAGACACTTCGTCGATCCTTCCCTCGCTGTCGCTGCCCTGCGCACCTCGCCCGATGCCCTGCTGGCCGACCTCAAGTACTTCGGCTTCCTGTTCGAATCCATGGTTATCCGCGACCTGCGCGTTTACGCCCAAGCCGTCGATGCCCAAGTGTTCCACTATCGAGAAAAGGACGGGCTGGAAGTGGACGCCGTCGTCGAGGCCGCCGATGGCCGCTGGGCCGCTTTTGAGATAAAGCTGGGGGAGCGCTGGGTGGAGGAAGGCGCAGCCAACCTGCGACGCTTGGCCAAGAGGCTGGCGGAAACAGACCAAGGCCGGCCCGCCGCCCTGGCAGTGATTTTGCCAAGCGGATATGGATATGCCGGCGGCCGCGAGGATGTGGGCGTCATTCCCATCGGCGCCTTGGGACCCTGACGCGGCCGCTGCCGGTGCTAGACGGCGAGCCGGCGGAACGCGGAGACCAACGCCTCGGCCTTGCGCGGCCTTTTGATGATGCCGCGGTAGCGGCCTTCGGGGTCGATCAGCACGATGTGGCTGGAGTGCTCCACCGTCAGCCCCCCTTGCCCGTCCGCAACGGTGACGAAGGCAACGCTGACGTCTTGGGCGATTTTCAGGACCTCGGAACGGGTGCCGCGCAGCCCTAGGAAGCCCTCGGAAAAACGCCCCAGAAAGGCCGCTATGCTGGCAATGTCATCCCGTTCGGGATCAACGCTGATGAACAGGCCGCGGAAAGTGTCGCCCCTCGGCAGCGCCCGAATTTGCGCCTCCGCTTCGGCCATGACAGCAACTGTCGTTGGGCAGATATGCGGGCAGTTGGTGAAGCCGAAGAACAAATAGGTCCAATGGCCGGCCAAGTCCTGCGCTTGGAACTGGCCTCCCCTATGGGTCTCAAGCTGAAAGGCCGGCACCGCCTTGGGCTCGGGCAGCAGGACAAGGCCCTCCGCCGGCATTGCCGCCACGGCCTCCCGGCGGTTTAGGCCGGCATGGAGGAGCACGCTGCCGGCAAGCGCCGCGACCAGAAGCGCCGCCACGCCAAGCCGCAAGCGATGCTGCATGGGCAAACGGCGGGAAGGCAAACCCTCAGACTCCGACATACCAGTAGTGATCGATCAACAAAACCAAGAAAAGCGCCATCAGGTAGAGGATGGAGAAGCGGAAGGTCTGCATGGGCGCCCTTGGATTGCGGGCGGCCAACAGAACCGCCGCCCAATAAAGAAACCCGCCGCCCAGCACGAGGGCGCCGGCCAAATAGACCCAGCCGCTCATGCCGATGGCCACCGGCAACAGGCTGGCGCCGATCAGGATCAGGGTGTAGAAGAAGATGTGGCGGCGGGTGTGGCGGTCCCCGTGGGTGACCGGCAGCATGGGTATGTTCACCGCCGCGTATTCCTCCTTACGGTCCAAGGCCAGCGCCCAAAAGTGCGGCGGGGTCCAGGCGAAGATGATGAGCACCAGAATCAGTGCGCCAGGTTCGACGGTGCCGGTGACGGCGGCCCAGCCGAACAAGGGCGGCGCGGCGCCAAACAACCCACCGATCACGATGTTCTGCGGCGTAGCCCGTTTCAGGAAGAGGGTGTAGATCAAGCCGTAGCCCACCCAAGAGGCCAAGTTGAGCCAAGCCGTCAGAGGATTGATGAAAACCAGCAGCACCCCCATGCCGGCGACGCCCAAAACCGCGGAGAAGGCCAAGCCGGGCGCCGCGGAAATGCGCCCCGCCGCCACCGGCCGGCGCGCCGTCCGCGCCATGCGCATGTCGATTTCCGCGTCCGCGATGTGGTTGACCACCGCCGCGGAGGCCGCCACCAAGGCGATGCCCAAGGTGCCGAACACCAGGACGTCCACAGGCACCATGCCCGGCGTGGCCAGCAGCATGCCCACCACCGCGCAAAGCAGCATAAGCGCCACCACTCTGGGCTTGCACATTTCCAGGTAGTCGCGCCAAGTGGCGCCAGCGGCCTGGGATAGTTCGCTCACCGACATTTTCCTTAAGTCTTTTTGGACAGTGCCTAAGCTGATCCTAAGCCTTTGCCCCGCTGGCGATGCAGTGCCTGACCGTCACCAGCGCAAGCAGCAACAGAGCGCCTCCAGCGTTATGTGCGGTCGCCACCCAAAGCGGCAGCGCCAAAAACACATTGAGCACGCCCAGAGTGATCTGCGCGGCCAACAGCCCCAGCACCCAAGGCGCAAGGAAATTCCCCGCCGTCGCCAAGCGCCATCCTAACGCACCCACGACTACAAGCACCGCCAAGGCGCCGAGACGGTGCGCGAACTGTATGGCGATACGCGCCTCGCTGTCCAGCATTCCACCCAAATAATTTGGGCCGACGGCCTGAAAGACGTCAAAACCCCGCCCGAAATCCATCGGCGGCACCCAAGCGCCATGACAGGTGGGGAAGTCCGGGCAAGCCAATGCCGCGTAGTTTGAGGTCACCCAGCCGCCCAAGGCCACCTGCGCCGTCACCACCACTAGGGCCAGGACAGCCAGCCGCCGCAACCGTGCCGGGACGGAGCCCACCGGAACCGCCCCCGTGCGCAACGCCAGCCACCACAATAGCGCCAAGGTGGCGAAGCCGCCGAGCAGATGCGCCGTGACCACTTGCGGCCACAGCTTCAGCGTCACCGTCCAGGCACCGAAAGCGCCTTGCAGGATCACCAAGGCCAGCAGCGCCGTCGGCAGGGCCCTCGACACCGCCCCCTTGGCCCGAACCGCCACCACCGTCAAGGCCAGTATCAGCGCCCCCAAGGCGGTGGCGAAATAGCGATGCACCATTTCGACCCAAGCCTTGCCCACATCCACCGGCGCATCGGGATACCGGGCTGCGGCGGCCTGCAACTCCGCCTCGCTGTCCGGCACACCGAACTGGCCGTAGCAGCCGGGCCAGTCCGGGCAGCCCAAGCCGGCGTCCGCCAAGCGCGTGTAGGCGCCCAAAACGACCACCACCAAGGTCAGGCCGATGCCGGCCAGCGTCAACCGTCGTATCGTTGTCAATGCCCTGTGTTCAGCCAAGGTCCGACACCTTCAGCATCTTCTTCAAGTCCTGCGCGACAGGCATTGCATTGGCGGTCAGCTCATAGCGCAGAATCACGTTGCCGGCCGGGTCCACAACGTAAATGCCATCGGCGAGTGTTTTTTCGCCTTCGCTTGTGAATATGCGGTGTCCAACACTGCGTTCGTCGCCGGGCGAAGCGCCCGGCTTGGTGAGGACCAAGGCCAGCCGCATGTGCGCAGCCTGCTCCGCCAACAGCTCGGGCAGTTGCGCTAGGTGATGCAAGGCCTGCCGGCAGACTGTCGCGCAGTCCTTCACCGCCACCCAAACCCACCAATGACGGCTGCCGTCCACCGGCTCGCCCACGGCATCGGTCAAGCCCAAGTCCCGCGCCAACACGGGCGGCTCGACAAATTCACCCAAGTTGGTGGTATGCCGCAAGGTCTCCTGCTGGGCCAGATAAATCAGGCTGTAAACGCCAAACAACACCATCAAGGGCAGGGCGATGATCATGATCACCACTTGCCGGCGGTTTCTTTTGACGACTTCCAGGTTGGCCATGGCGGCTGCGCCCTAGTCCCTGCGGTTCGCCCGGAGCGCCCGCAGCACGGAACGGGTTTCCGGCTGCTGGCCGCGCCAAATGGCGAAGGCCGCCGCCGCCTGCTCCACCAACATGCCCAGGCCGTCGCAGACCCAAGCCGCTCCGGCGCGTTTCGCCCATTGGCAGAAGGGGGTTCGTCCATCCCGGCTGTACAGAAGGTCGTAGCAGACGGCGCCCCGCGCCAGCTCGGCGGCGATCAAGCCGCCCTCCCCTTGCAAACCGGCGGAGGCGCCGTTGAGGATGATGTCGAAGGTTCCCCGAATGTCCCCCAGGGAGGATGCGCCGAACTTGCCGCCATGCTGTTCGGCCAAGGCTGTCGCTTTGCCGGGCGTGCGGTTGGCGATGTGGATGGCCGCCGCGCCGGCCCCGGTCAAGGCGTCCAAGATGCCGCTGACGGCGCCGCCTGCGCCGATCACGAGCAGCCGGCGCCCAGAGATTGCGACG
Organism: uncultured Pseudomonadales bacterium; assembly: GCA_958296025.1. Lineage (GTDB taxonomy): Bacteria > Pseudomonadota > Gammaproteobacteria > Pseudomonadales > Azotimanducaceae > Azophilus. Next base: position 2,783,561 of record OY282430.1, read on the forward strand.
CCCTGCGCTTGGAGGTCTCGAATCAGGCCGAAGCCATCGGTGTTGAAGCCGTGCGTCCTGCCTTTATCCAAGGCGATGGTATTCACCGCGCCGCATTCGGCGGCGGCCGGGTGGGTGCTGTCCACCCAACGGCAGGCGTCCCCCTTGAAGGGCATGGTGACGTTGAGGCCCTTGCCGCCAGACTGGAAAAACGCCGCCGCCGCTGCGGCAAAGCCGTTCTTGGGCGCCAGCAGCTTGTCGTAGTGCAGGCGCTCCCCGGTCTGCTTGGCAAAGGCGCGGTGAATGTCCGGCGACAACGAGTGCGCAATGGGATGGCCGACGACGGCGTAGCGGTCCATCAGCGCAACAGCTCCCCGGCCAGAGTTCGCAGTTGGCTCGGCCCCCGCCGCCCCTGCGTTTGGCCCGGCACCAGGTAGTCGATGCGGCTCTGAAACCAGCGGCGCACGCGCAGTGCATCGGTGGTTGGCGGATGGCCGGACGGATTGGCGGAAGTGGAGACCAAGGGACCGCCAAACAGGGCGCAGAGGGTCCGCGCTTGGGGATGGCCGGGCACCCGCACGGCAATCGTTGCGGATTGCCCGCCGGTGATCCAAGCAGGAAACCGTCGGTTCGGCAGAATCCACGACACCGGCCCCGGCCAACTGGCTTCCACCATGCGCCGCTCGGCAACCGTCAGGAGTTCCAGTTCCGGGGCAAAGCAGTCCGCGTCGGCACCGATGAGGATGAAGCCCTTGTCCGGGCGACGCCCCTTCAATGCCAAAGTGCGGCCAACGGCTTGGCAATCAAAGGGATCGCAGGCAAGGCCCCAAACGCCTTCCGCGGCATGGGCCACCACACCGCCTCGACGCAAGTGATGCGCTGCACCGCAAAGATGGAAGTGGTCAATGCGCCTGTGCCCGTCCATAAACCCAACATTTTCCTTGTCGGCAGCCGCAACGGCAGTCATGGCCGTGACGCATGGAATGTTTTCGCACCAAGCGGGGCGGTTTCCAACGGCGGGCGGACCGAACGGCGACCTCAGACTCACGGCTTGGCTTTGCCACCGCCGAAAACACTAAAGTTCCGACTGCACACGCGCATTCTGCGCTTGCACCTTCTCCCGGTTCCGTTCACGGTCCGCCTCAAGGGCGGTCTGCAACGCCGGATCGCCAAGGGCCAATATCTGCGCCGCCAAATAGGCCGCGTTCCTAGCGCCGGCGCCGCCAACCGCCACCGTGGCGACTGGGATGCCGCCGGGCATCTGCACGGTGGCCAGCAACGCATCAAAGCCGCTCAAGGGGCCGCTGTTGATCGGCACGCCGATGACCGGACGCACGCAGTGGGCGGCCACCGCCCCGGCCAGATGGGCGGCCATCCCGGCGCCGCAAATGAACAGGGCGCAACCCCGTTCAACCGCATCCGCCACATAGGCGGCAGTGGCGGCCGGCGTACGGTGCGCCGAGGTAACCCGCACCTCAAAGCCTATGCCTAGACGATCGAGCACCTCGGTGCATTTCTGCATAATGGGCCAATCCGATTCGGAGCCCATCAATACGGCGATAAAACTCATTTTTCTCTTCGATTTCAGGGGGGCGCACGAATATACCCATCCGCGGTAGGCTCCACAAACCCCAACAGCTCCAATTGCACCAAATCGCCGATAACCACCTCCACGGACAGGCCGACGGCCAAGGAGATGTCATCCGCCGCCGTCGGCGTGGCGGAAACCGCGCTGAACACTGGGGCAAGGCGCTCCGGCGGCGTTTGCGGCGCTTGTGCCGCCGCAACGCAGAGACCCATGCTGCCGAGCACGTCAGCGGCGCATTCCGCCAATTCCGCGCCTTGGCGGATCAGCCAATGGCAGCCGGCGCTGACCGAGTTGCCCACCGCCCCCGGCACCGCGAAGACATCCCGGCCCTGCTCCGCGGCCATGCGGGCGGTAATCAAGGAGCCGCTGCGTTCGGACGCTTCGACCACCACCACCGCATTGGCCAAGCCACTGATGATGCGGTTGCGTTCCGGGAAGTTGCCCCGATAGGGTCGGACGTCGGGCATGTATTCGCTGATCACGGCACCCCCGGCGTCCGCGATTCGCTGCGCCAAAGCCTTGTGCTCGCGCGGGTAGATTTTTGCCAAGCCGCTGCCCAACACGGCCCAAGCACTGCCTTGGACGGCGCTGGCCAAGGCCCCGCGGTGGGCGGCGCCGTCGATGCCCCGGGCCAAGCCGGAAATGACGCGCACCCCGGCATTCGCCAATTCCCGGCCCATGCCTTCAGCAATCCGCAAGCCAAGCCGGGTGGCCCGCCGAGCGCCGACTATGGCGAGGCAGGGGCCTTGCGCCTCACGCAGTTCCCCTTGGTGATACAGCGCCAAGGGCGGGTCCGGGATGTGGCGCAGGGGTTCCGGGTATTCGGCATCGAGACTGGTCACCACTCCGAAGCCCTGCGCGGCAATCCTGGCAAGCGGCCAAGGTGGCGCCTGGCCATGCTGTGCGGCGGCGGCTTGAGCGCCACCGGGCTTGGCAAGCCACTGGCGCACCTGTTGGCGGGACGCCTGCTGGCTGAGATGGAGCAGCGCTTCGCTTTCCGAGGCTGGGCGAGGGATGGGCATGGTTGCGGATTTTAGGCGGCGCCCCTCTTGGGGAAAGGCGTCATCCGCCCCTCAGGTTGTAAGCCATCGGCCATTTGCACCCCGCAAGGACTATACTGACGGCGTTGCAGCGAATTGACCCATGACCATTCTCAACGTCATCAGTTTTCCTGACCCCCGGTTGCGCACCAAGGCCGCGCCAGTGGCGGCGGTGGACGCCGCCATCGACCAACTGGTGGGGGACATGCTGGAGACCCTTTACCAAGCCCCCGGCATCGGCTTGGCCGCCACCCAAGTGAATGTGCATAAGCGGGTGATCGTCATCGACATATCGAAGGACGGGGACGATCCCTTGGTGCTCATCAACCCGCAATTGGAGGTGTCCGGGGAACTGCTGGAGACCCAGGAGGGCTGTCTATCCGTGCCCGGCTTCTATGAGCCGGTCACCCGTCGGGAGCACACCCATGTGCAGGCGCTGGACCGGCAGGGCAAGCCCTTTGCGATGGACGTCGACGGCCTGCTCTCCGTCTGCATTCAGCATGAGTGCGACCATCTGCAGGGCAAGCTGTTTGTGGATTACCTGTCCAGCCTGAAGCGCTCGCGCATTCAGAAAAAGCTGCTGAAGAGCCGCCGCGCCGCCGCCTAAAGCGCGCGTGCGGCACCCGGCCCGCACACCGCATCCGCCGCCGGCCAGGGCTGCTCAAACCGCCAAGGCCAACCCAACGCACCCACCCTCAAGACCGCTAAGCCATGCCAACCCGCTTCGCCTTCGCCGGCACACCGGATTTCGCCGCCCGCATCCTCGGCGGACTGCTGCAATGCGGTCTTCGGCCAACCCTCGTGCTGACTGGGCTGGACCGGCGGCGCGGGCGCGGGCGCAGGACCTCCGCCAGCCCTGTGAAGCAGTTGGCGTTGGCCGAAGGGCTGGCCGTGCAGTCGCCCAGCAATGCCGATGCCGCCATCTCGGCCCTGGCTGGGTTGGACTTGGACACGGTGGTCGTCGCCTCCTACGGCATGATCCTACCCTTGGCCTTTCTGCAGTTTCCCCGCTACGGCTGCGTCAACGTGCATGCTTCCCTGCTGCCCCGCTGGCGGGGCGCGGCACCCATTGAGCGGGCGATCATGGCCGGCGATGAGGAAACCGGGGTCTCCATCATGCGGATAAGCGAAAGGCTGGACACCGGACCAATTCTCGCTCAGGCCAAGGTGTGCATCGGCCCGACAAGCACGGGCGCCGGACTCAGCGGCCGCATTGCCGACCTCGGCACGGAATTGCTTTGCAACCTCCTGCCCAAGCTGGCGCAAGCGCCGGCCAAACCGCAAACCGGCGAAGCGACCTACGCCCACAAGTTGACGGCTCAGGACGCCGTGGCCGATTGGCGTCAATCGGCCATGCGCCTCGACCGGACCGTGCGCGCCTTGGTCCATCGCATGCCGATGCATAGTTGGCTTGGCGATGTGCGGGTGCAGATACTCGCCGCCCAAGCGGTTCAGGCCCAAGGGGATGCGGTTCCCGGCCGGATCATTCGGGCGGATCGAAGGGAAATCCTCGTCGCCTGCGGCACTGGCGCCCTGCGGCTTAAGTCTTTGCGGCTCAACTTGGGCAAGGGGGCGGCGCTTGACCCGGCGGCCGCCATCAATGGCTTTGGCGGCCTGATCCAGCCGGGCGCTCGTTTTCATGGACCCTGATCAACAGGTTCCACCGCCAAACGCCCAGCACAGGCTTTGAGACATGACCGGCCAAGTCAATGATCGGGCCAAGGCGGCCCGCCATCTCGCGCGTGTATTGGGTCGGGGCACCAGCCTGGACAACGTCCTCAACGGCAAGGAAAGCCCCCTTTGCCTGGAATTGACCTATGGCTGCCTGCGCCACTACTTCTCCTTGGCGGCGGCCTTGGACGCCCGCCTTGGCCGGCCCCTGCGGGACAAGGACTTGGATGTTTACGGCCTGATGCTGGTAGGTGCCTACCAACTGCAAAGAACGCGCATTCCCGCCCACGCCGCCATCAACGAGACCGTCGCCGCCACCCGCCCGCTACGGAAACCCTGGGCTGCTGGGCTGGTGAACGGCGTACTGCGCAAACTGGCCGGTGCGTCACCGTCGCCGGGCGATGCGCAGCAACCGGGCAGCGCAGACGCCGCGGCCAGCGAGCATCCGCCTTGGCTGCGGCGACGGCTGGTCAGCGAATACCCGGATCTGGCGTCGGCCCTGCTGGCCGCCAACAACCAACGGGCACCCATGAGCCTGCGCGTCAATCGCACCCGCATCGCCCCCGACCGATACCGCCACGCGTTGCGGCAAGCCGCGGTGTCCTGCACCCCTTCCTGGCTGCCGGAGTCGGTCATTCTGGACAAACCGCAGCCGGCGGCCTCCCTGCCAGGCTATCAAGAAGGCTGGTTTGCCGTGCAGGACATCGGCGGCCAGCTGGTCGGGGACCTCATGCGCGGACAGTTGCAGGATGGCTGCCGGGTGCTGGACGCCTGCGCCGCGCCCGGCGGCAAGCTGTTCCATCTGCTGGAGGCCGGGCTGGCGCTGGACGTCACCGCCCTGGACATTTCATCCACGCGCCTGGTCGCCTTGGCCGACATCGCGCAGCGCCTGGGCCACGCGCAATTCAAGGTTGTCGAAGCCGACGCGACCCGCTGGCAAGGCCCCGGACCCTTTGACTTCGTGCTGCTGGACGCCCCCTGCTCCGGCACCGGAACGTTGCGCCGGCATCCAGACATCAAGGTCATCCGCACCCCGCGGCAGGTGGCGCGGGCGGCGGCCCTGCAAGCGGCATTGCTGCACAATCTCTGGCGCCTGCTGCGGCCTGGATGTACCCTGCTGTACTGCACTTGCTCCCTACTCGCCGAAGAGAATGATCGAGTGGTTGAAGCCTTTCTCAATGTCAGCGGCGCCGCTGGAATTGCTCCGATTGCACTGCCCACCGGCCGCGCCACCGCGTATGGTTGGCAAATGCTGCCCACCGAACCCGCCACCGATGGCTTTTACTTGGCCCTGCTCGAGAAGAAACCGTGAAGATCCTGATCCTAGGCGCCGGCCAGGTCGGCGGCACCTTGGCGCACCACTTGGTCAATGAGGCCAGCGCAGGCTTCGACATCACCTTGGTTGACCGCGACGAGGCGCGGCTGCGCGAGCTGCGCACCCGCTTGGACATTCAAACGGTGCTCGGTTGGGCCTCGCATCCCAACGTGCTGCGCAGGGCCGGGGCGGAGGATGCGGACATGCTTTTGGCGGTGACCGGCAGCGACGAGGTGAACATGATGGCCTGCCAAGTCTCCTATTCCATGTTCCGCACGCCCATGAAGATCGCCCGGGTGCGCAAGGCCGCTTACGTCAACGAGAAATCCCTGTTCGCGGACGAGCACATGCCGGTGGACGTGTTCATCAACCCGGAGCAGGTGGTGACGGACCATGTGCGCTTGCTGCTGGAGCATCCCGGCGCCCAGCTGGTGCTGGACTTCGCCGAAGGCAAGGTGCAGCTGGTGGCGGTGCGCGCCTACGCCGGCAGTCCCTTGGTGGGCCAGGAGCTGCGCTATCTGCGCCGCCAATTACCCAACGTCAACACCCGTGTGGCAGCCATCTTTCGCCGCGGCAAGCCCATCCTGCTCACCGGCGCCACCAAGATCGAGGCGGACGACGAAGTGTTCTTCATCGCCGCCGCTGGGCACATCAACGCCGTCATGGCCGAGCTGCGGCACACGGAGCGGGCCTACCGACGGGTGGTGATTGCCGGCGGCGGCAACATCGGCGAACGGCTGGCGAGGGCCATCGAACCCTACTTCAACGTCAAGCTCATCGAGTTCGACCGGGAGCGCTGCAAACGGCTAGCGACCACCCTGAACAGCACTGTGGTGCTGCAGGGCAGCGCCACCAACCAGGATCCGCTGCAGGATGCGGTGGATGACTGCGACGTGTTCTGCGCCCTCACCAACGAAGACGACATCAACATCATCTCGTCGTTGATGGCGAGGCGCTTCGGCGCCCGCCGGGTGATGGCCCTCATCAACAAGCCGGCCTACATGGACATGGTGCAGGGCGGCGACATCGACATCGCCATCTCCCCGCAGCAATCCACCACCTCCAGCCTGCTGACCCATGTGCGGCGCGGCGACGTGGCCCGGGTGCATAGCCTGCGGCGCGGCGCCGCCGAGGCGATGGAGGCGGTGGCCAGGGGGGATGAGAAAAGCTCCAAGATCGTCGGCCGCCAAGTCAAGGCGGTCAAGTTGCCCAAGGGCGTCACCATCGGCGCCATCGTGCGCGGCAAGCGGGTGCTGGTGGCCTACGAGGGCGTGGTCGTGCAGCCGGAAGACCACCTGATTCTGTTCCTCACCGACAAGAAATACGTCGCCGACGTGGAGCGGCTGTTCGCGGTCGGCTTCAGCTTCTTCTGACCCGCCAGTGCCCAGCCCAGCCCATGCGCCTGCCCTTGCATCCGTCGCAACGAGTCGGGGCATGGTCTTGCGGACGCCACCAAACTAAAGGATCAGGGCACGGCGCCAGCACATGCATCTGCCCCTCATTCTCCGCACCACCGGGGCGCTGCTGATCCTGTTCAGTCCGGCGATGCTGGCGCCAGCCTTGGTGGCTTGGCTGTTTGCGGAGCCGACCATCGGCACCTTCGCCGCGGCCTTCGTCATCACCCTAACGGCGGGCCTGGCGCTATGGCTGCCCGGCCGCGGCCGGCCCAAGCCCAAGGACGGTGACGGCTTCCTCATCACGGCGCTGGCCTATGTCGGCTTGGGGTTGTTCGGCGCCATTCCCCTGCATCTGGACGACAGCACCGCCCTCAGCTTCACCGAGGCGGCCTTCGAGTCCCTTTCCGGCCTAACCACCACCGGCGCCACGGTGCTGAGCGGCTTGGACGGCCTGCCGAAATCCATTCTGTTCTACCGCCAGCTCCTGCAATGGCTTGGCGGCATGGGCATCATCGTGCTGGCGGTGGCCATCCTGCCCATGCTGGGGGTGGGCGGAATGCAGCTCTACCGGGCCGAATCCCCCGGCCCGGTGAAGGACAACAAGCTGACGCCCCGCATCACGGAGACGGCCAAGGCCCTGTGGCTGCTGTATCTTGGCCTGACCTTGGCCTGCGCCCTAGCCTATTGGCTGGCCGGCATGGGGTGGTTTGACGCCATCTGCCACAGTTTCTCGACGGTCGCCATCGGCGGCTTCTCCACCCATGACGCCAGCATCGGCCACTTCGACAGCCTAGCCATCGAATGGGTGGCGATTCTCTTCATGGCGTTTTCGGGCATCAACTTCGCCCTGCACTTCACGGCTTGGCGACGCCGAAGCATTGTCCAATACGTCGGCGACCAGGAAGTGCGCCTCTACTTCGGGGCCTTGGCGGTGGTGGCGTTCATCATCTGCGTGCTGTTGATTCGACATCCTGACGCCGTTGCCTCACCCATTCGCCACGGCATCTTCCAAACCGTCTCCATCGCCACCACGACGGGCTTCAGCACCACGGACTTCAGCCTGTGGCCATCGGTGGCGCCCATCCTGCTGATGTTCGCCGCCTTTGCCGGTGGCTGCGCCGGCTCCACGGCCGGTGGCATGAAGATGATCCGGGTGTTGCTGATCTGCCGCCAATGCGCCCGCGAGATCAAGCGCCTGATCCACCCGATGGGGGTGTTCCCCCTGAAGTTGGGGGACGAACGGGTGCCGAACCGGGTGGCCGATGCCATCTGGGCCTTCTGCATCGCCTACGTTCTGATCTTCGTGATCTTGGGCTGCTTGGTCATGGGCCTTTCGGGCTTGGACTTCATCACCGCCTTCTCCGCCGTGGCCGCCTGCCTGAACAACCTAGGGCCGGGCCTTGGGGAGGTTGCCTCGACTTACCGCGGCCTTTCGGATTCCGTCACTTGGCTGCTGATGCTCGCCATGTTGCTGGGCCGCTTGGAGATCTTTACGCTGCTAGTGCTGTTCACTGCGTCTTATTGGCGGCGTTAGACGCCAAGGCGAGGCCCGTGCCGGGCGGTGCCGGTCGCTAGCTCATACGCCCAATCAGTATCTTTTAAGGCATTGCACGGCCTAGGCCGGCGCCGGGCTCCTGTTGGCCACGGCGTCCCGTTGGCGACGTTGGGTGGCGAAATTAGAACCTTTTGCGGCGCTTCGGGTAGGGATTCGGATGGCCCGGCGGCTGCCTCTTGAACCGTTTGTACTCCCACAGATATTGCGCCGGATCCTTCTGCACCAATGCCTCTATGCCTCTGTTAAGCGCTTGGGCGAACCCCTGTGCGCTGTTTGGCCGGCCTGCCGCCGCCAAGGGCGCGTAATGCACCGCAAATCCCCCCGGCACCCGCTGCGCACTGGCCATGAGCACGGTGGCGTCGGTGCCTTGCAGCAGGCGGTAGGGTAGGGTCATGGTCAGCACCGGCTGGCCGAAGAACGGCGCGAAGACGCCGGCTTTGGCGGCAGGGGCTTGGTCGGGCAGGATGCAAACTAGGCCGCCGGCCTTGAGTTTCTTGGCGACGGCCCGCAGGCCGCCGGCGTTGGCTGGCAGCAAGCGCATCCCGAACCGCTGCCGGCTGGCGAGCAGCGATGCCTCCAAGGCCGGCAGGCGCGGCGGATCGTACAGGGAGACAGCCTGCAGATCACCCAAGACATAGCATAGGAACTCCCAATTGCCGTAGTGGGGCACCAGCAGCAGAACGGCCTGTTTGCGGCCCAAGGGCCCTTCAATCCATTCACGGCCCGTCTCCTTCACCAACAGGCGCCGCAGCCGGTCGGCGGGCCAGTGGCTCAAGGGACCGGCCTCCACCACCAGCCGCCAAGCGTGCCCAAGGCTTGCCCGGCTCAGCGCCTTCAGTTCGGCAGTTTGCAGGTTGGGGAAACATTTGGCCAAGTTGATCCTGGTGATGCGGGCGGCATCCGCGCCGACGGCGGCGGTCAGGGCGCCCAAGGCGTCCGCCAGACGCCAGGCCGCCGAAAACGGCAGCCAGGAAAACAGCCTTGTCGCACCGGCGAGCAACCAACGAACCCAGTCAGCCTTGCGCTGCGGAAAATCGGCGAGGGACTGCGCGGCGGTTGCAAGTGCTTGACCGACACGACTCCCAGCAAGGGTGACTCGCAAGCGCGACGCAGCCAAACCAACTAGATCCTTGGCCCGGCCTAGATAGCCTTGGCGCATGGACTCAGTTGGCCTGGGTTTGGGAATGGGCTAACGCCGCGCACTTGCCGTAGGCAGGACAGTCCAATAGATGGTCGTTGACCAGTCCGGCGCTTTGCATGAAGGCGTAGCAGATGACCGGGCCGACAAAGCGGAAGCCGCGGCCCTTGAGGGCCTTGGACAAGGCTTGCGAGGCCGCCGTTTCCGCCGGGACGTCCTTCATGCGGCGCCAGCGGTTCTGCAGCGGCGTTCCATCCACCACCGACCAGACGAAATCAGACAAGGATTCCGGCAGCGCAATGGTCGCCTTGGCATTGGTGATAACGGAATCGAGCTTGGCCCGGTTGCGGATGAGGCCGGGGTTCTGCATCCATTGCTCGACCAAGGCCGAATCCGCCTCAGCTAGGGCCCGGAAATCGAAGCCGAGAAAGGCCCCGCGCATGTGCTGTCGTTTTTTCAGCACGGTCAACCAAGACAGGCCGGCCTGCATGCCTTCCAGGATCAGCCGCTCGAACAGCGCCTGATCGTCCCGCTCCGGCACCCCCCATTCCTCATCGTGGTAGCGAATGTGCCACGGATTGTCCCCGCACCAGCCGCATCGCCTACCCTTTGACGCCTCGCCCATGATGTCTTATTTTCCGCGCCCGTTCGCCATGACAATTCTAAGCTGGTTCAATGCAAATGCCAGTCAATCAGCGCCCCCCGCCGATACGCCGCCCGTTGCGCGCCTGCCTGTTCTACGCCGGCTACGCGGCGACGACCATCCTCTGGGCCAGCGTGTCCTTGGTGGTTGGCTGGGCGCTGCCGCCGAGGCCCCGTTTTCAGTTCGTCATCGGCGTTTGGACGCGGGCGGTGCTGCTGTGGCTGCGCCTCACCTGCGGCGTCACCGTGGAGGTGGCGGGCAAGGGGAACATCCCATCGCGGCCCTGCATCGTGTTGGCTCACCATGAGAGCACTTGGGAGACCCTGTTCCTGCAAACCCTGTTTCATCCTCAAGCGACCCTCATCAAGCGCGAATTGCTGTGGATTCCCTTTTTCGGCTGGGCCTTCGCCTTAGCCAAGCCCATCGCCATCGACCGCCGCAGCCCGCGCACGGCGCTAGGCAAGCTCGTCAAGACCGGCTGTTCGCGCTTGGCGGAAGGTTTTTGGGTGCTTCTATTCCCCGAGGGAACACGCATGCCCCCCGGCCAGGTTGGCCCCTTTCAACCCGGCGGCGCCATCTTGGCGGCAGCAGCCGGGGCTGAAGTGGTCATTGTGGCGCACAACGCCGGTCAATGCTGGCCGGCCCACCGGCTGAGCAAGCGCCCCGGCGTTATCCAGGTGCGAATTAGCCCGCCCATAGCCACCGCTGGCCGCACCTCCAGGCAAATCAACGACCAAGCCCGCACGACCATGGCGGAACTGATGGCGGACCTGAGTCGGCAGGAACCCTGGGGATGCGCACCCCGATAGCCGGTGCCTAGTGTCCTGTCCCGTAAGTAAGTGCGCTTTGGATGCGAGGGATTTTTGGCTCCTGGCAAGGCGTAGCGCAGGGGAGAGTCAGGCCGGTCCTGGGTGTGTCGATAAATGCTTGGCGGCTGGCCCGATGCTGCCCCCAAGCCCTACAACCTCCAGACCACCACCCCGCGCCCGTCCTGTCGGTGACCGCTTCCATCCGTCCCGCCCTCGTCGGCCCGGCGATCCTCCGCGCCCTCGCCACGCCTCCGCTCATCCGCGCCGGTGCGGCGGTCGATCACCACCAGATGCCCTTCCTCCGCCCCGCACTTCTTCATGTAGCCCAACGTCTGCTGCACGCCCCGCTCGACCGTCCACGCGAGGCTCTTGCGGTCCGAGTCCCGCAGCACCTTGCATTCAATCACGAACCGCTCCCACAGGTCCGACGGCTGGCCCGCCTGGCGCGGCCACAGCACCAGCAGGTCCGTCCTGCCCCGCCCCAGCCCGTACTCCCGCTCGATGCGGCCGCCGCCGTTCACGATCCGCTGTAGGTACGCCTGCAGGATGAGCTGCGGGGCAGCTTCCCGGTAGTCGTCAAAGCGCCCCAGCCAGTGCTCCGCGTGCTCGCCGAAGAACGTGCCGAACGCCCTCAGCAGCTTGTCCATGTCCAGCCCACCGTCGCCGTCCAAGTACCACGACAGGTTCTGGTCCAGGCTGCTCTGCAGGATGTAGCCGAGTTCCCGCGGCACCACCTCCCGGTAGATCGGGTTGGCGATGCGCGGCGGCTGGCTTCCATCGATCAGGCCCAGGTCGCGGACGTACTCCAGATCCCGAATTTCGTGCCGCGCAGCGCCGCCGCTCAGAATCGGCTCGACGACCCGCCGCACCCGCGCCTCCTCCAGCTTGTGCGCCAACTGGTCCAGATGCGTGCGCCGCGACAGGATCAGTTCCTCCCGCGCGGCGTGAATGTGGTCCGCTTCAATGGTCCGCGAGCGATCCCGCCCCGCCTTGTTGTCGAAGCATGCCCCCGCGCACAGCGCATTCACCAGCCACGGCTGCCCCTGGGTCTGCGTCCACACCGCCTCCTGCGCCGCCGCCGTGAAGCGCTGCCCGGTCTCCTCCGTGTGCTGCGCCATCAGCGCGCGGGCCTCCGCCTCCGTGAAGTCCCCCATGCGCAGCGACTTCGCCGCCACGTTGAACGGGCTGCCGCCGGCGACGACCTCCCCGGCGCTCGACCGGATGCGGTAGTCCCGAATGTCGCGCACCCCGCACAGCACCACGCTCTGCGGGAAGCCCTCGGGGCGTTGCTCGTAACCGGCGCGGAGCTGGCGCAGCACCGAGAGCAGCGTGTCGCCGACCAGCGAGTCGATCTCGTCCACCAGCAGCACCAGCGGCGTCGGGTTCGCCACGCACCAGTTGGACAGCAGATCGCCCAGCGCATCGTCCGGCCCCGACGCCTCCAGCACGGCGCGCCACGACTCGTGCGGAAACTCGTCGTGCAGCAGCCGCGCCCGCATGGCCAGCCGGCTCAGGATGGCGCGCATGCCCCGCGCCGTGTCGTCGCGCGCCACCTGGCCCACCTCCACGTTGGTATGCACGCAACGGAAGTTGCCCGCTGCGCCGCTGTTCAGGAGGTCGCGCAGGGCGATGAGCGCGGAGGTCTTGCCGGTCTGCCGCGGCGCGTGCAGCACGAAGTAGCGCTTGGCCCGAATCAGGGTCAGAAGTTCATCGACGTCCATCCGCTCCAGCGGCGGGATGGCGTAGTGGTCGTCCGGGCGCACCGGCCCTTCGGTGTTGAAGAAGCGCATGGGCCGATTATGGCACTTTCCCCGCGGCGATGCGCCCGCCCGATGCCGCCGCAAGCCCTACAGCGTCCAGACCAGCACCCCGCGCCCGGTCCAGAATTTGCTGTTTCATCGCTCCGCCACTTTACGCGACAGGACACTAGCGCAAGTTGTGCCGCACCACCAAGGTGGCGCTGAACAGGGTGACGGCGGCGATGGGCAATAGGGGCCAGAGGTTGGGCCAGAGTTGGGGGAAGGTTTGGGCGCGGAAGAAGCTGCCTTGCACCGCCTGCAGGTAGTGCTTGAAGGGGTTGGCTTCGGCAACCAGTTGCAGCCAGTCGGGCATGTTGTCCACTGGGGTCATGAAGCCGCCCGTCAGCACGATGGGGGTGGCGCCGAAGAAGGTGCCCAGGACGGCTTGTTGTTGGGTTTGGCAGAGGGCGGAAATCACCAAGCCGATGCCGACCATGCACAGAAGAAACAAAAAGGTGCAGCACAGGTAGGCCGGCAGGCTGCCGGTGAAGGGGACGCCGAATCCGAACACCGCCAGCAGGCCGACCAAGGCGGAGGCCACGCCACCGGCCATCATGCCCGGCACGCTCTTGGCGATGATGACTTCAAAGGAGTTCAGCGGCGCCACCAGCAGTTGGTCAAAGGTGCCCATCTCCCGCTCCCTAGCGATGGACAGCGCCGTCACCACCAGGGTGAGCATCAAGGTGATGGCGCCGCAGACGTTCACCACCATGAACCAGCGGTAGTTGAGGTTGGGGTTGAACCAGTGGCGCAGGCGCAGCTGCGGCGCCTTGCCGCCTTCTTCGGCGGAGACCGCCAGTTCGACGTTCAGTTCCTCGGCGATCGCGCCGAAATAGTTAACCGCCACCTGGCCGGCGTTGGCTCGCCGCCCGTCCACCAGCAACTGCACCTGCGCCTGCTTGGCGGCGGCGAGCTTGCGCGAGAAGTCGGCGGCGATGTGGACGCCGATCAAGGCGCGGCGCTGGATGATCAGTTCATTCAACTCCCGCAGGCCTTGCGCCGGGATGATCTCATCGGTGAAGTTGGCGCCATCGATGCGGGCGATCAGTTCATGGGACCAGCGCCCAGCGTCCTGATCGAATACGGCCACGTCAACGTTGCTGACGTCCAGACTCGCCGCCAAGGAGAACAGGGCTACCTGCAGCACCGGAGCGCCCAACACCAGGCCCCGGGTGGCCGGGTCCCGCCAGTAGGACCTGATCTCCTTCAGGACGATGGCCTGCAGGCGGCGCCACACCAGTCTAGGCTCTTGCGCGCCTTGCCGGGAAACGAAAGTCCCGCGCAGCTAAAACCCACTTGTTGGCGGGACGGCGCACTAGGGAAAGCGTTGCTTGTTGCGGATTAGGTTGGCGTACTGCTGAAACAGGTAGGGCCGTTGCGCCTCGGGGCAGGCCGAGACGTGCGTAGCGAAGGCGGCCTCGACCTTGGCGTCCTCGGCGTCCTCGGCGGGCAACTCCGGCAGGCTCAGTAGCCGGGCCGCCGCCACATGGGTGGGAAAGACCCTGAGGCCGGCGACGATTTCCCGGTCGATGGCCTCGGCCAACGCTTCCGGTGCGTCAAAGGGGCCGGCTAGAGGTGCCCCAAAGTGCAAATGCACCCGGCCCTTGAAGCCCAACATGCCCTCGACGATGCTGATCAAATCCTCCCCTTCCGGCTTGTCGTACTTGCCTTCGGCCTCGCGGATGAACAGCTCCCGGGCTTTGCGCGGGGCGCAGGGGTCCAACTCGTAGGTGATGGCCACAGGCACGACCTTGATGCGGGCGCAGAGATCGCCCAAGTCCGTCATCTCATCGCGCCAAGCCAAGGCCAGCATCTTGATGAGCGCCGGGTCGGTACGATCCAGGCCGTCCTTGGCGCGGCCCTCCCGCTGCGCGATCCAAACCGATTCGGACGCCTCAAGAGAGGTGCGTATGAACGCGGATGTGCGTTGCAGGGACTGGTAGATTGCCTTGGCGCCAGTGACGCTGCGCTCGATCACGAAACTCTTGTTCAGCCGCATCAGGTCCGCCGCCCAGGCCTTGCCGAGCAAGTTGTCGCCGACGGCGATGCGCGAGGTGGCGTGCCCGGCACGGTGCATGGCGAAGTTGACCAAGCCGGTATCCATGATGATGTCCCGGTGGGTGGAGATGAACAAATAGGGCTGGCCCAGGGCCAAGTGGTCCAAGCCGCTGGCGCGGAACTCGAGAATGGTCTTCTCGATCAGGTTCTCCATATAATCGGCAAGGTGGGTTTGCAGCTCCGCGACGGTTCGCAACCGGCGGGCTTGGCGGCGCACCAGCCGGGCGGTCAGCAAGCGACCAAGGGGCGGCAAGGCGCGGCTGGCCCGGGGAAAAAGAAAGGGGGCGACGACTCGCCGCAAATCCGCGTCCTGCGCCAACCGCGCCAGAACCGCCGGCACTTCATCGTCGCTGTAGGGGCGGATCGCTTCAAACTCCTCCATGACCGGAATGTTACCGATAATCGGGCGCACGGACACGACCAACATCCTGCCCCTAGTCCCCTAATAAGGATTGAGTGGGTGGAGTTGAGGGTGTTTGTTGGCGGTTTGGTCTGGGAGATGGGTCTGGGGGAGTGTGGAGGCCGGGTTTTGGCGTTTGTTGGGGGGGTGTGCCGCGGCGATAGCCTTCCCGCCTACCCCTGCACCAACAAAGCCCGCAGGTCAGTAATTGCGGCATTGGCCCGGGAGATGTGCGACGCCATCACCAGTGAGTGGTTGGCGACCAGTCCCAAGCCGCTGCCATTTAAGACCACCGGGCTCCATAGAGTGTCCTGCGTCGGTTCGAGTTCGCGGATGATTTGCTGCACGCTGACGCGGGCGTTCTTGTTGTCCAGCACGTCACCGAAGTCCTGCTCCACGGCGCGGAGCAGGTGCAGGAGCGCCCAGGTTTGGCCTCTGGCTTCGTAGAACAGGTCGTCGATTTTCAGCCAAGGCGTCTTGAAGTCTTGGTTGCGGGGGGCGTCGGTGGACTGGACGGCGGCGGCGTCACCGGCTAAGTCCACGTTCAACTGGCGCTTGCCAACACTGGCGGAGAGGCGCTGGGAGAGGCTGCCGAGGCGCGTTTCCACGCCTTGCAACCATTGCTGCAGGTTGTCGGCGCGGGCGTAGAACTGGGCGTCGGGGCGGGTGGCGTCGGCCAGCCGCATCAAGTAGGCGTTGAGGTGGCCGATGCCCTGCCGGTACTCCCCTTCGCTGTCCGGGAAGATCCAACTGGAGTTGTCGAAGAAGAACAGGCCTTCGGCGCTTTGCAGGTCCGGGTCTTCGGCGGATTGGCTTTGCGAGCGGGCGAAATCGATGCGGTAGGCGCGGGAGGCGTCGCGGATTTGCGTCAGCACCCCGAACTCCCAGTTGGGGATGTTGTCCATCCACAGAGCCGGCGGCATCAGGTCGTTGGAGAGATAGCCGCCGCGCTTGTCCAGCAGGCTTTCCGCCAAGCGAACCAAGGTGGCGGTGGTGACGTAACCGATCACCAGTTCGCGCTGCGCCTGCTGGGCATGGCTGGCGGCGTTGGCCCGCACATCGAAGACCTCCGGCTCCTTGTCCCACCACCAGCCCAGGAAGATGCAGCCGAGCAGATAGGCGGCAATCAGCCCGACCGCCAACCGGCCGATGGCGCCGCCCGTGCCGGGCAAGCCCAAGGCAGCACCGAGCCTGCGCATCCCGGCACCGAGCCGGGCTTTGACCGCCAAGTTCGGCAGTGCCCGCCAGAACTTCCACTGCATGCGATTAAACCTCGTTAGCGCAACCCACGCCAAACCCGTCGAACCTATCCACTTCGACCGATTTGGCGCCCACTTCGGTCCGAACAACCCCCTTGCGCGACGGCAAAGCCTCAAGAGCGCAGGGCGAACCTGCATGGCGGAATAGCGCCCTGGGGCCTCCAACCGCATCCGCAACGGTCATCCGGTTGCGGAGAAACATATCAGCTCCACCGTTGGCGGCGAGGCAACCGTCAGGGCGGCCCGCACCCGAACGCCGCCGGCGCCGCGATTGAGTTGTTGATAGACCCAACGGCCCTCAGCATCGGAGCGGGCGTTGATGGCCACCCGACAGCCGGGCCGGCCGGCCCGGCTGCCCAATTGCAGCAGCCTCCGCTGCACCGCTTCCGTGCGCCGTTGCAATTGGCCGCCATCCAGCCGCACCTTTTCCCGCTGGGCGCTTTCCAGCAGCGCCACCTGCTGCGCGGTCGGCGCAATGGCCGGGTGCGCTGGATCGACTTGGCGCGCCCGCGCCAGCAGGGAGCGCGCCCGTGCATAGCTCTGCTGTTCAGCGGCGGTGAGGGCAAGCTTCACGTAGCGCTCCACGATCTTCTCGAACCCCCGTCTTGCGCCTTCGTGGTCCGGCGCCAAGGCCAGCACCCGTCGATAGAGGCTGTAGGCACTGCCCTCCTCAGGCGTCATCAGCCGATTCTCGCTGATGGCTTGATCCGCCGCCGCCAACAGGTCGGCGATGGCCTCCGACGCCACCTGGGAGGGTTTTGCCGGTTCCGGCCGGGTTTCCACCGGCAGCACCTCCGGCACCGGGCCGATCGTTTGGCAACCATGGAGGAGCGCGGCCAGCACGAGCGCAGCGCCCATTCGCCACAAGCGCGCGTTCGGCGCACCGCCGAGGAGACCTAGTGAACGCACGGTCAAGCCTTCCAGAGAGGCGTCCGCCTCAGTCCGACGAGTGGGCGTGTTGCGGTTGCGAACTTGGCGCATTGGTTCAGCGTCCCAGCGGATGGCGACGGACGACCGGGGCACCATCGCCAAATGGGCTTGCTATCTTGCCAGAAACCAAGGCCACCTGCCCGTCCACTTCCGTGCCCGCCGATGCAAGCCCTTCCTTGGGTGCTTGCGCACCAAGGCGAAGAACCGGCAGGGCCGCAATTTGAGCCGCAAGGAAATCAGTGGAGACCGACGGGTTGAAACGAGGCGCGATCGATGGACTTATGGACTTGATTCCAGAACCCATTCCGGCACACCATTCCAGCTCAACCTAGAGGTTCGCCGCCCATGATCCTCACCGCCAGCAAATCGAACACGCCAAAAAGGGGGTGTCCCGAACCCCTATTGAAGAGAGGGGCGGGATGGAACCAGGCATTCGTCAGCCCGCCCAGGCGGTTGGCGAAGATCCGAGCTTGGCGGCAACCAAGCCGTCTTTTGCGCACTCGGCTGCGGCGGCTGGCCGGCGTCCTTGCCCTCGGCTTGGGGGCGTCGGCCAGCGCCTTTGCCTTGGGCGCCCTGGACGAGGCGCCTAAATTTCTGCCGGTGGACGAGGCATTTGCCTTGAGCACGGAGATGGGCGAAGACGGTGCCCTGCTGGCGTATTGGGACATGCCGGAGGGCTACTACCTATACCGGCACCGCTTTGACTTCACTCTGCGGGAAGGCGACGTCGCCACCTTGGGGCCGCCGGAAATTCCCCCCGGCAAGCCCAAGGTCGATCAGTTCTTCGGTGCGGTGGAGGTCCATTACCGCCGGGTGGAGATCCGGGTGCCGATCATCCACGCCGAGGGATTGATCGAGATCGGCATCTCCTATCAGGGTTGCGCCGAAGCCGGCCTGTGTTATCCACCGGAAACCCGTTGGGTGATCCTCAACGCCCCCACTTCCGCGCCCGATGCGACCTCCGCCGAGGGCCCAGATTCCGCGGCGACCGCCGCCGGGGCTTCAGATCCGGCTTCGGCCTCCCCTGTGGCCGACGGTTCAGTCGGTCCCCCGGCCGCATCCGCCACCGCCTCCGCGGCCTTCCCCGCCGCCGGCGCGGCGGCGGCGTCCTCGCCAACCACCACCCTACCGCCACCCAGCACGGAAGAGCGGCGGCTTGCCTCGGTGTTGGCGGAGCAGGGCTGGCTGTTGGCCGCCGCCCTGTTTTTTCTTGGCGGCATCGGCCTTGCCTTCACCCCCTGCGTGTTGCCGATGGTGCCCATCCTTTCCAGCATCATCGTTGGCGAGGGTGAGAACCTGACCCGCTGGCGGGCCTTCGGCCTTTCCCTTGCCTATGTGTTAGGGATGGCGTTCACCTACGCCGCCATCGGCACTCTGATGGGGCTGTTCGGGGCCAGCCTCAATTTGCAGGCGGCCCTGCAGGCGCCGCCAGTGCTCATCGCCTTCGCCGTTGTCTTCGCCCTGCTGTCCCTGTCCATGTTCGGATTTTATGAATTGCGGCTGCCGCAGCGTTGGCAAAACGGGCTGGACGCCTTCGGGCGAGGCCTAGGCGGCGGCAAGCACCTCAGCGTGGCGGTGATGGGGGCGTTGTCCGCCCTGGTGGTGTCGCCCTGCGTCTCCGCGCCCCTGGCCGGCGCCTTGATCTACATCAGCACCACCAACGACGCAGTGCTCGGCGGCGGCGCCCTGTTGGCCTTGGGGCTGGGCATGGGCGTGCCGCTGCTCGTCATCGGCGCCAGCGGCGGGCATCTGCTGCCTCGGGCCGGGGCTTGGATGAATGCCGTAAAGGCCCTGTTCGGCGTCCTGCTGCTGGCCGTGGCCGTCTGGCTGCTGGAGCGGGTGCTGCCGCCGCCAGTCACCTTGGCGCTCTGGGCGGCGTTGTTGATCGGCTGCGCCGCCTTTCTCGGTGGGCTGGACATGGCGCCCAAGGCGGGCTGGGGCCGGTTGTGGAAGGCCTTGGGTTTCGTCGCCGCGGTCTATGGCGTGCTGCTGTTGGTCGGGGCCGCCAGCGGGGCCGGCGACCCCTTGCGACCGCTACGCAATATCACCGGTGCCGGCGGTCAAGGCGGTGAGGCGGCCACTGCGTGGCGGGCGGTGCGCAACTTGGAGCAGGTTGCAGCGGAGGTGGGCGAGGCCAGCAGCGCCGGGCGCATGGCGGTGCTGGACCTCTACGCCGATTGGTGCATCTCCTGCAAGATCATGGAACGCTCCGTCTTTCCCGACCCGAAGGTGGCCGAACGCCTCAGCCAATTCCATCTGCTGCGGGCCGACGTCACCGCCAACAACGCCGAGGACAAGGCGCTGCTCAACGCCTTCAACCTGTTCGGGCCGCCCGGCTTGGTGTTCTTCGGCCGCGACGGGACGGAAATGACCGGACTGCGGGTGCAAGGGGAAATCGACGCCGATGCTTTGGCCGATCATCTTGATGCGGTGCTCCTTGGCCAACAGAATCCAGCGGTGGCGGGTTTCCTTAACCGCGAGCCGGAAACGAAGGCTCAAGCAGGCCCTGCCGCCAATGCCAAAAGACCTTCGGCTTGAGGCGGCACTATTTCCAAAAATCGGCTAACTTCTCCGAACGGGAAGTGATTTAGCCCATAACTGGACAAATTCAATTCATTTTTCCACAATGTTCATCCTATCTCAATCCGGTGTTTGTGATGGCGAAGTTTTTGGTTCTGCACGGCCCTAACTTGAATCTGCTCGGCAGCCGGGAGCCGGAGATATACGGCCGTGACACCCTGGATGACATCAACGGCGCACTCGCTGCCCTAGCCGCCTCCCGCGGGCACGAAGTCGAGTGCCGGCAATCCAACGCCGAGCATGAACTGATCGAGTGCATTCAGGCCGCAAGGGGTCGAGCGGCCGCAATCATCATCAATCCCGGCGCCTTCACCCACACCAGCATCGCCCTGCGCGACGCCTTGCTCAGTGTGGAAATCCCCTTCATCGAAGTGCATTTGTCCAACGTGCATGGACGAGAGGAGTTCCGCCGCTTCTCCTACCTTTCGGACATCGCCCGAGGCGTCGTCACCGGCCTCGGCACCCAAGGCTACCGCTTCGCCTTGACCGCGGCCATGGACAGCGCTGAGGGCTAGGCCCTAACACGGACGGACGCGGGCGATGGATTTACGCAAGGTCAAAAAGCTCATTGAGCTGGTCGAGGAGTCCGGCATCGCCGAGCTGGAGGTCAAGAGCGGCGACGAGGCCATCCGCATCGTTCGTTCCAACGGGCCGTTCAAGCCCGCCGCGGCAGCGCTGACGGAGGCGTCGGCAAAGACGGCGCCGGCCGCTGAGTTGCAGCCCCGCCCGGCCCGCATCACCCTGAAGGCGCCCATGGCCGGCACGGTTTACGCCGCCCCCTCCCCCGGCACGGCGCCCTTCGTGCATCTCGGCTCGGAGGTGACCGCCGGCGCCATCCTCTGCATTATCGAGAGCATGAAGATGATGAACGAAATTCCCGCCCAAGCCGCCGGCCGGGTGGTGGAAATCCTGACCCGGGACGGCGAACCCGTCACTGACGGCCAGCCCCTGTTCCGCATCGAACCGACCGCAGCGGCCTGAAACGTGGGCCAAGTCAAGCGCCTGAAGGTGATGACCGAAATCCCCGCCCAAGCCGCCGACCGGGTGGTGGAAATCCCAATGCCAATTAATGCGCCCTTTTCGCGTCAGGCCAACCGCAACCGCATGAAGAAGTGGGCCAAACGCAGTGACATGAAGAAGATCGGAGAGCGGGGCGCACGGCCTAGATGCAACACAATGGCGACAGCCGCATGAGCAAGCCGGAACGTGCCCCATCAAGCGTTTCCGAGAAGGCTAGACCGGTCCAGCCGGAACAGGCCCCGCTGAGCGTTTCAGAGAAGGCCGCCCCGCTCAGACTGGAACGCGCCCTGCTGAGCGTTTCCGACAAGACCGGGCTGGCGGCGTTCGCCGCCGCCCTGCACGGGCTGGGTGTCGAGCTTCTCTCCACTGGCGGCACGGCCGCCGCCATCGCCGCCGCCGGCCTGCCCGTCAAGCAGGTGGCCGAACACACCGGCTTTGCAGAGATCATGGGCGGACGGGTCAAGACCCTACATCCGAAGATTCACGGCGGCATCCTAGGGCGCCGCGACGTCGATGGGGAGACGATGGCCGAACAGGGCATTGCGCCCATCGACCTCGTGGTGGTCAACCTCTATCCCTTTGCCGAAACCGTCGCCCGAACGGATGCCAGCGAGGCCCTCGCCGTCGAAAACATCGACATCGGCGGCCCGGCCATGATTCGTGCCGCCGCCAAGAACCATGCGCATGTGCTGGTCGTCGTTGACCCGGCGGATTACGAAGAGATTGCAAACGGACTGCAAGCCGGCGCCATCGACCAAGCCCAACGCCGCCGCTTTGCCGCCAAGGCCTTCCGTCACACGGCCGCCTACGACAGCGCCATCGCCGAATACTTCGGGGTTGGCGATCCCTTCCCGGAACGCCTGACCGTCGCCTACCGCAAGGTGCAGGCGTTGCGCTACGGGGAGAATCCCCATCAAGCCGCCGCCTTCTACGGCAAGGACAACCCCCCCTCCGGCACCATCGCCGCCGCCGCGCAACTGCAGGGCAAGGCCCTGTCCTACAACAACATCGCCGATGCCGATGCGGCGCTGGCGTGCGCCAAGGCCTTCGCCGCCCCAGCCTGCGTGATCCTCAAGCACACCAACCCCTGCGGCGTCGCCTTGGGCGCGGATCTGCGGCAAGCCTATGATCGGGCCTTCGCCACGGATCCCTCCTCCGCCTTCGGCGGCGTCATCGCCTGTAACCGCGAACTGGACGAAACGACGTTGCAGGCGGTTTTGACGCGGCAGTTCGCCGAAGTCATCATCGCCCCTACGGTCACCGCCTCCGCCTTGGCCGCCGCCAAAGCCAAGCCCAATCTGCGCCTGCTCGGCTGCGGTCCACTGGCCGGCCAGCAAAGAGGCATTGAACTGAAGACCGTAGGCGGCGGCCTGCTGGCGCAAAGCGCGGATGTGCAGGCGCTCGACGAGCGGGCATTGAGGATCGTGACCGCCCGCCAGCCCAGCGAAGTGGAGATGCGCGACCTGCTGTTCGCTTGGAAGGTGGTCTGGTTCGTCAAGTCCAACGCCATCGTTTACGCCAAGGGGGAGCGCACCCTGGGGGTCGGCGCCGGACAGATGAGCCGGGTGGCCAGCGCCCGCATCGCCGCGCTGAAAGCGGCCGACGAGGGCTTGGACCTAGCCGGCTCCGTCATGGCCTCAGACGCCTTTTTTCCGTTCCGGGACGGCATCGACGCCGCCGCCAAGGTCGGCGTCACCGCGGTGGTGCAGCCGGGTGGGTCGATGCACGACGACGAGGTCATCGCCGCCGCCGACGAACAGGGTATGGCCATGCTGTTCACCGGCATCCGCCACTTCCGCCACTAAGGGTCCCCGAGGATGAAGGTATTGGTGACCGGCGGCGGCGGACGGGAGCATGCCTTGGCATGGCGGCTGAGTTTAGGTTCTTCGGTCTCCGCAGTTTACGTGGCGCCAGGCAACGCCGGGACGGCCCTGGAGCGCAACATCCATAACGTCAGCATAGCTGTCGATGATTTCCCCCGCCTGGCCGATTTCGCGCACAAGGAAGGCATCGACCTCACCATCGTCGGCCCCGAGGCGCCCTTGGTGGATGGTTTCGCCGACTATTTCAAGGAACGGGGGCTGCGCTGCTTCGGTCCCAGCCGGGCCGCCGCCCAGTTGGAAGGCTCCAAAGCCTTCGCCAAGGGTTTTCTGCAGCGCCACGGCATCCCCACCGCCGCCTCCGTCACCTTCACCGACTTGGTTGCAGCCAAGGCCCATGTTCACCGGCATGGCCTGCCCATCGTCATCAAGGCGGACGGCCTAGCCGCCGGCAAGGGCGTGGTGGCGGCGCACAGCCTTAAGGAAGCGGAGGCCGCCTTGACGGCCATGCTGTCCGGCGACGCCTTCGGCGACGCCGGGCGCAAGGTGGTGGTGGAGGAGTTCCTCGAAGGGGAGGAATCCAGCTTCATCGCCCTGTGCGATGGTCGCACGGCCCTGCCCTTGGCCAGTTCCCAAGACCACAAGGCGGCGTTTGACGGCGACCAAGGCCCCAACACCGGCGGCATGGGAGCGTACTCGCCGGCACCGGTGATAAGCGCGGCCCTGCACGCACGGATCATGGCGCGCATCGTGCGGCCCACCTTGGCCGGCATGGCCGCCGAAGGAGCGCCCTACACCGGCTTTCTCTATGTCGGGCTGATGGTCACGCCTGGCGGAGAGGCCAAGGTCATCGAGTTCAACTGCCGTTTGGGCGACCCGGAAGCGCAGCCCATCCTGATGCGCCTGCAATCCGACTTGGCGGCCGCTTGCTGCGCGGCCTTGGATGAGGGGTTGCAGGGCCAGTCCTTGGCTTGGGATGAGCGGACCGCCTTGGGCGTGGTGATGGCGGCCGGCGGCTACCCCGGCCAATACGCAAAGGGGCACCCCATCACCGGTCTGGACATCGTGCAGGGGCGGCACTGCAAGGTCTTTCACGCAGGCACCCAGCTGACCGGCGACGCAGTGGTCAGCAACGGCGGCCGGGTGCTTTGCGTCGTGGGCCTTGGGAAAACGGTCACCGCCGCCCAAGGAAAAGCCTATGCCGCCGTTGGCGACATTGACTGGCGCGATGTCCGTTATCGCTCAGACATCGGTTACCGAGCTGTAGCGAGAGAGAAACGCCTTTAACGCACAAAAGATCGCGTGATTTCCACTTCCCCTCTTTTCCGGCAAGGGCCATGCTGGCCCTATGCTCACCGAACTGCTGCAACGTTTTGAATCCTTTGAGGGCCTAAGCGCGGCGGAGCTGGCCAACGTCGCCCGCCACACCCAGGCCATCAACGTGCCCCCCGGCCGCTGGCTCTGGCGGGAGGGCCGGCGGCTGGGCGGCAGCTACTATTTGGCGCATGGCCGCGTGCATGCCTTCGACCCGCCGCGCAACATCGGCCATCGCTGCCTGGAGGCGCGGGCACCGCTATACCCTGGCCTCGCCGCTGCCCGCACCCTGAGCGCCGTGCGCCTGCTGCATGTGGACAGCGCCCGCATCGACGCCCTGTTGGGGCGAACCGACCCAGGTGCGCAGGAGGACGGCTTGGAGCCTTGGGAGCAGCGCTTTCTCGGCTCTCCACTGATGCGCCGCCTGGACGCCGCCGTATGGCAGAAGCTGTTCAGCGAACTGGAGGAGCAGCCCTTTGCGGTGGGGGATGAATTGGTCAGCGAAGGAGCGCCGGCCGAGGACTTCTTCGTCCTGAAGTCTGGCCGCGCCTTGGTTCGAACCGGCGGGCAAACCCTAACGCAGCTGAACGCTGGCGACTTTTTCGGCGAAGACGCCCTGATTCTGAAGGCGCAACGCAACGCCACCGTCGAAGCCATTGAAGCTGGCACGGTGCTGCGTCTGCCGAAGGACCGCTTCGTGGCCCTGTTGCTCGACCGGGTGGTCCGCTTCGTGCAGACCGTGGAAACCGCCTCGGTCATCGACTTGGACGAGGCCAACGCCGTCGCCCAACTGCGGCAACGCATCCAAGGCCTCGACCCCAAGGGGCGCTACCAAGTCATGGGCGGGCGGCCCGAGGAAAGGGCGCTGGCCGCCTTCATCCTGGCCCAAAAGGGCTTTGACGCCTGGGCAGTCGATGGAACCGCGCACTGACACTCCGTTACCCTCGTCGCGATTTTCCGCTACAGTGCGCTTCCGGGTGCAATCCGGTTTGCTAGGGGACGACGACATGGCCGACGACTGCATTTTCTGCAAGATCGCCCGCAAGGAAATTCCGACGGACATCCTGTTTGAGGACGACGACCTGATCGCCTTCAACGACATTCATCCGCAGGCGCCCAGCCATCTGCTGGTCGTGCCGAAGGCGCACATCCCCACGCTGAACGATCTCACCGAAGACCAAGCCTCCCTGATCGGTGCCTTGGTGCTGCGCGCCCAAGCCCTCGCCGTCGAGCGCGGCATCGACGAGGCCGGCTACCGCTTGGTGATGAACTGCAACCACGAAGGCGGGCAGACGGTTTTCCACATCCATCTACACCTGCTCGGCGGGCGGCAGATGCGCGGCTTTGGCTAGTGTCCCAGCCGGCAAACAGTGCCCAGTAACCGGAATGGAGGAGCAAGCGTGATCGATCAAGCCATCAACAGCTTCGACCGCGCCCTGCGCACCCTTACCGGGGGCTTGTCGGCACTGCGCCCCAGCCCCGCCGCAGAGCTGCCGGAAGCGGAGCTGGACACTGACGAGCGCAAGCACGTCGCCGGCCTGATGCGGGTGAACCATACGGGCGAGGCCTGCGCCCAAGCCCTGTACGAAGGCCAAGCGCTGACCGCCAAACGCAAGGACGTGCGGGAGCGCCTGCGGGCGGCGGCGGCGGAGGAATCGGACCACCTCAGCTGGTGCGCCGAGCGCCTGACCCAGCTGGACGCCAAGCCCAGCCTCTTGAACCCCCTGTTCTACGCCGCCTCCTACGCCATGGGCGCCGTGGCCGGCCTAGCCGGGGACAGGTTGAGCCTAGGCTTCATCGAAGCCACCGAAGACCAAGTCTGCCAGCACTTGGACCGTCACTTGCAGGCCCTGCCCGCCAAGGACGAACGCAGCCGCGCCATCGTCGCCCAAATGCGCCAGGACGAGGCTCGCCACGGGGAAGCGGCCTTGGCTGTCGGAGGGGTCGAGTTTCCCGAAGCGGCCAAGCAAGCGATGACGGCGCTGTCCCGGCTGATGACGGAGACGGCCTATCGGGTCTGATGGCGAACCGCATGGCTCAACGAACGACGCTCATCTGCCTCGCCTTGCTGGCCGCCACCGGGCGGGGGGCGTCGTCTTGCGACGGACTCGAAGGCGCAAGCGCCGAAGACTGCCGGCGCCAACAGGTCAACCTCGTCGAGTCGGCGCAAGCACGGCAGTTGCTCACCACGCCGGAGGCAGTTCAATCCACCATCACCTCAATCAGCCGCCGCCAAGGAGGGGAGATGGTCTTCCGCTTGGCGAACGGCCAAGTGTGGATGCAGCAAGCGGTGGGTTACCTGCTGGTGGACCCAGGCGAGCGCGTCATCATCGCACCGGTGCGCTTCGGCGGCCACATCCTAACCACGGAGCGAAACGCCTCGACGCGGGTTCTGCGCATCAGGCAGCCCAACCAAGCGCCAAGCCCCACGCAGTAGGGGCGCTCATCTTTTTGCAGTAACATTGGCCGCCATGACGCTAGGCACAGATCCCATGTTGAGCGGCAGCATTGTCGCTTTGGTGACGCCCATGACGCCTTCCGGGGCGCTGGACTGGGCGGCCTTGGAGCGGCTGGTGGAATGGCATCTGGAGAGTGGAACGAACGGTATCGTGCCCATGGGCACCACCGGGGAGTCGGCCACGCTGACCACCGAGGAGCATCTGGGCGTCATCAAGCGGGTGATCGAAGTGGTCGCCGGGCGGGTGCCGGTGATCGCCGGCACCGGCAGCAACTCCACCGCCGAGGCCATGCACCAAACCCAGGAGGCGCAACGCTTGGGCGCAGATGCTTGCTTGATGGTCACCCCCTACTACAACAAACCCACTCAGGAGGGCTTGGTGGCGCACTACCAGGCCATCGCGGCCTCTTGCGAGATGCGGCTTGTGCTGTACAACGTGCCGCCCCGCACTGCCTGCGACCTGCTGCCGGAGACCGTGGCGCGACTGGCCGCCGTGCCCAGCATCATCGGCCTGAAGGAGGCCAGTGGCGACCCATCCCGCATTGAGGTCCTGCGCCGCCTGTGTGGGGATGATTTCATCCTGCTCTCCGGCGAGGATGCGCAGACCCTTGAGATGCTGCGCCTTGGTGCGATTGGGACCATCTCCGTAACCGCCAACGTGCTGCCGCGGCCCATGGCGGCCTTTTGCAGGGCTTGGCTGGATGGCGATGCGGACGAGGCGGCGGCCTTGGATGCGAAGTTGCAGCCCGTCCACCGGGCCTTGTTCCTGGAGACCAGCCCCACTCCCGTCAAGTGGGCGCTGCACGCCTTGGGCAGGATCGACGCCGGCGTCCGCCTGCCGTTGCTGCCCCTTTCCGAACCGTTGCGCACAAAGGTCATGGCCGCCGTCGCAGCGGCCCAAGGTTAGCCTATGCGCACGTTCAACGGCGCAACCCATCCCGACCCCGCGCATCTGTTGCGCTCCACCGCGTTCAAGCGTACCGGGGCGGTCGCCTTGCTGTTGTCCTCGGCTTTGGCCGGCTGCGGCTGGTTTTCTGACGACAGGGGCTTCTTCGTCAACCGCAGCGATGACTACATCGACGCCGAGGAAGGACCCAAGCTGGCCATCCCGGAAGATCTAGGCGGTTCCTTGGAGGACCCTTCCCCCATCCCGCCGGTCCCGCCCCAGGAGAACGCCCGCTTCTTTCCCGGCCGGCCGCCCTTGCCGGACGCCATCTACGCCAACGACAACCGGGATGCCGTCCGCATCCAACGGCTGGGCCAGCGCATCTGGCTGGTGGTGCCGGAGCCGCCCACCACGGTTTGGCCGAAGATAAAGCAGTTCTTGGCGGAGAACGGCGTCGGCGTGACGGCGGAGCA
This sequence comes from uncultured Pseudomonadales bacterium, assembly GCA_958296025.1. Classification (GTDB taxonomy): domain Bacteria; phylum Pseudomonadota; class Gammaproteobacteria; order Pseudomonadales; family Azotimanducaceae; genus Azophilus. Next base: position 2,811,693 of record OY282430.1, read on the forward strand.
GGCCGGCCAGGGCCTCATCACCACCGAGTGGCTGACCATAGAAGATACGCAATATCGGGACGTGGTGCGCACCCTGCTGCGGGACTTGAAGGCCGCCGCCGCTGTCGAGGGCGGGCGCGACCGGCTGGTGCTGCAAGTGGAGCAAGGGCTGCGCGAGCTGACCTCCGAGGTCCATGCCCGCCATCAGCGGGAAGCGGAAGCGGCGTCCGCAGAACCGCTGGCCTCCACACTGATCGACTTGCCGCCGCGCCTGCTCAACGAACTCGGCGCCTACATCGCCGCCCGGGTGGCCGAGCAAACCATTTCCATGGTCGCCCAGGAAATTGCCGGGCGGGCCAAGTCCGAACTGGGTCGGAACGCCTCCGGGGCGCCGGTGCTGCGCCTGTTTCTGGATGAGGAGCGGGCCTGGGCCACCCTAAGCCAAGCCTTGACGAACGCCGGCGTGGAGGTTCTGGAGACCGACCGGCAAGCCGGCACCTACCATGTGCGCATCCCGGAGACCGCCTTCATGGGCGGTGGCGGAGAGCCCAAGCGGGGCTTCTTTCGCCGTATGCTGTCCTTCGGCAGCAGGGGCGGCAAGGCGAGGGAGGTGCGGCTCCGCATCCGTCAGGAGGACGAACGCATCTTCGGGTTGAGCGTCCAGGATGCGGACGGCGGGCCGGCATCCTTTGAGTACGCGCAACGAGTGCTGGTGCTGGTGCGCGAGTACGCGGTTTGAAAGCTGACTGAAGGACGGTTGAGCAGCATCATGGAGCAGGTTTTCGAAGTTACCCCGAGATCCTTTCAGGCCGATGTGGTGGAGCGCTCCAGCAACACGCCGATCTTGCTGCTGTTCTGGGCGGAACAGGCGGCGCCCTCGGTGGAGGCCAAGCGGCAGTTGCAGAGCTTGGTCGGCCAATACGCCGGCAAGGTGGCTCTGGGTCTGGTCAACGTCGCCGCCGACCAGACCTTGGCCCAACACCTGCGGGTGCAGGCGCTGCCCAGCCTGCGGGTCATCGACAAGGGACAGGTTGCCCAACAGCTGGAGGGGCCGCAGCCAGAGCAAACCCTGCGGGCGCTGCTCGATCAGCTCACCATGTCGGCGGCGGACCTCATCAGGGCGCAGCTCGCCGATTTCTTGGACCGGGGCGACCTGCGCGGCGCCCGGCGCTTCCTGCGGCAGGCCGTGCAGCAAGAGCCGAACAACCCCAGCCTCCGCATCGAACTGGCGGACGTGCTGGCGCGGCAGGGGGAGCTGAAGGACGCCCGCAAGGTTCTGAGCAGTGTGCCGGAAGACGCTGCCGAGCGGGACCGACCGCAGACCCGGTTGGAGCTGGCCGACGAGGCCGCCGCCCTGCCCACCGCCAGCGAACTCAGCGCCAAGCTGGAGCGGCACCCGAATGACTTGGAGGCCCATTGTCAACTGGCGGTGGTGGAAGCCGCCCAGAGCAATTTCGAGGCGGCCCTGGAGCACGCCCTGCAGGTGTTGCAGGCAGACCGTTCCTTCGGTGACGACCTCGGCCGCCGCACCATGCTGCGCATCTTCGCCGTGCTCGGCAAGGGCAATGAATTGGCTGGCCGCTACCGACGGCGCATGTTCAACTTCATGCACTGAACCCGTCTTTTCTTCCGCAACACTTGAAAAATGCGCCAAGATTGGCTACACCGAAGTGACGGCGCTAGGACCCCGGCGCTCCCATCGGTTTGCAGCGATGCCTAACGGATTGAGAGCCGGCAGGCAAACAGGAGAACCCCCATTGACGATCAATCCTTGACCGAGAAACTGGCGGAGTACCGGCGCCGCGGCGTCGCCCGCGTCAAGCTGGGCCTCACCGACTTGGACGGCGTCATCCGCGGCAAGTACGTCAGCCTGGACAAGTTCGCGGACCTGATGGCCAAGGGCGGCGGCTTCTGCGACTGCGTGTTCGGTTGGGGCGTGGACGACGAACTCTATGACAACGGGCGATACACCGGCTGGCACAGCGGCTTTCCAGACGTTGGCTACCGGCTGCTGGCGGACAGCGAACGTTGGCTGGCCGACGAGGGTTGCCCTTACTTCATCGGCGAATTCGTAGGCGAAGGGGGCGCACCGCATCCCCTATGCCCGCGCACCCAATTGCGCAAGGCACTGGCAAGGTTGGCGGAGCATGGCCTGTGGCTAGTGTCCGGTTTCGAGTACGAGTTCGCCGTGTTTGAGGAAACCCCGCACAGCGTCCGGGAAAAGCACTACCACAACCTCAGGCCCCTAACCCCGGGCGACAACTTCGGCTACTCCATGCTGCGCACCTGTGCCCAATCGGATCTGTTCACCCACCTCATGGAGCACTGCCGCGCCTTGGACCTCGACTTGGAGGGCCTGCACTGCGAAACCGGCGCCTGCATCTGGGAAGCCGCCCTGCAAGCCCGCCCCGACGCCGAGGCGGCAGACCGGGCCAATCTGTTCAAGACCTTCGCTAAGGCGTATTTCCAGAAGCGTGGCCTGATGACGACTTTCATGGCCAAGTGGTCCATGGACTTTCCGGGGAGCAGCGGCCACTTCCACTTCAGCCTAGTGGACGCACAGGGCGTCAACCGCTTCCAAGACGCCGCGGACCCCGCCGGCATGTCCACCCTGCAAAAGCAGGCGGTGGCCGGCCTGGAACACCACCTAAACGACTACTTGGCCCTGCTGGCGCCCACCGTCAACAGCTACACCCGGCTGGTGAAGGGCTATTGGGCGCCCACCGCGGCGACCTGGGGGGTGGAGAACCGCACCGCCGCCATCCGCATCATCGGCGGCGGCGGGCCAAGCCAGCGGATCGAGTGCCGGGTCGGCGGGGCGGACGCCAATCCCTACTTGGCGGCGGCGGCAGCGGTGGCGGCGGCACTGCATGGCATTGAAGAAGGGCTGACGCCAAGCCCTCCCGTGGCCGGCAATGCCTACGAAGCCGAGGACGGTCTGCCGGAAAGCCACCGCTTTCCCAGCAACCTGGGGGCGGCGACCGACCGCTTGGAACGCTGTGCCGCCGCCCGGGATCTTTTCGGGGACGCCTTCGTCGATCACTTCGTCATGTCCCGGCGCTGGGAATTCCAGGAATACGAACGCCACGTCAACGATTGGCAACTGGCGCGCTATTTCGAAATCATCTAACCCGCCGCCATCCAGCCAATAAGAACATGGGCAATCCCCAGTGGCGCACCCATCTTGCGTTCGCCGAAAGGGGAACGCTCCCGTGCCGTCCACTGCGGCATGGAAACGAATTTCAGCGGACAAGCGCAGGGCGCCTCGGACGAGGCTCTTAGACATCCATGAGAATTGGCGTCCTGCAAGCCGATTCCGTGTTGGAGCAGTTTCAGCCCCGGCACGGCGACTACCCGCAGATGTTCGGCGACCTGTTCAGCCGAGCTGCGGACGGCGCGACGCTGCAGTTTGAGACCATCGACGCCATTGGCGGCGGCCCCTATCCCGACCCCTTGAGGTGCGACCCCTATGTCATCACCGGCAGCCGCTACAGCGTCTATGAGGATCTGCCTTGGCTTCCGGGTTTGGTGGATTTCGTGCATCGAGCGCTCGCCGCCGGCCGTTGCCTGGTGGGCATCTGCTTTGGCCATCAGCTCATCGCACACTGCTTTGGCGGGCGGGTGGAGCGGGCATCGGGCTGGGCGGTGGGGGTCCACGGCAGCCGCATTCTGCGCAGAGAAAACTGGATGGCGCCGCCGGCCGACGCCGTCAACCTGCTGTCCAGCCATCAGGACCAAGTGACGCAACTGCCGCCCGGCGCCAAGCTGATCGCCAGCAATGAGTTCTGCCGCTTGGCGGGTTTCACGTTGGGCCGGAAGGTGCTCACCTTGCAAGGCCACCCGGAGTTCCGCAAGGCCTACTCCCGGGACCTCATGAACCTGCGCCGCGGGCAGATCGGCGAGGCCACCTATCGGGCCGGCATGGCGTCCCTAACAACTGAGACCCAGCAAACCCTAGTGGGGCGTTGGATACTGAATTTCTGCAGAGCTGCGCAGTAACGGCCAGCGGCCTTGACCGCCGGCAAGGTCGAAAACGCAATCCGCCGCCCATTGGCCCAAGGCGTCACTCCGCTACTTGCTCATTTCCTCGAATTCGTCCGCGTCCGGCACGACCACGAATTCAGGGTAGGCTTCGATGCCCAGCTCCGCTGCGTCCTGACCGAGCATCTCATGGTCGCGCTCAATCCGCGCCCCCATGGTCTTCTCAAGGCCAAACCAAACCAACAGCGACAGCGAGAACGCCAAGACGCCGATGCTGAGAACGCCGACCAGTTGCACGACGAAGTCCCCCCCTCCGGCAATGCAAACGGCTAAGGTGCCCCAAACCCCGGCCACCAGATGCGCCGGCACCGCGCCCACCACGTCATCGACCTTGACCATTTCCAGCAGTTTTATGCCCCCAGTGCAGAGCACGCCGCCGATGACGCCAATGATGATGGCCCAATAGTGGTCCACGATGTCCGGCCCGGCGGTGATGGAGACCAGCCCGGCGATGGCGCCGTTCAGCACGGCCAGCAAATCCACCCGGCCGAGGATGGGCCGGGAAACGCACATCACCGCCAAGACCCCGCCGGCGGCGCCAAGGTTGGTGTTCACCAAGACGTTGGCCATGGTCACCGCCTCAACAGTGCCCGACATGGCCAAAACGGAGCCGCCGTTGAAGCCGAACCACCCCAACCAGAGGATGAAAACGCCCAGAGTGACGGCGGGAACGTTGGAGGGCGGGGTGGGCTTGACCCTGCCGTCCTTCTTGAACTTGCCGAGCCTCGGCCCCACCACCAAAGCGCCGGCCAAGGCCGCCCAGCCGCCGGTGGAGTGGACGATGGTGGAGCCGGCGAAATCCTGGAAACCCCATTGGGCAAGCCAGCCGCCGCCCCAAGTCCAGGCGCCGACGATGGGATATATGACGGCGGTCAGAACCACCGTGAAGGCGAAGAAGGTCCAGAGTCTCACCCGCTCCGCCAAGGCGCCGGAGACAATGGAGGCGGTGGTGGCCACGAACACCATCTGAAAGAACCAGTCCGACATCACCGCGTAGCCGTTGGCGCCGACCGCGCTCTTGGCCGCCTCCACGGCCGCTTCGCTAGCGCCTTCGCCGAGGGCCAGCAGGCTGAGCTCCTCCGCTGAAGGACCGTACAGCCCCTTGAAAGAGCCGATCAGGTCACCCACGTCCACATACATCAGGTTGTAGCCGATAACGTAGTAGGTCACTCCAGCGATGGAGTACAGGCCGATGTTCTTGAGGCAGATCACCGAGGCGTTCTTGGTGCGCACGGAGCCGGCCTCCAGCATGGTGAAGCCGGCGCACATCCACATCACCAACACACCCCAAATGAGAAAGGAGAAGGTGTTCAGGATGAACTGCGTCTCCTCCCCGACCTGGGCGTAGGCCACCCCCGCAAAAAGGACCGCCGCCAAAGCCACCAGCCCAGCCAGCCAACGCCCGCCACCACACAGAAAACCGCCGAATCCGTTCATGTTTGCCTCCCTTCCAAGCCGTCAATGGAGCTTAAAGCCAACCCTTGCATGTTTTCGGCCAAGTATCAACAAGAAATTCCGGCAAGCGGCGTCTCCCAAAAGTCCAGGCAGAGCCAGCCAGTGACTTTGACGACGGCAACGCCCGACGGAGCGCCGGCGGTGATCGGGGCGCACAATGGACCAAATCGAGGGAATCGAAATGAAAGTGGCCGTCGAGGGGGCGTTCGCGCCGGTGGTCTTTCCCAACCTTGGGGTACACTAGGATGCGTTGATCTGGTGGAAGGAGAAAGCCGCCGATGGCCATGCAGCGCACACCCTTGCTGATGTCCAACATCGTCGAACGGGGGGCCAAGGTGTCCCCCAACGAGGAGATCGTCACAGCCACCGAAGCCGGAGTGCGGCGGCAGACTTATCAGGACACACGGGACCGGGCGCATCAGCTGGCCCATGCGCTCAAGGCCGTCGGCATCGGCATTGGCGACCGGGTTGGCACCTTCATGTGGAACGGCGCCCGCCACTTGGAGGCTTATCACGCCTGCGCCGGCATGGGCGCGGTGCTGCACACCCTGAACATTCGCCTAGGCGCCAAGAATCTGGAGTACATCATCAACCATGCCGCGGATAAGCTCATCATCGTCGATGCGGACCTATTGCCGCTGCTGGAGCCGTTGCGCGACCGCGTTCCGTGCGTGCGGCATGTGGTGGTGGCCACGGAGGAGGGCTTTGCCGGCTGGTCCACCGAGCTGCCCAACGCAGTGGACTATGAGGCCTTCATTGACGGCCAGCCCAGCCAGTACGACTGGCCGCAGATCGATGAGTGCTCGCCCCTCGGCCTGTGCTACACCAGCGGCACCACCGGCCATCCCAAGGGGGTGGAGTACGAGCACCGCTCTCAGTACCTGCACACCCTCACCCAATGCCTGACGGACTCCATGGCCCTTTCCGCGGTGGACACCATTCTCGGCGTGGTGCCCATGTTCCACGCCATGGGCTGGGGCATCCCCTGGTCCGCACTCATGCTCGGCAGCAAGCAGGTGATGCCGCATCGCTTCATGTCCCCCCAACGGCTGCTGGACCTCATCGTCTCCGAGGGTGTCAGCATTTCCGCCGGGGTGCCGACCATCTGGCAGGGCATCAAGGGCCTCGTCGAGGCCAACCCCGACGCCTACGACCTTTCCTGCCTGTCCAGAGTCACCTGCGGCGGTTCGGCGCCCCCAGCTTCGTTGATCCGCTGGTATTGGGACGCCTTGGGCGTGGAAATGGTGCAGGGCTGGGGCATGACCGAGACCTCGCCCCTGGCCGCCCTGTCCCGGCGGGTGATGAAGCGCAGCCAACTGCAGCTCAGCCCTGAGGAACAGTTCGCCAACATGGCCAAGGCCGGGCAGATCATGCCGGGGATGGAGATCGATATCTTCGACGAGAACTTCAACCCCCTGCCCCATGACGGCAAGACCATCGGCGAAATCCTGGTGCGCGGTCCTTGGATCTGCTCCGAGTACTTCAACAACCCGCAGCCGGAACGCTTCCATGACGGCTGGCTGCTGACCGGCGACGTCGGCATGATCGACCCCGAGGAGTACCTCATCATCTCGGACCGGTCGAAAGACTTGGTGAAAAGCGGCGGCGAATGGATCTCCAGCGTGGACTTGGAGAACCACATCGTCGCCTTGGACGGCATCGCCCAAGCCTGCGTGGTGGCGCAGCCGCACCCCAAATGGGACGAACGGCCGGTGGCCTTGGTGGTGCTGGCGCCGGGCAAATCCGTCAACGCCCAGCGGATACGCGATCACTGCGCCACCGCCTTCGCTGGCTGGCAGTTGCCGAATGACGTGCTCTTTGTGGAAAGCATCCCGCTGACCTCCACCGGCAAGATGGACAAGAAAGTGGTTCGGGCCAACTTGGCGGAGCAGGGCTACCAACTGCCGGAATTGCGGGCTAGGGCTGGGTGACCGCCGGCAAGGCGGCAACTCGAACGGCAAAGCATGAAGACGAGACCAACAAGACACCGGCTAAGAGCAACCAAGAGGTCCCGTGCGGCCGTGAAACCGGCTCGCTGGTTCGGTCTGCCCGCGTTAAGGATCGGATCAGTCGGTTGGCTGCTGTGCATGGCCGCCGTCGCCGGCTTCGGAGCTGGAGTGGAGGATCCCAGCGGCGACGCACAGCGGCAAGCTATCGGTGTCGCCGATCAAGCCGGCGGCGTCGCGAATGGAAAGGCGGCGAACGCCGGCGAAGATGCACCGCGCCAGGACGTTGGGTCAGTGGATCAGGATGTCGGGTCAGCGGCTCGGGGCGCTGCGGCGGCGAACCGGACTCGCGGCGCCGTCTGGATCGTGGATTTGGACGGCCCGGTCGGCCCGGCCAGCACGGACTTGGTGATGCGCGCCATCGAAGACGCCGCCGATGCCCGCGCCGAAGCCTTAGTGATCCGCATGGACACGCCCGGTGGGCTGGATAAGTCCATGCGCGGTCTGGTCAAGGCCATCCTGGCGGCGGATGTGCCGGTGGTCACCTATGTCTCCCCGGACGGGGCGCGGGCGGCCAGCGCCGGCACCTACATTGCCTACGCCAGCCATGTGGCGGCCATGGCCCCGGCCACCAACATCGGCTCCTCGACGCCAGTGAACTTGGTGCCCAGCGCACCGGAGCCGGCCATCCCCAAGCCGCCGGCGCCGGAAGGAGAAGAGCGGGAAGAGGCGGAGAAACCCGCCGCCACTGGCGACGCCATGACCAAGAAGATGGTGAACGACGCCGTGGCTTACCTGCAAAGCCTCGCCGAACTGCGCGGGCGCAACATCGAGTGGGCGGAGGAGACGGTGCGCGAGGGCGCCAACCTACGGGCCTCCGCGGCCTTGGATCGCAACGTGATCGATCTGCTGGCGACCAACCTGGCGAATTTGCTCGCACAGTTGGAAGGCCGTCAAGTCAGCATCCAAGAACAGGTGCGCACCTTGGCGACGGCCGACGCCCAGCTCGTCTTCGTGGAGCAGGACTGGCGCCACGAACTGCTGACCATCATTACGGATCCGACCATTGCCTACGGCCTGCTGATCATCGGCGTTTATGGCCTGATTCTGGAGTTTTACAATCCCGGCATGTTCTTCCCCGCCGCCACCGGCATCATCTGCCTGCTAATGGGCGCCTACGGCCTGCAGATGCTGCCCATCAACACCGCCGGCCTCGCCCTGATTCTGGTGGGCCTCGGCATGTTGATCGCCGAAGCGGTCACCCCCACTTACGGCGTGTTGGGCGTGGGCGGCGTGGTCGCCTTCGTCATCGGCTCGGTCATGCTGATGGACACGGACCTACCCGGCTATCAGTTGCCCCTGCCGATCATCGGCGGCTTCGCCGCAGCCGCCGCCGGCGTCGCCCTGATCGTGGTGGGCGGCGCCGTGCGGGCGCGGCGGCGATCCGTGGTGACCGGGCACGAGGGCATGATCGGCACCGAGGCCGTGGTGCTGCAGGATTTTCAAGGCCAAGGCCAGGTGCGGGTCTTTGGGGAGGCCTGGCGGGCGCAATCAAGCAAGCCCTTGGCCAAGGATGCCCAGGTGCGGGTCACCGCAGTGAATGGGCTGGTTCTCACCGTTGAGCAGGAGGAATGATCCATGGAGATTTTCACCGCCGTCATCGCAACTGTATTCTTGGCCTTGCTGGCCAGCGCCTTCCGCATCCTGCGCGAGTACGAACGCGCCGTGGTGTTCATGCTGGGCCGCTTCTACAAGGTCAAGGGGCCGGGCTTGATCATCATCATCCCGGTCATCCAGCAAATGGTGCGGGTGGATTTGCGCACCGTCGTGCTGGACATCCCCACCCAAGACCTGATCACTAGGGACAACGTATCGGTTCAGGTGAACGCCGTGCTCTACTTCCGGGTGGTGGACCCGCAGCCGGCCATCATCAACGTGGAGAACTTCATGGAAGCCACCGGCCAATTGGCGCAGACCACTCTGCGCTCGGTCCTCGGTCAGCACGAGCTGGACGAGCTGCTAGCTGAGCGGGAACGGCTCAACCAGGACATTCAGACCATTCTGGATCAACAGACAGACCAATGGGGCATCAAGGTGTCCAATGTCGAGATCAAGCACGTTGACATTGACGAGAGCATGATCCGAGCTATCGCCCGCCAGGCCGAAGCGGAGCGCGAGCGACGCGCCAAGATCATCCACGCAGACGGAGAGCAGCAAGCGGCGCAGAAGCTGGTGGAGGCGGCCCGGGAACTCTCCGCCGAGGGCGGCGCCATGCAGCTGCGCTATTTGCAGACGCTGACGGAAATCGCCGGAGAGAAGAGCTCCACCATCGTGTTCCCGCTGCCGGTGTCCATGCTGGGGGGCCTGCAAAAGCTGGCGGAGGCGGCCTCCCCCAACAACCGCTGATTGCCGATCCGGAATATGGGTTTGTTTAGCTCGAATGCGGGGGAACTCGCCTCGCGAGTTAGGCGTTAAGCCAAACGGCATCCCTGGCGTTGGTTTTTGGAGCGTCGCGGAGCGGGCGCAACACCATGCCGGGCGTTCTTTTGTGCGCAAATTAGCTGCTAGCCTCAATGACCTCCTGCGTCCTGCGGGGCGGGTGTTTTACGGCTGGTGGATCGTCGCCGCCAGCAGCGGCCTGCATTGGCTGACCGCCACCCTGTTCATGCAGTCCTACGGCCCCTATCTGGTGATGCTGCAAGGGGATTTCGGCTGGAGCAAGACCGTGCTGGCCGGCGCCTTCGCCCTGACCCGGATCGAGAGCGGCATCCTCGGCCCCCTGCAGGGCTGGCTGGTGGATCGTTTCGGGCCGCGCATCATCCTCTGCATAGGCATCCTGGTGTTCGGCATCGGCTTCATGCTGTTCAGCCAAGTGGATTCGCTGCTGGGCTTTTACCTCACCTTCGCGCTGATCGCGGTAGGCTCCAGCCTGGGCGGCTTCGCCACCCTCATGGTGCCCTTGGTGCATTGGTTCGATCAGCACCGCGCCAAGGCCGTGTCACTCTCCCAAATGGGCTACTCCCTTGGCGGCCTTTCGGTGCCCTTGATCATTCTCTGTCTGGAGGCGTTTGGCTGGCGGGCCACGGCGTTTTTCTCCGGCATTGCGGTCATCGTCCTCGGCTTGCCCTTGGCGCGTTTGGTGCGCCACCGGCCGCAGGACCACGGCGAGGTGCCGGACGGCCAGCGCCGCAGCGGGGACGACGGCAAATCCGCAATGCCGTCCGAGCGGGACTTCACCGCCCGGGAAGCCATGCGCACCTGGACCTTTTGGCTGATCTCCTTCGGTCATGCCTTCGCGCTGTTGACCGTGTCCTCCCTGATAGTGCATCTGGTCCCGCACCTGACCGAAGGCTTGGGCTACTCCCTAGCGGCGGCGGGCCTCATCGTGGCGCTGATGACCGCCTGCCAAATGGCCGGCCAAGTGGCCGGCGGCTATTTGGGGGACCGCTTCAACAAGCGCCTCATCTGCGCGTTCTGCATGGTCGCCCACTGCCTGGGCCTGCTCCTGGTGGCCTACGCCGCCAACCCATGGATGGTGGTGCTGTTCAGTTTGCTGCACGGCGTCGCCTGGGGGGTGCGCGGGCCGCAGATGGTGGCTTTGCGGGCAGACTACTTCGGTCCCTCGTCGTTCGGCACCATCTTGGGCTTCTCGTCGCTGATCGTGATGCTGGGCATGTCCGGCGGCCCCATCGTGGCCGGCTACATGGCCGACATCGCCGGGAACTACCGCGGCGGCTTCACCCTGCTCGCCCTGCTGGCGCTCTTAGGCTCCGGCTGCTTCCTGATTGCCCGCCCGCCGCGCCACCGCCGTTGACAGGCACCGCGATGCCCTCCAAGCTTGGGCGCTGGCCGAACGGGAGGACATCGGGCTATAGTCCGCCCATGCGCATTCCCGCTCAGGACGCCGCCGGCCGCAAGCTGCCCATTGACGGAACCGTTGGCTGCTCAGTTGGAGTAAAGTAGGCAAGGAAATGCGTGGTGCGTTCAGGAATCCGTTTTTGGCGTTCATCTTGCTGGCGGCCCTAGGGGCTGCCCCGGCGGGCGCCGAAGCGGCGGCGGAGGCCGAAGCGCAACATGGGGCCGCCGCGGACGCGGCTGCCGGCGCTTCGACATCCACCGGAGAGGAAGAGCCGGCGGGCTTGCCGGCGGAGGTGGAGGCCATACTTTCCGCGCCGGCGGCGTCGGACTACCCCGGCGAGCAGCAATGCGTGTCCCGGCACCGCATCCGGGAGGTCAAAGTTCTCGATGAACGCCATGTCATCTTCCGGCTGGACCGAAAACAACACTACTTGGTTCAATTCAAGCACCGTTGCCCCGGCCTGCGCCGCAACGATCCGATCATTTACGAATCCTTGAATAGCATGTCCGTTTGCCGGCACGACGTCATTCGCGCCCTGACGCCCTTCGGCTTTGGGGATAGCCACGAAGGCCCACCTTGCTTCATCCCCGGTTTTCAGCAGATCACCGTAGAGCAACTCGCGGCACTGCGGGAAGCGCTGAAGCAGCGGCGCTGAACCATGAACCTCTACGGGGCCCAACCAGATGACAAGCCAGCCGAAAAAGGCTACAGCACCCAAAAGGTCGCCCATTTGGTGGGGATGGCGCCGAACCAGGTGCGCCACTATGTTCGCCGCAACCTTCTAGCGCCGCACAAGGGGCCGAAAGGGGAATACCGCTTCGGCTTCCAAGACGTCGTTCTGCTGCGCACCGCCAAGAGCCTGCTGGACTCCGGCATCAGCCCCCGGGACCTGTTTCGGGCGCTGGCCAGCCTGAAGGCCGGAGTCGATCCGGCGGCAGTGCTTTCCTCGGTGCGCATCTCCGCCCAAAGCGGCGCGGTGGTGGTGTGCAGCGAAGATCGGGTTTGGGATGCAAAAACAGGCCAAGAGTGCCTGCAGTTTGCAGCACATTCCGCGACCGCTGCCGACACCGTGCAGCCCCTGTGGACCTACCTGAATGAAGACTCCGGTGACGGTGACGATCTCAGCAGCGACGAGTGGCGGCAATTGGGCGTGGATTTGGAGGAGCTGGACGTCGCCAAGGCCTTCGAGGCCTACAGCCGCGCCTTGGAGGTGGACCTCGGCAATGCGGACGCACACGTCAACATCGGCCGCCTCTACCAGCTCAAGGGCAACCTAAAGAACGCCAAGAGCCACTACGAAATGGCCGTGCAAGCGGCCCCCGAGCACCAACTGGCCTACTACAACCTAGGCACCCTGTTTGACGAACTCAACGAACCCGAACTGGCGGCGGGCTTCTACCAAAAGGCCCCGAAAGTGCCCGACGCCCACTACAACCTAGCCCGCATCGCCCGCCAAAGCGGCGACGACCTAGCCTACCGCCGCCACCATGAGCGATATCAGCGCCTACTGCGGAAGGAGGGCAAGGAGCGTTGATGGGCTCTAGTGCCCTGCTGCCACTGTCTGGGTTGGCCCTAACCTAGGTGAGCGCTTTGGTCCTTCCAAAACGGTGCGCGTAGTTCGCGCTTGAGAATTTTGCCCGAGCCGGTCTTGGGGATTTCATCGACGAAGGCCAGGGTTCTAGGAATCTTGTAGCCGGCCAAGTGCTCCCGAGCGAAGTTCTGCACGGCGGCGGCTTCCAGCCCCGACGCCGGACGGGCCACCAACACGGCGTGGACGCTTTCCCCCCACTCCTCGCTGGGAATGCCGAACACGGCGGCCTCCAGCACATCCGGATGGTTCTCCAAGGCGTGCTCCACCTCGGCGGGATAGATGTTCACGCCGCCAGAGATGATCATGTCCTTCTTACGGTCACAAATGTAGTAGAAGCCGTCTTCGTCGAAATAGGCGATGTCCCCCACCGTCTGCCAACCATCGCGCCGGTCCTCCAAGAACTTGTCGTGGGCCTTGTGGTAGGAGCGGAACATGCCGGCGGAGCGGACGAACAGTTCTCCCGGTTGGTGCGGTTGGTCCACCACGCCACCGTTCTCCGCATAGAGGCGGATTTCCACGCCAGGCGCCGGTCGGCCGCAGGAGCCCGGTTTGCCGCGCTGGAACTCCGGCGTCATGATGGTATTGACGCCCAGTTCGGTGGAGCCATAGACCTCGAAAAGGGAGCGCTCAGGAAAGCGCTCCAAGTATTCCAATTTCAGTGCATAGGACCAGGGCGCCGCGTTGGCGACCAAGAGACGCAGGCTGTCCCGCTTATAGCGGCCGAGCACCGCATCCGGCAGTTGACAGATGCGGCGGATGGGGGTGGGGGCGGAGAAGGTGGCGGTGACCCGATACTTGTCCACGAGGCGCAGCCAATCCTCGGCGTCGAAGGTCCGCTGCAGGATGGAGGTGTTGCCCATCAGCTGCGCGAAGCTCAGGAAACCCCCAGGGCCGGAGTGGTACAGCGGGCCGGTGGTCAGATAGGTATCGTCCGGCCGCCAGCCAAAGATCTCCAGCATCTTGGCCAATTGGGTTGGGTCGCCGGCGCTGGTGCGCACCGCGCCCTTCGGTTTGCCGGTGGTGCCCGAGGTGTAGATCATCGTGCCGGCCGTCGCCAAGTCGGCTTCGACCTGCACGGGACCGTCCTCGACACCGGCCATCAGTTCCGCCGCGTTCAGCTGGCCCTCATCCGCAGCACCGTCGAAGACGATCACATGGGCCAGCTGCGGCGCCTCGCCGCGAATCCGCCTGAACAACGCGGCGTACTCGGCGTCGATGAAGGCGATCTTGGCGTCCGAGTTGTGGGTGACGTATGCCGCCTCCTCATCGGTGAGCCGATAGTTCAACGGCACCGACACCGCCGCCGCCTTGCGCGCCGCATGGCCGCAGGCCACAGGCCATAGGGCGTTTTTCCCGCACCACAGAACTTTGTCCCCCGGCCGGACGCCTTGCGTCAGGAAGACGCGGGCCAAGCGGTTGGCGTTGGCCTCCAACTCCGCGTAGCTCCAACGCAGCGAATCGCCGTCGGGCCGATCATCGATCAGCGCGGGCTTATCGCCCAACTGCTCGGCAAGCGCGGTCAACATATCCGGCATTGAGCGTGCCCCCAACTTCAATGCACCTCCAGCAGAGGGATCAAGTGACTCGCACGGCGCCTTTGGCCCCAATGCAGCAGGGTGCCGAATGCCGCGGCGGCCAGAGCGACGGCGAAGGCCAGCCAGCCCAAAGCGGCCGCCGGGTCGGCGCCGAAGGTGCCGATTTGGTAGCACACCACTGCGGCGCTGTAGGCCATGACCAAGGACCAGCCAGTGGAGAAGACCGCCCAAAAAGCGCCGATTTCCTTGTAAATGACCCCCACGGTGGCCACGCAGGGCATGTAGAGCAGGATGAACAGCAGGTAGCTGAAGGCGCCGATTTCACCGTGAAACAGAGCCCGCATGGCGGCGATGGTGCCCAAGGCCACCTCCTGCTCCGCCGCTGCCTGCTCCGCACTTTCGACGCTGCCGATGTCCAAGCCCAAGGGATCCGCCAGCGCGCCGCCCAATTCGCCTAGGTTGCGCGGTATGCTGGCGAGGGCTTGCGCCAAAGTGTCCATCAGGTCTCCACTGGCGGCGGCTTGGGCCGGGGCGTAGAGGGCATCCAAGGTGCCCACCACCACCTCCTTGGCAAAGATGCCGGTGAAGATGCCCACCGTGGCCGGCCAGTTGTCCTGGTCGATGCCCATGGGATGGAAGACCGGGGTGATGCTCTTGCCGACTACGGACAGCAAGGAGTTTTCGGTGTTTTCGTTGCCGATGGAGCCGTCCACGCCGATGGAGTTGACCGCGTTCAGCACCACCACCACCAACACGATGGCCTTTCCGGCGCGCAGCACGAACCCCTTGAGCCGTTGCCAAGTCTGGATGGCGATGCCCCGCAGAGTGGGCAGATGATAGCTGGGCAGCTCCATCACATAGGTGCTTGGCGGCGCCTTGATGAGGCGCTTCTTGACGATCAGGGCGGACAGCACGGCCAGGATGATGCCGATCAGGTACAGGCCGAAGACGATGTTCTGACCGTTGTTGGGAAAAAAGGCGGCGGCGAACAAGGCATAGACGGTCAGCCGGGCACCGCAGGACATGTAGGGGGCCATGATGGCGGTCAGGATGCGGTCCGGCTCGTTTTCCAAGGTCCGGGTGGCCATCACCGCCGGCACGTTGCAGCCGAAGCCGACGATCAAGGGCACGAAGGACTTCCCCGGTAGCCCCAAGCCGCGCATGAGCCGATCGACGATGAAGGCCACCCGAGCCATGTAGCCGGAGTCCTCGATCAGGGAAAGGGCTAGGAA
Organism: uncultured Pseudomonadales bacterium; assembly: GCA_958296025.1. Classification (GTDB taxonomy): domain Bacteria; phylum Pseudomonadota; class Gammaproteobacteria; order Pseudomonadales; family Azotimanducaceae; genus Azophilus. The sequence continues at coordinate 2,827,331 of OY282430.1, forward strand.
CAGGCAGCCGATGACCGGAATGAAGGTGGCCACCAAGGCCGCGCCACCGCCAACCCCGTCGGCCAGCAGGACGGTCAGCCAAGCCGGCAGCCCCCAGCTCATGAACAGGCGGCGCGGCCCCTCCACCAACAGCGCCGATCCGGTCAGGTCGAAGAAGTCGATGAACGCCGAGCCGACATTGATGGAGAACATGAACATGAGGTACATGACGCCAAGAAAGATCGGAAAGGCGAGGTAGCGGTTGAGCGCCACCGCATCGATGCGGTCCGTGGCGGACCTTGGCTGCCCCGACGCCCCGAACGTCCGCTGCTTGGCCGGCGCTTGCGAGACGCATTCGCCGAGCAGCCGGTCGATGTGGCGGAAGCGGGTCTGCGCATCGAGGGGCGTTCTCCGCGCACCGCCGCCGTTCTTGCCGGCAACCGCTTCGACGGCCTTCTTCAGCGCCGCCAAGCCGCGCCCACGGCTGGCGACGATGGGCATGACCGGGCACCCCAAACGGCGCGACAGCGCCTCCACGTCAATATGCAGGCCGCTCCGCTTGGCCACATCCATCATGTTCAACGCCACCACCATGGGATGGCCGCGCTCCAGAAACTCCAAGGTCAGGTAAAGGCCGCGTCCGAGGGAGGAGACATCCACCACGTTGACCACCACATCCGCTTGGCCTTTCGTCAAGTATCGCCGGGCGATGCGCTCGTCAATGGCGTCGCCGGCATCGTCCAAGGCGTAGAGGCCCGGCAGATCCAGCACCGCCACTTCGCCATCGGCACCGCGATATCCGCCGGTCTTGCGCTCCACGGTGACGCCGGGCCAGTTGCCCACCCGTTGCCGGGCGCCGGTGAGGGCATTGAACAACGTCGTCTTGCCGCAATTGGGGTTTCCGGCTAGGGCGACGGTGGTCATGTTCTCTCCAAGAGCAGGCAGTCCGCTTCCGACGGCCGCAAGGCCAGGGAATAACCGCGAAAGCGAATTTCCACCGGGTCGCCAAGAGGCGCCCGACGTCGCATCTCAAGCTCGGTGCCGGCCGTCAGGCCCAAGCTGACCAACCGCTGGCTGTAGAGCGACTGATCGGCGTAGCCGACAACACGAGCCCGTTCGCCAGGCCGCAGGTCACGAGGGCGCAGAGGGGTGGGCATGGCTACGGATTGTGGGGGTGCATTGGAATACAATCCATTCTCATTTGCAAGCTGTGAACACGCCTTTTCGCGATGGACGCACCAAGGTTGACCGCGCCGCCCCGGTCAATCGCCGAGCGGACGGCCAGCTGTACAGGGCCTGCATTCGGGTTGGTCGCGCGGCCTCTAGATGGTGCCGAGTGCGCGGTTGGCTGAGCCGGTCACTCCGCGGAGGGCTTCTTGCGGACGTAGAGGACCAGATCATGGTCCATCAGTTCAAAGCCGTGGGCGGTGGCGATTTCCTTCTGCAGGGTCTCAATGCGCTCATTGACGAATTCCGTGACTTGGCCAGTATCGACATCGACCATGTGGTCGTGGTGCTCCGCCGTCGCCAACTCATAGACCGCATGGCCGTCATCAAAGTTGTGGCGCTCCACGATGCCGGCCGCCTCAAGCTGCGTGAGCACCCGATACACCGTGGCCAGCCCCACCGATTCATCCTGCTCGATCAAGCGCCGATAGACGTCTTCCGCGCTGACGTGATGCGGCTCCGCACTCTCCAACACTTCAAGCACCTTGAGGCGCGGCAGGGTCACCTTGAGACCAAATTTTTTTAGATAGGTTCCTGACATGGAGCACCCGCTGGACCGCTGCGCGACGGAACGCTTGCGCACCTTTCCCGACCAAGCGTCTTACCAAGGTAGCCGATGTTGCGCTTCCCGTCCAATAAAATCTCCATTCGCCATCAATTCCCGCCAGCCAATAGGTCTTGCCGCCCTAGTGTCCTGTCCCGCAATTAGGCGTGATGACCCGCCGCCCCAGGCCATGGGACCGAACATCATGGCCCGCTCTGGCGGCAAGTTCAGGGTGTCGGAAGTGGCCGAAACCTACGGCTTCAGGGGCCAGGACAGGCAAGCCCCCTAAACACCGGCGGCCGCGCCGCATTTCGGCCGGCTTTCATTTCCGCACCAAGCATGGCAGATTGACGCCCACTGACAGCGGATGACCGGCAAGGGAGGCAGCTGTGCAACTGGTGAACAACATCCTCAAGCACAAGGGCGGTCACATCTTCAGCGTGACCCCCAACGAAACGGTTTACAACGCCATCGCGCAAATGGCGGAAAAGGAAGTGGGCGCACTGCTGGTGATGGAGGAAGGCCGGCCCGTCGGGATCATTTCCGAACGGGACTACACCCGCAAGGTGATCCTCAAGGACAAGTCCTCAAAGGCCGCCGTAGTTGCGGAAATCATGACCACCCGGTTGATCTCGGTCACTTCCGCCATGCACATTGACGATTGCGTGGCCTTGATGAAGCGCCACCACATCCGCCACCTGCCGGTTATCGACGATGGCGAGGTCACCGGTATGCTGAGCCTGCGCGACCTGTTCTCCGCCATCATCGACGAGCAGGCGGACACCATCGAGCAACTGCAGCACTATGTGCGCGGCGAGGTGCCCTAGGGCTGGTTAACAGACCCTAGGTTCCGCTGGGCTAGAAACTCCTGGTTGAACAGGCTGGATTGGTACTTGTGGCCAGTGTCCGTGAGCACGGTGACAACGGTGTGGCCCGCCCCCATCTCCTTGGCCACGCGCACTGCGGCGCACAGGTTGATGCCGGTGCTTGAGCCGAAGAACCAGCCCTGCCGGCGCAGCAGGGCGTAAACCATCTCCACCATGTCCTGATCGTTGACCTGCACGGCGTCATCGATTTCGGTGCCGGCCAAGTTGTCCGTCACCCGGCTGTTGCCGATGCCCTCGGTGATGGAGGGCCCCGGCGTCATCACCGCCTCGCCGGTCTTCACCCAATTGTAGAGGGCGCTGCCGTGGGGGTCCGCCAGCACTATCTTGATGTTGGGATTGCGCTCCTTGAGGTAGCGGGACACCCCAGCTAGGGTGCCGCCGGTGCCGACGGAGCAGGTGAAGGCATCCAGAGCGCCGCCAGTCTGCGCCCAGATCTCCGGGCCGGTGGACGCATAGTGCGCCAAGCGGTTGGCGGTGTTGTCGAATTGGTTGGCCCAAACTGCGTTCGGCAGTTCGGCAGCGTAGCGGCCGGCTTGTTTTTGGTAGTTCATCTCGTCCCGATAGGGCACGGTGGGCACCACCCGCACATCCGCGCCCAAGGTCTTCAGGATATCCACCTTCTCTTGGGATTGGTTGTCCGGCATGTAGATGATGCACGGGTAGCCCCGTTCATTGCACACATGGGCCAGACCGATGCCGGTGTTGCCAGCGGTGCCCTCCACCACGGCGCCGCCAGGCCCTAGGGCACCGCTTTTCTCATGTTCGCGCACCATCCAAAGGGCGGCCCTGTCCTTCACGGAACCGCCGGGGTTGAGGAACTCCGCCTTGCCCAAAATCTCGCAGCCAGTGGCCTCGCACAGCATGGGGATGCGGATCAGCGGCGTGTTGCCGACGCTGCCGGCGAATCCGTTTCTGGTCTCCATAAAGCCGCGCCCCACGAAAAGCGCCGAGGCCCCCGGGAGGAGGCGGGGCGGCCTAACGATGATTCAAGTCAGGCGCGGGTGCCGGTAAGGGCGGCGTTGCCAAAGGCACCGAGCTTGACGTTGCCGCTGATCTCATCGCCATCGACTGTGGCGGTGAACTCCAAGGTCATCGCCATGGGGGTGGTGATGTCCCCCTTCCAGGACAGGGAGTTGCCGTCAACCGTGCCGTCCCTGATTTCGATCTGTCCTTGGGCGCCGCTCAGTTTGCCGGTCAGCGTGTTGCCGTCCGTTTGCAGCTCCAAGGTGCCCTGCTGCGGGCCCATGGGCGTCTGCATGGTGGTCTTCCAAGTGCCGTCTGCGCTCATTGAATTTCTCCTTTGCTGATGAGAGTGTGAGGGGGAGTATGTCACAGGACGCGGGTGAGTTCACCTTGGTCAGCGTCTAATAGCACACCGGGGTTCATGATGTCCTTGGGGGTCCAACGCCCGCTCGTGCTATCTTAGCCGGCAAATCCCAACCAACCGATGATTGAGGACATGGCCACACCACCGACGCAACTTCCCGTTGACTATGGGGGCCGGCGTTATTCCGGCGTCTATTCCATCTCCGGCGACCTGATGATCGCGCGTGTGCCAGGCATCAGTTCCAAGACCGGCGCAGCGGGCACGGATGAGACGACGGCTGCGAAGAGCCTGCTCACCGCCATTTTGCAGGAGGCGGACCAGGCCGGCCTGCTCCGAACACGGCACTAGGCGGGCCGAAGCGCTCAGCTGGGCCGGCCCTCCTGGGGCAAAGGCACTAGAGCCTGCTACCAGCATCTGAGGCGGCTGACACCGGGCCGGCTCATAGGCGCTGGCTAGAAAAGCCATCCCTAGTCTGTCGTTGGAAGGCCATTGGGGTTGGCGGACCTTAGACCGGCCCAGCCTGCTCGAGATCCAGCCCATGCTGGGTGGCGAACGCCAACGCTGTCGCCCGCGGCGCGTGGTTGTTCTGCGCCAAGGTTGAAAGCGCCGCGAAGGCGACCCACTCCCCAGACACCTCGAAGTAGTCCCGCAGGCGTTGGCGGGACTCGGAAAGGCCGAAGCCGTCGGTACCGAGCACGGTGTAGGGGCCGGGCACCCAAGGCGAGATCATGCCCGGCAGGGCCTTCATGTAGTCCGAAGCCGCCACGAAGACGCCGCTCTCCCCGGCCAGCAAGGACTGCACATAGGGGCCCTCGTGGCAGTCGCCCAAGCGCAGCAGCCGGCGCCGCTCCACTTGGCGGGCTTGACGGGCCAACTCGTTGTAGCTGGTCACGCTCCAGACGTTGCTGCGCACACCCACCTCCGCCAGCAAGTCCCGCGCCCGCAGCACCTCCGCCATCACCGCGCCACTGCCAAACAGGTTGACCTCGGCCCCCGCTTGCCGGGCAAAGCAGTACATGCCCCGCAGCACCCCTTCCTCCACGCCCTCCGGCATGGGCGGCATGGGGTAGGTTTGGTTGGTCAGCGTAATGTAATAAAACAGGTCCGCCTGCTCTTGGTACATGGCCCAAATGCCGTCCCGGACGATGAGCGCGATCTCATAGGCGAAGGCCGGGTCATAGCTTTTCAGGTTGGGAATGGTGCTGGCCACCAGTTGCGAGTGGCCGTCCTGATGCTGCACCCCCTCGCCGTTCAGGGTGGTGCGCCCGGACGTGCCGCCGAGCAGGAAGCCCTTGCACATCATGTCCCCGCAGGCCCAAATCATGTCCCCCACCCGCTGAAACCCGAAGATGGAGTAGAAGATGTAGAAGGGAATCATCGGCAGGCCGTAGTTGGCGTAGGCGGTGCCGGCCGCCAGGAAGGAGGCCATGGCGCCGGTCTCGCAGATGCCCTCCTGCAGGATTTGGCCATCCTTGGACTCCTTGTAGGGGGCGAGTGTGTCGGCATCCACCGGCTGGTAGCGCTGGCCCTCCGGAGAGTAGATGCCGGCCTGGGGAAACAGGCCGTCCATGCCGAAGGTGCGCGCTTCGTCCGGGACGATGGGCACGATGTAACGGCCCAAGGTCTTGTCCCTGAGCAGCCGGGACAGCATGCGCACCACCACCATGGTGGTGGAAGCCTCCCGCGCCGAACCCTTCAGCATGTTCGCAAAGAGTTCCAAGGCCGGCGCCTCCAACCGCGCGCATTGAACCTGCCGCTTAGGGATGCAGCCGCCGAGGTTGCCGCGCCGCTCCTTGAGATAGCGAATTTCCGGGGCGTCCTCCGGTGGACGGTAGAAGTCCGCGGCCAGCACCGCCTCATCCGCCAAGGGGATGTCGAAGCGCTTGGCGAGTTCGCGTCGCTCCTCTGAGCTGAGGTGCTTCTTCTGATGCACCGTATTGCTGCCCTCGGCGCCCGGCCCCAAGCCGTCGCCCTTGACCGTTTTCAGCAGCACGGCGCAGGGCTTGCCGCGCACTTCCGCCGCCTGCTTGAACGCGGCGTAGATCTTCTGATGGTCTTGGCCGCCGCGCTTGATGGAGCGCACCTCTTCGTCCGTCAGGGTTTTCATCAGTTCGCGCAGTTCGGGCGTGTGCTCCACCCAGTGCTCGCGCACCGCGTCGCCCGGCGAGACCGTGTACATCTGATAATCCCCGTCCACCGCCTGCTCCATCCGCTCCTGCAGAACACCGTTGACATCACGGGCAAGAATGGGGTCCCAGCCGCTGCCCCAAATCACCTTGATGACATGCCAGTCGGCACCGCGGAAGGCGCGCTCCAGCTCCTGAATGATCTTGCCGTTGCCGCGCACCGGGCCGTCGAGGCGCTGCAGGTTGCAGTTGACCACCACCACCAAGTTGTCCAACTCCTCGCGGCTGGCGATGTTGATGGTGCCCAGCACCTCCGGTTCGTCCGCCTCGCCGTCGCCGATGAACGCCCAGATCTTGCCGTCGCCAGGCTTCTTCAGCCCCCGGCTTTCCAGATACTTGGCGAATCGGGCTTGATAGATGGCGCAGGGGGTGGAAAGCCCCATGCTGGCGGTGGGCATCATCCAAAACCAAGGCAGGCGGCGCGGATGCGGATAGGAGGGCAGGCCGCCGCCTTCGCCCAGCTCCCGGCGGAAGTTGCGCAGCTGCGCTTCGCTCAGGCGGCCCTCCAAATAGGCGCGGGCATAGACTCCGGGGGAGGTGTGGGCCTGAAAATGCACTTGGTCCCCTTCGCCGGGAGCGTCCCCAGCCCGAAACACATGGTTCAGGCCCACTTCCATCATGGTGGCCGCCGACAAGTACGTGGCGATGTGGCCGCCCACGCCGGAGCCGCTGTCGAACGCCTGCAGCACCATCGCCACGGCGTTCCAGCGGATGATGTTGGCAAGGCGGGTCTCCCGTTCGATGTCGCCGGGATACTGCGGCTGGTCTTTAAGGTCGATGGTGTTCTTGTAGGGCGTGTTGAGGGCGGCCTCGGTCAGCACCACCCCTTGGCGGCTTAAGTATTGCTGCAGGCTCAGCAGCAGCGCCTTGGCCTCCTCCTCGCCGCGCATCTCCAGGACATCGTCCAAGGCGTCCAGCCACTCCTTTTGCTCGAAGCGCCAGCTTGCATCGAACTCCTGCTCCTTTGGCGCTGCGGCGGACAAGGCTCCCTCCCTTCAACGCGGGCTCAAGGATACGGCGATGGGGCGATGGTCGGACAGATCGCAGTCCAGCACTTCATGGTCGTCCACGCGGATGCCGGGGGTGACCAGCACATGGTCCAAGGCGAAGGCTGGACGCCAAGCCGGCCAAGTGGGTTGCGACGGGGCCGCCGGGCGCAGGGACGTATCCCACAGTGGCGACCGGGACAGCAATCGGGACAAATGGCTGTTCATGTCCCCCATCACCACCACATGGCTTTCGCCATGGATCAATTCCCGCACATAGGCCAATTGCCGCTGGCGGGAACGTCCGCCCAAGGACAGGTGCAGCAGCACCACCAGAATTTCCTGGCCTCCGCAGGGCATCCGCGCCACGATGGCGCCGCGCCCCGGAATGGCCCCTGGCAGCTTATGGTCCTCCAAACCCAAGGGCGCCACCCTGGTGAGCAAGCCATTGCCGTGCTGGGCCAACAGGCCGAGGTCCCGGTTGAGCTGGGCGTACCAATAGGGGAAGCCAGCCTCGGCGGCGAGGTACTCCACTTGGTTGACGAAGCCGCTACGCAGGCTGCCGCCATCGACCTCCTGCAGGGCCACCAAATCGTATCCAGCCACTACTTTGGCGATGCGCTCCAAATTGCGCCATTGGTGGAAATGGGGCAGAACGTGCTTCCAGCCGTTGGTGAAGTATTGCCGGTAGCGGTTGGTGCGGATGCCCACTTGGATGTTGAAGCTGAGCAACTTGAGAGAACCCGCCGCCGAACGCCGGGAAACCGGCATGGCGCCCGACGCAGCCTGGCCCCGTGGCGTACCGACCGCGGCAGCAAAAGGCATGGCGTTAGCCCCCGTGCCTCAACGGACGCCCCCAAGCGCCAAGGCAGCGGCCCTGCCGAAGGCAACCAGCGGCGCAGCGACGGCCAAGCCGCAACGGGCGTTTCCGCAAGGGGCTTGCGACTGGTTGACGGCAAAGGCATTGCATTGCGCTGTACCCGCCTCGGGGAAGATGGCCGGGCTTCTCGCCGGCTTTGCAAGCACCCCGTTGGCGACCTTCAAAGGTTTGCGGCTTGTTGAAATTGCCGACACTTCATTCCGCCGCGAGCGGCTTAGCAACGTCTGCGGGCTACTCGCCAGCTTTGGCGGCCGCTGCCGTGCCCGTCCGGCGTTCCGCTTCTATCAGGAAGTCTGCAATTTCGAGCATCTTCTGGTAATTGCCGGCCATTTTGCTGTCGATGCGGAACTTGCCGTTGACGATCAACGTGGGCACGCCAGTGATGCGGTAGGCTTTGCTCAAGGCAACCGCCTGCTGCAACTTGGTCTCCACGCTAAAGGAGGTGAAGGCGTCGTCGAAGCTGTCCCGGTCCACGCCGGCCACTTCGCGCAACAAGGAAGCGGACACCGCCGGGTCGGTCAGGTTCAGGCCGCGTTGGTGAATGGCCTGAAACACCGGAACATGCACGGCGTCCAATACGCCGAGCACCTGCGCGGCGTAGAACAGCCGAGCCACCTGCGCCCAACCCCTGCCGAACACCGCCGGCACCCGCCGAAAGAACACGTCACCGGCAAGCCCGGCACGCCATTCCTCCAGCAGCGGGTCAAGCGTGTAGCAATGAACGCAGACGTAGCTGAACACTTCGACCACCTCAACGCCGCCCTCAGCCGCCGTCTCCACCGGCACCGGCAGCCGCTCGTAGTGGGTGCCTTCCATGTAGCTTGGCGGCTGGGCCTGGGCCAAGCAGGCCGCGAACCAAGCGACAGCGGGCAGCCATAGGGCCACCCGGCGCCTCGGACCGGTGGCAGGGCGCGGCGCGACTAATGAAAATGGGATCATGGATTCGATTTCCTCTGCGGTTAAGAACGCACTACCAAGCCGTGTCGTGGCGCTTCCCTTGAGCCGCCACCGAAAGACCCGCTCCGTTAGACCGCAAAGGCATCGCACTCATCATTCGGCTATTGACCTGTGCTCGGTTTGGGGGGATGTGGCTGGCCTGATTGGCGCCGCTCGTCCCTATCTCCCCTCAATCGGCGGCCCCTGCCTGCACATCCTCGGCACCGGCGGACGCAGAAAACTGAAAGCGTCCCGGCCATGCAAAAGACCCGGGCTGGGGCACCGGCAGGCCTTGCAGGTAGAGCGCCAAGGCGTCGATTTCCCCGTCCGTGAGGCTGCGGGCCGTATCGCGCATCATGCCGCCGTAGCCCTCGTCCGTGGTGCGCTGCCCTGCACGGAACGCCTTGAGCTGGGCCACGGTGTAGGGGGCGGGTTGGCCGCTCAGCCTAGGGAAGCCGGCCGGCGCGTTGCCTTCGCCAGCCGGGGAATGGCAGGCGGCGCAAGCCGGAATGCCGCGCTCAAGCACCCCACCCCGGTAAATGGCCTGGGCCTTGGCGAGGGCTTCGGCATCCCCATCCGCGGCCAAAACCTTGCCGGGCAGGGAAGCGTAGTAGGCGGCGATGTTCTCCAAATCCTGGGGCGACTTGCCGAACAACTGGCCCGTCATCTCCAAAATTTGCCGCTCATTGGACTGGATGCTCTGGAGCTGCTGCAGCAGGTACTTCTCACTCTGCCCAGCCAGATGGGGATAGGTGGGCAGCAGGCTGGTGGCCCCGTCCATGCCATGGCAGGCGGCACAGATCAAGGATAGGATCTTGCCGGCCGCCGGGTCCCCCGCGCCTTGGGCGGCGCTGGCCAGCAACAAGCTAAGGGCGACCAGCCAATTGCGAACCTGCATGGAGCGCATTCTCCTTAAACCAAGGCCCCAAGGGGGCGATGCCGCCCGGGAAACCCGTGCGCGAACGCTTAGAATCCCCAAACGGAAGCGCGGATTATACCAGCGGAGCGAATCAAGATGGCCGAAGGCAAGCGCCTTGCAGCGGAGTTCCTGACCAGCGCCCCAGACCTAACCCACTGCCCCCCGGAAAACCAGCCGGAGGTGGCGCTGACGGGCCGCTCCAACGCCGGCAAGTCCAGTGTGCTCAACCGCCTGACCGGCAGCCGCGCCACCGCCCGCACCAGCAAAACTCCGGGCCGCACTCGGATGCTCAACTTCTTCGCCCTGCCGGGCGGCGCCCGCCTAGTCGATCTGCCCGGCTACGGCTACGCCAAAGCTGCGGCCAGCGCCCAAGCGCAATGGCAGCAGGCGGTACACGAGTACCTAAACCGCCGCGAGCAATTGGCCGGCGTCATTCTGGTCACCGACATCCGGCACCCCGGCATGGCCTATGACGAAGCTCTGATTCGCTGGGCAACCGCTGCGGAAATGCCCCTGCACATTCTGCTGAACAAGGCGGACAAGCTGAAGCGCGGCCGGCAAATGCAGGCGTTGGCCCGCTATCGGGAACGGCTGGCCGACGGGGCGAAGGCGCAACTGTTCTCCGCCGTGAGCGGCCTTGGCGTGGATGAGTTGCTTGGCGCTATTGACGGCTGGATTGGCGACCGCGACGAGATTTCGCCTTCCTGAGACAAGCCGCCGCTTCGTTGACTTTATAGCCAACCTTGCGCCAAGGTGCGCCGTTTGGCGTCGTTGTCCAGCACCCGGGCGCAGGATTCCCAATCGATGGGCTTGACCTCGTGATACCGGAGTTCGAACGGATGCTGCTGCGGCACCCGGTCGATGGTCCGCTTGGCTTCCTCCGCTTGGCCTAGGGCCACCTTCACCCAAACGTCCTCCAAGGTGTCCGGCAACTGGCCGAACAGCCGGGAGATGTCCTCCAAGCGTTCGGAGAGCAGATCATGGACCCGGTCCTCAACCGAGCCGGCGTAGCGCATGTTGTAGATATCGACTTCAGGGCGGATCTGGCCGATGCGTTGGATCCTGCCCTTGCGCTGCTCCAAGCGGGACGGGTTCCAAGGCAGGTCCAAGTTGATGAGGGCGCCCAAGCGCTGCAGGTTCAGCCCCTCAGATGCGGCGTCCGTGCCGATCAGCAGCCGCAGTTCGCCTTTGCGTACGGCGTCCTTCAGGGCATCCCTGGGCTTGGGCTGGAAATCGCCCCGGCGCATCAGGCCGGAACGGCTGGCGGCGGCGTAAAGGCCGATGGTCTCGTTCGGCATTTGCCGGGCAAGTGCATTCGCCAGCCACCACGCCGAGTCGTAATACTGGCTGAAGACGATGCACCCATGCCTTAGCCAATTGTCCTCCGCAAGCAGGCGCATGACGGCGGCGCACTTCGGGTCCTGATCCCGATTCGTTTCCATCGCATCCGCCAGCCGCGACAGCACTTGGCGTTCGTCCTTTGTCAGGGCGCGGAACGGCTCGGCCATGTCCTCGTCGTCCTCATCCTCCAGGTCCGCCCAGCCTTCCAGAATCTTGATGACGGTCAGGCGGCCGGCCTCCATCGTGCTGCCCATGCGCCGCAGCAACAGGGTGCGAAAGAAGCCAGCGTTCGCCCGTTGGGCGAGCAGGCCGCAGAAATGCTCGGCTTGCCGATAGGCATCCTCTAGGAATGGCGGCAACCGGATGGCGTCCGCCTCGGACTCGCCGTGCAGCCGAACGCGCACTGGGGCGAGCAGTGGTTCCCCTGTTTCCGGGTCTTGGGTGTTTTCGAGATGTTCGCGGGTGCGCCGGACGATGGCGCGGATGTAGGGGTTGTGGCGCTCGATAAAGCGAGTGAAGCCTCGGTCGATGCGCTGCCGGTCCGGCAGCCGCAGGGATTCAAGGGCACTGCCGTTGGCGTAGGCGGCTTGGTCCGGCAGGGAAAGCGACCGCCGCAGAACCTCAAAATCCCGCCCCTCCGAGCTGGGCGGGAGGGGGTTGCGCAGCCAATCCCAACGCTCGTGCAAGTCCTCTGGCAATGGGGCCTTGCCGAGCAGCAAATCCAAGGATGGCTGAGGGGCGCTGCGCCATTTGCTGCCGGGGCCGCCTAGCACGGCGGACGAACCTTGGGCCAAGGCGTCTAGCAGATCGTAAGCCTCGATGGGGTGCAGCTGCACCGGCGTCGCCGTGGCCAACAGCAGGCTCTTGGTGCGGGGCGAAATCTCGCGCAGGAATCTCAGGAGGTTGTTGGGCTCAAACGCAAGCACCCGGCTGCCGGATAGATTCCGCCGCCGCGCCCGATGCGCCTCGTCCAGGATGACGCACTCGAAGTGCATGCCCAACAGGAACGCAACAGCCTGGGAGTTGCTGGTGATCAGGCTGGTGGAGACGATGCCGACCCGCCGCGGGCAGCGCCGAATGGCGTCTTCCCCTGTATTGGGATGCTCAATGCCCCGTTCGTCCACCCAACCGCGCCCGCTCCAGATGGCGGACGGCAGCCCCAACAACAGGTCAAGCTCGTCCTGCCATTGGCGAAGCAAGGGCTTGGGCACCAACACGAGCACCGGGCCATCGCCCACCAACGCCATGAGTTGGGCGGCCATGGCCAGTTGCAGGGTCTTGCCCAAACCGACCTGATCGGCCAGCACCAAGCGAGCGCCGTGCGTTCCGCGATGGGCGTCAAAGGCGAGTTTGACGAAATGCTTTTGATGCTCCCAAAGCCCAACTTCCCGGCGATAGACCGGCGCCTCCACCAGCGCCGATGCGGGGTCCGGTTCATCCCGCCACTCTTCCACATCACGCACCAACTCGCGCCGGGACAGTCGGTCCAAGTCCTGCACGACGAAATCCGCAAGCGGCGCCGCGAAGGAGGACGACCAAAGGGCGTCGAACTCCTCTTGAACCCAAGCCACCGCGTTAGGCGAATCGTCTTCCCATACGAGTTCGTAGTTGAGCCGGAAGGCCGCCTTGGATTCATTGGCGCTGCCCAGAAAGGAAGTGCGGCTGCCGTCCGCCAAGGTGATGACGCCGGCCTTCCCATGAATGAGGCCAAACGCCTCATCGGGCAGCACGCGAATCTCCATCTTGCCGGAATTCAGAAAGTTGTAGAGGCGCTTGAAGCGCGGTTTAGCTGCCTCGCCAAATTCCTCCGGGCGGAAGCCGCACCATTCGCGGCGTATGGCGGCTTGAGCGGCCTTGGCCACTTCCACATCTGCCGGCAAAAGGCCCGAGTTGCAGACCACGCGGATCTTGCCCGCGACGGTTTCCAGCGCCTCGCCGGCAATTTCTAGGATGGAGGATGAGAAGTAGCCGGCGATGCGGTCGTAGGTTTGGGCACCGGCGAGTCGCCTAGAAAGAAAGCTGGCGTCTAGGGGTTGGCGGCGGGATGAGTAACGTTTGATCAATGCCGATTCGCCTACGCTGGACCCTGCAACATCTTAGGCCGGCCGCTCCTTCCACAACCGCACTGTGAACCGCTCTCCTTCTTCAACCAAGTCGGGCTCCGTATCGTTGTGCTCCTTCATGCCGCGCACGATTTTGCGCGGCACACCCATCCCCATGTGCTCCAAATAACCGTAGTCCCGCATCACGTCCTTCAGCAGTTCGTTGCGGGCGCTTCGGCAACCAACGCGCATCCGCTCCGGCGTGATGCCGTTTGGCAGACGGCCGGGGCTGATGACTTCCAAGCGGTCCGCATAGATGCTGATTTCGATGTCAGTGCCGGAAAGCGAGTAGTCGCGGTGGACGATGGCGTTGACGATGGTCTCGCGCAGCGCATCCGGCGGATAGTCCCACCGCTCCCGGCGGCGAACTCCGTCTTCAAGCCGAACCGTGTCGATGTTCCGCCTGATGAACGCCATCGCCTGCTCCACGAGACCGGGTTCGAGCAGCGAGCCGTCTGCGGCGAGCAAAGGCGCAATTGGCCCGCGCATGGTGCAACGCTCCTGTGCATCGTAATCCTTCTCAGTGCCGAAGTATGCGGCTGCATCCACCTTCGCATGCGGCAGGAACCGGTTGGGGTTTCTGCCGAACAGCATCAGACCAGCGACGGTTGTTGGATGAGGCGCATCCTCGCTCAGTAGCTCCGTATTCACCAGGAGTGGTTGCCAAGCAAGCACTTCGGTGTCGTGCCACTCCTGCTCTCGATCTTCGGGCAACGCTGTTGAGGACCTGTCTGCCGGCAAGTCTTGGCCGCGGATGCGCACGAAGTAGTCCACCAGCCGGCACCAGTCCAAGTGAACCACGGATGTGCCGGACACCGGCTGAAGCTCCAGACGGTAGGCCCCGCGCTGCTGAAACAGGCGCGCCAGTTCCTCTGGGCTCGCTTCCCGGTTGATGCTGCCGACGCGAATGTAGTAGGTGCGATGTTGGTTGTGCCATAGGTGATGCACGGTCCAACCGCGCTCCACCCGCACAACGGCCACGTCCCGACCAGGCTCCACATCGGGAATGACCTCGAAGTGGGGAATGAGCTCGGGGCGTATCTTGTCCCGGCACGCTTGAACAATCCATTCCTCCAGCTTCCGGTAGGTGCGCCTACCGCTGCCCTTGGTGCCCTCGGCCTCAAGCGCATCCCGCCTCGCGAGCCCGCTAACGCCGCTGTCATTTTCCACGCCAAGCAACAGCCGCCCACCCCGGAGGTTAGCGAGCGCGACGACCTCCTTCGCCAGCTCTCGATTGTCGATCCTGTCACTCTTGAACTCGATGCTGGAGTTCTCGCCCTGAGCTATTAGCTCCCGCAGTTCCGTCTTCGTCATCCGCTGTCACCTACCCGCAGTTGGTTCCAGAATAACCGCCGCTATGGACTCCAAGGCAAACTGCATGGCGTTCCATGCCTAAGCCCCAACGCCTTGGCGACAAAGCCCATCGCCGACTGGACCATGAAATACTGCATGTTATTGTTAAGGAGCTCGCCGTGAGTTTAGACATCCTCGTCCTCCTACGCCTCCCAAGTTAGGGGTTTTCCCTCTTGAAAGTGAGCCATTCTCACCGATGCAATAGAATTACGGATGAGGTTGGCAGCGATAACGTCGCGACGCCATCGCTCGATTTGGGTAAAAGGACAATACATCGATGCTAGATTCAGGAGGATTACCCAAATCGTGTCCTTATGATTTTGGTAGTCGGGAACATTGTTCTTTAGCCACTCACGGCCTTTCCAGACGTCCTCGGTTTCAGCGACCTTCCATACGGCGTAAAGAGTGCGCCCTACAAGCCCACGCCCGAACGAGGAAACTTGCCACTCGCCATCCCGAAACTCCGAAGGGGTCCTCATGCGCACTTGGCCTCTCAAACCCGGCTGTAGAAGGACGCCGTAATCGGTCACGCCAAGTTCACTTGCTAACTCTTGAAACCTCTGAAAATAGTCCGAACCAATCGTATCAGAGGTTGCAGATTCTTTGCTATCTTCCCTTTTCTTTCCAGTGTAAGGGTTCTTAAAACCAACATGTATCTCGTAATTTAGCTCCAATTCCAGCCCCTTAATATACAACTTTTCCTCTGGAACAAGCTGTTGCCACCACGGCCGATCCTCTTCGAGAAACTGCACGTCATGAAATTTCTCGCCTGTCATTTTATTGAACAACAGCAAGTGATTCCCTAGGAGGACGAAGACAGCGTCAAACATCGTACCCTCACCCCAGTACTTACTTAATCGGCCACTTGTCAATTCAAGAGCCCTTTTAATATCTTTATCGGAAATTCCCGCCGGAGCCAGCCCACGGAATTTGACCAACAACCAATTTCTATCGAACTTATCATAGTTTCCAGACAACTTCCTTTGCTTACGACATACAGCCCTGTCTATCAAGGCAGCAAACTCCTTCTCAGCCATATCGCCAACATAGAATTCTCTCGGGGAAACCAAGACACCGAGTTCATTTACTTCCGGGGACGCCATCACTTTCGCATAGTCCTGAACTACGGCCTCAGTAACCTCTATTCCGATAGTCAAGGAGCCGTGTCCTCCGCCCTGTTGTGATCCGAGATTGCCTGAGGCAAATTCGATGTTTTCATTTGTCATAGTTTCTAGCAGGAAGTCGGGCGATTCGCGTTTGCAGAGGCGAAGTGGTGCCTCCACGCAGCCCCTCTCCTGCAGCGCTTGAAGCAATTTATGCACTAGCCATTGTTCTCTTCCCTCCTTATTACTGTCCGTTCTTTGGGGTGCAATCGAATCCAAATCTTGGATGGAGGCATCCAGCTCTGATTTGGTATTGGCATCGATCAGAATTTTGTTTTTCACGGGACTAGACATGGTCGTTCTCCACGGTGCCGGCGACGAGGCGGGCGGCGGCGGCGTCTTGTTGCCAATGGTCCATTTCCAAGGCTGCGAGGTAGCGTAGCACAGCGGCGAGGGCTTCGCGTTGCGGCCAGTAGTTGGGGAGTTCGGTGCGCAGCCAGGTGAGGCTTTCCGCCGTGTCGCCCGTCTCGGCGGCCCACCAGACGGCGTAGAGGGCGTGGCGGACTAGGCTGCCGCCGCGCTTGAATTCGGAGGCGGTCTTCAGGCGGGTTTGGTTGGCCTTGCCAGTGTGCAGCAGGTGGCGGTAGTCCTGGACGCCGAACCCCCGGGCGAACTCCTGATAGACGCCGGAGCGAAAGTCGCCGTGGCGTTCGATGTCCAAGCCCTTGAGGTAGAGCTTTTCCTCCGGGGCGAGGGACCGCCAGACGTGGTCGGGCAGGCTGTCCGGGATGAGGAAGTTGCTGTCGGTGCGCACGGCGTCGGCGATGATCTTCTCGATGGGGTTGAGTTCGCCGCGCCTGCGTTCCCGGGAGAGTTGGTAGGCAATGTCCACGTCCTCGATGGCGCCGTATTGAGTGAGCACCCGCAGCGCCGCGGCGTAGGCGGCGAGCTGGTAGTCGGCGTCGGAGAAGTTGGGGTCGTCACGGTCGTCGAGTTCGAGCATGGATTGGAGCTGACCTTCCACTTCAACTTCCACTTCGGGGACGATTTCGTCCAAGAACGCCGTTTCACTGGAGGTTTGCTTGCGCAACACCATGAGTACAGTGCCTTGAACGTAGTTGCCTTCCTTTACGCCAAAAGGCGTTTCCGTAGCGACGGTCCAGGCCGCGGTGACGCGGAGTCCCGCGGCCCATAGAATCAGGGTCAGGTCCGCCCAGATTGCCGCGTCCTGGTGGGTGAACATCACCACTTGCACACCGTTTTCCGGCATGTGCGCGGCTAGGTTTCGGTAGCTCTCCACCATTGAGCGATGGAAAGCCGCACCTGTGCCTTGAACGGCCAAGGCACGTTTGCTATCTGTGTAGCCGCGTGGGAACAACTCCAGCAGTCTCTTTCCACACCATGCCAGGAAGAATTCGGAAAGCTCGTGGTAGTTGATCGCGTCGGCGTAGGGGGGGTCCGTAATCCAGATGTCGGCCTTGTTGGCGACGTTGCGAGCGTCCATTGGTAACACTTGTCCGCTGCCCCCTACTTGGGTGTCGTGCTGTCTGATGTACCATGAGTCGACCAACGTGAGGACGCCACGACTGCCGAACGTCACAAGAGTGTTCAAAGCCTGATTGCTGAAAGTCTGTATCACTTTTTCGCCAGCTCGGTCAGGCCACCACCGCGACAGCTTGCTGTTCCAGTCCGCTACCCGCCCTAGCCCGAGCAAACATGCGGCCTTCGCTTCGATAGGCAGGTTGGACGCTGCCGATGTCTCTGCCAACGCGCCATGCACCAATAGCTGCCGCGGCCTGAACAGATGATGCCAATACGTCCATCCTCGCGTTCGGACCGGCTCATCGGTCTTGTGGCCCGGCGTGATCGACCGGCTTGGGATGCAGCCCTTCGCCTGCCACCCAGCAAAACGTTCCTGCAGCAAGGCAAGCGCCCGGGCTTCCCGCTGCAAGTCGGCGTCGCCAACGCTGCGGTACTCGGCTGGCGCTTTCTCTCCCGGCGAACGCCAGCGCACGCAGTAGAGCCTTTCCTGAAACACGTCCTGCGGGCGCGGCACCAAGTCGTCATTCCGCCACTGCCGCAGCCCGTAGCCGCGTCCGCCGCCGCCGCGCTGATCGCCGCGAATGGCGGCCATCGGCGTCGAAGCCTGACAATTCGGGCACTCCAGCCGCGAGTTCCGCACGGTGCCGGCGTTGCGGGCTGTCGTCAGCGCCTCCCGGCTTTGACCGGAGTGAATGCCGATGGCAAAGCGCTTCTTGCCCTGTTCCGGCGTTAGCTTTGCGAGGGTGTGCGTCTTTTCACCGATCACCCAGCTTGGCGCCAAGGGAACTTGCCAGCCGCATTCCGGGCAGATGGTTTCCGTGCAATATAGAAAGGCGTCCGCTCGCCAGCCGTCTTCGTCATGTTCGATGCCCCACTCCGTCACCTGCCGGTCCACGGCCTCGAACACGGCGGTTTGCGCCTCGCGCACTTGCTGCGCCACCGCCTTGCCGCCGCCAACGATGTTCAACGCGCCCCAAGTGAGCAGCGCAGCCACCGGGTTCAGGTCCGAACCGTACGCCTCGCAGCCGATGCGGGCCGCCTCAAAGGGAACGCTGCCGCCGCCGCAGAAGGCGTCCCCCACCCGCGGGATGCGCCCGAAACGCCGCTTGCCCAACTCCCGCACCAACTCCGGCAGGCTGGCGGCGCTTGTGCCTAGATGCGCATTGATGGCCTTCCAGGCTTCCGGCGAAGGCCCATCCAGATGCTCCGGCCGGCTGCACCAACGGAGCTTCTCGTCATAACTCATGCGGTCAAAGACAAGCTGCTGCAACCGTTGCCGCCCTTCGGCCTTCGTGCCTTGCTTGAGCTTAGGCCGGTCAGGCGCCGAACTTGAAGCAAACCACTCGTTTCGTTCCTCCGGCGACAGCCGCCCGCGTACTTCCTTGAGCGGAATGTTGCCTTTCTTGCGCCGCCGCAAGCCATCCTCGTCCATCGTGAGCAGCGCCAGAAACACCTCCCGGTCCCTGCGCGGATCGTTCGAGGCCGGCATCAGCAGACCCAAGATCGCGGCCCGCACCAAAACCAGCGGCTTGCGCCCCCACCACTTGCCAAGCCCTGTCAACGTCTGGCTGTAGTTGGCCTTGCGCTCCTTGTAGCTCTCCTTGGAAAGGCGCGAGACGGGGAACTGCGTCTCAATGAAGGTTGGGGCATCGGTCGGTGCGTTGCCTGACACACGGCCACGCAAAGCGGCTGCATCGGCAACTTGCAACGCCACGGCTAAGTCCCCGCCCAAGGCGGTGCGTCGGCTGCTCCATGTCGGTTTCTCAACCGCCATTGGCTGTCACGCCCTCCTGCAGGGGGATATCCCAACCATTTCCACCCATCCAATATGCTCCTACTGGACTTCGGCGTCTTTCCGCCCCACTGCCTGAACGAGAATGCCGCGCTTTGAGCTTGGCATTGGTCACGGACATCACTCAGCCACTTCACGTCCACCGTCCGGACACCAGGGCCGCTTTCGCTGTCGGCGATCACCCAATGGATGCCGCTCAGATCAACTGCGCCGACAGGACCGAGCAGCGGCTCGAGGGACGCAAAGCGCACTGCCGCATTCGTCTGCTTCAGGTGCCGCAGGCGGCTTAGCGTGGAGACGTCCTCAATGGAGACGCCAAGCCAGATGTGGGGTGGCGCGGACCCATTCGCGTAGCGTTGGCTTACGAAGCTCCGCATCAGGGAGCTGCGCTTGGTGGGCACTTGGTTGGTGCGCCAGTCCGCCTGTTCCATCGCGCTGAACACGCGGCCTATGTACTCCGTGGGGATGTCCTTGTGGAACAGGTCGCTCATGGAGTTCACGAAGATGAGCCGCGGCCGCCGCCAGCGCTCGGGCTGGCCTAGGCGCTCCGGGCGCAAGGTGAGGTCGAAGCCCTGCTCAAAGGGGTGGCCCGGCACACCGCGGAAGCGCTCCGAGAAGCGTTCGGTGTAGCAGTGGTCGCATCCGGCGCTTAGCTTGGAACACCCGGTGACCGGGTTCCAGGAGGCGTTGGTCCACTCAATGGCGCTGTGGTCGGACATGTCTTGTCACTAGCATAAGGTGGAAGGATTGTACATAAATACAGTTTGTTGGGCGAAAGCGCAATACCAGCTCAATGGGGCGATCTTAAAGCAGTTTTTGGCGTTGGCTCTCTTCCCCTAAATTCTCGCCGTCTAGGGCAAAAGCCGAATCAGAATTTACTCCAATTAAATCAATAGGTTGAAAAAATTGTGGAGTGTTCCCGGCAGTGCCTTGACGGACAAGGGCAATCCATTCACAATTCCTTCTGTCGCCAGACAGAAACCTTGGGGATTTCATGGGAATCAGGGACACAATCAAGTACGATCTTGTCGTAGATGCGGTCGTCTATCGGGGCGTTACCAGCGCTTTGCAGCGCCGGGAGGCTGAGCACCACGTCCTCTGTTCGAATGGCCATGTAGGGCAGATGGGGCGGCGGTCCACCCGTGCCCACGCGGTGACATGGGCGGCAAAATACGGGCGGCAAAGCCCCGGTTCCGCAAGCTACGGTGAACGCCTTGGTTGAATGGATAGATTCTTCTGCGAAACGGGGTCGTGAGCCAATCCCTCTTGCCGACGGCCGGACTCCTGTTGGGCGCTGGATTTACCCGCGCATTCGTTCCAGACCCGCTGCCGCGTTGACCTCATCGCTTATAGTGGGGTCAAGCTAGCTGCTTAAGGAGGCTGAGAGTTTGGTTTCCGCAACAGACAAACTGAAACTAGCCAAGCGACATCTTGAGCGCATCCAAGCCGCTTGTTGGAAGGATCCGGTCGATTGGGCCGATTTTTCGATCTATGGATTCTATGCTTTGGAAGCCGCCGTCGACGCCGCTTGCCTGCACTACGGCACCATCATCGAGAAAAGGCATCCCGCTAGGGCTGCTGCCGCAGAAAAACTGGCGGTTGAGCACCAGCTTGAGGATGTTGCAGGCTTGCTTTTTGACCTCAATGAACTCCGCAAAAGTGTCAGCTACGGGGATGTTGAAGGCCCTGAACTAGCAGCAGAGGAAACGGCCGGCAGAATTGAATCATATATCAACGCGGTCGCAAACCTCATCGAAAGCGGCAATTCATCGTGACCATGAAGTCTCTGGGAACTGCAATACTCAGGTGGCCCACGGCCCGTTCCAGGGTATGGCTCACTGCATTCCTAGAGCGGGTGCGGAGAGATCCAAATGTGGTCTCGGTCGTAGCCATCGGATCTTCCGTGCGGCCCGGGGTCGCTTCGGAAGATCTTGACGTGATCGTTATTTGCCGCGATGCAAATGCATTAGTGGAAAAAGCACCAATGGAGATCGATCTCCGCAAAGTAAATTTTGATTGCGTTGAAGAGAAAGTGGAGAACGGACACGACTTAGTGTCTTGGGCGGTGCGTTTCGGCCAACCGTTGCTGGACAACGGACGTGCGTGGGAGGATATCGTTCATCGTTGGAGAAGTCGTCTGCCTCTCCCTGACCCCAAGGTCTCCATGGACCGCGCCAAGGCCATGCGTAAGCGGATGGAGGAAATGCGCGACATTGGCGATGAGGATGCGTTCGCCGACCTGCAAGTCTCCTATCTGACACACCGAGCTAGAGCTTGCTTGGCGAAAGCCGGGGTGTATCCTCAATCTCGCCCTGAACTTCCTTGTCAGCTTAGAAAGCTGGGAGAACTCCAGCTTGCCGGGGAGCTAGAGGCTATTTTATCGGAGAGGGAAAATGGCGCCGCAATCGGATTGGGTGTCGAAGGAAACGCATGACCGTTATTGTTTGAAAAAAAGTACCCGAAGCGCATTGTCGGTCCATTTCGCCTGATGCCTGAAAAGCAAATCGTTCAGCGGCGGCGGGATCTGCGGTTGCTTCATGCTCTCTGACCCCTTAGTGGGTTTATCAATTTACAGATTATTGATGAACAATGATACAAGTTCATCAGTTTTTATCAAGATACAGTATTTTGATAGATCGACTTCGGTCGGCGTGTCGGAATGCATCCGGTGCGAAGCGTCCGACTGCGGTCAGCATTGCGCCCTCAAAATGATGGCAACCCCTATTTCCAGAGGCGTCCGTCGATTGCAAGGGCTTCGGGCGCAAGAATACTCATGGGCCAAGGTCATGCACCAAAATTTCGAGCAAGGCCAAGGCAGTGGAACTGGAGGCGTACACGGCTGGATGGCCCGGAGGAGTCCAGCGTCCACCAACCCGCAACGCACCTTCGCCAGAAAAGGCGCCGTCGGTAAACTTCGGCAGGGTAAGGCGGTAGATGCGCAACGGCATCAATTGGCCTTAGCTGTAAACGCCGAATTCGAGACGGGTGAGAATGTTGTCCACTTCGTGAACGTCGGCGTCCGTGTCCAGCATGGACAGTGGCGCCTCGCCGAAGAGGGCGGGGTTCGGCGCTGCAAACCAAGCCGCCCCGCCTTTGGCGTGCTCAAACACCGCCTTGGCGTGCTCAAAGACCCGCCAGGCCCGTACCAATCGATCGGATTCCACTGGGGAAAGGACAGCCTCAGGCGCCTCAGTGCGCACCCGGCTCCACTTACGCGGAGAAACGCCGATGACTTGGGCAAACTTCGCCACAGGGATGGACCAAGTTTGCATCACTTCAACGGCGTCGGCCACGGATACGCCCTGCCGAGCGCGGGCAACAAGGGTTAAGGTGTCGGTCCCGGATTGAATGGCGGAGGCTGACATGGCTTCTCCACGAAATCAGTCTTGTGTCGCATAGTATAAGACATTTGTCCTGTTTTCTGATCTCGCCGCCAGACAATTGCCGCAACGCCCTTTTTGCCGCGGCGCTTGACATCGTCGCCCTAGCTCTCTAGTTGGTCACCAAGGCCACGCCGGCGTCATTCGGCCATTCGCCGGTCGAGCGCTTGCTCGGTGTGGGGCGCAGCCGTTGACCGGCTAGGACGGCCGTTCTGCACCCGTCCATCCGCCGCCACCAGCCGGAATATCTCCCTTTGCCGCTCCTGGCGGTCGCCGCTGACCGGGTTCTCGGTCAGCGCGAAGCGCACCGCCTTGCGCCAGCCTTTGTTTTTGCCGTGCAGGGCGTGGCCGGTGGCGGCGTTGGTCATGGTGAACAGCCACCAGCGCTCTTCCGGGGCCAACCCTAGCCAATTCTTCACCGCCGCGGGAATGAGTGCGGGGTCGGCGTCCTCCACGGCCCAAGCGAGCAGGGTCAGTTCCTTGCCAAGCAGACGGGCGACGGGATTGGCCCCTCGCTTCCAACGGCCTGACGGCAACCCTTGCTTTCTGAGGCGGCGGTTGAATTCAACGCGCACCTCTTCGGCAATCGCCGTCCACTTGGGGCGCGGCAGCACCACCCGCGACTTGGCGTCTTGTTGGCCCACGCCCAAGGCGGGCGAGGCGTCGTCCGCGTTCGGGCCGAAGGCGAGGTGCTCCGCAATCAGCACACTCCCGCGGTTCCCGCCCGGCACCGTCACTACGAAATGGTGTTCGGATTCCTGCGGTTGAAACCCGAACCCCAGCGGCTTGGCGCGGCGCACTGCGGTCACGGCGTCACGTCCTCGCGCCGGTAGTCGGCTTTGATTTCCGCCACATGATCGAGGAAGCGCTGCCCGGTCTCGTAGAGAACGCGCCGCGCCTCAATGGAGACTTCGCCATCGGCGACGAATTCCCGCAGCTTTTCCACCGCTTGCTCGATGAGTTCGCCGTCCAGCGCGATGTCGTCGGAGAAATTGAGTTCGCCCCAAGTTGCAAGCCCCGCTCCCCCAGCGGCCTGCACGTTGAGGCGCAAGCCGCTGGCGGTGCCGCCATGCTTCTTAAGGCGGGCGATGAAGCCGTAGGCGGTGCGGGTGGTGGTGAACTCAAAACCGCCGGATGGAGACCAGACCGCGGGGCTGGCCTTGTCAATGGGCTTGGCAACGGGTTCTTCGGCAAGCTCGCGGCGGTGCTGGTCCGAGGCGACGCCGTCCCTCTCGGCCAGCGCAAGAATCAGCCTGGCACCTTCGGGAACCGCGAACGGCCCTTCGTAGGCGCCGCCGGCCACCTTGGGGTCGGAGCCGTCGGTGGTGTAGCGGATGGCCGCCGTCGGTGCGGCGCGGAGCTCGACCATGCGCCGTTCGCCTTCCATATACTCGCGGGATTGCAGGGTGATGCGGTTCAGCCATGCAACGGGTTCGCCGGTTTCGTGTACACCTGTGGAGTCCACAGCAAGAAAGGAAACTCTAAGCTCCCCAGTCTCAAAGTTGCGCCCGTCCAGCTGGCCGGACGCCGGCGTTGCCGGAGCGCCCACCTCCCAATGGAGCCGGTCGGCATGCACCGGCGACAAGCGCAGCTTCGCTAGGCCGGTGCCGTCGTCGCGGCTGAGTTCCTGAATGCGTACGCTGGTCGCCGGCTTGGGAAACGGCCCTTTGTTGACGTAGTTGCCCTCCTCACGCCAGAGGTCCTTGTGCAGGCAATCCGCCTTGATCCTCTCCAAGGCGTTGGGCGGGTGCCATTGCCACACGGGGGCGGTGGCGGCGCGGCGCTTGATCTCTGTCCACAGCATGGACTGCTGGGTGAAAAGCCTCGCCTCAACCTTGCGGCGGAAGGTTTCGCCGGCTATGTCCTCGGTGTACTTCTGCTTATCCGCTAGGGCGGCCATCACCTGTTCCTCGCCGTTGTAGCGGTTGTCCTTGAACTCCATCAGGAAATCGACCTTCGCCAGCCGGTCCCGGGTGGGATAGTGCAGGGTGGTGAAGGTCTCCCGCACGGCACTGTGGAACTGGGTGAGGAAACGTGGCAGGAGTTGGTCCCGGGCCTGCTGCATTTGCGGGTCACTGTCGGATACGCCCTCTTGGTGCATCTCCTCAATGATCTGGTTGATGGCCTTCAACTCCCGCGCCCGCTCCAGCAGCGAGTCGAAGGCGCGTTGCCCAGTCAGGAAGCAGAGGCGGTTGCGGTAGGTGTGCTGTTCGTACAGTTCCGTCAGGGCCGGATGCAGGCCCGCCGGATGGGGTTCGGCCACCACCAGCGTCACCTGTTCCGGGTTGACGTTGATTTCATCCACCGCCGGCAACGGCTGCAGGCGTTGATAGCAGGAACCTTCGGCCGGCTCGAATATCTCGGTCAGCCGCTCCTTGAGTTCCTTGGTGGCTTGGTCGCGCAGGTAGGCGGGTCACCCGGGCGATCAGGTTCTGCACGTTGCGCAGGTGCAGGCGGCCGTCGCTGGTGGTGTGCAAGTACCAAGCGGCGGTGGCCAAGCGGGCGATCACCTCCGTTTGCAGGCGAGAGACATCGCGGTTCGGGGTACACAGGTTGGCCACCAGTTCCGGGATGTGCAGGCCCTTGATGGCATTGGGCACGTTGGCTAGGGAGGCGATGAGCAGCAATCGCATGACGTCTTGAGCGTCTTCGCCGCCGAGATTTGCATCAATGGTCTGCGCCACCGCATTGCCGCCCGAGGCGATGTCGTGGGCGATGGCGTTGCCTAGGGTGGGGTTGATCTGGTTGATTTCGGTCAGCGTCTCCCGGCTTTCCAAGTCCAGATCATGGGGGGCGATGAGATAGGGGTCAGGGCCGCTTTCCCAAATCCGCGCAACGATGATCCGCATCAGGCGGATCAGCCCGCGGGTTTGCTGAAAGCCTTGGTTCTCCCGGAACCGGCCATACAGGTCGCGGATGGCGGGGTGAAAGGGGTAGGACTCCACGATTTGGTTGGCGAACTGCTCCGGCGAGGCGTTGGTCACGTCCATCTGCTTCGCCTCCCGAACCGCCTTGGCGTAGCCTTGCGCGACCTGCTCAACTTCGTCTTCGCTAGGCAGCGTTTGGAAAATGCGCTTGCGCAGGATGTGGTAGAACTCATCCGAATTCATGCGGACGGGCTCCAGGTTCATTGCGGTGCGGCCCGTCTCCGCCTCCAAGTTGTCCAGCGCTGCGACGATCTGCGCCGCCCCCTCCCCATAGGACGCCTTCAGGTCGGAGATGACCAAGCAGACGTTGCGCAACTCATCCCGACCCACCGCCACCAGCAGGTTCGACAGCGCCGTGGTGGTGACCGCCGACAGGTCCGAATTGCCGATGCTCTTGGACGCGGCATTGACGAAGTCAGGCGGCAGCTCGTCCAGCATGATGACCAGCGGCGCCCCTTGCAGCAAGTGTACCCAAGCCGTTTGGCCGGGGGCGGCCAAGGGCGCGTAGTAGTCCTTGAACTGCTCCTTCTTGCCAAGCTGCTCCGCAATGGCGCCCCAAATGCCCAGCGGCGCATCGCTTTCACGCCCGGAAAAGGCCACCACTCGGACAGGGCCAAGGGCAGCGCCGGGGCTGTAAAAGCCGCCCATGACTTCGGCCCGGCACTGCGGGTGCTTGGCCAGCAAGCCAAGCGCCAAGAGGTTGTGGGTTTTGCCGCCGCCCATAGCTTGGGTGAGCTTGAACACTCCTTGGGTGGATTTGCCTTCCAATCGGGTGAATGCTTCGGTCAGCAACGTCTTCATGCCCTCGGTGACGTAGTTCTCGGCGAAGAACTCGGCCGGGGCAATCCGGTTGTCGATCAGGTCGGAGAGATCGAGAACGGTGTCCCTCCGCGTGGGGTCAAACGCGCCCGGCCGGGGCTCGCAAGCCTGCTTTACGGTTTGCAAGATGGCATGTCCCGTTCGGTCATAAAAGTGCCGTTCGCCCCTTTGTTTTGTGCGTCATCGCCCTTTTCGGCTTGGGGGCAAAGCCGCACAGACGCACTGGTCGCTGAACGGGGAGTGTATCCCGGCGCAAAGCGAAGTTCACCCTCCTAGTGCGCCTCGTCCCAATTCGCCCCCACCCCGCAGTCCACCAGCAGGGGGACGGACAGGTTGGCGGCGGCGGACATGCGTTGGCGCACGCCGGCGATCAGTGCATCGACCGCATCCTCGGCCACCTCGAAGACCAGTTCGTCGTGGACCTGCATGATCATCAGGGCGTCGATGGCGTCGCCGGCAAGCCAGTCGTCCACGCTGAGCATGGCGCGCTTGATGATGTCCGCGGCGGTGCCCTGCAGGGGGGCGTTGATGGCGGTGCGCTCGGCGGCCCGCTGGCGATGCTTGAGGCGGGCGTTGATCTCGCGCAGGTAGAGGCGGCGCCCGAAGTGGGTTTCGACGTAACCTTGCTCGTGGGCTAGTTTGCGGGTGTCCCGCATGTACTGGTCCACCCCCGGATATTTGGCGAAGTATTGGTCGAAGATGGCTTGGGCGCTCTTGGGGTCGTTGCCTAACTGCCGGCTTAGCCCAAAGGCCGACATGCCGTACATCAGGCCGAAGTTCACCGCCTTGGCGTTGCGGCGCTGTGCGTCGGTTACCTGCTCCAGCGGTACGCCGAACACCTCCGCCGCGGTCGCTCGGTGGACGTCCAGGTTGGCTGCAAAGGCCGCCAGCAGCCCCTCGTCGCCGGAAAGATGGGCCATGATGCGCAGTTCGATCTGGCTGTAGTCCGCGGCCACGATGCGCCGTCCCGGCGGGGCGCAAAACGCCTCCCGCACCCGGCGCCCCTCCGGGGTGCGGATGGGGATGTTCTGCAGATTCGGGTCCGAGGACGCCAGCCGCCCGGTGGCGGCGTTGGCTTGGTGGTAGGAGGTGTGGATGCGCCCGGTGCGCTGCTCGATTTGCAGAGGCAGCTTGTCCGTATAGGTGGTCTTCAGCTTGGTGAAGGCGCGGTAGTCCAATATGACCGCCGGCAGTGCGTGGTAGCCCCGTTCAGCCAGTTCCCGCAGCACCGGCTCCGCCGTTGACGGCTGGCCCTTGGGCGTCTTGCGCAGTTGCGGCAAGCCTAGGTAGTCGTAGAAGATCTCCCGCAACTGCTTGGGGCTGTCTAGGTTGAATTCGCGCCCGGCAAGGTTCCAAGCCTCAGTTTGCAGCCCAACGATGCGCTTCGCCAACTCAGCGCTGTGCTCGAACAGCAGGCCGCCGTCCAGCAGGGCGCCGTTGCGCTCCATGCGGGAAAGCACTTGGATCAGCGGTCTTTCGATGTCTTGGTAAACCTCGGTCAGACGAGGTTCGGCGGCCAGCTGCGGCCAAAGGGTCTCATGCAGCCGCAGGGTCACATCCGCATCTTCGGCGGCGTAGTCCGCGGCGGCGGCCAGATCCACCTTGTCGAAGCTGACCTGCTTGGCGCCCTTGCCGGCCACGTCCTCGTAGTGGGTGGTCTTGATGTCCAGATACTTTCCGGCCAGCTCATCCATGTTGTGGCGGCCGGCGGTGCTGTCCAGCACATAGGACTCCAGCATGGTGTCGTAGGCGATGCCAACCAAGGGGGCGCCTATCCTGGCCATCACGTTGATGTCGTACTTCAGATGATGGCCCACCTTGGCCCTGTTCGGGTCGGCAAGCAGCGGCCCGAGCTTGCTGAGCACCAAGTCCAAGGGCAATTGCGGCGGCGCACCCAGATAGCTGTGCCCTACGGGAACATAGGCGGCCTGGCCCGGCGTGACGGCGAAGGAGAAGCCCACCAAGTCCGCCTGCATGTAGTTGAGGCTGGTGGTCTCCGTGTCGAAGGCGAAATAGTCCGCCGCCTGGAGCCGGGCGATCCACTCATCCAGGGCGGCTTCCGTGGTCACGCATTCGTATTCGCGCTCACTGACGGTAGGCGGCGCGGCGGTTCTAAGCTCCTTAAGCCAGCTATTGAACTGATAACGCTCGAACAGAGATCGCAGCGCCTCCTGATCCTCCGGCGCCGGGATGAGGTCATCAAGCCCCAAGCCAACGTCCACATCGCACTTGATGGTGGCCAAGGTGCGGGAGAGCGGCAGCTGATCCAAGGTGGCGCGCAGGTTCTCCCCAATCTTGCCCTTGACCGCATCCGCCGCCGCCATCACCGCATCCAAGGAGCCGTACTGGTTCAGCCACTTGGCGGCGGTCTTCGGCCCCACCTTGGGCACGCCGGGGATGTTGTCCACCGCATCGCCCATCAGGGCCAGATAATCGACGATCCGTTCCGGCGGCACACCGAACTTCTCCACCACCCCGGCCCGGTCCATCCGGGTGTCGCTCATGGTGTTGATCAGGGTGACGCGCTCCCCCACCAACTGGGCCATGTCCTTGTCCCCGGTGGAGATGACGACGCTGCGCCCGGCGGCGGCGGCCTGCACCGCCACGGTGCCGATCACGTCGTCCGCCTCGAAGCCCGGCACGATCAACAGGGGCAGGCCCATGGCTTGGATGATCTCGTGAATGGGCTGGATCTGCTGACGCAGTTCAGGCGGCATGGAAGGACGGTTGGCCTTGTACTCCGGGTAAAGCTCGTCGCGAAAGGTCTTGCCCTTGGGGTCGAAGACGATGGCCAGGGAGCAGCCGGGATAGTCCTTGGCCAGCTTGCGCAGCATGGCCACCACGCCCCTCACGGCACCGGTGGGAAAGCCGTCCGTGGTGGTCAGCGGCGGCAGCGCATGGAAGGCGCGAAATAGGTAGGATGAGCCGTCCACCAGAATAATGGGTTTGTCGTTCGCCGCCGCGTCTGCCACCATTGCCCCCATGCGCTTTGCGAAAGGAACAGTCTGGCCGCTTATGAACCGATTGGCAATTGCCGCAAACGGCCCGCCCCCGGAAAGACGCCAAGCCCCGGCCGCTTGGCTTGTGGGCGGTGGCTTGGGCAAGGGCCGGGGGCAAGGGAAGGCAATCAAGGCCCTTGTCGGAGCAGCGTTGCTGGGCTTGGCGGCGGCCGGCAACCTCAGCGCCGCCCCGCCGGAGGAATTGACCGGGCCGGACGTCACCATCATCGCCGGCGAGGAGCGCACCATCTACGAGTACCGGCAAAACGGCGTCCTGCGCATGGTCAAGATCGTGCCCAAATGGGGCAAGCCGTATTATCTCTATCCCCGGGACCAAACCACCGGCTTCGGCGACCTGCAGGCGGCGGACATGCTGCTGCCCACCTGGGTGATCGTCGAGTTTTGACTTACCGTGCAGCCAGCCCCTGGTTGCTCTCCGTCCATCGGCGCAGTTTCGCTAGGTTGCAAACGGGCGGGAGCACTGCTGCCGGGTTCTAGGCAGCGCACTGTCCCGTTGGTCCGTTCTGGTTGGCCGGACCTAGTGTCCTGTCCCGCAAATTAGTGCGCTTTGGATGCGAGGGATTTTTGGCTCCTGGCAAGGCGCGACAACGCCGTGTGGCGGGCTCCACACAAGGCGGAGCAACGCAGCTAGAAGTCTAAAAGACCCATAGATAATGTGGTGTTGTTTGCGGGACAGGACACCAAGCTTGGGCCTACAATGCCCGCATGAACACGAAACCACTGAGGGCCGCTGCCAAGGGCGCCGCCGCCCAACCCAAGGCGGGCATTGCTGGTCAGCCTGATCCCTTGGCTAGCCCCGAGGCCGCAAAGGGCGGAGCAGCCCAGCCCAAGACAGGCCGGGCGGTGCGGCTGCGCGGCTTGGAGTTTCCCGGCTGCAAGCCGGTGCGCATGACGCGGGAGGACATCGCCAGCTTTGAGGGCCGCTTGGAGTTCTGGGATGCGGACGCCGCCACCGCCTGGGTTTGCGAACCCACCAACCCCTACCATGAACGCCCGTCCCGCCGGCTGGCCCGGCTGGTGGAGCGCATCGCCCTGGTGCGCGGTTCCCCCTTTGAATGCTACGGCCACATGGACCTGCTGCTGCGGGACCGGCAAGGCCATGCGTGGCGCATCATGCAGGCGGACGAGTCCCTCTACCTGCACCCCGGCAAGGCGCGGCTGCCGGGAATCTCCGCCATGGTGGTGGGGGAGGACGACTTTCCCGACTTGGTGCTGGAGGTGGACCACAGCACCGACGTGCGCCGGGGCAAGCTGAAGCTGTACGAGTCCTGGGGCTTCCCGGAGATCTGGGTGGAGGTGCCGGAGCAGCGGGCGCCGAGCCGCCCCCGCAGCCGCCTGCCGGAGTTGACGATCTACCTGCTGGAAGGCGACGCCTATGAGGTCTCCCCTGAGAGCCGCGCCTTCCCTAGCTGGACGGCGGAGGAGATACACGCCGCTCTGAACGAGGCCGAGCTCTCCACCCAAACGGTTGCCGCCTTGGAGCGGGTGGGCGCATCCCTAGGCGCACGGGAGGGCACTGGCCCGGACGACGACCCACAGATGCGCGATCACCTGCAGCAAGCTTTGGAGAAAGGCCGGGCAGAGGGCGAAGCCCAGGGCCGGGCAGAAGGCGAGGCCCTTGGCCGAAGCGAAGGTTTGGCCAAGGTCGTTCGCCAAATTCTGACGATCCGAGGCATTGAGTTTGCCGAAGAATTTTCCGCCAACGTGCCCGGCTTCGCAGAGGCGTCGGAAGAGGCCGCCGTCAACGCCGCTTCGGCCTGTGGCAGTGAGACGGACTTCAGAGTGCGCCTTCGGAATCTAGCCAGTTGATGTCACGCCTCGCTTTGCCTTGGGGGACGATTCTAGATTCAAGCCACGAATGCCATTCCCCCCCCCCGAGGCGGGGCTTGGGCTGGCATGGGGCCGCACGGATGGAAAACGCCTCCTGATGTGTACTATGAGGTCGAACTGAAACTCATGCGAAATTGCACTTGATGCTTGCATCCAGGGGAACAAAATCACCCGAAATCCGGCTGGCGATGGTGGCGGGCTGGGTGGTCCGTCCGGTCGCCGGTCCAATCGGCATGGGTGGGGGACGGAAGACGCTCGGATGAACGTGGTCACGCACCTGGGCAAGGCGGATCTGCAGTGCTTGCTGGAGCGCTACGAAGTCGGCGAGTTGATCGACTATTGGCCGGCGGTACACGGCATCGAGAACAGCAACTACTTTCTGCGCACAGGCTTTGACGGTGCGGTCCGGGAATGGGTGCTGACGGTGTTGGAGCAGGCTTCCTACGCCGGCGGCGTTCTCCCGCCTCTACTTGACCTCTGCGCCACAGCCGGGTTGCCGGTGGCGCCCATCGTGCGCAATGCCGCCGGCCGCGTTCACGAAACCCTGCACGGCAAGACGGTTCTGCTGACCCCACGGCTGCCGGGCGAACATCCGGCAACACCGACATCTGCTCAGGTCAAAACGCTCGGCAGCGCCATCGCCCAGCTGCACTTGGCGACGCGCAGGCCAGCCTTCGCCACGCCTCCCTATCCCCGAAACGCAGCTTGGTTGCGTCGAGAAGCGGAAAGCGCCCGCCAACACCTGCGCCGACCGGCAAGCCGGCCCACTGATACCAACGACAGTACGCCGCCGGCCGAAGGGGCAGCCAATGCTAAGGCGCAAAACGACGGCGCCGCTGCTCTAGGGTTGCAAAAACCGGCGGCTTACGCACCAGGAGACCACCATGCCTTTCAACCGGAAGGTCCGCCACCCGGTCAGTCCCCGCCGGCGTCTGCAGCGGATGAGGATATTCTCCTGTTGGACGCCATGCTCGGCAACGCGACTGATGCGCTGCGCCAAGCGGAAGCCGACCGCCTGCCCCGCGGCGTCGTTCATGGTGACCTGTTCCGCGACAATGTGCTGTTTGCAGGCGACCGGCTAACCGGTTTGCTGGACTTTCACCACGCTGCTGTGGGCTACCTGATCTACGATCTAGCCGTGGCCGCCAACGATTGGTGCAGCCGCCCCGACGGACGCCTCGACCCCAGCCAAGCCAACGCCTTGCTCGCCGCCTACCGCCGCCTTCGCCCGTTGACGGACGCCGAGCTCGCCGCCTTCCCCAGCTTTATGGCCTACGCCGCCCTGGCCTTCTGGCTTTCCCGCCTGTCCGCCGCCAGCAAGGCGCAAAGCGGTTTGCCGGTGCGCGTGAGGGATCCCGATGAATTTCGGCGCATCGGCGCCGACCGGACGATGAGGCGGTTCCGCCCCGAACTCTCCTGAGGGTTCGGCGCCCTCCAGGGCGTTATCGTTCAACCTGCTTCAACTCATCCATCGCTTCCCGCAGGAACCCATCAGGAAGACCATCTGCGCTGGAGTATCTTGCCCTCCGATGTGTGCCGTTCAGGTTGACCATGCAAAGCGCCCCACCCTCCGAGTCGCACAACACCATTACCGAACGACCGTATCCCCCCGGCGCAACCACTGCGATTTCACCATCGGGCGTGGGGTGAACTTCAGCCCGGTGCGCAGAATGCCCGCTGGTGCTGGAGCATGGCTGCTAGCTGATCACCGTCTGCGCCGGTTTGCTCAAGGTAGGCGATCAGGTCGGTCAAGTTGGCGATGCTGATGACCGGCACGTCCAACCCGGAGGCCAGGCGAGCGGCGGCGGTTTGCCCGTCGGCTAGGACCTCTTGGCGGTCCAAGGCGATGGCGACGCCGACCAAGGTGGCGCCGGCGTCCTTGATGAGGGCGGCGGCCTCGTATTTGGCTGCGCCCTCGGTGACCACGTCGTCGATCATGAACACGCGCCCGACCAGCGGCGCACCCACCAGCACGCCGCCTTCGCCGTGGGCCTTGGCCTCCTTGCGGTTGTACGCCACGCCGACGCTGCGGCCCCGCTCGGCGCAGGCGATGGCCGTGGCCACGGCGATGGGAATGCCCTTGTAGGCGGGGCCGAACAGTATCTCGAAAGCCACGCCGGAGGCTTCAATGGCGTCCGCATAGTGGCGGCCCAACTCGGCCAGTTCGGCACCGCCGCTGACGTTGCCGAGGTTGAAGAAGTAGGGGCTGCGGCGGCCGGACTTCAGCTCGAAGTCCCCGAAGCGGAGCACGTCCTGGCGGATCATCGAAGCGATAAACGCCTGCTTGTCGAGAGGTGGGTTCATGGTAACGCCCTCCGCAGTGCCCAGCGGGGCCCGCCCCCGCTGATGAGAGCAAGCGATCCAACGCCCGTATTCCCCTTGGCTGCCGTCCTGTCCGTCCGGTCTGCGCAGCGAATGGGCTGCCTTCGCACGGCAGCGCAAGGCGCTTGTGGCGCTGCTGTCAAGGCCGCCCACTCTGTGCGGCGAACAAGGCGGGCACCGCCGACCGCGCCAAGGCGAGCATCTGGCTGAACTCGGCCTCGCTGAAGGGCGCCTTTTCCGCTGTGCCCTGCACCTCCAGAAAGCCGCCGGAGGCGAGCATCACCACGTTCATGTCCGTGTCCGCTGCCGAATCCTCCGCGTAGTCGAGGTCCAACACCGGATGACCCTTCCAAATGCCCACGGAAACCGAGGCGGCAAACTCCTTGAAGGCCCGCGCCGCATCGATTGCGACCAGCGCATCCCGCAGGGCTACCGCGCCGCCGGTGATGGACGCGGTTCTGGTGCCGCCATCGGCTTGGATCACGTCGCAGTCGATGCGCAGAGTGCGGTCGCCCAAGCGTTTCATGTGGACGCAAGAGCGCAGCGCCCGTCCGATCAGGCGCTGAATCTCCACCGTGCGCCCGCCCTGACGGCCGCGCACCGCCTCCCGGTCGCCGCGGCTGTGGGTGGCGCCCGGCAACATGCCGTACTCCGCGGTGACCCAACCGGTCCCCTTGCCGCGCAGGAACCGCGGCACTTGGTGCTCCACGCTGGTGGTGCAGATTACCTTGGTGTCGCCGAACTCCACCAGCACGGAGCCCTCGGCGTGCCGTGTGTAGTTTCGGGTGATCCGCACTGGACGCATCTCGTCAAAAGCCCGGCCGCTTGGCCGCTTGATAGTCACCGATTCCTCCAGCAATCGCCCCGCGCACAACTGAGCGCCCAACAAGCACCGCCCTAGGACAAGTGTGCCATAGACGAGGGCGTCCATCTTGCGCAACGGCAAAAACACTGGCAACGCAACAATGGCCTGCAGACGAACGAAGGGCGCCGCATGGCTCAGCCGAAGGCGGGGACTGGGCCGGCCGCTTCCCAAAGCAAGGCCGCCGCCGTTGCAATGGGCTGACAAGGCCAAGCCCCGGGAAGAACTGCGCTAGAATGAGGCTAGCGCCGCTGAACGCCCGCACACCATGATGCACAGCATGACCGCCTTCGCCCACCGCCAGGAAACGGCCGCCGGTCTTCAAGTGGCTTGGGAAATGCGGTCGATGAACCAACGCTTTCTGGACGTGCAGTTCCGCCTGCCCGAGGAACTGCGCACCTTGGAGCATCCGTTGCGCGAGAAGATTGCACGACGGGTCAAGCGGGGCAAGCTGATGTGTGCGCTGAGCGTCGATCTGGTCGGCGCCCACGCCTTGGAACTGAATAGGCCGCTGCTGCTGCAATTGCTGGCCGCCCTCGAACAGGTGCGGCGGGACGCACCGGAGGCGCACGCGGCCAATCCCATCGACCTGCTGCGCTGGCCCGGCATGTTGAAGAACATTTCCGCCAACGAACCCTTGGTCGCCGCCGCCACTGAGCTTTTTGAACAGACCTTGAATGCCTTGTTGGAAGCCCGCGCCGCCGAAGGCGAAAAACTAAAGCCCGGCATTCTGGAGCGCTTGGCTGAGATCGACCGCATCGTCGGCGAAGTCAGGGAACTGGCTGGCGGTCTTGCCGCCGAGATGCGGGCTAGGCTGCACAAGCGCCTAGTCGAGCTTGAAGTTGACGTCAATCCCTACCGGCTGGAGCAGGAAGTGGCGCTGCTGGCGCAAAAAGCCGATGTGGCCGAGGAACTCGACCGGATGGCCCTGCATTTGCAGGACGCCCGTTCGCACCTGGACCGCCCCGGTCCGCATGGCCGCCGGCTGGACTTCATCACCCAGGAAATGATGCGCGAGGCCAACACCTTGGCGGCGAAGTCCGTGTTGCCCCGCGCATCGCGGATCACCGTGGATCTGAAAGTGGCGGTGGAACAGATCCGCGAACAAGCGCAGAACATTGAGTAGGGTCCCGGCGAGGCTTTGCCCCGGCAAGCCATGCGCTGATGCCCGTGCGCGATTGCGCCTTCCGGCGCTGCGTCAGCCAAATCATGAGCGAAGCGAATAGCGCAGATGAGGCCACGGGCCTGCTGCTGTGCATCAGCGCCCCCTCCGGCACCGGTAAGACCAGCTTGGTGCAGGCGTTGGTTGCGGCAGACGCCAACATCGCTGTGTCGGTCTCCCACACCACCCGCCCGCGGCGCAGCACCGAGACCGATGGCGTCAACTACCACTTCGTCGCCGCCGAGCGCTTTCTGGCCATGATCGACCAGGGCGGCTTCTTGGAACACGCGCTGGTGTTCGGCCATCGCTACGGCACCTCCGCCCAAGCCGTGGCAGCCATGCGGGCCGCCGGGCGGGACGTGTTGCTGGAAATCGACTGGCAGGGGGCCGCCCAGATTCGGCGCAAAGCGGCGGATGTCATCAGCATCTTCGTGTTGCCTCCCTCCAAGGCGGCCCTCGAGGCGCGGCTGACCGCCCGCGGCGAGGACAGCGCCGAATCCATCGCCAAGCGTTTGGCGGCGGCGCGCATTGAGGTGGCGCAATGCAAGGACTTCGATTATTGGGTGGTCAACGACGTCTTCGAGACCGCCTTGGCGGACCTACAGGCCATCATCCGCGCCGAACGCTTGCGCGCCTCAGCCGTGGCCCGACAGCAGCGAAATTTGCTCGCCGATCTCTTGTCCTAACCCCAAGAGGCGGCTACACTCGCCCTTCTTGCCCAATCAGTGGAATGCATTCATGGCGCGCGTCACCGTTGAAGATTGCCTGGACAGAGTGGACAACCGTTTCGAGCTGGTCATGCTCGCCGCCCGGCGCGCCCGGCAGATGCGCATGTTTGGGGCAGACCCCTTAGTGCCCCCGGAAAACGACAAGCCCACGGTGGTGGCGCTTAGGGAAATCGCCGAAGGGCTGATCTCCCACGAAATCATCGATGCCCAGCAAAGCGCCAGGGAGAGCGCTGAGTTGGCGCTCTTCGGCTCTGAGGATGACGAAGGCGGCCACATCGGCATCTGAGTCCTACTTCGTTATGCGCCTGGCCGAGCAGGCCAGACGCGACGACATCGCCGCCCCTTGGACTGCGGGTTCCCTCTACCAGCTGCTGCGCGACTATCTTTCGCCGGAACAGATCGACGAAGTTCGCCGAGCGCACCGGTACGCTGAGGACGCCCACGCCGGCCAGCGGCGGCAAACCGGGCATCCCTACATCACCCATCCTCTGGCGGTGGCCGCCATCCTGGCGCAGATGCGCATGGACCACCAAACGCTCATGGCCGCCCTGCTGCACGACGTCATTGAAGACACGGCGGTGGCCGAAGCCACCATCGGGGCGCGTTTCGGCAAGCCGGTGGCGGAGTTGGTGGCCGGCGTCTCCAAGCTGGCGAAAATTTTCAGCAGCCACGCCGAAGCCCAAGCGGAGAACTTTCAGAAGATGATTCTGGCCATGGCCAAAGACATTCGCGTCATTATGGTCAAGATCGCCGATCGCCTGCACAACATGCGCACCATCGGCGTGCTCTCCAAGGAGCAGCGGCGGCGCATCGCCCGGGAGACCTTGGATTACTACGCGCCCATCGCCTACCGTTTGGGCATGCATAACATCCATGTGGAGTTGGAGGACTTGGGCTTCCAGACCCTACTGCCGTTGCGGGCGGACCGCATCCGCCGGGCGGTGGAGAAGGCCCGGGGCAACCGCAAGACCCTCATGGGCCAAGTTCACCAGTCCATTCGGGAAGCCCTGCACGGTGAGGGCATCCTCGCCGAGGTGAAAAGCCGGGAGAAGCACCTGTACTCCATCTACCACAAGATGAAGACCCAACAGAAGCCGTTCCAGGAAATCATGGACGTGTTCGGCTTCCGCATCATCGTCGAGGGCGAGGACGCCTGCTACCGGGCATTGGGCGTGATCCACAACCTGTACAAGCCGGTGGTGGGGCGCTTCAAGGACTACATCGCCATCCCCAAAGTCAACGGCTACCAATCCCTGCACACCACCCTGTTCGGCATGAATGGGGTGCCCATTGAAGTGCAGATCCGCACCAAGCACATGGACGAGGTGGCGGACCACGGCATCGCCGGGCACTGGCTGTACAAGGAGCAGGATGAGAAGACCCGGGGCAGCCTGCGCACCCGCCGCTGGGTCAAGGATGTGGTGGAGCTGCAACAGCGCTCCGGCAACCCCCTCGAGTTCATCGAGCACTTCAAGAGCGACCTGTTCCCGGACGATGTCTATGTCTTCACGCCCAAGGGCGACATCCTGGAGTTGCCCAAGGGCGCCTGCCCGGTGGACTTCGCCTACGCCGTGCATACGGACATCGGCAACCGCTGCGTCGCCTGCCGGGTGGACCGCATCCTGGCGCCCTTGTCGCAGCAACTGCAAAGCGGCCAAAGCGTCGAAATCATCACTGGCGGCAGCAGCGGCCCCAGCCCGGACTGGCTTGATTTTACGGTTTCCAGCAAGGCCCGCAGCGGCATTCGCCAAGCCCTGAAGAACCGGCAGCGCGGCGAGGCCGTCACCTTGGGGAGGAAGCTGCTGAACCGCTCCTTGGCCAACGCCGGCACCGGCATCAACGATCTGGACTTCCGGCGGCTGCGGCGGGTGTTCAAGGAGTTCGGGGTACGCAAGCTGGACGACGTGCTGGCCGGCATAGGCACCGGCAACGTCATGCCCTACACCGTAGCGCAGCGCCTGCTGGCCGCCGACAAACCCGATTATCAAGCGGTGCCCATCGAGCACGGCGGTCCGGTGGCGGTGCGCTCCGGCCAAGGCCTAGTCATCACCTGCGGCCGTTGCTGCGGCCCCGTGCCCGGCGACGCCATCGTCGGCCACATGACCCCCGGTAAGGGCTTGGTGGTGCATATGGAGACCTGCAAAAACCTTTTCAACCTACGTCGCCAAAACCCCGAGCAGCTCATCCCCGCCCGCTGGACCCGCACCACGACCAGTGAGTTCATCACCTCCCTGCGCATCGAGGTGGACCGGCGCAAGGGCATCATCGCCGACCTCGCCACCGCCGTCACTGACGCCGCCGCCGGAGTGGAGGAAATCAACGTGACGGAACGCAACGCCCGCACCAGTTCCGTTTCCGCAGTGGTGAGCGTCAATAACCGCGACCACCTAGCACGGGTGATGCGGCGGCTGAAAGCCATCCCCAGCGTGCTGAGCATGGCCCGCAACAACCCTTGAACCGGGGCCTGCCATGCTGCCGGAGGCTTGGCGCCAGCGGTTTCGACCGCCGCAAGACTGAGCAGATGAGCCGATTTTCAACCCAAAGCATGCGTCTTGTTGGGATGGAAGCATCCATCTGCTGGTTTCTTCGTGCCCGAGTAGCCGCTTGAAACCCCATCCAGACAGCGGCGGGGACGATCCGGGCGGCACCTCCGTCACCACCCTAACGGGCGTTGGGCCGGCCTTGGCCGCCACCCTTTCCCGCTTGAGCATCGACAAGGTGAAGGATTTGCTCCTGCACCTGCCCAGCCGCTATCAGGACCGCACCAGCCTCATTCCGTTCAAGGCACTGCGGCCCGGCCAGGAATGCTTGGTGCAGGGCCAGGTGACGGACAGCCGCATCAACTACGGGCGGCGGCGCAGCTGGATGGTCACCCTGAACGACGGCGACGGAACGCTGCGCTTGCGCTTCTTCCACTTTGCCGCCCGGCAAGTGGAGGCCTTGACGGTGGGCCGCTTTGTGCGCTGCTTCGGTGAGGTGCGCCTTGGGCCGACGGGCTTGGAGATGGCTCATCCCGAATACCGGGACTACGCCAAACCGCCCGCCGGCCTGGAAGACAGCCTCACCCCCGTCTATCCCACCACCAAGGGCTTAAGCCAAGGCCGGCTGCGCACCTTGATCGGCCGGCTGCGGGAACTGCCCTGGCCGAAAGACTCCGCCTTGGCCCTCGACACGCTGCTGTTCCTGCACTTCCCCCCGGCCGGCGCCACCAGCGAAGACATCGCCGAGGCCCAAGAGAAGGTGGCTCGGGACGAACTGATCGCCTACTACTTGGTGATGCGCCTCCGGCAACGGCAAAGGCAAAGCCAACAGGCGCCGCCGCTGCCGAGAGCGCAGCAACTCGGGCGCGCCCTGCTTGACCAACTGGGCTTTGAGTTGACCAGCGCCCAGCGGCGGGTGCTTCGGGAGGTGCTGCTGGACCTGGAGCGGCGCCAGCCCATGCTGCGCTTGCTGCAAGGGGATGTGGGCAGCGGCAAGACGGTGGTGGCCGCCTTCGCCGCCATTCGCGCCGCAGAGCATGGGGCGCAGACGGCGCTCATGGCGCCTACAGAGGTGTTGGCGGAGCAGCATTACTTAAGTTTCTCGGCGTGGCTGGAGCCCCTGGGCATTCCGGTGGCGCTGCTGACCGGCGGCCAAAAGAAGAAGATGAGGACAAGCATCAGGGCGCGTTTGGCCAACGGCGAGGCCCTGGTTGCGGTGGGTACCCACGCCCTGATTCAGGCAAACATCAGCTTCCACAACCTAGCGCTCACCATCGTCGATGAGCAGCATCGCTTTGGTGTGCATCAGCGCATGGCGTTGCGGGCCAAGGGCCATACGCCGCATCAACTCATCATGACCGCCACGCCCATTCCGCGCACCCTGACCATGGCCCTCTATGCGGATATGGACGTCTCCATCCTGGATGAACTGCCGCCGGGCCGCCAACCCATCACCACCCGCCTGGTCGCCGCCAGCCGTCGCGACGAGGTGCTGGCCCACACTGGCCGGGTGCTGGACGCCGGCCAGCAAGCCTACTGGGTCTGCACCTTGATCGACGAGTCGGAGGAAAGTCCCGCCCAGTCCGCCGAGGCCATCTGGGAAACGCTGCCGGCCAAGTTGCCGGGCAAGCGCATCGGCCTGATGCATGGGCGCATGAAGAGCGACGAGAAGGCCGCCGTCATGGCCGCCTTCAAGAGCGGCGAGCTGCAGCTTCTGGTGGCCACCACCGTGATCGAGGTGGGCGTGGATGTGGCCAACGCCAGCCTGATGATCATCGAGAACCCGGAATTGCTGGGCTTGGCGCAACTACACCAACTGCGCGGGCGCATCGGCCGCGGCGCCCATAAGAGCACCTGCGTGTTGCTTTACGGGGAGGACTTGAGCGAGGCCAGCCGCACCCGCCTGAAGGTGATCCGCGCAAGCCAGGACGGCTTCCACATCGCCGAGCAGGACCTCGCCCTGCGCGGACCGGGAGAGATTGCCGGCACCCGGCAAACCGGCGAGACGCGGTTCCGCGTCGCCAGCTTGGAACGTCACGCGCACCTGATCCCGGCCATCGTCCGGGAGGGGGACCGGCTGCTGGCGGAAGCACCGGAGGCGGCGGATGCCCTGCGCCTGGCCTGGGCTGGGGACGAGGCGCAGTTGGCGGGCGCGGCGGCGGTTTGACGGCGGTTGCCTTGCGGCCCGCGGTCCGCCACCCCGCCGGCCATTCCGGGCGGACGGAAACGGTCAGCCCACCTCGATCATCTCAAAGTCTTCCTTGCCGACGCCGCATTCCGGGCAGACGAAGTCCTCCGGCACGTCCTCCCATTTGGTGCCCGGCGGGATGCCCTCCTCCTCACAGCCCTCGGCTTCGTCATAGATCCAGCCGCAGACGATGCACTGCCACTTCTTCATTGCACGGGACCCTGATTCATTGCGTGATTACCTGCCGCAACATCGCAAAAGGTGCGCTAACCTACCTGCGCATTCCCCAAAAATCAACGGCGTGAGTAAACTCTCGTCGTGCAACCAGCCCAGTTGGCAACGGCGATGTATTCCAAAACGGCACACAACTTGCTGAAATTGACACCAATTCTCCGTGCGCTGAGCGGCTCGCTGAAGCATCCGGGCTAAGACCGTGCCGCCGCCCGCCGAGATATGGACATCCAGCCTGCAGCGCCTGCGGCCTTGGGCGCAGATCATGCGGTTGGACCGGCCCGTCGGCAGCCTGCTGCTACTTTGGCCCACCTTGGCCGCCCTGTGGCTGGCGGCGGACGGTACGCCGCAGTTTCACCTGATTGTCGTGTTCACCGTCGGCGTCCTGGTCATGCGCGCCGCCGGCTGTGTCGTCAATGACTTGGCGGACCGCCACCTCGACCCCCTAGTGGAGCGCACCAAGGAACGCCCACTGGCCACTGGCGCCTTGAATGCGCGCCAAGCCTTTGGCCTGTTCGTCGGCCTCTGCCTGCTGGCCTCCACCCTGTTGATCTGGCTGAATGCGGCCACCCGCTGGATGGCCTTGGCCGGCCTCGGCGTCGCCGTGCTCTATCCGTTCACCAAGCGCTGGACGCACTTCCCTCAAGCGGTGCTGGGCGTCGCCTTTAGTTGGGGCATCCTGATGGCCTTCACCGCCGTGCGGAAGACGGTGCCGGCCGACGGCTGGTTGCTGTTCCTAGCCAGCTTCCTATGGATTCTGGCCTACGACACCCTGTACGCCATGGTCGATCGGCACGATGACCTTAGGGCAGGCATCAAGAGCACCGCCATTCTCTTGGGCAGTGCGGACCGACTGGTGGTGGGGCTTTTGCAGGCCGGTGCCCTGATTGGCTTCGCCTTGGTCGGCGTTCTCCGCGGCTTTGGCGTCTTGTTCAGCGCCGGCTTGGTGGCGATTCTGGCGTTGTTTATCCATCAGCACATTCTGATCCGCAAGCGCGAGCGTCCGCAATGCTTGCGGGCCTTCTTGGCCAATAGCTGGGTGGGCCTCGCCCTGTTCGTCGCCACCGTCCTTGAACTGAACCTGCCGCCCCTATGAAGCCTGTCAGCCATTGGATCGATTGGGCCAACGGCAAGCTGGGCCGTGCCGTGGCTTGGCTGACGCTGGCGATGGCGCTGGGCACGGCGGCCATCGTAGTGCTGCGCTACGCCCTGGAGCAAAACACCATCCTGCTGCAGGAGAGCGTCAGCGCCCTGCACGGCCTAGCGCTGATGCTGGGCATCGCCTACACCCTGCTGGAAAAGGGCCATGTGCGGGTGGACATCGTCCACAACCGCCTCGACGAGCGGCGCAGCCGCCTATTGGACGCCTTCGGTCACGTCTTCTTTCTGCTGCCGGTGGCGGCGCTGATCTTCCTGACCTCCCTGCCCTATGTCGCCCAATCCTGGCGGGTGGCGGAGGGCTCTGCCGAGGTGGACGGCTTGCCGGGGGTCTATCTGCTAAAAACCCTGATTCCCATCATGGCGGCTCTGCTGTTCGCCCAAGGCTTGAGCGAACTGATAAAGACGCTAGGCAGCTGGTTGGGAAGCAAACACTCCACCACGGAGGCCCATGAGGGAAGCGACTAATTTTCTCGAATGGGGGTCTCCTGAGCAGGTGGGCCAATGGCGATGCACCGCTGAAGGCTGGGATGGCCGCCCTGCCCTTCCCCATCGCCGAACGAAGGGTTGGCACGGCTGGCTTTACGACCGCCCTGCCCTCGGTTTGGCGTAGAGACTCAGTTTCGCTCCACCGGGACATCCAGCAATGACCACCTTCGCCCCCATCTTGCTGTTCATTCTGGTGTTCGCGCTGTTGCTGCTCGGCTATCCCGTGGCGCTCACCCTGGCCGGCGGCGCCTTGGCCTTCGCCCTCGCCTGCGCCGCGTTCGGCCTTTTCGATTTAGAGATTTTCGGCTTTCTGCCGGCGCGCATCTTCGGCACCATGAGCAACCAGACCCTCATCGCCGTGCCCCTGTTCGTGTTCATGGGCGTGGTGCTGGAGAAGGCGCGCATCGCCGAGCAACTGTTGGACGCCCTCTCCGAACTGCTGGCGCGGCTGCCCGGCGGATTGGGCCTCGGCGTTATTTTCATGGGCGGGCTGATGGCGGCGAGCACCGGCATCGTCGGCGCCACCGTGGTCACCTTGGGCCTCATGGCGCTGCCCAACCTGCTGCGGCAGGGCTATGACCCGAAGCTGGCCACCGGCGCCATCAGCGCCACCGGCACCTTGGGGCAGATCATCCCGCCTTCCATCGCCTTGGTGCTGCTCGGCGACGTGCTCTCCAACGCCTACAGCCAAGCGCAGCTAGCCCAGGGCGTGTTCGCGCCCAAGACCGTCTCCATCAGCGACCTGTTCGCCGGAGCGCTGCTGCCCGGAGTGGTGCTGGTGGGGCTTTACGCCCTGTATATGTGGCTGACCGCCCTGCGCCATCCTAGCCGGGCACCGCGGCCGAGCAGCGAAGTGACGGGCGGTCAGCCGCGCTCCAACTGGAAGCTGCTGCGAGCGCTGGCCGCCCCTCTGGGCCTGGTGCTGGCGGTGCTGGGCAGCATTCTGGCCGGCTTGGCCACTCCCACGGAGGCCGCCGGCGTCGGCGCGGTGGGCGCGATGCTGCTGGCGTTAGCCAACCGCGCCTTGCATCGGGAGGTGCTGGGCGAGGTGTGCCGCTCCACCCTGAAGACGGCTGCGATGGTGTTCTTCATCCTGATCGGCGCTTCGGTGTTCTCCCTGGTGTTCCGCGGCCTCGGCGGCGACGACTTGGTGCATGAGCTGTTCGCGGCGTTCCCCGGCGGCCAGCTTGCTGCGGTGGCGGTGGTGATGCTGGCGATCTTCCTGCTCGGCTTCGTGCTGGACTTTATCGAAATCACCTTCGTGGTGATTCCAGTGGTGGGGCCGGCGCTGCTTGCCTTGGGCGTGGACCCGGTCTGGCTGGGCGTGCTGATCGCCGTCAATCTGCAAACCTCCTTCCTAACCCCACCCTTCGGCTTCGCGCTGTTCTACCTGCGCGGCGTCACCCCACCGGAAATCCCCACCAGCGCCCTGTACCGCGGCGTCATCCCCTTCGTCGGCCTGCAACTGCTGTTGCTACTGCTGCTGTTCGCCTTCCCCAACCTCGCCACTTGGCTGCCGGAATTGCTGTATTCGTGAGCGTGGCGGTTGGGGTGCCTGCATCCTCCACCCTGTCCGTGGTACGGCCTTCCTTACTGTCCCAACGAAGCTAGTTGGTGTCTAATAGGGTTCATCAGCGCACAGGCGCCGAGCACACCAACAGGCTCACGGCAACCGGAAGCGTAGCA
The DNA here is from genome assembly GCA_958296025.1 of uncultured Pseudomonadales bacterium. Classification (GTDB taxonomy): domain Bacteria; phylum Pseudomonadota; class Gammaproteobacteria; order Pseudomonadales; family Azotimanducaceae; genus Azophilus. Next base: position 2,871,717 of record OY282430.1, read on the forward strand.
ATGGCCTTTGCACGGCAAGACACAGGGAAATGGCGGGAAGACATCCCCGGGGCGCGGTGGTTCAAGGCGGACCTGCACATTCACACGGTTGACAGGGGTGACAAGGCGTTCCAGTTGCGGCGGAAAAAGTACGGATTCTGAGGTCGTTCGCATGGATTGGCTGGAGGTGCTTAACCGAATTGAAGCCGGCGAAGGCCGAATGACGGAGTTTAAGACCGGGGTTGGGGACCTATCGGCCATTGGCAAGGCGATTTGCGCCTTCGCCAACACCGAAGGCGGCGTCCTCATTTTGGGCATCGATGACGATCAGAATATCGTCGGGGTTCAGGAGGGTGCTGAGAAGGTTCAGGAACGCCTGACGTCATTCCTGCAAACGGGATGCAGCGCTCCCGTTTCCGCACAAGGCGGCAAACATCAAGACCCCAAGGGGTGGGTGCATTGGCTGGAAGTTCCGAAACAGCGTGGATTTGAACCGCTGCGCTACAAAGGGCGTGTATGGGTTCGCCGCGAGCGCAGCAGCGGCGAGCCATCGCCGACAGAGCTTCAGGAACTCTATAACGCCTTCGGCTACATCCTAACCGAGGAGCGGTCAATACAGGCCGGCACTTCCTCAGACATAGATCTGCTAAGGTTCCGCGCCTATCTGCAGAAGTTAGGGCTTGACACCGAAGAGGACCCACAGCCGGAGGATGAGGACGACCTTCGCAACCGCGGCGTTTTGACGGAAATTGGCGGCGCTTTGCATCCTACTCTTTACGGGGTGCTGGCCTTCGGCAAAGCACCGCAAAGCTACCCGCAGACGCAGAACTTTCGGGTCGATTGCGTAGCCTACGAGGGGCAAGACCGAGCGTCTTCCGTGTTGCAGGTGGCCGAAATCACCGGCTGCATCGATGAGCAAGTGGAAAGGGCGATAGGCTGGTTTGCGGGGCTTGGACGGTTCGAATCCTATCAGGATCTAATCCGCAAAGACCGGCCGTTGTTGCCTAGGCCGGCAGTTCGGGAGGCGCTGGTTAACACCGTTGCCCATCGAGACTACGCAATCATCGGCTCGAAGATATTATTCGAAGTCTTTTCCGATCGCGTGGATGTGACCAGTCCTGGCGGTTTGCCCAACCACATGAGCGTCGCAAGCGTACGCGCCGGCGCTCATCCCCGGTCGCGGAACGAACTGTTGGCCAACTACATGCTTGCTTTGGGGTTCATGGAAAAACGAGGGCGGGGCTGGTTGGTGATGCGCAAAACCATGCGCGAGTTCAACGGAACCGAACCGGAAATCGCTCAAGACGAGGGGCGCAGCTACGTCAGGATCACTTTCCAGCTTGATCCGATAGAGGGGTAGAAGTGCCTGCGCCTCCCATTTCCCCACACATTGAGCGTTCTGTGTTAGCGGCCTCGGGGCCCAAGGTTGCGGTGATTGGGGCGGGATTCTGCGGCCTAGCGGCAGCCTACGAGCTGGGCCGGCGCGGCATCCGCGCTACGGTTTTGGAAATGGACGGCGAGGTGGGCGGTTTGGCCGGCAGCTTCGCCACTGAAGGCGGACCCCTCGAAAAATTCTATCATCACTGGTTCACCAGCGATGTCCACATGATGGACTTGATCGGCGAACTGGGCCAATCGGACAAGGTGGTGCTGCGCCCATCGCGCACTGGCCTGTACTACGCCCATGACTTCTTCAAGCTGTCCACGCCCTTGGACCTGCTGCGCTTCTCGCCCCTGCCGCTGGCCAGCCGCATCCGTTTGGGTTTGCTGGCCCTATGGGTGCGCAGAATTCGGAATTGGCGCAGCTTGGAGGACGTCACCGCCGCCGATTGGTTGCGGAAACTGGGTGGCGAACGGGTTTACCAAGTGGTCTGGGCACCGTTGCTGCATGGCAAGTTCGGCGGTTTGGCGGAAGAGGTGGCGGCCGTCTGGTTCTGGAACAAGCTGAAGCTGCGAGGCGGCAGCCGCGGCGGCAGCGGCAAGGAGCAACTGGCTTACTATCAGGGCGGATTTTCGGCCTTGGCGGACGCCTTGGTCGCGGCCATTAGGGCGCAAGGCGGCGACATCCAACTGAACAGGCCGGCCACCGGGCTGCAGGTGGATGGCCAGCGCGTAGTGGGAGTATGCACGGAGGCAGGAACGGTCGCCGCCGATGGTGTCGTCGCCACCCCGGCGCTGCCGGTCATCGCGGACTTGGCGGCGGCGCACGCATCGGAGGAGTACGCGGCGGGGCTGCGCCGTATTCGGTACTTGGCCAACGTATGCGTGGTGCTGGAGCTGGACCGCAGCCTTTCAGACATCTATTGGCTGAACGTCAATGATCCGAACTTTCCCTTCGTGGGAGTCATCGAGCACACCAACTTCGAACCCGCCTCCTCCTACGCCGGCCGCCACATCGTCTATCTATCCCGCTATCTGCCGGACAGCGACCCCTTCTACCAAATGCCTGACGAAGAGGCGACGGCGCTTACCCTGACGCATTTGCGGCGGATGTTTCCAGACCTAAGCGACGAGCGCATTCTCGCCTCCCACGTCTGGCGCGCCCGCTATGCGCAGCCAGTGGTGGAGCGCGGCTACCGCCGGCTGATTCCGTCGGCGCAAACGCCGCTGCGCAATCTATTCGTCGCCAGCATGGCGCAGATCTACCCTCAGGACCGAGGCACCAACTACGCCGTTAAGCAAGGGCGCGAGGCAGCCCAACTCATGGCCAAGGCGCTGGCCAGAGGCTAGCGTCCTGTCCCGCAAATAACCACGCATCATCTGCGGGTCCTTTAGACTCCTGGCTGCGGTGTGCGCCCTCAGTCCGATCGCTCCAGGGCAGCGATGGTGCGCAGCAGGGATGGCCCCCGGTACACGAGGCCAGTGTAGATCTGCACCATGTCCGCGCCGGCGTTGAGCATCCCTTGGGCGTCATCCAAGGATAGGATGCCACCACAGCCGATGATGGGCCGCTCGGGGCCCAAGCATTGCCGCAGTTCCGCAACCGTGCGCCGGGCGGTCGGCGCAAGAGGGACGCCACTTAGGCCCCCGGCCTCATCCCTATGCTTTAGGCCCGCTGGCAGGGGGCGGGCGGTGGTGGCGTTGCCGGCCACCACACCGTCCACCTCAAAATGCAGCACCGCTTCGGCGACAGCGCCGAGGGCGTCGTCCTCCAAGTCCGGAGCCACTTTCAGGCAGAATGGGACGTAACGCCCACGGCGGCTCGCCAGCCGCGCCTGCAGCTCCTTCAGGGCACCGAGCAGCGCATCGAGCGCGTCGCCATACTGCAGGGTGCGCAAGCCCAAGGTGTTCGGCGACGAGAGGTTCACTGTCAGGTAATCCGCCCAAGGATGCAGGGCCTCCATGCAGGCCAGGTAATCTTCCGCCGCCTTGGCCAACGGCGTGGCCTTGCTCTTGCCGATGTTGACGCCGATGGGTGTGTGCGCCATGCGCCCCGCCCTCTTCAGCGCGGCCAAGCGCTCCGCTAACGCCGCCGCGCCGGCGTTATTAAAACCCATGCGATTGATAAGCGCCCCGGCCTCCGGCAGACGGAACAGGCGCGGCTGTGGATTGCCCGGCTGCGGTCGTGGCGTCACCGTGCCCAACTCGATGTGCCCGAAACCAAGGCGCGCCAGCCCCAAGGCGGCCACCCCGTCCTTGTCCAACCCCGCCGCCAAGCCGACGGCGTTGGGAAACCTGACGCCCATAAGGGTGCGTGGCCGTCCCGGTGCCGGCCGCGCCGCGCCAGGCCAGGCGCCGAACGCCTTCAACACCTTCAACGCCAAGGCGTGGGAATGCTCCGCGTCAATGGAGAAAAGCAGTGGGCGCAGCATCCGATACAGGGCCATCAAGAATTTCCCCAGTGTCGGGCTCAAGTTGGCGTCATGACAGGACCCGCCCGCCATCTTGACCCGCCGCGACGCAATGTCAAGCGGAACCTGCGGCACCGTCACAGCATGGCTGTGCTGCGCCGGGGGTGCGTCTGAACGCAGGCGTCGCCAGTTGCTATGCGATCGCGACTGAAGCGCTGCGGCCAGGATTTTTCCGCTTTACAAAATCGCACTGAGCGCCTAGGCTGGACCTCGGCTTCTATTCCAAGCGCGGAAAGGAGACCTTGGGCACCGCCTGCAAGGCGGGGCCGAACGCAGACCAAACGGAACGTCAGGGCTTGATCCCAAAGGAGGACAGGTACCCATGAACACCCTTGATTTCGCCAAGCGCAAGGCCGCGCAGAAACCTATCTCCATGGTCACCTGCTACGATTACTGGTCGGCGCAGGTGCTCAGCGGCACCGCTGTGGATTGCCTGCTGGTGGGGGACAGCCTCGCCATGGTCATGCACGGCTTCGACAGCACCGTCCACGCCACCATCGACATGATGGCCCTGCACGCCGCAGCCGTGCGCAAGGGAGCGCCGGACGCCTACGTCATCGGCGACATGCCCTTCCTAACCACGCGCCGCGGCCTCAGCCGCGCCATGGACGCCGTGCAAACCCTCATGCGCACCGGCATCAACGCAGTGAAGGTGGAAGGGGAGGCGGGGCAGGCGGACCTCATCGCCCACATCGTCGAGTCCGGCGTACCGGTGATGGGGCATTTGGGGTTGACGCCGCAGTCCGTGCATGCCTTCGGCGGCCACCGCATCCAAGGCCGTAACGAAAGCCAAGCGGCGCAAATACTGGACTCCGCCTGCCGCCTGCAGCAGGCCGGCTGCTTCGCCTTAGTGCTGGAATGCACACCCGGCCCCGTGGCGCGGCGCATCACCGCGGAATTGGACATTCCCACCATCGGCATTGGCGCCGGTCCCGACACCGACGGGCAGGTGCTGGTGCTGCAGGACATGCTGGGCATGAACCCAGAGTTCAAGCCGAAGTTCCTGCGCCACTACGCCAACGGCTGCCAGCTGATTCAGGATGCCGTGGACCGCTTCGCCCAAGACACGCGAACTGGCGCCTTTCCATCCCTAGCGGAGTCCTATGCCTAGTTTTCGGCACGGTCGGCCGTGCCTTGCCAAACCGCTTCGGGCCGGCTTTGCTGACCCGGTGGTTTGCACTCAAAAATCGGCCGCCCGTCGATTTGCAGCGGCGCCTTGCCGACGATGCGTCGTCGTTGGCGCCGCGGATTTCCCGCCCTTGCCATGAAGGTCTTCGACACCATTGAGGACTGGCGCAGCTTCCGCGCCGCGGCCGTCGGCGGCATTGGCTTCGTCCCCACCCTGGGCGGGCTGCACACGGGCCATGCGGCACTGGTCCGCCGCGCCAGGGTGGAGAACGAGGTGGCGGTGGTGAGCATCTTTCTGAACCCCACCCAATTCAACGACGCCGCGGACCTCACCCGCTATCCCGCCACCCTGGATGCGGATTTGACCTTGCTTGAACGGCTGGGCGTTGACGCCGTGCTGCAGCCGCCGCCGGAGGCCGTCTATGCCGACGGCTTTCGCTTCAAGGTGGAGGAGACGGCGTTTAGCCGGGAACTCTGCGGCACCCATCGGCCCGGTCACTTCACCGGCGTGCTGACCGTGGTGATGAAGCTGCTGAACCTGGTGAGGCCGCAGCGCACCTACTTCGGTGAAAAGGACCATCAGCAACTGACCCTCATCCGCGACATGGTGGAGACCTTCTTCATGGACGTGACCATCGTCCCCTGCCCCACGGTGCGGGCCGCCGACGGTCTAGCCTTGAGTTCGCGCAACGCCTTGCTGGACGCCACTGGGCGGCGGCTGGCGCCCAAGCTGCATGAGCTGCTTTGCTCACCGGGCTCCGACGCCGAGGTGGCTGAAGCCCTGACCGAGATCGGCTTTGCGGTGGACTACGTCACCACCCGGCAGGGGCGGCGGCTGGCGGCGGCGGCGCTCCGCTGCGGTGACAAGGCCGTGCGCCTCATCGACAATGTACACATGGACGAAAGAGGCTAGGAGGCGTCCGGCCGATGATGCCGTCGAGGGCCTTAAACCACACCGCACGGCTCGGCGGGGAACCGAGGGAAAGCCAAGCAGGTCCAAAGCACCGAAAGGTGGCGCAATGGCGTCTTCAGGACAGGGGCTAAGATCATGATTCTGGCCATTGACGTCGGCAACAGCCAGATTTATTGCGGCGTATTCGAAGGGGATGCGCTACAGGCGCAGTTTCGCCGCACCTCGACCATGCGCGGCTCCTCCGACGAGCTGGGCGTGTTCCTGCGCGCCGCGCTGCGGGAGAACGGTGTGCAGCCGAACGCCATCCGCCAAGTGGCGGCCTGCTCCGTGGTGCCGGACATCAACTATTCCCTGCGCGCTTGTTGTCAGAAGTACTTCGGCATCGAACCCATGATCCTGCGCCCAGGCATCAAGACCGGCCTCAAGATCCGCTACAAGGATCCTAGGGAGGTGGGGGCCGACCGGGTGGCGGACGCCATGGGCGCGATGAAGCTATTCCCGGGGCGCAACCTCATCGTCATCGACTTTGGCACCGCCACCACCGTGTGCGCCATCAGCAAGCAGCGGGAGTTTCTCGGCGGCAACATTCTGCCCGGCCTGCGCCTGGCGATGGACGCCCTGGAGTCCAAGACCGCCCAGCTGCCGTCAGTGGAGATCAGGCCCATGCGCACCTGCCTCGGCACCTCCACCGTGGAGAGCATCCAAAGCGGACTGTACTGGAGCAACGTAGGCATGGTTAGGGAGCTGGCGCGGCGCATTACCGCCGATGTCTTCGCAGATGAGCCGCCCTTGGTGATCGGCACCGGCGGCTTCTGCCACCTGTTCGACCGGGAGAGGCTGTTCGACAAGGTGGTCCCGGACCTGATCCTGACCGGCCTGCTGGAGGCGTTGCGCCTGAACGCCTAGCGGCAACGCCGCCACAGCCGCAGCCGCCGTGCTAAGATGCTCTCCGCTCATCCCCATCAAGCAAGCACAGGTTCCGTCATGCGCACCTACTTCATCGTCCTCGCCAGCGCCCTCCTATTCGCCGCCCTTGTCACCGAACTTTCGTCCAGGCTGTTCGCCGGCAACTACTATGCGCTGCTGTTGATCGTCTTCGTGGCCCTCGTCGTCAACGGCCTGTTCAACGCCCGCCTGGCCGGGCGGGCACCTCGCAGCGCCGCCCCCGGCAAACACCGGCCGGCAAGCAAGGCCAGTGGCGGGCACCTGGACCACCGGTCGCCCAAGAAGAGCGGCCGGCGGGAGGAAGGTACCATCAAGTGGTTTGACGACACCAAGGGCTACGGCTTCATCGTTCGCGCCAGCGGCGGCGAAATCTTCGTGCATAAGCGCTCCGTGCAGCACGACGAAGGTGAACGGCCACAGCTGTACGACGGGCGCAAAGTCAGCTTTCAGGTGGCGGAAAACGAGAAGGGACCCTACGCCCGCAACGTCACAGCGCTCTGATTCCCTTAACCGCGAGGAAACCGAGCAAATGCGCCAAGACGGGCTGCGCCGAGGGGACGGTTGGCTGCGCCACCTCTTCATCATCGGTCCAGGCCATGCCCGGCTGCGAAACGTCCTTCCGGCGGCAGCGATGGTTTTGCTGACCGGATGAACCTTAAACAATTGCTCGCCGCACGCATCGAGGCGGCGCTGGAAGCTTGCGGTGCGCCAGCGCCGGCCTTGGTGAAGCCAGCCTCCCGGCCCGAGTTCGGGGACTACCAGGCGGACGGGGTGATGGCCGCCGCCAGGGCGGCCAAGGCCAACCCCCGGGCGTTGGCTGCTGAAGTCGTCCAACGTCTTGAACTCGGCGACGCCGCCGAAACCGTTGCGGTGGCGGGGCCTGGCTTCCTCAACATCCGCATCAGCCGGCAATTCCTAGCGAGGCGGTTGCACTTGGATGCGCCCTTGCTGGAGAAGGCTGCGGCACCACAGCGGGTGGTGGTGGATTACTCCTGCCCGAACCTCGCCAAGGAGATGCATGTCGGCCATCTGCGCAGCACCATCATCGGCGACGCGATGGCTAGAGTTCTGGAGGCGCTTGGGCATCAGGTCATCCGCCAAAACCATGTCGGGGACTGGGGCACCCAATTCGGCATGCTGCTGGCGCATTTGGATGAAGTCGGCGGGGACGTCCGAGCCTTGGACGATCTGGAGGCCTTCTACCGCGCCGCCAGCCAGCGCTTTCGCGAAGACCAGGCCTTCGCCGCGGCCAGCCGGGCCATGGTGGTGGCGCTGCAGGGCGGGGACGCCGAGGCGCGCACCAAGTGGCGGCGCTTCATCGACATCTCCCTGGACCATTGCCAGCAGATTTACGACCGCTTGGGCACCGGCCTCAAACCGGATCACGTCATGGCCGAAAGCGCCTACAACGATCGCCTCGCCGACACCGTGGCAGCCTTGGAGCAACGCGGTCTGTTGACCGAGTCCGAGGGCGCCCGTTGCGTGTTCCTGCCGCAGTTCACCGGCAAGGATGGGCGGGTGACGCCGGTGATCGTGCAGAAGTCCGACGGCGCCTACCTGTACGCCACCACAGACTTGGCCGCCATCCGCCATCGCGCCGAAGCGTTGCGGGCGGACCGCGTTCTCTACTTCACCGACAGCCGCCAAACCCTGCACTTCCAACAGGTGTTCACGGTTGCGGAGCGGGCCGGGTTCAAGCCCGCCGGATTACGGCTGGAGCATATGCCCTTCGGGGCTATGCTCGGACCCAACGGCAAGCCTTTCAAGACCCGGCAGGGCGGCGTGGTCAAGCTCAACGCCTTGCTGGACCAAGCCGAGACGCACGCTCTGGCGCTGGTGCGGGAAAAGAACCCGGAGCTCTCCTCTGACGAACAGGCCGAGGCGGCCCGGGTGCTGGGCATCGGCGCGGTCAAATACGCCGACTTGGCGAAGAACCGCACCAATGACTACGTCTTCGACTGGGATCTCATGCTGGCCTTTGAGGGCAACACCGCACCCTATCTGCTGTACGCCTACGCCAGAATTCAAAGCCTGTTCCGACGCGGGGGCTTGGATCCGGCCGCCCTGTCTGATCAACCCGAACCGAGGCACCCAACAGAGCGGGCCTTGGCGGTGGTCTTGGTGCGCCTGCAGGAAGTGCTGGAGCAGACAGCCGAAAGCGGCTGCCCGCATCTACTCTGCGCCTACTTGCACGACTTGGCGGCCAAGTTCACCAAATTCTACGAGGAATGCCCCATCCTGACGGCCCCCAGCCACGTTAAGGAGAACCGGCTCCGGTTGGCCGAACAGACCGCCCGCACCCTGCGCTCCGGCTTGGGGCTGCTCGGCATCGACGTCGTGCAGCGGATGTAGCCTCGGCGCAGCCCAACTCAAGCCCTGGCGAAGCTGGGCAAGGCGCAGGATTTCAGCTCATCAACGAAATCCCGCAGCACCTGGATGCCGGTGGCTTCCGCATCCCGGCACCAATGGTGCAGCGCCGCTAGCAAGTCCTCCGCGTCGCCGCCGCGCTTGGCCCAGATGTCATGCAGGCGCACCCGCAGCCGATAGACCGTGGCGATGGCGTGGCTGGCCTGCACGGCGGCGGCGATGCGTCGCTCCCCCTTGGCGCAGACCAAGAGGCGCTCCCGGCAGAGTAGGGAGCGGGCCCTATGGAACAGACGGCTGGTGGCCTCGTCCACCTTGGCGCATTCTTGGCGGACCACGGGTTTGACCACGTCTTTTTGGTATTTGGCCATCAGCCGGAAGCGGTCGTTGAGCACCGCCCAAGCGGTGTCCATGTCCAAGGTGGTCTTGCCCGGAACCCGCTCGACGATGGGGCCGACGCTCTTGGGTTGCGCCAAGCCGAAGGCGCGGAACAGGCGGATCCACTGCCAGCCCAGGTCGAACTCCCAATTCCTGTGAGAGAACTTGGCGGAGTTGGGGTAAGCATGGTGATTGTTATGCAGCTCCTCACCGCCGATGAGCACGCCCCAAGGGACTATGTTGGTGCTAGCGTCCGGCGGCTCGAAGTTGCGGTAGCCCCAGGCATGGCCGACGCCGTTGATGACCCCGGCGCCGAGCACCGGAATCCACAGCATCTGCACCGCCCAAACCGTTAAGCCGATGATGCCGAACAGGGCGATGTCCATAAGCGCTAGGAGAATGACCCCTATAGTGGGAAAGCGGCTGTAAAGATTGCGCTCCAGCCAGTCGTCTGGGCAGCCGGCGCCGTAGCGCTCAATCAGGGCTTGATCCGCCGCCGCCGCCCGGTAAGCCTCCGTGCCCCGCCACAGGATGTTGCCAAGCCCTTGGATGCGGGGGCTGTGCGGGTCCTCCTCGGTTTCCGTGGTGGCGTGGTGCTTGCGGTGAATGGCGGCCCACTGCCGGCCAATCATGCCGGTGCTGAGCCAACACCAAAAGCGGAAGAAGTGCTGCAGCACTGGGTGCAGATGCAAGGCCCGGTGCGCCAAGTGACGGTGCAGATACAAGGTGACGGTAATGATAGTGAGGTGCGTCACCACCAACACATAGGCGACGATGCCCCAAGCCGACAGATCCCAAAGCCCATTGCTGAGCCAGCCCAATACGTCCAGCATGATCAACGACATTCCCCCCACTAATTGTTGTTGGTTGTTCGCCTCGGCCCTTTTCCGCATCGAGCATGCGGAGCGACTCAGCCACGGCCCCCATAGTCCTACGCCTGCGCCGTAACTGCAAAGGGTATTTGCCCACAAATTCCAGTTCATTGCAACAAGGCGGGAAATCCGTATCTTGGCGGGCCTGATTTGCTGAAGGAGCGGCCAATGGGCGCACCCCTAGCCAACATCCTGGTTTTGGAGGTCGATAGCTTCATGGCGGCACCGAGCGCCGGCGCCATTCTCGCAGACTTGGGCGCGGACGTGCTCAAGGTGGAGCCGATTGGCGGCGACCCCATGCGCGGCCTGTCGCGTCCCTTGAAGGCGGAGTCAAGGTTCGCCGGCTATGATTTTCAGTTTGACGTGGACAACCGCGGCAAGCGCTCGGTGGCCATCGCCTTGGACCATCCGGAAGGCGTCGCCTTGGTGCAGCGGTTGGCGGAGCGCAGCCACATCTTCATCTGCAATCTGCTCGTCCACAGGCAGCAGCGCTTCGGCCTGGACCCAGACACCCTGCTCAAGCGCCGGCCCGATATGGTTCACGCCACCCTGACGGGATACGGCACCACCGGCCCCGAGGCTTGGCGGCCCGGCTATGACGTCACTGCCTTCTTCGGGCGTTCCGGGCTGTACGACGCCATGCGCGAGGGTGAAGACGGCGTGGTGCCCCAAGCCCGCCCCGCCCAAGGCGACCACACCGCCGGGCTGGCCTTGACCACGGCCATACTGGCCGCCTTGCGCCTCGCCGAGCAAACCGGCGAGGGGCAGGTGGTGGAGACCTCTCTTTACGAGGCGGCGGTCTGGACCCAAGCCTCGGACTTCGGCGTCACCGCCGTCGATCAGGCACCGGTGCGCCGTCGCGCCCGGCACCAAGCCCTCACCCCGATGACCAACCGCTACCCCTGCGGGGACGGCAAGTGGGTGGTGCTCAACATGCTCGACAGCGGCGCCTGGGAGCGGCTGTGCCGCGCCCTAGGGCGTGAGGACTGGCTGACGGACGAACGCTTCCAGACCGGTAAGGGCCGCTACCAAAACATGGCTGAGTTGGTGGATGGCGTGGACGCCACCCTGCGGCAAAAAACCCGGGACGAATGGGGTGCCGTCTTTGACGAACAGGGGGTGATTTGGGGCCCTGTTCTGGGCCTGCACGAAGTGCCATCCGACCCACAAGCCCAATCCCTTGGCCTGTTTCCCTCGGTCGAGCACCCGAAACTCGGCCCCTACCCCACCGTCAACGCACCCATGCGCTTCGACCGCGCCGACGTAAGGCCTCGGGGGCCGGCGCCCAAGCTCGGCGAGCACACTAGGGAAGTGTTGGCCGGCATCGGCTTATCGGTAGCGCAAGCGCAGACATTGTTTGACCAAGGCGTAGTGAAGTAAGCCCTGCAACGGCTGGTTTGCCTCGCCAGCCCGATGGCTCGGCGGAAAGCGCCGGGCAAGCCAGCCGCCACGTCCCGCGCCACGCGAAACGCGCCCGAGTCGTGCCGATGTTCGCCCCGGTCATGGGGGTCATTCCGCCAGACCGGGCGTTACCGCCCCTTCCAGACGGGTGCCCGCTTTTCCGCAAAGGCCCGAGCGCCCTCCAACTGATCCTCGCTGGAGTAGAGCCTATCGACCGTGGCCAACTGGCGCTTGGTGACGCGGTTCAACATGTCCTGAAACTTCATGTCCTCCGCCTCGCGCACCACCTCCTTGATGGCGGCGTAAACCAAGGGTGGGCCGGAGGCAAGCAGCCGCGCCAAGCTCCATGCCGCCTCGGCGAGTTGCTCCAGCGGCACCACCTCCTTCACCAAACCCCAGCGCTGCGCCTCCTGCGCATCAAACCAACGCCCAGTCAACAGCAGATCCATGGCCACATGATAGGGAATGCGCTTCGGCAGCTTGATGGAGGCGGCGTCCGCCACCGTGCCGGAGCGAATCTCCGGCAAGGCGAAGGAGGCGGCGTCACTGGCCAGAATCAGGTCGCAGGACAGCGCCAACTCCAGCCCGCCGCCGCAGCAGACGCCGTTGACGGCGCAGATGACCGGCTTGTTCATCGCTCCCAATTCCTGCAGGCCGCCAAAACCGCCGACGCCATAGTCGCCATCCACCGCGTCCCCGTCGGCGGCGGCCTTAAGGTCCCAGCCGGCGCAGAAGAATCTGTCCCCGGCGGCGCGCAAAATCGCCACCCGCAATTTGGGGTCATCCCTAAACGCCATGAAGGCTTCCCCCATCAACCGGCTGGTGGCCAAGTCGATCGCATTGGCCTTGGGGCGGTCCAGGGTGACTTCCAGAATCCCCCCTTCAGTCTTGAGTCTTAGAGGTGCATCGCTCATCAAAGTCTCCACTGGCGGACTTTCCCGCAAAGCGGCATTTCTCGGCATAATAGCCGCAAAGCAGCCTCCGTTACCGCTCCGCTAAACACAGCTTGGGGCGGACCGGGCGGGGCTTAGACGCAGCAACGCATCCACCGCCACACCGCCCTTGGGCCGCGCCAGATAGGGATTCACCTCAAGCTCCACGAGGCCATCCACCGCGGCGGCGCAACGGGCCAATGTTTGCGCCGCCTCAACCACGGCGTCAACATCCGCCGCCGGCCGGCCGCGATGCCCCGCCAAGAGCGGCCAAATCCTCAAGCCGCGCAGAGCGTTCAAGACGTCCGCGTCGCGCACTGGCAGGATGAGGCTGGCCGTATCGGTCAGAAGTTCCGTCCAGATGCCGCCCGCGCCAAGGGTCAGCACCAGCCCGTGGGCGGGGTCGGCGACCACGCCGAGCAGCAATTCGGCCACGGCGTCAACGATATGGGCTTCAACCAGCCAACCTTCGGGCGCATCCATCGCTTGGGCCGCCGCCCGCACCGCCTCGGCCGTTTCCAGACCAAGCCGCACCGCGCCTCGATCGGTCTTGTGGGCATGGCCAAGGCCCTTGAGGACCACGGGAAAGCCAATGGTCGCCGCGCTGGTGGCGGCCTGCTGGGGATTCGCCGCAAGCAGGGACCGAGGCACGGCCAAGCCATGCGCCGCAAGGATGCGCTTGGCCTCCCATTCGTTGACCTGCTCCACTGGCCCAGCCATCGCCTGCGCCGGCCAGAGCGGCTCCGGCAGCGGGGACGACCAATAGTCGGCGATGTCCGCCGCCGCCTCAATCGCCGCCATGGCGGCGTCAAGGCCGCACAAGGGCACGACGCCGGCCGTGATGAATCTTTGGGCGTAGGCCTCGGTCATCAGTTCCGGGATGGTGGCGATGACGGCACCCCGACCGTTCGTGCGGCGCACCGCTGCAATCCAAGCGTCGGCCGCTGGGCGCCAAGCGGCCACGTCGCAGCGGTCGGTCCTCGGCGGATCGAAAATCAGGCAGGCAAGATCACAAGTGCCTCCCAGCAAGGCGGCGAACGTTGCGGTCATAGCCGCCGCATCGCCCCAAATGTACGTTTGATAGTCCAGCGGGTTGGACAAATGCACCCTCGGGCCAAGAACGTTGCGTAGAGCCTCGGTCTGCTCCGGCGCCAAGGGGGGAAACTCGAGGCGGCGGCCAACGGCGGCGTCGGCCACCAAGGCCGCTTCTCCGCCGGAGCAGGACAGCGAAGCCAGCCGTCGGCCGGGCAAAGGCCCCGCATAGTGCAGAAACTTCAGCGCCTCCACAAACTCCAAAAGCCCTTGCACTTGGGCGATGCCCAGACGGGTCAGCAAGGCGGCGGCACCAGCTTCGCTGCCGGCCAGGGAGGCGGTGTGGGAGCGCGTCAGGGACTGCGCCAGTGCCGAGCGGCCGGCCTTGAGGGCGACGATGGGCTTGCGCAGCGCACGGGACCGGGCGGCCAATGCCCGCCACCCTTCCAAGTCGGTGAAGCCCTCGATGTGCAATCCCAGTGCCGTGACGCGCTCGTCCGCCAGCAGTTGCAAGCCGATCGACGCTTGGCTGAGTTGGGCTTGATTGCCCGCCGTCGCCAAATAGGCGATGGGCAAGCTGCGGCACTGCATGGACAGGTTGACGGCGATGTTGGAGCTTTGCGCTAGCACGACCACGCCCCGCTCCACAGGCACACCGCCGTGCTGGTCGGGCCAAAGCGCCACCCCGTCCAAATAATTGATGAAGCCGTAGCAGTTCGGCCCTAGAAAGGGCATGTCTCCCGCCGCTTTCAGCAGGGCTTCCTGCAGTTCCCCCCCGGCCTGCTCCTCCTGGACGGTTTCGGCGAAGCCGGAGGCGAAGCAGACCGCGCCGCCGGCGCCGACTTCCGCCAACGCCGCCAAAATCTCCACGGCGTCCTTCCGGTTGACGGCGATGAAGCTGGCGTCCGGGTTGGTCGGCAAGCTGCCAACATCCCGATAGGCCGGCACCCCCCCCACTTCCAACCGATGCGGATGCACCGGCCATATCTCGCCGCCATAGCCAGCCCGCCGCAACTGCCCGATCACGTTGGCCGCCCAAGCGCCGCCGAAGACCGCCACCGAGCGCGGCCTGAACAAGCGGGACAGATCAGCCACGGCGGCCGCCCCGGTCTGTGTCACCCACCCAACGGCCGCAGCAGCTCGCGGCTGATGATGTGCCGCTGGATCTCCGAGGTGCCGTCCCAGATGCGCTCCACGCGAGCATCCCGCCAAAAGCGGGCAAAGGGCAGATCCGCCATCAAGCCCATGCCCCCGTGCAGTTGCAGGCAGGCGTCGGTGACCCGGGCCAGCATCTCCGTGGCGTAGAGCTTGGCGCTGGCGATCTCCCGGTCGCAGGGGAGGTTGCGGCTCAACCGCCAAGCGGCGGCTAGGGTCAGCCAGTCGGCGGCGTCGATTTCGGTGGCCATGTCCGCCGCCTGAAAACTGACGCCTTGGAACTTGCCGATTTGTTGGCCGAATTGCCGCCTCTCCACGAGATGCGGGAGGGTCTCCTCCAGCGCCCGCCGAGCGCGGCCCACCGCCATGGCGGCCACCGACAGGCGGGTGCCGGCCAGCCATTCGTTGGCCACCTCGAAGCCGCGGTGCGCCTCCCCTAGGATCTGGCCCTTCGGCAAGCGGCAGTCCTCAAACCGCAGAATGCAGTTCTGATAGCCGCGGTGCGAGACCGAATCGTAGCCCGGCAAAATTTCAAAGCCGGCCGTGCCCCGGTCCACCAGAAAGCAAGTGATCTTCTTCTTGGGGCCGCGCTCGGTCTGTTCTTCGCCGCTGGCGACGAAGACGATCACGAAGTCGGCGATGTCCGCATGGCTGATGAAGTGCTTGGTGCCATTGAGAATCCAGTCGTCCCCGCGTTGGCGGGCGGTGCATTGCATGCCGCGCAGGTCGGAGCCGGCGCCCGGCTCGGTCATCGCCAAAGCGTCAAACCTGTCGCCGCGCACCGCCGGCAGCAGGTAGCGCTCGCGCTGCTCGCCGACGCAGGCCATGAGGATGCCGGAGGGCCGCCCGAAAAACACCGTCAGGGCGTAGCAGCCCCGGCCGAGCTCCCGCTCCACCAAGGTGAAGTCCAAGGCGTCTAGGCCGGCGCCGCCCACTTCTTCGGGAAAGTTGCAGGCGAAGAAACCGAGCGCCTTGCACTTTTGCGCGATCTGCTGGCCGAGTTCAGGCGGCACCGCCCCGGTGCGGTCGATTTCCGCCTCGTGAGGGTATATCTCGTTTTCAACAAAGCTGCGGACGGTATCGACCATCAGCCGCTGCTCACCACTCAAGCCGAAATCCACCGCCCGTCTCCTTAGACCACCGCCACCGGAAATGCTAAGACCTCAGACAATGATAGGCAAACATCTGGTGTCCTGTCCCGCAAATAACCGCACATCATCTGCGGGTCCTTTAGACCCCTGGCTGCGTTGCTCCGCCTTGTGTGGAGCCCGCCACACGGCGTTGTCGCGCCTTGCCAGGAGCCAAAAATCCCTCGCATCCAAAGCGCACTTATTTACGCGACAGGACACTAGGGGCTGAACGCCCTTGTCCGGGCGAGGGTGCGCACCAGCGCCAAGAGACCGAGCGCAGTGCATAGCGCCGCCACCACGAAGGGCGCGCCAGGGAAACGGCCACACGCCCTCAAGGGACGGCCAGATACTCATCAAGCGTCTTGTGGAAGCGGCGGATGCGCGCCTCCTGATAGTTGCCCAAAGTCTCCCCTGGCTTCAAAGACGCCTTGATGCCGGCATGTTGGCGCTTGAAGTTGGCGGTGTCTTGGTCCAGCACATAGGCCAAACGATTGGTCTCGAAACCCTTCGCCGTGGTGTACGAATCCTCCAAGCCCAGCTTGACCACCTCCGCCGGCGCCGGCCGCGGGCCGTTTTCCGGCACCGGGTGGAGCAGTAGAATTTCGTGGATGCAGTTGTCCACCGTCAACGGGCGGAAGCGGTAGATCAGGGGGATGCTGATGCCGGGAAAGAAGCAGGCATTGGGGAATACGTGGTACTCAACGGAATCCAGCATCTGGCTGTTGGTCACGCCGGATAGATCCACACCGAACTGTTCGCCGAACCGCCGGCGCAGGATTTCCGCATGGCCTTGCCGCGCCGTCACGCCTTTCGGCAGGTCCTTGGGATCATGGCCTAGGGCTTCAAACAGCTCCTCTTGGGACAGCTGGCGGTGGTAGTGCGGGTTGCCGCTGGAGAGCAACTGATAGAAGCGGCTGACGTGGCGGCCGAAAATGTCGTACTGGGTGTTGGCCCAGCCGGACAGCCTAAGCCCCTCCGGATGGGTGGCCAGCACATGAAAGGCCTCCATGAAGCCCTCCATGCACATCTTCCAGTTGCCGCGCAGCTCCTTGTGCATATGCAGGGCGACGTAGCGGTCGCCGAAGTTCCAAGCGCGAAAGTGCTCCGGCAGCACCTCCAAGTAGGAGGCCAGCGGCTCAGCCTTCCGGTCCAAGTTGATGAAGACGAAGCCCTCCCAAACATCGCAAGGCACCTCCGTGAGGCGGAAGCTGTCCTCCTTGACATGGGGGAAGTCCCACCGGCAGGGAATTTCCCTTAGGGTCCCATCCAGATGCCAGGACATGCCGTGGAACGGACAGCGCAGGAACTGCTTGCCGCCGCCACTGCTGCCGGCGTCGCAGAACTGCATGCCCCGGTGCGGGCAGGAGTTGACGAACGCCTTCAGTTGCCTTGCCTCATCCCGCACGATCACCACGGAGTAAGGGCCGATGTCATAGACCTGGTAGTCGCCGGGGTTGGGCACATGCTCCTCCCGGCAGGCCCACTGCCAAGTTCGGCACCACATGCGCTCCATCTCTCGGTCGAAGAACTCCTGGGAGGTGTAGCGGGAAAAGGGGATGTCCTCGTCGCCAAGGAAGGCGTAGGAATCCTTGAGCAGCAACGAGGGAACGCCGTCCGCCTCTCCCTGCACCACCTCCCTAGGGCCGGGGCCGGGGCAACGGGCTTCGCCGGGGGCCAAGCTCGGGTCACCCGGCAAGGTCAAGTCGAAAGTCATGTCTTCGCTCCACTCCTTCAGGCCGGGGGATGACAGCACTCAATAGGTGGGCGGAACTTCGAGTTCGGGCGCGATGCGTACGGTCAACCGCTGCCTAAAGCATCTCCTCCGCCACCAGCGCCAAGGCTTCCGGCTGCAGGCTGCCGAGCAGCATGCTGGACACATGGCCCTTGCCCTCAGCCTCCTTCCAGCGCTGCAGGCGGTCGCGGATGCGCTCCTTCGGGCCGACTAGGTGGCAGGCATCAATGAGCTCCGCCGGCACCGCCGCCATGGCTTCGTCCCGCTTGCCGGCAAGGTAGAGAGCTTGGATTTTGACCGCCGCGTCTGCAAAGCCAAGGCGCTTGGCGTAGTCGTTGTAGAAGTTCTTGTTGCGGGCGCCCATGCCGCCGATGTAAAGGGCCATGTTGCCGCGCAGGGGCATCATGCACTGCTCCACGTCGTCCCCCATCACCACCGTGAGGAAGGGCGCCACGTCGAACTCCGCCAAGGTTTTGCCGTCGGCCTTGGCCAAGCCGCTCTGAATGGGCTGCTCGAACACATGGAACTGCTCCGGGTCCATCCAGACGGGAAAGAAGCCGTCCGCCACCTCCGCCGCCGCTTCCACTCCTCGCGGCGTGATGCTGGCGGCGTAGATGGGGATGTCCTCTTCGCAGTGCAGGATACTCTTCAGCGGCTTGCCGAGGCCCGTGGCGCCGGCGCCGGCGTAGGGCAGTTGATACATTTCGCCGTCAAAGGCAGCCGGCGCTTGGCGGGCGAAGATCTGCCTCATGATCCGCACGTACTCCTTAAGCCGCGTGACCGGCTTGCCGTAGGGAACGCCGTGCCAGCCCTCCACCACCTGCGGCCCGGAGGCGCCCAAGCCGCACAGGAAACGCCCCCCGGAAAGCTCCGCCAAGCTCATGGCGGTCATGGCGGCCATGGCCGGGGAGCGGGCCGGCATCTGCATGATGGCGGTGCCCACCTTGATCTTCTCGGTTTGGGCAAGAATCCAAGCCGCCGTCGTGACCGCGTCACCTCCGTAGGCCTCGGCCGTCCACACGGATTCGTAACCCAGGTTCTCCGCTGCGCGGATGGCGTCCAGAGGCACGTTCAGCTTGCGGCCGCCAAAACCGACCAACATTCCCAACTTCATGGTGTTCCCCCCGTTCGTTGCCGCACCGCAATGGCCAGACTAAGGTAGCGCCCACGGCGTCAAGCGGCGCAAGATAGCAACCGTTGGCGCTGCTTACAACCGGCGAGGCAACGCCTTAAGCCGGCGGTGGGTTGGCAGCGGGTTACAATCCGACTCACTTGCTTATCCGCCCTGCGTCCAAGAAACTCGGAACAGGCGCTTGGGGCCAAACTGATGGAAGAACAAGAACCGCAAGAGAACGCCATTGCGCAGGAGGACAAGGGCATCAGCCAACTAAGCCCGCTGTCCATCCAAGCCGCCGCCTTGGTGCGCTCCATCGACTCCCTTTCCTTCATTTTCTGGCTGTCCTTCGGCGGCACCTTCCTTTCCGTCTTCTTCGCCGCCTTGAGCCAACTGGACGCCAACGCGGCCAGGGACCATGTCTTTTTAGGCGAATACCAAGTGCCGAAGTCGATTCTGCCCTTGGTGTCCGTGGCCTTCGCCGGCTTTGTCTTCTGGCTGATGGCCAACCGCCTGAACATGCTCAACCATGTGCTGCGGGCCAGCCGCCTGCCCAGCGGCATGGTGCATGAACTCTTCCGCCTCAACCCGCCGGTGCTGCACATCTTTGACGCCGACAACGTCAAGCGCTGGTCGCCGACCACCGGCGTTGGCGTGTTCGTCATCAACTGGGCCATCTTCTTCGGCAACAGCATCGCGCTGTCTTGGTCGTCGGCCCTGCAGCAAGGGGCCTCCCTTGCGGATTTCGACGCGCCCTTGCTATTCCTGCACCTGCTCTGCACCATCCTAGTGCTGGTTTACGGCAGGCGCGCCATCGTGCCGCCGCTGGGGAAAATCCTGCACAGCCTGCACGGTCTGCACTTCAAGGTGGGCTGGCCGCGGCATGTCATCGCCGGTTCGTTGGTGGTCTTCGTCTTCATCATCAACCATTGGGACCAAGTGCGCTCGCCGATGGAGCAAGCCGACAATCTGCTGGGACCGGACATGGGCAACGCCATCGACGGGGAGACGCTGTTCTTGCGCGGCGTGGAGGTCAAGCTGTTCGGCATGGACGCGGTGGAGTCCGATCAAATCTGCCAGGATGGCGACGGCTTGGACTACCCCTGCGGACGGCGGGCCACTCTTGCCCTGCAAGCTCTTTTGCAGAAGAGCCAGGTGGTCTGCTTCCCCCTATTCGCGGTCAACGCCCAACGGGTGGTCGCCGCCTGCGAACTGGTGGACGCCGGGCAGGCCATGCCGACCGGCCCTCGGGACTTCATTGGCGGCGGCGGCCCCAACAACCTATCCCGCATCATGATCGCCGAAGGCCACGCCCTCGGCGTCGGCATGGGCGCAGAATCCTTCCAGGAGGAGCAAAGCCGCGCCCAGCAGCGGCGCCTCGGCATCTGGCAGGGGCCCTTTCAACCACCCAGCGCTTGGCGGCGGCGCTGAACCGGACAGGACACCAAGCACATGGCGAAGAAACATCCCCAAGGCGGCGCCAAGGCCGGCAAGCAGGCACGCTCCCCGGCTGAAGGCTCTGACAACCCAAGGCGGGACGCCCTTCGGCCCCAAAACATTCCTCCCGCCAGCACCCCACCGCTTCCCAGCGCCCAACAACCGCCAAAGCCCGCCCCAAACGCCCCGCCAAACCTTGACGTCAGACCGAACCGCCACCAAATTCCCTCGAACTCCACCCAGCAGACCCTTATTAGGGGATTAAGGTACTTAACTGCTGAACCACTGTATGTTGTGTCTTTTAGGTGGTCGAAGCACAAGATATTGTGATTGGGGCTAAAATACCCCAATCCCCGCTTAAGAAATCGCTGAAGTGCTTTGAAAGGCGCACCGTGCAAGGGTTTTTCCGGCAAAATGCCGGTTGCACAAAAACCACCCTGCAGGTGCGCCGATGGCAAGCATAACACCCCGCCCGCTGAAGGTTGAGCACGAGTTCACGGACGCCCGCTTGACGGGCTTCGGGGGCTGGTCCGCCTTGGCCCTGACGGCGGAGCGTCTGGGTCTTTTCGGGGACTTGTCGGAGGGCGTGTCGGTCAAGGTTCGGCGGCGCGGGGCGTCGGACGGCGAGTCGCTTTGGGCGCTGGTGGCGTCGCTTGCGGCGGGCGGCGGGGCGCTGTCCGATCTGGACGAGTTGCGTGCGGACCCGGGGGCGTGTCGGCTGTTGGGGCTTTCCCATGCGCCGTCGGGCCGGCGGATGGGGGAGTTTTTGGCGAAGGGTTCCGGGGCGGACCTGAACGGGTTGCTGGAGGCGGCGCGTCGGCTGGCCCGTCGGGTTGCGCCGGCCGTCATTGAGCATGAGGTTGCGGCGAGGGGCTGGGTTCCGGTGTTCGTGGACGGCACGGAGATTGAGGTGGGCGGGGAGTTGTTCGAGGGGGCGGGGCGCAGCTGGGGGGCGGAGCGGGCCTTGGTGCTGCACGGCGCGTTCGTCGGCGGGTTGTGGGCGTCCGGGCGGCTGCATCCGGGCGGGGTCCACGCGGCGCACGGCTGGCGGGAGCAAATGGAGTCGGACGTGGCCCCTCTGCTGCCCGAGGGGACGCCCGTTTGGGTTCGGGCGGACAACGCCTACTACAGTTGGCGCTTCGTGGAGTTCTGCCGCAAGCAAGAGTGGGACTGCTCGGTCAGCGTCACGCACCCCAACTACAAGGCTCCGGTGCTGGCGCAGCTTCAGGGCCTGCCGGAGTCCGCCTGGGAGGACGTCGGCCTTTGCGAGGAGGCGGTGCTGGTGCGCCACAGGCCGGATGGATGGGTCGAGCACCCCTACGTCGTGGTCCGCAAGTTCCTCGAGGACGCCCAAGGGGACCTCTTTCCCGTCCACACGGTCATCCTCGTCTCCCGGGATGACCTGCCGCTTGCGGAGTTGGTGCGCCGCCACCGAGGCAAGCAGGGCCAGGAGAACGCCTTCAAGGGGCCGCTGCGGGACCTGGACCTGCACCACCCGCCCTGCCGCAAGCTGCTGGCCAACCAAGTCTTCTACGCCTGCGGCCAACTGGCGCAGATGCTCCTGCGCGCCGTGCAGTTCAACCTGCTGCCCAAGTCCGCCCGCAAGCACGGACTGCGACCCCTCATCCGGCACTTCATCCGAACGGTCGCCCGACTGGTCAAGGCCGCCGGGCGCTGGCGCCTCGACTTCGCCAAGTCCAACCTCCGACTCGACTGGATCTACGCGGCCGCGGTTCAACTGGAGTGAGCTGCAGCGCCCGGCGAACCCAACCCGAACCCCCGCCTAAACACGCCTTGACAACCCAAGGCGGGACGCCCTTCGGCCCAATGGCCGAAAAACACCCCTCCCGCCAAGCCCCCCACCGCTTCACAGCCCCCAACAAACGCCAAACCCGGCGCAAACGCCCCGCCAAACCTTGACGTCAGACCGAACCGCCGCCAAATTCCCTCAAACTCCACCCAGCAGACCCTTATTAGGGGATTAGGGCTAAAATATATATAGCTCCCCAAAAAAGTCGGTTTTTGCTAAAATTTATTGTAGATTTACCTTGACATTGCATAAATAAAATGAAAAACTACTCTCGTAGAGGGGTGGAGCCTAGCCGAAATTGGCCAAATCCACCCACCGGCAACTCAAACCGCAACAGGAGGAAGCAGCCATGACGACATCCCGTCGACAACTGGCCTTAACCCAATTAGTCCTAGCCACGGTGCTAGCGCTGCCAATCAGTCTGTACGCCGCCGATGCTGGCGATACCCAGTCCGATACATACGAGAACATTCGCCTGATCGACGAAATTGTTGTGGAAGCTAGGCGCTTTGAAGAGGACCTTCAGACCGTTCCAATGGCCGTGACCGCACTGAGTGCCGAGGACCTCGCGAACAATGTGATAGCGGACATTCGGTCACTGCAGGACTTCACGCCCGGATTGAATATTGAAGAGGGCTTTGATTCTGGTTCAGCTCGCTTCTTCATTCGAGGGCTAGGGACAGCGGTTGACAATAACGGCGTAGAGCCGGGAGTGGGAGTGTACTTGGACGATGTCTATTTGCCAACTGGAGTGGCATCGAATTTCGACATATTTTCCCTAGACAGAGTGGAGATCCTGCGCGGCCCACAAGGGACGCTCTACGGGCGCAATACGTTTGGTGGAGCAATAAAACTGTATAGCAAGGATTTCAGTGATGAAGCAGAAGGCTATGTTTCCGTAGCAACTGGTACGAAAAGCCGGCGTGACATCAAGGCGGAATATCGTGCCCCCCTTATTGAGGATCGCGTATGGCTAAATGTTGGCTATGGGCATATGCAACATGACGGCTTTCAACAACTAGTTCACTTGGGAGCCGACGCATGGTCAAAAAACTCCGATTTCTATAAGCTGCGCATGAAAGCTGCACCTGCAGATCGGCTCACTTTAACCGTAACCTATGATCGGGTTGAAGCCGATGGTGCGGCCAAACATCCCAAAATTCTTATTGGTACGGATTTGCCAACATTAAACACCTTAACAGCAAGTTGGTTTGGCCCGCCAATAAGTGACGCCCTTGCCACCTTAATTGAGGACGCACCGCAAATTTCTACATCGGATATAGACGACATTGAGTCGGATGTATCCAGCAATACATCCCAATTGATTGACAGCTTATCTTGGAGTGGATCACTTGATATTGGAGACAATCTAAATTTGAAGTACATCGGCTCCGCGCGTAAAGTGCAATCTCTGAGACCGTATGACGTCGATGGAAAGGTGTCTCCCTATTTGACGCTCACTCTCGATGACGAGATTGAAAGTCAAAGCCATGAACTGCGCACAAGTTGGGAAAATGGGCGAGTGAAAGCGGTTGGCGGGCTATTTTACTATCAAGAGGAACAGCTAAACAACACTCGTAATACACCAAACATATTTGCTCCTTTTTCCAACATTCCAGGATTGCTGAGAATTATCGATGCCAATGGAGACGGTTTGGTCAGCAGAACAGAGGCTTCAGCTATCATAGTTAATGATATTTTGGGAAGGCCCACGGGAGTTGCGTTTACGCAATCCAGTATGCCCTTTAGATTCTTCAATGAGTTGGAGTCCACGGCAGTGTTTCTTAATGTCGGCAT
Source organism: uncultured Pseudomonadales bacterium (assembly GCA_958296025.1). Taxonomy (GTDB): domain Bacteria; phylum Pseudomonadota; class Gammaproteobacteria; order Pseudomonadales; family Azotimanducaceae; genus Azophilus. Next base: position 2,895,687 of record OY282430.1, read on the forward strand.
TGAACTTACCGACCAACTTAACTTGTCCGCGGGTGTTCGTTACACCAATGATAAGAAAACCGCTACGGTTGGTGACGAAGTCACCTACATCGGCGGCTTTACTGGGGACTTCAGCGGAGATGTCACATCCTTCCTAGAAAATGGCGTCCAGCCTACTAAAGGGGGAACTTTATTGACCAATCCGACATTTCCGCAAACAACCTTTAGAGTTGACAAGAATTTCAAAGAACTGACGCCCTCAATAGTGTTGGACTATACTGTCAATGACGACATGCTGCTGTTTGTCTCCTATCAAAAGGGTTTCCAAGGTGGTCAATTGTTCCCGCTATTCAGCAACCTGCAGGCTATAGCTGCACAAGCCGCTGCAGACGGCGAGGTTGATGCCCAAGAAGCTGCTTTGGTGGCTATGCAGGATGGTGCAACGGATGAACAGACGGTAGATGCAGTCGAATTTGGTCTAAAGTCGAGATGGCTTGATGGCCGTGCAGTTCTGAATGCATCTGCATACTATTATCAGTTTCAAGATTTGATCGCATCAGTACCCATCCTTATTCCAGGGGTCGGTGCGCCAACAGTTGGCCGAGCTGTTCCCACAAATGCAGGAGAGGCTGAATCTCTCGGTATTGAGATCGAGGGGGAACTGATGCTGAACGATAATCTTCGTTTATTTGGCAATTTGGCCTACACCGATTTTGAACTGAAAGAGGTGTTGGCGCCAGACCCAAGCGACATTACGACCAATATTGATATTCGTGACACTTTCATAGACGTTCCGGTCTTGACACCCAAATTTCAAGGAGCCGTCGGTATCGAATACATAACATTAGTTTCCCAAGACGCGGAACTTAGGGCATTCGTGAACGTTTCATATAGAGGTAAGATGGGTATTAATGCTCGTGCATTAGGAGAAACCTTTGGCATAGGGTTAGCACCAAGCTCTACGCCAGAAGGTGATGCCAATTACATCAGCCCCTCCTTGGCCAAGGTTGATTTGGGCGTTTCCTATGCCTTCGACAATTGGGCCATTAACTTTGCGGTCAAGAACGTGACGGATAAAAGGCGTCCGGTAGCCACCCGATTTGACTCCACAGGATTTTTGGGTGTTTCTCAAGCATTTAACGCCCCACGAACTTGGGAACTAGGATTGAACTATGGCTTCTGAGCACTAGCAGGCTGATCAAGAGTATTCGGTGGATGGGTGGTCCTAGATTCTTGGACAGCCTGCTAAAGAGGTGTTGCGCGGAGGCGACACGGTGCGGGCCATTGCGGCGGCGCGTCAACGAGGTTCGCCCCAACTGGGTGAGCGGGTGGAAGCAGCAGGCGGTGTGGCGGAGCACATCGGCGTCCATCCGGTCACCATTGGCAGGGAGCTGCGTAGGAACGCCCCATGGGACAGCGCCTATGGGGCTACTGCGCCAAAACGGCGGAAGGACGGACGGAGGGGCGTCGGCACTGACCAAGGGCGCAAACCCCAGCGCCAGGGTGCTGACCGAAACCGAGCGGCTCGCTGCCTTGGACTGGTCCTTGGAGCAGGTGACCGGGGGGCGGCTGAGCTTGGAGTGCGGGCTGACCTTCAGCGCTGTCGCTTGCCGAAGCCGCGCAATCCGGCATTGCGCCGCAGCTCCCGGCTGACGCGGTGCTAGGGGATCAGTTCATGCCGGCAGCAATGCGCTGACCCGAAACGCCCGCCCTGCGCAGCATCTCAATGTGGTATCGTTCCTTCCGGGACAAGTGGACGTAGCCTTGCATGTGCAACTCCTGAGTTTTTCGTCGAACCAAGGGGAATGTTACCCCACTTGGCCCAACCCACACGGCGTTGCACTCTAGGAGAGAATCAGAGGTAAACGAGGAGTTGCTTGTGAAAATTGAGAGAATTGGTGGTATCAAGACAGGCAGCGGCGGCCAAAGTCTGCCCTTCTGCCAAGCAACCAAGGCTAGCGGGTTCGTGTTTGTGTCCGGGCAGGTGGCCATGGATGAAACCGGTGAAATCGTGACAGGCGGTATAGTCACTGAGACCCGCCAAACAATGGCTAATATTGAGGATATCCTGAACAAGGCAGGCTGCACTTTTGCCGATGTGGTCAAAGTTAACGTGTGGCTTGATGACCCAAGGGATTTCCAAGGCTTTAACCGTGTCTACGCTGAGTATTTCGGTGACTGTCCGCCAGCCCGAACTTGTGTGCGGTCGGCTCTAAATGTGGACGCCAAAGTCGAGATTGACATGATCGCCTACAAGCCTCAGTGACGCGGCTGGGGCCGCTAAGGCCGCAGCGCATAGGCCATCTTGATCGGGTGGATGCGACCAAAGCGGACTAGCCCCCGAAGCCGGTCAAACGGGCGTCCGAGAATTCGTGCTCAACCTTGAGTATGCGGGGTGTCACGCTTGCCATTGATGCATTTCAACAACTTTTAGGCAGGGGTCGGGGTTACCACAGGAAATCGAGCGTGCTGGATTTAGCCAATGAGATGTCGCGCCCCATCAACGGGGCCGTCAAGGGCGCACCGCCACTCTCGGCGAACGATCGCGTCCAGCTGACCACCGAGGAGATTCCCAAGCAAGGCTGGCGCTTGCTTAACGAGGACCTACCGTTTCCGGCCGCCGTGATCCAAGTTTCCGCGCTGCGGAACAACCTAGAGTGGATGCAGCGCTACGCCGCGGAACACGGCGCACTGCTGGCGCCCCACGGCAAAACCACGATGGCACCCCAACTTTTCGACCTGCAGTTGAGGCACGGTGCTTGGGGGATCACCATCTCCACCCTCCAACAGCTTAGGGTCTGCCGGCAATTCGGCGTTCAACAGATCTTCATGGCCAACCAGCTAGTCGGCCGATCCGACATTGAGTACGTCAGCCGTGAACTGTTGCGGGATCCCAAGTTCCAGTTCCATTGCCTTGTAGATTCCATAGAGGGCGTCAGGCGGCTAGTGGAGTTTTCGGAACCCAACCCCGCAAACCCAATTAACGTGCTCATTGAAGTTGGATTGCCTAACGGACGCTGCGGCTGCCGCAGCCTGCGACAGGCGGTCGCCATCGCCGACGCAGTGGCCGCGTCTGCGGAGTTGCGTCTGTGCGGAGTGGAGTGCTACGAGGGCCTAGTGGTCACGGACATTCCGCGCAACGACCTACGGGACATTAATGCATTATTTGAGTTGGTCAAGGCAGTTTACGACCACTGCCGCATTAGACGACGCTTCGATGCAGGACACTACCCCATCCTGAGCGCTGGCGGATCGGCCTATTTTGACGTGGCGGCGAGGGCGCTCGCCAAGATTAGCGGCGGTGAGGCCAAAGTTCTGCTGCGGTGTGGCTGCTACATAACGCACGACTCGCTGTTCTATCAGCGGCTGGCCCAGCGCTTTAATGAGCGCAGCGCCCGTCAAAACGACTCAATCCTCGGCCTGCAGCCGGCCCTTGAGGTTTGGGGGCAGGTTCAGTCGGTCCCGGAACCGGGTTTGGCCATTGTCAATGTCGGCAAAAGGGACATCTCCCATGACCTCGAACTCCCGACGGTGCGCCTAAGCCATAGGCTAAGTTCATCCAAGGCGCCAACTAAGGTGAATAGAACTTGGAGGGTCAAGGCGCTCAACGACCAGCACTCCCATTTGACCGTGCCCAAGAACGCCGATATTGCGGTGGGCGATCTAATTGCCTTCGGTGTCTCCCATCCATGCACTACGTTCGACAAGTGGCAATTGATTTGGTTAGTGGACAACAGTTACCGCGTTGAGGGCGCGGTCTGGACCCATTTTTAACATGAGCTGTCAGGCAAAAGCACCACCTTACGATCTAGTGTTTCGGGGCGGCGTCCTGATCGACGGGACCGGTGGGGAGCGGAGTAAAGGGGACCTTGCGGTCAAGGGCGATCTCATCGCCGCCATCGGTGAGCTTGGCGATGCGCTAACTTGTCAAGAGATCGACGTTCGCGGCAAGTGCATCACGCCTGGTTTCATAGACTCGCACGCCCATGACGACCGAGCTTGCATCGCTAAACCCGCAATGGAGGCAAAGGTCAGTCAAGGGGTCACAACGGTGGTGGTGGGAAACTGCGGCTTGAGCCTAGCGCCGCTGAATTGGCCGCTTACCGTTCCCGAACCCCTGAACCTACTTGGTGGCACATCGGACTTTACGTTCCCCGACTTTCGCGCCTACGTCAATGCCGTCGATGCTGCGAGACCCAAAACCAATGTAGCTGCGCTCGTTGGCCACAGCACCCTGCGGATTGCGGCGATCGAAAATTTGGACCGAAAGGCGACGCCACGGGAACTGAAAGTTATGGTTGACATGTTGCACGAGGCCATGAGGGCCGGTGCGACGGGCCTTAGCAGCGGCCTGTTCTATCCACCCGCACACGCGGCCGCCAACGACGAAATTGAGCCGCTGGTCAAGAAGGTCAGTGAATACGGGGGTATCTACGCTTCCCACCTGCGCGACGAATACGATGGTATCCTTGAGGCAATGCAGGAGGCCTTCGCTGCGGCCCAAGGTGGCGAGGTGCCTCTCGTGATTTCTCACCACAAGTGCGCCGGTCCCCGCAACTGGGGCCGAAGCGTGGAGACGCTGGCGCTCCTCGACAGCGCCAGGATGGCGCAGGAAGTCCATCTGGACTGCTATCCCTACACCGCTGGGTCCAGCGTGTTGAACCCAGACCTGGTGGAGGATGACGTCGAAGTCCTCATCACTTGGTCGCAAACGCATCCAAGCGCATCCGGCAGGATGCTGCACAGCGTTGCCGAGGACTGGGGCTGTTCGCAGAAGGAGGCCGCAAGGTGGCTGAGGCCGGGTGGCGCCTGTTACTTTCAGATGGCTGAGGAGGACGTGCGGCGCATCATTCGCCACCCAGCAGCCATGGTCGGCTCGGATGGACTGCCGCACGAACCTCACCCCCACCCCCGCCTTTGGGGAACTTTCCCCCGGGTGATTCGCCGCTACGTCATAGAGCAACGTCTTTTCTCACTTGAGGAGGCGGTCCGCAAAATGACCAGCCTGCCAGCCAGTCAATTCCGGCTCCGCAACCGGGGCGTCCTGAAGGTGGACAACTACGCGGACATCGTAGTGTTCGACCCTCTGTCCATCGCGGACCGCGCCGACTACGAGCGGCCCGAACAGCCGTCTTCCGGAATTGAACTCGTGCTCGTCAACGGCCAGATCAGTTGGCAGGATGGAACAGTTAACGGCCCCGGCGCTGGCCGATTTCTGCGGCTTCAGCCAATGCAAGGGCAGGTGCGGCTGTGAACCTCGCGTGGTACGACTGGCTAATTGTCGCGGGTTTTCCAGCTACATCACTCACGGTCGCATTCGTCGTCAGCCGACGCGCCGGCACTGACAGCAACTCCTTCTTTCTTTCCGGCAGGAATTTGCCGTGGTGGTTGCTCGGCATATCCATGGTCGCCACAACATTCTCCACCGACACGCCCAACTTAGTTACGGAAATAGTGCGCACCCAAGGCGTGGCGGGCAACTGGGCTTGGTGGTCGTTCCTCATCACTGGCATGTTTACCTGCTTCCTGTACGCCCGATTGTGGCGTCGCTCCAGGGTTCTGACAGACTTGGAGTTCTACGAGTTGCGTTACAGCGGCAGGGCGGCGGCGGCCGTCCGCGCCTTTAGATCTATCTACCTCGGTGTACTCTTTAACGTCGTGGTCATGGCTCTCGTCACCCTTGCCGCGATCAAGATCAGTGCGGCAGTAATAGGCCTCAGCCCGCTGCAAACCGTCATCGGCGCCGGCGTGGTGACGGTAGTGTTCAGCGCTCTGGGCGGATTCATTGGCGTCATCATCACCGACCTCATTCTGTTCGCCGCTTCAATGGCCGGCGCGGTCGCAGCCGCTTGGGTTGCGCTGAGCCTCCCCGAAGTGAATGGGCTTGCGAACCTACTGTCACTTCCGCAAGTCGCCCCTAAGCTGAGTTTCCTTCCGGACTTCTCCAACGCTGAACTAACTGTGGCCTTGTTGGTGGTTCCTCTTGCCGTGCAGTGGTGGAGCGTCTGGTATCCAGGGGCCGAGCCCGGCGGAGGAGGATATGTGGCGCAGAGAATGCTTGCCGCAAGAAGCGAACTAGACGCGGTAGGCGCCGTGCTGCTGTTCCAGTTCGCGCACTACGCCCTAAGACCTTGGCCGTGGATCGTCGTCGCTCTTGCATCGCTGGTGGTCTTCCCAGACCTAGACTCGATCAGGGCCGCATTTCCATCAATCGATCCAAGCATCGTCAACCATGATCTGGCGTACCCTGCAATGCTGACCTTTCTGCCCCACGGTCTTTTGGGGTTGGTTCTGGCCTCCCTTGTGGCCGCCTACATGTCGACGATATCCACCCAATTGAACTGGGGCGCATCCTATGTTGTGAACGACTTCTACAAACGTTTCGTCAATCCAAAGGCCGACGAAAGACGGCTTGTCTTAGTGGGCCGTTTGACGACTGTGATGCTGATGCTCATAGCCGGAGCCTTAGCGCTGTCCCTTGAGAGCGCTATCCAGGCCTTCAACATTCTGCTCACCGTGGGTGCCGGCACGGGCCTGCTATTCCTGCTGCGCTGGTTCTGGTGGCGCATCAACGCATTCAGCGAGATAACCGCCATGGCCGTTTCCTTCGCAGCGGCGTTGTTCTTTCAGTTCGCCGAACTGCCGGGCTGGTCGCCCCATTTGAAGCTGGTGTGCGGCGTTGCTGTGACAACGTTCTGTTGGATTCTTGCCTCCTACGCCTGCCCACAAACCGATGCTGAGACACTAAAGGGGTTTTACCGGAAAGTTTGCCCCCAAGGTCCCGGCTGGCGACGGGTGCGCAATTCTCTTGAAGACGAGGTCGAACCGCCTTGCGGGGACAGCGTTCCAAAATCCCTGCTCAATGTGCTCCTTGGCTGCATTAGCGTCTATTCCCTGCTTTTCGCCGTCGGCAGTGCCATCTATGGCCACGCAGTCCGTGCAGCCATTTTGGTCGCCATCGGTATCGTAGCTGGAGCGGTTGTCCTGCGTAGTCTATTCGTTTATTCGCACAGGAGATGGAAGTAAAATTGGTTAGTATTGCTTGCTGATCATCACGGGCGAGGCGACACGGGCGCTGCGGTGGCTGGCGAGAAGCATCGTCGAGGCGGATCGGGTCTACTTGGACTTCGCATGGATCAATCAATTGATTTTGCAGGGAATTTTTCTTGTGAGCTGAATTTTAGAAGCTGGCTCAACACCATCCTTTCACTCTGCTTAGAGTACTACAGATCGCATTAGCGCCCCTTTTCGGTCTCCTGCTCGAAGAAGGCTTCAGCGCAGGCGAACGCAGGTCTGCTCGGGACTCCACTTGAGGCGCAAGAGCGCGTTCAAGAGCGTCGCCATGTCCGGCGTCATGCGGGGCGGGGACTTGCTTCTACGCCTTCGGGCGGCCTTGCGATGCGCCGCAGGGAGTCCCCGCATTGCCGCGGCGGGACAAGAGATGGAATCGCTTCAATTTGGCCCTCTACCTGTGACAGGAATCGGACCTACCTCACAACTGGTTCACCTCGCGCAGGGTTCGCATCCACTGCAGGCGCCAGCTGGGAGCGGCGGTCGGGGCGAACTCGACGGTGACGGTGAGGGTTAGGGAGGCGGAGGGGCCGTCGGGGTCGGTGGCGGTGACGGTGACGACGGCGGTTCCCTCCAGGCCGTCCTCGTTGGCCTCCAGAACCAGCCGGCCGTCGGCGACGCGGGCGGTGAGCAGGTCCGGGCGGTCGGAGCGGGCCGCGTAGGTCAGCCGGTCGCCGGCCTCGGCGGGGTCGAACAGGCCATCCAGGGCGAGCGACGCCCGGTCCCCGTTGGCGGAGAGCGCCGGGGCCGGGGGCTGTCCGGTCGGCCGCGGCGGCGCCTTGAACAGGACCAGGGGCGGGCCGGCTTGCGGGGCCAAGCCGCGGAAGCAGGGGTATAGGCCGTCCTGCACGTCGCCGCAGCCGTCCTCGGGAACGGCGGGGTCGGCGGCCAGGGACAGGCGGACGACCCACGGGCCGGCTTGCGCGGCCTGCAGCGGCGGGCCGGCGATTGCGCCGGCCGGCACGGACGCCTGCGTTGCCGACAGTTCGGCGTCCTGCGCCAGCAGCGCCGCGGACAGGGCGAAGGGGGCGCCCTCGGCGACCCGCGCCTGCACCTGCGCCGGGCCGGGCGCCCAGGGCTCGGCGTCCGTTCGCGCTAGGCGCACGACCAGCGGGAACGGGGCGCCGGGGTTGCCCGAAAGGTTCAGCTCCGCAAGGCCCGCCGCGCCGGCGAACAGGCCCGCCGGCAGCGATTCGATGCGGTTGCCGCCCAGGTCCAGCAGGGAAAGCCGCGGCGCCCCCGCCAGCAGGCCGGCCGGCAGTTCCGCCAGCCGGTTGCCGTCCAAGCGCAGGCGCTCCAGCGCGCCCAAGCCGGCGAACAGGCCCTCCGGCAGGGCGGCCAGGCGGTTGCCGTGCAGGTGCAGGACGCGCAGCCCGGAAAGCCCCAGGAGGTCCTTCGGGCGCAGCGCCCCGATCCCCTTGCGGTGCAGGCTCAGGTAGCCCCGCCCCGCCAACTCCGAAGGCGTCGGCGCCCAGCAGGCCCGCGGCCCGCCCAGCGGGTCCCGAACCAGCGCGTCGCGAACCGCCGGCGAGCGGTCGCAGACGCCCTCCTGAACCTCAAGTGTCGCCTCGGCAAGGTCCAGGATCCAGTCCGCGCCCTCCGGCGGTGGCGCCAGCTCCACCACCAGGAACTCCCGGGCCGGCTCGATGTCGGCGTCGTCCGGCACCGCAACCTCGATGAGCGCATCCGTCCCGCCGGGCGCGAACGTGGCGGTTCCGCGCAGGGCACCCAGGTCGGCGGCATCCGCGTCGGCGGTGGCCGGGTCCCCGTCAGGACGGGCGGCCCAGGCGACGGCCAGCGCCGCGGTCGCCGGGCGGCTCAGCGCCAGCGCCAGGCGCAGGACCCCGCCCTCCGGCGCCGAGGCCGAGGGCGTCGCGAACGACAGCACCCGCCCCACCGATGTCCGGAAGCTCAGCCGGGCGCTCAGGCCGTCCTCGTCGGCCGCCGTCACCGTCACCGTCGCCAGCCCCGTCGCCAGCCCCTCCACCCGCAGCGCGGCGTTGCCCGAAACCCGCGCCGAAGCCACCGACGGGTCCGACGACACCGCCCGGTGGGTCAGCGGCCCCTCGTCCGCGAACAAGCCGTCCAGACGCAGCGAAGCCGACTCCCCCACGTCCAGGTACAGGTCCTGGAGCGAACCCACCGCCCGCGGCGGCTGGTTGACGGGCGGCGGCGGCTCCGGATCCGCCGGCGGCGCACCGTCCAAAACCCGAACCGGAAGGGACGCCGACACCCCGTCGTAGCCCCCGCCCGACGCCGCGTGGCGCAGTGACGCCGTCTCGCTCACCGCGTCCGCGTCCGCAACCGCCCGCACCGTCACTGACTGCGGCGCGGCCCAGTTCGACCCGTCGAACGTCAGCGCCAGCGTCCGCGGCGTACCGTCCGTGTCCACCTCCACCCCATCGTCGTCGCTCGACACCTCCACCGTCACCGAACCCGTCGGCTGCGTCGCCAAGCGCACCGAATAGCTCCCCGAGGACGTCGCCGGATCGACCCCCGGCGCCGGCTCCGACAGCGACAGGCCCCCCGCCGGAGCGAACGCGAAGCCCGGCACCCCGTCGTCGTCCACCAACGTGATCGTGGCCGAGTTCACCCTCAGGCTGCCTGAGGTCCCGCTCACCGTGATCGTCTCGTCGGTCTCGTCCTCCGCGTCGTCCGTCGGCGTCAGCGTGAAGGTTCCCACGCCGCTCATCGCCCCCGCGGCGATCGTGATGTCGAACGCCGACACCGACGCGAAGTCCACCGCCGTCGCCGTCCCGCTCCCCGACACGCTCACCCGAACCGTCTTCGCCCCGGCGAACCGGGTCGCGCCGTCCACCGTCGCCGTCACCGTGATCGTGGTCGCCCCGTCGTCCTCGGCCACGCTGTTGTCGTTCACCGTCAGCGTGAGCGAGGTCGGCACCCCGTCGTCGTCCGTCAGGCTGATCGTGGCCGGGTTCACCAACAGGCTGCCCGACACGCCGCTCACCGTGATCGTCTCGTCGGTCTCGTCCTCCGCGTCGTCCGTCGGCGTCAGCGTGAAGGTCTCGCTCCCGCTCGCCGCGCCGGCGTCGATCGTAATGTCGAACGCCGTCACCGCGGCGAAGTCCACCGCCGTCGCCGTCCCGCTCCCCGACACGCTCACCCGAACCGTCTTCGCCCCGGCGAACCGGGTCGCGCCGTTCAACGTGGCCGTCACCCTGATCGTGGTCGCCCCGTCGCCCTCGCCCACGCTGTTGTCGTTCACCGTCAGCGTGAGCGAGGTCGGCACCCCGTCGTCGTCCGTCAGGCTGATCGTGGCCGAGTTCACCGTCAGGCTGCCTGAGGTCCCGCTCACCGTCACCGTCTCGTCGGTCTCGTCCTCCGCGTCGTCCGTCGGCGTCAGCGTGAAGGTCTCGCTCCCGCTCGCCGCGCCGGCGTCGATCGTAATGTCGAACGCCGTCACCGCGGCGAAGTCCACCGCCGTCGCCGTCCCGCTCCCCGACACGCTCACCCGAACCGTCTTCGCCTCGGCGAACCGGGTCGTCCCGTCCACCGTCGCCGTTACCTTGATCGGGGTGGCCCCGTCCCCCTCGCCCACCGCGCCGTCGTCCACCGTCAGCGTGATCGAGGTCGGCGCGTCGTCGTCGTCCGTGATGGTCCCCGTCCCGGTACCCGTCGAGATCGTCGCGTTCGCCGCGCCGCTCAGGGTCACCACCACCGTCTCGTTCGACTCGTCCAGCGCGTCGCCCGTCACCGACACCGTGACGCTCTTCGACCTGTCCCCCGCCGCGAACGTCAGGGTCCCGGCCGCGACGGCCGCGTAGTCCGTCCCCGAGTCGGCCGTGCCCGTGCCCGCGTCCGCGTAGTTCACCGTCACCTGCTTGCCGCTCGCCGCGCTCAGCGACGCCGTGAACGTCAGGGACGCCGTGTCGCCGCTGTTCCCCTCCGCGACGCTCGGCGAGTCGATCGAAACCGTCGGCGGGTCGTCGTCGTCCGCGATGGTCAGCGCCACGCCGTCCGAGTCCTGGGCGATCCCCTGGGAGTTGGCCGCCACGCCCGTCACCGTCACCGCGCGGTCCGCCTCGTCCAGGCTGTTGTCCACCGCCGTGATCGTCACCGTCGAGCTCGACGTCGACCCGGCCGCCACCGTCAGCGTCGTCCCGCTCAGCGTCGTCCCCGCGGGCGGCGTCAGCGTCACCGTCGTCGCCGCGCTCGAGGGGTGGCTCAGCGACGCCGACACCGCGGTCGAGTTGCCGGACCCGCTCTCGTTGACGGAGGCCGCCGCCACCGCCAGCGTCACCGTCGGCGCGTCGTCGTCGTCCGTGACGGTCCCCGTGCCGGTCGCCGCGCTCGACGAGAGCGTCGCGTTGGTCGCGCCGCTCAGGGTCAGCACGACGGTCTCGTCCGGCTCGTCCGTCGCGTCGCCCGTCACCGACACCGTGACGGTCTTCGACGTCTCCCCCGCCGCGAACGTCAGCGTCCCGCCCGCGACGGCCGAGTAGTCCGTCCCGGACGTGGCCGTGCCGGTCCCGGCGTCGGCGTAGGCCACCGTCACCCGCAGCCCGCTCGCCGGGGACAGGGTGACCGTGAAGTCCAGGTCCGCCGTGTCGCCGGCGGCCCCCTCCGCGACGCTCGGCGAGCTGATCGAAACCGTCGACGCCCCGTCGTCGTCCGTGATGGTCCCCGTGCCGGTCGCCGTGCCGAGCGTCGCGTTGTTCGGGGAGCTCAGGGTCAGCACGACGGTCTCGTCCTGCTCGTCCGTCGCGTCGCCCGTCACCGACACCGTGACCGTCTTGCTGGTGTCCCCCGCCGCGAACGTCAGCGTGCCGCCGGTGATCGCCGTGTAGTCGGTCCCGGAAGTGGCGGTGCCGCCAGTCCCCTCCGCCCAGTCCACCGTCACCTGCTTGCCGCTCGCCGCGCTCAGCGACGCCGTGAACGTCAGGGACGCCGTGCCGCTGTCCCCCTCCGCCACGTTCGGCGAGTTGATCGAAACCGTCGGCGCGTCGTCGTCGTCCGTGATGGTCCCCGTCCCGGTCGCCGCGCTCGACAGCGTCGCGTTGTTCGGGGCGCTCAGGGTCACCAGGACGGTCTCGTCCGGCTCGTCCGTCGCGTCGCCCGTCACCGACACCGTGACGCTCTTCGACCTGTCCCCCGCCGCGAACGTCAGGGTCCCGGCCGCGACGGCCGAGTAGTCCGTCCCGGACGTGGCCGTGCCGGTCCCGGCGTCGGCGTAGTTCACCGTCACCTGCTTGCCGCTCGCCGCGCTCAGCGACGCCGTGAACGTCAGGGACGCCGTGTCGCCGCTGTTCCCCTCCGCGACGCTCGGCGAGTCGATCGAAACCGTCGGCGGGTCGTCGTCGTCCGCGATGGTCAGCGCCACGCCGTCCGAGTCCTGGGCGATCCCCTGGGAGTTGGCCGCCACGCCCGTCACCGTCACCGCGCGGTCCGCCTCGTCCAGGCTGTTGTCCACCGCCGTGATCGTCACCGTCGAGCTCGACGTCGACCCCGCCGCCACCGTCAGCGTCGTCCCGCTCAGCGTCGTCCCCGCGGGCGGCGTCAGCGTCACCGTCGTCGCCGCGCTCGAGGGGTGGCTCAGCGACGCCGACACCGCGGTCGAGTTGCCGGACCCGCTCTCGTTGACGGAGGCCGCCGCCACCGCCAGCGTCACCGTCGGCGCGTCGTCGTCGTCCGTGACGGTCCCCGTGCCGGTCGCCGCGCTCGACGAGAGCGTCGCGTTGGTCGCGCCGCTCAGGGTCAGCACGACGGTCTCGTCCGGCTCGTCCGTCGCGTCGCCCGTCACCGACACCGTGACGGTCTTCGACGTCTCCCCCGCCGCGAACGTCAGCGTCCCGCCCGCGACGGCCGAGTAGTCCGTCCCGGACGTGGCCGTGCCGGTCCCGGCGTCGGCGTAGGCCACCGTCACCCGCAGCCCGCTCGCCGGGGACAGGGTGACCGTGAAGTCCAGGTCCGCCGTGTCGCCGGCGGCCCCCTCCGCGACGCTCGGCGAGCTGATCGAAACCGTCGACGCCCCGTCGTCGTCCGTGATGGTCCCCGTGCCGGTCGCCGTGCCGAGCGTCGCGTTGTTCGGGGAGCTCAGGGTCAGCACGACGGTCTCGTCCTGCTCGTCCGTCGCGTCGCCCGTCACCGACACCGTGACCGTCTTGCTGGTGTCCCCCGCCGCGAACGTCAGCGTGCCGCCGGTGATCGCCGTGTAGTCGGTCCCGGAAGTGGCGGTGCCGCCAGTCCCCTCCGCCCAGTCCACCGTCACCTGCTTGCCGCTCGCCGCGCTCAGCGACGCCGTGAACGTCAGGGACGCCGTGCCGCTGTCCCCCTCCGCCACGTTCGGCGAGTTGATCGAAACCGTCGGCGCGTCGTCGTCGTCCGTGATGGTCCCCGTCCCGGTCGCCGCGCTCGACAGCGTCGCGTTGTTCGGGGCGCTCAGGGTCACCAGGACGGTCTCGTCCGGCTCGTCCGTCGCGTCGCCCGTCACCGACACCGTGACGCTCTTCGACCTGTCCCCCGCCGCGAACGTCAGGGTCCCGGCCGCGACGGCCGAGTAGTCCGTCCCGGACGTGGCCGTGCCGGTCCCGGCGTCGGCGTAGTTCACCGTCACCTGCTTGCCGCTCGCCGCGCTCAGCGACGCCGTGAACGTCAGGGACGCCGTGTCGCCGCTGTTCCCCTCCGCGACGCTCGGCGAGTCGATCGAAACCGTCGGCGGGTCGTCGTCGTCCGCGATGGTCAGCGCCACGCCGTCCGAGTCCTGGGCGATCCCCTGGGAGTTGGCCGCCACGCCCGTCACCGTCACCGCGCGGTCCGCCTCGTCCAGGCTGTTGTCCACCGCCGTGATCGTCACCGTCGAGCTCGACGTCGACCCCGCCGCCACCGTCAGCGTCGTCCCGCTCAGCGTCGTCCCCGCGGGCGGCGTCAGCGTCACCGTCGTCGCCGCGCTCGAGGGGTGGCTCAGCGACGCCGACACCGCGGTCGAGTTGCCGGACCCGCTCTCGTTGACGGAGGCCGCCGCCACCGCCAGCGTCACCGTCGGCGCGTCGTCGTCGTCCGTGACGGTCCCCGTGCCGGTCGCCGCGCTCGACGAGAGCGTCGCGTTGGTCGCGCCGCTCAGGGTCAGCACGACGGTCTCGTCCGGCTCGTCCGTCGCGTCGCCCGTCACCGACACCGTGACGGTCTTCGACGTCTCCCCCGCCGCGAACGTCAGCGTCCCGCCCGCGACGGCCGAGTAGTCCGTCCCGGACGTGGCCGTGCCGGTCCCGGCGTCGGCGTAGGCCACCGTCACCCGCAGCCCGCTCGCCGGGGACAGGGTGACCGTGAAGTCCAGGTCCGCCGTGTCGCCGGCGGCCCCCTCCGCGACGCTCGGCGAGCTGATCGAAACCGTCGACGCCCCGTCGTCGTCCGTGATGGTCCCCGTGCCGGTCGCCGTGCCGAGCGTCGCGTTGTTCGGGGAGCTCAGGGTCAGCACGACGGTCTCGTCCTGCTCGTCCGTCGCGTCGCCCGTCACCGACACCGTGACCGTCTTGCTGGTGTCCCCCGCCGCGAACGTCAGCGTGCCGCCGGTGATCGCCGTGTAGTCGGTCCCGGAAGTGGCGGTGCCGCCAGTCCCCTCCGCCCAGTCCACCGTCACCTGCTTGCCGCTCGCCGCGCTCAGCGACGCCGTGAACGTCAGGGACGCCGTGCCGCTGTCCCCCTCCGCCACGTTCGGCGAGTTGATCGAAACCGTCGGCGCGTCGTCGTCGTCCGTGATGGTCCCCGTCCCGGTCGCCGCGCTCGACAGCGTCGCGTTGTTCGGGGCGCTCAGGGTCACCAGGACGGTCTCGTCCGGCTCGTCCGTCGCGTCGCCCGTCACCGACACCGTGACGCTCTTCGACCTGTCCCCCGCCGCGAACGTCAGGGTCCCGGCCGCGACGGCCGAGTAGTCCGTCCCGGACGTGGCCGTGCCGGTCCCGGCGTCGGCGTAGTTCACCGTCACCTGCTTGCCGCTCGCCGCGCTCAGCGACGCCGTGAACGTCAGGGACGCCGTGTCGCCGCTGTTCCCCTCCGCGACGCTCGGCGAGTCGATCGAAACCGTCGGCGGGTCGTCGTCGTCCGCGATGGTCAGCGCCACGCCGTCCGAGTCCTGGGCGATCCCCTGGGAGTTGGCCGCCACGCCCGTCACCGTCACCGCGCGGTCCGCCTCGTCCAGGCTGTTGTCCACCGCCGTGATCGTCACCGTCGAGCTCGACGTCGACCCCGCCGCCACCGTCAGCGTCGTCCCGCTCAGCGTCGTCCCCGCGGGCGGCGTCAGCGTCACCGTCGTCGCCGCGCTCGAGGGGTGGCTCAGCGACGCCGACACCGCGGTCGAGTTGCCGGACCCGCTCTCGTTGACGGAGGCCGCCGCCACCGCCAGCGTCACCGTCGGCGCGTCGTCGTCGTCCGTGACGGTCCCCGTGCCGGTCGCCGCGCTCGACGAGAGCGTCGCGTTGGTCGCGCCGCTCAGGGTCAGCACGACGGTCTCGTCCGGCTCGTCCGTCGCGTCGCCCGTCACCGACACCGTGACGGTCTTCGACGTCTCCCCCGCCGCGAACGTCAGCGTCCCGCCCGCGACGGCCGAGTAGTCCGTCCCGGACGTGGCCGTGCCGGTCCCGGCGTCGGCGTAGGCCACCGTCACCCGCAGCCCGCTCGCCGGGGACAGGGTGACCGTGAAGTCCAGGTCCGCCGTGTCGCCGGCGGCCCCCTCCGCGACGCTCGGCGAGCTGATCGAAACCGTCGACGCCCCGTCGTCGTCCGTGATGGTCCCCGTGCCGGTCGCCGTGCCGAGCGTCGCGTTGTTCGGGGAGCTCAGGGTCAGCACGACGGTCTCGTCCTGCTCGTCCGTCGCGTCGCCCGTCACCGACACCGTGACCGTCTTGCTGGTGTCCCCCGCCGCGAACGTCAGCGTGCCGCCGGTGATCGCCGTGTAGTCGGTCCCGGAAGTGGCGGTGCCGCCAGTCCCCTCCGCCCAGTCCACCGTCACCTGCTTGCCGCTCGCCGCGCTCAGCGACGCCGTGAACGTCAGGGACGCCGTGCCGCCGGCGGCCCCCTCCGCCACGTTCGGCGAGTTGATCGAAACCGTCGGCGCGTCGTCGTCGTCCGTGATGGTCCCCGTCCCGGTCGCCGCGCTCGACAGCGTCGCGTTGTTCGGGGCGCTCAGGGTCACCAGGACGGTCTCGTCCGGCTCGTCCGTCGCGTCGCCCGTCACCGACACCGTGACGCTCTTCGACCTGTCCCCCGCCGCGAACGTCAGGGTCCCGGCCGCGACGGCCGAGTAGTCCGTCCCGGACGTGGCCGTGCCGGTCCCGGCGTCGGCGTAGTTCACCGTCACCTGCTTGCCGCTCGCCGCGCTCAGCGACGCCGTGAACGTCAGGGACGCCGTGTCGCCGCTGTTCCCCTCCGCGACGCTCGGCGAGTCGATCGAAACCGTCGGCGGGTCGTCGTCGTCCGCGATGGTCAGCGCCACGCCGTCCGAGTCCTGGGCGATCCCCTGGGAGTTGGCCGCCACGCCCGTCACCGTCACCGCGCGGTCCGCCTCGTCCAGGCTGTTGTCCACCGCCGTGATCGTCACCGTCGAGCTCGACGTCGACCCCGCCGCCACCGTCAGCGTCGTCCCGCTCAGCGTCGTCCCCGCGGGCGGCGTCAGCGTCACCGTCGTCGCCGCGCTCGAGGGGTGGCTCAGCGACGCCGACACCGCGGTCGAGTTGCCGGACCCGCTCTCGTTGACGGAGGCCGCCGCCACCGCCAGCGTCACCGTCGGCGCGTCGTCGTCGTCCGTGACGGTCCCCGTGCCGGTCGCCGCGCTCGACGAGAGCGTCGCGTTGGTCGCGCCGCTCAGGGTCAGCACGACGGTCTCGTCCGGCTCGTCCGTCGCGTCGCCCGTCACCGACACCGTGACGGTCTTCGACGTCTCCCCCGCCGCGAACGTCAGCGTCCCGCCCGCGACGGCCGAGTAGTCCGTCCCGGACGTGGCCGTGCCGGTCCCGGCGTCGGCGTAGGCCACCGTCACCCGCAGCCCGCTCGCCGGGGACAGGGTGACCGTGAAGTCCAGGTCCGCCGTGTCGCCGGCGGCCCCCTCCGCGACGCTCGGCGAGCTGATCGAAACCGTCGACGCCCCGTCGTCGTCCGTGATGGTCCCCGTGCCGGTCGCCGTGCCGAGCGTCGCGTTGTTCGGGGAGCTCAGGGTCAGCACGACGGTCTCGTCCTGCTCGTCCGTCGCGTCGCCCGTCACCGACACCGTGACCGTCTTGCTGGTGTCCCCCGCCGCGAACGTCAGCGTGCCGCCGGTGATCGCCGTGTAGTCGGTCCCGGAAGTGGCGGTGCCGCCAGTCCCCTCCGCCCAGTCCACCGTCACCTGCTTGCCGCTCGCCGCGCTCAGCGACGCCGTGAACGTCAGGGACGCCGTGCCGCTGTCCCCCTCCGCCACGTTCGGCGAGTTGATCGAAACCGTCGGCGCGTCGTCGTCGTCCGTGATGGTCCCCGTCCCGGTCGCCGCGCTCGACAGCGTCGCGTTGTTCGGGGCGCTCAGGGTCACCAGGACGGTCTCGTCCGGCTCGTCCGTCGCGTCGCCCGTCACCGACACCGTGACGCTCTTCGACCTGTCCCCCGCCGCGAACGTCAGGGTCCCGGCCGCGACGGCCGAGTAGTCCGTCCCGGACGTGGCCGTGCCGGTCCCGGCGTCGGCGTAGTTCACCGTCACCTGCTTGCCGCTCGCCGCGCTCAGCGACGCCGTGAACGTCAGGGACGCCGTGTCGCCGCTGTTCCCCTCCGCGACGCTCGGCGAGTCGATCGAAACCGTCGGCGGGTCGTCGTCGTCCGCGATGGTCAGCGCCACGCCGTCCGAGTCCTGGGCGATCCCCTGGGAGTTGGCCGCCACGCCCGTCACCGTCACCGCGCGGTCCGCCTCGTCCAGGCTGTTGTCCACCGCCGTGATCGTCACCGTCGAGCTCGACGTCGACCCCGCCGCCACCGTCAGCGTCGTCCCGCTCAGCGTCGTCCCCGCGGGCGGCGTCAGCGTCACCGTCGTCGCCGCGCTCGAGGGGTGGCTCAGCGACGCCGACACCGCGGTCGAGTTGCCGGACCCGCTCTCGTTGACGGAGGCCGCCGCCACCGCCAGCGTCACCGTCGGCGCGTCGTCGTCGTCCGTGACGGTCCCCGTGCCGGTCGCCGCGCTCGACGAGAGCGTCGCGTTGGTCGCGCCGCTCAGGGTCAGCACGACGGTCTCGTCCGGCTCGTCCGTCGCGTCGCCCGTCACCGACACCGTGACGGTCTTCGAC
Organism: uncultured Pseudomonadales bacterium; assembly: GCA_958296025.1. Classification (GTDB taxonomy): domain Bacteria; phylum Pseudomonadota; class Gammaproteobacteria; order Pseudomonadales; family Azotimanducaceae; genus Azophilus. The sequence continues at coordinate 2,913,995 of OY282430.1, forward strand.
GTCTCCCCCGCCGCGAACGTCAGCGTCCCGCCCGCGACGGCCGAGTAGTCCGTCCCGGACGTGGCCGTGCCGGTCCCGGCGTCGGCGTAGGCCACCGTCACCCGCAGCCCGCTCGCCGGGGACAGGGTGACCGTGAAGTCCAGGTCCGCCGTGTCGCCGGCGGCCCCCTCCGCGACGCTCGGCGAGCTGATCGAAACCGTCGACGCCCCGTCGTCGTCCGTGATGGTCCCCGTGCCGGTCGCCGTGCCGAGCGTCGCGTTGTTCGGGGAGCTCAGGGTCAGCACGACGGTCTCGTCCTGCTCGTCCGTCGCGTCGCCCGTCACCGACACCGTGACCGTCTTGCTGGTGTCCCCCGCCGCGAACGTCAGCGTGCCGCCGGTGATCGCCGTGTAGTCGGTCCCGGAAGTGGCGGTGCCGCCAGTCCCCTCCGCCCAGTCCACCGTCACCTGCTTGCCGCTCGCCGCGCTCAGCGACGCCGTGAACGTCAGGGACGCCGTGCCGCCGGCGGCCCCCTCCGCCACGTTCGGCGAGTTGATCGAAACCGTCGGCGCGTCGTCGTCGTCCGTGATGGTCCCCGTCCCGGTCGCCGCGCTCGACAGCGTCGCGTTGTTCGGGGCGCTCAGGGTCACCAGGACGGTCTCGTCCGGCTCGTCCGTCGCGTCGCCCGTCACCGACACCGTGACGCTCTTCGACCTGTCCCCCGCCGCGAACGTCAGGGTCCCGGCCGCGACGGCCGAGTAGTCCGTCCCGGACGTGGCCGTGCCGGTCCCGGCGTCGGCGTAGTTCACCGTCACCTGCTTGCCGCTCGCCGCGCTCAGCGACGCCGTGAACGTCAGGGACGCCGTGTCGCCGCTGTTCCCCTCCGCGACGCTCGGCGAGTCGATCGAAACCGTCGGCGGGTCGTCGTCGTCCGCGATGGTCAGCGCCACGCCGTCCGAGTCCTGGGCGATCCCCTGGGAGTTGGCCGCCACGCCCGTCACCGTCACCGCGCGGTCCGCCTCGTCCAGGCTGTTGTCCACCGCCGTGATCGTCACCGTCGAGCTCGACGTCGACCCCGCCGCCACCGTCAGCGTCGTCCCGCTCAGCGTCGTCCCCGCGGGCGGCGTCAGCGTCACCGTCGTCGCCGCGCTCGAGGGGTGGCTCAGCGACGCCGACACCGCGGTCGAGTTGCCGGACCCGCTCTCGTTGACGGAGGCCGCCGCCACCGCCAGCGTCACCGTCGGCGCGTCGTCGTCGTCCGTGACGGTCCCCGTGCCGGTCGCCGCGCTCGACGAGAGCGTCGCGTTGGTCGCGCCGCTCAGGGTCAGCACGACGGTCTCGTCCGGCTCGTCCGTCGCGTCGCCCGTCACCGACACCGTGACGGTCTTCGACGTCTCCCCCGCCGCGAACGTCAGCGTCCCGCCCGCGACGGCCGAGTAGTCCGTCCCGGACGTGGCCGTGCCGGTCCCGGCGTCGGCGTAGGCCACCGTCACCCGCAGCCCGCTCGCCGGGGACAGGGTGACCGTGAAGTCCAGGTCCGCCGTGTCGCCGGCGGCCCCCTCCGCGACGCTCGGCGAGCTGATCGAAACCGTCGACGCCCCGTCGTCGTCCGTGATGGTCCCCGTGCCGGTCGCCGTGCCGAGCGTCGCGTTGTTCGGGGAGCTCAGGGTCAGCACGACGGTCTCGTCCTGCTCGTCCGTCGCGTCGCCCGTCACCGACACCGTGACCGTCTTGCTGGTGTCCCCCGCCGCGAACGTCAGCGTGCCGCCGGTGATCGCCGTGTAGTCGGTCCCGGAAGTGGCGGTGCCGCCAGTCCCCTCCGCCCAGTCCACCGTCACCTGCTTGCCGCTCGCCGCGCTCAGCGACGCCGTGAACGTCAGGGACGCCGTGCCGCCGGCGGCCCCCTCCGCCACGTTCGGCGAGTTGATCGAAACCGTCGGCGCGTCGTCGTCGTCCGTGATGGTCCCCGTCCCGGTCGCCGCGCTCGACAGCGTCGCGTTGTTCGGGGCGCTCAGGGTCACCAGGACGGTCTCGTCCGGCTCGTCCGTCGCGTCGCCCGTCACCGACACCGTGACGCTCTTCGACCTGTCCCCCGCCGCGAACGTCAGGGTCCCGGCCGCGACGGCCGAGTAGTCCGTCCCGGACGTGGCCGTGCCGGTCCCGGCGTCGGCGTAGTTCACCGTCACCTGCTTGCCGCTCGCCGCGCTCAGCGACGCCGTGAACGTCAGGGACGCCGTGTCGCCGCTGTTCCCCTCCGCGACGCTCGGCGAGTCGATCGAAACCGTCGGCGGGTCGTCGTCGTCCGCGATGGTCAGCGCCACGCCGTCCGAGTCCTGGGCGATCCCCTGGGAGTTGGCCGCCACGCCCGTCACCGTCACCGCGCGGTCCGCCTCGTCCAGGCTGTTGTCCACCGCCGTGATCGTCACCGTCGAGCTCGACGTCGACCCCGCCGCCACCGTCAGCGTCGTCCCGCTCAGCGTCGTCCCCGCGGGCGGCGTCAGCGTCACCGTCGTCGCCGCGCTCGAGGGGTGGCTCAGCGACGCCGACACCGCGGTCGAGTTGCCGGACCCGCTCTCGTTGACGGAGGCCGCCGCCACCGCCAGCGTCACCGTCGGCGCGTCGTCGTCGTCCGTGACGGTCCCCGTGCCGGTCGCCGCGCTCGACGAGAGCGTCGCGTTGGTCGCGCCGCTCAGGGTCAGCACGACGGTCTCGTCCGGCTCGTCCGTCGCGTCGCCCGTCACCGACACCGTGACGGTCTTCGACGTCTCCCCCGCCGCGAACGTCAGCGTCCCGCCCGCGACGGCCGAGTAGTCCGTCCCGGACGTGGCCGTGCCGGTCCCGGCGTCGGCGTAGGCCACCGTCACCCGCAGCCCGCTCGCCGGGGACAGGGTGACCGTGAAGTCCAGGTCCGCCGTGTCGCCGGCGGCCCCCTCCGCGACGCTCGGCGAGCTGATCGAAACCGTCGACGCCCCGTCGTCGTCCGTGATGGTCCCCGTGCCGGTCGCCGTGCCGAGCGTCGCGTTGTTCGGGGAGCTCAGGGTCAGCACGACGGTCTCGTCCTGCTCGTCCGTCGCGTCGCCCGTCACCGACACCGTGACCGTCTTGCTGGTGTCCCCCGCCGCGAACGTCAGCGTGCCGCCGGTGATCGCCGTGTAGTCGGTCCCGGAAGTGGCGGTGCCGCCAGTCCCCTCCGCCCAGTCCACCGTCACCTGCTTGCCGCTCGCCGCGCTCAGCGACGCCGTGAACGTCAGGGACGCCGTGCCGCTGTCCCCCTCCGCCACGTTCGGCGAGTTGATCGAAACCGTCGGCGCGTCGTCGTCGTCCGTGATGGTCCCCGTCCCGGTCGCCGCGCTCGACAGCGTCGCGTTGTTCGGGGCGCTCAGGGTCACCAGGACGGTCTCGTCCGGCTCGTCCGTCGCGTCGCCCGTCACCGACACCGTGACGCTCTTCGACCTGTCCCCCGCCGCGAACGTCAGGGTCCCGGCCGCGACGGCCGAGTAGTCCGTCCCGGACGTGGCCGTGCCGGTCCCGGCGTCGGCGTAGTTCACCGTCACCTGCTTGCCGCTCGCCGCGCTCAGCGACGCCGTGAACGTCAGGGACGCCGTGTCGCCGCTGTTCCCCTCCGCGACGCTCGGCGAGTCGATCGAAACCGTCGGCGGGTCGTCGTCGTCCGCGATGGTCAGCGCCACGCCGTCCGAGTCCTGGGCGATCCCCTGGGAGTTGGCCGCCACGCCCGTCACCGTCACCGCGCGGTCCGCCTCGTCCAGGCTGTTGTCCACCGCCGTGATCGTCACCGTCGAGCTCGACGTCGACCCCGCCGCCACCGTCAGCGTCGTCCCGCTCAGCGTCGTCCCCGCGGGCGGCGTCAGCGTCACCGTCGTCGCCGCGCTCGAGGGGTGGCTCAGCGACGCCGACACCGCGGTCGAGTTGCCGGACCCGCTCTCGTTGACGGAGGCCGCCGCCACCGCCAGCGTCACCGTCGGCGCGTCGTCGTCGTCCGTGACGGTCCCCGTGCCGGTCGCCGCGCTCGACGAGAGCGTCGCGTTGGTCGCGCCGCTCAGGGTCAGCACGACGGTCTCGTCCGGCTCGTCCGTCGCGTCGCCCGTCACCGACACCGTGACGGTCTTCGACGTCTCCCCCGCCGCGAACGTCAGCGTCCCGCCCGCGACGGCCGAGTAGTCCGTCCCGGACGTGGCCGTGCCGGTCCCGGCGTCGGCGTAGGCCACCGTCACCCGCAGCCCGCTCGCCGGGGACAGGGTGACCGTGAAGTCCAGGTCCGCCGTGTCGCCGGCGGCCCCCTCCGCGACGCTCGGCGAGCTGATCGAAACCGTCGACGCCCCGTCGTCGTCCGTGATGGTCCCCGTGCCGGTCGCCGTGCCGAGCGTCGCGTTGTTCGGGGAGCTCAGGGTCAGCACGACGGTCTCGTCCTGCTCGTCCGTCGCGTCGCCCGTCACCGACACCGTGACCGTCTTGCTGGTGTCCCCCGCCGCGAACGTCAGCGTGCCGCCGGTGATCGCCGTGTAGTCGGTCCCGGAAGTGGCGGTGCCGCCAGTCCCCTCCGCCCAGTCCACCGTCACCTGCTTGCCGCTCGCCGCGCTCAGCGACGCCGTGAACGTCAGGGACGCCGTGCCGCCGGCGGCCCCCTCCGCCACGTTCGGCGAGTTGATCGAAACCGTCGGCGCGTCGTCGTCGTCCGTGATGGTCCCCGTCCCGGTCGCCGCGCTCGACAGCGTCGCGTTGTTCGGGGCGCTCAGGGTCACCAGGACGGTCTCGTCCGGCTCGTCCGTCGCGTCGCCCGTCACCGACACCGTGACGCTCTTCGACCTGTCCCCCGCCGCGAACGTCAGGGTCCCGGCCGCGACGGCCGAGTAGTCCGTCCCGGACGTGGCCGTGCCGGTCCCGGCGTCGGCGTAGTTCACCGTCACCTGCTTGCCGCTCGCCGCGCTCAGCGACGCCGTGAACGTCAGGGACGCCGTGTCGCCGCTGTTCCCCTCCGCGACGCTCGGCGAGTCGATCGAAACCGTCGGCGGGTCGTCGTCGTCCGCGATGGTCAGCGCCACGCCGTCCGAGTCCTGGGCGATCCCCTGGGAGTTGGCCGCCACGCCCGTCACCGTCACCGCGCGGTCCGCCTCGTCCAGGCTGTTGTCCACCGCCGTGATCGTCACCGTCGAGCTCGACGTCGACCCCGCCGCCACCGTCAGCGTCGTCCCGCTCAGCGTCGTCCCCGCGGGCGGCGTCAGCGTCACCGTCGTCGCCGCGCTCGAGGGGTGGCTCAGCGACGCCGACACCGCGGTCGAGTTGCCGGACCCGCTCTCGTTGACGGAGGCCGCCGCCACCGCCAGCGTCACCGTCGGCGCGTCGTCGTCGTCCGTGACGGTCCCCGTGCCGGTCGCCGCGCTCGACGAGAGCGTCGCGTTGGTCGCGCCGCTCAGGGTCAGCACGACGGTCTCGTCCGGCTCGTCCGTCGCGTCGCCCGTCACCGACACCGTGACGGTCTTCGACGTCTCCCCCGCCGCGAACGTCAGCGTCCCGCCCGCGACGGCCGAGTAGTCCGTCCCGGACGTGGCCGTGCCGGTCCCGGCGTCGGCGTAGGCCACCGTCACCCGCAGCCCGCTCGCCGGGGACAGGGTGACCGTGAAGTCCAGGTCCGCCGTGTCGCCGGCGGCCCCCTCCGCGACGCTCGGCGAGCTGATCGAAACCGTCGACGCCCCGTCGTCGTCCGTGATGGTCCCCGTGCCGGTCGCCGTGCCGAGCGTCGCGTTGTTCGGGGAGCTCAGGGTCAGCACGACGGTCTCGTCCTGCTCGTCCGTCGCGTCGCCCGTCACCGACACCGTGACCGTCTTGCTGGTGTCCCCCGCCGCGAACGTCAGCGTGCCGCCGGTGATCGCCGTGTAGTCGGTCCCGGAAGTGGCGGTGCCGCCAGTCCCCTCCGCCCAGTCCACCGTCACCTGCTTGCCGCTCGCCGCGCTCAGCGACGCCGTGAACGTCAGGGACGCCGTGCCGCTGTCCCCCTCCGCCACGTTCGGCGAGTTGATCGAAACCGTCGGCGCGTCGTCGTCGTCCGTGATGGTCCCCGTCCCGGTCGCCGCGCTCGACAGCGTCGCGTTGTTCGGGGCGCTCAGGGTCACCAGGACGGTCTCGTCCGGCTCGTCCGTCGCGTCGCCCGTCACCGACACCGTGACGCTCTTCGACCTGTCCCCCGCCGCGAACGTCAGGGTCCCGGCCGCGACGGCCGAGTAGTCCGTCCCGGACGTGGCCGTGCCGGTCCCGGCGTCGGCGTAGTTCACCGTCACCTGCTTGCCGCTCGCCGCGCTCAGCGACGCCGTGAACGTCAGGGACGCCGTGTCGCCGCTGTTCCCCTCCGCGACGCTCGGCGAGTCGATCGAAACCGTCGGCGGGTCGTCGTCGTCCGCGATGGTCAGCGCCACGCCGTCCGAGTCCTGGGCGATCCCCTGGGAGTTGGCCGCCACGCCCGTCACCGTCACCGCGCGGTCCGCCTCGTCCAGGCTGTTGTCCACCGCCGTGATCGTCACCGTCGAGCTCGACGTCGACCCCGCCGCCACCGTCAGCGTCGTCCCGCTCAGCGTCGTCCCCGCGGGCGGCGTCAGCGTCACCGTCGTCGCCGCGCTCGAGGGGTGGCTCAGCGACGCCGACACCGCGGTCGAGTTGCCGGACCCGCTCTCGTTGACGGAGGCCGCCGCCACCGCCAGCGTCACCGTCGGCGCGTCGTCGTCGTCCGTGACGGTCCCCGTGCCGGTCGCCGCGCTCGACGAGAGCGTCGCGTTGGTCGCGCCGCTCAGGGTCAGCACGACGGTCTCGTCCGGCTCGTCCGTCGCGTCGCCCGTCACCGACACCGTGACGGTCTTCGACGTCTCCCCCGCCGCGAACGTCAGCGTCCCGCCCGCGACGGCCGAGTAGTCCGTCCCGGACGTGGCCGTGCCGGTCCCGGCGTCGGCGTAGGCCACCGTCACCCGCAGCCCGCTCGCCGGGGACAGGGTGACCGTGAAGTCCAGGTCCGCCGTGTCGCCGGCGGCCCCCTCCGCGACGCTCGGCGAGCTGATCGAAACCGTCGACGCCCCGTCGTCGTCCGTGATGGTCCCCGTGCCGGTCGCCGTGCCGAGCGTCGCGTTGTTCGGGGAGCTCAGGGTCAGCACGACGGTCTCGTCCTGCTCGTCCGTCGCGTCGCCCGTCACCGACACCGTGACCGTCTTGCTGGTGTCCCCCGCCGCGAACGTCAGCGTGCCGCCGGTGATCGCCGTGTAGTCGGTCCCGGAAGTGGCGGTGCCGCCAGTCCCCTCCGCCCAGTCCACCGTCACCTGCTTGCCGCTCGCCGCGCTCAGCGACGCCGTGAACGTCAGGGACGCCGTGCCGCCGGCGGCCCCCTCCGCCACGTTCGGCGAGTTGATCGAAACCGTCGGCGCGTCGTCGTCGTCCGTGATGGTCCCCGTCCCGGTCGCCGCGCTCGACAGCGTCGCGTTGTTCGGGGCGCTCAGGGTCACCAGGACGGTCTCGTCCGGCTCGTCCGTCGCGTCGCCCGTCACCGACACCGTGACGCTCTTCGACCTGTCCCCCGCCGCGAACGTCAGGGTCCCGGCCGCGACGGCCGAGTAGTCCGTCCCGGACGTGGCCGTGCCGGTCCCGGCGTCGGCGTAGTTCACCGTCACCTGCTTGCCGCTCGCCGCGCTCAGCGACGCCGTGAACGTCAGGGACGCCGTGTCGCCGCTGTTCCCCTCCGCGACGCTCGGCGAGTCGATCGAAACCGTCGGCGGGTCGTCGTCGTCCGCGATGGTCAGCGCCACGCCGTCCGAGTCCTGGGCGATCCCCTGGGAGTTGGCCGCCACGCCCGTCACCGTCACCGCGCGGTCCGCCTCGTCCAGGCTGTTGTCCACCGCCGTGATCGTCACCGTCGAGCTCGACGTCGACCCCGCCGCCACCGTCAGCGTCGTCCCGCTCAGCGTCGTCCCCGCGGGCGGCGTCAGCGTCACCGTCGTCGCCGCGCTCGAGGGGTGGCTCAGCGACGCCGACACCGCGGTCGAGTTGCCGGACCCGCTCTCGTTGACGGAGGCCGCCGCCACCGCCAGCGTCACCGTCGGCGCGTCGTCGTCGTCCGTGACGGTCCCCGTGCCGGTCGCCGCGCTCGACGAGAGCGTCGCGTTGGTCGCGCCGCTCAGGGTCAGCACGACGGTCTCGTCCGGCTCGTCCGTCGCGTCGCCCGTCACCGACACCGTGACGGTCTTCGACGTCTCCCCCGCCGCGAACGTCAGCGTCCCGCCCGCGACGGCCGAGTAGTCCGTCCCGGACGTGGCCGTGCCGGTCCCGGCGTCGGCGTAGGCCACCGTCACCCGCAGCCCGCTCGCCGGGGACAGGGTGACCGTGAAGTCCAGGTCCGCCGTGTCGCCGGCGGCCCCCTCCGCGACGCTCGGCGAGCTGATCGAAACCGTCGACGCCCCGTCGTCGTCCGTGATGGTCCCCGTGCCGGTCGCCGTGCCGAGCGTCGCGTTGTTCGGGGAGCTCAGGGTCAGCACGACGGTCTCGTCCTGCTCGTCCGTCGCGTCGCCCGTCACCGACACCGTGACCGTCTTGCTGGTGTCCCCCGCCGCGAACGTCAGCGTGCCGCCGGTGATCGCCGTGTAGTCGGTCCCGGAAGTGGCGGTGCCGCCAGTCCCCTCCGCCCAGTCCACCGTCACCTGCTTGCCGCTCGCCGCGCTCAGCGACGCCGTGAACGTCAGGGACGCCGTGCCGCTGTCCCCCTCCGCCACGTTCGGCGAGTTGATCGAAACCGTCGGCGCGTCGTCGTCGTCCGTGATGGTCCCCGTCCCGGTCGCCGCGCTCGACAGCGTCGCGTTGTTCGGGGCGCTCAGGGTCACCAGGACGGTCTCGTCCGGCTCGTCCGTCGCGTCGCCCGTCACCGACACCGTGACGCTCTTCGACCTGTCCCCCGCCGCGAACGTCAGGGTCCCGGCCGCGACGGCCGAGTAGTCCGTCCCGGACGTGGCCGTGCCGGTCCCGGCGTCGGCGTAGTTCACCGTCACCTGCTTGCCGCTCGCCGCGCTCAGCGACGCCGTGAACGTCAGGGACGCCGTGTCGCCGCTGTTCCCCTCCGCGACGCTCGGCGAGTCGATCGAAACCGTCGGCGGGTCGTCGTCGTCCGCGATGGTCAGCGCCACGCCGTCCGAGTCCTGGGCGATCCCCTGGGAGTTGGCCGCCACGCCCGTCACCGTCACCGCGCGGTCCGCCTCGTCCAGGCTGTTGTCCACCGCCGTGATCGTCACCGTCGAGCTCGACGTCGACCCCGCCGCCACCGTCAGCGTCGTCCCGCTCAGCGTCGTCCCCGCGGGCGGCGTCAGCGTCACCGTCGTCGCCGCGCTCGAGGGGTGGCTCAGCGACGCCGACACCGCGGTCGAGTTGCCGGACCCGCTCTCGTTGACGGAGGCCGCCGCCACCGCCAGCGTCACCGTCGGCGCGTCGTCGTCGTCCGTGACGGTCCCCGTGCCGGTCGCCGCGCTCGACGAGAGCGTCGCGTTGGTCGCGCCGCTCAGGGTCAGCACGACGGTCTCGTCCGGCTCGTCCGTCGCGTCGCCCGTCACCGACACCGTGACGGTCTTCGACGTCTCCCCCGCCGCGAACGTCAGCGTCCCGCCCGCGACGGCCGAGTAGTCCGTCCCGGACGTGGCCGTGCCGGTCCCGGCGTCGGCGTAGGCCACCGTCACCCGCAGCCCGCTCGCCGGGGACAGGGTGACCGTGAAGTCCAGGTCCGCCGTGTCGCCGGCGGCCCCCTCCGCGACGCTCGGCGAGCTGATCGAAACCGTCGACGCCCCGTCGTCGTCCGTGATGGTCCCCGTGCCGGTCGCCGTGCCGAGCGTCGCGTTGTTCGGGGAGCTCAGGGTCAGCACGACGGTCTCGTCCTGCTCGTCCGTCGCGTCGCCCGTCACCGACACCGTGACCGTCTTGCTGGTGTCCCCCGCCGCGAACGTCAGCGTGCCGCCGGTGATCGCCGTGTAGTCGGTCCCGGAAGTGGCGGTGCCGCCAGTCCCCTCCGCCCAGTCCACCGTCACCTGCTTGCCGCTCGCCGCGCTCAGCGACGCCGTGAACGTCAGGGACGCCGTGCCGCTGTCCCCCTCCGCCACGTTCGGCGAGTTGATCGAAACCGTCGGCGCGTCGTCGTCGTCCGTGATGGTCCCCGTCCCGGTCGCCGCGCTCGACAGCGTCGCGTTGTTCGGGGCGCTCAGGGTCACCAGGACGGTCTCGTCCGGCTCGTCCGTCGCGTCGCCCGTCACCGACACCGTGACGCTCTTCGACCTGTCCCCCGCCGCGAACGTCAGGGTCCCGGCCGCGACGGCCGAGTAGTCCGTCCCGGACGTGGCCGTGCCGGTCCCGGCGTCGGCGTAGTTCACCGTCACCTGCTTGCCGCTCGCCGCGCTCAGCGACGCCGTGAACGTCAGGGACGCCGTGTCGCCGCTGTTCCCCTCCGCGACGCTCGGCGAGTCGATCGAAACCGTCGGCGGGTCGTCGTCGTCCGCGATGGTCAGCGCCACGCCGTCCGAGTCCTGGGCGATCCCCTGGGAGTTGGCCGCCACGCCCGTCACCGTCACCGCGCGGTCCGCCTCGTCCAGGCTGTTGTCCACCGCCGTGATCGTCACCGTCGAGCTCGACGTCGACCCCGCCGCCACCGTCAGCGTCGTCCCGCTCAGCGTCGTCCCCGCGGGCGGCGTCAGCGTCACCGTCGTCGCCGCGCTCGAGGGGTGGCTCAGCGACGCCGACACCGCGGTCGAGTTGCCGGACCCGCTCTCGTTGACGGAGGCCGCCGCCACCGCCAGCGTCACCGTCGGCGCGTCGTCGTCGTCCGTGACGGTCCCCGTGCCGGTCGCCGCGCTCGACGAGAGCGTCGCGTTGGTCGCGCCGCTCAGGGTCAGCACGACGGTCTCGTCCGGCTCGTCCGTCGCGTCGCCCGTCACCGACACCGTGACGGTCTTCGACGTCTCCCCCGCCGCGAACGTCAGCGTCCCGCCCGCGACGGCCGAGTAGTCCGTCCCGGACGTGGCCGTGCCGGTCCCGGCGTCGGCGTAGGCCACCGTCACCCGCAGCCCGCTCGCCGGGGACAGGGTGACCGTGAAGTCCAGGTCCGCCGTGTCGCCGGCGGCCCCCTCCGCGACGCTCGGCGAGCTGATCGAAACCGTCGACGCCCCGTCGTCGTCCGTGATGGTCCCCGTGCCGGTCGCCGTGCCGAGCGTCGCGTTGTTCGGGGAGCTCAGGGTCAGCACGACGGTCTCGTCCTGCTCGTCCGTCGCGTCGCCCGTCACCGACACCGTGACCGTCTTGCTGGTGTCCCCCGCCGCGAACGTCAGCGTGCCGCCGGTGATCGCCGTGTAGTCGGTCCCGGAAGTGGCGGTGCCGCCAGTCCCCTCCGCCCAGTCCACCGTCACCTGCTTGCCGCTCGCCGCGCTCAGCGACGCCGTGAACGTCAGGGACGCCGTGCCGCTGTCCCCCTCCGCCACGTTCGGCGAGTTGATCGAAACCGTCGGCGCGTCGTCGTCGTCCGTGATGGTCCCCGTCCCGGTCGCCGCGCTCGACAGCGTCGCGTTGTTCGGGGCGCTCAGGGTCACCAGGACGGTCTCGTCCGGCTCGTCCGTCGCGTCGCCCGTCACCGACACCGTGACGCTCTTCGACCTGTCCCCCGCCGCGAACGTCAGGGTCCCGGCCGCGACGGCCGAGTAGTCCGTCCCGGACGTGGCCGTGCCGGTCCCGGCGTCGGCGTAGTTCACCGTCACCTGCTTGCCGCTCGCCGCGCTCAGCGACGCCGTGAACGTCAGGGACGCCGTGTCGCCGCTGTTCCCCTCCGCGACGCTCGGCGAGTCGATCGAAACCGTCGGCGGGTCGTCGTCGTCCGCGATGGTCAGCGCCACGCCGTCCGAGTCCTGGGCGATCCCCTGGGAGTTGGCCGCCACGCCCGTCACCGTCACCGCGCGGTCCGCCTCGTCCAGGCTGTTGTCCACCGCCGTGATCGTCACCGTCGAGCTCGACGTCGACCCCGCCGCCACCGTCAGCGTCGTCCCGCTCAGCGTCGTCCCCGCCGGCGGCGTCAGCGTCACCGTCGTCGCCGCGCTCGAGGGGTGGCTCAGCGACGCCGACACCGCGGTCGAGTTGCCGGACCCGCTCTCGTTGACGGAGGCCGCCGCCACCGCCAGCGTCACCGTCGGCGCGTCGTCGTCGTCCGTGACGGTCCCCGTGCCGGTGCCCGCCGCGCTGGCCACGGCCGCGTTGTTCGGGGAGCTCAGGGCCAGCTTCACGGTCTCGTCCGGCTCGTCCGTCGCGTCGCCCGTCACCGACACCGTGACCGTCTTGCTGGTGTCCCCCGCCGCGAACGTCAGGGTCCCGTCCGCGACGGCCGCGTAGTCCGTCCCCGAGTCGGCCGTGCCCGTGCCCGCGTCCGCGTAGTTCACCGTCACCCGCAGCCCGCTCGCCGGGGACAGGGTGACCGTGAAGTCCAGGTCCGCCGTGTCGCCGTCGGCCCCCTCCGCGACGCTCGGCGAGTCGATCGACAGCGTCGACGGGTCGTCGTCGTCCGTGAGGCTGATCGTGGCCGAGTTCACCCTCAGGCCGCTCGACGCGCCGCTCACCGTGATCGTCTCGTCCGTCTCGTCCAACGCGTCGGCTGTCGGCGTCAGCGTGAAGGTTCCCACGCCGTTCATCGCTCCGGCGACGATCGTGACGTCGAACGCCGTCACCAGCGCGAAGTCCACCGCCCCCGCCGCGCCGCTCCCCGACACGCTCACCCGCACCATCGTGGTCTCGGCGAGCGGTGTCGTCCCGTTCAACGTCGCCGTCACCGTGATCAGCGTCGCCCCGTCGCCCTCGCCCACCGCGTCGTCGTCCACCGTCAGCGTGAGCGAGGTCGGGACGCCGTCGTCGTCCGTCAGGCTGATCGTGGCCGAGTTCACCGGCAGGACGCCCGACGCGCCGCTCACCCTGATCGTCTCGTCCGCCTCGTCCGCCGCGTCGGCCGTCGGCGTCAGCGTGAAGGTTCCCGCCCCGCTCATCGCCCCCGCGGGGATCGCAATGTCGAAGTCCGCCACCGACGCGAAGTCCACCGCCTCCGTCATGCCGCTCCCCGCGACGCTCACGCGGACGGTCTTGGGCTGGGCGAACCCCGTCGCGCCGTTCACCGCGGCGGTCACCGTGATCGTGGTGGCCCCGTCACCTTCGCCTACGTCGTCGTCGTCCACCGTCAGCGTGAACGAGGTCGGCGTCCCGTCGTCATCCGTCAGGTTGAGCGTGGCCGGGTTCACCGTCAGGTCGCCCGACGCGCCGCTCACCGTGATCGTCTCGTCGGTCTCGTCCACCGCGTCGTCCGTCGGGGTCAGCGTGAAGGTTCCTATCCCGCTCGCCGCGCCGGCGTCGATCGTGATGTCGAACGCCGTCACCGGCGCGAAGTCCACCGCCGTCGCCGTCCCGCTGCCCAACACGCTCACCCGAACCGTCTTGGCCTCGGCGAACCGCGTCGCGCCGTCCACCACGGCCGTCACCGTGATCGTGGTCGGCCCGTCGCCTTCGCCCACGCCGTCGTCGTCCACCGTCAGCGTCACCATCGGCGCATCGTCGTCGGTGATCGTCAGCGTCACACTGGGGGGCTGCGTCACCCCCGCGCTGTTCGATGCCGAGCCGGACACGGTGACGCTCTTGTCTAGTTCGTCGAGGGCGTTGTTCACGGCGGCGATGGTCACCGTGCCGGTGCTCGTCGTGTTCCCCGCGGCGATCGTCAGCGTCTTCGCCGTGCTTAGGGTGAAGTCTGAAGAGTCCGCGTCCGTGCCCGCAACCGCCGACACCGTGATCGTGGTGACCGCGGTCGAAGCCTGGTCCAGCGTCGCCGTCACCGTGGCCATTCCGCCGTTCTCCGGAATCGAGGATGGCGACAGCGAAAGCGATACGGCCGGCCTATCGTCGTCGATGACCGTGACGGTGACCGCCGTCTGATTTTCACTGGCCGCCACGTTCGCGCCTGGGTAGCCGACCACCACAACTTTGATGTGCTTGGTCTCGTCTTGGAGGTCGTCGTCAGCAAGGGCCTCGACGGTTATCGTACGCAGCCTGTCCCAGTCTGACGCCGTGAACGACTCGTTATGTGGGGGGGTGGGGTCACTGGCTACGAGAAGCCCGGATTCGGGGGTTAAACCGACCCAAGCCACCCCGGGGGGCGCGGAGTCCAGCTCCACGGTAAACGACTTGCTGGGACCTTGCTCAGTCACGGTCAGGGTAGTGGGGCTGAAGGTCACGCCCGGGGTCTCTTCGGTGTCGTCATCGTTCACCGTAGCGGTGAGGCTCGCCGTGACGCCCGTGTACTCGCTCGCGGTGGCGGTGCTGGCGGTGTGGGTGAGGACCACGGACTCGTGCGCGGTGTTCCTGTCGTCGGCCGCCCGCGCGGTGACGGTCTGCGCCGTCTCCCAGGTGGTGGAGGTGAAGGCGAGGGTGTTCTGCACGCCGTTCGTGTTGTCGCCGTCGGTGTCGTCGATGGACACGGCGCCGGCGTCGGCGCTGGTCAGCGTCACCGTCACGGTTTGGGTCGGCTTCGCCGCCAGCCGCACCGAGTAGGTCTTGGCCGCGTTCGAGGCGTGGCCCTCGGTCAGCGTCAGCGGGCCGGCTTCGTCCACGTTGGCCGTGGATGGGTTTGCGTCGATCACCACCGCCGGGGTCTCGTCGTCGTCCACCGCCACGGACAGGCTGCCGATGGCGAGGCCGGCGGGGTAGCCGGCGCCGGCGCAGGCCGTGCTGACGCTGTGGCTCAGGATGGCCGCGTCGTCCGCCCCGTCGTCGTCCTGGGCGGCGGTGACCGTCACCGTCTGCGCCGTGCTCCAGTTGCTCGCGGTGAACGTCAGCGCGGACGGCGAAACGGCCACGTCCGCGTTGCTGCTGGCGACGGCGACGCCGACGCCGCCGGCGCAGCCCGTCGGCGGGCTGTCCGGCGCGACGGTGTACGTGCCCCGGTTGGCGTTGGTCGCGCCCGGGTGCTCGTCCAGCGACAGGCTGGTCTTGCTGACCGTCACCCCCGGGTTGGCGGCGACCGTGACCGCGTTCGAGGTGAGCGCGCCGGCGCCCTGGTGGCTGGCGGCGGGCACGCGCACCGCCAGGGTGGGCAGGCCGCGGAAGTCGCCCGCGAAGGCCAAGCTTATGGTGGCCCTCGCGGTGCCGGCAGCGACGCCGGAGACCCGCGAGATGGTGAGGTTCGGGATGGCGCTCACCAGCTCGAACGCGCCGACGCCGGCGGCACCGGCAGAGAAGGTGGTGTTGGTGAGCAACAGCGCGAGGGTGGCGCCGTCCAGGTTCGCCTCGGTCAGGGTCGCCGGGGTGGGCACGATGACGACACCCACGGTGGCGATACCCGAGGAGCCGTCCACCTTGTGGTTCGTGGCGTTCAAGATCGCGTTCGCCCCCAGCCCCAGGCTGGCACTCGTTCCGGCGCGGCTTTGGATTGCCCCCCCGCTCAGCCCCAGCGCTCTAGCCCCGACGCTGATGCCGTCGGTGTCGTAGTCCGTCACCTTCACTACGTAGCGGAAGGTCAAGACCCGGGTTCCGCCGCCGGCCACATAGGCGGCAGGTTCGGAGTGTGATCCGATCCCCAGCGCCAGCCGCGGCGTCCCCGTCACGTTCACGGGGATGTTGAACCCGACCTCCACCTCGATCCGCTCGCCCGCGCCGTAGATGTCGCCGCTCGCCGGAGTGCTGGCCAACTTGACCGCGTTCACCGACGGGGCCGGGGCCGTCGAGCCGTCCACTTTGTGGCCCGTGCTGTTCGAGACCGCGTGGCCGCCCAGGGCCAGCAGCGCGTTCGTCCCGGCCGCGCTCCGGATCGTCCCGCCGTTCAGCGACAGGGCGTTGCCGCCGACGCTGATGCCGTTGGCGTCCCGGTCGGCCGACTGCACTACGTAGTGGAACGTCAGCGTCTTCGTGCCGCTGCCGCTGGCGTGCGCGGCTTGGCGGGTCTGCGCCCCGACCGTCAGCGTCAGACGCGGCGTCCCCGTCACCGTAACCGGAATCTGGAACTCCACCTCCACCTCGATCCGCTCGCCCGCGCCGTAGGTGTCGCCGCTCGCCGGAGTGCTGGCCAACTTGACCGCGTTCACCGACGGGGCCGCCGGCCTGCCGTCCACTTTGTGGCCCGTGCTGTTCGAGACCGCGTGGACGCCCAGGGCCAGCAGCGCGTTCGTCCGGGCCGCGCTCCGGATCGTCCCGCCGTTCAGCGACAGGGCGTTGCCGCCGATGCCGATGCCGTTGGCGTCCCGGTCGACCGACTGCACTACGTAGCGGAACGTCAGCGTCTTCGTGCCGCTGCCGCTGGCGTGCGCGGCTTGGCGGGTCTGCGCCCCGACCGTCAGCGCCAGCCGCGGCGTCCCCGTCACGTTCACGGGGATGTTGAACCCGACCTCCACCTCGATCCGCTCGCCCGCGCCGTAGGTGTCGTCGCTCGCCGGAGTGCTGGCCAACTTGACCGCGTTCACCGACGGGGCCGGGGCCGTCGAGCCGTTCACTCTGTGGCCCGTGCTGTTCGAGATCGCGTGGACGCCCAGGGCCAGCAGCGCGTTCGTCCCGGCCGCGCTCCGGATCGTCCCGCCGTTCAGCGACAGGGCGTTGCCGCCGACGCTGATGCCGTTGGCGTCCCGGTCGGCCGACTGCACTACGTAGTGGAACGTCAGCGTCTTCGTGCCGCTGCCGCTGGCGTGCGCGGCTTGGTGGGTCTGCGCCCCGACCGTCAGCGCCAGACGCGGCGTCCCCGTCACCGTAACCGGAATCTGGAACTCCACCTCCGCCTCGATCCGCTCGCCCGCGCCGTAGGTGTCGCCGCTCGCCGGAGTGCTGGCCAACTTGACCGCGTTCACCGACGGGGCCGGGGCCGTCGAGCCGTCAACCTTGTGGTCGCTGGAGTTCCCGAACGCCCAGATGCCCAGCGCCAGCAGCGCGTTCGTCCCGGCCGCGCTCCGGATCGTCCCGCCGTTCAGCGACAGGGCGTTGCCGCCGATGCTGATGCCGTTGGCGTCCCGGTCGGCCGGCTGCACTACGTAGTGGAACGTCAGCTTCTTCGTGCCGCTGCCGCTGGCGTGCGCGGCTTGGCGGGTCTGCGCCCCGACCGTCAGCGCCAGACGCGGCGTCCCCGTCACCGTAACCGGAATCTGGAACTCCACCTCCACCTCGATCCGCTCGCCCGCGCCGTAGGTGTCGCCGCTCGCCGGTGAGCTCGCTATCGACAAATCGGCCACCGCCGGCGCGGTCGCGGGTCCGTTCACCTTGTGGTTGCCGTCGTTGGCAATCACATGGCTGCCCCCGAGCGCCAACGCCGCATTGGTCCCGGCCGAGCTCCGGATCGTCCCGCCGTTCAGCGACAGTGCGCCGGCCTCGATGCTGATGCCGTCGGCATCCACGTCCGAGGACTGGACGTAGTAGTCGAACGTCAGAGTCTTCAGGCCTCTGCGACTTGCCGCTAAGCTTTGCTGTACAAGGTGGTGATAGGGGAAGACGCTGGGGGAATCAGGCAAATAGGCCATTTGGCGCGTATGCGCCCCGATCCGCAGCGCCAGCTGCGGTGTCCCCCCCACGTTCACGGGGATGTTGAACCCGACCTCCACCTCGATCCGCTCGCCCGCGCCGTAGGTGTCGCCGCTCGCCGGAGTGCTGGCCAACTTGACCGCGTTCACCGACGGGGCCGGGGCCGTCGAGCCGTTCACTTTGTGGCCCGTGCTGTTCGAGATCGCGTGGCCGCCCAGGGCCCGCAGCGCGTTCGTCCCGGCCGCGCTCCGGATCGTCCCGCCGTTCAGCGACAGGGCGTTGCCGCCAATGCTGATGCCGTTGGCGTCCCGGTCGGCCGACTGCACTACGTAGCGGAACGTCAGCGTCTTCGTGCCGCTGCCGCTGACGTGCGCGGCTTGGCGGGTCTGCGCCCCGACCGTCAGCGCCAGACGCGGCGTCCTTGTCACCGTAACCGGAATCTGGAACCCCACCTCCACCTCGATCCGCTCGCCCGCGCCGTAGGTGTCGCCGCTCGCCGGAGTGCTGGCCACCGACAACCCGACCACCGCCGGCGCGGTCGCGGGTCCGTTCACCTTGTGGTTGCCGTTGTTGGTAATCACATGGCTGGCAAGCGCCAGCGACGCCGTCAGCCCCACGCCGGTCTGGATCGTACCTCCGTCGAGCGACAGTGCATTCGCCCCGATGCTGATCCCGTTGTCGTCGGAGTCCGTGGCCGCCACCGTGTAGGTGAACGTCAGAGCGTTCGTCCCGCTGCCGCCCGCGTACGCCGCCTGCCGCACTCTGGCGCCGATGCCCAGCCAAAGCCGCGGCGTCCCCGTCACCGTCACGCCCACCTGGTAGCCGACCCGCACCGATATCGCCTCGCCCGCCCCGTAGGTGTCGCCGCTGGCTGGGCTGCTTGCGATCGTCACCCCCGTCACCGTCGCTGCCGTAGTCAAACCGCCGTTCACCTTGTGGCCGGACGCATCGCCGATGGCATGACGGCCCAACGCCAGCGCAGCGTTCGCGCCGAGATTGCTCCGGATCGTTCCGCCGGCGAGCGACAAGGCGCTCGCGCCCACACCGACTCCGTTCGTGTCTCTGTCCAGAAAATGCACGTAGTACGAGAAGGTAAGCGTCTTCGTGCCACTTCCGCCCAAATACGCCGCTTGCCGGGTTCCGCCGCCGATGGACAGCGCCAGACGCGGCGTACCCGTCACGGTCACCGGAAGGTCGAACACGACGCCCACGTCGATCCGCTCGTCGGCCCCGTAGATGTCGCCGGCGGCCGGCGAGCTGGTCAGGCTCGCGCCGGTCACCGACGGGGCCGTCGTCGTGCTCCCGTTCACCTTATGGCCGCTCGAGTTCGTGACGGCGTGGCTGCCCAACGTCAGCAACGCGTTGGTTCCCGCCCCGCTCTGGATCGTGCCGCTATTCAGCGACAGCGCACTCGTCCCGACGGTGATCCCGTTCAAATCCGAGTCCGCGGCCTGCACCAAATAGTGGAAGGTCAGGGTGTTGGTCCCGCTCCCGTGGGCGTACACCGCCTGCTTGGTGGAACTTCCGATCCCCAGCGCCACATAAGGCGCGCCCGTCACCGTCACGGGAATCTGGAAGCCGACCCGCACTTCGATCGTCTCGCCCGCCCCGTAGGTGTTCCCGCTCAACGGGCCGGCGGCGAAGTTCAGTGTGTTTACCGCCGGCGCGGTCGCGGGTCCGTTCACCTTATGACCGGTGACGTTCGTCAGCGCCAAGCCGCTGAGATCGAGGGGAGAGTCGCCGACCCTGTCGTATATGCGTCCGCCGTTCAGCGACAGGGCGTTGCCGCCGATGCTGATGCCGTTGGCGTCCAAATCAACAGCCTGCACCCTGTACCTGAAACTCGCTTGGTAGGGCCCCCTGGTGAAGAAGTTGGCCTGTCTGGTGGCGTTGCCGATCGTCAGCGCGAGCTGTGGCGTTCCCGCCACCGTGATCCTCGAACCGAAGATTACATCCGCCACGATCACCTCGCCGGCTGCGTAGGTGCTTCCGCTGGCAGGCCTACTTGCGATTCGTAGGGTGGTGGGGCCGGTGGGGCTAGTTAATCCATACACCTTGTGGGCCGTTGCGTTATCGATGGCGTGGCTGCCTAGCGCCAACGCCGCGTTGATCCCGGTCGCGCTCTGAATCGTGCCGCTGTTCAGCGTCAGGGCGTTGCCGCCGATGCTGATGCCGTTGGCGTCCGTGTCGGTTGACTGCACGGAGTATTTGAACGTCAGGGTTCTCGTTCCGCTGCCGCCGGCGTACGCCGCCTGGCGGGTCGAGCTCCCGATCGTCAGCGCCAGCCGCGGTGCGCCCGTGACCGTCACGGCGATCTGGAAACCGACGTCCACCGAGATAACTGCTTGCCTTGGGTATTCAATACCCCTCGAATCGGAGATGATCGAAACCGAGTTCACGACCGGAACTGTCCTCGTTCCGTTCACCTTGTGACCGCTGGAGTTGGTGATGGTGTGGGTACCCAGATTCAAGTTCGCGTCCGTTCCCGTGTTACTCTGGATCCCGCCACCGTTCAGGGACAGCGCCGCCGCGCCGATGCTGATGCCGTTCGCGTCCTGGTCGGTGGCCAGCGTTTCATAGCGGAACGTCAAGGTTCGGGTCCCGCTCCCGCTAGCGTAGTCCGCCTGCGCCGCGCCGGAACCGATCCCCAGCGCCAGCCGCGGCGCCCCTCTCACGTCCACCGCGATGTCGAAACCGATCTGCGCCTCGATCCGCTCGCCCGCGCCGTAGGTGGCACCGCTGGCAGGAGTGCTAGCCAACGTGACCGCGCACACCGACGGGGTAGTCGGGGTGCTTCCGTCCACCTTGTGACCATCCGAGTTCGAGATCACGTAATTGCCCAATGCCAGCGCAGCGTTCACGCCCACCGCGCTTTGGATCGTCCCCCCGTTCAAGGACAGCGCCGACACGCCGACGCTGATACCGTCAGAGTCCTGGTCGGGCGCCAGCACCACATAACCGAAGACGAGGGTCTTGGTGCCGCTGCCGCTCAGGTAGGCCGCCTGGCGCAACCCCGAGCCGACCCCCAGCGCCAACCGCGGTGTGCCGGTCACCCTTACGGGCATGTTGAACCCAACCTCGACCTCGATCCGCTCGCTCGCGCCGTACATGCCGGCACTGACGGGAGTGTTCAACGTGAGTGCGCTCACCTCCGGGACGGGCGCGGTGCTTCCATTCACCCTGTGGCTCCCCTCGTCCCTCAAGGCGCGGCTGCCCAAGTCCAGCCGCGCGGCAGCCCCGAGCCTGCCAGCGACGACGCCGCCGTTCAGGGTCAAGGCGTTCGCCGCTACGCTGATCCCGTTCGCGTCCATGTCGGCGCTTTGCACTGTGTAGCCGAAGACGAGGGTCTTGGTGCCGCTGCCGCTCAGGTAGGCCGCCTGGCGCGTCCGTGCCCCGACCCCCAGCGCCAGCTGCGGCGTCCCCGTCACGTCCACGGCGATGTCGAAGCCGATCTGCGCCTCGATCCGCTCGCCCGCACCGTAGGTATTGCCGCTCGCAGGAGTGCTGACCAACGTGACCGCGTTCACCGACGGGGCCATGATCGTGCTCCCGTCCACTCTGGCATACCGAAAATTCGATATCGCGTATGTGCCCAGCGCCAGCGCCGCGTTCGCGCCCGCCGCGCTTTGGATCGCCCCCCCGTTAAGCGACAGGGCGGCACCCCCAATGCTGATGCCGTCCGTGTCCCTATCCGCCGACTGCACCACATACTCGAACGTGAGCGACTGTGTGCCACTGCCGCCAACGTACGCCGCCTGGCGGGTCGAGCCCCCAATCGCCAGCGCCAGCTGCGGCGAGCCCGTCACCGTCACCGGGACGTCGAATCGCACCTGCACCGAGATCGTTGCGCCGGCGCCGAAGATTTCGGTGGACGACGACCCAAACCTCACCCTGTTAACAGCCGGCGGCACCTTGGGACACCTCCCCGCAACAACCCTGTAGGAGGACGAGGTATCATTCAATACGCCCAATCGGGACTGATTGGTCGAAGAGTCCACGCAGACCGACGAGCCCGTGTAATCAGAGTTCTCGTAAAGGATGGTGTGAACCCCGGAACCCACGGAAACCGCCGAAATCGTGTTGTTGTGCGTGGCACCAAACGAAGATCTCCAAACACCCACGCAGACGCGGAACCCGGCCCAGTCGGCATGTTCAAAGTAGCAGGCTTGGTTGGCGGGCGCCGGATTGGCCGGCGCGGCCGGGCAACTCCCCGCAAGTACCTTGAAGGAAGACGCGGCGTCATTCAATACGCCCAATTGGGACTGATTGGTCGAAGAGTCCACGCAGACCGACGAGCCCGTGTAATCAGAGTTCTCGTAAAGGATGGTGCGAACCCCGGAACCCACGGAAACCGCCGAAACCTTGTTGTTGTGGAAAGCGCCGAACGAAGACGTACTTACGTTCGAGCAGGCGCGGAACCCGGTCCAGTCGGCATGTTCAAAGTAGCAGGCTTGGTTGGCGGGCGCCGGATTGGCCGGCGCGGCCGGGCAACTCCCCGCAAGTATCTTGAAGGAAGACGCGGCGTCATTCAATACGCCCAATTGGGACTGATTGGTCGAAGAGTCCACGCAGACCGACGAGCCCGTGTAACCAGAGTTCTCGTAAAGGATGGTGTGAACCCCCGAACCGACAGCGACTGCAGAAACCTTGTTGTTGTGCGTGGTGCCGAACGAAGACGAATATACGCCCGCGCAGGTGCGGAACCCGGTCCAGTCGGCACCTTCAAAGTAGCAGGCTTGGTTGGCGGGCGCCGGATAAACAATATAACCATCGAGTAGGACAGGTCCGCCGGACCTTTTCACTCCTCTCAACCGATGCTGGGAATTAGATAAGCCCCTTTTGCTATAGACAATTTTCTGCGGCTCCTTCCCATTGGCACCCCGCATTGATACTATGGTATCAGTAACTCCGTCAATTTGTATCTCAAGGTCGCCGAATGTACGGAAATTTTCAGATATCAAATCAATTCCAGTGCCCGTAAACGTAATGTCAAAATATTTCCCACTGCCACTCGTATAATGAACGTCCCCGTTCAATTTAGTGAATTTCGAAGTATCTGGGCTATCGATCCACCCTGAACTATATACAACGGATTCATCGTCGTTATACCTAATGCCATTCCCGTCCGGCTCCGCCCACCGAACATCAAAACTTGGTTGATCGGGTAAATCGATTGCGGAGGCGTTGCTAGCAACCAGCAGCAACAACTCACGAATCTCTCTATAATACTGCAAATCCCTTGTGTAAGTATAATAATTGCTAATCACCCTGTCCGCGAGATCTTGAGCTAAGGATGGGTTCCTTCGTTTCACTATTTGCAAAAGCTCCCAATTCTCCAAACCGTCACGAGTCGCCTCATGACGCAAGGATGAACGAAGGCCCTTGTTTTTTCGGTCCGGGTATGTTATTTGGCTGCCGCCGTCAGTTACATTACCATAGGACCATAGATTCAACGCCCAGTTCAAATATCCGTCAAGGTCTTCCTTAAAACTATACCAGTAAGTTAAGTCATTGGTGATTAGGTGGTTATCTAGCATTCTATTCAATCCGGGCGGCGTCGGGACGCCAACCATGTACAAAAAGATTTGGTCACCTTGTGCTTTCTGCCCAGTGTAAAAACTTTTATAGTTGTGGTATGTCTGAACAAGCGGCACCCATATTGACACCCTATCATGAACTTGCTGAAAAATTGTGCTGTTCGCGGCGTCCAAGTATTTCATGCCAGGCGCCTTAGCTACGAGCTTCGCCTGCAAGTATCGCCAATAGTTTATGTTTCCAGGCTCGTCGAATATATGTTGATACCAGTCGTTAAACCAACCCTTACTTTCAAGATGGCTTTTGAGGGCCGGCAGGAATAGATCGAACCATTTTCCCACCTCCCGCTTCTCCGCGCTTCTACTTTCATCCGCAATGGAAGTAGGTATCAGGCCGCCTGCGAGAATGGTTTCACCTCGGGCATTGCGGGCAAGCCTAACGACATGACTCCCTTCGTTAACACTGCCCAAAACACCCGCCCAATGGTTAGCTAAATGCCCGCCGGCAAACTTGGTGATTCCCTTATCCCTATGTGTTTCGATAAATTTGTCGAACTTTGACCAATTCCAAGTGATGGTTCCGTTAGAGTTGATGGTAGTGCCACCATCCTTAAGCAAGTTGACCGTCCATACAGTAGCCATATTCTGTCGGTGTTCAACCATGGTTTCGGCAAAATTTCCAATCATTTGCCACCAGTCACCCGTATATTTTGTTAGGCCATAATAATTTTTTCCCAAGTCCGCCCTATCTCCCTCAATTCCGAAGCTATTTGTTTCAGTCCAAATATATTGAAGAAATGTACTGTCTTCCGTATCCGGAATCACAACATCATGTACTTTGATGCTGATGGAGAATGTTTTCTGGCCGGCCGTTGTATTGACAGTCATGGTGCCCACGTATGTGTCGCCCGCCGCCGTCTTTGGCACATAAATATTGACAAAAATTGGCTGTGCATGGTTAGCTGGAACATACATGCTTGTTGCATTTGAGAATGGGTCGGGAACAATGGAACTTGGGTAAATGTGATCTGGATTTACCCCCCAATTTACCAACGGTCTACTTGGTGGAGTGAGATCTTCATATTGGACGAAGTAGTGCTTTATATTCTCCGATAAAATGGTATTCGTGGGTGATGATGTGCCGACCAAATTGGTAAACGTCACGGAGGTGATTGTAAAAGCACTGTCGCTATACAGCACTGCCTGACCATTTTCATAGTCGTTTTTTGCTGCCGACAAGGACAAGACAGTACGATTAACACCTACACTTTGCGCTTCTTGATATCTATGAACTCTATATAGCGAATCTTCAACCCATGCTTCTAACGAATAGCCGTCTATAGAGCTACGGCTGCTCTCCAGCGTACCCGTAGCACTGGCCGGAACCATCTGGTGAGTGCCGGCATCGGTTCGCCGCTCCCTACTAATGGGGAAGGACACCTCTACAGCGTTGCCCTTCCCTATATCTCCGGCCGAGGCTTGAGGAGTAACCGAGACACTTTCCGCGGCGGCCGCATCAGGGAGTATAGCAGCGGCAATCAGCAGGCCCAAGCAATAAAGCGCTCGCTTGGCGTACCCCGAAACCGAGAGGGAGAATTTAGAATTCCTACCCTTCATTCGCTTGACACCCTATCTATGAAAGCACGAACTGATAATATATCTCCCTCTCCCAAGTGAAGGCCTTCCAGAAGCAAATATAAAAAACCCTCTCTGCTTATCCAATCAAACTCAATCGCTTTGCCATTAACTAAGGCTTGCACCAGCCCAATGCTTTGATCACCCAAATAAGGCAGCCTCAGTTCGTTCAACACTAAGAATCCGTAGTTCAGCCTCAAGGTGTTCACTTGCTCGTCGCTGCCCACCTTCTGACTGAAGCTACCCCAACCATTTCCAGTAATGAACGCGGACCGAAAATTCTCGGGGGAAACTTTCGGATCAAATGCCAGCTTCCCTCTTGGTTCGTTCACCGAAAATCCTGAAGCAGCGACAAATGCGCCGTAGCTTGACATAGCGCGAATATAGTGATTGCCATACTCAATTTCATTATAAGGATTACGCCTTTCTGGAGAGTATCGTTCATGAATGGCCCTAATCATGGACATGCCTTCCTTTACCAATCCCTCCCAGATCATATGGGCCGCAACTTGATAGGTAAACCCCGTCATACTCTCGCTAAAATAGCCAACAACCAACTTCTCCCATTCATCATTTACCTCCCCGGCCGCGGCATACTCCCCTCCTCTAGGAAACGTACACACTAATGTACCAGGTTCATTAGGCAACGCAAACACTCGCTGATTTTTTATTTGGGCATTCGCCAGATATGAGCCTACATCAGGCACAAAATTATATCGAAACAAAGCACCTAACGCACTCACTGTTTCCGATTTAGGGAAGACCCTAGGCAAACCAACCTGCATAGCCCAAGCCTGACCTAAGAGCTGATCAATATGATTCCCAATATAGGAATTAGGACTTAGTGGGTATTTTGGATCAAGTTGATTAACAAAATATTCTCCATTAAATAAGTCAGCAACGAGATTACGCCTTCCACGGTCCGCTATGTGTTGACACAAAGACGCGAATTTTCGATCACCAACTACCATCGCCATTGCAGCTGACGCTCGCAATGCGGCATTGTACATACCACTTAGCCAAGCAATTTTTCCATACCAAATACGGTCTAGGGTATTATATTGCACACCTTCCAATATACCATCAGGTTCACCCCCTTCGGAGTCATGGGCAATCATATATTCCATACTCTTCCTTATTTTCGGCCACCAGGCTTCAAGATAAGTATCATCAGAAGAGGTGGTATGTTCGCGATAGGCACGAAGTATAGTGCCTGCTTGGCCATCTACCGCATAGCCTCTGCCATCGTGGCGACCGATATTGGAATGTTCAGCCCTGTATTTGATCAAACCATCATCCTGAAAGCTAATGCCTAAATCTACCTGGGTACGCAGCACCCGCGCCAAGTTTGGGAAAACCCGACCAAGCGCTTGTTCATAGTGAAACACATGGGTACAGGTTCCTTCCCCCAAATAAACACCTTCCGTCGCGTAAAAGCGACCATCCGAATAAGAATCTCCATCCATCGACGCAAATCGATATACAGAAGTCGTCGCCAACGTTCCAGTATTGCTAAATGTACGATTTAGAAACCAATAAGGAAGAGTGGAATCATACCACGTTTTATTCCACTTCTTTGTTAAAGCAAATAGCCGCGATCGATCCTTAGCGACTATATTGGCCACATCCGCAGATGACTTGAATTTTTTGCTGTAATAATATCGAAGATTATCGTGGTTATTAAGACGTGGCATTGGAACCCGATGAACATTGGGATAGTACCACGACAATATGAACGTCAAAGTTCTTTTTTGACCCGGCAGCAACGTAATCTCACATCCTAAGACACCAGTTAGAACTGTTCCCAACACAGCAGTTGCCTCCGAAAGTTCAGACTCTATCACCTCCGGCAAGTTGCCATCAATGTCGCTGGCAGCCCGCGGCGTTGACCATCCGCACTCTTCCTCAAGCAGCATTAAGGTCATATTACCAAAATCGGGCAGGTCTCTATCAGGCTTTAGAACTTCAGAGAAATTGACCAATTGGAGCCCGCCATCGTGCTTGATCACTTTATTGATATGTTTCCCCTGCGCTTCGTTGGCCGTCTGATAATTGGCCATATTCTGTAACCACCCAATCAATTCCACATCAATTGACCTGCTAGTATCGTTGGTCAAAGTATATTCCATAACAATGGCAGGATAGCCTGATAATTCATGGTTTGTAGGAATAAAGGGTGAAAACGCAGTTAGATGTACAGAAACAGGGAAGTCTGGGTCGCGGTACTCTACTTTTCCGACCGGATATTCGCCCTGAAAAACGATGTCTTTGAAGCCGCCGGTGCGTAACATTTTTACCGTAGCCGTGTGTGTAGTTGGCAATAGTCTCTTTACCCTAATCGCGAACCCCTGTTCAAAGTGGTTATCGGCAATCATTGGATTTAGGTAGAATTTATCCCCAGGTCCACCAGGCGAAATACGAGGAATATTAAATATATCCCAATACCATAACTGGCCATCACCACCCAAATATACCTGACCTGTAGCTATTCCACCGATAGGCATGCCGATGTAAAGTAAGGAAGAGCCGGTATAACTAGCAGGCCCCGCTTCGTCTCCAATCCCCGAGGCCGTCTTAGAGAGATTTGACTGACTGAGAGAAACTGCTGGCAGTAGCGAAAGGAGAATAAGTACTCTCACTAAAGTCCTGCGGAAGCCGCTCTGCCTCAACCAGCACCTGCACCAGCGTTGGCGTTTTGGGGTGGCGCTTGCGCCCTTTGGTAAGTCCCCTGCGTTCTTGGCGCAGTAGTCCCGAGATTCTCCCATGAGGTGTTCCACCGCAGTTACCGGCTTGTGGTAGATGAATTGAATCCGCACATCCGCCGCCTCCTATTGCTCAATCACTCTGCAATGCGCACGTCTCGATGCAGTGTTTTTGCTCCTGTGAGGAAGCGCAACACATCCTACCGCGCAAATCGGCTTCGGCCCGACTACTCCAATAGCCCGCATCTAATTCAATAAATACCGATGTATAAGGCATAGTAAGATCTGTCTTGAGAACCAAGACGCTAAACACCTTAGACACGCTATCCAGCTTCTCTATGATTTCGATGTGATTCAATATTCTGACATTTTGTCCTGACAACAGCTGCTTAAGCTGGTCACGAAAACTGCCAATGCCTGGCGCATACGCTTCACCTACAAAGTCCAGTTCTCTGTCAAGATAAATCACCCCCTTTACATGTTGCGCACGTTTAACTGACGTTATCACATGTTCAAGGATCTCCAGATGAGGCAATTCAACTTTTATCGTTCGAATGCCTTGACCACTATGTAAAGGGTAGGCGGAATCAGAAACTACAATAAAATTTCGATGACCTGATAGAGCTAGAAACTCATCAAGATTCTCTTGCCAGGACGCGGCGAACGCCGTCCTGCTAATTATTACACACGCAATTGCCAATATCCCTAGACGGCCCATGCCAACCCCCTTCACGCTATCGTGATGCTGAGCGTTTCGTTTCTTTCTATCTTTACCGGCTCGCCGAATTCAATAATGGCGTCTTGCCCATCTCTTATTAGTCGAGCGCTTCCTATCGAGACCTTTACTCCATAGCTTGCTAACGAATTGGGTAATCGAAGGCCAATTGTACTCAACGCCAGTTGCCCATAGGCTAGGAAAATTGAGGCATGCAAGCGTTTACCCTGAACTATTTGTGAAAACCTACCCCAACCTTCAGCGGCTGTAAAAGCCGCCCTAAATTGCTGACGTCTTGTCAATCTAGGCTTAAAACCTATGTGCTTTCGGGGGCCATCATATTCAAAACCACATAGCGCCAGAAAAACGGAATAAGATGACATGGCACGAGCATAGTGGTCGGAGCATTCAATTTCATTGTAAGGATTGCGTAGGCCACCCGAGTACCGGTCGTGAATAGCTCTCGTGATTGCCAAACCCTTCTCTAATAGGTCCGGCTGCTCATCACTTTCCCAAACCATGTGACTAGCTACTTGGTATTCGAAACCAGTCATGCACTCATTAAAGTAACCAAACTGCCAACGCCTTTCCCAATCCGCCTTTCCCCCACCTTTAGGCCAAGTGCAAATCACTAAACCGGCATCTCCAGACAACGCATATGGGCGACCACGCAAACTTGGATTGTCAATCGAATCTCTTAGCTTACCCATGTCGGGGCAGAAGTTATACTTCCATAGAGACGAAAGTGCTTTGCGGATTCTTTTGCCATTGTAGAGCCGCCCCAACCCTAACTGGTAGGCCCACCACTGCCCGATCACCTGATCGATGTAACACCCCCTACCGATACCTAACGCATCCCCGTGTACAGGATCCTCTTCTTGGATAAAAAACCCTCGTTCTCCATCAAATAGCTTAAGGATATTCTCCTTGCCTAGCAAATATATCTGCCTGCATCGATTGGCAAACATTGTATCACCCATCACTTGCGCCATTTCTTCGCCCGCTCTTAGGGCTGCCAAGTAGAGGGACACCATCGAAGGGATCTTGCCAAACCATTCAGCATCCAATGTATTAGGTTGTCGGCCTTCTAGAATGCCATCCGGTTCGCCTTCCCCGGCGTCATGCCTAATTAAAAATTCTACTGCTCTTTTTACCTTTGGCCAAAGGCTCAAAAGAAACTCGTTATCCCTATTTGTAAGATGATCTCGGTAGGTCCTCAATATGACTCCAGCTTGACCGTCGGTCGCTTCCGTGTCATTATACTCTGCACGAAAATCAATTGCGCCGTCGGGCTGCAAAGCAACACCATAATCGGTGCGCTCTCGCAAATTCCGCTCCAGAGCGGGAAATAGGCGACCAACAGTTTGAGCATAATGCCAGACATGGGTGCAAGTGCCGGGACAACAGCCCACGCCCTCCCAAGCCCAAAAACGCCCGTCTTCAAAACGATAACTGGTGTTGGTCTGCAGGGCATTTCCTGGAATAAGGCACCGTTCCAGTACCCAATGCGGCAGCGTACTGTCATACCACTGTTCGTGCCAAAGTCTGGTAAGTTGAACTAGGTCATCCTTATCACCAGCTACCGCAGATGCTACACCTTTAGCATCCGCAAATTGCGTAGCATACCACCGTTGCGTTCGAACTGGAGGAAATACTTCCCTTCGATCAGGAGTGGTCACCGGCAGTCTTACATTAGGGAAATACCATGCTAGGACAAATGTGAAATCTCTACTTTCTCCAGGCCCTAATTCGAAATCTCGGCTAATTCCGGCGACAGCAGGCAACCAAACGGAGGTACGGTATTCCCGGCTAATTTCTCGGTTGGGCGGAGAAAAAAAGGAATTCGCCGTGGCCTTCGCCCCTTTGTCACAGCACAAGATCGCCAAAGAACCATAGTCAGGCAAGCTATCGATAGCCGCATGACCAAGCGGTGTTGGACCATCCGTCTCACAGCTCAAAAATATGCCCACACACTGCCCAAGCGAAAACGTGGAATTCAACAGTTTGCCGTCGCTGCGATGGCTATTTTGGGCTAGCACAGGATTTTCCGCCCAGCACTCGAACGATAGGAACAGGGGCTCCGCACCGGTGTTATTCAAAGTGTAACGCATGATCGTCGCAGGATAACTGGAGCGCCCTTCATCTAAAGGAATATGGGGCGTCAGCGCCTCTAGCTGAACAACAAGTGGTATGGAAGGATCGTCGTAGGTAACTTTAGCAATCGGCGCTTGTCCCTCAAAACGGATATGGCGAAATCCGCGTCTATCTATAGTACGGCGTTCATATCCATTTTCTCCTGCAATCTGTACAGCAAAGCCCTGTTCAAAGTTCCAAGGACTTTGCTGTTCTGGTGGATAGACGAAATTTGCACCGTCACGCTCACGCAGGCGGCCGCCATGTGGATTAACGTACTCGCTTTGAGTCGTTGCCGAGGGCACAACACCTTCGTGATGATGGTTAAAAATGTCCCAACACCACAACTTGCCATCGCCACCAATATAGACTGTCCCAGTACCTATCCCGCCGACCGGCATACCAATAAATCGCTGTTGGTTCCAGCTACTGTAGCTGGTTGGTCGGCCCCGACGATACAGCGACTCCAGCCAACTATCCGTTAGGTTCTTTTCAGTGGGGATGGCATGGGAAATTTTTGCGGTTGGATCAGATTGACCATAATCGGCCAAAGACGATTGCCTAAACTGAAAGGAAGCTACCCCTAAACCAGCAGCCAAGCCCTTAACAATATGCCGTCTACTAACACCACACGCTGGTGAGCACGGCTTCTTGTCTCTCTTCATCAATCACCAACCTACTTGGGGCACCCACCGCAAAGTCAGATAGTGCTTCCACTTTGCAGGTATGGCTGGCCTAGCCAGCTTGCCTCGGTCAAACAGATGCACGTCGCGCTTCAGCAAGGGCGGGGCGGGCAAGGCAGCCGCGGCAACGGCCGAGTCCGCAAGCGGAGCAAGAGCCATGAGCAAGCCCCAAGGCGAAAAGCGGGGTTCGACCGTAACCCAAGAGGGTTTTGGGGGATTTGAGTCCGTCACGTCAGCGACCTCCCCCTATCAATGCCCTTGTCCACAATTTCACCGCCTCGTTCAGCAGTTAGCATGAATATACAATATTATTGCAACTAAAATCGATTTTCACAAAATGTAAGTAAAATCAATTAGTTACATGGTTGCACTTGCGCGAATTCGTGACGAAACCTGCCGGAACATCTGTTCGCAAAAAGCGGGGTTTCCAAAAAAATCATGTTAAAACAATGAGTTACAATAATTTTGGAGGCGTTTTCCGTCGTCTGGGCGAGCGCCGTCCTCGATCGTTGCTCCGAAGGTCGCCCCGAAGGGAGAGGCTAGGCGGCTTGCGCCTGCGGTGGGCGGATGAGCGAGCGCATCCGCTCATGCGCATTGGCGCGGACGCTGCCGAGGGCGCCATCATCACCGCCAAGCCCGCCCGGGCGGTCATCCGAGCCTTGCCGCGGATGGTGTGCTTCTCGAACCCGAAGTCGTTGTCCAGGCGCGAGTTCATGCGCTCCAAGGCGTTGCGCCGGGCGTACTCCCGCCGCCATGTGGCCGTGCCGTGCGGCGTCGGCCAGTTCGCCGTCCGCCCTCTCGAAGCCCGCTTCGGGCCTCCGCTCGGCCGTGCGCCGGGCAAATCGGCGAAATCGCCGCTCCAGACGCCCCGAACAAGCGAAAAAACGCCGAAAATGAGCGATTCGGCCCTTGCTCGACCACCTTCCCGCTTGGCCAACCTCCGAAATTTCCCCGCAACAGCCCGAAACACCAGCGAAAAAGCCCACAGCGCAACTCCCTCACCTTAAAATCGCCCTGACCTTCAGCGGATTGGGTGTTATGCTTGCCAAAGGCATTCACTCCCAGCTCGAGCCATTTATCTGGACTAATGGTTGGCGCAGAGGTAGAGGCTGGGCTGGAGCTTTACCCCAATGCGCAAAAAATTGTTGTGATCGGGGCCGAAAACTTGAACCAAAGCTATCGTTTAGCGTTTTCCGAGTATGGCGTTGGCACCGATGCGGTGTCAGGGCAACAAGCACTGATTTCAGGAGCGTGGCACCTAGCAACGATGACCAACACTTCCCCACTAAGGTAACAGAACCGAAAGCCCATGAGAAAAGCTATCGCACAGGTTCAATCGCCTGAATTTCACAATGCCAGAAAGCCAGACTTGGTGGCAGCAAGCCCACCGAAAGAATGTCACGCAGCTAACGGCATGATTTCCTGGTGCCTGTGATGCTGAATCCCGAGCCAAACCAGCAGCCTCTTACACCAGTGGTCCCCAAACGCTACCTGTGGGCGTTCATACTCGTGACCTCTCTGTTCGCGCTCTGGGGCTTCGCCAACGATGTCACGAACCCTCTGGTCGCGGCATTCAAGGACATCTTCGTTATCAGCAACGCTCAAAGCAGTTGGGTGCAGATGGCATTCTACGGCGGCTACGCCACCATGGCGATTCCGGCCGCCCTGTTCATTTCCCGCTTCTCCTATCGCTCTGGCATCGTCGTTGGTCTCGGACTTTACGCCGCCGGCGCTTTTCTATGCGTACCGGCGGCGGCGGTTGCCAGTTTTAACCTGTTTCTGGTCGCCCTTTACATCCTAACCTTCGGCCTTGCCTTTCTGGAGACGACAGCAAATCCCTATATTCTTGCGATGGGTCCCAAGGAAACCGCCACCCGCCGGCTCAACCTTGCCCAAGCGTTCAACCCCGTCGGTTCGCTTACCGGCATGGTCGTTGCGAGCGTCTTCATCTTGGCGAACCTGGAGGTCGAGAATTTTCGCCGCGACGTAACCGCCTACCAAGCAGAGCAAAAGGCCGTACCAAGTCAAGAAGCTGGGGGAGCGGCCAGCGCATTGCCGATTTTCCGCGCCAGCGCACCCGAACGGGTGCGGGACCCAAACATCGCCTTCTACGTCCGCGAACACCAAGGGCCAGAGCCGTTGCTGGACGATGCATTTCGAGACTACAAAACTGGCACCATCCAGACATTCAACGGACTGACGCATGCCGAGCTGGAACGGCGGGATATGGAACTCGTCGCTCAGCCTTACCTAGCGGTGGGTTGCGTCGTGGCGATCCTGCTGCTGCTGTTCTTGGTCGGCAAACTGCCGGAACCATCGTCTGGAAAAGACATGCGCACCGATTCCGGCCTTGGCGCGACACTTGGCAGATTGAGGCGCAACCCCCGCTATCTGGGTGGCGTAGCCGCCCAAGCATTTTACGTCGGTGCACAAATCATGTGCTGGACCTTCATCATCCAATACGCGCAGACGACCTTGGGCATGGACAAGGCAACGGCGCAAAATCACAATATCGGAGCCATGCTCCTGTTCCTCTTCAG
The DNA here is from genome assembly GCA_958296025.1 of uncultured Pseudomonadales bacterium. Taxonomy (GTDB): domain Bacteria; phylum Pseudomonadota; class Gammaproteobacteria; order Pseudomonadales; family Azotimanducaceae; genus Azophilus. The sequence goes on from OY282430.1 coordinate 2,947,448, forward strand.
CCGCTTCATCTGCACTTGGTTCCTGCGCTTTGTCAACCCCGCCCGGCTGTTGTGCCTGCTGGCCTTAGCCGCAATGACTTTCATTATTGGCGCAATCCATCTTCAGGGCATGCCTGGCCTTTATTCGCTGATATTGGTGTCGGTGTGCATGTCGGCGATGTTTCCCACCATTTATGGCTTGGCTCTGGATGGCGTAGGGCCTGATGCAAAGATCGGCTCTTCCGGGTTGGTTCTCGCCATCGTCGGCGGCGCGGTGATGCCCCGCCTACAAGGTGGGATCATGGACATGGATGGCTTCCTCGGCGTTTCAGCGGTGCGCGGTTCGTTCTATTTGCCGCTGCTCTGCTTCATGGTGGTCGCGGGATATGGCATCCTCTGTCACCGGGTTTGGCCCCCATCGTCCGACAATCGATGAACCACGGGCGGGGTGCTGTGCTTGCCATCGACGCACCTGCAGGGTGGTTTTCTTGCAACCGGCATTTTGCCGGGAAAACCCTTGCACGGTGCGCCTATCAAAGCACTCCAACGATTTCTTAAGCGGGGATTAGGGAAATATGCAACAAAATGCACTTTTTTTGCGGCGGCACCCCCGTTCGCTGGCCTCAGTTAAGGGCACGTGGACGTTTTGGGCCGGAAACGCCCCCATTTGGGCGTTTGGGATGGTGTTGGACACCCAAGCTGCCGGGTTCCCCGACGACCTTGGGACGTGCCGCCGGACCGCTCAGGCTATCAAGGGGCGCTTCGGGGTCCGCCACCAGGTCGGGCGCGATGAGGCCGCCAGCCGCCGCCAAGCGCCAAGCACCGAGCGCAAACGCCTGCCGCCCGTCGATTGACCGGGTGACAACGCCGTGTTCGGCAAAGGCCAAACCGTAGCACAACCCCAGCTCCTCGGCACCGACAACGGTGATTTCCCTAACGCCCGGATATAGCCTGAGCCCCGCCTCCACCTCCGTACCGATTAGCAAGCCTGAAAGGCGGCTTAGGCCGGCGTCGCTCGGCCGGTGCCCGACAAGCGGTTCGGAGCGAATCGAGAACGCTTGGTGGGACAGGCCGCCGGCTCTGCGGCTGAGGTTCACGCCCTCCAAAAAAGCAGCCTCATCCATGCCGTCCCCATTCCGCCCGGTAAGGAACGGCGCAAGCGACGCGCAACGGCTCAGCACCGCAAACAACTCGCCCGTCATGAACGTCGAGAAATTGACAATCCGGCTTCGCTCCACCCACGCCCACTTGCTGTGGGTGCCCGGAAAGCAGGCAAGCAGGCCATCCCCCTCCTGTCCACCAAGCACACCAAACATCTGCGTTTCCTCACCGCGAATGACGTCGGGCAAGCCCGACGGCCCCACGTTGGATATGCCCGGCACGACATGCAGGAAACGCCCACCAGCAACGGGCATTTGAACGATTCGCCCGCCCAAGCCGCCCAAGCCCACCGGGCAGGGGACGTATTCCGTCTCCATCCAACCGTCCCGGCTGCCAACCATGCCCGCCATCAAGACCGGAATGCCCGAAATTCGCCTTAACCAGCCGCCACACGCTTGGTGAAAAATCCGCTCGTAATCGCCCGCCTGGCGGGCAAGGACGCCTTTCCCGCGACAAACCGCCTCCAGCACACCTCCATCTTCGGCCAACAGGTACGCACGAAATTGGCTCGACCCCCAATCGACCGCAACCATCGCCGGCTTGTCATCCACCAAGTTCAAACCCTCAGCAGAGCCAAAAGAAGCTAATGCGAATGCCTAGGCTTTTTGCTGGCAATGTTTCCTGTACTCAGCCATGCCCTTGCGATACCTCACTCGACAAGCCAGTAATGGCAGCTCGTACTCAACGCCGTTGAGCACCACTTGCCTACGAGTATAGCCAGACGAATGCCGACTGTTACCATATAAATAGTTTAATTCAACCAAATCTTCGGCGTCACCCCCAATTTCCCGACAATTTTGGCTTGAGAGGGGCTGAAAGGCGGGCAGTGCGCAAGTGTTCCGGCAAGCAGCATCGTCCAACACACCGACGGCCGGCCGACTAGTCCCAACCCGCCAATAGGCCCAGCAGGTCGCAGACGCGGTTGGAGTAGCCCCACTCGTTGTCGTACCAGCTCAGCGCCTTGAGGAAGCGTCCGCCGGTGACTTGGGTGAAGGAGGCGTCATAGATGGACGAGTGCGGGTTGCCGATGATGTCGGAGGACACCAGGGGTTCGTTGGTGAACTCCAGCACCTTGGCCATGCGCGGGGAGGCGGCGGCGGAGCGCATCGCGTCATGCACCTCAGCAACCGTCACGGACCGCTCCAGCTCCAGGAACAAATCCACCACCGACCCGTCCGGCACCGGCACCCGGGAGGCGATGCCGTCCAGCCGGCCGTTAAGCTCCGGCAGCACCTCCCCCACCGCCTTGGCGGCCCCGGTGGAGGTGGGAATGATGTTCTCCGCCGCCGCCCGGCTGCGCCGCCAGTCGGAGTGGGGTACGTCCGCCAAGCTTTGGTCGTTGGTGTAGGCGTGGACGGTGTTGATGACGCCCTCACGGATGCCGAAGGCGTCGTGCAGAGCCTTGGCGACGGGCGCCAGGCAGTTGGTGGTGCAGCTGGCGTTGGAGACGATCCGATGCTCCGCCCTGAGGCGGTCCTCGTTCACGCCCAGCACCACCGTGCAGTCGATGGCGTCCTTGGCCGGCACCGTCAAGATTGCCCGCTTGGCCCCGGCTTCCAAGTGCATTGCCACCTGCTCCCGGGCGCGGAACACGCCGGTGGACTCCACCACGGCGTCCACCGCAAGCTCCGCCCAAGGCAGTTGGCGCGGGTCCCGCTCCCGCACCATGCGCACCCGAGAGCGGGGGGTGACCAAATGCGCGTCCTCCATGGCCACCGCGCCCTCGAAGCGGCCCATCACCGTGTCGTAAGCCAGCAGGTAGGCTAGGGCGTTGTGGTCGAACAGGTCGTTTACGGCCACGATCTCGATGTCGTCCAGGTCCTCGGCGATGCGGAAGACCGCCCGGCCGATGCGCCCGAAGCCGTTGATGGCGATTCGCATCAGCTTTCCTCCCTTGCCTGTTGTGCGTCCAGGGCAGCGTACAGGGCGGCCAGGTCCAGGATGCGCCGTGCGTGGCCCAGGCTTTCGTGCCAAGCCAGCAGCTTGACCAGCCGCTCCCCAGCCTTCAGCGTGCCCTTCAGGTCCATCAGCAGGGACTGTCGGCAGCCCTTCACGTCGGAGGAGACGATGGGATCCTCCGTTGCCCCGACCAGTTCCGGCACCTTGGCAGCAGCCGCCCGGAAGAGGTCGTTGATCGCTTCCGCATTTGGCGCGGCGTCGGCGAAGGCGAGGGTCAGGTCCAGAAGCGAGCCGGCCTGCACCGGCACGTTCAGCGCGAAGCCGCTGACCCTGCCCTTGGCTTCCGGCAGCGCCCGCTCCACCCAGCGCGGCGCCGGGGTGTCGTTGGGAATGATGTTCTCCGCCCCCGAACGGCTGCGGCGGTAGTCCGGCCCGGCGTAGTCCTGCAGGCTTTGGTCGCTTGTGTAGGCATGCACGGAGGTGATGCTGGCGTGTGCTAGGGGGAAAGCGTCCATCACCACCTTCAGCGCCAAGGCCGTGGCGTTGGCAGAGGCGGAGCCGGCGGAGACGATCCGGTCCGCCGCCGCGGCGCTTGCTTGGTTGACCCCGATCAGGACCACCCGATCGATATCCTCCGCGGGCAGGGTGGAGAGGATCACCCTTGGAGTGCCATTATCCAAATGCGGACGAAGTTCCCCAAGGGTACGGAAACGGCCGGTGGCGTCGATGACCAAGTCCACGCCGAACAGATCCCAAGGCACCTCGGCGGGCCGGCTCGCCTGCATCAGCCGGGCTTTGCTCCAGCGCCCGGCGAATTCGCCGATCAGGTAGTTGCCCTCCAGCCGGGCGGCACCGCCGTGCCGCGCCAACGAGCGGGCCAGCAGGTGGTGCAGAATCTCCGGCCGACCAATATCGGAGATGGCCACCACCTTGAAGCGTTCGTCCTCCAGCACCAGCCGGTACAGCTGCCGGCCCACCTGGCCGAACCCCATCAAGCCTAGTCGCATTGCGCATGCTCCTTAGTTCATTCACGCTGATGAGCCGAACCGAGCCTTCTTAGCCAGACCCCGAAGGCTTCAATGCGCTCCACAAATGCTGTGCCCCGGTGACGGGCGATGGCTTCGCCAAGCAAGGGGCCAAGCAGCAGCACATCGCCGCACAGGGCGCAAGGTAGTCCAGAAAGATCCAAGTTAGCATACCCTACAGAATTCGGTCGTTCGCGGCACCTATCCGGTGTTCCGCAAGCCGCTGGAGATGCCGGCCATGGTCACCTTCAACGCTTGGGCCACCGCCTCGGAGTCGTTGCCGCTGCGTCGCCGCGCCAGCAGCTCCGCCTGCAGGAGGTGGAGCGGGTCCAGGTAAGTGTTACGCACGGTCATGGAGTCGCGCGCCCGGCGGTCATGCGCCAGCAGTTCCCGCTTACCCGTTAGCCGCAGCAGATCATGGGCAAGTGCATTGAGGCGCACAAGCAGCTCCTCGGTCATTTCCTGCTGGGCCGGCGTCAGCAGGCGTTGGGCGTAGTAGCGCACCAGGGTCGCATCCGCCTTGGCGACCACCATTTCCAGCAGATCCGACTGCATGGCGAAGAACGGCCACGCAAGCAAAGCATGACGGGTGTCGGGGTCTGCCGCCAAGTCCTCCACCGCACGTTCGGCGCCAAGCCACGCCGGCAACATCAGGCGCATCTGCGTCCAAGCAAAGACCCATGGGATGGCGCGCAGGCTGTTGAAGCTCCGGGTTGGCTTGCGACGGGCTGGGCGGCTGCCCAAGGCCAACGCCGCCAGCTCGGCTACAGGAGTGACGGCTTGAAAGAGATCGACAAAACCTGCGCCGCCCACCGTGCGTCGGTAGGCGTTCAAGGATTGCGCGGCAAGTTCGTCCATGCGCTTGCGCAGCGCCAACGCCGGTGACGGGGGCGGCGCGGTTGTGGCGCCCAACGTCGCCGTTAGGTAGTGGCCCAATGTTGCCGCAGCGATGGTCGGGGTGCCGAGTTTGAAGCGGATCATCTCGCCCTGTTCCGTCACGCGGAAGGTGCCGCCCACCGAACCGGGAGGCTGCGAGGCGATGGCTTGCGCTGAAGGGCCGCCGCCGCGCCCCACCGTGCCGCCACGGCCATGAAACAGCGTCAGTTTGACGCCGTGCTTGGCAGCGACGGCGACGAGCTCCTCCTGGCAGCGGTATTGCGCCCAGGAGGCAGCGAACTGGCCGGCGTCCTTGGCCGAATCCGAATAGCCGATCATCACCAGTATCCGGTTGTCGATGTGGCGACGATACCAACCCATGGACAGCAACGCATCGACGGTGGCCGCCGCCCGCTCCAGGTCCGCCAACGTCTCGAACAGGGGCGCAACGGGCAACGGCGTCTTCAAGCCGACCGCCTTCAGGAGCAGCGCGACGGCCAACACGTCGCTGGGCCGGGTGGCCATGGAAACGACGTAGGCGGAAATGCCGGCGCCATCCCGCTCGGCAACGGCGGCGCAAGTGTCGATGACTTCCCGGGTCTCAACGCTGCATGGCCACTCGGCGGGAAGCAGCGGGCGGCGGCTGGCCAACTCGTCAAGCAGCCAGGCGCATCGCCGCTGTTCCGGCCATGCGCCAAAGCCGTCGCCGTAGAGATGGCGGGTGAGTTCGTCAAGCGCCGCCGTGTGCAGGTCGGCATGCTGGCGGATGTCCAAGCGCATCAAGTGGACGCCGAAGCAATGTGCTCGGCGCAGCGTGTCCAGAAGCGGGCCGTTGGCGATCTCCTCCATCCCGGACGCAACGAGGGAGCGGTGGCAAAGCGCCAAGGGACGCAGCAAATCCCTGTCCGCCAGCAGCGCATCGGCACTTGGGGGGCCACCCCGATCGGCCCATGTTCGCGTTGCGGCGAGGCGGTTGCGCAAGCCCTTCAACACCGCCCGATACGGCTCCCGCCCACTCCCGGCGGCCTCGCGCAGGGCACGGGTGCAGGCGGACATGGACAGCGAGGCACGGAGCTCGTCAACGTCGCGCAGAAACAAGGCCGCCGCTGTTCGGCGCATCAGCGTCAGAACCTGACGAGTGACGGCTGCGGTGACGTTTGGATTGCCGTCACGGTCGCCGCCCATCCAGGATGCAAAGGCGAAAGGCATGACGTCAGGGGGGATTGCGCTGCCGGAACGGTGGTCAAGCACCCGCATCGCCGCCGGAACGGCCTGCCACAGCGAGCTTTCAAGCACGGCGAGCCCCCACTTCGCCTCGTCCAGCGGCGTCGGTCGTTCGCGGCGGATTTCATCCGTGCGCCAGCTTTCGGCGATAAGCCGCTCAAGACGTTCATCTAGGCGCGATTGTTCGCCTTGGGGCAGCCATCCGCGGTCCTCTAGCAACGTGGCGATGGTGTCATACTTCCGAATCAGCGTACGGCGCAACACCTCCGTGGGGTGCGCGGTGAGCACCAGTTCTATATGGACACCGGCGAGTTGATCAACATCCACGGCGCAGGGCCAAGCGGCGTCTTGCGCCGCTTGCCTTTGCTCCGCGATGTTGGCGAGGTTCAGGAACTGGTTGAAGGCCCGGGCGATGTCAACAAGCTCGCTTTCAGGCAGCCGCGCAAGTTCGTCGCTCAAGCGCCGCCAATCCGCTGTCGAGCCGAGCCGGGCGCACTTGGCCAATGCCCTGATGGCCTCAATGCGCCCAACAAACGCATCGCCCCGGTGCCGGGCAACAACCTTGCCGAGCAGGCCGCCAAGCAGCCGCACATCGTCGCGCAGGGCTCGGGGCAAGCTGGAAAACCCTGCCTCGCCGCGGTCCGGCCCACCCTTTGTGTCCTGGGTCGTAGCGATGGTCAATTTGCGCACCTCTGGAAAAAAGGGAAAGAATGCTGACAAGGCTATCAGGATATGACGTTTTGCATAATGGATGGGCGGCTCGCCTTTGCCCGGCGACGGGGCGTTTGGGGCGGGTTTTGGCGCTTGTTGGGCGCTGGGAAGCGGTGGGGCGTTGGCGGGAGGGATGTTTTGGGGCCATTGGGCCGAAGGGCGTCCCGCCGTGTGGGTTGTTCGGGCCTGTTTTGGTGGGTGCGCAAGCCGGCTGCGCCAAACCAGCTCCCAAACCAAGCATCACCTGCCTCAAGTCTGACTGGCTGTTAGGTTTGTTGCAGCTGGTTCTCAATTGCCCTGGCATTTAACAAGTCAGACGCCGTCTTGAAAGCCTTCACAATTGCGAACGCATCCGCTGCAATCGCGTCCAGACTTTTTCCTGGCTTGTAAAGCGACGAACCAATGCCGAACCCATCGACACCGCACCTCAGGTATTCGGCCATGTTTTCCGAGCTAATTCCACCCACTGCAAACATGATGAGGTCCGAAGGCAAAACGGCCCGCATCGCTTTAACGGCGGACGGCGTGACCAATTCCGCTGGAAACAGTTTGACACCATTGGCTCCAGCTTGAATTGCAGTGAACACCTCAGTGGGCGAAAAGCACCCCGGAACCACGATCATGCCTTCCGCCTTGGAGAAGCGAATGAGTTCTGCATCTGTATGCGGCGAAACGATCAGGCGGCCGCCCGCCTTTTTCACCTCCTGCACCTGCCGCGCTGCCGTCACTGTCCCAGCACCCGTTAAGCAGCTCGCCCCAAACTGCTGCGACAGCTTCTCGATGGAGTCAAAAGGCGCCGGTGAGTTGAGGGTCACCTCCATCATCACCAACCCCGCCCGCGACAGAGCTGAAGCCACCGGTACAACCTCATCCGGCGCCACCCCCCGCAATATGGCGATCAACGGCAGTCGGTTCGCGTAGGCGTTAAGCATCGTTACCTGCCCCAATCATCTTGCGCTGCGATGCGTTGAAAGGCCCACCGAAAGCTGTTTTCCAGCGGATGCCCTTGGTCCACGCCCCACCTAACGGGTCGGCTGACGAACAGTGTAGTTAATCTCCCCCGGAAAGTCGAACGCCAACTCACACCCACCCCCAAAAGGCTGCGGCGATTAGCGCTGCAAGTGCCGAGCCTGTTGTAGGCCTAGACCCCACAAAAGAACAGCAGTCAATCCGCATTTGTTCACCGAAGATGTTTTTCCGTAGAATTGGAAGTGCGGGCTCCAACCAATCACTGACCGCAGCATTTGAGGAAGCCACCGCATGCCACCCGAAGCCGCAGCACCCCCGGTCTCCCTCAAAGACAAGTACGCCAAGGAAGGCCGGGTTTACATCACCGGCACTCAAGCCGGTGCTGTACAACGATGCGGTGACGATGACCGGCGGGCAGGCCCATGACGGCCCACTGACGCCCTGGGGCATCAGTTGGCGGGCGCACAGCGAGGGGGTCAAGGCCATCGCCTTGGTGAGCGACGCACCGGACAAGTACGCCGCTGACGTGCAGTGGGCACCTGGAGTCACCCTGCACCACCGCCGTGAACTGGACTGGGTGCAAACCAAGTTCAGGAAGATTCCCGGCACCACCCTCATCATCTATGACCAAACCTGCGCCGCGGAGAAGCGCCGCCGCCGCAAGCGCAATCTGTATCCGGATCCGGCCAAGCGCCTGTTCATCAACAGCGAACTGTGCGAAGGCTGCGGCGATTGCGAGGTGGCCTCCAACTGCACGGCGCTGCTGCCCAAGGAGACCTTGCTTGGCCGCAAGCGGGAGATCGACCAATCCGCCTGCAACAAGGACTACTCCTGCGTCAACGGCTTCTGCCCCAGCTTCGTGACGGTGCTGGGCGGCGGCTTGCGCAAGCCGGAACCCGCAACAGGGACAGGTTGAAACCTGTCGCCGCCAGCCAATGCGCCGTCAAGCAAACCGGCCATCTTCTTAAGCAGGAGTTTGGCCCTTGGATACTGAAGGCATTCCGCATTCTCGCCGGGCTGAAGGGGCTGCGCGGCACCGCCTTCGACCTTTTCGGCCACACCAAGGAGAGGCGCATGGAGCGTCGCCTGATCGCGGACTACGAACAAATGCTTGAGGAGTTGCTGCCGGCCCTGTCGGCGGCCAACTACGACGCAGCGGTGGCGCTGGCCGAATTGCCCGAAGACGTGCGCGGCTTCGGCCATGTCAAGGAAGCCGGCGTTCGGCGAATGCGGGAAAGGATGAAGCGCTGCCTAGCGCAGTTCCACAGCGCGGAGCGGACCCTGAAGGTCGCCTGAATCTGGCTGCAAAGCCGCCAGCGCGTTAACCAAGAGCGCCTTGCCGCCATAGCCCTTGCCTTGTTGCAGGGGAACAAGGAAGACAGGCGCAGCCAAGCTGGTGCAGCACAGGCTTGACATCATTGGCCCTATGCCTTTACATGGCATGGCCTCCCCACTAAGGATCAATCTCATGTGCATCTTTACTAGAACTGAGGTCGTTTGACTCTGCGAGCGAGGATGGGAGATTCAGCTACGCAACCCGCTTACTCCGCAACGATATTGTGGGACGACGAGGCTGCCGTTTGGTATGTGGCAGAGACGGATTTCCCCGGCTTGGTCGCAGAAGCGGAGACGCAGCAACGGCTGGTGCGGAAAATACGTCAGTTGATGCCCGAGCTGTACCACGCGAATCGGCACCTGATGCCAGACGAATCGTGGGAGGAAATCGCGATTCGGTTGACAGTTGGGCAGCTAGAGACTATCAAACTCGCAGTGGCGAGCTGAGCGGCGTGTGGCGAGCTACACTCCGCGGGTGAAGCAGCGCCTGAGATCTGCGGGATGTCGACTCGTCAGACAAGGACGCGGGGACCATGAGATTTGGCACAGCCCGGTGTCCGGTCGCAGCTTCCCTGTTGACAGCGACATCAAGTCGCGGCACACCGCCAACGCGGTGCTTGCGCAAGCAGGTTTGGAGAAGGCGTTCTGACCTGCCGCGAACACGCCGGTCTGATGCTCTAATACAAACCCTAACCTCTGGGTCTGGCCCTTGCTCCCTAATCGGGATCAATCACCCCTTTCGTCAGCAGGATGTTGCCGTACAGCCGCCGCTCCCCCGTCGCCACCACCGCAAAGGCCCCTTTCACCCGGTCGTAGAAGGCGAAGCGCTCCAAGGCGCCGCAGGCGGCGTTCGCATCGGCTGACGCCACCAAGCGGCGAAACTCGGTGACGATTTCGGGGACCGCCGCGACGTCTCCGACCACCTGCATGCTGTGTACCGGGTGCTCCACATAGGCGTCCAGCGGCAACACCGACAGCACCGCCTGCAAGACCTGGACGGCGGAAACCCCATCCATTCTGACCAGCCGTTCGGCGGCACTCTGCGCCGGATAGTTGGCGTCAACGATGGCGACTTCGTCCCCATGCCCCATGCTGCGCAGGATGTGCAGCAGGTCCGGCCCCAGCAGCGGATCCAAGTTCTTCAGCATGTTGCGCTAGTTCGACCGGCCGCCATCAACAATGTGGCACTGGCCCGTGGTGTAGGCGGCAAAGCGTTCGGCGATGGGACGCGTCCTCCCGCACCGTTTTCCCAATTGAGGCCGGCGTCAGATCCAACCGGGCCGAACCGCCTATTCGGTCGCCGGCTCATCGGTGGCCGCAACGGGAACCGTGCTGGAGACCAAGTCGCCATCGCCTGAATGGCCTGCCGCCTTCACCTTCACCGCCAAGGTCGCCGCGGCGTCAAAGTCGCTGCCGTCGTAGGCTAGGGTGAGGGTCGCGGTTGAACCGCCGCTTTCCGCCCCCGCCACATTGGAGATTGACAAGCCCGGGATCTCCGTGACCAGTTCGAAGCGGCTCCCGCCCACGCCGGCGAAGGTGGTTTTGAAAAGCCCCAAGGCGATCTGGGCGCCGTTGAGGTTGCCCTCGTTCAGCGTCGCCGGGGCAGTCGAGGAGATCAAGGCGGCCGACGGGCGCTGGTCGGTCGGATCCAGCCCGCCAAAACTCAGGACCGGGTATTGGTTGTTGGCGCCGAAGTCCCAAGGGTCGTCGTCGTTCGTCCCGGAGCCGTCCACTGTCAGGTCGTCCCAGTCCGCGTAGATGCCGCTGGCGCTGGTGGGCGACTGAAGCTGCTCGGTGGTCTTGCCGTCGCTGTCGGCGCTGCCGGCGCTGAAGCTCTGACCTGTGGCCTCGGTGTCCCAATAGTTGGCGGTGATGCTCCCGTCATTAACTTGTCCGGCCAAACCGCCAGTGCTGGGGGCAGAACCGGACACCGCGCCGGCTACATAGCTGGCGACAATGGAACCGGTACTACTATTAGTATGCATCCCGACCAGACCGCCCACCCGTACAGAACCTGAGACCGAGGCGAAAGTGTAGCTGGCAACGACCTTGCCTCCGTTAACACCGATCAAACCACCGACAAACTCAACGCCGGAAACGACGCCGGTGACATAGCTGGCGGCAATGATGCCGTCAATATTGTTTCCGACCAGACCACCAACCCTTGAATGACCGGTGACGTTTACCTCAAGCATCCTCACGCCTTCAACGAAAACGACGTCGGTCCTCGTGAACCTGCTGACGACACCGAACAGGCCAACATCATATCCGTCCGGATAGACGGGGCGGTTGATGAACAGACGGGACACGGCTTGGCCGTTGCCGCGGAACCCGGCCCCGAACGGATGGCGTCGGTCGCCAATGGGCAACCAGCCACTGCCGTCGTTCCAATATGCGCTGTCCGCCGAAGTGATGGAGCCATCGCCGTCCTCGTCGAAGTTCAACTGGACGGCGCTGGACGAGTTGGCGCCCAGTTCGTAGCCGGCGCAGAGTCTCGCGGGACAGCCCATCGGGCCGTCCGCGGCGGTGGCCCGATCGGGAAAGGCGGCGTTGTAGCTGGCGAACTCATCCACATCGGTCGTGGCGGCGTTGTCAGTCACTACGCCGTCGCCGTTCAGATCCCAACGGATGGCGTTCAGCTGGGCCAAGTTCACCACCTCAATGAACCCGTCGTTGTCGCTGTCGTAGTCCCTAACCGTCGCCGTCACCGGAATCGCTTCAGCCACCAATGCGGACGACCCGGAATGGCCTGCGGCCAGTACGGTCACGCCCAAGGCCGCATCCGCTTGAATGTCGCCGGCAAAGGCCAAAGTCAGCGTGGCCATCGCAGCGGAAGTCCGCGAGACGCCGCCGATGGTCACGCCGGCGGGGGCCGACAGGCTGAAGTCGCCCGCGTCCAGGTTCGCCGCGTCAACGTAGGCGAAGCCCGAAAGGGACACGGCGACCGTCGCCCCGTCCAGGGAGTCCTCGCTCAACGACGCCGGCGACGAAATCCACGCCCCCAAGTGCCGCACCCTGACCTGCACCGTGGCCGTCCCCGACAGGCCCCCGGGATCCGTCACCGTCAACTGGAAGGTCAGTGTCCCGTCCGCCGCCAAGTCCGGCGCCGTGAACGTCGGCACGGCCGTATCCGACCCTGACAGGGTCACGGACGCACCCCCGATTTGGCTCCACGCATACGTCAGCGCCTGCAGCTCCGGGTCGCTCCCGCTCCCGGACAGCGTCACCAAGGACCCCTCGTCCACTGCTTGGTACTCCCCCGCGTCCGCCGTCGGCGCGTCGTTGTCCGCGCGCACCGTGACCTGCACCGTGGCCGTCCCCGACAGGCCCCCGGGATCCGTCACCGTCAACTGGAAGGTCAGCGTCTCCGTGCTCAGGAAGTCCTCCGCCGTGAAGCTGGTTGTGGCCTGAGAGTAAGCGTTCAACCCCACGACGGTCCCGCCTGTTTGCGCCCACCTGTAGGTCAGCGCCTGCAGCTCCGGGTCGCTCCCGCTCCCGGACAGCGTCACCAAGGACTCCTCGTCCACTGCTTGGTCCTCTCCCGCGTCCGCTGTCGGCGCCCGGTTGGCGTTCACCGAAACAACCACCGAATCGACCGCGGAAAAAACCCCGTCGCTCACCGTCAGCTCGAACGTCAGATCCTCCTTCGCCGACAGGACCGGAGCGGTGAACGTCGGCGACGAGGCCGTCGCCGAACTCAGCACCACCGCCGCCGCCCCGCCCGTCTGCCGCCAACTGTACGACAAAGCCCCGGCAGCGCCAGGGGGCGCACTGCTGCCGCCTCCGTCCAGCGTCACCGTCGCGCCGGCGGAAACAGCCGACTGGTCAGGGCCGGCTTCCGCCAACGGCAGTATGTCCGCATCCACCACAAGGGCCACATTGTCCACGACGGTGCGGCGGGGGGCCGCGCCATTGGTTTCCAACTGCACCCGAAGCGTTCGCGCCGCCGTCTCCCGGTAGCTGACCCAAACGGCACCCGTGTTCGTGGTGGAGGCCAGCTCGGCATCGGTGTCGGCGTCGCGGAGGCTGAGCTTGTAGCCCGCGCCCGCCCACGTCGTGCCGCCCTCGGCGCGGGCCGTGACCGTGTACTTCCTGCCAACCTCCGACCGGCCAACGTTCTGGTAGGCCTTGCCCGAACGGGGGGCGGGTTCCCCGCCCACTTGGTCAACGGCCAAGTAAAGCGCCTTGGAGCCGTACGGCGTCGCCGAAAAACCGTCGCTAAGGTTCTCCGGGTTGGCCACCACGCCCACAGAGGTTGCGGCGCCGCCGAACGTCCAGCCGTCGGCGCTATGAAGATGCGGCGCGAAGGTAACGGAGCCCGTCGCCTCAAAGCTGCCGTTGGCCAAGGACACCCCGCCGGCCGGCTCCAGGGTCAGCGAGTCGATCAGTATGTACTCAACGCCCGCTCCCCTTATGGCGAACTCCATGCTGCGGTTGGGAGCGACAGCGGCGGCCGTTCTGACGGTTGTTGTCCCCAAGGCGGTCAATGAACCACCGTTGACGGCGGATTTCACCGTCCAAGTGCCGCTGCCCGGACCACCCGAAGACGACGGCGTCCAATTGACATCAATTCGGTAATTGGCCCTTCTCGGATAGGAAACACTTCCGAAGGAACTAAATCCAGACGAACCTGGGGGCTTGGTCGCCGCAACCAAAGTAACGTTATTGGAGCCATGATGCGAATGAAGTTCGACTTGCATTGCGCTGGTGGAGTCAATGAACTTCCACTGCGTAACAGTATTGCCCCGGTTGTCCCCAACTTGAGTAAACTTCGCCGACGCGTCAAACCCGCCCTGCAGCATCGGATGACGGATGCCGGTCTCGCCGTCAGCCCCCCATGCGCGCTTGATGGTGTAGCCGCCCGCGTAGTGATCGCCGTCGCCCGCCTGGTCCGGGTCGATCAGCGTCCACTCGCCGTCAAGCAGCCGGCGGGTCGTCACCCTCGGGTCGGGCTGGTCAAAGGTGGCGTTGACCGCGTCCATCACCCCGTCGTTGTTCCTGTCCACATCGGCGTTGTCCCCAACCCCGTCGCGGTCGGCGTCACTCCACTCGTACGGGTCCGATGGAAAGGCGTCGCCGACGTTCGACACCCCGTCCCCGTCCTTGTCCCCGTCCGTCGAATCGTCCACCCGGTCTCCGTCAATGTCCGAGCTCTTGGACGCAACCGTGGGCCACGGGTCGTCGAAGTTCCGCACCCCGTCGCCATCCTGGTCCCCGCTTGGCGACAGGGGAACCGGGCGGGGACTGGAAAGCGTCCATGCGTCCGTCACCGCCCCGGAAGCCGCCGCCACCGTGTCCGCAACGGGCTTGTTCAACCCGTAGTAGTGGGCCGGCACGTTGCCGTACGCCAGCCGCGGACCCTGGCTCGGCTGCCGCCGTGTGTCCGCCTCAACCGCAGCCGCGCCGGCGTTGAGGGCCGCCAGTTTCATCGGCGCGTGCCGGCTGCCGGAGTAGTGGCAGGAAAGGCAGAAGTCGTTGCCGCTCGTGTCAGCCCGGCGCACACCGGCCGCCAGCGGCCCTTCCGGGAAGTTAAGGTCCTCCCGGACTGATGCGGTGTTCGCCGGCAGGTGGCGGGTGTCCATGTCCAAGTCCGTGGTGTAGTCGTGCAGGCAGGCGTATTTGTCGTATGTCGATTTCCGATCGCCCGACAGCAGCGTCGTGATCGCGGCGTGGCTCGCCGCCGGATACCAATTCGCCTGGGCGGTGAGCGGCCCGCTGTAGCCGGGCTTCAGGCCCACCAGCGTACCGCCGGCGTAGTTGCAGGCTAACTCCGGCGGAACCTCATCGGCTATCACCAAAAGGCTGTCCGTCCAGCCCTCGAAGCTCGGACCGGTTGCCGTTACCTTTATGTTGTCCACCGTGGTGCGAAGCGCGGCCGTGTTGGAAGCCGTTAACGTACCATCAGTCTCTATTTGAACGCGCAACGTCCGCGCCGCCGTCTCGGTGTAGCTGATCTTAACCTCGCCCGTGGCGGTGGTGGAAGCCAGTTCGGCGTCGGTGACGGCGTCCCGCAGGCTGAGCTTGTAGCCCGTCTGCCTTGTGCCCGCCCTGGCCTGAGCGCTAACTTTGTAAGTGTGGCCCTCAAGAGACCGCCCAATGTCTTGGTGGGCTTTGCCCGAAGTGGTCCTGCCGCTCACCCAGTCAACGCCCACATACAGCACCTTGGAGCCGTCGTCCGCGGCGGGGAAGCCGTCGCGAAGGCTCTGCGGGTTGGCCACCACGCCCACGGCGCTTGCGTCGCCGCTGAACGTCCAGCCGCCGGCGCTGCGGAGGTGCGGCGGGAAGGTGACCCCGCCGGTCGACTCAAAGCTGCCGTTGGCGAAACTGACCGGCGAACTGCCGTAGCCCCTTCCCAGCGTAAGCACGCCTTGAACCATTCGGAACAGGCGCGTGGAATCGGCGCCGGCCGACCAGGAACCCTTCTTGAACCCGTCCACGAGGAAGTCCACGTTGGCCCCCCCATTCCTCACCGAAAAGCCCAAGTGCTTCCACTTCCTGACGGCAGGAGCGCCGTCCAGCGCAAAGGTCGCGGCCGCGGAGCCGTCGCGGGACACCAGCTCCACAGTGGCGCGCCCTTTAATGCGGATGCTTGAGCCGTCAGGGAACGTCAGCAGCTCCCGCTGAACGTTGGAGTCGTTGGAAGCGGGATCAACATACAGCCCGACGTACCATGGGTACGAGTCGACGTTCCTGCCGGCGGCCTGGGCCGGCACGGAATAGGTGACCGAGCCCCCGTCGGGCAGCCACAGGCCCCTGCCCTCGACGCCGCCTTGGGCCACGGGCTCGGCCCGAATCGACTTGGGGTTAAGCCGATCATAAGCGGCCCAACCGTAGGGCGGGACCTTCCACCCCAAGGTGGTCGCACTGTTCTGGAACCAAATGTCCTCGCCGAATCCAGCCCCATCCCTAGACTGCCCAGCACCGGAAACAAATCCGTCCCGATAGTGCATCTGTAAGTTAGGCCTGCTTGATGCCGGAACGCTCGTATCATTGTGAACTAGAACTGGCATCCATTCAGAAAAAATGAACACATTAGGATTCAGATATTCATCAAATACCACCTTATCCGTCACTTTCCCCAGATTTACATACCAAACCGTGTCCCGGATAGTGCTGGGCACCATGTTTGGGACATCGTTAAAGAGATTCTCCACCGAGTCGATGATGTAGACATAGGGATTTACCGAGGCAAGGGGCGGACCACCTGGGGACGGCTGAGGGTGGTCATTATTTCCAGCACCGCCAATTCTTACCTTGGAGTTCGCCCCGCCTCCAGAATACAACGTAATATTATACTGCTTGTTATCCCCCCAGCCAGTGCCATAGTCAATGTTGTTGGTTAGGTTGTCAACCAAAAGCACTTTGCCATGCGTCCAGGCCCCCACCACACCGATGCCACGAAGCGCTGGCGGGGTATCAACTTTATCAATTGCTCTGCGCGTTGTTGGATTGGTGATGCAGCCCGTTCCACTAACATAGCATTCAGTGGGATACCGAGTACTAATAGTTCCCTGATTGTTGTAAAATAGGGTTGCATCCACTGAAGTAAAAAATATGTTGTCGCCGGCTTTGTCCATCCACGGGTAGGTCAACTTCAAAGCAGCGTTGTCAGGAATGAGGTTGCCAGCGCCGTCCCTGAGAGGATATGCGGCGATTCCATAGCGGGCTTCGCCACTCATAGTACCCCCAACCCTCATATCCGGATCATGGTAGGCATGGGTAAGTTCATGCCTGTCCGTCCAAGTGGTGACGTCACACGCCGGCTCTGATTCGGCGGCTACTGAGTAGAATACATTGCGGAAGCCGCTCCGCCCGAGAAAAAGCCGTCCGTCTCCCGATGTTATTGGCTCGAACCACGAGCTTATCCCAGTGTGCGTCGCGCCTCTCACCGGCGTACCCACTGAAACGCTTTCAATAAAGGCAAATTTGGTTTTCGGCGACTTGACCTTAACTGTAAAAGGCGTACCCCAAAGCTCCACTCTATATCCGCTCTTGTTCGTGCCAATCATTGTAAGGTCATAGCAGTCTGCAGCGGGGTCGTCGGCGCAGGAATACGGATTTGTCTTGGAACCAGACACGGCTGTCCGTATGGGAGTGTCTTCGCATATCGTGTGGTGAGACGCCGAAGCAAAACCGGTAAAAGCCGAACTGTGGAACAAATTTCTATCGACATTGAACGGCGCAACGTCATCACCTCCTATTATTGCGTAGCCGTTTGGGCTCCTATCGAAAGGCTGCTCCAGCGCCTCTGGTTTCAGCAACGTAAATTCAACCTGTGTGACCGATGAGAAGTCCACGCTGATCCGGCCGTCATTTGTAGTCCGATTTGCAGGTATGGCTGGCCTAGTCAGCTTGCCTCGGTCAAACAGATGCACGTCGCGCTTCAGCAAGGGCGGGGCGGGCAAGGCAGCCGCGGCAACGGCCGAGTCCGCGAGCGGAGCAAGAGCCATGAGCAAGCCCAAGGCGAAAAGCGGCGGTTTGACCGTAATCCAAGAGGCTTGGGGGGACGACTTGAGTCCTTCCATGGCGGTGCCCTCTCTATCAATGCCCTTAGAGGCTAAAGAAGAGACTCCCTAACCTCAAAGCGCTTGCCCACAATTTCACTACCTAGTTCGGCGATTAACTTAAATATGCAATAATATTGCAAACATGAATCAACATTCAAAAAATGTAAGTGAAATCAATTAGTTGCATGGTTGCGCATGCGCAAATTCGTGACGAAACCTGCAGGAATGTCCGTTCGCAAAAAGCGAGGTTTCCAGAAAAATCATGTTAAAACAATGAGTTACAAGAATTGGGTGCGCAGTAGCGTTTTTCGCCCATGCTGGTGGTCGCTTCCAGCAAGAGCGAGCCGATTCTGTCCGCGGGAGCGACATGCGCGGCCCAACGCAAAGCGTCGCCTCGCCGAGTCCCGCAGTTCATCGCTAGCCGCGAAAAATTGGGGGCAAGACGCCATTGTTGACGGCTTGTCGTGAACCCATTTAGATGCGAAATGCTAATTCGACCAACCACCATCAATGACGAGGCATTGGCCCGTGGTGTAGGCGGAGGCGTCACTGGCCAAGTACAGGGCCAGCTCGGCGATTTCCGCGGCGGTGCCCAACCGGCCCATGGGTTGACGGGCGACGAAGTTCTTGTGCGCCTGCCGGTAATCGCCAGTGGCGTGCAGCCGTCCTTGCAGGGATGGGGTATCGACCGTGCCGGGGCAGATGGCGTTGCAGCGGATGCCTTGGGTGACGAAGTCGGCAGCCACGGCCTTGGTCAAGCCAATCACCGCGGCCTTGCTGGCGCCGTAAACGAATCGGTTGGGAACCCCCTTGAGGGAACTGGCCACCGAGGACATGTTGATGATGGAGGCGCCACCGGCCGCCAGCATGGCCGGCAGGAAGGCGCGGATGGTGCGGTACATGGCCTTGGCGTTGAGGTTGAAGGAGAAGTCCCAAGCGGCTTCGTCGCAGTCCAGGACGGTGCCGTGGTGGACGTAGCCGGCGCAGTTAAACAGCACGTCCAGAGCGCCCAACTCCGCCCCCAAGGCGGTGACGGCAGCCGAGTCCGTCACATCCAATAGGCGGGGCTCGCAGCCCTGCAAGCCGGCCAGCAACTCCGTGTTGATGTCCGTGGCGACCACCCGGGCGCCGGCCTCGGCAAAGCGTTCGGCGCTGGCCCGGCCGATGCCTTGAGCGGCGGCGGTGACCAAGGCGACCTTGCCGGCCAGTTGTTGCGACATCACCACACCCTCCCACGACCAAAAAACTACGCCACCCGGGCGGTGGGCAGGCAGCCGGGGCCTATGGGTTCAAACGTCTTGTAGGTCAGGATGAACTCCTGGTGCCCCAAGGCTTCGGAGACGCTGGGGGCGCCGGCGGCCACTGCCCTGGCCCGCTCGAAGATGTCCTTGCCCACCTGCTCCACGCTGGCGTCGCCCTCGATGATGGCACCGGCGTTGATGTCCATGTCATCCGCCATGCGCCGATAGGTGTCCGGATTGGCGCAGATCTTGATGACCGGCGAAATGGCCGAACCCACCACAGAGCCGCGCCCGGTGGTGAACAGTATCAGATGCGCCCCGCAGGCGATCAGTTCAACGATTTCCGCGTTGTCCGAAATGTTGGGGAAGCCGAAGCGCGGTTCCCCGTCCGGCACGATGTCGAGCAGGTACAGACCGCCTCGCGGCGGCAGGTCCCCCGGCTTGATGAGGCCGCTGATGGGCGAATCCCCAGACTTGGAGTAGGCACCCATGGACTTCTCCTCCTGAGTGGTCAGGCCGCCCTCCGCGTTGCCTGGGGCGAAGCTGCCGAAGCCCATGGTCTCGTAATAATTGGCCGCCTTGTCCATCACCGCCTCAATCTGCCGCGCCAACTCCGGCGTCACCGCCCGCTCCATCATGATGTGCTCGCAGCCGATCAACTCGCCGGTCTCCTCAAAGATGCAGGTGGCGCCTTCAGCAACCAAGCGGTTGAAGCTGTTGCCGACCGCCGGGTTGGCGGAAATGCCGCTGGTGCCGTCGGAGCCGCCGCAGATGGTGCCCACCACCAGTTCGTCCAGAGCCATGTCCACCCGCCCCTGTTCGGCCATCTTGCCGCCGATGCGGGCGGTGGCCGCCAGCCCTGCCGCTAAGGTCTTCCGGGTGCCGCCGCACTCCTGTATCACCAACGTCTCCACCGGGCGCCCGCTCTCCCTGATGGCGGCTTCGAGTTTCTCCCGGTTGAAGCCCTCGCAACCCAAGGACAGCAGCAACACGCCGCCGACGTTGGGATGGGTGCAGAGCCGCTTCATAATGCGCAAAGCATAGGCGTTCGGGTAGCAGCCGGGAAAGCCGACTAGCTGCACTCCGGCCTGACCCGATTGATCGACGATCAGCCGCGCCACATGGTGGGCGCACTCCACCAAGTAGGCCACCAATAGCTGGTTGCGGATGCCCTTGCGGCCGTCAGAGCGGAGATGGCCTTGCATTTTCAACCCACCGCCTTGCGGGTGTGGCTGGGGATGTAGTCGCTTTTCATGTTGTGCAGGTGGACGTGTTCTCCAACGACAATGTCAGCGAGCGCCGAGCCGATTGAGGCACCGTACTTGAGGACCTTTTCCCCCTTCGCCAGCGGGCGGCGGGCGATTTTGTGGCCAAGGGGAATCATCTGCGTCAGGACCACGGGTTGATGATCGATGCAAAGCGTCTCGCCGGGCGTCAAATCCCGACAACTGACCAGAATGTTGTCTTTCTGATGCAGCAGCACATGGGCCTTGCGATTGATCATCCCGCCCGTCCGCTTCCGTCCAAGCCGTAGAAGGCCGCCGCCGTGCCGCCGAAGACGCGCTCCTGGTCGGCCGGCGACAGCTGGGCGATGAAGCCTTCGCACATCCTGCGCCAGCCTTGGTAGCAGCCCGCTAGGTTCAGAACCGGCCAATCGCTGCCCCACATCAGTTTTCGTGCGCCGAAGCACTCCAGCAGAAAGTCCGCATAGGGCTGGATCAGCGCCGGCTGCGGATTTTCGCCGGCCTCGGTCAGCAGGCCAGACAGCTTGCAGCAACAGTTGCCCAAGGCGGCCAGTTCCCGCATCCGCCCCCGCCACCGGCCGTTGCCGCCGTTGGCGATGTCCGGCTTGGCGGCGTGGTCGATCACCACCGCCAGACCGGGATGGCGGCGCAACAGGACCAGCAGGTTGTCCAAATGAACCGGCTTGACCAGCGCATCGAAGGTCAGGCCAAGTTGCTGCAGGGCGGCAAAGGCCGGCTGCAGGCGGGGGCTGAGCATCCAATCGGTCTCGGCAATGTCCTGGATCATGGGCCGGACGCCGACGAAATAGGGGTTCTCGGCCAGTTCGGCCAACACCGTTGCCGCGGAGGCGTCCTCCATGTCCACCCAGCCCACCACCGCGGCAATGAAGTCCTCCTGTTCGGCCAACGACAGCAGGTAGCGGGTCTCAGCCAAGCTGTCGGCCGCCTGCACCAGCACGGTTTTTTGGACGCCGGCGCTTTGCAGCAGGGGCCTTAGGTGCTGCGGCAGAAAGTCCCGGTGCAGGGGCGCGAGGTTCGGGGTCAGCCAGCGGTAGTCCCCCCTGTCGAGCTTCCAGAAGTGCTGATGGGCGTCGATGGCCTGGCTCATGCGGCAGCCTCCCGTTGGCTTGGCAGCGGGGCCTGGGGATGCACCAGCCCCGCATCCCGCAGCGCTTGCCAAAAGGCGCCCGGAATGGAGTGGCGATAAAACGCCAAGGCTTGGTCCACGTCCCCGCCGCTGGCGAGACCGGGAATCACCGAAGCGACAGCGGGGTGGGCCAAAGGGAATTGCAAGGCGGCGGCGGCCAAGTGTACGTCGAACTCCCGGCAAAACCCCTGGATTCGCCTAACCCGCTCAAGGATGGGCTTTGGTGCCTGCGCATAGTTGTAATACGGCGGCCGGCCGCCATTGACGCCAGTGGCCAAAATGCCGGAGTTGTAGGGGCCGCCGATGATGACCGCAACGCCCTCCGCTTCGCATCTTGGCAGGAAGCAGTCCAATGCGCCCTGCTCCAGCAGGGTGTAGCGGCCGGCCAGCAAGAAGCAGTCGAAATCGCCGTGATCCATCGCTTGGTCGCACACCTCCCACTCGTTGACGCCGACGCCGACGGCCCGCACCAACCCGTCGCCGCGCAGTGTGTCCAAGGCCCGATAGCCACCGTCCATCGCTTCGGCAAAGACGGACGGATGGTTGGGGCCGTGGGTGGCCGCGCCGATGTCGTGGAGCAGCAGCAGATCGATGCGCTCCAGGCCAAGGCGCTCCAAGCTGGCCTCGAAGGAGCGCATGACCCCGTCATAGGAGTAGTCATAGACCGGCTCGAAGGGCATGGGAGAGCGGAAGCCGTGGCGCAGGGCACCGCCATCGATGCGTTCCGCCGGCGCCAGCAGGCGGCCCACCTTGGTTGACAGGACGAAGCTGTTCCGGTCAAAGCCGCGCAAATGGTCGCCAAGCCGCACTTCGCTTAGGCCAAACCCATAGTAGGGGGCGGTGTCGAAGAAGCGAACGCCCTGCCCCCAAGCGGCGTCCAAAGCCTCCATAGCAGCTTCGGCGGACACTTCGCGGTAGAGGTTGCCAAGCCCAGCGCCGCCGAAGCCGAGTTCGGTGACCTGAATGCCGGCGGCACCCAAGGGGCGTTCGGTCAACGCAGTCGCCATCGCTCAAATTATTCAAATGAAAAATGAAAATGCACATTTGAAACATTAGTGGATGCCCAGCTCGCCTGTCAACGACTTTCGCCGGAATGTCAAACCGAAGCAGAAATGTCCCCTTTCCGGTTGCCTGGCGGCCGTCGCTGGATTCGCCGGGGGGCGGCGGCGGTGGCCGCCGGCTTGGTTCCCTTCGCGCTGGCCAGCGACACCGGCGGGTCAGTCCGAATCCCGGCGGCCCTATGCGGCTGCGTGGGCTTTCGCCCAACAACCGGGCGCTATTCGACTGACGGCTTCGTGCCGGTGTCACCAACCTTTGATGCGCCGGGCCTGATCGCGCCCAGCAGCGCCGATGTCCAGTGGCTCGACCAGCTAATCGCCAACCCCGCGGAATCGACATCCGAACCGCCCCCCGACCTAGCCCAACTGCGGGTCGGCGTACCCCGCGAATACTTCTACGATGATCTCGCGCCGGTTGTGTCAAAACGGATGGACAAGGCCCTTGCAGCGGCGCGTGACGCACGGATGACGCTGGTGTACGCAGACATTGGCGAATTCGCGGAACTCAACGCCCATGTTGGCTTCCCGATAGCCTTTTACGAAATGCTGAGGGGGACCGCAATCTTCTTGGCCAGGGAGAAGGTTGGAATATCCCTGGGGCAGCTCATCGATGGCGTCAAGGGGCGGGTTGAACGCCAGGCGCTGTTGGCTCAGCTAGCGGAGCAGCCAATTGACCGGGCAACCTACGTTAAGTCCCTAACCGTGAATCTGCCGGAATACGTCGCCAAGATCGACGCGCATCTGGATGCGCATGGCTTGGACGCCATAGCCGTTCCGACAACCACTCTGCCGGCGGTGGCTCATAGGTCTCCGGACCATGACGGCGAACTCACTCACAATGGCAAAACGGCTTCCACTTTCCTAAGCTACGTCCGCAACACCGAGCCGTTCAGCAACTATGGCGGACCTTGCGTTAACCACGTCGAACTCGTGCGCAGGGCGCGGGGGGTCAAAATGCCCGAAAGCTTTCGGAGCGACCCGCTGATGTACCAAGGCGGCTCCGATTCGCTGGTCGGGCCGCGCGCACCGGTCGTTGTGGCCAGCGAGGATTGGGGCATCGACTTTGAAGCCGAGGTCGCCGTCATTACGGGGGATGTGCCCATGGGAGTAGCGGTTGAGGACGCGGCGGCCCATGTGCGCCTGATCACCATCGTCAACGACGTCTCCCTCCGCAACCTGATTCCCGGGGAGCTTGCCAAGGGTTTTGGCTTCCTGCAGTCCAAGCCGCCGAGCGCATTCGCGCCGGTCGCCGTGACGCCGGATGAACTCGGCGGCAAGTGGCGCAATGCCAAGGTGCATTTGCCGCTGCGCTCCTACCTGAACAACCGACTCTTCGGCAGGCCCAACGCGGGAGTCGATATGCAGTTCGACTTTGGTCAACTCATTGCCCACGCCGCAAGGTCAAGACCGCTGGTCGCCGGCTCCATCATCGGTTCCGGCGCCGTCTCCAACAAGCTCAAAGGAGGACCGGGGAAGCCGATTGCCGACGGTGGGGTAGGCTATTCCTGCATCGCTGAAATGCGCACGATCGAGACCATCGAAGCGGGTGCGCCAAAGACGCCGTTTTTGCAGTTTGGCGACCGGGTGCGCATGGAGATGCTGGATGAGGATGGAGAGTCGATCTTCGGGGCCATCGACCAGGAAGTACGGCAATGTAGAAGCCTAAGCTAAGCGGTCGGGCCATTCGCAACCACCCGCGGCATGGGTTACGCCCGCTCCCATCGCGCCAGCCAAGCGCCAAGGCGCCGGCGCCGACGGCACCTGCATAGCCCCTTTCCACATCCCCTCTGGAAATCCCGCATAATCGCCGCTCCGAGGGACAAGCCAATCCACATGCGCAAGTTGCTCATCGCCAACCGCGGCGAAATCGCCATTCGCATCGCCCGCGCCGCCTCGGACGCCGATCTGACCAGCGTGGCGGTGTACGCCCCGGAGGACGGCCAATCCCTGCACCGGCACCGCGCCGACGAAGCCCTGCCCTTGGAGGGCCGCGGCGCCGGCGCCTATCTCGACATGGAGCAGATCATCGCCTTGGCGCTGGCCCACGGCTGTGACGCGGTGCATCCGGGCTATGGGTTTTTGAGCGAGAACGCCGAGTTTGCGGCGCGGCTGGAAGCGGAGGGCATCGTCTTTGTGGGGCCGACGCCGGAGACTCTCGCCGCGTTGGGAAACAAAGCCAAGGCGCGATCCTTGGCGTCAAGTTGCGGCATCCCCCTGCTCAGGGGCAGCGATGGGCCGGTCACCTTGGCCGCAGCCGCCGCATTCATGGAGAGCCTGAACGGCGCTCCCATCCTCGTCAAGGCCGTAGCCGGCGGCGTGTTGAGAAAAAATACCGAAAAAACTATTGACAGCCTAACCAATACTCCCAATAATCCCCTCCCGATGCTCACACCGATGTGGGCAAATACCACCTTGGCGGCGGGCTGCGTGCCCGCCGCCGATACTTTTCCGCCAGCCTTTACCATGGACAGAGTCTGCATTTTCGTGGACGGAGAGAATTTCCGCCATTCCATTCGCGGTTTGTTCTCTGAATTCAATCCCAATGACTATCTTCCCAAACGGGCTGACTGGACGCAGTTCTTCGACTGGATTGCCAGCCGCCTATCCGACTCGCCTCACCGAGTTCGAACATACTGGTACGTTGTTCGTCATCTCGAGTTCTTTCCCTATCGACTAAATCGCCTGCAGCACGACTCCATAAAATTGCGCAAGATTCTTTCCAAAGACGCTTCGCTCAAAACCACACTGGATGACATTGGAGATGATGTCACACGAAGTCGTAAAATGGAGGCTATGGTAGCCGACCTTGAAGCACAAAAGGAGAGGATACAACGTCGATTCGATGGCTGGACAGCAATTCAAAGTGGCATTTCCACAGCCCACAAGGCCATTGAGTTTCGGAGCGCTGGTTCAATTAACTGCAACCTACTTGAAAATAGCAGATTCGGTTCAGAAAAGGCCGTTGATGTAAAACTCGCCACGGATCTCATAACCTTAAAGGACATCTACGATATCGCTGCTATAGTTTCAGGTGATCAAGACTATGTTCCAGCTGTCCAGGTAATCAAGGATTCTGGAAAGCGCGTCGTCAACGTAGCCTTCGAGACGCGAAACGGTCGCTTGCTTCCCGGTGGTGCTCGCCGACTAAATCAAGCTACAGATTGGAGCCTACCTGTAGGATATTCTAAAATGGCGTACTTCCTAAATGTGGAGCGCTGACGTGAATCTCTATGAAGTCCACGCTGCACACACCAAGCAGACAAAGTATGGTGAACCAGATAATATTCGGGGCGGCATCTGGTACTAAGCCGTTGCGCGTAGTACCTGCAATCACCTTCGGGCCGAGGGTGCGGAAATCCCCGTACCACGAGGCGACCTTGCGCCACGGCGCCAGCGCCTTCACCGTCTATAACCACATGTACCTGCCCATGGCCTACTCCGAGGAGCCCGGGCGGGACTACTGGAACTGCGTGCGGGGCGTGCAGCTTTGGGACGTGGCCTGCGAGCGGCAGGTGGAGATATCCGGGCCGGACGCACTGGCCTTCGCGCAGCGGCTGACGCCCCGCGATCTCGCCCAACTGGCGGTGGGGCAGGCAGCCTATGCCCTCATCACCAATGCCCAGGGCGGCATCCTCAACGATCCGGTGGTGCTGCGGCTGGCCGAGGACCGCTTTTGGTTCTCCTTGGCGGACCAGGACATTCTGCTTTGGGCGCAAGGCTTAGCCCTCGGCGGCGGCTACGATGTCGCCGTCGTCGAACCGGACGTTTCACCCCTGCAAGTGCAGGGGCCGCGCTCCACTGAATTGGTCGCCAGTCTGTTTGGGGGTTGGGTGCGTGAACTGCCCTTCTACCGATTCCGGGCATTCGACTTCGACGGCATTCCGCTGCTGGTCGGACGCATGGGCTACAGCCATGAACGCTGCTTTGAACTGTTCCTGCGCGATCACAGCCACGGCGACGCGCTTTGGGAGCGCCTGATGGCGGCCGGCGAACCGCTCGGCGTGAGCGCCGGGGCACCGAACCTACCTATGCGCCTGGAAGCCGGCATCTACTCCCACCTAACCGACCTGGACGCCGCCACCAACCCCTTTGAAGTGGGTTTGGGCTGGACGGTGCAACTGGACGTCGAACCGCCCTGCATCGGCCACGCCGCCCTGCAAGCCGCCGCCGCCAACCCCTTGCGGCGGCGAATGCTCGGCGCGGAGATCGAAGGCCCGCCCCTGTGGAGCAGCAACGAACACCGCCTAAACGTCTTCGCCAAAGGCCGCCCAGCCGGCTGCCTAACCAGCTGCGCCTACTCCCCGCGTCTGCGGAAAAACCTCGCCTTCGTCCTGCTCAACCAGCCCTTCGACCAACCCGGCCAGCGCATTGAGATTGAATTTCCCAACGAAATGCGTGCAGCCAAGGTGGTCAAGCCGCCTTGGATGCGGCGCAACTGACGGCATCTTGGCGAAGCTGGTGGCGCTGTGGCGGGCGCGGGACGGATTTACCGGAACGCTTACGGCTTGAGCAGCCCGAGCACATATTCCTCATGCATCCGTTGCTCGATTTGGGAGCCATTTGCCCCGCCCCAACGGGCCGGCATCATGCGCTTGTCCCGGTCCAACCGGCGAACGCCGATTGCAACGAGCTCAAATCCCACTTGTTCGCCAATGGCGGCTAAGCCCTTATGCGTCTCCACGTCGAGGCCGCGCAGGTTGGAGGTTCCCACCACCACCACCGCCGCTTTGCCGGGCTTCAATACGCGCAGCATTTCCCTGATGACACGAGACATCTCCCCAAAGTAGCGACGCAAGGCGATGGCCTTCCTGCAGTCCAGGCGATTCAGCTTGGCAATGGTCTTTTCACACTGAAGCGGCAGGCCATCGAACTCCGATGAAGAAGCAGCCTCATGTCCCAAGTATCGGGTGCGCATTCGCGCAAGATCTTCTATTTCCCACCCCAACCAGACGAGCGAAAACTTGTGGGCGCGCATGTAGTCAATGGCGTTGTTGGCGTACGGTGGGGACGTCACGATCAGGTCAACGCTTGCCGACGGCAAACCCGTTGAGTCAGCGCCTGTTGCCCGTATGTCAGCCCTTGGTTGCGCAGCCGGCCCGACAGCGGAGGAAAGGGCGGATCGCAAACGCCTATTGAATTCAGCAAGCGCGGACCTTGGCTTTTTGTTGGCAACCCGATGTGGGCGCGTGTGGGCCAAGTCAACAGCCAGGGACACCCCGCCGGATTTGGCTATGATGGTGGAGGATAGAACCATTTTGAAGAAGGGCTTCATCCCTTCCGGCGATTGTTGGCGTATGCCGCTCAATAGGGCAGTGAGTTCCAACTGTTGTTGCGGCAGAAACCAATAATCAATGAAAGCCCGCGTCTTGCCGTTGATACGCGCATCCAACTCATTGCGCAATCGATCCCGATCTTCCGCGAAGCGCCGCGCCGCAGCTTGCACAATCCCCTTTCCGGCCGGCAACGCGGCCAGGGGATCGATGGGAGAGAGTTTCGCTTCCAATATCAGCCGAGCCAACGGGTCTATATCACAACCCATTGCACGGCGACCCAAAAGAACAGCTTCAACAACGGTGGTGCCCGAACCAAACATCGGGTCCAACACGACCTCATTCGCCCGCGTGAGCCGCTCAATGAAGACCTGCGGCAGTTGTGGCGGAAACTTCGCAGGGAAAGGATGCCAACCATGTGTGGAGTGTTTTACGGCGGCGCCATGAAAGCCCAAATCGGAGGACAGGACGCGCCGCAAGGCTTCGAGATAGGTGTTTTTCCGAGGATTCACTGAAGCTGCATCCGTAGGCCGCCGCAAATCAATAAGGATGGATGCCGACGACTGGATGTTGTTCCGCCTAGCCCGAGGCCGACGCAAGCCAGTATTCGCCAAGGACGAAAACCAGTCAAGACGCGGTGCCGAAGACAACGCTGCGCATCTCCTCGCGGACGGCGCTTGGATGCCGGCGGCGTCCCAGGTCAGTCCTTCCTGCCGGATGCCGAGGAGTTGGCGTTCGGCAAAGGCCGGAATCCCTCTCTTGGATGCGGCGCAGGCGGGCGCCAAGACCGCAACAAAGGGCGGCACTCCGCATGAAGGCAAGCGCCCCAATCTGCGCTACCATGCATCTCCATTCGAGTAGCGGGACAACCGCTTCGTGAGGCGCATCCAAATCTTGGTCCGAAGTTGGTGGCTAGACGCCTGGGGGCGCGGGCGGCGCTTCTCTGGGCGGCCTTGGCGGCTTTGCTCGCGCCTTGCCATCATCCTGACGCCAATGCTGGGTGGCTGCGGCGGGAATGGCGAGGTGCCGGCCTCTTCCCCCATGCGGGGGCAGGGGGCGCTGGATGCGGTGTTGACGGCACCGGTGCAGGTGCGGGTGGCGGCGGCGCGGCGCGAGGACTTGCAGCAGAAGGCCAGGGTGTCGGGGGTGGTTTCCGCCTTCCGCAAGGCCACCGTGGCGGCGGAAGTGGCCGGGCGGGTGGTGCGGCGGACGGTGGAGCCGGGCAGCAAGGTCAGCGCGGGGCAGGTGCTGGTGGCGTTGGATGCACAGCGCACCCGCTTGGCCAGGGATCGGGCCGCGGCCAATTTGAACACCCGACAGATCAACGCCAAGGAAGCGGAGAGTGAGCTGGTCCGAGGCCGGAACCTGTTCGCGCGTCAGTTCATCAGCCCTGACCGGTTGGAGGATCTGAGCTTCGCGGTAGAGCGAGCCCACTCCGAACTAGCTTCCGCCAAGGCGCAACTAGCCACAGCGGAGCGCGCCTTGGCCGACACTCTGGTCAAGGCACCCTTCGACGGCATCGCCGAAGCCGTGCATGTGCAGGTGGGCGACTACCTCAAGGTCGGCGTCGCAGTGGCCACGGTTGCGGATTTCTCCCGTGTGCGGGTGCGCGCCGGCGTTACCGCTGCGGAGGCGGAGCGGCTGGTCGTGTCCGCCGGCCGCGAGTCGGCCTTGGCCGCCCCGGCCAATGGCCAATCAAGCCAACAGGGCGCATCACTTGGGGCCGCCGATGCCGAACTGGCCTTGGATGTTCTGGTGGATGGCGAAGCGCGGCGAGCGGATTCCGCGCCCGGCAAGACCAGCGCCGAACTGGGCCTAGACGTCTTAGGCGGGCGACGGTTGATCGGAACGGTCAACAGCGTGGCCCGCATCAGCGACCCCGCCACCGGCACCTACGCCGTGGAAATCTGGGTGGATGGCAGCCAAGCCATCTTGCGCGAGGGCATGTTGGCGACCGTGCATTTGCCCTACCCCGCCGGTCCCAGCCGTCCGACGGTGCCCAATTCCGCAGTGTTTCGGCGCGACGGCACCCTGCATGCGTTCGTGGTGGAGAATGGCAAGGCGTGGCTGCGCCCGGTGCGCACCGGGCGACGCACCGACGCCTCGGTAGAAGTGCTCGAGGGCCTTGTCGAAGGCGATTGGGTGGTCATCGACGGTCAGTTCGCTCTGCGCGACGGCGCGCCCGTCAACATCACGCAGAGGAGTTGACCGCCTTGGCGCCCGTCCTGCGCTTCTTCATCCAACGCCATCTGCTCGTCAACGTCATCGCCGGCAGCCTAGTGGTGCTCGGCGCACTCTCCGCCATGAACGTGTCCAGGGAGTTCATTCCCAACGTGGAGGTGCCGCTGTTCTGGCTGACCGCCATGCTACCCGGCGCCGCCGCTCAAGATGTGGAGGCCAAGGTCACCATCCCCATCGAGGAGGCCTTGGAGGAGGTGGAGGGGATCAGGGTATTCACCACCATCATCTCCGACAACACCTCCTTCACCACCATCGAACTGCACGACGATTTCGACACCGCGCAGATCGAATCCACGGAACTCGATCTGCGGGCGGCGGTGGACGCCATCACGGACTTCCCGGACGACATGGAGGATGAACCCCTGTGGCGGCAGCTTGTCCCGGCCCGTTATACGGTTCTGGAGATCGCTCTAGCCGGCCCCCAAGGTCCTCTGATCGAGGCCGCCGAAGCCATTGAGGAGAATCTGGAGCGCCTGAGCCTGATCTCCAGCGTCCGCCGCGTCGGCCTGTCGGACCCGGAGGTTCGGGTGCTGGTGGACCCGGTTCGCGCCCAGGAGCACGGCGTCACGCTGACGGACGTGATCGGCGTGGTGCGCAAACGCAACGTGTCCAGCACCGGCGGCCTGTTGGAAAGCGCCACGGACCGCCGCCAAGTGGTGATGTGGAGCCGTTTCCACGAACCCACCGAGGTCGGCGACGCCATCGTCCGCTTTGATCCGGACAGCGGCCCCGTGCGCATTCGCGACATCGCCCGTATCGAGCAGGGCCGGGAGGACACCGGCCTGATCGTACACACCAATGGGCGGCGCGGCGTCATCCTGCTAGTGCAGAAGCGGGAGACCGCCGACATCATCGACGCCGTCAACCAAGCCCGGCAAGCCCTCGCCGCCATGCCGCTCCCAGACGAGGTGGAGGTCACCCTGACCAACGACGAATCCACCCTCATCAACAACCGCCTCAGCCTGATCCTCACCAACGGCCTCATCGGTCTGGTGCTGGTCACCGGTGTCCTGTTCCTGTTCGTGCGGCCCAAGCCAGCCGTCTGGATACTCGTGGGCATTCCCGTGGTGTTCGCCGGCGGACTGATGCTGATCGACCCTTTCGGCATGACCCTCAACCTAGTGGCGATGACCGGCTTCATCATCGTGCTGGGCATGGTGGTGGACGACGCCGTAGTGGTCTGCGAGCGCATCGTCCACAAGCAGGCCGCCGGGCTGCCCCCAGCGGATGCGGCCTTGGCCGGCGCCTCGGAGATGCTGCCGCCGGTGACCGCCGCCGCCCTGACCACCATGCTCGCCTTCGCGCCCTTGATCGCCTTGGGCGGCATGCCGGGCAAGATCGTCTGGCAGATTCCCGCCGTGGTGGTGATCGTGTTGGCGTTCTCGCTGGTGGAGTCCTTCCTGGTGCTGCCGGCGCACATGTCCAGCATCCGCGCCGGCAGCAACTTGGCGCCCCGCGCCTTCATGCGCGCGTTGGAAGTTCGGTATCGGAGGGCACTGGCCTGGGTGCTGCGCCACCGCCTGCCGACCTTGGCCATCGCCTTAGCCGCATTCGCCATCATCATGGGCTTCATCCGCCCCTTGGTGCCCTTCGTGCTTTTTCCGCAAGACGATGCCGACCGGCTGTTCATCAAAGTCACCTCGCCTTTGGGCACCGCCTTGGAGCAGACGGAAGCCATCACCGCGGACATCGAACGGCAGTTGCTGCAGCTGACCGCCAGCGACCTGGAGGCCGTGACGGCCCGCATCGGCCACCAGAACACGAACTCCATGGACAAGGAATTCGGCGATGCGGACAACGAGGCCCTCGTCATCATGCAGTTCAAGCGTTTCGGGCGCACCCACACCAACGCCCAATGGATGGAGCGCCTGCCGATGGAGCTGCGCATCCCCCAAGGGGTGGAGCTGGTTTATCAGTCCGAATACTTCGGGCCGCCCTCAGACCAGCCGGTGACCGTCCATGTGCTGTCTAACGATGACCTCGTTCGGCGCGGCGTGGCCTTCGAGATCGAAAGCCATCTGCGCAACACGCCGGGCGTGGTCGAAATCGACGTGGACGAACGGCCTGGCACTCCGCAACTGGAGTTGAACCTGAACTATGAAAACCTCGCCCGCCTGGGCCTGGATGCCCAAACCGTGGGCACCACCTTGGCGGCGGCGTTCTACGGCGTGGAGGCCAGCGAACACCGTGACCTGGACGACACCACGGAACTGCGGGTGCAGTTCGACCCAGCGGCGCGGCTGAACCTGGACGCCCTGCTGGAGACCCCGGTGCGCACCGAGTCCGGCGGCCTTGCCAGGCTGCGCGACGTGGTTGACCCCATCGAGGTGCCAGCCATCACCCGCATCTATCACCGGGACGGCTTCCGCTCCGCCACCATTCGGGCCAGCTTCACCCAAGGCAGCGGCCTGACGGCGATGAGTTTTGCCGAACGGCTGGAGGAGGAACTCTTTCCCCGCTTCCAGAACATCCCCGGCCTGCATGTCTTCAACGGCGGCGAGGCGGAGGACACGGAGGAAGCCACCGGCGGCGTGGCGGTGGCGGCCGTTTTGGCGGTGATCGGCATCGGCGTGGTGATCTGGCTGATGCTCGGCTCCTTTCTGGAGGCGTTGTTCGTGCTGCTGGTGATTCCCTTCGCCGTGGCTGGGGTCTTCCTAGTCTTCTTCCTGCACGGCAAGCCACTGACCCTGTTCGCCATGATGGGTGCGGTGGGCTTGGCCGGGGTGGTGGTCAACGCCTCCATCGTCATGGTCGATGCCATTCACCGACGCACGGCGCAGCATGGAGGCGCCCACGATCAGGGACAGCTGCAGCAAGACATCATCGACGCGGTGTCGGAGCGGCTGCGGCCCATCCTGGTCACCACCCTAACCACCTTGGGCGGGGTGCTGCCCACCGCTTACGGCATCGGCGGCTACGACCCCATCGTCAGCATCATTTCCTTGGCCATCGGCTGGGGCTTGGCGTTCTCCACCCTGACCACGTTGTTCGTGGTGCCGGTGCTGTATTCCTTGGCCGGGGATTTGCGGCGAGCTTCATCGCGCCAACTCATAAGGTTTAATAGCCCAATCACTCTCAGGGAGGAATCAACATGATCAGCAGCGGACCGCTGGAGGATAGGATCGCCATTCGTGAATTGGTGGAGTCCTACAACGACGCCGTGATGCGCTTCGACGGCGACGCATGGCAGGCCAACTGGCGCGATGACGCCACCTGGCACCTGCCCGGCGCCGGCGACGTCACCGGCAAGGAGAATTTCTTTCCCATCTGGCAGCAGGCCATGGCCGGCTTCTCCTTCGTCGGTTTCTTCGCCTCCGCCGGCCCCATCGTGGTGGATGGGGACAAGGCTCAGGGCACCTGGTATCAACAGGAGGAGCTGCACCAAAAGGATGGCGGCAAACGTTTGGTGGTGGGCCGTTACGAGGACGACTATGTCAAGGTGGATGGCCGCTGGTACTTTCAAAGGCGGGTTTACGACGTGCTGAACTCGCAGGAAACCGCTGCACCTTCCTGACCTCCGGCAACCCGTAAGGCGGCGCAGTGCGATGGGGGCAAGGCCCACGCTTGGTTGCAAGATTCGGCGGGTGTGGCGTGATGATCGCCCTCCGCCCCGTCTAGGACCGCGCCCCAATGGCCGCGCCGGGCTTCTTAATCGTTCTGAACGTCAGGCTGATGCGCGGTCCGGCGCCCGTCGCTGCCGTCTCCTTGGGTATGCAGTGCCGCCAGTGGCGTTGCATGGGACCGGCCATTTCCAAGTAGCTGCCGCCGGGCAAGTCAATCGTCTTGCGCAGGCCGGCGACGCTTCTGTGCCGCAGCTGAAGCCGGCGGCTGGCGCCGAAGCTGACCGCGCCGATCAAGGGCGCCTCACCCAACTCCGGCTCGTCATCGCTATGCCAGCCCATGCTGTCCTGGCCGTGACGGTAATAGTTCATCAGCACGGAGTTGAAGCCCGCCCCGGAAACCGCCTCCACCCGCCGCTTGATGGCCAGTAGCGCCTCGGTCCAAGGTGCGGGGTCCAAGGTTAAGCCGGAATAGCTGTACTGCGCTCCCGCATCCCCATGCCAAGCGGTCAGGCGCGGCGACGGCCTTCGTTTCCCGAAGATGCGGATCTCCTCCTGCCGCCAGCTGGTTCCGTCCCGCAACACCGCAAACCAATGCGTGTTTTCACTGGGAGAAAAAAGCGCCTCCACGAAACGGATGACGCCATCCCGAAGGGGCACCAGCTGCGCTATGGGGCCTTGCCTCACAACCCAGGGCCTTGGCAGGACGGCAAACGCCTAGGGAACACCGCCGCCGACGTCACGTCTGGCCAGTCTCCACAACCCCAATCCTTCGTCCGGCATCGAGCCCCAATCGGCCGCTCGGCTGCCGTTGACCGCCACCTCAATAAGGCGCCGTGCCGCCATCCACGCTGAGGGTGGCGCCGGTGATGCCGGCCCCGGCGTCGCTGGCCAGCAAAACA
This sequence comes from uncultured Pseudomonadales bacterium, assembly GCA_958296025.1. Lineage (GTDB taxonomy): Bacteria > Pseudomonadota > Gammaproteobacteria > Pseudomonadales > Azotimanducaceae > Azophilus. Next base: position 2,981,797 of record OY282430.1, read on the forward strand.
GCCATGGCGGCCACTTCCTCCACGGTGTTGGGGCGCTTGACGGCCGTTTCCTGGGCGAACATGTCGATCATCTCATCGAAGGCCATGCCCATGGCCTTGGCGGTGGCGGGGCCGTTGTCCCGGACGATGTCCGTGATCACCAGGCCTGGGCATATGGCGTTGACGGTGACGCCCGCGGCGCCCACCTCCTGGGCCAAGGACTTGGTCAGGCCGTTAACCGCGTGCTTGGCGGCGGTGTAGGCGGTGAACACCGGCTTGCCGACCTTGCCCTCGGTGGAGGAGATGTTGATGATGCGCCCGAATTCCCGCGCCACCATGCCCGGCAAAGCGCGCCGGCAAGCCCAGAATGTGGAATACAGATTCCAGCGAATGGCTAGGTCGAAGGCACCGTCGGAAAGGTCCATCAGGGGCTGCAGGTCGCCGGCGCCGCCGGCATTGTTGACCAGGATGTCCAACTGCCCGAAGTGTTCCGCCACGTCGTCGATGAAATCCTCCACGTCCGCCTGCACGGTGGCGTCCCCCGGCACGAAAACGGCGCGGTCCCCGACAGCGACCTCGGCGAGCATCCGCTCCGCCTTCTCCTGACCGCGGGCCATCAACCCGACGCAAGCGCCTTCCGCCAAGAACGCCTCGGCGATGCCTCGACCAATGCCGGCAGTGCCGCCAGTGATGGCCGCCATCCTTCCTTCAAGCCGCATGGATCAATCTCTCGATGACTTGAGCGCAAGACAACTTAACAAAGGAGCCGAATTCCCCCAACCCGGCGCACCAAGCCATCCGGCCGGCTTGAAGCATCGCCTAACCGATTGTTCTGGGCGCTCTTCCCGATGCGCGGCACGGACGGGGCCGCTAGGGCCCCCGTTAATACGCTCCCGGTTTAGCCCTGCCGATCAACCAACGGCAGCGACTTGGTAGCCGGCGGTCTCCCGCTTGGCGGCCACCAGCCGTTTGGCGGTTTCCACGGCGGTGGCGGCGTCCCGGCAATAGGCGTCGGCGCCGATGGCCTTGCCGAACTCCTCGTTCAGCGGCGCACCACCCACCAGAATGACGTAGTTGCCGCGGATGCCCTTTTGCTCCAAGGTCTCGATCACCACCTTCATGTAGGGCATGGTGGTGGTCAGCAGGGCGGACATGCCCAAGATTTCCGGCTTGTGCTCCTCCAAGGCGTCAAGGTAGTTCTGCACCGGGTTGTTGATGCCGATGTCGATCACCTCAAAGCCGGCGCCCTCCATCATCATCCCCACCAAGTTCTTGCCGATGTCGTGGATGTCCCCCTTGACGGTGCCGATCACCATCTTGCCGATGGGCTTGGCCCCGGTCTCCGCCAGCAGGGGGCGCAGAATCGCCATGCCGGCCTTCATGGCATTGGCCGCCATCAGCACTTCGGGAACGAAGAGAATGCCGTCGCGGAAGTCGATGCCGACGACGGTCATGCCATCCACCAAGGCATTTCCAAGCACCTTTTCCGGCGGCCAACCTCGATCGAGCAGGATGCGCACGCCCTGGTCGATCTCTTCGGCCAAGCCGTCGTAGAGATCGTCGTGCATTTGCGGCACGAGCTCGTCGTCATCCAGAGTGGTTAGATCAAGATCGTCGCTGTCCGTATCCGACATGCTTCACCTCACGCAGGCTGGCCCACCAAGCGGGCGCAAGCCTATTCCCGGTTGGCGGAACTGGCGCTTACCGAAGCGACATTCTCTTATTGAAAAACGACCAAACGTCCTCTTCCGCAAGCTGTTTGCGCCTTGCTGGTACAGGAAAGTCCCACGCAACGAAAACTCACGTATTTGCGGGGCGGCACACTGGGGATCGCCTTGTCTGTGGTTCCCTTGCAAAAGGCCCCTGTTTGGCGGCAAGCACAGGCCCTTCACCGGCGTCATGCCCAGCGCTGCCGGAAGGTGGCGTAGGCAGGCATCCGCGCGTCGCAAACATGCCCGCACTCCAGGTTCCTCGGGGACATACTTGTTTTGTTAAGGCATCAATGGCGTAGCCGATTCGGTTCGGCACATCTGTTATGTTGGTCCGGTCCAAACCGGACCAGCGAGGGCGTTGGCATGAGCGTGGGAAATCAGGGCCGCGCCGCAAGCGGCAGTACAGGGCGCGGCGCTGTCGGACGCGGCGGTCGGGCGGCGCGGCTGAAAGCCCGCCAACAGGCGAAACTGGACACCCGCAGCGCAGCGCCGCCGTACATCACCCGTCGCATCAAGCCCCTGGAGGTGCTTGATGAGGAAGGGCTGACGCTGGTCGAGAACAACGCCGATACGCTCCTTGAAGAAATCGGCATCGACTTTCGCGATGATCCAGAGGCCCTGCAAGTGCTCAAGGCGGCCGGGGCGGAGGTGCGGGACGAGCGGGTGCGCTTCCCCCGGGGCCTGTGCCGCGCCATCATCCAAGCGTCCGCCCCCAAGGAATTCGTGCAGCACGCCAGAAATCCGGAGCGCGACGTGCGCATCGGCGGCCCGCACACCGTTTTTGCACCGGGCTACGGCACGCCCTTCGTGCATGATCTGGAGGCTGGGCGTCGCTACGCCACCTTGGCGGACTTCCACAACTTCGTGAAGCTGTCCTACCTGTCGCCCTACATGCACCATTCCGGCGGCACGGTTTGCGAGCCGGTGGATGTGCCGGTAAACAAGCGCCACCTCGACATGGTGTACGCGCACATGCGCTACAGCGACAAGGCCTTCATGGGCTCGGTGACCCACCCGCAACGCGCCGAGGACACGGTGGCGATGGCGAAGATCCTGTTCGGCGAGGACTTCGTGCGCAGCCACACCGTCATCTCCAGCCTCATCAACGCCAACTCCCCCATGACCTTCGACGCCACCATGCTCGGCGCCGCCAAGGTCTATGCCCGCAACAACCAAGCCTGCATCGTCTCCCCCTTCATCCTGTCCGGGGCCATGTCGCCAGTGACGGCGGCCGGCACCCTTGCGCAGATTCTCGCCGAAGTGCTGGCCGGGGTGTGCCTCTTGCAGCTCATCGCCCCCGGCGCTCCCTGCGTGTTCGGCACCTTCTCAAGTTCCGTCTCCATGCAGTCCGGGGCACCCACTTTCGGCTCCCCTGAAGCCGCCCTGGTGCTGTACGGCGCCGGCCAGCTGGCCCGCCGCTTGGGGTTGCCCTTCCGCAGCGGCGGCACCCTCTCCGCCGCCAAGACCGCCGACGCCCAAGCCGCCTTCGAGAGCGCCAACACCTTACAGCCAACCATTCTGGCCGGCGTCAACTTCGTGCTGCACGCCGCCGGCTGGCTGGAGGGGGGGTTGATGATGAGCTACGAAAAGTTCGTCATGGACTTGGACCAACTGGGCATGATGCAGACCTTCTGCAACGGCATCGACCTGTCCGCCAACGGCCAAGCCTTGGACGCCCTGCGCGAAGTGGGCCCCGGCAGCCACTTCCTCGGCTGTGCCCACACCCGAGCCAACTTCGCCACCGCCTTCTACTCATCCAGCGTCAGCGACCACAACACCTTCGAGCAATGGCAGGAGGACGGCAGCTTGAGCACCAAGGACCGCGCCGCCAAAGTCTGGCGGCGGATGTTGAAGGAATACGAAGCCCCAGCCTTGGACGCAGCGGTGGACGAAGCACTGCGCGATTACATCGCCCGGCGCAAGGCGGCGCTGCCGGATTCTGACTTTTAGCACACCTCAGGGGCCGGTTCGCGCCATAGCCGACATGCGGCGCCGGAGAACCACAGATGCCTGAGTTCAGCTTCGAGACCGTCTTCACCCCAGAGATTGTTGCCGACCCCTATCCGTTGTACAGCCAACTGCGGGAGACCAGCCCGGCGCTGCCGCTGCCGGACAACCTGCTGGCGCTCTCCAGCTATGAACTGGTGCAGGCGGCTTTGCGCGACAAGCGGCTCGGCCACGCCCCGGCGGACGATCCGCGCCTGACCGAACAGCAACTTGCGGAAAGGCTCGCCAACCCCGCCATCGCCAGCTCAAGCACCCGCCGGCGGATTGATCAGGCCCGGCGCAAAGCCTTAACCTTGGAATGCGGAATGTTGGGACTTGCTGGATCCACCGTAACCCGTCGCCACGATGGATCGACGACAAGGTCCATGTCCTCCATCGGCACCGCACCAAGCAATACTTCGTCTCCGAACACCAAGGCGCCGACAAAGCAGAACCTGTCGCCGAAGCCAACCTTGATCGGGCCGACGTAGGGCACGCTGAGCCTCCGGCCGTCGGCCACCGACACCTCGCGCGTCGAGTCGGTCTCCAGCTCCAATTGAACGGCCACATGCTCAGGAACGCACAGCATCAGCGAACCCGTGTCGGCCAAGGCACGCACCCTTAGCGGGCGCAGCTCCGTGCGCCGGGCGTTGCTTAGCTCGATGTCCGCAAAGGCGTATCCCATGCCTACTCTATCCCCAAACCGCTCCCCAATGTCAACAGGGTGCAGGCGCTGGTCGGAGAAGGGACAGGCAGTGAGTTGGTGGCGAAGAAAGCTCTTGATGACGGTTTCGGCGTAGGCGATGGGGTTTAGGGCCACATTGTCCCCTCACCAAAGGCGGTTGACGCCGTACTGGTCGAACGCCTTGTCGATGGAGAGGATCGTCAAGTCGTGCCTTATGGCTTGGGCGATGAGCATGCGGTCGAAGGGGTCCCGATGCGGGCCGGGCAATCTTCCGGCGCGTTCGGCGTCATCCACGGTGATCGGTAGTTCCTCAAAGCCTTGACCGGCGATGGCATCCGTCACGTCCTGCGCCACGGCCAATACATCTGGAAGTTTGCCAATGCGGTGCTTCGTGGTGATCTCCCATGCGGACGCTGCGCTCACGAACAAGCCGTTGGCCTCATCGGCGATGAAGCCATGTGGATGAACTTCCACACCGCCGACGATGCCGCCGACCGCAGCCGAGAACGCGAACAGGCTGGTGCGGCAATACTTCCCTAAGTCCATGCCACTGTCACAGGTGCGCCCGGAGCAGGTCCGGTCCGCCATCGACAAGCTCAACAACCGCCCGCGGAAATGCTTGGACTACCGAACCCCCAAGGAGGCGTTCCGGGATGCTATCCTTGACGAAGGAAGTGTTGCACTTATGGGTTGAATCTAGGCAATTCCCGGGGAGACGCCCAAAGGGAAGGGCATTACGGGCGGGCTGCTTCTACAGCATCCTAATGACTGACCAAGGGGAAGTGTTCACCTGCGTGGCCGATCATGTCACAGTTTGCCCGGACATGAAGGGCGGCGCACTCGTCCACACCCATCTCGTCAATAGCCGTTCCGAGTTTTTAGGCTTCTTTGCCCGAAATTGGTCGCTATCCCGCCGCGTCAAAATATAAAAACTTCATTAAAATCAACCATCTGACGATCCACCCGCCAGTTTGTTAGGTTTCGTATTTTGAACGGGTGCCGCACGGCGATGCGCCCCGTTTTAGGTTAGAATTCCTCCCCTTCGCTTGTTGGAATGGAGATCCGCCGTGGGGTCGGAGTCCGCCTTGGCGCCGGTTCATCTTCTGGAGTTCGGTCTGGACGTGAGCTGGATCATGTGCAGGAACGCCATGTGCCCGAACTTCGGGGTTCCCTACAATCGGGCGGTCAGGCCGCTTGCGCGGCGCTGCCTGTCATTGAGCCTGCCTTTCGCGGATTGTCCCGGCCCCAACTGCGCGAACCACGGGATGAACCTCTTTGAGCCTTGGGCGGCGGCGGGGGAGCGGCTTTACCAGCGGAACAACGAGCACCAGGTGGTCTGCCTAGCCTGCCGGCGGCGGTTTGGGGTGGGCGAGGCCCTGCACTTGAGGCGGGGGACTGCGGCGAAGCAGGCGCTTCAGGAGGTTTTGGATTCGGTGGGGAAGCGGGCAGGCACGATCACCAGGGTGGGGGATGCCACGGGGATGGGGGTGGGCGGCTACTACGCCCGCCTGCTTCGGTCGGCGGCCAGCCTGCGGGACTACTCCGCTTGGCGGAGCGCCGGGCTTTGGATATACCTGCTGCTGCGCAACTACACGCTGCGCGTCGTTACCGCGCAAGGGCGGACGCCGGCGCAGGTTCGCTGATGTTCGTCGGTTTGGTAATCATTCTGCTCAGCTTTTTCGTCGGCGGGTTCGTCGGCGGAGCCGTCGCCTGCGCTGTTTGCCTACCGTTCGCGCTTCTGGGCTCCGCGAACCGCTCAATGAGAAACTCCAGTGAAAGCATCCGAAGCTGGAGCAAGAGTTTGCAAGAAGGGAACGAGAGGCTGGAGCGTAAGCTGCGCGAGCGGCCGAGTCTGCGCGAGCAGCGCGAGCTGAGGGTGGTGCGCAAGCTGCGTCGGCGCAGTATCTAGAGGCGGCGACCGGTGCGGTGACCAAGGCGGAAGTAGTCGAGTTGAAGAGACGGTTTGGAGAATGGGAATGACCCGGATACCGATTGAGCATGAAGGCGCCGCCGTCAAGGTGAAGCATGGCGAAGGCGTGGTTAGCCTTGACTGCGGCGACCAATGCGTTCCTAATCGAGCAACTTGACGGCCAATGAAGCCGAGGAAGTGGTTGAGGCCATGAATGCCGCGGTTGACGCTTTGGACGAAGGCGCGGCCCACTTCGGGTTCAACCCGACCAACGGAGACAGACAATGAGCTTGTGCCCGCATCACTCAGGGCCTGGGAAACAGCTTGCGCGGGAACTCTACGACCCGATCATGCGCGACCTGCCGCGCGCAACCAGTCGGGCACAGGATTGGCCCGACACCGTTGCGCCATCTGCGCCTATGAGCGCGGCCGTCTCGATATGAGCAAGGAGATCGTCAACTGGCTAGCCGACAACTGGCGATATGTGCCGCTGGACGAGGTGCCCAACGGGGATAGCAGCGAGACTTCGGGATCACGTTGATTATTTAAGGGGCGATGGGATGACTGAACGCGGAAAAGTGCGAATTTCCACTGACATGACGCTCAAGAGGTTCCGCGAAGGGCTTGAGGCTTTGATGCCGAGTCCTGATGCAAGGCCATTCACATGCACTGGGTCGCCTCTTGAGTGCCGCCTTTTCATTGTTGGACTAAACTCGGCCACGCAGTTGAAACAGGACTTTTTCCGCCGCTATTGGTGCGATGACAGAGGCTTTCTTCGAGACGTTTTTGAAGCCGACTACTCGCACATGCGCAAGAAGGCAGGCACCCGTCCGCGAATTGAAGCTTTCATAGAGGGTGTTGGCGACCAAGCCCGAGTGGAAGGAGCGTCGCCGGTGCCTTGCCTTGAAACGAATATCTACGCTGCGCCTACAAAAAAAGCATCTCAGCTAAAGCCGGAGGATAAGAACACGGATATCATTAAATACCTCGTAGAAACAATCCAGCCTGCCGGAATTTTTGTTCACACCAAAGAGCCGATAGAGTTTTTCCAAGAAAAATCGGATTGCAATAACATTGCCGGCGACGAACCCAAGTTGGTGAAGATATTTGGGCAACCAACCCAATTGTTGGGAGTGCCTGGCCCGTTGTGGGGACGGAGTATTGATTTTGCGAGAACGGCAGGTGCCAAGATGATGAAAGCCTGTGTAGAGGGACAACATTCATGAATTCCACTGACCTGACTTGCCCGGCGAGACCCGCCCGGCAGCCTGCCCCATTAGGCGCGTCAGACCAGACCGTTGCGCCAACCATTGAGGATGGCACGAAAGCCAGGTCGGAGAATGCCACTTTAGGGCAGTATGTTTCCTTTTTGTTTTCAACGGGTTAGGGAGGATATACCTAAAAACTCGGAACGGCTAGCTCTCCGCCATAGCCGTTCGGGATTTTTAGGCTTTTCACCCCGAACTCTCCATTCTCCCGCTACGCCGAAATCCAGAAACCCCATTAAAATCAACGGTCTGACGATTCGCCTGCCTGTGGGTTAGGTTTCGTTTTTTGAACGGGCACCGCACGGCGATGCGCCCCGTTTTCGGTTAAAGTCCCTCCCCTTTCCTTGTTGGATATGAGAAAGCAGATTGTCAACTGGCTAGCCAACTTATGTGCGGGATCACTTACCTTCCGGACATTTTCCGTCAGGCAGCCAAGCCCAGCATCATAGCCTGTTGGGCGGGAAGGGCTCGGCGAAGCCAAACTCCTTGAGGACCTTGCCGTCGATGCTCAGGGTCATGTGGTCCATTTGGAGAGGCCCTAGTGCTTGTCCTCCTTGCGCCAGCGCTGCGCATGGCCGCCCTCGAAACTGCGCCGGCGCTTGGCCTTGGCGCGCCCTTCGCACCAGAAGGCGCAGGGCTTGACGTGCCCCGCCTTCAGCCTCCACTGCACGATCCGACCCACGGCGGCGAGGCTCAGCGGCTTGTCTGGATGCCGACGGTTGTGCTCCAGGTGCGGACGCATCCTGCCGCACCAGCGCATCTCCCCGCGGATGGCGAAAACCCGCAGCGCGTCCGCGTGCGTCCAGCACCTCCCCGGATGCGTCAGCGGACGGCTGCTGCGGGGCGCCAGCCCCCGCATCCCGCCCCGCTCGAAACGCCTGCGCCAGTCGTGGTGGGTGCTGCGGGACAGCCCCGACACGTCCAGCGCCGCCGCAAGCGTCAGCCCGTGCTCCCGTCGCGCCCGATCCACTTGACGCAGCAACCCGAAGCGACGCAACGCCTCCGGGTCGCCCGTCAAATCCACCCGGACGCCTCAGTAAAACGCCCGATCCTGTGCGAACATGCGCATGTTCGGTCTCCTATCTGGCTTGACAACTTATAGGCTACCCGAACACGCGCCCCGGGCGACCGGGGCGCTCCCTCTCAATGTCCGAAAGGCGGTGATCCCATACAACTTATTGGCCTCCCCGTGGTAGTATTTCCCCATGCGGAATTCATCGGCTTCCTGGACGCTTGAGGACTGCCTCACCGTTGCGGAGATGCGTCCGTTTCTGGCCCGCTCGGACGGACGGGCAGCTTGGGTGACTCGTGCGCCACGCTAACCATGCCGCACCAACGCGGCGCCAAGCCAACGCGCAGAGGACGCAGCGCGAGGTGAGATCGAGCAGGTTCTTCGTCAAGAGTTCATGGAGCAAAACAGGAGAACGTCATGAGACCTCTTGCGCAAGTGTTCTGGGCGATTCTGATGCTCACCGGCGTTGCGGCGGTCGCGGTGGACGCGGTCGCTGACGACGAAACCGACAGAATTCTGACTGACCAGATTCTGGCCGCCGAGCGAAGTCAGGAGTTCCTCATTCAAGAATGCGACAAGGCGTCGCTGCGTCTGGCTGACTGCGGGCGAATCATGAGATTGACCATGCCCGAGGAGTACGCGATGGTCTGCAACGTGGAGCTTCTGCTGGCCGGCGCGGAGGTTCTCGGGGTTGACGCGCCGGCTATTGAGCGAATCGGCGCGGAGTTTTGCGAAGCGGCGGTCGCGGTGGACGCGGTCGCTGACGACGAAACCGACAGAATTCTGACTGACCAGATTCTGGCCGCCGAGCGAAGTCAGGAGTCCCTCATTCAAGAATGCGACAAGGCGTCGCTGCGTCTGGCTGACTGCGGGCGAATCATGAGATTGACCATGCCCGAGGAGTACGCGATGGTCTGCAACGTGGAGCTTCTGCTGGCCGGCGCGGAGGTTCTCGGGGTTGACGCGCCGGCTATTGAGCGAATCGGCGCGGAGTTTTGCGAATGACGGCTCTTCCTGATGTCATCCGTGGTCGCCCGCGCCTCATAACCAACGCACAGCTCTGCTTTCCAAGCAACCCAAGACCATGCAACCCTAGCCAATCACCAACAAGAGATCCCGAATGATGAAGCTTCTATGCGGTTCTTCTTGAATCATCGGTTGTCATCTGATGGTCGCCGTGGTGCAACAACCATGCCGCGCTTTTGCGTCCCCAAGGCTTCCGCGTGGACAACGTGATCGTCATGGCCGGCATCCCGGCGATCATGCGGGCCATGCTCGCCACCTTGGAGGGCAAGCTGGACAGCGGGCCGGTCATCCATTCCCGCAGCGTGACGGCCTATCTTGGGGAAGGCCAAATCGCCCGCGGCTTGGGGGAAGTGCAGGCCCGCTACCCGGACATCGATCTCGGCAGCTACCCCTTCTTCCGCGATGGCCGCTACGGCGCTTCCCTGGTGATGCGGGGAGCGGACATCGGACGACTGGAGGAAGTGCTTGAAGAGGTCAGCCAGTTGATTGTGGAGGCTGGTGAAGTGCCGCATTGGGCGGAGGGCGAATGAAGCGGGGCGGCGAGGGCCGCAAACATTCAGCACTAACGCCGGCGTCAAAGGCAAGGGCGGAGCATTTCGCCAAGGCTACGGCCAAGCACCTGATCCCCCGAATAGGAGGCGCGGACGAAGTGGCGGACGGCATTTTGTTCGTCATCAAAAACGACTTCGTCACCGGCACCACGGTGGATGTGGACGGCGGTGCCTTAATTATCTAGAGGCGGCGACCAGTGCGGTGACCAAGACGGAAGTAGTCGAGTTGAAGAGGCGGTTTGGAGAATGGGAATGACCCGGATACCGATTGAGCATGAAGGCGCCGCTGTCGAAGTGAAGCATGGCGAAGGCGTGGTTAGCCTTGACTAGGGCGTGGGAAACTGCCTGCGCGGGAACCCTACGACCCGATCATGCGCGACCTGCCGCGCAACCAGTCGGGCCTGGCCCGACACCGTTGCGCCATCTGCGCCTATGAGCGCGGCCGTCTCGATATGAGCAAGGAGATCGTCAACTGGCTAGCCAACAACTGGCGATATGTGCCGCTGGACGAGGTGCCCAACGGGGACAGCTAGCGAGACTTCGGGATCACGTTGAATTATTTTAGGGGCGATGGGATGACTGAACATGGAGAAGTGCGAATTTCCGCTGACATGACGCTCGAGAAGTTCCGCGAAGGGCTTGAGCCTTTAATGCCGAGTCCTGAAGCAAGGCCATTCACATGCACTGGGTCGCCTCTTGAGTGCCGCCTTTTCATTGTTGGAGTCCACCCGGCCACGCCGCTGAAGCGGGACTTTTTCCGCCGCTATTGGTGCGATGACAGAGGCTTTCTTCGAAAAGTTTTTGAAGCCGACTACTTGCAAAGGCGCAAAGAGCAACGGCGCGAGGAGCCACACAAGAGGCAAGTCTCCCCTACCCGTCAGCGAATTGAAGCTTTCGTGAAAGGGGTGTCGCCTGAGCCTTGCCTTGAAACGAATATCTACGCTGTGCCTAAAGAAACAGCACGTGGGCTAGAGTCAAAAAACACGAAAATCATTGAATACCTCATAGAAACAGTCCAGCCTGCCGGAATTTTTGTTCACACCAACAAAGCAAAAGAGTTTTTCCAAAAAATATCGGATTGCAACAACATTGCCGGAGACGAACCCAAGTTGGTGGAGATATTTGGGCAACCAACTTGGCTGTTGGGGGCGCCTCCGTCGCGGGAATGGAAAAGCTGTGCGAAAAAGGCAGGCACCAAGATGAAAAAATGTGTGGAGAGACAACGTTCATGAATTCCACTGGCCTGCCTTGCCCGGCGAGACCCGCCCTGCAGCCTGCCCCATTAGGCCCGTCAGACCAGACTGTTGCGCCGACCATCGAGGATGGCACGAAAGCCCGGGCGGAGAATGCCACTTTAGGAAAGGATGTTTTCTTTTTGTTTTCAATAGGTTAGGGTGGATATACCTAAAAATCCCGAACGGCTAGATCTCGTCAAGGCGGATGCGAAACAGGGCGATCATCTCAAGAGTCTCCGGGATGGGGCAGAGAGCAAGGACCTGCGCCCATCTTCGAGGCACCTGCCTGTTGGATGGCTCCGAGGGGTGGGCGAAGCCGTTCTTCCCGCCCTAGTCGGCGCACTGGGCGTCTTTTTCGTCAGTGTGGTTTGGCACAAGGCGGCACCGCTTTTGGACTGGCTGGTGAACTTGTTGATCTAGTCCATTTTTGGCCGGCAATGCCCATCCGGCAGTTCGGGAGAGATGAATTTCGGCCAGCCCTCCGACTCCTTGCACAGGGTGGCCTTGGTGAGCGGGCCGTTGGGCAACTCCAACCCATTGCGCTTGGCCCACCAGACCGCGCACTGACGTGGAACGCCGCCGAAACGGCGGAGCGCCAGGATTCAGCGGCCGGCTTCATTGGGCTGCGCCGGCCCCAGTCCGCCATTCGCAAGCGCTGCCGATTGGGTCAGGGCGGATGCGCGGCGCAGGTCATCCGCATCCAAGTGGTAGTGCAGATTCCCAAGTGAGACGATGACCAGATTCTCCGCTGGCAAGGCGGTCCAGTGCGGCTCGCCAGGCCGAGCGGCGAACAAGGCCGCCGGCGCCATGCCGCCCAACAGGGCATCGTAGCCCAAAGGGATCGAGACGTGGCCGGGAAGCAGCCAAGGTTCGGAGACCCGCGTCTCCGTTGGGTGCAGCCGGCCCTCCGCCAACTGGTTGATGTGGTTGGCGTAGTCAAGCGCGCCGTCACCGAACAACGCCCGGAACCCCTCCGCAATCTCCTTGACGGCAAGCCCGCAGGTCGCCAGAAAGCGCACCATTTGGTCCTCCCGCATACCGGGAACGGCCCATTCCAACGCACTCAACACCCGTCCTTGGAACCGGCATTCCCGGAACGCCCGGCGGACCTCGGCACCGTTGGCACGGTACTTGTGGTTCAGCCCCGATGTGGCCTTGCCCACATGCCCATCCACACACCTATCCGCCAAGGCGTCGGTGATGTTGTCTGGACGCGCCTTGAGAAGTGGGTGATCGAAAAAGCGTGGCGGACGCAACACTCCGCCTGTCCGGACCGCCGGCTCAAAGTATTTGGCGAGTTCCGCCGGATGATACGCAAGATGCCCTCCCTTGCCACTCATGATGGGCCGCCCCCCATGGTGCCGTCGCCATCATCTCCATCAAAGACGGGCGTTTTCTCCGCGACAGGGATCAGGGATGCGTCTCGCTGCACCACAGCGTGCGCCACCGTCTGCGGGATGCTATGCAGGTCCACATCGTATGTGGGGCCGATGATCCTGTCCTCATCCAGCTCATGCCAGTTGGGTGGCATGTCGTGCAGCCTTTTCGCGTAAATCCGCACTTGGTCCGGCCTGAGTTGCGAAAAGTGATCATGCAAAAGTTTGGGGCTCTCCCGCATGCACACGGTCATGTCATACAGGTCTCGAATGGGTACGCGCCCGTCACCCCGCCGGCCGAAGCGGAAGCGGCCATGTATTTTGCCAATGAACACCTCTTCAATGGTTGCCGCCTGCGCCCGTGTCTCCTCCACCGTGTCCCGCCCGAACTCCAAATGCATCCAGTGCGCCACGCCCACTGAGAACCGCACGCCGGCGACACGTCCCTGAACGCCGTCGGCGTCGAAGCCTTCGACCCAGTGTCCGCCGCCCTCAACCGACCTAGCGGCGATGCGCATGCGGTCATGCCTCAAGCCCATGTGTTTGCCTAGAGCCGTCGCCGGTAAGAAAAAATCCAAGTCCGTGGATGTTCTGTGACCCCAAATCGCCTGCAGAACGCTCCCGCCGCTCAACACAAGGTGCTGTTCGGGCAGGCCGGCGGAAAGCAGTCCCACTGCGGAGTCAAAAGCCTCCGACAGATTGGACGGCAGAATCAGGCGCATGAGCGACAATTCCCATTGGGCGGTTCCGGCGCTCATTGTAGCATCGCCAGCCCTAGGGCTTGGAATTGGTCGCGCTGCGTGCTCAACGCAACCACCTTGGCAAAAACCCATTCCCGCCTTGGGAAAGGCCGCCAGCGCGGCGCAGCACCGGCCGCCGCATGGCGATGGGACGCCCCGCATCCGACATCGCCATGCGAGGGCCGAGAGCACGGACTCGGCTGCACTGGCCGAGGCCCCCCTCCAGCGAAGCGCGTCAATGTGGGCGGTCACGGATGCATCGGTGGCAATGGACTCCACAAGGGCAGCGTCCAGCCCCCGTAGCGCCGATTCGTAGCAGCGCACGGTGGAGGCGGACAGCGCCCGCCCGCCGTCAGGCTTTGCGGCCATGTCGGGCATCCATGCGCGCTAGTTCAGCCGACCGCCCGCCGGCAACGAGCCGGCGACGCCGCGGGTGGTGAAGACGCTCAGCGAGCGCCAAGTGCGCGACAGCAACTGGTAGCGCATCAGTGCGTCAACCAGAGGCAAAAGCGCAAACATTGGCGGCCTGCGCTTGAGCAGGGGACCGGCTCAGGGCACCTGCGTGGCGTCATCGGAGCAGGATGGCTAAGACCTTTATGCATGGCCTACCTATTGCAAATCCCTATAAGGATTGCATTATTGGACATTAACCGATCCAAGACGCTGAGTTTCCTGTACCATTCCCGCCATGATCTGCGACACCGTGCCAATGGAAGACGAGATGGGCGGCCGGCGTTTTCGCTATTGGCTGCACCGCGACTTGGCGAGCGATGGCCGCGAGGGGTTGGTGTTTGTGATGCTGAACCCTTCCACCGCCGATGCGATGCACAACGACCCCACGGTGCGGCGCTGCATGGCCTTCGGGCGGGAGTGGGGCTACCGGGAGCTCACCGTCGTCAATCTCTTCGCGCTGCGGGCGACCAAGCCCGACGATCTGCGTCGCCACGGCGAGGAGGCCGTCGGCGAGCGCAACGACGAAGTGTTGCGCTGGATGCGGCAGCACCCGGCCATGTCGATGGTGGTGGCCGCTTGGGGCAACCAAGGTGCGCATTTGAGCCGCGACGCGGCGGCAATGGCCATCATCGGGCCGGCCATGGCACTTGGCGTCACGAAGCGAGGCTGCCCCAAGCATCCGCTGTATGTGCGACAGTCAGCCCAGCCCGTTCCCTACGAGCGCGAACAACTAGCCGGTGACGGACGAACAGCGCCCGGCACTCCTGTTCCCGTCCTTCGCGCAATGTCCAAACTCGGCGAAGATGTCCGCGACGCCCGCCTGCGGCGGCGCATACCGATGGCGCTGCTGGCGGAGCGGGCGTCGATCAGCCGCACGACGCTCGCCAACGTCGAGAAAGGCGACCCGGGCGTGTCGCTCGGCAACTATGCACGGGCGTTGTTTTCGCTCGGCCTCATCGACCGCTTGGCGGATCTGGCCGACGCCCGCCACGACGGGGTCGGCCTTGCCATCGAGCGGGAGCAGCTGCCGAAGCGCATCCGCCAACGCAAGAACTGGCGCTAACGGGTGCCAAGGCACATGCCCAGCGTGCGTTGCGCCCTCGTTGGCGTGCCCGTGCTTGGCGGCTTCCGCGGCGCAGACGCTTAGCCTAGGGAAGACGAGTGGAACGCGAGCTGTTTGTCTATGTCGATATGAGCGGTGCGCCCGTGTTGGTGGGCCGCCTGTGGACACGGATGCGTCAGCGGGCGGAAAGTTCGACGTTCCTTTACGATGCGGACTGGCTCGCGCACCCCGATCGCTTCGCCTTGGAACCCGCCTTGCCGTTGGGCGCCGCGCCGTACCACACGTCGCCGGGCAAGGCGCTGTTCGGCAGCTTGGCGGACTCGGTGCCCGATCGCTGGGGGCGTGAGCTCATGCGTCGCCAATGGCGGCGAGAGCAAACGCCCGGCCGCACTGCCGCAGCCTCGCTTGCGGAAGCGGATTTTCTATTGCGCGTACACGACACCGCCCGGCTAGGCGCACTGCGGTTCGCGGATTCCGAAGGCGGCGTCTTCCAAACGCCGGACGATGTGGCGCCGATCCCGCCGCTGGTGGAACTGCCGACATTGTTGAACGCCAGCGATGCGGTGCTGGCGGCGAACGAGTCGGCCGCGGCATTGCGCCTGCTGCTCGCGCCGGGAGCGTCGCTGGGCGGGGCGCGTCCCAAGGCATCGGTGCATGGTCCGGCAGGCCAGCTCCACATCGCCAAGTTCCCGATGCACAGCGACGATCGGGACGTCGTGCGCTGGGAGGCCGTTGCCCTACGTTTGGCGAGGAACGTCGGCATCGACGTGCCGCGGCACCGCCTTGAACTGGTCAACAGCCGGCCCGTGCTATTGCTCAGCCGTTTCGATCGCGCCAAGAACGGTCGTATTCCGTTCCTCTCCGCCATGGCCGCACTGAGTGCTGCGGACCACGAGACACGCAGCTATATGGAACTTGTGGACTTCCTCCGCCAACACGGTGCTTGCCCACGCCAGGACATGCACGCCCTCTGGCGTCGGGTGGTCTTCAACGTGCTGATTTCCAATACGGACGACCACCTGCGCAACCATGCGTTCCTGCACATGCCGGGTGGCTGGACGCTATCCCCAGCCTACGATCTGAATCCAGTGCCCGTGGATGTGAAACCCCGCATCCTGTCCACCGCCATTGCATCGGACGACGCCACCGCCTCACTGGATTTGGCCTTGGAAGTGGCCCCCTATTTCGAACTCGACGCTGCCGTTGCACGGGCGACCGTCGCCAAGTTCGCCCAGAAAACAATGGCTTGGCGGCAAGCGGCGAAGTCCTGTGGGTTGACGGGCACCGAGGTGGAACCGATGGCCAGCGCCTTCGAGCATAGCGATCTGGAACTCGCGCTACGCTTCCAAGGCTGACTTGCAGCGAGCCACATGGCATGGCAAGCCACTCGAAGATGTGTAGGGGATCACCATCTTTCGGACATTAAGAGGGAGCGCCCCGGTGGGGGGCGGCGCGGCGCCCCCTCATCGACAACCGCGTGTTGCCGGCCAACCACCAGAGGAAAGTGTGCGTGTCCAACAAGAGGCGCATCGCTCAGGCACAGCCTTCCCAAAGGGCCAACTCGTCCTCCGGGAGCGGTTCCAGAATGCTGTCATCAACGAAGATTCGCCCCTTCATGGCGCCAAAGCGCCGCTTGCCCTTGGCCTTGCAGCGAACAAGCCGGGCAACAGGCTCGCCCCGGCGGGCGATGACCACCTCTTCGCCCGCCTCCACTTAGGCCAGCAAACGGGAGAGCTGGGTTTTGGCTTCATGGACATTGACCGTGGGCATGATGGATTTCCCCGAAAACAGTTGACTAGAAATACAGCTAAGTTTCTGGATTGGTCAAGCCGAGATGTCGTGTTCGAGCGGCATTCGCATGGCAATAGCTGGGCTTTGGACACCTTGGCCGTTGTTCGCTGCGCTCGAACAAGACCAGAAAAAATGCCCGCATGGATGTCTAAATGGACCCAGCAAGCCGTTCAAGAATGGCCTCGCTCGGAACGAAGCCGGTCTCCATGCGCTAGTCCGCGGGCGGCACGATATCGTCCATGGTCACGCCGAGCGCGTCGGCAATGTTGCGCAGCATCGGCACAGATCCAGTGGCGTCGCCGTTTTCGATTGTGGATAGCTGGGCTTTGGACACCTTGGCGCGACGGGCCAACTCAGTGACACTGAGGCCACGGTATTCACGCCAAATGAGCACCCGGCTAGCGCCGGACCAAAGGCGCTCGACGAGTGAATCTGGAAAGAACTCCTCGCCACTGGCTCGCGCTTCGCGCAATGCCGCACGGTCAGCGGCGTCTTCCAACGCTTCGCGCAACTGGTCGTACTTGAGAATCGGCACGAGGGCCCTCGGCAGCCCGCTAGACTGCCTTTGCAGCGGCTCTGTCGATCTGAAAATCGTCAAGCGGCACGCCGTCCGCAAGCAAGTCGAACAACTGCCGCACGGGCAACCGGCCGCCCCGGAAACAGGGCACACCGCTCATGCTGCCTGGATCCACCCATACTGCTTCGTCAAGAGTCATTTCCCACCTTCGGCTACGGTCATAGGGATACGATACCAATTTCCTGCCGTAATTTCCTGCCGTGCGGGAACAGGCGAATCTTGCAGCCGGTGATGACGTATTCGCGCTGGCCGACGGATGTGCCGACATCGTTCACGCCGAAGAAGATGGCACCGCTTTCGGCGTTGGCGAAGGCCGCAACTTCGCCCGTTGAGGCTTCGGCGTTCGGGGAGGCGGACAAAGCGCCGATTTCTTACAGCAATTACATCCTTGGCGTACAGACGCGCCCTTGACATGGGGCTACTTTGGCCCCGTGAACGACCCAATCTACAAGCGCATCTTCGCCTTCCCGCGCATGGTGGAGGACCTGCTGCGCGGCTTCGCCAAGGGCGACTGGATTCAGCGGGCGGACTTTCCCGCCTTGCAAAAGGCTCCCGCCGAGTACGTCGGCGACGACCTGCGCAAGCGCCTCGGGGACTCCGTCTGGCGGCTGCCCTTGGACGGGGACTGGCTGCATGTCCTGATCCTCTTGGAGTTTCAGTCCCGCAGTGAGCCCGACATGGCGCTGCGCATCCTGGAGTACACCGTGCTGCTGTACCGGGAGCTTTCCCGCGGCGGCCTTGGCCCAGGCGGCCTGCGCCCGCCGGTGCTGCCGGTGGTGCTGTACAACGGTGGGCCGCGCTGGTCGGCGGCCACGGACGTGCGGGACCTAGTGGTGCCGGCGGGTCCGTCCCTGGCGCCGCACCAGCCCTCGCAGCGCTATCTGGTGGTTGACCTGCAGCGTCTGCGGGAAGATGATTTGCCCCTGCGCAACCTGGTCGGCGCGGTGTCGCGGATGGAGCGCAGCCGTTCTCCGGAGGATCTGCGCCTGGTGGCGACGTCGCTGCAGGGCTGGCTGCGGGAGCCGGGGGATGCGGAGTTGCGCCGTGCGTTTGCGGACTGGCTGTGGCGGCTGGCGCGGCGGTTGCAGCCGGAGGCGGCTGCGGTGGATTCGCCGCCGCCGGGTTTGGACTTGGAGGATGTGAGGATGACGCTTGATGAGATGAGCCTTGAGGAGCGTGTGGCGGAGTGGCCCAAGCCGTGGATTCAGCAGGGCCGCGAGCAGGGCCGCGAGCAGGGGCTTGAGCAGGGCCTTGAGCAGGGCCTTGAGCGCCAGCGGGCGCTGCTGCGCCGATTGGCGACTGTGCGGTTCGGTGAGGACACCGCTGACCGCGCTGCGGAGTTGCTGGAGGCCGTCGCGGACTCCGACCACCTTGAGGAGATTGGGGAGCTGATCGTGCGCTGCGAGACGGGGCGGGAATTCCTTGCCCGCATGGACGCGTAGAGAGAATTCGCCATGTTGCCCTTGCGCCAACACCATTTGGGCAGGTCGTGCTCGCCATAAGGCGCTTGTCCATGCTCCACTACAGATCAGATGGCCTGCGGCATCTCCCTAGCCCGCATATTGCACCAAGCTGTGGGTGCCTGCCCTTGGACATGGGCCGGCTCAGTTTCGCTAGGCTGCCGGCGTGCCGTAGCGGGCGACGCGGATGTCGGCTTGGGCCTTGTGCCCGGCGAAGCCCTCCAAGGCGCACAGGCGGGAGCAAACCTCGCCGATGGCCGCGGTCGCCTGCGGGCTGACCCTTTGGTAGGTGCAGGTCTTGATGAACTTGCCCACCCACAGGCCGCCGGTGTAGCGGGCGGCCAGCTTGGTGGGCAGGGTGTGGTTGGTGCCGATCACCTTGTCGCCGTAGGCCACGTTGGTTTCCGGGCCGAGGAACAGTGCGCCGTAGTTGGTCATGTTGTCCAGGAAGTAGTCCGGGTTGCTGGTCATCACCTGCACATGCTCGCTGGCGATGCGGTCCGCTTCGCTGAGCATCTCCTCGTAGCTGTCGCAGAGGATGACTTGGCCGTAGTCCCGCCAAGCCCGCCCCGCTATTTCGGCGGTTTCCAAGGTTTCAAGCTGCCGTTCGATCTCAGTCACGGTGTCCTCCGCCAGCTTCTTCGAGTTGGTCAGCAGGATGGCCGGAGAGGTCGGGCCGTGCTCGGCTTGACCCAAGAGGTCCGTGGCGGCCAACTCACCGTCGCAACTGTCGTCCGCGATGACTAAGGTTTCGGTGGGGCCGGCCAGCAGATCGATGCCCACCCGCCCGAACAGTTGCCGCTTGGCTTCGGCGACATAGGCGTTGCCCGGCCCCACCAGCATGTCCACCGGCTTGATGGACTCGGTGCCGAGGGCCATGGCCGCCACCGCCTGAACGCCGCCGAGGCAGTAGATTTCGTCTGCGCCGCCGAGGTGCATGGCGGCGACCATCGGGTCGCAGGGCGCACCTCGGTATGGCGGGCCACAGGCGATGATGCGGCGCACGCCGGCCACCTTGGCGGTGACCACGCTCATGTGCGCGGAGGCCACCATCGGGTACTTGCCGCCGGGCACATAGCAACCGACGCTGTTGACCGGCAGGTTCTTGTGGCCGAGCACCACGCCGGGATGGGTTTCCTCCTCCACGTCGCGCAGGGCGGCCCGTTGGATTTCCGCAAAGCGACGAATCTGCGCTTGAGCGAAGCGGATGTCCTCCAGGGTGGCCTTCGGCACCCGGCCGATGCAGGCGTCGATCTCCGCCTCGGACAGACGGAACCGCGCTGGCGACCATTGGTCGAAGCGTTCCGACAGGGTCCGCACGGCGGCGTCCCCGCCGCTTTCGATGTCGGCCAGAATGCGCTCCACCGTGTGCTTGACTTGGTTGGCCAAGTCCGCCTTGGCGGCCTCGGCCATGCCGGTTTTCAGGAACCTGATCAAGTGCCATGCCCTCCTCGAGTCCGGCCGCTGCAATCTCGGCACCCCCCGTTTGCGATAGTTCGTCAACACTCGCTGCGACCAAATAGGCCGCGGCGTCCCACCCTGTAACTGCGACTAGGCTGATCCGCCCTCGATCCGGAAGCCTTGGGGGCCGTCGCCGCCATCCACAACATAGACCTCGCAAGGCGCATCGCCGGCGTTGGCGTAACGCCGCGCAAGGCCCACCGGAACGGACATGACGTCCCCCGGCGCCAAGGTGAAGGCGCAGCCGTTGAGCGCCAGCGACAAGGCGCCTCGATGGGCAAGCAGCACTTCCTCCTGGGGCCGGACGTGCTCAGCGGTGGCGGCACCCGGCTGGATGACGAGCTTGCGCAACTGGAAGCCGTGGCGCCAATTGAGCTTGCCCGCCGGCAGGCCGTCCTGACGCCGTGCGCCGATGATGGGGAATTCGGCCACGCCAAGGGTGGAAAGCAAAGACCGAGGCGCCGGCCGCAACGCCCTCGCCGGGGCGACGCAGGCCGCCAATCCCGCAACGTCCAGCCGCCGCATCCCGGCCGCTTGCGCCGCAGTGGTGGGCGGCATGGGCGCTACGCCTTCGGGAATTTGCTGGCCCCGCGTGTGGTCCAGCAAGCCGCCGTTCTCCAGCAGCACCATGCCATGCGCCTCGGCGGCGATGAAAACCTCAGGCGCCCAAGTGACGCGGCCCGGATCGTCTTCGCCGAGCAGGGCGAACATGAAGCCGACGTCCTCCCCCACATTGGTGAAGCCGCGGAACACTTGGGTGGGAATGGAAATGGCGTCCCCCGGCGTCAACAGCACTTCGGCGTCATCGGCCCGCTCCCCCACATGGAAGGCCCAGCGCCCGGAATGCACGATGAACACCTCGGCCGTCTCATGGCTGTGCTGCGAGTTGACGCAGTTGGGCGGCTGCCGGGCAGCACCGACGTTGAAGCCGTGCGGCACGTCGATATGCACATGCTGGTCGGGGTTCTCCGCCACGCCGGGGCCGATGATGGTGAAGTTCTCCTTGCGGTCGCTGCCGGGCGTGCGGGTGTCCAAAAACGCCCTGGTGCAGGGAACCAAGTCGTCGTAGCGCACCAACCGGGAAGCCAACGCGTCGGCGGACCAGCGGTAGTCCAAGGCTGATTCAGTCATGGGGCTGCTGCAAAATGGAAGCGAGAAATGTACTGCGAATGCAACCAACGGTCAAGCCAAGCGCCGCTGGGCTGTGGAGAACCAGCTATCATGCCCATCACCGTGACCATCAAAACACCAACCAAGCGAGGCCGCTACGGCGCGGATTCCGAGCTGGTCGATTACATCCTCGGCATCACATTCGAGATCTGGGAGGAGCGCGGCGTCGAGTTGATTCACCAATACTACGCGCCGGACTGCGTGGTGCATGGCCTGGACGCCGTGCAGCAGGGCGCCCAAGCGATGGCGGAGAGCACCCGCGCCTACCTCAACGCCTTCCCGGACCGTCTGCTGTTGGCCGATGAGGTGATCTGGTCCAACGACCTGGAGCGCGGCTTCTATTCCTCGCACCGCATAGAGAGCCCCATGACGAACTTGGGAGCGTCCGCCTTCGGCCCGGCCACCGGCAAATCGGTGCGGGTCACCGCCATTGCCGATTGCGTGGTGGAGGACGGCGTCATCACCCGGGAGTGGTTGGTTCGAGACGGCTTGACGCTCGTGCGCCAGCTCGGTTTCGATGCGCTGGCGGCGGCTCGGCGAATCGCCGAGTCGCGCACTGCGGCGACCGCCACCTGGCTGGCCGGCGAACTGGCCCGCGTCCCCGCCGGCGAGGACACCGACCATCAACTTCAGCCCTTGGCCGGCCGGGTGCTGCGGGCTTGCTGGGAAACCGGAGCATGGCAGGAGCTCCGCTCGCTCTACGCCCCCTACGCGGTGCTGCATGTCTCCCCCTTGGAGCGGCATTCGGGCGCACCCGCCATCGCCAGCCACTTTGCCGCATTGCGGACGGCGTTCGGCGAAGCCTGCATCCGCATCGACCACATCGCCGTCCAGCCTTGGGGACAAACCGGA
Organism: uncultured Pseudomonadales bacterium; assembly: GCA_958296025.1. Lineage (GTDB taxonomy): Bacteria > Pseudomonadota > Gammaproteobacteria > Pseudomonadales > Azotimanducaceae > Azophilus. The sequence goes on from OY282430.1 coordinate 3,004,103, forward strand.
CGGAGCGTCGCCGTGCGCTGGGGTTTGGCGGCGCTCCATCTAGGGGCGTACGAAGGCCGGCCGGCGTCCGGCCGCCGGGTGTTCATCCTCGGCGTCAGCCATTGGCGCCTGCTCGGCGACCGCATCGTGACGGATTGGACCCTGTTCGACCGCCTTGGCCTGTTGGCGCAAATCGTTTAACCAACGCCTTAACACAGATCTTTCAGGCCATTGGGGGTTGCATACGCAGTCATTTCGGCCTATCCTGCCGTGCGAGCTGTCCCGCCGAGAGGCACTGCAAGGTGGGCGGGACGGACACACTAGACAAACAGGAGCAACGCAATGTCCGCAAGATTTGGAAAACTCAGCTTGCACGGCCTCGCCTTGGCCTTGGCCGCCCTGCCCTTGGAGCTCTGGGCGCAGGACGACCGCGTCATCGAGGAAGTGGTGGTGACCGCCACCAAGCGCGCCGCCAGCGTGCAGGACATCTCCGTGGCCGTCACCGCCGTCACCGGGGAGCAGCTCAAGGCGCTTGGCGTCAACGATCTGTTTCGGCTGGACACCTTGGCGCCCGGGCTGCAGATGGGCGTGTCCGGGAGCGACCCGCGACCGGCCATGCGCGGGGCGCGCACCAAGCAGGTGGAAGCCAACGACGTGGCCGTGTCCTTCTACACCGACGGCATTTACCGGCCCCGGCATGGCCAAGCCTTGGCCGGCTTCGTGGATGTGGACCGGGTGGAGGTGCTGCGCGGCCCCCAAGGCACCCTGTTCGGGCGCAACTCCTTCGGCGGCCTCGTGCATGTCATCAGCAACCGACCCAACACCGAGGAAATGGATTACGGCGTGGCGCTGAGCGGCGGCGACTACGCATGGCTGCGCGGCGAAGGCTTCGTCAACCTGCCCATCAGCGACCAGGCGGCGCTGCGCGTGGCTGGGGTGCGGGAAGCCCGCGACCCCTACGTCGAAAACATCACCCTTGGCGACAAGGGCGGTCTGAAGGACGCGGACACCACCTTCGTTCGGGCGCAGTTGGCCTTTGCTCCAACGGATGCGTTTGACGTCAATCTGCGCGTCGAGCAATGGAATGACGACTCCAACGGCAACGGGAGTTTCGGCTACTACGCCGAGGGCGTCCCCGTCAACATGCAAACCGGCCTGACCAACGGCGTTGACGGCGTGCTGCGCCCGCGCATCGGCCGGTCGGATGAATGCGCCGGCACCTGCGGGCGCTACGGCGCCGGCTTCGACCTCGCCGCCACCCCCGGCTTGGACACCGCCGCGCCCACAACGAATTCACCCTACCGCATCGCCGACGACACGCTGACGGTGCGCGATCTGGAGGAAACCACTCTGGCGCTGGAAATGAACTTGAGCTTGGGCTTCGCGGACCTGAAGGTGACCATCGCCGACCTCGACTACGCCGAATACCGCTGGGCGGACTGCGACCTGTCCTCCTACCACACCACGGAATGCGGCAACGACATCACCTCAAAAATGGGCATGCAGGAGATTCAGCTAACCTCCAGCGGCGACGGCCCTCTAGAGTGGGTGGTCGGCGCCTTCTTCCTGCAGGAGGACCTTGAAAACGCCTTTCTCTGGAAGGACCTCGCCACCGTGGTGAACAACGTGCCGGTGACGCCGCCGGACATCAACGCCTTCGCCTCCTGGGCCAACCAGATCCAAGTGGACACCCAGTCCATGGCCTTCTACGGCGAGGCCAAGTACGCCATCACCGACAGCTTCCGCATCATCGGCGGGCTGCGCTACACGGACGACGAGCGGGATTGGGAAATCTACGGCCAGAACCCTGACGATCTGTCAACTGTGGACTTCAGCGTGCTTGAAGTGCCGGACGGCGAGGGCAGTTGGGACAAGGTAACCTGGCGAGCCGGCTTGGAGATGGACGTAGCCGCCGACTCCTTGGTTTACTTCACCGCCTCCACCGGCTTCTTGGCCGGCAATCAGCAAGGGGCCTTCAACGGCACCAACTCCTATGACGAACAGCTGGTCACCGCCTTCGAGATCGGCAGCAAGAACCGCTTGGCCGACGGTCGCGTCCTGCTCAACGCCTCCTTCTACTACAATCAATTCGAGGATCTGCTGGCCACCAAGTTCGTGGACACCGGCGCCACCACCTTGGCGTTTTCCGACAATGCCGGGGAGATCGACGCCCTAGGCGTCGAAGTCGAGATGGACTGGCTGGCGACGGACAATCTCACTCTCGGCGCCCGCGTTGCCCTGCAGAAGGCGGAGTACGGGGACTTCGCTGTGCCCAACGTCTATCAGGAGGGCGGCGCCACCGTATCGGGCGTGGCCAACATATTCGACTTGGACGGCCAGCAAGTGGTCCTGTCGCCGGACGTCACCCTCACGCTGCTGGCCAGCTACGGGTTCGATCTCGGCGCCGCCGGCTCCTTGCTGCCCTCCATCTCCATGTTCTACTCGGACAGCTACCGCACGGACGACTCCCCTTGGTTCTACGGCATGCAGGGCTCGTTCACCAAGACGGACATCAGCGTGACCTGGTGGGACCTCAGCGGCGACTGGAGCGTCCGCGCCTTCATCAACAACTTGGAGGACGAGGCGGTGCTGATGAACTCCACCCGTTTCGGCGGCGACTTGGCCATCACCGACTACGGCGCTCCGCGCCACTGGGGCCTGACGCTAAGCTATCGTTACTAATCGAACTGCGCTCGGTCTTGCGGCGGGCGCATTCCGCCCGCCGCTGGCCTCGTCATTCGTGAAGAACACCCCCAGACGACGGCAGGGCCATGACTGAATTCGGCGCTCTCAACTGGACCATCCTCGCCGCCTATGTGGTCGGCGCCGTGCTCGTCGGCTTCCTGATCAGCAAGCGGGTGCGGACCGCGCAGCACTACTACCTGGGCCGAAAAACCACGCCCTGGCCAGTGATCGGCCTTTCCGTGGTGGCCACCTACGTCGGAGCGCTGGCCTTCCTCGGCGGCCCCGCCTGGGCCTACGAGGAAGGCTTCTCCGTCATCTTCATCCACATCAACTATCCCATCGCCATCTTCGTCGTCATCACGGTCTTCCTGCCGTTCTTCTACCACAGCGGCGTCGCTTCCATCTTCGACTATCTGGAGCGGCGCTTCGGCTTGGCGTCGCGCACCGTCATGTCCGCCATCTTCCTGTTCGGCAACGCCCTGTACTCCGGCATCATGCTGTACACCGCCGCCCTGGTGCTGGAGTTCATCACTGGCATGGACGTCACCTACGCCATCCTGATCGTCGCCGCGGTGGCCCTGGCGTACACCTTGCTTGGCGGCATCTCGGCGGTCATCTGGACGGACCTGATGCAGACTGCGGTGCTGTTCGCCGGGGCCTTCATCATATTCGCGATGGTGCTGGCGGAACTGCCGGGCTCCCTGCTGGACACCTTGGCCGCGCTCAAGGCGCAAGGGCGAACCGACCCCTTCGTCCACTCCTTGGACCCGGCCAAGGTGGCCACCATCTGGACCGGGGTGGTCGCCATGTCCATCTACCATGTGGTGGTCTATGGGGTGAACCAGATGATGGTGCAGCGCACCCTGGCCGCCCGCACCTTGGGGGACGCCAAGAAGGCGTACATCCTGATGGGTTACGCCGCCTTCCCCATCTATGTGTTGTTCTTCGGCTTGGGCCTGCTGTTCTGGGGCTACTACGGCGGGCGCGAGTTTGCGGACGGCAACAAGATCGTGCTGGAGTTCGTGGCCGCCATCGGCGTGCCTGGGCTGATGGGCGTGGTCACCGCCGCCGTGGTGGCCGCCGCCATGTCCAGCTTGGACTCCAGCCTCAACTCCATGGCCACGGTGACCACCCTGGATTTCTACGAGAAGTTCTTCAACAAGCACTCCACGCCGCAGCGCAGCCTAGCCGCCTCCCGCTGGTTCACTGTCCTCTGGGGGGTGCTGATGGTGGCGCCGGCCATCCTGTTCGCCGCCGGCGACGGCGCTTCGGTGCTGGAGGTCCTCAGCGAGGTGGGCTCCTTTTTCGTGGGCGCCAAGCTGGCGATGTTCGGCCTAGGTTTCTACTCCAAGCACACCAGCCAGCGGGGGCTGATGTGGGGGGTGGCGGCCGGCTTCCTCGCTTTGGCCTACGCCGGCTTCCTCACGGACCTCGCCTGGCCTTGGTACTGCGCCCTAGGCGGAGTGGTGAGCATCACCGTGGCCTGGAGCGCCAGCCTGCTGCTCGACGGCCGGCAAGCCGATTGGCACCCCTATTCCGTCGTTGGGCAGCAACGGCTGTTCAAGCAGGAGGGTTGGGCGCAAACCGACGAGGGCTGGCAGCGGATGCCGGGCAAGGTCGATCGCGCCAGCTACTTCCTGCTGGCCTACTTCGCCCTATGCGTCGCCGCCCTATGGATGGCGCAAAGCCTCATCTAGGGCCTTGCGTTGCAGCAAGTCGTCGCTCGGTTCAAGTGTTGTGAATGCTCCGGCTGCGCTGCAACAGGTCAACGCCTTGCAGCTTCAGGTAGTGCAGCAGGTCGATGAAGACCCAGTTTTCGGCCAGCTTGTCCCCGCAGCGCCGATACATATCGACCACCCGCATCTCCACAAGCCGCTCCGACGCCGGCAGCCCCATGAAGCCGTCACCGGGATTCATGGTCAGGTTGGGCCAGCCCCACCAGCCGCCGTAGCGGCCCTCGGCATGCTCCAGCACATGCCCCCTGAACTCGATGTTGTTCAAGCCCTGGCGAAAGGGATTCTGATGCTGCATCTGATAGCGGCTGATGGTGTAGGTGGCGCCGATGCCGCTGGGGCCGAACCAAAGCATGTCCTCATGCCAATCCCGGGCCAGCGTCTCGTCCGGCGAGCATAGGTAGTCCGCCACCAAGGCGTCGCACATGCGGGTGATGAGGCGCAGCGTCTTCTGCGACTCCCCCTCGTCCTGCTCTCCGAACAGCAGCCCGTCCCCGGTGCGGGGGCCGGGATTGACGATTTCCGCGCCGGTCTGCTCCGGCAAGGGCTGCCGGCCGGCCTGCTTCATGACGCTGATGATGTCGCAGAAGAAGGCGGACTCCGCAATCTCGCCGCCTTCGACGCGATGAAACTCGCAATAGGGCAGCAAGGCGATCTTGCCGGTCGCCGGGATGCCCAGCCAGTCCGCATCGAACAGGCCCATGAACTTGCCCATGCTGGTCACCCACAACGACTTGAAGCCGTCAATCTGGTTGAGGCCGGCCAAGAAGATGTCCTGGCGGCGCTGCAGGGCGGTGAAGGAAGTCAGCAGCGGTCCCCACACCTTCTCCGCCACCGCCTCGGCCCCGTGCAACTCGTTGAACGGATGTACGCCTCGGAAACGATAGTCCGTGCTGGTGAATCGGCCCAAGACCTGTGCGGCTTGGGCCGGATCTGCGGCTTCAAGAGCGTTGAAGCAGCCAAGCACCAAGGCTTTGCTGTCTTGAAAGTTCGCCATGCCAATGCTCCAACAAGTGAATTAGCGACCATTGCCGGCCAACCCGGCCCGCCAAAGAAACAGCCCGAAACCACGGCCTAGGTTGGCGCAAGCTGTCCGCGGCGTCCCCGCGCTAAGGGCCGCCCCGTCGGGCGGCTTCGATCTGCATCATCAGGTCGAGTTCATTGAACAGGGTCCACTCCCTAACGATGCGTCCATCCCTAATCTCGTGCTGCGTGACGCCCCAAATCTGCACCGCCCGGCCCGTCGGTTCCCCATAGAGACCGGGCTTGGCGTGAACGCCGACGGCGCTCCAACGCTCCGACGTCAGGTAACCGTCGCGGTCGTTGCCCATCCAATAGACCTCGTCCATCTGCAACTCGAGGTCGGCGAAGGGGCTGGTGACGGAGGCGACGAAATCCCGATAGTGCGCCAACCCGGAGAAGGCCCGATTGGTGGAGCCTAGGAAGCCCAAGGAGGGGCTGCAATTGGCGGCCAAAGTCTCGGCATCGCGCCGCTTCCAAAGGTCGTTAAAGTGGCCGCGAACGAAGCGGTCCACGTCAAAGCCGGCGATCGGTTCGCCCTCCGACAGAGGCCGCACCGGGCTGGCGGCGCGGCGCAATTGCCGCCAAGTCTCCGCGTCCCTAGGCCATCCGGCCGGCGGCGCGGTCACCAGTTCAGCCGCAGCTGCATCCAAATCCAAGCCCAACTGCTGCAGCAGGGCCGAGTTGTTGTACTGCACATGCTCCAGGAAGATCTCGTTCTCCAAGGAGACGCAGTTGGCGATGACCAGCACATCCACGGATTTGCCGGTGGCCGGGCCGTACTTGCTGTCCCCGTCGTTGGTGCCGCGAATGAGGGTTCGGTGGGAGGTGTGGAAGCCCACTTCGTCGTCCCCGGCCCAAACGATCTCGTCGGCGATGAGCCGAATGTCGGAAAAGGCGGCGGTGGTGTGGTGGGTGTCCTGCACGATCTTTTCGTCGCCTAGCTGCAGGCCGTAGTCGTCATAGGTTCTGGCCCCCTCGGCGTAGGTGGCGCGGATGTACTCCACCTCCCGGTCCTCCCAGATGCGGTAGGTGATGCGCACGATGTAGTCGATGATGTTGCGGTAGGTCGCCTCAAAGCCGCGCAGGCTTTGCTCCGGGCCGAAGTCCTTGGGTATGCGGACCTCCTCCGGGGTGCCGCGCTTGGTGTAGTCGGCCAGGGAAATGGCGTAGCCGGTGGGCATGTGCCGCCGCTGCAGGGGCAACGCCGTGCGGGAAGTGGGCTGGGATTGGCTGGTCATCGGCGTTTGGAAGACAACGGCATTATATTCCTTCAATTGCCGTGCTTTGTATTGCGAATGCAAAAATTTGTCAACAGTTCGCCGAACGCCGTGTTTCGCGGTGCGCCCCTTGGCCACCGACGGCCCTCAGCCCCTCGGCTTAGGACACCTGAACACCGCCCTTTCGAGGGCGGAGGCGGTGATGGCCGCGGTTGAATGCGAATGCCGGCTCGCCTAGCATGGGGCTTGATGCCAGGGGAAGGATGCACGGGGTTGGACAAGGAAACCAATCACCAAAAACGGCGGCAGCGACGCACCACATCCTATGACGTGGCGCGGGTGGCCGGGGTGTCGCAGTCGGCGGTGTCCCGGGTGTTCAAGGCCGGCGCCAGCGCCTCGGCGGAGATGCGCCAGCGGGTGCAGGCCGCCGCCAAGAAGGTGGGCTATCGGCCAAACGCCATCGCTCGGGGCCTCATCACGCAGAGATCCAACATGGTGGCGGTGGTCATCTCCCGGATGACCAATCTGTACTACCCCGAATTGCTGATGCAGCTCACCCGGGAATTCTCCCACCACGGCATCCGGGTGCTGTTGTTCACTTTGGAGCACGAAAGCGAAATAGACTCGGTGCTGGAGCAAATGCTGCAGTACCAAGTCGATGGCATCGTCACCGCCGCCATGCTGAACCGGGAGCAACTGGCCCTGATCGACGAGGCCGGCATTCCGGTGGCGCTGTACAACCGCCGCTCCCGGGATGGCTTGGCGTCCGCGGTGCGCTGCGACCAAGAGGAGGGGGAGCGCTGGCTGGTCACGCAACTGGTGGAGGCCGCGCACCGCCGCTTTGCCATCATCTCCGGTCCGGAGGACTCCACCGTCAGCGTCGAACGCACCAGCAGCGCCGTGCAGAAACTTGCCGAACTCGGCATCCAAGAGGTCACCGTGGTGGGCGGGGACTACAGCTACCAATCCGGGCGGCTCGGCTTCCCCGCCATCGTCAAGCAGCTTGGCGGGCCGCCGGATGCGGTCATCGCCGCCAACGACGTCATGGCCATCGGCTGCATCGACGCCGCCCGGCAGGAATTCAATCTGCCGGTGCCGGAAGCTCTTTCCGTGGTCGGCTTCGACGGGGTGGGTCCCGCCCGCTACGCCGCGTACAACCTCACCACCGTGCAGCAGCCGGTGGAGCGCATGACCCAAGCCACCGTGGCCATGCTGCTGGAGCGCATCAAGGACCCGCAGCTGCCGCCGGAGGAGCGCATCTTCGCCGGCGCCAAGGTCGCCGGGGGCTCCGCCCGCCTGCTAATCTAGCCGCCGCTTTCCCGCTCCCGGGCCACCGCCGCCCGCACCTTGTCCTCGTCCAGATCGTACTGGACCAGAAAGGCGATGCTCGCCAGCAGCAGGCCCGCGGGCAGGAAGGAGACGCACAGATAGATGGCCAAGATGGCGCTGTCCGGTTGGGCCACCACCCCTTCGGTGGACGAAACATAGCCCATCATCCCTAGGAAGATGCCGCTGGCGGCGCCGCCGATGGCGAAGGCCATCTTTTCCGCCGTGGTGAAGATGCCGGAAAAGACACCCTCCCGGCGCAACCCGGAGCGGGCGGCATCCTGGGCGATGGCGTCCGGCAGCATGGCTTGGCCGCACAGCAGGGATCCGGCGATGGTGAGGCCATGCACGAACTTGCGCAGCACGGTGACCGCCAAAGGCTCCGCCGGGGTGGCGAGCCACCAGCTCATCAGCACCAGGGCGGCGAGCGTCGAAGCCAGAATGTAGAGGTTGCGCTTGCTGCGCAGCCAGCGGGCCAGAGCGTACCAGATCGGGGTGCCGGCCAGCATGCCGAGGCCGTTGGCCAAGCCCAGCAGGCTTATCGTCCCGTATCCTCGATCCAGGATATAAACGACGAAGTAGATGAACCCGGCGTTGGTCACCGCCAAGGAGGTGAGATGCAGGGTCTTCACCAACACCAGGATGGCGAACGGCTTGTTGGTGAGGAGCAGTTGCAGCTTCTCTCGCCGGGACAGGGGAGATTCCCTGACGTAGGCCGTCGCCCGAGCCTTGCCCGTGGCGAAGAAGGCAAAGGCGCCGGCCGCCAGAATCAAGCCGCCGTAAGCCCAAGCGAGCGCGGCATGGCCTTCCCGGCCGCCTCCCCAGAAGCCGATGAGCGCCGGCGCCAGAGAAGTGCCGGCAAGGGTGCCGAAACCAATGGCGTACACGCGAAAGGAAATAAGCCGCGCCCGCTCCATGTAGTCCCTTGTCATCTCCGCCGGCATGGCCAGATAGGGCACGTTGAACACCGTGTAGCCGGTGGAGTAGAAGACCAGCAGCAGCGCCAACACCAGCAGCGCGTCCGGCGAATCCAGAACGGAGGGCGCGTTGAATAGGGCGACGAAGGCCGCCGCCGAGAGCGCACCGCCCAGCAGCAGGTAGGGACGCCGCCGGCCGAACCGGGATTTCGTTCGATCGGACAGCACCCCCATGATCGGGTCGGTCACCGCGTCGTAGATCTTGGAGATGAGGTAGATCAGGCCGAAGGAGGCGGCGGCGATGCCGAGAAAGTCGGTGGCGAAGCGCTGCAGCAGCAGGTTGACGGAGTTGAACATGGAGGAAATGCCGAAGGTCCCCATGCCCCAGCCGATGCAGATGATCAGCGGCAGGGTGTCCGGCCCTTGAGCGGTAGGAGCGGCAGGAGCGGTTGGGACAGTGGAACGCTGCATCAGTCAAGGCACTCCGCAAGGCGCTGCCGCCATCCCGCGATTTCCGGCGCCGGCTCAAGCAGCAGGGATTGAGCGCCGGCCAGCCACAGCAACCGCCAAGCCAGGCAGAAGTTGGACGAGAGGACCGGCAGCGGAGATTCGGCATCCCGAATGCAGGCCAAGCTGGGCATGCCCGTGCCGCTCAGCAGAATCGCTTGGGCATCTTCGGGTTCCAAGGCGGCCAGCGCCCTGGCCGCATCCCGGCTGGAAAGCTGATAGATGGTCTGGGTATCGGACCCAGAGGTCGCCACCCGCGCCATCGCCGCCACTTGCAAACCTTGGCTGCGCCAATAGCGCCGCGCCGCTTCCAGCAGGGGTTCGGGATAGGGTGCCAGAATGGCCAGCTTGGAAATGCGCCGCGCTTGCAGGGCGGCCAGCACGGCCCGGGCCGCGGTTTCCACGGGGTAGCCGGCGGTTTTGGCCAGCCCTTCGACGATCTCCGCTTCCCGCTTGGCGCCCAACAGATAGGAAGAACCCGTGCAGGCGAAGCCGAAGGCGGACAGTGGCATGGAGGCGTAGGAGGCGAGGGTGGCGGGCAGCTCTTCGATGTAGGCCCGCAGCCGCCGAAACGGATCCCCGTCGGCGCATACTAGGCGGGTGGCCTGCACGGAAACCGAACGCGGCATCAGGATGGAAAATTCCGCTTCCACCGTCGGGTTGGCCTGTGGCGTCCCCAAGCCGATGCGTCCCTGCCGCCCGTAGTCGTAGGTGGAGGCTCCGGCGGCGTTCAAGCCGCCTCCAGGCATCGCCGCCAGCCGTAGATCATGGAGGTGCGCAGCAGATGGCTGCGGGCCCGCTCCCGGTCCCCAGCGATGCGGCGCAGTTCCTCGAAAAGTTGCCGACGCTTGGCCGGATCCCGCTCCTGCATGCGCCGGCGGTTGCCGTCGGCCTGCTTGAGGATCTGCTCCAAAGCCACCGGCCTCCGGCGGCGAGTGTAGCGGTCCAGCCGCTCCAGCGGGGCCCCGCCCGCCACCTCTCCCAAGGCTTCCGCCAGCAGCCAGGCGTCCTGCAAACCGCCGTTCATCCCCATGCCGCCGCTGGGACTGTTGAGGTGAGCCGCGTCTCCGGCCAGGGCGACCCGCCCCTTGCGGTATCGATCCACGATGCGCATGTGGATGCGGTAGGGCCGGATGGCCAAAACTTCATAGGGTTCGTTCCGAGAGACGATGCCTTGCAGTTTACGTTGGATGGCCGCCGGTGCAACGGCATCGTCCAAGGATTCGCCTGGATCCGGGTACAGGCTGCACCGCCAGATCTGCGGCAGGCGCAGCAAGCTGAAGGTGCCGCCGCCCTCGTGCCAGACGTAGTTGATGCCGGAAAGTCCAGGCAGATGCTCCTCAAAGAGAAAGGGCGTGGTGGTCAGGATGGTGGTTTCCAGATAGGTTTGGCCCTGGAAGGGCAGACCGAGGCAGCCGCGCACGATGCTGCGGGCGCCGTCGGCGCCGATGGCGAAAAGCGCCCGAAAGCGCTGTGCGCCCCTTTCCGATTCCACGTCCAAATGCACACGATCCGCATCCTGGCTTAAGGCCGTCACCCGATGCCCGAAGCGCAATTCCACGTTTCCCCTGCCGCGCAACTCCTGGAGCAGCAGCCGGCATAGGCGAAACTGCTCGCATTGCAGCCGGTAAGGGTGACGTGTGTCCGCCTTGAGAAGGGATAGGTCGAATGCCGCTCGCTCGTGGCTGGGATGCATCCGCACCTGCCAGGTCGGGCAGATGCGCCCCTGGGCCAGCAGCGATTCCGTCAAGCCTAATTCGTCCAGAAGCTCCAGGGTGGGCGGATGGAAGGTGGAGGCCCGCAGGTCCTCCGGCAGCCTCTGTTCCGCCTCGAACAGCCGAGATGAGAGGCCCAGATAGGACAGCCGCAGCGCCGCCAGCAAGCCCACTGGTCCGCCGCCGACGATGGCAACTTGGCTGTCCGCCTCGCTCACGCGATGCGGCCCGCCCCGCTCGGCAGGGGCAGCCGCTCGCCGAGTAACCGGCCCAGGGTCAAGGCGGGAGTGAGCATCATCCCCGGAACGAAAGCCTTCCCCAGAGTGGTGCCGCTGCCCAATATCTCCCCCGCCGCATAGAGGTTGGGCACGGGTTCGCCGTTGCCGCGCAATACGCGCAACTCCCGATCCACCACCACCCCGGTGGAGGAGGTGGCGGAACGGCCCAAATGGATGATTGCGTAGAAGGGCGGCTTGTCGATGGATGCCGGCAGGTGGCGCCGGCCGAGAGGGTCGCTGCCTCGCTGCACGCCTTCGTTGTATTTGGCCACGGTTTTCTTCAGCGCTTGCGCATCCAGACCCGCAGCCGCCGCGAGTTGCTGCAAGGATTCCCCCCGCAGGAACATGGGGTGGATGCCGAAATGCTCCAGCATCTTCTGCCGAGACCAACCCGGAATGCCCACTGGCGCGGCCTCGAAAATCCCCTGATCGAACACAATGGCATAGCGCAGCGGCGGCTGGGCCAACAGGGCCAGAGAGCGCAGGTAGGTGCTCGGCTCATCTTCCCGGATGAAGCGCCGTCCTTGGGAGTTCACCCAAATTTCCCAAGGCGGACGCCGCTGCGGCCGAGTCTCGAATCTGGCGTAGGACTTGGCCTCAAACGTTGCCGCCGTGAGAATGGCTCCGGTGCCGGCGCGGTGCAGCTGCTGCCCGCGCAGCCAGCCGCCCACGGATACCGCCAGCCGCAGCCCGTCGCCTAGGGCATGAGGATGGGAGGCGCCGGCATAGGCCGGGTGGCCGGTGAGCATCTCGAACAGCTGCGGGTTCATGGCGTAGCCGCCGCTGGCCAGCAGAACATGGCGCCCGCGAAAGGTCAGCCGCCGACCGTTGGCCTCCGCACGCACCCCCTCCAGGGCACCGCCATCCGTAGCCAGCAGCCCCGTGACGCGCGTGTTCAGCTGAGTGACGACGCGCCCGGCGGCAAGATGGGGAGCGAGGTCGCCCAGCACCACCCGCAGAATGGCCCGCCCTTCCTCCTTGGCCCAGAGATAGCGGGGCACGCTATAGCCGGACCGCCCCGGCCCCGCGCCGGTCACCGGATGCCCGGGCAGCGGCTTCAGCCCGCCATCAAGAAGCCAATTGATGGTGTCCGCGGCGTTGTCCACGGTGGAGCGGATGATGTCCGGATCCGCCAGATTACGGCTGATCCGCATGACGTCTTCGTAATGGATGTCTGGAGAATCCGCGATGTTCCGCTGGGTTTGCAGCCGGCTGCCGGCCGCGGCGATCTGGCCGTTGGCGCGATGCAGGTTGCCGCCGATCTTGTCATAGGGGTCGATCAGAAGCACCTGGGCGCCGCGGCGCGCAGCGAAGATGGCCGCCGGCAGGCCGGCCGTGCCGGCGCCGACGATGATGCAGTCCCAAACCCGCTGCTCCGCTCGGCTGCGCCGCGCCCAAAACGCCCCGGCGGAAGCCGCCAAGGCAGAACTGACAAAGGCGCGGCGGCGCATCTTCTGGAAACTGCCTAGAAGCTGTAAGAGGCTCTCAACCCCACTTGCCGCTTGGGGGGCAGCGGATAGAAGAAGGCCCTTTGGAATACCGAGGTGCGCCTGCTGTCGCCCCGGGGCAGGATGCTGGCGAAATCCACAAAGCGCACCAAGGTGGAAGGCGCCCGGTCGTCCGTGACATTGTCCAGGAACAGGGCCAGCATCCAAGCCTCCCCGCGCAGGCCGGCCTTCAGGTTGAGCAGACTTTGTCCGCCGGTGTGGGCCAAGTTGTGGATCTGTGCGTACTTCTTCGAGCTGTAGGCATAGTCTCCCCGCAGGAAGCCCGTCATGCCGTTGCCCAGAGGAAACTCGTAGCGGCCAAACAGGTTCATCTGATGCTTGGAGGCGTTGGGCGTCTGATTGCCCTTGGCGGACGGGTCGCCGAACAGGGCGGCCTGATCGGAGTTGTCGTATTCCCGAAACTTGGCGTCGTTGTAGGAATAGCCGAAGCCGGCGGTGATGCGCTCCGTCAGGGCGCTAGCCAGTTCCAGCTCCACGCCCTTGGCCTTGGTCTTGCCGGCGTTGACCAGCACCGAGGTTGGGTTGCCATTGGTGAGGAACACGGTGGTGCTCAACTGCTGCTTGTCCCAGTCGATGGCGTAAAGCGCCAAGTTGAACGTCGTGCGGCCGTCGCCAAAGACATTCTTGACGCCGACTTCATAGTTCCCTGCATTCAACTCATAAGCGCAACACCTCCCGTTAAGCGCAGTGCGGCACAAATTTCTGGAATCTTGCGCCAAACGCCGTGTTTCGTGGCGCATTCGTTGGCCGCTCTTGACGAAGATGGAGGCCGTGATGGCCGCGGTTGAATGCGAATGCCAGCTCGCCTAGCATGGGGCTTGATGCCAAGGGACGGATGCGCGGGTTGGACAAGGAAGCCCCGAACCCCTTGCCGTTAAACCGAGCGCCCCAACCCATAAGGAACCCCCATGCAAGCAAGCTCCGAGCGCATCCTCACCACCCATGTCGGGAGCCTGCCGCGCTCCAAGGCGGTCACCGACGTGGTGTTCGGCCAAGAGCGCGGCGAACCCCAGCCCAATGCGGAGGCCGTCATCGCCGCCGCCGTCAACGACGTGGTGGCGCGACAGGTGCAGGCCGGGGTGGATGTGGTCAGCGACGGCGAGATGAGCAAAATTAGCTACGCCACCTACATCAAAGACCGCTTCACTGGCTTCGAAGGGGACAGCGAACGGCAGCCGCCGAGCGACTTGGAGGCGTTCCCTGGCTTCCTGCAGCGGCAAGCCGCCTCCGGCGGCACCCCCAACTACCGCCGGCCCTGCTGCGTTGGCCCCATCGCCGTGCAGGACACCGGCCCCGTGCAAGCGGACATCCGCCATTTCCAGGCGGCGGTGGCGGCGCACGGCCCGGCGGAGGCCTTCATGAACGCCGCCTCGCCTGGCGTCATCGCCCTGTTTCAGCCAAACCGCCACTACCCGTCCCACGAAGCCTATCTGTTCGCCTTGGCCGACGCCATGGCCGCGGAGTACCGAGCCATAGCCGAGGCTGGGCTGGTGCTGCAAATCGACTCCCCGGACCTAGGGCTAGGCCGGCACATGATGTTCAAGGATAGGAGCGACGACGAGTACCGAAAGCTGGCCACCCTGCATGTGGAGGCGCTCAACCACGCCTTGGAGGGTATTCCGGCTGACCAGGTGCGCCTACACGTCTGCTGGGGCAACTACGAAGGGCCGCACCACCACGATGCGCCGATGGCCATGGTGTTGCCCATCGCCCTGAGGGCGCGGGTCGGCGCCCTGCTGTTTGAATCCGCCAATCCCCGCCACGCCCATGAATGGCGGGTGTTCGCCGAAACCAAGCTGCCGGAGCAACTGCTGCTGGTTCCCGGCGTGATCGATTCGACAACCAATTTCATCGAGCATCCGCAACTCATAGCGGAACGGATTTGCCGGTTCGCCGACATCGCGGGTCGCGAGCGGGTGTTGGCCGGCACGGATTGCGGCTTCTCCACCTTCGCCGGCTTCGGGGCCGTGGATGAAGACATCGTTTACGCCAAGCTCGCCAGCCTAGCCGAAGGAGCGACGCTGGCGAGCGCCCGGCTTTGGGGGTAGGCGCCGCCAACCAAGGACGCTAGCTTCGCAGCCGCTCATTGTTGGGGTCAAACGGACTTTCCGGCAACACGGAAGCGCTGTGCCGTCCACCGAGAATCTCGATCTCCAAGCGGACGCCGGGCGCCGCTAAGTCCGGACGCAGCATGACCAAGGCTAGGGACTTGCCCAGCCGATGGCCGTAGCCGCCGCTGGTGGCGCGGCCCACCAGTTCGCCGCCGTGAAACAGCGGGTTGTTGCCGAGGGCGTCGGCGTCCTGCACGTCCTCAACCTCCAAGGTTGCGAAGGCGTTGGCGAAGCCGCGTTCACGCCAGGCCAACAGGCCGTCACGGCCAATGAAATCGCCCTTGTCAAAACGCACGAAGCGGTCCAAGCCGGACTCCAAGGCGGCGTATTCGATGGACAGTTCGGCGCCGATCATGCGGTAGGACTTCTCCAAGCGCAGGGCGTCCATGGCGCGAATGCCGAAGGGTTTGAGGTTTAAGTCCGCGCCCGCCTCGAACAGCGCGTCGAATATTTGATTCTGCATCTCCATCGGGTGGTGCAGCTCCCAGCCCAGCTCGCCGATGAAGTTAACCCGCATGGCCATCGCCTGGGCCGTGCCGATGTGGACTGCGCGGGCACTGAGCCAAGGAAAGGAACGGTTGCCGAAGTCCGCATCCGAGACGCGCTGCAAGAGCGTTCGGGACCGCGGCCCGGCCACCACCAACACGCCCAGGGCGCTGGTCAGGTCGTTAAAGCGCACCGACCCATCCGTGGGCATGAGCTTTTGCAGGTAGTCGTGGTCCAGCCGCTGCCAAGCGCCGGCGGAGACTAGGTAGAAGGCATCGGCTCCCTCCCGCAGGATGGTGAACTCGCTATGCACCCCGCCCCGGGCGTTGAGCGCGTGGCACAGGCCGACTCGGCCCGGTTTCGTCGGCAGGCGGTTGGCCACCAGCCGATCCAAGAAGGCTTCAGCGCCTGGCCCGGACACCCGGCATTTAGCAAAGGCGGTCATGTCCAACAGCCCGACATGCTCATGCACATGGCGGCATTCGTCCCCCACCGGGGCGAACCAGCGGGAGCGGCGGAAGGACCAATGATCCTCCGCCGCCAGACCTTCCGGGGCAAACCAGTTGGCCCGTTCCCAGCCGAACTTCTGGCCGAACACCGCACCCCTAGCCTTAAGCCGCCCGTAGCAGGGCGCAGTGCGCAAGGGGCGGGCGGCGGGGCGCTCCTCGTCCGGGTAGTGGATGGTGAAGACGTTGGCGTAGGCTTCCTCGTTCTTTTTCCTGAGATAGCCCTTGGTGGCGTAATCCCCGAAGCGGCGCGGCTCCACCCCCAGCATGTCGATGCTGGGCTGGCCCTCGACGATCCATTCCGCAAGCTGCCAGCCGGCGCCGCCGGCGGCGGTGATGCCGAAGCTGTGCCCCTCGTTCAGCCAGAAGTTGGGCAGGCCCCAAGCCGGGCCGACGATGGGGCTGCCGTCCGGCGTGTAGGGAATGGCGCCGTTGTACACCTCCTTGACGCCCACTTCGGCGAAGGCCGGCACCCGGTTCATGGCCGCTTCGATGTGCGGGGTCAAGCGCTCCAAATCGGCGGCAAACAGCTCGTACTCCACATCGTCCCCCGGACCCTCGACGTAGCAGCAAGGCGCTCCCTGCTCGTAAGGCCCGAGGATAAAGCCGCCCCGCTCCTCGCGCAGATACCAGGAGCCGTCGGACTCGCGCAGCACTCCCAGCTCCGGCAGCCCGGCCCCGTGACGGGCCTGCACTTCCGGGTGCGGCTCGGTGACGATGAACTGATGCTCCACCGGCAGCACCGGCACATCCAAGCCGACCATGGCGCCGGTGGCCCTAGCGTAACTGCCGGTGGCGCAAACGACATGCTCACAGCGGATGTCGCCCTTCGTAGCGCGCACCAACCAATCCCCGCCCCGCCGCTCGATGGCGGTGACCCTGGTGCGGCGGTTGATCTCCGCACCCAAGGCCCGTGCGCCCTTGGCCAAGGCTTGGGTGAGGTCCGCCGGCTGAATGTAGCCGTCCTCCGGGTGGTGGATGGCGCCGACCAAGCCTTCGATGTTGCAAAGTGGCCAAAGATCCCGCACCTGCTGCGGGGTCAGGAACTCCACCCGCACACCGATGGTGCGGGCGGTGGCGGCGTATTGGCGGTACTCGTCCATGCGCTCGGCGTTCATGGCCAAGCGAATGTTGCCCACCTGCCGGAAACCCACAGCTTGGCCGGTCTCCGCCTCCAACTGCTGGTAGAGCTGCACCGAATACTTGTGGAGCTGGCCAACGCTGTAGCTCATGTTGAACAGCGGCAGCAGGCCGGCGGCGTGCCAGGTGGCGCCGCAGGTCAGCTCCCCCTTTTCCAACAGCACCGCATCGGCGCCCCAGCCCTTCTTCGCCAAGTGGTACAGAGTGCCGACGCCCACCACGCCGCCGCCGATCACCACCACCCTAGCTTGAGTTTTCATTCAGGCTTCTTGACCCTGTGTGGTTAACCTCTCCCTGCGCCCATGCCGACCAATCGGCTTCAGGGTGCGGATGGGTTGCGTCCACTCGTTCACTTTCCCTGCATTTGCAGCGCCAGCGGCATGGCGTCATAGCTCCAAGCCGTGGCCGGCAACCTACCTTGAAACGCGCCGGCAAAGCAAGGAGAAGCGCAACATCGGGCATTTGCCGGCACCGTTTGGCCCAGCAGGTAGGCATCAGTCGAAAGGCCAAACCTCCAAGCCGTGAATGGCGTTTCTGACGTCCATGGACAGGTTGATCGTCAGCGTCGTTCGCGTCGCCTCGAGGTCGTGCAGGGTGATGGTGGAGGGGGAGGAGCCGGCGGCGAATAGATTGTCGTCGATGAGGCACAGGCCGCGCCCAAAGGCCTGCCGGGCGATGCGCGGGTCTCCCAACTCGGTTCGAAGCAGGTGCGCCGGGTTGTAGTAAGGCACCCTAAAGGCCCTTTGCGGCCCCTCCCGCGGCACGAAGCGGACGAGGTTCTTTTCCGTGTCGTTGAACAAAACGCCATCCCGATGCGGGCGGGCGTTGTGGGTGCCGGGAGGCAGCGTCGCCACTTGCCGGATGTAGCGGCCAGTGTAGGTGTGCAGCCCGCCGGTGCGCAGGCCGCTCAAGTACAGGGCGCTGCTTTGGCAGCAAATGCTGTTGAGGTGCAGCTGATTGTCTGGGGCCGGCCCGCCCCGGCGCTGCGGATGAAAGGGCGCACCGCGAAGGCCCTTGCGATCCCGCCGGACATGCAGGCCCCAAGTAAAGCGATTGGCATCCAAGTCAAATCCCAAGATGGCGTCATAGCCGGTGGAGGTCAGGAAAAGGCGGCGCTGATGACGGCTGATCTCATGGCAATGCTTCAGGTAGGGGCAGCGGTAGGAGGCAACCCGCTCGAATTTGGCGTTGTAAACAAAGAGCTCGTCGCTGGCGGCGATGAACACCCTGTCCCCGTCAAACTCAATGCCCCGCAACCCCCGGTCCCAACCCCGACCCTGCCAATCAATGTCCTCGGAGTCCCAATCGATCACCTGCTTGACCCGCTTGCGGGTCAAGTCAACGAGGTAAACCCCACCGTGGCTCTCGCCCTGTTGGCTGCCGCGCACGACGGATGTGGCAATCAATGTGGTCATTTTGCCGGAAAAGCTCCTGCACGGCGGGCTCTCTGCGCTTCCCGACACAAAGGCGTCAACATCAAGGCGCTCTGCACATGCTGGATAAGCCCTTGCAGTCCCCAAAACATCCTAATATAGTCCCTAATCGAGTTAGGGGGGCCGCGCCGCCCAGGTCGAATGGCTGGCCCATAGGTGCGGATATGCGGTTGCGAATTCCAGGCTAGCATTGCTGCCTGCGGTTGGCTTGACGGGAGAGTTGCCATGTCACAGAAGGGCAAAAAATTAATTGAGGGTCGCCGACGTCCGCTGAGCGTGGCGATCTCGCTGGCGGTGGCCGGCACCCCAGCGGCGTTGGCGCAGGAGGGGACGCTGGAGGAGATCATCGTTACCGCCACCAAGCGGGAGGCCAGCCAGCAGGACACGCCCATCTCCGTCACCGCCTTTTCGGACTCCGAGATCACCCTGCAAAGGTTCAAGACATTTAACGACTACGCCGGGCAGATTCCCAGCCTCGCCCTCAGCGAGCGGCAGCCCGGCGCCAACTCCCTGGTCATGCGCGGCTGCGCCGCCCAAGGGCTTTCCTTTAGCGATTCGGCCACCACCTCCGTTTATCTGGACGAGCAGCCCATCACCGCCGCCGGCTACAACCCGGACCCGCGCTTGATCGACGTCGCTCGGGTGGAAGCCTTGGCCGGGCCCCAAGGCACCCTGTTCGGGGACGCCTCCCAATGCGGCACCCTGCGCATCATCACCAACAAGCCGGACGCCAACAACGCCAGCGGCTGGGTTGACCTGACCGGCGCCACCGTCGCCGACGGCGGCGGCAACTACGACCTGAGCGGCATGGTGAACATCCCCCTCGTTCCAGGCAAGGCGGCGTTGCGCTTGGTCGGCTTCTACGCCGACGAATCCGGTTGGGTGGACAACGTGCTGGCGCCCACGCCCGGGTCCCAATCCGACAACGCAAGCCAAGTGGATGACGACGTGAACTCCTCCACCTGGAAGGGCGGCAGGGCCGGGTTGCGGATCAACGCCAGCGAGGAATGGACCATCGACTTCAACGGCATCTACCAGAAATACGAACTGGACGGCTTTGGCGACGCCAGCCTGAACCAACAGCTGTTCGAGGACACCAGCGTCTTCCCAGTCTTCGGCGACCGGGAGCAGGCCCGCTACACCGAGGACAGCTGGGATGACGAATGGTATCAACTGGCCCTGACCCTGGAGGGCAACCTCAGCTTCGGCGACCTAGTGGTAACCACGGCCTACTTCAGCCGGGACAGCGCCTACTATGCGGACGCCACCTCGTATTTGCAGGTTTACCAGCAGCGGGGCGACTACCTTCGCTCGGGGAACACCGGGGACCCGTACTACGACACGGGCGGCATCTATGACTTTGGCGGCGACCCCGTCGCCAACGACTACGACGGACGGGAAACCACCAACTGGACCGTCGAGGCCCGCTACGCCACGCCATCCGAGGGCCGCTGGTCCGCCATCGTCGGCGGCTTCTACAACCGCCGTGAGGTCTATGAGCTGTTCATCTCCAATGTGCAGGGCCTCACCGGCACCCCGGCCTTCTCCTACTTGAACTACGCCGGGGAGTACCTAAACGGCATTCCACCCAAGGCGCAGTCGAACAACTGGTTCTCCGGCACCTACGACAGCCAGCTGGATCAGTGGGCGGTGTTTGGCGAGGCCACCGTCAACCTGACGGAGAACTTCTCCATCACCGCCGGCGGCCGCTACTACAGCATTCAGAACGATTACATCGTCAGGAACGCCACCTTGGTCGGCCTCAACGGCGGTGAGCCGGATTGCGCGGTTGACTACTGCTACGCGCCCGGGGACTTGGGCGTTTCCGACGAAGACGGCTTCGTTCCCAAGGTCAACCTCACCTACAAGTGGGACGACCAGCTGGTTTACGCCACCTATTCGGAGGGCTTCCGCCGAGGCGCCGCCAACTCGGCCCGGCCGCAGTCCGTGTTCGGCCCGCCAACCGGTCAGTTCCCGCCGCCGGCTGGCACCTTGAACGCCTACCGGTCGGACACCGTCACCAACTACGAAGTCGGCTTCAAGTCCCAATGGCTGGACGACCGGCTGCGCTTCAACGTGGCCGCCTACCACATGATTTGGGACGACATTCAGATCCAGGCGGAAGACCCGCAGGAAAACCTCTTCACCCTCGGCATCGTCAATTTCCCCCAAGCCGAGATCAACGGTGTGGAGGCTTGGTTCAGTTGGCTGCCCTCGGAGAACTGGAGCATTGAGGCGACGTTGGGCTACAACGACGGTTCACTGTCGAAGGCGGATGTTTTGTTCGAAGGCACCGACGGCGCTGTCGAGGTGCCCAAGGGCACCGCATTGCCCATCGTGCCGGATTGGAAGGCCCATGTGAACGCCACCTACACGTTCCCAACCACTTGGCTGGATGGCGAGCCCTATGTCATGGCCCGCTTCACCCACACCGGAGAGTCCGTCAACTCCCTGGCCGGCATCGAATCCAGTCCCTTTCTCTCGCCGGTCGTTCCGCAAGACGCCTGGCAGACGGTGGACCTGCAGTTCGGGCTGGAGACGCAGGATTGGTCCGTCTCCCTATTCGTCGATAACCTGACCGACGAGAAGGCGCAGCTATTCTTCAACAACCGCTTCGCGCAACAGCGCCTGTCGGTCAACCAGCCGCGCACCTTCGGCGTCAAATTCCGGTACCGGTACGGCGCCAACTAGCCTGAGTGTCCGCATGGACATTGACGCCCGCATTCGGGAGCTCGGCCCGGTGGACTCCGAGGCGTTGACTGGCGTCATTCTGGCCCAAGGCCAAGCGGCTTGGCATCAGCAGGAGCACCGGCAAAGGGCCTATGAGGTCCACCGAGACACCGAATCCCTGATCATGGTGTTCATGGAGGAGGCCGCCTGGCCGGAAATCCTCGTCAAGAAGCAGACCGCTTGGGGCCAATTGGCCGATGTCGCCGTGCCGCTGATGCACGACATCATTGGCCGCTTCTACCCACCGCGCGGCACCATCATCCGCGCCATGGCGGCGAAGTTGAAGGCGGGAGGCAAGATCAAGCCGCATACGGACACGCATCCCTCATTCCATCTGGGCCACCGGATTCATGTGCCCATCACCACCAATCCCCGGGTGCGCTTCATGATCGACGGCCGGCCCCATCAGCTGCAAGTGGGCAAGGCCTACGAGATCAACAACCAAAGGACCCATAGCGTCGCCAACAGAGGCGATGAAGACCGGATCACCTTCATCTTCGACTATCTGCCGCCAACCGAGTTGACAAAGGCCGGCCACGCCGCTGGCTGACTTTCCAGAAGCGGGGCGCCATGCCGCCTTCGACATCCCTAAACGCCGGGAAACGTTTCATCGACATCCCCCGGAATGGAGGCATCTTTGCCAGCAAAATCACCTTCCGCCGTCCGCTTCACGGTCAGGGACTCATCGCCTACCGTGAACGTCACCACGTCATCGTCCCGCTCAAGCAGCAGGTTGGGCAGTGGCTCTGGCGCGTGGCTGAGCAACGAGTTCAGGGGGCCGCGCACATAGCAACCAAGGAACCGGCTCATTACAGGTCCGGCCTCAGCCTCCAGCATTCGCCAAGCGGCGTCGCCCACATAGGCTCTGCCCCCAACTTCGTCGAAGGCTTTCAATAATTCGCTGAGCTTCGGGTTTTCCGTTGAATCAAGGACAACCAAGACTGGAATGTAGTTTGAACTTGCACAATCAGCTGGAAAGGTCAGTTCTTCATCCCATCGTCCCTGCCCAGAAGATGCGATGGTCACGCGCAGTTTGAATTCATACGCCGCATTGTCCTTTATGCAATCGACCTGCCTCCCCTTGCTGGAATCGGATCTTCGACGCACGGGGCTTCTCTTCGCACTGACGGGCACGCCACCGATAGCAGCGGCGAGAATGGGTTCAAAAAGATATCCCGTCTCCTGTGCAGCTCGATTATCCAAGTCGTAAAGCCACTTGCGCCAGAACAAGAGCGTTGCGAGTGCTGAAGGCGACAGGCTGGCGTATTGCAGAAGCCCTCTCGGGCCAACTTGCTCCATTGTCGGAAAAGGTTGCCGTTCAAGAATGCGCTCATACTTCAGCCGCGCTTTGAGAAGCGCGGAAAGGCAGGAAAAGTAGGTGTCCGAGTCCGGTGTTGATGTAAATAGATTGCCCGCAAGATCTTCAAAATCCAGGCCATCCAGACGCAGTGAAGAAACTGGCGTAGTCTCGAAAAACGGCTGAATGCGTTCGGGCACCTTTGGATATCGGCTCTGGATGCCCAAGTCATGAACAACCCGCGCAAGCAAATAGGACGCGGCAGCAGCATCAATCGGCACAGCCATGTTGCTGTTGCCCACATTGCGGGCCTTCTCGATCAGTGATTTTTGCGTTTGCGAAAGAGGCATGAAATCCGGTTCCTAGTCCATCTGGGCAAATATGGACAATTGGGGTGGTGCGGCTTGTAGGTATCTTTCCTCCACCATAGCGGCGGTTCGCCTCAGGGCTGGGCTCATGGCTTGGGCGTTTGTTACGACGAAGGACTTCAATCCAGGCTTGTCGGCTGCATTGGCTCCGTTAGAAATCCCTTGCTTAAGGTGCAAACCCAACACTTTTCCCAATCGTGGCGGCACGGCGTTGCCGATGAGCAGAGCTTTTTCGTTCAGTGTTCCGACAAACCGATACTCATCGGAGAAGGTTTGTAAACGGGCGCATTCCCGCAATGTCAGTGTTCGATCTTCCGTCGGATGCACGAATTCGGAGGTTGCACCGCTTGTGATGGCTTTGGACGGCTGATCGCCGGCTAGCCGGCGAAGGCCCGCGGGAGCGCCGCCACGTCGTTCGGTAGGTGTGCCATCCATAACCCTTCGGTGGGCGCGGCGACGGTAGGTTTCGTGCCACAAATGTTCTGGCAGATCCTTCATTGTCTGTCCAGGCAGCAAGGATTGAATGCGGGTTAGATCGACACCTTCAGGCACATGAAAGTCGTGGTCAATGAGGTCCCCGCGTCCCAACACCCTTGGTCTGGCGCTTGGCAGTTCGGCAAGCGCCTCCGCCACGGTCGGGCAGCGCGGCAGGCCGTGGCCGACGGCCTGAGATCCAGGCATTCCCATTGCACGGTGTGTAAGCGGGGGGAAGCCGGGATCCCAACCCAACCCACCTATCGCGATCACCCTCTTGCGATGCTGTGGAACACCGTAGTGGGCGGCATTGATCTTGCGTAGGTGGATGCAGTAACCGGCCCGCACGAGTGGGTCAAGAAGGTCCAGCACCCAGCGTCCAGCGTCACCGGTCAAAAAGCCCTCCACATTCTCAAACAGGAACGCTCTCGGCCGATGGCGAGCGACGAGATGCGCGAAGACCGCAACCAGGGAGTTGCGGGCATCATTTGGGGACCGTCGGCCAGCGGAAGAAAAACCTTGGCATGGCGGGCCTCCCGCGATGATGTCGACCGACGGCAGGTCCGTATCCCAATTCACCGTGGTTGGGGAAGCCTCGTGATCGAAGTTCAGCTTATAGCTTTGTACGGCAGCGGCAAACTGGTCCGCGGCGAATGTCGTCCGAAGCCCTGCGGCGCAAAGGCCAACGCTTAGTCCCCCTGCTCCACAGAACAGGTCGGCGACGGTGATGCTGGCGCGCAAGTTGACTTCTCCCTGTTTTCACCTAAGCAGGATTAATCATAGCCCAATCCAGCAAGCAGCGGTGCCCGAAGTCGCTACACGACCGGCACCTTGGGGCCCATGCGGCCCTTGGTTCCTTGATGCCCGCTGTCAACAGGCGCTTGCTGCAAGCAGAAAAGCCTTCAGGTCCGTAACGCCTTTGGCTGGGGCTTCCAAGGGGATGGCATGGCCCACGCCAGGATAGGCGATGCGCCGGACGCAGGGCGCATTGACCAACAGCGTCTCGAACCTGTCCATCTGGCTGACCGGCAGTTGCGGATTGTCCGCCCCCCACAGCAGCAACACGGGCATGCGCACCGCCGCCAGAGCATCGGTTGGGTCCCTTGGCCGGAAACTGCGCAAGCGGTTCAGCAGGGCGGTTCGATTGCCTTGACGCCGTAGCATTTGGTGGAACCGCGTGGCCAAGGCGGCGGTCACCAAGCTGTTGTCCAAGACCATCCATTCCAGAAAGTAGCGGAAGGCGGCGGTTGGGACTAGGTAGGCGAGGCTGTCCACCCAACCGGGAATGGCGTCCCCGCTACCCCCCAGACAATAGACGGAGGCGAGGACGTGGGCACATTGCAGCCAGAGGTAGTGCTCCACGGCGGCCCTTCATTGCTTGGCACCGAGGATACAAGCCGGCGATGGGTTGGGCAATTGCGGGCGCCGGGCGGAAGTGGGATAGGAGCCCAATAGACCTGCTTTTTTCGTGGCAAGCGGTTGCCACAGGCCGGCGCCAACCCTTACTTCCTGGAACTGGCCGTCCAGCCAAAAATCTATAACTAACTTATATAATAATGTTATTCTTCTCATCAGGAAGCCTCGGGGTTTCTGGACGGAGCGACAGGACAACCATTGCGCTTGACCGACATGCTCGTGAACTTGGAAAACAAGGTGGCTCTTGTAACCGGCGCCGGAAGAGGCATCGGCGCCGGCATCGCCCAGGTTTTCGCGGCGGCAGGGGCGGTCACGGCAGTGGTCACCAGAACGGCGGTCCATGGCCGGGAAACTGTTGATGGCATCAAGGCTTCCGGTGGCTTGGCGTCGCTGACCGAAGCGGATGTCGGGCATCGCGCCCAGGCGGAGCGGGCGGTGGCGGAAACGGTTGAGCGGCACGGCCGGCTGGACATCCTCATTCACAACGCCGGGATCTGCCCCGCCCATCCCATTGAGGAATTGCCGGACGCCGCCTTGGACGAGACGCTGAACGTCAACCTCAAGGCCGCCTTCTGGTTGGTTCAAGCCGCCCTGCCCCACCTGCGCAAGGCCGGCGGCGCCCGCATCCTGTGTACCTCATCGGTCACCGGCCCCAGGGTTGCCGCCCCCGGCCTAGCCCACTACGCGGCCAGCAAGGCCGGATTGAACGGTTTCATCAAGACCGCGGCCCTGGAGTTCGCCAAGGACAACATCACCGTGAACGGCGTGGAGCCCGGATACGTCATGACGCCAGCCATGGCCGCCTACGGGGACGAAACCGTCAAGGCGATGGCGGCGCTCATCCCCATGCAGGCGTTCGGGCAGCCGGCGGACGTGGCCAACGCCATGCTGTTCCTGGCCTCCGACGCGGCGGCCTACATCACTGGCCAGACCATCATCGTCGATGGCGGTTCAACGCTGCCGGAAAGCCAAGTGCTGCAGGAGCGATTCGATTTCTCCGCGGAAAAGCGGCAAGGGTCTTGCTGAAGGAGGCAACGGCAATGCAAAGGAAGACTTTTCATACGGGTCCAAATGGAAAAGCCGGATGGCAATGCTTATGCGCATTCGCCGCCGCCCTCTGCGGGCTGTTCGCCGCGGCCGGCGCCAATGCGGCGGATGTTGCCGACGGGGCGGCTGTTAAGGAAATTGGCTGGGTCGGCGTCACCCAAACGGACATGGCGAAGTCGGAGCGCTTTTTTGGGGAACTGCTGGAGTTGGACGAATACGGCCGAATGGACGATTTGGGGCTTGTCATCTACCAACTTCCGTCCGGGCAGATATTCGAGCTGATAGCGGAGAAGGCGCCGGACTCCGCAATGTACAGGCGTCCTTTGTTGGGGTTCTTGGTGGAGGACGCGGAGCAGGCCAAAAAGACGATGGAAGGCAGGGGGTTGACGTTTTCGTCCGACCTCATAAGGGTGCCGGGTTCGGCTTGGGCGTTTTTTCAGGACCCGAACGGATACACCCATGAAATCGCGCAGAACCCCGAACGCCGCCTGTTCGATCAATCGGGCAAGCAGTTGCAAATCAAAGGCATCGGCGCTGTGGTCATACCCGCCGAGGACCGCCAGGCCACGGTGGAGTTTTTCAGGAAGTTCCTTGCTTTGACGACTAGGCCAATGGCCGAGGATGCGCCCTTCACCCTGTTCGAGTTCCGCACCGGAAATTTCTTCGAGGTGCGCGACGCGGACCAAGCCCAGACCAAGGACTACCCCTTGGTCGCCTTTGAGGTTGACGACCTTAAGGCGGCGCGACGCCTCCTCCTGCAACGCGGCCTTAGCGTTTCGGAAATCACCGGCACGACGGCGGTCCAATGGTTCTATCTGGACGGGCCGGACGACGTGCTCTACGAAATCATATCCATTGACCGAAGCAAACTTTGAGGCCGATTTCCCTGTTTCTCCAATGTTTCGGGTTGGTTGATGCAACAAAGCCGAGACCATTTCAACAAGATAGGAGTTGGCGATGAGCGATAAGCAGTCTTCCCCCAACGGGCCGAGCGTACTTGGCCAAAGCGGCTTTCTGGCCGGCAAGCCGGACAGGATGAAACCCCTGCTCAAGGCGCATCATGTCGATGGCTACGACTACGAATTCCCCCTCGAGGACATCTGCGCGGTCACCTTGGACGGCGGCGACGTCACCATACCCAGGGCCGTTTTGCAGGAAATCCGCGGCCTGCTGATCGGCTCCCTGCTGGTGCCGGGCACGGCCCGCTACGAAACGGTGCGCAAATGCTGGAACGCCGCTTGGAACCGGCGGCCGGGGGTCATCATTCAGATTCACGGACAGATGGACGCGGAAATCGCCGTCAACTTCGCCCGCGAATACAACCTACTCACCACCATCCGCGGCGGCGGGCACAGCATGATGGGGGAATCCGTATCCGACGGCGGCCTGATGATCGACTGCTCCCTGCTGAACAGTTGCCGGGTGGACCCATACACGCAAACGGCGAATCTCGGTTCCGGCGGCCTGCTGGGCGACCTTTACGCGGAAACCCAGCACTACGGCCTGATCGTGCCGGCGGGGATGGTGTCCGACACCGGCGCCGCCGGGCTGACGCTGATGGGCGGCAACGGCCGCCTCACCAGAATGTTCGGCATGGCCTGCGATAACGTGAAGTCCTTCGACATCGTCACCGCCGACGGCAAGTTCCGCAAGGCCAGCAGCGAACACAACCCCGATCTGTACTGGGGGCTGCGCGGCGGCGGCGGCAACTTCGGGGTGGTGACCAACTTTGAATACTATTGCCATCCGCTGGATCCGACCGTGCTGGAAGGCTCAATCGTCTGGCCCTACAAGAGCGCCAAGTTCGCCAAGGAGGCGTGCGAACTGTACCGGGACATACAGGCGGAGATGCCGGACGAGATGTCCCCCTACCTGATCATTTCCAATCAGGCTGAAGGCCCCGGCAGGGTGGTGAACCTGAACCTGCTCTACGCCGGTGCGCCAAGCAAGGGCGAAAGGCTGATCGAGCAGCACCGGGCCTTGCAGGCGTTCATGCGGCAGCATCCGCCGATGATGAACGACATCGGGCCGCGGCCCTACCTGCTGACGCAGAACAAGAACGACGGCTTCGCGCCGCACGGCTCCTTGGTGTTCGCCAAGCTGGTCTATTCCAACGATCTCTCCCCGGCGGCCATGGACGACATCGTGGCGCAGTTTGAGCATGCGCCGAACAACTGCCACTGGGTGCTGGAGGGCTTTGGCCGCGAAATGGTGCGCAAGGGGGAGGATTTCAACGCCTATGCGCAACGGGTGGAGCACGTCTATGAGGCGGCCGGCATCGCCAAAACGCTGGACCACTACGAGCAAAACCGGGAATGGGTGCTGCAGGCCATCGGCGCGGTGGTGCCGCACTCCACTTCGGAGAAGAAGGCACCCCAGTACGCCTTCAACAACTCCCACGAAG
The DNA here is from genome assembly GCA_958296025.1 of uncultured Pseudomonadales bacterium. Lineage (GTDB taxonomy): Bacteria > Pseudomonadota > Gammaproteobacteria > Pseudomonadales > Azotimanducaceae > Azophilus. Next base: position 3,032,403 of record OY282430.1, read on the forward strand.
ACGTGGAGTCCTTCCACCCGGATGACTTCGGGCGCTTCATCTACCGGGGGAACTACGAGCGCCTGGTCGAGATCAAGACCAAGTACGACCCGAAAAACATGTTTCGCTACAACGACAACGTTAAGCCTATGGCAAGCTGAGCGAGCTGGGAACGGGGCTGGCGGTCTCGTCAGCCCCGACCTTGCTGATTGCGGCTATTTTTGTGGGGCGTTGCTCCGACCACCGCCAGATTGCTTTCCAGTTTTGCTAGGCCAGTTGCTTCCTTTACCCCCTTTGCCACTGCCTCCGCCTCGGCCACCACCCCGGCTGCCACCCCCGCCACTTCCGCCTTTTCCACCAGACTTGGCCACTTCTGCTACTCCTATTCGTCAGCATCCACCACCGTGGCACTTTTGTTGCCCGGTGCAGGGCACTGTAGCATGGAAACACTGGTGGTATGGGTGCCTGTCGAGCCCAATGTTGAGGACAAATAAAATGTCGTGTTGTGTTCTGCTACCGCGCCGTGTTTTTCGGCATGGAGGATCGGCATGGATCCGAGCAACTATGTGCATCTTGCATGTGCCTTTTGCGGTGTGGATGAGCGCATGAGCGCAAAACAAGTCTCGGCGGCGGATTTCAAGGCCAAGTGTCTGCGCATCATCAAGCAGATGGGCAGCGATGGGCACTCGGTAACCATAACTAAGCGGGGGCGTCCAGTGGCGGTATTGTCGCCATCGCCCGCCACGGAGAAGGCACCGCCGTTTATCGGCATGATGCGGGGCACGGTGTTGGAGTACGAGGACCCCTTTGCTCCGGCGGCGACACCCTCTGACTGGGCCGCGCAGCGTTGATCCTGCTGGACACCCATGTCCTGATTCGGGCCGTGGAAGGCGACCGCGGCCTTCGATGGGGCGAGGCGTTCACACCGCATTGGAGTATCGGCGATGACACCTTGGGAAATCGCTCTTTCGGTTGAAGGAGTCGATTGCGCTTGGCGCTGGACGTCGGTGCTTGGATGAATGCAGCCCTTGGCACCCAAGGCGTCGACTTACTGCCAATTGAGCCGGCCATCGCGGTGGACAGCGTACGCTTGCCGGAGAATTCCACGCTGACCCCGCCGACCGGCTCATCATCGCCACCGCACACCATTGGCGCATTCCCTTAGTGACCGCTGATCGGGCGATTATTGGCTATGCAGCGGGCGGATATCTGCGGGTGATTGATGCTGCACGGTGAACTGCGCTGGGGGCCACCGAGCGAATTTTCCGGCGGATGGCGGCTACGCAAAACTCACCCCAAAACAAGCATCTCCTGCCTCAAGTCCGACAGGCTTCTAGGTGGGAGGGCAAGTGCCCTCAATGGCCCTGGGTGGGCGCGTACAACGCGGTTCCCGGCAGGCGGTAGATAGGATAAGATGCTTCCACTCTCCCCCTACGGACGACATCTCCATGCATTTGACGGCGCGACTTGCTTGGCACGACAGCGGGTGGAACGGCACCATCTGCAAGCAACCCAAGTGCAACACGTATTGCGTCGGTAGTCGGTCCTATCCCGGTGATGTCATCGCCCGGCAACGAGACACGCAGCGCGAGATGGAGAACGCTGGTCGCGTCGTGAAGTCTCTGCAAGGAGCCGATCTGCCGCCTTGCATCTACAGCGTGAACGCCTTTGGCAGCGACCCCATCAAGGGATTCTCCAACCCTCCTGAATGGATGCGCGAAGGCGCGACGAGAACGGAGTGGGACATCCCGCCGGCGACGGTCTGCGTGTGGCCCTACGAGGAGGTCTTTTCCGATGCAGTAAGGGACGACCGAGGGCGATATGACAACGACGCTCGTGCCGAACGGGTCGAAGAGTTCATCGCCGCAATCAAGGCCGACATGAGCCTCATTTTCTACTACGCGAACTACTCAAACCCGTTCTCCGAAGACGAACACCCACGCTATGTTTTATTGGGCGTCTCCCGTGTGCTGGAAGTCGGGCCGCCACTCCGTTACGCGGATACGACGGACTATGTGCGTCAACGTTTCGCGGGCGGAATGATCTGGGCTCGCAACGTCACCTCGCATTATCCAGAACAGGGTTTGCGACTCCCCTATCATCGCTATCGTGCGGACCCTGAAACTCTCGCACGCTTGGTCGTGTTCCCAGAAAACCCGCGAGTATGCAAATATGGTACCCGGCACATAACAGACGACGAGGCGATCGGCCTTTTGGAGCAGTTTCTCAACGCCGTTGAGGAACTGCTTCGCATCGGCGACGACAGCGAGAATTGGGGTCAGCGCAAGGAGTGGATACTCGGCTGCATCGCCGATCTTTGGCAACGCCGCGGCCTTTACCCCGGCTTACCCAATGTTCTTCGCCTTCTCGGTGCGACTGACGCCGTGAAGCCAGTGATCGAGTCGATCAACGCGGGCAACGCCCAAGAGGCGCACGCGGAGATCTTCGCGGCCCTTGACCAAGGTCGAGAAGCATCTCAGATTGGTCTTGCGGGCCGCGCTTTAGAAAAAGTATCTCGCCAATGGAGGCTTCGTACCGACGCCGAGCGTACGTTGCTTGCTTCTTTCCTGCCACGCTTTGATCTCGACCTCGACCAGATGCGACGCATAGCGTCGACCGACAACAGGCTACGGGAAACGCACGATCTGACCTTTGCGGTCGATGCACCGCTTCACAATCCATATCTGATTTGCGAAAGTTACCTGGGCGACAATCCCGATGACCGTATTTCCTGGCCGACGGTGGACCGCGGCGTCCTCCCTTCTCCGGAGCTCGGCGGAACACCCTACTCGGACATGGAGATTGACGACGCCCGGCGTTTGCGGGCGCTGTGCGTGGATGAAATTGGGCGTGAACCCAACCACACGTTCCAAGCGTCAAACAGAGTGTTGGACCGCGTTAACCAGCGGCTTAAGACATTCCCGGAGTGGAAGAAGGCCGCCTTCACCGAAAGGTATTTCGACGTCGATAGGGAGATATTGAATGAAGCGCTAGTGTTTCGCCCGCACGCCGAAGGCGAAGAGGTCGAAGACAACGGCCACCGTTGGCTGTATCTGCGCTCGGTCCACGAAGACGAGCGCGAAGTGGAAGCCGCACTAATGAAGTTAGCCGCGAGGCCAGATATTTGCCTCGCCAGACCTTTCTCCAAAGAGCAGTGGAAAGACAACATATTGGACCCCAAAAGCGACTTGCTTGCCAATGCTCGGGAACGCTACATTGAGGCAGTAGAAGGCCAAGCGGCCGCTTGCTACTCAATCTTCCGACGGCCGCTGGCCGTGGTGACGGGAGCAGCCGGAACCGGCAAGACGACGGTGGTCTGCGCCATCATCCTAGCGGTGCGCACCACCGAAGGAGAAGGTGCGCCGATTACTGTAATGGCACCCACCGGCAAAGCGTCCGATCGCCTTCGCACCAAGCTCCAGCAACGCGAAATAGAGGGAGTGGAGACTTCGACTGTGCATTCCTATCTCGCCAAGGAAGGCTGGCTGAACGACAACCTCACCCACCGGCGGCAAGGTGGTGGTCGTCACGGCCAAGGGACCATCATTGTCGATGAGGCATCCATGTTGGACCTAGGCTTGATGGCTACCTTCGTCCGCGCCATCGACTGGCGGGCCGTTCGTCGCCTAGTCTTGGTGGGTGATCCCAATCAGCTTCCGCCCATAGGGCGTGGCCGAGTTTTCGCCGACACCATCGAATGGCTGTCCAAAAAACCGTTCCGTAGCGTCGCCAAGCTCGACCACAACCTGCGTCAATTGGAGAACGAGGTCGCCAGCAATGGCACCGCGATTCTTCGCCTCGCCAACCTGTTCATCGCCCAAAGCGCCCGCGACGACGGCGAGGCGACCACACCCGATGCCGAGGAGTTGTTGACCCAGATGCATCGTGGCGGCGACGTGGATACAGATCTGCGCGTCGTGTATTGGCATGATGCGCAACGGCTCGCCGCTCAGCTAGTGGAGACCATTGAGACGGAAATGGTCAGTCACACCGGTGAGGCGCGGGATCCCGATAGGCCCTACAAGCTGTGGCGTTCCGCCATGAAGTGGCAACCTGATAAGTATCAGATACTCACGCCTCACCGTGGTGAAATGCACGGTGTGGAGGCGTTGAACAGCGCCGTTCAAGATCGCGTGTCTGCGGCAGCCGTACAAGGGTTCGGGACACTAAGCGGGATCACGCTGTTTGACAAGGTGATTCAAGTCCGAAACAGATCGCGATCCAATCCCATCTGGGCATACGATAGGGACGCTAGGCGCCGCGAACGCATTGAGATATACAACGGCCAGATAGGCTTTGTTTCCAAACACCGCGGGGACCAAAACAAGAGACGTTACAATTTACGCCGATTCTCTGTCCGGTTCGCCGACAAGGACAACTGGATTGTGGACTACGAACGCGCTAGCGAGGTGGAGGAGAACTTGGAGCTTGCTTACGCGGTCTCTATCCATAAAGCGCAAGGGAGCGAGTTCGACCATACCTATATTGTCGTACCTAAGAACCACGGGCGACCTCTTTCCTCGGAACTCCTGTACACGGCATTGACCCGGGCTACCAAGCACTGCACATTGCTGATCGAGCAGAGTGCCGCGACGCTGCTGTCGGCGCGACGTCCCGAAAACGGGCAAATCAAGCAAGTAAACTCGTCTTTGTTCGAGGGTATGTTTCACGCGGTTCCAAAAGCGCTCCTGCGGCGTTCGGACTGGTACGCCGAGGGTCGCGTCCACGAGGCGCTGACCAGGGACATGGTTCGTTCCAAGTCCGAGCTAATCATCGCCAACCTCCTCGCCGAACGCGGCATCTCCTTCGAGTACGAGATACCACTACTTGCGCCGGACGGCACCATGTATTTGCCCGACTTCTCAATTGTCCACCAAGGGGAGAAATGGTTCTGGGAGCATTGGGGCATGATGTCCGAGGCGAAATACCGCGATCACCGACAGGCGAAGTTGGCGTGGTACGACGAACACTTTCCTGGACATTTGATCGAGACGTTCGAGAGCAAGACGTTGAGCCGCGAAGCGGCGCGAATAGTGGAAGAGAAATTCACCGAATGAGCGGATTGCTCATTATGCGCAACGCCCTAGCTGCTATCGTCGTTACGCGGCTATAGTTCGTAGCAGGGGTTTACTGAACTCCAGACAAAAGGCAGAAGCCTCGAATTGATATTCGGGAAGCAGCGCAAATCCATTAGCTCCAGAGGCAACTGCATGTCCGCATACCGCCGCGAAACGGCACCTCCTAATCCTCACTCCATGCCTCCTTCAAGGCGTGGAGCACACCTTAGCCGACTGTCCCAAGAAGCAGGACCACCCGAGTATTCTGAACGGGAGAGGCACAGTCAGTCTCGAAGCAGATGTGTCAAGGGTGTGGAGCTAGGCAGAGATTTGAGGCGATTGTTCAGTCGCTATAGAGATCGTCGGATGACGTTCGGTCTCGCGTAGGCCGGCTCGGCGTGTAGTCGCCTATCTGACCGGGCGTGAACGTGTCCGGGACATCGCCGAGGCGACGGGCTAAGCCGTAGGCGACTAGGAGGAAGGTCGGGTCTGCGCGGAGTTCAGCGCCATCCTCCTCAGTTAGGTCGGTGGGGACGCCGGGGTCGGCGATGGGATCGGACCTCAGGAGCCAATCGCACTTTTGTTCGATCAGCCTGTTCCGAACCGCCGAAAGCTTCGTGCCGCCGCCCAAGAAGAAGACGCAGCCGATGTGCTTCCAAGCAAGGAGGCTCTTCTCCTTTTCAAATGCATGGACCGAAGCGTCGCCGAACACTCCGGCAATCTCCGAAAGGACATCCGCGAGGGCGTCCTTGCCTTCGTCAGGAAGGTTCTTGATGAGTTGGATTTCCCGCTCCCTGATGTCGCCTAGATTGGTGGCACCGTCCATGTGCTTGGCCAGCACCTGGTCCACCGCATCGCATGCAGGGGGTGCGCAGGCAGCACCGTAGAAGGACAGACGGTCGTTCACGAGCACGCCGCCAGTCCGTGTTGCGCTGATGTGAAACCAAGAGGCGCTGGTGGTTCCGGCTCCCACGTCCACGCATGCAAACCGTCCATACCCGATATCCGGTGACCTGTGGGCCCAGAACAGTGCGGCCTCCGCCTCGGAACGCACCCAGTCGCGGGGCTGTTTCGGATACGTCCCATCGAGTTCACTGCGAACTTCAGCCAACGCGTTCGTGGCATCAAGAACGGATATTGTACTGTGTAGATTGAGCCGCTTCTCGAGTTCGAAGGCTTCTCTGGCGATGTTGACGAACATCTTGTGCAACCGCTTGTCGTCGAGCTGCGCCATCGGCACACCCAAGGTCACACTCAAGGAAGGCTCGGCCCGAAATTGATTCGCATAGCGGACGGCAGCGTCGCGGCCTATGTGGATCAGGTGGCCTACATATAGGGTCGCCAAGTCGCGAGCGCTGAGGCCGGACGGAAGGGGAACATGGTCTCCATAAAAGCGGTCGGGATAAGCGCACAGCATCTTCAACGAACGGTAGACAGGGACGCGATCAGCGAGGGCTTCCGCTGTGAAACCGAACCGGAGGGAGTCCTCAATGGCGCAGATGGAGGATGGGATGCGGTATTCGTCGCCGTATTCAGGATGGCGCACCACAAAGCTGCGCTCGCCGTCAACGGCCCCGTAGTCGGTGATGACCAGCTTGGACCTGCTGGTGCCGTAGTCGACACCCAGCCTGAGTGGTCTCGACTCGCGCTTGGTCTGCTCGGGCGCAGTCCCGAAAGAGAGGAAGCGGCGCAGTTTCGTCAACCCCCTGAGCGCATCCCTGCGACGTCCTGCCAAGTGTGCCCCCTACTGTCTCGACGTGGTGTCCGCAGACGCGATGCGCAACACGCCTGCAGCCACGAGTTCCGTTTCGATATTGGGCGTCGCCGCGTTGTCCAAGCCGGCCAGTCGGTCCGTCCTTTCGCGCTTCGCGTGTTCGACCTTGGCCCGTGCCATAGAAATCGCGAAGGCTGCAGCCCCTTTGTCCTGGAGTGCTCCAAGACGCCTCTCCGCCTCCTTTACGCGGTGGTCCAGTGCCACGACAAGCGTCGTTCTCAGACGTTCGGTGCGAACAATGTTCAGTTTACGTTCCGTCTGAACTATTCGGGATCTGCGTGCCCCCAAGTGGCGTTTGAGATGCTTTGAAAGCCCATCGACATGATTTCGCGCAAGACGCGGGCTTGGTTCTAGGGAGACGGCAGAATCCAGCATCGCGAGCAACAGGTCCTCAGAGGTGGCGTCGTCAAGAAGGCGACCATCACCGTCGAGAAACAGCGGGACGAGAGAAACGCGCGGCCGTACGCCCCCAGTGTCGAAGAGATGTACCTCAAATGCGAAGTCACCTTGGAGACCGCTGACTGCCTGGTCCAAGTCGGTTGATTTGAGTTTGAGTATGAGTGCAAACGACCGCGGCATTGTGTCGCGTTGGCGATCTCCGGCCTTCATGACCATCCGCACCAAGGGGTGGCGAGCGTGGATGAGTTCGGCGTTGGCATGCTTGAGCGCGGCATCCTGGTCGAAAGTGGCCCTCACGGTCCCAGTCTGAAGCATGCGGGCGAAGCGAACGGCCTCTGGGTCTTGTAGAGACGCGTTCAACACGAGTCGGCCGACATCGGGAGGCGTCCTGATATCGGCAACGCGTTCAATGAGGCTCTTGGGAAACCGGCTTCCGGCGAATCGGGCGGAAAGGTAAGCTGCAACGTAAGTGTGCAGTTCGGAGGCCGAAGGCACTTTGCGGCGGCCGATCAGCCCGTCGATTTCGTCCAAGAATGACTGGTCGGCGGCCATCAAACTGTCAGTGCTCCGAGCTAGTCCCTCGGCCTTCAGGCGTTGGTCATGCCATGCGGCGGCGGACTCTTCGGCAAGTGACTCCTGCTGTTGTTCGGTTAAATCACCGCGTACGGCGTCAGCCGTAAGTTTCTCGATGGGATCGCCAAGTATCGGTTCAATTTCGCCGATGGATTCCCGGAACAGGCCGATTCGCTCATACAGGCGATAGAGTATTCGATCCTCGATAGTCTCTGCGGCAACCAAGTTGAGGATCACGATTCTTGGGGTCGCCTGACCGATACGGTCGATGCGCCCAATGCGTTGTTCCACCACCATCGGATTCCATGGGAGATCGTAGTTGACTACGACCGACGCGAACTGCAGGTCAAGCCCTTCGCTGCCCACCTCGGAGGAGAGCAGGAGGCGAATGTCCGGATTGGTTGCGAACTCGTCGATGCGCACCTCGCGTTCCGGTATCGGGATATCGCCGTTGATCAGGCGGCTTGACACCTTGTCCGTGCTCAGCCGCTCGCTGAGGTAGGCGAGCGTTGGCTTGAAGAACGCGAACAAGACGACCTTCCGAGGAGGCCTGCTTGCGGACTCGTCCTCGTGCCAGATGCTGCGCAAGGTTTCCTTGAGACATTCGTATTTCGTGTCCTCTTCGGTGAGGCGCCCTAAGGCCGAATTGATTTCTCCTAGTCGCTCGTGCAACTCGGTGGATGAGCGGTCGGTGATCGTTCCCCCGCCTTCGTTCTCATGATCGTCGTCAAAGTCTGCTGCGATGCCATCGATGATCGCACCACCGTGGGCAAGCTTGTCCCGGAACCGTTTAGCCGCGGCCGGTATGCAGCTTGCGGTGGCACGGAATGCTTGCAGCGCGGCTAGAGCGCGACCCCAGCCGGATAGGTCGGGGCGCATTACGCGGCAGAGCTCCGCCACGGAGTCGTAGAAGGCTCGTTCTGTAGGGGTGTACCGAACCCAGACAACTGTCGCGGCGCGGACGATCCGATTCGGGATCACTTCAACCTTGCGGGTCCTACTGACTATGTTCCCGGTAAGGGATAGTTCGTTGATGTCTCGCTGGAGCGCGACGAGCTCGTCCCGACTTGAACTTTGGGCCTGCCTGCATCGGGCCAGGAGACTGGTGAAGTAGCCGGATTCGGTCAACGGGCGCGTGTAAGGATTCTCTTTCATCGACTCAAGGGCGTCCACCGCGGCTGCAACGGCTGGGGGATTGGAACGTATCGCGCCACCTGCCCGAACGATGGGGCGGTTGGCGGCCACTTGGTCCTCGAACAGAGTGGGATCTTGAAATTCCGATTCGTCAAGGATGTTCAAGAGGCGATACAGGTTGTCAAGGCCAGTTTGTACCGGCGTAGCGGTGAGAAGAATCATGTTCTCCGCGCAGGCGGAAAGGGCCTTCCCCAAGCGGTGCTGGTGTGTCTTCGGGTTGCGCATGCGATGCGCTTCGTCCACCACGACGATGTCTATCGGCGGCTGGAGATCCTCCAGGAATTGAGCAACTGCCTGAGCCCGTGCAGATTCGATCGAGACAATCCAGGAGAAGCGATCGACCTCACCACGCGTCTCCATTTTCTTGCGTAAGGCCGCGACCTTTAGACCGCTAACGATCTCGAAGCGTTCGCCGAAGCGGCGCTCCATCTCGGTCTTCCACTTCGTGCGCAGACGTGATGGCACGACGAGAAGGACTCGCTCAAGGCTCATGCGCGACTTCAATTCACGGATGATGTATCCGGCTTCAATGGTTTTCCCAAGTCCGACATCATCGGCGATGAGCAGCCTCTTCCGTGGGTTCTCAAGGAACTTGAGCAGGGGTTTGAACTGGAATGGGTAGAACGCGGCCTTCGCGGAGCCGAACGAAGCCGCAATGGGGGACGGCGGGCGGCGTAGTCGCTCAAACGTCAAGAGGGTACGGAACGCTTCCGCGCTGGCGAAAGTGCCGGCCCGGATATCGTCCCACGCGTCGGTGTGTTCGGGCAGAGGTTCCAGTTCCGTGTGTGCTACCCCTCTCACCGCGTTGCCGAACTGGACGCGGTAGATCCATTGGCCGGTGGCCTCCTCAAGATAGCCGCGGTCACGAATGATGCCAACGGCGTCCGGTTGGGACTTGCGACGAACGGCGTCTCTGACGCTGAAACGGCTAGCGCTCATAGGGCTCCTGATGCTCCAGGCTGATGGTGGTGGGAGCAAACAGCAGTCTACCGAAGAGCATCAAGGCAATCAAAACGCCTTCCCGCCGTAGGCGCTGCGATGTCTACCGGATCGCGGCGTCAGCCAGCATCAAGGGCATTGGTGGCATCAGCAGCGCCCAAAGGCAGGCAGCGCAGCCAATCGACCACCGTTGCCGAGACCAGATCGCTGGCGTCCTGCTGCAGAAAGTGGTCGGCACCGGGAATGGTCACCAGCGTGAAGTCCTTCTCCACCCAGTTCCAGGTGCCGTTCAACCCGCCCGCCAGCAGTGCCTGATCGTCCAGCCCGTGGAACATCAGCACCGGGCTTTGCACCTTCGGGAAATCCGGCATGGCTGCGGACCCAGCCTTGGCCGGCATCCTGCAAAATTAGCTGGACCGACTTGGTGGATGCCCGAACGGTCATGAAGTCACTCGCGTGAGCTAACCGCCGAAGCCTCCAGCCCGCATATTTGGCTGCACTGCTCCTGCGAATGCGTCGCCACCGCAGCAAGCAGGGGCTAGAAACGCCGCAAGCTCCTAGCCAACCAAGCCTTGCAAGCGGAGGTTGAACGGTTGCGTTAGCACCACCTAACGCATACTATGCCGTCATTTTTCATGGAAATTTGCCGACATCATGTCCACCTACCGGCGCCTCACCCAACCGCCCGCCCAGAGCTTCTTTCTGTTTGGGATGCGGGGCGTGGGCAAAAGCACTTGGGCGCGGGCCACATTCCCGAACGCCACCTTCCTCGATCTTCTCGACGAGCGGCTGTTCCAAGATCTGCTGGCTGACCCGTCCCTGTTTGCGCAGTCCATCGGCCACCTCGGGCCGGGGGATTGGGTGGTTGTGGATGAGGTGCAGCGCCTGCCGGCCCTGCTGAACGAAGTTCACCGTTCCATTGAAGCTCAACGGCTGCGCTTCGCACTGCTCGGCTCAAGCGCCCGCAAGCTCAAGGCGGCGGGAGTGAACCTGCTGGCCGGCCGAGCGCTGAAAAAGACGATGTTTCCACTCGCCGCCGCTGAGCTCGGCAAGGAATTCGACTTGGAAAAGGTGTTGCGCCACGGCTCGGTGCCGCTGGTTTGGACGAGCGAGTCGCCCCGCACCGTCTTGGAAGCCTATGCGCAGTTCTATTTGCGGGAGGAGATTCGCGCTGAAGCCTTGGTGCGCAACCTGCCCGGCTTTGTGCGCTTTCTGCCCATCGCCGCGCTGTACAACGGCCAACGGATCAACATCACCGGAATCGCCCGGGCGGCCGGCGTGGCCCGCACCACGGTGCAGGGCTATCTGGACATCCTGGAGGACACCTTGCTGGCCTTCCGCCTGCCCGCCTATGAAACCAAGATGCGCGTGCGCGAACGCAAGCTGCCGAAGCTCTATTGGGTCGATCCCGGCGTGGTCCGCGCCGTTAAGCGGCAGCTCGGTGAAGTCGTCGCTGAGGAAAAGGGGCCGCTGTTTGAGAGCTGGGTGGCCACGACCTTGCGTACCCATGCGGAGACTCAGGAACTTTACGACGATCTTTTCCATTGGGCGCCGCACCAATCCGACATCAAGGTGGACTTCCTGCTGCGGCGCGGGCGGGAACTGCTCGCCATTGAAGTGAAGTCAACGGATAGATACCACACCGGGCTGTTGAAAAGCCTGCGCAGCCTGGACGAGTTGCCCGGATTGGTGCGGCGGGTGCTCCTGTACGCCGGCAACCGCCCCTTCCGCTCCGCCGATGGCATCGACATTTGGCCGGCGGACCGTTTCGCTTCGGCAGTCGCCGCTGCGGAGCTTTGGCCTTAGCCCGAAGAGGCTGCTTAACATTATTCTCGAAGACATAATTATTTCGGGCATAATCTTCGGATGCAATTCCTGAATCGCAACGATGAAATGCGCCGGCTGGATGGTGCCCTTTCCCGGCCCGCCGCGTTCGCAGTCCTTTGGGGACGGCGGCGGGTCGGTAAGTCGCGGCTGCTCATTGAGTGGTCGCGGCGGCACGGCGGGCTCTACACCGTGGCCGATCAGTCCGCGCCGCCAGTGCAGCGGCGCTATCTGGCCGAGGCGGTGGCGGAGCGCTTTCCCGGCTTTGCCGATGTGGAGTACCCGGATTGGCGTTCGCTGCTGATGCGCCTTTCCGCCGAGGCTGAGCAGCAAGGCTGGCCGGGTCCGTTCGTGCTGGATGAATTGCCCTATCTGCTGGCGGCGGACCCAGCCTTGGCCGGCGTCCTGCAAAATTGGCTGGACCGACCGGAGCGGCGGCTGCAAGTGGTGGTCTGCGGCTCCAGCCAGCGCATGATGCACAGCGCCGTCCTGGATGCGGCGGCGCCCCTTTACGGCAGGGCTGCGGAAGCCTTTGCCTTGCGTCCCTTGCTGCCTGGGCATCTTGCTGATGTCTTTCCGTTCACGGACCACGCCAGCTTGGTTTCCCTGTATGCACTTTGGGGCGGCATGCCGCGCTACTGGGAGCTTGCTGAACCTCTTGGGGACGACTTGGAGGCCGCAGTGGACGCCTTGGTGCTGGACCCGGCCGGTCCGCTGCACCGCGAAGCAGACCGACTGCTGCGGGAGGAGACGCCCCCGGCCACCGCCTTGCGGCCTGTGCTGGATACCATTGGCAATGGCGTCCATCGAGTCAGCGAGATTGCCGGCCGGCTCAGCATGCCCGCCTCCAGCCTGTCGAAGCCTCTGGCATCCCTGCTGGAAATGGGGATGGTGCGTCGGGAAACGCCCTTCGGCGCCAATCCCAAGTCGGGCAAGCGCAGCCTCTATCGCATTGAGGATCCGTTCCTAAGGCTGTGGTTTCGAGTAGTTGCGCCCCATCGGGCCGCCTTGGCGGTCGCGCCCCGGGAGACGCGGCTGCAGTACTGGCGACGGCACCAGCCGCACCTTGAAGCGCTGGCTTGGGAGGAATTGTGCCGGATGGCGGTGCCCTTTCTGCATCGGTCCGACGCGGCCTTGGGGAAGCTAGGCCCCTGGGAGCCGGCGCAAAGGCATTGGCGGGGAAATGCCCCGGAACTGGACATCGTGGCCCGCTCGGTGGACGGCCGGCGGCTGCTGGTGGGCGAGGCCAAGTGGACGAAGACACCGCCTGATGCGGCTTCGGCCATCCCCCGAGGCGATTTCGGACCCATGCTTGGCGTGGACAGCGCACAACTATGCAAAGCACTGTTCGCGCCTCTGCACGGAGAGCTAAAGGAGGGGGCGAGCACCTACTTGGTGGACGCCCAAACGGTCATGAGGTCACTCGCGTGAGCTAACCGCCGAAGCCTCCAGCCCGCATACTTGGCTACGCCGCTCTTGCGAATGGTCAAACCGCCGCCGCCACCAAGATTCCTCCGCCAAGCCGCCGGACTCGGGCGTTTCGTCAAGTTCTTCGTCTTCGTCGGCATCCACGTCTTGTTCGGGCTTGGCACCGGAGGGGACTAGGAAGCCCTGTAATTTATTTGGCTTCCGCTGCGGTTGGCAGTCGTTGGGCGGTAGGCAAGGCCGACATTTTTCGATCCAGTGTCAGGACTGGCAGGCCGACGCGAGCGTAGTCATCGGTGATAAGCCGGTCTAGAAGTCCCGCCCCTTGGCGAGCATCGATGGCGGCTAGGGCTGAACCGCCGTTTAGCGGCGCGACCACGCCGCTGCGCAGCACATTGAGCAATCCGTCTCGAGCTTCGTCCTTGGAAACGCCATAGTGGTGCTGGACGGCGATATACGCTTCGCCAATGACTTGATTGGAAGCGAAGAGCTCTGCGTCTTCGTCCTCAATCAAAGCCCGCAGCTTGCTTACGCACAGGGCATAGTCCGCCTCTGGTTCACCGGTAAGCAGCCGCACCAAGACGGAGGTGTCAATCCCGAAGCGCTGGGTCATAAGTTTGCTCGCGGAAAGCCGCGATATCAAAGCTGCCGCGCCCGTGCCGGAGTTTGTCCCGCAAGGGCGCCAAGCGGGTTGGGTCGATGCGCTGGGGCCGCAACAGGAAGCCGTCGGGACCTTCCTCCAGGCTTAGGCGGTCGCCTGGCCCCACACCCATCGCCGCCAGCACTCTGGCGGGAAAGGTAACTTGGCGTTTTGACGTAACCTTGACGAGCATGGTGGATTTCCAAATGGCTGCCTTACTGCAAACCGTATTCCGGTAAGGAAGCCCTGTCAAGGAGAATCTGGCCGGAACGGTTGGTGTTCGGCGGCTGGTCTGCGCCGCCGGGCGCACCAAGGTCCAGCCGATATGGTAACCTGAGCAGACTATGCGTCACGGCGCTCTCCGTCATCAAACCCAACGCCAACGCTCTTACGCCGTCTGAGCCCGCTGGCAGAACATGATTAATGATCTAGCTTCCGAAGCCGCAACCGTTCACACCAGATTTCCATTCTGCATCGTCGCTTTCATCGTCGCATTGCCTTCGCCGGCTGTAAAGCCGCCTCAGCGCCGGGCCATCATCAGTACACTGGAACGCCTAGGTTCAAGGAGCGACGAATTGGATCAACATCATTTGGCGGAAGCAATTTCCTTGGTGCTTTGGGATCCCCAAGGACGATGCCAACAGAGTTGAAGTTCAAGAGCAACAAGGAAGCGCCAACGGATCAGAAAATCCGCGGCGGGTATTACACGCCTCGAGTTTTGGCTGACTACCTTTGCCGTTGGGCAATACGCGGGCAATCCGACCAGATGCTTGAGCCTAGCTGCGGAGACGGCAGCTTTGTTTCCGCAGCAGCGCCCCTTTTGGGCCGGAACGGTCGGATAACCGCTGTGGAAATCCTGCGTCCTGAAATCGAGAAAGCCAGAGAGTCCGTCAATACCGCCGAAGTGCCAATGGAATGGAAATGCGGCAGCTTCTTTGACGTTGCGCCGGAGCTTCTCGGTGAGCGCAAATACGATGTCGCCGTGGGCAATCCCCCGTTCATACGATTCCAATATTTCGACAAGCAGGAGCGCGGGCAAGCGTTTGGGCTTCTAAACTCTTTTGGCTATCGTCCGAACGGCTTGGCGAATGCTTGGATTGCTTTCGTTCAATTGTCCGCGGAATTGTTGCGTGACGGCGGCCGATTGGCGATGGTGGTTCCCGCCGAATTGCTGCAGGTCAAGTACGCTGCGGAGCTTAGATGCAGGCTGCCCATGCTGTTTGAGGACGTTTGCATCGTCGCCTTTGATGAACTGGTCTTCCCTCAGATACAGCAGGAAGTCGTTCTTCTGCTCGCGGAGGGGCGGCAGCGGCACTCAAGAACCCCTGGGCGGCTGCGCACCAGGCAGGTTGCCAATGGCAAAGCCCTTCTTTCGCAGGCGGCAGTGCCGGAAGTTACGCCGCACTTGCCGGAGCGGCACACCCACGAGGACATGAAATGGACTTCGCTGTTTTTGGAGGAGCGGGAATTTCGTGTGCTTAAGGACAGTGCGGACGAGGGAAGGCTGAGTCGCTTGGGCAACCTAGCCGACGTTGATGTCGGGATAGTGACTGGCCGCAACAGCTTTTTCGTCGTCAGCGAAGAGCAGGCCCAGCAATTCGGCGCCAACGGCTATGCAGTCGATGTGGTTGGCAGAACCTCCGCCTTGAAGTCCGTTCGCTTCACTCAACAAGACTTGCGGGCCTATGCGCAGTCGAACCGCTCCAAGATGCTTAACCTTAAGGGGCTAGACCGCACCCTTTTTTCACCGGAACTAGAAGAATACATAGCGCAAGGGGAGGCGCAAGGCGTCAACAAGGGCTACAAATGCCGCATTCGCAACCGCTGGTTCGACGTTCCATCGGTCTTTGTTCCCGACGCTTTCATGTTTCGCCAAATTCACCAAGCCCCGCTCCTGGTTGCAAACCAAACCCCGGCAACAACTACGGACACCATTCATCGCGTGCGCCTGCATCGCGGCGTGGATTGCGGCGCTCTATGCGGCTCCATGGTGAATTCGCTGACATTCGCATGGGCGGAGGTCTGCGGGCGCAGCTACGGCGGCGGGGTTCTGGAGTTGGAGCCTCGGGAGGCGGAAACCCTATTGGTGCCATACCAGTTCGCTGGCGAACTCGACTTGGACCACGTTGATGGCTGCCTGCGGGTCGGAAACCTAAAGGCCGCCTTGGACTACGGTGACGAAGTTCTGCTGCGGCGTGGCTGCGGCCTGTCCAAAACCGACATGGACCGCCTGCGCCAAGGATGGAACCGGCTACGCCAGCGCCGTCATGGACGACGGCAGGCCTATGCAGCGACCTAGGGTCATAAGCGGCCAAGGAGTCGGTATTGACGATCACCCCCGGGGCACCGCCGCCACGCTGCAGCATTTGCCCAATGGCCACGCGGGTGCCCACCATCATGGCGAGCAAGTTGATCTGAGTGTAGTAGGGGTCCGCCAACCTCTAGACAAGAGGCAGAAGTCTGGACTTGATATTCGAAAAGCACTACAAGCCCATCAGCTCCACAGTCAACGGCGGGTCCGCAACCCGCCCTTGCCGTCCGTGGCTATTCGACCCGGGCGATCTGCTTGAATTGCTCGTAGGGGACATAGACCGGTTCCCGCACCCGCATATGGGAGCCGATCATGAAGTCCGCCTTGATGCCTCGAGCGACGATGGCCTTGTGCATGTCCAGGGAATTCTGGATGGTTTCGCCCAAGTCTTCGCCGATGGACCAAAGGTCGCCGTTGTAAATGAAGCCTTCGTCCCCGGCGCGGATCAGCACCAGCACGCTGTCCGTTGAATGGCGGGTGCTTAGGGGATAGACCACCACCGGAAGGCGCGGGTCCTCCAGCCGGTGTTCTCCGTCCGCGGCAACAGTCTGCAAAGGGACGGGGACGGGGTTGCGGTCCAAAGCATCCGGCAGGATGACGGAGGTTCTGGCGAACAGCGCCCTGTAGTGGTCTTCGGCCACCTGATGCACCACGGGCTGGGCACCGGCCGCCGCGTAGGGCCGGATGCCGCCGGCGTGGTCCACATGGTGGTGGGTTGGAATGACGTGGGTGATCGGCTTCTGCAGTTCCTGCGCGATCCAGTCGATGACGGCCTCGCTCTTCAAGTCCTGAAACCCAGGCTCAACCACCACGACGCCGTCGTCCTGCTCCACGGCCAGCGTATAGATGGTGTCCGTGGGGCTGCTGTTCAACAAGTAAAGCCCCTCCCTGACGGCCGTGGCTTCTATCTGGGGGCGGCTCATGGGCTTCTTCGGCGCACCCGCGTGGGAGAACGCCTGAATGAGTTGACTGACGCGGGCGCCCCGCGCCGCGGCCGTTGCGTCATGAACGTACCGCACACCCTCCGGCGGCGCAAAGGCGGCGGCGTCGAATTCGGGATTGACCTCCACCTGGGTGCGGATGGCCCGCAACGACGGCGTGGCCGCCACCGAGAGCTTCACGCGCATTGGAAAGAACAGGCCGTCGAAGTCCCGCCAGTCATGGTAGGTCGCCTCCAGGGCCACATCCCCCAAAATCAGGTCGTATTCCAGCGTGGCCAGTTTGCTGATGCGGCCGGTTTGCTTGTTGATGTGCAAGGTGATGGGAAAGATCTCATCGGCCACCACCAGCTTGTCATGATCATTGGCAGCGGGCGTCCGCTCCGCCTGCCACCGGCCAAGCCAATCCGAATCAATGCGCAATTCATCCTGATTCACCGCCATTGCATAAAACGGCTTGCCCCGCCAACGGCTCACCCAGGCCTCGTCGGCCAGCAGCGAACGCTGGCCGGACAGCTCGCCAAAAAACAGGGTGATCGGATAAACGTTCGCCGCCGTCAACCGCAAGCCTTCGCTGCCGGAACTTTCGCCGCCGGACGAAACCCGAGAAGCGTCATCCAAGAGTTCGCGCAGCAGGATATGGGGGTTCAGCAACCGTTCGGTTCTTCTGTTGCTGGCCCAGCGGCCCGGCGTCATGGCCGCCTCCAAGACCGGCGGCTTGACGTAATAGTCCTCCATACCGAGAACGTAGCCGGACTGGCCAACAATCAATTCCGTCGCATCGCGTTCGTAGCGGTACAGGTTCAGATGGCGGTATTCAAGCCGCATCTTGCCGCCGTCCAGCTCGTGGGAAACCTTGACATCGGAAACAACGGGGCGGAACAAGCCGACTCCAGGTTCCGGCCCCTCGCCTAAGATCCCGCGCTCCCGCTTCGCTTCAAGGCGGAACCTCTCCAGGTCTTGCAACTTGGTGCGGCCCCCCAATCCAACAAAGGCCCTTTCCAGCATGGAGAGCGCGGCCACTTCGGCGACCGCTGCCGGGGTGGGTTGGTCGGGAGCGTCGTTCTCCCCGCATCCGGCGCCGAGCAACGCCAGGATCGCGGGAATGGCGAATTTCGGCGCCATGCGCATCGAGAAATCGATTTTCATCGGCATTTGAGGTTCTCCTTCGGACGGAAACCAGTTCCGCCTTTTATGAGCCCCGAATTCAAGCATCAAGTGCGATTTCGGGTTAGAGCCTGTGCGGCGGGGGGTGGCGAAGAAGGTCTACGCGCCGAGCGTCGAGCCGATGGCCCGACGCCCAGCGAACTCGTGCCCGTTGTCGAACCTGATGGTCCCGGACATCCACGGTGAGGCGTCACTGCACGGCGGCATCCAACATTTGCGCCAAACGCTCATACACCACCTTGCTGCCTGGACGTGTGGTGACTTTTAGCGCGTCGATCACGACAGCCTTGGACCGGAGCCCCGCTGCCGCAGGCGGTTGCGGATCAACTTCGGCGATCGTCCAACTGTCGTCATCATTCCGGCTGGCGACGAACGTGATTGTTTCGCCGTTGATGGTAGAGTTGCGCCAAGTATGCCCACGTCCAGCGCAGATTGAGCCAGCCAAACATCCAGTACCATTAGAACGGACTTCGAACTCAATGGACGTATTGTAAATTTGGCACCTCTCGCCAGTATCCACAACGCCATTCACACGACAATAATTGTCATCCGTAGGCGGTTCCGTAGGCGGTTCCGGTTCGCTGTCTCCGAACTCCACGCGCAGCGTGTAGCTGCCGGTCGTGCTGGACGAAAATCCCCGCACCTCCACATCGTAGGCACCGGCCGGCACCTCGGCGGAGATCCGGAAGTTCGTCCCTGAACCACCGTCGTCGTTCTCACGCTCGAAGCTTCCATCGACTTGGGCAACCCGGCCGCGGGTGTCGGTGCCGCCGGTGCTGTACACGGTCAGCAGGCCCGATTGATTCAGATTGAAGCGGAAAAAGTCCTGATCTCCGCCGGTCTCCAATTGTCCCGCTGTCGCCGAAGGCACATTGACCGACGTGCCTGGCGCGGCGTTGGGGTGATCGTCGCCGCTTGGTTCTGTCCTTTCAACTTCCACCGATCTTTTGAGGACCAATGGGGACGAAAGGTTCGACAAATGGCCCGTAGGCGACTCCATGACGTTCACAACGGTGATCCGATGTTCGTCATTAACGGCGGCGATCAAATACCACTTGCCCTCACCCGCGCCGAAGCCAGTCTCTCCCTGCCCTCGACAAACGCTGCCTCCTTCGAGCTGCGTCGCATCGAAAATTTCCGTGGCGCCCGCGGGAACCCTCACCGTGCATCCACTGCTTCTGCCCACCCCGTCGAAACCTAAAAGCGCCACCGGAATTTGCTGGTCTTCATGATTGGTGATGCGAAGTTTGCTGATTTGTTTTGTATTTCTGGCGGGGTTGACGATAGGCAAGTCAAAGAACAACAGATTGGGCTGCGAAGACAGCGTGTAAGCACTTGGTATTTCGCCCATGCTCGTTAGGAATCCGTCCAATGTGCGCACGAAGGAATGCACCTCCACACCGAGTCTATTCGACACGACCTCGACGCGCCAATCCCCCGTGCCGGTGCCGGCGGAACCAACCAGTCCTTTGCCGGAATTGCCAAATTCCAAATCGGTCGAATTGACATGCCTAGCCTGTCCATTAGGGACACCCAAGGTAACAACATCTCCTACCGTCCCAGTTTCATCTATCGCCCGGATGGTCAGGCTGGCCGACTCGCTGGACCAGTTGACGATACGCAAAAAACCTTCCCCGGAAGGGTGCGAAGACGATAGGAAATAGGGAACTTCAGAAACATACTCCGTCTGGGTTTGCGCGTGTGCGGCAGGCGATATGTGCTGCAGCAATAAGGCAACCGTCAGCATGGCGACAAAACTCAAGGTGCAAATGTGTCTCATTGTCATTACGTCCTCAAGAGGTGGCTAATGCATCTTGGAGTACCCCTCCCCCCAGTGTCAACACTTTTTTTGCCCCTAATCCCTGTTAAGGATAAGGCTAAGCCACGCCGGGTTCGATGTTGGCGTTCATGCGGAACAGGTTGGCCGGGTCGTGCTTGGCCTTCACCTGCGCCAGCCGTGCGTAGTTTTCTTCGAAAGCCAGGGCGGCCGGACCGTCCTGCGCGGCGAAGTTCTGGTAGGTGATGCCGCTGGCGTGAGGCCTGACCGCCGCCTGGGACGCATCCGCCCAGCGTTTGTTCGCCTCGTGGACGGCCCAATCCCTAGTCTGAGTGGTGGCCTCCACGACGTACTGAGTGTCCCGATGCACGAAGGCGGTGGCGTCCCGGGGCACTCGGGACAGGGCGCCGCCCACATGTTCGATGGTGAAGAAGTTCTGTGGCGAAGGGGCGGCGGGATAGGCATCGAGCAGTGCGTCAATGATCTCATCGCTGAATTCCGCAGCGAAGCAATCCGCTTGGTAGTAGAGGTTGCCGTGGGGAACCATGTCGTCGTAACGGGCATGGCTGACCAGCCAATGCTCCGCCGTCACGCTGTCCGACAAGGGCCTGCCGAAGCTGCGCAAGGGTGCCATCGCCTTTTCTCCGGCCGCCAACCGGCCGCTCGAATAGCAGAGGTTCACCACCACGGTCGGCTCGCCATCCGGCGAAAACATGCAGAACAGATAGGCGGACAGCTCCTCCGGCGCTTGGGCAGTGAAGTCCGCGTAGAAGTTCAGGACATCCCTCGCCTGCCCCCACGGGTAAACCACCGCGCCAAACAGGATGGTTGGGTCCATGGGATGGGTTTGCAGCTCGAAGTTCGTCACCACGCCGAAGTTGCCGCAGCCGCCGCGCAGCGCCCAGTACAGGTCCCTGTTCTCCCCCTCGCTTACCTTTTGCAGCTTGCCGTCGGCGGTGACGAGATCGAAGGAACGCGCGTTGTCGCAGGCCAAGCCGTGCTTGCGGGCCAGCCGGCCGATGCCGCCGCCCAGAGTCAGCCCCGCCGCCCCGACATGCCCAACGCTGCCGCCCAAGGCAATGCGCTTCCAAGCCAAGACTTCCCGATACACTTGGCTGAACACCGCGCCGGGGCCAACATGCACGGCCTGTGCATTCGGCGCCATCCGCACGGAGTCCATCCGCTTGAGGTCGATCATCAGGCCGCCGTCGCAAACCGCGTTGCCGTGGAAGCTGTGCCCGCCGCCCCGCACCGCGGTGAGCAAATTTCCTTCACGGGCGAAGTTGACCGCCTTGACCACATCCGCGGCGCTTTCGCATTGCAGGATCAAGCCCGGCCGCCGGTCGATGGCCCCGTTCCACACCCGCCGGGCCTTTGCGTAGCCAATCTCCCCCGGCACCAACAGGGCGCCCTGCAACTCCGCCCTCAGTTCGCCGATGACCTGGGCCGGCACCGTAACGTCGCTGCCGGACAGGGTCCGCAAAGGCAGGTCGCGCAGGGGAAAGCGGTAGTCGTAGAGATCCTTGGTGTTGCCAGCCGCCTTTCCCAAAACCGCGGCCGCCACTGCGCCGCCAGCGGCGGCCCGCACGAATTTTCTGCGCTTCATCGCAATGCGCCCGCCGTTGCATCCGCCAAGTTGGAGCAGCCCATTCTCATTCCTCACTCACCCGCCTTCGATAGGGCGCCACATAGGTGGTGAACGCCTCGTAAGGTTCGCTGAAGCCGTGGGCGCCGACGATCGTTTCCGGTTGCAGATCGTATGCCTCAATGGTTCGCGCCAAGTCCAAGCCGTACTGATAAAAGTACATGTTGAAGTCGTTCCCGCCTTGGGTTTCCTCGGGCTGCGCTCCAGCGCCGCCATCCGGCCTCGGCGAACGCAGGTCGCCGTTGAACACCATGCCGGCCTTTTCCAGATGGACGGTCACCATGTCCTGGCAGTGGATGGTCCGCACCGGATAAACCACCACAGGATTGCGCGGATCATCTATGCGCAACTTCCCGCCGGCGGGAACGGCTGACAGTTTCGCCGGCTGGGATTGCCGATCGAACTTGTCCGGCAGGGTGACCGACGCCGGCCGCGCGAACAAGGCGGCGTAGTAGTCCTCGGCCCGTTCGTGAACAACGATCTCCGCACCGACAGCCGCGTATGGACGTATGCCGCCGGCATGGTCCACATGATGATGGGATTGAACCAAGTGGGTAATCGGCTTGCTGGGAAACGCCCGGCCTATCCACTCAATGATGGCTTCGGAGCGGTAGTCTTGGGGGCCGGCCTCAATGACAACCACGCCATCCCCTTGTTCAATGACCAGGGAGTTGACGGCGTCCGAAGGGACGGTGACAAAGTGAACCCTTGGCGCAATTTCCCGGGCGGTCACCTCCGGCCAATAGATGTCCTTGGCGAAGCCGACCTGTATCCAAGACTGCATCCACTGGCTGAGGCGCAGGCCCCTCTCAGACGACGATGGATTGTGGTGATAGTTAATTCCTTCCGGCGCAACGAAGAGTGCGTCAGCCAAAGGCGGATTGACCTCCACCCCGGTTCTGGTCACTTCAAGTGCGGGAAAGCCGGCCACCACCATCCTGATGCGGGTCGGAAAGAAAACGCCGTCAAATTCGCGCCAATCCTCATACAGCACTTCCACGGACACGTCGCCGCGCACCCACTCGTGCTCCTTTGTCTCCAGCTTGCTGATGCGCCCCGTATCAGGGTGTACATAGAGCGCTATGGGATAAACCTCGTCGTTGACTTGCAACCGATGGTGGCGCTCCCGCGCAAGATCATAAGCCGCCCATCGCTTCAGCCAAGCCGGTTCGGCAAACAGCTTGCGTTGCCCCGTCATGACGTCCAAGTCAACCGTCATGGGAAAAACTGTGCTCCCCGGACGCAGTTGATGCTTCAGTTGCGCATCAACGACGCCCTCAACCAAGGCCGGGTTGGCAAGAATCCGGTGCAGCAGCAGATGGGGGTTCAGCAAAAACTGCGTTCTAGCCGTTGAAGACCGGCGGGCGGACTCCATCGCCCAAGCACCCGCCGGCAGGAAGGCGTCATCCTTGCCTGTGACGTAACCCGCATCGGCGAGCACCAGTTCGCTGACTTCGTTGACGAATCCGGAGAAGATGCCGTGGCGGTAGTCAAGCCGCATTCGCTCGTCTTGAAGGTCATGGAAGGCTTGCAGGTCGTAGGACGACACCTTGAACAGGCCCTTCCCCGGCTCAACGCCGTCCCCGGTTCGGTAGCGCACGCCCTTGGCCTTGAAGGAGAAGGAACGCAGCTTGGCAATGGCCTCACGCCCGCCGACCCCGGCCAACATCTTCTCCACAACCTCGGCGACGGACGGCTCTGTTGATGCAGCCAACCCGTCGGGCCGCCTAGCCTCTGCTTCGGCGGCGGGTGATCCAAGTGCGGATTGCTGACCAAAGCCCAAAGCGGCCAGAAAAACACCCATGCAAAGCCGCGAGCGACCGCCGCCGCTGGTGAACAATGCCGAACCCCCCATCATGCCGGCGCCTTCATCCGCTTAATCCGCATCTTGGCCGGCGAGAACGCTAGGCGCTCCTCGCCTTTGGCCCGGTCTCCTTAACCAGCGCAAACAAGCAGGCCGCCACGAGGTAGCAGCCGCTCCAAAAGATGAAGCCGACCAAGGGTTGGGACTCCGCCAGCCCCATGCCGATGATTGGCGAAAGCCAGCCTCCTAGATAACCGGCGGTCACGACGATGCCGATTGCAGAGCCGGCCATCGCGGAACCGATGCCTTTCATTTCCAGAGGGATGACAAAGGCCAAGGGAGCGGCACCGGCAGTGGCCCCCCATAAGATTGCCGTTATCCACAAGGACGGCCCCGTCAGGTGGGCGGCTAGCAAAATGCAGGCGGCGGCGACGGCGATGGCTGGGCCAATGACGATCCTGCGCAGCCCCACCCGGTCCGACAGGGCCGGCAGCAGCAGGGCGCCGCCAATGTACGACCAGAGCACCAAGGAGCCAACGAAGCCGGCGGCGGCAGGCGACATCTCCCGTTCGTTTTGCAGGTAGGTCGGCAGGTAGCCCATGATGCCGAGGAAGGTGCCCATCATCAGCAGGTTGCACAGGGCGACAATCCAAAGGTCCTTGATTTTGACGATGCGGTTCAGGGCATCCTTCATGCCCACAGCCGGCTGTGCTCCGGCGGACGCCGTGCGCTCGGGGACGGTGCAGAACCAGATGACGGCGATGCCTAGGATCACGACGCCCAACAGGTAGGAAACTTCACGCCAGCCGCCGAGTTGCGCAAGCAACAAAGGGGTCAACAGGAGCGCCAGCCCCCCGCCCAGGCCGTAGCCGGCCTGCACCACGCCGTTGGCAAGGCCCAATTCCTTCTGCGGAAACCAAAGCCCCAACGCCTTGGGCGCGTTGGTGAACGGCAACGCCAAGGCAACGCCGAACAGGAACATCCACAGGTACAGTTGCGCGAAGTCGGTTGCGGTTCCGCGCAGAACCAAGGTGCCTCCCATGACGAGCACGCCAACGCAAATCACCCGCCGCACCCCGAAGCGGTCGCCCAAAACGCCGCCCAGAACGGAGGTCACCAATGCGCCGAAGGAAATGGCGGACCACAGGGCGCCCCAATCGGCGAGCGACAATTGCAGTTCCGCCAAAATATCGTTCGCCTCCGTCGCCGCATGCATCTGCCCATAGCCAACGGCGACGACGAAGACCAACGCGCTGTTGGCCAGCACCAGCCATCTCTTGGCGCTGCGCTCCGAATCATTCATCCGCCACCTCCAAGCAAGGGCAATGTGTTGCGGCGTTCGCCGCCATCACCGCCCGGTTCCGCCCAAAGACCTAACCTTGACCGGCTCCGTCGGCCGGTCAAGTTCAGGGTGATTGCCTGCGCTCACGAACGCCTCCTTGTTGGCCGCTTCGTAAGCCAGTGCCGCTTCGATGACCACCCCGTCTGCATAACTGGGGCCGACCAGCTGTATTCCGGTGGGCACGTTGTTGGCGGCCCGGCCGGCCGGCAAGCTGATGACCGGGCAGCGGTTCACCAAGTTGAACGGATAGGTCAGGCTCCAGCCCAGCATCGGGTTGACTGTCTGGCCGTTGATTCGCACCTCGTCCAGTGCATGGTCGGAATCGGCGGCGATGAAGCTGGTGGCGAGGGTCGGACAGACGAACAGTCGATAATCCGCGAAAATGCCGCTCAACCGAAGGTGCATTTCATGCTCCTTCCCATACAGATGCAGCGGCGTGTGCCCGTAGGCCGCCGCTTTCTCCGCGACGCTGCGGGCATAGGGCGTCATCAGGGCCTTCGTCTCCTCAGGCAAGCGGTTGAACGTCTCCACCATGACTACGCCGGGAGCGGCCTTGAACAACTGCGCCATGCGGGCCTCAAGAACCTCCGAACTCCAGCCGACTTTCACCTCCTCAACCGCGGCGCCCAATTGCCGAAACACCTCCAAGGCGGCCAAGGTGTTGCGCTCAACCTCCGGGTCGATGATCTTGTAACCAAGGTCCATGGAATAGGCGATTCGCCAGCCTCTAAGGTCGCCGCATTCAGTCCGCAGAGTGAGCTTCGGCTTAAGGGTCATGATGTCCTGCGGGTGCGGCCCGCACATGAGGTTCTGCATGATGACGGCGTCTTCAACCGTTCTGGCGAGGGGACCGACCTGGCAGCAGGGATCCAGGTTGAACGGCGGGTCCGAAGGATTGCGTCCGAAGGACGGCTTGAAGCCGACCACGCCGTTGAAAGCCGCCGGCATCCTGATGGAGCCGGCGTTGTCGCTGCCGCTGGACAAGGTGGTGGTGCCCGCAGCAAGGGCCGCGCCGCCGCCGCCGGTGGACCCGCCGCAACCGCACTCCAAGTTCCAAGGGTTGCGGCTCACCCCGAACAGCTTGGAGTGCGTCGTGCCGCTGCAGGAAAACTCCGGCGCCGTGGTTCTGGCATGGACGATGGCGCCCGCATCCATTAGCCGCTGCAAAAACGGCGAGGTGCGGTCCGCAACCTGACCTTTTAGCAACAGCGAACCATTGGTGGTTATCTTGCCCTCGATGAAGGATTCATCCTTGACCGCCAAGGCGACGCCTTCAAGTAGCCTTGGCGTCCCGCCCCGGTGGTAGGCCGCCTCCGCCGCCCGGGCCTGCTCAAGAGCCTCGTCAAAATAGGTGAAGGCAAATGCGTTTATGGCGGGTTCCAAGCGTTCCGCCCGCTTAATGAGCGCTTTCAAGTGCTCAACAGGGGAGAGCTTCTTCGCCCGGTACAGGCGCAACGCCTCCGCCGCCGAGAGATAACAAAGATCATCCATGCTTTGATGCTAACAGGTTATGGCGGTTAGTTATGTAATTTACTTAGGTAATTCACTTATGTAAACTGCCCCCTCGCTTCCGGGCTTGCAGCAGAGGGCGGGAAATGCGCGCATTCGTACTCAGATCGGTCTCCGAAAGCGCCGAGGTGGAGTTGGCGGAGGTGCCGAAACCCGAGCCGGGGCCAGAACAATTACTGGTTAAAAATCAATACGCTGCGTTAAATTGGGCGGACACCCAGATTCGCCGGGGCCTGTACGGGAATCTGCCCAACCTGCCGGTGGTCATGGGCGCGGAGTTTGCCGGCGTCGTCGAGCGGACGGGGCCGGGCGTCACCGAGTTCTGCGCCGGCGACCGTGTTGCCGCCATCGGCCAGCACTACTGCGGCGGGTTCGCCGAATACGCGACGGTTCCCCAGGAACGGGCCATCCAGCTGCCGGAGGCCGTCTCAACCGCCCAGGGCGCCGCATTTCCGGTCACGACCCTCACCGCCTACCACCTGCTGTTCAGCGCCTTCTCCCTAAGGCCGGAGCACAGCATCCTGATCCATGCCATCGGCGGCGCCTTGGGGTCCGCACTGACCCAATTGGCCAAGGATGTGGGCGCCCGCGTGCTCGGCACCACCTATTCGCCGCACAAGATCCCATTGGCTAAGGAAGCCGGCGCGGATCTCGTGATCGACCGCAGCCAAGGCGATTTCGTCCAGGAGGCAACCGCAGCCACGAACGGAAGCGGAGTTGACCTCATCATCGATTCCCTCGGCGGCGACACCCTATGGCGGAGCTTCGACGCATTGGCGAGCTTCGGAACGCTGATCAATCTGGGGGAAGCGGAGGGCTGGCCGCAAGGCGAGGTGAGAAAGCTCCGGGACGTGCTGCACAGCCGCTCCGCCGCCTTCCGTTGCTACGATCTGGAGGCCGCCGAACCCGGTTCCGCCCGCTGGCGCAAAGGCGTCGATTACATTCTGGAGCGTCTGGCGGACGGCCGCCTCAAGGTGACGATCGCCAAGGAATTCGCCTTTGAGGACTGCGTTGACATGTTCCACGCCTTGGAGAGCCGCCAATTTCTGGGCAAGCTGCTGCTGAAAATGCCTTGAGATCGGTTCCCCACCGATGACGGAGCTTTATTCCGCCTATTGCGCCAAGGGCCGCGCTGGGGCGAAATGATGGGCGAGCGAGGCAATTCATTTGTCATCTCCTTTGGCCGTTTGTTCAGCCTGCTTCATCTGCAAAAGCAACTTCCCGGTCACGCCCCGGCCTTCCAAGGTCTCGTACATCGCCTTGGCCTGCTCGAAGGGAAAAATTTGGGCGATGGGCACCCGCAGGCGGCCATCGGCGACCCGCTCCCAAATGTGCGCAACGCCTCGGTTCCAGCGCTTGGACCCCGGCCGAGTGCGCAGCAGCTCGAAACAGGTGAAGGAGGCGTTGTGCTCGTAGAGCTTGTCCCGCAGAAGGCGCACCTCACCTTGCGGCCAATCCTCGGCCTCGCCGATGCTGACGACATTGGCGTAGTCGTTGACCACTTCGAAATTGCGCCAGAGAGTTTTGCCCCCCAAGGAGTCAATCACCACGTCAGCCCCCCTGCCGCCGGTGATTTCCAGCACCGCCGCGCCGAATTCCTGTTGGTTGCGGTCGATGACGTGGTGGGCGCCGTATTCCTTCGCCGTGGGGATCTTGGCCGGCGAATAGGTGGTGCCGATGACCTTTGCGCCCCAATCCACCGCCAATTGGGTGGCGTACAGTCCCACGCCGCCGCTGATGGCGTGGACTAGGACAAACTCGTCCGGCTCAAGGCGATGAATGCTGAACAGCAAGTGATAGGCGGTCAGGCCCGGCGTCAGCAGGGCGGCGCCTTGGGCGGTGCTCATGCCCGGCAGCAGCGGCATGATGAAATTGCGGGGAAAGCAGGCAAATTCCGCAAAGGCGCCGGTGTCCGTCGGGCTGATGGCGGCAACCAAATCCCCCTCGTTCAAGTCCTTAACGTTTTCGCCGAATTTCGCCACCGCGCCGGCGCAATCCAAGCCCGGTATGAAGGGCGGTTGCGGCATGCTGGGATACACGCCGCGGCGCTGCTGGGTGTCCGCCCAATTGATCGACGCATGATGCACCTCAACCAACACGTCGTCCGGCCCGCATGGCGGGGTGGGCACTTCAGCCAAAACCGGCTGGGCGTCCTCGCCGGGGCTTTCAATCAAGTATGCTCGCATTGGTCTTCTCCTTGATCGGAATTCGCCGCGCTCTGAAGGCCTTGGACCTTAGGGCCGCATTCCGTGCATGTTCAGATCCACCGCTATGTAGAACACATGGTTTTTCAAAATCCTCTCAAACAGGTCGTGATGCCCGTATTTGCCTTCCATGTCCGCCTTGACCCGTTCGTAGAGCGGGCCTTCGATGAAGGCAAGCACCTGCTCGAAGCGATTCTTTGAGGATTCGGGCCGAATGTACTCGGTAAAGTCCCGCACGCCGGACAACGCCCGATAGGTGGCGGCCTTGACGTCATCGACGTAGGTGCGGACGTAGTGCGCATCGGCCCGGCTGCCGATGTTGCCGTGGCCGTCGTTGAAGAACTCCCAATCCAGCTCCAGCAGATAGTCGAGGGAGTCTTCGTAGGCCTTCAGATCCAGCGCAAAGTCGAAGTCCTGAAACGGGATGTAGCCCGGCACGAAGAAGTCCACGCCATGCACCACCTTCTCGGAAGGCAGATGAATGATCGAGGAATCCGGGCTGTGGCGTATTCCCCGGGAGCTATCGACGGTGACCCGCAAATCCTCAAAGGCGAACTCGCCAAATTTCGGCGGCAGCACCTCGTTCGGCAGGGGCACTGGCTTGTTGAACCGCTTGATTTCCTCCAAGGTTTCCGAGGTGGCGATGACTCTCAGCTTGACGCCCTTCGCCTTCGCGGCCGCGGCAATTTTCCGCCCGTCGCCGATATGATCCAAATGGCTGTGGGAATACAGCACGGCGGTCACGGGCAGATCCGTGATCGTGGCAATCGCCTGCAAGGCGATCTCCCCCCGGCCATCGGACAGCGGGTCAATGAGCAGAACCCCTTCGTCCCCCACATAAACGATGGCGTTGTAGGTTTCCACAGCCAGCCAATAGGTTCGCTCGGTGAGCCGCTGCAACAGGTAGGGCTGCAGAAAGCGAAGCTGCTCATAGTCGGCAATCTTTTCGCCTGGCTTCAGGAGCCGCGTAGCGGAAGGCGGCACTTCGCCGGTAGCGGCAGGCGGCGTAATTTGCTGGGCGGCGGCGTCCATATCGACTTGGGGCCGGCCGGCAAGCCCCGTGACATGGGCCTTGAACGCCTCAAAGGGGACGTCCGGCGCCGGCCCGTGGCTGCCCACGATGGTTTTTGGCCGCAACCCCCAGTGCGCAATCCCATTGAGCAAGTCCAGGCCGTTGCCCGGCGGTTCGTCGGGTTCCTCCGTCACCGAGTACAGGTCCCCGTTGTAAATCAGCTTCTCGTTGTCCAGGTGCAGCATCAGCATGTCGGTCACATGCCTGTTTTCCACGGGATAGAAGGTCACGGGACGGACGGCATCCTCAAGGCGCAGGAACTCGTCCGCGGCGATGCCGGTGATTTGCGCCGGCACGGGATTTCGATCCAAGGCGTCCGGCATGATGGTCGCCTTCCGAGGGCTCAGGTGGCGGGCGTAGTGCGCCTGCGCCGCGGCATGGCACACCAGCTTGGCGCCGGCGGCGACGAACGGGCGGATGCCGCCGGCGTGGTCGATGTGATGATGGGTGGGCACCACATGGGAAACCGGCTTGCCGGGGGATTTCTCCGCCATCCAAGCCAGCAGGGCTTCGCCCTTGTTGTCCAGAAAGCCGGGATCGGAGACGACAAAGCCCCGCTCTTGCTCAACGACCAAGGTTCTGGCCGATTCATCCGGGGTTGAGAACACCACGTAAACCCCGGGCGCAATTTCCCGGGGCTGCACTTGCAGCGGGCCGACCGGCTTGCCCGGAGACCCGCCGTGGGCAATGCCCGTGATCCACTGGCTTATCCGGGCGCCGCGCCGGGCAAGCTCGGCGTCATGCACGTAACGCGCGTTGGGCGGGGGCGTGAACCGACTTTCGGGGATGGGCGCGTTGACCGAAACCTCGGTGCGGTTGACGTCCAGTATCGGCGCGCCGGCCACGGACAACTTGACGCGCATGGGCAAGGCCAGGCCCTGCACGGACCGCCAATCGTGGTAGGTCACCTCCAGCGGCACGTCGCCCAGCAGGATGTCGTGCTCCATGGTGCTCAATTTGCTGATGCGCCCCGATTGGTTGTGAACGTGCAGCCTGATGGGGTAAACCTCATCCTGAACGACCAGCCTGGAATGCGCCGCCTGTTCGATTCGCCGGTCGTTGCGCCAAGCCGTCAGCCAACCCGCATCGACGATGATCTCCGAGGCCACCAATTCCCTAAAACGCCCCGTCCGCCAACGGTCCAGCCAATCCTGGTTGACAAGCAACTTGCGCTGACCCGACACAAGGCCGAAATGCAGGGTCACCGGGTAGATCTGATCGTCGTCCAGCTGCGGTGCCAGCGGAGCGGGAAGGTTGCCGGGCGCTGACGCCTTGGAGGGGTCCTTAAGCGTTTCCTGCAGCAGGATGTGGGGGTTCAGCAGGCGCTCGGTCTTGATGGTTATCGCCCAGCGGCTGGGGTTCATCGCCGCGCCGGCGCCGGTGTCGTAGTAGAAGTTGTCCCGGCCTAGGGTGTAGCCGGCGGCGCCGACAATCAGTTCCGTTGCGTCCCGCTTGAAGCCGTACAGGTTTTCATGCCGGTAGTCCAGCCGCAAGCGGCCGGCGGACAGGTCGTGCCACTCCTGCACTTCGGAACGGGTTGCCTTGAACAGCCCCCTGCCCGGCTCTGGCCCCAAGCCCAGTATGTAGCGCTCCCGGACGGATGTGATCGCCAAGGTCTCGACGCCGGCCAAGGCGGTGCGTCCGCCGACTCCCGCGTAAGCTCTTTCCAGCACTTCCGCCACGGCCCGGTCATCGGCGGCGGCCGGCGCCATTCCGCATATTGCGCCAAGGGCCGCGATGATCGCGGCAAAAGGCAAGGGAGGGCGCGACCAGTGCAGTTTGCGCCTGGGACGTTTCCGAACAATGGCCAAGTGGAAGGCCAGCACAGTCCCGGCGCCGGCAACAACGCCCATCCCCGCCCTGCACAGGGCGGTTGCATTGGACCGCGAATCCACCAAGCGATGCTCCAAGGAAAATCTCCCTACGCCCAGGGCATTTTATGTAATAAACTTACATAATCAACTTTACTAATTGGCCGGGTTTTACCATCATGCCCGACGCGCTGGACCGGAATCCCGTCCCCGCCACCGTGCTGGGCGTCAAGGCCGGTGAATCCCTGCGGCTTGAAGACCCAGAGCGGCCCGTTTCGGTTTACCCTGTCTTCAACAGGCACTCCTCCGACGGGGTGGCGGTTCTGGTGGAAAACGAGGGCGTTCTCCACAACGGCGACCTTTACTCACCGGGCAACTCCGCACCCGCGCCGAACGGGCGTTGCTGGAGCTGAAGAACGGCCTCAATAATCCCCCCAACTCTTCCTGACCGTCAGCCCGTAGGAACGGCCCGGGCCGACGACGCCGGAAATGAAGGGTTCTCCCGCAAAAACCTCCGTGGGGCTCAACTGGCTGAACTGGCCGAAGACCGTCAGGCCGTTGTAAACCGCCCGATCATCGTTCAGATTCTTGCCCCAAAGGCTGACCTGCCAGCCCCCCCAACGGTAGGACGCGGTGGCGTTCAACTGCCCGAAGTCCGTGTCATCGATGATTGACTCAAGCGTGGCGTTGTCCGCATCGAAGTAGGAATCCCCACGGTAGATGTAGTTCAGCGACAGCTGCGCCTCGCCAGGCCCCACCTGGGCGGTGTAGCTGAGGTCCGCGGTCCAGGAGTGCTTCGGGGACTGCGCCACGCGGTTGCCGGTGAAGTTCCGGTCCGGCGGGATGACGAAGCTGGTGAACAGCGCATCGGTCCAAGCGTAGGTGAAGTTGAACAGCAGTTGCTCGGTGAGCAGCGCCATGGCCTCCAGTTCAATGCCGTCAACCTGGGCCTTGCCGGCGTTCACCGTAGCAAACGACCTGCCGCCCGTTGGAATGATGGTTGTCTGCAAGTCCTTGTAGTCCGCCCGGTAATAGGTCAGGTTCAGGTGCGCCCGATCCTGCCAAAACACCGACTTCACACCGCCTTCGTAGCTCCAGACGAGCTCCGGCTCAATCGGCGTGCTGGACGCCTCGGCCGTCACGCTGCTGATGAATCCGCCGGATTTGAAGCCCCGTGCGACGGATGCGTAAACAAACAGCGTATCGAACGGCCCGACCTCATCAAAGGTGCCGTCCAGAATGAACTTCGGCGTCCACGCCTGCCAACTTTTGCTGACCGTTATATTGTGGTTTTCAATGATGAAGATGCCGCTGGGGAAGGGGTTGCCGACATTGTTGGCCCGGCCCGACTTCTTGTCCTTGGTCCAGCGCAGCCCAGCGGTGAAGTTCAGCCAATCGTTTAAGGCGTAGGTGTTGTGGGTGAACAGGGCGATGGACTTGACGGTGCCTTCCTGGCGCAGGTTGTCGTTGAAGCCGAAGAAGCCGTCAATGCCCAAGGGGAAGGGCGGATAGGGCGGCGGGTTGCCCAAAAGCCCGTTCGACAGCAGGAAGTTCAGGCCCGACCCAGACAGCCCGAAGTTGACGTCGAACAGCTGGTCGAAGTAGCCGTCCGAAGAGAGATAGTAGGCGCCAACCATCCAGTTCAACCGCTCCGTCTCCCCGGCCAACCGCAGCTCCTGGGTGAACTGCTTGTGCTTGTTGTCCGACGAAAAGAAGAAGTTGGTGCCGGGGCTGGTCGAGGCTAGGTCGTCGTTCAGAAAATAGGCCGTTGAACGCCGCCACGCGCTGATGGAGCTCAGGGTCGAGCCGCCAAGCAGCGGCAGATCCCAATCGACATGCAGATTCAGGCCGTAGAGTTCCTTGTCGTTTTGGCCGGCGGTGTCCACCTGCGCCACATCCGTGTCGTTGAACTTGCCGCCGGTATTTTCGGCTGTGTTCCTGACGACGCCGGGGTCCAGCTCCGGATCCCCCACCAACAGGAACCAAGGGGTGCCCTGCCCGTTGTCCTTGGTGTAGTTGGCGCCCAAGACCACATCGGCGGCATCCCCAGCCCAGCGCAGCTTGCCGCGCAGGGTGGTTAGCTTGCCGCCGCCCATCTCCGCATCGTCCAGCAAGGCGTTCTCCGACCAGCCGCCGGTGTCGTCATGCTTGAAGGTCAAGCTGCCGAAAACCTGCTCCGCAAGAGGGCCGGAAGCCTTGCCGCGCACCGTGAATAGGCCGTTGCCGGTGCCGTCGTATTGGCCGTAGGAGACGTCGACCAAGCCCCGAGGGGTTTCATCCGGCGTTTCCGTGATGACGTTGATGGCGCCGCCCACGACGTTGCGGCCAAACAGGGTGCCTTGAGGGCCCCGCAGCACCTCGATTCGCTCCAAGTCCACGAAGTCAAGGGCCGTTTCGTATTCCCGGCTGTAGTAAACGTCGTCCACGAATATGCCGAAGGTTCGGTCCGCCAATGGGTCCGAATTGGATGAAAAGGCGCCGCGCATCGAGATGTGCGACTGCGAGCGGTTGAAGCTCTTCATGGCGGCGCCGGGCGTGCGCGAGGTGATGTCCTCGATGTCGTCGATCTGAAACTTGTCCAGATACCCATCGGCGAACGCCGTGACCGCCACGGGCGTCTCCTGCAGGTTCTGCTCGCGCTTTTGCGCGGTTACGACAATTTCCTCCAGCACTTGGGCGCCGTCCGCCGGCGCCGCAGCGATGCCAAAAGAAATGGCTAGAAATTTCAACCAGTTACGCTTATTCATCGACCAACCCTCCAGTTGATTTCCCCGCATTGCGCACAAAAATGCAATGAAACTCCTGCATTCCAGCGGCATGGTCGGGTGGCGCTGCTGTAAGCCCAAAGAAAAAATTGCCCAAAAATTCAAGCAGTTACCCTTGGTCATCCGTCAGCCCACCGAACCGCGCCGAGTTCATCCAAGCCAGAGCGTAGCACGAAATTATATAATTAACTTATCTAATTTGTTCCCGAGACACTTGCGCTGTAGCCTTTCCCTCGGCAGCACCTTCCGCTCGGAGACCGAAGCCCGCTCCACGGAGAACGCCACCGGAATCTCATGCTTGGCGTCGGCCACCAAGTGCAGCTTGCAGCCGGACCAGCTGGCGATGCGCTCCCAGGGCTTGCCGGTACGCCAGTCCCGCCCAACCCGCACCGGGGCAAGGCCTCGAAGCCGCACGTCGCGATTTGCGGCACGAAGCCTTGGTGCAATTCCCGGCTAGCGGATCACTCCGCCTGCGGAACCACCATGCCCGACTGGTGGTAGGAGATGTTCACGATCATGAACATGACGTGGTTTTTGAACAGGTAGTCGAATTCCTCCAGGCGCGTGAATTTCGGATCCATCTCCTTTTTTGCGGCCTCCGCCAACTTCGCCACCCAATCCAAGGAATACAGATCCGGGTGCCTAGTCGGGTCGATGAAATCCGCAAAGGGGAGTGCCTGCAAGCCAGCCAGAGTCGCCGCCCGCAGCTGGTCAATGTATTCCTGCTGGAACAGCGCATCTTGCCTTGACCCTATGTTCCCGTGTCCATCGTTGAAGAACTGCCAGTCCAAGCGCTTGAGCAGCGCCAAGTCGTCTTCAAACCCCTTGATGTCCAAGGAGAAATCGAAGTTCTCAAAGGGCAGGTGGCCGGGAACGAAGAAATCCGGCGCATGCACCACTCCCTCCCCCAGCAAATAAGCGGTTGAGGCATCAACGCTGTGGCGCGTGCCGTTGGTGAATACCTTCACGGTCAGCTCTTCAAAGGTGAACTCCCCCTCCGGCGTCGCGACGATCTCCGTCGGCCGAGGCACGGGCTTGCCGTGGCGCTCTATTTCAGCCAAGGTCGCTTGGGAGGCGATGATCCGCAGGTTGACCCCGTTCTTCTTGGCCGCCGCCACGAAAACCGACGCTTCGCCGATGTGGTCCAAATGACTGTGCGAATACATCAGCGCGGTGACTGGCAAGTCCGTCACCGTGGCGATGGCCTGAAGGGCAATCGCCGCCCGTCGGCCGGACAAGGGGTCGAACACCAGAACGCCCTCATCGCCAACGTAGAAGGTGAGGTTGTTGGTTTCCACTGCCAGGAAGTAGGCCCGCTCGGTCAGGCGCTGAATGATGTAGGGTTGCTCGAATCGCAACGCATCATACCCGGCAATTTTCTGCCCTGGGGCCAACGCCTTGACCGCCGATGGCGGAACCTCCGCGGCCTCCTGCGCCGCCACCGAGGCCGAGCAGGCCATCACCAGAGCCGTCAAAAACGCCAAGGGCTCAAAGGCAAGCCCCCGTTGCCATCTGTCGCGTGTCATTTCCCTTCTCCAAGACGTATCCGATGGGTTCATTTCATCTGCGCTAGCAAACTCCCACTCAAGCATCCGCTGCTCAAGGGTCTGTTAGCATTATCTGGGCTAGGCGTCACGGCGTCTTGCCCGCTTCGGCAGACTGCTCCGCCTGTGGGACGATGTCCGGGGATTGGTGCAGGGAGGTGTTCACCACCATGAACATGACATGGTTCTCGAACAGGTGGTCAAACTCCTCCAGGCTCGTGAATTTCGGATCCATTTTCCCTTTGGCAACCTCCGCCAGCTTGGCAACCCATTCCAGGGAATAGACGTAGCGGTGCTTCGCCGGGTCGATGAAATTCTCAAAGGGAATTTCCCCCAGCGCCGCTAGGCAGGCCGCCCTAAGCTCGGCGATGTACTCGCGCATGAACAGCGCATCCTCCCTTGAGCCGATGTTGCCATGTCCGTCGTTGAAGAAGTTCCAGTCCAAGCCGATGAGCTGCTCCAGGTCGTCCTCAAACCCCTTCATGTCCAGGGAAAAATCGAAATTCTCAAACGGCAGGCTGCCCGGAACGAAGAAATCCGGGGCATGCACCACCTTCTCCTGCACCAAATGGGAGATGGAGGCGTCTATGCTGTGCCGCTTGCCGCCAGTGAAAATCCGCACGGTCAGGTCTTCAAAGGTGAACTCCCCCACCGGTATCGGCACCACCTCCGTAGGCATCGGCACCGGCTTGCCGTGGCGCTTGATTTCATCCACGGTGGCCTGGGAGGCGATGATCCGCAAGTTGACGCCGTTCTTCTCGGCCGCCGCCGCAAACACCGGCGCTTCGCCAATGTGGTCCAGATGGCTATGCGAATAGACCAGTGCGGTGACCGGCAGGTCCGTCACCGTCGCAATCGCCCGAATGGCAATTTCCGCGCGCCGACCGGACATGGGGTCGAACACCAAGACGCCGCGGTCACCAACATGGAAGATCAGGTTGTTGGTTTCAACCGCTACCCAGTAGGTTCGCTCGGTGAGGCGTTGAACGATGTAGGGCCGTTCAAACCGAAGCGCTTTGTAACCGGCGATTTTCTGCCCCGGCGCCAAGGGCTTTGCCGCCGATGGCTCAACCTCCGTAGCAGCTTGCGCCAAAAAAGGAAAGGCCACAGGCAAGGCCAGCACAAGAACCCAGAGCTTTATTCCGCCTATTGCGCCAAGGGCCGCGCTGGGGCGAAATGATGGGCGAGCGAGGCAATTCATTTGTCATCTCCTTTGGCCGTTTGTTCGGCCTGCTTCATCTGCAAAAACCACTTCCCGGTCACGCTCCGGCCCTCCAAGGTCTCGTACATCGCCTTGGATGGCACACCAGCTTGACGCCGGCGACCACGCCCATCCCCGCCCTGCACAGGGCGGTTGCATTGGACCGCGAATCCACCAAGCGATGCTCCAAGGAAAATCTCCCTACGCCCGGGGCATTTTATGTAATAAACTTACATAATCAACTTTACTAATGGGCCGGGAGCGGATCAAGCGGGGCGGACAGGTCCAAGCGGTGCGCCTTGGGGGCTCCGCTGGCCAGGCTGCAACGCGCACGGGAGGGCTGAAATCATGTGGTTGACGAGACTCAGGACGGATCATTGGCGGCAAATCCTGCTGGGGGCCGCCATGTTGGGCTTGCTCGCGGCCTGCGAGGGGGGGCCAGCCGATGCAACGGCGACCGATGCTGGCCCCGCTGCGCGACCAGCCGACACGGAAGCCGTCAACGAGGTGCTCGAGCTGGCCTACCAAGGCATTGGCGGCAAGCTGTCCCTGATGAACATGGCCGGGTTTTCCGCGGTCTCCACAAGAGACCGCTACGTCATGGGAATGGGAATCGAACCGGGCGGCGGCCTCTTCAAGTCGGTCTCGTCCGCAGCGCATATCTCCTACGACCTCAATGGCGAGCGGCTGCGCCAGGATTTCAGGCACGCCAATCTCTACGGATTGACCGTTGAGGTCACGGAATTGATCGTCGAAGGAGCCGGATACATCATTGGTCGGGACGACATCTACGGGGAGGCCCGCCTCGCCGCAGCCCCCCTGAACCCCGGCCGCATGGCCATGGCGCTGAAAACCGAACGCCTACTGAACCCCCACATTCTTTTGCGGCAAACGCTAAAGGACCCAAACATGGCCTCGCTGGGCGGGGCGGAGTTCCCGGACACGATGGTGGTCTTGGACGAACAAGCCGTGTACCCGGTTGCCCTGACCTTCGATGGGGCCACCAATTTCCGCCGTATGCTGACCAACGAGCAATGGCTGCAAAAGTGGGAGGGCACGGACTTGGTCCAACTGGCCACCAACGGCAACATCGTCGTGGACGGGCAGTGGTTCCAGCGTTGGCAGGCGCCCCGGCAACTGGATCTTGCGAATTATCGGGTGCTCACCATTGAGGATGCGCTCTACCCGCTATACCTGTATGTGAACAAGCAAACCGGGCGCATCCACAAGCTGGCGACCATGGAGAACGATTGGGCGTTCGGCGACGTCCTGCTGGAGGCGACCTACCACGATTGGCGGGATCTGGATGGCGTTCAGTTTCCCTCGCAAATCAAGGTTTCGGTTGCCGCAACCCCGGCCCTGGAGGTCAACCGCTCATCGATCACCGTCAACCCTCAATTTGATGAGGCGATCTTCTCCCGCCCGGAAGGGGTGGTTTACGAACATGACGAAATCGCCGCCCGGCGCGGCGCCGGCGTCAGCCAGTGGATACTGGGGCTGGCCCATGCCGGTTCGCCGAGGCCGCTGGGCAGGCCGGAGAAGATAGAGGCTGCCGAGTTCAAGCCGGGCCTGCACTTCCTGCGGGCCAATGTGGAGGATGACGACTCCATCAGGACGCTTGTGGTGGAGCAGGAAAACGGGGTCATCGCCGTTGACCCCGGCTTGGAGGACTTGAAGAGCGACCTCATGATCGCCTGGATGAACGAGCGGTTTCCGGGCAAGCCGATCAGCCATGTCATCCTGACCCATTACCATGTGGACCATGTGGGCGGGGTCAGGCCCTTCGTTGCCGCCGGTGCCGCGGTGGTGGCCCACGAGGCGGCGAGGGACTACTATTTGGCGAACCTCAGCCGCACCGGCAGAATCATCATGCCCGATGCGCTGGACCGAAATCCCGTTCCCGCCAAGGTGATTGGCGTCAAGGCCGGTGAATCCCTGCGGCTTGAAGACCCAGAGCGGCCCGTTTCGGTTTACCCTGTCTTCAACAGGCACTCCTCCGACGGGGTGGCGGTTCTGGTGGAAAACGAGGGCGTTCTCTACAACGGCGACCTTTACTCACCGGGCAACAAGGTGGAGGAGGTGCCGGCCGAAGTGCCGCTGACCGGCCTCGACCTGGAAAAGACCATTCAGGCGAACGGTTTAAGCGTCCGGTTCATCGCCAGCTCCCACGCGCGCCCAGACGTACCCTACAACACGGCACGCTACGAAGACTTCAAGAGACATCTGCAATTCCACGAACAGGCGCAACGGCAGGCACCATGAGTTCTTCGCTCATTCGCGGCAAGTACGTCGTCTGCAAGGCCATAGGCCGAACCGATGCGCAGGTGCTTGATGACGGCGCCGTCTTCCAAGAGAACGGCGTCATCGTCGAGGTCGGCCCCTACCGGGAGTTGGCGGCCAAGCATCAGCCGGACGAGGTGCTGGGTTCCGCCAGGCACATCGTGCTGCCGGGGTTCGTCAACAGCCATCACCACATCGGGTTGACGCCGTTTCAGTTGGGTTCCCCCGACCACAACCTGGAGTTGTGGATTGCCAGCCGCCTGGGCGCCCGGTTCGTTGACCGCCATCTGGACACGCTCTACTCCGCATTCGAACTCGTCGAATCCGGCGTGACCACGGTGCAGCATCTGCACGGCTGGCTGGGCGGCGGCGTCCCGGACGTGATCGCGCGGGCCGAGCAGATCCTCGGGGCCTATCAGGCCATTGGCATGCGGGCGTCCTACTCGTTCTCGATGCCGGACCAAAACCGCTTCGTCCTCGATGCGGACGAGGGCTTCATCCGCTCCCTGCCGCCGGCCATCGGCGGCGAACTGGCCGCCTTGCTGGAGGCGGTGTCCATGCCTCTTGACGAGGTGTTTTCGGTGTTTGTCGAATTGTGGGAGCGTTGGCGCGGGTCGCAGCGCATCCGCATACAGCTGGCCCCGGCGAACCTGCATTGGTGCTCCGACGAGTTGCTGCAAAAGCTGCATGAACACGCCCTGAAGTACGGCGTCGGCCTGCACATGCACCTCGACGAGACCCCCTATCAAAGGGAGTACGCCCGGCGGCGCACGGGTATGTCGGCGGTCGGCCACCTGCACCAAATGGGTTTTCTGGGGCCGCATCTGACGCTGGGGCACGGCGTGTGGCTGAACGAGCAGGACATCGACTTGGCCGCCGAAACCGGCACGATGATCTGCACCAATCCCAGCTCCAATCTGCGTTTGCGCAGCGGCATCGCGCCGCTGCAGCAATTCGCCGCCAAGGGCGTGCGGGTGGCCATCGGCATCGACGAGGCCGGCATCAACGACGACCGGGACATGCTGCAGGAAATGCGCCTGGTCCTGGATCTGCACAGAACGCCGGGCATGGATGAGGTGGTCCCCACCGCGCCGGAGGTCTTCCGGATGGCCACCGAAAACGGTGCCCTGACAACCGGCTTCGGGGCGGACATCGGCGTTTTGGCGCCGGGCCGGGCGGCGGACATCGTGATGATGGACTGGGAGGAAATCGCCTTCCCCTACCTACACGAAGACACGCCGGCCCTGGATGCGGTTTTGCGCCGTGCCAAATCAGCCAACGTCAAGACGGTGCTGGTGGCTGGGGAGGCCATCCTGAAGGACGGCCAGTTTACGAAGGTCGATAAGCAAGCGGCCCTCGCCGAACTGGCCGACTCCCTGCGCGCACCCTTAAGCCCCGACGAACGGCGGCGCGGGGAACTGGGCGCCAAGCTGCTGCCGCACCTCAGGGGCTTCTACGACGGCTGGCATGACCGCCGGCAATGGACGCCTTACTACCAGCACAACTCCCGTCGCTAGCGGGTGCCCGCGCCGATGCCGAACACTGCTGGGAACAAGCCCCCCTACATCGGGTTCGGCTTCGCCGGCATCGGCACGGCCCTGTCTTTGCAGATTCCCAACCTGCTGCTGCTGGTTTACATGACGGACACCTTGGCCATTTCCGCCGCCCTGGCCGGCGCCGCCCTGTTCGCGCCGAGATTGCTCGATGTGGTGACTGATCCGCTCATGGGGCTGCTCAGCGACCGCACCAAGTCCCGTTGGGGCCGCCGCCGGCCCTATTTCCTGTTGGGGGCGCTGGTGACGAGCTTGGCGCTGGCGCTGTTGTTCAACTGCCCGGATTTCGCGTCCGTCCCCGCCCGGCTGGCCTATGTGGTGGGCTTTTACGTCGTCATGCAACTGGGGGTCACCATTTTCATGGTGCCCTATTACGCCCTGCCGGCCGAACTCAGTTCCGACCCCCACGAAAGGACCAAGCTGATGTCCACCCGGGCGGCGTTCTCCTTCTGCGGCGGCCTGTTGGGCGGCGCCTTGGCGCCCAAGCTCATCGCGCTGGGCGGCGGCGGGCAGGACGGCTACTCCATGATGTCCGTCGTCATCGGCTTCATCTGCGGCGCCGCCTTCGTCTATGCCTTCTTCGGCACACGCAAGGCGCAACTCATCGAGGAGGAAACAACGGCCCTGCCCATTATCGAACAGTTCAAGGTGGCGCTCAGCAACCGGCCGTTCAGAATCTTCATGCTCAGCTTCATCGCCTACCTGTGCAGCTTCGGTTGCTTCGTCGCCTCCATTCCCTATTACGCCGGCAACATTCTTGGCCGGGATGAAATTCTCGGCACGATCTGGTTGTCGGTGAACGTGCCGGCGATCGCCTCCATTCCCTTCTGGACCTTGGCGACTCGGCGCTGGGAAAAGCATCAGGTTTTGGTCGCGGCCCTTGGGCTGATGGCCCTGACCTCCGCCGCCCTGTTCCTAGACCAGGGGGAATTGTCGGTTCTGCTGTCGATCACCGTTCTCCTAGGCATCGGCTTCGGCGGCAGCCAAGTGGCTTGCTGGGCGATGCTGCCGGACATCATCCAATGGGATTACGTCCAATCCGGCGTTCAGCGGGGAGGCATCTTCGCCGGCTGCATGACGGCCTTTGAGAAAACCGGCTTAGCGCTCGGTGGTCTGCTCACCGGGGCGCTCTTGGCGACCACCGGATACGTTGAATCAACAACCGGCGACGCCGTTCAGCCGGCAAGCGCCCTGACCGGCATCAAGCTGGCGATTGGGGCGGCCCCGGCAGTCCTCTACGCCCTCGCCGCAGCGCTGATAGCGGCCTATCCCCTAACCCACAAGCTGCTGCGCACTCAGGCGGCGGCCCCCTGAACGCCTCCGCCAAAATCATTGCGGCGGCGACGCGTACCAATCCAGTGGAGGTTTGAACCATGTTGCAGTCAAGAGCAACGACCGGCCTGGCGCCAACGGGCGTCCTAGCGGCTGTCCTTTCCTGTTTGCTGGCCGCTTGCGCCGACAATGCCGGCGATTCAAGCCCGGCCGCCGAAAGCCTAGTGCGAGAGGCTGCAACAAACATCGACCCGCAGGCGGCTTTGCAGATGGCCGTTGAGGGCTTGGGCGGACGCGACGCACTAGAGAGGCTGGCGGGTTTCTCCATGCAGGCAACGCGGGACCGATACGAATTGGGCATGGGCCTCGAGCCGGGTTCCGGCTTGGTCCGCGCCACCCTGTCCGACGTTCAGGTGCTGCACGACATCGCCGGCGAACGGCTGCGGCTGGACTACGCGCACACCAATTTGTATCGAATGCCGCGCAACGTCACGGAACTGGTGCTGGGCGGTTCCGGCTACATTCTGGGCAGGGACTTCTACTACGACAAGTCGGCGGAGGCGGAGGCCGGCCGGCAGGCCATGTCGCCAGACCGCTGGGCCATCACCCTGAAGACGGAGCGCCTGTTGAACCCGCATCTCATGGTGCAGGAGGCATTGGCGGATCCCTCGCTGTTGCTGCCATCCAGCGCAGAAAACAGCCCGGCCGGCTTGCAGTTGGACGATGACCAAGTTTTCCCCATAACGCTCTACTTTGACGAAAGCCAGCAGCAGCGCACGGTGCTGGTGCAGGATGACTGGGTGCGCCGTTTGCAGGACGGCTATTTCCTGGAATTGTCCACCGGCGGAAACTACTTTGTGGACGCCAACTGGTACCTGCGTTGGCGGGCCGCCGCCAAATTGGACGATGTGCGGCATTATCCATTGGTCATCCAAGACTCGGTTTATCCGATTACCCTGCACGTTCATGGCGAGACCGGCCGCATCAGCAAGCTGGCCACCATGGAGCACGATCTGTATTATGGCGACGTGCCGGTGGAGGCCACTTACAACGACTGGCGGGAAGTCGAAGGCCAGCACTTTCCAATGCACGTCATGCTGTCCATTGCCGGCACCCCAAGCCTGGAGGTGCGACGCTCCGCAATAGCGGTGAACCCGGATTTCGACCCCGCAGCCTTCACCCAACCCGAAGGCGTCGCGGCCTCCCACGATGCGGCGCTGGCCGATCGGGGCCGCCGCCTAAGCCAATGGATCCAAGGCATTTCCCACGCCGGTTCGCCGAAGCCCACCGTCAAGCCCAAGATCAATCCAACCGAACTGAGCCCCGGCGTGCATTCGCTCAGCGTCACGCCGGATGACGCCCTAAGAACCCTGGTGGTGGAGCAATCCGCTGGCGTCGTCGTGATCGAGCCGGGCTATCAGGACTTAAGAGGGGAAGCCATCATCGAATGGACCGCGCAGAACATTCCCGGCAAACCCCTAAGCCATGTGGTGCTGACCCATTTCCACTTGGATCATGTCGGCGGCGTCCGGCCCTATGTGGCGGCCGGCGCGGTCCTGGTGGCCCACGAGCTGGCGGAAAGCCACTATCGGCGCTTGTTTGGCCGGCCAAAGTCCAAGATTCTGCCGGACGCTTACGACCGCAACCCGGTTGCGGCTAAAATAGCGAAGGTGCCGGGCGACGGTGCCTACCGCATTGAGGACCCTTTGCGGCCGGTGGCGGTTTACCCGGTAAGAAACCGGCACACCACCGACATGGTCATGGTGTGGGTGGAGAAGGAGCAGATCCTGTTCAACGGCGACCTGTATTCCCCCGGCGAAGACATACCGGACAAAACTCCAATGGGCGGCGTTGACTTGGACAGGGGCATCCGCGAACAGGGCCTGCAGGTCAAGCTCCTAGCCCCCTCCCACGGATTTCCATCGGTCTCCTACGAAGCGTTCAAGGCGCACTTGGCGGTTGACGGCTACTAACCTATCCCTGCAACGGACGCCTGATCGAAAATGGCCAAGAAGTCGAAACTGAAGCCCAATCCCCCGATCAT
Organism: uncultured Pseudomonadales bacterium; assembly: GCA_958296025.1. GTDB lineage: Bacteria > Pseudomonadota > Gammaproteobacteria > Pseudomonadales > Azotimanducaceae > Azophilus. Next base: position 3,076,446 of record OY282430.1, read on the forward strand.
CTCCATCTCCGATCTGTCTTCCGACGAGGCCGGACGGCTGTTGTTGACCCTCATTTGGGATTTTTTCTCCATCGCCAGCCACTTGGGGAACATCCGCAGCATCTGGGCCGGCATGGCCGGCATCACCGGCCCGCAGTGGAACGTCCTGACCGCCACGGACTATCTGGACGAAGGCGAAGGGGTTTCAGTTGGCGAAATAGCCAACAAGCTGCACGTCAAATCCACGTTCGTTACGGCGCAGTCGAAACTGATGGAAAAAAGCGGCCACCTGCGCCGCCGGCCGTCGCAGAAGGACAAGCGGATCGTTTTGCTGTCGCTGACTCCGCAAGCCATTCACAAGGTCAACGCCTTCTACGACATACGGCGGCGCATGGACCAAACCATGTTCGGGGAGTTTTCCGGGCAGGAGTTCCAACAGCTGGTGAAGCAGGTTGAAGCCATCCGCACCCGCGCCGAACGGGCGTTGCTGGAGCTGAAGAACGGCCTCAATAATCCCCCCAACTCTTCCTGACCGTCAGCCCGTAGGAACGGCCCGGGCTGACGACGCCGGAAATGAAGGGTTCTCCCGCAAAAACCTCCGTCGGGCTCAACTGGCTGAACTGGCCGAAGACCGTCAGGCCATTGTAAACCGCCCGATCATCGTTCAGGTTCTTGCCCCACAGGCTGACCTGCCAGTCCTGCCAACGGTAGGACGCGGTGACGTTAAACTGCCCGAAGTCCGTGTCATCGATGATCGACTCCAGCGTCACGTTGTCCGCATCGAAGTAGGAATCCCCACGGTAGGCGTAGTTCAGCGACAGTTGCGCCTCGCCCGGCCCCACTTGGGCGGTGTAGCTGAGGTCCGCGGTCCAGGAGTGCTCCGGCGACTGCGCCACTCGGTTGCCGGTGAAGTCCCGGTCCGGCGGGATGACGAAGCTGGTGAACCGCGCATCGGTCCAAGCGTAGGTGAAGTTGAACAGCAGTTGCTCGGTGAGCAGCGCCATGGCCTCCAGTTCAATGCCGTCAACCTGGGCCTTGCCGGCGTTCACCGTAGCAAACGACCTGCCGCCCGTTGGAATGATGGTTGTCTGCAAGTCCTTGTAGTCCGCCCGGTAATAGGTCAGGTTCAGGTGCGCCCGTTCCCGCCAAAACACCGACTTCACACCGCCTTCGTAGCTCCAGACGAGTTCCGGCTCAATCGGCGTGCTGGACGCCTCGGCCGTCACGCTGCTGACGAACCCCCCGGATTTGAAGCCCCGTGCGACGGATGCGTAAACAAACAGCGTATCGAACGGCCCGACCTCATCGAAAGTGCCGTCCAGAATGAACTTCGGTGTCCACGCCTGCCAACTTTTGCTGAACGTTACATTGTGGTTTTCAATGATGAAGATGCCGCTGGGGAAGGGGTTGCCGACATTGTTGGCGTAGCCCGACTTCTTGTCCTTGGTCCAGCGCAGCCCGGCGGTGAAGTTCAGCCAGTCGTTTAAGGCGTAGGTGTTGTGGGTGAACAGGGCGATGGACTTGACGGTGCCTTCCTGGCGCAGGTCGTCGTTGAAGCCGAAGAAGCCGTCGATGCCCAAGGGGAACGGCGGATAGGGCGGCGGGTTGCCCAAAAGCCCGTTCGACAACAGGAAGTTCAGGCCCGACCCGGAAAGCCCAAAGTTGACGTCGAACAGCTGGTCGAAGTAGCCGTCCGAAGAGAGATAGTAGGCGGCAACCAACCAATTCAACCGCTCCGTCTCCCCGGCCAGCCGCAGCTCCTGGGTGAACTGCTTGTGCTTGTTGTCCGCCGAAAACAAAAAGTTGACCCCAGTGCTGGTCGAGGCCAAGTCGTCATTCAGGAAGTTCGCCGTCGAGCGGCGCCAAGCGGTGATGGAAGTCACGGTCGAGCCGCCAAGCATCGGCAGATCCCAATCGACATGCAGATCCAAGCCGTAGAGCTCCTTGTCGTTTTGGCCGGCGGTGTCCACCTGCGCCACATCCGTGTCGTTGAACTTGCCGCCGGTATTTTCGGCTGTGTTCCTGACGACGCCGGGATCCAACTCCGGATCCCCCACCAGCAGGAACCAAGGGGTGCCCTGCCCGTTGTCCTTGGTGTAGTTGGCGCCCAAGACCACATCGGCGGCATCCCCAGCCCAGCGCAGCTTGCCGCGCAGGGTGGTTAGCTTGCCGCCGCCCATCTCCGCATCGTCCAGCAAGGCGTTCTCCGACCAGCCGCCGGTGTCGTCATGCTTGAAGGTCAAGCTGCCGAAAACCTGCTCCGCAAGAGGGCCGGAAGCCTTGCCGCGCACCGTGAATAGGCCGTTGCCGGTGCCGTCGTATTGGCCGTAGGAGACGTCGACCAAGCCCCGAGGGGTTTCATCCGGCGTTTCCGTGATGACGTTGATGGCGCCGCCCACGACGTTGCGGCCAAACAGGGTGCCCTGGGGCCCGCGCAGCACCTCGATTCGCTCTAGATCCACGAAGTCAAGGGCCATCTCGTATTCGCGGCTGTAGTAAACGTCGTCCACGAATATGCCGAAGGTTCGGTCCGCCAATGGGTCCGAATTGGATGAAAAGGCGCCGCGCATCGTGATGTGCGACTCCGAGCGGTTGAAGCTCAACATGGCGACGCCGGGCGTGCGCGAGGTGATGTCCTCGATGTCGTCGATCTGAAACTTGTCCAGATACCCATCGGCGAACGCCGTGACCGCCACGGGCGTCTCCTGCAGGTTCTGCTCGCGCTTTTGCGCGGTTACGACAATTTCCTCCAGCACTTGGGCGCCGCCCGCCGGCGCCGCAGCGATGCCAAAAGAAATGGCTAGAAATTTCAACCAGTTACGCTTATTCATCGGTCAACCCTCCAGTTGATTTCCCCGCATTGCGCACAAAAATGCAATGAAACTCCTGCATTCCAGCAGCATGGTCGGGTGGCATTGCTGTAAGCCCAAAGAAAAAATTGCCCAAAAATTCAAGCAGCTACCCTTGGTCATCTGTCAGCCCACCGCACCGCGCCGAATTCACCCGCGGCGCAGTGTAGCAGAAAATTATATAATTAACTTATCTAATTTGTTTCCCCAATCGGCAAGCGGCGCATTGCAGCCGCCGCCGTTGGTTCTTTCGCCACTTCGCGTCAGCCCCGTCGGGCGCAGCGGCCTTTTTGCCAGTGCTTGAGCCTGTATAATTGCCGGTTTCCGTGCTGGACCGGCCATGGATCAGGTCTTCACCTTCATCGGCAACCATCCCTATCTGTGCGGCGCCTTCGTGCTGCTGCTGGCGCTGTTCATCCACAACGAGATGCGGCGCGGCGGGCGCTCCGTCTCCGTGCAGCAATTGGTGGAACTGGTCAACAGGGAAAACGCCTTGGTCCTTGATGTGCGGGACCGGCGGGAATATGATTCCGGGCATATCGTCAACGCCGTCAACATCCCCTTCTCCGCCCTGAACAGCCGCCTCGATGAGCTCAGCAAGCACAAGGAGCGAGCCATCGTCGTGTCCTGCAAGATGGGCCAGCATTCCGGCACCGCTGGGGTGCTGCTGCGCAAGCACGGCTTTCAAAACGTGGTGCGGCTGAAGGGGGGATTGGCCGAATGGCGCAACCAGAGTTTACCGATGGTGAAATCATGAGCGAACAGGTCACCGCCCAAGTGCGGCTGGAGCGCATCTACTTGAAGGACGCCTCCTGGGAGTCCCCGAAAAGCCCGCAGGTCTTCACCGAGAACTGGGCGCCGGAGATTCAGGCGGACATCAACACCAAATCCAACCGGGTGGACGGCACCCGCTTCGAGATCGTGCTGACGGTCAACCTCAACGCCAAGCTGGAGGGCGGCAAGACCGCCTTCATCGTCGAGGTGCAGCAGGCCGGCCTGTTCAACATCGAAGGGGTCGAAGGGGAGTTGCTGCAGCGGGTGCTAGGCACCGTCTGCCCGACTACCCTTTACCCCTACGCCCGGGAGACGGTGGACAGCCTAACGATTAAGGGCGGTTTCCCGGCGCTGCATTTGGCGCCGGTTAATTTCGATGTGCTTTACGCGGAGGCGCTGCGCCAGCAGAGCCAAAAAACCCTGCACTAACGCTGTTGGCCGTCCAATTCGCCGGACTTTGGACCAACTGGAGAGGACATGCACGACTACCTCATCAAGAACGCCACCATCGTCGATGGCACCGGTGTGCCGCCCTTCAGCGGGGACATCGCCATTGCCGAGGGCAAAATCGCCGCGGTCGGCAAGGTTGACGGGCCGGCCAAGGAGACCATTGACGCCACCGGCGCCCAGGCCACGCCCGGCTGGGTGGACGTTCACACCCACTACGACGGGCAGGTGAGCTGGGACGATCAGCTAAACCCCTCCTTCAGCCAAGGCGTCACCAGCATCGTCATGGGCAACTGCGGGGTTGGCTTCGCGCCCTGCCCGCCCGGCGGCGAACAGCGCTTGGTGGAACTCATGGAGGGCGTGGAGGACATTCCCGGCACCGCCCTGCACGAGGGCATCGAATGGGGCAACTGGGAGACCTTCCCGGAGTACATCTCCTACTTGGCCGGCCGCGCCTTCAGCATGGACGTGGGCACCCAAGTTCCGCACTCCGCGGTGCGCAACTATGTGATGGGGGAGCGCGCCCTGCGCCATGAGGACGCCACGGACGAAGACTTGGCCGCCATGGGCCGCATCGTGCAGGAGGGGCTGCAGGCCGGGGCCTTGGGCTTCTCCACCTCCAGAACCGTCGGCCACCGCTCGGTCTCCGGGGAGCCGATACCCGGCACCTTCGCGGAGAAGGCCGAACTGCTCGCCATCGGCCGGGCCATGAAAGCCGTTGGCCTCGGGGTGTTCCAGGCGGTGCCGGCCGGCGTGGTTGGGGACATCGCCGGCCCGGAAAAGTGGACCACGGAACAGGAGGTGGCGCTGTTCGCGGAGGTGGCGCGGGCCAGCGGCCGCAAATGCACGTTCACCTTGGTGCAGAACGGCAACCGTCCGCAGCAATGGCGCAACTGCCTGAAGATCGTCGAGCAGGCCAACGCCTCCGGCCTGTCCATCCGCCCGCAGGTGGCCAGCCGGCCCATCGGCTTCGTCACCAGCTTGCGCTCCTACCACATGTTTCAACGCCGGGAGACCTATCTGAAGCTGGCCGATTTGCCCTTTGCGGAACGGCTGGCGCAGATGCGCAAGCCAGAGGTGAAGGCCGCCATCCTCAAGGACCGGGACGTGCCGCCGGACCAGCTTGGCGTGATGGCCAACGTTTACGGGTTGCTGGCCATGGCGGCGCCGGCCATGTTCCCCATCGAGATGCCGATCAACTACGAACCGGAACCCGCCGGCAACATGGGCGCCTTGGCCGCCGCGGCCGGCCAGGACATCGCCGAATACACATACGACTACCTGACCGGCGGCGATGGCGACCGCTTCGCCATTCTGTTGGGCGCCAACTTCGCGGACGGCACCTTCAGCGTGATCGAGGAAATGCTCCAGCATCCGCACACCACCATCGGCCTTTCCGACGCCGGCGCCCATGTGAACCTGATCTTCGACGCCGTGGCTCCAACCTACCAATTGACCCATTGGGTGCGGGACCGCAGCCGCGGGCCGAGGCTGCCGATTGAATTGATCGTCCACAAGCAGACCCAGCGCAACGCCGAACTGTTCGGCCTGCACGACCGGGGCAGCCTAGAGGTAGGCAAGCGGGCGGACCTCAACCTGTTCGACCTGCAGCGCCTGCAGCTAGGCCGCTTGGAGGTGCATGACGACCTGCCGGCCGGCGGCAGCCGCATCCTGCAGTCCGCCCAAGGCTACTTGAACACCTTTGTGGCGGGGGTGAAAACCCGCCAGAACGATCAGGACACCGGCGCAAGGCCAGGGCGGGTGATCCGGGGAACCGCCCTGTCTGCGTAGAGCCTCCGTAAACTTTTTGGTTCCCCACATTCAAGACCAAGCACTTTGCCCACCAACGGGAGTTCGCCATGCAATACAAGGTCGTTCTGCAGAAGTCGGAGGAAGGATACAGCGTCTCCTGTCCCGGGCTGCCGGGATGCTGGTCCCAAGGAGCTACTGAACCTGAAGCGTTGGAGAACATACGCAGCGCGATTGAAGAATACCTCGCCACTATTGACGACTTGCTTCAGGATGCTCCCAACGCCGAAGTGCGCAAGCTGGACATTGCGGTGTAACAGTGCCGAAGCTGCACGGAGTAAACCATCAGCGGGCTGTCCGTGCGCTGGAAAAGTCAGGTTTCCGCATTGTCCGCCAAGGCAAGCACATTGTGATGTCGGATGGCATCCGCATCCTCACCATTCCGCAACACAATCCCATCAACGCCATCACTATGGGGGGCATTGTTCGGGATGCGAATTTGACCAATGAGGAGTTTCGCCGTTTCTTGTAATGACCGTCTCTAAGACCGTGAACTAGGGCCGCCGTTCAAGCCCGGTACAGGCCGCCCGGGCGGGAGCCGGTGTCGAGGCCCTCGCGGCTGGTGACTTGGCCGCCAACCAGCGTCGCCACATAGCCGCTGGCCCCTTGCAGCAGCCGCGGGGCGCCGCTTGGCAAATCATGCTCCACACGCAGGGGGCCAAGGCGGATGCGGTTGAGGTCGATCACGTTCAGGTCCGCCCGCAGGCCCTTGGCGACCAAGCCGCGGTCCTTCATGCCGTGCAGTTCGGCTGGGTCCCGCGTCAACATGCGCACCGCCCGCTCCGGCGGTGCGCCAGTAGTGGCTGCCCCAGTCCATGCGCAGCTCGCAGAAAAGCCCTTTTGACTCAAGGACTTCGCGCACCCCCAGCAAGCTGCTCACGGTGCCTTCCTCAGCGCAGAAGAACGCCGAGTAAATCTCGTTCGTGGCGTCGTCCATCATCACCACCAAGTCCCACGTCACGCCCGAAACCCACGCATGGGTGCTGGCGTCATGGTGCAGCACCATGCCCGGCATGGGCGTCGGCCCGCGCCGCTCCCGGTGGGTCCCTTCGGCGCAGCGCCGGCCTGCTGCAGATGCTTACGCACTGCCTTCTGGTGACCTTGCGCCAGTTTAATTTTCAGGCAACGTATTAATTTGGTATGAAAAGACCAAAAAATGCCGAAAAATTACGAACGGCTAGCCAAATCACCCATCCAGATTGATGATGTCGGCCTTCTTGAAGCGGTATCGATTGCCTTCCTTAACGTGCTTGATTTTCCTGGCTCTGATGCGCCGCCTGACGGTTGATTCGGAGACCCCGAGATAATCGCAAACCTCCCGCAATGACATCAGGTCCGACTTGGAGAACAGCCTCATTGAATCGGTGATGTCGATGCCGACCACATTGCCTGACTTGCCGTAGCGGACAATGATGCCGTTCTCATAGATGGACTTTGCTTCAATTTCATCGGCAAAATCGATCGTTAAATAATCCAATGCCGCGTCGTGACGAACCTTCATTTCCGCACCTCGAAGTTGACCATGACCGTAATGACCTCCCATGCGCCTTCCCTCTGCAGAGCGACCACAGCGACTGAGTTGTCCCGCCTGCCGCCAATTTTCTTGTGGGCGATCACTTTGTCTCTTGATTGCCTGATCAGGCCATCCGGATTGGCGAGGAGGCTTTCCACTTCCTGTGCTGAAATCCGGCGCTGAAACATTCGCTCAACGGCATGGGAGCTGTACCTGATCTCCATGATTTGGCGAGCATAGGACCAAGCCTCAAACTGGTCAAATACTAGTCAACTTGGTTGCGGAGGGTGCGCCTCTGCACACCCGGATGGGCTGGGCGAGATGCCGGCTTGGTTTTCGCCGCCACCTGACCATCCCGATGCAGGCGCCGCCGGCGGACCTTCAAGCCCGGTACAGGCCGCCCGGGCGGGCGCCGGTGTCGAGGCCCTCGCGGCTGGTGACTTGGCCGCCAACCAGCGTCGCCACATAGCCGCTGGCCCCTTGCAGCAGCCGCGGGGCGCCGCTTGGCAAATCATGCTCCACACGCAGGGGGCCAAGCTGGATGCGGTTGAGGTCGATCACGTTCAGGTCCGCCCGCCGGCCCTTGGCGACCAAGCCGCGGTCCTTCATGCCGTGCAGTTCGGCTGGGTCCCGCGTCAACATGCGCACCGCCCGCTCCACGGGAATGCGCGGCCCCCGCGTTCGCTCCCGCACCCAGTGCTGCAGCATGGTGGTGGGGTAGCTGGCGTCGCAGATGACGGTCACATGGGCGCCGCCGTCGCCGCCGCCGACCAAGGTGCCGGGGTGGGAGAGCATTTCATGCACGGCGTCCAGGCTGCCTTCGGCGTAGTTGCCGATGAAAACATTGAGGAAGCCGGAGCCGCTCGGCTGTTCGGCGGCGTCGCAAAGCGCGTCGTAAAGGCCCTCCAGCGGCGTGACGCCGGTGCGTTCGATGCGGCGGGCCAGGCTGTTTGCCGGGTCCGGCTCCGCCAAGCACTCGGTGTTGGGCGGGAAGGTGCTGCCGAGGCTGCTCATCACAATGGTGGCGGCGTGCTCCAGCATCGGCGTTTGCACCGGCTCCTTGAGGATGCGTTCGCGGCGGACGGGGTCGCGCAACGCCGCCATGCGCTGCGCCAAGGGCAGGGCGGCGACTTCGACATAGCTGGGGCGGTCCACGAAGGGATGGAAGGTCTCCCAACTCAGAAGCAGGCCACCGGGCCGGTTGATGGTCATGGGCACTAGCTGCGCACCCTCGGCGTTGGCAGCGTCCGCCAAGTCAAAGAGTTCGCGCCAAAGATCCGGTTGGACGTTGTTTTGGGCGATGGTGAAGAGCACGGTGCAGCCTGTCTCCAAGGAAAGGGCGCGGTAAAAGGCGATCTCACGGCGGAAGCCTTCCGGATCCTCGCCCATCAAACCGGCCGGCACCACCTGAAAGAGGCTGCGCCCGTTACTCCGCGCCGCCCGCATGATGGCGCTCACTTCCCGGGACTCCGCGAAGGTGCCCGGCACCGCCTCCCCCGAAACCGAGGTGTGCAAAGTGATGCGGTTGCTGGAGAAGGCGATGGCGCCGGCCTCCGCGGCCTCCGCCGCCAACCGAGCCATGGTCTCGATCTGCGCATCGGTCGCTGGGCCGTTGACGTCCCCGTCGTCGCCGATGGCGTAGGTGCGCAGCGCACCGTGCGGAAGCTGCGCCGCCACCTCCACCGCCCGGGGCTTCGCGGCCAGTGCGTCCAAGTATTCCGGGAAACTCTCCCACGCCCATTGAATGCCGTCGTGCAGCGCGGCGCCGGGAATGTCCTCCACCCCTTCCATGAGGTCGATCAACACGGCCTTGTGCTGTGGCCGCACCGGCGCGAAGCCGACGCCGCAGTTGCCCATCACCACGGTGGAGACGCCGTGGTCTGCCGAAGGGGCCAGCCGATCATCCCAAGTGGCCTGGCCGTCGTAATGGGTGTGCGGGTCAATGAAGCCGGGCGTGACCAGCAGCCCGTCCGCCTCAATGACTTCGGCCGCGTTGGCCGCCGGCAGCGCCCCGGCATGGGTAACCGCGGCGATGCGCCCGTCCCGAACGGCGATGTCCGCCCGGCGAACCGGGCCGCCGCTGCCGTCCGCCAAGTCGGCGTTGCGAATCAGTATGTCCATGTCCATAAGGCGTTCCCCGCAAAACCTCGTCAAAGAGTTAAGGAATCCGAATTACGCAGCGCGAGGCGCCACTTCGCGCTCGACCCGCTGCCACAGGCTATGCTTGGCCATGTCCAAGTCGTAGCGCGCCTGCAGGTTGATCCAGAATTCCGGTGTGGTTCCGAAGTAGCGGGCCAGACGCAGCGCCGTGTCGGTCGAGACCGTGCGTCGTCGCCGCACAACGTCGCTGATGCGCGACCGGGACACTTTCAGTTCCTTGGCGAGCCCTAGAACGCTCATCCCGAACGGCTGCAGAAAGTCGTTACGGAGAATGTCGCCCGGATGCACTGCCGGCAAGCGGCCTCCAGCAATTACTTCCGACAGATCCACACGCCCGCTGTCCAAGTCTTCGCGTTTGATGGTCATGTTTTCTCTCTCAATGGTAATCAACAATTCCGACTTCCAAGGCGTCGCCGCCATCCCAAACGAAACAGATTCGCCACTGGTTATTGATGCGAATGCTGTACTGACCCCGACGGTCACCCCGCAAAACTTCGAGACGATTGCTGGGTGGGACGCGCAAATCATCGATCCTGCCGGCCGAATCAATCGCCAAGAGCTTAGCACGGGCCCGCCCCTGAATTTGTTGGGGGAGACCCTGCACAACAAGGCCCGTGAAGACAGCAGCCGTGCGCTTGTCGGCAAAACTCTTGATCACGGCTTAGTTCACCTATGGGCAGTCCGCCAGCCAACGCCGCCCAGATTTGAGCAGCCTCAGCAGAACGGGCTTGCCCCCCTGTTTCCAGAGTGAATGCAGCTTAGATCACCAGAGGGCGCATGGAAAGCGGTTTGGAGGGCGCAAACAGGCCGGCGGCCTGTCGGGGTTGGGCTACTCGCTGGCCTCGCGCAAGGTTCGCATCCACTCCAAGCGCCAGCTGGGGGCGGCGCCGGTCCGGGCGAACTCGACGGTGACGGTGAGGGTTAGGGAGGCGGAGGGGCCGTCGGGGTCAGTCGCCGTCACGGTGACGACGGCCGTTCCCTCCAGGCCGTCCTCGTTGGCGTCGAGCACCAGCCGGCCGTCGGCGATGCGGACGGCGAGCAGGTCCGGGCGGTCGGTTCGGGCCTCGTAGGTCAGCCGGCCGCCGGCCCCGGCGGGGGCGAACAGCCCGTCCAGGGCGAGCGACGCCCGGTCGCCGTTGACCGCCAGGGAGGTGCAGCAGTTGGCGAAGGGGGACAAGCCGGGACGCTACAGCGACGGTCCCCGCAGCCACGGGCTTACGCTGCTGATCACCCAAAGAGGAACCGCCCAATGGGTTCAGCGAATCACGATCCAGGGCGTAAGGCGAGATATGGGGTTGGGAGCGCCTTGGCATCGAACTCTGGCCGAGGCGAGGAGGTTGGCCGAGGAGAACCATAGGCTGGCCCGCAACGGAGGCGACCCGCGCCGGTGCAAGGCTCAACTCGCCAAAGCCGCAAAGCCGACGGCGCTGACCTCCAAGGAGAGCGTTAAGGCAGTCCTCGAAATCCGATCCGTAGGCTGGAAGAGCCCGGCGGGAAATCGGAAAGGGATTGGCGCAGCAGCTTGAACGGCCACGCCAAGCCGTTGATGGGCTTGCCGGTGGACGAAATAGGCGCCGGGGAGGTTATGGCCGTGCTAACCCCGATCTGGCGGTCCAATCCGGTGCTGGCCGGTCGGGTTCGCCATCGCATCGGCGCGGTACTGAAATGGGCCATCGCCAACGGCCACCGGATGGACAACCCCGTTGACGCCATCAACGAAGTCCTCCCAAAGTCAAACGGCCAGACCAAGCACCATGCTGCCTTGCCGCATGGCGATGTTGCCGCAGCCATAGCCAAGGTGCGGGAGGCCGACTGCTGGCGGCCAACCAAGCTGGCGTTCGAGTTCATTGTGCTTACCGCTGGAAGGTGCGCCGAGATCACCGGCGCAACATGGGCGGAGATCGACCTTGAAGCCGCAGTCTGGACCGTCCCCGCAAGCCGCATGAAGGTCAAGGCCGAGCATAGGGTGCCTTTGTCCAACCGCGCCGTTGAAGTGCTTGGGGAGGCCCGCAGCCTGCATGACGGCGACCTTGTGTTTCCGGCGCGGAAGGCCAGCCAAATTAGCTCCAAAGAGTTTGAGCGGCTTAGGTTGCAGACCGGCATCACGGCCACAACCCACGGGTTCCGCAGCAGCTTCCGGGACTGGTCTGCCGAGAAGTCGGGCGCAAGCCATCAAGTCATGGAGCAAGCCTTGGCGCACACCATCCCCAACAAGGCGGAAGCCGCATACGCCCGCACTGACCTACTGGACCAGCGCCGGAAGCTGATGCAGGCTTGGGCGGATTACATAGCCAAATGCGACCTTGGCGATAACCGCCCAGAGAGGCAGCACATCATCGCCAACTAGCGGGTTCCACCCCGAAACTGGCAAAAACCGCCGAAATCAGTTTTTTTGCCCCTGGGCGAATATATCGCCTCTCTAGGAAGCCCGTAGAGCGGTTTTTAGGGCATGCCCTGTGCGGATGGGATGGGGTCAGTTCAACGGCGCACACAGGGATTCCCATTGCGACCAGTGAGGGGAAGCCTTCGGCAAACTTGCCGATCCGCCCGGTTCCCCATCCAGCCCGGTCAACCAAAAGGGTGTGTTCCGGCAACACACCCTTTTCGGTTCCCCAGCACCCGCAGGGAGCGTTCGGCTTGGCCCTTGTGGGGTTTGACACTGCGCCGAAAGGCGACTAGGTTGCCCCTTCCACACTAGGGAGGAAGGCCCCGATGATCAAGTTTGCAGCCATCATCATGCTGGCCGCGCTTTTGGCGCAATGAGGGAGGACCTTAAGGAAAGTTGCCGCCAATCCCGGCAGCAACAGCAGGAGTTGCAGCGTTTGCTGGCCGCCAAGACGGAGGCCGTTTAGAGGGAGTCCCAAATGGAGTGGAAAAGGCGCATCTATTGCATTGAGGGCCAATGGAACCCGAATGCAGAAAAAGGGGGGGGGAGAAGTTGAGCCGTCGGTGGAGCCCATCCTGCAAATGCTGCAAAGGACGGGGCATTGGGATTACGCACGGCGCGACTGCGCGACTCTAGCGGAATTGCAATTTTGGCTAAAACAAGAGTGGAACAATTGGTGCGATAATGGTTCGATTCTCTACTTCGCCACGCATGGAAGTGAAGGCAAAATTTGGCTGACTTCCGAAAAAGAGGACCACGATAACAGTCATTCTATTAGCCTGCATCAATTCGATTGGTTGAATTGCGCCAACTGCTTGGTACATTTCAGCGGATGCAGCATTGTTGCCGGCAACAAAGGGAAGGAAGCGGTCCGGAGGTTCATGGAGGATACCGGGGCTGCTTGTGTAACAGGATATACTGCCGATGCCGGCTGGGCGGACTTGGCGTTGCCACCGGCCGCTGCGGTTGAGTTGATGTTGTTCAGTTCGATCAATCCCGGCCCGGCTGCCTTCACACACTACAAATCCGTACAACGGTTGCAGGACTTGATTAAAGGTCACTGTGACAAGAACGAAATCTTTAGGGCCTGCGGATTGAAGCTATTCACCAAGGCCACATGGGATTAGCCAGTAGGGGCATGGGCCACCCTGCTTGACTTCCCTTCCATTGATACCGCAGCCACAACTTTCGCCCGCGCAATTTTGTCTCAACAGTCCTCTTAGGCAAAAGGTGCCTTTGAGGATTGGATGGATGCTCGGAAGGCTTACCAAGCGGCTTACCACCAGCGGAACAAGGGCAGGCTGAATGCCAGGAAAGCCGCGGCCCGCCGCACAAAACAGGCCGCCAACGGCAGCGCCAAGCTCAACGCTCCGAAGCTCACCGGCGCAAAGGCCGCCAAGGCCATATCCGACTGGAGCGCCCGAAATCTCGCTGTCCCAACCCCCCCCCCCCCGACAAGGGGAACCCTTCCGCTTGTCGGGTTGGCAATCGTCTTGGCTTTAAGACGCATTTGCTCCGGGCGTCAAGGAAGCTGCGTTGTCGATAGCCAGGCGCAACGGCAAGTCCTTTCTGATCGCAGTTGTGTTGCTTGCGCACCTATGCGGGCCATTGCTCCGGGCGAACTGGCGGGCCGCCGTAGTCAGCTTGACCGGCAAGCTCGCCTCCGAGTTGAGGGAGGCCGTTCGCCAGATTGCCGAAGCCAGCGGCTTGGCTGCCGAAATCGAAGTGAGGGCCAGCCCGGTTCCGGGCTTCATATTGGGCCAGCAGGGAACCCGCGTTGACATTCTGGCGGCCGACAGATCGAGCGGACACGCCATCGGCATTGACCTTGGCGTCTGCGACGAGACCGGCTTGCTTGAAAACGGCCAACTCTACAACTCACTGCTTTCAGCCACAGGCGGAAGGGACGGCAGGGTTTTCTCGATCAGCATCCGGGGAGACAGTGAAATCTTTGAGCGCATCCGTGAGAGAAGGGAATCCCCCGCAGTCCATTGGACGGAGTATTGCGCCGAGCCGGATGTTGACTTGGAGGACGATGGGCGCTTGCCGCGGCCATCGAAGCCGCCAATCCGGGGATAACGGACGGCATCAAGTCATTGGCGCACGTCCGCACCTTGGCCGAACGCGCCAAGGTTCACCCGACTTCACAGGATGCGATGGACTTCCGCGCCCAGGAACTCAACGCGCCGGGCGCGACCGTCAGGGAAACCTTAGTGACCTTGGCCGAGTGGGAGGCTTGCCTTGCCGACCAGTTGCCGGAGCGCACGGGCCAAGGCTACTTGGGCATTGACCTTGGCGGGTCAGTGTCGATGGGCGCAGCCGTGGCCTACTGGCCGCAAAGCGGACGGCTTGAATGTTGGTGCGCCTTCCCCGCGCTTCCGAAGCTGGAGGCTAGGGGCAGGGCTGACGGCGTAGGGCGAAGGTACTCCGAAATGCACAAGCGCGGGGAGCTCAAGACCTTCGGCCGCACAACGCTTGATGTTTCGGAGTTCCTCAAGTTCGTTCAACAGGAGTTGGAGGGTTCAGCAATCCGAAAGGCCGGAGCTGACAGATACCGGAACGCCGAACTTCAGGAAGCCATGCACAAAGCGCGGCTTCCTTGGCGCATGGAATGGAGGGGAACCGGAGCGCACAAGTACGCCCACGGGAGCGCGAAGCTGTAGGGCGTGGTGCTGGCCGCCCGGCGCTCGCGGCCGCCGATGTCGAGCTTCATCTGGCTGGTGGAGGTGTTTCCCGAGGGGAGGTGCGCCGGGAGGTCGAGGCGGGTGGTGATGGCTTCGCCGGCGACGTAGTGGGTGCCGTTGTTGGGGGTGGAGGTGATGCGCACCGTCTGCGCGAGCGCCGGGGCTGCGGTGCCGAGGGCGAGGGCGGCGCGGCGGCTACCTCGGTTACCTCGGTCGCTGCAGGGGGGGGTAGAGTTCATGGGCGGACGGGCGTCAGGCATGGGCGATGCTGCGCTGCCGGCCGCCAGCTACCAGCCGCTGCCCGCGGAACGTCGCCCAAGCCGCCGGACCCACCAGTACGCCAACCCCGACTCACCCTGAAACTCGCGTGAGTTTGTGGGACAGCAATGGTGTTGGCGGCTCGCGTCTGCGCATCTACGTCGACGCGTCGCGACGACATGGCCATGAGGTGCCGCAAGCGTTCGGCGACGTTCCCACGGAAGTGATCGAAACGCCCGGCTTTGCCATCCGAGCAGGACCACGGCCGCCCGTCAACTGCGGCGTCTCTATTGGGCTACCGCAGCTAGACACGGGCACGCTTGGCTGCTTAGTTCACGATGGCGATGGCTGCCGGTACCTCCTCAGCAACAACCATGTGCTTGCCGCAAACAGTCGTGGCGCGATCGGCGATCCGATCGTTCATCCCGGTCCCCATGACGGCGGTACCTCGCCCGCTGACGACATCGCAACGCTCGCACGTTTCGTACCAATTGACTTCGGCACCGGCCCGAACCACGTTGATGGCGGCCCTTCAGGTTTCGATAGTCGGAGATTAGCGCATGGTACCGGACACGGGCCTTGCAGAGGCGAAACGATCGCTCGCACACGAACTTCGAGGCACTCGTGGATTCGTTGGCGTTGGCGTGGGAAACGGCACCATTCGCCTTTATGTGTCAGCACAGACGACCCCGGCCGCAAGACACTTCCGTTCCCGGTACGGGAGCAATTACTTGGGCTATGTCGTTTCCGTGGAGCTATCTAGTGGCTTCCGAACGCGAAAATGTTGCGGTCCGGCCCGTTGAAAGCCACGCCGCCCGATGTTGTGGGCAAGCCAAAGTGGGCGGTACTTCTCCATGTAGCCCTTCTCCTCGAATCGCGCCACTGGGGCACCTATTCAATCAACTGCCGCTGTTGCCGGATTTGAGGTCACTGCGACGCCGTGGCGGATGGGGCAGAATTGACGTTTCGATCCAAGGAAGGAGAGAGGGATGCAGGAGATTCTGTCGATTTTTCAAGAAGTTGAAGACCCTCGGAGCGGCACGACTAGCCGTCGTACACCCCTGCTACAGGGCGATTGCGCTTGACGTACGAATGCGCTTCGCTGTACGGTATGCTTAATACACACCCCAACTGCTGCTGACGAAGACCGTGACCGCATCAACGCTTGCCCGCTGGGCGTCGGGTTGCCAAGCAAGCCGAAGCGTCGCAGCCATGCTCTTAATGACGTGAAGTTGGTGAAGTTGTCAACGTAACGAGAGGAAAGCTCAAATGGCCATAGACTACGATAGGGTAGGTCCCACAGCGAGCACAGTCCGCGCCGTCGATCCAATAGAGATCTTCCAGTCCTGCACGATATTGGATGGGAACTTAAACGACCTGTGGCTTGCGCAAGGTGACGCACTCCGCGAGTTCCACCGTAACCGTACCGAAAGCGACATCAGCATTGTCCTGAATACGGGCGCTGGAAAGACCCTAGTCGGTCTCTTGATCGCCCAATCTCTCGTCAACGAGACGGCTAGGCAAGTGCTCTACGCATGTGCATCCATACAACTCATCGAACAAACGAAGGAAAAGGCGAATGGGTACGGCCTTGACGTAACGACCTACTACCAAGGTGAGTTCTCCGACGACGGCTATGAAAGAGCACGAAAGCCTTGTCTGACTACGTATCAAGCGATCTTCAATGGAAAGACGATATTCAGTCGACACGACCACGACATTGCCGCTGTGATCTTCGACGACGCACACACGGCAGATCAGATACTGAGGGAGCAGTTCACCATTAGTATCGATCGTGAAGAGATGTCCGCCGCTTACAAGAGCTTAGTCGATCTCTTTGCGGATTACCATGATCGAGTTCACCTTTCGGCGAGCTACACAGAGATGCGTGATGGCGTGTCCGACAACACTTTCTGGATACCTCCGAGCGTAGTTCACGACAACAAACGCGAGATTGACCGAATACTGCTTTTGAATCGGTTATCGGACAACACTAGTACCATGTTCGCGTGGGCGCATCTGCGAGACCACACCGACCACTGTTGCTTTCTCCTGTCGAAGCAGTCGTTGACCATCACTCCTCCGTTTATCCCTGTGCGCACTCTCCCATATTTCTCATCCGACGTACGCCGAGTCTATCTATCCGCGACGTTGAACGCCCCAGATTCCTTTGCGCGGACGTTCGGTCGGGCCCCAACCAAGACGATTTCTCCATCCACCAAGGCCGGAGAGTGCGAACGTCTCGTCCTCTTCCCTTCTAGTTCGCCATCCACGGACGAGTACGAAGCCACCGCCGCCTTCTTGCGCAAACACAAGGCACTGATCATTGTGCCAAAATACGATGACGCTCAAGTGTGGTCTGAGATCGCTTCTCCCCCGGAAAGAGAATCCGTCCCAGATCAGGTCAGAATATTTCGTGACTCTAATACTGATGAACACCAGAAGCTAATCCTAGTTGGTCGTTATGACGGCGTGGATCTCCCTGGAAATACATGCCGAGTGCTCGTCATAGACGGTTTACCAGTGGGTTCAGGTCCACTAGAACGCTATCTCTCGGGCCACCTCGGTATTGCTAACTCTTTAAGAAACACAATAGCCTCTCGACTGGTCCAGTGTTTCGGGCGCATATCTAGAGGAATGAGTGACCACGGTGTCATCGTCGTAACAGGAAAGGAGCTTTTGAAGTGGCTCAAGACGGAGAGGAACCTGCGACTGCTTCCGTCGTTCTTAGGTAGGCAAATTCAGCTTGGTCTCGGTCTCTCGGATCAGATCAAGGGTGGAAATCTGGAGGAGCTAGCGTCGGACTGCCTCAATAGAAATGTGAAATGGATCAACAGCCATGCGCACTATCTAGCCGATACAGAGGAGGCAGGGGCAGCAGCAACCGCGACAGACCAGGAGGCCATGCTCGCAGTAGCGTTGGGCGAGAGCAAGTACATAGAACGCCTCTGGGACGCCGAATTTCAAAGGGCAGCGAAGGCGTTGATGAGTATTCGCCCAACGACAATGAAGGTGAGTGAAAAAACGGGAGCATGGCATGGAGTTTGGCTCGCCTACGCGCTCGAGAGGTCTGGTGACAAAACATCGGCAGAAGATCTATACAGGGAGGCGCGTGCGATTCAGAGAAATATCCCCCGCCATCAGATTGAGAATCTGAGCGATGCACAGCCGACTACTGGGCAAACCCAAGTGGCTCGAGTCGTCGCGCAGATGGTACCGGGGAGAGGGGCAACGTGTAGGCCCCCGAAAGGGCTGGAATCGAACCTAGGTCGCCTTCTAGACGGATCAAGTGGGGAAGTGGAGGAGTCGTTGCGCTATCTCGGCCAATACTTGGGATTCGAGTCTTCGCGACCGGACAACGAGCTCGGTACGGGTCCTGATGTACTATGGATTGTGAATGACTTTGGCGTCGCAATCTGTATCGAAGCGAAAACTGACAAGGGTATGAAGAGTAACTATACGAAGAAGGAGGTAGGGCAGCTGCATGACCATGTGCAATGGGTGCGTACGGAGAAGCCTGACGTCAACGAGGTCATTCCGATCTTTGTGGGACCTATGCAGAAGGCTACGGAATATGCGAATCCTAGCGAGGAAATGGTAGTAGTGGGAGTTGAAAAGCTGAAGGAGCTGGCGGACAAACTAGAGTCCTTGTTTAAGGATGTTGCAAGTCGGGCGTTACCGATTGGATTGCAGGCCGACATGAGGGACGCGATGCAGAAGGGCGGTATTCTTTGGCCGGAAGTGTTTGATCTGTTAGAGAGTCAGCCCATTCGATAAATCGTAGCTAATCTCCTCGAAGCGCGCCGGCGCTTCAGAGATCCTTGCCCTTCAACCGAGGACACTGGGAGATCGATAACGCCGACGGCTTGCGTCGGACGTCCACTATGTGCGCGACTTCTCTTTCGACGAGGATCGCTCGTGCGTCCGCGCCGGCAAGCTGCCCCGCAACCTCGCCTGCCTCTCCAACGCCGCCATCTCGACCGTCCGCATGCGCGGGCGCTTTCAGCACCAGCTCCAAGCGCACCGCCACTACGCCGCCGATGGCCGGCGGGCGCTCGCCCACGATTCCGCGCCGCTGTCGATTTCGCTCAGCAAGGGCAAGGGGTCAGACCGTCGCCGGGTCGCGCCGCCCGATGTCGGACTTGGCGATGAAGTGTACGAGCGGGAAGCCAGGCGAGTCCTCCACGTCCCACCACACCTTCGAGACGATTTCCGACTGCAAATACAAGAGCCCGTGGCCACTCAACTGCTCGTACTTGCCGTCGTAGATGATGTTCAGTCCACCATCGGGTCGTCTTCGTCGTAGTCTAAGCCACGCCGAACATTGACCCAGACGACTCTGACGGCGCCGAAGTGGGCCTTGAACGCCGCCTCCGCGATCTCCCGTACCTGCTGCTCTTTCATATCGAATCTCCTACGACGGCCGGCGCCATCCCAAACGAAACAGATTCGCCAATGCCGCCTTGCTCAAACAATCCGCGAGCCCTCCCTGCCCCAGTAGCGGTCCTTGAGCAGGCGCTTGTAGAGCTTGCCGGTGGGCAGGCGGGGAAGTTGCTCCATGAAGTCGATGCTGCGCGGGCACTTGTAATGGGCGAGATGGTCGCGGGCGTAGGCCAAGAGCTCCTCCGCCAGTTCGGCATCGGCGTGCGTGGTGGCGGCGGGCTGCACCACCGCCTTCACCTCTTCGCCCATTTCCTCGTTGGGGACGCCCACCACGGCCACGTCCGCCACCTTGGGGTGCATGATCAGGGCGTCCTCAATTTCCTGGGGATAGATGTTGACGCCGCCGCTGATGATCATGAAGGTGGCGCGGTCGGTCAGGTAGAGGTAGCCCTCGTCATCGACGTAGCCGACGTCGCCGAGGGCGGACCAATTGGGGTGTTGCGGGTGCTGGGCGTCCTTGGTCTTGCCGGGGTCCTTTAGGTACTCAAAGGGCATTTGCGGCATTTCAAAATAGACGATGCCGGGCTGGCCGGTGGGCAGTTCGGCGCCGCTTTCGTCGCAAACGTGGATCACGCCGAGGATCGACCGGCCCACCGTGCCGGGATGGGCCAGCCATTCCTCCGGCGAGGCGTGGGTGAAGCCGTTGAGTTCCGTGGCGCCGTAGTATTCGTAGATGATCGGCCCCCACCAGTCGAACATTTGCTGCTTGATGCCTACGGGGCAGGGCGCTGCGGCATGGATGGCCACCCGATGGGAGGACAGGTCATAGCCTTGGCGCTGCACCTCGGGCAACTTCAACATGCGCGTGAACATGGTCGGCACCCATTGGCTGTGGGTGACTTTGAAGTTCTCAATGGCCTTGAGGGCGCCGACTTCATCAAAACGCGGCATCATCACCACCGTGCCGCCTAGGGCTTGGGCGGCGGTGCAGAAGGCAATGGGCGCGGAGTGGTACAGGGGGGCCGGCGAAAGATAGACCGTGTTCTGGCCGAAGCCCCAAAGGCCCTGCTGCAAGCCCCCCACCGGGCCGGCGTCCTCGTGGATCCTGTTCGTCGGCAAGGGTCGGTAGATGCCCTTGGGGCGGCCCGTGGTGCCCGAGCTGTAGAGCATGAAGGAGCCGGCCGGTTCGTCGGCGAGATTTTCGGGAGAGTGGGCGGCAATGGCTTCCTCGTAGGCTTCAAAGCTGGTCTCCGCCTCCCCAGCCATCAACCAGATCCGGCAGTTGGGGGCATGGGCGGGCAGGTCCCGGGCCACCTCCATGAGATGGCTTGAGGTGACCAACGCCTCGGATTCGCTGTTGTCGATGACGTAGGCGGCCTCCTCGGCGGTGAGGTAGCGGTTCACCGTGGTCAGGTACAGGCCGGAACGCAGGGCCGCCCAGACCACTTCAAAGTAGCGGAGGTTGTTCTCCATGAAGATGGCGATGTGGTCGCCCCGCCGCAGCCCCCGCGTCCACAGCAGTTGCGCCAAGCGATTGGAGCGCTCGTTCAGTTCGCCGTAGGTCAGGGTTTCCCCGGTCACCGCGTGGATGGCGGCCGGCTTGCTCGGAAATTCGATCCCCCACTTGCCTGGATACATGCTCCGCTCCCCTATTCACACAACTTGGTTCGCCAACCAAGTCATCCCATTAGCGAACCGGCCCCTAAGACGGGCCTAAAGTCCCTGCTGGTTTTGCTGAACATAGCCTAAACCCGAACTTGCGCAACGCGCACCCCAAAAAATCCCATTGCCTCAAGGTTTCCGTGGACGCGAACGGCGACCGCCAAGTTCATCCATTGCCTCTGGACGCAGCGGGACAGGACACTAGAGGCCCGGCTCCGCATTTAACCTAGCGCACTCGGCGGCGAAGCGGACGGCCTGCTCGTCGCCGCTGATGGTCAGGCCGGTTAGGCCGATATCCTCCCAGTCGCGAAAGCGGCGGCGGATGCGCGCCTTGGGGCCGACCAACGCGCCTTGATCGACAAACTCATCCGGCACCGCCGCCATCGCCTCGCCCTTGCGCTTGGCGAGATACAGCTCCTGAATGCGGTCCGCCGCATCGCCAAAGCCCCGGCGGATCATCATCTCCTTGTGGAAGTTCTTGTTCTTGTGGCCCATGCCGCCCACATACAGGGCAATCTGGGGCTTCATGCGGTCCAAGGCCGCCTGCACCGCTTCGCCGGAGTCCTCGGTCACAATGACGGCAGTTCCGGCCTGGGCTTCAAAGTCAGAAGGGGATTTACCGCCTCGGGCGAGCCCTTCGTCGAGCCAGTTCCGGTACAGATGCGCGGATTCAGGCACGAAGCCCAAGGGCAGCCAGCCATCGGCGATCTCGGCGGTCAGCCGCACCGTCGATTCCATGCCGGTGCCCAGCCAGATGGGTATGTCCGGATTGGGATGCAGGATGGACTTCAACGCCTTGCCCACCCCCAAGGCCCCTTCGCCGGTATAGGGCAGGCTAATCTCCTTGCCTTCGTGGGTCAGCGGTTCCTCCCGCGCCCAGACTTTCTTCATGATGGAAACGTAGTCCTTGATGCGGTAGTAGGGCCGACCCCAAGGCTGCCCGTACCAGCCCTCTACGATTTGCGGGCCGGAAACGCCGATGCCGCAGATGGCCCGCCCGCCCCCGGCCAATTGGTCCAAGGTGGCGATGGCCATGGCGGCGTTGGCCGGCGTGCGCCCGGCCAGTTGAATGACCGCCGTGCCCAGGCGAATGCGCTCCGTATGGGCGGCGATGTAGGCCAAGGGCGTGATGGCGTCCGAACCATAGGCTTCCGCCGTCCACACCGAGTCATAGCCCAGCCGCTCCGCCAACTGCACCTTCTTGATGGGCAGGGCGAGTTGCGGGCCGGAGTAGCCGAGCGAAAGTCCGAGTTTCATGCATCCTCCCAATGGATTTACCGTGCTGTCCGCCTTGGTCTTGGCTTAAGCCGCTGCTTGGTCAACCAAGGGCGCCGCCTCGTCGGCCAGTTTCGTCATGGCTTCGTCGGTGGTGAAGTAGATGCGCCCGGTCAACTCCTCGAGCAAATGCGAATCCTTCAGCTGCGCCATCACCCGCCCCTTGACCTCCGAAAGGTGCAGCTTAATGCCCCGCTCGCGAAGATTGTCGTTGAAGCGGGTGAGCATTTCGATGCCGCTGACGTCGATGATGTTCACCGCGCTGCACACCACGACCACATGAGTGGTGCCCCGGCGGCGGCGGATCACCCGATGCAGCCGGCTTTCGATGTTGTGGACGTTGGCGAAGTAGATGTTGCCGTCAATGCGCAGAGCAGCCACATGGTCGTGCGTTTCCACGTCATGACGGCGCACGGCGCGAAAGCTCTCCGAAGCCCCGACCCGCCCGATCAAGGCGATGTGCGGGCGGCTGGAGCGGCGCACGAAGAAGGCGATGGACAACAGCACGCCGGCAATCAGGCCGGTCTCCACGCCGAAAGCCAGCACTGTGCCCACGGTGATGATCTCGGTGATGCCGTCCTCCCGATAGAACTTCCAGTGCCGCCTGATGGAGCCGAAGTCGATCAAGCCGACCACATAGAGGATCACCACTGCCGCTAAGGCCGCCTGCGGCAAGCCGGCGAACAAGGGGGTCAGAAAAAGCAGCACCCCCAGGATGACCGTTGCGCACACCAGGGAACTGACCGGCGTGCGGGCGCCGGCTTGGTAGTTCACGCTGCTGCGGGAAAAGCTGCCGGCCACCGGGGTGGCGCCGGTGAAGCCGGCGGCGATGTTGGCGGCGCCGAGAGCAACCAACTCCTGGCCGTTGTGCAAGCGGGTGTGCTCCTTAGCCGCCAAGGAGGTGCCGATGGTGTAGCTCTCCACAAAGGCGACCGCGGCGATCATCGCCGAGGACGGCATGATCTCCAGCCACATCAGCGGATCCAGAGGCGGCAGCCTGAGTTCCGGCAGGCCGCTCGGCACATGGCCGGCCACGGCGATGCCGAAGATCTCCTCCAAATCGAGCAGGACAACCACAAGGCTGGCCAACAGTAGAATTCCCAAGGGGCCGGAGCGGGACACAATTTGGGAATTGGACAGCTTCGGCCAAATCCGTCCGGCCAAGCGGTCCCCGTAGCGACGGGCCGCCCAGAGCAACGCGAGACTGAATGCGCCGAGCAGCAAGGTCGCCCAGTTCAGGTTGGCGATCTCCGTCATCAACGCCCAGAGCGCGGCGATGGGGATGCCCTCCTCCTGCTTGGGAATGCCGGTGAAGGCATTGAGTTGGTTGACGATGATGAGAATGGCGGCGGCATTGACGAAGCCCGTCACCACCGGATGGCTGAGCAAATGCACGATGCCGCCCATCTGGCTGGCGCGCAAAACCAGCAGAAACAGCCCCGCCTCTAGGCAAATCACCGTGGCCACGCCCACATGGTTGTCGCCGTAGTCCGGCGCATGCAGGCCAATGGCCGCCGCCACCATCAAGGCCGCCACCGCCACCGGCCCCACCACCAGGTGGCGGGAGGAGCCCAGCACGCAGTACACCACCATGGGCAGCAGGCAGGCGTACAGCCCCGCCTGGGGCGGCAACCCGGCGAGAAAGGCGTAGGCCACGGCTTGGGGCACGGCGATGGTGGCGACGATCAGGCCGGCGATCAGGTCGTGGTGGAAATCGCCGCGTCGATAGTGCTGCAGAACGCCAATGAGCGGAAGGTGGCTGCGCCAGCCACTCAGTTTGATGTTGGGGGATGCCGATCCTTGGTCCTGCATGGACCCGATTGTACCCCGCGCCCAACCGCCAAGACTTGGGTGTTTCGGCCCTCGCTGCCGCGGCTGAGGCGGACGTTCAGCCGCCGTCGCCAGTGCCCGCCTTGAGCTGCAGGGCGGACACCCCGGCCAGCGGGCATTCGCTGAAGTAGATTCCGTCGGGAGCTTGGCTGGGGTGCTTCATTGGCCTTGGTCGCGTTCGGGCAAATCGGGGGCGCGGCGACGCTCCTTCACTTCGCTGCGGCGTTGTTTGTCCTCGCGCCGCCGCACCTTGGCCCTTGGCGGGGGGTTGGTGGGGATGCGCGGCTTGGGTGTGCTGGCGGCCCGCTGAAGCAGTGCCGCCAAACGGTCCAAGGCGGCTTGGCGGTTGCGCATCTGAGTGCGGAAGCTATCGACGAAGATCACCACTTCCCCAGCCGCGTTCAGGCGCTTTCCGGCCAGCTTTTCCAGCCGTCGGCGCACATCGGCTTGCAGCTTGGCGCCGTCTAGGCGCAAACGGCATTCCACCGCGGTGGCAACCTTGTTGACGTTCTGGCCGCCGGGCCCCGACGCATGGACGAACTTCCAAGCCAACGCGGACTCGGGAAGGTCGTGGCCACCGATGTGCAGATCAGGCATGTGAACAGGGTCCTCCGGCAGCACCCGCAGGCGATTATGACCGAAAGGACTGCTCGTTGACCGCGCCACGGCTTGGAGTGCGCCTCCTTGGCGCTTAAGGGCGGTGGGATTGCCGCGGCAAATCGCCAAGATGGGGCAAGACGAACCCTTGAGGATTGGCCATCGAACCTTTAGCCTCACGGATAGGCGCAATCGAAGCGAACGGAGGATGCAATGGACGTACGCGCAGCCGTGGCCCTTGAGGCCGGCAAGCCGCTTTCAGTCGAAACCGTGCAGTTGGAGGGGCCGCGGGATGGCGAGGTGTTGATGGAGGTCAAGGCCACTGGCCTGTGCCATACCGACGCCTATACCCTTTCCGGGGCGGACCCGGAGGGCCTGTTCCCCGCCATCATGGGGCACGAGGGGGCTGGGGTGGTGGTGGAGGTCGGCCCCGGCGTCGCTTCCGTGGCGCCGGGCGACCACGTCATACCGCTTTATACGCCGGAGTGCCGACGGTGCAAGTTCTGCCTTTCCGGCAAGACCAACCTCTGCGGCGCCATCCGCACGACTCAAGGCCGGGGAGTGATGCCGGATGGCAGCAGCCGCTTCTCCCTCGGCGGTGAGACCCTGTTCCACTACATGGGCACCTCCACCTTCGCCAACTACACGGTGCTGCCGGAAATCGCCGTGGCGAAAATCCGCAGGGACGCCCCCTTCGACAAGGTGTGCTACATCGGCTGCGGCGTCACTACCGGCTTGGGCGCGGTGATGAACACCGCCAAGGTGGAGCCGGGCAGCAACGTGGCTGTGTTCGGCTTGGGCGGCATCGGCCTCAACGTGGTGCAGGGTGCGCGCATCGTTGGGGCAGACCGCATCATCGGCGTGGATCTGAACCCCGGCAAGCGGGCGCTGGCCGAGCAGTTCGGCATGACGGACTTCATCAACCCCAAGGAGGACGGGGACCCGGTGGCCGCCATCATCGACCTCACCGATGGCGGAGTCGATTACTCCTTCGAGTGCATCGGCAACGTGGAGGTGATGCGCCAAGCCCTGGAGTGCTGCCACAAAGGTTGGGGCGAGAGCATCATCATCGGCGTGGCCGGCGCCGGCCGGGAAATCGCCACCCGGCCCTTCCAATTGGTCACCGGGCGGGTCTGGCGGGGCACGGCCTTCGGTGGCGCCAAGGGGCGCACGGACGTGCCGCGCATCGTCGATTGGTACATGAACGGCAAGATCAACATCGACGACCTCATTACCCACCAAATGCTCCTGCAGGACATTAACCGCGGTTTCGACCTGATGCACGAGGGCGAGAGCATCCGCAGCGTGGTGGTGTACTGACCGGTTGGCGACGGGGAACTGAAACGATGGCTGGAATGGGCTGCGCTGATCTGACCGTTGGGTTGGCTGCGCCGCTCTTGCAAGTCGTCACCCTCGGCCTACGCCCCCACGGAGGTCTGAGACAAGGCTGCGCTGACCGGGCGGACAGGTAGGCATGGATAAAGGCGAATGGCTGAACCAAGTGCAGGAGGACATCCTGGAGCCGGAGCGTCCCATCTGCGACCCACATCATCATCTTTGGGACCATCTAAACGTCCCCGGCCTCAAAGGCAGCCGCTATTTGGTTGACGAGCTGCTCGCCGACATCGGCAGCGGCCACAACGTCGTCAGCACGGTGTTCGTCGAATGCGCCGCCATGTACCGCGCTGACGGGCCGGAGGCCTTGAAGCCCGTTGGAGAGACGGAGTTCGTCAACGGCGTGGCGGCGATGTTCGCCAGCGGCAGCTACGGGGAGGTGCGTGCCTGCGCCGGCATCGTCAGCTTTGCGGACCTCACCTTGGGCGCCGAAGTTGGTTCCATCCTAGACGCCCACATCGCCGCCAGCCGTAGATTTCGCGGCATTCGTCACGCCTCCGGCTGGGATGCCAGCGACGCGGTGCGCAACTCCCACACCAACCCCACCCAACATCTGCTGGGTGAGGCAGCCTTTCGCAAGGGCTTTGCCGAATTGGGTAAACGCGGCCTGTCCTTCGACGCTTGGCTGTACCACCCGCAAATACCGGAGCTGACGGGTCTGGCCCGCGCCTTCCCGGACACCACTATCATCTTCGACCACTTCGGCGGCCCCTTGGGCATAGGCCCCTACGTCGGCAAGCGGGAGGAGATCTATCAGCAGTGGAGGAAGGACGTGGCGGCCTTGGCGCAATGCGAAAACGTTTACGCCAAGATCGGCGGCATTCAGATGCCGATCAACGGCTTCGGCTTCCACAAGCGGGAGCGGCCGGCGACCTCCGATGCAATCGCCGCCGCCGCCGGGCGCTACTATCGCCATGCCATCGACTGCTTCGGCGCAGAGCGCTGCATGTTCGAGAGCAACTTCCCGGTCGATAAGGCCAGCTGCTCTTACGCCGTGCTGTGGAACGCCTTCAAGAAGCTGGTGGCGGACGCCTCGGAGGCGGAGAAGTCCTGGCTGTTCCACGACGCCGCCGCGACGGCCTATCGCCTGAACGGCGGCACATAAGCCACCCTAGGCTAAAAGGCCATCGGCGCCGGCTTCGGAGCACCGGCACCCTGTGGCTGAAGCCGGCGTTGGAGCGGCCGGCGGGCAACTATTGGGAGCCGCAACTAGTGTCCTGTCCCGAGGCCAAGGTTATCCTCACCGCCCGCCGAAGGCCCATGCACGGCCCGCTGAAAAACCTGCCTGGTAGGCGGCATCCGCCGCCGGGCCGGCGGACCGCACCACGTTGTCCAAAAGGCTGGGAATGCCCGCCTCCACGCCTCGCGCCGTCTCCCACAACACGCCGCTGCGCTGCAGGCGACGCCACATGCCATCTACGTCGTCGCAGTGCGGAACCATGGCGGCCAGCACCAAATCGCAAGATGCCCCTTCCCCGAAACCGTTGATGGCGCCCCAAGCGGCGGCGGCGGGCAGAGTGCCGCCATTGCTCCTGAGTTCACTGCGCCGGCCTTTGTAGAAGTCCCCCTGGTCCATGTGGAAAGCCTTGGCGGCCCTTGCAGCGATGGGCTTGTCGGCGTGGCGGGCCTGTGCATGGTTCATCGCCTCAACCAGCCGCCTCCCGAAGAGCTGCAGGAAGAACGGGTAACCCAAGGTCTCCCGCATGGCGATTTCCAAGGCGTCTCGATTCATGAACGCATCCTGCATTTTCAACGGCTCGACAAGAGCGCTTGGGGCTGATGCCGCGTCCAAGCGGCCCAAGGGGATTTTACGCCCCCTCTCCCAATGGGAGGCTTTGGCCGACCGCAGCGTGTCTTCCAATTCCGGGGTGCCCACCAACAGGAGCAGAAGTGGCGCACCGCCGCTACGCAGTTCATGGCTGGCGTTCAGAAGCTGCCGGCATGGGCCTGGCACCAACATGTGGGCCTCATCAATGATCACCAAGGATGGGGCTTGAGCGGGCAGGGAAGCCAACGCTTGGGCGACGGTCCAGCCCTCATCCGCTCGGGCAGGCAGAGATAGGCGGAAGCCGAAGGCGGACGCGCTCCATCCGCGGTCCATCAGTCTTTTGCGCCAAGGTTCCGGTGCCAACAGCCGGGCGAGTGCGTCAGAGTCGTCCCCGCAGTCCCCGGCGTTGATGCGCACGGGCATACAACTGCGGTGTTGGTCGGCAGTGAAATCCTGAAGCCAAAGCGCTAGGGCTGTCTTGCCGTTGCCTCTAGGGCCGTACAGGATGATGTTCTGGGGGATGCTTGTCCTCCCCCGCGTATCCTTGCCCTCAAGTTCCTCCGCCGCATCAACCAAGATTTTCTGCTCGGCCGCTCGCCCAGCCAAAAACGGTGGGCGAGCGCCTTCGCCCGGGCGGAAAAGTGCCCTAGGGATGGGGACCCGGCTTTCTTGGTGGCTGCCCATGCGCCAACCTCTTGAGACAGCCCGCCCATTGTATGGAGGCAGGGCTTCTTGTCCAACGAGAAAGGAATCAGCAGCCGTCTGCGGCCTCCGCCCCGCAAGGGCCACGACGCTCACATGTTCCAAACATCGACCACAGCGCCGCCGGCCGACTGCCGCCGCCACCAGAACACCTTGTTCTCCCAAGTCCGCCCCTCGCGCTGGCCGAAGATGACCATGTGCCCCGCCTCCGCGGCGCAGCGGTCTTTGTACCCCGCCGTCTGCTCCCCGCCTTCCTAGAACACGCCATCCAAGTGGTGCGCTTGGACGACGCACGGGACGACAGAGACGCTGGCGTCCGCATCGGGCGCTGGTGGCTAACCTTCCCGGGACCCGGTTTCCTCACCTTATGGTGTTTCCCCGTTCTCCCCTGCCCGCCAATTAGAGTAGGCGCTCCGGCTTCCCGTTCCCGTACCGCCATGTCTCCACTGGCGAAACTCTAGGCGGCAAGTGCCCATTTGCCACTTGGACCACTTTGCTATACCGCCGCTTAACTTCCTTGCTACCGTCCTTGCCACCTATGGCAACGACTGGTCGGATGTGGTCTGTAATGGACCCAAATGAAGCCGATAGCCCAAGCTCCACCCTCCTTTCAACCAGTGCCTGCAGTTCAGCCAGCAAATGGCTATTGTCTTGCAGCGCCCTACGCCACTTCCAAATGTAGTGCAATAGTTGAAACGGCACATAGTAATCCGAGAGAGTTGGCTTAACTTCAATAAGCACCAGTTTTCCTTCGCGATCATACGCCAACAAGTCGAGTTTAAGAGGCTCCCAATTTCGATTTAGCTTCGCCCAAGTTTTGCCGTCAGCATTGATAACATCATCCAATTCCTTGCGAGCATCGTAAATTTCCAAACAATTAGCGTAACGATTCCGATGATTCGTTGTCTCGTAGCCCAACCTAGCTTCTCTGTCAAATGTTGTCCAACATCTTGTCTCCTTTGACCAATTTAGTTGTACACGTCCTTCTCCCTTTCTGAAGCTCGAGTTGACCTGCAGGACGTTGATGTAGGTACTTAGGGCCTCCCCGAATCCTGGATCACCGATAGGCCATTCAGGAAAGAGGGCTTGACATTGTCGGCTATAGGTTTTGTCCGCTGCGATTCTGATGGATTCCCTCGAATGGTTTAGCTGAACCTCCAAGACGTTTGCCCGCCCACAGTAAACCGCAACCACATCGTCCGAGCGAAAATGCACGTCGAGACACAAGTCCTGCACCTCGCGTTCATTCAGATCAAGTAATGGCGAGAGGAACTCTCCCGGTTTCAATAGTTGCACCAACTCCTTAGACGGAGCACGTCGGTAGCAAGGAAATTTGCCGCTCATGTTCGGCCTCCAAGCATGTAGCGTTCGCGCATGTATTCCGCCCAATGCCCCAAACCTTCTGTTTCGCCAACTGAAACCATTTCCGATGCTGGGAAAAGTGGGGCGATAGATCCGTCAGGCAATATGCCTCTCCACTTATCCCAATGTTCTGCAACATCGGTGTTGTCGTCATGGGCGCAGAGGCCGAACCATGCGGCTCCTGCCATACCTTCCTGTTCGAGCGCTTGGGCGATGGCGAAATTACGCATGGGCTGTTGCATCTCGTAGGCGAAGGGGCAGGGTCCATGCATGTTCGCATTGGGAAATGCAGCGCGAACGCTGCCGGCGCTAGCCTCGAATATTTCCCAATAGCGGCGATCTCGGTGCTTTCTCAAGGGCCTTTGGAGGTAACAGGAACGAGGATTGTCAAAGAAGAGCTCTGCTGACTTGCATACATCCTTACGACGGTTCCCTTTGCTATCGCGTCCACGGCAGTTCGTGAAACCGCCCTCACTTAATTTTACCTCCAGCAGCACGACAGCCGACCTCCCATCTTCCAGCCTACCCCACAAAACCACATCCGCAGCGGTCGCGAGCTCATCCCCAACTGGATGCTCCCCGTCCAATTCGCCAAGGAGATGGCCGGGCGGCACATACTCAAATTGCACCCTATTGATGGCCAGATGAGTCCCGATCTTGCTACTTATGTATTCCGATAATCGAGACTTACTCCCCTTCCGAAACGGCAGGAACAAGTTGAAAGCAAATGCTTGGGAACTGCGCAGGTGGGCAACATGGTCGTGGAGCTTCACGGAGTCGACACGCACCACCTCAGTCACGTCCTCAACATAGTCTGAGTGTATTCCGTCCGTCCAAGTGCTCCAGCTGCGCGGCCGCTTAGACAGGCCATCACTCCAAGTCTCCAAGTGCTTTTGCAGGGTTTTGGCAAAGGATGTCGGCATCTTGGGTGTTCATAGTTCAGCTTGTGGACAGCAGCATCGCCAAAAGACGACTCGGCGTCAATGCTGCGGCGATGCCAAGCCGCCCCAACAACTGCCGGTGTCGCCGTGGCTTAGATTCCAGATCATGCCCTCGCCGATGCGTTGGCACCGCAAGGGACTTGCGAGGACACCCAGCTTTGCAGCACCTCAGCGGCGTCATCGGACCAAGGCCAAGCGCATCGCCCCTGCCATGAGCCCGATATCACTTCGTAGGACATCTCCCGAATTCCCGTGCGAGCATCGCCATGCACCCTTTTCACGAGCCTTCCCGCGGCCACAATGGGCGCATGGCCACGAGCGACCATCCCTTCAAGCTGATACATGCCGACCCGCGCATGGTGGAGGACACCCTGCGAGGCTTCATCGCCCCTGACTGGGCCGGCCGGCTGGACTTCAGCACCCTCGCGCCCTTGGACAAGGAGCGCATCGGCCCGGCCCTGCACGGACGCATCGGCGACAAGGCGTGGCGGGTGGAGCGCCGGGACGGGGCGATGCTGGCCGACGGCCGGCGCCCTTACCTCATCGTCCTGCTGGAGTTTCAGTCGGAAACGGATGCGGACATGGCTTGGCGGATGCACGAGTACCTGTACCTGCTGGAACTGAACCAGCGGGACATCGGCGCACACAGGAGGGAGGGACGCGCACCCGAGGTTCTGGCGGCGGTCGTCCACAACGGCGCCAAGCCCTGGAGGGCTTCGACCGTCCGGTTCGGCCCCCTGCTGGGGCCGCCGACGGAGGCGGGTCGAACGCTCAACCGATGGCGGGCCTATGTTGTGATTGACTATCCGAAGCTTGCCGGCGACCATGCGCTCATGCGCCGGCTGCTGCCGGACAACCGCCAGGCGGCGCTGATCCGCTTGGAGAGCGCCTGCAGCGACGAGTTGCCCAGGCTGCTGACCGAAATGCTCCAGCGGTGGAGTGGGCCGGAGTCCGCCGGGCTGCGTCGGGGCTTCCACGCCCGGGCCGAGCATTTGCTGCGGCGGCGGGGATTGGCGTTGCCGCCGCTGGCGGACTACGAACGGATGTTGGCGCAGGAGAAAGGAGCAAGAGAGATGACGACGTTGATGGAGGCGAGGCTGCAGGAATGGCATGACAACGCCATCGCGCAGGGGGTGCGGCAAGGCTTACAGCAAGGCCAAGCCGATTTGCTGCGCCGCCAAGCGGAGCGGCGCTTTGACGGGGAAACCGCCCGGCGGCTGTCGGCCCTGCTGGAAGGCACCGACGCGGGCCGCTTGATTGAGGTGGGCGACTGGATTGTTGAGTGCGCCAGCGGCGACGAACTGCTGGACCGGCTCCGTCAAGCGGGTGCGAAAGGCTAAAAGCGCGGCATCCCAAAAAATGCTCCCTGATGCAGCTGAGAGCCGGGCTGCCGATGCACTTGAGTTGACGGGCAGGCCCTTCATGTAGGTTGCCCGCATACAGCCGGAAATCGGCAAGGACAGCGCACCACTTGCGGACATGCCGCAGAAACGCTGCGCCAAGGCGGCGCAAGAGCGGCTGGGCTTCGGCCCCTGCTACCACATGATCGAGGCCCTTCAATGATCGAGGCATTTCACTTCGGCCAAGCGGAGCTTCACCATGCCGACTGCTTTTCCTGGCTTGAACGCCAAGCGCCCAACACCATGCACGGCGTTGTCACGGACCCGCCCTACGGTTTGCATGAGTACACGGATGAGCAACAGCGAAAACTGCGCTCCGGCAAGGGGGGCGTTTGGCGCCTACCCCCATCCTTTGACGGCCATCGGCGCTCGCCCTTGCCTCGGTTCACAACTCTAAATAGGGATCAACTTATTGAAATTAGAGCATTTTTCTCTGCTTGGGGTAATATCTTGTTGCCGGTGCTGGTACCGGGCGCCAACGTGGTCGTCGCCTCCAATCCGCTAGTCTCGCACATCGTCGCCACCGCCTTGGCTAGCACCGGGCTGGAGCGGCGGGGCGAAATCACGCGGCTGACCATGACCATGCGCGGCGGCGACCGGCCCAAGGGCGCCCATGAGGAGTTCAACGAAGTGAGCGTGATGCCGCGCTCCATGTGGGAGCCTTGGCTGCTGTTCCGCAAGCCCCTTGAAGGAAGGGTTCAAGACAACTTGCGCAAATGGGGAACGGGCGGTTTCCGTCGGCCGGCGCCAGATAAGCCGTTCGGTGACGTCATCGCCTCGTCACCCACCCGGCGCACGGAGCGGAATATAGCCCCGCATCCAAGCCTGAAGCCGCAGGCCTTTCTCCGCCAGCTCGTGAGGGGAGTGCTGCCCCTAGGCGAGGGCATCGTCCTCGACCCCTTTGCCGGGGCCGGCTCAACTCTCGCCGCCGGCAACGCCATCGGGTACCGCAGCCTAGGCATCGAAAAGGACAGGGACTACTTCCTGCTCGCCAAGGAAGCCATACCCAAACTGACAAACTACGCCGGCAACGGCATAGCATCAGCCCGGCAAACCCAGCGCTCGCGCAGTTTCCTGATGCCGTCGGCATGAAGCGTAGCGGTCCTTGTGCCGAGTTCTCCTCTCTGATTCCTTCTGAAGTCATCCACCGTGACATGACCTAGATAAACTTCGGTGAAGGTCATCGGGCGCCGATTCACTGCCGGTTCCGTTGTGGCGTCCACCTCGTAAACGAACACGCACATCCACTGATCCCGTGCGCCCTAGGTATCTACGGCACCGCCTTTCCACAAGATTCCTGGCCTGCATATTGGCGGCCTAGATTGAGATCAAGGAATCACCAGTGGGAGCAGGCCATCAGGAATACCGATAGGGCGGGCCGGCTTGGGCCATGGTGGCGTTGTACTGCTTGAGGATTTCCACCACCCGCGCCCTCCGGGGGCTGGTCTTGGCGATCTCGTCCCAGAACTTCAGGGCTTCGTCCTCCACCTGCTTCCATTCCTCGTCGGGGATGGTGGTCAGTTGCAGTTTCTTGCCGTGGGTGCGCAGGTCCGCCTCGCCGCCCCAGTACCAGTGCAGGCGGTAGTAGTGGGAGCTGTCCATGCAGACGCGGAACAGTTCCTGCAGGCGTTCGGGCAGGGCGTTCCAGGAGTTGCTGTTGGCGAAGAAGGAGCCGCACCAAGCGCCGGAGATGTTATTGGTGAGGAAGTAGTTGGTCACGTCCGCCCAGCCGACGGTATAGTCCTCGGTGATGCCGGACCAGGCGATGCCATCCAGTTCCCCGGTCTGCACGGCCACCTCGATGTCCTCCCAAGGCAGGGTGACCGGCACTACGCCGAAGCGGGACAGGAACCGGCCGGCGGTGGGGAAGGTGAACACCCGCTTGCCCTTCAGGTCCGCCACGCTACGGATGGGTTCAACGGTGTTGAAGTGGCAGGGGTCCCAGGAGCCGGCGCTGAGCCAGGTGACGCCCTCGATCTCGTCGTAGGCCTCCTGCCAGATCTCCTTGAGGCCGTAGCGGTTGAACAGCACCGGCACGTCCAAGCCGTAGCGGGTGGCGAAGGGGAAGTAGCCGCCGAACACGGCGACGTCAGCGGGTGAGGCCATGGAGTCGTCATCGCTCTGCACCGCATCGATGGCGCCCTTCTGCAGGGCGCGGAACAGTTCCGGCGTCGGCACCAGCTGATCCGCCGTGTACAGCTCGATGCGCATGTCGCTGCCGGCGATCTTGTTGAAGGCATCCACCGCCGGCTTCACCACATGCTCCGCCAGCGGGCCGCCGGCGTAGGTTTGCAGCCGCCAGCGAATGCTGGTCTTGGATTCGGCAACCACCGCCGGTGCGCCGACCGCAGCGGCGGCGCCGAGGCCGGCGGTTTTCAGGAAATTGCGTTTGTTCATGTCCATAGCATCCAACGTCCAAGCAGGTTAGGGCAACGCCACAGGCGGCAAGCATACCCGAAAAGCCATTTGCCGTTGCCGCTCAGGTCGCCAAGCGCGGATGCTTGGCTGAAAGGTCTAGATGCCCATGGGAAACCTGCGCTTGGCGGCGTCGTTCATCAAGCCCTATCCCCAAGCCTTGCAGCAAAGCGGAAGTTGGGGACGGCATCAGCTTCAATGTCGCTAAAATCGGTGTGCTTCAGGTTGACGACCAAGTTGGTTTCGCCGGGAACCGCTGCGCTGGGCACTTGCAGAGAGTTGATATTTAGAAGAAGGGTGATATTTTACCACCTTGTCAATCTGACAGCGGAGAGAACCAAATGAGCATTCAAGCAGCAATCACCCTTGTGCGTGACCGCGGGGCTAGGCTGGCGGGCACGCCTAGTTTGGGGTTCGCGCCCGGCGTCCGCACTTCTTTTCCTGCACAGCGAAGCCTCGCCGGGAAACTCGCCACTTTGTTGGCGGCGGCTTCAATTGGGGTTTTGGCCTTGACGCCGCCGTCGCTGGCCCAGTCGGTGGGCGGCGGCGCCAGCGGCTTCACCATTGAGGAAATCGTGGTCACTGCCCGCAAGCGTGCGGAAGGCCTGCAGGATGCGCCCATCTCCATCACCGCAATGACCGGGGAGGCGTTGGAGCTCCGGCAAATCAACTCTTCCGACAAGCTGGCGCAGGTCACCCCCAACTTGACCTTTGACGCCAATGCGCCCACCTCTGGGCACAGCGGCGCCGCGCAGATATACATTCGCGGCATCGGCCAGCAGGACTTCCTCGGCGTGGTGGACCCAGGCGTCGGCGTGTATGTGGATGGGGTCTATTACGCCCGCACCATCGCCACGGTGTTTGACTTTCTTGACGTGGAGCGCATCGAGGTGCTGCGCGGCCCCCAAGGCACCCTGTTCGGGCGCAACACCATCGGCGGGGCCATCACCATCCACAGCCGCAAGCCGGTCGAGGAACTGGAGGCCGAGGCCGGCGTCAAGGTAGGTTCCGACAGCTTAATTGAAACCCGGTTGAATCTCAGCGGCCCCTTGGCGGACAACCTGCTCGGTCGGATCACCTTGGGCAGCAAGAATCGGGACGGCTACGTCAAGCGGCTGCAGGACGGCGTCGACCTAGGCGATGACGACATGATCACCGGCCGGGGCATGCTGCTGTGGACGCCGGCGCACAACTTGGAGGTCTTCCTAAGCGCCGACTATCTGGACAAGGATGAAAATGGTGCACCCTTGGTGTTTGGGGGCATCAACAACGCCCAAGTGGCACCGCAGTTCGCCGCCATATTGAGCGGCTGCCTGCCGCCCACTCCGGCTAGGCTCAACGACCGGACGGACCCGGCCTGCCCAAACGATCAGTTCGCCGCCGGCCCCTACGCCAACAACGGCACCGCACCCACCACTTCGGAGATCACCCAATGGGGCCTCAACAGCACCATCGAGTGGGATGTTTCAGACAGCCTGACGTTCAAGTCCATCACCGCCTACCGGGAAATGGAGGACCGCGCCCTGCGGGATTCCGACAACACTCCGCTGCTGGTGTTCCACTCCGAGCTTGAAGACGAGCAGGAACAGTTCAGCCAGGAGCTGCAGTTGCTGGGCAACAGCCTCGACCAACGGCTGCAATGGATCCTGGGCGCCTACTACTTCAAGGAGAAGATCGCCAACCACCAGCCGGTGTTCCTAGGCGCCAACCCGGTGCTCTTCAGGGGCGGGGCGGGGCCGGTGGTGCCCCAATCCTTCCAAGTCGATTTCGACGCCGAGAACAAGGCCGTCGCGGCCTTCGCCCAAGCCACCTACGATTTGACGGAGCAATTGAGCCTGACCGCCGGCCTGCGCTACACGGACGAAGAGAAATCCATCCTGCCCGACCAGCGCGTGCTGTCATCCCTGCTGTTCTTCCCGCCGGGGCATTACTTTGTTCCCAACGCCGAAAAGACGGTGAAATTCGATGATCTGACGCCCATGGTCAACCTCTCCTATCAATGGACCAATGACCTAATGGCCTACGCCACCTACTCGGAAGGCTTCAAGAGCGGCGGCCTCAACGGGCGCAACATTCTCTTCAACGCCGACGCCGAGGTGACGCCGTTCGACCCCGAGCAGGCGCAGACCTACGAGTTGGGGCTCAAGTCCAGCTGGCTGGACAACCGCCTGACCCTGAACGGCGCCTACTTCAACACCAAGTACGACGACATCCATCTGACGGTACGGTTGGGGATCGCGCCGACGGTCTTCAACGGCGGCAAAGCCACCATTCAGGGCTTTGAGTTGGAAGGCACCTTCGTGCCCGACGAAAGCTGGCTGATCACGGCGGGCATAGGCCACCTCAGCAACAAATACGACGCCATCGACCCCACTTTGGCCACCAGAGGGGTCATCGGCGTGACGGATGACGATCAACTTCCCCTCAGCCCCAAATGGTCAGCCAACGTCGGGGTCGCCTACACGCAAACCTTCGGCAACTGGGTGCTGACGCCGCGCATCGATTGGATCTATACGGACAAGAAGTTCTTTGACGCGGAAAACAACGCCGGGGCCGTGCAGGACGGCATCAGCTTGTTCAACGCGGCGGTGGCGATGGATTCCGCCGATGACAGGTGGAGCCTGGTTTTCGCGGTAACCAACCTGACCGACAAGCTGTATCTGGCGGCGGCGACGGACGCCACAGGCACCGGCCTAGGCTATCTTGAGCATGTGTACGCACGGCCCCGGGAGATTTCGTTGCAGGCCAAATATCGGTTCTGACCCAACGGGGCGGCGCTTCGCCGCAGATCCCGCCGCTCGGCGGACAGGGTGTCGAAGGGGTCTTCGGGTAGCAGTTGGCGACGGGCTTCCCTCACACCTCCACTCGTGCGCCAACCTGCTCCGCGATGCGGCGGTAATGCTCTGGGCGACGATGCTTGGCGAAGTTGAACACGCTGTTCTTGATGTAGGCACCGAGGTCCAGATCGCATTCATGGGCGATGACCTCGTCTTCCTGGGTCAGGGCGCGGGCCACGATTTCGCCGGTGGGGGCGACGATGCAGGAGCCGGCCATGAGTTCCTGGCCATCCTCCGCGCCGGCCTTGGCTACGCCCACCACCCAAGTTCCGTTCTGATAGGCGCCGGATTGCAGGGCCAAGTCGTTGTGCAGGGCGCAAAGGTGGGGTGGCTCCGGGTAGTAGATGTTGCGCGTGGGGGTGTTGTAGCCAATCAGCACCATTTCCACCCCCTGTAGGCCCAACACCCGGTAGGTCTCCGGCCAGCGGCGGTCGTTGCAGATGGCCATCCCCAAGATGCCGCCGAAGGCCCGCCAAACGGGAAAGCCGAAGTCGCCCACCTCGAAATAGCGTTTCTCAAGATGCTGGAAGGGGATGTTGGGCCGATGCTCCGCGTGGCCGGGCAGGTGAATTTTGCGGTACTTGCCGATGACGACGCCATCCGCGCCGACTAAAATGGCGCTGTTGAAGCGGTGCGTGCGCCCGGATTCCCGCACCAACTCGGCG
This sequence comes from uncultured Pseudomonadales bacterium, assembly GCA_958296025.1. Classification (GTDB taxonomy): domain Bacteria; phylum Pseudomonadota; class Gammaproteobacteria; order Pseudomonadales; family Azotimanducaceae; genus Azophilus. The sequence continues at coordinate 3,114,537 of OY282430.1, forward strand.
TAGCCTAAATGGAAGCCCACGCCAAGGCGCTTGGCCTCCTCGAACAGCGACCTAGTTTCCTGCCCAGGCATTTCTCGTTCGAAAAACCGGTCCGTCTCCACCAAGTCGTCGTACCAATAGCGGGGAAAGAAGGTGGTGAGGGCAAGCTCCGGGTAAACCACCAATCGACAGCCGGCGCTCGCCGCCTCGTGCATCAGATCGATGAGCCGGGCCACCACCCGCCGGCGGCTGTCCGCCAAGTGAATGGGGCCGAGCTGCGCCGCCGCCACCTTGAGCGTTCTCGCCATCGCCACCGCCTCAACGCAAGTTCCCAGTCCCAACCCGTTCAGACCATAGGCGCAATCCGCCCTTGCCGCAAGCAGCGCGACAGGCCACCTTCGCAGCTCTCCCCCGGCCCCGCCCGGCACACCTTCCCTAACAAAGGCCCCGTCAATCAGCGCCAAGGTCCGGTCTCCGCGATGCCCCTCCCGTTCGCGATCGCGCCCTAGCTTGTATTAGTATCCGCCCCTTGGCAGGAAGATAATAAGGAGAATTTCGTGGGTCGGCCAGAAACGCCAATATCAGCGCCGCCGAAGCCGCCACTGCGGACGCCGGCTGGCCGGTTCCCGACTGCGGAGCAAACGGACAAGTGAGCCAAGGTTGGCGGTGCGCAGCTCATGTTTGGCTTGGCCGCACCGCTATGTCTAGGTGCCGAACCGACCGCTGTCAGTATCCAGCTGGCGGTTGCCAGCCCGGAATGCGCGGTTGGCGATGGCGTGCATTTTGCCGGGTGCTTTGCTCGACCCTGTGGTTGCTGGCCGGGGCGGCGCATGGCGCATCCGACCCCATCAACATCGAGGCGGGCCACTTTGAGATGCTGCTGGCGGAGCACCGGGCGGTGTACACCGACAATGTGGTCGTCGTGCAGGGAGGCCAGGAAATTCGGGCGGACAAGCTGACCGTGTACTTCAATGAAGACAACGAAGTCGTCTCCATGCTGGCCACCGGCAACCCGGCCGCGCTCTCCGACAAGACGGCCGACCCGCCAATCAGGGTGACAGGCACCAGTTTGGACTACCAAGTGGAGGAAGCCAGCGTGCGCGCCACCGGCGGCGCCACCCTGATTCAAGGCGACGACCGAGTGACCGCCGAGTTCATCACCTACGACCTTGATGATGAGCGCGCCCAAGCTTTCAGCGGCAAGCAAGGCCGGGTGCGGCTCACCCTAAAACCCAAGGAGGATTAGGGCCTTACCCGGCTGCAACCCGGCAATTGGCAAGTTTGGGGGCAACGCATCCTCGAAACGGAAAGACCGTCGCGTTCTTAAAAGTAGTAAACCCAACGCAGGAACAGGGTGCGGGCACCGCCGCTGGTGGCATCCAAGCCGGCCGGAACACCGCCGAACTCCTTGCCGCGCCCCCCCAAAGGGACAACCAAGCCAAGTTGCAGCCTTTGCCGGTCGCCCCGCTCGTGGGTGACGGAGGTTTGCAGCAGCAGGCTGCCGTCTCCTAGATTGCCAATCAGGGTCAGGGATTGGTTCACAAGCGGATGCCATTCCAGGTTGCCGCCGAGGGCGAGGTAGTCCCGCATTCGGCTGAAGACCTCGCCCCTTTGCAGTCGGTGCGCCAAGGCCAACGGCAGCGCCTCCCCATCCTTCGGCAGCCGATGCAAGCCAAAACCGTTGTGGAAGTATTCGGCAAACACATAGGCATTGCGCCGGCCCAAGACGAAACTGGCATCCAGGTTGACGAGGCCGGACCCCTTCCAGCCACCCCTATCGAGCCGGGTTGCCACGAGGTCAGAGCGCAGCAAGGCCAAGCCCACCGGGAGGCGAAGGCTGACGCCCAGCACCCGATCGGCGTAGTGGCGGGCCGCCAACAGGTCAAACTCCGCCTGGCCGGCGAAGCCGTGCCATCTCAGCGCCACACTGGTCCGCCCTTGGTTGCGCCACGCCGCCTCTGTGATTGACGCTGCCGCGCCTCTGCTGCGTTCCAGACTGGGAAAGTGGGCGGAAGCGCCAAGCCCTTGGCGTGTGCGGTGGCCGACGACAAGCAACTGCAAATCGCCGCCGTTCGGCAATAGACGCTCCACCAATAAGAGGTCATCTCCGGCCTTGTAGTCCCGGTCCACCGTGGTGGGCGCAAAGGGATTGAACAGGTCCATGGGCTGAAACACCAAGCCGCTGCCCCAACTGACCGCCTGTCGCCCCAAGGTCAGCGCCCAAGGCCCGCCGCGGTACTGAACCGCAAGGCGGTCGAACCGCCCCCAACTGCGATGTCGGGCACCCTGGTCGATTTCCCAAGTCAAGTTCAGCGTCCGCTGGTGGTCGCCAGACGGGGATTGATCCAAGGTCGGCTGCAGGGCGTTGGCAAACCCGTGGGAATCGCCGCTCACCCAGGTCAGGGCGTGATCAGCCAAGAAGGTGAATGGTCCGGCGGTCTGACGCAGCATCAGGCGCAGGTCGGCGTTGCCGTCGTAGGCCGGGGTGCCGCCCAACCGCCTTTGCAGGTCATGGGCCGGCAAGGCGGAGGCGGTGCCGAAGAGCTTGATCCGAGCATCGAACTCCAGCCCGGCCGCCGGCCCGACGCAAAGCGCCGCCACCAGCCCGGCAACACCGTATTGGGCGAATGTCTTTGCCAACCCCACAAACCAAGACAGCCAATAGGCTGCGTCAAATTAGAGGCGCAGGCTCAACGCCGTGCCGGTCACATAGCCTTGCGGCCTTGCCAGCAGACGCGCCAACAACGCCTTGAGGCTGTTTGAAGCCTCGGCGCCCGGTTCGCCGGAAACATAAACGACGTTGGCGAGCAGCGGCGAGTCTCGGCCGATCGCCTTGTCCACCTGCGGCGTCATGGTGTAACCAGGCAGCAGGCTCTTTACCTGGATCTTGTGCGCCTGCCCCGCCAGCCGGCGCCCATAGGCCCGAGTGAGGCCGGCGATGCCGCCTTTCGCCGCGCAATAGGCACTCGCCCCATCCTGGGCGATGCGGCTCAACACCGAGGACATGTTAACCACCATGCCGGGGAAACCGCGCCTATCGTAGGCCGCAACGATGGGGCGCAGGCAGTGCTTGAGCCCGTAGTAGGCGCCGATGAGGTTGACGCGCAGCAGCGACATCAGGGTCTCCGCCGAAGTCTCCTCAATCGGGGCTAAGTGGGCAATGCCGGCATTGTTGATCAGGAAGTCGAGACGCCCAAAGCGCTTGAGTGTGTCGCTCGCCACCCTGTGCCAATCCGCCTCCAAGCCGACGTCCTGGGGCCGATAAACTACGCTCAGGCCTTGACCGGTGCAGTCCGCCTCGGCTTGCCGGCCGTCTGCTTCGGTTCGTGCGGTGATGACCACATGCGCACCCGCCCGGGCCAACGCCTCGGCGCATCCGTATCCGATCCCGGTGCTGCCGCCGGTGACGATGGCGACGCTGCCCTTCAGTCGGTCCCCTAGCATCGGCCCGTCCTCCGGTCGCTTGGGTTCATCCTGGTGTGCTCGCTACGGCAATAACCGGAAAAGATCCAGATCGAGAGTGACCGCGCTCTGACGCGCCACCATTTGCGACATCCAAGCAAAGGCCCTCTCATTGGAGGCGTCCAAAGCACCGGCAACCACGGCGACATACACCCAATTGTAGAGCAGCGCCAGCTGGCAATCGTCCCAAGCCCGCGCCACGCCGTAGTCCTCAACGCCGAGTGCCTTCAGTTGCCGAGCGTAGCGTTCGACCAAGCCCCGTTGCTGGGCTCGGCGCACTTCAACCTGCGTGCTTTGGCCGAGCATCAGCGCGACGTCGACCACGCCCTTGCCCAACAAAGGCCCCTGCCAATCGATGATGGCCACGGGCTGGTGCTGCCGGGCGGTGCCGAAGAAGACGTTCTCCATGCGGAAGTCCCCGTGCAGCAGCGTAATCGGCCCCGCGTCCATGGCGCCTTGCAGTCGCGGCAATGCCGCAAGGAACGCATCCCCTTTGGCCGCAATGGCCGGATCGATGTGGTCCGCAAAGATCTTCACCATGTTCGGCCAGCCCACCTTGGCCAAGACGCCCATGTTGGCGGCATGGTAACTGTTGGCGATGTGGGGAACCCAAGCCAGATCGTCCACCTGGTTCCAAAACGCGGCGTGCAGCTTGGCCAGCTCGTCGATCATGGCTTGCGTGTCCGCAAGGTCCGCACCCGCCACCTGATCACCCACCCGATAGTCCGCCATGTCCTCCATCAGGATGAGGAAGTTGTCGCCTTGGATGGCGCTGACAAAGGTTTTGGGGGAATAGGCCGTCGTTCGCGAATCGAGTTCAGCAAAGTAGCGCACCTCCCGTTCGTACAGGTTGTAGGCCATGGCGATTTCCCGGTTGGTGGGGTTGCGGGACGGGAACTTCGCCACGATCGTTCCGGTCAGCTGGGCGCCGTTCCCCTCGTACGCCAAGCGCAGGCGGGCCAATTCCGACATCATTCCCGCACCGTCGCCGATCTGTTCCCGCGCCACCTTGCCAATGCGCACGCCGCCCGGTAGAAAGCCTGCCTGCCTGAGCGCGCCCGTCAACCAATCCGCGGTCAACCCCCTCGGCATGGAGGGCAGTTGGATGGGTTTTGCCACCCGCCGAGCTCCGTCTTTGCGATCAATGTCTTCGAATCTTAAGGCTAACATTGGTTGGGCGATGGCGGCATCGGAGCAAGGCATCGCCTAGCGAGCGCAAAAATGACGAGTGGAGAGGAGCGATTAGTATTTTTGCTGATGCCTGCCTGAGGCAAAACCCGACCAGATGGGAACTCGACTGCCCATGCAAAAAATGACAGGCGGTGAAGCCATGCTGCTGGCCGCCAAGGCAAACGGCATCAAGCAGGTGTTCGGCATCCCAGGCGTGCAGACCTATCCCTTATGGGATGCGTTAAAGCGCCACGAGAGCGACTTGGCAACCATCCTCACGAAGCATGAGCAGGGGGCTGCCTACATGGCCTTTGGGGCGGCGAAGTCCACTGGCCGGCCGGCGGCCTGCACGGTGGTACCCGGTCCTGGCGTACTTAACGCATCCGCTGCCCTATGCACGGCCATGGGGACTTGCTCCCAGGTTCTTTGCTTGACAGGGCAGATCCCCTCCACCTTCATGGGCGCCGGCCGCGGCCACCTGCACGAGCTCGCCGATCAGGCCGGCACCTTGCGCAGCATCATCAAGGACGCGATTCACATTGAGGACCCGGTGCAAACCAGCGCCGCGGTCAACCAGGCGTTTAAGACGATGGCCGGCGGCAGGCCCGGCCCGGTCGCCATCGACATGTCCTGGGATGTCATGGCGCGGGCCTACGATGTGTCCATTGGCGAGGGGAACCAGGTCGTTGACAAGCCGGCGTTGGATGAAGACCAACTGGCGGCGGCGGCGAAAGCCATTGCCGCGGCGCGAAGGCCGATGATCATGTGCGGCGCCGGCGCCCAAGATGCCGCCAACGAAGTGTTGGCGCTAGCCGAACTGCTGCACTGCCCTGTCACCGCGTTTCGCAGCGGTCGCGGCGTGGTCGCCGAAGATCATCCGCTGGGCATGGCATCCGTGGCCGCAAGGCTGTTGTGGGACCGCTGTGACCTCTTGATCGGCATCGGCTCGCGGCTGGAAATGCAGTACATGCGTTGGGCCGGAATGGGGATCTACAGGGATCGTCCCGAGGATGGTCGCGTGGTGGTTCGCATCGACATCGATCCGCTGGAGATGGAGCGTTTCATCCCCGACTTTCCAGTGGTTGCGGATGCGACGGATGCCTGTGCGGCCTTGGTGTCCGCGCTGACGCCCATCGTCCCTGACCAGCGCCGGCGCACCGGGGAGATCGCCGCAGCAAAGGCTAAGGCGGAGCGGCTGATTCAGAGGATTCAGCCCCAAGTCGCCTACTGGAAGATCATTCGGAAGCTGTTGCCAAGGGATGGCTTCATCGTGCCGGAGGTATCCCAAATGGGCTTCACATCCTACTTCGGAGTGCCCATTCTGGAACCTAGAACCTACGTCACCGAGGGCTTTCAGGGCAATCTGGGCTTCGGGTACCACACCGCGCTCGGCGTCAAGGCCGCCAACCCGGACAAGGCGGTCGTCTGCGTGACCGGGGACGGCGGCTTCATGTTCGGCGTGCAGGAGCTTGCAACGGCCGCCCACTACAACATCGGGCTGATTACCTTGGTGTTCAACAACGGCGTGTTCGGCAACGTGCTGCGTGATCAGGACATCCACTACGCAGGCCGCCACATCGGCGTTCATTTGCATAACCCGGATTTGGCGAAGCTGGCGGAAGTCTTCGGCGTCAAGGGCGTCAAGGCCACCAATCCTGACGAACTCCGGCCGATCCTGGCCCGCGCCATTGACGACGATGAACCGGTTCTCATTGACGTTTCCGTCGAAACCGGATCCGAAGCGTCGCCGTGGGAGTTCATCATGATGGACGAGTCCCCGGCCTAAAGCCCCGCGCATCACCGGTCCGAGTTGAAACTTAGGAGACGCCAACGCCCGCCCGGTTCGACAACCCTGAGCCAGAGTTAGGGGATCGGTCAGCGGTCACCGCCCAAAAGTTGATTGTTTGACCCGCCGACGGGCTGGAGGAATAAGCGGAGAACGGTGCGCCAGTTTGCAGGCTAACATTTGTCGGGCTTTGCATGGCGAACAACAGGAGACGCACAATGGATTTTGATCTGAGCGAAGATCAGCTCGCAATTCGGGATGCCATACAGAAGATCTGCGCACAGTTCCCGGCGGAGTATTGGCTTGACCGGGACAATGACGGCCGTTTCCCAGAGGAGTTCGTAACGGCCATTACGGCCGGCGGCTGGCTGGGCATCGCCATGCCCGAGGAGCATGGCGGCGCCGGTTTGGGCATTACCGAAGCGGCCATTCTGACCCACACCATTGCCCGCTCCGGCGCGGGTTTTTCCGGGGCATCGTCCGTCCATCTGAATCTGTTTGGGCCGCACCCCATCGTCGTGTTCGGCACCGAGGCGCAGAAATCCCGTTTTCTGCCCCGCCTGATAAAGGGCAAGGATCGAGCGTGCTTCGGCGTCACCGAACCGGACGCCGGCCTCAACACCACCCGGCTGAAGACCATGGCGATGCGCCGAGGCGACCACTACGTCGTCAACGGTCGCAAACTGTGGACCACCACCGCGCAAACGGCCAATAAGATTCTGCTGATCGCCAGAACCTCGCCCTTGGACGGCGACGTTCCGCCAGCCAAGGGCTTGAGCCTCTTCTACACGGATCTGGACCCTGAGCGCATCGAAGTGCGGGAGATTCCCAAGATGGGCCGCAAGGCGGTGGACAGCAACGCGCTGTTCATCGACGACCTGATCGTGCCAGTCGAGGACCGCATCGGCGAGGAGGGCCAAGGCTGGAAGTGCCTGCTGCACGGCTTGAACCCGGAGCGCATCCTGGTGGCGGCCGAGGCCGTGGGGCTGGGGCAGGCGGCCCTGGAGAGGGCCGCAACCTATGCCCGGGAAAGGGTGGTGTTCGACCGGCCCATCGGCAGGAACCAAGCCATTCAGCACCCGCTGGCCGTCAACTGGATGGAGCTGGAGGCGGCCTACACCATGATGCTCAAGGCGGCCACCCTCTATGATCGGGGCAAGCCCTGCGGGCGCGAAGCGAACACCGCCAAGTACCTGGCTGCGGAGGCCGGCCTGTCGGCCTGCCAACGGGCGGTGCTCACCCACGGCGGCATGGGCTACGCCAAGGAGTTCCATGTGGAGCGCTACCTCAGGGAAATGCAGATTCCCGTGATCGCGCCAGTCAGCCAAGAGCTGGTGAAGTCCTTCATCGCCGAGCAGGCCCTAGGTCAGGAAAAGAGCTATTAACCGCAACTCAATCACCGCGGCAACGCGCTTCAGCCCCGCCCGCTTGGGGATGCTTCGCCTCAGGCTGCTCCGTGAATGGAACCCTTTCCTCAACTCACAAGCCTAACTTCCTGTACCCTACCACCCCTCGGCGGAGATCCATGACATGGACACTGGCTTCGATTACAGCCAAGCTGGCTTTGCCATCCGCAACGACATAGCAACGGCGCACCGTGCGATCTGGCACAAGATCGGCGAGCCCGGAAACTGGTGGCGCGGGGCGGAGCGCAGGGCCATTGTGCGGGAGGCCCGCAATGCGCGGTCGTGCTCGGCCTGCAAGCAGCGCAAAGCATCCCTCTCACCCGAAGTTGCCTGTGCGCCCCACAATACAAGCAGCAATTTGTCGGATGCGGCCGCCGACGCGGTGCATCGCATAGCAACCGATCCCGCACGTCTGTCGAAACACTGGCTCGAGTCGCTGGAAGCGGACGGTCTGAGTGATGGCCACTACGTCGAACTGCTTGGGGTACTAGTGGCCGCCATCAGCATCGACGCCTTTCATCGCGCCTTGGGGTTGCCGCTTGAGCCCTTGCCCAAACCCGTTCCTGGTGAGCCAAACGGCTACCGCCCACCCGGTGCCCGCGATTCCGGCGCTTGGGTGCCTAGGGTGCAGCCGGAAGACGCCGGCGAGGCGGAGGCCGACCTCTATCCAAGCAATGCGGTGCCCAACGTCATCTCCGCGATGAGCTTGGTGCCGGATGCGGTGCGGATGCAGCAGCAACTCGGCCGCGTTCACTATTTGCCGCTTCAGTCTGTGATGACGCCGAACGACAACGGCGGCCGGGCCATTTCCCGCCTGCAGATTGAGCTGCTGGCGGGGCGCGTTTCGTCGCTGAGCCAGTGCTTCTACTGAACCAGTGCACATGCGTTTATGCTCCGTGCGAGCAGCCAAACCAGCGGTGACGATGTTGACCTGACAGGCATCGTCACGGGGGGAGCCCTCAGCTGGGGAGCGCGAGGGGGAACCCCTCGCAAGAATGCAGTCGAAACCGGCATCGTCGGCGACAAGGTGCTTTTAGCCTTCGTAGAAACCGCCTTGGACGATGACGCCCAGGCAACCGCTGCGACCAGAAACGCCGTCATCGAGACGCTCGGGGAAGCTGCGATGATCGATGCCGCCGCCGTCATCGCCCACTTTCAGCGCATGGTGCGCATTGCCGACGGCACCGGCATTCCGCTGGACACCTCCTTCGCCGTCCAGACGGCGGACATTCGTGAGGAGCTTGGCATCAACGATTATGGGAGAGCACCGCAAAACTCCGGGTAAATCGGGAACACCATGCATTCGGGCACAGGGCGCGGGAGGGCCTCGTCCGTCGGGATGGCGACGGGCGTTGAGTTTTGCTGGGCCTGTTGACAGCCCCTTTCTTCGGCGCCTCGTTCCCAAGTAAAATACCCCGCCGAAAGCGGCGCGGAGCCTTGTTCTTGCAGCTCACCCATCTTCAACGGCTTGAGGCCGAGAGCATTCACGTCATGCGGGAGGTGATGGCCGAGGCGGAGCGCCCGGTGATGCTCTACTCCATCGGCAAGGACTCCTCGGTGATGCTGCACTTGGCGCTCAAGGCATTTCATCCGTCGCCGCCCCCCTTTCCCCTGCTGCACGTCGATACCGGCTGGAAGTTCCGGGAGATGATCGCCTTCCGCGACCGTCGCGCCAAGGCGCTCGGCTTGAACCTCATCGTCCATCAGAACTCCGAGGGGCTGGCCAAGGGCATCGGTCCCATCAGCCACGGATCCGAGGTTCACACCGACGTGATGAAGACCCAAGCACTGAAGCAGGCCCTGGACGCGCACCGCTTCGACGCGGCCTTCGGCGGCGCCCGCCGGGACGAGGAGAAGTCCCGCGCCAAGGAGCGGGTGTTCTCCTTCCGCAACGAACATCACCGCTGGGACCCGAAAAACCAACGCCCGGAGATGTGGCGCCTGTACAACGGTCGGGTGCGGCCCGGTGAGAGCATCCGCGTGTTCCCCCTGTCCAACTGGACGGAACTGGACATCTGGCTGTACATCCGTAAGGAGAGCATCCCCATCGTGCCCCTCTATTTCGCCGCCATGCGCCCCGTCGTGGAGCGGGAAGGACAACTCATCATGGTCGATGACGATCGCCTGCCCTTGCGCCCCGGCGAAGCGCCGCGGCAAAGGCGGGTGCGCTTTCGCACCCTGGGCTGCTATCCCCTCACTGGCGCTATCGAATCCGACGCAAAGGATTTGGACGGCATCATCCGGGAAATGCTGCTGGCCCGCACGTCGGAGCGGGAGGGCCGGCTGATCGACCACGACGCCACCGCCTCCATGGAGAAGAAAAAGCAGGAAGGCTACTTTTGATGCGCGAAACCGCGGCCATGCCCGTGCCCCAAGCCGGCTCCGCGGCGCCAACCGAGATGGCGCCGCACTTGCGCCAACAGACGACGCACACCGTCCTGCGCTTCCTCACCTGCGGCAGCGTGGATGACGGCAAGAGCACCCTGATCGGGCGCCTGCTGTACGACGCCAAACTGCTGTTCGAGGATCAGCTTGCGGCGTTGAATGCCGACAGCAAAATCCATGGCACCCAAGCTGGCGACATCGATTTCGCCCTGCTGGTGGACGGCCTAGCGGCGGAGCGGGAACAAGGCATCACCATCGACGTGGCCTACCGCCACTTCACCACGGACCGACGCAAGTTCATGGTCGCCGACGCCCCCGGCCATGAGCAGTACACCCGCAACATGGCAACCGGCGCCTCCAACTGCGAACTGGCCGTCATCCTGGTCGATGCCCGCAAGGGAGTGCTCACCCAAACCAAGCGGCACAGCTACATCGCCTCCCTGTTCGGCATCCGCCACTTTGTGCTGGCCGTGAACAAGATGGATTTGGTCGAATACCGACAGGCGGTCTTCACGGAAATCGAGGCGGCCTACCGGAGTTTCGCCAAGCAACTCGGGGTGCTGTCCATCACGGCCTTGCCCATCTCCGCCCTCAAGGGCGACAACGTCACCCAAGTCAGCGCCGCCATGCCTTGGCACCAAGGCCCTTCCCTGCTACGCCACCTGGAGGAAGTGGAGGTGAGGGAAGCCGCGGACGACGGCCCGTTCCGCCTGCCGGTGCAGTGGGTCAACCGGCCAAACCCGGACTTTCGGGGCTTCAGCGGCACCGTCGCCAGCGGCACGGTGCGCCCTGGCGAAGAGGTGGTGGCGCTGCCTTCCGGTAGGACGTCCCAAGTGCGGCGCATCCACACCTTCGATGGAGATCTGCCCACTGCTGGGCCGGGCCAAGCCGTCACCCTGACCTTGGCCGACGAAATCGACGTCAGCCGGGGGGATGTGCTTTGCGCTTCGACCCAGCCGTCGCCCACATCCGATCAACTGGAGGCGCATCTGCTGTGGATGATCGACGATGACCTGATCCCCGGCCGCCAATACCGGCTGAAGTGCGCCACCCGCACGGTCAACTGCGTGGTCACCGAGCTCAAATACGCCGTCAACATCAACACCTTGGAGCATCGGGCGGCGAAGAAGCTGGAGCTCAACGGCGTCGGCGTGGCCAACCTCGCCCTCAGCGAACGCATCGCCTTCGAGCCCTTTGCGCAAAACCCCACCTTGGGCGGCTTCATCCTGATCGATCGGCGCTCCAACGCCACCGCTGGGGTGGGGGTGTTCGACTTCTCCCTGCACCGGGCGGACAATCTGGTCTGGCAGACGCTCACTGTCGATAAAGACCACCGCGCCGCCATCAAGCACCAAAGGCCCTGCGTGGTCTGGCTGACCGGCCTGCCCGGCTCCGGCAAATCCACCATCGCCAACCTGCTCGAAAGCCGCCTGCACAACCTGCACCGCCACACCTACACCCTGGATGGCGACAACGTGCGCCACGGCCTGACCAAGGACCTCGGCTTCACCGAGACGGATAGGGTGGAGAACGTGCGCCGCATCGGCGAAACCGCCAAGCTGATGGTGGACGCCGGCTTGATCGTCATCGTCGCCTTCATCTCCCCCTACCGCTCCGACCGCCGCATGGTGCGCCGCCTGTTGGACGAGGGCGAGTTCATTGAAGCTTTCGTCGACACCCCCTTGGCCGTCTGCGAAGACCGCGACCCCAAAGGCCTGTACAAAAAGGCCCGCGCCGGCGAAGTCCCCAACTTCACCGGCATAGACGCCGAATACCAACCCCCGGAGCAACCGGAACTGACCTTGGACACCGTGGCCATGAGCGCCGAGCAGTGTACGCAGAAGGTCCTGGAACATCTCCAGGCGGCAGGGGTGCTGGCTTTGACCTAGTGTCCTGTCCCGTAATAAGTACGCTTTGGATGCGAGGGATTTTTGGCTCCTGGCAAAGCGCGGCAACGCCGCCGGGCCGAACAACGGTTCGACCCTTCGGGTTGCGCCTTGGTGGAGGCGGCGGGAGTCGAACCCGCGTCCGTAGGCTCGCCGCAATCGGCTCTACATGCTTAGGCACGTCCATTGATTTAACCGCAAGCGGCCCGACGGCCAGGGCGCTTTTGGCGAGCCCGGAAAAGTTTGACGCAACCGCCGCCGGGCGTCGGCGACTGCGCGATCCTGCTGTCCTTGCCGCCGGCTTCTTCCCGCAGGAAAGGAATGGCCGGCGTTAGCAGCGACTAGGCTGCTAGTGCGTAGTTGTCTTCTTCGGCAACTATTTGGTTCGCAGCGATTGTTTAGCGAGAGCCGCCGCCCTCTCGGCATGCACCTTTTGCTTTGATGCCGACGTCGAGACCGTATCGCCCCCAAGTCGGAATCCGCCAGTCTTCTTGACAGCAGCGCCGGCTAACAATAAAACCAACGCCTCATTGGCCTGACAGCGGACTGGCGGCGCAGTTTAACACGGCAATGGCGAGATGATGCGGATGGTGGCGGCAAACCATATTAGGTGCGGCGGGCGCCAAAGCGCCCGGATGGCGGTGCGGCTGGCTAAGGTGACCGCCAGGGCGGCCTGGCTGACCCTGCTGCTGACCGGCGCCGCCAGCAAAGAGGCCACCGCCTTCGACGCCCGCGCCCACATCGCCAAGGCGAACGAACTGATTCAACAAAGCCGGTTTGCCTTCGCCCGAGTCTGGCTAAATCCGGCCCTTATCGCCCCTGGTCTGTCGGCACAGGAGCGCTCTCGCGCCTACTACATGCGCGGGTTTAGCCTCCAGGCCGAGAAGTTCCACGTCTCCGCCGCCCAGGACTACGCCAGAGCCATTGAGTTCAACGCCGGCAATCCGGCGGCTTTGAACGCCTTGGGATACCTGCACCTCGGCGGTGAGGGTGTGCGTCAGGACCAAACGCTGGCCTTCGCCTTTTTCGCGCAGGCGGCGGACCTAGGCCACCCCGAAGGCCAGTTCAGGGTCGGCGTCGCCTATCTGACCGGGGCCGGCACCGCCCCTGACTTGGATGCCGCCCGCACATGGCTGCGACGCTCCGCCGAACAGGGCTGGGGCGCAGCCATGGCCCATCTCGCCGCCAGCTATCGCGCCGCCTACACAGATGCACCGGACCCGGCACAGGCACGGCGCTGGTACGTCCGGGCAATCGCCGCCGGCGAGGTCGATGGGCTGGTCGCGCTCGGCTTCATGGCCCGCAACGGTGAAGGCGGACCGCCCTCGGCGGAAGCCGCCGCCCGTTACTTCAAGCAGGCCGCCGATGCCGGCTCCGGAGACGGCATGGTCAACCTGGCCTACGCCCATCTGAGCGGACAGGGCGCCCCCCAAGACTACGCCGCCGCCCGCAGTTGGTTCACCCAGGCGGCGCAACTCGGCACTGCCGGCAGCTTTGTTGGGCTTGGGCACATCTTTGAGGCAGGGCTGGGCGTCCAGCCAGACAGCAGCAAAGCCGCGCAATGGTATCGGCAGGGTGCGCAACGGGGCTTCCCGCAACCCAGCCAACGACTGGCGCAGCTGCTGCTGGCCGAAGGCGACGAGGCCGCAGCCGCAAAATGGTGGGGGCCACCGCCCGCAGCCGACGCCGACGCCGTCCCCTGATTCGCACCGTTGGCCTCTTTGCGATCCAGACCACGGCAGGGCCGCGCTCAGCAGCACTGGCGAGAGGGCGCCTTTTTTGGTACAAAGCCCGCCTGTTCCGGTTGTGGAGTTTTCCCCTTTGAGCATTGAGCGCAAGCGCACCGAAACCCTGTACGGGTTGATCTGCGAAGTCGTGCAGGCTGGGCAAAGTGAGTTTCGTCCCGGAGACATCTGCTCCCTGCTACGGGAACGCAACCAACCCTTGGGGGCATGGATGGTGCGTCGGGAGTTCTCCGCGTTGGAGGCCCTTGGGCTGATCGCCATCGACCCGGCGACCGGCTTCTGGCGGCGCACCGGCAAGCAGCTGGACTTGGCCAAGCAACGCCCGTCGAACGCAGCTTGAACCATGACGCAAAATACCGAACGCGAACCAGCAGGCCAACTGGACAAGGTTGGCGACGGCTTGCCACTTCCCGAAGCTGAACGAACCGGTGCCGAGGCCGAAGCCGAGGTTGACTTCGAGGCCTCCCTGAAAGCCTTGGAGGCCCTGGTCAAGCAAATGGAGTCCGGCGAACTGGGGCTGGAGGAATCCTTGGTCGCCTTTGAACGGGGCGTCAAGCTCACCCGGCGCTGCCAAGCGGCCCTTCGCCACGCGGAGTTGCGGGTGCAGGCGCTGACCGATCGGGGGGAGTTCAAGGACCTGGACGTCGGGAACTTGGCAGATGGCTGATCGGGAGGCTATCCTTGCCGCCATCGAAGACGCTCTGCCCCGCCATCTTCCCGAACGCTCGCCCATCGCCCAAACGCTGATCGACGCCATGCGCTACGCCGCCGTGAGCGGCGGCAAACGCTACCGGCCCATGCTCACCTGCGCCGCCTGCCTCGCCTTCGGAGGGCGCCTGGAGGACGCCTTGGCCCCCGCCTGCGCGGTGGAGTTCATCCACGCCTACTCCTTGGTTCACGACGACCTGCCGGCCATGGACGACGATGACTTGCGGCGGGGGGCGCCGAGCTGCCACGCCGCCTATGGCGAAGCGACGGCCATCCTGGCCGGCGATGCCTTGCAGACCTTGGCTTTCGAGACCTTGGCCGCAGCCGATGGCGCATCGATGGATGCCCGCCTATCCGCCATCCGCATTTTGGCGGAGGCCAGCGGCTGGCGGGGCATGGCCGGCGGTCAGTGCTTCGACTTGGCCAGCGTCGGCAGGGATCTGAGCTCGTCCCACCTGCAGGTCCTGCACAGCGCCAAGACCGGTGCCCTGATCGCCGCCGCCGTGTGCATCGGCGCATTGTTCGCCGGGGCGGATGGGGCGGCGGTAACCTTGGCCGGGGCGTTCGGCGAACGGGTCGGCCTCGCCTTCCAAATCCAGGACGATATCTTGGATGCGACGGCGGACACCGCCACCTTGGGCAAAACAACGGGTTCCGATCAACCCGCCGGGCGCAGCACCTTCGCCACCGCCATGAGTGTGCAGGAAGCTCGCGCCAAGGCCGACGCCTCTGTGGCCGACGCGCTGACGCTGCTGGAAGGGGCCCGCTTGCAAGACAGCTTGCTGGCCGAGATGGGCGCCGCTGCCGTCAACCGGCACCGCTGAAGGCTTCGATATCGGCCAATATCCTAACCCGTTCATTAGGTCGCGCCACCTTCTCCCGCAAATGGCCCGCGTCGTTTTGAACCCGGTGCAACAGTGGCGGAAGCAAGGCGGCGCCTTCCCTCAAAAGTGGCGGAAGCCCTTGGAATTGGTGGCTTTCCCGTCCAGCCGCAGGCCTTGTTCGGCGGTGATTTCGCCAATCACTGGGAACCGATCCCGCAGCGGCCCATGCATCGTGGTGAAGGCCAAAACGTAGTCGTCGCTGCTGCCGAGGACATCCTGCGGCTGGGCGCCGGGCAGCAAGGGAATGGCGTCGCTGTGCAACAGGACGCCGACGCCGCTGGCGGCGCACAGATGGCCGAGGTCCTGCAGTAGGCCGTCGGAAATGTCGATGCCGCTGCTGGCGTGGCGGCGCAGCTCCGCGGCTAGGTCGAAGGGCGGCTGGGGACGCCAGTAGCAGCACTCCAATGCATTCAACCGGCCAGGGACGGACTTCGCCAAGTCCAAGCCGGCCAGCGCTCTGGCGGATCCGCCGAGCGGAGCGCTGACGCAGATCGCATCGCCGGGACGGGCACCGCTGCGGCGCAGCATCGAACCGGCCGGCGCCCAGCCATGCGCACTGAGGGTCACAGCGGTCGGTCCGGCAGCCAAGTTGCCGCCGGCGATCTGAACGCCCGTCTCCCGCGCCGCTTCCGCCAAGCCGCGGCACAGTCCGAGCGCCCACTGCGCATGGTCGGTGGTGAGCACCCTGGCGCCGCCCGCCATCGCGGTTGAGTTTGCGGTGCCGCTGTCGATCACCGCGGCCGCATCGCTGTCTTGGCGGGGCAGCGGGCGGGGTTGCCCAGCCAAACTCAGGGCGACGAGCACCCAGGCCGGGGTTGCCGCCATGGCGGCGAGGTCGGAGAGGCTGGCCATCATGCAGCGGTAGCCGATCAGCTCCGGGTGCGCCGCCGCCGGAAAGTGGACGTCAGGCAGGAAGCTGTCGATGGAGCTGGCCAATTCATGTCCCGGAGGCGGCTGCGCAACGCAGGCATCATCACCCGGCCCCAAGGTCAGCCAAACCGGGGCGTCATCCACCGCCAATTCGGCAAGGATGTGTTCGATCAGGGTGAATTCATCCATCGGAACGTCTTAGCCGTAACAATTGGTCTTCCATCGCCAAGCTGTCCAGGATGCGTTCGATCAGCAGGAATTCATTCGTCGGGATGCCTTGGCCGCAGCTGGCCGGCCACTTTGTCGAGTACGCCGTTGATGTATTTGTGGCTGTCTTGGGCGCCGAACAGCTTCGCCAACTCCACATACTCATCGATCACCACCGGCCCCGGCACATCCTCACGGCACTTCAGTTCGCAGACGCCCAAACGGAGAATGGCGCGCTCCACGCCATCCAACCGCTTCAGGTCGCGGTCCAGAACGCCTTCATACAGGCCGTCAAACTCCTCCGTCCGGGCGATAACCGCGGCGAGAATTTCCGCAAAGAAGGGGCGGTCCGCAGTCTTGAGAGCGCCGTCGGCGGCGTACTCCGAGGTCAGGGCGGCGGCGTTGCTGGCGTTCATCTGCCATTGATAGACCGCCTGCACCAAGACTCGGCGCGCTTGGCGACGCCCGCGCACGTCCAGCTTGGCCCCAGCGCCCGAATGCTCGCGCCGCGCCATTCCCTAAGCCCGCGCCAAACGCACCCGTAAATCCGCGCCGAACGCCTTGGTGTCCAGGATCCGCCCGCGCACCGCTTGTTCAAGATGTTCCAAAGCAAAATCGAATAGGGGCCGCGCCGAAGCCCCCAACAGCTTAGGCGCCAGATACAACAGGATCTCGTCCCAAAGGTCGGCGGCGATGAAGGCGCCGGTCAAGGTGGGACCCGCTTCCACCAAAACCTCGTTGCATGGCTTGGCCGCCAACAACTCAAGAAGCCCCCCAAGGTCCACCGGCTCGGCACCGCCGCGGGCGCCTTGAACCGGCCCTTCGGCGGCCGGTGGGGGGAAGGCCATCAGGACCGGCCCGGACGCCCTGAACACCGTCGCATCGGGCCGCGGTGTGGCGTGGGCCATCAGGATCGGCCCGGACGCCTTGAACAGCCTCGCTTCGCCCGGGGCGCGCAGGCGGCTGTCAACCACCACCCGCAGGGGCTGGCGCAGGCGGCCATCGGCGGCGAAACGCTGATCGCGCACGTTCAGCTGGGGGTCATCGGCCAGCAGGGTGCCGATGCCGGTCACCACCGCGCAGCTGCGCGCCCGCCAGTGCTGCCCGTCAAGCCGCGCCGCCGGCCCGGTGATCCACTGGCTTTGCCCAGAGGCCATGGCGGCGCGGCCATCCAAGGAGCCGGCCATCTTGATGCGCACCCAAGGGCGGCCGCTGACCAGGCGATGGCGCAGAGGCGCGTTGAGCGCCTGGGCGGCCTCGTGCTGAGCGACCTCCACGGCGATGCCGGCTTTCTGCAGCTGACGCACACCCTTGCCGTTGACGCGGGGATCAGGGTCCAAGGCACCGACCACCACCCGGCGCACCTTGGACGCGATCAAGGCATCAACGCAAGGCGGGGTCATGCCCTGAACGCAGCAGGGTTCCAAGCTGACGTAAACCGTGGCGCCGACGACATCGCCGCCGGCCTCCTGCAACGCCCGCACCTCGGCGTGGGCCTCCCCCCACCATTGGTGCCAGCCGCGCCCCAGCACGACGCCGTCCCGAACGATGAGGCAACCGACGCGAGGGTTGGGCGCCGTGGTGTAGAGGCCGCGTTCGGCCAAGGCGACCACCTCTTCGAGATGGGCTAGGTCGGCACCGCTAGGCATGGTTCATGGTGCTTGGTTCTTCTCCAGGCGAGCGATCTCCGAAAGGAACTCCCGCACGTCCTGGAAGTCCCGATAGACCGAGGCGAAGCGAACGTAGGCCACCGGGTCCAAGCGGCGCAGTTCGCCCATGACCGCCTCGCCCACCTGCCCCGAGTTGACTTCGCGCTCACCGGATTGGCGGAGGCGGTGCATCACCCGGTTCACTGCCGCGTCCAACGCGTCGTCGGAGACGGGCCGCTTCTCCAAGGCCTTCTCCAACCCCCGCCGCAGCTTGATTTCGTCAAAGGGCTCCCGCAGACGATTGCTCTTGACGATCTTCGGCATCAGTAGTTCAGCGTTCTCGAAGGTGGTCCAGCGCTCCCCGCAAGGGCCACACTCCCGGCGACGGCGCACGGACTTGCCCTCGCTGACCAGGCGCGAGTCGATCACCTTGGTGTCACCGGCCCCACAAAACGGACAATGCATGAGGGTCAAGCCGCTTGGGCAACCTCCCCTGAAGGCCATTCCCCATAGACCGGAAAGGCGCGGCACAGCTCCACCACCTTGCCCCGGACCGCAGCGATTCTGGAGGCATCGGTGATGTCCTGCAGAATGTCGCACATCCAGCCGCTCAGCTGGGCGCATTCGGCCTCCTTGAAGCCCCGGGTGGTGACCGCTGGAGTGCCAAGGCGCAACCCGCTGGTGACGAAAGGGGAGCGTGGGTCATTGGGCACGGCGTTCTTGTTGACGGTGATGTTGGCGCGGCCCAAGGCGGCGTCCGCGTCCTTGCCGGTGATGCCGTTCGCGATCAGGTCCAAGAGGAACAGATGGTTGTCGGTGCCCCCGGAAACCACCTTGAAGCCCCGCTCCACGAAGCCGGCGGCCATGCAGCGGGCGTTGGCCAACACCTGGGCTTGGTAGCGCTTGAACTCCGGTGACAGGGCCTCCTTGAAGCAGATCGCCTTAGCGGCGATGACATGCATCAGCGGACCGCCTTGGGAACCGGGGAAGAGCGCCGAATTGAGTTTCTTCTCCACCTCCGAATTGGCCTTGGCCAGGATGACACCACCGCGCGGGCCGCGCAACGTCTTGTGGGTGGTGGAAGTGGTCACGTCGGCGATTTGCACCGGGCTGGGATAGAGGCCGGCGGCCACCAAGCCGGCCACATGGGCCATGTCCACCAACAGGTAGGCGCCCACCTCGTCGGCGATGACGCGGAAGGCGGACCAGTCCATCCACCGGGAGTAGGCGGAGAACCCGGCCACGATGAGCTTCGGGCGATGGGTGCGGGCCAAGCGGGCCACCTCGTCGTAGTCCACTTCTCCCGTGTCCGGGTTCAGGCCGTACTGCACTGACTGGTAGAGGCGCCCGGAGAAGTTGACCTTGGCCCCGTGGGTGAGATGGCCGCCGTGGGCGAGGCTCATGCCCAACACCCTGTCGCCGGCATTCAGCAGCGCCAAATAGGCCGCGGCGTTGGCCTGGGAACCGGAGTGCGGCTGCACATTGGCGTAATCCGCCTGGAACAACGCCTTGACCCGTTCGATGGCCAAGGTCTCCGCCTGATCGACGTATTCGCAACCGCCGTAATAGCGCTTGTGCGGATAGCCCTCGGCGTACTTGTTGGTCAACGCGCTGCCCTGGGCCAGCATCACCGCCGGGCTGGTGTAATTTTCCGAAGCGATCAACTCGATGTGCTGCTCCTGGCGGCGGCGCTCTTCGTCAATGGCCTTGGCGATCTCCGGATCGACTTCAGCGACGGAAAGATTGGGTGCAAACATTGGGGTTCCGGCCTTCGCTTGGGTGAGGCCGATATCCTAGCCGCATTGCCGCTCGGATGCGGCCTTTCTTGCTGAATTCTTTGCGGTTTGCTCTTGAACTTCTTTGCCCGCCCCCCTGCGTTTGCTGACACTAGGGAACAGACCCAAGCCCTTGCGTTTGAGGCGATGCGGCACTGCACCCGCCTCATAGGGAAGCGACGGCGTCCAAGGCGGCGCCTAGGCCCTTGACGCCATGTACCGCCATGCCCTCGATCACCTGAGGCGGCCGGTTGGCGTAAGGAATGATGGCGGCCTTGAAGCCGTGCTTGCGCGCCTCGCGCAGACGCTCTTGGCCGTTGGGGACCGGACGCACCTCGCCGGTCAGTCCCAATTCGCCGAAGACGATCAGGTGCTTGGGCAGGGGCCGATTGCGAAAGGACGACAGCACGGCGAGCAGCAGCGCTAAGTCCGCCCCCGTCTCGGCGATGCGCAGGCCGCCGACCACGTTGGCAAACACATCCTGATCCCCCAGCTGAACGCCGCAGTGGCGCTGCAGCACCGCCAAGTGCATGGCCAACCGCTGCTGATCCAGACCCACCGCAACCCGACTGGAGTGGCCGCCCTGCACTGGGTTCACCAAGGCCTGGATCTCCACCAGAATGGGGCGGGTGCCCTCCCAAATCACGGTGGCGACGCTGCCGGGGGCTTCCAAGTCACCGCGCTGCAGGAAGATCGCCGAAGGGTTGACCACCTCCCGCATCCCCCGCCCGGTCATGGCGAAGACGCCGAGTTCGTTGACCGCGCCGAAGCGGTTCTTGAAGCCGCGCAGGGTGCGGTAGCGGCTGCCGGCGGGGCTGTCGAGCATCAGGAAGCAGTCGATCATGTGTTCCAAAACCTTGGGGCCGGCCAGATTGCCCTCCTTGGTGACATGGCCCACCAACACCACCACGACGCCGCCGGCCTTGGCCAAGCGGGTGAAGTAGGCAGCGGTCTCGCGCACTTGACCGACGCTGCCGGGGGTGCCTTCGACGCTTTCCAGCTGCATGACCTGCACCGAATCGAGCACCACCAACCTAGGTCGGCGCTGCTCAATCAACCCGGCGATGACCTCAGCGCGGGTTTCCGCGACGGCTTCCAAGGGGGCCGCCGCCAGCCCCAGCCGCGCCGAGCGCAAGGCCAGCTGCTCCAAGGATTCCTCTCCGGTGACGTAAAGCGCGGGATGTTGGGTGGCGACCGCGGCGCACACCTGCAGCAGCAAAGTGCTCTTGCCGGCGCCCGGGTCGCCGCCGATGAGCACCACGGCACCGGGCACCAGCCCGCCGCCAAGCACCCGGTCGAGTTCGGCGAAGCCCGTGGGCAGCCGGTCCGCCGCTTCCGTATGCACCTCGGAGAGCTTGCGAACCACCGCCGCCTCGCCGCCCAAGCCGGCCGCCGGCAGCGCCGCCGCAAGGCGCAGGCGGGACAGGCTGTTCCACTCCCCGCAGGCGCTGCATCGCCCCTGCCATTGCCTGTGCTCGGCGCCGCAAGCGCCGCAGAGGTAGGCGGTTTGGGATTTAGCCGCCATGCGGCGTCATGCGGCTGGGCGCTGGCTGGCGGCCATGGGTCAGATCGGATGGCCGTGGTCGTCGTAGTCTTCGCGCGCCAATTCCTCAAACTTGGTGAGGTGGTTGAGGAAGCTGAGGCGCACCGTCCTGCCGGAGACGCCGTTGCGTTGCTTGCCGATGTTGATTTCGGCGATGCCCTTGTCCTCGGAATCCTCGTTGTAGATCTCGTCCCGATAGATGAACAGGATGAGGTCCGCGTCCTGCTCAATGGCGCCGGACTCCCGCAGGTCGGACATCATGGGGCGCCTGTTGGCGCGCTTCTCCACTTCACGGTTGAGCTGAGAGAGCGCGATGACGGGGCAGCGCATCTCCTTAGCCAGAGCCTTCAACGAGCGGGATATCTCGGAAATCTCCATGGTTCGATTGTCCGTTCTTCCCGCCACCTGCATCAGTTGCAGATAGTCCACCACGATCAGGCCAAGACGGCCGACCTCCCGGTGGACGCGGCGCACGCGCACACGCAGGTTCTCCGGCGTTAGGGCGGGGGTGTCGTCGATGTATAGGGGCTTGCCCCGAAGCTGTTCCACCGCGGCGGAAAACTTCGTCCAGTCATGGTCCTGCAACTTCCCAACCTGCATGTGGCTCTGGTCGATGCGGGCTAACGACGACAACAGACGCATCACCAACTGCTCCGCCGACATCTCCATGCTGAACACCAAGCTGGGGGTATCGCCGCCGACCACCGCATGCTCCACGATGTTCATGGCCAGCGAGGTCTTGCCCATGGCCGGCCGGCCGGCGATGACGATGAAGTCGGCGCTTTTGAAGCCGGCGGTCAGTTTGTCCAAGTCCTTGAAACCGCTGGACAGGCCGGGCAGTTCCCCTTGGTGGGCGGCCAGGAAGCGCAACTGTTCAACGGCGGGATCCAGCAGGGACGTGACGGCCTTCGGGCCGACGTGCTCCAAGCGCCGCTCGGCGATGCCAAAGACCTCGCTTTCCGCGAACTGAACCAATTCGTCGCCGCGCCGCCCTTCCGGCTCGAAACCGGCGGCGGCAATGCGCTGTCCGGCCTGGATGAGTTGGCGCAACGTCGAGCGTTCCCGCACGATTCGGGCGTAAGCGGCCACGTTGCTGGCGCCCGGCGTGTTTTCGGCAAGGTCGAGCAGGTAGTCCGCGCCGCCGATGCGTTCGAGCAGCTTGGTGGCCCGCAGGGCTTCCGCCAAGGTGACGGCGTCGATGGGCTGGTTGTCTCGCCAAAGGGCGCCCATCGCCTCGAACATGAGCCGGTGCTCGGTGCGGTAGAAATCATTGCCGTTAATGATGTCGGCCACGCGCAGCCAAGCCTCGTTCTCCAACAGCAGGCCGCCGAGCACGGACTGTTCGGCCTCTACGGAGTGCGGCGGAATCTTCAGGGTGCGGGTCTCCGCCGGCGGGCGTGCGGTCGCTGTTTCTGACACGGCGCTGACCTTTACGGTGGACTGGGGGAAGGGGAATAGTCGAAATTTATCGGCGGTATTGCAAGGGGAAATTGGCGCCGCAGCGCAATTTTTTTTCGGCTTTCGGGAAGCGCTTTCATGTCCCTTTGAAGATGTGCGCACAACCCACTGATTGGCTGTGGTTTCCCGTCCGAGGTTGCCCGAGAGGGGGCCGGCCCCGAACAGAAGCGCCCTGCTACGGGTTGTATGGGCTGCGCCGCTTGCGCGAAAATGTAAGCCTGACGAAACGAGGCGGGAGAAACGCCAATGGATGGGAATTCGGAATCAAGGCACGGCATGTGGTCCAGCCGCTGGATGTTCGTGCTGGCGGCGGCCGGCTCCGCCGTGGGGCTGGGCAACCTTTGGCGCTTCCCCTACATCACCGGCGAAAACGGCGGCGGCGCCTTCGTGCTGATCTATCTGGCCTGCATCGCCTTGGTCGGCATCCCCATCATGATGGCCGAGGTGCTCATTGGGCGCCAAGGCCGGCAAAGCCCTGTGAACAGCATGCTTACCCTGACCCAGCAGCACCACCGCGACAGCTCCTGGGTGCTGGTCGGCTGGATGGGCGTACTGGCCGGCTTTCTGATCCTCTCCTTCTACGCCGTTATCGCCGGTTGGGCACTGAAGTACATCTTCAGCCTCGCCAGCGGCGCCTTTGCCGGGGCCTCTGGCGAACACGCGACCAAGGCGTTCGAGGAATTCCTGGCCAGCCCTTGGGAGATGATCTTCTGGCACAGCCTGTTCATGGTCTTCGTGATCTTCATCATCGCCCGGGGGGTGGCGTCCGGCCTGGAGACCGCCGTGCGCTGGTTCATGCCCTTGCTGTTCGTGCTGCTGGCGGTTCTGGTGGGATACGGCGTCACCTCCGGCGGCTTCGCCCAAGGCGTTGACTTCATGTTCGCCTTCGAGTGGAGCAAGGTCACGGACACCGCCCTGTACGAGGCCCTGGGCCACGCCTTCTTCACCCTCAGCCTAGGCATGGGGGCCATCATGGCCTACGGCGCGTATGTGCCCAGCGCCGTCTCCATCACCGGCACGGTGGTGACCATCGCCGTGCTGGACACCTTGGTCGCTTTGGCCGCTGGACTGGCCATCTTTCCGGTGGTGTTCGCCAACGGGCTGGAGCCGGCCCAGGGCCCCGGCCTGATGTTCGTCACGATTCCCCTAGCCTTCGGTCACCTGCCTCTGGGCGCCCTGTTCGGCACCCTGTTTTTCATTCTGGTGAGCTTCGCCGCCATCACCTCGGCCATTTCGCTCACCGAGCCGGCCTTGGCCTACCTAGTGGAGCAGCACAACGTCAAGCGGTCCCGCGCGGCGATCGGCATCGGCTTGGCCTGCTGGCTGCTGGGCATCGGCACGGTGCTTTCCTTCAACGAATGGTCCGACGTGCATCTGCTTGGGGAGAAGAACTTCTTCGACGTCTTGGATTACTTCACGCAAAACATCCTGCTGCCCCTAGGCGGGCTGTTCATCGCCTTGTTCGCCGCATGGGCGCTGCCGAAGGCCGTCACCAAGCACCAATTGGGCCTCAAGACGGCTTGGCAGGAAAACGGCTGGCTGCTGCTGGCTGGGGTCGTCGCGCCGCTGGGGGTGTTGACGGTGTTTCTGGTAACGCTCATCGGCATCGACAACATCCGCAACTGGCTCTCTTAGAGGGATACGCGCCCTTGGCTTGCATGCGGGGCGGCGGGGCGTCAATGATCCAGGCGCATCTCCCACCCAGCGTCCGCTCGTCCTGCACAGGCACGGCCTCGTTGCCCAACCATGCGGATTGAAGTGGCCTACGCCGACCCCCGCCGGCAAGCGGTGGTTGCCTTAAACCTCGATGAGGGCGCCACCGTGGCGGAGGCGCTGCAGGCCGTCAGTTCCCACGAAGCCTTCGCCGGCCTGGACCTTGACGCCATGCCGACGGGTATTTACGGCGCTGCCGCGCCGCGCAGCCAAACGCTGCAGCAAGGCGACCGGGTCGAACTGTACCGGCCCTTGGCCATGGACCCGCGGGAGGCCCGTCGCCGCCGAGCGCAGGCCGACGCCAAAGGGTAGCCGTCCGCCTTGGCGCAACGGCCGCCCATGTGGGCCAGAGGCTGATTGACGCCCGGCCGCACCGCGGCAATCGATCCGGCCCGGCGAATGCAATGGACACTAGGGTGCCGGCCCGGTGGGCGAAGAACCGCGCACGGCGCTTGGCGCATAGTCCCCGGAAAAGGAGGCGAGCAGCCCGTTCTCAAAGTAGAGGGTGACGCGCTTCTCGTCCTCGAAGCGGCCCGGCGCGTTGATGGTGTAGATGTAGTCCCAGCGGTCCTGATTGAAGGTGTTGCGGACCACCGGTTCGCCCATGACGAAGGCCACCTGCTCCTTGGTCATGCCCGGCTTCAGCCGGTCGATCATCTCCTGGGTGATGACGTTGCCTTGCTGCACCGTGATCTTATGCACACGCGGCATCTTCAAGCTGAACTTGGGCATCTTCGGCATCTTAGGCTTGGGCACAGCGCATCCCGTCAGCAAGATGCCGACGAGCAGCAGGCCGATCATGCGCTTGGTCATGCCCTCAAGCGTCTTCGCCAAGGAAGTTGCCACCAACCAAAGGACTCGAGGGGCTGATTATAAGTCCCGCGCCAACAAAACCCACCGATTTGCGGGACAGGACACTAGGCATCGCCACCCGCCTCTTCCTTGGCGCCGGCGAGCAACGTCCGCGCATAGGTTCGGGTCTCGTCGGTCAAGTCCGCCCCGGCGAGCATGCGGGCCACTTCCTCCACCCGGTTCGCGCCGCTGACGGGGCGCAGATGCACATCCTGGGCGGCGTCCTTCTCCACCACCAAATGGTGATCGCCGAGGGCGGCCACCTGCGGAGCGTGCGTGACGCAGATGACTTGAGTGCGAGCGCCGAGGTCGCGCAACAGGCGGCCGACGATGTCGGCTGTGGCGCCGCCCACCCCGACATCCGCTTCGTCGAGCACGAGGGAAGGTAGCCGTGCCCTCTGTGCGGCGATCACGCAGATGGCCAAGTTGATGCGGGCGCGTTCGCCGCCGGAAGCGATTTTCGCCAAGCTGCCGGCCGGATACTTGGGATTGGTGGTGACCTCGAACTCCAGGGTCTCCAGGCCGCGCTCCGAATCGGCCGCCTCGAAGCGGATGTGCAATGCGCCGCCCTTGATGCCCAAGGCATTGATGCGGGTGCCCACATCGGCGGCGAATCTCTTCGCCGACTGACGGCGCTGGCGGCTGACTAGGCCGGCCTGACGCTCAAACTCCTTCCTATGCCCGGCGGCCTCGGCTTGCAAAGCCTGCACTTCGTCACGCCCGGCTTGCAGGGAATTGAACTCCCTTTCGAGACGTTGCGCCTGCTCGGCGAGCTGCTCAGGGGCGCAGCGGTGCTTGCGGGCCAATTCGTGGATGCGGTCCAAGCGCTCGGACAGCTGCGCCAAATGATCCGCATCCATCTCAAAGGCGTCGATGTAGCCACCGAGATCGCGCACCGCGTCATCGACCAACTCCACCGCCGAACCAAGCGCCGCCTTAGCACCGGCGAGGCGCGGATGGTCATCGTCGATGGCGGCCAGTTGCCGCCCCGCCTGGCGGGCATCGGCCAAGTCCGCAAGGCGTTCAATGGCGTCATGCACGGTCCCCTGAATGCTCTGTGCCTGGGAAAGGCGCCGGAACTCGCCCTGCAAGGATTCGAACTCGCCTTGTGCCAGGTTCAGGTTGCGCAACTCATCCAGCTGATACCCCAACAGGCTGGCCCGGTCATCGACATTGACCTGTTCGGCTTGCAACGCCGCCAAGGCTTTCTGCGCCCGCCGCCATGCCCGGTGCGCTTGGGCCATGTCGCGTCGGTCCGCCGCCGCCACCCCATAGGCGTCCAACAGGTCCAGCTGCACGTCCCTTCTGGTCAAGCGCTGGTTCTCGTCCTGACCGTGGACATCCACCAACCCCTCGGTGAGTTCGCGCATCACCTGCAAAGTGACCGGTACGCCATTGACGAAAGCTCGGGAGCGCCCGTCCCTGCCGAGCAGTCGCCGGGACAGGCAGCGGTGCGGATGATCCGCATCGACAAGCTCCCGCTCCGCCAGATAGTCCAGCGCCCGCCTGTTGCCGGCGAGGTGGAACTCCGCGGTCACCTCGGCGCGGCGAGCCCTTGGTCGGATGAGGTCGGCGCCAGCCCTTTGCCCCAGCACCAAGGCCAGCGCGTTCATCAGGATGGACTTGCCGGCGCCGGACTCCCCGGTCAGCACCGTCAGACCGCTGTCAAAACCAACGTCCAACCGGGCGACCAAGGAAAAATCGAGAATGGTCAGCTGCTTGAGCAAGTTCTTGACGCCGCCGGAAAATCAACCATATTACTTGAGGCGCGGGTCGGCCTTCATCCGCATCATCCCCGTTGGGCGGGCTTAGCCTCCCTAGGGCAACTGCCGGGCCAATTCAATTGGGGGGACCGACCGCAAAACGGCGCTTCGGCTGAACGGGAGCAATTGCCGCGGAAAACGGCTATGAAGGGCTTTGACAAGGTCGATGACCGGACCGAACGGATCTTCAAGCTGCTGGTGGAGTCCTACATCAGCAACGGCCGGCCGGTGGCCTCCAAAGCCCTAGCCGGGCAGCCCAGCGTGGCGGTCAGCGCCGCCACAGTGCGCAACATCATGGCCCGCTTGGAGAGCCAAGGCTTGGTCAGGTCCCCGCACACTTCGGCCGGCAAGGTACCCACCAGCCAAGGCCTGCGCTTCTTCGTTGACAGCCTGCTGACCGTGGAGCCTCTCCACGAGACCGAGCAGCGCACCCTGGAAGGGGAGTTAAACGCGGACTTGCCGCCCTCCGAACTGATTGAAACCGTCTCTCAATTGCTGTCCCGCATCACCGAGTTGACCTGCGTGGTCACCCTGCCGCGGCGCCACCAATCGGCGCTGCGCCATGTGGAGTTCGTTAATCTGGACGGGGACCGCGTGCTGGTGATCCTGGTGTTCAACGACCGCGAGGTGCAGAACCGGGTGATCCACACCGACCGTAAGTACGAGGACGCTGACTTGGTGCGGGCCGCCAACTTCATCAACCAAGAGTTCGGCGGCCTTTCCCTAATGGAGGTGCGGGCCGGTCTCATCGCCTCCATGCAACGGGACAAGGACCGCATGGACAGCCTCCTGCAAGCGGTCCTGGACGTGGCCGCCAGGGCTTTTGCGGCAGCGCCGGCGCAGAGCAAGGGTTTCGTCGTGGCCGGGGAGTCCAACCTGCTGGACCTCAGCGAGGACACCGAAACCGTGCGCGGGCTGTTCGAGGCCTTCTCCCGCAAGGGCAGCGTCCTGCACCTGCTGGACCGCTGCCTGAACACCGAGGGCATTCAGCTGTTCATCGGCGAGGAGTCCGGCTACAACGTGCTCGACGAACTGGCCTTGGTGTCATCCGCCTACTCCGTCAACGGCCAGGTGGCCGGCGTGCTTGGCGTGGTGGGGCCAACCCGCATGGCTTACCAAAGAGTCATCCCGGTGGTGGACGTCACCGCCCATTTGCTCGGCGAGGCGCTGAAGCATCCCTGACCGGCCCTACACGCGGCGGGGGCAATCCGGCTTCAGGCCCGCCCGTCCTCCGCAACAAAAGTCAACGCGAAGCGGATGAACGGGTTGAATCCAAGGCGGTCGGCCCCATTTCCTTGGGCTGGAAATTGGCAACGAGCGCATTATGGCGAAGAAGGACCCCAAGCACTCGGAAGCAGCGCCAACCGAAGAGGCGGCGGCCTCGGCTGCGGAGCAGCCCACCGGGGAAGCGCAGGCCGAGGCAGCAGCCTCGGCGGGGGCGGGCAGCGACGCCGATAGCCAGGACGCCGCCGCCCTGCAGGCCGCCTTGCAGGCGACCGAACAGGAGGTCGAGCGCCTGAAGGACGCCGCCCTGCGCGCCCAAGCGGAGGTGGAGAACATCCGCCGTCGCGCCACCAAGGACGTGGAGAACGCCCACAAGTTCGCCTTGGAGCGCTTCACATCGGCCCTGCTGCCGGCCTTGGATGGCTTGGAGAAGTCCGTGGACAGCGCCGCCTCCACGGAGGACGTCAAGGCCGTGGCGGAAGGCGTGGCGCTGTCCCTGAAGCTGCTGCTGGACGCCCTGCGGAAAAACGGCATCAACCAGGTGGACCCCTTGGGCGAACCCTTCGACCCCGCCCAATCCGAAGCCATGGCTTTGGTGGAGAATCCCAACGTGGAGCCCAACTCCGTCATGGAGGTGATGCAAAAAGGCTATCTGCTCAACGGGCGGCTGGTCCGCGCCGCCAAAGTCATCGTCGCCAAGGCCCCGGAAAAGGCGGATTGAGGGCATTGGACACATTGAAATGACCCGCCGCGCCCCCAATTCAGGGTTAACGAAATTGGGCGCCCGGCCAGTCTCTGGACTGAACGGAACGAACGCAAAATTTGGAGCAACGGAAAATGGGCAAAATCATCGGCATCGACCTGGGCACCACCAACTCCTGCGTGGCCGTCCTTGAAGGCGGGGATGGCAGGGTCATCGAAAACTCCGAAGGGGACCGCACCACCCCCTCCATCATCGCCTACACGGACGACGGCGAAATTCTCGTTGGCCAGAACGCCAAGCGGCAGGCCGTCACCAACCCGAAGAACACCCTGTTCGCCATCAAGCGGCTGATCGGGCGCAAGTTCAAGGACGACGTGGTGCAGAAAGACATCAAGATGGTGCCCTACCAGATCGACAGCGCCGCCAACGGGGACGCCTGGGTCACCGTCAAGAGAGACAAGCTGGCGCCGCCGCAGGTTGCCGCCGAAGTGCTGAAGAAAATGAAGAAGACCGCCGAGGAGTACCTAGGCGAAGCAGTGTCCGAGGCGGTCATCACCGTGCCGGCCTACTTCAACGACTCCCAACGCCAAGCCACCAAGGACGCTGGCAAGATCGCCGGCTTGGACGTCAAGCGCATCATCAATGAGCCCACTGCCGCCGCGCTGGCCTACGGCTTGGACAAGAAACGGGGGGACGCAAAGATCGCCGTCTATGACTTGGGCGGCGGCACCTTCGACATCTCCATCATCGAAATTGCCGAAATCGACGGCGAGCATCAGTTCGAGGTGCTCTCCACCAACGGCGACACCTTCCTCGGCGGAGAGGATTTCGACCTGACGGTCATTGACTATCTGGCCGATGAGTTCAAGAAGGAGCACGGCATCGACTTGCACAAGGATCCGCTGGCCCTGCAGCGCCTCAAGGAGGGCGCGGAGAAGGCCAAGATGGAGTTGTCCAACAGCCAGCAGACCGAGATCAATTTGCCCTACATCACCGCCGACCGAACCGGGCCGAAGCACTTGGTGCTGAAGCTGTCCCGGGCCAAGCTGGAGTCCTTGGTGGAGAACTTGGTGGACCGCACCATAGGCCCGTGCCGCACCGCCATCCAAGACGCCGACCTTGGCGTCAGCGGCATCGACGACGTCATCTTGGTCGGCGGCCAAACGCGGATGCCGTTGGTGCAGGAGAAGGTCAAGGCGTTTTTCAACAAGGAGCCGCGCCGGGACGTCAACCCGGACGAGGCGGTGGCCATCGGCGCGGCCATCCAGGCCGCGGTGTTGTCTGGGGACGTCAAGGACGTGCTGCTGCTGGACGTGACGCCCCTTTCCCTCGGCATCGAGACCCTGGGCAAGGTGATGAGCGTTCTGATCGAGAAGAACACCACCATACCCACTAAGAAGACCCAAGTGTTTTCCACCGCGGACGACAACCAAACCGCGGTGACCATCCATGTGCTGCAAGGGGAGCGCAAGCAGGCGGCGCAGAACAAGTCCCTCGGCCAGTTCGACCTGCGGGACATTCCGCCAGCCCCCCGCGGCATGCCGCAAATTGAGGTCAGTTTCGACTTGGACGCCAACGGCATACTGAACGTCTCCGCCAAGGACAAGGCCACCGGCAAGGAGCAGTCCATCGTCATCAAGGCGTCCAGCGGCCTGTCCGACGAAGAGATTGAACAAATGGTGCGGGACGCGGAGGCGCACGCCGCTGACGACGAGAAGTTCGCCGAGATGGTCAACCTGCGCAACCAAGCGGATGCGATGATTCATGCGTCCCGCAAGGCGGTCAAGGACAGCGGAGGCAAGGTCGCCAATGCGGAAAAAGAGGCGGTGGAGTCTGCCGCCACCGCCTTGGAGGAGGCCCTAAAGAGCGAAAACAAAGCGGAGATTGAGGCTAAGATTCAGGCTCTGTCGGAAGCCTCGGTCCAGTTCGCGCAAAAGGCTTCCGCTAACGCGACGGCCGGCGGCGGCGATGCTGAAGGCGGCGGCAGCGGCAAGGCCACCGACGGCGACACGGTGGATGCCGAATTTGAAGAGGTGAAGGACGACGACAAGAAAGACAAGTAAGGTGCGCCCAAACCCGGACGCCGGGCGTCCGGCCCTTGCCCCAACTGGGGGAGCATCCCGGATCTGGAAGCGGCGCTGCAGAACCCTGAGCCCGAAACGACGGGGATGCTCCGAAGGGCAAGTACGGCGCACATTGTGGTCGGGGGCGGAAGCGTCCCGCCCACAAGCCTTGTGGGCGCACTTGACTTGCTGAGCACGGGAATGGACTGATGGCGAAACGCGACTACTACGAAGTGCTGGGCCTGAACCGGGATGCCGGCGGCGACGACGTCAAGAAGGCGTACCGCCGCCTCGCCATGAAATACCATCCGGACCGCAACCCAAATGACGCCAACGCCGAAGAGCAGTTCAAGGAAGCCTCCGAAGCCTATGAAGTTCTTTCCGATCGGGAGAAGCGCAGCGCCTACGATCAGTTCGGCCACGCCGGGGTGGACCCAAGCGCCGGCGGCATGGGCGGCGCCGGCTTTAACGGCAGCTTCGCCGACATCTTCGGCGATGTGTTCGGCGATTTCTTCAACGGCGCCCGCGCCGGCCGCAGCCGCGGCAACCGGGGGGGCGACCTTCAGTACACCCTGCAGCTGGATCTGGAGCAGGCCGTGCAGGGCGACACCGTGGAGGTCTCCGTGCCGGTGCTGGCCACCTGCGAGGACTGCGACGGCAGCGGCGCCAAGGCCGGCACCCAGCCCAGCACCTGCCCCGAGTGTTCCGGAACCGGGCAAATCCGCGTCTCCCAAGGCTTCTTCTCCTTGCAGCAAACCTGCCCCCGTTGCCGCGGCGCCGGACAGGTCATCACCGACCCGTGCCGCCGCTGCGGTGGGCGCGGGCGCATGGAAAAGCGCAAGAAGCTGTCGGTGCGCATCCCCCCCGGAGTGGACACCGGGGACCGCATCCGCCTCAGCGGCGAAGGCGAGGCCGGCCCCCGCGGCGGACCGGCCGGTGACCTCTATGTCCAGATGGAGGTGCGCGAACACCCCATCTTCGTGCGCGAAGGCCGCCATCTGTTCTGCGAAGTGCCCATATCCTTCGTCGATGCCGCCCTAGGCGGGGAAATGCAAGTGCCCACCCTAACGGGGCGGGTGAAGCTGCGGGTGCCGCCGGAAACCCAAACCGGCAAGCTGTTTCGCCTGCGCGGCAAGGGGCTGACCCCGGTGCGCGGCGGTTCGGTGGGGGATCTGCACTGCAAGGTGGTGGTGGAAACGCCGGTCAAGCTGAATGAGACGCAAAAGGAGCTGCTGCGCAAGTTCAAACGCAGCCTCAAACAGGGCAGCGAAGAGCACTCCCCCAAGGAAAGCGGCTGGTTTCAGGGCGTCAAGGACTTCTTTGAAGACCTGAAGTCCTAGTGTCCTGCCAACACCGTCACCCCGGCCGCACCCAGTTACCCGCGACTTTGGGATGACCTTGGGAGCATTTCCACTTTGCGTTGACAATGAGGTTCCGTGCAGTTTGGGCAGGGAGGCCAATCCTGTAAACTGCATGGCTTGTTGACATGAAGGCGGGCGTTGAATCGCCCGCGGGGCTTGGTTGACCATGACGGGCACAATGCGGGTCGCCGTTGCCGGCGCCGCCGGGCGCATGGGACGCACCCTGATTCAAGCGGTCTTTGAGGACGACGAACTGCAATTGGGCGCCGCCACGGAGCGCCCTAGCGCTCACGAACTAGGCGCGGACGCCGGAGAGCTCGCCGGGGTCGGCGCCATGGGCGTGCCGCTGGTGGGTTCCGTTGCCGAAGTGCTGGAAGGCTTCGACACACTCATCGACTTCACCGTCCCCCAAGCGACCTTGGGCGCTTTGCACAGCTGCTGCGCCACTGGCAAGGGGGTGGTCATCGGCACGACCGGCTTTGATGAGGCGGGCTTGGCGCAAATCCGCCAAGCCGCGCAGATCATCCCCATTCTGATGGCGCCCAACATGAGCATAGGCGTCAATCTGATGTTTCGCTTGGTGGAGCAGGCGGCGCAGGCGCTCGGCAACGAAGTGGACATTGAAGTCGTCGAAGCCCACCACCGCCATAAGATGGACGCCCCTTCCGGCACCGCCGTGCGTCTCGGCCAAATCCTGGCGAAGGCGCTGGGGCGGAACTTGGACGAAGTGGCCGAATACGGGCGCCAAGGCCAAACCGGTGCCCGCGCCCGGCGCGCCATCGGCTTCAGCGCCCTGCGCGGCGGCGACATCGTGGGCGAGCACACAGTCATGTTCGCCGGGGAAGGCGAACGCATCGAAATCACCCACCGCGCCGGCAGCCGCATGAACTTCGCCAAGGGTGCCCTTAGAGCCGTCAAGTTCCTGGCGGACAAGCGCAACGGGCTTTACGACATGGGGGATGCACTGTAGGGAACCCAGCCCAACTCGGTTCGCAGCCCAAGGCCCAACGGCCCGGCGTTGAAGCTCGGCGATGTGCCGCCCATCCGCGGCAGCACCTGCATTCGGTCCCTAGCCCAAGCGGGCGCGCAGCAGGAAGGCCAAGCGCTCCACCATTGAGAGCAGAGTACTAGCCACCAGCAGCCATGCGGCCGCATAGGCCCAAACCGCCGGCAGCCAAGCCAAGCCAAGCCATTGCGGAAAGACGATGAGGCCGGTCAGAACGAAATAGCCAATGCCGTTGGCCTTGCCAATGCGGTTGGTGCGCAGCCTTTGGCCGGCGAGGGCGCGGGAGTCAAAAACATATTGAACGAAGGCTAGGGGAATCAACGCCGGCAGCAACCAAGGCACCCAATTGGCGCTGGCCAAGCCTCCCAATGCACAGGTGACAAACAGGCAGTCCGCCCCATGGTCGAGCAGGCCGCCCTGGTTTGAGGCTTGGCCCAACCGCCGGGCAAGAAAGCCGTCCAGCAGATCGGTGCCGATGGCCAGCAGCAGCAGCAACGCCGCCGCCGTCCAGTTTGCGCCCATTCCTGCCGAAGCAGCAAAGGGCGCCGCCGCCAAGCGCAAGGCCGTGACCAAGTTGGGCCAATTCATTGGCGAATATTACCGCCCCTTCCCGGCAAAGCACCGCCCCGGACACACAGGATTTTGAGATGGTCCTGGCGGACGCCCCGTGAGCGGTGCCCGGCACCTTGACTTCGGAGGCACGATGGACGGACGATTGGCCCTCGCGCAAAAGGGTTTCGGCAACATCCCCGCTGCCTGCGGGCCATTAGCGGCGCCGTTTTGTCATTCATTTCGTTCAGCAGCAGCGCCATGTCCGCATTCGACAAGGAACAAGCGAAAAAAACGGACACGCTCTTGCATCCCAGTTCGGGAGGCGAGCCGCCATCCGTAGGAAGGATGATCAGATCTCCCGTCCTCACCGTGAGCCTTCTGAACGAACGGGTCAGGCTGCTGCTTGAGCGAAACTTCGATCTGGTCTGGATTCGCGGGGAGATATCCAACTTCCGGCGCCCCGGGTCCGGACACTGGTACTTCACGTTGAAGGATGACCGGGCGCAGGTGCGCTGCGCCATGTTCGTCAACCGCAACCGTTACTGCCGGATGCGGCCCGTCGATGGTACACAGGTGCTGCTGGTCGGGCGCGTCAGCCTCTATGAGGAGCGGGGCGCGTTCCAAGTGATCGTGGATCGGTTGGAGACGGCTGGAGAGGGCGCCCTACGGGCCGCTTTCGAGGCGTTGAAGGAGCGCTTGGCCGCCGAGGGCCTTTTCGCGGCGGAGCGCAAGCGCAGTTTGCCGGCGTTTCCCAAGCATCTCGCCGTGGTTTCATCCCTCTCTGGCGCCGCGTTGAAGGACGTGCTCAGCGTTGTGCGGCGACGGTTTCCGCTGCTGCGGGTCAGGGTGCTGCCGGTGGCCGTTCAGGGTGCGGAGGCGCCTGGGCAGATCGTCGAAGCCTTGGCCCGGGCCGCCAAGTGGGTTCCCGACCTGGTGCTGCTGACCCGGGGCGGCGGCAGCTTGGAGGACCTTGCCGCCTTCAACTCGGAGGCGGTGGCCCGAGCCATCGCCGCCTGCCCCGTACCCACGGTGTCGGCGGTGGGCCATGAAACGGATATCACCATCGCCGACTTCGCAGCCGACCTGCGGGCGCCGACGCCCTCGACGGCGGCGGAGTTGATTACCCCGGACGGCCCCGCCTTGGCGGAGGAGTTGGCCCTTGCACAGCAACGCTTGGAGCGTATCGCCGCGACGCTGTTGGAGCTGTCCAAGCATCGGCTAAACGGATTGCAGGCGCGTTTGATCAATCCCCGCCATCGCCTGCATCAGCTCATGCAACGGGCCGACGACCTGGATGAGCGGCTGCGCCGCTGCTTGGCCGCACGAATGGCGCAGTCCCGCATTCGATTGGAAGGGTTGCGCCAGCGGGTCTGGTGGCGGCATCCGCGCCCGATAATGATGGAATGCGCCGCGACCCTGCGGACTTTGCTGCAAGACGCGCAGCGCTCGCTGCAGGCAAGGCTCCGGCAAAACCGCCAACAGGTCGATGCGCTGGTCCGCACCTTGGAGGCCGTCAGCCCCCTAAGCGCACTAGCTCGAGGGTACGCCATCATCACCCGTCCTGGGGGCGGCGCCATCACCCATTCCCAACAAGCCGCTGCCGGGGAAGCCATTGAAGTGAATTTTCACGATGGCCTCATCGACGCCGTGGCGCAAGGGCAGCGGCCGTTGCCGCAACGCTGGCGGACGCCGGAGAAAGACATCCAGTGAAGCCTTTGTCCGTTGCCGCAACATTCGCGGCTTGGCTGGCGTCGTGCGGCGCCGCGCATGGAGCCGTGCCGGGGGGCGTCTATCTGCTGCCGCTGCCGTCCGGCATGGATTCCGCCACCTACCAAGGCCGATCGGTGCTCATCCATCAGGGCCGCGCCTTAGTGGGCGTCCACGTTAACGCCAAGCCGGGCGAGCACAGGCTCAGTTTGGTCGGCCCGGCTGGCGCAGCGACCCATCGCTTCACCGTGGCGCCCAAGCAATATCCAGAGGAGCATCTGACCATCGCCAATCAACGCATGGTTACCCCGGAATCGGCGGACCTCGCCCGCATCAAAGCGGAAACGCAACGGCAACTGGCTCTTTACCAACGCTTCACGTCCCGTCCTTTGGACATCACACCCTTCAACCAACCCCTCAAAGGCCGTGTCTCCAGCGTCTTCGGCAAACGTCGGGTGCTGAACGGCCAACCGCGAAGTCCCCACTCCGGACTGGACCTAGCCGCCGATACCGGCACCCCCGTGCGCGCCCCGGCGCCAGCGCAAGCGGTGTTGGCCGACGACCTGTACTTCAACGGCAAGACCCTGTTCCTGGACCACGGCCGAGGCCTCGTCACCATGTACTGCCATCTGAGCGCCATCCTGGTTCACGAAGGGGATGCGGTGGAACGCGGCCAAGTGATCGGCCAAGTCGGCGCCACCGGCCGGGCCACCGGCCCGCATCTTCATTGGTCGGTCAGCCTCAACGGCAACCGGGTGGACCCGGTGCGGGTGATGGCCATTCTGAACCGGGAGTGAAGCGCGGCAGACTAGGGGCGGTTGCGCCTCTGTAGCGGCGGCCCGGCGGTGTTGGCGGCAGCAGCGGATGAGCCTCAATGCGCGGCCCTCGGCCTCTCCCCGCCCAATCAACGGCCGCGACGATGCCGCAGCAACCGCTGACGCCGGCGCTGCTGGCGCGGGGTGAGCGGGTTGCGCTTGCCGGCGTAGGGGTTGTGGGTGGTCTTGAGTTCGATGCGCACGGGGCTGCCGACGAGGTTGAATGCCTCCCGAAAGCCATTCTCCAGATAACGGACGTAGCTGGCCGGCAGGGCCTCGGTTTGGTTCCCATGAATGCCGATGGACGGCGGATGACCGCCCAGCCGGTGGGCGTAGCGTAGCTTGATGCGGCGGCCGCGCACGGTCGGCGGCGGATGCGCCTTAAGCAGCCCTTGCAGCACTCGGTTGAGCGCTGTGGTGCCGACCTCGAAGCGGCCTGCTTGGGAAACGACCTTGACGGCCTCCATCAAGCGACCGACGCCGGCACCCTCAAGGGCGGAGATGCAACGCAGGGGCGTCCAAGGTGCGAACTCGAGGCGGCGGTTGAAGACGGCCTGCCGTTGGCGCTTCTCCGCCACGCCTAAGAGATCCCATTTGTTGGCGGCAATGACGAGACCGGCGCCGGCCTCAATGGCGATCTTGAGCACATGCAAGTCCTGATCCACCAAACCCTCCCGACCGTCCACCAGCAACAGCGCGGTCTCGGCCCGCCGCATCGCCCGCAGCGCCTGGACAACGGAGAACTTTTCCGCCACGCCCTGCACCCTTCCCTTGCGCCGAACCCCGGCGGTGTCGATGAGAAGATAGGGGTCGCCACCCCAGGCGCAGGGGACGTCGATGGCATCCCTGGTGGTGCCGGGCTGGTCGAAGACAATCTGCCGCTCCTCCCCCACCAAGCGGTTGATGAGGGTGGACTTGCCGACGTTGGGGCGGCCGATGATGGCGACGCGGATGCGGTCCGGCGCGTCCTTCGTAAGCGCCGGCAGCGAATCGCCCGGCCCAAAACGCCGCCTTGTCGAGGGCGCTTCGTCCGCAAGCGCCGGCGTTGCCGGCTGCCCGCTTAGCGCTGAGCAGGACGCTGCCGAGGGTCCTTCCTCCGCCGGCGGATCCGCCAACAGGCCGGCCAACAACCTGCTCAAGGCGGTCAAGCCGCGGCCTTGGCGCGCCGACACCAAGGACTGATCGGCGAAACCTAGGGCGGCGAACTCGGCGGCGGCCTGTGGGTTCACGCCGTCGATCTTGTTCACCACCAGCACCACCCGCCTGCCGCTGCGTCTAAGGTCCGCAGCGATGGCTTGGTCGCTGGCGGTCAGCCCGGCGCGGGCATCGACGATGAACAGCACTATGGCGGCGTCGGCGAGGGCCGCCCAGGCTTGGCGGCCCACCAACGCGGCGAAGTCCCCGTCCGCGTCCAAGCCGCCGGTGTCGATCAGGATGCAAGGCTTGCCGCCGACTTTGGCGCGTCCGTATTGCCGGTCTCGAGTCAGGCCGGGCACATTGGCCACCAGCGCGTCGCGGGCGCCGGTGAGCTTGTTGAACAGGGTGGATTTGCCGACGTTGGGCCGGCCGGCCAAGACCAGTTGCGGTATCACCGGGCCTCAATCTCAATGGCGTGCAGCGCCCCGGAATTGCCGAGGAAGTACAGGGTGCGCCCGTCCGCCACCGCCATGCCGGAGCGAATGCCCTTGCCGTCCAGCTTGCGTCGGGCCAGAAAGCGCCCGTCGCTCTGCGCCAGCACATGCAGGTAGCCTTCATCGTCCCCCACCACTAGGTAGTTGCTGAAAGCCACCGGACTGGACAGCTTGCGCCGATACAGCCCCCCCTGCCGCCAAACCTCCTCCGCGGACTGCTGATCGATGGCGATAACCACGTCCGTGTCGTCCACCACATAAACGTGGCCGTAACCAGTGGCTAGGTCCAGATGGCTGGATATCTCCTGCTGCCACAACGGGGCGCCGTCGGCGCGGCGCAGGGCCTTCAAGCGCCCTTGATAGGAGACGACGTACAGCACGGGGCCTTCGACCAAGGGCGAACCGTCGATATCGACCATGCGGTCCAGTTCGGAGCGGCCCTCCGGCAGCATCACCCGATGTTCCCAAAGAGGCTCGCCGTTGTCGGTCTTGATGGCGCTGACCATGCCGTTGTCGAACCCGGCATAAACGATGTCCCCGACAAAGACCGGGGAGGCGCTGCCGCGCAGGGTGAGGATGGGCACTTGGTTGTCATGGCTCCAGCGCACCGCGCCATCGTCCTGCTCCAAGGCCAGTAGCCGTCCATCCAGGGTATGCACCAGCACAGCGCCGTCGCCGGCCGCCGGCCGGCTGAGGATTTCGCTGCCGACATAGGCCCGCCAAACCTCGCCGCCGTCGGCCGCGGAGAGGGCCACCAAGTGCCCCTCCACGGTGCCGATCAACACAAAGCCGCCGCCGGCCCCCACGCCTCCGCTGACGAAGCTGACATCGCGCCGGTCGAACAGCCTGATGCGGGGAACCATGCGCAGGCGGCCAGTGCGGCCCCGACGGGCCTTGCCGATGGAGGTGCGCCAAACTCGTTTGCCGGTAAAGCGGTCACGGGCCTCCACCACCCCATAGCCGTCCGCCGCATAGACCCGGTCCGCCAGCACCGCCGGGTCCAAGCGCAGGTACTTGCGTCCGAGGCCCTTGCCGATGGAGGCTTTCCACAGCCGTTCGATGCGCACTTCGGCGTCGAAATCCTGCAGTTTGGCCGGCTCCAGCTTCTTGTCCTTGTCATCGCTCTTGTCGCCGATGCCGGGCACCCAAGAGAACCAACTGCACCCACCGGCCAGAACGCCAACCGCCAACAGGGCGGCAACCCGCCGAAGCCGACAGGCCCGTCTTGCCGTTTTGAACGGATCAGGTGGCGTCAGCGGGGGCTGTGTCACGAGCCTTCATCTTCAAAATGGGCATCTCCTGCCCTTGTGGAGCTTCGCCTTGGGCGAAGGCGTAGGCTTCGTGGGCCTTCTCCCGCGCACCAAGGGCTAGGTGAATGTCCCCCATGAGCTCCTGCACCTGCCATCTGAAGCCGGCACCGCGCACCTTGGCCAAAACGGCCAAGGCCGCGTCGCTATCGCCCTGCTGTTGATGCAGCCGAGCTTGGCGGATACGGGCCACATCCTTGAGCGGCGCCTTCACGTCCGCGTCGATGACGCGCTGCAGCAAAACGATGGCGCCTTCGATGTCATCCTGCTCCACCGCCTCCTTTGCCCGGTGCAACAGGGTGAAGGCCTGGTACGAAGTATTGGGGACTTCCATGTCCACCCGTTCGGCCAAGGCGGCCCGGTCCTCCCCGGCAGCGGCCAAATAGGACTCATACAGATCCGAGGCGGCCTCCATGCCGGCGGTGGCGGAGGCGTCATACCAGCGCCAACCCACCAACCCGGCCACGGCCAAGGCCAAGCCCACGACCAAAGCGGTGCCATTGGCGGCCCACCAACTCTTGAGCCGTTCAAGCTGTTCCTCTTCGGTGAGATAGTCCGCCACTGGGCGTTCCCAATCCTCAGGTTGAATCCATGCCGGCGGTGCGCAACCGCTCGACCAAGGCCGCAAGGCCCAAAGTTTCCTGGGGTGTCTCGTTGCGCAGATCCTTCAGGCCCATGCGATTTTCCCTCAATTCGTCCTCTCCAAACAATAGGGCCCAGCGGGCGCCGCATTGATCCGCCCGGCGCATTTGGTTCTTCAGCCTGCCGCCTCCTGCATGAACGCGAAAGCGCAGGTTGGGGAGCCCGTCGCGCAGGGCCCGCACCCGCGCCATGGCCACGCCCTGGTGCTCCGGCTGCAGGACGCAGCAATAGACATCCACCGGCGGCGGCGCCCCGGCACCATGCACCGCCTCATGCAGCAGCAGGGTGCGCTCCAGCCCTAAGGCGAACCCGACGCCCGGCACGGGCTTGCCGCCGATGATTTCGGCCAAGCCGTCATAACGCCCCCCGGCGCAGACGGCGCCTTGGGCGCCCAGACGTTCCGTGGTCCATTCAAATACGGTCCTGCTGTAGTAGTCCAACCCCCGAACCAGCAGGGGATTCTCCACATAGGCGACGCCAAGGCCGTCCAGCAGGCGCTTGAGGCCCTCGTAATGCCGGACGCTGTCGTCGTCAATGTAGTCCGCAAACTTCGGCGCCTCCGCCAGCAGGGACCGGGTAGCGGGAAACTTGCTGTCCAAGATGCGCAACGGGTTGCGCTCCAAGCGCTTGGCGCTGTCCCCATCCAAATCCCCCTGCCGGGGCCTGAGGTAACGCACCAAGGCACCCCGCCAAGCGGCGCGGGCTTCGCTGCAGCCCAGGGTGTTGAGCTCCAGTTGAATTTCGCCTTCAATGCCCAGAACCCGCCAGATTTCCGCGCCCATTTGGATCAGCTCCGCGTCCACGTCCGGTCCGACCATGCCGAAGGCTTCCGCCCCCACTTGGTGGAACTGACGGTGGCGGCCCAGCTGCGGGCGTTCACTGCGAAACATCGGGCCACGGTAGTGGATCCGCTGCGACTGATTGTGCAGCAAACCGTGCTGCAGCAGGGCGCGAACGCAAGAGGCGGTGCCTTCCGGGCGCAGGGCGATGCTGTCGCCGTCCCGGTCGGACAGGCCGAACATCTCCTTCTCCACGATGTCCGTAGCCGCACCGATGCCGCGCGTGAACAGCTCGGCGGCCTCTAGCAACGGCAGGCGCACCTCTTCGTAGGCGAAGCGGTCCAGCACATCGACGATGGCCCGCTCCACCATGCGCCAACGCCGCGCCTCCTCGGGCAGCACATCGCGCATACCTCGCAACGCCTGCATCACGGCTAGTAGCCCAGCACCAGCGTGGCGACGTAGTCCCGAGTGTGCGGCGCCAAGGGAACGGAGACGCCGTTAAACAGCAAATTTACCCCGGGCGCGTAGCCGAGCTTCACATCAAAAGGCCCCTCGCCGACCAAGCGAAGCGTCTGCTCGGGCCTGCCGAGGTCCGCGTACAGATAGTCGCCGTTCATGCCCTTCACTTCCACCCAACAATCCTCGCTGAACTGAAACCACAGCTCCGCATCGCCGGTCGGCGTCACACGCTGCACATTCTCCTGATCAATGGGCCGGTCGGCGGGAACCTCGTCGGCGGCTGGCACCGGCAGCAACCCGCCGTCCTCTCCGACCGGCAGCATTTCCGCGGTAGGGATCGAAGAGCCTGCATCGGCAACTTGGCCGATGGCGGACTCGACCGGGACGAGGTCCGCCGCATTCACCGCAGTTGCAGGATTAGGGTTCGGCAGTTGTGCGGCGGTTTCCGCAACCGCCGTTTCATCCGCGGCCCACTGAATGACAAACCAGCTCACTGCCGCAACCAACAACAACACCAAAACGACACCCGCGACAAGAAACCACAGGGCGGGCCGCTTCCCCAAGTACAGGCTAATGGGCGTCAACTGAACGATCTGCCCGGTGGTGACGCGGTTATCCTTGCCCTCATAGCGGCTCAGCAAGGCATCCTCGTCCAAGCCGACCAAGTGGGCGTAGTTGCGGATGTAGCCGCGCACGAACACCGGTGCCGGCATCCGGTTCCAATTCTCCGCCTCCAAGGCCCGCAACGTGGTCACTGACAGCATCAGGGACTCCGCTGCCCGCTCGATGGACAGACCACGGGCCTCCCGGCCAGTGCGCAGGGCCTGCCCCAATCCTTCGCTTTCCTCAGCCATGACCGGCGGATTAAGCAGCCGCTTCCCGCAGCAATTGCAGACCGGCGCGATAGCGGGCCTGCCGGCGGGTGCGATCGACCACCGAGCCAGTCAACTGACCGCAGGCGGCACCGATGTCCTCTCCCCTGGTGGTGCGCAGCATGGCGGCCTGGCCGGCGTTCATCAGGGTGGTTTGAAAGGTGCGCACAACCTCCGCCGAGGGCCTGGCAAAGCCTGAACCGGAGAACGGATTGAAGGGAATGAGGTTGACCTTGCAGCGTAG
The DNA here is from genome assembly GCA_958296025.1 of uncultured Pseudomonadales bacterium. Taxonomy (GTDB): domain Bacteria; phylum Pseudomonadota; class Gammaproteobacteria; order Pseudomonadales; family Azotimanducaceae; genus Azophilus. The sequence continues at coordinate 3,157,146 of OY282430.1, forward strand.
GCCGCGCAGCAACCGCGCCAACTGCTTGGCCTGAGCAGGGCTGTCGTTGACGCCTTTAAGCAGGGTGTACTCCATGGTGAGCGCCCGCCGGTCGCCCAAACTGCTGAGATAGTGGCGGCAGGCGTCCAGCAATTCCGCCAAGGGATACTTGCGGTTGAGGGGCACCAGCTGATCGCGCAGGGCGTCGGTGGACGCATGCAGGGAAACGGCCAAGGATACGTCCGTGACGCCGGCCAGCGCACGGATGGCCGGCGCAACCCCGGCCGTGGAGATGGTCACCCGCCGCTTCGAGATGCCAAAGGCGAGGTCGTCGAGCATGAGGCTGACGGCGGGCAAGACCGCTTCGCAATTCAGCAGCGGTTCGCCCATGCCCATCAGCACCACGTTGCTGACGCATTGACCGCGCTGCTTGAGTTCCTCGTTGACCAACCAGACCTGGCCGATGATTTCCGCCGTGGTCAAGTTGCCGTTGAACCCCTGCTTGCCGGTGGCGCAAAAGGCGCAGTCCAACATGCAGCCCACTTGCGAGGACACGCACAGGGTGTTGCGCCCCCGTTCCGGAATGAGCACCGTTTCCACGCAGTCCCCGTTGCCGATGCGCATGGCCCACTTGATCGTGCCGTCGGCGGAGGCCCGCCGGCGCACCGCCTGAAGCGGGGTGAAGCTCGCCGTTTCATCCAGCCAAGTGCGCAAACCCTTGGCCAAGTCCGTCATGCCGGCGAAGCCCAAGCAGCCGCGGTGATAGGCCCACTTCATCACTTGCCGGGCGTGGAAGGCACGGTGGCCGGCCGCTTGAAAGCGGGCTTCCAATCCGGCCCGATCGTAGTCAAACAGGTTCGCCATGGTGAAGGTCAAAGCCTACCCTCAGGAACGTGGACAGATCTCCGACGGCTTGAAAAAGTACGCGATTTCCCGGCGGGCGGAGGCCGGGGAGTCCGAGCCATGCACGGCGTTGGCATCCACGGACTCGGCGAAGTCCCCTCGGATAGTGCCCGGTGCTGCTTGCGCCGGATTGGTGGCGCCCATCAGCTTGCGGTTGGCGCTGATGGCGTCCTCACCCTCCAACACCTGCACCAAGATGGGCCCTGAGGTCATGTAGTCGCAGAGGGATCCGTAAAACGGCTTGCTTTCATGCTCCGCGTAAAAGCCAGCCGCCTTGGCCCGGCTCAAGCGCAGCATCCTGGCGGCGACGATGCGCAAGCCGCCGCGCTCAAAGCGGCAAAAGATCTCGCCGATGAGGTTGCGGGCAACCGCATCGGGCTTGAGGATGGATAGGGTGCGCTGCACAGCCATACCGTTCTCCGCCACCACCGGAATTCTCCTAGACGCGGAGAACTCAACAACCAAGCCGAGTTTTCAACCGCGCCGCCTTCGCCCGTGCGCCGAGGGCAAAACCTAACCGAACGCTTCGGGGGGAAGGCCATCGCACTCAGTGAGCGCTTGCAATCGAACATGCATTATACGCATTCCGCAAGCGGATGGCGGCGGGGCGGACGGCGCTGAGGGAGGAAGGGCGAGGCGCTCCAATCGGAAAGGGGAAACCAGCGGCGGGGCGACGCATCAGGCGGCCGGGCGCAGCCGCCCCACCACCTCCGCCACCCGGCGGGCGGCGTAATCCACCTGCTCCTCCGTGGTGAAGCGGCCGATGGTGAAGCGCAGGCTGGCGTGGGCCACGTCATCCGGCACCCCCAAGGCGCGCAGCACATAGGAGGGCTCGACGCTGGCGGAGGTGCAGGCGGAACCGCTGGACACGGCGATGTCGTCCAAGGCCAACAGCAGGGTCTCCCCATCGACCCCGGCAAAGCCAACGTTCAGGTTGCCCGGCAGCCGCTGCTGCGCATCGCCGTTCAGCACGGTTCCCGGCACCTGCTTCAAATGCGACCAAAGGCGGCGGCGCAGAGCCAGTATGCGGGCGTTCTCCTGCTCCATTTCCCGTTTCAGGATGGCGCAGGCTTCGCCCATGCCAACGATCTGATGGGTGGGCAGGGTGCCGGAGCGCATGCCCCGTTCATGGCCGCCGCCGTGAATCAGGGCGCGGAGGCGCAGGGCCGGGTCCCGCCGCACATAGAGCGCGCCGACGCCCTTGGGTCCGTAGATCTTGTGGCCGGAAATGCTGATGAGGTCGATCGCCATGGTCTTGACGTCCAGCGGCACCTTGCCGGCGCTCTGCGCCGCATCGACGTGCAAGCGCACCTTGGCGGCGCGGCAGACTTCGCCGATGGCGGCCACATCGTTGATGACGCCGATCTCGTTGTTCACATGCATCAGGGAAACCAGCAAGGTGTCCTCGCGCAGGGCCGCAGCCACCTGCTCCGGGCGGATGATGCCGTCCGGCGGCGGCTTCAGGTAAACCACGGTGAAGCCCCGGCTCTCCAACCAAGCGCAGCTGTCCAGCACGGCCTTGTGCTCGATGGCGCTAGTGACGATGTGGCGCCGGGCGGCACCCTCGGCCAAGCCCTTGATGGCAAGGTTGACGGACTCCGTGGCGCCCGAGGTCCAGACGATCTCCCGAGGGTCCGCGTTCACCAGCGCCGCCACCTGAGTGCGCGCCTCCTCCACCGCTTCCTCGGCCTGCCATCCGAAGACGTGGCTGCGCGAGGCGGGATTGCCAAAGTTCCCCTCAAGGGTGAGGCAGGCGCTCATCTTCTCGGCCACCCGAGGATCCACCGGCGCCGTGGCCGAATAGTCTAGATACACCTGCATACGCATCTTGCCGGCACCCTATCATAGTTCCGTGCGATTACACCCCGGCCAGCCCTAGCCGCTTCGGTCGTCGTCGAACTTCTGCAAATGATGGGCGATGCCGCGCAGCATATGGACTTCCGTCCGGTCGAGGCCCACGCGCACGGCGAGGCGACGCAGGCGGGTCAGGGTTTGGCCGGGGTTGTCCGGCTTCAGGAAGCCGGAGACGACCAGCACCTGCCGCCAGTGCTCCAGCATGGCGTCCACCTCGGCGGCGGTGGCCGGTGGGCGATCCCATACTGGCTCAACAGGCACCGCTTCGCTTTGCAGGTGTAGTTCGTAGGCCACCACCTGCACGGCCATCGCCAAGTTCAGGGAGGGGTACTTGGGCGATGCGGGAATGCGCAATTGCAGGTTGCAGCGCTGCAGCTCATCGTTGCTGAGGCCATCCGTCTCCCGCCCGAACAGCACCGCCACCGGGCCGACAGCGGCCTGCTCCAGCAACTTGACGGCGGCGGCGCGGACATCCGCCACCGGCCAAGGGATGCGCCTGGACCGCCCGCTGGTCCCCACCACCCAATGGCAACCGGCCACCGCCTCGTCCAAGCTGGGGCAAATCCGGCAGGCGTCCAGCACATCCACTGCGGAGGCCGCCCGCCAATCCGCTTGCGGGTCCGGGTAGCGTTCCGGGTTGACCAACACCAATCGTTGCAGGCCCATGGTCTTCATGGCCCGGGCGGCGGCGCCGATGTTGCCGGGGTGGCTCGGCTGCACCAAGACGATGTTGATGTTGTTTAGGCGCATGGTGCTGTAGGCTACCGCTCCATGCAGGCAATGGCCAACATCGCGTTGCGCGCCGCCCGCCGCGGCGCCCAGGTTTTGCTGCGGGCCATGAACTGGCTTGACGAACTCAAGGTGGAGGAGAAGGCACCGGACGACTTCGTCTCCAACATCGACCGGGAGGCCGAGCGGGTCATTGTCGATGCGCTGCTGAAGACCTATCCGGACCACGCCATCCTAGCCGAGGAGGGCAGCGCCGCAGGGGTCAACGAAGGCGCTGAATGCACCTGGATCATCGACCCCTTGGACGGCACCCTGAACTATCTGCAGGGCATCCCCCACTTCGCCGTCTCCATCGCCATGCGGCGGGGGCGGCAGCTGGAGCATGGCGTCATCATCGATCCGGTGCGCAACGAAGAATGGGTGGCCAGCCGCGGCAGCGGCGCCCAGCTCAACGGCAAGCGCATCCGCGTCGGCAAGGCGCAGCGCCTCAGCGAAGCGGTCCTCGCCACCGGGCTGCCGGCGCCGGCCAAGGGGCGGGCCGCCTCCTACAACAGCCAGTTGGCGCAGTTCACCCCCGCCTGCCGAAGCCTTCGCCGCTTGGGCTCCGCCGCGCTCGACCTCGCCTACACCGCCGCCGGCCGAGTGGATGGCTTTTGGGAAATGGGCTTGGCGCCTTGGGACATCGCCGCCGGCGTACTCATCGTTAAGGAGGCCGGCGGCTTCGTCGGCGACCTTGGCGGCGGCGAGCACTACTTCGACAGTGGCGACATCGTGGCCGCCAACCCCAAGTGCTTCAAACTGATGGTGGCCAAGCTGCGGCAAGCCCGGCGGAGCGGCGAACCCTAAGCTTAGGCCCTGCCTTGCGCCCAAAACCCGCCCGGCAGCATTGATGCCGCGCAGTATCGATTCCCCTGAATGCCCTCAAGGATAGGATTCCTTGGCGTTCTCCTTTTCCGGCGGCAGCAGGTCCTCCCGGGAGATGTTCATCAGCACCAGGATGTTGGCGGCGATGTAGATGGACGAGTAGGTGCCGATCACCACGCCAATGGTCAAGGCCGCGGCGAAGCCGCGGATGCCCTCGCCGCCGGCGAGCAGCAAGGCCAGCAGCACCAGCAGGGTGGTCATCGAGGTCACCAGGGTGCGGCCTAGGGTTTGGTTCAGGGACTTGTTGATGATGTCGATGGACGTCCCCCGGCGAACGGTGCGGAAGTTCTCCCGGATGCGGTCCGAAACGACGATGGTGTCGTTCAACGAGTAGCCGACCACGGCGAGGACGGCCGCCACCACCGCCAAGTCGAAGGTCCATTGAAAAATCGAAAAGAGGCCAAGCACCAAGGTGACGTCGTGGGCCAAGGCGCCCACGGCGCCCACCGAGAACTGCTTGGTGAAGCGAAACAGGATGTACAGCATGACCACCGCCAAGGCGGTGAGGATGGCGAGGCCGGCGCTCTCCGCCAACTCCTCCCCCACTACGGGGCCGACGAAGTTGGACTGACGCATGGCCGCGTCCGGCACCTTGGCCTGAATGGTGGAAAGAATGCGGTCGCCCAAGGCGGCCGGGTCCCCAGTCGCTTGTGGCGGCATGCGCACCAGAACCTCCCGGTCGGAGCCGAAGTGCTGCACCACGCCATTGAGGAAGCCGGCCTCATCCAGTTGGCTGCGCACCCGCTCTGGGTCCACGGGTTCCGGAAAGCCCACCTCAACCAAGGTGCCGCCAGTGAAGTCCAGACCAAAATTGAGGCCATTCAGCGTCAACGAAGCGATGGAGACCAGCACCAGCGCGATGGAGCAGACGCCGGCGACCTTGCGCTTGGCCATGAAGTCAAAGATCGGCAGCTTCATATCCTGAGCGCCTCCAGCTTGCGTCCGCCATAGATCAGATTGACCAAGGACCTCGTGCCCATGACGGCGGTGAACACCGAGGTGACGATGCCTACGGCCAAGGTCACGGCAAAGCCCTTCACGGGGCCGCTGCCTATGGAGAACAGGATGATGGCCACGAAGAAGGTGGTGATGTTGGCGTCCAGAATGGTCAGCACGGCGCGGTCAAATCCCGCTTGGATGGCTTGCTGTGGCGGCCTTTCCTTCAGCTCCTCGCGGATGCGGGAGAAGATCAGCACGTTGGCGTCCACCGCCATGCCCACGGTCAGCACGATGCCGGCGATGCCGGGCAACGTCAAAGTGGCACCGAGAATCGACATCACCGCCATCAGCAGCATGAGGTTGGCGGTCAGCGCCAAGTCTGCGGCCAGGCCAAAGCCCCGGTAGTGGAACACCATGAACAGCATGACGAGGATGAAGCCAACGATGACCGACAGACGACCTCGTTCGATGTTTTCCTCCCCCAGGCTTGCGCCGACCGTGCGCTCCTCGACGATGTACATGGGTGCGGCCAGGGCGCCGGCGCGCAGCAGCAGGGCGAGGTCCCGGGCTTCGCCGAGCTCCAGCCCCGTGATGCGGAAGTTGTAGCCCAGCGCCGATTGAATGGTGGCCACGCTGATGAGCCGCCGCTCCTCCTCGGAGTAGCGCTCCACCACCTCCTCGCCATCCACCACTCGGGTACGCGCCCTAGGCTTCTGCTCAATGAAGATGATGGCCATGGAGCGCCCCACGTTGTCCCGGGTGGCCTCGTTCATGCGGCGCCCGCCATCGCTGTCCAAGCCGATGCTCACCTGTGGCTGGGAAGTCTCTGGGTCATAGTCCTGGTTGGCTGAGGTCACTTGGTCGCCGGTGACGATGTTCTTGCGCAGCAGGGTGACCGGGCTGCCCTCGTAGTCGTAAACCTCGGTTAGGGAACTGCGGTCACCGGGCATGGCCACCAAGCGGAACTCCAGATTGGCGAACTTGTTGATGATGCGCTTCGCCTCGGCGCTGTCTTGGATGCCGGGCAGGTCCAGCACGATGCGCTCCCGGCCCAAGCGCTGCACCAAGGGTTCGGAGACGCCCAATTCGTTCACCCGGTTGCGCAGGCTCTGCAGGTTCTGCGAGATGGCGGCGTCCTCCATCTGACGCAGATGCTCCTCCAGCATGCTGAACTGCAAGGCCGGCTGATCACCTTCATCGATGTTGGACAGCTCAAAACCTTGAAACTGAGCGGCCAACAGTTCAGCGGCCTGATCCCGCCCGGCGACGTCCCGAAAGGGGATCAGCACACGAGTGCCGTCCACCCAATTCCGGCCCACATAGCGGATGCGGGCATCGACCAAGGCGTCTCGGGCGGTTTCTTGCATGGCCCGCATGCGATCGCCGATGAATTTGTCCATATCCACTTGCAGCAGCAAATGCACGCCGCCGGACAAATCCAACCCGAGGGACATGGGCTTGGCCCCCAGGTCCTGCAGCCAAGTCGGGGTGGTGGACAGGCGGGTGAGGGCGACGATGTAGTGGTCCTCCAAGCGGCTGACCGCCCGCATGACCAGCTCCCGGCCGCGCAGCTGATCCTCTTCGCGGCCTAGGCGCAGAAACACCGAACCTTCCTTAGCCTCCGCCGCGGCCACGGCGATGCCGGCCTCTTCCAAGGCGTTGCGAACGGTGTCCAGCAACCTCGGATGCAACGGCCGATCCGGATCCTCCGGCTTGACTTGCAGGGCCGGGTCCGGCTGGAACAGGTTGGGCGTGGCGTACAGGGCGCCGATCAGCACCACTGCCAACACGAACAGGTAGCGGCCCAAGGAGGAGGTGTTCGGCGCCCGCCTTTTCGCTTCAGGCAAGCCGAGCAGGCTGGCCCCGATCACGACGGCCCTCTTGCAGGTGGGAGCGGCAAGGGCTTAGCCGCCGGACTCGTCCAAGGACTTCAAGGTGCCGTTGGGCAGGGTGGCGCTGATGGCGCTCTTCTGCACCCGCATCTCGATCTTGGGCGCCACCTGCAGCTTTATGAAGTCGTCCTCCACCTTGGTTACCCGGCCGACGATGCCGCCGGCGGTGACCACTTCATTGCCCTTCGCCAAGCTGGACACCAACGCCTGGTGCTCCTTGCGGCGCTTGCTCTGCGGGCGGATCAGCAGGAAGTAGAAGATCAGCACGAAGCCGCCAAGGAACAGGATGTTCAGCATGCCGGCGCCGCCGCCGGCACCCGCCTCCGCCGCATGGGCCATTTCAACCAGGTTCATCGTTTCGGCTCCAACCTTCCGCCAAGGTCTTGGCAAGGCCCGGCAATGTACCCATTTCAATCGCTTGGCGCAATTGCGCCATCAGGTTCTGGTAGTAATGCAGATTGTGGGTGGTCATCAGCATGGCGCCCAAGACCTCCCCGCAGCGGTCCAAATGGTGCAGGTAAGCACGGCTGAAGCCGGTGCAGGCGTAGCAGGCGCAGTCCGCATCCAAGGGCGCATCCGCCCGCCGCTGCCGGGCGTGGCGGATCTTCACCACGCCCCGGCTCGTGAACAGCCAGCCGTTGCGGGCATGGCGGGTGGGCATGACGCAGTCGAACATGTCCAGGCCCAGCGTCACGGCGCGCAGGATGTCCGCCGGGGTGCCGACTCCCATCAGGTAGCGGGGACGGTGCAGCGGCATGTGCGGGGCAATGGCGCAAAGCACTGCGTCCATCTCCGCCTTCGGCTCGCCGACGGACAACCCGCCCAAGGCGTAGCCGTCGAAGCCGATCTCGACCAAGCGGCCCAGGCTTTCCCGGCGCAAGTCCTCATGCATCCCGCCTTGCACGATGCCAAACAGCTTGCGCCCATTGGGTTCATGGCCGTCCCAGGCGGCCCGGCTGCGCTGCGCCCAGAGCATGGAAAGCTCCATGGAGGCCCGCGCCTCGGCCGGTGTGGCCGGATAGGTGGTGCATTCGTCCAGCACCATGAGGACGTCGCTGCCCAAGTTGCGCTGCACCTCGATGCTGCGCTCTGGTGACAGATGCACTCGGTCGCCGTTGATGGGGGAGCGGAACACGGCTTCCCGCTCGGTGATTTGGCGCAGTTCGCCAAGGCTCCAAATCTGGAAGCCGCCGCTGTCGGTAAGGATGGGACCGGGCCAGTTCATGAATGCGTGCAGGCCGCCGGCCTCGCGGATGCGCTCGTCGCCGGGACGCAGCATCAGGTGGAAGCTGTTGCCCAGGATGATCTGGGCGCCGACGGCGACCAAACCCTCCGGCGTCATGGCCTTGACCGTGCCGTAGGTGCCGCAGGGCATGAACGCCGGCGTCTCCACCAAGCCGCTGGCGGTGGTCAGCCGCCCGCGCCTAGCGGCGCCGCAGCGGGCTAGAACCTCAAACATGGCCGACCCCTTCCCCGGGCACGATGGCCAGCCCGTTTGAGTGTTGGCCCGAGCGTCCTGAGCGAGGCGGCTGATGCTCACGCATCAGCAAACCGCTCCGTGAACATGGCGTCTCCATAGCTGAAAAAGCGGTAGCCCTCCCGCACCGCGCACTCATAGGCGCACAGGGTCCGCCGATGCCCGGCGAACGCGCAAACCAGCATCAAGAGCGAGGACTCCGGTAAATGGAAGTTGGTGAGCAGGGCATCCACCGCCCGAAAGCGGAAACCGGGCTTGATGAACAATCGGGTTTCCCCAGCGTCCGCGCACAGGCGGCCATGCTTGTTGGCCACCGTTTCCAAGGTGCGCACGACGGTGGTGCCCACCGCCACCACCCGGCCCGGGCCTTCCCGGCAGGCCTCAATGCGGGCGGCGGCGGCCGCGCTCAGTTGGTAGCGTTCCGAATGCAGCCGGTGCGCACCCAGATCTTCGGTGCGCACCGGTTGAAAGGTGCCGGCGCCGATGTGCAGGGTGATTTCCACGATGCCGACACAACGCCTCCCAATACGCTCCAGAAGCTGACCGGAGAGATGCAAGCCGGCGGTGGGCGCAGCCACGGCGCCCGGGGCCGTAGCGAAGACCGTCTGGTAGCGCTCCCGGTCGGCGGCCTCGGCGGCGCGGCTGATGTAGGGCGGCAAGGGCGTCTCCCCAAACTGCTCCAAAAAATCCAACACCGGCGCCGGAAAACGCAACCGATGAAACTGTCCGTCCCGCTCCAGCACCTCAAGCCGCTGTCCGCCCACGGCCACTGAGCGATTGGCTTTCAAGGGCTTGCTGCTACGCGCATGGCAAAGCGCCACATCAGCGCTTTCAATCCGCTCCAGCAGCAGCTCCACCGCCCCGCCGCTGTCCTTGATTCCACGCAACCGCGCCTTTACGACCCGGGTGTTGTTGACCACCACCAAGTCATCGGGGCGCAACAGTTCCGCAAAGTCCGCCATGCGCCGATGCGCCACCCCATCGCCATGCAGCTGCAGCAGCCGGGCTTGGTCCCGTTCAGGCAGCGGCGCCTGAGCGATGAGGCCCTCCGGCAACCCATAGGCAAAATCCGATCTGCGCATTGGCTTGACCGACCAACGTACGCCAAAGACGGAATTCTACAAGCCGTTGCGGACCACATTGCGCAGACGGCACCTAGTGTCCTCATTGGATGCGCTCATAAAATGCCGGCACAGCGCCCTTGATCCGGTAGAGGAATGGAAGGCCCTCGTTCAGGCTGCTAAGATTCGCGCCTCGCATACTAGCCTGGGTGGCGAAATCGGTAGACGCGCCAGACTCAAAATCTGGTTTGGGCAACCAAGTGAGAGTTCGAGTCTCTCCCCAGGCACCACTATCCCAACGCCAACCGGTCGATTCGCGCCTCGTCGCGGCTGGTTTGGTAAAGGCGCACGCCTACGCAGAGGGCCACTAGGAACAGGCCGAAGGTCAGGCCGGACCAGTAGCCGTAAACGTCGATGGCTGGCAGGCCGAGCCAGCCGAGGGCCAGCACAATCCCTAGGGGCAGGGCGATAAGCCAGTAGCCCACCAAGGAGATGACCATGGGGACGCGGGTGTCCTTGTAGCCCCTGAGAGCGCCGGCCATGGTGGCGTTGGCGTCGTCAAACAATTGGTAGAGGGCGATGAAGATGAGCAGGTTGGCGGCGATTGCCACCACTTGCGCATCCGTGGTGTACAAGCCGGCCAACTGGAAACGCAGCCCGACCACAGAGGCGCTGACCAGCACCGCATAAACCAAGGACAGCTGTAAGGCCGTGGCGGCCACCCGGCGGGCTCCGGCCATGTTCCCGGCGCCGACCTGGAAGCCCACGCGGATGGCGGCGGCGCTGCCGAGACTCATGGGGATGACGTAGGTGGCCCAACCCACATGGCTGGCGATGGCGTGCCCCGCCTGGGCGCTGATGCTAAGGCCGGCAATCAGGAAGGTGATGGCGGCGAAAACCGCCATCTCCAAGAAGATGGTGGCGCCAATGGGCACACCGAGATTGACGATCCTGCGCACGGTGCGCCAGCGCAGCCGCCAACTGCCGCCGAGAAAGCCCGTGGCCCGGAAAAAGGGGCGCCGCACCACAAAGACCACCAGACCAAGCTCGAACCACATGACCAGCGTGGTGGCCCAGCCGCAGCCGACGCCGCCAAGCTCCGGCAACCCGAAGGCGCCGTATATGAACAGATAGTTCAGGGGCGCGTTCAGCAGCAACGCCGAAAAGGCGATCAGCATGGGCAAAACGGTATGGCCTAGCCCCTCCGAGCTTTGCCGCAGCACGATGTAGATCATGACGCCGGGCATCCCCCAGGAAACCGCCTTCAAGTAGCCGACGGCCACCTTGGCGACGGCCGGGTCCGCACCGCGCAGCTCCAACAGGGGCGCCGCCGTGTAGCGGACGATGAGGATGGTCACTAAGGAACAGAAAAAGGCCACCCAGACGCCGTGCCGAATGATGTCCCCGCACTCCTCGGTTTTACGGTCCCCAGCCAACTGCGAGACGATGGGCATGACCGCCATGGTCAAGCCGGTCATGAACATGAACACTGGCCAAAGCAGCGTACCGGCCAAGGCCACACCGGCGAGGTCCACGGCGCCGTAGCGTCCCGTCATCAGGGTGTCGAGGCCACCCATCCCCATGACGCACGCCTGCGTCACCATGATGGGCACGCCCAGCCGCAACAGCGCCTTGGCTTCGCCTAGGAAGCCCCAAGAAGGCAGCGCTGGCGCATCCTGCTGCGGCAGGCTTGCAGCGCCCTCGGAATGCTTGCTCAACGCGCCCGGCGATGGCGCCGTTGGTGCGTCTTGCAAAGTTGAGCGCCGGCTTGACCCCGGTTTGACCGCTGGCGATCAGGCAGCCGCCCGCACCGCCTCCTCCCGCGCCTTGCGCACCTTTTCGTTGGTCTGGTTGAACAGGAGGTCCCGGCGGGCGTTCTTCTCCTCCTCGGTCAGATCCTGTTTGGGGAGGTCCCGGCCGACATGGAAGCCCTTGTCCACCGCCGGGCGGGCACCCACCTCATCCACCCAACGCTTGAGATTGGGGAAGCCCTCCCAAACGTCTTCGTCGATAAGGCGGTCCATCAGCATCGCCCAAGGCCAGCTGATGATGTCCGCAATGCTATAGGCCCCGCCGGCCAGGAATGGATTGACGGAGAGTTGCGCGTCCATGACGCCCGACAGCCGGTCCACCTCGCCGACGAAGCGCTTGGTGCCGTACTCCAACTGCGCCGGATCACCGGTGATGTTCTTGGCGTAGTTCTTGAAGTGGTTGGCGTTGCCCATCATCGGCCCTAGATTGGCCATCTGCCAATGCACCCATTGCAGCACCCGGTAGCGTTCCGGCCCGGACTTGGGCAGAAACTGGCCGCTCTTGTCCGCCAAGTACTCCAAAATGGCGCCGGACTCAAAGAGGGAGACGGGGCCGCCGCCGCCCAACGGCTGGTGATCGACGATGGCCGGCATGCGGTTGTTCGGGCTGATGCGCAGGAACTCCGGCTTGAACTGATCGCCACCGCCGATGTCCACGGGCCTGATCCGGTAATCCAGCCCGCACTCCTCCAGCATGATGGTGACCTTCCAGCCGTTCGGCGTGGGCCAGTAATGCACGTCTATCATTGCCTGCGCTCCAAGGTGAGGGGATGCGCAAGGTACGTCAGATCGATGCACATTGCCAGTGGTTAGCCGGGTTTCCGTCCCGCATTCATAGGCTGCTGGACTGCGCCGCCCGGCCAGCGATAAAATTCCGCTCGCTTCACCAAGCCTTTGCCCAGGTGTTGGAATTGGCAGACAAGCTGGATTTAGGTTCCAGTGCCCTTCGTGGCGTGCGAGTTCGAGTCTCGCCCTGGGCACCAGCCCCGGCCCGGGTGGTGAAATTCGGTAAACACAGGGGACTTAAAATCCCCCGGAGGCAACTCCCTGCGGGTTCGATTCCCGCCCCGGGCACCAATACCGTGTTTTCCGCATTTGTCCGTATTGTTTCGTTAACATCCGTATGTGTCTTTAATACATTGATTTAATTACATATTTTCAATCCCTAATTTATCCGCCGACGTGTGTATCGCGTTGTAACGGGTTGCGCCCATCCGTGTTCTTGTGATACAAATAGTGCTACAAGAAATTCACGGAGAACGCCATTGGGCAAGCTCACGGCGGCGCGGGTGCGAACGGCCAGGCACAGCGGCAGGACCAACGCGCCCGAACGCCTCTCGGACGGCGACACCCTGTTCCTGCAGCTCGCGCCCACCGGCGCGAAGTGCTGGGTCCAGGTCGTGCAGGTCAAGGGCAGGCGCTACACGGTCGGGCTCGGCGGCCACCGGTTCGTCAGCCTCGCGGAGGCGCGCGAGGCGGCGTTCGAGAACCGCAAGGCGGCGCGGCGCGGGATCGCGCCCGTCACGAGGACGAGCGGGAAGGCCATGCCGACCTTCGAGGAGGCCGTGGCGGAGGCGATCGCGACGCGGAGCGGCGCGTGGAAGGGGGACAAGACGGCCGACGACTGGCGCGCGTCGCTCGCGCTCTACGCCTACCCGGCCATCGGCGCGACGCCCGTGGGCGACGTGACGAGCGGCCACGTGCTGGACATCCTCAAGCCGATCTGGACGCCGAAGCGCGAGACCGCCCGCAAGGTGAAGCGGCGGATCAGCGCGGTGATGAAGTGGGCCATCGCCAAGGGTCACCGCGCCGACGACCCGGCCGGCGAGGCGATCGACGCCGTGCTTCCCCGGAGCGGCGGCGAAGTCCGCCACCACAAGGCGCTCCCCTACGGGCGGGTGGCGCAGGCGGTGGCGGCCGTGAAGGCCAGCAACGCCTGGGCCGGCACCAAGCTGGCGTTCGAGTTCCTGGTGCTGACGGCGGCGCGGTCCGGCGAAGTGCGCCTGGCGACGTGGGGCGAAGTGGACGTGGAGGCCGGCGTCTGGACCGTTCCGGGCGAACGGATGAAGATGGGGCGCGAGCACAGGGTGCCGTTGTCCGCGCGGTGCGTGGATGTTCTGCGCGAAGCGGCGGGGCGCCGAAAGGAAGCCGAGCTGCTGTTCCCCAGTGCGCGGGGCAAGGTGCTCTCGGACGTCACGATGAGCAAGCTGCTGCGCGAACGCGGGATCGACGCGGTGCCGCACGGCTTCCGATCCTCGTTCCGCGACTGGGCGGCGGACAGGACGGACGTGCCGCGGGAGGTGGTGGAGGCCGCGCTGGCGCACAAGGTGCCGAACGCCGTCGAAGCGGCCTACGCCCGCACCGACCACTTCGAGCGCCGCAGGGCGCTGATGGACGCCTGGGCCGCCTACCTGTCCGCATAGGGCGGCCGCCGGACACCGCGACGGTCCACGACCGATTGCTTTGACGCCCGCCGCTCCGTTTCCGTCCTTTCCGCACCGTGGGGGCCTGCGTTCGCTCTCGCGAGTGCGGCATGGTCCTGCAAACATTGGTCAAGCCGCGAGAGCCAAGCCGCGAGACAAGCCCACTCACCGAAGATTGTGGAGGTTGTCCTGTGGACGCACCGGAAAGGAACGTCACCCCCGAGCTCCATTGCAAAGACGATGTTTGCGCCGTCTTGCGGATCAGCAAGTCCACGCTCCTAGCCGTTCCATATTTTGAGATCAACTACCAATCAACTTATTGATTTACAAGTATTTTCATCTTTCAATAAAGTGGCAATTTTTGGAACTTTAGGAGCAGTGCGCGAAATTCCGGGTAAATCCGGCACGTCCCCGCGCCGAAGCGGCCGCAACGCTTCGTCCGCTTGACGGGGGGCTGCTGTGCAAGCGCCAGTCAGTCCGCCAGGAACGTGAAGAGTGTGGAGGTCATCAAGAGCAGGACGCCGGCCGTGGCGAGGCGGCAGGTGCCGGAATGGGGGCCGGGCGGATGCGCAGGGTGAGGTTCACGGGACGCTCAGGCCGCTGCTGCCGCAAGGAGGACAAGCACCAGTACATCCAAGTGGACGGCGGCTCCGAGTTCATGGGCGACTTTGAGGACGAGTGCGCCGAGCGCAAGCCGCCCCTGAAAGTGCTGCCGCCCCACAGCCCGGAACTCAACGGCGTCGTCGAGCGCACCAACCGCACCGCTCACTCGACATCCTAACCCCCATGGAACAAGCTATCATGCTCGGCATGGCCGCATGACGGAAAATGTCCGGAAGGTAAGTCATCCCGCACACCCCCCACTTATCCTGCCCACTAGTGGAGACAAAGATGCGGGCCGGAAGCGCCCAAGGGCGAATCTGGGCGCTTTGGGGCGCTTGGCAGCAGGGTAGTAGGGTTAGGGCCGTTGTGAAGCCCACAACGGCCCTAGCGAGTGTAGGGCGCAAGGCAAGGCGAAGGCTAGGGCCTTGGTCGCCGCTTGGGTGCGCCTTGGGCGGCTTGCGGCGCGAACCGAAGGCGGCCCATCATCCTGCCGACCACTTGAGACAAGGAAGGGTCGCCAAGCGCCCATGGGGAAAGGAAAGGTGCGTTAGGGCGCTTGACGGCATGGAATGCTAGGGGCTAGTTCGCCCGCAAACCTTTCAACGCGGCTATCTGCGCATCAAGATACCTTTTCGCCGCCTTGCGCAATCGCTTCTCAAGCCCACTGCGAAGCCATTGCCACTTGTCTTCGTCATAGCCTTTGATTGCATCATAGATGCTGCGCACTTCCTTAGCATAATCTTGCGCTTAGCTTCCTTGCATACTAGCCTTTTGCAAAAAGGCGTTTTGTTCGCTAATGCTAGGATGCCGAATGACGGCCCAAGTCACGGCCGCTATAAGGTCAATCTCCCCTGCCTTGCCTCTGCTGAATTCGGTGTTGGCGGCAAGCGCCGCCGGTGGAATATCCCAAGCGTTCGCGCCGGCTTCCAAAAGTTGCCCGGCTTAATAGATGCACCGTCGGAACCATCGCATATCCTTGTCCCCAAGACTGGGAAAGCTAAGCAATGCCCTAATGATTGCGTCTTTCTTACTGGTCATTGTCTGCCTCGCTTTTGCCGGTAAGGGCCGCCAAGCGCCTTGGTTGCGAACCGAAGGCGAAGGCGGGTTGTGGTTTGCCCCCGCTTGTGGTCAAGCTAAGCATTCTGCTCGCCACAATGCGTTCTACAACTCCTTGTCAGCCTCCTTTTGGCATTGTCCAAAGTTGCTGAATAGGTACTGCAACGTTACCGCGTCAGCCTCGACAGCCACCCGGATACTAGCAACATCCTTTCCCACTACTTTCCAAATATAGCCATAATGGCGTTCGCCCGCACGGATTGCAGTAACCCAGTCTCGCGGCTCATCCCAAACACTACCCGGCATCAAAAAGTCATCCTTGCGTGTGGCTTCGCCGTATTTGGCGGTGAGCCTTTCCTTCAAGCTATCCGCTACAAGGCGATGCTCATTGCCATTCCCTAAACCCTCCTCCACCGAAGAGAAAGCTATAACCGTGCAAACTCCCGTTGCGTCAGTGTAATAGGCGGCAACCCCATCAAAGCCATAAGCATCAACCTTGCTTTGATAATCCAAGCCGTAGAAGAGGTGAGTGCCATCCGGTTCCCCTTCAAGTTTTTGGCCCATTTCATAGCCTAAAACAGCAAAGGCGCTGGAAGCACAAAAAGCGAGCGCCAAAGCCGCCGCCCTTAGTATGCTTTTCGTAATCATCATGTTCGTTTTCCGGTTGTGGTTGTGGCGGCAAGGAAAGCAAGGGCTAGGGCGCAAGGCAAGGTCAAGGGCCTTGGTCGCCGCTTAGGTGCGCCTTGTGGCGCGAACCGAAGGCGGGCTTGTTCAAGCAACGCGGGCGGCTACTGACCTTCAACGGCAACGCCCTGCGTGGAAAGGTTGGAAAGATGTCCGGATGCGCTGTCCAACAAGCTCACGCCGACAACCGATCGGCCGGCTGTTATGAACAAGCGCCACTTGCCCGCGCCCTTGCCAAGCGTTCCGGTCAAGCCCTGTGCGCCGTTCTCAAGGTCGCTAGCCGACAAGGTGCGGGATTGTCTGGCGGCCAGCGTCAAGGCCGCCGGCCCCGCGCTTTCGCCTTGGTCGTCAACGCCTTCAATGGAAATGCTTTCGGCGTTCGCCCCGGTGTTGACAAGGCGCACCCCGCTAACCCTGCCGGTATTTTTAGCGGGATTGAAAAACTGAACCGCAAGCCGCCCTTCGGCGTCCCTTGGCAGCAGGTCGTGCATGGCCGTAAGGAAGCCGTCGTTTGTGCGAATGTAGGAAAGCACCCGAACGCTCAAGGCGGTTTCAATGCCCAAGCGCCAATCGCCTCGAACCGGGCGGCCTATGCCCGCGTTGATGCCCTTGGCCGCGTTGCCGTTCTCAAGGTCGCCGGCGTTGAAGTGAAGGGCTTGGTTTGCGCCTAGCTGAATTTCGACAGGGTTGGCGGCGGTTCCGCCGTCGTCAAAGGCTAGAATGCGAACGCAGCCGGATTGGTCGGATTCGTTGATGATCCGAACAAAGCCTTGCCGCATTGAATCAGAGGCGGATACCAACAACGGAACGGCGGCGGCTAGGCGCGTTGCCGGCAACTCTGGCGGTTCGGTTTGCCCGGCTAAGTAAACATTACGGACACCTGCAAACAACGGAGTATCCGGCGTCAATGCCACAAGGTGATTGTCGCACAAGTTAAGCGATTCCAAGCTGGTCAGCCCGTCGAACGCGCCCTCCGGCAACTCCGCCAACTGGTTGCTGCCCAAGGAAAGCGTTTGCAGGCTGGTCAGCCTGTCGAACACGCCTTCCGGCAACTCCGCCAACTGGTTGCTGCCCAAGGAAAGCGTTTGCAGGCTGGTCAGCCTGTCGAACACGCCTTCCGGCAACTCCGCCAACTGGTTTTCGTCCAAGACAAGCGTATGCAGGCTGGTCAGGCCGTCGAACACGCCTTCCGGCAACTCCGCCAACTGGTTGCCGTCCAAGACAAGCGTTTGCAGGCTGGTCAGCCTGTCGAACACGCCTTCCGGCAACTCCGCCAACTGGTTGTCGCCCAAGGAAAGCGTTTGCAGGCTGGTCAGCCTGTCGAACACGCCTTCCGGCAACTCCGCCAACTGGTTGCCGCCCAAGGAAAGCGTTTGCAGGCTGGTCAGCCTGTCGAACACGCCTTCCGGCAACTCCGCCAACTGGTTGCCGTCCAACGCCAACGGGTTGCCGTCCAAGACAAGCGTATGCAGGCTGGTCAGGCCGTCGAACACGCCTTCCGGCAAGGCGAAGGCGGTCAACTGGTTGTTGTGCAAGCTAAGATATTGCAGGCTGGTCAGGCCGTTGAACACGCCCTCCGGCAAGGCGGTCAACTGGTTGTTGTGCAAGCTAAGATATTGCAGGCTGGTCAGGCCGTTGAACACGCCCTCCGGCAACTCCGCCAACTGGTTGCCGTCCAAGCCAAGCGTATGCAGGCTGGTCAGGCTGTCGAAGTCGTCAGCCTGCAAATCTGTCAAGCCTTGCTCTCTAAAGATTAGCGCCGTTACGCGGGCCAGACTTTCGGAGTTTACGGCGGCGTAGTCAACCGCTCCCGTCCCCCAAAGGGCCGCTCCCGTCTCCCAAAGGAGGATTTGCTCCAACATTTCCGGCGTCCGGTCGCAAACGTTGACGGCTGCCTTTTTCATGGTGGCCCTTCCTTGGCGCTAAAGGCGCATAACCCTATCTTGTCTAGGGCTGCTAGGGCTTGCCGAACACTGGAAACATACGGCAGAAACCATGAAGAAAAAATGGGCGAAGGGCCGCAAGCGCCTTGGGCGGCTAGGGCGCAGCGAACCGAAGGCAACCCTTGGCCCTTGAATGCGCCTAGACGCGCCCACGGGCGAATCTGGGCGATTTTCCGCCCTTGGAGTAGGTTGCCTGTGGCTAGGGCGCGTGGAAGCCCACAACGCGCCCTAGGTCGCCTCAAGCAGCCCGGCCCTTGTCATGGCCTTCTCTAGCGCGGCCATGAACCCCTTGGCCTGTTGTCCGGTCAGCATGATACTGGCCTTTTTACCCAGACGAACCAACCTCGCCAAAACGTCGGCCGGCCCGGCATGGGGCGCCATCGGCGCCTAGCGCCTGAATTGCTGTCGGCAGCGCCCCGAAAGATGCGGGGATCAACCGTTGTGAACCACTTGATTCGGTGGAGGATTAGAGCCGCGTTCAATGCGGCGGAAGATGCTAGGCGGGAGCGAACCGCCAAGGAAGGCGGCGCCTCGATTTGCTACTGCATCGGGGACGGCGGCGCCGTCAAGATAGGCTTGGCGGACAACCCTTGGCGACGTTTGGATTCGCTGCAAACGGGCGCCGGCCGACACCTGACCATGTTGGCGGTCGTCGGCTTTGACACCCGCGAGAGCGCAGCTTGGGCGGAGCGCAAGGCGCAGAAGCGGTTGAAGCACTTGCGCATCCGGGGAGAGTGGTTCCAAACGGACGCGCGGGCGGAGTTTGTGCGCTTGTTCCCGAACGCGAAGACCGGCAAGGCGCTGGCATCCCGCCGTGGCGTCAATTAAGGTGGCGCCAACGAGATGCCGCGCCATCCGCCCAAGCAGCGGTCCGGGCCGTGAAATTGACCATCGTTCTGACCGCCCTTGCCTTCCTGCTCCCTCTGTGCAAGGCCATCGACACCTACGCCGCCGGCCCGGCTGCAAGCAAGGCGGAGATGCGCAACTGGAGCGCCTATGAGAAGCGGAACGACTGGACCGATGCGGTGGAGCATTTCGCCGATTCGGCATCGACGGCGCCCATGACACCCCTAGCATCCCCGTATGCGGGCCTTGAGGCGGTATTGAGCGTTCGGTGCGACAGGAACATCAGTGGCGCCTTCGCCCGGCCTGTAATCCTGTTTAGCCATCGGATGCACGTCAGGCTGCAGCATGTGGAGCCCAGTTTAGGCGCGGATTACATGGCGGTATCGGTGCCTTTGCAGTGGGCGAACCAGCGCCGGGGGCAAAGGATGCAGACGACTTGGGAACTGGTGGAGAGGGATGACCTCACCTTACACTTTGGCTTTGCGCACGGGTTCTCGAACGTCAAGAGCATTGTCTGGGACCTAGAGGACCGCGACTACATGAAGATTCAGCTAACTTGGGCTGGCGAGTCCGCCGTGTTCAAATTCGACACGCGAGGGGCTGCCGCCGCCATCAGGCATCTGCCGTGCGCACCCGCGCCATCCAGAGGGCGGAACAAGATTCGCGCCAAGCGGCTGGACGCCGGCGATTGGTTTGCGGGCGCGGAACAGTTGATGCCTGCCTATGCCAGCCACTTGCGCGGCGCCGGCAACCAGCGCATTGCGACGGGCGCCGCCCCCGTGCGCTAGCGCCTCTCGGCCGGCCCGTCAGCCGGCCCCACCTGCGGCGGCGAGCGGAAGTCGTCCAGCCTGTACTGGCTGGCGTCCGCCATCCGCTGCGCGGCCTTGCGCACCCACGTCCGCATCTCGGTGAAGGCGCGGCTGATGCTCAGCACGGCTGGGCGGCTGATGCGGACGCCCTGCTCCAAGCGCAGTCGCCCGCTCGCCGCACTCGGGGCCAGTGCAGCTTCTCCATCAGCCGATGGACTTCACGCCGCACCGCGTCGGGGATGCGCGCCGATCCCGCCGGCGATGGCCTTCCGGCTTTCGCCACACCACCATCTCGCCCGTTTCCCAGTCCCAAGCGGCCGCCGGCGCGACCATCAACGATGCGGCGGACTTCAGGTTCTTGTGCCTGCGCTGGGTCGCCACGGCCCGCCCTGCGGCGTTCCGAAGCAGCTTGATGGAGTCTTTGCCGTGTTTCATGGGGAGCAATACTGACACGCAGGTTTTGCGGCCCCTCGCAAATGAAACTTCCAATTCAGGTTGCGCGCTTTCCCGCTTCGCCTTGCAACGGTGACAGCGCAAGTTCAATGAATCGCTCCACTTTTCTGTGGAGGGCAGCCCGCCGCGCCCCCAGTTCCAGCTCAAATCGGATGATGAGTCTTTGATGCAGGCCTGAATCGCGGTTTTGCTTGGCCCCGGCCAACTGGCGAACGGCAAGGTCTTCGCGCCGCAACGGGCCGCATCCGCGCAGGATGAGAAGCGCCGCATTGCCGCGTTCGGACAAGCGATGACCGCGACGCGCGGCGTCCCCCAACGATTCGTCAAACACCGCTTGGGCCTCATCGACCAATCTGGCCTTGACCGCCGCGAACGCTGACTGCGTGGCGGCGCCCATCCAGCACCCGGGTGCGTGGGCCTTGGCGAAGGCGATCTCCAGACCGTCGAGTTGAACGCCCGCATCGGCCGCAGCCCGCACAAAGCCGGCGCCCGCGACGACAGCCCCTTCACCGGAGGCCATTGGCCGTCCGTGCCCGTCGGGGAGCAGCGTGGCGAGTTCGGACGCCTCGGACGGGTCAGCGGCGACCAGCGCATCCCGGCTGTTGCGCCAATTGAACCGGCGGGCGACGTAAAGGGTGTTGGGATCGCCTTCAAAGGAGAGCAGGGGGTGGCGAAGATGCAGTTGATCGCCAATGTCGGCGACGGACATGTCGAACCCCCGCAGCACAGCGGCCTTTTCGCGCTTGTCACACATGTTTGTCGGTCTCCATCACAGATCGCTCCGCAGTCTTGCCTTTCGCGGGCGGCTCACACATCGCATGAAAACAATCCCCCAATGATGCCGCCTGGCGCAACACCTTGAAGCGGAATTGGCCGGTCGGAGGGCGAACGCCCAATGACCCGATCAGGAGCCGCGGGAGTTGCGCCATGCACCAAGCTAGGGGCCATGCCCGCCATGCCGTCCGCTTGGGGGACAGTCCCGCGCAGCCTCGTTGTTGACGGCCGCTCCGCCGAGGGACGCAGCGGCCAGCCCTGTGCGCCACCGCAGGGACCTGTTCGATCTCCCAAGACGGGAGAACGCCGCCACGGCCCTGCCTTCCCGCCGCATCGCCGCCCAACCCGAAAAACGGCCTCACTCATCGACCCTCATCCCGTTCCGGTTCGAGCGCAGGCCGCGCACCTTGGCGACGGCCCTGCGCAGGAGCGGGGTTTCCTCCGCCTCCGCCCCGGCGCCGCCGTAGGGGTCCAGCCGCCGCCGTTCGAAGCGCCCGTCGGCCAGCGCCGCGTAGCACTCCCCCGGAAGCAGGGCGGACGGCGGGCGGAGATGCACCACCTTGCAGCCGTCCGTCGGCTCCGGGCACAGCTTGGCGATCATCTCCTTGGTGTCCGCGTCGGTGGTGCGGAAGAACAGCTTGGTGCCGGTGTTGTTGAGCAGGATGGAGACGGCCGCCTCGTTCAGCGCCGCTCCGCCGCCGTCCCCCGCCAGCGCGTGCTTGAGGCTCGACACCGACTGGCAGGCGAGGACGCAGAAGGCGCCGAACGAGCGGCAGGTGTCCAGGAAGGACTGCTCGCCGTGCGCGGGGTCCGAGGTCACGAACCTGTGGCACTCGTCGGCGACGTAGCCGACCAGGGGCATCCGCCCGCCGTGGTGCAGCCGCTTGCGGCTGCCCAGCACGGCCTCGAAGAACCGGGCCTTGAGGGCCTTTGCGAGCAGTGCGTCCCGGGCGGCGCCGAGGGCGGGCTGCACCAGGAAGACGGTGCGCCCGCGCTCGGCGTCGACGGCGGCGTCGAAGTCGAGCAGGGCCGGCGCCGCCGGGCCGCCGCAGCCCAGCTGCGGCTCCGCCCCGAAGTACAGCGTCCAGGCGGGCTCGGCGTCGGCGAACTCCCACAGGCAGTTCTGCGCGTGGGTCTGCACGCCGACGTAGTGGCCGGAACTCGCCGACTCGGCCAGGGCGCTCCAATGCTCCACCTGGCCGATCATCTCCCGCTCCCCGGCGCTTTCGGCCAAGGGGCGCAGCACCTTCGCCAAGTGCGCGGCGCCGATCTCCCCGCCGTCGCCCGCCCCCGCTGCGGAGTTGCGGCGGAACGCCGTCATCATGAGGTCGGAGGCCAGGGCGAGGACGTTGGGGGCGGGCCGGAGTTCGGCGTCGCCAAGGCAGCGCATCGCGGCGATCGGGAGCGTCGCCGCGGCCCGCTTCAGCCCGTGCTCGGAGCCGCTCTCCGCCGCCTTGTCCGCAATCCGCTTCAGGTCCGCCCGGAAGCCCTTGCCGGCGGCGCCCGGAAACAGCCGCTCCGCGCTCCTGCGCAGGTCCGCGACCGCCTTGGCGACGGCCTCGCCCACCGCGTCGCCTTCGTCCGCGTCATCCCCGTCGTCGCCGTCCTCCCCGCAGCCCGTGTCGTCATCCGAATCGTCCTCTTGGTCCGATTGCCACTCCAGGTTCCGCAGCACCCGAACCTTCTCCGCCGCGGCGAGGGTCCGGTCAACGACGTCCCGCAGCCCCGCGGCCTCGGGGGCCAGGACGCCGGCCCTCTCGCCGAGCCGGCGCAGCGCCCGCACGGCCGACTCGGGCGCGTTCAGCAGCGGCTCCGGGGACGACAGGCCGGCGAACAGGTCCGCACGGCGGCGCAGCGCCGTCAGCGCCAGGGCCACGACGGTCTTGGCCATCCTCGCCCCCTCCATCGACCAGTACGGGTCGCGCAGGCCCTCCAGCCCGCGGCCGGCCAGCGTCGCCGCCGGATTGCCGGGGGAGAGGGATGCCGCCCGAAGCAGGATCTTCTGCGCGGCGGAAAGGCATCGGCCCGCCTTCAGGTCGGCGTCGAGGGACCACTCCGGGCCGCGCATGAGGTCCAGCGCCGGGCCGCCGGCCCCGGCCCTGGGCGCGAACGTCCGCACGGACGCCCCCAGCCGGTCAAGCTCCGGGCCGATCTCCTGCTTGGGGTCCACCACCAGGACGCAGCCGACCGGGTTGTTCGGGTCGAGCGTCGCGGCGGCCGCCGGCAGCACCCCGGACGCCGTCTTGCCGGAGCCGGTCTCGCCAAGGACGAGGACGTGCCGGCACAGCACCTGCCGGTCCACGTCCCCGTCCGGCCCGAACGCCGCCCGCCACTCCGGGATGCGGCAGGCCGCCTCCGGGGGCTCGGGGCGGGCTTCGCGGGCGCCCGGGTTGACGACCGCGTCCAGCAGCCGCAGCTCCCGGGCCAGGGCCGCCGAGACGGGCGCGTCGAAGGCGAACAGCTCGTCGTACAGGCGGCGCAGCCCGGCGCCGTCCGCATCCCGCAGGCAGCGACGCACGCGCTCCCGAAGGCGCCGCAGGACGCCCTCCGGGTCAGGGCCGGCGTCGGCCCTCCCCGCAGGGCCTGCCAGCGCGGCGGCGACGCGCCAGTCGGCGTCGTGCATGGACCCGACCGCCTCGCCAGCCGGCGGCAGGGCCACGCGCCCCGCCCGTAGCCCCCGCTCGACCAGGCGGCGCATGAGCCGGTCGTCCGCCGCATCCAGCATGCCCTGCAGCGCCCCCGCCGTCCGCGCCGTCACCTCGTTCACCCCGAACGTCCGCGCCGAGTGGAACCGCAGCACGGCGCTGCCCGACGCCTCCCGCCGGTCGCCCAGCGCCACTAGGTCCGCGGCGGCGCTCGCCGCCGACGTCAGCGCTCGCGTGACGACCTCCAGCCCGCCGGAGCGGAACCCGTCGAGCGCGTCGAGCAGGTACCCCAGCGCCAGAACCGAACCGCCGTTGGACGCGATCTCCAGCTCCACCCGGTCGTGGAAGCACTCGTCGCGCAGCCGGCGGATGTGCGCCACCAGCTCGATCACCAACTCCTCGGTGACGTCGGACACCACCTTGATGACCGCGTGGCCCCGCCTGTGTTCAGTCTTCAGCATTGATTCGTCTCCTCAAATGCGCGGCTGTTTTCGTTGCGGTCGGGCGGCTTGGGGCGGACGGGATCCCGCCGCGCCTCAAGCGCCTTGACCGTGGGTGCGAGGGGCGCACAATGGGCCTGGCCGCGCACGGGGCCGAATCCCTTGCGCGGCCAAGGCGCCGGGCGCTGTCGCGGCAGCCCCGGCGCCTCCTTGCCTGTCGCCTCCCGGCGCCGGCCAAGCGGCCTGCGAAGCGGGAAGGCTTTTTTACGTTATTCCGCAGATGAGGGAACGCCAAACTTTTTGGCGAACTTTTTTCAAATAAATATTTTTCCAAAGAAATTCAGTGGGTTGCGCGCGGAAGCGGAGCGGCGCCAACTCCAGGAATTGGACTGGAGGCCCCCGCAGCACTCCCGGATGCGGCGGCTGCTTGGGGATTTCGCATCGGGCGCTGGGGGACGTTCATCCAGCTAGGCAACGCCCGGTGCGGGTGGGCGTCCGCGGCGCTGAGCTCCAACAGGGGGTTCGATGAGCGGAGCGCTGAATTCGGCGACTGGGCGACCGGCTTCCGCACCGCCGCCACATCGTCAACGTCCACCAGATAAGGAAGCACTGGGGCATCAAGGCTATGCGGCGACCAGAGGGATCCCGCAGTCTCTTGCTGATTGCCCTGACTTGAGGTAAGCTGCAACCCGCAAATGGCGGCTCGCGGCCCGCGGCCCGCTCTGCGGACGCAGAATGCATGGAGCAAGGGATGCCTCTATACAGCGACATAGCTGAAGTTCTCGAAGGCAAGGAGTGCGCCCAGGTAGAAGAAGACCTCGGCAACATGATTGTGGATGAATTCATTCAGCAACGAACACCCAACACACCCCTGAAAACTGTCCTATTGTGCGAGTCACCCCATGTGTATGAAATATGCCACGGGCATGCTTTGGCGGGCTCTGCCGGCCGGAAGGTCACTAATGCCCTACGGCATGTCCACAACATGCCCAACGCCCCACAAAACATCCCCGTCATCGACAACCAAGACGCCGTTGGCTGCCTTTTGATGCATTCGACACCACACCCAGTGCTTGACAGCCTTGGGATTATGAATGTGAGCCGCTTGCCTTTGCAGAAAGACCCGTATTGCAGGCGCATTCGACAAGATGATGATTACAGGAGACTCCTGTGTGTCTTTAATAAAATAAGGGAACGAGCCCAAACTGGAACTCATGAACTCAACTTCAGGTGGCCTATCAACGGTGACGCACCCCTAAGAACGGTAATGGTAGTTGTAAGAGAACTTAGCCGGCGGCTGCGCGAACTGCCGAACAACACATTGGTCATCCCCTGTGGGCATTTCGCCAGAAATTTTTTGCGAAAGGCGGAATGCGAGCAGCGCCGGCAATGGAGCGAGCCGTTGCGATGTGGCCTGCAGTCCTTGCCTCATCCGATACGTTGGTCAACAATGAATGGGCAATGGAGCGATCTGCCGTGCTACATCCGCCACCTACTAACGCTCATTTGCACTCGGGCGTTCTGTTTGCCCGCAGCTTAGTCGTCATTATATGGCTTTGGTAGGGCGCTGAGCGTTCCGCCAGACCTGCTGAGCCACCTGATAACGGGTCAGAAGGCCCATGCCCCACGCGCCATACGGTAGGCTTGCAACGCATGCTGCAGGCCGGTCCGATGCTGTGGCCTGCGCTTAGTGTATCTTAGCGAGACGCCGCTTGATCATTTGAGCGACACTCCGATAAAGCACGCAGACTGTTAAATACTTGCTGCGTCATCCAGAACTGTCCGTCTCGTACCTCCATAGGATAAGCTCGCAATGAAGTTTTATGAAACGGAGATGGGGAAATTTCAACGATTAACGTGAACCGATGCATGCCCCTGCGCTTGCTTTTTTGCAGGAGAGTCTTAAGGTCAAAGATATCCTTCGTGGGGCGAATTAGTCTATTGGCAACACTTTCCATCCAACAACTGCCTTTGAGATGCCGCATTCGGTAGGTGCCTTCCACAAAAATCATGGGCATCCCCTCGTTCCAAACCGCAACCTCATGCAACAGACCTATAAAGGGCAAGTCTTGAGCTGCACGGCGCAGAGGGTGGTCTTTAGGAAGGCAGTAGTTGTAGTCTGTGCAGCCTGCATCCTGCGCCGTGACGTACAGTCGATAAATAGGCAGCAACGCACGGTCTCTCTGTCGCAAAAACCACGCTCTAGCATGCACTATAGAGCCGATGAGTAAGTTAAGCCTCCCGAATATAGCGGCATGGTCAAAAACAGAACTATCCTCTCGCGGCGCCCAATGCTTGCGAATTACATGCTTATAGAATTGATGCGACATAAACAGCAACACCGCGAATCCAATAAACGCCCATTCCCTATTCAATTGAGATAGCCCCAAATACAATGTCCGCCCGACCCATGCCACTAGGAGCGCGATCAAGCACAACCCAACAAAATGTTGGCCTCTATGGAAGCGCGGCTGCTGGTGAAAGAAAGTGAAATCAGATTGCGTTCCGACTCGATCCGAACCATCATCTGAATATGCTTGCTTGTTGGGCGAGACTACGCCTCGATGATTTTCAGCATCCACTTACTTGACCCCGCAACCCAAGGCATCTTCAGTGAGGCGCTACAATGATCCCCTTGCGGATGCGGATGCGCCACCACGCCGCACCCCCATCGGATGGAATGGCCCATGCCGCTTTTTGCCTAGCATGCACAAAGTTCATGCCGCCCCAACCATCCTGCTCCGTCAGCTCCGCCCGAACGACCATCCAAGTTTCATCATGTATAAACGTTTTAGGTTGACGGAACATGACTGTTATTGGGTTGCTGCCAGGCCCCGGCACAAAAGTGGTCGGCATCTGACTGCTCAAGTCTTCAAAAGGCATGTGCAAGAAGAACTCCCAATTAGGGCCTATATACTCAAAGCGCAGCATCCCGCCATCCACATTACGTTGCGCACTATATTGACCGCATACAAACCCCAAGCATAGGTCCCGTAGTTCGCCCGCACCATCAAGGTGCTTTTTTAATAATGCTAGGGAACCCGCCTTGTCGAGATGCCCATCCACAACATAGACCAAAGGCCAGCCTTTGACTTGAGCGCGAAATATGTCTAACGCCTTGCGGCAATTGATGTACAAGGTTTGCCATCTGTTGCCATGCAGGGACTCGTTCAGTGTTGACAACGGCGGCATGACAGCAGTCCGCAACATCATAAGAACAAACAACTCAAGAAAAGGTATGAACACTTGAGCCACTATCGTCGGCGCACACATTGCTAAAGCCAGCGCCAATAGCTGAACAAGCAGCGCCAGCACCCAAAGACTTGCGAGAGCATGCCACCTTGGGTGAGGCCGAAAAACCTTTTCAGGAAACCTATCCATCATTTTCTTTTTTCCTTGCAAGGCTTACGCTAAATGCCAGTGCCCGTATGATAGCAGATAGCCAGACGGACCGACAAAAAACTTGTGGTTAGTCCAGCACGCTTTCTTAGTTTCTTCGCAGTATGGGTTCGGCGTTCAGCAGCGCGCGCCATGCGCCGATCCGTTCAGGACTGACGCCCATCACCTGCGCCGCCGCCGCATCCCAAATCCGCCGCACTTCACAATCGCCGTCCCGGTACTGCGGCACCACGCGCCGTTTGGTTTTTTGGAACGCCGCCTGCAGCAACGGCACCGCGACCGCCCAGCCGTCTCCCCTCGGGTCTGGTACCAGCATGGTCGCAATGGCCCGCCCCTGAAACATCGGCCAGGAAATTCTGCGGCTGCCCAGCTTGCGCTACAGGATGCGCGCCGGCGTACCGCAGCCCTAACTTTCGCCCGCGCAATTTTGTCTCAACAATCCTCTTAGGCAAAAGGTGCCTTTGAGGAATGAATGTTGCGGGCTAACCCCAGCCGCATGGCCGGCGTCCTGCCGTCCTTCCCGCAGACGTGAACCCAGTTGTTGACGGCCCGGAAGATGGTCTGGCTGGACATGTTGTGGCCTGTCCGCCCTAGGGGATGCGCATAACGGGCGGCGGGCGGGTTGGACGCAGGAGCGCCGCGGCTGCGCTGGCCATTAGGCGGCCCCCCGCCCGAGGGCCATAATTGAAGCGTCAGCCGCCGACGCCCCGCCCTTGGCCTTTCAGGTCCAAGTTGGCGGGTGCGCCCGGCACAGCAACACAAACGGCGCCGGAGCTGTTGGAGCAGCCGCCGGCGCCCCGTGCGCCGCTGGCGGCGGAGGTTGACCTTTTTGGGGAGTCGGAGGCGATCCAGGTGAACCACTGCCGCATGCCCGGCTGCGGCAACTTCGGGGTTCCTGCCAGAACGGAGCACGGCAAGACCGGCCCCAGCGCGGACCGTGATCCGAACTACGTCGTCACCGGCACCAACAAGGGCACGATCCCCGCCCTTCGGTGCAAGTCCTGCGGGGAGAAGCCGGCCATGAAGTCCAACGCCGGCGTCGCCGCTGAGTTTCGGCGCATCTCGGCGGCCATGCTGCGGCCGGACGAGGCCGCCGCCTGCACGAACCCGGAGTGCGGCAACCGCGGCAGGTCCGTGGCGGCGCATCCGGGCGGCTACCGCAAGCAGGGGCGGAGCGCATCCGGCGGTCAGAGGATGCTGTGCCGCGCCTGCGGGCGGCGCTTCGTCCTGTCCTCCCCGGTGCGCTTGGGGGCTTCCGCCCGCGCCGCGGCCGCGGATGCCTTCAGCCGCATCGCCAACAAGTCGCCGGTGCGGTGCCTGGTGCGCGGCGCCCGGCTGCCCTCGGCGCAGCGGTACTACCAGACGCTCGACTTCATATTCCGGCGCTGCCGGGAGTTCTCCGGGCGGGTGGACCGGGCGCTGGCGGACGGGCGGCTGCGGCTTCCCGAGTCCGTGAACGTGGCCGTGGACTGCCAGACCTACACGCTGAACTGGATCTGCCGGCTGGACCGCCGCAACACCGAGATTCAGTCGATCTGCACGGTGGACGCGGACTCGCAGTTCGTTCTGGGCCTGCACAGCAACCACGACCCGGCGGCAGCCGCACCGCGACCCTCCCCGCCTCCGCGGACCCGTCAAGGGAGCGGGCGATGAGGGACTCCGCCTCGACCGTCAGCAGCCCGGGGCACACCTTGGACTTCGGGTCCGCAGCGGTCCTCGCCGCCGCGTTCTGAAGCAGCGCGGCGCATCCCCGTGGATGGATGGCGCAAGCCGTCTCGGCGGCGGCAACCGTCACGGCCGGGGACGCCTGCGTGGGTCCCGTCGGAAGGTTCGCGGAGTTCGGCGAGCGCAGGACCGCCGCGCAAGCCCGCAACGCCATCGCTGCGCTCCACGAACGATGCGAAGACCTGCGCTTCCGCGGCAACAAGGCGAAGGCGCAACCCAGGCCGCAGCGAGACCCCGTGGTGGACCGCATCCGGGCGCAGCGTCATGCGCGCCGGGGATGGCGGAACCGTTTCAACTGAAACGGTTTTAAGCGGCTGGCGAACGCCCGCGCAACTGTCCGCCCCACGCAGTGGCTCGCGTCTTTGCGCCAGCAAAGACAAAGCGAGTTAGGGGTTGGCTTTGCAACCCCTACGCCTTTTGCAAAGGCGGGCGAAAGGCCGCCAGCTGCGCTTGCCTTTAATTTTTCGGGTGGTATACCAAGCAGTTGAAAAGACAACAACAGGAGATTGACTATGCCATCAGCGTTCCACCTGGAGGGCGTCCGGCGCGGCGCAGTGGACGGCAGGCTAAGGCATTCCTGCCGCAGCTTCAAGCCCGAAAACACCCCCGATAATGTGGACCCGAAGCGGGCGCACCTGAACCTCATAAAGTTGGATGAGGAGGCGGTGAAGCGGGCCATCCTTGGGTTCCAGCAGCCGCCCGACAAGAACGGCAAGGTCCGCGCGATCAGGCGGGATGCGAACGTGGCGGTGGAGCTTGTGGCGACGCTGCCGCAGGAATTGAAGGGCGCCGATTATAAGCGCAAGAATGCGTGGGCGGTAGCAACGCATAAGTGGGTGCGCGAATGCGTCCCCGGCAGGCTGCTAGGGTCGGCGCTGCACCGAGATGAAAGCACCCCGCACGTCCACTTTTGGCTGCAGCCGATCACCCCCGAGGGCCGCCTAGACTACTCCAAGCTGTTCAACCGAGCGTCGCTGACCCGGGCGCACCGAGACTACGACAGGGCCTTGCTACCCCTGGGCGTGGTGCCGAACATGGAGGAAGCGAAGGCGGCGCTGTCGGAGGGCTACGGCGGCAACTGGAGAACCCACAAGCGGGCGCAGGCGGCGGCGGACCAACAGAAGATGGCGGAGGCGACCATAGAACTGTCTCGGCAAGCCGCCGAGGAGTCGAACGAGGTGTCCGCCAAGGCGATGGCCCGCCTGGACGAACTGGAAAGCCGCGAGTCCCGCTATGAGGCGTGGATCGCGTCGCTGCAGGCGGAATTGAAGAAATGGCGGGCCGAGTTGGAGCGCTGGAAGGAGTACGCCAACAGGTTGGCGGGCATCGTCGCGGAACTAGCGGATTTGCTACCTGCCGGCGCACCAACGCTCCCTAAGCCGCCCTCTGGCCGCGGGCAATCCGACCCTAGCCCATCGCCCTAGTCAATCCGTAGCGGCGCTCTACGGGCTTCCTAGAGCGCCGTTTTTCTGCCGATCCGCCCAAAATCCGCAACTTGCGGAAAATTAGCCAGCCGTTCCATATTTTGGGATCAACCACCCAACAAGCCATTGATTTGCAAAAGTGGCGGTTTTCGGCACTTTGGAGGCAGTGCGCGAAATTCCGGCCAATCCGGCATGCTCCCCCCGCGCCGAAGCGACCGCTCCCGCACCTTGTTCACGCCCCGTCCGCCTCGCGGAGGGTTCGCATCCACTCCAGGCGCCAGCTGGGGGCGGCGCCGGTTCGGGCGAACTCGACGGTGACGGTGAGGGTTAGGGAGGCGGAGGGGCCGTCGGGGTCGGTGGCGGTGACGGTGACGACGGCGGTTCCCTCCAGGCCGTCCTCGTTGGCCTCCAGAACCAGCCGGCCGTCGGCGACGCGCACGGCGAGCAGGTCCGGGCGGTCGGTTCGGGCGGCGTAGGCCAGCCGGTCGCCGGCGCCGGCGGGGCCGATGAGGCCGTCCAGGGGAAGCGACGCCCGGTCGCCGTCCGCCGACAGGGCCGGGGCGGGGGGCCGCTCCGTCGGCCGCGGCGGCGGCTTGAACAGGACCAGGGGCGGGCCGGCCCGGGGGGCCAGGCCGCGGAAGCAGGGGTAAAGGCCGTCCTGCACGTCGCCGCAGACGCCCTCGGGAACGGCGGGGTCGGCGGCCAGGGACAGGCGGGCGGCCCATGGGCCGGCCTGCGCGGCTTGGAGCGGCGGGCCGGCGGTCGCGCCGGCCGGCACGGACGCCTGCGTTGCCGACAGTTCGGCGCCCTGCGCCAGCAGCGCCGCGGACAGGGCGAAGGGGGCGCCCTCGGCGACCCGCGCCTCCACCCGCGCCGGGCCGGGCGCCCAGGGCTCGGCGTCCGTTCGGGCCAGGCGCACGACCAGCGGGAACGGGGCGCCGGGGTTGCCCGAAAGGTTCAGCTCCGCAAGGCCCGCCACGCCGGCGAACAGGCCCGCCGGCAGCGATTCGATGCGGTTGCCGCCCAGGTCCAGCAGGGAAAGCCGCGGCGCCCCCGCCAGCAGGCCGGCCGGCAGTTCCGCCAGCCGGTTGCCGTCCAGGCGCAGGCGCTCCAGCGCGCCCAAGCCGGCGAACAGGCCCTCCGGCAGGGCGGCCAGCCGGTGGTTGCCGTGCAGGTGCAGGACGCGCAGCCCGGAAAGCCCCAGGAGGTCCAGCGGGCGCAGCGCCGCGATCCCCTTGCGGTGCAGGCTCAGGTAGCCCCGCCCCGCCAACTCCGCAGGCGTCGGCGCCCAGCAGGCCAGCGGCCCGCGCAGCGGGTCCCGAACCAGCGCGTCGCGAACCGCCGGCGAGCGGTCGCACACCCCCTCCCGAACCTCCAGCAGCGCCTCGGAGAGGCCCAGCGCCCAGCCCGCGCCCTCCGGCGGCGGCGCCAGCTCCACCGTCAGGAACTCCCGGGCCGGCTCGATGTCGGCGTCGTCCGGCACCGGGATTTCGACGAGCGCCTCCGTCCCCCCGGCGGCGAACGCGGCGGTTCCGCTCATGGCCCCCAGGTCGGCGGCGTCCGCATCGGCGGTGGCCGGGTCGCCGTCGGGACGGGCGGCCCAGGCGACGGACAGCGCCGCGCTCGCCGGGCGGCTCAGCGCCAGCGCCAGGCGCAGCACCCCGCCCTCCGGCGCCGAGGCCGAGGGCGCCGCGAACGACAGCACCCGCCCCACCGACGCCCGGAGGCTCAGCCGGGCGCTCAGGCCGCCGCGGTCCGTCGCCGTCACCGTCACCGTCGCCAGCCCCAGCGACAGCCCCTCCACCCGCAGCGCGGCGTTGCCCTCAACCCGCGCCGAAGCCACCGACGGGGCCGACGACTCCGCCCGGTGGGTCAGCGGCCCGTCGTCCGCGAACAGGCCGCCCAGACGCAGCGAAGCCGACTCCCCCACGTCCAGGCGCAGGTCCGGGAGCGAACCCACCGCCCGCGGCGGCTGGTTGACCGGCGGCGGCGGCGGCGGCTCCGGATCCGGCGGCGGCGCGGTGGCGTCCAAAACCCGAACCGGAAGGGACGCCGACACCCCGCCGTAGCCCCCGCCGGACGCCGCGTGGCGCAGCGACGCCGTCTCGCTGACCGCGTCCGCGTCCGGAACCGCCCGCACCGTCACCGTCTGCGGCGCGTCCCAGCTCGACCCGTCGAACGTCAGCGTCCGCGGCGCCCCGTCCACCTCCACCCCGGCGTCGTCGCTCGTGACCGCAACCGTCGTCGTCGCCGTCGGCTGCGTCGCCAGGCGCACCGAGTAGCTCCTCGAGGACGCCGCCGGATCGACCCCCGGCGCCGGCTCCGACAGCGACAGGCCCCCCGCCGGGTCGAACGCGAAGCCCGGCGCGTCGTCGTCCTCCACCGCCACCGCCAAGGCCGGCGCCGACGAAACCCCGGCGTAGCCCGACACCGCGTGCGTCACCGTGAACGCCCCGTCCTCCGAACCGTCGTCCTCCCCCGCCGAAACCGTCACCGCTTGCCCGACGCCCCAGTCCTCCGTCGTGAACGTCAGCGTCCGCGACTGCGGCGTCCCGTCGTCGTCGATCGCCAGCGCCGCGCTCGTCGCCGTCGCCGTCACCGTCGTCGTCGCCGTCGGCTGCGTGTTCAGCCGCACCCGGTAGCTCCCCGAACCGCCCTCGCGCACCGTCAACTGCGGCGGCTCCACCCGCACCCCCGCCGCGCCCGAGTCGCGCACCGCAACCGACACCGACGCCGCAACCGAGTCGTAGTCCGCCCCGGACGCCGCGTGCGCGACCGTCGCCGAGCCGTCCGCCACCCCCAGAACCGTCACCGTCCGCGGCCGGTCCCAGTTCCCCGCCGTGAACGTCAGCGAGGACGGCGAGACCGTCGCCGCCGCCGCGTCCGAACTCGACAGGGACACCGTCACCGGACCCCCGACCGGGCGCGTCGCCAAGGCCACCGAGTACGCCGCCGAGGAGCCCTCGTTCACCGCCAGCGACGAGGCGCTGACCGCCAGCGCCGGCGCGTCCCCGTCACGCACCTCGAACGAGAACGCCGGCGCGGACACGCCCCCGTAGTCCGACCCCGACGCCGAATGCCCCAGCACCGCCGTCCCGGCCGTCGCGTCGTCGTCCCGCAGCGCCCGAACCCTCACCGCCTTCGGGACGCTCCAGTCCGCCCCGTCGAAGCGCAGGGAGCCCTGGTTCCCGGCCTGGTCCCCGTCCGCGTCCACCGACACGCCCCCCGAGACCGACACCGCCACCCGAACCGGCCCCGTCGGCTCCGTCGCCAGCCGCACCGTGTAGGTCCCCGAAGCGCCCTCCGCCAGCCCCGCAGCCGTCAGCGCCGAGGCGTCCACCGCCAGCTTCGGCTCGTCGTCGTCAACCGTCGTGGCGACCAGCGACGCCTCCACCCCCTGGTAGTCGCCGCCGGCCGCCGAATGCTCAATCGTCACCCTCTCGTCCGAGGCGTCGTTGTCCTCGGCCGCCGTCGCCGTCACCGTCCGCGGCGACGACCAGTTCGTCGTCGTGAACGCCAGCGTCCGCGTGCGCGGCGTCATGTCCGTGTCCACCGACACCGCCCGGTCGCCGCTCTCGACCTCCACCGTCACCGCCGTGGTCGGCTCCGTCGCCAGCCGCACCGTGTAGCTCTTCGAGTTCGCCGGGTCCGTGGACAGCTCGTTCAGCGCCAGCGGGCCGGTTTCGTCCACCGTCATCGTCGTCGGATCGGCGTCGATCAGGATGGCCGGCGTGTCGTCGTCGTCCACCGTCACCGTCACGCCCGGGCGCGCTCCAATGGCCAGCCCGGTGTACTCCGTCGCGCCCATCGCCGTGTGGCCCAGCGTCAGCATCTCGTTCGTCGCGTCGTCGTCCTCCGCCGCGCTCACCGTCACCTCCTGGTCCGTGTCCCAGTCGGTCGTGCTGAACGTCAGCGTCGTCTGGTTGCCGGTCGTGTCGCCGTCCGTGTCCACGGTCACCGCGCCCGTCGCACCGCCCACCGTCACCGTCACGCCGGCGCTCGGTTGCGTGTTCAGGCGCACCTTGTAGGCGGCGCTGCCTCCCTCGGCCACCGTCAGCACGGTCGGGCTCACCCGCAGGCTCGGCGTGTCGTCGTCCGTCGCCGTCGCCGCCAGCGCCGCCGGCGTCACGCCGCCGTAGTCCGCCCCGGTCGGCGTGTGCGTCAGCGTCACGACCTCGTTGGCCGTGTTCTGGTCGTTCGCCGCCCGCACCGTCACCGTCTGCGCCGCGCTCCAGTTCGACCGCGTGAACGTCAGCGTCGTCGGGCTGGCCGTGATGCCGTCGCCGGCGCCGGTGATCGTCACCGTCGCGTTGCCGCCCACCGGCTGCGTGTCCAGCTTGACCGTGTAGGTCGCGCTGGCGGCCTCCGGCACCGACAGCGTCGAGGCGCTCAGCGTCAGGCCGCGGGGGTCGTCGTCGTTCAGCGTGAACTCCAGGTCCGCGCTCTCCACGCCGTCGTAGTCCGCGCCGCTCGGGTCGTGGGTCAGCTCGATCGTCTCGTCGGCGCCGTCGTCGTCCTCGACGGCGCGGATCCTCACCGTCTGCGCCGTGTTCCAAGTCGTCGCGTCGAACGCCAGGGAACTCTGGACGCCCGGCGTCACGCCGTCCGTGTCGTCCACCGTCACGTCGGCGTTGTCGCTGGCGATCGCCACGGCCACGGCGCCCGTCGGCTGCGTCGCCAGCTTCACCGTGTAGGTCGCGCTGCCGCCTTCGTCCAGGCCGTTCGTCGTCAGGTCCGTCGCCGCGAAGACCAGCCCGAGCGGGTCGTCGTCCGCCACCTTCGCGCCGAGCGTCGCCGACAGGTCGTCGTAGTCGCCGCCGCTCGCCGCGTGGGTCAGGTCCAGCGTCTCGTTGCCGCCGTCGTCGTCCTCGGCGGCGCGGACGGTCACCGACTGCGCCGTATCCCAGGTCGTCGTCGTGAACGTCAGGGTGTTCTGCACGCCGTTCGTGCTGTCGCCGTCGGTGTCGTCGATGGACACCGCGCCTGCGTCGCCGCTGGTGATCGTCACCGTCACGGTCGTGGTCGGCTCCGTGGCCAGCCGCACCGAGTAGGTCTTCGCGTTCGCCGGATCCGTCTGTTTCTCGTTCAGCGCCAGCGGGCCGGGATCGACCACGCTGGCGGTCGTCGGGTCCGTGTCGATCACGATGGCCCGCATGTCGTTGTCGTCCACCGTCACCGCCACGCTCGGCCGCGCCGCCCCGACGGCCAGTCCCGCGTACTCCGTCGCGCCCGTCGCCGTGTGGCTCAGCGTCAGCGTCTCGTCCGTTCCGTCGTCGTCCTCCGCCGCGCTCACCTTCACCTCCTGGTTCGTGCCCCAGTCCGTCGTGCTGAACGTCAGAGTGGTCTGGTTGCCGGTCGCGTCGTCGTCCGTGTCCACCGTCACCTCGGCGGTCGCGCCGGCCACCGTCACCGTCACGCCGGCGCTCGGCTGCGTGTTCAGGCGCACTTGGTAGCTGGCGCTGCTCCCCTCCTCCACCGTCAGCATGGTCGGGTCCACGCGCAGGCTCGGCGTATCGTTCTCCGCCGCCGTCGCCACGATCTCCGCCGCCATCCCCGCGCCGCCGCCGTAGTCCGCCCCGGTCGGCGTGTGCGTCAGCGTCACGCTCTCGTTGGCCGTGTTCGCGTCCTCCGCCGCGCTCACCGTCACGGTCTGCGCCGCGCTCCAGTTCGTCGCCGTGAACGTCAGCGTCGTCGGGCTGGCCGTGATGCCGCTGCCGGCGCCCGTGATCGTGACGGTCACGTCGCCGCCCACCGGCTGCGCGGCCAGCTTGACCGTGTACGTCGCGCTGCCGTTCTCCGGCACCGACAGCGTCGAGGCGCTCAGCGTCACGGCGCGGGTCTCGTCGTCGTCCACCGTCGCCGTCAGGCTGGCCGTGACGCCAGTGTACTCGCTCGTCGTGGCGGTGCCCGCGGCGTGGGCGAGGGCCACGGACTCGTCCGTGGCGTTGTCGTCGTCCGCCGCCCGCGCGGTGACGGTCTGCGCCGTGCTCCAGTTCATCGCGGTGAACGTCAGGGTGTTCTGCACGCCGTTGCCGCTGTCGCCGTCGGTGTCGTCGATGGACACCGCGCCCGTGTCGGCGCTCGTCAGGGTCACCGTCACGGTTTGCGTCGGCTCCGTCGCCAGCCGCACCGAGTAGGTCTTGGCCGCGTTCGAGGCGTGGCCCTCGGTGAGCTCCAGCGGGCCGGCTTCGTCCATGTTGGTCGTGGAGGGGTCCGCGTCGATCACCACCGCCGGGGTCTCGTCGTCGTCCACCGCGACGGACAGGCTGCCGATGGCGAGGCCGGCGGGGTAGCCGGCGCCGGCGCAGGCCGTGCTGACGCTGTGGCTCAGGATGGCGGCGTCGTCCGCCCCGTCGTCGTCCTGGGCGGCGGTGACCGTCACCGTTTGCGCCGCGTTCCAGTTGCTCGCGGTGAACGTCAGCGCGGACGGCGAAACGGCCACGTCCGCGTTGCTGCTGGCCACGGCGACGCCGACGCCGCCGGCGCAGCCCGTCGGCGGGCTGTCCGGCGCGACGGTGTAGGTGCCCCGGTTGGCGTTGGTCGTGCCCGGGTGCTCGTCCAGCGACAGGCTGGTCTTGCTGACCGTCACCCCCGGGTTGGCGGTGACCGTGACCGCGTTCGAGGTCAGCGCGCCGGCGCCCTGGTGGCTGGCGGCGGGCACGCGCACCGCCAGGGTGGGCTGGCCGCGGAAGTCGCCGGTGAAGGCCAGGGTCAGGGTGGCCGTCGCGCCGCCGGCGGTGACGCCGGAGGCCTGCGAGACGGAGAGGTTGGGGATGGCGCTGACCAGCTCGAACGCGCCGGCGCCGGCGGCGGGGGCGCCGGCCGAGAAGGCGGCGTTGGTGAGCGACAGCGCCAGCGTGGCGCCGTGCAGGTTCGCCTCGGTGAGCGTCGCCGGGGTGGGGACGATGGCCGCGCCCACCTCGTCGTCGGCCACCGTCACCGTGACGCTGCCGATGGCGAGGCCGGCGGGATAGCCGCCGCCGGCGCAGGCGGTGGAAATGCTGTGGCTCAGGGTGGCGACGTCGTCGTTGCTGTCCATGTCGTCCTGGGCGGCGGTGACGGTCACCGTCTGCGGCGCGCTCCAGTTCGCGGTGGTGAACGTCAGCGTGGACGGCGACACGGCCACGTCCGCGTTGTCGCTGGCCACGGCCACGCCGACGCCGCCCGTGCAGCCGGTGGGGACCGCGGCCAGCGCCACCGTGTAGGTGCCGCGGTTGGCGTTGTTCGTGCCCGGCGCCTCGTTCAGCGCCAGGCTGTCGCGGCTGAGCGTGACGCCCGGACTGGCGGTGACCGGCGCCGTGCCGGTGGTGAGGTCCGCGCTGCCGGTGTGGGCGGCGGCCAGCACCTTCACGGCGAGGTCGCGCGTGCCGCCGAAGTCGCCGGTGAACGCCAGGGTCAGGGTGGCCTGGGTGTCGCCCGCGGAGACGGCGGAGACGGACGAGACCGAGAGGCCGGGAATGGCGGTGACCAGCTCGAAGCTCGACGCGGAGACGCCGCCGGCGAAGGCGGTGCGGGCCAGCGCCACGATCAGGGTGGCGCCGTGCAGGTTGGCCTCCGAGAGCGCCGCCGGGACGGTGTCGCCGAGGACCGCGGCCGGCGCCGCCACCGTGACGCGGAGCGTGAGGCGGGCGACGTCGCCGTCCTCGTCGGTGGCGGTGACGACGACGACGCTGGTGACGTCCCGCGTGGGCGTGCCGCAGACCGTGCGCGGCGCGGTGGCCCAGGAGGCGTCGGTGCCGGACGGGAAGTCGCTGGTCGTGCAGCCGCCGGCGTCCGTGCCGGTGAGGTCGAACTTGAGGCCGTCCGGCAGCCCGGCGACGGCGTAGGAGACGGCGCCGTTGCCGCCCGTGGCGGCCGGGATCTGGAACGGCGCGATGGCGACGTTGGTGGGGAAGCCCTTGGCGGCGACGGCGGGGAAGGCCGGCTCGGTGTCGGTGGGGGCGACCGTCACGGCGCCGGTGGTGAGGTCGAAGGCGCGGTTGTGGGCGGCGGCCTTGACCTTGACGGCCAGGGTCTCGGAGGCGCTGAAGTCGCCGGTGAAGGCCAGGGTGAGGGTGGCCGTCGTGCCGCCCGTCGTGACGCCGGACACCTGCGAGACGGAGACGTTCGGAATCGCGGTGACCAGTTCGAAGCTCGTGGCGGTGACGCCGCTGGCGAAGGTGGCGTTGAAAAGCCGCACGCTGGCGGTGGCGCTGTTCAGGTTGCCCTCGGCGAGCGTCGCGGGGCTGGTGGACGTTATTTCGGCGCGCGCGAGGTCGATTCCGACAATCAGGCTGGCCCTGTCAGAATCCGCCCGGTTCGAGTCCGCGTCGTGCGCTTCGTAAAGGATGTTGAAACTGTCGACCGAGCCCGGCCGGGTCAGCGTGCCGCACACGGTGCGCGGCGCGGTGGCCCAGGAGGCGGCGGTGCCGGGCGGGAAGTCGCCGGCCGCGCAGCCGCCGGCGTCCGCGCCGGTGGCGTCGAACTTCAGGCCCGCCGGCAGGCCGAAGACGTTGCCGGCCGCAATGGCGTAGCTGAGGGCGCCGTTGCCGCCGCTCGCCGCCGGAAGCTGGAACGGCGCGATGGCCACGCCTTCCGCGAAGACCTTGGACGACACCGTGGCCGACCCGAACGACGGCGCCGTGTCCACCAACCCCTGCGGGTTGATGGTCAGCGCGCCGGTGGTGAGGTCGAAGGCGCGGTTGTGGGCGGCGGCCTTGACCTTGACGGCCAGGGTCTCGGAGGCGCTGAAGTCGCCGGTGAAGGCCAGGGTGAGGGTGGCCGTGGCGCCGCCCGTCGTGACCCCCGACACCTGCGAGACGGAGACGTTCGGAATCGCCGTGACCAGCTCGAAGCTCGCCGCCGTGACGCCGCTGGCGAAGGTGGCGTTGAAAAGCCGCAGGCTGGCGGTGGCGTTGTTCAGGTTGCCCTCGGCGAGCACCGCGGGGCTGGTGGACGTTATTTCGGCGCGCGCGAGGTCGATTCCGGCAATCAGGCTGGCCCTGTCAGAATCCGCCCGGTTCGAGTCCGCGTCGTGCGCTTCGTAAAGGATGTTGAAACTGTCAACCGAGCCCGGCCGGGTCAGCGTGCCACAGATGGTGCGCGGCGCGGTGGCCCAGGAGGCGGCGGTGCCGGGCGGGAAGTCGCCCGCCCCGCAGCCGCCGGCGTCCGCGCCGCTGGCGTCGAACTTCAGGCCCGCCGGCAGGCCGAAGACGTTGCCGG
This sequence comes from uncultured Pseudomonadales bacterium, assembly GCA_958296025.1. Lineage (GTDB taxonomy): Bacteria > Pseudomonadota > Gammaproteobacteria > Pseudomonadales > Azotimanducaceae > Azophilus. The sequence goes on from OY282430.1 coordinate 3,197,140, forward strand.
CCGCAATGGCGTAGCTGAGGGCGCCGTTGCCGCCGCTCGCCGCCGGAAGCTGGAACGGCGCGATGGCCACGCCTTCCGCAAAGTACTTGGTCGGCAAAGTCGCTGCGCTGAACGACGGCGCCGTGTCCGCGGGCACCTGCGGGTTGATGGTCAGCGCGCCGGTGGTGAGGTCGAAGGCGCGGCTGTGGGCGGCGGCCTTGACCTTCACGGCGAGGGTCTGGGAGGCGCTGAAGTCGCCGGTGAAGGCCAAGGTGAGGGTGGCTGTGGCGCCGCCCGTCGTGACCCCCGACACCTGCGAGACGGAGAGGCTGGGAATGGCGGTGACCAGATCGAAGCTCGCCGCGGCGACGCCGCTGGCGAAGGTGGCGTTGAACAGCCGCACGCTGACGGTGGCGCTGTTCAGGTTGCCCTCGGCGAGCGTCGCGGGGCTGGTGGACGTTATTTCGGCGCGCGCGAGGTCGATTCCGGCAATCAGGCTGGCCCTGTCAGAATCCGCCCGGTTCGAGTCCGCGTCGTGCGCTTCGTAAAGGATGTTGAAACTGTCAACCGAGCCCGGCCGGGTCAGCGTGCCACAGATCGTGCGCGGCGCGGTGGCCCAGGAGGCGGCGGTGCCGGGCGGGAAGTCGCCCGCCGCGCAGCCGCCCGCGTCCGTGCCGGTGGCGTCGAACTTCAGGCCCGCCGGCAGTCCGAAGCGGTTGCCGGCCGCAATGGCGTAGCTGAGGGCCCCGTTGCCGCCGGTGGCCGCCGGAAGCTGGAACGGCGCGATGGCCTCGCCCTCGGCGAAGTACTTGGTGCCCACCGTCGCCGACCCGAACGACGGCGCCGTGTCCGCCGCCACCAGCACGTCGATCTGCCCGGTGGTGAGGTCCGCGTCGCCGGCGTGGGCCGCCGCCAGCACCTTCACCGCCAGCTTCGCGTCCGCCGCCAAGGTGCCGGTGTGGGAGAGCGTCAGCGTCGCGCTCGTGCCGCCGGCGGTCGCCGTGGCCGAGGCGATGGACACTCCGGCGGCGCCGGTGACCAGCTCGAAGCTGGACGCCCCCACCCCGCTCGCGAACGTGGTCAGCGACAGCGATACCGTCACCGTGGCGCCGTTCAGCGTCGCGGCGGTGAGGATCGACGGCGACGCGATGGCGGCGGTCGGCGTCTCGTCGTCGTTCACCGCCACCGTCAGCGAGGGCAGGCTCGGCCTGCCGAAGAAGTCCCCGACGCAGAGGCTGGCCACCCGGCTGTGGCTGATGGTCGCCGCCACGTCCACGCCGTCCGCGTCGCTTGCCGCCCTCACCGTGATGGTCTGCGGCGTATTCCAGTCGCTCTGGTCGAACACCAGCCGCTTCGTCTGGGGCGTGCTGCCCGTGTCGATAATCAAGCCCGCGTTGTTGCTGACGGCTTCAATGAAAACGGCGCAGGAGCCGCCTGCGGCGGTCCTCGGGTTGGCCGTGAGCGCGACGGTGTACGCGCCCACGTTGGCGTTCGTCGCGCCGCCGGCGGTCGGGTCCTCCTCCAGCGCCAGGCTGGTGCGGCTCAGCGCGATGCCCGGCGTCGGCGTGACCGCCACCGTGCCGGTGGTGAGGTCCGCGCCGCCGGTGTGGGCGGCGGCCTTGACCTTGACGGCCAGCGTCTCGACGGCGCTGAAGCCGCCGGTGAAGGCCAGCGTCAGCGTCGCCGTCGTATCGCCCGACGACACGTTGGACACCAGCGCGACGGAGGCGCTCGGAATGTCCGTGACCAGCTCGAAGCTCGCCGTTGTGACGCCGCTGCCGAAGGTGGCGTAGGCCAGCGCCACGGTGATCTGGGCGCTGTGCAGGTTCGCCTCGGTGAGCGCGGCGGGGCTGGTGGACGAGATGGACGCCGTGGGGTCTTCGTCGTCGTCCACCGTCACGGTGAGGCTGTCGATGGCGAGCGAGGTGGCGTAGCCGGCGGCGGCGCAGGCGACGGAGATGCTGTGGCTGATGGTGGCGGTGTCGTCCGTGTAGTCGGCGTCGTGCGCCGCGGTGACCGTGAACGTCTGCGGCCTGCTCCAGAACTGCGGGCTGCCGCTGTTGTTGTTGAACGACCGACCGGTCGGCGACACCGTGACGTCGGAGTTGTCGCTGGTCGCCTGCACGGCCACGGCGAAGCACCCGGTCGGCGCGCTGTCCAGCACCACGGTGTAGGTGCCGCGGTTGGCGTTGCTGGCGCCCGGGGCTTCGTCGAGCGCGAGGCGGCTCTTGGAGACGGTGACGCCGGGCGCGGGCGAGACCGCGAGCGCGTCGGAGACCACGTCGCTCGTGCCCGAGTGCGCGGCGGCCAGCGCCCGCACGGCGATCGTGGCCTGCGTGCTGAAGCCGTAGCCGGCGCCGGTGGCGAGCGTGAGGGTGGCGCTGCTGCTGCCCGACGCGCCGCCCGCGACGCCGCCGATGGACAGGCCGGGGATCGCGGGGGCGGTGACCAGCTCGAAGCTCGCCGCGGAGACGCCCGTGAAGGTGGCGCCGTCCAGGAGCGCGACGGTGAGCCTGGCGCCGTTCAGGTTCGCCTCGGTGAGCGGCGTGGGCGTGGACGCGAGGGTGGCGCCGGTGACGGCGATCTGGAACCTCAGGGTGGCCGCGTCGCTTGCGGCGGTGTTCGTGTCTTCGTCCGTGGCGGTGATGGTGACGGTGTGCGCGCCGCTCGCGGCGGTGGGCGTGCCGCAGATCTCGCGCGGCTCGGTGCCGGGGCACGCGCCCGTGCCGTCGGCGTCGAAGACGAGACCGGTCGGCAGGTTGGACGCGCTGTAGGTGAGGGCGCCGTTGCCACCGGTGGCGGCGGGCACCTGGAACTCGGTGATGGCCATGCCGGGCCGATAGCTCTTGTCGGTCACCGAGCCGCTGCCGAAGCTCGGCGCGGTGTCCGTGGCCAGGACGGGCACCGAGCCGGTGCTGAGGAACGAGGTGCCGGAATGGGCGGACCCCGCTATGGTCGCCGCCAGGGTGCCGTCGAGTTCGAAGCCGGTGTCGCCGGTGAAGGCCAGCGTGAGGGTGGCCGCGGTGTCGCCGCTGGAGACGCTCCCCAGGCTCGCGATGGAGAGGTTCTGCACCGTCGTGGCCAGCAGGAAGTCGGAGTCGGTCACGCCGCTCCCGTAGGTGAGGCCGTCGAGCGCGATCGTGACGGTCGCGCCGTTCAGGGACGCCTCGGTGAGCGGCGAGGGGTTGGTGGCGGAGATGTACGCGGTGCTGCCGATGACCTTGTGCGCGGCCTGGCTCGACAGGGCGGCGTTGTTGAGGTTGATGAATGCGGACCCCGCGGTTCTCCAGGGCTGCCCGGACACGACGATGGCGTTGGCCGGGATGGCGATGCCGTCGGTGTCCACGTCGTCGGCGACGACGGTGTAGGAGTAGTTCACGCCCGCGAGCGCGAAGCTGTAGGGCGTGGTGCTGGCCGCCCGGCGCTGGCGGGGGCCGATGTCGAGCTTCATCCAGCTGGTGGCGGGGTTGCCCGAGTGGAGGTGCGCCGGGAGGTCGAGGCGGGTGGTGATGGCTTCGCCGGCGACGTAGTGGGTGCCGTTGGCGGGGGTGGAGGTGATGCGCACCTGCTGCGCGAGGGCCGGGGCGGCGGCGCCGAGGGTGAGGGCGAACGTCAGGGCGAGGGCGGCGCGGCGGCTACCTCGGTCGCTGCGGGGGGGGGGGAGTTCATGGGCGGACGGGCGTCAGGCATGGGCGATGCCGCGCTGCCCACCGCCGGCCGCCGGCCGCGGAACGTCGCCCAAGCCGCCTCGAACCAACCCCTCGTCACGGTGCGCATCGCCGGCGTCCGCCGCCTGCGGTTCGGGCGGTGCTCCGTTCCCGTCGCCGATGGCCGGCGGGCGCTCGCCCGCGACTCCGCGCCGTCGGCGCCTCCCTACCGCAACTCCGCCACACTCCAAGCCGCCTCGAACCAACCCTGTCACGCTGCGCATTGTACCTCTTGGATGGCGTGGCGAGTGCAATTTCTTAACGTGAGGGTGAACTGCGGCAATGCAGGCTCATCCACCGACGCAGGGGAAATTGGGCGGGAGGCCCCCGCAGCACCCCCGGACGCGGCGGCCCACCCGTCCGGCGCCGCCGGTCTTCGACTGAATTGGCCGGCTGTCGGTCAGCCGGAACGGCCCGGTTCCGTCCATCCAGCCAGGCAACGCCCAGCGCGGGTGGGCGTCCGCGGCGCTGACCTCCAACAAGGGGTTCGATGGGCGAAGCGCCGAGTTCGGCGACCGGGCGATTGGCTCCCGCACCGCCGCCTCTTCGTCAACGTCCGCCGGACAAGGGTCGTGAATCGTGATCGCAGTTGAACGGCGCAGCCGCACTCGTCAATTGGCGCACGTTGGACGTCGCACGACGGGAGGGAGGTTCGCAAGCGCTGCAACGACGCATTCGGCAGGCAGTGCAAGTCCGAAGCGCGTGCGGCAAAGATTGATGCAAACGCTTCGCCGGTCGCCAATATTTTTTCTCTTTAACTCGTTGATGTTAAAGGAGAAAATATGCCCCGCAGGGACGATGTTAGACTCCCGCCCCGGGCACCAAACTCTAGTCCGCTAAATCTCCCACCGCCGCCCAATACTGCTCCAGCGCCCGCAGCTGCGCCTGAGGCGAATCCAACGCGGCGCCCTGGCCAGGGGTGGCGGAGGTGCGCATGGCTACATAGTCGGCGCCTTCGTCGAGCCAAGCCCGCACGTCATCGCGCCATCGATCGGGGCCCGATTGATAGTTCAGCAACGCCTCGACGCCGAAGGCGGCCGGGTCACGGCCGGCTTGGGCCAGCGCCGCCCGCAGTTCCACCAAACCGGCTAGGTTGCGCCTCTGCCCGGCGCCGAAGATGAAGCCATCGCCAACGCGGGCGGCGCGTTGCAAGGCGACTGCGGTGAAGCCGCCGAACCAAACGGGGATGGAACGGCCCGGCAGGGGTTTGAGGCCGGCCCGGTCCAGGCGGTGGAACTGGCCCTGGTAGGACAGCACTTCCTCCGTCCACAGCTTGCGCAGCAACGCCACCTGCTCCTCCTGGCGGCGGCCGCGGTTGTTGAAGTTTTCGTTCAGGCTGTCGTATTCGACGTAGTTCCAGCCCGTGCCAACGCCGAGGCGCAGGCGCCCGCCGGAGAGCAGATCAACCTGCGCCGCCTGCTTGGCCACCAAAACGGTCTGCCGCTGTGGCAGGATGAGCACGCCGGTGGTCAGCCCCACCCGGCTGGTGCAGGCGGCGAAGTAGCCGAACAGAACGAAGAGCTCGTGGAAGGCGTCCCGTTCGCTGTACGGCCCGAGCAGCTTGGGTTCACGGTCCTCGTGGACCGCACCGATCACATGGTCGTAGGCCAGGATGTGGGAGTAGCCGAGGCTCTCCACCGTTTGCGCCCAATCGCGCACGGCCGCCGGGTCGTCCCCAATCTCCTGATGCGGGAACACCGCGCCTATCTTAATCATCTGGCCTCCGTGCGATGCCCCACTTGAACCGCAAAGCAAGCGACGACGCCCACCGCTCACCTACCCTGGAACCTAGGCTTGCGCTTCTCCATGAACGCCCGCCGCCCCTCCTCGTAGTCCTGGCTGTCGAAGCAGGCTTTGACCGTGGCGTCGATGGCGTTCACTTCCCCTGCGTCCGGCCCCCGCTCCCAAGCGTCCAAGGCGGCCTTGGCGACCTGCACCGACAGGGGCGCGTTATCGGCGACGGCTGCGGCGTAAGCGACCGTTTCCACTTCGATGCGCTCCCGATCGACAATGAAGTTGACCAAGCCCATCTCCTTGGCCTCTTGAGCGGGCAGGATGCGGGCGGAGAGCAGGATGTCCCGGGCTTGGGAAGGGCCGGCGATGCGGGCCAACTTGGCCAAGCCGGCGTAGGCGTAGCCTAAGCCCAAGCGGGCGGCGGGGATGCCGAACTTGGCATCCGGCGTGGCGAAGCGCACATCCGCCGCCAAGGCGGTGCCTAGCCCGCCGCCGATGCAGTAGCCCTCGATCAGGGCGATCAGCGGCTTGGGAAAGGTCGCCAAGGCCCGCTCGGCCCGCTCGGAGATCCTGTTGTATTCCGCCTTCTGCGTGGCGTCGCTGCGCTTGGCTTCGAACTCCGAGATGTCCGCCCCGGAAACGAACGCCTTGCCCCCGGCGCCGCGCATGATGACCACCCGCACGGACCCATCGGCGGCAAATGCCTGCAAAATGTCGGCCATGCCCTGCCACATCTCCAAGGAAAGGGCGTTGTGCTTGGCCGGATGGTTAAAGACCATCCAGCCGACGCCATCCTCGCTGCGGGCGAGCATTTTTTTGCTGTCAAGCTGCATACAGGCCCTAGACCATCACCCTCATTCAACCACCACCAGCCCTTGCTCGATCAACAGGGCTTCCGGGGCGGCATCCCGGCCGCGGAACTGGCGGTATATCTCGGCGGCGGGGCGGCTGCCCCCCAAGGCGAGCACGGTGTCGCGGAAGCGAGCGGCCACTGTGCGCACTTCGGGGTCGTTGTCCAAACCCACTTCGCGGAAGGCGGCGAAGGCGTCCGCGGCCAGCACCTCGGCCCATTTGTAGGAGTAGTAGCCGGCCGCGTAGCCTCCACTGAACAGGTGGCCGAAGGCCGGCAGGGCGCTTTCGCCGGGCAGCCGCGGGGTGACGACAGTGGCTAGCGCCACGCTTTCCTCAACCTCGAAAGGTGTGGGATCGGCATCCCCCCCTGGCGGGCCGTATTCGCCGTGCAGGCGCATATCCGTCTTGCCGAACTGAAGCTGACGCAGGGTGGCGTTGCCGGCCATGAAGTTGCGGCTGGCGATGATGCGCTCCAAGGTCTCGTCATCCAGCGGCTCGCCAGTGTCCCGATGCGCCGTCAGACCGCGCAGGAAGGGCTTGTGGTCCATCCAATACTCGTTGAACTGGCTGGCCAGCTCAACCGCGTCCCACTCCACCAGATTCAAGCCCGAGGCGCCGCCCTCCTCCACATCGGTGAACATGTGCTGCATGGCGTGGCCGAACTCGTGGAACAGGGTGCGCACCTCGTCCAAGGACATCAGCGCCACTGCGTCTTCGGCGGGGGGCCGGGCGTTCATCACGAACAGCGCCACCGGCAGGGAGGAAGTGCGCCCGGCGCTGGCCAACAGGCGGCTGCGGTCCACCACAGTGTTCATCCAAGCGCCGCCGCGCTTCTCTCCCGGGCGGGCGTAGGGGTCCACATAAAGGCCGGCGATGACTTGCGCATCCTCCCCCTGCCCTTGCAGCACTTCAAAGAACTGCACGCTGGCGTCCCATACCGGCACCGCGCCGGGGGCTGCGCGGCGAACCTGCAGGCCGTAAAGCCGCTGCACCAAGGCGAACAGGCCGTCGAACACCTTGGGCATTTGGAAGTAGTTGCGCAAGCGCTCCTCGTCGTAGCCGTAACGGGCTTCCTGCTGGCGCTCGGTCCAAAAGGCGATGTCCCAAGGCTTTGGGTCTTCGGCCTCAGCAGCGCCTTGGCTGCGCATGAACTCCCGCAGTTCCGCGTATTCCCGCTCCGCCACGGGACGGGCGGCGGACTCCAGTTGGGCGAACAGGGCCCAGACGGCCTCCACCGTCGGCGCCATCTTGTTGTCCAAGCTCAAGTCCGCAAAGTGGGAGAAGCCGAGCAGAGCGGCGAGCTCCTGGCGCAGCTTTAGGGTTTCAACCACGATGGGCCGGTTGTCGAGTTCCGGCGCCGTGCCCCGGCCGCGATAGGCGCGGTAGAACGCCTCCCGCAGGCTGGAGTTTCGGCCCTGTTGAATGACGGCGAGGTAGTTCGGCCCATTGACCACGAAGTGCCAAGGGCCGGCGGCGGCGCTGGCGCCTTCCACACCGTCTTCTTGGGCGGTCTTTGCAGCCAACTCCAAGACGGGTTGCGGAACGCCTGCCACTCGTGCCGGGTCCTGCACCTTGATGCGGGAAGCCTCCTCCTGCTTCACCAGATTGGCGGTGAAGTCATCGCTCAGCTCCGCTAGCCGTTGCTGAATTTCCCGGTAGCGGGCCTTGGCGTCGTCCTGCAGATGCACGCCGGCCCGCTCCATGGCGCGCACGGACTCCGTGAGGGTGCGCTGCTGCGCGACATTCAGTTCAGCAAAGGCGGGGCCGTCGCGCAGGGCGGACATGGCGTCATAAACCGCCCGGCTTTGGTCCATGCGGTTGACCAGCTGCACATAGGCCGGCCGGACCGCGTCCTGGGCCGCCTTCAACTCGTCGGAATACTTCACGCTCAACAAATGGCCGACGATGCCCAGCATACGGTCGAGACGCCGCTCCAGCCGCTCCAAGGGAACCATCAGCCCATCCCAAGTGGGTTGCGGATTCGCCTCCAAGGCCGCAAACTGCCGTTCCACTTCCGCAAGCAGGCGATGCACGCCAAGTTCAATCGCCCGAGGCGCAAAACCCTCCCAAACCGGCAGATGGGTGATTGGCCCGGAAGTCTTGGTTCGCTCAAGCTGGCGCAGGCTGGCCGCTGCCGCATCCTCCTGGACGCTTACCGCCGGCTTGGGTTCAGCCGGCATGGTCGAGTCCCCCTGCCCACAAGCCCCAAGGCATCCGCACAGCACCCATAAACCAAATCTCCATCGCTTTTTCATTGCATGACACTTCCGAGACAAATCGAATCCGCTCCGGCATGAACAGGCCGGCACCCCCCTAAGCCAACGAACCAGCGGCGCCACTTTGCCGAGCCGCCTTGTTCACCCTTGCCGGGAACGGGCCGCCCCCGCCCAGCACGGCACGGCAAGGCCAAGGTCCATCGCCTAGGCGCCACCCAGACTATTGCAATCGGCGGGTGACGGCAACGGCAACGAGGTCAAGGGCCGACCGCGTGGGCGCTCAAGAGCGCCAGCTGCGCCCTCAACGCATCTAGCCGGGATTCCGCTTCGGCTGCCCTGTGCCGCTCCTTGCGCACCACGTCCGGCGGGGCGTTGTCCAGGAATTTCTGATTGCCCAGCTTTGTGCGCAGGCGTTTTAGCTCCGCTTGCTTGCGCTCCGAGGCCTTGCGCAGCCGCACCCGCTCCGCATCCAAATCGATTAGGCCGGCCAAGGGCACCAAGACTTTGAGGCCGCCCACCAAGCCAAGGGCGCTGGGCGGCGCTTCGTCCCCGTCCGCCAGCCATGTCACGGATTCAACCTTGGCCAGCCGTCGCACCAAGGGGTCGGTGGTGGCGGCCAATTCCCGGTCCCGCTGATTGCCGTCCCGCAGCAACACGCGCACCGCCTGGCCGGGCTTGATGCCGGTTTCGCCGCGGATGTTGCGCAAGGCCGTGACCAAGCCTTTCAGCCAGTATATGGCGGCTTCGGCTTCCGGGTCAGCGGGCAGTTCTTGCGCCGCAGGATAGGGTTGCAGCATGATGCTGGGGCCTCGGGCGCCGAGCAGGGGCGCCGCTTCGCGCCAAATGGTTTCGGTGATGAAGGGCATCACTGGATGGGCGGTGCGCAGCAGGATGTCCAATACTTGCAGCAGGGTTTGTTGCGCGGCGTTGCGTTGCGCCGACGGGGTGTTGTCGTCCCAAAGGACCGGTTTGGCCAGCTCCAAGTACCAATCGCAGTATTCGTGCCAGGCGAATTCGTAAATCTGGTTGGCGTACAGGTCGAAGCGATAGGTCTCCAAGGCATTGGTGGCGGCGGCGACCAACTTTCGGGTGCGGGACAGTATCCAGCGATCCGCCAAGCCAAGGGCTGGCGGGGCCGTCGAATTCTGATCTTGGATATTCGTCCGCACCCTGCCCTCGGCCTTGGGCCGCTTGTCAACCGCGTCGGCGGCCCCGTCTTGGGTCTTGACGTTCATCAGCACAAAGCGCGCCGCGTTCCACAGCTTGTTGCAGAAGTTGCGGTAGCCCTCGGTGCGGTTGAGGTCAAAGCGCACGTCCCGGCCGGTGGAGGCTAGGGCGCAGAAGGTGAAGCGCAGGGCGTCCGTGCCGTAGGAGGGGATGCCGTTGGGGAAGTCCCGCTTGGTGGCCTTGGCGATGGCGGGGGCAAGGTGCGGCTGGGTGAGGTTGGCGGTGCGCTTGGCTAGCAGGCCGTCCAGGCCAATGCCGTCGATGAGATCCAAGGGGTCCAGGCCGTTGCCCTTGGTCTTGGACATTTTCTGGCCTTCCGCATCGCGCACCAAGCCGTGAATATAGATTTGCCGGAAGGGGATTTGGCCGGTGAGCTTCAGCGTTACCATAATCATCCGCGCCACCCAAAAGAAGATGATGTCGTGGCCGGTGACCAGGACATTGGTGGGGTGGAAGCGCTTCAGGTCAGGGGTCTCTTCGGGCCAACCCAGGGTGGCGAAGGTCCACAGGGAGGAAGAGAACCAAGTCTCCAGCACGTCCTCCTCCCGCCGCAAGCACAGGTCCGCAGCCAGCCCGGCGCGGCGGCGGGCGTCCGCCTCGTCCCGGCCAACGTAAATGGCGCCGTCCGGACCGTACCATGCAGGAATGCGGTGGCCCCACCACTGCTGGCGGCTGATGCACCAATCCTGAATGTTGCGCATCCAAGCGAAGTAGGTGTTTCCATACCCCTTGGGGACGAACTCGATACGTCCTTCCCGCACCGCTTGGACAGCCGGTTCCGCCAAGGACGCGATCTTGACGAACCATTGATGGGTCAGCCGGGGTTCGATGATGACCCCGGAGCGGTCCCCCCGCGGCACCTTCAGCCGATGCCCCTGCACCTCGGCCAACAGACCCATGGCGTTGAGATCGTCAACGATGCGCTGCCGGGCGGCAAAGCGGTCTAAGCCGCGGTAGGCGGCGGGGGCGTTGCCGTTGATGGCGGCGGCTTCGGTCAACACGTTGATCAGGGGTAAGCCGTGGCGGGCGGCCAGGGCGTTGTCGTTGAAGTCATGGGCCGGGGTGATCTTGACGCAGCCGGAGCCGAAGGCCGGATCGACGTAGCTGTCGGCGATGATGGGCAACTCCCGGCCCACCAAGGGCAGACGCACCCGCTTGCCGATGAGGGAGCGGTAGCGCTCGTCCTCGGGATGCACGGCCACGGCGGTGTCGCCCAGCATGGTTTCCGGGCGGGTGGTGGCCACGACTAGATGGTCCTCCCCGGCCGGGGTCTTGCCGCCGTCGCAAAGGGGATAGCGCATGTGCCACAGGCTGCCCTCCTCCTCGGCGTTGACGACCTCAAGGTCGGAAATGGCGGTGCCTAGGGCTGGGTCCCAATTGACCAAGCGCTGGCCACGGTAGATCAGGCCGTCTTCGTGTAGGCGCACGAAGGCTTCGATAACGGCCCGGGCATAGCCTTCGTCCAGGGTGAAGCGCTCTCTGGACCAGTCCAAGGAGGAGCCCATGCGCCGCAACTGCGCGGAGATGTTGCCGCCGGAAGCACGCTTCCACTGCCAAACCCGTTCGATGAACTTCTCCCGGCCCAGTTCGGCGCGAGTCTTGCCCTCGGCGTTCAGTTGCCGCTCCACCAACATCTGCGTGGAGATGCCGGCGTGGTCGGTGCCCATCTGCCACAGCACCCCCCTGCCGCGCATCCGCTGAAAGCGGATCAAGGCGTCCATCAGGGTGTGCTGGAAGGCATGCCCCATGTGCAGGCTGCCGGTGACGTTGGGCGGTGGGATGTGGATGCAGTAGCTCTCCCCCAGCTCTCGGGGCGCGAAGTAGGCGGCCGCCTCCCACTCCCGGTAGAGGCTGCGCTCAATGGCGTGGGGATTGAAGCTGGCCTCCACCTCAACCCCCCGTTGCACCGAAGCGCCGCCGCCAGTCTAGGGGAGGACGCAACATGGCGGAGAAACCGTCAGGCCGCTGCCGGCCAATTCAGCGCATTGCGGAAAAATGGACATCCCCTTAGTCCCCTTCCCAGTCGCCAATTTCATGGTGTTTAAGGGGGTAGCCTCGCTCCCGATAGTAGCGGTAACGGGTGCGCCCGGAAGCCCGGGTCTGTTCCACGATGATTTCCGCCGCCCGCGCAAAGCGATCGACAAAGGCCGGCGGCCCGTCACTTAGGTTAATCATTAGTCCATCGACGGCCATCTCCTCCCTCAACTCCGCGGTGTCGCCGATCAGCACCGGAGCGCCGACGGCATCCGAGGATCCGACGATGCCGTGCGGGATCATGCGTCCGGGCGGATAGCACCAAAGCAGCTCGTCAAACTCCCGGGCCTGCTCGGCGCTGGCCGCGTGGACGTAAATCGGCTGCCCAGCACGGGCGGCCTTGACGGCCAAACGACAGGCGAACCGCAGCATGGCGCCCCGTTCCACATCCTGCAGAACGTAGAAATCCAGTTGAGTCAATTGGCCGAGTCCTCCATGTTCCCAGCGCCTAATTTGCCCGGTTCCAGCAACCTTCCAAGCCGAGCGTCGGCAAGCGGCCGGCTAAGGGCAGGGCAGCTAAGAATACAGGGTAACGCCCAGCTTTTCTTGAGCGCGGAAAACCGTAATGCTTGACTCCGCCTTGAGCGGCGCCACGGCCCTTCAACCGCCTAAGAAAAGCCCCGCTCAGGAGACTTCAAGGCGGGTGATGCGGGCCGCCGAAGGGCCGATCAGCCCCGCCAAGCCGGGAGCGCCGGGCAATGCGTCAAAGGCGATGCGCAGATTATCCGACCAGGCCCGCCGCAGTTCGACGAGATGTTCGTCATCCTCCTGCATCAACCGATACAGGCCTTGGGAGCGCGTGCCGGCGGGCAGGACGAGGTACTCGATGGGCGGGCCGACGGTGGCGTTGTTGCGCAAGGTGGAGTCCATGGACACCAGGGCGCACTTCAGCGCCGCGTCCAAGGGGGTTTCCCAACTGATGATTCGGTCCAACAGCGGGCGGCCGTACTTGATCTCGCCAATCTGCAAATAGGGCATCGCTTGGCTGGCGCGGACGAAGTTGCCTTCCGCATAGATGTGTAGGACGCCCGGCGCGGCGCCGCTGATCTCCCCGCCCAATATAAAGGATGCCTCCGGGAAAAAACTCTTGTCCGCATGAGCTTGGCGGTGCTTTTGCTGCTCCTCCACGGACAGCCGGCCGATGTACTCGGCGGCCTGCTCCAAGCTATTCGCCGACAACAGGCCCAAGTGCCCCCGCGCCTCGACGTCTCGCTCCATGCGGGCGACGACGCTTTGCGCGGTGGCCAGGTTGCCGGCGCTCAGCATCACAAATTGGCGGCCGGGGCCGGCGTCAAACCGGTGCATCTTGCTGTAGATGCTGATCTGATCGACGCCGGCGTGGGTGCGCGAGTCCGACACGAACACGGAGCCGGCGGCGACGGCGATGGCCACGCAATAAGTCATGGCGTTGATATACGCGCTCGCCGCTAGGCTGTCAACCGGCCTAGGCCCCAGCCAGCCAACTGCCGTCCATCGCCTCGAACGAGGCGCAGCCGAGTTGCTTGAGCGTGCGGGTGATTTCGTCCCGGTAGATGCCGGCCACTTGGCGGCCCCCCTTGACGCCAAGCGCCGCCACGCCGTAGAAGAACGACCGCCCGGAAAAGACCATCTGGGCGCCAAGCGCCTTGGCGCGGATGACGTCCAGACCGGTGCGGACGCCGCTGTCCAGCATGACGGTCATCCTGCGATGAACCTCGTCGGGCAAGCGCCGCAGGCTCTCCAGGGAGGACGGCGCCCCGTCCAGTTGCCGCCCGCCGTGGTTCGACAGAATCAGGCCGTCCGCCCCAAGGTTGAGGGCGTCCAGGGCGTCCTGCGGATGCTGAACGCCCTTGACCACCAACGGCCCCTGCCAGATTCTGCGGATCGTGCGCAAGTGCTCGCGGCTGACACCCTGTGCGCTGAAGTTGGTGATGAACTCCGCCAGCCCCGTGGTCGATCCACTGCGGTAGCGCTGCACGTTGACGAAGTCCGGCCGGCCGTGGCGCAGGGTGGTAAGCGCCCAGCGGGGATGCGTCATGGACTGCCAGACGATGTTCCAGGTGAAGCTGAAGGGCAGCTTCAGGCCGTTCTTCAGCTCCCGGTTGCGTTTCGCGCCCACCGGGATATCGACGGTCACCACCAGCACATGGAAACCGGCCGCCTGAACCCGTGCGAGCAGATCCTTCAGCGCCGCCGGCTGCTGCGGGGTGTATAGCTGAAACCAGCAGACATCCGGCGCGGCTTGTGCGATCTCCGCCAAGTCGGTGGTGCTGAAGGTGCTCAGCACATAGGGGATGTTGGCCTGCTGCGCGGCCGCCGCCAAGGACCGCTCCGCTTGCGGCCACATCATGTTGCCTAAGCCAACCGGCGCCACGCCGAGCGGCATGGCGTAGCGCCGGCCGAAGGTGGTCACTTCGATCTCCGTGGCGGAGACGTCGCGCAGGTAGCGCGGCCACAGCCGCACTGCGTCAAAGGCGTCGCGATTGCGGCGCTTGCCCATCTCCCGATCGATGCCCGCCTCCATGTAGTCGAAGGCGAAGTTGGGGACGCGCCGCTTGGCCAAGCGCTTCAGGTCGTCAATTCCGGGGTAGCGAGTGTCGTAATCCACCAGCGATTGCCTTGGGCCACCCGCTCCACTTGGAAGGCGGCGATGTTGCGTTGCTCCCATAAATAGCTGACCGCTTGCCGAAGGTCAACAACACCCACCAAATGCGCCGATGAACGGACTGCTTCCCCGCCCACTGAAAGTCGAACAGGATTTCACGGACACCCGCCTGACCGGCTTCGAGGGCTGGTCCGCCGACGCGTCGCACCACGGCAAGGTCCCGCTGTTGATTGTAGTCACGAATTTCCATGCCCAGCAGACCGCAAGTCGAGTGGAGGACTGTCAACCGCTGGAGCCGGCGGCAGGGGACTGACCCGTCGGGGAAATACCACCGACAATATCAACGGAATTGTTGTCAACAAAACTGTTGACAACAGATTTGTTGACGCTTAGGGTTCAACCAAATGGCTAACATGAGGTTTGCCCATGAAGTCCTCCACCGGCCGCTGGGTAAGCGGCGATAACTTTTTTGACCGCGAAACCGAACTCAAAGTCCTGGGGAGACAGATTCGTGACGGCAATCACATCCTGCTGACGGGGCAACGACGCATGGGCAAAACCAGCATTGCTCATGAGCTTGGTCGCCGCCTCGAAGCCGAAGGATGGGTGTTCCTGTTCGCGGATGTTGAGGGCGCGAGTTCCCCGGAAGACGTGATCGCCGCCATCGCCACGGCGACGCACCCGGTTCGCGCCATCTCGTCACGAATCGCCGACAAGATGGGCCGGATGGGCCGCTTCATCAAAGAGAACATCGATGAGATTAGCGCCCACAAGTTCGGGTTGAGAATCCGTGCGGGATTGGACGCGGGAACTTGGCGGCGGCACGGCGAGCGACTTTTCAAGGAATGCGCCGCCCATAACAAGCCGGTTCTTCTCGTCATTGATGAGTTACCGATCTTCCTTAAACACCTCATCAGCGAAGACCAAGGCGAAAAAAAGGCCGTTGAGTTCCTAAGCTGGCTGCGCAGCGTCCGCCAAAGCTGGGCAAAAGGGTCCCCCGTGCTGTTGCTTTCGGGCAGCATCGGTCTGATGCCCCTAGTGGCGAGGTTGGGAATACCCGACCGCATCAATGACCTCTACAATTTTCGCTTGGAGCCTTGGAGCCGAGAAACCTGCATCCAGTGCTTCGAGCGCCTTGCCGAACACAACGGATTGTTGGCTGATGAAGGCGTGGCGAAAACGGTTTACGAAGCCCTCGGCATCGGCATTCCCCACCATGTGCAGTCATTCTTCGCCCGGCTGCGAGACTTCGCCATGATGAAAGGCCGCGACCGAGTGACCGTGGCGGATGTGGGTGAAGTTTACCGCACCCAAATGCTCGGCCCCTCGGGGCAAAGCGACTTGTCGCATTACGAAAACCGCCTCAAGCAAGGCTTGGACGACGAGACTTTCCAGATTGCGATGGAAATACTCGCCGAGGCGGCCACCCAAGGTGCGTTCACGGCAAGCGCGAGGCGCTGCCTAGAACGGGGATACGTCAGAATAATCCCAAATGCGCGGGACCGCGTCAGCGAGGCGCTGGAAGTGCTGGTGCATGACGGCTATCTAACCGCCAATAGTGATGGCTACGGTTTTTACTTCCCTCTTCTGAAAGACTGGTGGGCGGCCCGCTTCCGCGACCACCACATTCCCTTGGCAAGCCGATTCCCAGACAAAGACCAATGAAAACCGCAATGAACGCATCGCCTGAGCGAACTATCCGCAAGTTCAACCCCGGCACCTTCCAGTCAGACGAGGAGCTAATCGAACAGTTCGTGGTCAGGCAAAACGAACTCGGCATGGTGATGGAGACTTTGCGCGGCAACATTGGCTCGCCCTCGTGCCAGCACCTGCTGATCGTGGCGCCCCGCGGCAGGGGAAAAACAATGCTCCTAGCCCGGACTGCAGCGGAAATAAGGACGAACAGCGAACTATCAGAACGGCTGCTGCCAGTGCGATTCATGGAGGAAAGCCATGAAGTTTTCAACATGGCCGACTTCTGGCTGGAAACGCTGTTTCACCTAGCCAGGGAAATCGAGGGCTGCAACACCGACTTAGCGCAAGAATTGCGAGAAACCCACAGCGACTTAGCCCAGCAGTGGCGGGGAGGCGATTTGGAGGAACGCGCCCGATCCGCAGTTCTAGAAACCGCGGATAGACTAAATAGGCAGCTCGTTCTCATGGTCGAAAACCTGCAGGAAATGAACAACGCCGTGGACGACCGCTTCGGCTGGAAGCTGCGCCAGACGTTGCAGACGGAACCCCAAATCATGTTGCTCGCCACCGCCACCAGCCATTTCGAGGCATTGGATGACGTAGAACAACCATTTTTTGAATTGTTTCGAACCCTTCACCTAGACCCACTGAACACCGAAGAATGCAGACGCCTTTGGCAAATGGCCAGCGGTAATGAGATGAGTGGAGAGCAAATAAGACCACTGGAAATTTTAACGGGCGGCGACCCGCGCTTACTAGTCATCATATCTCAGTTTTCCCATCATCGATCAGTGCATGACCTAATGGAGGACCTCGTCAAGTTAATCGACGACCACACCGAGTACTTCCGTACCCATCTAGAAGGCATCCCTAAAACCGAACGCAGAGTCTATCTCGCCCTAATCGACCTCTGGCAGCCATCCACCACCGATGAAATCACAGCTCGGGCCCGCATGGATATTCGACAAGTATCTACTCTATTGGGACGCCTCGCCAAGCGTGGCGCAGTAACCGTGAACAAAAGCGGCGGGAAAAGGCTATACGTCACAACTCAACGCCTCTACTGCATCTACTATAAGCTGCGACGACAGCGGGACGAAGCCTCCATTGTACGAAATCTAATTAGCTTTATGTCAGACTATTTTTTCGGGCCTAACGAATTACTCGAAATTTGGCGAAATATGCAAACGCTTCTTGAAAAATTTCCTGATATTGAGAAGGACGTTAGTAACGCCATCGCTGGAACCTTGTATGACAACTGGATAGAAAAGGGAAATGTCGACGCACCTGATTCAGCGATGTCCTTTTTTGAGAGAGTTATCAAATCTTATGAAGTGCATCCTAATCCAGAAACTCGCGGCCTGGTAGCTAAGGTTTTATATCGAAAAGGTTGTATGCAGAATCATTTAGGCAATCATCGAGAGGCAATGGAGACCTTAAATGAACTAATTTTCAATTTTTCCCAACATGAAGATCAATCGGAAATCAAAGAAATGGTGGCACGGGCATTGATTGAAAAAGGATTCATTCTCTACAGTACGGGGTCCCTTGAATTGGCAATTGAAACTTTCGATATGGTAACGGAGAAGTTTCAAGAGAGTGATGGACATCTTTTCGTGGTAAGTTGTGCCAGTGCGATGGCGCTGAAAGGACAAGTGCTAAGTTCGCTGGGCCGATTTGATGAAGTTTTGGAAATTAGCGATAGAGCGGTCGGTCTCTATCAAAATCATACCCCTGGGGTTCATGCAGCAGCTATTGCACTTTTATTGAAGGCCAAGGCGTCCGCACATATGAACCTTTCAGCCCCCGAAGCAGCCATCGCAGCGTACAGTCAGATATACGAATGGTTTAGCAGCAGCGACGATTTGTTTGTACGTCGAATGGTGGGCACTTCTCTGGTTGCCAGGGCTGATATACAATTGCAGATACACCGTATTGAAGACGTTCTACGTAGCTGCGATGCTTTGGAGAAATATTTCGGTGATCTACATGACAACGATGGCGTTCCATTTTCATGGTATGCTAAGTGGAAGCGGGTGAAAGTTCTTTCAGCCCAGGGCATGTACCATCAAGCCTTAGACTTGTTTAAAAGAGTATATGATCAATTTGACGGCTGTAACAAGAAGATGGTTGCAGACATGCTTGAGGTGATCGATCTGGTTTCCAGAGGAGTATCTGAATCGGATATTGTCGGCATACTGTTAACTGACGCAAATAAAAGCGGAAAGCTGCAGCCGCTTGTCGTTGCCTTGGAGATGCGAAGCGGGCGGAATGTACGAGCGCCCGCGGAGGTCATGAGTGTGGCCGAAGATATTTCAGCCCGCATTGATAAACAGCAGAGGTCGAACCTCTCATCCCGTGGCCGCTAACCGCTTCGAAATTTTGGAAAATTGCTCCTGCGCTGCTTGCAGATCCCCGGCGATTTCGGCGGCAATCACATCCGGCGGGGCCAGCGAATCCACGTCGGTGATGCTCTGGTCCTTGATCCAGAATAGGTCCAAGCTGAGCTTGTCCCGCTTCAACAGGTCTTTGTAGTCGTAGTCCCGCCAGCGGCCATTGGGGTTGGCTTGGCTCCAGGTGGGCTTGCGTCTGTGCATTGCGCCGGGGCAGTAGCAGTCGATGAACTCGTTGAAGTCCTCACGGCGAATGGGCTTTTGCTTCAGAGTGAAGTGCAGGTTGGTGCGCAGGTCGTAGATCCATAGTTTGTCCGTCCAAGCCTTGGCGCGGCCTTCCTTCTTGTCGAAGAAGATCACGTTGGCCTTCACGCCCGGCGAATACCAGATGCCTGTTGGCAAGCGCAGCAGGGTGTGGACGCGGCACTTTTCCAGCAGGTTGCGGCGCACCTTCTCCCCTGCCCCACCCTCGAACAACACATTGTCCGGCACCACCACCGCCGCTCGCCCATCGATTTTCAACAGGGTGTAAATGTGCTGCACGAAGTTGAGTTGCTTGTTGCTGGTGGAGGTCCAGAAGTCCTCCCGCACCACCACCTGATTTTGCTTCGCCGTTTCGCCCTCCTCGTTCACGAACGTGAGGCTCTGCTTTTTGCCGAAGGGCGGATTGGCGAGCACCACCGAGTATTCGCCCGGCCAAGCGGCGGCGAGGCTGTCGTGGCCGGTGTGAACGACCACCTCGTCCGCGCCCTCGCCGCCGATGCCGTGCAGGTAAGCGTTCATGGCGCACATGCGCCCCACCTTCGGCGACAGTTCCATGCCTTCCACAAGTTCCGTGCGCAGCGCCCGTAGCTGGTCGCGGTCCAACTCGCGCCCAAAGCGACCCAACACATGGCTGTAGGCGGCGCACAGAAAGCCGCCAGTGCCGGCGGCCGGGTCGCAGATGCGGTCTTGCGGCCTCAGCCGCATCACTTCGCAAAGGGTCTGCACCACGGGCCGCGGCGTGAAGTACTGTCCAGCGCCCCGGGAGGATTCCTGCGCCGAACGAGCCACCAGCTCTTCGTAGATGGTGCCCTTCACATCGACCGGCAACGACATCCAGTCCACCTCGTCCAGCAGGTTCACGATGAGCTGCTTGAGCAGCGAAGGATTGTGGATTTCGCAGCGGGCGCTGCGGAAGATCACGCCGAGCATCCCCGGTTGCGTGCCCAGCGCCTCCAGGCTCTTGCGGTACTGCGCTTCCAGCGCGGCACCGTCCAAGCGCAACAACGGCGGCCAACCAAGTTCGGGCGGCACCAGCGGCTCGCGCTCGTAGGGCGGTCGAGTGAGCTGATCGGCCATCTTCAGGAACAGCAGGAGCGTGAGCTGCTCCACATACTCAAAGCAGGAGAGGCCGGCATCCTGCAACACGCCGGCGTAGCTCCAAGCGCGCTTGCCGATCTGGGATGCGTCCATGCGACGGCTACGGTATCGTGAAAGATAGGTCGTATCGACTAGGGCATCCATCGCCGCTAGCCATCGTCCTCCAACCCAAGCGCCTTGCGGCTGAGTGCCGGATCATGGAAGGCCGCGATCATCTTCTCCGCCACCTCTGGCGGATCTTGGTCGATGCCGAGGCGCCGAAGGGTCGCCTCGAGCTTCTCGAAGTCGATGCCGCCGCGGCGCTTCCGTTTGGGGCAGGCCACCATTTCCACCGCCGGCTCACCGCGCTTGGTGATGATCACTCGTTCGCCGCGCTGGGCGGCGGCGATTAACTCCGAAAGGCGCGGCTTAGCCGCGCTGATGGCGAGTTCCATGCTGCTGCTCCGGTTGTCGTGGGGCAGTTTACGCTACTTCACCACCGCGGGCGATGCCGATCGCCTGCGTCAAGCGCCTTGATGTACGCTCAAAAAGAAGCACTCCCGACGAGAAAACTCACCGCTCGACTCGGTCCACTTGAACAGGTAGTAAGTGTCGAGGAGGATCTGCATGCACGGCTCACTGGTCATCAACACCTAGCACACGACGACTCAGCGCTGAGTCATGGAGGGCTTCAGCCGTTGCTTGCGCTTCTTCAGGCAGCACATCTTCAAGGCCCAACTGCTCGCGGGCTGCCGCAAGCCGATCAAAGAAGTCGCCGTCAAGCTCCTGCTCGATACTGACGGACGTCACCTCTAGCTCCTGATTGCCGGTGTCGCCACTGCACTTGAGACACGCAACCATTTCCACTGCGGGTTTCCCGTGCTTGGTGATGATCACCCGTTCGCCCCGCTGGGCTGCGGCGATCAGCTCTGAGAGGCGCGATTTTGCCGTGCTGATGGCGAGTTCCATGCTGCTGCTCCGGTCCGTCGTTGGGCAATTTACGCCATTCTGTCGCCGCGGGCGAAACCAATGCTGTAAGAGGCTGACTGGACTCACCCAACGGCCTTGGTGGCTCTAGCACCGGTGTGGCGATGGCGCTTAGCTCCTTTCCGTTTTTGCGTTTCCCGTTCGGCGGCGATGCGTTCGAGCAGTTTCGCTGCCGGCTCGTCGTTGGGGTCTTGCGGAACCAGTTCGCCAGTGAATGCGCGATGCAGCGTGGACTGGCGGAACCTTTGGCAATCCTTCAGCTTTGCATCAATAACAACCGCGACTGCGTCAATGGCGGAAAGCTGCTCATCTACTGTCGCCACAATCATGCGCTGTTCCTCCACCGGCGGCAGTGGGACTGCCAGTCCGCGCAAGATATGGTTGTTGATGTTTCTCTGAGCGGTTGCAGGGGCATAGGCAGATACTCGACTCTTCGCGCTCTGCATAAAGAGCTCGACGTATCCTACCGAGACGAGAGATGGCTCAAAGATAACTCCGACAATGCTATCTGGGAAGCAGGCAGGATAAGTCAGAATTGCCGTTTCAGCGATGTTAGCTGCGATAGTTATGCACAAAGTTCCTCGTGGCCAGAGGCGGCTCTGCCTTAGGCCAGCTTCGCTATAGGTCTGAGTATGTTCTTGAAGAAATCGTGGTGCTCGTCTCACATCGCTTGTTTGCACAAATGGATATGGACCACCGTAGAGAAAGTCAGCGTTTCGCGGCCGGTGCTTTGAGCGTCCACGATCGATCTGTCCAAGTTGATCTAGCGAGACCCAACACCAGCGCTTCGGCAGCGAAGGCAGGATTGCTGTGTCCGCCAACACCGGTTCCTTGTACTCCGCTTTCCAGTTCTTCGGTGGCGTTTTGCCTTTCTCGGCGTAGGTGCATAGCTGATCTTGCTCCCATCGTTGGCGGCGCTCGGCGAGGATGCGTTGCAGGAGTACACTCGTCGGCTCGGCATGGGGATGCTCGTCACGCCAATCAGCGGTCAGATCGCCTTCCACAGCCGCATTCAGCAGCGAGGCGCGGTAGAGGCCCAGCTTCTCTCGGCAGCGCTCCAAGGCGGCGACGCCGACGGCCAAGTCGTCGAGCAGCTCACCGAGCAAGTTGGCCATGCGGATTTGCTCGTTCTTTGGAGGTAGCGCCAGCGGGAAGGTGCGTAATTGGCCGAAATCCACCCGCGGGCGATCGCCAGCGTTGAGGTGGCTGGCAAAGTCAACGAAGTCGTAGGCGCTCAAGCGGCGCTTGAGGAAAGCACCCGATACCGCGTGGTTCTCGGGCATGACCACGAATTCCCCTGAACAGAGGCCGTCGAAGTCTGGCTGATACACCTTGTTCAAGTAGGGGCGCAACCTGCCGTAGAGGACATCGCCTCGTTTGAAGGCGTTGGCACTGCTTCTCATTGTGGCCGCGGACGTAGTGCCGAGCAACTTCGTGGTGTGCGCTTCAACATGCTCCATGCCAACGAATCTGGCGGTTGGCGTCGCCTGCGGGTCGGCTTTGACGCGCCTTGGTTCGATCAAATCACCGAGTGTCGTCATTACCCAGCCACTTGGCAGGCCATTTGCGTTCACGCCGCCAGCCTCTCATTCAACTCAGCCAGCAACGGCTTGAGCTGGTCACCAAACAAGACATGGGCTCGACCTAGGCTGCCCTGTTGGCCGAACCAGCCGCTCTCGAAGTCCTCCGGCTCGATGGCGAGGCTGTTGGCGATGTGTTCGGCCATGCGGTCCAACCATTCGCGCTGTGGCGGGGTGAAGGCGTTGTCCGCGTCGCGTTCTTGCAGCCAAGCCGCGTAGCGTTCGCGCAAGCCGTCTCGGTACGGCACCAGCGTCAACCGGGGCATCAGGGCGCTGCGCACCAGATTCACCAAGTCAGCCAAGGGTTCGCCGCCGCGGCCCTGCACACGCTCCGGCGCGGTGGTCTCGAATGCGCGCCAAAGTTGCGTCGGCGTCGCGGCAACAGGTGGGCGGGCGATGGCGTCGCGCAAGCGGCGCAAGTCCGCCAGCGTCAGTTTGAGCGGGCGTGCGCCGGCGTAGATCACTTGGATGGCGGCCATCTCGTCCTTGTTAGCTTGCAGCCAGGCTTGGAAGTCCGTCACCGTCGTGCGGGCCTTCTCCACCGCCGCGGCGTCAAAGCCGGAGTGGAGCACTTCGTCAACGGTGTGGCGGTCTATCGTCTGCTCGCGCTGGCGCTGCATTTCAACAAGACGATGGCGCAGCGCAGGCTTGAGGAAGGGCGTCACCGCGTTTCGGGCAAGCTGCTGGGTCGCGGCTTCGATCTGCCCTGTTGTCGGTGCCGCAGTGTCGAACTGAGTCTTGGCGGCCTCGGCTTGCGCATCCGGCTCGCCGGTGCGGAGCAGGTCGCGGGCTAAGTCCGGCAGCGGCTTGTTGTTGGCCAGTTCGCGCAACTCGGCCAGTTCGGTGACGCCGAGCCGGCGTTGCAGGCGGGAGAGGCGGCTGGCCAAGGTGGCCAGCGCATCAGGATCCAGCCCGCCTCGGGCCACATAGTCCAACACTTGCTTGAGAGACTTGGAGGGCTGCCGGTTGAGCGTTCTCGAATCCGTTCGGTCCTGCTCGCAAACGCCTACGGCATCCACGACGATGAAGCGGTCCTTCGCCTTGGCGCTGGGGCTCACGGCGCGGAGTTTGTCCGGCGAAATCACGCGTACGCCGCGGCCCTTCATCTGCTCGAAGAAGCCGGCGGACTTCACATTGCGCAAAAAGAACACGCACTCGATGGGCTTCACGTCCGTGCCCGTGGCGATCATGTCCACCGTCACTGCGATGCGCGGGTGGTAGCTGTTGCGAAAGTTGGCGAGGAGCTCCTCCGGCGTCAGGTCAACCGTCTTTTTCCACTCGAAGGATTGGGCTTCGCCGCCATCTTCATTCTTCACCGTGACGGGAACTTTGACGAAGCCGGTGCGGTAGGTGATCTTCTGGCAGAACTCGTTGCCTTCGGCGAACTCCTGCCGCGCCAGGCGCACGATGTCGTCGGCGTGGGAGTCGTCCTTGGCGAAGATGAGCGTCTTCGGCACTTCTTTCCGGTCTGGGAATGCGGCGGGCAGCACGGCTTTCCGAAACTCACGCAGCACGGTGCGGATCTGGCTCACGGCCACCACGTCCCGGTCCACTTGGTTGGCCGTGTAGGTGAGGTCGTCCGCCAACAATTGCAGCCGTTCCTTCCGCGTCAGCTTGTCGCGCTGTTGCACATACACAGCGCCCGGCGCTGCCGGGATGGTGGCGCCTTCCGCGGTGATGCGGGTGGCGATGCGGTACACGTCGAAGTCCACGTTCACGCCATCCACCACAGCATCCTCGTGGCCGTACTGCATCACCAAATTCTGGTTGAAAAAGCCGAGTGTCTTGCCGGCGGGCGTCGCCGTGAGGCCAATCAGAAAGGCATCGAAGTAGAGCAGCACCTGGCTCCACAGGTCGTAGATGGAGCGGTGGCACTCGTCAATGACGATGAAGTCGAAGAACTCCGGCGGCAACTTGGCGTTGTAGGCGACCGTTGGCGGCTCGCCCTGCCACGGTGCAGCGTCAAAGGCGGAGTCGTCCTCGTTTTCCGCGTCGTATTCGGCATCGCCCTTGAGCATGGAGAACAGCCGTTGGATCGTGGTGACCACCACCTTCGCCGCCGGGTTGATGGCGTTGGCACCGAGGTGCTGCACGGTGTAGAGCTCGGGGAACTTGCGTGCGTCGTCCGGCGGGGCGAAGTTGGCGAACTCATCATGCGCCTGCCGGCCGAGGTTGTTGCGGTCCACCAAAAACAGGATGCGCTTGGCGTCCGCGTATTTCAGAAGGCGGTAGGCGATGTTCACGGCGGTGAAGGTCTTGCCGGAACCGGTGGCCATTTGCATCAACGCCCGCTGGTCCGCCTTGGTGAACGACTCTTCAAGGCTGCGGATGGCGCGGGCCTGAGCGGACCACAGACGCGATGCGTCCAAAGGCGGCAGCGCCCTTAACCGGGTGCGTAAGGAACTGGTCTGCGCCACCCGCCCCGCCAGAGTATCGGGCCGCGGAAAGTTGAAAACCTCCCGACTGCGGGGCCTCGGGTCGCGCAGGTCGGTGAAGCGTGTCACGGCGCCATTGGATTCGAACAGAAAAGGCAAGGGCCGCTCATGAACGGCAAGGCCATCCGGCATTCCCTGGCTGTACTTTAGGGATTGCGGCTCCACCCCAGTCAAGGTGCCGGCCGCCTTGGCCTCCACAACGCCGACGGCCATGCGGTCAACGTACAGCATGTAGTCGGCGGTGCCGAAACCCTGCTTCAAGGGAAATTCGGCAACCGCCACGCCGCGCCCGGCACTTAGATCAAGGTCCTGGCGGCCTTGCACCAACCAACCCGCCGCCTCGAGATTGGCGTCTATGGACCGTCGCGCCTGCCCCTCGGGTGTGTCGGTCACGGCGGTGCGTTGGGAGGCGGCACTGGGCGATGCACCGGGAACTTCCTGTTGGCGGTGGCGGCCCTACGCAGCAGCATGACCATCGTGGCGGAGCGAATGGGCTGCACTCTGTTCATTGCCCCTCTTAAAGCACCTATTTTCCGCCAATTGGCGGGCAGCCAGGCCACTATAAGGACTCTGGGTGCATATCTCCAATCCTGCCGACGGGCGGCAAAGACTTCATCGAAATCGTTCAGTGGCCAGACGTCGGGATGGGAGGGCATCTCCAAAGCCGGGGGCCATTTCGCGCAGCGGCGGTTCTGGATACCTGCCGTGCTCCATCATCGCCAGACGTGCCGACCGGCTCAGCTCTCAACGAGATGGGAAGGCGTCATGCGTATTTCAATGTGCTTGTCAGGCATCTAAGCGGGCGAGGAATTCCCGCCCCGTCTCGCAGCGCACGATCAGCTCGCCAATTTCCTCAAGGTGGTCGGAGTCCGCGACGTCCTCCAGCAACTCCGCAGCGCGGTCAGCGGTGTCCTCACCGAACCGCACAGTCGCCAATCGGCGCAGCAGCGCCCGCTGGCGCTCAAGCCCCTGCTCAAGGCCCTGCTCGCGGCCCTGCTCAAGGCCCTGCTCGCGGCCCTGCTGAATCCACGGCTTGGGCCACTCCGCCACACGCTCCTCAAGGCTCATCTCATCAAGCGTCATCCTCACATCCTCCAAGTCCAAGCCCGGAGGCGGCGAATCCGCCGCCTCCGGCTGCAACCGCCGCGCCAGCCGCCACAGCCAGTCCGCAAACGCACGGCGCAACTCCGCATCCCCCGGCTCCCGCAGCCAGCCCTGCAGCGACGCCGCCACCAGGCGCAGGTCCTCCGGAGAACGGCTGCGCTCCATCCGCGACACCGCGCCGACCAGGTTGCGCAGGGGCAAATCATCTTCCCGCAGACGCTGCAGGTCAACCACCAGATAGCGCTGCGAGGGCTGGTGGGGTGCCAGGGACAGCCCCGTCGGCGCCACTAGGTCCCGCACGTCCGTGGCCGCCGACCAGCGCGGCCCACCGTTGTACAGCACCACCGGCAGCACCGGCGGGCGCAGGCCGCCCGGGCCAAGGCCGCTACGGGAAAGCTCCCGGTACAGCAGCACGGTGTATTCCAGAATGCGCAGCGCCATGTCCGGCTCGCTGCGGGACTGAAACTCCAAGAGGATCAGGACATGCAGCCAGTCCCCGTCCAAGGGCAGCCGCCACACCGAGTCGCCGAGGCGCTTGCGCAGGTCGTCGCCGACGTACTCGGCGGGGGCCTTGCGCAAGGCGGGGAAGTCCGCCCGCTGAATCCAGTCGCCCTTGGCGAAGCCGCGCAGCAGGTCCTCCACCATGCGCGGGAAGGCGAAGATGCGCTTGTAGATTGGGTCGTTCACGGGGCCAAAATAGCCCCATGTCAAGGGCGCGTCTGTACGCCAAGGATGCATTTTGCGTAGGAGATCGGCGCTTTGACGCTGCAGGAGGCGCATTGAAGGCAGGTGCATGATTGCTGCGAAGGCGCTCCTGCAGGGAGGGGGCATCGACCGTGCCGAGGCAGATGGCGTCACAGCGAATGCCTTGGGTGACCGGGACGGGAAACCAGCCCACCGCCTTGCGGGTGTGGCTGGGGAGGTGCTCGCTTTTTATGTTGTGCAGGTGGACATGTTCTCCAAGTGTAGCGCCCCGCCAGCAAAAACAGTCGAAGTCCCCATGCTCCATCGCTGGTCAGCGATTCAGCTTCCTTGGGGTCCACCGAGCGGGCCAGTGGAGGCGCGATGGCCCAAGGCGTCGGAAATATCTGTTGCGGCTGCGGCCAAGTGTTGCCGGGCCTGCTCAAGGTCAACCTTGTGGGAGCTGTCCAGATGCTCCAGGAAGGGCACCACCAAGGCGGCGCTGATGGTGCCGGAGTAATCGAATACCGGGTAGCCGATGTCCTTCACCCCCTGCACCTGCTCGCTTTCGACCACCTCAAAGCCTTGCTTCAACACAAGGCTGAGGGCCTGTTTCAACTCGGCGCGGTGTACGGGGGGCTTCGGCCTAGCCTCGTTAAGCATCCGCCGCCGCTCCTCCAGGCTGGAGAAGGCCAGCAGAATGCGACCGGAGCAACTGTTAGCCAAGGACGCATCCGCCCCCAAGCGGACGTTGAGGCCGCGGTCCGCCGGGCTGCTTTGCTGCACCACGACGATGCCCCGGCCTTGGTAGTGGATGACCAGATGGCAGGACTGCTCAATGGTTTGGACCAGCTTGGACATGGCCGGCGCGGCGGCGCTGGACAGGCGCTGAATGCGGGGTTGGCGATGGGTCAGGGCGAACAGCTTCAGCGTCATGCCATAGGTTTCGGACTCGCGGTCCAAGTAGATGTAGTCCCGGTCGTTCAGCACCACCAGCATGCGGAAGATCTCGCCCTTGGAGCGCCCCAGTTTGTCAGCGATTTGCCCCAAGGAAAGGCGGCCGGGTTCGGAGGCCATCAGTTCCAAAATGTCGAGACCTTTGGCCAAGGCTGGGGCAGTATAGGTTTTTCGTCTTGTTGCCGGGGCTGCCATTGCGGGACCCTCACTCAATCCGGGAATCAGCTTAGCCCATGACCGCCGCCAAGTACATCAACCGGGAGCTCTTGGCCACCTTCGCAGTGACCTTGCTGGTGCTGTTCGCGGTGGCGGTGGGCGGGCGCTTCATCGGCTACCTGCAGGATGCGGCGGTTGGCAAGTACGCCGCCAACAGCCTGCTCACCGTCATGGGCCTGCGGCTGCCGGGCTTTTTGCAGTTGATCGTCCCCTTCGCCTCCTACATCGCCCTGCTGCTGACCTTAGGGCGAATGCACGCGGAACAGGAAATGGCCGTGCTGCAAAGCTGCGGCGTCGGCCTCGGGCGGCTGCTGGGCTGGACCTTGGCGCCCTTGGCGCTGGTGGCGGGCGTGGTGGCCTGGCTTTCCCTGACGCTAACGCCGGCAAACAACGCCGCCTTAGACCGTTTCGTGCTGGAGCAGCGCACCAAGGCTGGGTTCGACCGTGTGCAGCCGGGCTTGTTTCAAGTCTCCAACGGAGGACGGCGGGTCACCTACGCGGAGAGCCTCGGCGAAGATGGCCGCACCCTGAACGAAGTGTTCATATCCGAGTATGGCGATGGGGACGCAGTGGCCAGCATCTGGGCCAAGCACGGTGAACAGTATGTGGATGAGGAAACCGGCAGCCGCTTTCTGGTGCTGGAGGAAGGGATGCGGCTGGCGCTAGGGGGCGGCGCAGCAAAAGACGAAGGCGCTAGCAAACCGCGGCAATTGATTCGCTTCGCCTCCTTGGGCCGGAAGATCGACGTAGGGGCGGCAGTGTTGCGGATGAAAGAGGATGCCCAGCCCACCGCCAGCCTTTGGCGCCGCGACGACGCGGCGGCGGCGGCGGAACTGCATTGGCGCATCGCCCTGCCCCTGTTTTGCCTCATCAGCGCTCTGATCGCCCTTGGAGTGTCGCCCGTCAAACCCCGCCAGGGACGGTTTGGCCGCATCGTGCCAGGGGTGCTCATCATGCTCGGTTACTACCTTGCCCTGCTGGCCAATCAAAATGTCCTCGTAGATGGTTATTTGCCGCCGGCGTTCGGCCTCTGGCCGGCCCATGCGCTGTTTGCGGCGGTGGCCGCGGCTTTGGTTTGGAAGGCGCATCCGATTAGGCCCTTGCGCCCAGACCGTAGCGCATGGCGTGTCCCGACGACGCACGCGGGATCGACCACTTGCGGAACCAAGGGCTAGGCGTGGATGCAGCCCCTATCCCGACTCGACCGCTACCTGTGCCGCTCCGCTCTGACCGCGGCGGCGACGGTGCTGTTGGCGCTGCTAAGCCTGATCGCCTGTTTCGCCCTATTCGAGGAGCTTGACGAGAGACAGGGCGCCTATGGGCTGGCGGCGGCGACTTGGTACGTCCTCCTAACCCTGCCCAGACGCACCTATGAAATTCTGCCCTATGTTCTCTTTCTCGGCAGCCTCATCAGCCTCGGCCGCTTGGCCGCCCAATCGGAACTGGTGGCGATGCGGGCCGCCGGAGTCTCCGTCCACCGGCTGGGCGGGGCCTTGGCTTGGCCGGTGGGTTTGGCTTGGCTGCTCGGTGCAGCGGTGGACGAATGGGCGGTACCGGCCAGCGAGGCCCTGGCGGAGTCGCACAAAGCCCGAGTTCTGCACGGCAACCAACACATCGAACCACGCGGCGGCTACTGGTACCGGGAAGGTCCGCTGTACATGCATGTGCAAGCCTTGGACGACGATGGTGGCCTGTTGGGCGTGCGCCAATACTGGCTGAACGAAGACGGTGGGCTCGGGTTGACCCGGCTGGCGGCGCGGGCCGAATACCAAGGCGTGGACGCCGATGGTGGCGGGCGCTGGCTGCTGCGCGACGGCACCCAAACCACGCTGGGCGACGAACGGGCCGCGCTTGATGCCTTCGGGCAGCTGGCATGGCGCAGCCAGCTCGACCCGGCGCTGCTAAGCGAAAGGGTCTTGGTGGATGCCGACAAGCTGTCCCTGTCGGACCTGCGCCGGCAAATCCTCTACATGGAGCGCGAAGGGCTGGACGCCACCAGCCAACGCCTCGCCTTGTGGAGCAAGTATTTTCAACCGGTCGCCACCCTTGGCTTGGCGATGTTAGCCTTGGCCTTCGTGCTGGGGCCCCTGCGCGAATTGGGCGCCGGGGTGCGGGTCACCGTCGGCGTCATCGTCGGCCTGTGCTTCAAGTACCTACAGGATCTGTTCGCGCCCATGAGCGCCGTTTACGAACTGCCCGCACCACTCGCCGTCGGCCTGCCCATCGCCTTGTGCTGGGCCGTCGCTATCTGGGGCATCCGCCGCGCGGCTTAACGGCGGCACATGGTCTAGGGCCTTTTTTTGCCCCATTGCGACCAACGAACGCAGCGAAAGCCGCTGCAGGCGATTGATTGGGCTTCGCGCCGATGCACTAGTGGAAACGCCTTGTCATGGTGCCTGACGCACAATCCGGCTGTGGCTGAGCAGGTCCGGCCAAGTTCGTCCCTGGCGGTCAAACAAGGCCCAAAGATAGCCCAGCCCCAAGGCGGCGAAGGCCGCCAAGGCACCGAACAGGCGCAGCATCGCTTGGTTGAGGCTGATGGGCCCGCCGATATCGGACACCAAGCGCAGCCGCCAAGCCCGCATCCCCGCGGTCTGCCCGCCGGTGCGCCAGAAATAGACGAAGAAAGTGACCAACTCCAGGAACAGCAGGCTCTGAACGGGGGCGCCATACACCGCCTCACCGCCGTTGGCGACCACCATGAGCAGTAAGGTCAGCAGCCAAATGGCCAGCACCAGCAGGCCGTCATAGACCATCGCCGCGACGCGAGGCCAAAGCCCCGCCGGCGCCTCCGGACGAAGCGGTGGCACTGTCGCCATCTAAGGCGCCGTCCGGCCGGTGCGCATGATCGCAGAGCGGGCCGCTCGGCCGGCGCCAATTGGGGATGCCCCGCGAAGCCTACCGTCGCTTTGCGGCCCTTGGTGACGGCGCCAGCCATCTCCTGGGCACCCGGCCTTGCTGCAAAACCGCTGACCGGCGCTAAAACGATACGCATTAACCCGAAAGGACACCCGCTGATGGGCTGACGCGGTGCCGGTCACAGCAGGGCTTCAGGACACAAAATGGGCGCGGCCACCATCCAAGTACACGGAATTGCCGCAGAACTCCTCCCGGGTCATCGCATCCAAAACATCGGCGTCCCGGCAGTTGGCCCAAGCCCGTTCACCCCCATCCAAGCGGGCGGCGATGTGGGCCAACTCCGGGCCTTCGCCCTGGTACATGACCGCGTAGCCCTCCACCGTCGCGCCACCCTTGTGGTCCTCCACCAACTGCCGGAACGGCAGAGCGTCCACTTCCGCCTGCGGCGCAGCGTGTTGAAACGGTTGCCGCGGCGGTTCCGAGCTGTAGATGCCGAAGGCGTGCTTGGTGAGGAAGCCGCCGTTGCCCGATATCAGGCCCTTTTTGCCGGGCGTCGTGCGCAGCAGTTCCGCCATCCGGGCGATGGAGTGCATGACGTAACTGTTCAGCGGTCCCCCGGCGAAAGTCATGCCGCCGGTCACCGTCAGGGGCTCGGCGGGGTCCAAACCCAGCTCCGCCGCCGCCACCTGCACGGCGATGGGGAAGCAACTGTAAAGATCCACCCAGTCCAAGTCATGGGGCGCTAGGCCGGCCATCTCCAAAGCCCGTCCGCCAGCGATGCGGATGGCCGGGGAGCTGTACAGGTTGTCCCGATTGGAGACGAAATTGTGGTCGCGGGCGTCAGCACCCGCCCAAGGATAAACCCGCTTCTGCCGGTCGATGCCCAGGGCGGAGGCCTTGCGCTCCGAGCAAAGGATCAGCGCGGCGGCCTGATCCACCTTGTTGTTGGAATTCATCAGCTTGGGATAGGGGTGGGAGACCGGGCGGTTGGCAGGCGAAGGCGTGCGGATCTCCTCGGCGCTTTTCGCATCGCGCAGCCAAGCATGGGGGTTTTCGGCGGCCACGGCGCTGAAGCCGGCCCACAGCTGTGCAATGCGCTGCAGGTGCTGCCCAACCCCTTCACCGAGATGATGGCGGTGGGCGGTTTCCATGATCGGGTACATGTGGGTGGGGCGAACGATGTCCAGCGTCACCTCCCGCGGATGGCTCATCGGGACCTCCTCGCCGATTTGCAGGTCGGGCGTTCCGTTGACATCCCGCCACTTGACCTTCATCCCCGCCCGCCGCGCCTTGGCTTGGCTGTAACCGCACTCCGCGCTGGTGATGAGGATGACCTCATGCTCCCCGGACTGAATTTCCAAGGCGGAGCGGTTGACCACGCTTTGCACCATGTTGCCGCCGTAGGGGGTGATGGCGGTCTGCGCCCGGCTGTTGCCGAACGCCTCGCACAGCGCCTTGGCGGGATTTTGGTAGCGCCACCAGCCGCGAATCACCCGCACAGATCCGGCTTGGGCCAAAAGCGTCGGCTGCCCCGCATCCTCCGCCGCTAGGCGGCAGGCGTCGATCATCAGATCAATGGGCTCCTTGCCCTCCGCCGGGTTTTGGATGCGCTGACTGACTTGGCCCACGCCCACCAATACCGGTGTTTCCATGTACGTCCTGACTATCAAGCTAAAGGCGGGAATGATAGCGCCTTACAATTCCCTCATGGCAATAAACGAACTTCTCAACGCCGAAGGTCGGAGCGTCCGCCTCCAATGGCTGCTGCTCCTGTTGGTGGCGGCACCTTGTTTCCCGGTCGAGAGCGGCCAACCAGCGGCCGCCCCCAAGTTGAACTACCGGGTGGTGGCAAGCTATCCGCACGACCCTGCCGCCTTTACCCAAGGGTTGGTGAGCCAAGGCGACAAGTTGTTCGAGAGCACCGGCGGCTACGGTGAATCCACGCTGCGGGTGACGGACCTCGCCAGCGGGCGGGTTCTTCAGCAGCGTCCCTTGCCAAACCAGTTGTTTGGCGAGGGGCTGGCGCTGGCCGGCGGGCGGCTCTACCAACTCACATGGAAGGCCGGCATCGGATTGGTGCATGAGTCCACCACCTTGGAGCAAGTCGGAGAGTTCAGCTATGCCGGTGAGGGCTGGGGCCTCGCCGCCGGCAGCGAACACTTGGCGATGAGCGACGGCAGCGCCCAACTGCGTTTCCTCGACCGCACCGACCTGCGGGAATTGCGGCGGGTCGAAGTGCGTGACGGCGGCCGGCCCGTGGCCGGACTTAACGAACTCGAATACATTGAGGGCAGCCTGTACGCCAACGTCTGGCCCACGGACCGAATCGCCATCATCAACCCAAGCAGCGGCCAAGTGCAGGGCTGGCTGGACCTGAGCGACATTCTGCCCCTAGTCTTCCGCCATCCGCGCATCGACGTGCTCAACGGCATCGCCTACGACGCAGAGACGAAAAGGCTGTTCGTCACCGGCAAGCGCTGGCCCAGGCTATTCGAGATTGAGGTGTTGCCAAAGCCCGGCTAGCGATAGCCGTAGGGTTTCGACAGGTCCTGGTAGCGGTCGAACAATTGGGTTTGCCGGGAGCGCATGGGCATCGGTTCGCCGTCGATGACCACCTGTTCCGCCCAGGTGGTGACCTCCAAGGGGTCACCGCTCCAAATGACCAAGTCCGCATGGGCACCGGGACGGATGACGCCGACATCCTCCATCCCCCAAGTTTCGGCGGCGCGGCGGGTCAGGCCGGCCAAGGCGTCATGCCAAGGCAGGCCGTGGGCGACGGCGTTGCCGGCCATCTGTCGTAGGTTTGTGGCGCCGCCCAATCCAGCGCCGGTGAAGATTACCCGCACCCCCGCCTCATGCAGCAGGGCGGCGTTGTCCAGACGGGCGCCCAAGGCGTCGAAGCTGCGCGGCAGGTTGCCATGCACGCGCACCACCACCGCTGCCCCAGCCGCGGCCAAGGCTTCCCGAACCCGCCATGCTTCGGCGCCCCCCAAGACCACCAAGCGCAAATCATGGGCCGCCGCCAAGTCGATGGCGCGGCGAATTTCCGCGGCCCGGTCCGCCGCCAGCACTAGCGGCTTGCCGGAGGTTATGAAACGCTTTAGCGCCGCCATATCGTGGCGGCTGTAGTCCCCCGGCCCAGGCCGATAGCGGCTGGGGCTGAAGCGGGAGGCCTCGGCGAAGGCCCTGAACAAGCGCTGCAAAGCCGCCGCCCGGCTGCCGCCGGCCAAGTCTGTGGCCGCCGCGTCCAAATATCCAACCAGCGCAGTTCTCGGTTCGAGCAGAAATTCTCCGCCTAGGCGCACCGCAGCCGCCAACCCGGCCAACGGGTCCACCCCAGCGAGGGGAAAGGCGATGGCCCGCGTCACCCCCTCCATGCGGTTGACGGCGATCAGCGTGGAGTTCGGGTTCAGCGCATAGCTGACATCAAAGGCCGGGGCCAAGGGATACTCCAGCAGGGCGGCGTCATCGGTGCTGGGCTCCAGCTCGATCTCACGCAAACCAAAGTGGCTGTACGACTCGATCAGGCCCGGCGTAACGATCTTGCCGGCCGCGTCGATGCGCTGGTAGGCAAAGGGCACCGACAGGTTCACGCCCACCGCCTCAATGCGGCCTCCAGCAATCAGAATGGTGGCGTCTTGCAACGGCTCCGGGTTCTCCAAGGTGTAAACGCGCCCGCCGGCGATGGCGAGGTCCGCCCAGGATGGGGCGGCCAACAGCCATGGAAGAACCGCTAACGCCAATGCCCTAGTCCGCCCGAAGGCGGCGCCGCGGCGGCACGCACGCCCAACTCCCGCTGCCAAGCGATGTAGGCACAAGAGTCTTCCAAGTTTCACTGATCTTGCCCCGCGACAGTCTGGCCGAGGTCGAAGTCGCTTGCCGGCCGGCGGGAGGCATCCTGCCGGTCGTAGTAGAGATGGCCGTCGATCCAGACTTTCTCCGCATGGGCGTAAACGCTGAACGGCTGCCGGTCCCAAAGCACTAGATCAGCCGCCTTGCCTTCTTCGATGCTGCCGGTCTCATCGGCGATGCCCAGAGCCTCGGCGGCGTTGCTGGTGATCCAAGCGATGGCTTGGGCGTCGTCGATGGTCATGCCCATGCGCGTTGCGCTGGCCACCGCCTTGGCGGCCTCCTGATTCAACCGCTGAATGCCCTCGGCGGAGTCTGAGTGGACGATGGCGCAGGCGCCGGCCGCATCCACCAAGGCGACGTTTTGCGGAATGGCGTCAAACGCCTCCAGCTTGAAACCCCACCAATCGCTCCACATGGCCGAGCAGACCCCGGCTTCCGCCAGCAAATCCGCGATCTTGTAGGACTCCACCGCGTGGTGGAAGGCGGTGACGGCGTAGCCGAACTCCCGGGCGACGTCCAGCATCACGGCCATCTCGTCCGCCCGGTAGCAGTGGTTCTGCACCAGAATTTCGCCGTCGAGCACCGCCGCCAAGGTGTCCAAGCCTAGATCCCGCGGTGGCGCTGCATCGGCGTCCCCGGCTTGGAACTTGCGCCGTTTTTCCCTGTAGGCAGCGGCTGCCGCCCAGGCGGCGCGGTGGCCGGCCACGTTGCCCATGCGGGTGGTGGGCGCCTTTTCCTTTTCCCCGTAAATCCGCTTGGGGTTTTCGCCACAAGCCATCTTCAGGCTCTGCGGGGCGCCCGGAAACTTCATGCCCTGCACGGTGCGTGAGGGCACGTTCTTGACGGTGACGCCGCGCCCGCCGAAGAGGTTGCCGCTGCCCGGCAGGATGTGCAGAGTGGTGACGCCGCCGGCCAAGGCCAAGCCGAATTGCGGGTCCTGAGGCCAGACGGAGTGCTCCACCCAGACGCCGGCGCTGTTCGGGTCCGTCAACTCGTTGCCGTCCGCCGTGGAGGCCACTTCCGGCGACGGATAGGCACCAAGGTGGGAGTGGACGTCGATGATGCCCGGCGTCAGCCACTTGCCGGCGCCGTTGATGACGCGAACGGGCACCGCTTCCGGTCGGCGCTCTTGCCCGCCCCCTGCTTCGTTCCGCCGCCCTGCAGCACTGCCGGCCTGCAAAGCCGCCGAGTCCA
This sequence comes from uncultured Pseudomonadales bacterium, assembly GCA_958296025.1. Classification (GTDB taxonomy): domain Bacteria; phylum Pseudomonadota; class Gammaproteobacteria; order Pseudomonadales; family Azotimanducaceae; genus Azophilus. Next base: position 3,232,767 of record OY282430.1, read on the forward strand.
AACCGCCAGCCGCAGCCAGCGCAGCAATGCGCCCCGCCTGCATCAGCACATCCACCCGCGCAAGCCGCTCTCCGGTCCCCGTAAGCACCGCGACGCCTTGGATTAGGGTCGTTGGCGCCGGGCGCGGAGCGTAGGTGGATTCATGGGGGGCGGCTGCGCGTCCGGCCCTAGAAAAAAGCAGGCAAACCGCCAGCAACAAGACGGCATTCAACTTGGGCATGGGGCGCACCACCAGGAATACATGGACAGACTAGGAGACATCGGCCAGCAACAAGACGGCATTCAACGTAGGCATGGAGTCATCCGAAGTCCTAGACTCGCCCATATCGCGCCAAGCGCCCGAGGCGCACATCGAGCACTGCGGGCTTGCGTCGCTCGGAGCGCGGCAAAGCCGGCGGGCGGGCATCTTGGGAAGGGGCGGTGCAATGGGCTCGGACCCAGCGGCTGGGACCAGCGGTTTGCCCTCACCGCAGCCTCATGAGGAAGTCCGCTTCGGAAGCGCAGGCCAGGGCTGCTGAGACAATGGCCTGCTCCGAAAGCTCGCCAAGAAAGACTAGGGCGGCGGAAAACTCCGCTGAGACATCGATGCCCCGGGACAACAAAATTTGCCGCGCCATTTCGGTCCTCGCCTCACCCTTGCCCTGCATACGACCTTCCGCACGCCCCCGCGCCCGGCCATGCTCACGCAACGAACGCAGCAGTGGGTCATCATCCGGCCCCGTGCCCTCCCGAGCGCCCAACGCCAGCCCCACCCGCTCCAGCACTGCGCAGGTGGCCGCCGATGGCATCGCCTCGTTCATGGCGGCGTGGATTTCCTCCGCCGTCCAGCCAGGAAAGGCGCGGCTTTCCGGCAACTCCCGGTATGCGCCGTCCTCCAAAACATGGATCGTCAGGCCCGGCAGGCGGCTTCGCGGGCGGCTCGGCGCCCGCCTCTCGGGAACCTCGACCCAAACCTCCGGGAAGCCCCAAGACTCGTATAGCTGCAGCTTGCCGCGGCGAACGTCCGTGGTGTGGTCCACCTCCAAGACCAGGTCCGGAAAGTCGTTTTCGCCAATCACCATTGCTGAAATTCCCGGCAGATTGGCCCGCCCCGGACGCAGGTACGCGGATTGGTCCGCCTGCATGATGCGCTTAGGCTTCCCGCTCCCGTCCCGCACCAGCAGGTCCATGGCGCCGTAGCACTCGATGGGCGAACCGCGCACCGCGGCAATTCGCTCCCCCAGCGCGGAGAGTTTCTGCGACGGGCGCTCGTGATAGGGGCTGGTGGGTTCGCAGACCATCCAGGCGGTGGCTGTTTCGGCATCCCAGAACTCCAGCCTTCCCTCGAAGTTCACGACCTCCTCCTCCGTCATGGGTACGGGCTCGCATCCCGGAAACTCCAAACCGGACAGTGGGGCGCCCCCCGGCTCAGTGTCCGCAGAGGTGGTTTGCAAGAGTTCGAGATTGGCCATGCCGCGAGTGTAGCCCTTGCCCCCCGCCAACGCCACTTGCCCATCAATGGGCATGGCTTTCCCCTGACGCTGTTTGCCCGGCAGGGTGGCGTGGCGACGCTTGGTGCGTTAATCAGCAAGCGCATCAGCCGCGAAATTAGATGTGGCTTACCCTCCGCAGAACGGGATAATGGAGGTTTCGCGTTCGCTTCATGGGCCGAGCGCATCGCCAAGAACGCGGCTGGGAGGCAATCCACTTGACGGCAATCAAGGCAATGACGGCAACCGCGGAGGCGGTGCGCAGCCGCTTGGAGGCGCATCGCTACATTTGCAGCGAGCAGATCGCCACGGCGGTTTACCTAGCCTACCACCTGCACAAGCCGGTGCTGATCGAGGGGCCGCCCGGGGTGGGCAAGACGGAGTTGGCCAAGACTACCGCGACGATGTTCGCCCTGCCGCTGATCCGCCTGCAGTGCTACGAAGGGCTGGACGAGGCCAAGGCCATCTACGAATGGAAGTACGGCAAGCAACTGCTCTACACCCAAGTGCTCAAGGAGACCTTGGAGGAAGTGCTGCAAGGGGCCAAGGGCTTCGCCGAGTCCGTTACCCGGCTGCACGAGTTCGGCGACATCTTCTTCTCCGAGGAGTTCATGGAGCCGCGCCCGCTGCTCAAGGCGTTGCGCGAGAAGGACGGCTGCGTGCTGCTGATCGACGAGGTCGATAAGGCCGACCACGAGTTCGAGTCCCTGCTGCTGGAAATCCTCTCCGACTACCAAGTCTCCATTCCCGAAATCGGCACCGTCAAGGCGGTCACCGAACCGCCGATGGTGTTCCTGACCAGCAACAACAGCCGCGAGCTATCGGACGCCTTGAAACGCCGCTGCCTGCACCTGTACATCCCCTTCCCGGACACGGCGCTGGAGCAGCGCATCATTCAGGCGCGGGTGCCCGACATTCCGCCGGAGTTGCGCCGCCAACTGGTGCAGTTCATCCAAGAGCTGCGCGGGCTTGATCTCAAAAAGGCGCCGGCCATCTCCGAGACCATTGACTGGGCGCGAACCTTGGTGCTGCTGCACAGCGAGGCGCTGCACCCGGACTTGGTGCGGGAGACGCTGAACGTCATCCTCAAGTTTCAGGAGGACATCGAGAACGTGCAGGGGGAGGTACATATCCTCACCAACAAGGCAGTGAAAGGGTAGATGCCTGTGCTCCGCCCTCGGCAGCGCCCTGTTGGGCGCTAAGCGTTCATGGACCGCACCCTCGCCAATTTCATCCACGCCCTGCGCAACGCCGAGGTGCGCGTCTCCACGGCTGAAACCCTGGACGCCTTCAGCGCCGTGCAGCTGGTCGGCTATCGGGACCGCGCCCTGCTGAAGCGCTCCCTAGCCTTGGCGCTGCCCAAGACCGCCGACGAGAAGGAGACCTTTGACGCCTGCTTCGATCAATTCTTCGCCTTCCGCGAAGTCAGCGGCAGTCGCCAAGCCAACGGCGTCCCAGCTAACGCGGGCGAGGACGCACAAGGCGATGGCGAAGGAGAGGGCGGCGCCGGCGGTGGACGCCAAGACAGCGAGCAGCAGTCAAGCCCCGCTTCAGACCGCCAAGGCAAAAGCAAGCGCAAGCCAAGAACGACGCTGCAAGGCGGGGAGGAGGCTGAGCCGGATCTAGGCACCGGCGAGATGAGCGCCCCCACCTCCACCCTAGGCGCCCTGCTGATGCAGGACTCCAAGGTGGAGCTTTCCTTGGCGGTGTCCGCCGCCGGCGAAGCGGTCAAAGTGCGGGACATCCAAATCTTCACCCAAAAGGGCCTCTACACCCGCCGCATCATGGACGAGATGGGGCTTGCCGAACTGAACCGGGAAATCGCCGACCTGCGCGACAGCGCCGTGGTTCCCGAAAGACGCTTGGGGCAGGAGTTGCGGCGGCGCCGGGAGTGGCTGCGCGAGCAAGTGCGCGACCATGTGGAGCGGCAGTTCCTGCTGCACGCCGACGTCACCGGCCGGCGCCTGCGCGAGGAGCTGTTGCGCAAGGTGAAGCTGTCCAACGTGGAGCACCGCAGCTTCCGCCTGATCCAAGAGATCGTTTACAGGATGGCCAAGCGCTTGGCGACGCTGCACGCCCGCCGCAAAAAGGTGTACAAGAAGGGCCACCTGCACGTTCCGCGCACGCTGCGCAGCAACATGTCCTACGACGGCGCCGTCTTCGACCTGCGCTGGCGCTCCGTGAAGATCGACCGCCCCCGGGTGTTCGCCATCTGCGACGTGTCCGGCTCCGTGGCCAACTACGCCCGCTTCATGCTGATGTTCCTGTACAGCTTGGAGGAGGTGATGCCCAAGGTGCGCTCCTTCGCCTTCTCCTCGGACTTGGCGGAGGTGACCGAACTGTTCGAGCGCAACCGCATCGAGGACGCCATCGCCAAGACCCTGCGCGACTACGCCGGCGGCTCCACGGACTACGGCCAAGCCTTCGCCGACTTCAAGCGCCTGTGCCTGGACGAGGTGGACAACCGCACCACCATCATCATCCTGGGCGACGCCCGCAACAACTACGGCGACCCCAAGGCCGAAGTGCTCAAGGAGATGTACGAGCGCTGCAAACGCCTCATCTGGCTAAACCCGGAACCGCGCAACTCCTGGCAAGTGGGAGACGCGGAGATGCGCCGCTACAGCGCCTACTGCCACCAAGCGGAGGAGTGCAACTCCCTAATGCACCTGGAGCGGGTGGTGGGCAATCTGCTGAAGACGGTGCGGTAAGCGCAAGCAACCGCCCCGACAAAACCCGCCGAACCCCTAGCGGGGGACTAGGATGCTATGCTTTGACTGTCAGAATTTTCCTCAGAGCTAGGGGAACATCGGGAAGTGGCCGAGAACTACGAAACTGAACATCCGCTATGCCCTCTCGAAAAAATCAGCAGATGGTGGGGATAGCTGAGGAATGGCGCAAGTCCAAGCCCTACTGTCTGACCTGTTGCCCCGACAGGCACCGGAAGCGCACCAGGAATACGCTCGGGGGGCGGTGTCGATCCGCTTCGGGTTGGCGGAAAACTACTATGCGGATTGGCCGGCGCCCACCTGCGTCATCGCCGATGGCCCCTACGGCGTCAGTGGCTTTCCGGGTGATGCACACACCCCAGCCTCGTTGGCGGACTGGTACGAACCCCATATCAAGGCTTGGAGCGAGCGGGCGACGCCGGAAACGACGCTTTGGTTCTGGAACACCGAAGCCGGCTGGGCGGCGGTGCATCCGCTGCTGATCGCCAATGGCTGGGAGTACCGCTGCTGCAACATCTGGGACAAGGGATTGGGGCACATCGCCGGCAACGCCAATACGCGCACCCTAAGAAAGTACCCGGTGGTGACGGAGGTGTGCGTTCACTACGTCAAAGCCGCCCAGTTCAAGGTTGGCGGCGAAACCCTTTCCATGCAGGCTTGGCTGCGGCATGAGTGGAAGCGATCCGGCCTGCCTCTGCGCCTAGCCAATGCGGCCTGCGGCACATTGAACGCCGCGACGCGCAAATACCTAACCGCCGACCACCTTTGGTACTACCCGCCGCCGGAGGCGTTTGCAAAACTGGCCGCCTACGCCAGTCAGCACGGCGACCCGCAAGGCCGCCCCTACTTCAGCATGGACGGCAAGTCCCCGATCTCGGCAAGGAAGTGGGCCAAGCTGCGCGCCAAGTTCAAGTGCGAGTTGGGCGTGACCAACGTTTGGCGCGAGCCGCAAGTCAGCGGAGCGGAGCGCATTCAGGGCGCACGGAGCGGCATGAAGTACAAGTTCCGCAGCCTGCACGGCAGCCAAAAGCCACTGAAATTCATCGACCGGATCATCCGCGCCTCCACGGACAAGGGCGACGCCGTGTGGGAGCCTTTCGGCGGTCTGTGCCCTGGCGCGGTGGTCTCCCATCTCCTTGGCCGAAAATACAACGCGGCGGAGATGAACAACGAATTCTACGAAGCCGCCGTCAAGCGGCTGGCGGCGCTATGACGAACGGCAACCGTGAAGATTTGGCAGCGGAAAGGTCGCCGGCGGTGGGATCGGAGCACACCCAACTGCACAAGGACGTCCGGGAAGCCATTGCCTGCTTACCGATACATTTCCGCACGGAGACCCAAGTATCGGGAATCATGGCCACCGATCTGCACACGCTGCACACCGTGCTCGGCGCGACCATCGAGGAGCAGGTGGTGAGGACGCTCAACCTCGTTCGCAACACATGGGACCCGCATGACAAATACGCGCTGTACAGTTTCGTCCGCCAAGCGCAAACCTTTCCCGACGTTCTGTTGCGCAGGATGTCCGATGGCGACGTGCTGTTGGGAATTGAGCTGAAGGGATGGTATCTACTAGCCAAGGAAAAGGAGCCCAGCTTGCGCTTCCAAGTGACCGCAGCAGCCTGTGCCGAGCAAGACCTGATTGTCGTAGTGCCTTGGGTGCTCAGCAACGTCATCAGCGGTTCGCCCGTGGTTTTTGAACCGTTTATCCATTCAGCCAAAGCTGCCGCAGCGCACCGGAACCATCACTGGCAAGACGTCAGATCGACGCAACTCAATTCCCGCATTGAAATTCCACAGGGCATCACGCCCTATCCCAGCAAGTCAGACCGAATTCTAGATAAGCCGGTTGCGGACAGAGGCGGCAACTTTGGCAGATTAGCGCGGACGGGCTTGATGGACTCCTACATCAAAAGGCTGGACGACGCGCCTTTGTGCGGAATCAAAACAGTGTTCTGGCGAGACTTTTTGCGCACATTCCAACAAAGCAGCACGGACGACCAAGTGAGAACCGCCTTGGAGAGATTGAGGCGGCGCATTGAAGGTGCGGGAAATGCTCCGTCCTCAAAGACCCAAGCGGCATTGACCATCATCGGCGAGGTCGAACGGCTGCTTGAAATCGCGGAACCCTGAACCGAAAGGCAACCGAACCCATGACAACCAAGGCAATCTCATCCACCAGTTTAGCCATTCGCCAGCTTGGGCTGTTCGCCTTTGCCGCAGTGGCCGGGCTGGCCGCGCTGATGTGGGGCCTGAACCTGCTGGCCAACCTGACCGCCTCCGCCAGCGGCGCCAACAGCGCGGTGGACGCCGCCAGCAACGCCATCACCGTGCTGATTTCCTCAGAGCCGCCGCAGCTGGACAGCAGCCTGTCCACCGACCAGGTGAGCGGCATGGTCCTCGGCCATGTCATGGAGGGCCTGCTGCGCTACGACGAGAACAACGAACTGGCGCCCGGCGTGGCGGAAAGCTGGCGCATCAACGCCGACAGCGCGGTCTTTCGGCTGCGGGAGAACGCCCTGTGGAGCGACGGCAAACCGGTCACGGCGCAGGACTTCGTGTTCGCCTGGCGCTTGGCCCTTGCCCCGGACAACGCCTCCCAATACGCCTTCATCCTCTATCCGGTGAAGAACGCCGAGGCCATAAACCAAGGGACCCAGCCACCCGAGGCGCTGGGCGCCCGCGCCTTGGACGACCGCACCCTTGAGATCGAATTCGAGCGGCCCATCGCTTTCTTCGACAAGCTCACCGCCTTCTCCACCTACTACCCGGTGCGGCAGGACTTCTACGAGTCCACCGACGGCACCTATGGCGCTGACGCCGACAAGCTGCTTTACAACGGGCCTTTCGTCATCGCCAGTTGGGTGCATGGGCAGTCCTTGGACATGCGCCGCAATCCCCTCTACTGGAACCAAGGGCGCATCCACCTGGATCGCATCAATGCGGGCTACATCACCTCGGACCCCAACACTAGCCTCAACCTGTTCAAGGACGACAAGATCGTCTTGACCGGGCTGACGCCGGAAAACCTGACCAGCGCCCTGGAGCAGCGCTGGCAAATCCATCGCTTCATGGACGGTTCCCTGTTCTTCCTGGAGCTCAACCACCGGCCCGACCGCCTGACGAGCAACCTCAACCTGCGCAAGGCCCTTTACCTCGCCCAAGACCCGAACGAACTGGTTTACAAGGTCATCAAGCTGCCCGGCTACCTGCCCGGCGTTTCGCTGTTTCCCAGCTTCCTGGACGGCCCGCACGGCAGGTTCCGGGACGACCATCCCCCGCCAGCGCACCGCATTGACGTGGCGGCCGCCCGCCGGCATTTGGCGCTGGCCCAGGCGGAGTTGGGGTTGGACGAATTTCCGTCCTTGGTGCTGTTGACCGGCGACAACACGGTGTCCAACGTGCAGAGCGAGTATTTTCAGGCCGTGTTTAAGAAGAACCTGGGCTTGGACATCAAGATCGACCGGCAGATCTTCAAGCAGCGGCTGGCCAAGATGACCTCCGGGGAATTCGACATCGTGATGGCCGGCTGGGGGCCGGACTACGACGACCCGCTCACCTTCGGCGACCTGTTCGCCTCTTGGAACCTGAACAACCGAGGGCGCTACAGCAATCCCGCCTATGACGAGCAGGTGCGCATCGCCCAAAACGCCTTGGATGCGGAGGTGCGCATGGCGGCCTTTGCCAACATGCAGCGCATCATCCACGAGGACGTGGTCATCATCCCCAGCTACGATCGGGGGGTCGCCTACGTCACCCATCCCCGCCTGCAGGGCGTTCGGCGCAGGGTGGTGGGCGCGGACCCAGACTACAGCAACGCCTACATCGTGCCGGAGGCCTAAGGGGGCTGGAATGCTGCGCTACGCCTTCAAGCGCCTGATGCAGGGGATCATCACGGTCTTCTTCATCGCCACCGCCACCTTCTTCGGCATGCACAGCGTACCTGGCGACCCCTTGGCCAACGACAAGGCCATGACCGAAAAGATCCGCGCCAACCTAGAAGTCAAGTACGGGCTGGACAAGCCCCTGCTGTCCCAATACGGCATCTACATGGGCAACCTGCTGCGCGGCGATTTCGGCATTTCCTACACCCAGGAGAACCGGCGGGTGAACGACATCATCCGCGAGCACTTCCCGGTGTCCGCCACCTTGGGCATTCTGGCCATCGCCTTCGCCGGCCTCGGCGGAGTGCTCTGGGGGGCGCTGACCGCGCTGTACCGCAACCGGCTGCCGGACCTCGTCATCATGCTGCTGGTGATTCTGGGCATCTCCGTGCCCAGCTTCGTCTTCGCCGCCTTGGGACAACTGCTGCTGGTCAACCTGAACGATCAGTTCGGCTTCTCCCTGCTGCCGGTGGCCGGTTGGGGCACGGTGGCGCACATGCTGGCGCCCTCCTTGGTGCTGGGCCTTGGCACCATGGCCTACTTAACCCGCTTGATGCGCTCCTCCATGCTGGAGATCATCAACGCGGACTTCATCCGCACCGCCAAGTCCAAGGGGCTGCCAGCCACCCGCATCTTCACCCACCATCAGCTGCGCAACGCCATCCTGCCGGTCATCACCGTGCTGGGGCCTTCCATCGCCGCCATCACCACCGGCGGCTTCGTGGTGGAGATGCTGTTCGCCATCCCCGGCCTCGGCCGCTACTTCGTGCAGGCGGTGCAGCAGCTGGACTACACCGTCATCATGGGCACCACGGTGTTCTACGGCGCCTTTCTGGTGTTCATGGTGATCGTGGTGGACTTGCTTTACGGGCTGATCGACCCCCGGGTAAGGCTGGAATAGCGATGGCCGAGACCACCTACTCAGCAGAGGACTTCGCACCGGCGCCGGCGCTGGCCTCGGTGCAGGGCATCTCCCGCCCTTCCCTATCCTACTGGCAGGATGCTTGGTTACGCCTGAAGGCCAACCGCCGGGCGCTTTACTCCCTATACATTGTGATCGCCCTGTTGGCGTTCACCTTGGTTGGCCCGGTGGTTTGGAACATCGATCCGGCCTTGCAGGACTTGCAGCAGATCAGCCAAGCACCACAGGCGGACCGCAACGCCACCATCATCGAACCTTATAAACCTTGGGACGGCGCCGATGCGCCAATGGTTGCCCGCCTGCGCCTAGCCGAGCCCCCCACCACCCAAGCGGTGCGGCTGGTTTGGGGGGCTTTGCCGGGTGCCGCCGGCTACCGCCTGTATCGCAACATCTTCCCCGTCGGCGAGGAACGGGCTTACGGACTGCCGCTGTTCGAGACCCTTGACCCCGCCAAGCACCACTTTGAGGACCGCTTGGACCTTCGCCCGCAAACCTACTTCTACAGCGTGGTGGCCCTAGACGGCCAAGGGCGGTTGACGGACGCCTTCGAGACTGTGGAAGCCGAGGTGCGGCGGGTCATCACCGTCGAGGAAGCCGAAGCGATGGGCTTGGCCGAAGCAGGGCAGGCGTTGGCGCCGGGAGATCGAATCAAGCTGCAAGCCCATCCCCTGGGCACCGACTACCTGGGCCGGGACATGCTGGCCCGGCTGATGGCGGGGGCGCGGGTGTCGCTGTTCATCGGCTTGGTTGCGCCGCTGATCTTCATCGCCTTCGGGGTGGCCTACGGGGCCGCCGCCGGCTTCTTCGGCGGCTGGATGGACCAAGCGCTGATGCGCTTCTCCGACTTCGTCGTCGCCCTGCCCTTCCTACTGTTCATGATTCTAATCCGGGTGATCTCCGGGGTGCAGCCGGGGGAGTCCGGCGTCGCCCCCATGGTGCTGGCGATGGTGCTGCTCAGCTGGCCGGCGACAGCGCGGCTGGTGCGCGGGCAGATTCTGCAAATCCGCGAGGAGGGCTACATCAGCGCCTCCCAGCTGCTGGGCGCCGGCGCCCCCTACCTGGTGCTGCGGCACATGATTCCCAACACCCTAGGCGTCATTCTGGTGACCCTGACCTTCGCCGTGCCGACAGCCATCTTCACCGAAGCCTTCCTCTCCTTCATCGGCATGGGGGTGGCGCCGCCGACGGCCTCCTGGGGCAGCATGTGCAACGAGGGCATCAAGACCATGCTGACCCATCCCCACGAACTGATCTTTCCGGCGCTGTTCATCAGCATCACCGTGCTGGCCTTCAACCTGTTGGGGGACGGCCTGCGCGACGCGCTGGATGCGCGAATGAGGTCACGGGAGTAGCAGATGGACCCGAGAATTCACGGCAGCGACGAGTGGGGATCAAAACGCAAGCGAGGGAAGGCATGAGCGCCTTGCTGGAAGTGCGCGACTTGGAGGTCGAGTTCGACACCTACGGCGGCACCGTGCATGCCGTGCGCGGCGTGTCGTTCGACGTTCGGGCCGGCAAGACCCTCGCCATCGTCGGCGAGTCCGGCTGCGGCAAGTCCGTGACCGTGCAGTCGATCATGGGGCTGATTCCCATACCGCCGGGGCGCATCGTCGCCGGCACCGCCAAACTGCGCGGCGTGGATATTCTCGGGCGGCCGGAAGTCGATGGCAGGGACGTGCGCGGCGACACCATCGGCATGATCTTCCAAGACCCCATGACGTCCTTGAACCCCACCATGACCATCGGCGATCAGATCGCGGAGACCTTGCAGACCCACCGCGGCCAGGCCCGCCCTCAAGCCCGCGCCCGGGCCGTGGAGTTGCTGGAAATGACTCGCATTCCCGAAGCCGAAGAGCGCGCCGGACAATACCCCTTCGAGTTCTCCGGCGGCATGCTGCAACGGGCCATGATCGCCATGGCCATCGCCTGCGAACCGGCCATCCTAGTCGCCGACGAACCCAGCACCGCCTTGGACGTGACCATTCAGGCGCAAATCCTGGACCTGCTGGGCGACCTGCAGGCCAAGACCGGCATGGCCATCATTCTCATCACCCACGACCTCGGCGTGGTGGCGCGGCTGGCCGACGAAGTGGCTGTGATGTACGCCGGGCGCATCGTCGAGCACGGCACGGCGGACGCGGTGTTCCACCAGTCCGGCCATCCCTACACCCAAGGCTTGAAGGCGGCGATGCCCACCCGCAACTCCCGCCGCGACGACCCCTTGCAGCCCATCGACGGCAGCCCGCCGGACCTGTTCGCCCCGCCGCCGGGCTGCGCCTACCGGCCACGCTGCCCAAACGCCATGCGCATCTGCGAGCGGCGCGACCCGCCGGCTTTTCCGCTTGAGCCAAGCGACGCATCCCGCCCATCCGCCGCCGTAGATGTGGTTTCCCACGCCAGCCGGGGGGACGCCGCATCAGGTTCCCAAGCCCCGGCCCCAAGGACGCCGCCAAAGGAAACTGAGGCCCATCCCGCCAAGGACGCAACGGCTGCGCCGCATCACAGGGACCACTTCTCCCGTTGCTGGCTGCACAGGGCCGAAGCCAGCGCACATCGGGGCACCGTCAATCCCGGAGCTTCACAATGACGACGCTGCTGGAAACCCGCAACCTGACCAAGCACTTCGACCTCGGCCGCGGGCGGCGGGTCCATGCCGTGGACGGCCTAAGCCTCACCATTGACGAGCGGGAGATCGTCGGCTTGGTGGGCGAGAGCGGCTCCGGCAAATCCACTTTCGGCAAGGCCATCCTGGGCCTGCACGACAAGACCGCCGGGCTCGTCACCTTCAAGGGCGAGGAGTTGCCGGGCCGCTACCGGCAGCGGGACTTTCGCCGCTACGCGCCGCACATGCAGATGATCTTTCAGGACCCGTACTCATCCCTGAACCCGCGCATGACCGTGGGCGAAATCGTTGGCGAGGGGTTGAAGCTGCACTCCGACCTGTCCGGCCGGGAAGTCCGCGAGCGCAGCGCCGACTGGCTGCAACGGGTGGGCCTGGAGCCGGCGCACATGTCCCGCTATCCGCACGAGTTCTCCGGCGGCCAGCGGCAGCGCATCGGCGTCGCCCGGGCGCTGATCCTGGAGCCGGAGTTCGTGGTCTGCGACGAACCCATCTCCGCCTTGGACGTGTCCGTGCAAGCCCAGGTCATCAATCTGCTCGACGACCTGAAGGCGTCCCTCGGCCTCACCCTGCTGTTCATCGCCCACGACCTTTCGATGGTGCGCTACGTCAGCGACCGCATGGCGGTGATGTACCTCGGCGCTCTAGTGGAGGTGGGCAAGGCCAACGACGTCTTCTTCGACCCGCAACACCCCTACACCCAATTCCTAGTCGCCGCCAACCCGGAGCCGGACCCCAGAACCGAACGCCGCCGCGCCTTCTCCGCCATCCAAGGCGAAATACCCTCCCCCATCAACGTCCCCCCCGGCTGCCGCTTCGCCAACCGCTGCCCCCAAGTCATGCCGCAGTGCCGGGAGCAGACGCCGCAATTGATTCCGTTGCAGGAGAAAGGCGGACGGGAGGTGGCCTGCCACTTGTTTGGGTAGGGAGTAGTGTTGCGGAGACACTGACGGCTTCCGGCCAGCAACAAGGCTGATTTTGGTTGGAGGCAGCGGAGGGGAACCTGTCGCAGCCGTGCTGGTACCAACCCAGCGTAAGGGTTCAGGCATTGCGGAGGACCGATTGACAACAAAACCAACTTTGTCCATTCATGACATGGAACAACGACACCACGGGCTGACAAAGGCCATCGCGGACATGTACACCGAAGCGGCGACCGTCTGCTTAGATCGGCATCATCAATCGCCAACGGATTTCAATTTGAACGGAAGTGGTGTGCGGTCCGAAGCGGCCGTGGAGTGGCGGCGATCCGATGCGCGAACCCGTGGTGCATGGGCGAACGAGATCGACGCAACAGAGGCGGGCGCTTGTGCTTGCGCTCTCGCAGCGGTTGAACTCATTGATGGCCTAGTCGCCATTCACAGGGCGGAAACCAAAACCGGTGCCGACTACTACATCGCTCCCAAGGGCACACCTGCGGAGGACCTACAAAAGTGGTTGCGCTTTGAAGTTTCCGGCGTGGACAGCGGATCGGAAAGCACTGTCAAAAGACGCCTCAAAGACAAACTGACTCAAGCCGCAACAGGCAAAAGTGATCTCCCGGCGATGGCCGGCGTGGTAGGATTCAGAGCCAAGTTAATTCTGTTGGCCGATCTCCAAAACAGCCAGGCGAGCAACTGAGAACGGCGCTATGACTTGGGTCGAGCACCATAAGATCAGCGAGCAGTTTGCCTCGCAAGCACAAGTTGCCGTGTGGGAAGGCCGACATACGGAAGCACTGCCCCTGTACGCCCTTGCTGCCGACGCCGAAAACAAAGCTCTTGCGGGTCTGGATACCTCCAAAGCCCGCACCATCGGCATAACCGCTGTGAGTGCGGCTGCTCTCTATTACAAAGCGGAAGACTTCACCCGAGCGGAAGAGATAGCGGGCTATTGGCTCGGGTTCGGTTTGCTCCCCGCCTTCGCCAAGGAGCAACTGCGCAGCTTGCTTCAATCCATCTGGTGCGAACAAGTTCGAACGCGAACGGACCCTAGGTTTGCGCCGGGCCAAGTTCTGATCTCCGTGAAGGGCGGGGAAGTCGTCCACGGCGGCGCCCCGCTTGACCTCATCGTGGATAAGGTAAAGATCGTCCAATCCATCCTGCACAGAACCGCCGAGTTCATGAGCAACCTGACGCATCGCAAACGCGGCGGCCCAAGCAAGGACATACAGGAAATCTGCCGCCCGTGGCTATTTCAAACCGAACCGGGCAGCTATCAATTCGCTGTCGCAATTCAAGAGAAGAAGCAACTCGAATTGCTCCGCGAACTACCTTCATCAAGAGGTATATCGGATTGCTTCTTGAAGATTCTTCGCGTAGGGATCGAAGATCCCGAACAACGTTTTGCGGAGATAGTTCCCGATCCTGACTACCGTAATACGTTTTTGAAGTTGACGCGAAACCTCGCTCCGCAAGGAGAAGTATGCAATAGCGTGGAACTTAAATCTCAGGAACAGACGCAAGCCATTAGGCTCGATTCCAAAGTCCGACATGACTTAGGAAAAGCCATTCGCAGCGCTAAGGAGAGGGAAACAGCACCAACAAGTCACCCTGAATCATTGCATGGAACACTTCGGGCGATCCATCTGGACAAGGATTGGCTTGAACTCACTGTGGGGGAAAAACCTCTTCGCGTGGTTCAAGTCGGCGAACAAGTTGACGACGTGATTGGTCCCATGATTAACAAGCCAGTGATTGTCCATGTATCCGTGGATGAAGACCAGTATAAGTTTCTGGACATCGAGCCGGATGAATCAAGTTGCTAAACCTGCATCGTCGATCGCTGGCCTTTCTATAGCAGGGCAAGATTGATGGCCAGCGACTACAACGCGATACCAATCGAGAACTAGCGTCGGGATGGAACCGACGTGGGTCGGTATGGAAAGAACCTGTTAACCGACCTCTACGATGATAAAACTCACTTCATCCATGAGTTGCTTGAACGGGCATGGCGGAGGACACAGCCGCGAACTGCAAATCTGGACCTTCACCGTCGCTCGTTTCCCGCTGCCCGGCTAAAGGTTGAGGTGCAAAGGAAGGGCGCCGTCAATGTGAGTTCGCCGATCTTGGCGCGCAGGTGGCGGATGGTGGCCTCGTGCTCGGCACCCCGCTTGGCCCGGTTCTGGAGGGCGGCCTTGCCGCCTTCCAGAAAAAGCCGGCGCTAGTCCCGCACTTGGTTGGGGTGGATGCCGAGTCGGGCTGCCACTGCGCTCAGCGTGTCCACCTCACCCATCGCGCCACGGACCACGCGAGCCTTGAAATCCGCCGTGCAACGGTGCCTTGTCGTGGTCTTTCCAGCCATCTCAGGTCCTCCCGAATGGACGGAAAGTCTACCTTAAGCAGTTATCGCGAAAACCCAGACCACATCTATCACTTCTCAGCTTCAGGCATGCGGAGTTGCTGTGAAAGTAGCTCCCCGCATTCTAGAGGTGTTACCCTATCGCCCAGAGCGCGTGGATGCCGCCGGCCGCCACTTCGACGCGACGATGCGGCGCATCCAAGCTGGTGAGTTCGCCGTGGCGGTGCCACCGGAACCAGGCATTTGTGGGGAGTGCGATTTGCGGACGCTCTGCCGAGCCGAAGGCGTTATCCAGGAAGAGGCAGGCTGATGGCCAGCGATTACAAGGCAATAAAGGCTAACAACGAACGGCGTTACGGCACCGATGTCGGCCGCTACGGCAAGAGGTTGCTGACCGATCTCTACGACGACCGAACGCACTTTATCTATGAGCTTCTGCAGAACGCGGAAGACGCCCTCCGTAGGCGTACCGAAAGTCCGCCTTCCCGTACTGTCAGATTTGACCTCTCGGAGTACGCGCTGCGTATTAGCCACCACGGCAAGCCTTTTGATCGAGGGGATGTGGAGGGAGTGTGCGGTATCGCGTTAGGAACGAAGCAAGAGGACGTTACTCAGATCGGTCGCTTCGGAATCGGCTTCAAGTCCGTGTATGGCTTCACCGAACGACCCGAGATCCACTCCGGCGACGAGGACTTCGGCATCGACAGCTTCGTTTGGCCGTCGGCCCAATCGGCCATCGAACGTGACCCAGACCAGACTGTCTTCATCATGCCGCTACGCAACCCTGATGTTGATGGTGAAGAAATCGCCAAAGGGCTTCGACGTATTAGCCTCGACACCCTGCTGTTTCTACGCGAGATCGACACCATAGAGTGGTCGATCCCAGACGGCGAATCCGGTACATATATTCGGCAGTCAGTCCCCTGGGACAAGCACAAGCATGTCCGACGAGTGACGGTCATCGGAGTGTCCACCGACCACGACGACGTCGAGAGAGATTGGCTCGTATTCTCGAGGCCTACATATGGGGCCGCTGATGTGCTCGCAGGGCATGTCGAAGTCGCATTCCTCATGAAGGATGAACGCATCGTACCTGTATCTCACTCGCCGCTGGTGGTGTTCTTCCCCACGGTGGTGGAGACTAATCTGGGCTTCCGAATCCAAGGTCCATATCGCACGACACCAAGTCGAGATAGCGTCCCCGAAGCCGACGAGTGGAACCAACAATGCGTGGAGAATACCGGTGACGTACTTGTAGATGCGCTCGTATGGCTGCGCGACCACGAAATGCTTGATGTGGACGTACTCCGATGCCTTCCCATCGACCAGCGCAAGTTCGATGACGAAAGCAGGTTCGCGCCGCTGTATGAGAGCGTAAAAGAAGCTTTCCGTTCCCAAGAGCTGCTGCCTATATTCGGTGGGGGGTACGCGACAGCGGCTGGCGTGAAGCTCGCCCGCACGCAAGAGCTTCGGGAGCTATTCGACCGCAAGCAGCTTGAGCGGTTGTTCAAGAGTAAACACTCCATATCGTGGCTGACTGATACCATCTCCCAAGATCGAACGCCCGATCTTCGGGCGTATCTTATGGAAGATCTGGGCGTCGATGAGATCACACCGCAGACAATACTTCGGAAACTCAATACTTCGTATCTCCAGCACCAGAGCAATGGGTGGATGTGTCGGCTCTATGAGTTCCTGAAAGGGCAAGCGGCATTGCACCGGCAGGCCAAGGATGTGCCAATCATTCGGCTGTCCGATGACACACATGTACCGGCCTTCGTCGGCGATGCACCACAGGCATTCCTGCCTGGACCAGTTAAGACAGAGTTTCCGACCGTTCATGAAGGGGCATGCCGGTCAGCGGACGCAAAGCAATTCCTCCGCATGATTTGCCTCTCGGAACCACACCTCGTTGATGACGTGATACTGTACGTGCTGCCGAAGTATGGCGAGGAAAAACTCCATATATCCGACTCCGATTACGCCGCAGACATTGATCGCATCTTGGCCGCGTCGCAAACGAAGGAAATCGACAAGCGCGGAGAGTTGATACAGCGTCTCCGCCGGACTCGATTCGTCCGTGCGGTGAATGCCGGAGACGGTGCGACGTTCTTTGCCTCACCGGACGGACTTTACTTGGCAACGGAGCGCCTCAAGGCGTTGTTTGCCGGCATCTCTGGCATCGAAATGGTGGATGACGGTTGTGATGCGCTTCGGCGCGGCGGCATCAGGGATCTGCTTGAGTCCTGCGGGGCCGTTCGGCATTTGCTACCAAGCAAGAAAGAGTATAGGACGTTGAACAGTCCGCTGTCAGCGGAGTTCCTAGCGAAACTGCGGGGGCAAAGCGGCCATGCCGCGACTTCCGGTTACAGTGACACCGTTACTGACTGGGCTTTGCGCGGCCTTGACGATGTGCTGGCGCAGCTACCCTCTCTTGATGCCGAAGATCAACGCAACAGAGCAAGGTGCATCTGGGAAGAGCTAATCCAATTGGAAGAGCAGCGAGGAAGGGCAGTATTCCGCAGCGAGTACCGTTGGACGCACTATGGCAGCCATAGGCAGGAGTTCGATTCGGCCTTTGTCCGACAGCTCAACGACAGCGCCTGGATCCCCGATCAGGAAGGAGGATTGCGGCGGCCGGATATGGTACTGTTCGATTCCCTAGATTGGCGCGATGATCCGTTCCTGCTATCCAAAATTAGCTTCAAACGGCCAGTTGTTGAGGAGCTAGCAGCGGAGGCCGGTTTCGAGCCGGCGATGCTGGACAAACTGAAAGAGCTTGGCATAACAAGCATGGTGGAACTTGAGAAGCGAGGACTGCTGGAAGACCAGGCTGGTGCGACCGGAGATGTGAGCTTGGTCAAGGATGCAGTGAATGATCTGGGCACCAATCACGAGGGCGGTAGTGGTTCGTCAAACAGCCCGTATGATGGGCCTTCAAAGAGCAACAGCCATCCTAGATCGGAGTCTGGCGGATACACGCAGCAGAAGAGACACGGGGCTGCACCCTTCATTTCCTATGTGGCGGTTGACCGGGAAGGCGGCACGGACGATCCTGACGGGGTGAATCACGAGGAGCGCATGGCGTTGGAGGAGGCCGCCATCAAGCGAATTCTGAACCGCGAGCCGGACTGGCAAAGGACATCCATGAACAATGAAGGATTCGATCTAGTCAAGGTTGCGGAGGGCCAGCCTGTTAGCTGGTGCGAGGTGAAATCCATGAAGGGCGACCTCGAAGGACGTCCCGTAGGGCTCTCCCGCGCACAGTTCGATTGCGCTCGCGAGTATGGTGATGCCTACTGGCTCTATGTAGTGGAACGGGCGGACACTGAGGACGCTCGCATCGTCCGTATTCAGAACCCGGCTGGCAAGGCGCGAACCTTCACCTTCGACAAGGGCTGGCTTGCGGTGGCGGAGTGCGATTGACGATGGTAGTTGCCGCATCCGACATCGACATCATGATCCAGCAGGGCGAGGGCACCACGCTGGAGTTCAAGGAGGCCCTCTCGGCTGGCTTTGCTCGGGAATTGGTGGCGTTGGCGAACACCATTGGGGGCCGGATACTGCTTGGCGTGGCCGACGATGGCACGGTGAAGGGCGTCAAGGACACCAACGCTCTGCGTGCTCGCATTCAGGACATCGCCCGTAATTGCGATCCTTCGGTGAAGGTGCTGGTAGAGCCGGTGGACGGGGTGCTCGCGGTCCATGTGCGGGAAAGCGATGCCAAGCCGGTGCAGTGCAGCGACGGCTTCTTCTGGCGTCAGGGCGCGGTGACGCAGAAGCTCAGCCGTGATGAAATCCGGGATTTCTTCCGCGAGGAAGGGGTGATCCGGTTCGATCTTTCGCCCTGCCCCCGCTTCAGCTACCCGGAAGATTTCGACCGCGACAAGTTCGACGCCTGGCTGCGGCTATCCGGCATCACCAATAGCCCGTCGGTGGAGGATGTGCTGGTCAACATCGAGGTAGCCGAGCGGGCCGGCGACCGCTTGCTGTTCCGCAACGTCGGAGTGCTTTTCTTCGCTAAGAAGGTGCGCCGCTTCTTCTCGGAAGCCTACATTACCTGCCTGCTTGGCAGGGGCACGGACAAGGTGCATATCCTGGACCGCAAGGACTTCGACGGCGGCATCGTGGCGGACATTGAAGACGCCATGCGCTTCATCGAGCGCAACACCCGCACCGCTTACCGCATCGAGAGCCTGAGACGGCAGAACATACCGGAGTACCCGATGGAAGCGCTACGCGAGGCGATCACCAACGCCGTGATGCACCGCGACTGGTTTCTCCAAGGTGCCAACGTCTTCGTCGAACTGTACGCCGACCGCATTGAGGTGATCAGTCCGGGCAGCCTGCCGAAGGGCGTGACCTTGGCCGATCTGGGCCACAAGAGCCTGCGGCGCAACCCGCTCGTCGCCGACCTGCTGCATCGCATCGACTTCATCGAGAAGGCGGGCACCGGCATCCGGCGCATCCGTGACGGCGCCAAGGCCGTGGACTGCCCTGAACCAGAGTTCGAGGCCGACAGCTTTGTCACGGTGACCTTCCGGCCTAACCCGGAGGTGCGACAAGCCGCTGGGGGAGAACTGCTAGCCACCCCCGAAGTCACTGGCCAAGTCACCCCGGAAGTCACCGACCAAGTCACCGGGCAAGTCACCGGGCAAGTCACCGACCAAGTCACCGGGCAAGTCACCGGGCAAGTCGCCCCGGAAGTCCGACTGCTACGGGTATTATCTGGTGAAATGACCAGGCAGGATATCCAGGAAGCCCTTGGCCTGAAACATCGGGACCACTTCAACCAAGCCTATCTGCTCCCCGCTCTTCAGGGTGGCCTGATCGAAATGACCATCCCGGACAAGCCGCGCAGCAGCAAGCAGCGATACCGTCTGACGCCCGCGGGAAGCGAATACCTGAAACGAATCGAAGAGGGACAGTAGATGCCGAAGATCGACATCACGAAGACCGAATTGGTCTGGCCCGGCAAGTACGACGAGGACGGGGCCTTGCGTGAAGCGCCCAGAGCAAGCTTACCGTTCCAAGTGATTGAGACGGTGAACGAAAGCCGCGCCACTCGTGACGCTACGCGGCCTAATAAAATGTCGCCTCCTTTGCCATGGACTTGATGGAAACGTCCGGGTCCTGGAACTTGAGCGCTACGCCGGGTTCGCGGAGCGACTTGGGAATTGCGGAAAGGGGGTCCATCAGCCGGCATGGGCCGCGATATAGGCCATCAGGCTAGGGATGCCCGGCCGCCACAGGTCTTCCTCGTTCGGCGAGTTCCAGACATAGCCCAATTCGGCTAAGCCGTCACGATGCTCATCCACATTCTGGGCGGACGCATCGGCCGGCAAGGCCGCGGCGATGGCAGCGTCAAGTTCATGCTCCCTGAGCTGTCGCCTGGCGTCGAAGGCCCCAGCCAGTTGCGCCGCCGTGCGGAGCAGCCCCAAACGCTTCAACTCCTCGCGCCGATCGTCGTAGTAGGCTGACCGCTCCATGTCGAAGCGCGGTTTCGCCTTGGCAACCAAGGCTTCATCGATCCGGGTTGCCCCGCTTTCGTGCGCCATCACCCACAGGGCCGCGCCCCAAAGTTGCAGGAAATAGGGGTAACACTGACTTTCCCCAACCACTTGCCGCAAAGCGCCACTGTCGAAGGAGATCGGCGGTTTTTGCTCCGCCAGCGGCTGCGCCAACGCTTGGGCGGACGCCACCTCGTCAAGCAAGCCGATTCCCAGCTTTTGACCCCGGCTCCAAAAAGTGGCCGACATGCCGTTCAAGTGCGTCTGCAACCCAGGGGTGCCGGCCATGACGAGCATAAACGGCGCTTCGGCGCTAACCGACTGGCTGGCGTTGAGCAGGACTTGACCCACATCCTCCCTCAGCGTATGGGCTTCGTCGAGCAGCAAAACCAGAGGTCGCCGCTGGCAGCGCACAGCCAACAACCGGGTTAAGGAGCTAGGACGGTTGCCTAGCTTCCAGCCAAGCCGCCCGATGCCGATGGCGAAGGACAGGGCAGCCGGGCGCAACGAGTTGAATCGACTAGGCGGCGCCAATAGAGTGGCCAACTCGTCGAGACTCGGTATTTCAGCGGGCGTTAGCCAAACCACGTCCACCTTTTGCTTCGCCGCCTCGAGTTGATGTTGGAACCAACGCAGCAGGGCTGTTTTGCCGTTGCCTCGGGGGCCGGACAAAACCAAGTTTCGGGGTGCGCCTTTGCCGGCCTTTAGGTAAGCCAGCAAGGCGTTCAATGCGCTTTGCTCGGTGCCCCTGCCGGCCAAACAGGGCGGTAATTGACCGTGGCCCGGCACAAACGGATTGACGGCGGATGATGCGCTCATGCCTTGAGAATAGCAGACAAGTCCCTTGGCTGGTTATTTCCACTAAAGCCGTCGACAATCTCCTATGCCCCCGGTCAGCCGAAGGGAGACCCCTTGGAAAGGGATGGAGACCTTGCCGGGCCGACTACTCTACTCCACCAATTGTCCGCCGAAGCCGACCCGCCCCTTGGCATCTGGCGCGTAGAGCACATGCACGTTCTCGCACGGACGCTTAAGTGTTCGCGGGTTCGCTGTTGAACAAATCACCCAGTTCGTCGGCGATAACCTGCAACAGCTCCCGGCGCGGCGGCCCGCCGTCGGCAGCGCTTGCGACAAGTTCAATGTCAATGATTGGCATGTCGTTCGTCGAACTGATCGAAATAGTAGGTGTTGCCGTCCGTGTCGCGAAACATGGACATGAATCCGCCCCAGGGCTGTCTCTCGGGCAGCATGGAAAACTCGACGCCCCGCAGCAAGTACCGGAAAACCTTGCTAGCTCCGCTACGGCATCGGCTGGCCAAGAAACTCCATCAGTCCATTCACCACATATTTCTCTGAAGGTGCAACTTTGCGCTGCTTGCGCTTGTCGATATCCGCGAACATCGTCAGGCCCTCCAAGGTGGCCATGACGAAGATGGTGCGCCGCCGCGCCTCGGCGTTCGACAGGCCGGCGTTGAACTCGCCCACCATGTCCGCCAGGATGGCGACGTTGCGCTCGTAGAATTCATCCATCAGTTCGGCGGCGAACTCGGCCAGTCTGGCCCGCGCCCAAAGCTGGTAGAAGAAGCCCGCCGTCTCGTCGTGCAAGTTCGCCTTGTAGTGGCCGGATATTCTGGCCCTTAGGATGCTGTCCGGCGAATCACCGGCGCGTACCACCATGCGGTTGATCTGTTCGCGCTCCTTCGCCAGCGCATCCTCAAAGGCAGCCCGGAACAACTGCTGCTTGGTCTTGTAGTAATACTGCAGGGTGGCCAGCCGAATGTCCGACTCCTCCGCCACATAGCGCAGGCTGAGGGCGGAGAAGCCCTCGCTGACCAGTATGCGTTTGGCCACGTCAAGGATGATTCGGTTGCGCTCATGCGCCTTCAGGCGCTTGGTGGGCTTCACCGAAGGCTCGCGTAAACCGTGACGCCGTAGGTTCTGGGGTTGCCGTAAATATCGTTGGCGATGCCAAGCCCGGAAACGTCCACGGAATACAGGCGGTATTCCTCCTCCGCCAAGTTGTTGACGAACGCGGCCAGCGACCACCGACCGCCGGGGAAAGCGTACTGCGCCCGCGCATTGGCCACCATGTAGGAACCTTCCCGGTCAAGCGGAGCGCAGAGCACGGAAAAGCAAAAGCCGTCGCTGTAGTTGAAGTCCGCCTGCACGGAGGCGGTGCCGCCGCCAAGCGGCCAGCTGAAACGCGCTAGACCGTTGAAGGAGAAGTCCGGCGCATAGGGCAGTTCCGTGTTCCGCACCGTGGCGCCATCCGGAAACACCACGTCCTTGACCTTGCTGTCCATCCAGGCCGCGCCCAGCGACAAGTCCAAGCCGCTGAACGGGCTGGCGGCCAATTCCACTTCGACGCCGGCCGCCTCCGCATCCACGTTGACGATGTCCAAGGCGGCGATAACGCCGGTGGTGGGGTCCACCACGAACGCTTGGTAGTCCGCATAGTCGTAGAAGAATGCGGCGGCGTTCAGCCGCGCTCGACCATCGGCGAAGTTCGCCTTTAAGCCGATCTCGACGCTTCTAAGCTCCTCCTCGTCGTGCGGGGTCAGCAGGTTCGGGGCGCCTATGCCCAACCTGAAGTTGCCGGCCTTGTGGGTCTGAGTGATGCCGGCGTAGGCCAAAACGCCGTTGCCCGAGCGCCAATTCAATTGCGCCTTGTAGGAGAAATTGTTGAAGCCCAAGTCCCCAGAGTGCGGAATGTTGGGGCCGCCGCCGAAATTGTCGAAGCCCACATAGTCCGCCTTGCGGTCGTCCTCCGTGTAGCGAACGCCCAAGGTTGCGGACAGCTGCTCGCCAAGGTCGTATTCGCCTTGCGCGAACAACGCCCAAGACTGGGTTTTGATGGTGGAATCATGCCCGCCAGTGTTCACCACCTGGCCGAAGTCATCGCCTTCCCCGAAGGTGAAGAAGTCCAAGTCGAAAAACGCGCCGACGTCCGTGTCGATGTTGAGGTAGTAAACCCCCGTCTGCCAATTTAGGCGCTCATTCGCCCCGTGCAGGCGCAGTTCCTGGGAGAATTGGTCGAAATCCTGCGTGGTCTCAAAGATGAAGTAGGGAAACGGGCTGCTGTCCGCGTCCTCCCGATAGTCCTTCTCCATGCCCAACAGGTTGCTCACGGAGGTGAGCGCCACCGAATCGTTGAGGTCCCAAGTAATTTGCAGGTTGCCGCCGACGATTTCCCTTGTAAAAAAGCCGCTGTCGTCGTATTCGCCGGCGAATGGGTCGCCGTCCGCATCCCGGTAGCCGTTGAAGTCGGTGCCTGGGCCGAGGCCGAAGCCGTTGTAGTCCTCGTCGTCCGGTATGCGCTCGCCTAGGCCCAAGGCGTTCTGCAAGGTGGCGTCATGCTGGTAGGCGTTGCCGTTGCTGTCGTCTTGGGAGTAATGGACCTTGGCCAGCACATCGACGGTGTCGGACGGTTGCCATGCCACTTGCAGGCGCACCGCGAAGGAGTCCGCATCGCGCAGGTCGTCCCCGGCGGCGTTTTCCAAGTAGCCGTCGTTTTTGTCCAGCGCTGCGGAGAGCCTAGCCTGCAAGCCCTCCGCCAAGCCGCCGCCGATGGCGCCTTCCAGCTGGGTGGCGCCGTAGTTGCCCAGGGTTGCGCTGGCGTAGCCGTCCGCCTCCTCCGTGGGGGCGGCGCTGATGAAGTGGACCAGGCCGCCAGTGGCGTTGCGCCCGAACAGGGTGCCTTGCGGGCCGCGCAGCACCTCCACCCGCTCAATGTCGAACAGCTGCACATGGGCACCGCCCATGGCGCTGACGTAAGCGTCGTCCACAAACATGGCGATGGGCGGCTCAAGGTGGTCGGCAAACTCGTTCTGGGACACCCCCCGGATGTTGATGTTGGTGACGGAAGGATGGAATTGGATGATGTTCAAACTGGGCGCTTGGGCGGCGATGTCGATGGAGTCCGTATAGCCCAGCTCCCGCAGCGCCTCACCGGAAAAGGCCGTCACCGCAAGGCCCACGTCCTGCAGATTCTGCTCGCGCTTTTGCGCCGTGACGACGATTTCCTCCAGAGTTTCGCCCTGCGCGTAAGCGGCCCCGCCCCAAGGCGCCGCAAGCAGCAGCACGGCGGTGGCCAAGGAGTTTCTGAGTCGATTGGGTTGCTGCATTGTCCACCTCCTCGTCCTGTCGAACGGTTAGTCCATCGCGTTCAAGCCGGTTGCCCGGCGGCAAGCGCCGCCAACATAGAGGATTTGCTATTCTCTGTCAAATGACAGAGAATTTTCCAATCCGGCCCGCTGGCTGCCGGATGGCTTGGAGATCGTCTTGCGCCGCGGAAAAACTCGCCACTGGCACCGGTCACCGCACGGGGGATGGCTGCGCCCTGTTGCACCCTCGGCAGATGGAGAGCGCAGCCGCAGCGCGGGCGTGGTCGGCGGCGAAATCCCCCGCCCGCATATTTGGCTGCGCCGTTCCTGCAAGCCACCCAGCCGCTTGCCGAATAGATGAAACGCAGCAGCCAAACATGCCGGGCGGCAGGTGCGCGGCTTTGGAAGCTAGGGCGTAGCCGCGCTGGGTCTCGATGATGCCGGTTGCGCCGCAATTCCACCGCTCCTACCAGTATTTGGAGCACTACGCCCGGCAGCAGCCGGATGCGGAAGCCGTGGTGTCCGGCAACGAGCGGTGGTCCTACGCCACGCTGAAACGCCAAGTTGACGGCTGCGCCCGCGCTCTGCTCGCCCACGACATTCGACCCGGCGACCGCATCGCCTACCTCACGCCTCCCAACGCAGGGTTCGTCGCTCTGCTGCTGGCGGCGCAGGCGATCGGCGGCATCGCGGTGGGCGTCAATCCACGCTATCGGCAACGTGAAATCCTCCATATTCTGCGGGATTCCGCGCCGAAATTGCTGTTTTGCCGGCAGCCGGCCCGGAGCGGGAACAATCTTGACGACATCGCCGCCAGCTTGACGGACTTGCCCGAACCTTGCCGTCTTGTCGAGCTCGGCACCGGCGGGAGTTCCGCACACTTCTCCGCATGGGAAGAATTTTTATCATCGGCGTCGAGTTCGACAGCCGGAGATATCCGCCACAGGGCACGGGCCATTGACCCCGATGCGCCCAGCCTGATCGTCTATACCTCCGGCACCACGGGGGCGCCAAAGGGCGCTCTTCTGCGCCAAAGCGCCGCCTTGCGCCACGGGAGGCTGGCATTGGACAGCTTTCGCCCGCAACCTTTGCGGGTGCTCAACTACTATCCGACCAACCACATTTCCGGCTTGGTCGCCAACACCCTCTATGCGTTGGTCGGCGGCGGCGTCCTTGTGTGCATGGAGCGGTTCGACCCGGCGGAGGTTCTGGCCACCATCGAAGCGGAGCGGATCAGCTATTGGGGGGGCGTGCCGACCATGCTGCAACTGTGCGTAGCAGAGCAGCGATTCGGGGAAACGGACCTGTCCAGCGTGCAGTTGGTGGCCTGGGGCGGCAGCCCGGCGGCGGCGGACTTGATTCAAGCGCTGGCGGCGCGGGTTCCGCGCCTGACCACCCTGTACGCGATGACCGAAACCACCGGCGCCGTCACTGCGGTTGCCCCCACCGCCAACATCGACCTGCTTGCCCGCACCGTGGGCAAGCCGTTGCCGGACGTTGAGATGCGCTTGGTGGATGATGCAGGCAAGGATGCGGGCGGCGGCGAAGCCGGGGAGATCCTCGTCCGCGGCCCCTTCCTCATGGCGGGCTATTGGCGCAACCGGCTGGCGACCAAGCAAGCCTTCACCGAGGACGGCTGGTTGCGCACCGGGGACCTCGCCCGGTTCAACGCCAATGGGTTTGTGGAGATCGTGGGCAGAAAGACGGAGATGTACAAGTCCGGCGGCTACAACGTTTACCCGAAGGAAGTGGAGGCGGTCATCAGGGCGCACCCCAAAGTGCGTGACGCAGCCGTTGTCGGAGTGTCTGACCACCTCTTTGGCGAAGTGGGGATAGCCTTCGTGATGGGCGATTTCGGGGCGGTTGCGCAGGGCGAAGCGGAGTTGGCCGAACACTGCCGCCAACGGCTGGCCAACTACAAAGTGCCGAAACGGATCCGCTTGGTCGATGCCCTGCCGCTCCTGCCCGGCGGCAAGGTCGATAGAAAAGCCTTAGGGCGGGTACACTGATCTGCGTTTCGTTGAGGGGCTTTGGTGATTCGTCGGATCGGCGCAACCAAGGCGCTGCCGAATAGGCGGCCTAAGTTTGCAGCTTCACCCGGGACAGGGCGCCGTCCAAGGCGGCCGCCAACTCATCCACGTTCTCCTTGCTGAAGGTCAGCGGCGGGGAGAGGATGATCCTCGGCCCCACCGGCCGGACCATGACCCCGTTCGCTTGGCAGTCCGCCGCCAGTTGGCGGGAAAAGCCGGAGGCGGGAGCGACCGGCGCCTTCGTCCCCTTGTCCGCCACGAGGTCGAGGGCCAGCATCAGGCCCTTGCCGCGCACTTCACCGACGTTGGGGTATTTTTCAACCAAGGGCGCCAGCCGCTGCAGACAGTAGGCGCCGACTTCGGCGGCGTTATCGACAAGATTCTCCCGTTCGACGAGCTCCAAGGACTGCAACCCAGCCGCGCAGGCCAGCGGATGACCGGAGTAGGTGTAGCCGTGGGCCACGAAACCGGCCGCCGCGGCCTGCTCCCAGACTGCGGCGATGCGCTCGTTGACCGCGGTGGCGCCCAAGGGCACATAGCCAGAGGTCAACCCCTTCGCAAAGCACATGACGTCCGGCTTCACCTCCCAACCGCGCGCTCCGAACAGGCAGCCGCTGCGCCCGAAGCCGGTGACCACTTCGTCGGCGATCAACAGCACGTCGTGCCTGCTGCACACCTCCCGCACCAACGGCCAGTAGTTGGCCGGGGGCACGATGACGCCGCCGGCGCCCTGAATGGGCTCGGCGATGAACGCCGCCACGTTTTGCGGCCCTAGGTATTGGATTTCCCGGTCCAGGATGGCGGCGCATATCCGCCCGAGCTCGTCTGGGTCTTCGCTCCACGGATTGCGGTAGGGGAAGGGGTTGTCGATCTGGGAGCAGCCCGGCACCAGGGGTTCGTAGGGGTCCTTGTAACCGGGAATGCCGTTGAGCGAGGTGCCGCCGAACTGCACCCCGTGGTAGGCGTATTTCAGGGAGATGAAGCGGGTTTTGGAAGGTTGCCCGGACAACCGCCAGAACTGCCGGACCAGCTTCAGCGCGGTCTCCACCGCGTCCGAGCCGCCGAGCCCGAAAAACACCTTGGCCATGCCCTCCGGCCGCAGCAGGGACTTTATTTTGGTGGCCAGCTTGGCGGAGGGTTCATTGGAGACTTCCCCAAAGGTGGTGAAGTAGGCCAGCTTGCCGAGCTGCTCCTGAATGGCTTGGTTCATCTCCTCCCGGTTGTGGCCGACGTTGACGCACCAAAGCCCGCCCATCCCGTCCAAGTAGGCTTTGCCCTCGCTGTCGAAGACCCGCACGCCCTGGCCGCGGGCCATGAACAGCGGCTTTTCGCCATCATGCGCGGGAACGCTCATGGGGTGCAGCACGTTGCCGTTGAGTTCCTTCAATTCCGCGTAATTGGCGCTCATTCGCTTTCCTTATGCGCAGTGTTTGCACCGCTTGGCCGACGCCTTGAGTATCTGTCGCGCAACAGATAATGTCAACGAGTGCAAAATGGGTGCGCCGGCGGGCCAAGACGCCAATGAGGCGAGTTCGGCAAGGGCGGCAGGATGTCGGCACTGATCTCCGCCCTGGCGTTGGCCTTGCTGCACAGCTTGTTTTGGGATCAACACGAGGACCGGGAAGACACATGGCGATGCAAACCAAACTGACCGAGGAGGAAGTCCGCCTAGGCATGGCGGCCGACATTACCCGCCGGGATTTCGTGAACGCCGCCTTGGTTGGCGCCGGCGCCGCGCTCTTGGGCACCGCCGGCTGCTCGGAAGCCGGCAATGCCCCGCGCTCGCCCACTAGCCCCAGAAAATACGGCAGCCTTGGGCCGGAATGGACCGGGCCAGGCGGCGTCGGGGACTATCGGGAGTCGAACGGGGACACGGCGGAAGTGGTCAACGCCGCCCACGCGGTGCGGGACGGCTTCGTCGAGGAGATTCTCGAGGGCGTCATCGACACGGGCGAAATCTATGATCTGGTCGTGGTCGGCGGCGGGTTTGCCGGCTTGAGCGCCGCCTACACCCTGTTTCGGGAACATGGGGCGCAGAAGTCCTGCTTGGTGTTGGACAACCACCCCATCTTCGGCGGCGAGGCGAAGCAGAACGAATTCGCGGTCGATGGCCACCGCCTGCTGGCGCCGCAAGGCTCCAACGGCTTCGTCTGGCCGCCGGGACCGGCCGAGCAGGCCGGCCTGTTCCATCGCTACTGGGACGAGATCGGCCTGCCCCGCGAACTGTCATGGAAGGACCGGGCCGACGGCACCGACAAGAACCTGCGTTTTCCGAAGGACCACTTCACCGCCATGGGCGCAGAGGAAGGCAACGCCACCACCGGCTTTTTTTACGGAGACAACGGCGGTGACGACGCCCAATGGGTGATCGATCCGCATGGCGATGGGTTTGCCCGGGCACCCATCCCGCCAAGGCTGCGCCAGGACCTGCAGGCCCTGTACAGCAACGAACCACTGGAAAATCTGCCGGAGGATTGGCGCACCTGGTTGGACAGCATGACGCTTAGGGAGTTTCTGCTCGACAAGATGGGCCTTGACGCCGGCGTCCTGGACTATGTGAACGGCACCATTGCAACCTCCGGCGGCGGCTTGAGCGCCAGCGTGGTCTCCGCCTATTCCGTCGTTCAATACTATGCGCCGCCGGCCAACCGCATTTGGGCGGCAGTGGCCGGCCAACAGGATGCATCGGACCCGGAAGGCTTCACGTTGGTGAGCTTTCCCGGCGGCAACACTGGCATTGCCCGGGCCTTCGTGAAGAAGATGCTGCCCAACGCCTTGCAGGGCGGCAGCGGCCTGCATGACATCCTATGGGCGCCGCTCAATTGGGGGGAGTTAGACAAGCCAGGCGCCTCGGTCCGCCTGCGCATGAGGTCCATGGTGGTCTCCGTGGAGCACGAGGGCCGCCCGGAAAGCGCTGACCACGTGAACGTCGCCTACACCGACACGGCAACAGGGCAGGCGCATCGCGTCAAAGCGCGGGCGGTGATGATGGGCACGGGGGGCTGGATCAACAAGCATGTGGTGCGGGACTTGCCGGCCCATCTGCAAGCCGCCTTCGCCGAATTCTTCTACGGTCCGATTTTGACTGTCAACGTCGCCGTGCGCCATTGGCGCTTCATGGAGAAGCTCGGCATCTCCGCGGCGCAGTGGTTTGACGGCTTCGGCTGGTTCGTCAACCTGCGCGCCCAATTGAATCTAGGCGAACGGACCGCGCCCCTGCACCCGGACAAGCCGGCGGTGCTGACCTTCTATGTGCCGTTCCTGAAGCCGGAGTTGGACCTCGCCGCGCAGTCGGTGGTGACCCGCACCGAACTGCTGGCCACGCCCTACCGGGACTTTGAACGGCGGGTGCGCCGTCAACTGGTGAAGCTGTTCGGCGGCGCCGGCTTCGATGCCGAAAGGGACATCGCCGGAATCATCACCAACCGCTGGGGACACGCCTACATCGTGCCGCAGCCCGGCTACTACTTCGGCAAGGACGGCAATCCGGCGCCGCGGGAGATCGTTCGCCAAGGCTTCGGCCGGGTGGCCTTCGGCCACTCCGAACTAAGCGGCGAACAGCTCTGGAGCACCGCCGTGGCCGAAGGCGAACGCGCCGCCCGCCAACTCATGGCCATGCTGTAGCCCCCTTGCAGCGCAGCAACTTTGGCAAATTGATGTACAGTGTTTCCGTTTGTCAAGGGAGAGGCCGAGTTGCGGCTTAGCGGCGCTTGGCCCAAGCCAAAATGTTCTTTTCTTCAACAAGTTGCTCAGCCATTGTTCGGGAACGCCCCCAAGCGCAATGTGTACTGGCCGCGCCCTCGCTTGTCTTTTGGCGATCATCGCGGCCCTTGGTGCAGTATGCGGGTTAACCGAAGGGGCCTGCTGCTTGCCGCACTCTTAGTGGCTGGGCTTGTTCCAGCCGCGGCCGGTGCCCAGCGCCCGCAGCTTGAAGAAGTCGTTGTCACCGCCCAAAAGCGCGTTGAGCCTTTGCAGGAAGCGCCGCTTTCGGTGGTTGCCCTCGACGAATCCATGCTGGTGAACCAAGGTGTTGCAACGCTGACCGATCTGTCGATTCAGGCGGCCAGCTTGCAGCTCTACGACTTCCCCACTTCCAGCAGCAACATCGCCTTGTTCCTGCGCGGCTTCGGCAATCCGGACTCCCAAACCCTGACCATCGACAACCCGGTGGGGCTGTACATCGACGGCGTTTACATCTCCCGCACGTCTGGGGCCACGCTGAACCTGTTGGACCTCGAACGGGTGGAGATTCTGCGCGGTCCTCAGGGTACGCTGTTCGGCAGGAACTCCTCCGCCGGCGCCGTCAACTTCATCAGCGCCAAGCCGGGTGCGGAGTTCCGGGGCGTGGTCAACGCCGGCATGGGCAATTTTGGCCGGCGGCGGGCTGGTTTTTCCATAGACTTGCCGGTGGCCGAGAGCTTGCGCACCAAGCTCACCTACGACGCCGCCACCGTTCGCGGCTGGGTGAGGAACGAAGGTCCGCAGGACGGGCGGCCAAGCGAGGACTTCTACGCCAACGAGCAGCATGGGCTGCGCCTAGCCGTTGCTTGGGATCTGACCGACAGCCTGACCCTGGACTACAGCCACGACCGTTCGGAGGTTGAGGGCACCGGGCCTTACTACCAGCAAAATCCTGATGAACGGCAGGAAAGGACCACCCACCTTTTCCTGCAGGGAGGCCCCTATCGCTATGTGCTGCCCGAGTCCGCCACCGAGCAATCCGGCCACAACCTGACCGTCAACTGGAGCTTTGGCGACAGCCTGTCCTTGAAATCCATAACCGGCTATCGGGAGATGGAGGAGCTGGCGGTTCAGAACTGGTCCGACACCCTGTTCTTCGCAACCGACCTGGAATGGTCCACAAAGGCTTTCAGCCAAGAGGTTCAGCTATTGGGCAACGCCTTTGGCGAGAAGCTGGAGTACATCCTAGGTCTCTACTACCTTGACGAAGAAGGCGCCAAGGAGGAGGAGCAATACACCAACGCCGCCGGCGGGGTTCCGATCTTCGACGCACTGCAAAGGCCGCTGACGGCTGCCTCGGTGCTTGCGGGAGGCACCAGCTTGGGCGCTCACGCCATCGACGCCCAATCCCAATCCAAGGCGGTTTTCGCCCAAGCCGCCTACACCCCGGATGTGCTCGGCGCCCGGCTGCGCATTACAGCAGGCGTCCGCTACAGCAAGGAAAAGCGGGACGCGGAGCGCGGCGTCATCCCATCCAAGCCCTCCATCTTGTTTCCGCCGGGGCGCAACGAGCTCGACTACGCCCAGGCGGACTACACATTCGCCTTGGACTACGCCTTCACCGACCTCCTGAACGGCTACCTGCGCATTGCCACCGGCCACCGGGCCGGCGGGTCCGGGGAGCGCACGCTGGATTTTGCGCAAACCTTCGCGGAAGAGAGGAACGTCGGCTATGAATTCGGCCTGAAGTCAGAGCTGTTCCAGCGCCGGCTGCGCATCAACGGAGTTCTGTTCCTGACCGACTACGACGACCTGTTGGTCACCCTTGCCGGCCGCCCGCCGCTGTTCGCCTCCTATGCGGAGAATGTGAACGCCGGGGAGGCGCGCGTGGACGGGGTTGAGTTCGATCTGGTCGGCCTGCTTGGTCCGGCAACCAGGTTCACCATCAACTATGTGTACCTCAGCACCCGAATCAAAGACGTCGTGGTGCCAAATGACAGCTTTTTGTTGGGCGGTCCGCCAGCCAGCGAACAAAATCTGCGCGGGATGGACATTTCCGACGCCACCTACATGGCCTTTGCGCCGAAGCATGCGTTTTCGCTGGCGTTTGACCAGGGCTGGGCGTTGCGCAATGGCGCCGGGTTGGACTTTCACCTGAACTACAGCTGGCGGGATGCGGCGTATTCCCAGCAGGGGATGGGGCTTCCGGTGCCGTCCCTCGGCCAGCTCGGCGCCCGAATCGCGCTTTCGGATTGGCCGGTCGGCGGCGCTCGTCTGACCGTAGCGGCTTGGGGCAAAAACCTCGCCGATGCGCAGGAGGTGATCTACAACCTCTCCAATTTCGGCTACCAGTACAATCGACCCCGCACCTTTGGCTTGGACCTCAAGCTGAACTTCTGAACGTTAGCGTCTCACGTCAGCCTGTCAGCCCACAACGCTGGCTTTTGTGGGTATTGTCTTCAAACCGCCCGCGCCTCCACCACCACTGCGACGGCCGCCGCACGGGTGAGGTCGGCGGCGTTCGGGGTCCGATCCTTGTTCAGCTTGACCTCATGGTAGGCGGCGTCTTGCGGGTATTCGGCGAGGTACGCCTTCAGCAGTTCCTCAATGCGCTGCGGGTCGTCCAAGATGACGTCGGCCCGGTAGCGCCCTTCGGCACCGCGGATGGCGAGTGTCACTTCCGCGCCACCCACTAGGTTGCGCCACCAACGGGTGTGGCGGGAAGTGAAGCAGCGCACCGTTGCGCCGTCCCGAACATAGCGCACCGGCGTGGTGTAGGAACGGCCCGTGCGCCTGCCGACGAAGGTGATCAGCAGCAGGCTGCCGCTCATCAGGAAATGCAGCGGGGAGCGCAACAGCAGGGCCATCATCGGGTTGATGAACTTGAACAGAGGTTCGGGAATTTTCATGGCGCATCCTGATCTTGCTGAGGGGGAGTAATGGTAGCAGCCAATCCCGGCGCCCTGCCCAACGGCATGACCATCGAAAAGATGAAGAGCGGATAGCAAACGCCGCGCAACTTCAACAGGGTCCGCATCCTACCGAACTACGGCGTGGCGGGTGGAGCGCCGGGATGGGGCGTCGCTGGCGGACTACGAACGGATGTTGGCGCAGGAGAAGGGAGCAAGAGAGATGACGACGTTGATTCGGCCAAAACCCCTCAAACCGCTCGCGCCTCCACCACCACCGCAGCGACCGCCGCACGGGTTAGGTCGGCGGCGTTCGGGGTCCTGTCCTTGTTCAGCTTGACCTCATAGAAGGCGGCGTCCTGCGGGTATTGGGTGAGGTACGCCTTCAGCAGCTCCTCGATGCGCGGCGGGTCGTCCAGGATGACGTTGACCCGGTAGCGCCCTTCGGCACCGCGGAGTGCGAGCACCACTTCCGTGCCGTCCGCGAGGTCGCGCCACCAGCGGGTTTTGCGGGAACTGAAGCAGCGCACCGTTGCGCCGTCCTGAACATAGCGCACCAGCTTGGTGTAGGGGCGGTTCGTGTATTTGCTGACTAAGGTCATCAGTAGCAGGCTGCCGCTCATCAGGAAGTGCAGCGGGGAGCGCAGCAGCCGAACCATCATCGGGTTGATGAATTTAAGCAGAGGTTGGGGAATTTTCATGGCACATCCTGATCTCGCTGAGGGGAAGTGATGATAGCAGCCAACCCCAGCACCCTGCCCAACGGCATGACCATCAAAAAGATGAAGAGCGGGTAGCAAGCGTCGCGCAACTCCAACAGGGTCCGCATCCTACGGGACTACGGCGTCACGGACGACCGCGGCATGGGCATCCGCCGCAAGGTCATTCCGCTGATGCGGGAACACAACGGCTGCGAGCCGGAGTTCGAGGCGGCGGAAGACTACTTCCGATGGCGGGCCTATGTTGTGATTGACTATCCGAAGCTTGCCGGCGACCATGCGCTCATGCGCCGGCTGCTGCCGGACAACCGCCAGGCGGCGCTGATCCGCTTGGAGAGCGCCTCCGGCGACGACGTGCCTAGGCTGCTGGCGGCGGCGTTCCAGCGGTGGAGCGGGCCGGAGTCAGGGGGGCTGCGTCGGGGCTTCCACGCCCGGGCCGAGCATTTGCTGCGGCGGCGGGGATTGGCGCTGCCGCCGCTGGCGGACTACGAACGGATGTTGGCGCAGGAGAAAGGAGCAAGAGAGATGACGACGTTAATGGAGGCGAGGCTGCAGGAATGGCACGACAACGCCATTGCGCAGGGTGTGCGGCAAGGTGTGCAACAGGGGATGCAGCAAGGGGTGCGGCAAGGCTTACAGCAGGGGGTGCGGCAAGGCGTCCACCAAGGCCAAACGGACCTGCTGCGCCGCCAAGCGGAGCGGCGCTTTGACGCGGAAACCGCCCGGCGGCTGTCGGCCCTGCTGGACGGCGCCGACGCGGACCGCTTGATTGAGGTGGGCGATTGGATTGTCGAGTGCAGCAGCGGCGACGAACTGCTGGAGCGGCTCCGCCAAGCCGGCGGGTTGGCCTAGCGACTCCCCGTTAATAGGTCCGCGACCACCTCGCTGCCGCATGCGTCAAAACGACCGCGACGTCCTTAAGACGTGCTCGCCGATGTAGCTGAGGATCAGGTTGGTCGATATGGGGGCGAATTCCCCGCGAAGGCGAACCTTGTCAATGGGGAAGGGAGTGGCGGTTGTGGCCTGCATACGGAGTTGTACACTGCGTTCTCATGAAACAACCTTCACGATTCAGCGCCGCTGAGCGTCCGCGAGACTCATCCATCGTCTTAAGGCCGCTTTGGGAGCGCACTGAGGTCATTCCCATGCGGCATCCACCTGTTGAACCCCAAGACGGGCGGTGGGACTTGAGCGACACCGAAAACCAGTTGCTGCCGGATGGATACTGGGGCATTTGGGTGCCGCCCACCACTGTGGAACGGCATGTCACTGGGCTGGAGATGCTAAACCTTCCCGGCGAGCCTTGCGGCGATTGGCGAGGGCATGGGGTATGGCTGTCGCGCAACTTTGCCGACGACATGGGGCGCCGTCTGTGCGTCACCTTGTCCAAGGCGGGGCCCTTGTCCGTCCATGCGTTGTTGGGTGCGCAGGGCGTCGCGGACATCCGCCCGCGCTTGGCGCTGGCCGGGCATCCCGCCGCCCGCCGCAGCGTTCCCGTATGGGGGGCGTCACATGCCCGGGCGGCTTTGGAGTGGGCTTGGGATGCGTTAGTGGAGACCGCGGAGGGAAGTGCGCCCGACGGCAGTGAGTTGGCGGAATGGCTGTCCGATGCGCAGGCCGATGAGTTGACGCACATGGCGCATAGGTTAGTCCGGGCGCATCCCGACCCGGACATCGCCGCCGTTTGGCTGCAATGGGTGGAGCAGTCGTTGCATCCTCCAGACCGTCGCGGGGCGGCGGCGGTCGGCGTCCAACCGCGCAGGATCAATTTGCCACCTCGAAAAACTGAGGTTGTCACATGACGGCGGCGATGGACTTGCCGTCACTGCTGCCGCCCGTACCAGAGTCGCCTGACGGCCGGGACGCATGGTGGGAAGGCGTCCTGCATCGGGCCATTGCGCTGGCGCAGCACCAATTGGAAGGGCAAGGCTCGCCCGCCATCCTGCTCGGCGGCACCGCTGCCCGCCTATGCTACGGATTGTCGAGGCCATCCCAGGACATCGATTTGGACCTGCTTCACCAAGATGGGGATGTGGCGTCAGCAATCAGCACAGGCTTCACGCAAGCCCAAAAGGAGCTGGCTGCGTCGGTGCATTGGCCAAAGCGCCGCCATGGACGGGGCTTTGAGGTGCGGTTGTCGCATCCTCGCTTTGGCGGGCGCACCTGCTCAGTGGACACTAGAGTGTTGCGCGGCGATGCTGCCGAGACGGCGGAACATCAGCTGTCCATATTGGCGGCGGGCCTGCGAGTGTATCGGCCCGATGAACTGGTGCGTCAAAAAATGGCGCTGGCAATCGATACCAAAGAGCGTCGGCGGGGGCGGGACCGATATGACCTGGCGTGGTGGCTGACGAATCGAATGGAGTGCGCGGCACCCAACGACCGCATTGCACTGAGCCATGCACTGTCCGAAAGCTCCATCTTGCAAGAGGCTTGGGACCGTTCCCATCGTAAGGACGCCATCCTGAGCCGCGTTCCTCCCCAAGCGGTGCAGGCGGCGCTGGATGCCGCCTTGGCGTCCGACCCAATCGTGCTGCTGAGCCGTCATCCGCAAGGCTCCGTCACCATCGACGCATCCATGCAAGAGGGGTGCCGTCTTCTCTGGCGGGACGAGCCGCATGCCACGAAGCGTTTGTTGCGGCAGTTCCCTTCCGCACAAAGGTGCATTCGCCATCTGCAGGCGATTGGCTGGTGCGACGAGGGGGATGCGAATTCGTTGCTGCGTCAATCCCTAGGGCAGGCGGGCACACCCTTAGTTGCGCCGTCGCCTTCATAAAGCCCGGCACCCAACTACTGGCCCGGCCGCCGCTAGCGGACTACGAACGGATGTTGGCGCAGGAGAAAGGAGCAAGAGAGATGACGACGTTGATGGAGGCGAGGCTGCAGGAATGGCACGACAACGCCATCGCGCAGGGGGTGCGGCAAGGTGTGCAGCAAGGCTTGCAGCAGGGAGTGCGGCAAGGCTTACAGCAGGGGGTGCGGCAAGGCGTCCACCAAGGCCAAGCGGACCTGCTGCGCCGCCAAGCGGAGCGGCGCTTTGACGCGGAAACCGCCAGGCGGCTGTCGGCCCTGCTGGAAGGCGCCGACGCGGACCGCTTGATTGAGGTGGGCGACTGGATTGTCGAGTGCGGCAGCGGCAACGAACTGCTGGAGCGGCTCCGCCAAGCCAGCGGGTTGGTCTAGGCACTGCCTCTCAATCAGGCCGCGACCACCCCACTGTCGCATCCGCGTCAAAACGACCGCGGCCTACCCAAGACTTGCTCTCCGATGGAGCTGAGGATCAGGTTGGTGGAGATGCGGGCGGTCCGGTAGAGGCGGATTTCGCGGAAAATGGCCAAGATCGGCCAAAAAAGACCTTGATGCCGGCTCGGGTCAACGAAATCGTCCGCGGCCGTCGCGGCACTACCGCTGGAACGGCGTTGCGCCTTGCCCGGTACTTCAACACCGACGCGCAAAGCTGGATGAACCTTCAGAGTCAGTATGAACTGGCACTTGCGGCCCGGGAGGCCGACGACTCGCTGGCGGCAATCCGGCCGCTGCAAGTAGCCTAAGCGGCGGCGCTTTCGCTAAGCAAGCAACGCCCCGCGGGCTTTGATGGCCCTACTCCTCGCTTTCACACTACTACCGGCAGCCAGAAAGCGCCCAAAAGCGCCCTAAGGCGTGTCTAGGATCTTCCTTGCCGGCAGTTTGCTTTGCGCGGCTTGGCTATAATTGTGCTTCCGTCAACCTGGAGAATGACCTTGAAAAAGCTACTGGCCAATTTGCTGCTTGCCACCGTGCTGCCGGCTTTAGGCCATGCTCAAACCGTGGACATTTGCGGCAGAACGCCGCAAGTGCGCGACGCCATCATGGGGGACCTTGGCGCGGAAGACTGCGCCGCCGTGGATTCCGCACAGATGGCCGAATTGCGACTATTTATATTTAGTCGAAACAGGTTGACGGCCTTGCCGGCGGGCGTGTCCGAAGGCCTGACCAACTTGAACACACTGGAGTTGACGAACAACCGCCTTGTGGGATCGAGCCGGAATGACCCATTGTTTGCCATGCTTCCCAGCGAGGTTGACTCGGAATCGGAGTGGCAAACCGAAGAGCCGGATGGGCTAGAACCTCCGGCAACACGCCTTGCCAACACCGGGGCGAACGCCGCAAGCGTGAGCACTGAAGGTGTCGACGGCCAAGGCAACACCGCCGGGCCGGTCACCTTGACGCTGGCCGCCCCAGCCAAGCGGAAAACGACCCTTCCGCCCCTCCCGGAATCCGCCCTCGCCCGACTTCCCGGGTCCCAAAAACACAGGATCGAACGCAACAGCTTCGCCAGCAAACGACTCTATAATCACCCCGGCGATCCCATACATTCAATTGACTTGAATGCGAAACTCACCTAGAGTCCACCAGTGCGCCATTTTCCAACCAGCTTGCAAGGAGGCCGCTAATGTCTTCGACCCATACGACAGCGACGAAAACCCTAAAAAGGCATTTTCTTATACCCATGTGTTGCGTATTTCTTCTCGCTGCATGTGTTGAAAATCCCGAAATCAAATCTGCAAGGGCCAGCTTGGAGCTTGCAGAAATGAAGGGTGATCTTGACGGCATGTTTCTGTCACTACGGCAGCTAGTAGAACTTGGTGATGAAGCAGCAGCAAATAGCTTGCCTTTGGTGCGCACAGCCATTGCAGAGCGCGAACGCATGCTTCAATCCCTCGCCGACCACGACCACGAAGGAGCAATCCAGGCAGCAGAGGAGCTGTTGAATATAGTTCCGAAGCATAAAGAGGGTCTAAAGGTTCTTCGGGAGTCTGGGCAGATATTTTTCTACCTTAGAGAAGCGAAGCACCTCGTGGTCTCGATCTTTGATCAAAGCAATTCTCAAGCAGTTACTATAGAGCCCTTAATGGTTGATGAGTCGCTGCCTGAGGAACAACGTCATGCTTTTATTGTAACGACAATCCAGACGCTTCTCGAAGAATTGGGCTACTACCACGGCGAAGTCGACGGTGTGGCGGGCCCCGATACGGAAAATGCGCTTGAAGCCTTCCAAAAGGAGCAAAATGAGGAGGAGACTTTCGACCTTTCTGTGGAAACTGCAAACATGCTGAAGTCCGAACATAGGAAGAGGGAGATGGAAGATAAGGATATCGAAAAGCGGTTTTACGCCTTTTCTCGTTCACGCAAACTCGTTGACTTAGCAAAAAAACTTGATCCAAACTTCCCGAACGCTATCGAATTTGGAGAGATTATTGACCGTGGACATTCGAGCCTAGTGTATATAGAGGCTCAAAGGATTATAGCGAAAGGTGCCTTGATGATGGTGAAGGCTGAAATGGTCCATTCCTTAATATCATCGACTCTAGGCATCGCTGCTTCTTCTCCTTACGGATCTGTCCAAGATACTTGGAGAAGAATTTCTCCACTTGTTGATGAAATAAGGCAGCCACTAAAGATGGACAAGGAAAAATTGGACAATGGTCTGGCTCTTCTCTCCACTTACGAGTCTGGTAGATCCCTTGAATTTGTATCAAATCTCAAGGAATACGTCGTGACAGTCCATGTAGCGACAATGGCCTTTTTGGAGCCAAGTGGAAGTCTGGTCGACTTTCGACAAGCAGCAAGCGACGCTACTAGCGAGTATTCACGCGTCAGTGCTAGACTCAATGGGTCCATGCCTAGTGAAACTCAGATACAGGAGGACTATGAAGGTCTAGCCGCGATCCTTAGTAACCACGCAGTAGTTTCTGACCCGAGAACTGACCAAATCATCGCTCGCCATGAAGGGCTTTATACTCTGTGAGGAATTTTGCAAAATCCTTCTACTTCCGTGGAGTGCGAAGAGGGCGAGAGGTCGTATGAAGGCTAAGGCATGGAATAACGGAAGATGGTATCCAACCGGAGCAGGGTATGGTATCAAGATATCTGCTGCGGATCGTGATAGGTATTTTCGCCGATGTTGGCCTAACGTGGACATTGAGCTGCCAAACGGCAACCAAGTCACAGTTAATACCAGTAAGAGGTCCTTCTGGGACGGAACATGCAGGGAGCTAATTCACAAGGATATTGGTCGATGGTTGATCGATAGCGGTAGAGCCCGATGGCTCCCTGGAAGTTCGCCGGAGTTTCAACTGGTTCCTATGCAAATGAGATGCTTTGTTTTAAAAATGGGCTAAAAGCTAGTGTTCTGTTCCATAAATAACTAATATAACTATGAGCGTGTTTAATCCAGAGAATACGCTTATGTCTCGCGATCGATCCACTGTTCCGATTGTCCTCGACAATGACGAAAAACACGAATTGCTCGGTATCGTACGCTCCCGCTCACTGCCTCACGCAGTCTTGCGGAAGCGCTTCTGGCAACCAACCACATTCTCGCTGGGCAAATTGCCGGCATCGAATTCGAGCAACATGTGAGGAACCTAACCAATGCGAAATCGAAAGATTCACTGGGATGGCTGGTTTACCATAAGTTGCCCGATATCATTCGGGTACGCTGTTCGGGTCAGAATCAAAGTGAGGAAATTATCAAAAAGTGCAAGATGGCGCACGACGTCCGAAATCAAGCGATTCATTTGGATCCTGTGCCAGAAGCGGAGGCCGTCGGGCAGCTACTCGAAGCCATGAAGCTGGTTGGACGGATGAGAATACCTATATCCCAACGGTAAAAGGTTGCCAAAAACCCAACTTCCCCAACGATGAAACCGAGGAAATAGCGGTGCCTTGGGCAGGTACTCTTAGGAATATAAGCGTAGATGAACTCGGCGCTGAACAGGGGATTAGAGAGGCGATGCTGGTAGAGCGATTTAGCCTGTATTGAGCATTTGCCGCTGG
Source organism: uncultured Pseudomonadales bacterium (assembly GCA_958296025.1). Classification (GTDB taxonomy): domain Bacteria; phylum Pseudomonadota; class Gammaproteobacteria; order Pseudomonadales; family Azotimanducaceae; genus Azophilus. Next base: position 3,273,441 of record OY282430.1, read on the forward strand.
TTAGCTGTCCAAGCCCTTGTAAACATCCCGGCGAAGGCCGAACCGCTCCAAAACAACCCTATGTTCGTGCTTGTCCAGCCAATAGATTATGCGGTAGTCGCCAAGGCGATAGCGCCATCTGCGCCGCTGTCCCTGGAGCCGCTTAATCGGTTTCCGGGGTGTTGTCGGGTCGCGGCATATGCTCAAAGTCGCCTGACTTATCCTCGTGAACTCACCCATATTCCCATACACCTCACTTTGGAAGCGACTGGTGTATGCAAGCTGCCAAGGAAGGCTGTCCGGGCCGATGTCCTGTATTGGCATGCTCTCCGGCGCTTGTTCCGCAACTTCAACCTCAGCGCTCTCCGAGGGCAACCCCGCCACAGTTTCGCGTAGCGACCGCAGGATTACGGTGCCAAGCTGGTGTTCCGATGGCAAATCGCAGATCCCGTCTTCGGACAGGCCAAGCAGTTCCGTGGCCACGCACTTTCCGAAGGCAGTGAGCGCATAGTCGCCAGCGGCCATCGCATCGAAGCAGTGCAGCACGTCCGTTTTCGTCGCCGCGACCTTCTCCCAATCGATCAACCGCCGATAGGCGTCGATAGCAGTCAAGTCGATGATGCGGGCAATTCCGAATCGCTTGATGTAGTCGCACAGAACATCCGTAAGCAAGGCGTCCTTCCGCCACAGCTCCGCAACCGGCGGTGCCATCGGACAGCTATACAGTTGAATTGGCTCCGTTGGCCGCAGCAGACCGTACAGACCGGAGATGAACAGGGTGTGGTGTTCGGATTCCGCCAGCCTTTGCTTGCCTTCCGCACCCAACGCCTGGAAGAACCGGCCCTCGTAGCGGTCAAGCGTCGGCAGATAGGTGGCGGTGTGCCGGCCGCCAAGGTCCGGACCACTGGTGAGTTCCTGGTTGAATGCAAGCTCCGAGACGGGGGCACCCTGCCAACAAAAATCAGAGGCGCTTTTCACGAGCTGGAAAATTCTTGCTCGCCGCTTGAGAAGCCGGTCTCCTAGGGAGTTCGGCAAAACGGAAGTGATCGCCTGCCCTGCATCGTACTCGGCGCTGCCGCCTGGCGCCTTGGTGAGTGAGCAGTTGGTCAGGAACAGCACCATGCTCGATGGCTGGTATGGCATGAGGACGCCTCCAACAGGAATTGAGAGCCTTGCATTTTACCTCGCGTCCAACGAGGACTATACCCATGCCTCCACCAGCGCCTCCATCCTGTCCAGAAAGGCGACGTCGTAGTCCTCTTCAACGTGGTTGTTGTTCCACAGCCCGGAGGCGCGAACCCGCGGCCGGTCGCTGCAAGCGCCCAGCCAACGACCGGAGGGCGCATCGGCACCGACGCTTCGCGCATGGCTGAGCAAGGCGATGGCGTTGCGCTCGATGACCCCCCGGTCGCTGTGCGGGCTTGGATTGTCGGGGATGTTCAACCACAGAAACGGCATCCGCCCGATGTGGGCGCTGACGCGGCGCTCCAAGTCCGCTTCCGCGTCTTTCACCGCTACGCGAGTCATGCCTAGTTTGCGGGCCGCGGCACCGGGGTCGCCGCCAATGCCCCAAGACCGCGGCGGTGGGCAATCGCCGCGCTCGGCCAGCGCCCTGCCCACCAACAGCCGGAAGATGGAGCCGCGGTGGTGGCCGCCCCCGCTCTTGGCGCTGCCGCGATGCTGGGAAAGCCGTGCCCACAGCGTTGTCCTTGAACGGTCTGTCAGCGCATGGGTGCCAACCCGCACCAAGCGGTCACCGCGGCCCGACAAACTGCGCTGCTCGCCCTCTTCAAAGAAAAAATAGACGCCGCGTTGCGGCCAATCCATGCGGCCATCGCAGACGCCGAGGGTGCGGCGCCCGCCAGCCCGATCTTCAATGCGGGCCAGAAGATCGTAGAAGCGTATGGTGTCGGCAACGCGGCTCGGTGAGGGCTTTGTGGTCAACGCTTAATCCGGTCGTTTAGCCAAGCCAACTGTTCGCCGATCTTCAGGCCTTCCATTGGCACCTCAACCCGAACGCCGCGCTTGCGCATTTCCGGGACCAAGAACTCGCGGTAGCGCTGGCCGGCAAAAACCACGACGGTTTGCACACCACCCAAATGGCACGCGAGCGCCTGCATAACGTCACTCGCCCAAGCCCGCCGCTCGGCCACCCGCATCGTGTTCAGCGTCTTCTCGTAGGGAGCGATCTCCTTGTCGGGATGCACCAAACCATGCTTTGCGGAAAGGATGAACCAAGGCCAGCCTTGGGCTTCAACCAATTTGCGCACCTTGGCAAACCAAACCGATATGTAAAGATCCCTAGCCAGCGCCTGATGAGATTGCTTCGTCCAAACGCAGGAAACAAGGCAGAGATCTGCGGCCGGCAGCTTGGCGTTCCTTGCGGACGGTGCCTTCGGGCGCGGGGTCGCTACGGTTTTCGGTGGCGGTCGGTCGGGCTGTTGCTTCTCTGCGCACATCTTGATCAAGGTTTTAGACGAACCCTTCCGCTTGTAGTGGAACCTGGTTGTAGTGCTTTCAGGGGGTCCCGTTCGGTCCAAGTACTCAAGCCCTACATGCTCAGCTTCCCGTTGGAACTTCCGACCTTCAAGGGCGCTGCATACGGCTCGAGTCCTGTTGACAAGACCCATGCTGCGCACGACATCCCCGGTGCAAATGGAAAGCGTAGCCTCATTGGCATCTAGAAAGGGCCGAACATAGCGTTCCATCACATGCTGTCGGATTCTGTCTGCTTGCGACGCCATTTCGTGCTCCCTTGCGGCGGGCTTAGGTCTGCCGGCACTTATATCCAATTTGGCGATGGTTGTCTAAACGGCGTCAAGCCTCGGACTGCGCCGGCCGCCCGGTTGGCCCGCAACCAGCCTCGCCATCGCATCCGTCTCAAAACGACCGCGACATCCCCAAAACGTGCTCGCCGATGTAGCTTAGGATCAGGTTGGTGGAGATGGGGGCGATGATCCCTCAATCTGAGGAGCGCCGGCCCTCCGCCGGCATGATGCGCCGCATGAATGCATCGAAAAGGGGTGCTGTGAAGGCGGTGTCGCCGTGGCTTGGGCTCCAGATCATCCCCTTGTCGATCAGTTGCCGACGCAGGGGCGCTTGGGAGGAAACCCTGCTTTGCAGCGCCTCGGCGATGTCGCCGGAGCGGTGCGGGCCGGGGCCGAGCGTGGCCATGGCCCGCAGGTAGCGCCGTTCGGCGGGGGTCAGGCGGTCGAAGCGCACCCGGAAGAAGCTCTCGTCAAGGGCGAAGGTCACGCTGGCCGCCGCCCTGTCCACATCCGCCAACCCAATCCCGTTGCCGCTTGCCGCGTCCCAGGCGTGCTTGCCCCATTCCTGCAGGAAGTAAGGGTAGCCTTGGGAGGCGCCCACGATGCGGGCTAGCGCTGCCGGTTCCACCTTGACGCCCTCCCTGGCGGCAGGATTGGCAATTGCGATTCGGGCGGCCTCTTCCGGCAAGGGGCCTATTTCGGGGAACTCGAACATCCGCTCCGCGTAGGACTTGGCCTCCCCCACCCGGGCGCGAAGCTGCGGCAGGCCAGCGCCGATGAGAATGGCCGGCCGCCGCCTCTGGGCCGTCCGATGCAGAGCGGCGACCAAGGCCGAAAGCTCCGCAACGGCCACATACTGCAACTCATCAATGAACAGGACCAAACCCTTTCCCGCAGCAGCAGCGGCAACCGCAACGGCCTCCAGCAAATTCGACAGGTCGAACTCCAGGTCGCCGCTGTCGGCCACCCCCGGCTCCGCCTGGAAATCGAATGCGACGTCGATGTCTGCGTACTTGACCTTAAGAGCGGACGCAAAGCCGGCCAAGACGCGCAAGGCCCGTTTCCCGAGGTCCCGGGCCTGCTCCATCCTTGACGCCGCCAACAGCACTTGGCGAATGTGCGGGGCGAGCATGCCGGGCAGGGAGCGGCCCTCCGGCGCTTCCATGCGCACAGTGAAAGCGCCGGCCGCCTCCGCATCCTCCCACATCCGGTCCAACAGCACCGTCTTGCCCACGCCGCGCAGCCCCACCATCAAGACGCCCTTGGCGGCGTACCGCCGCTGTGTCCTAGCCACGGCGATGCGCACCCGCTCGCGCAGCTCATCCCGGCCGGCCAGTTCCGGCGGCTGGGTGCCCGCGCCGGGCGCGAAAGGATTGGCTATGGGATCCATGGCGCTCCCCAAGCTGGAAATATAGGGAGTTTACTTTAAGTTAGGGGTAAATTTGGTGGTTAGCTTGCAAATTCCACTCCCATTAGGGCGGAAGGCACCCCAATGGCACTATTGGGACGCGCCCGCTGTTCCTCAGTTTCTCGAGGCGGACAGCCCAAGCAGCGTTATCGCGTCTCGATATCCGGTATGCTGGAAACATGATTCGGAGTTTCCGCTGCAAGGACACGAGGCGGCTCGCCGCCGGCCATCGCGTCAGGCGCTTCATCGCCATTGAGCGCGTTGCTCAGCGCAAGCTGGCCCAACTGGACGCCGCCGCCACGCTGGACTTTCTAAGGGCACCGCCGGGCAATCGGCTTGAGGCGCTCAAGGGAGACCGCAGTGGTGCCTACAGCATTCGGATCAACGACCAATGGCGGCTGTGCTTCCGCTTTGAGGACGGAAGCATTTATGACGCGGAGATTGTTGACTACCACTGAAGGAGCGATGCCATGACTTTACTGGCCCCAGTTCACCCTGGCGAAGTGCTTGAACAAGACTTTATCGAGCCCAATGGGCTGTCCAACACCGCGCTGGCTAGGGCGATTGGCGTGACGCCGGCTCGGATCAACGAAATCGTCCGCGGCCGTCGCGGCATTACCGCTGGAACGGCGTTGCGCCTTGCCCGGTACTTCAACACCGACGCGCAAAGCTGGATGAACCTTCAGAGTAGGTATGAACTCGCACTTGCGGCCCGGGAGGCCGATGACTCGCTGGCGGCAATCCGACCGCTGCAAGTAGCCTAGGCGGCGGCGCTTCCGCGAAGCAAGCAACGCCCTTTCATGGACTTGCGGTCATTTTCGTTGCGGCCTCAATCCCTAGGGCGGGCGAGCACACCCTTGGTTGCGCCATCGCCCCAGGCTGTGGACAAGGACGGAAGCGGCCATTGAAAGCATCGCCTCCGCCATCAGCGCCATATCACTTTGGCGGAGACCTCCCGAATTCCCGTGCGATTCCGCCACCCCCGCTGTTCAACGGCTTTGCCGCACCCACAATGGGCCGCATGGCCACGAGCGACCATCCCTTCAAGCTGATCCACGCCGACCCGCGCATGGTCGAGGACGTCCTGCGCGGCTTCGTTGCCCCAGACTGGGCCGACCGGCTGGACTTCAGCACCCTTGCGCCAATGGACAAGGAGCACATCGGCCCGGCGCTGCACAGGCGCATTGGCGACAAGGCGTGGCGGGTGGAGCGCCGGGACGGGGCGCCGCTGGCCGACGGCCGGCGCCCGTACGTCAACGTCCTGCTGGAGTTCCAGTCGGAAACGGATGCGGACATGGCTTGGCGGATGCATGAATACCTGTACCTGCTTGAACTCAACCAGCGGGACGTCGGCCTGCCAAGGAAGGAGGGACGCCCGCCCGACGTTCTGGCGGCGGTCATCCACAACGGCGCCAAGCCTTGGGGCGCTCCGACCGCACGGTTCGGTCCGCTGCTGGGCCCGCCGACGGAGGCGGGTCGAGCGCTCAACCAATGGCGGGCCTATGTTGTGATTGACTATCCGACGCTTGCCGGCGACCATGCGCTCATGCGCCGGCTGCTGCCGGACAACCGCCAGGCGGCGCTGATCCGCTTGGAGAGCGCCTCCGGCGACGAGTTGCCCAGGCTGCTGACCGAAATGCTCCAGCGGTGGAGCGGGCCGGAGTCGGCGGGGCTGCGTCGGGGCTTCCACGCCCGGGCCGAGCATTTGCTGCGGCGGCGGGGATTGGCGCTGCCGCCGCTTTCGGACTACGAACGGATGCTGGCGCAGGAGAAAGGAGCAAGAGAGATGACGACGTTGATGGAGGCGAGGCTGCAGGAATGGCACGACAACGCCATCGCGCAGGGTGTGCAGCAAGGGGTGCGACAAGGCGTCCACCAAGGCCAAGCGGACCTGCTGCGCCGCTTGGCGGAGCGGCGCTTTGACGCGGAAACCGCCCGGCGGCTGTCGGCCCTGCTGGACGGCGCCGACGCGGACCGCTTGATTGAGGCGGGCGACTGGATCATCGAGTGCGGCAGCGGCGACGAACTGCTGGAGCGGCTCCGCCAAGCCAGCGGGATGGCCTAGGGACTGCCTCTTAGTCAGGCCGCGACCACCCCACTGTCGCATCCGCGTCATAACGACCGCGGCATCCCTAAGATATCCTCCCCGACGCAACGGAGAATCAGGAAACAACGGGGGAAACTGAACAGCATGAGCAGACAAGAAACCCAATCCCAAAATTACCTGCATAGATGCCGTGAGCTGCATATTCGGGTGACCAAAGCCCGCTATGGAAGGCAATGGGACTTACAAAGCATCGAAGATGCAGCTAAAGATATTCGGTCGACCGGCCAACTTACGTATGAGGGAATTGAAAAGATCCGTTCGGAAAACGTATGGAATGCCAATGTATTCGGCTACTTCCCTCCTCGGGCTGAAGTTGAACCGGCTCTCAATTCCATAAAATGGGGGAACTGGAACCTGCGAAACCTCCGAAAAAGTGAGAAAACAGTCATCTCAAGCCTGCTCCAGGTGTTTCGCCAAATCGAACTAGTATCGGTTATTCTGAGATTCATCGTGCCGGAGGAATATGGGATACTGAGCCCGCCGGTAGAGAAAGTGCTCGGATTAGGTCCTTTCCGTAATCATACGGATAGGTATCGAGCTTATTTGAAAAGCCTTCGGAAACTCAAAAATGACACGGGCTTTGCAACTGTCGCGGACGTCGATATGGCGCTTTGGGTACTTCAGGTAGGAGTATTGGACAAGTATCTTCTAAAGGACGGCTTCCCGGAAGGTGAGCATGAAAAGCTGCAGGAGGGTTTTAGTAAAGATTCCAGGTTGCGGGAAGTGCGGGTTGAAAACTTAACCAAACAGCTCTTCTCTGACCTGTCCCGTACAGAACTTGCGGAAGCGCTTCTGGAGACTGATTCGAATCTTGCTGGGGAAATTGCCGGCATCCACTTCGAGAAATTCGTGAGGCTGCTAACCAATGCTAGATCGGAAGATAACCTGAGAAATCTGGTTCACCACAAATTACCAAGCCTCATTCTAGCACACTATTCGGACAGACGTCGAAGTACCCCAATCCCCGCTTAAGAAATCGCTGAAGTGCTTTGAAAGGCGCACCGTGCAAGGGTTTTTCCGGCAAAATGCCGGTTGCACAAAAACCACCCTGCAGGTGCGCCGATGGCAAGCATAACACCCCGCCCGCTGAAGGTTGAGCACGAGTTCACGGACGCCCGCTTGACGGGCTTCGGGGGCTGGTCCGCCTTGGCCCTGACGGCGGAGCGTCTGGGTCTTTTCGGGGACTTGTCGGAGGGCGTGTCGGTCAAGGTTCGGCGGCGCGGGGCGTCGGACGGCGAGTCGCTTTGGGCGCTGGTGGCGTCGCTTGCGGCGGGCGGCGGGGCGCTGTCCGATCTGGACGAGTTGCGTGCGGACCCGGGGGCGTGTCGGCTGTTGGGGCTTTCCCATGCGCCGTCGGGCCGGCGGATGGGGGAGTTTTTGGCGAAGGGTTCCGGGGCGGACCTGAACGGGTTGCTGGAGGCGGCGCGTCGGCTGGCCCGTCGGGTTGCGCCGGCCGTCATTGAGCATGAGGTTGCGGCGAGGGGCTGGGTTCCGGTGTTCGTGGACGGCACGGAGATTGAGGTGGGCGGGGAGTTGTTCGAGGGGGCGGGGCGCAGCTGGGGGGCGGAGCGGGCCTTGGTGCTGCACGGCGCGTTCGTCGGCGGGTTGTGGGCGTCCGGGCGGCTGCATCCGGGCGGGGTCCACGCGGCGCACGGCTGGCGGGAGCAAATGGAGTCGGACGTGGCCCCTCTGCTGCCCGAGGGGACGCCCGTTTGGGTTCGGGCGGACAACGCCTACTACAGTTGGCGCTTCGTGGAGTTCTGCCGCAAGCAAGAGTGGGACTGCTCGGTCAGCGTCACGCACCCCAACTACAAGGCTCCGGTGCTGGCGCAGCTTCAGGGCCTGCCGGAGTCCGCCTGGGAGGACGTCGGCCTTTGCGAGGAGGCGGTGCTGGTGCGCCACAGGCCGGATGGATGGGTCGAGCACCCCTACGTCGTGGTCCGCAAGTTCCTCGAGGACGCCCAAGGGGACCTCTTTCCCGTCCACACGGTCATCCTCGTCTCCCGGGATGACCTGCCGCTTGCGGAGTTGGTGCGCCGCCACCGAGGCAAGCAGGGCCAGGAGAACGCCTTCAAGGGGCCGCTGCGGGACCTGGACCTGCACCACCCGCCCTGCCGCAAGCTGCTGGCCAACCAAGTCTTCTACGCCTGCGGCCAACTGGCGCAGATGCTCCTGCGCGCCGTGCAGTTCAACCTGCTGCCCAAGTCCGCCCGCAAGCACGGACTGCGACCCCTCATCCGGCACTTCATCCGAACGGTCGCCCGACTGGTCAAGGCCGCCGGGCGCTGGCGCCTCGACTTCGCCAAGTCCAACCTCCGACTCGACTGGATCTACGCGGCCGCGGTTCAACTGGAGTGAGCTGCAGCGCCCGGCGAACCCAACCCGAACCCCCGCCTAAACACGCCTTGACAACCCAAGGCGGGACGCCCTTCGGCCCAATGGCCGAAAAACACCCCTCCCGCCAAGCCCCCCACCGCTTCACAGCCCCCAACAAACGCCAAACCCGGCGCAAACGCCCCGCCAAACCTTGACGTCAGACCGAACCGCCGCCAAATTCCCTCAAACTCCACCCAGCAGACCCTTATTAGGGGATTAGGGGTCGAAGTAAGGCAATTATTGCTAAATGTAAGGAAGCGCGTAGAATTCGCAATCTGGCAATCCATTTAGATCCCGAACCGAAAAAGGATGAAGTCAGGCAGCTAATCAAGGCAATGAAGGAAGTTGACAAGATGTGGGAGTCTAGGTCCAGACGGTAATACAAGTATGGATAAACTCGGCGCTGAACAGGGGATTGAAGAGGCGATGCTGGTAGAGCGATTTAGCCTGTATTGAGCGTTTACCGCTGGTCAGCTATCCAGACCTTTGTAAACATCCCGGCGAAGGCCGAACAAGGCCGAACCGCTCTAGGACAACCCTATGCTCGTGCTTGTCCAGCCAATAGATTATGCGGTAGTCGCCAAGGCGATAGCGCCATCTGCGCCGCTGCCCCTGGAGGCGCTTAATCGGTTTCCGGGGCGTTGTTGGGTCGCGGCAGACGCAATTTTTCGGCATTTTTGACCGTTTCCCGCCTAGTCCGAAAACCCGAATTTTCTTAAAAAACAACCTATTGGCGCGGCGGCGCTTGGGGGGTTGGAATGCCAACTTTCCACCAAAGGAATGCTCCGCGTTTACCGGAGTTCGGCTAGTCTGTCAGTTGGCTGATGAATCGGGATACACCTTGGCGGGCCATGCGCCGTTGAATGCGGGCGGCGGCTCGCTCTGGATGCGCCATTCATGATGGCACGAAGGAGACGGCGAATTTGTGCCAGTTTAATTTTCGGACAATCTATTGATTTTGTTTAGGAAAAACGAAAAATGACGAAAAATTGCGAACGGCTAGCAAATTTCTACAGACGACTAAATTTCCAGATATTCGTCCAACCTAGAGGATTTTGATTTGAACAACCAAAGGCTCTGCACACGGCTTTTCTGGGTGCTACGGCTAAGTGGTGGCTTGGTTTGGTTGACGCGGTCGTGTACCTTCAAAGCGCGGGCGCAAGCGATAGTGGAGATAGGACTCCAAAAGCAGTGAAATCTCTTTTGGCCACCCAACGGCAAGCCTGATATTTGCCCTGCCGCAGTTCTGCATTATCCAGTCGCCCACGCCATCTTCCCTACCACCGAAACCGAACTCCTGTCTGTTTGCCCAGATGTCCCTTGCAAGTGAGCTGCCGGCGCGTCTAGTTCCATAATGTTGGCTCGTGAAGCGTGCGGAGTAGCCTGCTTGTCCGATTCGTAGCCACTCCTGCCCCCGGAAGAATAGGTAAACTGCCCTTTGTTTTCGTAGCAAAGGCCTTGGGCGGGAGTGCGGAGCTTCACAAAACTCAAATTCGGTCTCCTGCCACCGGCTGCCTTCGCACAGGGTAGGCATTCGTATGAAGTCACCCAAGACGCCCGCTAGCTGGTCACGCATGCTGCTTTGCCCTGTCAATAGCTTGTAGTGGTTTGTGGAGCTGCCCAGCGACTGCCCGCTGATAGGTCCGCGATCACCCATTGCCGCATCCGCCTCAAAACGACCGCGGCATCCCCAAAACGTGCTCGCCTATGTAGCTCAGGATCAGGTTGGTGGAGATGGGGGCTATTTGGTACAGGCGGGTTTCGCGGAACTTGCGTTCGATGTGGTACTCCTTGGCGAAGGCGAAGCCGCCGTGGGTTTGCAGGCAGACGTCACCGGCCCGCCAAGATGCCTCGGAGGCCAGCATCTTCGCCATGTTCGCCTCCGCCGCGCATTTCTCCCCCGCGTCGAACAGGCGGGCGGCCCTCTCCACCATCAGCCAAGCCGCCTCCACCTCCGCGTGGCAGCGGGCGATGGGGAACTGAATGCCTTGGTTCTGGCCGATGGGCCGGCCGAACACCTCGCGCTCCTTGGCGTAGGTGCTGGCCTTGTCGATGAAGTAGCGGCCGTCGCCGACGCATTCGGCGGCGATGAGGATGCGCTCCGCGTTCATGCCGTCCAGGATGACCTTGAAGCCCTCCCCCTCCTGGCCGAGCAGGTTGGCCGCGGGCACTTGCAGATCGTCGAAGAACAGGGTGCAGCTATGATGGTTGATCATGGATTCGATGGGCTGGATTTCCAGGCCGTTGCCCTTGGCCTCGTTGACATCGACGATGAAGGCGGAAAGGCCCTCCGTCTTGCGCCGCACTTGATCCTTGGGCGTGGTGCGGGCCAGCAGCACCATCAGGTCGGAATGCTCGATGCGGCTGATCCACACCTTCTGGCCGTTGACCACATAGACGTCGCCCTCCTTGCGGGCGGTGGTCTTTAGGTTGGTGGTGTCCGTGCCGGTGGTGGGTTCGGTGACGCCGAAGCTCTGCAGGCGCAGTTCGCCGGCGGCTATCTTCGGCAAATACGCCTGCTTCTGCGCCTCGCTGCCGTGGCGCAGCACGGAGCCCATGACGTACATCTGCGCATGGCAGGCCCCGGCATGGGCGCCGGAGCGACAGACCTCCTCCATGACCACGGCACCCTCGTAAACGCCAAGACCGGCGCCGCCGTAGCGTTCGGGGATGAGCACCGTGAGAAAGCCGGACGCGGTAAGCTCGGCGACGAACTCGGTGGGATAGCCCCGCTCCCGGTCCAGCTCCAGCCAGTAATCCTCCCCGTACTTGGCGCACAGAGACCGAACCGAATGGCGTATTTCTTCGACTTCTGGGTTCTGCATCTGTTTGTCACCCATTCCCCTCGTGGAAAGAATAATAGCTGTCCCGCGCCAATGCACATGGCTTCGACTTGCTAGACCACAACCCGCCGCAGGGCTAGGCTTCGCCTGTCGTTTGAGTCACTGCGAAGGGAGGCGCAGCCCTCGCTCGCCTTTTAACGGGACAGGACGCCAAAGATGCCGGAACACAGCAACCACAACCCTGAACAGCCATCCGACCTGGCCAAGATCGACAACGTGCTGGCCACGGCCCGCTCCGTGCGGCGACACTTGGACTTTGCGCGGCCAGTGGAGCGGAAGGTGATTCTGGACTGCGTCAACATCGCGGCCCAGGCGCCCGTCGGCTTGGGCGGCGAAAGTTGGCGCTTCGTGGTGGTGCAGAAGGCGGCGGCCAAGGCCCGGCTGGCGGCGCTGTATCGGGACAGCCTGCAGCAACTGGCGGAGCAGCGAGGCATCGAGATCAAGCCGACTCAGCAGGCCCTGATCGGCCGCCTGCATGAAATCCCGGCCATGATCCTGGTCTGCAACGCGCTGCCGCCACCGGATGAGGGCTTGCCCACCCAGGTCGCCTATTTCGGCTCCATTCTGCCGGCGGCTTGGTCGTTGATGCTGGCGTTGCGGGCGCGGGGCATTGGCGCCACCTGGACCTCTCTGCTGGCCTCTCGGCAAGCGGAGGTGGCCGAAATCATCGACATGCCGCAAGGTGCGGTGTTGACCGTGATGCTGCCCATCGCCTACGCCAAGGGCACCAAGCTCAAGCGGGCGCAACGACTGGACGCACGAGAGATAGCCTTCTGGAACCGCTGGGGGCAGCCGCCGCCCGACTAGGGCGTGGCTTTGGCCTGACGGGCGTATGCGGCGCGGCTAAGCTGGGCCGAGGGCAACGGTGGCCTTGCCCAGCAGCGGCGGCGCCGTGCCTTCCCGCTCCAGCCAGATGTCGCAGTCCGCGAGCCGTTCGTCGCCCGCTTCGCGCCTGTTGGTGACCCGCCCGCGGGCGGTGATGCGGTCGCCATCCAAGATGACCAAGGGGAAGCGCATGAAGAGCCGGCGCAGGCACTCCGGGCCGGCCCAAGCGTGCAGCATGTTGACCATGTAGCTCAGGCCGAGCGGCCCTTGATTGATGGTGTGATGGCCGAAGCCCAACTGCTCCACCACCGACGGGTCCCAATGCACCGGGTTCGGATCGCGCAGAATGGCCGCCATGGTGCGCATGCGCTCGGGGCGCACCCGCTCCATAAGCCAAGGTGGAACCTCGCCTTCCTCACCTTCCAAACCGCCTGAACCGGCTATGGGCGGAGCGCCAACCGACGCTGCGGATGCATGCTCTGCATCGGCAGGGAGAGCAAGCGCCCGTTCGGACCCATCCGGCTGAAGACTGCGCCGGTAGTGCCAAGTGATGGTGGAGCGGGCGGCCAACGCCTCGTTCGGGGCGAACAGCTCAAAACGAAACTGAATGCGGTCAAAGACGTGGCTTTCCGTAGCGCAACGATCCGCCTCGCTCACCTCTCCCGTGACTTGATAGGGGGTTTCTTCGCGTAGGGGTTGGAAAACCTCCCAGTCGTAGCTTTCGATGCCAATGGAAAAGTCAGACTCCGCGTACCCCACTGTGAACATCTCTTTGATGGTCGTCTTGGCGCCTAGAATGGGCGCATGAAACAGCGCCACCGGATGGGCCAAGCCATCGGGCAGCGGCGCTGCGCCGGTGCATTCGGTGAGCAGAAAGTTCTCCCAGTGGGCGATGCTATAAACCCCGCCGGGGAAGCGATGGCCAACCAGAGCGCGGATGTCCTCAAGGCTGGGAGGTTTTGACATGGACTTAAGCCAAGTTGCAAGGCACCCTAATTATCGGCGAAATGTGGCTTCTCGGCCACTGGCTGGTTCGCCGCGGTTTGCTTCTGGCTGGGCTTCAGCCTCTGCTGGCCGGTACTAAGGAGGGCGGGACAGGTGGCGGCCTGATGTCCTCCCGTCCAATGTCGAAAGGACGCCCGCCCCAGACTGGCGGTACGACGGGCGGCTACAATTCGCCCGATCGTTCCAGTTTTACCGCGGTCGGGAGGGGAATGGCGCGATACTCCAATGGGGCGGCTCAAGCGTGCATGGGAAAATCGGCTCAAGCCGTCGCAGCTCTTCAGTAGCGGGCAGGATCCGATGACCGCCCGGCTGCGCATCAGCCGGCAGGCGCTGGTGGCGAATTACCGGAAGTTCCGTGCTGCCGCCGACGGCGCGGTCGGCGCCGTGGTCAAGGCGGATGGATACGGGTTGGGCGCGTTGGCGGTTGCCCGGACGTTCGTTGACGCCGGCTGTCGGCATTTGTTCGTGGCGCGAGCGGCGGAGGGCGTGGCGTTGCGGCGGAAACTGAACAAGCCCAGCATCCTTGTGTTTGAAGGCGCCTTGCCAGAGACGGTTGAAACATTGGCGGAGCATGGCCTCATCCCCGTGTTGAACAGCCCCGCGCAGTTGGCTCTCTGGGCACCCCATTGCCAAGACGCGGTCGCCGTGCATGTGGACACCGGCATGAACCGTCTGGGGTTTCACTGGAACGTCGGCGTCGATGTCTTCAACGGCCACCGCATCAGCCTCCTGATCACCCATCTCGCCTGTGCCGATGAGCCGAACCATCCCCTCAACGCCTTGCAACTGGCGCGCATCAAAGCGCTGCGGGCGAGATTTCCCGGCGTTCCCTTCAGCATTGGCAACTCCGCCGGAACCTTGAGCGAGGCCGCCTTTCAGGGCGACTTGGCGCGTCCCGGCATCGGCCTTTATGGCGGCAATCCCTGGGCGGACCGCCCCAATCCGATGCAGCCCGTCGCCAGCTTGGAAGGCCAGGTGGTGCTGACGCGGGATTTGCCGCCCGGTGAGACCATCGGCTACGGCGCTTCCTACCAGGCTGAAGCGCCGATGCGCGTGGCGGTGGTCGGCATCGGCTATGGCGATGGCTTGCCGCGGCTGCTCTCCAACTGCGGCGCCCTGTTTGCCAAGGACCGTCGCTGCCCCGTCGTCGGACGCATCTCCATGGATTTGACCACCATAGACATGACCGGGGTTGACTTGGCGCCAGGGGATTGGGTAGAGGCGTTCGGCGCAAACTTGCCCGTGGAAGAAGTGGCGGCAAAAGCCAACACCTTCGCCTACGAGATTCTCACCGGCATCACAAAGCGCGTTGCCAGGGTGTACTTCTAGGGGGCGTCCACCATCCAAGTTTCAGGGTTGTTCAGGCTTCCGCAAACATCTCCACGATGTCCGGCAGCGTCATCGCCTTGATGTCCGCGCTTAAGGGAAAGCTCTCCTCCCCGGCATAAACCACGCAGCGGCGGTTGGGGCGCAGGTCCTCGCAGGCGCTGTGGAAGCCCCGGGACACCTTGGGGGCGCTGCTGTGCTTGATCTCGACGGCCCAAAGATCACCGCCGAGGCGCACCACCAAGTCCACGTCCGCACCGCCGGCCGTGCGGTAGTACCCGAACGAAGCCCGTTGCGGTAGAACGCCCAGGATATTCTCCACCACGAAGCCCTCCCAACTACCGCCCACCACCGGATGGCCCAACAGATCATCCATCGTGCGGATACCGAGCAAAGCATGGCAGATGCCGCTGTCCCGCACATAGACCTTGGGCGCCTTGACCACCCGCCGGCCGAGGTTGCTGGCCCAAGGCTGTACGCGACGCACCAACAACAGGTCCGCCATCAGGTCCAGGTATCGCCCCACCGTGACCGCGCCTACGTCCAAGCCCTTGGCCAAGGCCGTGGCATTGAAGGCTTGGCCTTGGTTGTGGGCCAGCATGGTCCAAAAACGCCAAAGGGTTTCAACAGGGATGCGCGGCGCCAAGGCGGGCAGGTCCCGCTGCAGGTAGGTGCGGATGAAGTTCCGCCGCCAGTCCAAGCTGCGTCCATCGCCCTGGGTCAGATAGCTTTCTGGAAAACCGCCTCGACACCAGAGTTGGCGTAGGTTCTCATCGCCCACTTCGAGAACGTTGAACGGATGCAGTTCGCAGTAGCCGACGCGCCTGGACAGGGTTCCGCTGGATTTCTTGAGCATGTCGATGGAAGCGGAGCCGATCAGCAGGAACTGTCCGGTTCGCTTGCCGGCGCGCCGCCGCTCTTCGATGACGTTGCGCAAAGGGGCGAAGATTCCCGGTGCCTGATGCACCTCATCGAGAATCAGCAGCCGGTCCGCATGGAGGCTGCAATATTGCTCCAGGTCACCCACCTTGGCTAAGTCGCTGGGCCGCTCCAAGTCCACATACACGGCGTTGCGCTGTCTTGCGATCACCTGCGCCAAGGCGGTCTTGCCCACTTGGCGTGGCCCCACGAGGAAAACGGCGGGGTTGAAGTCCAATAGCCGGCTGAGGGTCTGTTGTAAGGATCGAGAAATCATCTAGGCAAATCTATACCAACATGAAGGATTTGCACAGCTATATGGTCAAAAAGAGGGTGTTTTCCTGCAGGTGGGCGGCACGGACCTCGCCGTGCATGTCTGCGAAGTGGCCAGCTTGGCGAGGGGCGGCGCAAATGCGGTAACTACGTCGAGTGCCCCAGGTTGCTGAAGGCGGACGCACCCGCGGACAGGACACTAGGACGGGATTTCTGGCCCCTCGGCACTTGCCAGCCGGCCCTTGCTGTCCGAGCTAGCGATTGTCTTGAGTGACGGAAAGCGCAAAGCCCTAACTGGGCGGGACAGGACACTAGCTGCGAATCGGCAGCTCGGTACGCTTGAGCACCGTGCGCAGGGCGAAGCTGGAATGCACCCGGTCAACGCCCGGCAGCCGGGTGAGAAAGCGGCTGTGGATGCGCTCGTAGTCCCTGGCGTCGCGGACGATAACCCGCAGCAGGTAGTCCGATTCGCCGGACATCATGTGGCATTCCATCACCTCCGGCAGCTTCTTCACCTCCCGCTCGAAGGCGGCCATATCCGCTTGTTGCTGGCTTTCCAGGGTGATGGTGACGAACACATTATCCGGATAGCCGGCCTTGGATTGATCGACCAAGGCGACGTAGCCGCACAGCATGCCGGTTTCCTCCAACCGTCGCACCCGCCGCAGGCAGGCGGATTCGGACAGACTGATCCGCTCCGCCAAGACATTGTTGGTCAGCTTGGCATTCTGTTGCAGCTCGTGCAGAAGGCGGCGGTCGGTTCGGTCCAGCTGGTCGTAATCTTGCATGGAAACCCCGATTTATCAGAAATACTTGCACCTAATACGCCATAAGGCGCAAGAAAGAAAGACTATTTTGCCGGACCTCACATACATTGGCTTTACATTGAATTCGCGGCAACAGGCCGCAACGGAGACCATGTCATGCGCATCGGGGTGCCGAAGGAAACCAAGGTTCATGAATATCGGGTGGGCTTGTCGCCAGACGCCGTGGCGGAACTGACCGCCCTAGGCGCCGAGGTGGTGGTGGAGGCCGGCGCTGGCGCCGGCATCGGCTTCAGCGACGGGGACTACCAAGATGCCAAGGCCGAAATCGGCACGGCGGAGGACGCCTTCGCCGCGGCGCTGGTCGTTAAAGTCAAGGAGCCGCTGCTGAACGAATGCGCCCGGCTGCGGCCGGGGCAGATCCTCTTCACCTATTTGCACTTGGCGGCCAACGCACCGCTGACCCGAGCGCTGATGAACGCCGGCGTCACCGCCATCGCCTATGAAACCGTCCAGAACGACCGAGGTGCCCTACCCCTGCTGCGGCCCATGAGCGAGGTGGCCGGGCGCATGTCCGTGCAAGTGGGCGCCTACGCCCTGCAAAAAGCCAGCGGCGGGCGTGGCCTCCTGCTCGGCGGCGTCCCGGGCGTGGCGCCGGCCAAGGTGGTTGTTCTTGGCGGCGGCGTGGCCGGCACCCAAGCGGCGATCATGGCCACCGGCCTGCAGGCGGATGTCACCGTCCTGGACAAATCGGTCAACCGTTTGTGCGCCTTGAGCGAGCAGTTCGCCAACCGCGCCCGGGTGCTGATGGCGTCCCCGCAAACCGTTCGCCAAGAAGTGCTGGCGGCAGATCTGGTGATCGGCGCCGTGCTGGTGCCTGGCGCCGCCGCACCGAAACTGGTCACCCGCGGCCTAGTGCGGGAAATGAAGAACGGAGCGGCCATGGTGGACATCGCCATCGACCAAGGCGGCTGCTTCGAGACCAGCCGCCCGACCACCCATGACGCCCCGACCTTCATTGAGGAAGGGTTGGTGCATTACTGCGTCACCAACATGCCGGGCGCAGTGGCCCGCACGGCCACCTTGGCCCTGAACAACGTCACCCTGCCTTACGTCAAGGCCTTGGCCGAACAGGGTTGGCGGCGGGCTTTCAAGAACGATGCCGGATTCGCCGCCGGCCTGAACGTGCAGGATGGTGCCGTGCGCCACCCCAAGGTGGCCGAATCCTTGGGCCTGCGGTTGCAGCATATGGGCTGCGCAGCTTAGACTTGGGCAACACATCCAAGCGTTCCCCGCTCCGCTTCCGAAACGTCCAAGGCGGGTGGCGAACGCTGATCTTTAGGCTCGGCAACACGCTTCGCACAGGTCTGGGGCAGTGCCTCGCCGGGCGGAAAATCGGAGGACATCATGGCCGACCCCCTGCACAATGAAATGCCCCCCAGCTCCTTGGAGGCCCGGGATTTGGAGCATCTGCTGCACCCCACCACCAATTTGCAGCAGTTGCACCGCGAGGGGCCGTTCGTGCATGTGCGGGCCAAGGGGGCCTATCTGTGGGACAACCAAGGCAACCAATATCTAGAGGGCTTGGCCGGGCTATGGTGTACCGCGCTGGGCTACGGCGAGGAGGAGTTGGCCAGGGTGGCGGCTGCGCAAATGAAAAAGCTCAGCTACTCCCAACTGTTTGCCGGCAGAACCCATGAGCCGAGCATCCTGCTGGCGGAAAAGCTGAAGTCCATGGCGCCCTTCGAGGTTGGCCGAGTGTTCTTTGGACTGTCCGGCAGCGACGCCAACGACACGCAAATCAAGCTGATGTGGTACTACCACAACGCCATTGGCAAGCCGGAAAAGAAAAAGATCATCTCCCGCCTTGGCGCCTATCACGGCGCCACCATCGGTTCCGGCTCCCTCACCGGCCTGCCACCATTCCACAAGAGCTTCGATCTGCCCATCAAGGAGGTGCTGCACACGGACCGGCCGCACTATTACCGGGACGGGCAGGCAGGGGAGACGGAGGCGCAATTCCGCGACCGCATCGTCGCCAACCTGGAGGACCTGATCCTCCGCGAGGGGCCGCAGACCATCGCCGCCTTCATCGCCGAACCCGTGTTGGGGGCCGGCGGCGTCATCGTGCCGCCGCACGGCTATTACGACAAGGTGCAGGCGCTTCTGGCCAAACACGACATCCTGTTCATCGACGACGAGGTGATCTGCGGCTTCGGGCGCACCGGCAATGCCTTTGGCGCCCAGACGATGGGCATCAAACCCACCACCATGAGCCTCGCCAAGGCGCTCAGCTCCGCCTACCAGCCCATTTCGGCAGTGCTCATTCCCGAGTTCATGTACGAGCCCTTCATTGAAACCAGCGCCAGGAACGGCCTCTTTGGTCACGGCTTCACCTACACCGGCCACCCGGTGTGCGCGGCGGTGGCGCTGCGCAACCTGGAGCTGATGGAGGAGCGGGACATCTTCGCTCACGCCGCCAAGATGGGCGTCGCGTTTCAGGAGCGGTTGGCGCTTCTGGCCGACCACCCCTTGGTCGGCGACAGCCGCGGCCGGGGGCTGCTCGGCGGCTTGGAGCTTATGGCGGACAAAGACACCAAGACGGCGTTTCCGCCGGCGCAACAAGTCGGCGGACACTGCGCCGACCGGTGCATCGCCCACGGCCTGATACTGCGCAACATTGGGGATATCTTGGCCATCTGCCCGCCGCTCATCATCAACGAAGATCAGGTGGATGAACTGTTCAGCAAGCTGCAGCGGGGCTTGGACGACACGCTTAGCTGGGTGACCAGGGCGGCGGCCTAACCTCCCGCGCCTGGATCCGATGTCGAGCCTGTCCGCCAGCACGGCAGTCGGCGCCAAGCAAACGCCGCTTCGCCGAGGGGCGGGGCGTCGGAATTCGGGCGCTGCGCATTATCCCCCGTGCATGGCGTCGGACTCCACTAGATGCATGGCGTAGGCCAAGCCAATTCCAGCCAGAAAGGCCAAGGTGAGCTTGCCGCGGTCATGGCTGTGGAAGTGAATTTCCGGCAGCAGGTCGCTGAGAGAAATACATAGAAAGGCACCGGCGGAGAACGCCAGCGCACGGCCCACGAGCGCCTCCTGCCCAGTGCCGACCAGCCCCACGCCCCAAAATGTCAGAAAAGCCGCCGTCGGGCAGATCAAGGCGAAGCCAACGTTGACCATCCGGCGGGCGCGGCCATGCAAATGGGCGGCTTGCATGATGCCGGTGATCGACAGGGCGTCCAAGGGCTTGTGCAGAAAAATCGCCAGAAACACACCACCGCCAACAAGCCCGACACCGCCAGCCCGGACGCTTGCGCCGAGCGCAAGCCCCTCAACCAAGGAGTGCAAACTCATGCCCGAAGCAATGCCCATCCAGCTCAAGGAGTGTGCGCCGGTGTCATGGGCGCCGCTGCTGAAGTCATGCTGGTGGAAAGGTAGAACCCTGAGCAACACCACCATGAAGATCATGCCCAGCATCGTCCACCACACGACCGCTTCGATCGCCTCCGGCCCGACCAGCCGCGCCAAACCGTGGGGCATGAGGTGGTAAAGAGCCACGCCGAGAATCAAGCCGGCCACTACGCTCATGGCCAAATGGATGCGGGTGTGAGTCATGCGCACAGCGGACGGCAGCCAACCGCCGAACAGGGAGGCGGCGACGATGGCGACAGCGTACGCCGTCAGCAAGAAGAAGGCTGCATCCACGGCGGTCATTTTACAGGATGGGAGTGCCGGGGAGCGCGAGGGAGAACCTCTCGCATGAAAAGAACCCCAGCCGCTGCACACCCAGCGCCAGCTCCGACCAACCGCCAACACTGGGCCTTGTGACCAGAACCAGAACCCTTGCGAAGCCAGCGTACGGGCTGGTTTAGGGCCTTTCAGAACCCCGCCCGGTGAAGCCCTCAAACATGCCTTCCAGCCGGGCGATGCGCTCGCGCACATCGCCCACGTCCCTGCGGATATCGGCCATGTCGCTGCGCAGATTGCGATTGACGGAGAGAATAAGCCCAGCCAACGCCACGCCCACTGCCACTATCGCCCAAATTTCAGTGCCCATAACGCAACCCGTCCATGGTTTATGCACCCTAACACATTGCATTTCCCATGCCCTCTTCTTGTTTTGAAAGTTCCCGCGCCATTCCGGCCCGTTCAGAGCGCAGCTCACTGCCGCCCCATTCTTTCCCAGTCGATGGCGCGGTAGCTTAGGGCCTCGGCCACTTCCGCCGCGCCGACGTTCTCCGCTTGGTTCAGGTCGCCGATGGTCCAGGCCACCTTGATGATCTTGTGGTAACTGCGGGCGGACAGGTGGTACTTGTCGATGGCCTGGGTCAGCAGCGCTTGCGCAGCGCCGGTCAGGGGCGCCTGCTTGGCCGCCAACGGGCCGGCTAAATGGCCGTTCAAGACACCTTGACGGGTGGCCTGCCGACGCCGGGCGGCGGCCACTTCGGCAGCCAGGGCGTGGCCATCCGTTGCCGGCCCGTCGCGCTCCGCCAGCAACTCCTTGGGCAGGTTGGGCAACCAGAGCTGCATGTCGATGCGGTCCAGCAAGGGGCCGGACACCCGCGCCTGGTACGCTTGCACTTGGCGCGGTTGACAGCGGCACAGGCCTTCGGCGCAGACACGGCCGACCGGGCAGGGGTTCATGGCGGCAATGAGTTGAAAGTTGGCCGGAAAGGTCACCCGATAGTTGGCCCGGGTGATGGTGGCCTGCTGGGTTTCCAGCGGCTCCCGCAGCAGGTTCAGCACCCGGGGCTGAAAATGCGGCATCTCATCCAGAAAGAGTACGCCGTGATGGGCTAAGGAAGCCTCCCCTGGGGTGGCGCTATGGCCGCCGCCGATGATCGCCGGAGCGGTGGCGGAGTGGTGCGGATCCCGCCAAGGCACCAGATCATATGCCTCCCGAATCAGCCCAGCGCTGGAATAGACAGCGGCCACTTCCAACGCTTGGGCTTCCGTCAATTTGGGCAGCAGGCCCACCAGGCTTCGGGCCAGCATGGTCTTGCCGACGCCCGGCGGCCCCACCATCAGGAAGTGGTGGCCGCCGGCCGCCGCTACCTGCAACGCCCGCTTGGCTGTCTGCTGGCCCTTCACCAAGCCAATCAAATCCTCATGCTCGACCGGGGTTGGCGGGCTGCCGGCCTTGAGCGGCTGCGCCTTCTCCGGATGGGCCACCAACTCCAACACATCGCGCAGCTGGGCGCAGGGCGCCAAGGCGCGGGAGCTAACCAACTCGGCCTCCGCCCGGTTGGCTTCCGGGACCACCAGGATGGCGTCCTGCGCCTGCATGGCCAAGGCCGCCGGCAACACGCCCCGGGTGTGCCGCAGCGCCCCGTACAAGCCGAGCTCCGCCAGGAACTCGAAGCGGTGCAGGTGTTCCGTGGCCACTTGGCTGGTGGCGGCCAGCAGGCTCATGGCGATAGCCAAGTCGAAGCGTCCGCCCTGCTTGGCGAGGTCCGCCGGGGCCAGATTGACCACCACCCGGCCTTGCGGAAAGCGGAAGCGGTTGTTCTCAATGGCGCTGCGCACCCGGTCACGGGCTTCGCGCACGGCGGTTTCCGGCAAGCCGACCAAGGTGAAACGCGGCAAGCCGGCGCCGATGTGCGCCTCCACCGTGACCCTGGGCGAAGCCATGCCGAGCTGTGCACGGGTGCGCACCGCCGCAATCCGCGGCGTCCTGGAGGCGGAAGGGTTCAATCCCGCGCCGCTTCCAGGTTCCCTACTCGGCTTTCGAGGCCGGCCACCAAGGCCTGCAGATCCCGCAACGCCTGCATATGCACCTCAAACTCCCGCCGGGGAACCAGTTGAAACGCTTCGAAAAAGCGCTCAATGGCATGTTGGATCTCGTCCCCCACCGCCGCCGGCGCTCGGCCGTCCAACAGTTGGCGAATCCGTTCGATGAGCGTCTCGAGGGGTGTTTTTTGTTCGGTCATGGACGGGGGCCTAGTTCCTGCAACGGGGCCATGCTAACCATCCCGCAGCACCATCTCTAGGGCCAATGTCCTACATGGCCGTGCGAATGCGCCACTCTGTGATGTGCGACCCCGCCGCATCGCCGGGCAACCAATGCACTAAGATGGTGCGTACAAGCGCACCAATTCGGAACCTAAGCAGGGCAATCCCGCCCCGATGCCTAGGGAAAATCCCAGCTGGCACCGCCGCAAACCAGTTTGGCACGAATCTTGATTGCGCTTTAGGCCCGTCTTTTAAGGCAACGGCCACCAATGCGGCGAACCCATCAACTAATGGAGATGAAACCATGAAAAAACTACTTGCAGGCGTTCTGGCCATGGCGGCGGGTTACGCCGCTGCGGCGGAGTTTTCCGGCAACGTGGCCTACCAGACGGACTACCGCTTCCGCGGCATTTCCCAAGGCGACCGATCCCAAGCCATCCAAGGCGGTTTCGACATCGCCTTGGACAGCGGCCTCTACTTCGGCACTTGGGCCTCCAACGTGGGCGGCTGGTCCGGCGGCACTGTCGAAGTTGACTACTACGGCGGCTTCGGCATGGACCTGTCCGAGAGCACCGCGGTGGACGCCGGGGTGATCTACTACGGCTACCCGGAGGATGACGCCTCGCCAGACTTGGACTACTTGGAGATCTACGGCAGCCTCTCCTTCCAGGACTTGACCCTGGGCGCCAATTTTTCCCCCGACTACTTCGCCGGCACGGATGCCTTTTGGTATCTCTACGGCGACTATTCCCTGGGCTTGGCGGAGAACATCTCGCTGGATTTCCACTTCGGCTTCAACCTCTTTGACGGGAAGGACGCCGGCGAGGCCTTCGGCATCGGCGACGTGGATGATCCCGACGACAGCTACATCGACTATTCGGTGGGGCTGGGCACTTCCGGCTTCGGCTTGGATTGGGGCCTCACCCTAATCGGCACCAATCTAAGCCAGAGTGAATGCTTCGACGGCACCAAGTTGTGCGACACAACCGTGGTGCTGTCGGTATCGAAAAGCCTGTAATTGAGAGAAAATCCTTGCGCACCGCCTTGGTGCGCAAGGATCTTCCACATCCAACAGGAGACAAAACATGAAACTCGTAACAGCCATTATCAAGCCCTTCAAGCTCGATGACGTGCGCGAAGCGCTATCCGGCATCGGGGTGCAGGGCATGACGGTCACCGAGGTCAAAGGCTTCGGGCGGCAGAAGGGCCACACCGAACTCTATCGAGGGGCGGAGTACGTCGTCGATTTTCTGCCCAAGGTGAAGGTGGAGGTCGCGGTGGACGACGCCCTGCTCGACCAGGTCTTGGAGGCCATCACCAAGTCCGCCAACACCGGCAAGGTGGGTGACGGGAAGATTTTCGTCACCTCCTTGGAGGAAGCGGTGCGCATTCGCACCGGGGAAACCGGTTCCGAAGCGGTGTAGCGCCGATGTCCGCTAGCCATTGCGGACCGGCGCAGCGGCGCAGAACCCTAACAAGGAGACATGATCGTGGAAGATCTGATTCAAACCAACTATGCGCTCGACACCTTCTACTTCTTGGTCATGGGGGTGTTGGTGATGTTCATGGCGCCGGGCTTCGCCATGCTGGAGGCCGGCATGGTGCGCGCCAAGAACACTTCGGAGATCCTCACCAAGAACATCGCGCTGTTCGCCATCGCCTGCATCATGTACATGGTTTGCGGCTACGCGATCATGTACCCAGGCACCGGAGAAGGCGCATGGCTGCCCATCCTGGGCCTCAGCATCGGCGAGGAGAACGCCGCCGACGCGGTGCTGGCCTCTGGAGGAGAAACCTACTACTCAGCGCGGTCTGACTTCTTCTTCCAAGTCGTGTTCGTGGCCACAGCCATGTCCATCGTCTCCGGCGCGGTGGCCGAACGCATGAAGCTATGGGCGTTCCTCATCTTCGCCGTGATGATGACCGGCTTCATCTACCCGGTGCAGGGCTTCTGGAAGTGGGGCGGCGGCGCCCTTGATGAGGCCGGCTTCCTGGACTTCGCCGGTTCCGGCGTGGTCCACATGTGCGGCGCCACGGCGGCCCTAGCCGGGGTGCTGCTGCTAGGACCGCGCAACGGCAAGTACGGGGCGGACGGCCAGGTGCATGCCCTGCCAGGCGCCAACATGCCGTTGGCCACCTTGGGCATGTTCATCCTCTGGTTCGGCTGGTTCGGCTTCAACGGCGGCTCCGTACTCAAGCTCAGCAACGTGGACGAGGCCAACGCCGTCGCTCAAGTGTTTGTCAACACCAACATCGCCGCCTCCGGCGGGCTGATTGCGGCGCTCATTACCGCTCGCCTGCTGTACGGCAAGGCGGACCTCACCATGGCCTTGAACGGCGCTCTCGCCGGGCTGGTGTCCATCACCGCGGAGCCGCTGACGGGGAGCATTCAACAGTCCATGCTAGTTGGAATCGGCGGCGGCATTCTAGTGGTGTTCTCCATCTCCGCCTTGGACAAACTCAAGATCGACGACCCGGTGGGCGCCATTTCCGTGCATGGCACGGCCGGCGTCTGGGGGCTGCTGGCGGTCTGCATCACCAACCCCGAAGCCAGCTTTACGGCGCAGATCCTGGGCATCCTGTGCATCTTCGCCTGGACCTTCATCCTCAGCCTCATCGTCTGGTATGCGCTGAAAGCGACCATGGGCATCCGCATCACGGAAGAGGAGGAGTACATCGGCGCCGACCTGGCCGAAACCGGCATCGAGGCCTATCCCGAATTCGTCAAGGTGTAGGCGCTTCCCCGACGGAATGACTGCGGGAACGAGCGAAAGAGACCAGCAAAGGAAAAAGGAGGTGGACGGAAAGCGCCTTGGGCGGGATACTCGCCCAAGGCGCTTTCTTTTTCTCGGGTTGGGAACCATGCGCTACATCAGCACCCGCGGCAGCACGGCGCCGCTGCGTTTTCAGGATGCGGTCATCACTGGCTTGGCGCCGGACGGGGGGCTGTTGCTGCCGGAGAAGATCCCCAACGTGGCCAGCGAACTGGGCAGCCTGAGAGGCTTGACCTTCCCGGCGCTGGCCAAAGCGCTGCTGCCCAAGTTCATTGATGACATCCCCGTGCCCGACCTGGATGACCTCGTGGACGAAGCCTACGCCGGTTTTCACCGCGCCAGCGTGGTGCGCCTGCGGCCGGTGGGGGCGGTGGACGTTCTGGAGCTGTTCCACGGCCCCACACTGGCATTCAAAGACATCGCCCTGCAGCTTCTAGGCCGCCTGTTCGCCTACATCCTCGAGCGGCGCAACGCCCATCTCAACATCCTGGGCGCCACCAGCGGCGACACCGGCAGCGCCGCCATCGCCAGCGTATGCGGCCAGCCGCGCATCGACATCTTCGTGATGTACCCCAATGGCCGGGTCAGCCGCCTGCAGGAACTGCAAATGACCACAGTGGCGGACGCCAACGTGCATTGCCTCGCCATCAACGGCAGTTTTGACGATTGCCAAACGCTGATGAAGAGCGTCTTCGGCGACCTTGCATTCAAGAAGCGCCATGCCCTCGGCGCGGTCAACTCCGTGAACTGGGCGCGGGTGTTGGCGCAGATCATCTACTACGCCTACGCCAGCCTGCGGATGACTGCACCGCAAGACTCGCCCACAGATGGCCTGTCCATGCGCACAAGCAGCGGCGATGCACCGGGCGACAGCGCCGCCGAGGGCAGCCACAGCGTGGCTAAGCCAACCGATTTGGATGAACCGATCAACGCCATCACCAGCCCCGGCCCGGCGGCGTTTGACCGGCTTTTGCCCCCACCGTCGTTCTGCGTACCCACAGGCAATTTCGGCAACGTGTTCGCCGGCTACGTCGCTAAGCACATGGGCTTCCCCATCGACCGTCTAATCGTCGCCACCAACGAGAACGACATTCTGGCGGAATTCTTCGCCTCCGGTCGATACCGACGCGGCGAGGTGCGTTTCACCGTCTCCCCAGCCATGGACATTCAGGTGGCCAGCAAT
The DNA here is from genome assembly GCA_958296025.1 of uncultured Pseudomonadales bacterium. Classification (GTDB taxonomy): domain Bacteria; phylum Pseudomonadota; class Gammaproteobacteria; order Pseudomonadales; family Azotimanducaceae; genus Azophilus. The sequence continues at coordinate 3,299,948 of OY282430.1, forward strand.
TTCGAGCGCTTCCTTTACTATCACTTGGACGCCGACGCCGAGGCTCTCAAGGCGTTCATGACAAACTTTCAGGCCACCGGCGAAGCCAAGCTGCCCGCCCCCCCTGGCGATGACGTGTTTCTAGCCACCACCGTCAACACCGAAGACACCCTCTCCGCGATCCGCGAGGCGCATCGGCAAACCGGCTACACGGCAGACCCACACACCGCCGTCGGCCTAGCCGCCGCCAGCCGCTTGGCCTTGCCGGGGCCGGTGATCGTCCTGGCCACCGCCCATCCCGCCAAGTTCCCCGAATCCGTCGATGGCGCGACGGGTTTGGCCGCGTCGCATCCCGCCTTGGAGGCGCTCAAGGGCCGCCCTGAGCGCAAGACGCTGCTACCGGCCAATTTGAACAGCGTCAAGGCGTACATCGAAGCCCATGCTGGGAGAGCCTTCAGCCGGGGAGCGCGAGGGGACACCCCTCGCATGAAAGAGCCTTCAGCCGGGGAGCGCGAGGGGACACCCCTCGCATGAAAGAGCCTTCAGCCGGGGAGCGCGAGGGGGAACCCCTCGCATGAAAACCCTTCAGTTACGAACTTCCCGCTCGGCGGGAGGAGTTGCCGACGGTGGAAGGCTTCGTTCGGCATCCGACCGTGGTTTACGCCCGTCCGGGCAAGGGGCACGGGAACGAAACGTCGTCATCGGCGTCAAAACTAGATCGGTAGGAATGGGCCAATTGAGGGCATGAGCGAGGTCATCGTCAGCACCGTCGCCAACGCAAGGAAGTTCGTCGATCCGCTGCGCACTGCCGATGGCGAGCGTCGCGCCAGCGTACGGCTCAAGCGGCTGCGCACACTCTGGTTCAACACCGGCACCCTGTGCAACTTAGCCTGCGGGCATTGCTACATCGAGTCGAGCCCGCACAATGACCGTTTGGTCCACCTGAGCCGTGCGGAGGCACGGGGCTTCCTCGACGAGCTGGAGACCCTTGGCGCCGGCACCGAGGAGATCGGCTTCACCGGCGGCGAACCCTTCATGAACCCGGATCTGCTGGGCATGCTGAGGGACAGCCTTGCCGCCGGCTATCGGGCCTTGGTGCTCACCAACGCCATGCGGCCCATGATGAAGCGGGCGGACGAATTGCTGAAACTGCGCCATCGCTACGGAGATCAGCTCGTGGTGCGGGTCTCCATCGATCACTACCGGCCCGAACTGCACGAACAAGAGCGGGGCCGCCGTTCCTGGCGGCCGGCGATGCAGGGCCTGCGCTGGCTCAGCGACAACGGTTTCGCGGTCCATGTCGCCGGCCGGCGGCGCTGGGGAGACGCAGAAGCAGCCCTACGCGACGGCTTCCAAACGTTGTTCAGCACAGAAGGCATCGACTTGGACGCGCAATGCCCACAACGGCTGACCCTGTTCCCGGAAATGGACGAACGGACCGACACGCCGGAAGTCACCGCCAAGTGCTGGGCGCTGTTGGGCGTTTGCCCAGACGACCTGATGTGCGCCTCGTCCCGCATGGTGGTGAAGCGCAAAGGGGCCGTCGCGCCGGAGGTGGTGAGCTGCACCCTGCTGCCATATCAACCGGAGTTCACCTTAGGGGTGCGCCTTGCCGACAGTTTGGGCGAGGTGCTCCTCAACCATCCCCACTGTTCAAGGTTCTGCGTCTTGGGCGGCGGACGCTGTTCCGGCTGAACGGGCTGGCCGGTTTCCAAGATGGGCCAATTCCGTCCTCTATAGCCCCTCAATTCTCTCAACGGCCCCCACTAATTCGTTGAGATGCGTTATGGCCACTGTCGGCAACGCCGAGAGCCCCACTTGCCACTTAGAGCGCTGCGCGGGGCCATGGGTCCAGACGGTATGCATGCCGACGCTGGCGGCGGCGGCGATGTCGTGGCTGGGATGGTCGCCCACATGCACGGCTTCGCCAGGGCTGACGTCGTTGTGCCGCAGGGCCTTGTGGAACAGGTCCGGCGCCGGCTTGCTGGCGCCCACGTCAGCGGCGCAAAAGCTGAAGGACAGGTAGCGGTCCAGCTTCAGCTTCTTTGGGTCCGCGTTGCCGTTGGTGAGGGAACCAAGGGTGTAGCGCTGGCACAGGTCATGGAGGGCTTCTAGGGCGCCTTCAAAGAACTCGATGTCATGCCGGGCCTCCAGGAACACGGAAAAGGCCCTAGCCGCAACCTGTCGGGCGCTGGCCTCGCGGTAGCCCGCCCGCCGCAACAGCACGAATAGGATTTCCTCCCGCAAGCGGGAGATGTCATGGGCCAAGTGGGGCTGGGCAGCGATGAGGTCCTGGCGCATGGCGAGAACATCCTCGCCATTGCGGTAGAGGGCGGCGGCGGCCGGCGCATGGTCCTCCAGCCAAGCGGTCAGCCGCTTCTCCGCGCCGCGAAGAACCCTCTGCACATCCCAAAGCGTATCGTCCAAATCGAAGGTGATGACCTTGATGCGGGGCATGACGGAAAGAGACGGGCCGACGCCCCGCCCTACTCGGAATCTCGATGCCGAAGCCGCTTTTGAACCCAGCAAAGCGGCCGGGACAGCAAGCTTGGGCGCATGGCGCAGGCGGTTCCCGCAGCCGGGAAAGCCGGTTCAGCGGCGTTGGCGCTAACATCGAACACGACACAGGACCCAAAAAAGCGAACCGCTACTCCGGCTGCCGTTCCGCCCGGGGATGGGCGGCGTCATAGACCTTGGCAAGGTGCTGGAAATCCAGATGGGTGTAGATCTGAGTGGTGGCGATGTCGGCGTGGCCCAGCATTTCCTGGATGGCCCGCAGATCCCCGGAGGACTCCAGCAGATGGCTGGCGAAGCTGTGCCGCAGCATGTGCGGATGCAGCACGTTGCTGCCCAGGCGGGCGATGCCCAAGCGCTTCAGCCTCTGCTGCACCGTGCGTTGGCTGACCCGGCCGCCGTCCCGGGTGACAAACAGCGCGTCGCTCGGAACTGCGCCGGGGCGGATGGCCAAGTAGGCTTGAATCGCCGCTACGCATTGGCCCGTCAGGGGCACCACCCGCGTCTTGGCGCCCTTGCCCGTCACCCGCATCATGCCGCTGGCCAAGTCCAGGTCGCGGATGTCGGCCTGAACCAATTCGCTCAGGCGAACGCCGCTGCCGTAGAAGAGCTCCATGATCGCCAAATCCCTCATTTCCAGGGCGTTCTTGGGCTTGAAGTCAAGCAGCTTGGCGGTCATGTCCGCATCCAGGGTGTTGGGCAAGCGTTGCTTACGCTTGGGCGATTTGGCGGCGGCCGCCGGATTGCTCCGCACCATCCCCTGCTTCTCCAGATAGTTGAAGAAGCTACGCAGGCTGGAGAGCAACCTCTGCAGGGTGCGGGGGCTGGCCCCTCGGGCATGGCGCCGCGCCACCATGTCGGCCAGGTGATGAGGCCGCACTTCGCTCCAAGGCGCATCGGTCTGGGCGGCGAAGCCCTCGATGTCCCGCTGATAGGCTTTCAGGGTGTGGGGGGAGTAGCGCTTCTCGAACCGCAGGTAGTCGAGGAAGTTGTTAAGCTGCTCGTCCACGCCGCTCGCCCACGACCGCCGCGGACAGCTGGTCGATGATGCGCGAAATGACATCGCTGATGTAGCCCAAGAACAGGGTGTCCATGTCCGGCAGGAAGTGCTGCGGGTCGCGGCTGCCGATGGCCAAGCAGCCGTCGCAGGAACGCAAGGCCAAGGGCAGCAGCACGGCGCTGCCATCCTGTTCGTGTTCCTGCATGGGGAAGACCTGCTGTAGTTCGCCGCTGCGCATGGCCAAGCAGCGCGGCTGCCCGTTGCGGATGAAGACCGCCGTCGGCAGGGCCTCCGGGTGGCCAAGCACATGATCCAGATGCAGCTGCTCCCGTAGCAGATGGCAGCAGACGAAATCCGCGTCAAAGTCCACCACCAGGTGGGTGGCCAATACCTCGTTCAGTTCCGGCCAAGCGGATACATCGAGCAGGGCCAAGGTCAGGGTGCGCACGTTGGCGAACAGCTCGTCGTTGCTGCGGGCCGCCCTCAGCAGATCATTCAACTGGCGGCGCAGCAGGATGTTGCGCTCGCGCAGCACCTGCACTTGGCGTTCGATCAAGGAGATGGCGCCGCTGGAGTCGTGCGTCAAGGCGAGCTCGGCGAGCAGGCCCGGGTGGCCCTTGAAGATGTCCGGGTTGTTCTTGAGGAAGGCGACGACCTGCTCCTCCGAGACATCGGCCTGTTCCGGCATGGTCAAACTTCAAGCTCCCCTGCATAGGCCCAACTGGCGGCGCCGATCATTCTAACGGGCGCACCGGCGCCTTGCCAATGTATCCGCACCTTGCCGCCCGGCAGCGACACCTTCACCGAGGCGTCCAGCAGGCCGTGCAGACGGCCGGCCACCACTGCGGCGCAAGCGCCAGTGCCGCAGGCGCGGGTTTCTCCCACGCCCCGTTCATGCACCCGCAGCCGCATGTAGCCCCGGTCAACGACTTGGCAGAAGCCGATGTTGGCGCCCTCCGGAAAGCAGGGATGGCGGCTGAGCTCGCCACCCAGCTGGGCCACCGGCGCATCGGCGACGTTGTCCACAAAGATGACGCCGTGGGGATTGCCCACCGATACGGGGGTCAGTTCGACGATGCCGGCGCTGGTTTGAATGCTTTGCGCGTAAGACGGGCCGCCACCGACCGGCGGCCCATGTGCGCAATCCTGATCCGAGGCTTCGGCCAAGGCGTCAGCAGCTGCTTCGGCAGTTTTCGCGCACGGCGCCTCGGCACGTCCGCCGACAGGCGCTTGCTCGGCGCGAAAGGGCACGTCGCCAAGGTCAGCGGAGGGCGCCTCAAACTCCACTTCCACCACATCTCCCGTCAGGGCGGCATGTACCCGCCGGCCGCAGGTCTGCAGCACCAAGCGCGGCTTGAAGCTCAGCTTTTGGCGGCGGATGAAGCGGGCGATGCAACGGACGCCGTTGCCGCATTGCTCGGCGACGCTGCCGTCGGCGTTGAATATCCGATAGTCGAAGTCCATCTCCGGCGATGTCGGCGGTTCGACGAGCAAAGCTTGATCGAACCCAACGCCGGTTCGGCGGTCCGACCAGCGCCGGATCTGAGCCGGCCTGACCGCAAACCCTTGGGTCACCAAATCGACGACCATGAAGTCATTGCCCAAGCCATGCATCTTGGCGAAGCGCAGCCGGGCACCGTTCTTCCTAGCCATCGGCGTCCAAGCGTTCAAGAGCCAATTGATCGTTGATGTGCTCACGGCGACGGACCACGCGAAAATCCCCCCCCTGCACCAACACCTCCGCTGGCCGACCGCGGGAATTGTAGTTGGAGCTCTGCGCCATGCCGTAGGCGCCGGCGGCCCCGATGGCCAACAAGTCGCCTGGGGCCAACGCCAATTCCCGCTGCTGCGCCAAAAAGTCGCCGCTTTCGCAGATTGGGCCGACGATGTCCCAAGCGGCGGTTTGCGCCTGTGCATCCGCCGGCTGCACTCGCTGCAGCGGATGCCAGGCTTGGTAAAGGGCCGGCCTCAAGAGGTCGTTCATGGCGGCATCGACCACGGCGAAGTGGGGCTGGCCAGCCTCCTGGCTTGGCTTCAGGTACTCGACCCGGGTCAACAACACACCAGCGTTGGCGGTGAGGAAACGGCCCGGCTCGATGACCAGCGTTTGCGGCCTAGCCGCCAACCGCGTCTCCGCCATCGCCGCCAATTGCGCCGGGTCGAAGGGCGCTTCATCCCGGTAGGTGACGCCAAAACCGCCGCCGATGTCGATGTGCTCCAACCTGACGCCTTGAGCGGCCAGCGCATCGACCAACTCCAACAGACGGTCCAGGGCTTCAAGGAAGGGCGCCACCCGGCCGATCTGCGAACCGATGTGGCAGGCCACCCCCCGCGCCTCAAGCTGCGGATGCCGCTGCGCCCGCAGCAACAGATTCAAGGCCTCCGCCGCGTTCACCCCGAACTTGTTGCGCTTCAAACCCGTGGCGATGTAGGGATGGGTCTCGGCGTCCACATCCGGGTTCACCCGAACCGCCACCCTGGCCCTGCGCCCCAACAGAACTGCCTGCTCCCCCAGCCGCGCAAGTTCCGCGGCGCTTTCCACATTGAAACAGCCGATGCCGAACTTCAGCGCCAGATTGATTTCCGCCACGGACTTGCCGACCCCCGAAAAGATGATGGACTCCGGCACCGCCCCGGCGGCGACAGCGCGTTGCAGTTCGCCCCCGGAAACGATGTCGAAGCCGGCGCCCAACGCCTTCATCAGGCGCAGAACGCCGAGGTTGGCGTTGGCCTTGACCGCGTAGCAAATCTGCGTGGGGATGCCGACAAAGGCCTGCTCCAATTGCTGGTAGCGCTCGGCGATGGCGTCGCCCGAATACACATAGGTGGGGGTGCCCACCACCTCGGCGATGTCGGCTAGGGAAACGGCGCCGGCGCAAAGCACGCCGCTCCGAACCTGAAAAGCCACGTTAAAGCGCCCAAGACGGGCTGGCGCAACGCACCGGTGCGCCGCGCTGTTGCTCAAATGGCGAAGAGGCCGAACAATCGAACCGGGCATCGGCCCGGCGTCCTTGCACCTGCTGGGCGGCGGCCAGTAACGAGTTCGGCTCCTGATCGGGCGGACGCAAAGGCCCTTTTTGGCCGCACATGGCGACCTGGAGCAAAACGAACGCTATGGGAATCCAACGCACGGCGGCGACAACCCAGTGCAGCAACGGGAAATGACTTTAGCGGCCCATTGTCCGCCAACGCAAGCCAGGGCGCAATGCATCGCCTTGGGCGGCAGCCTTTCCCCTTGGCCTTGGTTTTACCAAGTGCTCATCAGCCACCCATGCGGTAAGTGAGGCCGACTTTGAAGACCCGCCCGAAGGGATTGTGGGTGAGGGTGTCGTAGTTCATTTCCCGGGGCACAAAGGGCGGATCCTCATCGGTCAGGTTGACGACCGAGGCCCAAACATCCACCTGACCCTGCATTAGGCTGTAGGTCAGGTGCAGGTCATGGGTGACCTGGCTGTCGATCTCGACCTCGCCGTCCACATAGTCATCAACGTAGTTGAGGCCGTAGCGCAGGTTCAGCACACCCCAAGCGTAATTGACGAAGCCGCGCACCTTCCACTCCACCAGAGTGCGGGCTAGGGAGGTGGTGTAGTTCAAACGGCCCAGCGCATCATAGGCGCCGCCAAGCTGCCAAGCGTCGATGTCGTAGCCGAGGATGCGGGTGCCGCTGGCGCCGAGGCTGAACAACCCTGGCCCTAGGCCGATGCCGTAGCGGCCCGTGAAGTCGATGCCGTGGGTCTTAATGTCCGGCCCGTTGATGATGTTGATGTCGATGATCTCCACATCGGCCGCCACGGTGGAGCCACCGCCGAACGTCAGCCGGTTGAAGTAGGGGCTCGCCGCATCGCAAGGGTCGGTGGGGCCGGCCGGGCAAGCCGCCGCCAGAACGGCGGTGTAGGGTTCCGTCACCAAGGGCTTCTCAAAGTCAAAAGACCAGTAGTCCACGGTAACGAACAGGTTGTCGCTGTTGGTAAGCAAGCCATCCCGGTCGATCAACAAGCCCACATTGAGCGTGGTGGCCTGCTCCGGATCCAGATTGGGGTTGCCCTTGGTGTCGATGCGCTTGAAGGCGCCGGTCTGTGCGACGAACAGCAGCGAGTTAGACGAATTGTCCGCCACGATCTGATTGAGCGTGGGCCCCCGGAAGGTGGTGCCGACGGAGCCGCGCAGCCCCACGCCCGGCAGCAGTTGCCAGCGCACGGCCAGCTTCGGGTCCAAGCTGGATCCCGTGGCGCCGCCGTAGCCCTCGTAGCGCACCGAGAATTGGGCTTCAACGCTGTCGCTGACAGGCAATTGCAGTTCGCCAAACAGGGAGTAGATGTCCCGGTCCTCGTCAATGGATGAAATGGGCGGCAAAAACCCGAACAGGCCGTTGCGGTTGGTGGTGCAGTTCTTGATCTCGGGCCCCGCCGCGCAGGGAAACTGCTCGAAGTCGCTGATGTCGAAGGGCGTGACCTCATAGGTTTCGCCGCGCCATTGGGCACCGACGGCGAAGCTCAGGACGCCGCCGGGCAGGGACCAGGGCAGGGCGCCGCTAAACATGCCTTCAAGCACTAGGAGGGAGGCCTCTCCGCCTCTGCCGTAGTCCCCCGTGACCATGTACTCCCACAGATCTTGGTTGTTCAGCGCCGAGTTGAAGTCCGGGTTGGCGGCGACGCCGCCCGGCACCTGTGGGCGTGACCCCGGCATGGCGTTGGAGAAGGGAATCCAGTAGCGGCAAGGGCCTTGGCCGGCGTTGGCCATGAGGGTCTCCAAGGAGAAGGCCAAGTTGCCGTTTGCGTCATATTCGTTGGGTACCTGTTGTTCGCACTCGAAGCCGCCAAGCCCTTGGCGGGCGCGCGCGTCCCGATAGACCATGGTGTCGCCGCCGCCTTCGCGGCGCTCCGAAGCGGAGTAGGTGGCGGATGCGTTCCAGGTGTATTGGCCAACCGAACCGTCCAGCGTGACGTTCAAGCGCCAGAGTTCCGATTGCCGGACCCGCTCGTGCAGGGGCCCGTCCTGGCCGTAGGCGCGTCCGTAGAACCAAGCCACCTCCTGCCACTCGGCGGGAACGCCGACGGCGGTCTGGGCTACATCTCCGGCCCAACGGCAGTAGTCTTGCGCACACCAGGCATAGTCCCCATAGAGGTCCGGATATTTACTGGCCATGTCAACCAAGCCGGGATTGTTGGCCCTGATGGTGCGGGTTTCATCCACGAGCCGATTGGGGGGATAGGAGGGCGAGGTATTCCAAGCGGGCACGTCGCTGTCCGTCATCAGGAAATTGCTGGACAGGGTGGTGGCGTCGTTGATTTCCCAAGAGAACTCGGTGAACCACTGCCAGCGCTCCGCCTCCTCGGCCAAGTTGTCAAACGGCGTGTACTGAAAGCGGCAAAAGCCGCCGGCGCTGTTGCCCAGCACACCGGCGGAGGTGCGCACACCGCCGAGCTTCTCGCAGTTCGGATCCACGATGCCGGTGGCCAGCAGGCCGACGAAGCCACCCACTGGCACCGCGTTCCAACGGTCCAAGGGCACCACCACCGACGGCCGCCCAACGCTGGACCAGCCGCCCAGCGGGCTATCGGCGTAGGAGCGCACCGCCCAATCCCGGTCAATGAGATGGAGCTCGCTGCGCTTGGCGTAACCGAATGAGCTGACGACATGGCCCCGGCCTTCCGCCAGATCGGTGCCGAAGATCAAGCCGGCTTCGGTGTCGCCATTGGAGCCGTCAATGAACTCGTGGTTGGCGGAGACCTCAAACCCGGTGAAGTCGCTGCGGGTGATGAAGTTCATGACCCCGGCGATGGCGTCGGAGCCGTAGGTGGCCGCGGCCCCGTCACGCAGTATTTCGATACGCTCCAAGGCGATGGTCGGCAGCATGTTCACATCCACCAGCAATTGCGCTTGGGCGCCGATGGCGTGCGGCGACCAGGTGGTTCGGTGGCCGTTGATGAGCACCAAGGAGCGGCTCGGCCCCAACCCGCGGATGTTGACGGTAGCCCGGTCCGCGCCGGCGCCGGCCTGAAATTGGTCGGTTTCCCCGTCCGCCCCTTGGCTGAAGGAAAGGTTCTTGATGACGTCCAAGAGCGCCGGCGCACCCTCCAAGGCCAAGTGGTCCCGCGACAAGCTGGTGACCGGCAGAGGCGCATCTTCGGGCGTGCCCTTGATGTGCGAGCCGGTGACGATGATCTCCTCGATTTCCCCCTCGGCATTGGCGAAGGATGAGATAGCCAATAAGGCGGCAGCAGCAATGGGACCGATCAGTGGACGGGCTGGACGCCCTCGCTGTTTGGTGGACATTAAGGATCTCCTAAGCGCTCAGTGCGCCTGCCTGGCGGTTGCGTGGTTCTCTCCATTGCCCCAACTGAACGACCGGTTCCTGGAAGCGGCGACATTCTAGCGAAACCAGCGCACAAGGGGAAACCTTTCCGCATGCAACGCCGCCGACGCGACAGCCGTTTGCGCCACGCTGCGGCATAATGCCCTTCGCAATGGCTTAAGGGAGCACGGACGCACTGCGGGCCAACCCTCAGTTCGGCGCAGCCAAAAGACCAGCCAGCGCGCGGCCAGAGCAGTTTGCGCCTGGAGGGTTTTCAGAAAATTGCAGGCAACGGATTGAAGTCAAAGGCATTTCATCAGGGGACAAGCGGCTTGGTGCAATATCCGGGCTAATGCTCAAGCTCCACAATCTCGACCTAGGCGGCCGCGCCCCCTTCTCACACCAGTTTGCCGCTGGCGGCATCAGCGTGGTCGTTGGCCCCAACAATTCCGGCAAGACGCGGCTGGCGCGGCGCATCGCCGGGCTGGAAGGCTCGCCGCCGGGGACTGTCCTCATCGACGGCGTCGATGTCAGTGCGCTAGGCGCCGGCAAGCGGCGGGTTGGGCTGGTGTATCAGGCTTTCGTCAACTATCCCAATTGGCGTGTTTTCCGCAACATCGCTTCGCCGTTGGTGGCGGCCGGGGTGGGACGGAGGCAAGTTGCGCGCAAGGTGGGGGAGCTGGCGCGGCGGCTGCAAATCGATGACTTGCTTGAGCGGCTGCCCCATGAACTGTCCGGCGGGCAGCAGCAACGGGTGGCCATCGCCCGTGCGCTGGCGCAGGGCGGCCAAGTTTTGGTGATGGATGAACCCTTGGTGAACCTGGACTACAAACTGCGCGAACAGTTGGAGTTGCAACTGCGCGAGCTGGTGCGTACCGAGGGCACGGCGGTGGTCTATCTCAGCTCGGACCCGAAGGATGCGTTCAAGCTGGCTGACGAGGTGGTGTTGCTGCATGACCGGGTAAAGCTGCAAAGCGGGTCGCCGCTTGAGGTGTATCAAACGCCTGTATCCGCTTTGGCGGCGGATGTGATGAGCGAACCTTGCGCCAACCGCATTGACGAGCGCACCTTGGTGCGCCCGGAACATTTGCGGCTGTCGCCCCAAGGGGACGGGGACCTGAGGTTCGCAGCCGAGGTGCATGGCGTGGAAACCAACGGCGCGGAGACCTTTCTGCACTGCCGCGTCAATGGGCGGGCCTGGGTGACGCGGCTGCCGGGAATGCCGCAGGTTGAAGAAGAAGACAAGGTGAGCCTGTACGCCTCCGCCATCGACATCCTAAGGTTCAGCCGCGAAATCTCCAACGGAAGAGTCTAGGGTGTCGCCGGGTTGCGCTGTCGTTCATGTGCCGTGCTCGCGTCGTCTTGTGGCAATGCCTCGCCGGTTTGATTGGCGCACCCTTCAAGCCGCTGCAACGCCCAGTCGATGTGTTCCCGCACCATCGCCGAAGATTCCGTCCGAGCAGCGCGCAACGCTTGAATCGCTTCCGCGCTGGGCGGACCGTTGCCCAGGGCGACAGCGAGGTTGCGCCGCCAGCGCTCGAAGTCGATGCGCCGCAACGCCATGCCCTCCGTGTTGCGCAAAAAGGTCGCCTCGTCCCAGCGGAACAGAGCCAGCAGCGAGGCGGCGTCCAGCCCATGGCGGGGGCCGAAATCCGCCTCCGCCGTGGTGGGCGCATCCCGGTTCCAAGGGCAGTACAGCTGGCAGTCGTCGCAGCCGAAAATGCGGTTGCCCATCAGCGGCCTAAGCTGCACCGGAATGGCGCTCCTGTGCTCAATGGTCAGGTAGGAGATGCAACGCCGGGCGTCGATCATCCTGTCGCCAACGATGGCCCCAGTCGGGCAATGGTTGATGCACGCCTTGCAAGCGCCGCAACGATTGGGCTGAGTAGGCGGCGTCGGCGGCAGCGGCAGGTTGGTATAGATTTCCCCTAGGAAGAACCAACTGCCGGCATCCGGGTGAATCAGCAGGCTGTGCTTGCCCATCCAACCTAGACCGGCCTTCTCGGCGAGGGCCTTTTCCAGCACGGGGGCGCTGTCGGTGAAGGCGCGCAAGCGCACGTCCATTTCCTGGACGGCGGCGTCGATCTGCTCCGCTAACCGAACGAGACGGCGGCGCAGCACCTTGTGGTAATCCCGCCCCAAGGCGTAGCGGGAGATGTAGGCTTGCTGCGGCTGCTGCAACACCTGCAGCGGTTGGGCGCCTTCCGGCCAATAGTCCATGCGGGCGCAGATCACGGTGCAAGTCTCCGCGATCAGGCTTTCCGGGTGCAGGCGCTTGTCTAGGTTCCGCTCCATGTAGCCCATCTCCCCATTAAACCCCTTGGCCAGCCAAGCGCGAACATGGGGTTCGTATGCGGACAGGTCCACATGGGCGATGCCGGTTTGCTGAAAGCCGAGCTGGGCGGCCCAGCGGGGAATGTCCTCCGCCAACCCGCTCGATGGAAGTGGGCTGCGCCGCTCTTGGGGGTTGCCCAAAGCGAGGTTCATGCGTCAAATTCTCCCAAGCCGGCTGCGCCCGCCATGTCCCCTGAAACAGATGAAACAGACAGACTAGTGTGCCTCCCGCCAGTCGCAAGGGTCATCTGCGCACTCTGCCTGACCGGACTTGGTTGCGGGCGTATGGGTGGGCGCAATTCGCACAGCCGCCTTGGGGTTTTGCAGCGCATTTGCCGCAGTATAATGGCTTGCCGTGACCACCTTGCACACCAGCGCACAATGCCGTGCGCTTGATCGCATCATGATTGAGCAGCAAGGCGTTTCCAGCTTTGAACTCATGCGCCGCGCCGGTCAAGCGGCCTTTGACGCGCTCATCCACCGCTGGCCGGGCGCCGGCGCCATCACCATCTTCTGCGGCAAGGGAAACAACGCCGGGGACGGCTACATCATCGCCGGCCTCGCCCGGCAACTCGGCTTGACGGTGCAGGTGCTGCGCGTGGATGGCGATGACCCTCTCAAAGGCGATGCCGCGCTGGCGCAGTCTTGGGCGATGTCCGAAGGCGTCACCACCGCTGGCAAAGAGGAAGCCATTCAAGGCGCCGTCATCGTCGATGCGCTGTTGGGCACCGGCTTGCGCGGCCCCCTGCGTCCGCCATTGGCGGAAGCGGCGGCGCGGATCAATGAAGCCAGGCGCCCGGTGCTGTCCGTGGATGTACCCAGTGGCGTGGACGCGGACAGTGGAGCGGCGGATGAGGATGCAGTAAAGGCGGACGTTACGGTGTCCTTCATCGGTGAAAAACTGGGCCTGCACACCGGCAAGGGGCTGGCCCTGCGGGGAGAGTTGATCCATGCCGGCCTCGGCGTTTCCGTCGATGTCTTAGCGCAAGTCCGCGGCTGCCCTCTGCTTGAATTCAGTGCCGATGACCTGCCGGCCTTGGCGGTCGATCAACACAAGCATCGCATGGGGCACTTGCTGGTTGCCGGCGGCGACCTTGGGATGGGCGGAGCACCGCTGATGGCCGCCGAAGCCGCGCTGCGCACTGGCGCAGGGCTGGTCACGGTGCTCGCGCGACCGCAGCATCATGCGGCCATGTTGGCCCGGCGGCCGGAATTAATGTTGGAGGACGGCGGCGATGCGCAACGCTGCAAGGACTTGCTAGGTCGCGCCAGCGCCATCGTGCTGGGGCCAGGGCTGGGCCGGGAACTTTGGGGCGAGAAGTTGTTTCACCAAGCACTGGCCGCCGGCAAGCCGACTCTCATTGATGCGGATGGCCTCCGCTGGCTGGCGCAAACCCAAAGCGTAGGCGTAGGCGCCTTGCCCAAGCTCATCATCACCCCCCATTCCGGCGAGGCCGGCCAGTTGCTGGGGATTGGCGCCAAGGATGTGGAGGCGGACAGGCTCGACGCAGCCCGGCAGCTAGCCGACAAGTTCGGCGGCGTTGCGGTGCTCAAGGGCGCCGGGACGGTTTGCGCCGCGCCACAGGGCCGGCTGCTCGGCGTATGCGCCCATGGCAATCCCGGCATGGCGACGGCGGGCATGGGGGATGTGCTGGCCGGCCTGGTCGGCGGCCTGCTCGCCCAAGGCATGGAGGCGGAACAGGCCAGCAGCGTCGGCGTCTGCCTGCACAGCGCGGCAGCCGACCTCGTGGCTGAACGGCAAGGCCAGCGCAGCCTACTGGCTACCGACGTCATCAACGCCATCAGTGAATTAGTGCCCTAGCCATGAAGCTTCATACTCCAGCAAGTCGTCTGTTGCCTGATGAAACACCTTTCGTCGCAACGCGGTCCGCCCACTATCTGCGCGACGAAACCGCCACCCTTGCTTTCGGCCAGGAGCTTGCCGGCTGGCTCACCGCGCCGCCGCCCGACGGGGGTGGACATGACGCCTTGGTTTACCTGCAAGGGGAGCTGGGCGCTGGAAAAACGACCTTGGTTAGGGGCATACTGCGCGGATTGGGCTTCGTCGGCGCGGTTAAAAGCCCAACCTACACCTTGCTTGAGCCCTATGAGGAACTGCTGGTCTATCATTTCGATCTCTATCGAATCGCGGACAGTCAGGAGTTGGACTTCATCGGCATTGACGAACTGCTGGCGCAACCGGCCCTCAAGTTTGTCGAGTGGCCGGAGCGGGGCTCCCCCCGCCTGCCGGCCCCCGACATCCGCATCCAACTGCGCGTTCAAGGCCAAGGCCGCTATGTGGAAGTGCGCACTTAGCGCCTGCCTGCTGGCTGCGTCGGTGCCGGCCGGGGCGGAGACCCTGCACAACGTGCGCACCTACGAAGCCCCGGACCACACCCGCGTGGTGTTCGACACTTCCGGCCAAGCGACCACCAACATCTTCGCCCTGACCGATCCGGACCGGCTGGTCATCGATTTCAGGAATTCGCGTCCGGCGACCGACTTCAGCCCAGATTTCTCCAATGTAACGGGGCGGCGCCTGCAGAAGGTGCGCATGGCGGCGCGGGGGGGGGACTATCGGGTGGTGCTGGACTTGGTCAGACCGTTGCGCCGCAAAGATTTCTGGCTGAAGCCCATACCGCCCTACAACCACCGCTTGGTGATCGATCTGTTCGATCAACAGGCCGCCCCCACGGCCCGGCAACCCAGCCAGCCGCAGACCCACCGAGACATCGTCATCGCCATAGACGCCGGGCACGGCGGCGAGGACCCGGGCGCTATCGGCCCCAACCGGGTTGCCGAGAAGCAGGTGGTGCTGTCCATGGCCAAAAAGCTGGCGGCGCTGTTTGAGGGCACACCCGACTACCGGGTGGTGATGGTGCGCAAGGGGGACTACTACATTCCCCTGCGCCGACGCACCCGCATCGCCCACGAGGCGCGGGCGCACCTGTTCCTGTCCATTCATGCGGACGCCTTCAAACGGCCGGACGTCAGCGGCGCCTCGGTCTATATGCTTTCGGAGCGCGGTGCGGACAGCGAAACGGCGCGCTTTCTGGCGGAAAGGGAAAATCAGTCGGACCTGATCGGCGGCGTCGGCGACGTGAGCCTGGACGACAAGGACCCCTACCTGCGCGAGACCCTGACGGACTTGGCCATGGAGGGCAAGCGGCGACAAAGCAGCGAGGTCGGCGTGGAGGTGCTGAACCGGCTCAGCCGGGTCACCAAGCTGCACAAGAAGCAGGTGGGCCATGCCGGTTTCGTGGTGCTGAAGACGCCAGACATCCCCAGCCTGCTGGTGGAGACCGGTTTCATCTCCAACCCCTCGGAGGCGCGCCGGCTGAACCAAGCGGAACACCAAGGCAAGATCACCCGTGCCATCTACGACGGCGTGGTGAAATACTGGCGCGAGAACCCGCCGCCGGGCACCGCCCTCGCCAAAGTGCATGGCGGGCCAAATGCAAACGGCCCAAACAGCGCCGGCCGCGTTCCACAAGCTGGTGCATCAGTCCAAGCCGGCCTGGATGCGGATGAGCGGCGAAGGCGTGAAGCGGCGCTGGTGGCCGCCATCGATGGGGCGGTTCGCTCCACTGGTTTGCGGCGGCGTTCTTCGCCACCCGGATCCGGTCAACGCCCCGTCGCCAGCCCACTGCAAGCCGCCGGTCCGCCGCCAAGCGTTCGTTCCCCCTGATGGAAGGGCGCATCACCCAGCTGCCACCGCAGGTGGCGGATCAGATCGCCGCCGGAGAGGTGGTGGAGCGCCCGGCGTCCATCGTCAAGGAATTGGTGGAGAACAGCCTGGACGCCGGCGCCAAGCGCATTGAGGTGCGCATCGAGCAGGGCGGCGTCAAGCGGGTGCAGGTCACCGATGACGGCCGCGGCATCCACCCTGACGACCTGCCCTTGGCGGTCGACCGCCACGCCACCAGCAAGATCGTCGCCGCTGGGGACTTGCTCGGCATCGAGAGCCTAGGCTTCCGCGGCGAGGCCTTGGCCAGCGCCGCCTCGGTGTCCCGGCTGACGCTGAGCAGCCGCGCCGCCGGCGAAAGCCAAGCCTGGCGCATTCAGTTGGCCGGCGGCCATGAGGTCAGCCGCGGCCCCTGCGCCCATCCTCGCGGAACCACAGTCGAGGTGGAGGATCTGTTCTTCAACACCCCCGCCCGACGCAAGTTCCTCAAGACGGAGCGTACCGAAACCCAAGCCGTGACCACCATCCTGCGCCGCCTGGCCCTGGCCCACTTCGACACCGCCTTTGACCAGCAACTCGGCGGCAAGCGGACATCCCTGCCGGCCGGCGCCGTGGAGCAGCGCCTGCAGGCCATCATGGGGCCGGACTTCATCAGTCGCAACCTAATCATCGACGAACGGCGGGGCGGCCTCGTCCTGTCGGGCTGGGTGGCGCTGCCCACCCTGTCGCGCCGCTGGGCCGATCAGCAGCACTTCTTCGTCAACGGCCGGGCGGTGCGGGACAAGGTGGTGGGCCACGCCGTGCGCCAAGCCTACCGAGACGTGCTCTTTCATGGCCGTCACCCGGTGTTCGTCTTGTACCTACGGCTGCCAGCCGAGGAAGTCGACGTCAATGTGCATCCCACTAAGCATGAGGTGCGCTTCCGTCGCACAAGGGAGGTGCATGACTTCATCTTCGGCAGCCTGAACCGGGCTTTGCGCGATGTGCGCCCGGCACAGGCGGGTGCAGGGGCGTCTGTCGGCAGCCTGGCAGCCCCCGGCGGCCCGCCCGAGGCCACCGGCCAAGCACAAACCCAGACCGCGGCGGCGGCAGAGGGCCACGCTGGCGCACTAGGCCGGGCGTCAACCACCATCCACCCAAGCCATCGGCCGCGCAGCCAACCGGGCCTGGCCATGGACATGGCCCGCGGCGGCGGCAGCACCCTGCCCTTGGCGGAAGCCATCGCCCCCTACCGCAAGAGGCTCGCCAGCAAGGGAACGCCGCCGCCGCTCGGTTACGCCTTGGCGCAGCTGCACGGCGTTTACATTTTGGCGGAAAACGCCGACGGGCTGGTGGTGGTGGATATGCACGCCGCCCATGAACGGGTCACCTACGAGCAACTGAAGAGCGCCTTGGACGGCCAAGGGGTGGCGTGCCAAGAACTGCTTACGCCACTGCCGCTCAACACCACCGAAGAGGAGGCCGAGGCGGTCGAGGAGCGCGGCGCGGAGTTGGCGGCGATGGGCCTAGTGCTGAACCGGGCCGGCCCCGCCGCCGTGCAGGTTCGCGCCGTGCCGGCCCAGCTAGCCACGGGCGACGTGGCGGAAATGGTCTCCGACGTGCTGGCGGAAATGGTCAAGCTGGGCACCAGCCGCGAGCTGACCAACCGGCGCGACGACCTGCTGGCCAGCATGGCCTGCCACGGCTCGGTGCGGGCCAACCGCGCCCTGACCCTGGCGGAGATGAACGCCCTGCTGCGGGAAATGGAGCGCACCGAGAACGCCGAGCAGTGCAACCACGGCCGCCCCACCTACCGGGTGCAAACCCTGCGCGATCTGGACGCCCATTTCCTGCGCGGGCAGTAGCCACTGGAAGCCTCCCTAACCAAGGCTGCCTCTCCTGGTGTCCTGTCCCGTAAATAACCACACATTATCTACGGGTCTTTTAGACTCCCGGCTGCGTTGCTCCGCCTTGTGTGGTGCCTGCCACACGGCGTTGTCGCGCCTTGCCAGGAGCCAAAAATCCCTCGCATCCAAAGCCCACTTACTTACGGGACAGGACACTAGCCGAACCGCGGCCCCCACATTGCATAGGAGCCAGTAAGCGCCATGCCCATCGTCCTGCTGTTGGGCCCCACCGCCGCCGGCAAGACCGATGCGGCCATCGCCTTGGCGGAACGCCGGCCTTGCCACCTCATCAGCATGGATTCCGCACTGGTGTACAGGGGTTTGAACATCGGCGCGGCGAAGCCTCCGGAAGCGCTGTTGGCCCGCCATCCCCACGCCCTGATCGACATACGCGACCCGGCGGACCCCTACACGGCGGCGGATTTCGTGGTAGATGCGGACCGAGAAGTTCGCCATGCGCTGGAACGGGGCAAATTGCCCGTGCTGGTGGGCGGCACGATGCTCTACGCCCGCGTCTTCCGCGATGGCTTGGCGGTTTTGCCCTCGGCCGACCCGGAGCTGCGGGCCGCCATTGCGGCCGAGGCCGCCGCCAAGGGATGGCCCAAGTTGCATGAGCGGTTGACGCGGGTGGACCCGGCGGCGGCGGCCAACATCCATCCCCACAACGGCACACGCCTGCAGCGGGCGTTGGAAGTGTTCGAGACCACCGGCAAACCCATCTCCACCTACTGGAAGGAGCAGGGTCAATCGGCGGCACCCTATCGTCTGGGCCAGGAGCTGTTGGAGTTTGCGCTCATCCCCGAACCGCGGGCCGCCCTGCACCGCCGCATTGAAGAACGCTTTGACCTCATGCTGGCCCAAGGTCTCGTCGAGGAAGTGCGCAAGCTGCGAGCGCGGGAGGATTTGCATCTGGGCCTGCCGGCCATGCGGACGGTCGGCTATCGCCAAGTTTGGCGGCATCTGAACGGCGAATGGGACGCGATGCAGATGCGCTCCAAGGCTTTGGCCGCCACCCGCCAACTGGCCCGCCGGCAACTGACTTGGATGCGCTGCTGGCCTTGGCTGGAAACCTTGCCCTGGGGCAACCCAGAGACCGCGGCGGCGCAAATCGAGGCGCGCTTGGCCTGCGTGACATCAGCTTGACGAAACACCTTGGGGCGCGCCCTGCTCGAAGCGCGCGCCTTGCTGCCGTCGAACATCCCCACATTCGGCTTACCCACCCCTTGTCATGGAGTTCAGGTGCGCAGAAATTGCTTTTATGATTTTAATCTGAAGTGATATATTAGCCGCATATTTACAGCCGAAGAGGCCCTAGTGGACAAGCGCTAGCGCTGCACGGCGGTTTTGGGTAAGGCACCTACAACCAGAAGGCAAGCAAGGAGGTTGAACATGGCTTTGACCGAAGACTCCCCGAAGATCATCGACCAGGTGGTGGACGAGGGCGAATCACAGGCGTTCATTCCCTACGCGGACCTAGGGGAGAATTTCGAGAAGGCCCCCATCTACCTGCGCGCCGACCTGTTCTACTACTCGTCGCGGATGGGCTTCATGCCGAACTGCAACAAGGTCTATATGCATGTGCCCTGGATCGCCCAGCACCTTTTCCACCTCAACAACGCGGTCATGCGCGATGAGCGCAACAGTTTGAGCGAGCACCTGAAGTACCGCATCGCCTTGGCGGTTTCGCGCACCAACGAGTGCCCCTATTGCGTCTCCCACCACACCGGCACCCTGAAGCGCCGCTGGCGGTACGACAACGCTGAAGTGCAGAATCTCCTGCACCTAGACCAGCCCAGCGACGAGCGGGAGGCCGTGGCCATGGAGTTCGCCACCCAGGCGTCGCTGGACTCCGGCGGCGTCACCGACCAGCTGCGGGCCAAGCTGGCCGCCCACTTCAAGCCCCAGGAGGTCATGGAGATCGTCACCCTGATCGGCTTCTGGAAGATGTACAACCTGATGCACGCCGCCATGGCCCTGCCGATCGAGGACCCGGTGGCTGGCCTGGAGGAGTGGATGCATGTGCAGCCCTCTGGTGCGGACAGCGGCCCCATTGAGGTCAAGGCGGACGTGGAGATCTACTCGAAGCCGCTATGCCCGTCCTGCCGCCGCGCCAAGCGCCTGCTGGCGGCGCGGGGCGCGGCCTATCGGGAACACGACATCGACGAGGACGCCGCCAAGCTGGAGGAGATGCTGGAACGCACCAACGGCCGGCCGACGGTGCCGCAAATCTTCATCAACGGCGAGCTGATCGGCGGCATGGATGAGCTGGCGTTGCTGGACCGGCAGGGGGACCTGTCGGCCAAGCTGCTGCAAAGCCCCGTCGCCGCTTGAAGGCGTCGCGGCTAGGGATTGGCGGGGACCTTTATTGGATGAAGAGGCTTGTATGAGTGGTCCACCCGCGAAGGGCGGTGCGCCGACGGCGGCCGAGGGCGCTTTGGACGGGCGGGCCTTTCGCAACGCCTTGGGCCAGTTCCCAACTGGCGTGTGCGTGGTCACCGCCCAAGCGCCGGATGGCGAAGACCTCGGCACGACCATGAGTTCCTTCAACTCCTTGTCGCTTGACCCGCCCTTGGTCTTATTCAGCGTTGACCGGCGGGCTTCAAGCCTGCCCAAATGGCGGACGGTGCAAGGCTGCGCCATCAATGTTCTGGCGGAGAGCCAGAAGGAGGTGTCGGGCCGCTTCGCCCGGTCGATAAGCAACAAATGGGCCGGCATCGACTTCGACCGCGGCTATGTGGGGGCGCCGCTGCTGCGCGGCGTGGTCGCCCGCTTTGAATGCCGCCCTTACGCTATCTACGATGGCGGCGACCATGTACTGTTCATCGTCGAGGTCGTTCGCTTTCGCATCTTCGTCAACCGGGCGCCGCTGATCTTCTGCCAAGGCAACTACGGGGCCTTGAAGCCCACCGATGAGCCGGCACCCCTCTGGCCCTTGGACATCCACTATTAGCCCGGCGCCGTCGTTGGCGAAGCGGCGCCCTAGGAAGGAGAACGGAGCATGATCAAGACTGGTGAACAGCACACCGCGTCCTTGCGGGACGGACGGCAAATCTACCTGAACGGCGCGGTGGTGGAGGACCCCACCACCCATCCGGCGTACCGCAACGCGGTGGCCTCCGTGGCCAAGCTCTATGACTTCCAAAGCCGCCAGGACAACCTGGAGTTGATGACCTACACCACGCCCACCGGCGGCAGGGCCAACCGCATCTGGCAGCTTCCGGAAAGCTATGCGGACTTGGTGGAGCGGCGCAAGGCCTTGGAGGCCTGGACCGAGCTGCACGGCGGCTTCCTGGGCCGGGCGCCGGACCATGTGGCCTCCTGCATCGCCGGCATGTACATGGGCCTGGAGGTTTTCGAGGCGTATGACAAGGCGCGGGCCGGGGCGCTTGCGGACTACTACGCCCACGCCCGGGACAACGAGCTTTACCTAAGCTACGTCATCGTCAACCCCCAGGCGGACAGGTCCAAGGCCGCCCACGAGCAGGCGGATGAATACCTTACCGCCGGAGTGGTTGATGAGGACGCAGAGGGCTTGACCATCCGCGGCGCCAAGATGCTAGCCACCGGCGGCATCATGGCCAATGAGGTGCTGGTCTCCTGCATTCAGCCGCTGCAGCCGGGGGATGAGAAGTACGCCCTTTCCTTCACTGTCCCGATGAACGCCAAGGGCCTGAAGATCCTCTCGCGCAAGTCCTACGAACAGCACGCGCCCAGCGTCTTTGACAATCCCTTGGCGCACCGCTTCGACGAGAACGACGCAGTGCTCTACTTTGACGACGTGAAGGTGCCTTGGGAGCGGGTGTTCGTCAACCAGAACACCGACATGTGCATGAAGCAGTTCCACGCCACCCCGGCCCATGTCTATCAAAACTACCAAGCGCAAGTCCGCCTGATGGTGAAAATGCGCTTTCTTTTGGGCATCGCCAAGCGCATCACGGATACCAACGGCATTACCGGCTTTCCGCAGGTGCGTGAAATCCTCGGCAATCTGGCTGCCGAGGCGATCATCGTCGATGCCTTGGTCCATGCCATGGAGGTCAAGGGCCAGCAGCACGGCGGCTACTTCATCCCGGACCGCCACAGCCTGTATGCCGCGCAGGTGCTCACCCAGCAGCTGTATCCGCAGGTGATAACCACCTTGCGCGATCTGGCCGGCGGCGGAATGATCATGCTGCCTTCCTCCGCGGCGGACTTCGCCAACCCGGAAATGCGCAAGATCATCGACAAGACCCAAAAATCCCCAGCCAGCGACTCCGAAAACCGCGTCAAGTTCTTCAAGCTGGCCTGGGATGCCGTGGGCTCCGAATTCGCCTCCCGCCACACCCAGTACGAGATGTTCTACGCCGGCGCCACCTTCGTCACCAAGGGGCACAGCTTCCGCACCTTTGATTGGGACCGCTGCACCGGCATGGTCGATCAGATGCTCGACAGCTACTCCCTGGAGGACGAACTGGCGCGTCTGCAGGCGCCTTAACGGCACTGGCCGAACCAGTCGCAGACGTCGGGTTCGGCCGCCTGACGGGAAAAGTCCGAGAGGTCAGCGCCCCCGCACTAGGCATTGTGCCCTGTGCTGCCGGATTCCACGTTTTGACCGCTCCTATGCAAAGGGCTATCGTGCATCCATGGGCTTTCCCGGCTGGGAAAGGTCAAACTCTGAGCAATGAAGAGGAACGGCTATGCATCCCGACCACGACAACTGGCATTCCAAGGTGCAGGCCCCGATGCAGGTGGCCAGCACCGATGAGGTGGCTTGGGACGTAGAGGCGGACTTAGTGGTCGTCGGCTTCGGCGGCGCCGGGGCCGCTGCCGCCTTGCAGGCCCGAGAAGAGGGCTTGGCCGTGGCCGCCATCGACGCCGCCGAGGGCGGTGGCGCCACCCTGGCCAGCGGCGGCATCTATTACGCCGGCGGCGGCACCCGCATTCAGCAGGAGGTCGGCGAGCAGGACACGCCGGAAAACATGTTCGCCTACCTCAAGCTGGAAACCCAAGGGGTGGTCAGCGACGAGACGCTGATGCGCTTCTGCCAAGGCAGCGCCGGGGATTTGGACTGGCTGATGCGGCACGGAGCGCAGTTCAGCGGCCCGGTCTATAAGCAGAAGACCTCTTACCCCAACATCACCTACTTCATGTATCACTCGGACAACAGCCTGCTGCCGGCCGCCATGGAGGTGGCAACGCCGGCGGCGCGCGGGCACCGCGGCAAGATCGTCAAGGGCAAGAGCGCTGTCAACCTCGGGGATGCCATCTACCTTCCGCTAAAGGCCGCGGCCTTGAAGGCCGGCGCCACGTTGGAGTGCAAGACCGAAGCCCGGCAACTCATCATCGACAGCGAGGGCGCCGTCATCGGCCTGCGGGCGCTGCAACTGCCGGCCAAAAGCGCCGCCTACGCCGAACATTCCAAATGCCTTAAGCGGGCCAATCGCATCACCCAGCTCTATCCATTCTTCCTGCCCGGCGCCCGCCTGGTGCATCGCCTTGCGGACAGGGACTTCGCCCGGGCGGCTGACATCGAGCGCACGCAGCGGGTGTGGCGCACCTACCGCGCCCGCAAGGGGGTCTGCCTGTGCGCCGGTGGCTTCGTCTTCAACCAGCCCATGATGGCCCACCACTGCCCAGACTTCGCCGCCGGCATGCCCCTCGGCACACCGGGAGACGACGGCAGCGGCATCCGCCTCGGCCAGAGCGCCGGTGGCGCGGTGGAGCGCATGGGCCGGGCCACGGCTTGGCGCTTCATCAACCCACCGGCCGCTTGGTCGCAAGGGATCATCGTCAATGCGCGGGGCGCCCGCTTCGTCAACGAGGCCACCTACGGCGCCACCATCGGCAACGTCATGGTGGAGAAGGCCGAGGGCAAGGGCTGGCTGATCCTCAACTCGCAAATGGTGCGCGAGGCTTGGCGGCAGATTGCGCCAGGCAAGGCGCTGCCCTTCCAACAGCAGCTGGCCGCCCTGAACATGCTGTTCAACAAACGCCGGGTGGAAACGGTGGAGGTCTTGTGCCGAAAATTCGGCTTCGACGAGGAAACCCTTCGCCAAACGCTGGCCGACACCGCCCGCGCCGCCCAAGGCGAACGCGAGGACTCCTTGCGCAAGCCGGCCGAGGACATCCGCGAACTCACCCCGCCCTTTCACGTCATCGACGTCTCGCTGGCCGCCAAGCTGCTGCCATGCACCGTGCTCACCGTAGGCGGCCTAATGGTCAACGAGGCCACCGGCCAAGTGCGGCGTGAAGACGGCCAGGAAATCCCCGGCCTCTACGCCGCCGGACGCACCGCCGTAGGCATACCCTCCCACCTCTACGTCTCTGGCCTGTCCATCGCCGACTGCGTGTTCTCCGGCCGCCGTGCGGCACGACAGGCGGCTAGCTGATGGATTGGGCATCACCGCTTCTTCAAGTGCGTAAAAGGAGCGTCTAAATGGGAGTGCGAATGCGCCTAATGCACACCGACGGACCCAGCCGCGATGGTAGGCCAGACAGGTCCGATTGCAATGGACGGTTTGGGCGCCGGGCTTGGCGACGAGAGAACAAAATGCTTTTGACAAGGGTGGAATTGGCAATAGAATTGCGCACCGCTTGACGCCGAGGTGGTGAAAGTTGGTAGACACGCTAGCTTCAGGTGCTAGTGGGGGTAACCCCGTGGAGGTTCAAGTCCTCTCCTCGGCACCACTCCTTAAGCGCTAGCGCCCTTTCGGCGCCAAGCGCCTTCCAACGAGGTTCTTTGCCCTCCTTGTGTGCCTACGGGCATGCAGAATGGGGATAAATATTTTTGGTAATCATTCTCATTTGTGTTAGGTTCCGCAAACTCGACGGCTGGAATAGTTTGCTTCATGAACCGCACCCGATATTTCCTGACCCTCTGCACGGCAGCTCTCCTGAGTCTTGGCAACGTCACCGCCTTCGCGGCGGACGCCGACCAACGGCGAGGCGCCCACATTGAGGAGGTGCTGATTGTGGGTGAGCGCAAGCACATCGACCATGCGGTGGGCGGGGCCTACCACATTGGAAAGGAGGAGTTGCGGCGCCTCGGCCATGCGGACATTCAACGCATCATCCGGCAGGTGCCCGGCGTGTCCGTGCAGGTGGAGGACGGCTATGGGTTACGGCCCAACATCAGCATCCGCGGCGTGGCGACCGAGCGCAGCGGACGCATCACCCTGCTGGAGGACAATGTGTTGGTCGCCCCCGCCCCCTACTCCGCGCCCAGCGCCTACTACTTTCCCACCCTAGGGCGCATGTCGGCGGTGGAAGTGCTGACTGGCCCGGCGGCCATCAGCCAAGGCCCCTACACCATCGGCGGCGCCCTGAACATGGTGTCAACGCCCATTCCCGACGCGGCTAGCGGCACCGCCATGCTGGAAGGCGGCGAGGACGCCACTTGGCGGCTGCACACCCACTACGGCGCCCGCAGCCAAGCCGGCTTCGGCTTTCTGGTGGAGGCCCATCAGTGGCGCTCCGATGGCTTTCAAGACGTGGACAGGGGCGGAGACTCCGGGCTGGATTTGGATGACTACACCGTCAAGCTCAGCTATGCGCCGGACGGCTCCAACCATCGGCTGAACCTCAAATACCAGTATGCGGACCAAGTGTCCGAGCAAAGCTATCTGGGCCTCACGGACGCGGACTTCGCCAAAGCCCCCTTCCGCCGCTACGGCCTATCCTCCATGGACAACATCAAGACCACACATAAGCAGGTCATCGTCCGCTACCAATGGGCGCCGAACGACATGCTCGCCCTTTCCGCCACCTTCTACGACAATAGGCACGAGCGCAACTGGTTCAAGACCGAGGGCATCGACTTCGACGGCAGCGACAACGCCCAATCCCTGTCCCGCACCAGCTGGGCCAATGTGGTGCGGGCGATCAATCGGGGCACCTCCCTAGGCGGGCTGGAGCCGGCCCAACTGCAGGCCATTCTGCACGGCACCCGGGACACCGCCCCCGGCAGCATTCAAATTCGCTCCAATGCGCGGGAATACTTTTCCAGGGGCTATCAGGGGCGTTTGTCTTGGCACTTCGAGACGGGCGCCTTGGCTCACCGGGCCAACTTCGGCGCCCGCTACCACGAGGACGACGAGGACCGCTTGCAGCGCAACAGCAGTTACCGCCAAACCGACGGCGCCTTACAGCTGGACGATGAGGGTTTGCTCGGCAATGCCGGCAACCGCTTGCAGGGGGCCGAGGCTTGGTCCTTTTTCCTGATCGATGAAATTCTCTGGGGCAACTGGAAGTTCACCCCCGGGCTGCGCTTCGAGAGCATCGACCAACAACGCATCCGCTGGGAGATCAGGCCCGGACGAACGGTCGATCCCGCCAGCCGAGCTGAGGACAACTTCCGCAGCAGCCGTCGCAACAAGACCGAGGTGTGGCTGCCGGGCATGGGCGCCGTCTATGCGCTCAACGAGCGGCTTTCCATCTTCGGCGGCCTGCACAAGGGCTTTTCGGCGCCGAGCAACGCGCCGGGCGTGCAAGAGGAAAAGGCGCTGAACTACGAGGCTGGCCTACGCTATGTTGACGAACGCCTCAGCGGCGAAGCCACTTGGTTCTTTAGCGACTACGACAATCTGCTCGGTGAATGCACCGCCTCCTCCGGCGTGGATTGCGTCATCGGCGACGCGTTCAACGGTGATGCGGCCACAGTGCTCGGCGTGGAGCTGCGCGTCGGCGCGGAGCCGCTACGGGACAGCGCGTTCAGCCTGCCCGTGTCCTTGGCCTACACCTACATCCAAGGCGAATTCCAAACCGATATCGCCGACACGGACTTCTTCGGCAGCGTCCGCAAGGGCGACCCCTTGCCCTACATCCCGGAGCATCAACTGGAGCTGACCCTTGGCTTGCTCAAGGGGCCGTGGAACCTGTTCCTGTCCGCCAACTACGTCAATGCCGTCTGCACCAGGGCCTCGTGCGGACCCTTTGAACGCACGGATAGCGCCTTCATCCTTGACGCCAAGGTTGACTACGGGCTGACGGACAACATCAACCTCTTCGCCCGGGTGGAAAACCTTAACCGCGAGAAGGCCATCCTCGGCCGCCAGCCCTATGGCGCAAGGCCCAACAAGGACCGTACCGCCAGCGTCGGTGTGCGACTGACCTTCTAGCCGGACATTTCTCCGTGCCTATACAGCGGCAGCGGCAGGATTTTCGGCCCGCCGGCAAACTTGCGCCGGCGGCGATCCGGCCATTGCCTTTCCTGCCCTAATCGGTCACTCTGACGGTTGAGGCTTTGCGTGGGCCAGTCCTCGGCTGCGTCCCGCGTCCAAGAGAACGGAATTGAGTGCGGTCGTTGCCAAGACGAGAACAACGAACAACTGTCGTCACCGCTTTATCCCGCCCCTTGGTCGGTGTTTTCCGCACGACCAGGGGGGGCGGTTATGTGCAATCCCTCGGCCCGGAGCGGAGCCTCCGGGTGGGCTTGAGCGACGGTTCCCGCGACGCCCGGGACGGCGACATCGTGCGGATATCCATCAGCGGGCAGAACCGGCGCGGCTTGGTCGGCCGCATTAACGAGATTCTAAGCCATGAAACCCTGGCCGAAACCGCCACTTGGACGGCGGTCGAGAGCCACCGCATCCCTACGCAATGGGGAGGGGCCGACCGAGCTTCGCCCGAACCCATCGGCAGTGCCGACCTAGGCGGGCGCAAGGATTTGCGCCGCCGGCCGTTGGTCACCATCGACGGAGCCTCCGCGCGGGACTTCGACGATGCGGTATATGCACAACCCAAGGGGGACGGCTGGCGCTTGCTGGTCGCCATCGCCGACGTGGGCCACTACGTCACCTCCGGCAGTCCCTTGGACGTCATCGCCGCCGAACGCGGCACCTCCGTTTACTTCCCGGAGCGGGTCATTCCCATGCTGCCGGAGACCCTGTCCAACGGCATCTGCTCCCTACGCCCGAACGAGGACCGCTTGGCGTTGGTCTGCGACATGCGGGTTGACCGCGCCGGACGCATTACCCGTTACCGCTTCTACGAGGGGGTGATCCGCTCTCAAGCGCGGCTGACCTATACGGAGGTGGAAGCCTTTCGCCAAGGTGGGCGTTTGGACGTTGTTGACGGGGTGGCGAAATCCTTGGCGGCGCTGTTCGATGTCTATGCGGCGTTGCGCAAGGCCCGGGACGCCCGCGGCGCCCTGGACTTTGATCCCTTTGAAGGCGTTTTGGAGCTAGCCGCCGGCGCGGTGCGGGCCATCAAGCCGATGCTGCGCCGGCAATCCCATCAATTGATCGAAGAAGCGATGATCGCCGCCAACGTCTGTGCCGCCAAATTCCTGGACCGCCACAAAGTGCAGGCCCTGCTGCGGGTGCATGAGCCGCCGGACCCCGCCAAGATTGAGAACTTGGTCAGCGCCTTTGCGGCGGTCGGCACCACCCTGTCCGCAGAGAGCCTGACGGCCCCGGCGTTGCAAAGGGCCTTGCAAGCGGTGCGGCAGCGCTCGGACAGTTGGCTGTTCGATATGCTGGCCCTACAGGCCATGCAAAGGGCGTTGTACCAACCCAAGCAGGCCGGCCACTTCGCCTTGGCCTTGGACCGCTACGCCCACTTCACCTCCCCAATCCGCCGCTACCCGGATTTGATCGTTCACCGGGCCATCAAGGCGGTGATGCACGGGGAAGCGCACAAACTCCCCAACCAAGGGGCGCTGGCGGAGTTGGGCCACAGCACTTCCCTAGCCGAACGCCGGGCGGAGGACGCCAGCCGCATGGTCGATGCTTGGCTCAAGTGCGCTTACCTGGCACCGAAAATCGGGGAGACCTTTTCCGCAGTGATCGCCGGCGTCACCGACTTCGGCCTGTTCGTCGAACTGGAGGGCTACTACATTCAAGGTCTGCTGCATGTCTCCGCCTTGGGCGGCGACTATTTCCACTATGTGCCGCCCTTTCATCTGGTGGGCGAAACCACCGAAGTCCGCTATCGTTTGGGGGACGCCATCAAGGTGCGTTTGGCGGGGGCGCAGCCGGAACTCGGCCGCCTATCCCTTGAGCTTGCCGATTCACCGGCACCCAAGCGGGGTGAGCGCTACCGAAGACGGGGCCGCGCCGGAAAAACGCCTTCCGCCTCCCGGTGGACGGACTGAAGGTTCCCCTGTCTAATCAAGATGCAGACCCGCCCCCGCCCTAGGTTCCGCACCCCCCGCGTTAGCCGGGATTCCGGGCCATCGCTGGCAAGGCCGTTGCAATGCCCATGAATCGGGTCAGCGCCATGCACCAGAGACGCTTTGGTACAGGGTCTGCGCAGCCATCGTCGCCATGCGCATGAGCTACGTCGGTGGCATTCACCCCGTGGAGGCCCTGCTGCGGGACGCGCCGGAGCGGATGCGGGTGCTGCTCCTGCAGCGCAACCGCCGAGACTTGCGCATGGCGGACCTGCGCACCTTGGCGGAACAGCAAAACGTGCATTTCGAGTTCACGGACAAAAGCCGCTTGGACCGCTTGGCCGGCCCCGCCCACCAAGGCGCTGTGGCCTCCTGCCACGATTTGCCCCTGTGCAGCGAACGGGAATTTGAGGATCGCTTCGAGGCCTGGCCTTCGCCTCAGCTCTTCCTGGTGACCGACGGCATCCAAGACCCGCGCAACCTAGGTGCCTGCCTACGCACGGCCGCAGCCGCCGGCGTACAGGCGGTGTTGCTGCCGAAACGGCGCAGCGCCCCCCTGAACGCCACCGCCCTGAAGACCGCCGCCGGCGCTGCCGAACGCATGACCTTGGTGGAAGTGGTCAACCTGGCCCGCCGCCTGCAGTGGCTGAAACGCCGAGGCGTCTGGATCATCGGCGCACAAGCCGCCCAACCGCACACCCACCAGCGCCACAATTGGTCGGAAGCGGACCTGACCGGCAACATCGCCATCGTCGTTGGCAACGAAGGCACCGGCCTGCGCCGCCTAACCCGGGAAAACTGCGATGAACTGGCCGCCATCCCCATGGCCGGGGAGGTCGAGAGCCTGAACGTGGCGGTGGCGACGGGGGTACTGCTGTTCGAGGCGGTGCGGCAACGGCGGGGTTTGGTTTAGAACTTTGCGGCGGGCGTCTCCGCATCGTCGCTTAGATTGACGGCAAGTAAAAAACCGGCGACTGCCGTGGTCATTTCCCCAACAGACCGTTACAATGCCTAGCCCTGCCGTAAAAGGCGGGACCAAACTCCTTGCCTCACGCTGTCCATGCTTGGCGGAGGCGGAACGACGCCGGAAGGAGAACCACAGTGCGGCATTACGAAGTCGTGTTCTTGGTGCATCCTGATCAGAGCGATCAGGTGCCGGGGATGATCGAGCGCTACCAAAACCTCATCGAGCGATGGGCCGGCAAGGTCCATCGGCTGGAGGACTGGGGCCGGCGGCAACTCGCCTATTCCGTCACCAAGATGCACAAGGCCCACTATGTTCTGATGAACGTCGAAATCAGCCAAGAGGGTCTGGTCGAACTGCAGAGCGCCTTCAAGTTCAATGACGCGGTGCTGCGCGACCTCATCATCCGGCGCAAGGGGCCGGTGGTGGGCAACTCCAAGTTCTACGAGGCCGAGCTGAGGGAGCAGGAGCGGGAGCAGCGTCGGGCGGAGACGGCTGATCGCGGCGAAACAAAGGCGGAGACTGTGCAATCACCGGCGCGCAAGGAGCAATCACAACCTTCCGCTACGCCGGTGGCGGATGCAGGGGAAGGGGTGGAGGCGTCAGCTGCTCCGGAATCTGCAGGGGATGACCGACCGGAAGCAGGACCTTCCCCGGAGTCTCCCAAGGATGCATCCGCCGCGGCGCCTCCTACGGAATCAACCGTCAGCCGGGATGGCGCAGCACCAGGGGCGGCTTCGGAATCCAAGGAAGGCGCGGGCGAAGAGGAAGACAAGGGTCAGGACGAAGCAACCGGCACGGCCCGGCAGGATGCGCCGACATCGGCTTAGGCCGGCGGCGGCAGTCATGGAGAAAGAAGCATGAAGCAAAGGTTTCGACACAAGAAGTTTGCGGCCAAGATGGATTCGTCCGAGTTGGACTACAAGAACCTCGACCTCTTGAAGCAGTTCCTTGGTGAGACCGGCAAGATCGTGCCCAGCCGCATCACCGGCGCCAACGCCAAGTTCCAGCGTCAGCTGACCACGGAAATCAAGCGGGCCCGTTATTTGGCGCTGCTGCCCTACACGGACCAACACAAGTGAGGACAGGGCCTTGAACGTCATTCTGCTTGAACCGATCAACAAGCTCGGCGGCCTTGGCGAAGAGGTCACGGTCAAGCCAGGCTTCGCCAGAAACTACCTGTTGCCGCAGGGCAAGGCGGTGCGGGTCACCGAAGGCAACCGGCGCCTACTCGATGAACGGCGGGCTGCGCTGGCCAAGGCGGCCAATGACCGGTTTACCCTCGCTCAGGAACGGGCGCGGCAGCTCGGCGAGGCCGATGTCACCATCGTGGTCAAGGCCGGGGACGAGGGCAAGCTGTATGGCTCCGTGGGTGCCCAGGAAATCTCCCACGCCCTGACACAACAGGGCATTGAAGTGCATAAGCGGGAGGTCATCCTCTCTGAGGGCGCCATCCGCGTGGTCGGCGACTACGAGGTCACCCTGCATCTGCACCCCGAGGTGTCCATCACCCTACCCATTTCGGTGGTCGCCGAATAGGGGCCGGAACGGCGTTCTCGAGGAATGCGCCAACCCGAGGGACCGGCCGGGATTGGGATGGAAGAAAGCGCCCATGGCTGCACGGCGGCCAGTTGCTGACGATGGCGTCTCGGGCCGTCCAAGGAAAAAACAAGCCTGTCCCGGCGGCCATCGCTCGCAACCGGCGGGCCAGCCATGACTACGCGCTGGAGGAACGGTTCGAGGCCGGCCTAGTGCTGCAAGGCTGGGAGGTTAAAAGCATCCGCGCCGGCAAGGTCCAGTTGGCGGATAGCTACGTCCTGCTGCGGGACGGCGAGGCTTGGTTGTTCGGCACCCACATCTCGCCCCTGCCCAGCGCCTCCACTCATGTGCCGACGGACCCGCAACGTACCCGGAAACTGCTGCTGCACAGCCGCGAATTGGCGCGCATCTTCACCGCCACCCAAGCCAAGGGCTACGCCTGCGTCGCCACCGCCCTGTACTGGAAGCACAACCGGGTGAAGTGCGAAATCGCCCTCGGCAAGGGCCGCAAGCTGCACGACAAACGCGCCGCCATCCGCGACCGGGAGTGGCAGCGGCAGAGGGCGCAACTGCATAAGAAGGCAACGCGGCACGGCTGAGGCCAGTCCGCGCTTCCTGTGTAGCGCCCCGCGGCATCAGGACGTTCAGCCCCCATTGGCGGCGCCAACGCCCTGCCCGATTGCCAAATCCCCACAGCGGGTTGCCCTGATGGAACTGGGCCGGCGAAACCTCAAGCACCGATGCTGCGCCGCCAATGCACCATCTCGATGGCCGCCGCCGCCGCCTCCAAGCCCTTGTTGAACTCATCGTCCGCCGCCCGGGCGGCGGCGTGCTCGATCTTCAGCACCGGCAGCACCTCGACCAGCACGGGCCGACGGTAGCGTTGCATCACCTCTCCCAAGCCGCGGATGCATTCGTTGGCGATCATCTCGAAATGCAGCGTCTCGCCCTTGAGGATAACGCCGAAGCAAATGACGGCGTCGATCTCCTTAGTGACGTCCAAGGCGAGCAGGTCCGCCGCCGCCAAGGGCAACTCCAGGGAACCGGGCACCCGATGCACCTCGATCCGCTCATAGCCGTGCCGCCGCAACGCCGCTGCGCAGGCATTGGCCAAGCTGTCCACCAGTTCCGGATACCACTTGGACTTGAGAATGGCGATGCGGCCGGGGTTCTCGACCACCGGCAGGGCTGACAGGTCGGGGCTGGTTTGCATGGTCCGACGGCCACAAAGGTTGCGGCCAGTTTACCCGGTTTCGCCTGCGCTAGACCGCCACATCCAGCGCCACGGGCACCCGGTTGGACCGTTTCCGCAATGCCGCTGTTGCGGAAACCGCTCCACATAACCCAACGGGAGGCTATGATGTCGATTGGGCAGGGAAGGGGCCGTTGCCAATTCATGAACCAAGTTCCCCTTGCGCGGATCGTCGCCTACTGGGCGGACCGCCTTGACCCGGAGGCCATTGCACTGGTCCATGAGGAAGCGCGGCTGTCCTGGCGGCAGCTCGATGCGCTGTCGAACCGCTTGGCGCGGGCCTATCGCAAGTTGGGCGTAGGGCGCAACGACTTCGTCACCATTGCCCTGCCCAACGGCATCGAGTTCTTCATCGCCTGCTTCGCGGTCTGGAAGCTGGGCGCCACGCCGCAGCCGGTGTCGGCCAAGCTGCCTAGGTTCGAGCGGGAACAGATCATCGAGTTGGCCGCGCCGGCCTTGATCGTCGGCGTACCGGACGGGGAGCATCCGGGCTTCGCATCCACCCCCGTCGGCTACAGCGCCGACGCGGAATCCAGCGCACCCGTCGTCGCCGATCCAGCGGATTCGTTCAAGGCCATGACCTCGGGCGGCAGCACCGGTCGGCCCAAGCTGATCGTCTCCAAAATTCCCTCGGATTGGGATGTCGATAGCGATTTCCTGCGCTTCCGGGTGGGTGGCTCCGTCCTGATCCCGGGCCCGCTGTACCACAACGGACCGTTCATGTGGGCCATGATCGCACTCTTTCGCGGCAGCCGCGTGACCGTCACCACCCGCTTCGACGCAGGGAACACCTTGCGCCTGATCGAAGAGGAGCAGGTGGACACCCTCTACCTCGTGCCCACCATGATGCAGCGCATCTGGAATCTACCGGCGCCTGTGCGCCGCCGCTACGACCTAACCTCCCTCAGCACCCTGTGGCACTTGGCGGCGCCCTGTCCGCCTTGGCTGAAGGAGGCGTTCATCGACTGGGTGGGCGCGGATGTGGTCTGGGAACTGTACGGCGGCACCGAGGGTCAAGGCTTCACCACCTTGAGCGGCTCGGAATGGTTGGCGCACCGCGGCAGCGTGGGCCGCCCAGGTTCAGACTGCCGGATGAAGATCGTCGATGACGCCGGTAGGGAGGTGTCCCCCGGTGTGGTCGGCGAAGTGTTCATCCTGCCCAACAGCGGGCCGGGCAGCACCTACCACTACATCGGCACCGAAGCCAAGGCCATCGCCGGGGGCTGGGAAAGCCTTGGGGACATGGGTTACATGGATGAGGACGGCTATCTGTACCTCACCGACCGACGAGCGGACATGATCCTTTCCGGCGGCGCCAACATCTATCCTGCCGAGGTGGAGGGCGCTGTTGAGTCCTGCCCCGGGGTGCGCTCCTGCGCCGTCATCGGCCTGCCGCACGAAGACTTGGGCAATAGCGTGCATGCCATCGTCGATGCGCCCGGCGGCCTCAGTGAAGCGGCGCTGCTGGCGCATTTGGCCGAAAGGCTGGTGCGCTACAAGATTCCCCGCTCCTTCGAGTTCACCGACGAACCTTTGCGCGACGACGCCGGCAAGGTGCGCCGCCGACAACTGCGGGACGATCGGCTGACCTTCGAATGACGATTCCTCCCCTGTCTTCCACTCCCTGATTCCCTAACCAGACTCGTCCAACACAACCTTATTGGAGGATCGGTCTCGCACCCGGCTTGGACGCCGCAAGTGCGCTGCTAGGCTATAATTTTCCAATTGTCCCCACTAAACCCGGCATGAGCCAACTGGCCTACCCCTATCCCGACCATCCGACCCCCGGCACCACCCGCGAGGTGGTTGATGGCGTGCGTTGGCTGACCATGCCGATGCCCGGTTCGCTGTCGCACATCAACCTCTACCTGCTTGAGGACCAAGATGACTGGTGGGTGGTGGACACTGGGCTCTGCATCGCCAACACCGAGAGCTGGTGGCGGCAAATCTTCACGGAGGAGCTTGGCGGCCGGCCGGTCAAGGGCGTCATCTGCACCCACATGCACCCGGACCATACCGGCCAATCGAAGATGATCACCGACCAATACCGCTGCCCGCTGCATATGACGCGGGCGGAGTATTACCAAGCCCGCGCATTCTCCAACAGCCACGGCGGCCCCCACACCTCCTGGCTGGGCGAGGATTTCTACCACCGCGCCGGCATGCCCCGCTCCTACCTGAAGGAGCTCGCCAAGATGTGGCGGGGACGCGGGCGGGGCATGGGCATGCCGGAGATGCCATCCGGCTACCACCGGCTGCGGGATGGCGACGTGCTCACCATCGGCCGCCATGACTGGCGGGTGGTGGTGGGTTCCGGGCATTCGCCGGAACACGCCTGCCTGTACTGTGCCGCGCTCAAGGTGCTGATTTCCGGGGATCAGATCCTGCCGGTCATCACCTCCAACGTCAGCGTCATGCCGGTGGAGCCAGACGCCAATCCGCTCAAGGCATGGATGGAATCTCACGACAAGTTCCTCAGCACGCCAGACGACACCCTGGTTCTGCCGGCCCACAACCTGCCTTTCTACGGCGTACGCAAGCGGTTGCGCGACCTCATCAGCCACCACGAGGACCGCATGTTGGCCATTGAGGAGCATTGCGTGGCGCCGGCCAGCGCCCGGGACCTGCTGCCGGTGCTCTTCGCCAAGGACCTCGACCCGCGCCAAATGATGATGGCGTTGGGCGAGGCCATCGCGCACTTGCATCTGCTCATGCACCGCAACCGCATCGAGCGCAGCCTGCACGAAGACGGCCGCTACCGCTTCGTCTCCATCGCCCCGGACTTGCCCCGCCGCGCCCACCCCAACGCCCACGACGCCCCAGACGACGGGCCGATGATGGTGTAGCCTGCCGGGCGGAGTATCATCGTGAACAGAGACGCCGATTTCCGGACCAAGGTGGCCCGAATTGCAGTCAACGCCTTGCAATGGGGGCGTGACCGGGTGCCGGCGGGCCTGCGCACGCTGATCGGCGCCCTGCTGATGGTGGGCGGCGTATTCGGGTTCTTGCCGTTCCTCGGCTTCTGGATGTTTCCTCTCGGCCTCGCCTTTGTGGCCCTTGATTTCCCACCAACCCGGCGACGACTGGATCGGTGGCTGAAGCGGCAACGGATGGCCGCCGGTGATTAGGGCTTCAATTCCAGCCTAAAACCTAGGCGACCGCTGGCAGGCGGGCGTAAATTTCGCTTGCGCAGACGTTGGCGACCGCCATGCGCTCCCTGTGCGGCTACCTGCCTTGCCTGTTGCGGACATTCGTGCAAAAGTCGCGTTGCAGAACTCGCCCGGCGGGGAGCATTGGGCATGGGGTTATTCGACATCGCATCCACTCTGGCGCAGGCGCCCAGCCTACTGACGCTGAAGAAGGGCATGAAGCCACGCCCCTACACGGAGAAGGACTGCTTGGCCCGCTGCGTGGAGCGCAACACCGGGCGCTTCGGCAGCAAAATCGCCCTCATTTCCGAGAGCCGCAGCCTCACTTGGGCGGCGTTCAACGGCTTGGCCAACCGCTACGCCAGCCGGCTGGTCGCCATCGGCGTGCAGCGGGGCGATGTGGTCAGCCTGCTGATGGAGAATCGCATTGAGTTTCTTGCCCTGACGGTGGCCCTGAACAAGATCGGCGCCACCACCGGCTACATCAACACCAACCTGCGCGGTCGGCCGCTGATCCACTGCCTGACCGTCACCGAATCCAAGAAGTGCGTCTTCGGCGAGGAATTGACTCAAGCCTTGGCCGAAGTGAAGAGCGAACTGCCCCTCTCCGAAGGCGGGGACTATCTGTTCGTGCCGGACAAGGACGAAGCGCCGGCACCCAACTGGGCCGCGAACCTGCATTTGTCGGACGCTGACGCCGACCCCGGCAATCCGTCCTCCACCTTGGACAACACCCTAGGGGACACGGCCATGTACCTGTTCACCTCCGGCACCACCGGCATGCCGAAGGCGGCGGTGATCTCCAACCGCCGCTTTCTCAGCAGCGGCGCACTGGCCCATCTCGCCGGCCTGAGATGCACAGCGAATGACCGGCTGTACCTCTGTCTGCCGCTATACCACGGCACTGGCCTGCTGGTGGGATGCGGCGCATCCTTTGCCTCCGGGGCCGGCATGTTCATCCGGCGCAAGTTCTCGGCCAGCAACTTCCTCGCCGAAGTGCGTGAGCACCAAACCACCTGCCTCATCTACATCGGCGAACTGTGCCGCTACCTGTTGAGCACCGAGGCCGCCCCGGATGACCACCTCAATCCACTGCATACGATGATGGGCAACGGCCTGCGCCCGGACGTCTGGATGCCCTTCAAGGAGCGCTTCGGCATTAGGCGCATCTCGGAGTTCTACGGCGCCAGCGAGGGCAACGTGGCCTTCGCTAACCTGCTCAACAAGGACAGGACCGTGGGCATGACCTCGGCGAAAGTCGCCTTGGTCGAGTACGACCTGGACGCTAACGAGATCGTCAAGGACGAAGACGGTAGATGCATTCCCGTTGCGCGTGGTGCGGCGGGCCTGCTGTTGGGGCAGATCAACGAAGTCACCGCCTTTGAGGGCTACACCGATGCACGGGCCACCGAGAAGAAGATTCTGCGCAACGCCTTTGCGGATGGCGATGCCTGGTTCAACACCGGCGATCTGCTCCGCGAGGTGGACGTCGGCTTCACCTTGGGCTTTCCCCACTACCAGTTTGTGGACCGGGTGGGAGACACCTTCCGCTGGAAGTCCGAAAACGTTTCCACCAACGAAGTGGGGGAGATTCTCAACGGCTTCCCAGACATCCAGTTCTGCAACGTCTATGGGGTGCGGTTGCCGAACGCCGACGGGCGGGCCGGGATGGTCGCCCTAGTGCTGCAGCCCGGTGTGGGAGCCTTGGATTTGGCGGCGTTCTCCCGCTTCGTCCAACGGGAGCTACCAGCCTACGCCCGGCCCGTGTTCCTGCGCGTGCAGGCGGACATGGGCGTGACCGGCACCTTCAAGATGCTGAAGGGCCAATTGCAGCAAGACGGATACGACCTCGGGCGGATCGCCGAGCCGGTCTATGTGCTCAAGCCCGATGCACAGGCATATGAGGCCCTGGATGCGGAATTCGCGCAGAAGATCGATGCGGGCGAGGCGGGCTATTGACCCAGCCCGATTGACGCCCGCCGCAAGTGGGCCTGTCAACGGGATCCGGGTTGGCCCTGTTGCGCCTGTGGCGGCACCGATTAAGGCCCGAGGAGCAGGGTTTGGCCGGCAAGGCTTGCCTCCCTGCGATGCCCACGAAGAAGCTGCCCCTAAGCCTTAGCCGTTGATGGCAAAACCCAGCGCCGCATAACGGTCAAGCAATGGCAGCACTTCGTCCGCCCCTGCTGCGGGCAGGCCGAAGACGACGCGATTGAAGCCCATCTCGATCAGGGCTTCAATGCGGCGCCGGTTAGGGGTGGTGGCGAAGATGCTGAAGTCCGGTTCGCCTTTCCGCCCGGCTTCGGCCCAAGCGGCCCGAGTTTGCTGGATGCCGTCGGCGTAATCTACCGGGGCCATGGCGGCCCTTTCCGGGTTTTGGTAGATCGGCATCCAGCCGTCCGCGTATTCCGCGATGCGCCGCCAGGTCCAACGGGAGGCGGCGCCCATCAGCACCTTGGGGCCACCCGGCTGAAGGGGCTTGGGATAGGCCCAAATCGGATCAAAGTCCACGAACTTGCCGTGAAACTCCGCCGCCTCGTCCGTCCAGATGCGGCGCATGGCCAGCAGCCGCTCCCGCAGAACCTTCCAGCGGTCCACGAAGGCCACGCCGTGGTTGCGCATTTCCTCGACATTCCAACCAGCGCCGACGCCGAGCACCACCCGGCCGCCGGAAAGATGGTCCAGGGTAGCCACCTGCTTGGCCATGAGGATGGGGTCCCGCTCCGTAAGCAGGGCGATGCCGGTGCCGAGGCGCAGCGTCTTGGTCACCGACGCCGCCATCGCCAAGGCGATGAATGAGTCATAGGCATGCCAATACTCCTTGGGCAGATCGCCGCCGCCGGGCCAAGGCGTTTCCCGGCTGGCCGGAATGTGTGTGTGCTCAGGGAGGAACAGGGACTCGAAGCCCCTCGCCTCGGCCTCTTCGGCCAGCGCCGCCGGGGCAATGGCGTAATCCGTCTGGAACATGGTCAAGCCAAATTCAGTCATGGGCCGTCTCCTGAATTCCTGTACGGAAAGGTTACGGCATGTCAGTGGCTTTTAGTACGGCTTTGCCGCCGGCGAAGCCTTAGCGAAAAAGGGGGTGCCGCCGTCCATAACCAGTTGCCCGCGGAAAGGAGATTTCTACGCAGCGGCCTCCAAGCCGAAACCAGCCCCCGCCCACGGACACTAGGCGTCAATTGGAGAGTCCGTCAGCTCTGGCGTTTCTGCTTGTCTTGCTTGCGCCGTTGCAGGCGCTTGGCCACCATCGTGGTCCCAAGGGCTGCGACAACGAACAGCGCCATCAAGCCGGCGCTTCGCACGAGCCCCAAGATAGCCATGCCGTCAAAATAAGCGATCAGCAATCCAAGGGCGACACACACCGATATCCAAATCGAAAGACTCCGAATCGTGCGTATGCTTACCGGCACCCCATCCTGGTCTTCGGACGGCTTGCGTTTTAGCCACCACCTGCCAAGGAATTGGCCGATGACGCAGCCGATGATGCCGCACGAAATCACGTCCCCGTTCGGCAAAGAAAGGGCCGAGGCAATGAAAGCGCCGACCGCCGCCCCGCAAACCGCCACGGCTGAGGCGATGAGGTCATTGCGGTAAAAATGATCGTTGTTTGACATGAGCTTAGTGGGGCTCCCGAAGAAGCCCCTTGGATGCGATTGCCGACCTGGCGATTAACCTCTGCTGATCGTGACCCGGCCGACGGTCCGGCTTGGGCCGTAGGCCTTGGCCATCTGGTAGGTGGCGAGGATCAAGCTGGCGGAGCCAATGGCCCAGCCTACCACACCACCGCCACCCATTGCTTTGGCGGCCAACGCCAACCCGAAGCCGATCAACGGCAGAATGCCGCCGCTGACCTCTTCCCTTTCCTGAATGGTTAGTTCACGCATTCGCGTATCTCCAAAAAGTTGAATGGACGGCCACGATTGCAGAGAAAGCAAGGCCGGTCAATGCCTAGACGTTCAGTTCACGCACATCTTCACAATGCGATATCACGGTGGTGCGGAGCCACCGGCATTGGCTGACGGCCCGTGCGACATCGCTGAACCTCAAAAGGCGAAACACCAGCGGAATTTTTCTGGGTCATTTGCTGAAGGTTTTCAACGAAGGGGCCGGCGGTCTCAATTCAGCCCAATCTTAGAACCAGCTGACGCTCTCCGGCGGATAGGCGGCGCAGCCCATCTCCGCGTATTCCTGCGCATCGAACAGGTCCGTGCGGCGCAGGATGCGCACATAGGTCTCGCACCGCTCCTGAAGCTCGGGAAAGGCGGAGTCCGCGATCAGTTCCGCCTTGATGGCGGCAAAGGTGACGGTTTCGTCATCCATACGGATGCCACCATCGCCCGGGGTATCCAGCAGGATGGAAGTCTTGCCGTCCTGGCCCCAAGACAGCCAAGCCGCCTCCTGCCCGTCCCGACCCTGGCCTGGGTCGCCGTTGTAAGCGAACTCCGCCCAATAGGACATCATGCTTTCCGACAGACGGCGCTGGTTGTCGTCATTCGGATAGAGGTAGCCAGCGCCGAAGGCCGCCGCGAAGTTGCCGAAAATGAAGGGAATCTCCAAGCCGTGAGCGGCGCCCAAGACGACGCTGAGGTCAAAGCCAAGCACGGACGGCTCCTCGTCCCAATCCCAACGGTACGCAAACACCTTGGGGTTGCCGGAGGCGGCCATGAGCCTGGCCAGCTCATCGACGCCCCGGGCCTTCCAAGCGCGGGCGCCGTAATGGACTTGGCGGCGGTAGTGGGCCTCGTCCTTCAGCCAGCGGAACAGGCCGAACAGATCGTTGACGTAATTGGGGTCTTGCGCCATGAACAGGGTCGGTTCGTCGCGGTTGGTACCCAAGATGGCAGGAACCTGGTTGTGGTTCTCCGCCACGGAGAAGACCTCGCCGGCCGACGCTGCGGGCAGAACATGGCCGTCCGCGAAGTTCGTGGGCAGGTTGACCATGCCGAAGCCGATGTCTGCCAAGACGGCGAAGAACTCATCCGGCGCTTTGCGGCGCAGATAATCGGCTAATTCGCCGGCGGCCCAATCAGCTTGCAAGGCGCGGGCGGAGGCGGCATCGGCGGCTGACCCATCCGCCACCAGCATGGCGTTGACGATTTCCCGGGCGCTGAACGGATGCCCGCCCTCGTCTTGGTAGCCTTGCGCCACGGGCATGGGGACGGGGCCGTAGCCGCCGCTCTGGACGATGGCACGGTGGAACAGCCCCTTGGCCAAGGGCGAGGCCATCATGTCCAAGGTGTTCCTGGCGCCGGC
Organism: uncultured Pseudomonadales bacterium; assembly: GCA_958296025.1. Lineage (GTDB taxonomy): Bacteria > Pseudomonadota > Gammaproteobacteria > Pseudomonadales > Azotimanducaceae > Azophilus. The sequence goes on from OY282430.1 coordinate 3,340,884, forward strand.
GGATTCCCCAAACACCGTCAGGTTGCCGGGGTTGCCGCCGAACACGGCGATGTTGTCCCGCACCCACTCCAAGGCGCGGATCATGTCCAAGGTGCCGTAATTGCCGGAGTCGTCCGCCGGGTTGCCGCTAAGAAGGGCGGGATGGCTGAACCAGCCGAAGGGGCCCAAACGGTAATTGATGCTGACCACCACCAGGTCGCGCGCCGTAGCCAAGGCACCGCCCACCACATCGCCGCCGCTGCCGATGGTATTGCCGCCGCCGTGAATCCACAGCATCACGGGCAAATTCCGGGCGTTGGGCGGCGACCAGATGTTCAGGTAAAGGCAGTCCTCATCCCCGACGACGCCAGTGGGCGCATCGCCCTCTTCGGACGGGATGAGCGGCGAGGCCCGTTGCGGGCAAGGTGTGCCGAACGCCAAGGCCTCAATCACTCCGTCAACGGGGGATGGCGGCTGCGGCGCCCGCCAGCGCAGCTCTCCAACCGGGGGCCGAGCGAAGGGCACACCCAGCCAAGCCCGAGCGCCGCTTTGGGCGATGAAGCCCACCACTTCGCCGGACTCCGTGGTTCTGCGGGTGGCGCCGTCCGCTTCCGGCGGCGGTTCGGGGGACGGCAGGCTGCTGAGGTAGTAGGCACCGCCGGCAACCACGGCGGCGGCGATGATGATGAGTGAGATGGCGATCTTGTTCATTCTGGATGTCCCTATGGGTTTTTGTGGCCCAACCAGGCGCATCCTAACAACTCGGCTGCGGCGGACAAGGCGATTCCTGATCGAAGGACTTGCCCCGCCAGTTTGTCCAACCTAGTGCCGTCATCCGCTGAAGTGATTCCATGTCGGGAGAGCAGCCCCTGACCGGGAGCAAACTCCGCGCTGGTCATGTCCGCCGCGTTTTGGCTGATGGTAGTATGGCTTTCCGCTGCAAAACTTAGAGAGCGCACGAAGATGCAGCGCCTGCCTCCCAGACCGATCGACGCCTGAATGGCTTGGCGCACCCCAAGCCCAGCCGGTGCATCAAGCACGGCTAAAGACTTGCAGCCGGAAACGTCCTCGGCGTCCCGAACGCATCCTAAAAACGGGGGCATCGATACCATGCCGGTCCATTCCCACTACCTGAACTTCTCGGCGCTGGCCATCGGCGTCACGGCGCTGGCCATCAACCTGCTGAGGCAAGTGCCGCACAAGGCGGGCTTGGTTTGAGCGGCAACGCCGAACGCTTGCCCTTGGCCGACCGGCTGGGGTACGGAGTGGCCGACTTCGGCATCAACCTGTACTTCATCTCGGCCATGACCTACCTGCTGTACTTCTACACCGACGTGTTCGGCCTTTCCGCCGCCGGGGCGGCCGGGGTGATGCTGGCGGCGCGCTTGGTGGATGCGGTCACCGACCCGGTCATGGGCGCCATTGCCGAACGCACCCACAGCCGTTGGGGGCGGCTGCGTCCCTACCTGCTGTTCGGCGCCCTACCCCTGGCCGCCTTTGCCGTGCTGACTTTCTCCACCCCGACACTGACCGCTTCCGGCAAGCTGTGGTGGGCCTACGCCACCTACATCGGCTTCAGCCTCGCCTACACCGTCGTATCCATTCCCTACTCCGCCCTGACCGCCTCCCTTACCCTCGCCCATCAGGAACGCACGATGCTTTCCACCATCCGCATGGCCTGTGCATTCGCCGGCGGCATCGCAGTTTCCGTGGGCATGCCCGCTCTGGTGGGGGCCTTTGCTAGCGAAGCGGCGGGCTACCAAGCGGCGATGGCGCTGTTCGCGTTGGTCGCAACCGCCACCCTGCTGGTGACGTTCCGCCATACGGCAGAGCGGGTGAAGCCGCCACCCGCCCAGCGGTTGACCCTTGCCAACAGCCTGAAGGCGGTGTTCGCCAACCCGCCGCTCATCGTCGTGATGGTCTTGTTCACCTGCGGCATGCTGGCCTTCACGGTGCGCCAAGCGGTGGCCATATATTATTTCGAGTACAACTTGGGCCGCCCAGACCTGATCGCCGGCTGGTTCGGCTTCACCATGCCCGTGATGTTCATCGGCTTGGCCGTAACCCCCAAATTGGCGGCGCGCTACGGCAAGGCCGGAGGCATCCTGATCGGCGCGGTCGTCACCTTGGCGGCCTGCTTGGGCTTGCACTTCACCCCCTACACCAACATCCCCGTCATCTTCTTTTGGGGCGCGTTGATCGCGTTGGGCGGCACACCCATCGCCGTGCTGGGCTGGGCCATGCTGCCGGATACGGTGGAGTTCGCCCAATGGCGGCATGGAGTGCGCGCCGACGGCGCCATCTTCGCCATGTCCAGCTTCTTCCAAAAACTGGCGAAGACTTTAGGCGGCGCTGGAGTGGCCGCCGGGCTGGCTTGGGCTGGCTACGTCGCCAACACGGAACAGTCGGCGGCGTCTTTGGCGGCTATCCACAACATGATGACTTTGGTGCCGGCGACCATCATGCTGGTCATCATCCTCGCCGCACGCTTTTATTCCTTGGACCAAGCCGCCCACGCCAAGGTTGTGCGGGAAATCAAGCTGCGCGATTAGCCCGCGCCGTTCGACCATCTTGACGCCAGCGAGGGCGGTCACGGCAACCCAAGGTCTCGCCAAAACTTCGGCTGAACGCAACGCCCAACTAGTGTCCTGTTAGCAGGCCCCTAGCCTTGCCATTCCCGCAACCAATTCAGAAAGGTGGCCTTGATGGCGGCGACCACCGCTAAGGGCTCGTCGAACATCAGGTGATGGAAGGCGCCGGGAATGCTGAAAATCGGCAAGCCGCACTTGAGGCTGGCCATATAGGCGCCGTGCTCTACGCCATCGCTGGTGCTGTTCTCCCCAAGCACCACTGCCGTTGGACAGGGCAAGGACCGGAACTTGGCGGCTTGGTCCGGCCCCATTTCCAAGTGGTCGTGGACACTGGGATCGAACTTCCAAGTCCAGCCGCCCTCGACTTGACGGATGCTCCTTGCGGCGATGTACTCAACCAGCAGCGGATGAATGTTTGACTGCTCCGGTATGAAGCGGAAGCGGCCGAGAATGGCCTGCCGACTCGGCTGCACCCTGGGTGAGCGGCCAGCCGCGGCGCCTTCCCGCGCAACACGCAGGCCCCACTCCGCATATTGTTCCGGCGGCCCCGTGGTGTATTCCAGGAACAGGACGCCACCAAGCTGGGCGCCGTGGACGCACCCGACCTCCAAGGCGACGAAGCCGCCAAAGCTGTGGCCCACCACAAAGGGCCGCGGCCCAAGCCGCGCCGCCGCACAGACGGCCCAAACTTCATCGGCGAAGACGCGGCCGCCGTAGCGCCTCCGCCAACCGCTGTCCCCGTTTCCGGAAGAATCCAAGGCGACCACCCGAAAGTGATCCGCCAAATAGGGCGCAACGAAGCGCCACCACTCAAGATGGGCGTTGCTGCCGTGGATCAGCACGATGCCCGGCTTGCCCACCTCCCCCCAAGTCTCGTAGTGGATGTTGACGCCCTGCACCAGGACGTCCGCAGCCTGGGAGGGTGCATCCAAAGCGCGTCGAAACCAATGCGGCACCGCCATGAAGTCGCTCCCTCAGGGTGAAAGCACGGCAATGTATCAGAACGGTCTGCGCCGATTCCCCACTTTGGCCCACCGACTGGGGCGCAATTCCCATCCATTGGTTTTGCCGTTAAACTACGTTTGCCGCGGAGAGGTGCCGGAGCTTGGTCGAACGGGCTTGACTCGAAATCAAGAGACCTCGCAAGGGGTCCGTGGGTTCGAATCCCACCCTCTCCGCCATAGCCGTTCGCAATTTTTCGGCATTTTTGCCCGTTTTCCACCTAGTCCGAAAACACGAATCTCCTTAAAAATCAATCCGTTATCAAATTGGCGCTTGGGGAGTTAGCATGCCAACTTTCCCCCAAAGGGCTGCTCCGCATGGCCGATTTGGTGCTGGTTTCGCGTTCCGGCGACGATGTTCTTCAACCAATTCCGCCAGCCAAACTACACCAACTTCGGCATCCCAGCGCAAACCGAGCCGGGCAAGGTCGGCTCGTCCGCCGACCGGGACATGCACTACAAGGCCCACTCCACCAACAAGGGCGCGGCCCCGTCCTTCAAGTGCAATGCCTGCGGCAAAAACCCACTCATGAAGTCCAACGCATCCATCGCAGCGGAAATCCGCCGGCTGATGCGGGTGGGTGGTGCGCAGAACCCCCCAGTGCAAGTCGTGCGGACGCAAGATGCTGGCGACCAGCCCGGTGCGCCTAGGTTGCAGCGCCATGCTGGTCTGGGGCGAAAATACAGCGTCTATCAGTAGGGAACCCCTAACGGAAGGGCGAAAGCCGACACGGGCGGATATAGCCCGTCATAGGGCGATGTGGGTATTACCCACATCGATTCTATCCCCGCCTACCTATTGACAGGCCCTTGAAAGCGGGATAGCGTTCGGCTTGCGTTGACAGTGGGTGTCATTCTCCCCCTTTCCTCCCATCCCACGGCAACGCACTAGACCACCAAGGATCCACCCTATGGATACCCCCTCCGGCTCCGGTCTCCCCGGTCAACACGCCGAAGAAACCCTGGAGCAACGCGACCATGAGGCGAGTGGTCCTTGTTGGCTAAACGAAAAAACATGGGGGCAGGTAACTCGTGAGGAACGCTATTTTTGTGCGGAGCTCTTTTCCGTTATCCGACAGGATTTTCGCCGATTTGTCAAATTTCTTAATCTACCAGATCACAAGGTTGGGAAGACTAATAGAACAATGCATTGGCCTATCCTAGAAACAGAAACGAATTGGGATCCGGCGTACGAAATATGTTTCTATCGGGATATAGGCTTCTATCGGAATTCTGGTAAAAACGGTACTATACCTGCTGGCGAATTTTCTCAGAAGCGCACTTTCGATTTAGCGCTCTTTTCAAATGAAGCAATCATTTTGATCGAAGCAAAGGTTCACCAAGGCTTTGATGGCAAACAGTTGGGCCACCTAAATTCCGATCGCAGGAATGTTAGTAAGTGGACAAAGGTTCCGGAAGAAAAGATATTCCTTGTAGGGCTTATTTCAAGCGAATACCATCCTAGGTGTAAAACTCAAAAACACTTTGATCTAATAATAACGTGGAGCGGCCTAGCTTGTTGGTATGGCGACGACCACCGCGCAAAACAAATTTTCAGTCGCGCTAATTCGGTTCGCAACCAAGGCTAGACCTTGCCTTGCGCCCTAAGGCTGCGCTAGCGCTTGTGGGCTTCGATTGCACTAACCATTCGCACGGGTTTGGAGGCGTTGCCGGCCAAGGTCAAGATGCGCGGCAGCGAAGTGTCGGCGGAAACGATGGCCGCCCTAAAGACCGGGATTTACGGGACTTTGAGTGCCTTGGGCATGGTTGCAGATTAGCAGGTGGGTTACACGGCCAACAACAGAGACAGACCAATAAACGAGAAAAGCGTCGGCTCATGGCGGGGTGTCCTTGGCTGTTGGTCGGGGCTGCGCCCTGGTGGGCCGTGCGCCGCTGAACGCGGGCGGCGGCTCGGTCTGGAAGCGCCATTTCATGATGGCACGAAAAAGATGGCGAATTTGTGCCAGTTTAATTTTCAGGCAAGCTGTTGATTTTATTCAGGAAAAACGGAAAGCTCCTAGGTGGCGTCAAAAGTTCGCCGCCATCTGTCCAAGCGCGTGGGTCGCGTTGCGAAATGCAGGTTTTATTCATCCAGCAATCGGCATGCTCACCCCATTCCACGTCGTGCAGTTGTGCGCAGAACTGCGGCGGCAGGGCGCACTCCACATAGCTGGGCACCCCAATGGGGCCACCGCTGAAGTCATTCATCGACAGTACCCAGTCAACACTTCTATCGTCCCCCGTGAACTGCAGCTGGCCCACGCGCCGCAAGTCCATCGTGCGCGGCAAGAAGGCCAGCGCAGACATGGCTGTGTCCGTAGTGGACTTCAGGATTTCATGCCTGCAAAACCGCTGCCCCTGCACGGTCGGGTAGTGCAGTTCCAGCTTCGCCTTGCTGTGTGGGCCACTCATCGCGTTGGCACTCCGTCCAAAACTAGTTGCATCGGGTCGCCAGATTGATGCGGGGCATCATCCACCGCTCACCCTGCACTCAAAAACACCGCCAGCCCTCTAACCATCGCGTTCAGCACCAGCCACAGCCAGTGCCATCGGCATCTGCGCTCGATCCACGTTTTCTGATCCTCATCCTGCAACACGTGCTTCCGTGCACCCGCCCAGTGCGCCTCGTGGGCAAGCGCCCACCACTCGGGCGGATGCGGACGAGGGCCGCTTGGCGCAGTAGGAGGTGATGGTCGCGTCTCGGCGAGGGATTCCACCCAAGCATCTATATCCACTCGCCTCCAAGCCACGCTCTGCCTGCTAAGACGAACTGGCCGGGGGAACTCTCCCGCCTTGATCAAATCGTAGAGGGTGCTTGGCCTCAGCGAGGTAATGCGCTGCACCTCCGGCCTGCGCAATAATGCGGGCTGGATGGGGGTTTCTGCTGTGCTGGACATATCCGCCTCCTAGCGGTTCGTGGTTACACAACACAGAATAACCATGGGTTGAAGGGGGATGGGCGGGCACGGACGCGCACACCCTCGTGGGTTTTGTGACACCCTCACCGTTTTTGTGACACCCTCTACTGGGTGCCGCAGTTCAGATGGGTTTAGGCACCGTCGTGCAGGATGGTTTTCTGTTGAGAGTACGGCGGCAGCATCTGGTCGCCCCTCTGCCTATGGCGCCCAACCACTTGACGCCAAGCGGCATCGCTAATTTGGGTCTGGCTTCCGGCACCCACGGCGACCTCATCCATCATTTTCAGCATGCGGCTTTGCGATCTGGCCCCCAGCGTCTGCAGCAGCTCCATGGTCCATAGCAGGCGGTAGTTCCGCATCCTCATTCGCATAGTCTGCTTGTTCTGCGTCGTCGCTATGGGCGGCGGCATCATGATCACCGGGATATGCGCCCAGAAAGATCGGCCTTCATTCGCCACCCTCGGCGGGTAGCTCGGTACGTTGCCAGACGCCGGACCGGTCCGCCTGACCATAGCGGCGGACTCGTAAGGCCAAGCCAGCACGTTCTGCCATTCACCCACCGTGCATTTCACCTGCACAGACCACCGCAGCCCATGCCACGCAGGCAGCCCTAGCAGATCTGCAATTAACTGTGCCGCTTGGGGCGATGGTGCCAACAACCATCCGCACCACTGTCCATCGCCACCCCGACGCCACCAAGGTCGCTCAAAAGCACTGAGCCTGACTGCCAGCGCATGGTATCCATCAGGGTTCATTCCGCTGGCGGGCGTCAAAAAAGCGCCAAATTGATCGTGCAGCCTATGATCTAATAACGGGTTTCTCCCCTGCCGCACCATGCCCACCAAATCCTTGTGCATGTTCGTGAGGCGGCGCCTACTCTCATTGCCACTTTCTTCCAAACGCGGCACCTGCACATCGGCCGGCCCATCCTCAACCGACTTCAGGCTCCAGTCACCCGGCGGGTGTTCGCCCGCGCCCGTCTGCACGTCCCACAAACGGCCGGCGTAATCCAAACTGCGCGGATTCCCAACATACCTTGCCGCACCCAAGGTAATGTCCCTTGGGTAGTAGCGCCACAACTCCTCCCATTGCTTCAGCACCCCTTGCCATTGGCGCATGACGGGCGCGGCAGTTTGCCAGTCATTCGCCATAAGCGCCACGGACCGCGCCGCAGCTTGCAAGTCATTCGCAACGAACGCCACGGACCGCGCCGCAGCCTGCATCCCTTCCAACATCGGCCCCATGTCCAGAATTTGCCGCGTCGCACCCTGGAATTGCTTCAACAAGTTGCTGTGGTCGAAGCTCAACGCTTCACGCAGTTGTCTGTTCACCCTATTGACGTCAGGGGACAGCGCACACTGCAACCTCGCCACTGCTTCCTGAGTGCCGGGGTGCGGTATGCTCAGCGGACGATATATTTCCGCCAAGCTCTCACTAATCCTAGCCAACGGGTTTCCGCCTCCCCCCAGTATGGCGATTGCGTCATCGTCCCGCGACGGCCTTAAAGCCTTCAGCAAATTGGGCTTCCCCTTGGCCTGTTCTATCAGGTGTCCCACAGTGCGCTCTTTGGGCACATCCTTACTGGCGCACAGAATGGCCTCCTTAAGGCTTCCCTGCCGCTTGCCCTCAGCCATCAGACACCTCCTTGCTTCAAGTAATCCGCCCAGCCCCGCATCAACTTGCGCCGCAGTTCCAGCAGGTAACTACGGGCGTAGGCGGCCTCCACTTTGTTGGCGACGGCATGGGCCAGCGAGAGTTCAATCACGTCGTGCGCCGCGCCTGAAAGCTCCCCCGCCCAATCCCTGAAACTGGAGCGGAAGCCGTGCGGCACGGCGGGGATGCTGTGCGCCCGCAGCGCCTTGCCCATCTTGGTGCACTCTCCCTGCATGGGCCACACACGGGCGTCCAGATCAATTTCCGCATACTTGGCACTGGTGCTGCCTGTCCGCAGGGGTGCCCGTATCGCCCGCATTCAGCGTGTAGTGCGCCAGGGGCCACACGGCCACTGTCACTACGAAGTACACCACCAGAAGCCTGAGAGCAACCATAAAGTCATCCTCGTGCCCTTGGCAACGCCCCGAAAAACTCTCCTGATGATGCCCATAAAACCGTCATCTTGTCCGCATGGTCGTCCAGAGCGTAGTGTAGCAAAGGTGCATCACCCATGCGGCTCGACACACTGGCCGCCCGCCGCCCAAAAACAACTGGAGTCCGAGCACGGATTGAGCGGCCCGCCGTCGTGGCGATCAGCGCATTCCCCGCAGGGTGGTCATCCGTAGTGGGACCGATCGGATGATCGGCCGGCAGGAGCCGCCTTCCCCGCGTTTCGGCTTAGGGGTACTCCATGGTAAAGGTGTGAGCCTTCTGGTGGTCAGCCCATGCCCGGTCAAGCGCCTTCTTGTGCTTCGATGCGTCAAGGCCGAGCATCCTGCACCGATTGATGTGAAAACTCTCCTCAGCGGAACGCGGGGGCGCTGGCTCATGGCGTGGGTGTCCTTAGCTGTTGACTGGGGATGCGCCCTGGTGGGCGATGCGCCGCTGAATGCGGGCGGCGGCTCGTTCTGGAAGCGCCATTTCACGATGGCACGAAACAAACGCCCAATTTGCGCCAGTTTAATTTTCAGGCAAGCTGTTGATTTTATTAAGGAAAAACGGAAAATGCCGAAAAATTGCGAACGGCTAGCTATATCCACCCTAACGTCTTGAAAACAAAAAGAAAACATCTTTTCCTAAAGTGGCATTCTCCGCTCGGGCTTTCGTGCCATCCTCAATGGTCGGCGCAACAGTCTGGTCTGACGGGCCTAATGGGGCGGGCTGCAGGGCGGGTCTCGCCGGGCAAGGCAGTCCAGTGGAATTCATGAACGTTGTCTCTCTACACAGTCTTTCATATTGGCGCCTGCCTTTTCCGCGCAGTTAATTCTCCAATTCGTCATCCGACGCCGAGGCGGAGGCCCCCCCAACAGCCAAGTTGGTCGCTCAAATATCTCCACTCGCTTGGGCTCGTCGCCGGGTTTGCAACCCGACAGCTTTTGGAAAAGCTTCCTTGCGGCGTGGGAGTGAACAAAAATTCCGTCAGGACGTATTCTTTTTATGAGGTATTTAATGATATCCGTGTTCTTATCCTTAATTAGCTTTAGCTGAGATTCGTTTTCTGTAGGCACAGCGTAGATATTCGTTTCAAGGCAAGGCTCCGGCGACGCTCCTTTCACGAATGCATCAATTCGCTGACGGGTAGGGGTGACGACTTGCTTCTTGCCTTGACTCTTGCGCATGTGCGAGTAGTCGGCTTCAAAATCGTCTCGAAGAAAGCCTCTGTCATCGCTCCAATAGCAGCCGAAAAAGTTGCCCAACTGCGTGGCCGGGTTTAATCCAACAATGAAAAGACGGCACTCAAGAGGCGACCCAGTGCATGTGAATGGCCTTGCTTCAGGACTCGGCATCAAAGGCTCAAGCCCTTCGCGGAACTTCTCGAGCGTCATGTCAGCGGAAATTCGCACTTCTCCATGTTCAGTCATCCCATCGCCCCTTAAATAATCAACGTGATCCCGAAGTCTCGCTAGCTATCCCCGTTGGGCACCTCGTCCAGCGGCACATCTCGCCAGTTGGCTAGCCAGTTGACGATCTGCTCTCTCATATCGAGACGGCCGCGCTCATAGGCGCAGATGGCGCAACGGTGTCGGGCCAGGCCCGACTGGTTGCGCGGCAGGTCGCGCATGATCGAGTCGTAGAGCAGTTTCCTAGGCCCGTGGTGATCCGGGCATTTTTTGGAGCTCATTGTCCGTCTCCGTTGGTCGGGTTGAACCCGAAGTGGGCCGCGCCTTCGCCCAAAGCGTCAACCGCGACATTCATGGCCTCAACCAATTCCTCGGCTTCATTGGTCGTCAAGTTGCTCGATTAGGGCCGCATTGGTCGCCGCAGTCAAGGCTAATCACGGCTTCGCCATGCTTCACTTCGACGGCGGAGCCTTCATGCTCAATCGGTATCCGGGTCATTCCCATTCTCCAAACCGCCTCTTCAACTCGACTACTTCCGTCTTGGTCACCGCCCCGGTCGCCGTCTCTGGATACTGCACCGACGCAGCTTGCTCAGCTTGCGCACCACTCTTAGCTCGCGCCGCTTGCGCTCGCCAAGCGGAGTAGTCCCGCAGGCTGGCCGCCGACCGAAGCAGGCGGGCGTAGTAGCCGCCCACCCCCATCCCCGTGGCATCCCGCACCCTGGTGACCGTGCCGACCCGCGCTTCCCCACCGAATCCAAAACCTCCCGAAGCGCCCGCTTCGCCGCAAGGCCCCGCCCCAAGTGCAGGGGCTCGCCCACCGAAAACCGCCACCGGCAGGCCAGACAGACAACCTGGTACTCGTTGTTCCGCCTGTAAAGCCGCTCCCCCGCCGCCGCACAATGCTCAAAGACGTTCAGCCCGTGGTTCACGCAGTTGGGGTCGGGACAATCCGCGATCGGCGGGCTCAACGACAGGAAGCGCCGCGCAAGCGGCCTGACCGCCCGGTTTGAATGCAACTGGAACGAAAGACCGCAGAAGCGGCACTCGGCGCCGGCCGACGGTGCCGCCATTCAAAATGCGAAACCTAACCAACAGGCGGGCGACGGTCTTCGGAAAGAAGTTCGGCGAGGACAACGGAGGTATCGACGTAAATCACCGATCACGGCGGTCTTCGTCCAGCTCAGAGAGCAGTTCGCTCAACGGCGCCACTGACTGCGCCGCTGGGGGTGGCCCGGCTTGGGGGAGGATTGGCGGCGTCAACCAACCACTACGCACCGCTTCGGCAAGCACCGCATCCGCCAGCACGGGGCTTCTCCCTGCCCTTGGCGGGGCGATCTCCGCCACAACCCGATCGCGGTCCGTCACCAAAATGGTTTCGCCCGAAGCAGCCAAGCGCACATACTCGCTCAAACGGCTGTTGAGCGCCTTTATTCCGACTGATCTCATGCTCCGCAAAGTAGGTACTGGTGGCTACCTCGTCAAGTGATTGTTAGCAACAATTAGAAGTGTCCGGTTTTAGGGAAATTGCAGGTAAGGCGAAGCCATTGCCTTGCGCCTTGATGGGCACCAGGGTGCTTGCGGCCCTTCGCCCATTTTTCCTTCATGATTGCTGCCGTATCTTCCCATTATTCCGCGAGCAACCTCTTGCCTAGACAAGTAAGATTCCGCACCTTTAGCGCCAAAGGAAGGGACACCATGAAAAAGGCAGCCATCATCATGCTGCTTGCCGCGGCCATGCTGCCAGCCTTGGGCCAAGCGCAAACCGTCAACATTTGCGACAGAACGCCGCAAGTGCGCGACGCAATCATGGCTGCGGCCGGCGCGGAAGACTGCGCCGCCGTGGATTCCGCACGGATGGCGAATATCGAAAGGCTTTCGGTGGCAGGCACGTCCTTGACCGCCCTAGCGCCGGGCGACTTCGCCGGGCTGACCGAGTTGCGAACACTGAACTTGGACGACAACCAGTTGACCGCCTTGCCGGAAGGCGTGTTCGACAGCCTGACCCGTTTGGAACTGCTTGAGTTGTACAGCAACCAGTTGACCGCCTTGCCGGAAGGCGTGTTCGACAGCCTGACCAAGTTGCGAAGTCTGAACTTGGACGACAACCATTTGACAGTCTTGCCAATTGGCATATTCGGATGGCTTACCGAGTTGCGCGGGCTTTACTTGCGACGCAACCACCTTACGGATTTGCGCCCGGATTCGCCTGTTTTCCACGGGCTGCACAATTTGGAAAGATTATATCTTGAAGGGCAAACCGAAGCGCCGGATGGTCTAGAGCGGCCGGCACAACGCCTTGCCGCCGCCGTTCCGTTGTTGGTATCCGCCTCTGATTCAATGCGGCAAGGCTTTGTGCGCATCATCAACGAATCCAACCAATCCGGCAGCGTTCGCATTCTTGCATTTGACGATGGCGGAACCGCCGCCAACCCTGTCGAAATTCAATTGGGCGCGAAACAAGCCGTGCATTTCAACTCCGAAGACCTTGAGAACGGGAATGCGTACAAGGGCATCAACGCGGGCATAGGCCGCCCTGTTCAAGGCGATTGGCACCTGGACATTGAAACCGCCTTGGACGTTCGGGTGCTTGCCTACGTTCGCACAAACGACGGGTTCCTTACCGCCATGCACGACGTGCTGCCAAGGGATGCCCAAGGGCGGATTGTGGCGCAAACCTTCAACCCCGGAAGCAATGACAGGCAAGTCAGCAAGCTGCGCCTTGTCAACACCGGGGCGACCGCCGAGAGCGTAAGCATTGAAGGCGTTGACGACCGCGGCAACGCCGCCGGGCCGGTGACCTTGACGCTGGCCTCCGGCGCATCCCGCACCCTGTCGGCGCTTGACCTGGAGGAAGGCGCACAGGGCTTGAACGGATCGCTTGGCGACGGCGCAGGCAAGTGGCGCCTGTTCATAGCCGCCGGGCAGTCGGTTGTGGGCGTGAGCCTGCTTGAAAGCGCGTCGGGACACTTGACCAACCTGTCGACAATGGGCGCCCCTTAGCGGCTTGGCGGCGGAATGCGCACAGTGGGGAGAACATCTCAGCAACCAAAGGAAGGCTCATGACAAAACGTCGCGCTGCCGGTCTGTTCGCCTTGGCGTGGCTCCTGACGGCCGGGGATGCGGGCGCTTTGGAGTGCCCCGCAACATGGATCTGCCAAGTGTGGCCGGCCCCGCAGACGCTCAACTCCAGAGGATGGGCGCAGAGCCGAATCATCAACCGCAAGGGTGGCATGGTTTACCACCAGCACCACGCAAGCGCCTCCGGTGCCGCACAAGCCGCCCTAGTGTTTGTCATGGGGGCGGAGTCCGATCTGCAGGGGGCGGAGGCCCCCAGGTTGAACGGCGGGCTGCGCAAGCAGTTCACGTTTTTCTTTGCGATGCGCCCCACCGCGGCCGGCGCCCTTTGCGCAAGTGCGGGCGGGAGAGGGGCAGGGGTTTGCGACGAGCATCCTTGGCCGGCGCCGGGCGGCGTCTGCCGGTTCACGTCGGCGGTGCTCAACTACCCCAGGAAGCTGGCGAAGTGCATCCGCAGGGACGCGCCCGCCAAGTCCCTGCAAGGCCCCTACGTCCTAGTCGCTGAGCCAAGGGGCGGCAAGGCTTAGGGCGGCGCCTGTCCGTCCGTTGCGCAAGGCCCACGCCGCCGGGCGCTGAACGCGGACGGGGCATGAACAAGGTGCGGGAGCGGTCCCTTCGGCGTGGGGACATGCCGGGTTTGCCGGAATTTCGCGCAATGTTCCTAAAGTGCCAAAAATTGCCACTTTATTGAAGGATGAAAATACTTATAAATCAATGAGTTGATGGGCAGTTGATCCCAAAATATGGAACGGCTAGCTCTCCGCCCATAGCCGTTCCGAATTTTTAGGCTTTTTCGGCTTGGAATCCGTCGCCATCCAGATGCGAGAAATTTGGAAAACCCATTAAAATCAAGCATCTGAAAACTTCTCGCCCACCGACTTGATTTCGCGTTTTGAACGGGCGGCGCCTTAGCGAAGCGCCCGTGCCGGTCGCGCCGGACGGTCGCTTCATTCGCGGTGCGATTGCGGATGGAACGCCTCTTTCGCCTTGTTGGCGCGGAAGGTGCCGTGGGGTTGGACAATGGGCTTGCGTGGCGTCACCTAGGCCCGCCGCCTCCGCCGCCGGCCCATCCAGACTCCAGTCCCAGCTCATCCCGCATGGCTTCGGCGACGGGGTCGCACAGATCGAGCTTCCGCTGGTACTGGTCCCGCAAGTGGCTCGCCAAGGTGGGGATTTCGTTGAAGGAGTAGGTGCCGTCGTCGCGTTTCCGCAGGATGCCTTTGGAGCGGGCTTGTTTCGCCACCTGGCCGATGGATGTCTCCTGCAGCCGGGCCTCGTCCGTGGCGGCGCAGACATTCAGTGCGCAGACCAGCTCCGTGGCGGTGACGGCGGCGCCGGCATCCTCCAGTTCGCACAGCGCCCCGAAGGCGATGGCGTAGGGTTCAGTGGCGCCGGCCAGTCGGCTGCGGTAGTAATGGTCCTTGTGCGCTTGCTGCTTGGCTGCGATGTCATGGAGTAGGTCCTGGTTCAGGCACAGTCGGCCCCGGTTCTCGCGCAGGGCGTCGCAGGCCGCTATGAGGCCGGCCGTGATGTGCTGCGGGAAGTCCGCCGAGTCCTCCTCCAGTTGATCCACCAGCGCCGCACGCCATTGGATCCATGCGCTCTCGTCGCATCCGACGCCATGCAGGATGTCCCGCCAGCCCGGCTCCGTCCAGTCCAGCCCCAGCGCCTTCAGGGTTCCGGCTATCGCCTGTCGGCTTTCCGAGGGCTCGTTGCCTTCGGCGGGCTTGAGGCAGCCGATGGTCTTGACGGCGTTCAATCCTAGTCGGCTAAGGCCCATCCCCTTCGCGGGGTCCCGCTCCGTCACGCGCTCCTCCGTGTCGGAAAGGCCCAGCAGCACGGGCAGGATGCGGCATTTGTGCAGTTTCTGGTGCAGCGTCTCCAGGGCGTCCCGGGAGTTCGCGTTGATGGGGCAGCCCTGCATTTCGTCCACGATCAGCACGATGACGAGGTCGTCCCCCCAGACTTCGGCGTAGCTGTCCAGGCATTGGGTCATGGGGGAGGATGCGTCGAGGGAGTTCTGCGCGGCGATGGCTTCGGCGCCGGTCTTCAGTTTCAGGATCTGGGCCGCCGCGTCCCCGACCTTCTCCGTGTGCGCCCTGAGTTGGCCCTTGGCCTTCTCCACTCCCTTCGTGAATTGGGCGCGGACGCCCACGATCTCCTTGTGGATGTGCTGCGCTAGGGATTTGGGGGGCGCGGCCAGTTGCGCGGTGGACGCATGAACGCAGACCGTCACGCGCTTTCTTTTTGTGTCGGGGCCGCCCGCATCCACCGCGGCGCCTTGCGTTCTGCGCGCGAACTCGCGGCCCAGCGCCGTTTTGCCGGCGCCGGGGACGCCTTGGATGATGGTGGTCATGCCGGAGGGGTTTTTCGGCGAGGCGACCCTGCCCAATCGGGCGGTCAGCGCCTCGATTTCAGCCCCCCGTCCCGCGAACGCGGCTGGCGCGGAGCGGTCCAAGTCCTCGGAGTAATCATGCAGGCTTCGCCAGATGGCCTCTGCGGCCCGGGCTTTCGCCTCTGCGTCCTGGGACATGGGACTCGTCTTCCGGTTGGCAGCGTCTGCGCATTATACGCATCCGCCAAGGCATGGCAACCGGGCAAAGCGAGCGATCGGCCGGCGGGCTTCCGAGGCGATGGATGCGTTGGAGGGCGGTCGTTGGGGAACGCTTTCATGATGGCGTGAAAGAAAAGGCGGAAAGCGCCACTTTAGGAGAGGCTGTTTCCTTTCCGTTTTCAATGGGTTAGGGTGGATATGCCTAAAAACTCGGAACGGCTAGCTCTCCGCCATAGCCGTTCCATATTTTGGGATCACTTTCCGCATTTCCCCGTCCACCCACAATTTCGCCCATTCCCGACATTTTTCTTTCGATTCAATAAGTTAAGATGAATGCGGCGTTTCTTAGCCCAAGGGGTTGAAAATCCGTCTTGAAACCGGGAGCATGGCCGTGAGGGAGCTGGGTTCCAAGTTCATTTGTCGAACTGCCTGAAATGGAGCGGTTTTTTGCCGCGCATCCGGGACATGAGCCATGCCAAGCGCAGAACAAAACTCGAATGGGGCGACCCCAAGAGCAATCCCCTGCGGCTGGAAGGCGCCACGGGACTGGAGCATGGTCATCCGGAAAGGCGAGCTCTCGTTCGCCTACTCCTTCTCAGCGGAAAACGGCTCCGCCCCTGCCGCCCTACAACATCCCAGTCAAGATGACCGCTGAGACCGTGGGCATGAGGGTGCAGTGCCCCTCTAACTATGGCGACTGCCTAAAAACGCTTGGAGATCGCGTTGCGGAGTTCCTGTAGGTGCATTAGGGTGGGCGCCGAACCCGCCCCCCCCCCCCCCCCCCCCCCCCGACATTGGTGCTATGATGGTTACGCGAAACAATGAGGTTAGCAGCGCATCATGGACCCCCTAATCGCCAAGCACCGCGCCGCCATCAAGACTATCGCAGAGGAAAATGGCCTGTGCAACGTCAGGCTGTTCGGCTCACGCGCCCGAGGCGACTACCGACGGGACAGCGACGTGGATCTGCTCGTGGACAGGCTGCCGCCCCGAGGCCACCTGCTGAACCTCTGCAACATGACTAGGCGGGTGCGCCAATTGACCGGGCGAAAGGTGGACGTTGCTACGGAGGGCATGCTGTACGACACCATCCGGGATGAAGTGCTAAGCGAAGCGGTGCCATTGTGAACCCTCTGGTCAAGGAACTGCGCAAGCGCAGTCTGTATCGGGAGAGGCTGCAAGTCATCTTGGATGAGGTGCGGGGCGATGAGGGGTTGCGCGAGGTGCTTAAGTTAGGCAAGGCCGCCTGCATGAAGCATGAGGGCAGAAATTACATTGCGCGCTCCGCCATGCACAGTCTGGCGACAATAGGCTTGGCGCTGTCCGATCTTTCACTTTCCATGCAAAAAGCATTTCCCGCTCTGGACTGGGAGGACCTACAGGATCTCCGCAACTACATTGCACATGATTACATCAAGCGTGAAATGCCTGTGGTTTGGGACGCGGTTGTCGCATACACCCCCATCTTGGATGATGCAGTACCTACCTCGCATGGTCGCATGGGACAGAAACCACCCAGCGCCGCCCCCGAAAGACGCTGAGGCTTTACGTTCCATGAATATCCCAGACTACGTCAAAAAGGCAATTGAGACAAGTCAACAGGAGAAGTCTGGAGCGATGGACAGTCGTGAGCCGGGCTACAATCCGCGCAAACGCAAAGGGCACGGCGGCCCTCGCCCCTAGTCCACCTCTCCCCACCGAATGCAACTCTGTCCCCCGCGCATGGGCGACAGCCCAAAAGGGTGCGCCTACTAGTTGTCCTCGCTGTCCGAGGCGGTGCGGCCCATGGCGCAGCCACGCGCCCGCCCGCTGGACCCGCAAGGCCGCACCTCGGTCCGCAGCCGCCATCGGCACACTAGGAATTTCGCACATTACTTCTAAAGCGCCAAAGATTGCCATTCCTAGATTCAACCCATAAGTGCAACACTTCCTTCGTCAAGGATAGCATCCCGGAACGCCTCCTTGGGGGTTCGGTAGTCCAGGCATTTCCGCGGGCGGTTGTTGAGCTTGTCGATGGCGGACCGGACCTGCTCCGGGCGCACCTGTGACAGCGGCATGGTCTTGGGGAAGTATTGCCGAAGCAGGCCGTTGCCGTTCTCGTTCGTGCCGCGCTCGCAACTGCGGTAGGGCGTGGCGAAGTAATCCTCGCAGGCCAGCGCCCGCGCCACACGAACATGGTCGCTGAACTCCCGTCCATTGTCGTAGGTGATGGTGCGGACCCATTGGGCGATGGGCGAGAGCAGATGCAGCAGGGCATTCGCCGTCTCCAGCTTGGTCTTGCGCCTGACCGGATGCGCCAGCATGAACCGGGTCTTGCGCTCCGCCAGCGTCACCAGAGCGCCGCGATGTCCTTTGCCGATCACTGTGTCGGCCTCCCAATCACCCAGCCGGGAGCGCTCGTCCACGACGGACGGACGCTCCGATATGTCCGTGCGGCAAGGGATCCGCCCCCGAAAGTCGTTCTTGCCGTAGCGCTTGCGGCGTTTCCTGTGCGAATGGCGCAGGAAGCGGTGAAGACCTCCGCCGTTGGCCTTGTCCAGCCAGATGCGGCGGTAGATGGCCTCGTGCGACACCGCCGGCATTCCCTCGGCCTTCATGCGCCCGCTGACCTGCTCCGGGCTCCAGCCGTCCGACAGGCGGGCGTCCACGAAAGCCGCCGCCTCCGGCGTCATCCTGACGCATTTGGGCTTGGCCTTGAGGCGCTCCCGCGCCTTGCGGTCCGCCTGCTGGTGGCGATAGCCTCGCTGTCCGGCGTTGCGCCTCAACTCGCGGCTGACGGTGCTGTGGCAGCGCCCCATGCCAGCCGCAATGCTGCGCATGGAGCGGCCCTCCTTGCGCAACGCTTCAATGTGGTATCGTTCCTCTTGGGCCAAGTGGGCGTAGCCTTGCATCTGCAACTCCTGGGTTTTTGATCGGGCCAAGGATGATGTTACCCCGCTTGGCCCAACAAACTAGGTGTTGCACTTGTGAGTTGAATCTAGGATTTTATTGAAGGATGAAAATATTTATAAATCAATGAATTGATTGGCAGTTGATCCCAAAATATGGAACGGCTAGCTCTCCGCCCCATAGCCGTTCGGGATTTTGGGGCATATTTCGCCCACAAGACGCCGCTTGTCGTTCGTCCACTTTTCGTCAAATCCAGTAAAATCAACGCTTTACAAGATCAGCCCCTTTGGGGTTAGACTTCCCCTTTTCAAACGCGGAGTGGGCGGGCGGTGCCCAATTTTAAGGCGCTTCGCCCAGCGGGGCGCATGGTTCGGGCTTGGATGGGAGGGTTCGTCCCGTGTCCCTAGCCCCTGTGGATCTGCCGGCGTTCGCCCCCCGGCGCCCTGTGATATCATCGCACTCACCATGAACATTCCGCAAACCCCCATCCCAGCGCCCAAGATGCCCTACGCACCAAGGCCGAGCAACTGCCCTGCGCACGTCGCTTGGGGGGATGAGGTGGACCGGCTCATCCCGGAAATGGCGGCTGCTCTGGCGCATCGCTGCCAGCCCGACAAAATCATTCTGTTCGGGTCCCGTGCGCGCGGAGAGCAAAGGGCGGACAGCGACGTGGACCTTCTCGTGGTCATGCCTAGTCTGCCCTCGGACCCGTACGAGCGCCGTCAGGCGCAAGTGCGTGTGGGCGCGTCCATTTTGGACATTAGGCGCTGCCCTACGGACGTGCTGGTCTCCACTCAGGACAGGCTGGACGATTTGGTGAACGCCCGGTTCCATTGGTGCGCCCATTACGACGCCATCACGCAAGGCGTGACGCTATATGACAAAAGCGGATGAACGTCGCAAAGCGGCGGCGCATGTGTGTTTGCTGCGGGCCGCCTCTGACTTGCTGCACGCGGAAAACCAAGTCGAAACCACGTTTGGCAGTCAAAACAGCTACACCTGCTTTTTCGCGCAGCAGGCGGCGGAGAAAGCGATGAAGTCGGTGCTGATTCTCTGCGGCGTGGACTTCCCCAAAACGCATGAATTGGCGGATTTGCGGCGGCGCATCCCTGATGAGAAGGATTGGGCGGCGCTGCCGCGCGACGGCGCGGCCTTGGACGCCTTGTCCCTGTGGGCGGTGACGGCCCGATACGGGGACGGATGGGATGCCCTGACTTACGCAACGGAGCAGGATGCACAGGCAGCGCTGCGGCTCGCCCAAGACGTTGTGCGCGGCGTACAGCAAGGTATGGCCGCCAAAGGCCATCCACTTGCACCGGAACGCCTGCCGAAAAAACTGCAGACGACCAAGCCGCAAACGTCTGGCGACGGCTCCCCTAGCGGACCGTAGTGCTCCAACGCTGATCCTAAATGCGCTAGGGGCAGTTGTAGATGGCGAAATCTCATCTCCGATGATCGGTCTGCGAACAAGCAACGCCCAAGCGCCGCCCACTCGTCGCATGGTTCTACCACATCTCCCTAGATGCGGATGGATGCACCCTAATTCGGCTCCATAACGCACTTCTGAGACGCACCTCTGGCAACATGGAAAGAAATTGCCACTTGTGAATTGACTCTAGGTTCTGGGAAGCAAAAATTAGCCACTTTGGCGGCAGAACTTTCAACATTAAAATCAAGGGGTTACATGAAATATGCCCCAAAATTCCGAACGGCTAGCCTCTCCGCCATAGCCGTTCGGAGTTTTTAGGCTTTTTGGCCCCTTTTTTCGGCATGACGCCTCTGCCCTTTTGGAAATAAACCTCTACAAATCAATGCGTTGACAATAGGTGCCAACGGGGTTGGATTCCCGTCCGTTAAACGGGGGTGCATTTTTTCTGATGGGCATTGAACGCCTTTCGCCGCTAGCGCCCGTCAGTGTCCGGAGTTTGGGATTGCGGCCGGCTGGCTGATGCGCCGCAACGCCCAATGCCCAAACCTCGGCGTTCACCATGACGTCCCGCGCTGGACGCGCACCCCTGCCGGCGCTATCGGCTGGACTTTGCAGATGGCGGCACCGCGCCGCGCAAGCTGTCGCCTTCGGACAATCGCAACCGCAAGGATGCGGAAGCATCGCTCGGGTGGTTCGGTGCCATGCCAATGGACAGAGACCGGCTGAGCGCCGCCTTGCTGGCCGAGGCGTCCCGGGTCTCCTCAAGCCAGCCGGACGAGAATGACTTTGCGGAGCTTGCCTAGCCCTTGCTCCTGCTTGGTGAGTGATTTTTCGCCCATCGCCGAATCCGCCCCTCGCACAGCCCACGGCTCCGTTGACGGAGTGGGGTAACAGGCGGGATGGGGCGCAGCACCTAAGCGCCGCTTAGGAACGCTCCTAGAGCGCCCTAACATCCGCCCCTTACGTTGCTAGACCGCCCGCCCGTGCCACTGCATTCATTAGGCACCTAGTGTCCTGTCCCGCAAATAACCACACATTATCTGCGGGTCCTTTAGACCCCTGGCTGCGTTGCTCCGCCTTGTGTGGAGCCCGCCACACGGCGTTGTCGCGCCTTGCCAGTAGCCAAAAATCCCTCGCATCCAAAGCGCACTTATTTGCGGGACAGAACACTAGCGGATGGTGGGGTTACTCGCCGCCGCCAGTACCCCCAGGGTCCTCATCCACATCGCCGCCATCACAGAGTGACTTCGTCGGCGGGCCTAAATCATCGCAGAGATACTTGGCCGTCCGCCACGGTTTGTTCGGACGCCATCCGTTGGTGCCGTCTTCGGGTTCTTGAGTCAACGGAATACGCCACCCATCGTCCTCTTGGCACTTGCCGTATGGCAATGGCCGTATTTCCCCCTTGGGGCAAGGCTCATCGGCGCATGGCTCGTGCTTGCCAGGTCGCCCATGGCGGCAATACTCGCATAGACCAAAGGGCCATGGTCGGCTAGTGCCGCCCAAGCAGCCGTCAATGGCGTAAGAAGTGGACATGCTGATGCTGCTGTCAACATGTCCGTGGGTGTGGCATCCCTTTTGGCCAAGCCAGTCTCCTTCATGCACCGCCTCGACTTCAATGACGTACTCATTTCCTCTTCTTGGGGCTATCAGGTCTTCCTTCTTGAACCCGCGCATCCACCTATCATCTTTCATGTCCGAATACTGGACGCATTGCTGGGCAATTTCTGGATTGAGATTAGTGGAGGGGTCCCGTACGGTCACGCGCCATGCGGGTTTATATGCACCATTGGCGGGCTTGCTCCCGCCTTCACGCCATGCCGCCCAGATGCCGCACTTCGTCACGTTCAGACATAACTCGGACGGGTGGTGCGTCAACATTTCCGAGCCGTCGTCATGCGCAGGCGGGGGCGGCGGTTCTGGTGGCGGTGGAGGGTCGCCGCAATGCGTCTGCTCTGGGGTGAGTTCACGCAAATGACTGCAGGCGGCCGGTCCATCCCCTGCTCTGCGCGGGCGCCATCCATGCGTCAGTGGAACGCGCAGCCCATAATCAGTTTCGCAGGCACCGAATGGCAGCGGGCGCCTCTGTCCGTCTGGGCAAGCATCCTCGGCACAGATGAGGGCTTCGGATTCGCGCCCGTGGGCGCATTGCTCACACGGGCCGAATGGCGGGGCTTCTCGGATGGCGCCGTCTAGGCAACCGTCTAGGCCGACATAACCTGTCGATATCCGGCGCTTGCTGTTGGCGTGGTTGTGGGAGTGGCATTCAAACACATCCTCGCTTGGCCTGCCGTAGGCTTCGACCGTCTGCCATTCACCGTGCAGAGCTTCCACCTCAATGACGTACCGATTGTTTCGCCTTGATCGCTGCAGTTCCTTCAGCATGAAACCGGCCTGCGGCGGCGCACCATACGGGATGCACTTGCTATTAATGACCCATCCATGGTCAGGGTCCAGGAGGCTGACGCGCCACGCGAGACTGGCGGTTCTTGGGATATTCGCGTCTTCCCACACATCCCAATTCACCCAGATGCTGCACTGCGTTACGTTCAGGCACAACCCACCGTGGGTGATTGGCAGCGCATCATCCGGCTTGTGACCGTAGGACGGGAGTGGAATGATGGCGGCGGCCGCCGCCAAGAGAAAAGCGGATGGCGGTGTCATGTGCAGGTCTTCCGATGGGTGGGGGTGCCATTTTGCCACAGGCGCATTCCCACCACATGGATATTAGCAGTGCCGTTGCCGCGCCCTACTGGTGGCAGCGTCTGAGCACTTGGAACACCGCCCCGCCGTTACCCCGCATGGACACGACAGCCTCGAACTGACCGCCCCCGATCGAGCCGTCCCCCTCCCGTCAGGACGTGTACACCCTCACCGCAACAGCTCGGGAAAGAAAGCTAACAAGGCAATTAGGCCCAGAACAACAAGCACAGCCCACAGCTCCAGGCTTTTCTTGCGTTGCCCCTCAGTGACGGTCGCAAGCGCACGGCCTGCAGGCGGCGGACCTTCACCCTGGCCTTCGCGTAGTGGGGCCGATGGCGGTCCGCCGGCAACTGCAGGGCCAGCGCCAACTCCCTCGGCAGCCGGCCTTTGAAGCAACGGTTTTCTTCAACAAGCTGGTCAAGATCACTGGCGCTCCGCAACTGGCGCTGGTGATTGGCACTCAGACCAAGCAAGTCGGTTATTCGAAATGCTTCCGAGATTCGGAGACAGACCCCATAGGGCTCTGCGAGGTCCTGCAGTTCCAATACGTCGTGCAGTCTTCTGACAGCGACAACGATGGCATCTCCATTGGCAGCAACGCTTTGACCCTGAACGGCGGCACGATACAGGGCGCCGCCGGCAGCAACGCCGACCTCAGTCTCGGCATCCATGCGCTAACCAATTCTGTAAGTAGAAAGGTGGACGGGAGCATAGACCCCGTTCCGGCTGTGGACTACATGTCTTTTACCTATGATTCCAGACCGCAGACTGGGAACACATATGGAGTTACCGAGACCGTTGAAGTTGAGGTGGCCTTTACGGAATCCGTTGAGGTAAGCGGCAGTCCGCAACTAGCTTTGACAATTGGAGCTCAGACAAAGCAGGTCAGCTCCCGCGGTAGATGCGCAAATTGCCGGAGCTTGCTCTTCCGATATGTCGTACAGGCATCGGACAGGGACACGGACGGCGTAAGCATTGCCGCAAACGCCCTAAGCTTGAACGGCGGCACGATTCAAGATTCAGCGGGCAATAGCGCCAATCTTGATCACGATGCGCTCTACGACGACTCCAGCCGCCGAGTCGATGGCAGCATCGACCATGTGCCGACTGTGCTTTCAACATTCATCGATTCGGACCCGCGCACGGGGGACACTTACATTGCCGACGAACGCATTGAAGCAGGCGTTGAATTTGACGAAGCCGTCACTGTCACCGGCACTCCGCAACTGGCGCTCACGGTGGGAACCCGGACCCGCCAAGCCAAGCTTCACCCGGGGTATGGGAACGATTTCGGCCAATCAGGCCGACGTTGGTACTTTCAATACATCGTACAGGCGGCGGATAGCGACACAGACGGCATTTCCATCCCCACAAATGCGCTAACCCTAAACGGCGGCGCAATCCAGGACACTACCGGCAACAACGCCACCATTACACTTACCCGAGATGCGGTCAATGACGATGGGGATCATAAGGTGGACGGCGGCATTGACCGTGCTCCCATCGTTTCGGACTCGGTTTTCTCCGAGCCGCAGGAAGGAGACACTTTCGGCGTGGGCGAGACCATTCAAGTCAGTTTTTCGGTGAATGAACCCGTCACTGTCACCGGCACTCCGCAACTGGCGCTGCAGGTCGGCACCCAGACCCATCAAGTGGGGTATGCGGAATGTTCCGCTTTTTTTGCGGCGCCGGCGGGAAGTTGCCGGTGGCTGCATTTCCAATACGTCGTGCAGGCCGCGGACCGTGACTCGGACGGGGTCAGCTTCACCGCAAACGCTTTGACGCTGAATGGCGGCACCATTCAGGATGTTGGAGGCAACAACCTAGATCTTGCGTACGACGAAAACTGGTTAATCACAGATGGGGACAAAGTGGACGGCAGCATCGACCGGGCGCCGGCGGTGAGCAAGGTCTCCATTTCCTCCAGCCCACAAAGCGGCGATGCCTACGGTGTTGGCGAAACCATTGAATTTGTGGTGACATTCAACGAACCGGTCACGGTCACTGGTCAGCCGCAATTGTCGCTGTCGGTGGGAACGCATATCCGCCAGGCAGCCTACCGGAGATGTTCGGGCAATGCCGGGGATGCGGATGGAACCTGCCGCAAGATCGTTTTTGGCTATGTCGTGCAGCAAGGCGAAAACGAAGCCAACGGCATATCCACGGGCACACTAACCTTGAACGGGGGCACCATCCGAGACTCCGGCAACAACAACGCCGCCCTCGGTCTAGGCGAATACGCCATAGACGAAGCTCTGGGCCACAAGGTGGCCGGAGGATCCGCACCTCCGCCGCCTCCGCCTCCGCCTCCGCCGCCACCCCCTCCCCGACCACCGCCCCCTCCCTCCAACAAGGCCCCGGAGGTCATTGGCGGCATCGCCGTGCAGAGGCTCGCGGTCGGCGCCTCCGTGCAAATCGACCTGGCCGCCCATTTCAGCGACCCAGACGGCGACCCGCTCGCCTACGCGGCGACGCCAAGGGATGCGTCCGTCGCGACGGCGACCGTGGCGGGCGCTGTTGTGAACATTGCGGCCCATTCATCAGGTTCGACTTGGGTGGATGTGACGGCAAGAGATCCTCGAAATCAGAGAGCCGGGCTTGAGTTCCTCGTGGTGGCGTTGACGGCGCCAAAAATAGTGCGCGAAATCCCAGACGTCTCGCTGACCGTCGGTGATTCCGCACAGTTTGACCTAGCCGACCACTTCCTCGATTCGGATGGCGAGCCGCTCACCTACACAACGAGGGCCGCGGACTCCAGCGTGGCGACGGCGGCTCTGCATGGCAACTTCCTGGGCATCGAAGCGCATTCGTGGGGTGTGACCGAGATCAGCGTCACGGCCGTCAACTCCGACGATCTCAGCACAACGTTGACCTTCACCGTGAACGTGTCCGCACCACCGGAGGCGGTTGGCGAAATTGAGGATTTGACTTTGGCGCCCGACGCCTCCGTGCGAATTGACCTAGCGGGCAAATTCAGCGATCCGGAGAACGATCCGCTCACTTACGTCGCCGAATCCGCCGCCCCTAACATCGCAACTGCTTCCGCAGATGGTGGCGTGGTGACAGTTGTCGCCCGAGAGCCGGGAGTAACCACCGTGACGGTCACGGCGTCAGACCTTGACGACCTCAGCGCATCCCTGGGCTTTTCGGTGACCGTCACGGCGACGGTGCGCAACTTCTGGGGCGGCTGGCGCTCCGTGCTTCTGAGGCAGCCATCCGTCAAGACGACCGATGAACCCTGAATGTGCCCTGCACACCGTCACCAACCCGGCCAATTTCCTTGTTAGCTGCGGGTATGTGGAGGGAAGTCCAATGCGCATTGGCAAACTGGCTCTTTCGCTTCATGGGGATGCTCGCGAAGAATCTCCTGAAGTTGCCGCGCCGCCAAATCCGCCCGTCGGCTGCGCAGCAACCCTACGGCGTTGGCAAAAGCCTTGCGGACTCCCTCTGGTTCGGCCATGATTTCCCACGCTCAGTCAGCTTGCAAGGGTGCGGAATGCCTAGCGAGGCCAATTTAGCAAGGCCAACGCCGGCCGCTGGGCGGCTTTTGGCCGCACTCCGCCGTCGGCGAACCGATTAGCGGCGTCGAGGGCGGCCAATGAACTTCCGGCCGCAGACCGTCGGCAAGGTGTTCAAGCAGAGCCTTCTGATCGTCGCCCTCTCCCACCCAAGTGGGACTCCCGCTCAGGCTGCGGAAGCTGGCGATGGCGCGATTGAGGAAGTCATCGTCACCGGTTCGCGCATCCATCGGGACCCCTTGGATGAATCCGCGCCTAGGCTGAGCATCTCAGAGGCGGACCTGGATGGCGGCGGGTTGACCAACCTAGGCGCCGCACTGCAGCAATTGCCCATTTCCGGCTCCGCCATCAACACCCGCTTCAACGTGCCGGGCAACTTCGGCTTTCCCCAAGATGGGGCCGGCATCGGCGCCGGGGCGGTGCATGTCTCGTTGCGCAACCTCGGCGCCAAACGCACCCTAGTCTTGGTGGACGGGCGGCGCTGGATCGCCGGGGCCTCGGCCTCCGGCGTGCCGAGCACGGTGGATCTGAACTCCCTGCCGAGCGGCGTCATCGAGCGGGTGGAGATACTGCAGGACGGCGCCTCCGCCATCTACGGCTCAGACGCCATCGGCGGCGTGGTGAACCTAATCACCAAGCAGGGCTTGCGCGGCCTGCAGCTCAGTGCGCAGACCGGCAAGTACGTTTCCCATGGAGACGGCGCCGCCAACGAACTGTCCGCCGTATGGGGCGGCGCTCTGCAGGAAGGAGCGACCGAGTTCCTGCTCGGTGCCCAATTCGCGGAGGAAAGGCCGATCTTCACCTCCGAGCGCACCCAATCCTCCTTTCCCAACCCCTTCGGCAGAAGTTGCGACGACGGCGGCTGCTCCTCCTTCACTCCGCAGGGGCGCTTCGTGCTCGGCCCCAATCTCGGCAATGCGGACTTGGCCTTGAACGAAGGCGCACTGAACGACGGCGGCGGCAACCTGCCGGCTTTCGATCCGGACGATCCAACGGGCGGGGACTTCCACGCCTTCACCAGCGCCGACCGCTTCAACTACAACGGCAACCGCTACAACTTCCTGCAAACGCCCAACCGGCGGCTGAATCTCCACGCCCAAATGCGCCATGAGCTCACCACCACCTTGCGTTTCCTCGGCACGGCCACCTACGCCAAGCGCCGCTCCAACACCAAGGGCGCACCGGAGCCTTTGTGCCTAGGCAACGGCTGCGGCAACCGCTTCCTCAACCAAGTGGTCATAGACGCGGACCAGCCATACAACCCCTTCGGGGCGGACCTTTCCGTGGCCAACGGCAACCTCGCCTTCATGGGGCGTCGGCCACAGGAGTCCGGGCCGCGGCTATTCCAGCAAAGGGTTGCGACCTGGTTCTTCAGCACTAGGCTTGAGGGGGAGTTCAGCCTCGGCGAGCGGGACTTCGTTTGGGACCTCAACGCCAGCCACGGGCGCAACAGGGGCGCCCAGCGCAAGGAGGGCGCCCACAACGCCGCCAAGCTGGTCACCGCCTTGGGGGACCCGGCCGTCTGCGCCGCCACGCCCGGCTGCACCCCCTTCAATTTCTTCGGCGGCCAAGGGCCGGACGGCGGCGGCTCCATCACTCAGGAGATGCTGAACTTCGTGGGCTTCGTGCAGCGGGACTACAGCCAGCAAAAGTTGTTCGACTACGCCGGCAACCTGACCGGGGACCTGCTGTTTCTGCCGGCCGGTCCGCTAGCCTTCGCCGCCGGCTTCGAGCATCGCGCCCACGACGGCTGGTATCGACCGGACCCCGTCGCCGAGCGCGGCGAAACCGCCGGCATTCCCGCCGGGTCCACCCGCGGCGACTTCAAGGTCACCGAATTCTACGCAGAGTTGAACGCCCCCATTTTGGAAGGCCGGCCCGGTGCGGAGCGGCTGGAGCTCAATCTGGCCGGGCGGCGCTCGGACTACAGCAGCTTCGGCGCCGAGAACACCTACAAGCTAGGCCTGCTTTGGCGTCCGTTCGACAGCCTAGCGCTGCGCGGCACCCTCTCCACCGGCTTCCGGGCGCCGGGCATCGGCGAACTGTTCGGCGGCGCTGCTCGGGAGGATTTCACCTTTCTGGATCCCTGCGCGGACGTGCGCGGGCGG
The DNA here is from genome assembly GCA_958296025.1 of uncultured Pseudomonadales bacterium. GTDB lineage: Bacteria > Pseudomonadota > Gammaproteobacteria > Pseudomonadales > Azotimanducaceae > Azophilus. The sequence goes on from OY282430.1 coordinate 3,369,145, forward strand.
ATCGGCACCGGCAACGGCGGCCGGGACGCTCCGCAGCCGCAGCACATCATCGACAACTGCGCCGCCCTCGGCCTGCCGCCGGATCTGGCGCAACGCAACCCGCAACTGGCCGCCATCTCCGCCGGCAACGAGGATTTGCGGGCGGAGACTTCGGAAAGCTGGATGCTCGGCCTCACCTACCGCCCCATCTGGGGGCAAGGCGGCAACTGGCTGCAGACCCTGACCCTGTCCGCCGACTTCCATTCCGTGCGGATCGAAGACGCCATCCAAGGCCGCGCCCCTGCGGACTTGATCACCGCCTGCGTGGAGACCTTGGCGCCCGCCTTCTGCGAAGGGGTGCAACGGGACGGCCAAGGCATGATCGAACTGGTGGAAAACAGGCTGCAGAACATCGGCGGCATCCGAGCTTCGGGCCTGGACCTCGCCTTGGAGGCGCAAAGCCAGCCCAGCGCCGCCGGGCAGTTTCGCCTAGCCGTCAACGCCACCCACCTCAACGAGTACATCGAGCGCATCAGGAACCCGGACGGCTCGCTGACCACCACCGAGTTCACCGGCAGCCTCACCGAAGAGACCTTGCAACGGGCCTTTCCCAAGTGGCGCCACACCGCCAAGCTGGATTGGCGACGCGGCAAATGGGGCGCCGGCCTAACGCTGCGCTACGTCTCCCGCCTCACTCAGCCCTCCGGTGAAGTCCTGGGTTCAAAAGCCTATCTGGATGTCCAAATACGCCGCGAGGCGCTGCGGGGCGGCCGGCTGACGGCCACTTTGGGCGCCAACAACCTGCTGAACAACGACCCGGCCATCTGCACGGCCTGCGGCATCGTCAACATGAGCTTGGTGGCCCACGACCTGCCGGGGGTAGTGGGTTATTTGCGGATGACCATGGACTTGTGAACGCCCGGCGCTGCAAGCACTGCGCCGGCGCTTGGCCTTGGCGCGGCCTTCGCACCGGAACCAGCAAGGCGCGACGCAGCAGGTCGAAGCGCCAATGGCTTGGGTATCTATCGCCGGTCAAGCCCACTTGGATATTGAGGCAAAACGCCTTTTCCTGCGCGAGGTGACCTAGCCGTGTAAACTACCCGCCACGCTCATCGATTAGGCTAGCCATTGCCCGGCTAGGGCATCGGGGGGACGACATGGCGGAATTGCTCAACGACCAAGAAATTCGGCAAATTTTGGGCACTGTCATTCGGGATGGCGATGAAAGCAGCGTCCGGCCGAACTCTTATGTGTTGAGGCCGGGCGCACCGGTCGGAATACGAGCGGCTGATTGGGTGGACTCAACCACTAAGGATGGACCTGACGCTCTGTTGGACCAAGTAATACAGTCTGGATTTCCTTGGAACGCTTTGGGCACTAGGCTTAAGACGATTGATGATCAGTTTAAATCCGTCACTAATGAATATGCGGAAATTCATGAATCGATGGGACGGCTGGGGAAGGATCTGGATGAGATCAGAAAAGATGTGGAGAACATCAACACAGCCCAAGATGGGATAAGCGGGCAAGTTCGCCAAGTGGTTCGAGAAGAAATGCCGGCCATGCAGGATCGATGGCTCGTTCTTACCGGAACCGGGCTGCTCGCCCTGACGGGAATCGGAATTTCCGTATTCAGTTCCCAGTTTGTCATACGCTTGCTTATGCGTCATGGCATATGGATCGGTCTATTGCTGACCATTGTTACAGCTGGCATCTTTTTCTGGCGACTACGTCGGAAGAAGCCAGAAAAATTGGAAAGCTGATGCTGCAGCAAATTGCCTGGGCGGGAAATTGACGATCATGTCTATGCCAACGCGAAACGACCTGCATCGTCCGATCCCCGGTGCGGGATCACTTGCCTTCCAGACTTTTTCCATCAGGCGACCATGCCGAGGATAGAAGGCGCACTCAGTGGAGTGGGGAATGAGCCAACATCTGCATAAATTTCAAGAGCTTCTGCGCGAACTTTTCCAGTTCGACTGCGCAGATCTTGATTTCGGCATCTACCGCATCATGAACCACAAGCGGGATATCATTGAGCAGTTCATCATGGAGAAGCTACCGAAGCTGGTAGCCGACGAGCTTTCCACGGGGATGCTGGCGGAGCATGCGCGAATCGCGGAGGAACTAGAGAAGGTCGCAGTGCAGATCAAGGACATGATGGGCCAGAACGCAGTCGATGGGGACGGAAACTTGGACCCAAAGTGGAGTGAAACACCAGCGGGAGCCAAATACAACAGACTAAAGGCGAGACTGGCCGGCGGACAGGACCGGGCGGGCACGGAAGCCACCGTTTTCAACCATCTGTACAACTTCTTCAGCCGCTACTACGAAGACGGAGACTTCATCTCCAAACGCCGCTATTCGAAGCGGGAGCGCTACGCCATTCCCTACAACGGCGAGGAAGTGCATCTGCATTGGGCCAACAAAGACCAATACTACGTCAAGACCGGCGAGCACTTCCGAAATTACACATTCAGATCCCGCGATGTCACCGTGCAATTCAAGGTGATGGATGCGGACGTTGAGCAAAACAACGTGAAAGGCGAGAAGCGGTACTTCTTGCCGCGCTATGAGGAGGTCTGTTGGAACGAGGAAACAGGCGCCGTGCTGATTCCGTTCGACTTTCGCCCCATGTCCGCATCGGAGCAAGCGGAAAACGGCAAGAACCATCTGCAGGAAGCCATCATTCGGCAAGCGGTGGCGGAAATCCCGAAACGCTTGGCAGGGGCAGCACCGGCGCTGGCGGCGTTAACCGCCGAACGCCATCGCAACGGCGACGACCCGATCACCTTCCTCGAATACCACTTGCGGCAGTACACGCGGCGCAACACGTCGGACTTCTTCATCCACAAGGACTTAAAGCGGTTTCTCACGCGGGAACTGGATTTCTACCTGAAGAACGAGGTGGTGCAGCTGGACGGTCTGGAGACCGGCAGCGAAGCGCAAGCGGAGTCTTGGTTCCAAACCTTTCGGCTGCTGAAGTTGGCCGGTGGGCAGATCATCGACCTGTTGGACCAGATCGAGAGTTTCCAGAAGATGATTTGGGAGAAACGAAAGTTTGTGACGGATGTGGAGTATTGGATTACTGTTGGTGGCATAAACGAGATGTGGTATCCCCAAATAGCGTCATGCGAGCCTCAGTGGAGGGAGTGGCGCGATCTGTTATCCATTGACGAACAAGAGCCACATCTATTCGACTCGACTAGTAGCAGCGAAGGGCGGGTCAGATTTCTTATCGAACATCCAACTCTAACTCTCGATACCAAGCACTTTGATCGGCATTTCGTCGATCAATTAGTGGCCGATGTGGACAACCTAGAAGAACAAGTAGACGGCCTACTATTGGAAAGCGACAATTTCCAGGCGCTAAGCATACTGTGCAGACTCTACGGCGAAAGGATTGGGTGCGTATATCTCGACCCGCCCTATAACACAGACGCTTCGCCGATTCTATATAAGAACGGATACAAGTCATCAAGCTGGGTTTCCCTTATGGACTGTCGTTTGCGGGCCACACGACGGTTAATGGATAGCAACGGAGTGTTGGCGGTTGCCATTGACGACGAACAACAGCGCGAACTTAGCTTTCTTCTTTCGAGCATCTTTGACGATAGACTGTTAGGAACAATGGCTGTCCGGTCCAACCCGTCTGGACGCCCAACTCAAACTGGCTATTCCGTATCGCATGAGTACCTTCTTTTTGCGGGTCAAGGACCGGGTTCCGCCATCGGACGCCTGCCGCCAACGCCGGCGCAACTGGCTCGTTTCTCTCAACAAGACGGCCAAGGCGTATTCGAATGGAGGAACCTTAGGAGAGAAGGTTCTAACTCTGATCGGTCTGCTCGGCCGGGTCTTTATTACCCAATATACATAACTCAGACGTCTATTCGAGTTCCTCCTATGACATGGCAAGAAGAGGAAAGCGAGTGGCGGATTGATGAGGAACCGGCCTCTGGCGAAAGTGTGGTCTGGCCAGTTAATGACGAAAGCGAACAGAAGACGTGGCGATGGGAGTGGAAGAAGACCATGGACTCTCTGGTGGAACTGTCAGTTCGTAAGAATCGGGCCGGAGACGCCTACGTCTACTATAAGCGGCGCCCACATGAGGAGGGTGTTGCAACCGCGTCCTGTTGGTTCGATGCAAAATACTCCGCAACCGAGCACGGTACGGCACTGTTGAAGGACATGTTCAGTAAATCCGAGTTTCCGTATCCTAAATCGATCCACGCTGTGTCGGATGCGTTGCTTACGTCAGGTGCTTCTGCACCTGACAAGATCGTTCTTGATTATTTTGCAGGTTCCGGTACCACTGGCCATGCTGTAATTAATCTTAATCGAAGAGATGGCGGTCGGCGGAAATTTGTACTGGCTGAAGTAGGTCAATACTTTCAGTCGATTCTTGTACCTCGCCTCAAGAAGGCGATCTTCGCTCCAGACTGGCGAGATGGCAAGCCCGTTCGGTCAGCACTAAAGGAGGAAGCTGCACGCAGCCCTCGCATCATCAAATACATCCGCTTGGAAAGCTACGAAGACGCCCTGAACAACATCGAGTTTGACGACACCGGTGTGCAAACGGCCATGCTGTTGGAGGATTACGTCATCCAATACATGCTCAAGTGGGAGACCAAGAACAGCGCCACCCTGCTCAATGTGGAAGCACTAGAGCGCCCGTTCGACTATCAGCTCGTCACCCACGCCAACGGCAACGCCGGCACCGCTAAGGCGGATGTCGCCGAGACCTTCAACTACCTGATCGGCCTGCGGGTGAAAACGCGCAAGGTGCATCACGACGACGGACGCCGGTACTTGGTCTATCGCGGCAACGTCGATAACCGCGAGGTTGTCGTGATCTGGCGCGAAACGGAAGCCTGGGAAAAGGCGGACTATGTGCGCGACAAGGAGTTCGTCGCCAAGCACAAGCTCACGGACGGTGCGGATGAGGCGTTCGTTAACGGCGCCTCCCTCATTCGCTCGGCGAAGGCGTTGGAGCCGCTGTTCAACGAACGCATGTTCGAGCCGTTGGAGTAGGCGGTGCCGAGGCGCAAACGCTCCACGGGGCGGGCAGCCGGCGCAGCAACCCATGCTCAGCTGGAGAAACGCTTGGTTCTGCTGGCGTGGTTAAATCTGCGCTTTGGCTATGAAACCAATCAGGACCTTTTAGCCGATGTCAAGCAAGTTGCCGAAGGCTTCAATGCAGATGGCCGCAGCTATGTTGGCATTAGGTTGGAGTCCCGGGCAGGGGTACAGGTGGCGCGGGCTGATTTAGTCCGTTACGACGACAACATCCGCGCACATCTGCGGGCCATGAACGCCCGGCGCTCCAACCCCATCACCCTGCGCTACTTCCAGCATCTCGCCGCGCTTTATACGGAAATTTACTTGGACTGGTTCTTTCACCGCCCCGGCACGTTGCTGGAGTCGCTGAATCACTTGGTGCTGGTGCGCAGCACAGCAAGCCGGCATGTTCCCAACGATGCGCAGTTCAGGCCGGAGGACTTGCACAAGCTCGCTTTCTGGATGGCGACGGGCAGTGGCAAGACGCTGCTCATGCACCTGAACTACCGGCAATTCCTGCACTACAACACGCGGCTGCTGGACAACATCCTGCTCATCACGCCAAACGAAGGCTTGAGCGATCAGCACCTCGCGGAAATGAGCGCATCCGGCATTCCCTGCCAGCGCTTCAACCTGAACGACAGCGGCCTAATCCCCACGGGAGGAGACGCCATTCGCGTCATCGAGATCACCAAGCTGGTGGAGCGCAAACGGGGCGGCGGCGTCAGCGTTCCAGTGGAGGCGTTCGAGGGCAACAACCTCATTTTTGTGGATGAGGGGCACAAAGGTTCCGGCGGCGAGGCGTGGCGTGGCTATCGTCAGGCGCTGGGCGAAACGGGCTTCACGTTCGAGTACAGCGCCACCTTCGGCCAAGCGCTCACCGCCGCCCGCACGGACGAGCTGACGGCGGAATACGGCAAGGCCATCGCCTTCGACTACTCCTACCGCTATTTCCACGGCGATGGCTTCGGGAAGGACTTCAACATTCTCAACCTGCAGGAGGAAGGCGAGCAGGAGGACACCGACCTGCTGCTGCTCGGCAACATGCTGGCCTTCTACGAGCAGAAATGCGTCTTCGCCAGCGACGCCAAAGCGCTGCATCCCTACAATCTGGAGAATCCGCTCTGGGTCTTCGTCGGCGGCACGGTGAATGCGGTTTACAGCCGCAACAAGCGCAAGCGGAGCGACGTGCTCGTCGTGGCCGCGTTTCTGCACCGTGTGTTAACGAATCCGCGCGGTTGGGCCGTCGCCGCCATCGAACGGCTCCTTGCGGGCAAAAGCGGCCTCAAGCGCCCGGATGGGGGGGACTTGTTCGCTGGCAAGTTCAGCCACATCCGCGGGCAGTCCGCCCAAGCCATCTATCAGGACATGCTCGCCCGGGTGTTGCATGCGCAGTCCAGCGACGTGCTGCAACTTGGCGTTGTCCGCAACGGCGGCGGCGAAATCGGCATGAAGGCGAGCAGCTCGAAGAACTACTTCGGGGTTATTTACATCGGCGACGTCAGCAGGTTCAGAGCGCTCGTGGCGGATCAGGAACCGGAAATTTCCGTGCTCGAAGAGGCCGTGCTCGGCTCCCTGTTCAACGGCATCGCCCAGCCAGACACCACCATCGAAGTGCTTATCGGTGCCAAAAAGTTCATGGAGGGCTGGAACTCCTGGCGCGTTTCCAGCATGGGGCTGCTGAATGTCGGACGCAAAGAGGGTGCGCAGATCATTCAGCTGTTCGGACGCGGCGTGCGGCTGCGGGGCAAAGGCAGGAGCCTGAAGCGCAGCGCGGCCTTGCCGGGGCCGCACCCTGAGCACGTTGGTCTGCTGGAGACGCTCAACATCTTCGCCATCCGTGCGGACTACATGGCGCAGTTCCGCAGCTACTTGGAGAGGGAGGACGTGCATGTCCAAGGCAGTGTGCAGCTGCCCTTGGCGATACGTCCGAACAAGGCGTTTCTGGATAAGGCGCTGGTGGCGCCCCGGGTGCCGGAAAACCGCGCCTTCGCCGTCGATGAGGATGCTGTGCTCGCGTTCGAGAAGGGCATTGAGGTGCGGGTGGACCTGTCACTTAAAGTGCAGACGCTCGCTGCCGGCGGCGGGGGGTTGACCGAAGCAACCGCCCAAGCGGGCCACGGCCGGTGGATTCCCGCGGAAAGTCTGGATTTAGTGGACTGGCGGCGGGTTTATCTGGAGCTTCTGGACTACCGCGAGCACACGGAGTTCAACAATCTCGCCATCCGGCCGGAAGCGGCGCGAAGGATCATCGAAACCATCGATCCGTCCTGCTACGAACTGATTGCGGATGGCCGGCTTGTCCGGCCCGCAACCCTGGCGGACGCCGCCCGGCTAACGGAGGTGGTTGTCTCGATACTCAAGAAGTACATGGACAAGTTTTATCGTGTGCAGCAGGAACGCTGGGCGTCCCAGCACATGCGCTACATGCAAGTGCGCGAAAACGACGAGAACTTCCAGGATTACAAGATAAACGTGCCGCTCGGGGACGGCGAACTGCTCGCCGCCATCGTCAGGCTGATAGGGGACGCCAAACGCATTTACGAACGGGAGACTCATGAGCTGCCGAACGTGCATTTCGACCGCCACCTGTACCAACCGTTGCTCGTCGAGCGAAACTCCAGAGTGCAGGTCACCCCAGCCGCGCTGAACGAGAGCGAGCACCGCTTCGTGGAGGACTTGCGCCACTTCTGCCGCCGAGGGAAGGATGGCCTTCTTGCCGACAAGGAGCTTTTCCTGCTGCGCAATCAAGGCCGCGGCAAGGGCGTCGGGTTCTTCGACCAACGCGGCTTCTTCCCAGACTTCATTCTGTGGGTCAAGACGGACGCTGGGCAACGCATCGTCTTTATCGAGCCGCACGGGATGCTGCATGCCGAGTCCTACCGGCATGACGACAAGGCGCGGCTGCATGAGGCCCTGCGGGAACTGGCGGGGCGGATGGCCGACCCCGACGCCAAGGCCGAAGTCCTCCTCGATTCCTACATCGTATCCGCCACGGCTTATCAAGACCTGCGGCTAAGATACGATGACGGCAATTGGGACCGGGCGCGTTTCGCCGAAGCGCACATCCTGTTCCCCGAACGCAACGAGGGCTATGACTATCTGGCGCGAATTATTTCCCCAAACGTCGCGCACACCTAACTCTTGCCCAATCACTTGAGCAGCCAAAAGGCGAGCCGTCCGGTTGGATCACCTTGGCTGTCTCCCCGCCATTCGGAGCCTTCAAACAGGGCGGTGGCTATGCTGGGTGGAAGTTGGGCAAATGCGCCGCCGGGTCCCCGCTGCCCACCGCGACCACCCGCATGACCAAGCGGCGGAAGCCCCATAGCACCCTGGCGCCAGCCTCTCAATGCAGGGACGGCAAGCCGCATGGCGGGTATTGGAGGCTGAGGTCGGAATCGAACCGGCGTACACGGAGTTGCAGTCCGCTGCATAACCACTCTGCCACTCAGCCCAAGCCGCACAGTAGGCAAAAGCCATTCTAGCCTGAGTGCCCCGCCCTTGTGAACGAGAAAGGGGCGGGCGTCATAGCCCTTCGGCTAGCTCGTGCAGATCGTGCCGGCGGATTCAGCAGGCCCTAATGGGTTTGGTTGATCCCCTCGTACTGGGCATACTTCGGCAGCACTGGCGCCAGCACGTCAATCAAATCGCCGAGGTGGGCTGCGTAGTTGCGCCAGAAGTGGATGGATTTGGCGTAAATGGGCTGGCGCACTTGCTCGGAGCTGGCGGTGCGCACCGGGCGGTCCGTTTCGTGGAAGTTGACGCAGGCGTCCTGCCAAGGCAGGCCGCAGTAGTCCAGCAGGCGGCGCACCTGATTGTCGAAGTCCGTCACGAGGTCCTCGTACTGCACCGTTAGGACGCGGTCAGGCAGCACCCTATGCCAATAGTCCATCATGCGCTGGTACTCGACGAAATACTCGCCGATGTCCGTTAAGTCATAGACGAAGGTTTGGCCCTTGGCGAACAGTTGGCGGTAGCAGCTTAGGGTGGAATCCAGGGGATAACGCCGGACGTCGATGATCTTGGCGTTGGGCAGGATGAGGTGCAGAAAGCCGATGGAAGGGAAGTTGTTGGGCATCTTGTCGATGAAGTGGGGGCGGTCCGTCTGCCGGTGCAGCTGGGCTTGGCGCAGATAGTCCTGGCCCAGCGCCTTGAGGTGCTGCGGACGCAGTTCGCGCACCGCGTGAGGGTAGTTGACGCCGTCGGCGCGGTTGCGGTTCAGCGAGGTCGCAACGCGGCCGAGGTAGGCCAGTTCCGAAGTGCCCTCGACCCAGCTGTGGCTGGCCAGAATCTGTTCGATCAGGGTGGAGCCGGAGCGCGGCAGCCCGACCACGAAGATGGGCGCTTCGTCCGCATGGCCCAAGCCGGTGTTGCGCTCCAGGAAGGGCTGGTCAAAGACCTCCATGATCTCGTCGTTGGTCACCTCGGTTTGCACCGGGTCGTAGTATTCCAGCTGGCGCTGCTTGGCGTTGCCCCGGGCGTAGTAGCCCCAAGCAGCGTCGAAGTCACCTTGGTCCTCGTGGGCCTTGGCCAGCGCGAACAGGAAGTTGACGGCGGACTGTTCGGCCAGTTGGTCCGTTCGCTCGAGGGCGGCCTGCATCTCGCGTATGTCGTCTTGCGCCAGTTGGTAGGTCTTTAGGTTGGCGAGACTCCAATAGCTCTCCCCATTGTCCGGCCGGATGCGGATGCACTCTCGATAAGCCTGCACGGCTTCCTCCTGACGGCCGACGGTCTTCAGCGTATGGCCCAAGCCCAGCCAAGCGCCGGCGTGCCTTGGCTGCAACTGCAGCACCCGGCGGTAGGACGCCAAGGCGTCAAAGGTGTGGCCGGCGGACGCCAAGGTGGAGGCGAGCAGGAAGCGCGGCTTGACGGCGGCGGGCTGCAGTTCAATGGTGCGCTGAAAGCAGTCGATGGCCTCCGCGTAGCGAAATTGCTCCTGGAGCAGTTGCCCCAAATCCAAGAAGGCCAGGGCGTAGTCAGGCGCTAGCGCAATGGCCTTCCTGAGCAGGACTTCCGCCTCCTCGACCTCGGATTTGCGCATCAAGACGCCTGCCAGCAACCGCATTGCATCGACGTCATTGGGGGTTTCGCGCAGCAAATGGCGGTACAGGCGGGCCGCCTCCTCGTGGCGTCCCGCCTTGTGGTGCTCGGCGGCCAAAGCCAACCTCTTGCGGCTTGGATTCAGGGCAAAGGCGGCCTCGAAGGCCGCGTCCGCCTCGGCACCCATGCCGGTCATGGACAGGGCGCGGCCCAAGGTGAAGAATGCCATTTCCGCTTGGGGGTCCAGCCGCGTGGCGGTTTTCAAACCCTCAACCGCTTCCTCCGCTCGCCCTTGTTCGACCAACAGATAGCCTAAGTCCTCATGGGGCTTGGCAAAGCTGGGCGCCAACTCAATGGCCCGCCGCAGATGCCTCTCCGCGTCCTTGAATTGGCGCAACTTCAGCAGGACTGCGCCGAGCAAGGCCGTCATGTTCACGTCGCCCGGCGTACGCCGCAGGAAGTCCCGGCAATAAGTGGCGGCGGCACTGACCCGCCCCGCATGAACCAAATCGATCGCGTGGTTGAAAGCCGCCCGTGGCGAGAGTTGCGGACTGATGCCCATCTGTGCTGCGATGTTAAGGCATATTCAATATATCGGCTTGCCAAGCCATGCGCCACTGGCCGACGCGGCCCACGGCGCAAGCCAAGCGCGGCGAGCGGGAGGCAAAACAGCCTCTAACAGCCGCAGCCCATTGTAGATGGTTGGCGCAGGGGCGCGGCGGCGGCGCATGGCGTATGCTAAACAGCTAGCCGCTGGTGCGTGACCCGTTGCTTGAGCGCAGGATGGCCCCGACCACCAGGGTTCAGGCGACTCGCTCGGCACGCCCAAGGGCTAGTGGGCAAGCATGAGGGTGCGTGGGATTGGACCGCTACGACTCAATCATTGTCGGGGCAGGACACAACGGATTGGTCTGCGCCGCCTATTTAGCGCGCAACGGCCAGCGTGTCTTGGTCCTGGAAGCGGCACCAGCACCCGGCGGCTTGGCCGCGGACCGCGAGTTCCACCCCGGCTTTCACACCTCCATCGCCCACTCGATCGGTCATTTCTCGTCGAAAGTAGCCGGAGACCTCAATCTGGCGGCGCACGGCTTCACCACGGCGAAGCGCCGCTTGCCGGTGCTGGGGCTGCGTCTCAATGGCGAACACCTCGTGGTGGATGGGGATTCCCTCGCCGGCGTCGGGGCGGACGACGCCGCCGCGTACAAAAACCACAGGGCGCGCATGGGCCGCTTCGCAACGACCTTGAGCCCTTTCTGGCTCAAGACGATGCCGCGCATCAGCGGCGGCAGCCTTGCCGACTGGACCACCTTTGGGCGCATCGGCTTCAACCTGCGCCGCATGGGAAGAGAGGATTTCCGGGAGTTTCTACGGGTTGCCTCCCTGCCGGCCCGAGACCTCATGGATGAACAGTTCAGCGATGCCGTTCTCAAGGCGGTGTTGAGTTGGGATGGGCTGATTGGGTCCAAGCTGGCACCGCGGTCGCCGAACGGTGCGGTGCCGGCGATGCTGTACCGCATGGCGGAGGCGGCTCGGGGCGGGCACAGCATTCCGTCTGGCGGGGTTCCCGGCCTCATTCAATCCTTGCAGCGGGCAGCGGAGAGTCTCGGCGCTGAAATCCGCTGTGCGGCGGAGGTGCGCCGCATCCTGGTAGGCGGCAGCAGCGCGGGCTTGGCCGTCAAGGGCGTGCAACTGGCGAATGGCGAGCAGATCGAAGCCGCCCGTGTCGTGTCGGCGGTGGACCCGAAAAGAACCTTCCTTGACTTGGTTGGAGTGCGGTATCTGGACATCGGCTTCACCAACCGGATTCGGCGGCTGCGCTGCGACGGCACGGTCGGCAAACTGCACCTCGCATTGAGCGGCCTGCCGGAATTTAGCGGCCTGCCTCAACCGAACGGGCGCATGATCCTTGCCCCGGACATGGACGCCATTGAGTTCGCCTTTGATGACGCCAAGCATGGCGAACTACCCGTCCATCCGGTGATGGAGATCCTTATGCCAAGCCTCGCCGACGCCTCCCTTGCGCCACCGGGCCAGCATGTGCTTTCGGCACAGGTCCTGTACGTCCCCTATCGGCTGAAAGGCGGCTGGAACGATGCGGCCGGCGAGCGGATGCGCGAACGGGCCATCGACGCCATCGCCCAATACGCCCCGCGCATTCGCGAACAAATCATCCACGGCGAGTTCCTGACCCCGGAGGACGTGGCGCTGGGTTGTCGCGTCACCGGCGGCCACTGGCATCACGTCGAATTCGCACTGGATCAGATGCTGATGATGCGGCCCACCTACGAAGCCGCCCAATACCAAACGCCGATACCCGGCCTGTATTTATGCGGCGCCGGCTGCCATCCCGGCGGGGACCTCACGGGCGCCCCAGGCCACAATGCGGCGCAGGAGATTCTCAGATGAGCCGTTACGACGCCATCGTCATCGGCGCCGGGCACAACGGCCTGACCAACGCCGCCTACCTAGCCAAGGCGGGGCTGAAGGTGGTCGTGTTGGAGAAGAACGACTACATCGGCGGCGCCGCCGTTTCGCGGGAGCTGCATGAGGGCTGGACCTACTCCAATTGCTCCTACGTTTGCAGCATGATGCGCCAAGCCATCCACCGGGACCTGAACCTCAGCCGGCACGGCCTGATTCTGGTGCCCTACCTCGGCACCATCAACTTCGGCCAAGGGGATGAGCGGCTGTTGGCCTACCATGACGAGGAGGCGGCGCACCTGGAGCTGAAGCGCCATTCGCCTCGGGATGCGGACGCGATGCAGCGCTTGCAGGCGGACCTGACCCGCTACTCGCAGCTCATCCGCAAGACCTTGCTGCGCACCCCGCCGGACCCGGCCTCCTTCCGGCTCAGAGACCTCGGCGAATTGCTGTTTCTCGCCAAGCAATTCGGGGCCTTGGGCGAGCGGGAAATCTACGAATACGTCCGTTTCTTCACCATGAGCGCGGCGGAGTTCCTGGACGACTACTTCGAGAACGATTTGGTCAAGGCGTCAATGGCCACGCCGGGCATCATCGGCACGGCGCTGGGCGTTTACTCCCCCGGCTCCGCGTACATTCTGCTGCACCACGTCATGGGCGATGTCGATGGCAACATCGGCGCTTGGGGCTTGGCGCGGGGCGGCATGGGGGCCATCTCCAAGGCCATTGCCGGCGCACTGGCCGAGAACGGTGGTGAAATCAGAACCGAGTCGCCTGTGCAGCGGGTGTTGGTGCAGAACCGCCGGGTTGTGGGGGTGGTGCTTGACAACGGAGACGAGGTGCGGGCGCGCGTCGTGGTGTCCAACCTGGACGCTAAGCACACGTTCACCCGCATCCTGGACAGGCGGGACCTGCCCGAAGGCATCTACGAAAAGGCCCGCCACTTCAAGATTCGCGGCTCTTCCGGCAAAGTCAACATCGCCTTGTCCGGGCTGCCGAAATTCGCCGGCGTACCGGACAACCCGCATCTCAACCGCGGCGGCCAGGCCTTCATCGGCTCGATGGAGACCTTGGAGCGGGCCTACGATTGCTGGAAGCGCGGGCGCTGGTCGGATGAACCCTTCGTCGAATCCGTCATACCCTCCGCTTGGGACCCGACCGTCGCGCCGCCCGGCAAGCACTGGATGTCCAACTTCGTGCAGTATTGCCCGCCGACTTTGGCGGACGGGCCTTGGACGCCGGAAAAACGGGAAAGGTTCGGGCGCACCGTAGTGGATCGGGTCGCGCAGTACAGCCCCGGCTTCAAGGACCTCATCGTCCACATGGAGGTGCGCACCCCCCATGACATCGAACAGGAGATCGGCCTGACGGAGGGCAATATCTTCCAAGGGGAGTTGACCCTCGATCAACTGTTCTTCAACCGCCCGTTCCCCGGCCACGGCCAATATCGCATGCCGTTGCGGAACCTTTACCTGTGCGGCTCATCCACCCATCCGGGGGGCGGCGTCTCCGCGGCCTGCGGCGCCAACGCGGCGCGGGAGATACTGCGGGATCTGCGCCGGCCCAACACCGTGCCCGATGACGACTTCCACGACGAATAAGCCATGAGCACCCCGGACCCCTACGCCGGCGAGCGGCTCAAGCTGTCGCCCTTCCATCCCAGGCAGCAAGCGCTGAACATCCGCGACGCCTGGACTTCCTGGAACGGCTACAAGTTCGCCGAGCACTACTACGAGGCGGAGTACGAGTATTTCTGCGTACGCAACCTGTGCGCGACCTACGACATCAGCCCCATGCAGAAATACCAGATTCAAGGCCCGGACGCACAAACCCTGCTGAACCGCATGGTGACCCGGGATGTCGCCAAGGTTGGCCTGAACCGGGTGGCCTACTGCGTTTGGTGTACCGACGCCGGCAGGGTGATCGACGACGGCACAATTTTCAGGCTGGCCGCCGACCGCTTCCTGCTGACCTGCGGCAGCCCCTGCACCGCCTGGTTGGAAAGGAGCGCCTATGGCTTCGCTGAAGTCGAGGTCAAGGACTTAAGCGATGCGCTGGCGGCCCTATCCTTGCAAGGTCCCACCGCCTGCGCGGTGCTTAAGAAGCTCGGCTTGGACGGCATTGACGCCGTCAAGCCGTTCGACATCCGGCACTTCTCCTTGCACGGAACGGCGCTGATGGTGTCGCGCACCGGCTTCACCGGGGATCTGGGTTACGAGCTTTGGATTGAACCGGACCGCGCCCTCGAACTCTGGGATGCGCTCTACGCGGCCGGGGCGCACTACGGCATCCATCCCTACGGTGAGACCGCCACCAACATGGCCCGCCTTGAGGCCGGCTTCATCATGCCGGGGATGGAGTTCAACGAGGCGCTGAAAACCGTTCACTTCGAGCATGACCAAACGCCCTTTGAACTGAACCTGGGCTGGCTGGTGGATTTCAACAAGCCGCACTTCAGCGGGCGCCGCGCCCTGCTGGAGGAGAAGCGGCGCGGGCCGAAGTACACCCTGACCAAGCTGGACGTCGAGGGCAATCGCCCGGCCGAGGGTGGTTCCCGCATCTATGGCAACAAGCGCTGCACCAAGGCGGTCGGCTATGTCACCTCCGCCATGTGGTCGCCGGCCGCCAAGGCCAACATCGCCTTGGCGATGATTCGCACGGAACATCGGCAAGGCGCGTTGTGGGCCGAGATTTACTACGAAAAGGAGTTGCGCCAATACAGCCGGGTAGCGAAATGCACACCCCTGCGGAAACCCTTTTGGGCACCGCCCCGCGCCCGCGCCACGCCGCCGCCGGATTATTGACCTGCCGCTGGGGCGCAAACCGAAACCTCACCCCGGCGCAAGCCAATGGCTGTTCAACCAAGTTTCCGCAATCAACCCTGCGGCAATGGCGTGGTTATCGCCATCTGCGGCGAGGCGCTTGGCTTCCACCGAGGTGAGGCGCTCGTCGATGAGCTGCACGGGCCGAGCGTAGCGTTTCTCCAAGATTCGAGCGAATTGGCGGGCGCGCCGGGACATCTCGCTTTCCGCGCCATCCATGTGGCTGGGCAGACCCACCACTAGACGGTCGGGGCGCCATTGGCCGACGACGGCGTCGAAGGCGCCCCAATTGGGTCGGCCGTCCTTGGCGGAGACGGTGGTTAGAGGGCTAGCGGTGCGTGTGATGGTCTGGCCAACCGCTAAGCCGATGTGCTTGAGGCCAAAATCAACCGCCAGCACGGTTTCAGGCGCGGGGAGGTCGCCCGCTCCGCCCGGCTGGCCGCCGTGGCGGCCGGTCACGGACGGTCCGGCGCAGGACATGTCCGCTCCCGTCTTGGCGATGGGAATGCCCTTGGGTCTGGCGAGCGCGGCTTCAGGCAAGGCCGCCTTGCCCGGACATCAGGCGGAAGTCGATGCCCAGCGAGCGGGCGGCTGCGTCCAGCCGCTTCTCCAAAGGCACGTCGAACAGAATGTCCCGGTTGCCCCGGCAGGTCAGCCATGCGCTTTCGGCCAGTTCCCGCTCCAGCTGGTTGGGCCCCCAGCCGGCGTAGCCCAAAGCGATGAGGTAGTGATAGGGCCCCCGACCGTCGGCGATGGCCTTCAGCACCTCCCGGTTGGTGGTGAGCCTCAGCCCGCCGCCCAAATCCCTCGACGCGCTGAACTTGCCGTCATCCGAATGCACCACGAAACCCTGCTCCGGCGCCACCGGCCCGCCCTCCAGCACAGGCGCATTCGCCAGTTCCGGCGATGTGGGGAAGCCGAACTGCTGCATCAAGCGGTTGACAGTGAACTCGGTCGGTCGGTTGACCAGCAGGCCCATGGCCCCTTGGTCGCTGTGCTCGCACATGTAGGTCAGAGTGTTGCCGAAATAGGTGCCGGCTTGGTTGGGCATGGCGATGAGAAAATGGCCTGTCAGGTCCACGATGCGCTCCCGGTTATGGCTTGGTCACTCCGCCAGCCGCGCTCCCAAACGGGAGAACCGCCAACGGCGAGTGATCTCCAATTGCTCGTAGGATTTTCGCATATCCACCGAAAACGAGGCAAAGGGTGCGGCGAGGCGAACGATGCGCAGGGCGGCGGCGTCCAGGGCGTCGATGCCTGAGGACTGCACCACCCGGGCGTCCAGCAAGGCACCGTCATGGCGGATGAGCACTTGCAGGCGCAGATCTCCGTAAGCGGCACCGGCCGGATAGTTGGCGTTGCCGATGCGCTGCACCCGCTGCCGCCACATCTCCAAATAGGCCGCCTCCGCCGTGCTTTCGGCGGCGGCGCTGGGCAGGCGCCGGGTTCTTGGGCCGGCACCCGTGGCTTGATCGCGTTCGGCAACATCAAGGCCAAAGGCGGCGATTTCCGCGCGCAGAGCCAAGTAATCGACTGCGCTGTCCTGAGTGCCGTGCGCCCCGGCCTCGGGTTGCGCCGCCGCCGCGTCCGCCTTGGGCGGTGCGGGCGGTGGTGCGCTGAGGCGGGTTGCTTGCCGAAGGTCGGATGGCGCCATCTCCGCCCGCTGCGCCGGCGTCCCCACTGAGGATGCGGCCGGCGCCGCCTTGTCAGACTGGTCGTCGGCGTCGATTGCCGCCGGCAAAATCAAGACGGCCGCCAAAGGTGGGACGGCCTGCATTTTGGGCCTGACCGGCAGGACCTTGAGGCCGGCAACAATCGCCGCATGGAGGCCAAGGGACAGCAGCAGGGCGACGATGAAGCGTTGCCTCGAGGTCAGCGGCGCGGCCAGCGCCATTTGCCGAAAGCGCCTTCCCAAAAACGACTGGGGATTCCCCTGCATTTGGTCCTTCCAGAAGGCGTCGAGTGGCCGCCGAGCGGGTCAGGAGAGCTTGTTGACGATGGCGTCCAACAGGTCTCCGGCGATGTCCAAGGAGAACTGCGCATCCAGTTCACGGATGCAAGTGGGGCAGGTCACGTTGATCTCGGTGAGGTAGTCGCCGATCACGTCGATGCCGACGAAGATCAGCCCCAGCCGCTTGAGGGTCGGGCCGATTTGCGCGGCAATCCAGCGGTCCCGCGCACTGAGTTCCCGGCCCACGCCGGTGCCGCCCACCGCCAAATTGCCGCGCGCCTCTCCCTGCGGAGGAATGCGCGCCAAGGCGTAGGGAACGGGTTCGCCGTCGATCAGCAGGATGCGCTTGTCGCCATCGGCGATTTCCGGCAGATAGGCTTGACCCATGATCTGCTCCCGGCCGCCGTTCGTCAAAGTCTCCAGGATGACGCCGAGGTTCGGGTCCCCATCCAGGACGCGGAACACCGACATGCCGCCCATCCCGTCCAGGCGCTTGAACACCACGTTGCCCTGGGCTTTCTGGAATTTCCCCAAGATGTCGTGCCGGCGGCTGACCACAAGGGGCGGGCAGCATTGCGGAAAGCTGGTGGCGAAGAATTTCTCGTTGCAGTCCCGCAGGGCTTGCGGCCGATTGACGACCAAGGCGCCGGTCTGCTCGGCCCGCTCCAACAGGTAGGTGGTGTTGATGTACTCCATGTTGAAGGGCGGGTCCTTGCGCATCATGATGATGTCGAACTCCCCAGCCCCTAGCAGCCGCCCGCCCCCCAAGGTGCGCCAACTGCCTCCCGCGTCGTGCAGCGCCGCCGCGTCCTTCGGGTCGAGTGAACTGGCGAAGGGCTCGTTCAGGCGCAAGGGACGGGCGAGCAGCCGGATTTCGTTGTCCTGCAGCAGAATGTCTTGCTGCTCCAAGTGGAAGACCTCCCATTGCCGCGCTTGGGCGGCGCGGATCATGGCGAGGGAGGAGTCCTTCTTCAGCGACAGGCTGTCGAGCGGATCCATCAAGAAAGCGATTCGGGTCACAGAGCCGCCGCCAAGTCTTGCGCTTTGTCGGTGCGCTCCCAAGTAAAGGCGCTCTCCGTGCGGCCAAAGTGGCCGTAGGCGGCGGTGGCTCTGTAGATGGGCCGCTTCAGGTCCAGCATGGCGATCAGTTGCCGGGGCCGCAGGTCGAAGTGTTCCCGCACCAGCGCCCCGATGCGCTCATCCGCCAGCTTGCCGGTGCCGAAAGTGTCGATGCGGATGGAGGTCGGCTCGGCCACGCCGATGGCGTAGCTGATTTGGATTTCGCAGCGCTCCGCCAGGCCGGCGGCGACGATGTTCTTGGCGACGTAGCGGCCGGCATAGGCGGCCGAGCGGTCCACCTTGGAAGGGTCCTTGCCGGAAAAGGCGCCGCCTCCGTGCCGGGCCACGCCGCCGTAGGTATCGACGATGATCTTGCGCCCGGTCAGGCCGCAATCCCCCACCGGCCCGCCGATGACGAACTTGCCAGTGGGGTTGATGAAGTAGCGGGTGTCGGCGGAACACCAGTTGGCCGGCAACACCGGCTTAATGATTTCCTCCCGCACCGCTTCATGCAGGTCCTTGCTGCTGACGTCTTCGGCGTGTTGGGTGGACAGCACCACGGCGTCGATGGCCATGGGCCGGCCTTCGGCGTCATAGCGGAAACTGAGTTGGCTCTTGGCGTCCGGGCGCAGGAAGGGCAGGCTGCCACGGCGCATTTGGGCTTGACGCCGTACCAGCCGATGGGCGTAGGTGATGGGCGCCGGCATCAGCACATCGGTGTCGTTGTTGGCATAGCCAAACATCAGCCCTTGGTCCCCCGCCCCCTGCTCGCGGTCTTCGCTGGCGTCCACCCCTTGGGCGATGTCGGCGGATTGCTGCCCCAAGGCATTGATGATTTGGCAAGTGTCCAGGTCGAAGCCGCTGTCGAAGTCCGTGTAGCCGATGTCCGCGATGACCTCCCGCACCACCGCCTCCACGTCCACCGCCGCGTTGGAGCGGAACTCCCCAGCCACCACCACCAGCCCGGTTTTGATGAGGGTCTCGCAGGCCACCCGAGAATCCAGGTCCTGCTCCAGCATGGCGTCCAGGATGGCATCGGAAATCTGATCCGCGATCTTGTCGGGATGCCCCTCGGAAACGGATTCCGAAGTGAAGACGCTGTTGTGGGCCATGAATCTGAACTCCTCTTGATGGGGACTGGCGAAGATTGGCAATTTTAGCGGAACCGAGGCTTTCCCCGCACGAATGGCCAAGACTATTTGGCGATGGAATCCGCTGCCCGACCGGGCACATGGACAGTCCGCCATGTTCGCTTCCCGCCCCAAGCCGCCACGCGCACTCCCCAAGCGGCAAAGCCCGCCCAATAGTAGGCGTAGTCGATGGGCTGAATATCGTCGTAATAGAAAAGCTCGTACCAATAGGTGCTCCAGACCACGGCCCACAGGAAGTAGATGCCGCCCTTGTGCAGCGCCTTCCACTGCCTTGCGCTAAGCCTGCTGCGCCCGAAGCGGAAGGAGGTGGCGGTCATGGCGATCAGGACGAGGTAGCCCGGCACCTGCACCGCCAGGTCAAAGTAGCTGTATGCCTCGTTGAGGTAGTAGTTCCAATGGCCCGTCACCAGCCAGAGGATGAAGAGCAGCTGCCAAGCCATGCCGGCGGCGAAGCATAGGCCGAGGAAACGGCGGTTGCGCAACAGCCAGCGGCTGAACGCGCCGGGGAACAGCGCAGCCAAGGAAGAAGCGGCGAAGGCCAGGAACAGCCAAGGGACGGCCACCCGAACCGAGAACTGAATCATGGCTGACACACCCAAGGGGCTGGCCAGGTCCGCCGCCGGCATGGCCAAGGCCACGGCAACGCACATGGCGGCCGTAATGAGCCAAAACAGCCTCCAGCCATTGAAGGCCTTGCCGGTCAGAATGGATGCGGATCGGGTCGGCATGGCCTCTATGGTAACCCGCCGAATTTATGGAACAAATTAGGGGAACTTGGGGGGCGGCTTGACGTCCGCGAGGGAAGGCCCTATGTTGTGTCCGCATGGGTTCAGCGACGGCAGCCAGCCCCGGTTTTGACGCACACAGAGTTCAGCAGGCCGCCATTCCCGTCGAGAACGCACCGAGCCTGTACAGCCGAACCGAGGCCGATGTTTCCTATGTGTACAACTTGAAGTACACGGCCATCAACGAAGAAACCTACGACCAACTCTCCAGCGCATCGCAATTCTACCGAGTGGGGAAAGATCCCGTCGTCAACGCATGGCGCAACGGGCTGCTTGGCGACCGGGAGTCCGGTCCCCAACTTTCCGTTGGCCTGCAACAGGCATGATGCAACGTCGTCGCGCCCATGCTTAAGTACGCGAAGCCGTCCATTGCCGCAGCACTCGTCTTGGCCGGCCTGTACTTGATCGCCTTCGGAAATTCCTGGGCGCCAATCGCCTTTGCGCTGCTCCCGGAAACGGAACTCGGCACTTGGCTGGAGCTTCTGGTCCCCTTCCTGCCGATGCCGTTCGTCGGCCTGGGCGCCGCGCTGTTTACTTGGGAGAACCGCGGATGAAAAAGCCGATGAAAGCCGCCCACCAAGAGCAGGAGCACACCGGCTCCTATTACGCCGCCACAGTCAATGAAGCCACCGACTACCCGCCCTTGCAGGGCGACTGCTCGGCGGACGTCTGCGTGGTCGGCGCCGGGTTCACCGGCATCGCCACGGCGCTGACCTTGGCGGAGCGCGGCTACGCCGTGGCGGTCGTGGAAGCCAATCGGGTCGGCTGGGGGGCGTCGGGCAGAAACGGCGGACAACTCATCAGCGGCATCAACGGGCTGGCCAAGATCAAGAAGAAGTACGGCGAGGGCATCGCCGACCTGCTCTGGCGTCTGAAATGGCGCGGTCACGACATCATCCACGAACGGGTTGCGCAGTACGCCATCGCCTGCGACCTGAAGGGCGGCTTTGCGGAAGTGGCCGTGAAGCCCCGGCAGTTGGCCTACCTCGAGGAAACCGCCGCGGAAATGGAGCGCCGCCAATTTCCCCACCAATATGAGGTGTGGGACCGGGAGCAAACCCGCGCCATGCTAGGCACGGACGCCTAT
The DNA here is from genome assembly GCA_958296025.1 of uncultured Pseudomonadales bacterium. GTDB lineage: Bacteria > Pseudomonadota > Gammaproteobacteria > Pseudomonadales > Azotimanducaceae > Azophilus. Next base: position 3,390,498 of record OY282430.1, read on the forward strand.
GTCGGTGGCCTCGTCTGTTTCCGGGACGGCCACCTGCATCCGCTGAACCTCTGCATTGGCGAAGCGCGGGCGGCGCAGGCGCAAGGCGTGCGGATATTCGAGCAGTCTCCGGTCACGGGCATTGAGCACGGCGCCCGTCCCAAGGTGAAGACGGCAACGGGCCGTGTGCAGGCCGATGCGGTGGTGCTGGCCGGCAACGCCTACCACCGGCTGGAGGCGAAGCACCTGAATGGTTTGGTGTTCCCGGCCGGCAGCTACATCATCGGCACGGAGCCCCTTGCCGCAGCGCTGGTGAATGAAATCAACCCCCTCGACGTCGCCGTCTGCGACCTGAACAAGATCGTTGACTACTACCGCCTGTCCGCCGACAAGCGCCTGTTGTTCGGCGGCACCTGCAAATATTCCGGGCGGCACCCCGCCGACATCAAAAGGTACATCCTGCCCAAGATGCTGAAGATCTATCCGCAGTTGCAAGGGGTGCGCATCGACTACGAGTGGGGCGGCAAGTACGGCATCGTGCTGAACCGCATCCCAGCCGTGGGCCGCATCAACGGGAACGTCTATTACAGCCAAGGCTATTCCGGCCACGGCGTCAACGCCACCCACATCATGGGGGAGCTTCTGGCGGACGCCATCGGCGGCACTCTGGAGAAGTTCGACCTGTTCGCCAACATGAAGCGTTTGCGCATTCCGGGTTCCCAATGGATGGGCAACTCGATCATCGTCTTGGCGCTGCTGTACTACCGCTTGAGGGACATGCTCTGATCCATTGCCGTGACGCCTCCGTTTTCCACCAAGTAGGCTTGATCGGCCAAGGCGGCCAACTCCGGGTCATGGGTGGCGACCACGCGGGTGCAGTCCAGCCCGACGACGACTTGGTGGATTCTGCCCTTGGTGGCCGGGTCCAGGTGGGCGGTGCCTTCGTCCAAGAACAGGAAGGCCGGGTTGCGATACAGGGCGCGGGCCAGCAGGATGCGCTGCATCTGGCCGCCAGACAGGACCGAGCCCATGTCTCCGACCAGGGTTTCAAAGCCCATCGGCAGGCTGGCGATGAGGTCATCCACGGCAGCCAGCCGGCAGACTTCGGCTAGCCTCTCAAAGTCGATGTTGCTGTCGAACAGAGAGATGTTGGCGGCGAGGCTGCCGGCGAACAGGGCGTCATCCTGCAACACGCAACCAGTGGACAGCCGGTAGCGCTGCCGCCACTCCCCGTCAATGATGCGGCCGGCGACCTGCGCCTCTCCGGTGGTTGGCGTCGTCTGGCCGAGCAGCATTTTCAGCAGGGTGGTCTTGCCGCCGCCGGAAGGCCCGATGATGGAGACGAATGCGCCCTTCGGGATGTTCAGCTTGATGTCTTGCAGCACCCAAGGCTCTCGCTCCCCATAACGGAACCCGACGCCCGACAGCCGCAACGCCCCCACGATCGGTTCCGCCGACGGCGGTTTGGTGGAAAGTTCCGGCACGGCTGAGTAGGGGTCCGACAGGCGCTCCAAATGCACCCGCAGCAGGCGCAGCTCCAAGGCTTGCGCCACCAAGTCCCCGAAGCGGCCGGTGAAGCTGTCCTTGTAGCTGAGGAAGGCGAACAGCATACCGATGGAAAGCTCCCCGGCCAGAATGTGCCGGGCGCCCAAGTAGATGACGGCGATGGTCTCGACGCCAAAGATCAGGGTGCGAACGCCATCGCCGATCAGGAACAGCTTGGCCAGCCGGATGCCGGCGTTCAAGGTCAGGGCTTGGTGGTTTTGCCAAAGCTCCATGCGCCCCCGCTCCTGGCTGTAGGCGCGCACCGCCGGCATGGAGCGCATGGACTCCAGGAAGCTGGTTTCGGCCTTGGCCCCGGCGTGGATTTCGTCCATGGAAGTGCGCATCAGGGAGGGCATTTGCGCCAACCGGCAGAGGATGTAGAGGACGCAGGCACCGAGCACGATGGCCGCTAGGGAGGCGTCGTAACCCAGCATCATGGCCAGCATGGCCAAGGCCATGAGGCCATCGACGCAAACCGTGACCAAACCCTGAGTGAGGGCGTCCTTGACCGGCCCGAGGGAACCGAAGCGGGAGGTGAGGTCCCCCAAATGCCGCTTCTCAAACCACTCCAACGGCAGGCGCAGCATGTGCGCGAAGAGGTTGCGGGCGAACTCAAAGGCGACTAGGTGCGTCAAGCGCACGATCAGCCAGCCGCGAAACATCTGCGCCGCCAGCCGAATGGCCAGTACGCAGAGGAAGCCCAAGGCCAACAGGGTGATGAGTTCCCCATCGGCGAAGGCCACCCCTTCGTCGATGACCCATTGCACCTGCAAGGGGGCGGCAACCAAGGTGATCTGCAGCAACAGGGAGAGGACGAAGATCTGAACGAGGTTCACGTTCAGCCCTTGTGCGCCGCGCCAAAGATCCCAGATGCGCAGCCGAGGGGCTGGCGCCTTCAGTTGAAAGCCGGGGGCCGGCTTCAGTTCCAAGGCGATTCCAGTGAAGTGCTTGGACACCTCCCGCATGGACAGCTTGCGCCGGCCGAGGGCCGGATCGTGGATCCACACATGCCTGACGCCTGCCTTCGTGAGCACCACGAAGTGATTGAGGTCCCAGTGCAGAACGGCCGGGGTCGCCAACTCCCGCAGATGCTTAAGCTCCAGGCGCAGACCCCGAGTCTTGAAGCCCTCGGCCTCGGCGATGGCGGCCAAGTCGTTAAGGTTGGCCCCGCGGCTGCTGGCCAGACCGCGGCTGCGCAACTCCGCCAAGTCCAGGTGGCGGCCGTGGCGGGCGGAGATCATGGCGATGCTGACTAGGCCGCATTCATGGGCCTCCGCCTGCAGCAGCACGGGCGTCCTGCGCCGCCAGTTGACGTCCAGCATCTACGAACCTTGCCGTTCGGTCGGCCCGGACCTTCGTACCCTGACCAATCCACGCCTGTTGGTCCGCAACATCTACAGACCTTCCAACGCGGCCAAGAGCGGAGACACCAGCCAGCGCCAAAGGGTGCGGGACTTGGTGACCACGAAGGCGTCAACCCGCATGCCGTCGCGGATGGGGAAGCCCTCGGGAAACTTGGAAACCTGCGCCCGCGCCCGGAACACCGGCCCGTTGACGACGATCCAACTTTGCAGCTTGTAGGGCTTCTGAGGGGTTTGGCTGAGTTCCCGCACAACTGCGGTACCGATGGGATTGCGACGGCGCTGGCCGCTCAAGGCCTTGAAGCGCACCGCGTCACCCACCGCCATGTCGGTGGCGGCATCGGCGCTGGCCAGCAGCACCAGATCCGTGGCGCCGGATACCTGAGTCACCGTCATCAAGACCTGCTCGGCGGCCACCCGGTCGCCCACGGCGAACTGCACAAAGGTGACGATGCCGTCCTTGGGGGCAACGATGGCGGTCTGCCTTTGTTCGGCCAAGCGAACCAGTTGCCGGGAGAGGTCCGCCAGCTCCTGGTCTGCGGCCAATCGCTGGGCTTCACGCTCCTGGTCCAAGCGCACCAAGGCCCCCTGCGCCTGGACGATCTGCCGTTCAACGGCAGCCAGGGCGCGGCGCGTTCGGCTTGCGGCTTGGGCGGCCGCCAAGGTTCCCTGCCGCTCCCGTTCGTAGGCGGAGCTGGCCACCAAGCCCTGCGCGGCCAGCTTGGCCATGCGCACTTCAGCCGTGCGCAGTAGGGTGCGCTGCTCTTGGGCCAGCCGTTGCTCGTCTAGAAGCGCCGCCTGCTCCTCGCCTAGATGATTCAGCTGGCGGCGGACGGAGCGGGCCTCCGAGTGCAGTTTCTCGGCATCCGCCAACGTCCGTCGCCGCAGCCGTTGCTGGGACGCCTTGAGATAGCCCACCTCCTGAACGTACACCCGCCCGCCGTGCTCGCTGTAGCGGTCATGGTTCAGCAGGGCCAAGACTTGGCCGGCCTGCACCTGATCCTCATCCCGCACATGCAGCGCCGCCACCCGCCCGGCGGCCGGCGCCGTGACTTCGGCGATGCCGCCGTGCGGCTCCAGATAGCCGCTGATGCGCACCTTGCGGGCGTACTCCAAGCTCAGCACGGCAGCCAGGCCAGCCAACGCGAGCAGCACTAGGCCCAGGCTAGCCCAGCCTAAGACGGGGGAGCGGGAGACGATGACCCGCCCCCAGCGGGGGGCGGTGCGTTCAGCCAGAACCTCGGAACGGAACAGGGACAATTGGAGTGCCTGCGTCTTTGCGGGGCACCCATGTTGCAGCCCGAGGCCACCGAAAAACTATGGCGAATCAGCCTATTTCTTGTGCGATATCGGCCCGCTGTCTTTGTCGGATTTGCGCCGGTTCGCTGTGCGTCATTGGCTCGATATGTGCGCCAGGATTTCGCCGATTCGCTGTGCGTTTTTGCCCAAATCGCCCTGCCCCACCCTGGACACGCTGCGCACATCGACCACGGAACCCTGGTCGGTGGGGCGTACGCGCACCGCCACGTCGTCCTTGAAGCCGAACCAAAAGGTGGTGTCGGTGGCCTCGATCAGGCCGCTGTCCGGGTGCTCGGCGACGATCTCCATCCCCAAGTCCTCAAGGGCGGCCCGGGCCTTGGCGAGGGCGTTTTCCGGCGTCGCCAGCGAGGCCAGGGGCTGGACCCAGGGATAGAACTGCCGATGCAGGGGGGCCAGCTTTTCCGAGTCGAAGTCCAAGGGGTTGGCCCCGTCGCCGCGCCGGGGAACGATGGCGATGAACGGCGGCGGGTCCGCCACGTCCGTGGAGATGTTGTGGATGGGCGGCACCGAGCTGGCTTGGTAAAACAGCAAGCCAGCGTAGGCCACCACCAAGAAGCTGACGGTTAAGCCCAACGCCGAGGCGCGCAGATCCCCGGTCAATGCGCGATGGCCGGCGACGATCGTCGCGGCCAGCCCGCCGGCTACGCCAACCACCGACAAGGCGCTGCCGATGGTCATCATCAGCATCCCGCCGCTGAAGGGCCAGAGCCCAAAACGGGACCCCAGGGCACCGACGGGCAGCAGCGCCGCCGCCCCCACTGCGCCGAGCAAAACCCACCGTGACCACCAAGTTGTCATAAACGCCTTCCTTTGCATGAAAAGCCATGCAGGTTGTGAATAAGGCCCGTTCCCTGGCAAGGCGGCACCCTGAGTGCGCGTGGCGGGGAAAGGGAAGGCATGTGTAATACGCGCACGGCCGACCGATTTGTCCGCAAGAAAACAGCGAAAGGGCCGCCGCCGATGTGGGTTTGCAGAAGGTTTATCGCTCTCCCGCTCATGGCGCCACCTTAGCACGGAACCCAGGCGCTTGGGCAAAGCCCGGCAAGACCTGTTTCCGGCGCATTGACCGAGCTGGATCGCCAACGCTGCGGCATCGGTTATAGTGCGCCACCCATCGGCCTGCGACAGTCCCGATCGGTTGTTCCGCCGGCCGCAACGCATCCATAGGGAGGAGACCACAGGTGCCGGCAAAGTCTATGGAGGAACTGGTTTCCCTGTGCAAGCGCCGCGGCTTCATCTTCCAATCGAGCGAGATCTACGGCGGCCTACAGGGTCTTTACGACTACGGGCCCTTGGGCGTGGAGCTCAAGCGCAACCTCAAGGCCGCTTGGTGGCGGGCGATGGTCCACGAGCGCGACGACGTGGAGGGACTGGACGCCGCCCTGCTAACCCACCACCAAGTGCTGCGTCACTCCGGCCATGAGGACACCTTCTCCGACCCGCTGGTGGATTGCCGTCGCTGCCGGAGCCGTTGGCGGGCGGATCAGATCGGCGGCGCCTGTCCCGCCTGCGGCGCCAAGGAGTTGACCGAACCTCGGCCGTTCAACCTGATGTTCAAGACCACCGTGGGGCCGGTGGAGGACGGAGCATCCTTCGCCTATTTGCGCCCGGAAACCGCCCAAGGCATCTTCACCAACTTCAAGAACGTGCTGGACGCCACTTCCCGGCGCCTGCCCTTCGGCATCGCCCAGATGGGCAAGGCGTTCCGCAACGAGATCACGCCGCGCAACTTCATCTTCCGCACCAGGGAGTTCGAGCAGATGGAGCTGGAATTCTTCGTGGCGCCGGGTGAGGACGAGGCCTGGCATCGCCACTGGCTGGAAAGCCGATTGGAATGGTGGGCGGCCCAAGGCGTGCCTCGGCAGGCGCTGCGGGTTTACGAGGTGCCGCCGGAGGAATTGGCCCACTACTCCAAGGCCACCTACGACCTGATGTACCGCTTCCCGCACGGCGTGGAGGAGCTCGAAGGCATCGCCAACCGCACGGATTTCGACTTGGGCGCCCACTCCAAGGACGCCGCCGATCTCAACCTCAGCGCTCAAGTGGAGGAAAACCAGGACTCCACGGCAAGGTTGGCCCTGCGCGACGAGGCTTCCGGCGAATGGCGGGTGCCCTATGTGATCGAGCCGTCCGCCGGCGTGGACCGGGGGGTGCTGGCCGTCATGAACGAGGCCTATGCCGTGCAGGAGTTGGACAGCGGCGCGACGCGCACCCTGCTGCGGCTGAAGCCTCATTTGGCGCCCATCAAGGTGGCCGTGCTGCCGCTGAAGCGCAACCACGAGAACATCGTCGCCAACGCCCGGCGCATCAAGCGGGACTTGCAGGCTCTAGGCCTAGGCCGCGTGTTCTACGAACACACCGGCAACATCGGCAAGGGCTACCGCCGCCACGACGAAGTGGGCACGCCCATGTGCGTGACTGTGGATTTCCAAACCATCGACGACGACAGCGTCACCGTGCGCGAGCGGGACAGCATGGCGCAGGTCAGGGTGCCGAGTGCGGCACTCGGAGATTTCGTGAAGGAACGGCTGGCCACAGGCTGAACCCCCGAAAATTGCCGACCGTTGAATCAGGCCGTTTTCCTACAAAAAAACTAGAGATCGCCACTTGGATTGAGTGGAGCCATGGCCAACCGTAATGGGCCATGAGCGTCAGGAACATCAACGTCAAGATCGATGAACGGGTCTTCCGCCTCGTCCGCAGCTACGCCGAGCGGCGCGGCGTCACCGTCCCCGACCTGATTGAGGGCTTCCTAACCGCCCTTGCGGACCCTGAACAACGCGCCCTAGCCGCTCGCGCCCAAATCCTTGCCCTTAACACCAACCGCCCGGTCCCCATAGACCCACCGCGCCATCCGGGTGAAGATGATGAAGGAAGCTGAAATGGCTCAGTGCTGACCGACCGCCAAACCGCCAAGCCGCTGCCGCCGACTTTGATGATAGGGGTGGCATTTTTCGGTTTTGGTGGGTTACACTAGCGATCCAATGAGCGGCACGGCTTGTCGCTCCTTGGGCTTGCGGCAGCGCAATGGCAACTTGGGTTGCTTGGGCGTGGTGGTTGCAAGGTGGTGTTGTCGAATGCGCCGGCCTCGGTGGTCCGCGCTTGCTGAACGCGATGCGCCTAAAGCAGATCAAGCTGGCGGGTTTCAAGTCCTTTGTCGATCCGACAGTCGTTCGCTTCCCCGAAAATCGCTGCGCCATCGTCGGCCCCAATGGTTGCGGCAAATCCAACATCGTTGACGCGGTGCGCTGGGTCTTGGGGGAAAGCTCCGCCCGCCAACTGCGCGCCGAAGCCCTTACCGATGTCATCTTCAACGGCGCCGCCGGTCGCAAGCTGTCCGGCTTGGCCATGGTGGAACTGCTGTTCGACAACTCCGATGGGCGCATCGGCGGGGCCTACGCCTCCTATTCGGAAATCGCCGTGCGCCGGGAGGTCAGCCGGGATCAACGCTCCACCTACTTCCTGAACGGCGCCCATTGCCGGCGGCGGGACATCGCCGACATCTTCCTCGGCACCGGCATGGGGCCGCGCAGCTACGCCATCATCGAGCAGGGCATGATCAGCGCCTTGGTGGAGTCCCGTCCCGAAGAATTGCGGGTCCACCTCGAGGAGGCGGCCGGCATCACCAAGTACAAGGAGCGCCGCCGGGAGACGGAGAACCGCATCAGGCATACCGAGGAGAACCTAGCACGGCTGCAGGACATCCGCGACGAATTGGCGCAGCAGTTGGATCGCCTGCAGCGCCAAGCCAAGGCGGCGGAGCGCTACCGCAAGCTAAAGGCGGAGGAGCAGCAAACCGCCGCCGAGCTGTACGCCATCCGCAGCAGCCGCCTTGCCGACGAACTAGCAACCTTGGAGGCGGCCCTCAGCCGTCAGCAAGCGACATTGGACAAGCGGCAAGCGGAGCAACGCCGTCTGGAGGCGAACATCGAGGGGCAGCGGGTGCAGCATAGGGACGTGACCGACGCCCAAGAGCAAACCCAAGATCGCTACTACAAGCTGGGCCTTGCCGTACAGAGGGACGAGGAAGCCATTCAATTCCATCGCAACCGCCTTCGGGAGCTCCGTTCCGAGTTGGAGGCAGTGGCGCAGCGCACCGAGGAGACCAACCATCAACTCGGCTTGGATGATGCAAGGATTGCGGAGCTTAAGCTCAAGATCGACGCATTGGCCCCGGCCGTCAAGGAAGCCAAGGCGAATGACGCCCAAGCCACCGCCAACCTAAGCCAGTTGGAGGCCGGCTACCGCGATTGGGAGGCCAAGTGGGAGGCGTTCAGCCGCCAAACGGCCGCCCACGAAAGGGATGCCGGCCTGCAGGCGGCGCGCGCCAATCACTTGGCCCAAGTGATCGAGCGTTTGCAGGAGCGGCTTGCCCAACTGCAACGGGACGAACACCCCATGCACGCCGATGGCGGCGATGAGGTGAAGGGCTTGGCCGTGCAGATCGACGGCTTGGAGCAGCGCCGCTACCGGCTGAATGCGGACCTGGACGCCGGCCTTGCCCAATTGGGCGCCGCCCAAGAAGAGCTCGCCGGCCACGAGGCGGACTTGGACCAAGCCCGCAGCCAAGTGCAGCGGCTGCGCCATCAGATGGCCCACCTGCAGGCGGCACAGCAATTGGCCTTGGGCCGTTCGGACGCCGGCCGCAAGGCTTGGCTGGAGCAGCGGGGCCTAGGCAGTGCGCAACGCCTGGGTGAATCCTTGAGCGTAGCTCCCGGTTGGGAACATGCCGTGGAAACGGTGCTAGGCGACTTCGTGCAAGCCGTCAAGGTGGAGGATTTGGGCGAATACGCGGACCAGGTCGGCGCCTTGGCCGACGGCCGCATGGCGTTGGTGGAGGGCAAGAGCGAGGCCGAAGCCTCTGGCGACCTGCCCAGCCTCGCCTCCTTGGTGCGGCGTTCCGGGTTCAAGCTCGGCGCCCTGCTGTACGGCGTCTTCGCGGCGGAGTCGGAGGAAGTCGCTTGGGCGCAGCGCGGCCAACTAAAAGCCGGCGAAAGCATCATCACCCGCAGCGGCCTTTGGCTGGGCCAAGACTGGCTGCGCCATCTACCAAAGATCGACCTTGAGGCCGGCGTCATCGAACGGGCCCAGGAGCTGGAGACTCTGGAGGGTCGCGTACTGGAGGCCGAGCAGAGCTTGGACGCCCTGCAGCAGGCGGTGGCCGACGGCCGAGAGCGCATTCGCGCCTTGGAGGTGCAAAGGGAGGAGCTGCGCCGCCAGGTCAGCGAAGCGGACGCCCAAATCGGCGAATTGAAGGCCGACCACGGCGTTCGTCGCACCCAACTCGAAGAAGCCCAAACCCGGCAAGCGCGGCTTGCGCGGGAGCGGGAGGAGGTTCTGCGCCAACTGCAACAGGAAAACGACCGCTTGGCCGAGGCCCATGCCTCCCTGCGCACCCTTGAGGCCAGCGCCGCCCAAGATGCGGAGCAACGCGAAGCCCTCACTGCGGTTAGGGAAGGGCTGACCACGGCTATGGAGCAGGCACGGCTTAAGGCTCGCGCCGAACACGACAGCTACCATGTCCGCCGCACCGAGCAGCAGGGCCTCGTGTCCGGCCTGCAGGCGGTGCAGGCGGCACGGCAAAGGCTGATCGCCCAAACGGAGGACTTGCAAGCCAGCCGCAGCCGCGTCAAAGAGAATCAAGCCGCCAGTCGGGAACCCTTGCCGCAGTTGGAACGCAGCTTGGAGGCCGGCCTGAAGGACAAGATGATCGTGGAGACGGAACTTGGCGAACTGCGGCGGCGCAGCGGCGATCTGGAGGCCAAGGTGCGGGAACTGGAGGCCGCTCGGCTGGTGCTGCAGGAAAGCGTGGAGGGCATCCGGGCCGACTTGGAGTCCTTGCGCATCGAACGGGAGGGCTTGCGGGTGCAGCAGCAGCACTTGGCGGAGCAGGTGGCGGAGTGCGGCTACGAACTGCCGGCCGTTTTGGCCGGCTTACCGGATGAGGCGGCGGAGGACGACTGGGCGAAGAAGCTCGCCAGCCTGGACCGGCGCCGGCAACGCTTGGGCGCCATCAACTTGGCGGCCATCGACGAATTGGCCGTGCAGTCGGAACGCAAGACCTACTTGGACGCCCAACACGAAGACCTCACCAAGGCCTTGGAAACCCTGCTGCAAGCCATCTATAAGATCGACCGGGAGACGCGAACCCGATTCAAGGGGACCTTCGACCGGGTCAACGGCCATTTGCGGGTGTTGTTCCCCAAGGTCTTCGGCGGCGGGCGCGCCTACTTGCAAATGACCGGGCAGGACCTGCTTAACACCGGCGTCTCGCTGATGGCGCAGCCGCCGGGCAAGCGCAACACCAGCGTCAACCTGCTGTCCGGCGGGGAGAAGGCGTTGACGGCCATCGCGCTGATCTTCTCCATCTTCCAGCTGAATCCCAGCCCGGTGTGCCTGCTCGACGAGGTGGACGCCCCCTTGGATGACGTCAATGTGGCCCGCTTCGCCGATTTGATTGACGAAATGTCCAAGGAAGTGCAATTTGTGGTGGTCACCCACAACAAGCTCACCATGGAAACGGCCAGCCACCTCATGGGCGTGACCATGAGCGAACCTGGGGTGTCGCGCATCGTGTCTGTGGATGTGGACAGGGCGGTGGCAATGGCGGCAAGCTAACAAAGAAAAGTGTCCAATGAGACAACGCATCGGGGCCGATGCGGCTGTGACCGGCCCCGAAGCACGCCGATTACGGAGGCGGCGTGGCCAGCGTTGGGGGGAAGGGTTGTTTCAGTCAATGAAGGAGCCCAACATGGAAGACATTAGGGAACTGATCATCATAGGCGGTGGCGTGCTCATCGTCGCCATCGTAGTGCATGGCCTTTGGGTGGCGTGGCGCAACCGCAACGCCCTGCATCTTCGGATAGAACCCAACTTGGTCCCCGAGGAGGCGGACGATAATTGGCTGAGCGCCGATTTTCCCAACGGCGGTGCGCGGCTGCGCAAAGGCCAGTCGGCGACGAGGGGTCCGCATGAGGCCGATCCTCAGGGTCTTGCCGAGGATTCCTATGTCGCCGATGGCGCGACAACCCAAGCCGCGCCGCCGCCGCGGGAAGGCGAAGCCATCCCACCGCCGCAGCCGGTCCCCCTGTTTGCTTCGGAACCGATTCTGCGCACCGGCACAAAGGGGCGCAGACCCCAAGGGCCGACAGCAGCGGACCTAGTTGCAGCGCCGGAGGCGACAACGACTTCACCCGAAGCGTCAGCGCCGTCCGTTGCGGGCGCTGATCTTGGCGGCGAACCAACCACAACAGCGCCGGAGGAAGCCGCGCCCGCTAAGCAGTCTTGGCAGACCGAACTGGCCAAGGAGGCTGGAGACACCGGGCCGACCGACGATCCCCTGATGTTGGTTCATGTGCTGGCGCCGCAGGGGGAGCGCTTCGACGGCGCAGCATTGATGCGCGCCTTGCGGGCCGAAAACCTCAAGTACGGGCGGATGCAAATCTTTCACCGTGCCGACCCACAAACCCAAAAGTGCCGCTTCAGCATCGCCAACGCCGTGGAGCCGGGTTATTTCGATTTGGGCAAGGATTGCACCTCGCCGGGGGTGACGGCCTTTCTGCATCTGACCGACGGCCAGGACAACGCCACCGCCTTGGACGACATGCTGCACACTGCCCACTCCCTCGCCCGATCCCTCGGCGGCACCCTGCTGGACGACCACCGCCGGCCTTTCACCCAGCAGACCTTGGCCGAATACCGCAACCGGGCGGCGGATTTTGCCTGAGGGAGCGCCGCCTAGACTGCGCACCCCTTCCCGACTACACCCCTTCGGCCAAGGCAGCGGCGAAGCGATGCAGCAAGCCGGCGAGCGGCTGGGCGGCGGGCTAGGGCCCGGTTCATTCGTTCAAGTGTCCTGGGGTGCGCAACACTCACTGATGGGAGGCTTCCGAAGGCACCTGCCGGCGCCTGCATCCGCTGAGCGGGCGGGGTCCTACGATGACGGATAGCGCTCGAGCGAGGCTGGATGAGCTGTGCCGTCTTATCCGCCATCATGACCGCCTCTATCACGTGCTGGACGCGCCGGAAATCGCCGACGCGGAATACGACGCCCTCTTCAGTGAACTGCAGGCCCTGGAGCGCCAGCATCCCGATTGGGTGGCCGACGACTCCCCCAGCCAGCGGGTGGGCGGAACGCCCCTGGCGGAATTCGCCGCCGTCACCCATGAGGTGGCCATGCTGTCGTTGGAGAAGGTCGCCACCGCCAACGAGCTGGCCGAATGGCACGGCCGCTGCTTGGCGAGGCTCGGCAACGAGCCGCTGGCGTTTTGCTGCGAACCCAAGATCGATGGCGTGGCGGTGGCCCTGATCTACGAGAACGGCCGCTTGGCCTTGGCGGCCACCCGGGGCGACGGACGCGCCGGCGAGGACATCACCGCCAACGTGCGCACCATTCCTTCCGTGCCCCTGCGCCTGCAAGGGGACGAGGCGCCACCGCGCTTTGAGGTGCGCGGCGAGATCTACATCTCCAAACAGGACTTCAAAGCGTTCAACGACCGGGCCAAGGCCGCCGGCGAGCGCACTTTGGTCAACCCCAGAAACGGCGCCGCCGGCAGCCTGCGCCAGCTGGACCCGAAGATCACCGCCGCCCGGCCCCTGAAGATGTACTGCTACAGCCTCGGTTGGTTGGGCGGGAATTGGCGCCCGCAGACCCAAGTGGAGGCCTTGGAGCGCTTGGCCGCCTGGGGCCTGCGCACCAACCCGGAAGCCAAGCTGGTGCAGGATCTGACCGCCTGTCAAGCCTATCTGGGCGACATTGAGCAACGCCGCGACGCCTTGGCCTACGACATTGACGGCGTGGTCGTCAAGGTCAATTCCCTCGATCAACAGCGGCGCTTGGGCGCCGTCACCCGCCGGCCGCGTTGGGCGGTGGCCTACAAGTACCCGGCGGAAGAGGCCACTACCCGGGTGCTGGACGTGGATTTTCAAGTGGGACGCACCGGGGCCATCACGCCAGTGGCCAAGCTGGAGCCGGTGTTCGTCGGCGGCGTCACCGTCAGCAACGCCACCCTGCACAACATGGACGAAATTGAGCGCCTCGGCCTGCGCCTAGGGGATCGGGTGATGGTGCGCCGCGCCGGGGACGTGATTCCGCAGGTCATCAAGGTCATCAAGGAAGGCACCGGCGCCAGTGGCGAAGCCGGCCTGGATGATGTCCAAGACCCGAGGATGGCCAACACTGTCGAGACGGACCTTTCCGATGGACCTGATTCCAGCGATCAGGCCGAGTCGGACGATGCCAAGAATACCCCCGTGGACGTTCAAGAAGCGCCGCCTGCCGATGAAGACCCAGCCTTGGTCGATCCAAGCCGCATCCAGCTGCCCAGCCAATGTCCGGCCTGCGGCAGTCCGGTGGTGCGTCCCGAGGGGGAGTCTGTAGCCCGCTGTAGCGCCGCCGCCACGCTGTGCCCGGCGCAACGCAAGGAGGGCCTGCAGCACTACGCCTCCCGGCTGGCCATGGACATTGAGGGCTTAGGGCAAAAGTTGATCGATCAGCTGGTGGAGACCGGCATGGTGAAGACCCCGGCCGATCTCTACCGCTTGGATGTGGAGGCGCTAGCGGCGCTGCCGCGCATGGGCAGGAAGTCCGCTGAGAACCTGCTGCGGGCGCTCTCCGCCAGCAAGTCCACCAGCTTGGCCAAGTTCATCTACGCCTTGGGCATCCGCGAGGTGGGCGAGGCCACGGCGCAGAACCTAGCCGCGCACTTCGGCGACCTGGCGCCCTTGCGCAATGCCTCGGTGGAAGACCTTGAAGTGGTGGCGGACGTCGGCCCCATCGTCGCCGCCAAAATCGCCGAGTACTTCAACAACCCCGACAACCGGGCGTTGGTCGATGACCTGATCGGCGAAGGCGTCCATTGGCCGGCGGTTCCGGCCCAAGTGGCCGCCATGCCCTTGGCCGGGCAGACCTGGGTGCTGACCGGAACCTTGGCGGAAATGCCCCGCTCCCAGGCCAAGCAAAAGCTGGTGGGCTTGGGGGCCAAGGTGGCCGGTTCCGTGTCCAGGAACACCGCTCAAGTCGTGGCCGGGCCTGGCGCCGGCGGCAAGTTGGAGAAAGCGGAAGAATTCGGCGTGCCGGTGATGGATGAAACGGCCTTTTTTGACCTGTTGAGGACGAACGATGCACTTTGAATCCCCGATAAGACGACCCCTCAAACCGACGACTGCTGCTGGCTTCGCGGAGACCCTTAGCAGGGGTCAGCCGCACTGGACGCAATTGTTGTATTTCCATAAGTTCAAAAGCGGAGCGGAGATGCGATGCCTTCGCGCAATGGCGGGACTTGGCGTAAAGAAAGACACTTGGGACTTCCGTTCATTGGTCCAATGGCCGGGAAGGCTGGCGTTGGCCGCCTTGTTGGCGCTGCTGCTGGCCGGCTGCGCCACCGCCCCGCCGAGCCGTCCCGACAACCTCTGCGCCATCTTTCAGGAGAAGCCCGCCTGGTGGAAGGCGGCCAAGAAGGCGGAGCGCAAATGGCGCCTGCCGGTGCCGGTGGGCATGGCGTTCATACACCGGGAGTCCAGTTTCCGCTCCGACGCCAAGCCGCCGCGCAAGCGCTTCCTCGGCGTGTTGCCGGGCCGCCGTTCGTCCAGCGCCTTCGGTTACGCGCAGGCCACCGACGAGGCTTGGAAGGACTACCGCAAAGCCACCGGCGCCCGCTTCGCCGAGCGCGACGACATCGCCGACGCCTTGGACTTCATCGGCTGGTACAACGACCGCTCCCATCGCAAGCTGGGCATCGCCAAGAACGACGCCTACCGCCTCTACCTAGCCTACTACTCCGGCCCGGGCGGTTACGCCAGAGGCACTTGGCGGGGCAACAGCGCGGTGCAGGGCTACGCCAAAAAGGTGGTCGATCGCACCAAGCGCTACAGCAACCAGCTAGGGCGCTGCGAGGGCCGCTTGAAGAAACGATGGTGGTGGTTTTGACGTTCCGGCGACAGCACATGGGGACGCATTGCCCTCGCCTCGCCGCTTGAATCGACATTCGAGGACTGCCTCCCGTCATTTGCGCGTCCTTGGACTTTGTGCGGAACGCGCCTGTCCTCCTGAAATCAAGGGCGTTGTCCGGCCAAGGCGGCCGCAGAGTGCGGCGCAGCGCGGGTTACCATGCATGCCATGAGCGCCTTGACCTCGGAATTGAAATCGGAAATTCAGACCGCCTACCGCACTTGGCTTGAGGCGCACAGCTTCAAGCCGCGGCGCGGCCAGAGGGAGATGATCGCCCGCATCGCCCAGACCTGCACCGCCGAGCGACCGCCGCGCACTCTGGCCATTGAGGCCGGCACCGGCACAGGAAAGACCGCCGCCTACTTCTTGGCTGCCATCCCCATCGCCAAGGCGCTGGACAAGACCTTGGTGATCGCCAGCGCCACCGTCGCCCTGCAGGAGCAGATCGTCCTGCGCGACCTGCCCGACCTCAAGCGTAACACCGGGCTGGACTTCAGCTTCGCCCTAGCCAAGGGCCGGGGCCGCTACCTATGCCCGAAGCGTCTGGACCAAGCCTTGCAGCCGGAAGCCCAAAAGGATTTGGCCTTGTTCTACGCCGCCGCAGCAGCCGGCCAAGGCGTCACCTATCAAAGGATGTTGGACGCCTTTGCGAAAGGAGGTTGGAACGGCGAAAGGGACAGCTGGAACGAGGAACTGGAGCCGAGCGTTTGGTCCGGCGTCACCACCGACCACCGCGGCTGCGCCAACAAGAAGTGCAGCTTCTACACCGGTTGCCCGTTCTTCAAAGCCCGCGCCAAGCTGCGCGACGCCGACGTCATCGTCGCCAACCAAGACCTCCTGCTGGTGGACTACGCCTTGGGCGGCGGTGCCGTGCTGCCATCGCCGGAGGCTTCCATCGTCATCGTCGATGAGGCCCACCATCTGCCGGACAAGACCCAGGATCACTTCGCCGCCAAGGTGCGGCTGCGCGGCGCCATCAACTGGGCGGACCAAGTCAACGCCGCCTTGGGCACCCTGACGCAAAAGCTGGGCCGCCCGCAAGCGCTTGAACGGTTGGCCAAGGACTTGGCCGTGGAATACGAAGCCTTCAAGCTGGGCATGGAGGGATTGCACGGCACCTTGGCGCAGTTGCCCTTCGCAGAGAAGGACGCGGACACCGATATCTGCCGGTTCGGCTTCGGGCGCATTGAAGGGCCTGCAGCCCGCGCCGCAGCCGCAGCCGCCGCACCGCTGAAGAAGATCAGCCGCGCCTTGTCGGCCACCCGGGAGTTTCTGCGCAACGCCCTGGATGGGGAATGCAGTTTGGAGGACAGGTTGGTCGCCGAAGACTGGCTGCCGGCCGTAGGCCAGCTGGAGGCCCGGGCCGAAGCCACGGAGACCTTGCTGGTGGACTACGCCCAAGCGGACGGCGAGGTCGCTGCCGGGGCCCACCGTGCCCGCTGGGTGCAGCGCACGGAGCAGGATCTGGAGGCGGTCAGCGCCCCGATCGAGCCTGGGCCGCTGCTGGGGGAATGGCTGTGGTCGCGCTGCTACGCCGGCGTCGCCACCTCAGCTACCCTGGCCGCCTTAGGCCGCTTCGACCGTTACTTTGAGCGGTCCGGATTGCAACAGACGCAGGGGGTGCGCATCTCCAGCCCCTTCGACTACCCCAGGGTCGCGGTGCTGGCCGTGCCCAATATGAACTCCAGTCCCAAGGATTTCGCCGCCCACACTGCCGAAGCGGCCCTAATGTTGCCGGAGCTGCTGGCCAAGGAGCGGACCGCCTTGGTGCTCTGCACCTCTTGGCGGCAGTTGCGCGGCCTAGCGGATGCCTTGGCCGAAACGGGCTTGGCCGATGCCATCCAAGTGCAGGGCCGCCGCTCCAAACAGGCCATGCTGAGGGCCCACCATGAGCGGGTGGACGCCGGCAAGCCAAGTTACGTCTTCGGCTTGGCCAGCTTCGCCGAAGGCGTGGACCTGCCGGGCGACTACTGCCGCCACGTCATCGTCGTGAAGCTGCCCTTCGCCGTGCCGGCCGACCCGGTGGATGCGGCCATCGCCGAATTGGCCGAAGCCCAAGGCCGCAATGCCTTCATGGAGATCAGCGTGCCGGACGCCTCCATGAAGCTGGTGCAGGCCTGCGGCCGGCTCATCCGCAACGAGCATGACCACGGGCGCATCACCTTGCTCGACAAGCGGGTGCTGACCCACCGCTACGGCCGAACACTGCTAGACTCCCTGCCACCGTTTCGCCGGGAACTAGGCGTTTGAAATGGGGTGCCGGCAACCTCCACCAGCCAAGCTTCAACTACCAAGTCCGACCAATAGGCGAGGCCCGGAATCGCCGCGCTGGGCGACTTATGGGGCGCGTCAGGCATAGGCGCGTTCGATAGCTCGTCTCCCTCCGCGGAAGCAAGCCGGACTGAACGTGCATCAGCTACCTAGGGCATCGCAGTGGCCTTGCTTACTGCGGCCGCCATCGCTTGATTCGCCTGGGCATGATCAGAAGTAGGCCCTAGTGATGCGTTCCGCCAAAACAGCCGCCAACACGGGGGGAACGGCATTGCCCACTTGAGTGAACTGCCGTGCGGTTGGGCCAGTGAATCTGTAGTCGTCCGGGAAAGTCTGTAGCCTGGCGCACTCCCTGACGCTCAACGTCCGAGGAATCTCAGGATGAAGGTGCGAACGCCCCCCTCCCTTTGTGCCGCCGGCAATGACGGTTTTGGCCGGCTTCATTGGGTTCAGCCGATCAACTCGGCCAAGATGATCCCGCTCGCCATAGTTCAACCTCATGTACCGTTGGACGGACCCTACCTTGTGATTGCGCGTATCGTGGTTTGACGCACAGGCCGGTATTCGCGTAGCGAGTACGCTGCCCGCACCTATGCGCTGCCGCGGCTGCGCCATGACGAACACTCCCGAACTGCGCGAACCTATCACTATCATCCTGCGCCGATACTGAGGAACGCCGTACTCGGAGGCGTTGTACACGGCAGGAGCGACAATCGAGTAGCCGCAACCGCGCAATCTCTCGATAGCCAACGAGAGCTGGTGCCCTCCGTCTATGTCTCGAAGACCCGGAACGTTCTCTATCACGAAGACAGCCGGCCTGAACTCTGCAACGAGATTGACGAAATCAAAGAGCAGCGACCCGTTTCCCTGGTGATTGAATCCCACTCTTTTGAAATTTGGGCCGGCCATCGAGAACCGTTGATTCGCAGCGATCGAGAAAGGCTGACACGGTGGGCCGCCGATGAAAACGCCTTCAAAGGGGACGCTCACGAGTGGCGTGAGCGCGGCAACGACACCTGTGAAATCAGACACGTCGCCGCTATGCAATGGCGGCCCGAAAATCCGCCATTCTGGTCGATTCAGGCGCAAGGTGTTGCAGAACGTCTCCGATATCTCGAATGAGGCCCTGTGCTCGAATCCCACCGCTTCGAATCCGAGGTCCATGCCGCCGCACCCCGTAAAGAAGCTAACGACGGGGACGCCGGCCGCGCTCCTAGCGAACGCGGAAATCCGGTCCGGCAGGCCACCCGTCCACTTGAGGGTTTGGCTGCTCTCGTAAACAAGATCGTCTATCGACAATCCTGCGGATGCAAGGGCCTCGCCGATCTTGGCATTCGGCCCGGCAGCGTCGAACATGCGTATTTGCTTTGCGAACGATGCTCTAGGTGCGTTGCGCATTTCCTATTTCCCCGGCATGGCCAACTGCGGTCCAGTGTTCACGCTTGGCTTCGTAGTAAACGATCTTGGCCTCTCTGGCGTCGGCGAAGTCGATACGATTCTTCTGGACCAGCCACTTGTCGTAGTAGCGATGAATGGCCCGATGACAACTCGGGCAGTTTGCCACGAGATCTTCCAACAAGGTTCCGTCCTTGGATGTTCGCGCTCCCGAACAGAGAGGCAGCAGGTGGTGAATTTCGAGCAGCCTATCCGTCCATGGATAGGACTGACGGGTATTCATTCCGCACAGATCGCAGGCATGCCCCGGATTCTGCTTGAAGAACATGTCTCGGATCATGTGGTTCCGCTCAATGGAGACGTGCGTTCGCCGTACTCGACGTCCCTCTTTGAAGGCATCGTTGAACCCGGCTTCGCTGATGGAACTGAGTATGGTGCGCGGATAGTCTGCTTCCACTTTCGCATTCGCGCTCAGGAACAGTTCGGCCCGGCGGTCTATTTCCTCCGCTCCATTGGAGCGAGTGGGACCACGCACGGGCTTAAGATCCTCAAAGAGGTTAGCGGCGTCGGAGGCCGTGAGTGAAACAGTAACTTCGCTTTTCGTAGCGGTCAGGTAGGAGAGCTGGGCCAGGACCTTGATGCTTTCGCTTGACTGGCGAGCACCCGCCGGACCCGGAGGCGCACCCGCGTCGACGTTGAGGATGCGGAGGAAGGCATCTTGTTCCTCGTCGCCGCGAAAACCATTCTCACAGTAGCTGTTGATGATGTCTGTGATGTTGGTCCTAGGCTCGTGTTTCGCAGCCCGAGCGAGGATGAAGCGTAACGCGAACAGTAAAGGATATCGCAGCGGTTTGGTGTGATCCCAGTCGCTCAGGGCAGGCGATGGTTGGGTGGTCGCCTGGGCGAGGAAATGCAAGTATTCGTCCGTGGTTACCCTGCCCTCTTCGGCAAGGAGCTTCCCAATGGGCGTCAACTTAGCTTCACGGGGGCCGTGCGGAGTGGCAATCATTGCGATCTGAAAGAGTCGACCGTAGTTCCGCCATGGTCGATACGCTTTGTCGTCCGGCAGGAACGGAAGCCCCACGGCCGTTTCAAGGTCGCTTCTCGTTGCCTGCCGAAGGTCGTTTACGACGCCGAATTTGGCAACCTTCCGCAGTTCGTCGAACTGAAAGTATTCAAGCCGTCCCTGTTCCCATTTCCACACCATTTCGCTAAGCCCGATGCACCTCTTGGTGATGGATATCCGCCTGTGCGACCTTGCGCAGGCATCGGCCCCTTGTGCGGACGGGAAGCCCCGACCGCGCACCAAATACTGTATGGGAAACCAGAAGTCCGTGCAAGCTCATTGGGATCAAATATTTAGTTCCCGCTCATAGGCCGTTTCTTGGGAATGAAGTGTGAGGAATACTGGGTCGGGGCGTTCTGAATCACTTGTCTCTCGCGCTGGATGGGCCAAATTTGAATTGGGCGCCGCGATAGAGGTAGCTGCGCTAGCCCGCTGCGCTGGGCGGCTTGGGCGTGAAGAAGGTGGGGTCTTGGAGCAGTTGGCCGCTGCTCGGCCCTTCGCTGAACTTGCCTAGGTTGTAAACAACCAAACGGCGGTTGCGGGCCTTGGTGGCCAACTGGCGCACGAAGTCGGTCATGGCGGCTTGGTCTAAGTTGGCCACTTGGCTGGCAAGCTGTTGGTTTCGGTCGAAGTTGGTGAAGCCGCGGTTCAAATCCAGCCAAAGGCGGCCCGTGCGGATGTGGAGGTTCTTGTCCCGCTCGGTCAGGTTGCTGATGAGGCTGGCCTTGTGACCGGCGAAGGCGGCTTCAGGCAGCGCCGCCAACTTCTCGGCTTGGACGTCCAAATAGGCGAAGACAGCCTGCTCGATCTGGGCTGGGGAGGCCACTGGACTCTGCACCACGAAGGCGATGCCGCCATGCTCTTGGTAGTCCAAGTTGATGGCGGCGACGACGTAGCCAAGTTGGCCCTCGGTGCGCAGTTTCGTGAAAAAGCCTTGCCGCAGCAGTTGCACGGCCAAGCTGCTTTGGGCGCGGTTCGCAATGCCGGGACGGTCGTCTTGAACGTACAGCACCAAGGAGGCGTCATCGTGGTCGATGGGAATGGGCAGACGGAAACTGCCGTCCACCGGCACCACCGAAGCTCTGGTCGGGGTGACGGGCGCCAAGGGCAGGTGCCGTTCCACCAAATCGGCTAGACGCTGCGCCCCGTCGGTGGCCACATTGCCGTGCAGCAAGGCCAGCAAGCCATATTGGCCGAGGCGCTGGTTGCGCCATTGAGCAAGGGCCTGCGGAGTGAGGCGCAGAGCGGCATCCGCCAAGTCGGATGGCGGCCAAACGCCCCTCAGCACCGCTTGCGCCACGGCGGCCAAGGTTTGGCTGTAGGGCCTCTCAGCGGCGTGGTTGCGCCAATGTCTAACACGCTCGGCCTGCAGGCGCCGAAACTTTTCCGGGTCGATGGGGGCCTTGGCCAAGACCTCCAACACCCCGTCCAGCAAGAGGGGCTGACGGTCTGAATAACCGTCCACATCCACCGCATACCCTTCCGGCGTGACGCCGATGCCATAGGAGAGGCCGGCCAGCTGCGCCGGATAGGCGAATGCATTGAGCGCATCGAGTGCCAATTCCCGATGCAGCTGCGCCGCCGCGACGTCCTCAAGGGATTGAAAGCCGCCTGGAACGGACAGCAGCAGGCGCAGGTTGGCCCTAGGCGCCCCGAATTCCAGGTCCGTATCCACCCAGACTTCGGCGTTGTCCGTGACCAGCGCCTTGGCGGGGGGTTGTGCGTCCTTGGGCAACGCCGCCAAATCCTCCGGCAGGAAGGGGTTTGCCGGCGGCAGCCGCAGATCGACATTCGCCTTGTCCATGGCGATGGCGCCCCGCACCAAGGCGTAGGGCACCTTGAACCAAGGCTCCACCCGATCCGTCTCCACCTCCGGCCCAACGATCTCCACCAACAGGTTGCCGGGATGCAGGTAGCTGAGGTAATCAAGGATCAGCAACGGGTCGAAGTCCGCCATCAGATAGGGGCTGCGCAGCAGGTCCTCGGGCGGCACCCACTCCAGATTCGGCCCCTTGCGGTAAACGAATCTCATCGCGGAGGAAGGCTCCTTAAAGCGAAAGTTGAGGTCCGCCACCTGCGCTTGCTCCCGATAGCGCCACTGCTCCGGCGGCGCGGAGCGCAGCAGGTCAATGAAGGCGAACAGGGCGCCAGTGACGGCCTCGGTTCGCTTGGCCCCCGCCTCGGTCAGGTTGATGGCCACTTCAATGAAGTCCCTAGCGTCATCAACGGGTTCGCTGGAGGCGACCAAGGACTCGATCCAGCCCTTGCGCTGCAACGCCCTGTGCAGGCTGCCCTCCCCCTCATGGCCGATCAGGTTGGTGATGTAGGCTTGCGGCTTAGCCCGGTAGTGGCGACGGCCGGAGGGCACCGGAAAGCGGTAGCTGATGGAGCGAATTTCCTTTTCCGGGCGGATGCGCAAGGTGGCCGGCAGGCCGTCGGCGGAAAAGGGCGGCATGGCGACGGACGCCGCAGCCAAGCCCCGGTTGGGAATGGCGCTGAACAGGGGCGCCAGCCAAGCCTGCATCTCGTCCAAGCCTTGGTTGCTGATCGCCACCAGCGCCATCTGATTGGCGGAGTAGTGCTGCCGAAAGAAAGCCCTGAGCGCCTCGTCAACGCCCTCGCCCAAGGTGCCCAGACTGCCGATGTTGAAGCGGCTAACCGGATGAGCCGGGTCGAAGGCCATCTTGTTGGCGGCGAAGGCGCGCCAGCCGTCGTCCTTCATTTGCAGTTGGTATTCGGAGTGGACGGCGTTCTTCTCCCGCTCCACATAGTCCGGGTCCAGCTTAGGGGCGATAAAGAACTGCGCGAACCGATCCATGGCCGGCTGAAAAAAGGCCGGATCGATGTTGAAAAAGTAGTTGGTGTGGTCGCCAGCGGTGTAGGCGTTGGAACTACCTCCATTAGCCGAAATGAAGGCTTGATAGCCATCCACCTGCGGGTACTTCTCAGTGCCGATGAACAGCATGTGCTCCAAGAAGTGGGCCAGCCCCGGCCACTCGACGGGCTCATGGTAGGAGCCGCGAAACACCGTCAGGGAAGCCGCCGCCTTATCCGCCTTCGGATCTGAGGCCAGCAGCACCCGCAACCCGTTGCCTAAGGTCAAGTAACGGTAGGACCAGGAGTCATTGGGGCTTTTCACCGGCGTGACGGCCGGCGCGGAGATGACCGGCGCCACCGGCCCGTTGTCCCGACCGGCGCATCCAGCCAGAAGCGCGACGAGGACGATGACCAGGCTCTTCCAGCCGAGTGTGGGCTTGGCGATCATTATGGCGGTTCCCTATGTGACCCCGATGCTACAGGCTTCTGGCGTCCAATCCCTCGGCGGCGCAAATCCAAATGAGGCCGCTCGGTCAGATGGCGGCGTTGTTCATACAGCGTTCAGCCAAAGACGGTTAGAGTAACGGTCCTTCATGGAGAGCGGAGCGGGAACATGTTAATCCCAACGGGCTGGGGTGCAACCGCAGGGCGGGGTGAACTCAATGCGCAGTCGGCAATTTAGGCGGCTGCCGCGGCGCACTCCGAGGTCACAGGCCCCGAGCTTGCCCCGCCTAATGGTGCGGCTGGCCATGTGCGTCGCCTTGGCGTTGGGCGGCGGTTGGGCCGCGGCGGCGCCGGACCGGGAGCCCCCTCGGAATAGCTTTGCGCCGCAGCCGGGCATGTCCATCGATCAGGTGAACCGCTTGCTGCGTGGGCAGATCGACGGGCGGGCGGTGGCCGTGGTTCCGGTGGAAGGTGGAAGGCGCGGCTACCGAGTGCGGGTTTTGTTGGACGGCGGGCGGATCGTCACCATTCGGATGGACCGGAGCGGGCGCATACTCGGTTCGCCCAACCAGTTGCCCTTTCATTGAATGGCGGCCGCTGGCGCCGGCAAGGAACAACAGCGGATAGGGCCATGCGGATACTGGTTGTCGAGGACGAGCCGGCGCTCAGAAGCCAACTTGAAGCCCAGCTAACCGCCGCCGGCTATGTGGTGGACGCCGCTAAGGACGGGGAAGAGGGTTTCTACTACGGCCGCGAGTACGGCTATGAGGCGGCGGTCATCGATCTCGGCCTCCCCAAGCTGGATGGCAGCGCCCTGATCGGCGGTCTGCGCCGGGACGATTGCGCCTACCCCATCCTCATCCTCACCGCCCGCGGGCATTGGCGAGACAAGGTGGCGGGGCTTGAAGCCGGCGCCGACGACTACCTGACCAAACCCTTCCAAATGGAAGAGCTGCTCGCCCGCCTCAACGCCCTGATCCGTCGGGCGGCCGGCTACGCCGCACCGTTGATCCGGGCCGGCGTCATCAGCCTGGACACCGGCAAAAAGGAGGTCTGCGTGGGCGACAAGGCCGTGGACCTGACAGCCTTCGAGTATCGGGTGCTGGAATGCCTGATGCTGAACGCCGGCCGGGTAGTGTCCAAGGCGGAGCTCACCGATCAGCTGTACGCCCAAGACTACGACCGGGACAGCAACGTCATCGAAGTGTTCGTCGGGCGCTTGCGCAGGAAGCTGGGGCCGGCCAATCCCATCCGCACTTTGCGCGGCCAAGGCTACAAATTCGCCGCCGAGGCCTGATCGCGGGCCCTTTGCCGAAGGTGCCACCCATTACCGCACCTTCAGCCAAGCCTTTTTAGGCGCGAAAATGCCCTCGGCTGCAATGGCGCCTTGGCCACTGTTGAGAAACTGGCGGAAGCAAACTGCACCAGCTGCCACAATGGGCAGCGGTCACTTGGTTTTGGGATGAAAGTGCGGATCAAGACGTCCATCGGAACAAATGTTGGCGTTCAGCGGCGGTTGGTGGTGGTCACCGCCTTGGTCTTGGTCGGTTTTCTGACCCTGACCGGCTGGTTTCTAGACCGAGCCTTTCAAGCCAGCATCCGCGCCGGGGTGGAGGAGCAGTTGCGCCTGGTGATCTACTCGTTGATGGGCACGGCGAAGGTGGATGCGACCGGCATACGCATCGACGAGTTGCCGCAACCGCGCCTTGCCCTGCCCGGTTCCGGCCTCTATGCAACCATCCACGACCGGCGAACGGCGCGGCAGTGGCGCTCCCCCTCCGCGCCGGCGACTGATATGGGAACGGCGCCGCCGGAAGCGGTGTTGGGGAATTTTCGGTTCGCCGAGGCGCACACCGGCGCCAAGCCGCACTTCGAGCTGTCTTACTTGGCGATCTGGGACGATGCGAACGAATCGGAGCTCATCTTCCGGGTCGCCGTTGACCAAGGCCCGGCCCTCGCCGTCATCAGCAATTTTCGGCGCATCCTGATCTGGGGCCTTGGAGCGGTGGCGGCGCTGGTCGTCGCTGCGCAAATGCTGGCGATACGCTGGGGTTTACGGCCCTTGCGGACCTTGGCGCGGGAGGTGGAGGAGCTTGAGGAAGGGCGGCGGCAGCACCTTTCACAGGGCTATCCCAAGGAGTTGACCGGGCTGCGGCAAAACCTGGAGCGCTTCATCGTCCATGAGCAGCGCCGTCGCACCCGCTATCGCAACGCCTTGCAGGACTTGGCCCACAGCCTGAAGACGCCCCTTGCCGTGCTGCGTAACGCCATCGCCAATCCAGCATCAAATAAAGGCGGTCAGAGCCGAGATCTGATCATCGAGCAGCTGGAGCAAATGGACCAAGCGGTGACCCATCAGCTGTCTAGGGCCACGGTCGTCGGCCCGGTGGTGGTGGGCAAGCCAATCGCCTTGGTCGGCATTGTGCAGCGGCTGACTCGCGCCTTGCAAACCGCCTACGCCGCCCGCGGCCTCATCGTGGAAGCGGATATTCCGTCCGCCTTAACCGTGCGTGGCGACGAAGGAGACCTGATGGAGATGCTCGGCAACCTGCTGGAGAACGCCTTCAAGTACACCAAGTCCCGGGTGCGGGTCAGTGGCGAAAGTGGGGCGCGGATCCTGCTGCGCATCGAGGACGATGGCCCCGGCATTGCCCCCGCCATTCGGGATGCGGTTCTCAGCCGTGGGGCGAGGGGCGACCAAGCGGCACCGGGGCAAGGGATCGGCCTCTCCGTCGTCTGCGAATTGCTGGCCCTCTACGGCGGCGGACTGACAATCGGCGAAAGCGCCCTAGGCGGCGCCCGCGTCGAAATCCATCTGCCGACTTAAGCAGAGCCTTCAGCCGGGGAGCGCGAGGGGAAACCCCTCGAAGAAAAAGCTTCAGCCGGGGAGCGCGAGGGGAAACCCCTCGAAGAAAAAGCTTCAGCCGGGGAGCGCGAGGGGAAACCCCTCGAAGAAAAAGCTTCAGCCGGGGAGCGCGAGGGGGGAAACCCCTCGCATGAAAACCCGCTCACCAACCATTACGAGCAGCACCCCCCAGTCCACATCAGTGGACAGCTTGGCTTGGCGACTGCACCTACCTCATCGCATCGGCTGCGCCAGCGCCAGCACAGCGGTGAAGAAGCGCTCTCGCAACGGGTCGCAGGCGGGGGTTTTGGGGCCGATGCGGCACCAATCCTCCGCCATTTCCTTGGGTGCCTTGGGGCCAATGCGCTGCCCCATGCGGTCCTGCAGGGCCGCAGCCTGCACTTGCAGGCGCGTTGCAGCCTCCGCCGCCGGGGATTCGATGCCGGCCTCGATCTCCGCCGCCAATGTGAGCCGCAGCAACGCCGCCTCAACGTCGCCGCCAGAACCTTTCCGATCCCCATCCCCTGCCCCATCCCCATCCCCACGGCCATTGAAGATGGGGTCCGGCACTGGCGCGTCGCGGTCTTCCGCCTCGGCCTGGCTCACCTGTGCGTCCCAAGAGCGCAACTGCTCAAGCCGGCGGCGCAGCGCCTCCCATTCGGCGGCCAGCAGCAGCTGATCGTAGGACCGGGCCAGATCGTTGAAGCGCTTGACCAACGGGAAGCGCAGCCGGTCCGGGAGTTCCAGCGCCTCCAAGTCCCCGCGTAGGCGGGAGGCCAAGGAACGCTTCGGCGAGGCATTTGAGGCACTTTCCAAGGCCTCCTCCAAGGTCTTGCAGATGTCCTCGGCCGCGGCCACGGCGTCTTCGCTGCGCTGGTCCGCTTGGCAACGGTCGGCCTTCCTGGCGGCGAAAACTTGATCGCAATGCTTACGGAACTGCCGCCACAGCTTTTGATCGGCGCCGTGCGGGGTGATGCCGATGTCCCGCCAGCACCGCTGCAGGCGCTTGACCTCGGCCACCTTTTCGGCAACCGCGGCGTCCCCCGCCGCCAAGGCTTCAGCCGCTGCCAGCAGTTCCTGCTTCAAGGCCAGATTCTTTTCCCGGGCCTGCTTCACCGCGGCGTGAATCTGCGCTTGCAACTGCTCGAAGCGGGCCTCCAGATCCTTGCCCTTCTTGCGGTCAACCGGACGCGCCGCCCGCCATTCCTCCCGCGCCGTGCGCAGGATTTTTTCGGCGGCCCTCATGTCCGCCTTGCGCCAATCCACGCCGGCCACATAGGTCTCCAGCTGATCGCACAACTGCTGCTGCCGCACTTGGTTGGCCTTGCGCAGTTCCGCTTGCTCGGCAAAGTGGCTGCGGCAAGGCTCGAAAGCCCGTTCCGCCACCTGGTCGAACTTGCCACGCAGGGTGCGCTCCTTGCTGTTGGCGGGATGCCCCAAGGCATTCCAGTCCTTGCGCAGCGCCTTGATGCGCTCGGCTTGCTCCTTGGCGGCGAGGGGTTCGTCCGCCAGCGTCCGCATGGCTTCCACCAACTGCTCCCGACGGGTGGTGGTGGCGAAGGTCTGCCAGCCGCGCAGCTCGTTGACCTGGGCGGAGAGTTTGGATAGCGCCTTGCGCTGCGCCGCCGTCAAGGCTTCCGGCAGGGATTTCTCCAAGCGACGGGCGTTGCCCAAGGCCGCGGCGGCACCCTGCAGGCCGCCATCGGCGAGGCTGGCTTCAGCCTCCGCAATGACGTTGCGCAGCTGCTCGGCAAGCTGCTGCTGATGTGCCTGCGCCTGCTGCTCGAAGCGCTCCAAGCTGACCACAAGGTCAATGGCCTGCTGCACAGGGGTGGATGCCTTGGCCCACTGCGGCCAGCGCACCTGGGCGATTTGCCACTGCAGGCGCTCCCGGTTGCGCACCGCCTCGCGCTGCTGCCGCCAAAGGTCTTGCAATGCCTCCGGCGCCTTGGGCCAATCGCCAACGGGCGGTGGGCTGACAGTGCCGATCTTGAGGTTCAGCCAACGTTGGTGGGCGTCGGCAAGTTCCTGATACTGATGGCTCACCCGCTCGAAGACAGCGTGTTGAGTGGTGACCGGCTGCACTTGGTCGGCCCGGGTCAGCCATTCCTGGGTCAGCTGGTCCCGCTCCGCCCTCAGCGCCTCGAAATCCCCCCCGGCGGCCATCTTGTCGCCCAATTCCTCAAAGGCCCGCACCAGCGCCTTGAAGCCAAGCGTCGGTTTGGGCGGACCGCCGCAGGGTGCCTGCGCTTGGCTGGCGGCCGCCAGCCAAGCCGTCAAATCCGGGATTTGCGCCCCGTACTCGGCTAGCGTTTCGGCCTTGGCTTGGATGCCGTCGCAGCAGCCTTGCAACTCCTTTTTCAGGTGCGTGATGCGCGGGCTGACGGCGGCCGCGCCGGGCTTGCCCAAGGCGGTGGTGAGCTCCTCGGCCCTGCTGCTGAGGTCGGCGACGTCTTTGCGCAGGGTGCGTAACCGCTCAAGTTCGCCCCGGGCGGCCTGGTTGGCCTGCTTGTCCCGGTTTCTGGAGGCCTTCTCCAAGGCGGCGAGCCCCGCGTCGCCGTTGCGCCGGATGCAGCGCAGCAGCGCCGCACGCCAAGCCTCCGGGCAGCAAAGGTAAAGTTCGGCCCGCTGCGCAAACGCACTGGTTTCGCCGAGAACCCGCAGCGCGTCTTCGGCACTGCCGGCATTGCGCATCCGCTGCCGACGCACGAAGGGATGCTCCGCTGCCCAGCCCTTGGCGACCAAGCGAGCGGCGGCGATTGGCGCAACCGCTGCATCCTCCAGCAACGCGATGAGCAGATCTTGGTCCTCCAGCCAAGCAATGGCCGCGCTACGCACGGCCTCGTCGGAGTCGTTGCGGGCGCACTCGGCCAGCCGGCCCTGCCAAGCCGCCGCCCGCTCCGGGGTCAGAGACCTTAGGGCGTCAAGACGCACCTCCGCTTGTGGGGAAGCCAAGGGATTGCGAACTGAAAACAGTCGGGAAAGAAGTTGTAGAGGCATGGCTGCGATCACTTTGCATGGCGGTCGGCTGCTTTGCTGCGGCGAAGCCTAAGTGTGCCACAGATGCGTGGACTTTGCCGGCCGGTGCGCTAGGAGAAGGTGCGTTCTTCCCACCAAGGGAAAAACTCCGGCATGTCTCCGCTGACCTTGGCCTTGAATTCGGCGGGGCGCTTCTCCAAGAAAGCCTCTACGCCCTCCTTGACATCCGGTCCTTTGCCTAAGTTGTATATGCCCCGGGAGTCGATCTTATGCGCTTCCATGGGATGGTCGGCACCGAGCATTCGCCACATCATGTGGCGGGTGAGCGTGACGGCCACGGGGGCGCTGTTGTCTCCGATGTCCTTGGCGATGCGCCGCGCTTCCGACAGCAACGCCTCCTGGGTGTGTAGGCTGCGCACCAGGCCGCCACGCAGGGCCTCCTCCGCCGGAAATACACGACCGCTGTAGCACCACTCCAAGGCTTGGCTGATGCCAGCGATGCGCGGCAGGAAGTAGCTGGAGCAGGCTTCCGGAACGATCCCGCGGCGGGCGAAGACGAAGCCGAACTTGGCGTTCTCCGCCGCGACGCGGATGTCCATGGCCAAGGTCATGGTGACGCCCACCCCCACCGCCGGGCCGTTGATCGCGGCGATGAGCGGCTTACGGCAGTCAAACATACGCAGGGTGAGCACCCCGCCGCCATCCGGCCGCAGGCCGCTGGGCCGGTCCGAGCGGGCGTCCGCGTTGAAGGCGTCGCCGCCGGAGGAAAGATCCGCCCCAGCGCAGAAAGCCCTGCCTGCCCCAGTGACGATGATGGCGCGGACCTCGTCGTTGGCATCCGCCTCGTCCAAGGCTTCGATCATGTGCTGCTGCATCTGCCGGGTGAAGGCATTGAGTTTCTCCGGGCGGTTGAGCGTGATGGTGAGGATGCCGTCTTCGATTTGGGTCGTTATTTGCCGTTCGCTCATGGTGGAAGTTGGCCTTTGTTGGTGCGGACGCATTATGGTGCCTAAATGAAGCCGGTATTTCGAGAGCCACCGCCCACGGCCACCGCAGCAGCAGCAGCGCAAATGGCCCATTTGCGGCGTGCGCTTGCGCAAACCGAAGACGGACAAGGCCGCCGGCTTGCCGAAGTTGCCGCCTTTGAGGGCAAGGCTTCCGCCTTGGCAATCCGGCTGCTCGGCTTGCGGGCACTGGCGGCTAGATGCGCAGCGGAGCGTTTGGCCGGCCGGGACCCCGGCCCCTTGCCAGTCATGCTGGAAGTGCGCAGCGCCGAACTGCAGCAAGCCATTGTCGAATTGCTCGTCGAGGCGGCCGGCTACTATGGCTTGGCGGCGCCGGACGCCGTCCTGCTGCACAACGAAGGCCGGATCGGCCCGGAGTGGGCCGCCCCGGCCGTACGCGAATTGCTCGATGGATTGCAGGGGCTTGGCCCCACCGGTGCCTCCGACGCCCAAGGAAGGTTGATCGCTGCGCTGTTCGAAAAGGCGTCTTGACCTTGGACCGGGCTGACGCTGAATCAAGAACTCGGCTAGGCCGCGCCTGTCGGCAGTGTCCCAATTCAGCCCCTTCCGGGGGGGGGGGTTAAACTAGGGTGAGGAGGCCGCACAACGCCAATAAGCCGCGGCCACGGCGGCTGGGGAAGGAACTCAGGGAGCGCTGATGGACTTTTCGCTATCGGATGAGCAGGCGCTGCTGCAGGAGAGCATCGCCCGCTACATGCATGATGACTACCCGTTCACAGAGCGGCAGAAGGTAGTGAAATCCGCCGAACCCTTCAGCGCCGAGCATTGGCGCAACTTCGCCGAGCTGGGCTGGCTGGGCGTACCCTTCGCCGAGGCGGACGGCGGCTTCGGCGGCGGCCCGGTGGAGAGCATGGTTATGTGGGAGCAGTTCGGCAAGGGCCTGATCATCGAACCGCTGTTGGCCACGGTGGTGCTGGCCGGGGGGGTGCTGAGGCTGGGCGGCAATAAGGCGCAGAAGGACGCGCTGCTGCCGGCCATCATCGGTGGGGATGCGCAGGCCGCCTTGGCCTTCGCGGAACCCCAAGGCCGCTACAACCTAGCGGATCTGACCACCACGGCAGTGCCCGGCAACGGCGGTTATCGGCTGAACGGGCACAAGGCGGTGGTGCTGAACGGTCCAGCGGCGGATTGGCTGGTGGTGTCCGCCCGCAGCAGCGGCGCACAGCGGGACGAGGCTGGGATATCCCTGTTTCTGGTTCCGGCCGGGGCCTCCGGGGTGAGCCGCCGGGATTATCCGACGGTCGATGGCTTCACCGCTTCCGAAGTGTACTTCGCGGACGTCGAGCTGAGGGCCGAAACCCTGATCGGCGAGGAAGGCGCCGGCCGGCCCCTGCTCGAACAGGTGATCGACGAAGGCATCTTGGCGGTGGGCGCCGAAGCGGTGGGCTGCATGGAGGTGCTGTACAAGGACACCGTGGAATACTGCAAGACGCGCAAGCAGTTCGGCCAGCCCATCGGCAAGTTCCAAGTGCTGCAGCACCGCATGGTCGATATGTTCATGGAATACGAACAGGCCAAGTCCCTGATGTACATGGCGGCCATGCGCATGGACGAGGGCTACGGGCCGCAGGCGCAGAAGGCGGCCTCCGCCTTCAAGGTGCAGGTGGGCAAGTCCGGCCGCTTCGTCGGCCAAAGCGCGGTGCAGTTGCACGGCGGCATGGGCATGACCGACGAGCTCAACATCGGCCACTACTTCAAGCGGCTCACCATGATAGACACCCTGTTCGGCAATGTTGACCACCACTTGAAGCGCTTCGGATCCCTCTAATTACGACAGTTGGGGGAGTCGCGGATTGTGTTCGCAGTGAAAGTGCCTTTGGCTGGGGGCGTGCGAAGGACCTCGCCTCACCTGATGGCGCCTTCGTCTTGGGTGCGCCAAGGGGGCGCTCGGCGCCCGAGGGCGCCCGGCGGCGAAGGATGGGTGGGAAGCTCTTGCCCATGAGATGGGAACAGAGCGCATCGGTGCCCAGCATTCCGCCGTGGTTCTTCGAGGCGGTGGAGACGCCCAGCGAATCGGCTGTGGTGGAAGTGGAGGAATGCGATGTGGCTTGGCGGGCTTGGGGCGCGCCCGGCGCACCCGGCCTGCTGCTCATTCACGGCATGAACGCCCATTCCCACTGGTGGGACTTCATTGCTCCGGCCTTGGCTGCCAACCGCCGGGTGGCGGCCATGGACCTCACCGGCATGGGCGATTCGGACTACCGCTACGAATACGACGCCGCCACCTACGCCAAGGAGATCCTTGCAGTTTGCGACGCCGCCGGCTTCGCTTCGGAGGTCATCCTGGTGGGCCACAGCTTCGGCGGCAACATGGCGGCCAAAGCGGCCAACCTGTTCCCGGAGCGCTTCGGCGCCCTCATCCTGGCGGATTCCGGCCTGCGCCACCCAGACGAACCGCCGCCGGAGATGCCGCCGATGGGCGGAAGGGCTAAGGTGTATCCAGACAGACAAACAGCCTTGGGCCGCTTCCGCCTGCAGCCCCCGCAGCCCTGCGCCAACGCCTACATTCTGGAGTACATCGCCCGCCACTCCCTCATGCCGGCGGACGGCGGCTGGACCTGGAAGTTCGATGAGGACTTGCCCAACACGCTGCGGGGCACGGAGCGCCAACCCGAAGACTACGCCAACCTAAGGCTGCCCGTGGGCCTGATCTACGGTGCCGACAGCGCCCTGTTCTCCGAACGCACCCGCGCCTACATGCAGGAATTGATTCCGGGGAAGACCCCAGCCGTGGCCATCCCCGACGCCCAGCACCACCTATTCCTGGACCAGCCTTTGGCGTTCATCACCGCCGTGCAGGAGATGTGCCGGACCTTGGGTTGCTGGTGAACCGCATGATCAGTTCGGCTGACCCCATGTCGCCGCTTAGAAAAGCCACACCGTTGGCGATGCTCATTTTTTTCTCTGGGTTAGGTTAGCCTTGGTGTCCTGTCCTAGCAGGCGCTTAACCTGCGAACCACCTTGGCACCACGGACTGGGCGTGCTGCAAGTCGTTGTGGTCGTCCACTTCGCACCAGTCGTGGTCGCCGGTGGTGGCTACGCCTACATGGCCCTCGGCTGCTAGGGCGTCTATGGCGGAGAGATACCAGCGCTTTAGGGTGGACTCCTCGGCCATCATGGCCTCCAGGCGGTTGCGGAACAGGGCGGGGCCGGTGCCTTGGAAGCGGATCATGCCGATGGATTCGCCGTTGACCTGTGACGGTGGCAGTTTCTTGTCCACCCGCTTGAGTTGGCCATCGGCGACGCTGACCTTCATGTCGTCGTCGTCGTAGCCGTTCTTGTGATTGGTGACTAGGGTGATGGGATGGGTGTCGTCGCTGGCCAGCAGGCGGGCGAAGACTTCGGGCTCAAATAGGGTGTCGCCGTTGATCAGGACGAAGGGGCCGCTCATTTCGTGGCGGACGATCCAGCAGGTACCCAGATTGTCGCAGTGGGCGTAGAAGGGGTTGTGCGAGGTGCGCACTTGGAGCCCCTCCACGCCGCCGATGAGGTCGTTAATCAGCGGCGCTTGGAAGCCGGTGGCCACCACCACCTCCGTGGCGCCGCCCGTCGCCAGCGCTTGCAACTGCCAGCCGAGTACGCTGCGCTCCCCCAACATGAGGGCGCATTTTGGCTGCTCCGCAGTCAACGGCAGCAGCCGCTTGCCTTGGCCGGCGCTGAGAACGATCACTTTCATTGCAAAACTGGGTATGGAGCGCGTTGGCGGGAACGCAGCGAGAAGATTTGGGGAAAGATAGCCGAGCAGGGGTGGGGTTGTCCATTGCTTGGGACGTTAGCCGGCATATCGCACCAAGCCGCTTGTCCCAAGCTGAATTGTTCCTTTCCTGCCACGAGTTGCCTAGCCACTGTTCGGGAATGTCTCGGGCGCAAATGCGCTGGCCGCGTCCTTGTTTGTCTTTTGGTTGGTGCCGTTCTGCGAATCGCCCCCGGCATGGTCATCGCGGCCCTTAGTGCAAGATGCGGGCTAAATGGTCGGCCAATCTGTGCGCCAGCGCCAAGATGGTCAACGTGGGGTTGGCCCAGCCGCTGGTGGGGAAGACGGAACTGCCGAGGACGTAGAGGTTGCGGTAGCCATGCACCGCTAGGTTGCGGTCCACCACGCCATCCTGCGGGCGCTGGCTCATGCGGGTGGTGCCCATGTGGTGGTAGCCGCCGATGGGGTGGTTGCCCACCGTGGGATCGATCGGCCAGTTGGGTGTGCTGTCGTAGAGCCAGGGCTCAGGCTTGAAGATGCCCAGATTCAAGCGGCTGAGTTCGTCGTGCAGCGCCTCGGCCAGTTCGCGCAGCGTGTGCTTGTCCTGCTCGCCCAACCGCCAGTCCAAATTCGCCTTGGGGCAGCCCAGCCGGTCGCATTGATCAGACAGCAGGATGCGGCTTTGCGGATTGGGCGCCTGCTCCGCCCGGATCATGACGTTGAGCTGCACGCTGGGCAGGTGCGCCCAGAGTTTTGTCGTGAAGGGCCTGGTGTGCCGGTTGTGCATCTGCCGCAAGCCTCGGTAGGCATGCCAGAGCAGCCGGTTGCGGCGGGCCGGCGCCAACTGCGTCTTGAGCGCGTTGTAGGCGCGGCGTCCGGCCGGCACGCCGGCCGCCGGGTTGCGGCGCAGGGCAAGGGTGAGCGCCGTATTGAGCATGCGCCGTTCCCGCTGCTGGGTGGGCGCCGCCAACAGCACCGGCGCCGTTGGCGGTCCGCGGCGGGGAAAGCGCATGCGGAAGGCGTTCCAAAGGCGGTAGGGCTGGGTGGTGTCGATGCGGCCCAAGCGACCGTGGGGGTGCTCCATGAAGAAGCGCCCAACCTGTTCGTGGCGGTTGCCGACGCCTTGCGGCGCCACATTGCGGGACGCCAACAGCAGCCGGGCGTTTTCGATGCCGCCGCAGGCCAGCACATAAGCCTTGGCCGCGACCTTGCCTTGGCGGCCATTGGAGTTGCGGATTTCGACCTGGTCCAGCCGTTGTCGGTCGGCATTGGCCTGCAATAGGGTGGCGGTGGCGTGGATGACCACAGAGACGTCCTGCCCGTGCAGAACGTCCCCAGCCCGCCGTCCGCTGAAGCGCTCCTTCAGCGTGTCGAAGCGCCATTGCCCGATGGCGAAGCGGTTGGGATCCAGACGGAGGCTCTGCGGGCCATCCGGCGGTGGCGCTGGATCTTCCGCATCGGGGCCGAGCTGCAGGTCCCGCTCGGCGCGTTCGTAGCCATCCTTCAGTTCTTCCGGCCTGATCGGCCAGCCGCTGTGGGATACCCAATCGCGGGACTCGAAATCGATGGCGTCGAGGCGTGCGCAGCGCCCGCCCCAGATGTTGGTGGTGCCGCCAAAAAATCTTAGGCGGCTGTCCTCCAGATCGTAGTAAGTCATGCCGATGTTGTCGCCGACGCCGAGGGCGCTTGTGGCTGGATCATGGTCCAGGCCACCGCTTTCCAGCAGCAGGATGCGCCGCCGGCGTTTCGCCAGCTGTCGCGCCAAGGTTATTCCCGCCGGCCCGCCACCGATGATGCAGATGTCCGCCTCAAAGCGCTCTGGCGCTGTGGGGTCGGCGAAGTCGATCAGCACAGTTGGTCTTGGCCGGCGGGCCGCAGCCGCCGGTTCCAGCGCTCAAGGTTCGCCAAGGGGCGCTTGACGTAGCTGCTGGTCCGCAAAAGAGCCAGGACCATGCGGCGGCAGCGTTCGCCAATGGCGTCCAGCGGGCGGTCCACGTCAATGAACAGCACCACCCGAGCTTCGGCGGTGTCGTTGCGCACCTCGTGCTCATAGGTGTCGTCGAACAGCAGGCAGCTGCCTTGCCGCCAATGCCGGGTTTGCTCCCCCACCCGAATCCAGCATTGCTCCGGTTGGGCAGGGATGGCCAGCCCTAAGTGGCAGCGCACCACCGCCTTGGTTGGCCCCCGATGGGGTGGAATGTGGTAGCCGGGTGCGAGGATGGAGAACCAAGCGTTCTGCAGGCCGGGCACCCCGTCCAAGGCCTTAGCCGTGCTCGGGCAACGTCGACAGTTGTCCTCGATGCGCCGGCCGAACAACCGGAAAACGAAGGTGCGCCAGTTATCGTCGGTGGAGATGCGGGCTTGGTCAGGCGACATCTCGTGAAAGGTGGGGATGTCCGCCGGGCGCTGCGCCACTTGGTTCAGTTCGGCGCGGATGGGTTCAGTTTGGGCTTCCAAGGCTGGCACCCAAGGGAAGGCGGCTTGGTGGAGGAAGGGGGTGTTTGGGATGGTGGAGTGACGCGCCAAAAAGGCATCCAAGGTGCGCATCACAAGCTTGCCAATGCGTCTGTTCTTGCGCTCTAACGGGGCTTTCATGTTAGGAGGCAAACCTTGGCGCTCCCCGGCTGAGGGCTCTACAACGGCAACCATCGGATGGGTTCGCTTAGGGAGAGGGTTAAAGGGCCGCGGTGCTGGAACAATTCGCCGTCCAAGGCGTAGAGGCCGTCAAAGTCGAGCTGCAGGCCGGTGACTTCGCCGCTCTGGAAGCCGGGCAGAGCGGCGAGTGTGGCATCGCCGCACAACAGCCTGAGGCTGCGCCGCAGCACCCCTTGGGCTTCCGCAAACACCCAAGTGCTGTGCATGGTGCAGCCGGCCTGCGTGGCCGGCTTTGCGTCCCAATAGGGGCGGCTGCCGAACAGTAGGCGGTTCAGGGTTGTGGCCATCATGCCGAGCACCTGTCGGGATTGGCCGTTGTAGGATATCAGTTGCTGCCGAGGCGGTGTTCGGAACTCCTGCAGCACGGCCCAAGCGGTGCGCAAGTCCAACCCAAGGTGGCTGTTGGGTTGCCGACTGCCCCAACGCCGAATGCCGGAGCACACGGCGCCCAAGCCAAAGAACCAAGCGTAGCGGCTGTTTCCGCCGCCATCGCAGACTTTCACTAGGGGCCGAGCTTGGGTGGGCGCTAGCCGGGGAGCGCGAGGGGGAATTGACGCCCCATCCAGGATGGCGTGCAGGGCCGTCGCGCATTGGCGGAAACGGCGGTGCCGGTTGATGTCCGCGGCGGACATGTTAGTACGTCCGGCGGGGAGCACGGCGATGGGCGGCAGGGCCGGCGCCTCCGTTTTGGCGAGCAGGGCCGTCATCACCCGCTGCAAAGTACCGTCGCCCCCTTCGACGATGATCAGGTCATGGCGGCTAGGGTCGGGAAGCTCCTGTTCACCCAGCACGATCCTTGTGTGGTCAGTTGCGCCCTTGAAGGCGAACCTCCGCCTGCCGAGGCCGGCGCGGGGATTGGTTAGCAGCAGGGCGGGCATCGGCCTAACATCCGGCTCATCCCGTTTATTTTAACCGCATCTCGCAAGCTCCCAAGCAGCGGAGGCCCAGGCCCGGCCCGACCGCGGGTTCGTCAATCCATGCCGGCACATTCCGCGGTCGAAACGGACTACGGACGCTTCGTTGCTCAGCGGCCTTGCAGTATCTCTTCCGCCACGGCCAGATCCGCCGCGCTGTCCACGTCAACGGCGGCCAAGGGATTATCCAAGCTAGTCCAGCCGACGATGCAGCTCGCGGCCTTGGAAAGGGCCGCAAAGGCGTCGTCGATGTGCAGCGCTCCCAAGGCGTAAGCGGCAAACGTAGGCCAGCCCAAGCGGCCGGCAATGCGCCAAGGCTGCTTGCGAAGGGCTTGCATTTGCCGCCAAAAGCCGATGGCATGGGTGGCATTGGGCTTAGCCAGATAGTACAGATTGGTGCCGCAGTAGGCGCCGTCGGCGAAGCGCAGGCGGGTGCGGCGCATTCCCGGAAAGCGGGCCTGCACCAATTGGTGAGGCGTTAGACCGGCCACCAAGTCCGCATCAACGCCGGCGGCGGCGGCGCAAAAATCATCGACTAATTCCGCGGTCAACAGGGCGTGGTCGCCGGTGGTCAGCAGCATTGGCCAGCTTGCTAGGCGTTCGGCGGCAGCCAAGGCGCTCTGCGCCGGTCCTGCCGCTGGCGCCATCCACTCAAAATCCCCTGCGGCGGTCAAGTCCGCCAGCAGGCCCTCTCGGTCACCGCCGTTGGCGGCTGGGCCGGCCAGCAAGCCGCCATCAATGCAGGTTGCGCCGCGCAACGCCTGCACCACCCGAACCAGCGACGGGGTTCCGGCCACCGGCGTCAGGGCGGAGGGCGCCGGCACATTGCCCGCCCGCTGGCTGGCGGCGGACGGGCGCTCTCCGGCCAGCATGATTGCCTTCACGACGGCCGCTCCAAACCCGCGGCGGCGCTGCGCTCTGCGCAAGGTGGGGTGCGCGGCGCCAACCCCTTTTCGTAACAGACGTAGCGTTTGCAGACCTCGCCGCCGATGCGTTCGATGATGCTGCGCATTCCCTTGTTACCCTCCAATATCCAAGAGAGTTCCGCACTGACCATGCCGTATTTCAAGGTCGCCTCCCGGCAGCGATGGATTAGGCTCAGGGCGATGGTGGCGCCGGCCGGCCCATCCTGCAGGCGGCGGCGCACGCCCATCAACGGCACCCTGCCGCTTTTCACCACCCGCACCTTCAGGCGCCAGAGCAACTTCAACCAGCCCCAAGGCAACAGCCGGCCGTTTAGGTCGGCGATGGCTTCGTTGAGGTTGGGGATCATCACGATGAACCCCACCACTTGGCCGTCCAGTTCCGCCAGCAAGACGAAATCCGCCGGCATTGTCAGAAGCAACAGGTCTCCAACCGCCTTGAATTCCGCCTCGGTGAAAGGCACGAAGTCCCAGTTGGCCGCCCAGGCGTCGTTGAAGATGTCCCGCAGCTGCGCCAGTTCGGATGCCTTGTTGGCCCGGTCGATGGGGCGTATCCGCAACCGCTTTCCCAGCCTTTGCCGCACCCGGGCCACAGCCGCGGTCTCCTCATAGGCGCAGGGCATGCGGTAGGCGACGGTATGCTGGCAGGGCCGGTAGTCGAGGGCTTGGATATGTGGATGGTAATAGGGGCGGGCGTGGCCCATCAGGAAGCTGGGCGGGCTGTCGTAGCCTTCCACCAACAGCCCCACCTCCTGGTTGATGTTCAGGCTCAGGGGGCCGACGATGCGTTGCGCTCCCTGCCCGCGCAGCCAGCCTTCGGCGGCCTCGAACAGGGCGGCGAAGACGGCTGGGTCGTCCTCTCCCTCAACTAGCCCGAAAAAACCCGTGCCAGGTCCGTAGCGGGCTTGGTGCAGGGCGTCGATCTGGGCGGAGATGCGGCCCACAGGGCGCCCGCTGCGCACGGCCAGCCAAGCCCGCCAAGTCAGGTGTTGAAAGATCGGCTCCCTTGGCGAGAGCGCCATGCGCCGCTCCAACAACAGGGGCGGCACCCAAGCCGGATCATCCCGGTAGATGGGCCAAGGCACGTTGATGAACGCCTTGAGCAAGCGATTGTTGGTGACCGGGAGAATTTCAAGCATGCATGGGAAGGGGAATCGCGCCGTTGCTGCGCCATTCTACTTGGCTTGGCGCAAGGCCAGAACCACCAATTCCCTTTCACGGCCCCCTGCGAGCCGACCCGGCCTCGGGATGAGGCCGCCGCTTCCGTCTAGCCGAGGTTTGCCGCCTTGATGAGCCCCTCGTTCAGCGCACCGGAGCGGAAGGCGCCCAAGTCCAGGGCGACGAAGCGGTAGCCGCAAGCCTGCACCTCGGCTTGCAGGGTTTCGCGCAGCCTAAGCGCCTGGGGCAGCTCTTCGGCGGCGACCTCAAGCCGCGCCACGTCCT
Source organism: uncultured Pseudomonadales bacterium (assembly GCA_958296025.1). GTDB lineage: Bacteria > Pseudomonadota > Gammaproteobacteria > Pseudomonadales > Azotimanducaceae > Azophilus. The sequence goes on from OY282430.1 coordinate 3,430,122, forward strand.
CGTGATGGCGCACCCGGAACTGCACGAAGCCGAGACGGGCCAAGCACTCCTCGGCCCGCTCCACTTGGGCAAGCCGTTCGACATCTATGCGGGCACCATAGGGAAAGCGGCTGGACAGGCAGGCGGCCTGGGGCTTGTCGGCGTTGTCCAGCCCCAGATGCGCGGCTAGGGCGCGCACATCCGCCTTGCTCAGGCCGGCATCGACCAAGGGCGAGCGAACCGCGAAGTCCCGAGCGGCCACGAGGCCCGGCCTATGGTCGCCGAGATCATCGACATTGGTGCCGTTGAGGATGTGCGCATAGCCTTCCTGCTGGGCGAGAGCCGCCAGCGCCGAATAGAGGGAGGTCTTGCAGTGAAAGCAGCGGTTGACCGGGTTGGCGCGGTAGTCCGCCTTGCTGAGTTCATCGGTGACGATGACCCGGTGGCGCATGCCCCACTTGGCCGCCAGTTCCTTGGCGAGGGCTAAGTCGCTGCGCTTCAGGCTGGGGCTGGCGGAGGTGACCGCCAAAGCCTTCTCACCCAAGGTTTGATGGGCGAGATAGGCCACTAGGGAGCTGTCCACCCCGCCGGAGTAGGCGACGACAGCGCTGCTCAGTTCCCCAAACCGCGCCGCCAACGCCGCCCGCTTCGCCTCCAGCTCCGGCTTCAATGACTTCGCCATGTCTAAAGCCTGTTGATCTTGTGGGCAAGATAGCCGGCGCCGTAGCCGTTGTCGATGTTCACTACGGCAAGGCCGGGGGCGCAGCTGGACAGCATTCCGAGCAGGGCGGTGACGCCGCCGAACGAGGCGCCGTAGCCGACGCTGGTGGGCACGGCGATGACGGGCGCCTCGACCAAGCCGCCGACCACGCTGGGCAAGGCGCCCTCCATGCCGGCGACCACGATGACCACCCGCGCTCGGCGGATTTCCTCCATGCGGCTGAGCAGCCGGTGCAGGCCGGCCACGCCCACGTCCCGCACCCGTAGCACCGGATTGCCGTAAAACTCCGCCGTAACCGCCGCTTCCTCGGCCACCGGCATGTCCGAGGTGCCGGCGCTGACCACGGCTATGGCGGTAGCTGCTTTGGGCGGTTCGGAGAGCGTGACGCTGATGGCGGAGGCTGCTGCGTCGTAGCGGGCGGCGGGCGCTCGCTCAAGCACCCTTTCGTAAGCCTCCGGGCCGGTCCGGGTGACCAAGGTGTTTTGCCCTTGGGCGCACAGCGCCGCCACCAAGTCGGCGATTTGCTGTGGTGTCTTGCCGGCGCCATAAATCACCTCGGCGGCGCCGGTGCGGGCCAAGCGGTCGCTGTCCAGAGTGGAGTGGCCTAGGTCTTGCAGGAGTGCGCCGCGAATCCGCTGGACGGCCTCCTCCGTCTCGATTTGGCCCTGCTTGAAGGCTTGCAGAACATCGTCTAGAGAAGCCACGGCTGCAACCTGCCTCGATCAGTTGGCGCCGCTCAGGCTTGCTCGTGCATGAGCTTCAATGAGCGGACGGGCTAGCGGTGCGCTGAAAGCGAGCATTGGTCGGCCAAGGACATGGATGCGCCTGCCACGCCGGCCGCCCGTCAAGCCAACATGCGGTGGGTGGGAGCGCAGAGGTCGGCGATGGGCAGGCCGTAGCTGCAGGCGTCGCGGCAGGGCGCCCCGTCGCAGCCTAAGCAGGCGGCGGCGTTGCCGTCCAAGCCGGCGTACTCGCTGCGGGCGAAGGCCAAGTCCTGATAGTCCGTCGCGTACATGCGGGTGCGCAGCACATCGGCGATGGGCACCTCAAAGGGGCAGGCGCCGGCGCAGTCGTTGCAGCCTTGCCGACATTGGCTGGCGCCGTTCAAGGAAGCGTAGGTGTGCAGCAGCGCCTTGTCCCCGGCCGCTAGGGAGCGCCCTGCGGAGGCGCCCAGAAACTCGTCTATCTTGGCCTCGCTAGTCATGGAGATGATCAAGGCGTCCACATATTCCTGGGACAGGCTCCAGCGGAAAGCGGCTTGGGCAAAGGAGGCGCCGCCTTGCTCGTAGGGGCGCATGTCGTTCAAACGGGCGCCCATCAGGCACTTCATGGCGATGACGCCGACGCCAAGCTCCTTGGCCTTGCGCAAGGCTCTGGGCAGTTCCGGGTGCCGGGCGACGAAATCGAAGCCGCGGGTGAAGCGGTCCAGAAACTCCGGGTCCTGCCCGAAGTTGAGGGACACCAGCACCACATCAACCAAGTCTTTGGCGAAGGCGTGGTCCAGGCACTCCACCAAGCGCCCGGCGTGGCCGGACATGCCGGTGAAGCGGATCTTGCCTTGCGCCTTAGCCCGGTCGCAGAACTCATGCCACTCCGGGTTGTCCAGCCGTTCGACATCGTTGACGGCGTGGTTGAAGTAGATATCTACATGATCGGTTTGCAGGCGGCGCAGGCTGCCCTCCAAGTCCGCCATGATCGCCTCCTTCGGGGCGGACGCCTGAGCCCAGGTCTTGGAGGCGATGATGACCTGATCCCGCCGACCCTTGAGGGCGTTGCCCAACACCCGTTCGGATTGGCCGTCGGTGTAGCTTTCGGCGGTGTCGAAGTAGTTGACGCCCTTGTCGAGGGCGTGCCGGACCAGCCTCTCCTCCCCCTCCCGCAAGCGGCTGGAGCCGAAGGAGATGTCGGCTATCTCAAGGCCGGTGCGCCCCAAGGTGACGTAGCGCCGAACGCGGTTGCCGGCGTCGGCAAGGCTGCGCTCCCCGGCGCTCACCCGCACTGCCGGCGCCGCAACCAGCGCCGCCGTGCCCAAGAACTGCCTGCGTGAACCCATGCCTGCGCCCTCTAGCTATGGCTGTTGGGGGGATGATACTCCATAGCGCCTATACTGATACCTGTGCCCGTCCAAGGCCACTCCAAAGGGCGCCGAGGCAGATGCGTATTCCCACCCAAGCGCTGCTTTCTCTCCCCAGAGTAACCGTAAAGCCCAGCACCCGTGAAAAACCGAGGTTGATTTAGGCGCTTCATTTCACCATCGATTGACGCACAGGACTTCAGAATGGTCCTCGGGGGGAGGGAGAGGGGGGGCTTCACATACCCCAAACTTCAATGACAACACCGTTCTTCGACCGCCGTTGCTCGTGGAACAGCTTGTCCTCCCAAGTCCGGTTTTCGCACTGATCGAACACCACTAGGTGCCCGGACTCTGGGGTGCAGCGAGACATGTAGCCGGCCGTCTGCTCCACCCCTTTGTCAGTGAGACCCTCCAAGCTCCGCCCTTCGCGGAGCACCTTGCACTCCACCACGAACTCTTGGTTGCGCGTCCCTAGGGGCCAGACGATCAGAAGGTCCACCCGACCCCGGCCCAAGCCGTACTCCCGCTCTATGCGCCCGCCGCCGTTCACCACGCGCTGCAGGAAAGCCTGCAGCAAGAGCTGTGGCCAGGCCTCCGGGTAGTCGAAGCGATTGCGCCAATGTTCAGAATGGTGGCGGAAGAAGTCTTGGAAGGCGGCCAGCAGCTTGTCGATGTCTAGGCCGCCCTCAGCATTTACATACGACACTGCCTCCTGGTCCAGTTCCTCCTGCGCCACCCAAGCCAGTTCCCGGGGCAGAACCTCCGCGTAGATTGGGTTGGCGATGCGCACTGGCGCATCCTTGGCGATCAGGCCCAAGTCCCGGACGTATTCGATGTCGCGCCCGCCCGAGTCCCACTTCTCCGCGCCACTGAGCATCGGCCCGACCACTCGCCGCACCCGATCCTCTTTGAGCTTGTCCGCCAATTGGTCCAAGTGGGTTACCCGACGCAGAATAAGATCCTTGCGGGCCGCAAAGATGTCCACCTTGGACACCGGCCGCGCAAGGTCCCGAACGGAACCGCTCTTGAAGCAGGTTAGGTCCGCCAACGCATTCACCAGCCAAGGCTGGCCTTGGGTCTGCGCCCACACTGCTTGCAGCGCCTCTGGAGCGAACGCCTGCCCGGTCACTTGCGTGTGCTGGTCCAGCAGCGCCAAGGTTTCCCTTTGGGTGAAATCCCCCAGCCGCAGCGACTTGGCGGCGATGTTGAACGGGCTTCCCATGGACTCGATGCGGTAGTCGCGCATGTCCCGCAGGCCGCACAGGACCACGCATTGCGGGAAGTGCGCCGGCCGCATGGGGTAGCCGGCCCGTAGTTGCTGCAGCACCGAAAGCAGCGAGTCCCCCTGCAGGGTGTCGATCTCGTCGATCAGCAGCACCAACGGCTTGGATGACGCCTCCGCCCAGCCCCTAAGCGCCGTCCCTAATGCCTTGTCCGGGCCGACCTTTGCGAGGATGTCGGGCCACGCATCCTCCAAGTGGTCATCCGCCAAGGTCACCTGCGCCCATTCAGCCAACTGGCCGAGCACCGCCCGCATGGCCCGCTCCACGTCCCCGCGGGCAGTGCGGGCGGTTTCCACGGTGGCGTACACGCAGTGGTAGCCTTGGCCGTTCAGCAGGTCGCGCAGTGCCAACAACGTGGAGGTCTTGCCGGTCTGCCTAGGCGCATGCAGCGTGAAGTACTTCTTGCCGCGCACCAAGCCGCGCACTTCGCCTAGGTCGAGCCGCGTCAGCGGCGGGATGTGGTAGTGGTCCTCGGCAACGATGGGACCCGCCGTGTTGAAGGTGCGCATGGCCCAGTCTTTCGGGAAGTTTGCGGAAGGGAAGTTTAGTGGTCGGTGCGCGGAAAGTCGAACACCGTCAACAGCTTCCGCGGATGGCACCATTTCTACGGCGCGTAAGCCGAGCACCGGCTGAGGTGTTCTAGTGGCTACCGGGAAGCGCTAGCGGTGGACACGGCCGCCTGACCTGAAGGACAATGCGCAGTGAGGTCGACGAACGCACGGGTTCTCCTGGGCACGGCTCTCAGGACCCGAGTGCGACGAGGGGAACAGACGATGGGCATACTTGACATCAAGAACAGAACCGAGAATTGGCGCACGGCGAGCGTACTATCGCCTTTGGTTGAGAAACCAGATGCCCGCATTTCCCTCGCCAGTCATCTCCTTGGCTCGAGGGAGCAACACGGCGACAACATTGAATTCGAGCTGTTTTGGTATGGCATGCGCGACTACATACATCAGCGCCGCCAAGAACACCCAGATGTGGAGCACTATAGGAAACAGGTTCTTGAATGCTATCGCAGTTGCTTCCCCCGCTTACGGCAGGAGATTGGGCGCTCTGATGAGTTCCGGGATCTGGAAAGGGACAACTACAAATGCAAGCCGTCGCTATATGACAACCTACTCCACACCGAGGTTGATGTCGTTCTCCAAACGCCGAAGCACTTGTGCATCGGGGAGGTCAAATGCGAGGCGAATTTTGGTGCCTCCCTTGAGTATATTCTCGTGCATCAACTCATCCGGCAGTATGTGATGGCGAGAATCCTCGTTGAACTTACTGGCAGCAAGAAGAAGGTGGTTCCGTTTGTGGTTGGTGATTGCCGAGACAAACTGATGAAAACTTCTCAAGTCAAGTTCATGATCAAGATGTCCCACCTCAGTGAGAGCAATGTCCTATCTTGGAGGAAACTGGCGGAAATCTTAGGAACGGATAAAACCACCCTATATGGACAGGATTTGGAAAGACACTTCAATGATCTTTCAGAAAAATGGAAATCTGAAACAGCGCACCATTCGATGATGTCGAACATAGTCCTGCACCGGAGCTACCAAGAAATCATTGGTCTCGGGCGCGATGCCCTGCCGCTGATTCTGAAGAAGTTGTCTATTGAACCCAATCACTGGTTTTGGGCTCTCCGAGCAATCTCCGGCGAGGATCCGGTGGCCACCGGCGACATCGGCAAGTTCGATGCAATGCGGAACGCCTGGCTCAAGTGGGGCCGCAATCGGAACTTGATATAGCAGGAACGATGGCCAACCCATTGACCGAACTATTTCCCAAACTCAAGGGAGGGAATCACAGAGTAACCAGCCCCCGGGACTGCGCTTACAATTGCGTGGCGTGGGCGGCAGGAAAAACCGATGCTTGGTGGGATCACCTCTTTGGATATTGGCCCAACAACGCAAGTCGAGACGGCTCGATAGCTGCGTATGCCGATATGTTTGCGTCGTTGGGTTTTGAGTTGTGCGCGACACCCCGGTACGAGCAGGGGTTTGAGAAAATCGCCATCTATGGTAGAGATGGTGGCCAGTTCACTCATGTTGCTAGGCAATTGTCTTCGGGCTTGTGGACGAGCAAGCTAGGCAGCCTTGAAGATATTGAGCATCATGACTTAGCCTCCATATCCGTTCCCGACTACGGGCGTCCGGTCAGATTTCTTCGTCGCCCTAAGTAGAATCGATGTCGTCGTTGCTAAAACCGGAACGTTGCACCGAAGCGCCTAGGTCACAAGTAATTGGGGACAAGCCCTTTGCGATAGAGGTCCAAGACCGCGAGCGTAATCTGGCGTACTGTCTGCGGCCAGCTAATGTTGTGAATGGACTCTTGATCAATTCCAATGGCCTGAATAGCAAACGGTGTGGTCAGCGATTAGGCTCGGCTGGCTTCGGGCTGCGGACGCCTTGTGGACTTCATTTTCAAGGCTCATAGTCATTCACTTTCCGGGGATGTAGCCTAATCGGAGCGCTGAGTATGTCGTTGCTGCAATTCAAGGGAAGGGTGTTTGTGGAGAACTTCCATTTGGGGGTGCCGTACCACGAGTTGACGCCTGTGCGCGGCAAGGGGCTCTCCAAGAAGGCTAGCCTGCATGGCAATCTGATCATCGAGGGGGACAACCTGGCGGCGCTGAAGGCGTTGCTGCCGACCCATCACGGCAAGGTGAAGTGCATCACCATCGATCCGCCCTACAACACCGGCAACGAGGGCTGGGCCTATAACGACCGCGTGAACTCGCCCATGATGAAGAACTGGCTCGGCAAGGTGGTGGACCGGGACGACCTGACCCGCCACGACAAGTGGTGCTGCATGATGCTGCCGCGCCTGAAGCTGCTGCGCGAGTTGCTGCGCGACGACGGGGCGATTTTCGTTTCCATTGACGACAACGAGGTGCATCGGCTGCGCTCGTTGATGGATGAGGTTTTTGGGGAGGAGAATTTTATAACCACGATCATCTGGCACAAGATGGATAGCCCGAAGAACATGGCGATGCACTTCAGCGAGGATCACGACTACATTGCGGTATATGCGCGGAACGCGGAGGTGTGGCGCCCCAACCCTCTGTCTCGATCCGAGCAGATGTTGGCCCGTTACAAGAATCCTGATGGCGATGCTCGGGGTCCTTGGTTGTTGAGCGATCTTGCAGCCCGAAATCGCTACGCCCAAGGACGATATCCGATTACAACTCCATCTGGTCGGACTATAGAAGGACCACCCGCTGGAAGCTATTGGCGCGTTAGGAAGGAGCGGTTTGATGAACTCGAAAAGGACGGTCGGATTTGGTGGGGTAAGGACGGAAATAACCGCCCCGGCATAAAGAGATTTCTTTCGGAAGTTCGGGAAGGTGTGGTTCCTCAAACATTGTGGCCGTGGAAAGAAGCCGGCAGCACCCGTAATGCCAAGCAAGAGTTGAGCCAAGTTATGGGGCTTGGCCCCGCAGAAGATGTGTTCATTACACCCAAGCCCTCAGCTTTACTCAAGCGAATAGTCCAGATTGCCACCGACAAAGACTCCATCATCCTAGACTCCTTCGCCGGCTCCGGCACCACCGCCCACGCGGTACTGGCCCTCAACAAGGCCGATGGCGGCAATCGGCGCTTCGTGCTTATCGAGTGTGAGGACTATGTGGACAGCATCACCGCGGAGCGAGTGCGGCGGGTCATCAAGGGCTACAAGCACACCGGTGTGCAGAGAACGGAGCTGCTGAACGAGAAGCTGTCCTGGGCCACGCTCAGGCAGACCGACGGCTTGGTTGCCGAGGTGGAGGCGCTGGAGGGACGGGAAGGCGGGCGTTTCGACAAAATTAGGAAGGAGGTCAAGAACGACAAGCTGATCGTCACTGGAGAGAAGCGCATCACCGAAAGGACGGATGGGCTGGGCGGCGCCTTCAGCTACTTCAAGCTCGGCAAGGCGCTGCGCAAGGAGTCCATGCTGCACCCCTCCAAGCTGCCGAGCTACGAGAAGCTGGCCGCCTACATCTTCTTCACCGCCACCGGCGAGGAGTTCGAGGCGGCAGGGATGCGGCCGGAGCGATGGTTCATCGGCAAAAGCCGGAACTACGATGTGTTCCTGATCTACACGGACGAATTCGAGCGGCTCAAGGACATGGCGCTGACCCTAGACGTCGTCCGCAAGCTCTCCCGCAGCAAACGCGACAAACTGGTGTTTGCGCCGACGAAGTACGTCGATCAGGAGTTCCTGCACCGCCACCGCATCACCTTCCAGCAACTGCCGTTCGAGATCTATGAAACGGCGGAGCGGCTGGCGCGATGATTCTCAAGGAGTTCCAGAAGAATGCACTCAGCCAAGTGCGGGAGTTTCTTGAACGGCTCACGGAATGGCGGCTAGAGGCGGCGAAGGCGCATGAGATCAATCCCGACCTCGCCATCGACTGGGTGGGGACAGCGTGGGAGAAAGCCGTCCCCCACCGCCCCTACCTGCCGCGCAAGAACGGCTTGGGCGAGCCGCTGCCCGCCTTCTGCCTGAAGGTTCCCACCGGCGGTGGCAAGACGCTGCTGGCCACCAAGGTGATCGACTTGGTACACACGCGCTACCGCCGCCGGCAAAACGGCTTGGTGCTGTGGATCGTGCCCAGCACCCAGATATACAGCCAAACCTTGAAGGCGCTCAGGGACCGAGACCACCCCTACCGCCAGCAACTCGACGTCGCCTCCGCCGGCCGAACCCTGGTGCTGGAGAAGAACAGCGGCTTCGGGCCGCAGGATGTGCGCGAGCGGCTGTGCGTGCTGCTGCTGATGCTGCCGTCGGCGAACCGCGAAACCAAGGAGCAACTGCGGATGTTCCGGGACAGCGGCGGCTTCGGCCGCTTCTTTCCCGCCGATGACGATGCGCGCGCTCACGAGCGGCTGTTGGCGGAAGTCCCCAATCTGGACGTTTTCGATTCCGCCGGCGGCGTTTGGGGTCGGCGGGCCAAGACTTCGTTGGGCAACACGCTGCGCCTGCTGCAGCCGCTCATCATTCTGGACGAAGGCCACAAGGCGTACAGCCGCAACGCCAAGAAGACGCTCGAAGGCTTCAACCCCGCCATGATCGTGGAGCTTTCCGCTACGCCGCCGCGGGAGGCGAACGTGCTGGTGGACATTTCCGGCCAAGCGCTGAACGCGGAGGAGATGATCAAGCTGGACCTGCACATTCAGAACAAAGCCAGCGTCAGTTGGCGGGATACGCTGCTGGCCGCCATCGAGCATCGCCAAGCCTTGGAGGGCGAGGCGCGGCGACACGAAGCGGAGACGGGAACCTACATTCGCCCCATCTGCTTGGTGCAGGTGGAGCGCACCGGAAAGGATCAGCGCCAAGCCGGGTTCATTCACGCGGAGGATGTGCGTGAATACCTGCTGCGCCATCCGGCCATCACGGCCGAACAGGTCGCAGTGAAGACCAGCCAGCGCGACGAATTGAAGGTGGTCGATGAAGCCGGCGGGCTGCTTTCCCGGGATTGCCCCATCCGCTTCATCATCACCAAGCAGGCGCTGCAGGAGGGCTGGGACTGCTCCTTCGCCTACGTTCTGGCCATTCTCACCAACCCAAGCTCCAAGAGCGCCTTGACGCAACTGGTGGGCCGCATCCTGCGCCAGCCCTACGCCGCCAAGACCGGCGTTGCGGCCTTGGATGAGAGCTACGTCTTCTGCTTCCAACGCCGCGGCAAAGATCTCCTGCAGGAGGTGCGCAAGGGGTTCGGCCTTGAGGGGCTGCAGGGCTTGGAGGCCCGCATCAAGGCCGACGAAGGCGCGATGCGCTCCGGCGATTTGGTGACCTCCATGCAAAGGGAGGGTTTCCGCAAGGCCGCCCGGGATCTGGTGCTGCCGACGTTCATGATCCGCGATGGGCGCGAGTGGCGGCTGGTCCACTACGAAGCGGACATCCTCTCCCGGGTGCCTTGGGACGAGGTGGACGTCACCCCGCTGTTCGACTTGGCGCTAGAAGCGCAAGGGCGCGGGGATGTGGCGCTGCGGGCCGGGTTGGACGCCGAACCTGTCTTCTCCGACCCCGACACGGCGGCGGGCGGGCTGTCCGCCCAAGAGGGGGACGGCGACATCGACTACTACTTCGCCGCCAGCCACCTGCTCGATGCGATGCCCAACCCGTGGCGCGGTGCCGAGGCGGCGCAGAGGGTCTTCAACGCGCTGCTGGCAAGGCATCCCCGCGAACAGGTGGTCGGCAACTACATGTTCGTGCTGGAGGAACTGCGCAAGCGTTTGGAGGCGGAACGCGACCGCCTATCCAAGCAGGTGTTCGCTGAGCTTTTGGACGCCGGCACGGTGCGCTTCATCGTCGTCACCGAGGATTTGCAGTGCAATCGCCTGCCCGTTCAGATCGATGCACCGGCAACGGAACGCCAAGCCAACCGTGAGGACGGCACCCAATACCAACTCAACCTATTCGACCGCACCGGCGAGGGCGACCTGAACGGCCTGGAGAACAAGGTGGCCACCTATCTGGACCGACAGGCAAGGCTGTTCTTCTGGTACCGCAACCGCTCCCGCAAGGACTACTATGTGCAGGCTTGGAGGCCGCAGCGCATCTATGCTGACTTCATCCTCACCCTCAAGCCCGACGAGCCCGACCAAGACGACCAGTTCCACCAAGTGTTCGTGGTCGAAACCAAGGGCGTCCACCTGAAGGAGTCCGCCGACACGGCCTACAAGCGCTCGGTGTTCGACATCTGCTCCGAACACGCCAAGAGGACGGATTGGACCACCTTCGCGCCGGCCATGCGCAACAAGGTGGTGCGCTTCGAGGTGGTGGATGAGGATGAGTGGGAGCAGCGGCTGAACGCACTGCTGGCGGGATAATGCGTCGTTAGTTGCTCGGCGTCTCGGCGAAGTTGTCAATGCCCTCGAATATCTGCCACAGCTTATCGATCTTTTTATGCTGTTCAAGATAGTCCGCATAGGCACGACGTGAATGATCCAATAGCTGGTCGTAGAACGCCAGACGCGCTTCCACGGCACCCAATATTTTTTTCACATCTTTCCTGCCTCTGTCCCGCTGCCACTCGCGAGGTGGCTTGCCGACTAGGCAGATGATGTCCAGAGGCCAGTCTGGATAGTCGCTTTTTGCAATCAGCTCCCTAGCGCCATCCCTGTACTTTCTAATTTGTGGCATCAATTCATCTACGGAAACGCTTACGGATGCCCGCTTCAGCTCGATTATGACATGGCGACCTTGCGCCGTGCGATATCCGATATCTATTCTAGCCTGCGCTTCCGCCTTGGAAAGGTTAGCAGACGTCTCCTTAAGGAACGTGGTTATGCGTCGCTCCACGGCCTCGGAGCCCTTTGCTCTTTCCCAAGATGGGTCCAGCAGCCACAGGTGCTCATATATGTGGTCTCTAATAACAGCTTCCTTCTCGTCCACTTGCAGCTTCTCTTCAAGCGCCGTAATTACGCCTAGGCGAAGATTCACAATTTGTCCGTAGTAACTTAGCTGGAGGTCGTCAATGTCATTGAACACATCAAGATTTGGTTCCAGTGTTTCATTGGAAAGGTTCTCCAGGTAGTCTAGCTGCTCTTTTCGCCGATAGCTTTCGAAAGCCAGTACGGACGCCTTCAAGAGCTCCCGCTTCGCTTGATCACCGGATCGAAGAACATTAAGGCGGCCAATCCACCTCTCAGCTTTCTTCCGAGTGTCGCCCTGCATGTGCGAAAGCCATTCCGCAACAGCTGGCACTTCCTTGCAGAATACCTTGGAGCCGTCACGATTGCGCAAGTCTGTCCATTGACCGGCAATGTGGCGAAGCTCTCCATGAACCATTTTGCGTACGGCCTCAAACCTCGGATCGTCGTACTTCAGTGCTTGACGACTGCTGGTGGCAATGTCCTCCTTATTGTCCTGATCAAGATTTTCACAATGTATTTCACCAACGATGTAGTCTGCGAATATTTCTTTCAAGCCAAAATCACCGAGAATGTCCTCTTGCGCGACTTTGCCGCGCATGAATATAGCGATGCGGTTCAGATTTTCGCTGTCCTCGCTCCTTTCGCCATCCCCGCTCCTTTCGCCATCTTTGTCTTTCAATAAGCTAGGGCGACGGACCGTTCCAATCCAACCGCAGATGCCGACTTTTTTGCCCGTCTTCCCAATTTCCTCTGTGCGGTCTATCGGTAGCCCGTTGCCGGCCAGTCGCGAGAAGCGGTCGATAGTATCTTTTTGATCGCCATAGGTCCAACAGTATTCGACATGTTCGTAATAGCCACGATCCGTGGGGTGGACCTCTTCACCGTTGACGGATACCGCGAATCCGTGCTGAGGGCCGACTACCGAGAAGCGCCTGGCAATGCGCTTACGTAATCCCTTGGCCGTTTGGACATTGGCGCGGCGTTTCAGTCCGGTTAGGATGATGCACGTTCCCGAGCGCTTTTTCTCCAGTGTATGGCTGATCTCTTTGGGATGGTACGAATTGCCATCGTCCCGCTGCATCTGTTTCCTGATCTTCTTGGCGTTCATGCGGAACGCTGTTTGTTCATCATTGCGGGCCGTATAGACAGTCACGACGTTCGCTATCGAGAAGGATGACAGCTTGCCGATGCCCTTGCGTCCCATCGGTTTTCGTCCAGCTAGCGTCTGTGCGCCCATTGCCGGCCGTCTCTGGAAGCCGACATTCAGGAACTGATCTATCACCTCGTCCCGCGTCATGCCGATGCCATCGTCCTCAATGGATATCTTGCCGTTACTGAGCGTCACTGAGACACGGCTGGCATCCGCATCCCAAGCGTTGGCGACGATCTCCGAGAGCACGGCGGGAATTTTGCTGTAGAGATTCATTCCCAAATGCTCCAAGGCATTCAGGTTGATCTTCATCTCCAACGGGCGCTTGGCGAGCTGATTAGTCATCGCTCTTGCCCTCCAGCGCCCGAGCCACGCTCCGCGCCACCGCCCTTGCTAGCGCCACCGGCACAGCGTTGCCGATCCAACGCGCTGCAGCGGAAATGTGCCAGCGTTTGCTAGGGTCAAAAAACTCATAGTCCTCCGGAAACGTCTGCAACAAGGCCGCCTCACGCAGCGAAATGGCGCGATCCTGTTTCGGGTGGCCGAATCGGCCGTTGCCGAAGCCATTGCATTGCGTCGTGATAGTCGGCGCGGGCGCATCCCAGTGCATTCTGCCGTACACGCTTTGATACCAGCGCCCGGAGTGCTTGCGGTGGCATGGGGCGACAAGCGCCGGCTTCCAGTCGCGCCAGGATTGGCCGGGCTTTGCCTCGCGGATGCGGGCGAGATTGGTCTCGGACAGCCGGCTGGCATAGTGCAACGGATCCTCGGCGTCTTTGCCGCCGGCGGCGATCGGCGGTAGGTGGGCGATGGCATCTCGTACCGTCACATGTGCATCGGCCGCATGTGTTGGTGGCATCAGCTCGATGGGACCAACTCTTGAGGCCAGCACCACTAGGCGCTGGCGAGTCTGCGGCACCCCGTAGTCCGCGCAGTTGACGACCTTCCACCGGACATCGTAGCCGGCCGTTTTAAGCGCCGCCTCGAATTGCTTGAACAGTTCGCCCTTGTGGAAGCTGGTGAGGCGCGGGACGTTCTCCATTGAAACCACATCGGGTTGAACTTCACTTACAAGGCGCCCGAATTCCGCGAGCAGCCGCCATTTCGCGTCGGACCGGTTCTGGCTGTAAGTGGAAAAGGGCTGGCATGGTGCGCAGCCGACCAAGATGCGCGGTTCGTCTTTGGCGAACAGGTGGTTGATTTCGCCACCACGCAGATCGCCAACGTCCCGACCGATGAACCTAGCTCCGTTGTTGCGCTCGTAGGCGTAGCGGCAGGAGGCGTCAATGTCGATTCCCGCCCTGACGTCAAAGCCCTCCGACACGAAGCCGTGGCTTAGGCCCCCGATGCCGCAGAAGACATCCACAACGCTGCCCCGACGTGGACAGGCTATGGCTTCTTGGTGTGACTGGGTAGGTGCGGCAAAATGCTTTTGCACTGCGGCCATCGGTTCCTCTTGGGGCTGCGTGGCCCCGTTCCTTCAAGGGAGTTGGCACTCAAGCGGCAACTGTCATCCGCGACTTGGGGTGAAGAGTAACTGTTTTTGCTGCCTGTGTGGGAGTCTTACGGGTTCGGGGAGGATGGGGGAGGTTTTTTGGCGGCGATGCTTTTGGCGATGGCCACGCGGTTGGCGCGCGCCTCCGCCAAGGTCGGGTCCAGAGCGAGGGCTTGGTCGATGCGCTTCAGCGCCTCATCGTCACGGCCTAGGTAATGCAAGGCGGCGCCGGCACCAGAATGGGCCCGGACGTTGTCTGGAGCCAACTCGACAACGCGGCTGTAGATGTCCAGCGCTTCTTGATGGCGCTGTTGTAGAAACAACGTCGTGGCGAGGGCCATTAGCGCCCCTAGGTGGTTCGGGCTGGTTTCCACGGCAAGAGTTAGGTGCCGCTCCGCTTCGGCCAAGCGGCCCAGCCTTCCGAGCACATTGCCGACCTCCACGCGGGCGGCTAGATGGTTCGGATCAATTTCCAATGCGTGGTGATGGCGTGACGCAGCCTCCTCCAGATGCCCCAGCCGCGCCAAGGCTAGGCCGGCGACGAATTGCGCATTTTCCATGTCCGCATCGAGCAGGAGGGCGCGCTGCAGGCTCTCCAGCGCCTCGTCGGGCCGCCCCAACCGCAGGAGCGCCAAGCCGGCATTGTAGTGCCCCGTGGGTTCGTTTGGTGTTTGGGCGATGTGGGTGCGCACGGCGGCCAGCCCGTCCTCCCACCGCCCGGATTCGAACAGTCCCCTGCTGAGGTTCAGATGAGCGTGCCGCGCCGTTGGATTGCGCTCAATGACGTAGTTGAAGAACGCCACGTCGTCTCGATAGACGTCGGCTTGGCGCCACGTCAATGCGCCCAGCAGGGCCAGCGCAGCTGCAACGAAGGCGGCCAAGCTCCATCTCGGGAGCCTTCGTCGCCCGACGCCATTGGCGGCGGCGATGACGACAGCCAAGGGACCAACGCTGGCAAGGTATTGGTAGCGATCGGCGACGAACGAGAACTGCATGTAGCCAAATTCCACGAACCCGAGCACCGGCGACAGGGTGAGTGCAAAGAACAGTGCGCCGGCCAAGGGGCCCCTGCCAATGCGGCGGCGCAAAAGCCACAAGGCCGTCGGTAGGGCCAACGCGGCTGCCACCCAGCTCCATGCGAGCAGGTCGGCGGCATCCACCTCCCACCGCGGATAAATGGCGACCAAGCCAGTCGGCCACAGCAGCTTGCCCAAATAGAACCACAGCACTTTGGCGGCGACGATTGGCCGCTCAAACAAAGCGTGGTCCATTTCAACGGCTTCTTCGTAGTAGCTCAGGTCCGCCGCGGCAATGCCGGCGCCCACTACGAAAAACGGTGCCAGCCGAAGCATGTCCAACCCAGTGACGCGGCCGCGTTTCCACCAGCGCAAAACCAGCAAGGCTACCGGCAGGGTTACGCCTATGGACTTGCACAGCAGGCCGGCGGCAAACAGGCCCAAGGCCAGAAAGTAGCGCCTTGTTCGCCGCCTCGAGTGCGGCGCTTCGATGAAGCTCATCCAAACTGCCGCGGCAGCCAAGTAGAGCAGCGTCGCCAACAAGTCCTTGCGTCCCATGATCCAGGCAACAGCTTCAACATGTACCGGATGCACTGCGAAGACCGCCGCCGCCAACCAAGCACCTGGCACTGCAAGCCGTTCA
The DNA here is from genome assembly GCA_958296025.1 of uncultured Pseudomonadales bacterium. Taxonomy (GTDB): domain Bacteria; phylum Pseudomonadota; class Gammaproteobacteria; order Pseudomonadales; family Azotimanducaceae; genus Azophilus. The sequence continues at coordinate 3,445,835 of OY282430.1, forward strand.
AGCAGGCGCCAGAGCAGCGCCGCGTTGACGGCGTGCAGCGCTAGGTTAACGATGTGGAAGCCGGCCGGGGCAAAGCCCCACAGCTTGTGCTCCAGCCAAAAGGTGGTGTAGGTCAGGGGCCAGTAGTGCCCTTCGAATTCGATTTCACTAGGCGAGAGCCAGATTCGCCAAAGGCCGGAGAACTCCCGCACCGGCACGGCTTCGGTGAATACCCGGTCGTCCCACACGAAGCCGCCGAACACCGCTGGGAAGTAGCTGGCGGCCACCAGCAAAGCCAAGGCCAGAACGCCGAGCAGCGGGGTTTGCGCACCGTGCAGCTTTGGTTTCGGGGATTGTCTAACCCATTTTCTCGGAGGGGGCATTTGGTGAATAGCGCCGCCAAGGACATCATGTGCTTGTGCAAAAAGCATAGAAGATGTCGCAGAAGACATCCACAACGCTGCCCCGACTTGGACAGGCTACGGCTTCTTGGTGCGGCTGGGCAGGTGCGGCAAAGTGCTTTGCACTGCGGCCATCGGTCCCACTTGGGACCGCACGGCCCCATTCCTCCAAGGGAGTCGGCACTTAAGCGGCAACTGTCACCCGCGACTTGAGGTAGAGAGTAGCAACCACAGCTATCTGCGTCGCCCTTAGCAGTGCGGCTAGGCGGAAGCTCGTTTCCATAGCTCCAAAGCTTTCACTAACTCCGCCGCTGGGGGCACCGGGTCGATGCGCACCAAGACGCCGATTTCGGGGTGGTCCAAATAATGCAGTTCGTTGCTGCGCATGGTGCGGCTTTGGTTTAGGGTGACGTGGGGGAAGGCGCCCTGTTCGCCCGATTCGCTGGCCGGCGGCCCCTGCGCTGGGCGCCAGAGTTCCGCTTGGAAATGCAGGTAGCGGCCTAGGGTGATTTGCAGGGTGCCCTCCAGTGAATGGAGGCTGTTGGACTGCGGCCCCATTTGCAGCAGCAGGGGCTCGCCGGCGTCGCGGGCCGGCGTCGGCTGCATCCAGCGCCCGTGCCAAATCACTCGCAGGTTGGGCACCCGGCGGATGCGGCGCACCTCCGCTTGCAGTTGCAGGGCGCTCGCGTCCAGCCAGCGATAGCTGTTTTGCTGGAGGAGGCGCTCGGCGGCGGCGGCGGCGCTTAGCAAGTCCAGCAGGGGATGCGGCGCCAGAGTCGGGTGGATGGTGGGCGGCTCGCGCCGAGGCATTTCTTCAACGAACGAAGTGGGGGCGTCGCCATCGGCGGTTGGCGCCGCCGGCTGTGGTTGGATTCCGGCGTCCTCAGCCAGTGCTGGCGACGGCGGGTTGGGCAACCGCACTTCCAACCGGGGGAATTCCAAGCAGACGCGGGTGAAGGGGTCCAGTTCGGCGGCGCTCCAAGGGTTTGGTTCGGCCATGGCGCGGATGTTGGCTGGGTAGAATCGCTCATTGAAGCGGACCAAGTCTTCCGGGCCGATGTCGGCGGTGCTGAGGTGCTCAAAAATGATGACCTCGGCGGCGTACCAACGTCCATGCAGCAGGTCTTGTGCCTCCTCAGGTTCGACCGCGACAGCCGGAAACGACAACAGAACCGCCGCTAGGCCAAGTTTTAGTCCGCCGGCCTTGGCGGAACCTGCTGGCTGGCCGGCGCCGGGTCGCATGTTCATCCGGCGGCGATGCCGCTGGGCTGCGCCGCGCTTGGCGTCAGCGCGTGGAAGAGTTGGTCGGCGAAGGCGAAGCGCTCGTCCAAGGTGGGCAGGGCGCGGATGATGCGCAGGCGCGTGGGGCCGGCCAAGCGGTAGGTGCTGGGCTGCCGCTGCACTAGGCTGACGACGGCGGCGGGATCGACCTTGGCGTCCTTGCTGAACTCCACTCGGCCGCCGTTCTCGCCCAGGTCGAAGCGGCTGGCGCCGATGCGGTTCAGGCGCAGCTTCAGGGCGGTGACCCGGAACAACTGCATAAGGGGCGGCGGCAAGCGCCCGAAGCGGTCGATCAGTTCGGCGCGCAGTTCGTCCAGGGCGGCATCGTTGGCGGCGGCGCTGATGCGCTTGTACAGCATCAGGCGCAGTTGCACGTCCGGTAGGTAGTCCTCTGGAATCAGTGCGGAGCAATGCAGGTTCACCTCTTGGCTCACCGGTTGCAGGGGGGCGTCCAGATTGGGCGGCTCGCCCCGTTTGATGGCCTTGACCGCCGCGTCCAGCATGTCCATGTACAGAGACAGGCCGATGGACTCGATCTGCCCGGACTGCTCCTCCCCCAGCAATTCCCCAGCCCCGCGGATCTCCATATCCTGAGTGGCCAAGGCGAAGCCGACGCCGAGTTCCCCGGCGGCTTCAATGGCCTTGAGCCGTTTCACCGAATCCGGCGTCATGGCACTCGGATGGGGAGTCAGAAGATAGGCGTAGGCCTGCCGGTGAGAGCGCCCCACCCGCCCGCGCAACTGATGCAACTGGGCCAAGCCGAACTTGTCGGCGCGGTCGATGATGATGGTGTTGGCGTTGGGGATGTCCAAGCCGTTTTCGATGATGGTGCTGCACACCAGCACGTTCAGGCGGCGATGGAGGAAGTCCGTCATCACCTGCTCCAACTGGCGTTTGGGCATCTGCCCGTGGCCGATGCCGATGCGCGCCTCCGGGGCCAGCGCCGCCACGGCCTCCGCCGCTTGGCCGATGCTGCGCACCTGGTTGTGGACGTAGAAGACCTGGCCGCCGCGCATCAGTTCCCGGTTCAGCGCCTCGCGGATGATGTGGTTGCGCCTCTCGTGGACGAAGGTGTTGATGGAAAGGCGCTTGGCCGGCGGCGTGGCGATGATGGAGAAGTCGCGTACGCCGGCCAGCGCCATGTTCAGGGTGCGGGGGATGGGAGTGGCGGTCAGGGTGAGGACGTCCGCCTGCGCCCGCAGCGCCTTCAGCCGCTCCTTCTGCCGCACGCCGAAGCGGTGCTCCTCGTCGATGACGATCAGCCCCAAGTCCTTGAAATCCAGCCCGGCACCGAGCAGCCGGTGGGTGCCGATGAGGATGTCGATGGCGCCCTTGGCCAAGCGCTCGCCGATGGCCCTGATCTCGCCGGCGCTACGCAGCCGGGAGGCCATGTCGATGTGGACCGGCCAGTCCGCGAAGCGGTCGCGGAAGGTCTCCAAGTGCTGCTGCGCCAGCAAGGTGGTGGGGGCCAGCACCGCCACCTGCTTGCCGCTTTGCACCGCGACGAAGGCGGCCCGCATGGCCACTTCGGTCTTGCCGAAGCCCACATCGCCGCAGATCAGCCGGTCAGTGGGCTTGCCGGAGCCGAGATCGGCCAGCACCGCGTCCACCGCCTTGGCTTGGTCGGCGGTCAACTCAAAGGGGAACTGGGCGGCGAAGCGCTCGTACTCGGCCTGTTCGCAACGCAGCTTTGGGGCGGGACGGGCGGCGCGGCGGGCAAACACATCGAGCAGTTCGGCGGCCGCATCGACCACCTTCTCCGCCGCCCGTCGCCGCGCCTTGGCCCATTGGTCGGAGCCTAGCCGGTGCAGGGGGGCTAGCGCCTCATCGACCCCGGCGTAGCGGGCGATCAGGTGCAGGGAGGTGACCGGAACGTACAGCTTGGCTTCCTCGGCGTACTCCAAGGCGAGGTATTCGCCGACCACTCCATCCACGTTCAGGGTTTGCAGGCCCCGGTAGCGGCCGATGCCGTGCTCCTGATGCACCACCGGGGCGCCGATGGAAAGCTCCGTCAGGTTGCGGATGATCTGCTCCGGGTCCAGGGCGCGGGCGCCGCTGATGCGCTCCTCGACGGGGCGATGGCCGAAGATCTGGCTTTCGGTGATGAGGATGGCGTCCTCCAGCCAGAGGCCCTGATCCATGGGCGCCACGGTGAGTCCTGTTCGGCAGCGGCGCCCACGGAAGTCCGCCCAGCCTGCGCAGCCCTTCGGCTGCAACCCGGCCCGGTTGAGGAACTCCTCCAGTAGGGTGCGGCGGCCGCTGCTTTCGGCGGTGAACAGAACCGGGGTTTCGGGATTGGCGACGAGGAAGTCCTTGAGCGGCTGCGCCGGAACCTTCAAGCGGGCGTTGGCCTGCAGGTTCGGCAGGGGCTTGGCGTTGAAGCGGACTGAATGCTTGCCCTCTTCGCCGAGGATGACCCGGGGTTGGCGGCGCAGCAGGCCGTTCAGTTCGTCTGGACGCAGATAAAGGTCGGATGGCGGCAGGATGGGTCGCTCGATGTCCCCGGAAAGACTGCGATGGCGGCTGTTGACCTGCTCCCAGAAGCGGGTGACGGCCCCCTCCAGGCCGGGCTGCTGCAGGATCAGGGTGTTGTCCGGCAAGTGGTCGAACAGGCTGGCCAAGCCCTCGCTGCGGTCGAAGAACAGCGGCAGGTAATGCTCCACGCCGTTGGGCGCAATGCCGGCGGAGACGTCCTGATAGACCGGACAGCGCCGCACATCCACATTGAAGGCGTCGTGCCAATTGCCGCGGAAGCGGGCAATGCCGGCGGCGTCGAAAGGGAACTCCTTGGCCGGCAGCACCTCGATGCGCCGCACCCGGTCAATGGTCAGCTGCGTCTCAACATCGAAGTGACGCAGGGAGTCGATTTCGTCGTCAAACAGGTCGATGCGCACCGGCTGGGCGAGGCCCATGGGGTAGATGTCCATCAAGGAGCCACGCACCGCGAACTCGCCGCGTTGGCTGACTGTCTCCACCGCCAGATAGCCGGCGGCCTGCAGGCGGCTGCGCTGTTCGTGCGGGTCGAAGCGTTGCCCCAAGGCCCAACACATCGCCTGCCCGTCCATGTAGCCGCGCGGCGGCAAACGCTGCATCAGGGTGGCGGCCGGCACCACCAAGGCGCCCGGTTGGGCGGAGGGCAGCCGCTGCAAGGTGGCAAGCCGTTCGGAGATGATGTCCTGATGGGGGGAGAAGGCATCGTAGGGCAGGGTCTCCCAAGCGGGGAAGTGCAGAATGGGCGCCGCGTCCGTCCCATAGAAGGCCAGCTCATCCAAGCGCCGCCTAGCCGCCGCCGCGTCAACCGCGACGATGAGGGTCAACCCCGGATGGGTGGCAACCGCGCCGGCGGCGTAATGCCCCGCCGCCCCGTCCGCCAGCCCGACCCAAGTCCGCCGCTTCCCCGGCGCGGCCGGCAGCGCATCGGCGGGCAGGGGTTGAAAGATGGAGGAAGAAGCGGACATCAAAGGCGGCATTCGGGTGCGGGGGACGGGCATTTTAGCCCGGTTTCCGATTGGGGAATGAGGTGCTGCGGCAAAGGCGCGAAGACCATTGCATGCGGTCTCGGCCAGAGCAGCTGACTTGAGGGCGCGTGGCGAAGCCTATGGGGAGTTGAGGGCGTACAGGTCCGACAACGAATGCCAGCCACTCGCCCCGGCCTTGGCGGCGGGTTTGCGGCGAACGAAGTAGCGGCGTCCCAGAGTGGCGCCACGGTGGTTGGGAAACTCCCTGGCCTTGCGCTCCAGTTCAGCCTCCAGCAGGCGCGGCGAACGCACTGCGCCCCACTTGCATTCGCCGAGATCGGTCCAGTTGTCGTCGCGCCGGCCGACCACGTCGATCTGCGTCGTCGCGCTCCAGTATTCGCCGATCTCAAAGCCGGCGCCGACGCCTTCGCTGGCGTAGATGAGCGGCAGCGCCTCCCGACACAGGCGTTCAAAGCCCCTCCCGAACCAAGCGTCCAAGTGTGGCCTGATGCGCTCGGCGAAGGCCACTTTGGCGCCGCCGCTGCGGATGAGGCTCATGTTGGGGAACACGAAGCGAAACCAGAACCGAAGCAAGGGGTCCTCAACGCCAAAGCGCACCTGCTTGGGATTCGGACGCTTGCGGTCCAGTGGATGCCGACGCCGGAGGTAGCCGAGGTTTACGAGTTGCTGTAAGTAATAGTGCAGGTTTCGCTCCGCCAGCCCGCTGGCGGAGGCGATGGCGGGCACGGTTCCCTCCCCGGAGGCGATTGCGAAGAGAACCGCATGGTACGGTGCAATTTCGCGTAGCTCTTCGCGCAGGAGAAAGGTCGGTTCGTGGAACAGAGGCTCAAATTCATTGAGCAATCGCTGCTGAATGTTCTGATTGATGGAGAGGCCATCGTCCAAGCAAAGCAGGTATTGGGGCAGGCCGCCTACGAGGGAGTACGCTTTTGCCCTGTCCACATCCGACCATCTAGGATGGAATCGGGCCGCATCCAAGTAACTGAATGGCTGCAAGTGAATCTGCGCGGTGCGCCGTCCGAACAGCGGGCTTGACTTGCCAAGCACCTCCCGCTCCATGAACCCTAGATATGAACCGCATAGCAGCAGCATGACGTTTCCCGCGCTTCGCCAATGCCGATCCCAACACTGCTGCAGCGCGGAGAGAAGTTCGGGGCTTGAGGCAGCGAGCCATTGAAACTCATCCAGCGCCAGGATGAGCTTGGTTTTGGAATGGGCCGCCCGCCATTGCTCAACTACGGTAAGCAACGCCTGCCGCCAACTGTCCGTGCGCAATTCCGCGAGCAGTGGCATGCCCAGCGCCATGGCTGCCTCAGCCAGAAACTCACGCACTTGCAAGACCGCAGAGGACTGCTGCCCCAAGTGGTAAACGCCTGGCTTGTCGGCCATGAACTGCAAGATGAGCTCGCTTTTGCCGACGCGGCGCCGACCGTAAACTGGGATGAACTCCGACCGCGGGGACTCGAAGGCTCCCGCCAACAACTTAAGTTCATCCGTGCGTCCGATGAATTTCGCCATGCCAGCCAGTGTGCAGCGCTCTTCCTCTTTCGTCAAGTCGTGTTTTGTCAAGTCGTGTTTTGTCAAGTCGTGTTTTGTCAAGTCGTGTTTATGCAAACTAGGAATGGCGAGTTGCTGCCGCCATGAGTTGGCCCAACAGCGCCGCTTGCACGGCAGTGGCGCGGTCAGGGAAAGGCTGGACGCATGCCTTGAAGACCAACAGGGAAAATGAACTTGCTGTCCGTCTTCCTAAATGGCGCAGAAAAAGGTAGAGTGCGCCCCCTGTCGAGACATTCCGTCTGTTGGATTTTGAGCAACCATCCCTTCTTGCTAGGGTCGCAGCACCAATTCCGGCTAGTTCGCATCTGGCTGCAAGGCACCTAAGCCCCCTCAAAAGTCATGAAGCCAACCAACATTTTTGACCCGAACTATTTCCACAAGGTGGTGGACTGCCAGTGGGCCTGTCCGGCGCATACGCCCGTGCCGGAGTACATCCGCCTGATCGCCCAGGGGCGCTACACCGAGGCCTACATGCTGAACTGGGACAGCAACGTCTTTCCAGGCATTCTCGGCCGCACATGCGACCGGCCCTGCGAGCCGGCCTGCCGGCGGGTGCGCACCGAGGAGAAGCCCGTGGCCATCTGCCGCCTCAAACGGGTGGCGGCGGACCATAAGGGCGACATCTCCGCCTACCTGCCCCGGGTGCCCTCCCGCAAGAACGGCAAGCGCATCGCCCTGTTGGGGGCCGGCCCCGCGTCGCTGGCGGTGGCGCGGGACCTGCTGCCCTTGGGCTACGAGGTCCACCTGTTCGAGAAGGATCCGGCCGGCGGCGGCATGATGCGCAGCCAGATACCCGCCTTCCGCCTGCCGGCGGACGTGCTGGAGGAAGAGGTCGATCTCATCCTCAACATGGGCGTCGAATGCCACTTCAACCAGGAGATCACCAGCATGAAGGAGATGCTGGCGATGGACTTCGACGCCTACTTCGTTGGCACTGGGGCACCCAGGGGACGGGATCTGAACCTGCCGGGCCGTCAGGAGGTTGACCAGCACATCTCCATCGGCATCGACTGGCTGTCCAGCGTCGCTTTCGGCCACACCAACTCCATCGCCGGCGACGTCATCGTCATGGGCGGCGGCAACACGGCCATGGACTGCTGCCGCACCTCCAAGCGGCTCGGCGCGAACAGCGTCACCGTGGTGGTGCGCTCCGCCTTCGAGGTGATGAAGGCGTCCGATTGGGAGAAGGAGGACGCCATGAGCGAGGGCATCCCCATCGTCAACAACCGCCCGCCCAAGGAATTCGTCCACGAGAACGGCAAGCTCAAGGGCGTCATCTTCGGCTGCGTCAAACCGGTCAAGGGGGAGGACGGGCGCCTGCGCTACGAGCCGAGCGGCGAGCCGGACGTATTCCTAAAGGCGGACCGCATCCTCATGGCCATCGGCCAGGAGAATCACTGCCCTTGGATCGAGCGGGACGTGGGCATTCAGTTCGACAAATGGGACTGCCCCATCCTGGATGAGACCACCTTGCAGTCCACCCACCCCAAGGTGTTCTTCGGCGGGGACAGCGCCTTCGGCCCGGAGAACATCATCTGGGCCTCCGCCCACGCCCACCAAGCGGCCATCTCCATCCACCTGTTCTGCCAAGGGCAGGACCTGAAGGCGGACCGACCACCCGAAGGGGTCAACCTGCTCAGCACCAAGATGGGCATCCATGAATGGAGCTACGACAGTGAGCACGACCCCGCCGTGCGCTATCTGGTGCCCCATGCGGACAAAAAACAGGCCCTCGGCAACATTAAGATCGAGGTGGAGCTGGGCTTTGACCGGCGCTTGGGGGCCAAGGAGGCGCAGCGCTGCCTGAACTGCGACGTGCAGACGGTGTTCACCGACCGGCTGTGCATCGAGTGCGACGCCTGCGTCGATATCTGTCCCATGGACTGCATTTCCTTCACCGACAACGGGGAGGAGGACGAACTGCGTCAGCGCCTGACTGCGCCGGCCCTGACCACGGAGCAGGACCTCTACGTTTCCGGCCCGCTGGCCACCGGCCGGGTGATGGTCAAGGATGAAGACGTGTGCCTGCACTGCGGCCTGTGCGCGGAGCGCTGCCCCACCAACGCCTGGGACATGCAGCGCTCCGTGGTGCATCTGCCGCAACTGGGGTCCTACGCCGGATGAACGTCACTTACAACGACTTCGTCATTCGCTTCGCCAACGTCAACGGCTCCGGCTCCGCCAGCGCCAACGGCATGTTCGCCAAGGCGCTGTTCCGCATGGGGGTGCCAGTGGCGGCGCGCAACATCTTCCCCTCCAATATTCAGGGATTGCCCACTTGGTTTGAAGTACGGGTGAATGAACAGGGCTACCTAGGCCGCCGCGAAGGGGTGGACATCATGGTGGCCATGAACGCCGAAACCTACGCTGAGGACGTCGCCGCCTTGAAGCCCGGCGGCTATCTGTTCTACGACAACTCCAAGCCATTGGCGGCATCCCTAAGGCGCAACGACATCCGCGAGATCGGCATGCCCATCGCCACCCTGCTGCTTACGGAGTTCACGGACCTGAAGCAGCGGGCGCTGTTCAAGAACATCGTCTATCTGGGTGCCCTTTCGGCCCTGCTGAACATCGAGTTCGACGTCATCACCGGCATGGTGGCCAAGCAGTACAAGGGCAAGGACGATCTCATTCGACCCAACATCCACGCCTTGGAGTTGGGCCGCCGCTACGCCTTGGATTACTTGGACAGCCCCATCGAACACCAAGTGCGGCGCACGGACGCCAACGGCGAGGGGATCTTCATCGACGGCAACACCGCCGCCGCCTTGGGCGCCCTGTACGGCGGCGCCACGGTGTGCGCCTGGTATCCCATCACGCCTTCGACGTCGATGGCCGAAGCCTTCGAGCGCTACGCCAACCGTCTGCGGGTGGAAAGGAAGACCGAGCGCAGGAAGTTCGCCGTCATCCAAGCGGAGGACGAGCTCTCCGCCATCGGCATGGTCATCGGCGCGGCCTGGAACGGGGCGCGCGCCTTCACCGCCACCAGCGGCCCCGGGGTGTCCCTGATGTCGGAGTTTCTCGGCCTCGCCTACTTTGCGGAAATCCCAGCGGTGCTGTTCGACGTTCAGCGCGCCGGCCCCTCCACCGGCATGCCCACCCGCACCCAGCAGAGCGACGTGCTCGGTGCTGCCTACGCCTCCCACGGGGACACTCGCCATGTGCTGCTGTTCCCTTCCACCCCCAAGGAATGCTTTGACTTTGCCGCCGATGCCTTGGATCTGGCGGACCGGCTGCAAACCCCGGTCATCGTGATGAGCGACTTGGATCTGGGCATGAACGATAGCGTCTCCGAGCCCTTGGCCTGGGACGACGCCCGCCGCTACGATCGGGGCAAGGTGCTGGACGCGGCGGCGCTGGACGGCATTGAAAGGTTCGGCCGCTATCTGGATGTCGATGGCGACGGCATCGGCTACCGCACCTTACCCGGCACCCATCCGAGCAAGGGCGCCTTCTTCACCAGAGGCACTTCCAGGGACGAGTTTGCCGTTTACACCGAAAACCCCGACGCCTATCAGCGCAACATGGAGCGCTTGCAGCGCAAGTGGGCCACGGCGGCAACCTTGGTGCCCCAAGCGGAAATCCAGTCGGACGGCCGCAAGGCCGGCATCCTCTACTACGGCACTAGCGCCGCCCCCATGCAGGAGGCGCTGGACCTGCTGCGGGAGGATGGCGTCCGGCTGGACCGGATTCGGGTGCGCGGCTTCCCCTTCGGCGCGGAGGTTTACGAATTCATCGACAGGCATGCAATGGTGTTCGTGGTCGATCAGAACCGGGACGGGCAGATGCGCACCCTGCTGAGCAACGAAGGGGACCTGAACCCCGCCAAGCTCATCTCCCTGCGCTACTACGCCGGCCTGTCGGTTTCCGCCGACGAGATTCACCGTCAAGTGCTTGACCACTACAGGGCGCAGAAGTTGCCACGGCTTAAGGAGGTGGGCGCATGACCTTCGTCGCCAAACCACGCGCTCGTCATCCGCTGCTGCCGCTGAACGAACTCAACCTGACCCGGCGGGACTACGAGGGCGCGGTCTCCACCCTGTGCGCCGGTTGCGGGCATGACTCGGTGAGCGCCGCCATCGTTCAAGCCTGCGCTGAACTGTCCCTGCCGCCGCATCGCTTCGCCAAGCTGTCCGGCATCGGCTGCTCATCGAAGACGCCCAGCTACTTTTTGGACAAGTCCCACGGCTTCAACTCCGTGCATGGGCGAATGCCGTCCGTAGCCACCGGCGCCAACCTGGCCAACCGGGCGCTCTACTGCATCGGCGTCTCTGGAGACGGGGACAGCGCCTCCATCGGTCTCGGCCAGTTCGCGCACATCGTCCGCCGCCGCATCAACATGCTCTACATCGTTGACAACAACGGCACCTACGGGCTGACCAAGGGGCAGTTCTCCGCCACCAATGACCGCGGCTCCACCAGCAAGCGCGGCGTGCCCAACCTCTACGAACCCATCGATTTGGCCAGTATGGCCCTGCAGATCGGGGCCAGCTTCGTAGGGCGCAGCTTCTCTGGAGACAAGCGGCAGTTGGCGCCCCTCATTAAGGCCGGGTTGATGCATCCCGGCATGGCGTTTCTGGACGTCATCTCCCCCTGCGTGGCCTTCAACAACCACAACGGCTCCACTAAGAGCTTCCAGTACGTGCGCGAGCACAGCGGCAAGCTGATGGAGGCGGACTACATCCCTCAGAGCGCCGAGATCAACGCGGACTACGAACCCGGGTCCGCCGAGGACTTGCTGATGCCGGACGGATCAACCCTGCGCTTGCGCAAGGTGGACGCCAACTACGACGTGCATGACCGCATCGGCGCCTTGGCCCATGTGCAGCGCTGCCAGGACGAGGGTGAGGTGCTGACGGGCCTCTTGTACGTTGACCCGGACGCCGCCGACTGCCACGACATCCTGGAAACCGTGGAAACGCCCCTGAACGCGCTCACGGAAGAGGACCTCTGCCCCGGCAGCCGGGAGTTGGCGCGGCTGAACGACAGTTTCCGCTAATTTAGCGCTCCGGCGTTGGCGTAAAAGCCCAAGGGTTGCCCCTTTGTGGGCGGAATTTGCACTCCTGTTCCTGTTGCGCGGTTGGCGCAAGCCGTATAATCCGCCGCTTGCGGAGGGGCCGGCCCTCCACAAACGTTTTTTGGAGTGGAAATCCAGTGGCGCTGCCGAACCTTGAAGACTATTTCCCGGACTGGAAGGAACGGGAGGTCTTGGCCGAGGCCATGATCCCCATCATCGGCCGTCTGTACCGCAAGAACGTGGTCACTTACTGCTACGGGCGGGCGCTGCACAACCAAAGCGTCACCCAGATCATGAAGACGCATCGTTACGTTCGCCAAGTGGCCCAAAACGAGCTGTCGGAATTCGAAAGCCATCCCATCCTGGAGGCCCTGTCGCGGCTGGATCTGGGCCCCTGCCACCTAGACGTGGGCAAGCTGGCCACCCGCTTCATGGAGGAATCCGAGGGCAATGGCATCGATCCCTCGGCCTTTGTGCGGCGCGAATGCGCGGAGGCGATCGGGCGCCACATTCCGCCCTTGCAGCGTCCTCAGGACATCGTGCTGTACGGCTTCGGGCGCATCGGCAGGCTGCTGGCGCGGCTGTTGATAGAGAAAACCGGCGGCGGTCATCAACTGCGCCTGAAGGCCATCGTGGTGCGGCGCGGCGGTCCCAACGACCTGCTAAAACGGGCCTCCCTGCTGCGCCGGGACTCCGTGCATGGCGCCTTTCCGGGCACCCTGCGGGTGGATAAGGAAAACAGCTGCCTGATCGCCAACGGCAACGTGGTGCGGGTGCTGTATGCCGATGCGCCGGCTCAGGCCGATTACGCCCAATACGGCATCAAGGACGCCATCGTCATCGACAACACTGGCGTTTGGCGGGACGCGGATGGCTTGGGCGTCCACCTGCGCAGCCCGGGTGCCGCCAAGGTCATCCTCACCGCACCCGCGAAGGGCGGCATCAAGAACATCGTCTCCGGCGTCAACGCCAACGACGTCGACGCCGGAGACCGCGTACTCGGCGCCGCCTCCTGCACCACCAACGCCATCGTGCCGGTGATGAAGGCGATGAACGAGCGCTACAAGCTGGTGCATGGCCACATGGAGACGGTCCACGCCTACACCAACGACCAGAACCTTATCGACAACTACCACAAGAAGAACCGGCGCGGCCGGGGGGCGCCACTGAACATGGTCATCACCGAGACCGGCGCTTCGTCGGCGGTTACGGAATTGCTGCCGGAGCTCCAGGGCAAACTGACCGGCAACGCCATCCGAGTGCCCACGCCGAATGTCTCCTTGGCCATCCTCAACCTCACCCTGTCCGAGACCGTCACCGTGGAGGGCATCAACGACTTTCTGCGCAACACCGCCCTGCACTCCAGCCTGCAACGGCAAATCGACTACACCTCGGCGGCGGACGTGGTGTCTTCGGATTTCGTCGGCAACCGCCACGCCTGCATCGTCGATGGCGGCGCCACCTTGGCCAAGGACAACAGGGTGGTGCTCTACGTCTGGTACGACAACGAGTTCGGCTATGCTTGCCAAGTGGTGCGGGTGGTGCAGAAGTGGGCCGGCATCTCCTATCCGCTGATTCCGAAGGACGTGGTGCAGCAGGGGTTTTAGCCCAGTTGGCGCAAGCATAGGGGCCATTCATGAAACTCGTTACTTTCACCGTCGCGGACAACAGCACCGAGCATCTCGGTGTGGTGCAGGAGGATGGCTTGGTTGATCTCGCCGGCGTGGCCGGGGTGCCCGCCACCATGCTGGAGTTCCTGGCCGCAGGGGAGCCGGCTTTGGCGGCGGCGCGGCTGGCGGCGGAGCAGGCTGTCGGAGTGCTTTCCTTGGCTGCCGTGCAGCTGTCCGCCCCGGTTCCGAATCCAGGCAAGATACTCGGCATCGGCCTGAATTATGCGGACCACATTGAAGAGACCGGCATGAAAAAGCCGGAAACCCAGATGTGGTTCAACAAGCAGCGCACCTGCGTCAACCGTCCCTACGGGGAGATCAACCTGCCGTCCGTGTCCTCGGCCTTGGACTACGAGGCGGAGCTTTGCGCCATCATCGGCAAGCGCTGCAAGCATGTGCCCAGAGAACGAGCGCCTGAGGTCATCGCCGGCTACTGCTGCGGCAACGATGTCAGTGTGCGAGACTGGCAGATGGCGGCCATGACCATGCAGATCGGCAAGTCCTTCGACAGCCACGGCCCTTTTGGTCCCTACTTGGTAACTTCGGATGAAGTGGGGGATCCGCACAATCTCGACATCCGCTGCATCGTCAACGGCGAAGTGCGGCAGCACTCCAACACCAAGCATTTGATCTTCGATTGCTACGACGCCGTCGCCCATCTCACCAAGGCGTTCACTCTAGAGGTGGGGGATGTGCTGTTCATGGGCACGCCCAGCGGCGTTGCCGCCGCCATGAAGCCGCCCAAGTTCCTCAAGGAAGGGGATATCGTGCGGGTGGAGATCGAGAAGCTCGGCCACTTAGAGCACCGCGTCACACCAGAACGGGCGGAGTGTATTATCGAATAATGGGCGTCTTGGCGTTCTTCGGCGGGAACTCGGCGCCTTTGTCGTCGCTTTGCTGGGGGTTGTGACGCTGTCGCGCTGTGGCGCTGCCTCAAGCACCGATGTCCGCGTCAAGCAGGGCCAGCCCCACCCAATGCTTGGCGAAGTGCTCGGCGGTGCGGCCGTTGCGGGCACCCCGGCTCAGGGCCCAGCACAAGGCAGCCGCCCTGGTTTCGTCGTTCCAGACCAGCGCAGCTTTATGGCGTTGGGCCAAAGCTTCGACCCAGTGACGGGCGATGGCCAAGTAGGCGTCTTGCCGGAAGGGATGAAAGGAAAGCCACAGGCCAAAGCGGTCGGAAAGGGAAATTTTCTCCTCCACCGCCTCGCCCTGGTGCAGCTCGCCGCCGACGAAGCCGGCCGCCTCGTTGTCCGCCATCGTTTCCGGCAACAGGTGACGGCGGTTGGAGGTGGCGTAGATCAGCGCATTGCCGGAGGACTTGAAGATGGAGCCCTCCAAGGCGCTCTTCAGGGCCTTGTAGGAGGCGTCATTGGCCTCAAAGGACAGGTCGTCGCAAAAGAGCACAAATTTATAGGGGACGCTGCGCAGCCGCTGGAGGATTTCCGGCAGCGCCGCTAGCTGCGTCTTGTTGACCTCCACCAAGCGCAGGCCTGAGTCGGCGAACTGGTTCAGCAGGCCATGCACCAAGGAGGACTTGCCGGTGCCCCGCGCCCCCCAAAGCAGGGCGTTGTTGGCCGGGTGGCCAGCCAGAAACTGGCGGGTGTTGGCGACCAGACGGGCCTTCTGCCGGTCGATTTCGCGCAGGTCGTTCAAGCGGATGTCGTCCAGTTCCCCATGTGCGGAGAAACCACGCTGCAAGCCATCCTTGCACCAAAACGCCGCTGGTTGGGTGCGCCAATCCACCCTCGACGGCGGCGGCAGCAGATGCAGCAGACGGCTGGCGAGAGTGTCCGCCTTCGTCAGCAGCGCGTTTAGGGGCTTGTCCACGTCGGGGTCCCGCCAACGGCCGGTATGGATGAGCCATCCCGGCGGAGCGCGATGGTTGAAGACGCGCAGCCGCCCATTAACACAACCACTCCCGTTGTGCGCCGACCAGTTGCGCGTCCAAGAACTGCTCGACCAGCCGTTCGGCTTCCGCCAAGATTCTATCCACCCCCCCGGCATCCGTGGCGATGGCGATGATGGACCATTCGGAGCGTTGATGAGCGTCCTGCTGGCCGCTCTCGCAGACCGCCAAGTTTGCCGCTTGGCCCAAGCGGTCGCGCAGGCCACGCAAACGGCGGCGCTTCTCCTTGAGCGAGCGGCAGCCGCCGAAATGCAGCTGCAAGCGAAGCAGGCAGGCCTTGGCCATGAAAGTTCAGCCAGGAAAGTCGGCTTGGTCCATCTCGTAGAAGACCGTGTCCAATCCGCGCCATTCGCAACGGCGCTGAAAGACCATGCTGAGCCGCTGCATGACGTTCACCGATTTCTGATTGGGCGTGTCCGTCACAGCGATAACTTTCTCGAACCCGCAGGTTCGGAAGCCGTGGCGCATCACCTCAATGGCCGCTTCCGTGACCAAGCCCTGCCCTGAGTGCTCGGGCAGGATGCCGTACAGCAGTTCCACCGTCTCCCCGTCCTCAAACTGCCGGTGGCCGCAGAAACCCAACAAGGTACCTGGGCTGTCCTTCGACTCGATGGCGAAGAAGCCGGAGCCGCATTGTTCAAAGAAGGCGGAACTGGCAGTGACGACTTCCGCCACCCGCTGCATGGAGATGATGACATTGTCCCACAGGTAGCGGCGCACGTCCGGCTGGGTCCAGAAGCGGTGCAGGACGGGAATGTCCGCCTCCGCGAGGGGCCTTAACCGCAGCCTTTTCGTTTCCAGAATCGCCATAAGCTCTGCCTACCGGCTGTTCCGCAGCTCAAGCGTCGATTCGATGACGCCCGACCACCGTTGGTTGCGCTGCGCAAAACCGCCATGGCCGTTCCTGCGCCTTAGCGTGCTGTCGCGCAAATAAGTGCGCTTTGGACGCGAGGGATTTTTGGCTCCTGGCAAGGCGCGACAACGCCCTGTGGCGGGCTCCACACAAGGCGGAGCAACGCAGCCAGGAGTTCTCGCAGCGGATTCGCTGCGCTGACGCGCAGGGAACCTGAGGGTGCGTCACGCGCTTCCAATATCCGATATAAAGGCGGTCGCGTTGGGCGCGAGGCCGTTCAGGCACTGGTGTGTGCGCACCCGTCCAGGAGTTTGGCCCGGGCTGTGATCGGCGTTTTAACGCTGGCGGCGCGGCCTTGTGCCGCGACCCCGTATGCAAGAGTGAACGTTTTGCCGCAGCCTCGCCCAACGCGACCGTTGGACAATAGTGGAGGGATTTGAGATGGCTGGCAAGAAAGCGGCGCCTTTGGAGGTCGTTCATCCGGACTGTGCGGGCATCGACGTGGGCAAGCGCAAGCACTACGTGGCGGTGGACCCCTCGCGGTTCGAGGATCCGGTGCGCAACTTCGGGACGTTCACGGGCGATCTGGAGGCAATGGCCGAATGGCTTGGGGCGTGCGGGGTTCGCCAAGTGGCGATGGAGTCCACGGGGGTGTACTGGATCCCGGTGTTCGAGGTGCTCGACCGGGCGGGTTTCGAGGTGTGCCTGGTGAACCCGAGGGCGACCAAGCAGGTGAGCGGGCGCAAGAGCGACGTGCTGGACTGCCAATGGGTCCGGCAACTCATGAGCTACGGACTGTTGCGGGGAGCGTTCCGGGCGCCGGACGCACTGTGTCCGATGCGCTCCTACGTGCGCCAGCGCGGCCAACTCATCCGCGACCGCAGCCGCTCGGCGCAACACATGCAAAAGGCGCTGACGCAAATGAACGTGCAGTTGGACAATGTGCTGAGCGACATCATGGGCAAGACCGGCCAGTTGATCGTGCGCGCCATCGTCGCGGGCGAGCGAGACGGGGCGGCGCTGGCGCGGTGCCGGGATGGGCGCTGCAAGGCCGACGAGGCGACCATCGCGGCAAGCCTGCAGGGCAACTGGCGCGGCGAGCACCTGTTCGCCCTGGAACAGGCGTTGGTCCGCCACGACGTGCTGCAAGGCCAGATCGAGGCGTGCGAGACGCGCATCAACGCCGAACTTGACGGACAGGCCCGGAACAGGGCGGCGAACCAGCCGTCCCCGACGGCGCGGAGCGCCCGCGAACGCCTCCTGCGGGAACGGTTGCGGCAAATGCTGGGGGCCGACTTGACCGCGATTCCGACCGTGGGCGTGGAGACGGCCCTGACGGTCGCCGCGGAGGTCGGCGCGGACTTGTCGCGCTTTGCCACGGCCGCCCACTTCTGCTCGTGGCTGGGCTTGGCGCCCGGGACCCGCATCAGCGGCGACAAGCGTCTGGGCGGCCCACCGGCTAGACAGACCAACCGGGTCGGTCAGGCGTTGCGCATGGCGGCGAGCACCGCCCGCAACAGCAAGACCGCCATCGGCGCAGCGCATCGCCGACGCCTCTCGCGCATGGACTCCGCCAAGGCGGTCAAGGCAACCGCCCATCAACTGGCCCGGTTGATGTACGCCATGCTGACCCGCGGCGAGGAGTACGTCGAACGCGACTTGGCGGCCATGGAAACGGAGCGTCGCGACCGCCAGATCAAACACCTGCAGCGCCAAGCACGGCACTTCGACCTAGCGCTCGTGCCAGCGGAACAAGCCGCTTGAAAACGGATCGCTCTCACGCCGAAAATCGGTGGTTGGCTGGATGTTCCATGCAAGCCCGAAAGACCCGTAGATGATGTGGTGCTGTTTGCGGGACAGGACACTAACACAGCTTGATGGTCATGTTGGGACCGCCGGCCGGCGCCTCGTCGAACCAGCGGGCCGTCACCGTCTTGGTTTCGGTGTAGAACTTTACCGCCTGCTTGCCGTAGGCGTGCTGGTCGCCGAAGAAGGATTGCCGCCAGCCGGTGAAACTAAAGAAGGGCAGGGGCACCGGGATGGGGATGTTGATGCCCACCTGCCCCACTTCGATTTCGTGCTGAAACTTGCGCGCCGCGCCGCCAGAGGAAGTGAAGATGGAGGTGCCGTTGCCGAAGGGGTTGGCGTTGATCATGCCGATGGCCCCGTCCAAGCTGTCGGTCTGGGCGCAGAGCAACACCGGGCCGAAGATCTCCTCCTTGTAAACGCTCATGTCCATGGAGACGTTGCTGAACAGGGTCGGCCCCACCCAGTTGCCGTTCGGGTAGCCCTCCACCTGACAGTCCGAGCCGTCGAGGAGGCAGTCCGCCCCCTCCTGCTTGCCAGCGTCGATGAAGCCGAGGATGCGCTGCTTGGCCTGGGGGGTGATCTGCGGACCGTAGCCGGCACCGTCATCATCCCAAGCGCCGGGGCGGACTGTGGCCATCGCGTCCCGCACTTCGGGGATCCAGTTGGCCGCCTCGCCGACGAACACGGCCACGCTAATGGCCATGCAGCGCTGCCCCGCGGCACCGCAGGATGCGCCCACTAAGCTGTTGATGACCTGATCCTTGTTGGCGTCCGGCATGACGACCATGTGGTTCTTGGCCCCCGCCATGGCCTGCACCCGCTTGAGGTGTTGGGTGCCGATGCGGTAAACGTGCTGCGCCACCGGCACGGAGCCGACGAAGGAGATGGCGCGGACGTCCGGGTGGGTGAGCAGGGCATTGACTTGCTCCTTGCCGCCGTGAATGACCTGCAGCACTCCGTCCGGCGCCCCGGCTTCGACGAACAGCTCAGTCAGACGGTTGGGGGTCATCGGGTCCTGCTCGGAGGGCTTAAGCACGAAGGTATTGCCACAGGCGACGGCCAAGGGAAACATCCACAGGGGAATCATGGCCGGGAAGTTGAAAGGCGTGACGCCGACGCACACGCCGAGGGGTTGGGTGTAGCTGTAGGTGTCGATGCGCCCGGCGACGTTCTCCACCGTCTCCCCCATCATCAGGCTGGCGATGTTGCAGGCGTGCTCCACCACCTCGATGCCGCGCCAGACGTCGCCCTGAGCATCCGCGAAGGTCTTGCCCGTCTCCCGGCTTAAGGTCTTGGCGATGTCGTTTTGATGCTGCTTGAGCAGATCCTGGTAGCGCAGCATCAGCCGCGCTCGCTCCGGGGTGGGGGTTTCCCGCCAAGTGACGAAGGTGCTTCTGGCGCTGGCCACCGCTTCGTCGATTTCCTTGCGGCTGGCGAAGGGCACCTCCGACAGCACTTCCTGGGTGGCCGGGTCATGCACCGCCAAGGTTTCGTTGCTCTCGCTGTGCGTGAATTTGCCGCCGATAAACAGGGGCAGTCTTTCCGCCATGGGTTGGTCCTCCGAAGATTGCGCTGGCAGCGGCGCAGCCACTCGTTGCGATTGGTCGGGACGGCAGGATTTGAACCTGCGACCACTTGACCCCCAGTCAAGTGCGCTACCAGACTGCGCTACGCCCCGGCAATGGCTGGAAGCATAACCCAAGGCAGGTCGGTTCGGAAGCCATCGATGGCGGAGGGCCAACGGACAGGGAACCGGCCCTCGCGGTCTCTGTTGCCCGACAGGCCGGCCTTGGCCGGCGCCGGCGTCAGCGAATTTTTTGCAGCAGGCCTTCGAGTTCGGCGATCAATTGGCGGCGCAGGAGGTCGGCTTGGGTTTGGTCCTCGCGGGCGTCCTCGGCCTGCAGGCGTTGACGGGCACCGTTGATGGTGAACCCTTGGTCGTGCAGCAGGCAGTGGATTTGCTGCAGCAGCAGAACTTCCCGCTGTTGGTAGTAGCGGCGGTTGCCACGCCGCCTGATTCCGCTGAGCTGCGGGAACTCCTGCTCCCAATAGCGCAACACATGGGGCTTGACGCCGAGCAACTTGCTGACCTCGCCTATGGATAGGTAGCGCTTGGTGGGAATGGCCTGGGCGTCAGTCATTGGGTTCCGGCCCGGCATAGCCGCTCACCCGGTTTCTGAGTTTTTGGCCGGGATGGAAGGTCACCACACGTCTGGCGGAAATGGGGACAGCTTGGCCGGTTTTGGGGTTTCTGCCGGGGCGCTCGTCCTTGTCGCGCAGCTCGAAGTTGCCGAAGCCGGATAGCTTGGTCGCCTCGTTTTGCTCGAGGGCCAGCGAAATTTCCTCAAAAAAGGCCTCGACGAACTCCTTGGCTTCGCGCTTGTTGAAACCCAACTCCGCAAACAGCCGTTCCGCCATCTGTGCCTTGGTCAGCGTCGCCACAAAAGTCAGCCTCCCCCGAAGGACTGTACTCGCCGGTTGCCCCGGCACACTATTAGAGACAGAAGGAGAGCTAGCGTAGTTGGGCGTTCAGCTTGGCCTGCAGCGCCGCCACCGCCTTGCCCATCCGTTGCGCAATCTCCGCGTCGGTGAGAGTGGACGATAGGTCTTGGAAGGTCAACCCCACAGCGACACTTTTTTTATTGGAATCAATATGTTTGCTGCGGTAAACATCGAAAAGGCGCAGCCCGGCAAGCGTATCGCCGAGGGCCGAGGACAGGGTTTCCTCGATCTGTTGGGCGGTGACGGTCTCATCCACCACAAAGGCCAAATCCCGCCGGGCGCTCGGCGTTTTGGGAATTTCGGTGAAGCGGCGCAGCGGATGCGCACTGGCTGCTTCGGCAGTGACTTCAAAGACGTAAACCCCGTGGCCAAGGTCCAACCGCTCCTCGATTTGGGGGTGCAGGCGGCCCAAGCGCCCGACCTCTTCGCCGCCGACCAGGATGGCGGCCCGTTGGCCGGGATGCAGCACCGGGTCGTCGGTGGCTGTGAACCTGAAGGCGGCGGCGCCGGGTTTGGCGGGTGCAGTCGCCGCATCGGAAGAGGGGCTTGATTGCCGGGACCCATGCAGACGATTTGGCCCCAACGCCCACTCGAGCAGGCTCTCGACGGCACCCTTCAGGTCGAAAAAATCCACATCCACCTGCTTTCCATGCCAGGATTCCGGGTGCCGTGTTCCCCACAGCAAGCCGCCCAGCAAGGCGACCTGCTGCAACGGCCCGCCCGCCTGGCCGCTCGGCTTGAAGCACAGGCCCAGCTCGAACAGCTGTGCCCGGGGCTGTTGCCGGTTTTGGTTGAAGCGCAGCACTTCGGTCAGGCCGGGCAGCAGATTGGTGCGCATCACCGACTGTTCGGAGGACATGGGGTTAGCCAAGGCCAGGGCCTCCCCGTCAGGGTCGAGAAGCCCTTGACGGGTGGGGTCTATAAAGCTGTAGGTGATGACCTCCTGAAAGCCCGTGGCGGCCAACTGCTCCTTCAGCCGCCGTTCGCTGCTGCGCTGCAAGGCCGCCGGACGGGGCGCGAGGGCGGCCTTTGGCAGAATGCTGGGAATGCGCTGGTAGCCGTGGATACGGCAGACCTCCTCCACCAGATCCGCCTCGATCACGATGTCGAAGCGGTGCGACGGAGGGGCGATGGTCCAGATCAGGCCACCGGCCTCGGTCGGGCGACGGGAAAGCACCTCGAAGCCGAGCCGGGCAAACAGGGCATCGACTTCGGCGCCGTCGATGTCCGCCCCAGCCAGTTCCCGCAGGCGGTTTTGGCGCATCGACACCGGCGCTCGACCCGGCAGATGCGGCGCTGCTTCGGCAGCGCAGACCGGCCCGGCTTGGCCACCGGCGATGTCGAGCAGCAAAGCCGTGGCCCGTTCCATGGCGGCCGTCGGCAGGTCGAAATCGACGCCGCGTTCATACCGTTGGGAGGCGTCCGTGTGCAGGCCGAAGCGGCGCGCCGTGGCGGCCACGGTCAAGGGATCGAAGTAGGCGCATTCCAAGAAGACGTCTTGAGTGCTTGGCTGCACACCGCTGCGCTCGCCGCCTATCACCCCGGCGAGGGCCACCGGGCCGCCGCCATCGGCGATAACCAGCACCGACGGGTCCAGTTCGACTTCGCGCCCACCCAGCAGCCTGAGCACCTCACCAGTGGCGGCCCAGCGCACGCAGATGGACTCACGCAAAACCTGCAGGTCAAAGGCGTGCATGGGTTGGCCGAGCTCCAGCAGGACGTAGTTGGTGACGTCCACCACCGGATGGATGCTGCGCAGCCCGCTGCGGCGAAGGCGCTCCCGCATCCAAATAGGCGTGGCGGCTTGGCCGTTGACGCCGCTGATGACGCGGCCCAAGTAGCGCGGACAGCCTTCCGGGGCCTCCAGAACCACGGCGAAGGCGGCGTCCGTGGCCGCTACGATGGGGGATGTTGGCGGCGCTCGCACCGGCAGGCCGTTGTGGACGCCGACTTCCCTGGCCAGCCCGCGCAAACTGAGGCAATCGCCGCGGTTGGGGGTTAGATCGACCTCAATGCTGTGGTCATCGAGGGTCAGCGCCGCGTACAGCGCCGCGCCTGGTTCGTGGCCATCGCCTAAGTCCAAGATGCCGGCGGCATCCTCGCCAAGACCCAGCTCGGCGGCGCTGCACAGCATGCCGGCGGAGGAAACGCCGCGAATGTCCGCCTGCTCGACGCGGACATCGCCAGGCAGCAGAGCGCCGGGCCGCGCCAACGCGGATATCAGGCCGGGCCGCGCATTGGGCGCAGCGCAGACCACCTGTCGGACTGCACCGCCATCCTGCACTTGGCAGACGCTCAAGCGCCCGGCCGGGTGGGGCTCCACTCGATCAATGCGGGCCACCACCACACCTGGCAGCGGAGAGGCTACGGGGACGACGGCCTCCACCTCCAGGCCGGCCATGGTCAACTGCTCCACCAGCGCCTGCCGGTCGATGGGCGGATCCACCCATTCGCGCAGCCAAGCCTCGCTGAACTTCATCGCGGTGCGGTCCTACTGTGACCTAGCGCCGCAGCGCCATTGATGGCGGGACGTCGGATGAAGGGTTGGCGCATGGGTTCACTTACCCTGATTGGCCGGATCAATTGAACTGCTCGAGAAAGCGCAGGTCGTTCTCAAAGAACAGGCGGATGTCGTTGACCTCGTGCAGCAGCATGGCCAAGCGGTCCCCACCCATGCCGAAAGCGAAGCCGGACCAGGTTTCCGGGTCGATGCCGGACATCGCCAAGGCCCTGGGATGCACCAAACCGCAGCCCAAGATCTCCAGCCAGCCCGTGCGGCCGCACACCCGGCAGCCGTGGCCGAGACAGTGTACGCACTGCACATCGACTTCGGCGGAAGGCTCCGTGAACGGGAAGTAAGAGGGGCGGAAGCGCAACCGCAACTCCCGCTCGAAGAAGCGGCGCACGAAGTCCGTAATGGTGCCCTTCAGGTGGGCGAAGCTGATGCCTCGGTCGATCACCAAGCCCTCGATTTGATGGAACATGGGAGTGTGCGTCAGGTCGCTGTCCCGGCGATACACCCGCCCCGGACAGATCACGCGGATGGGTGGCTGTTGGCTTTCCATGACGTGGACTTGGGCCGGGGAGGTGTGGGTGCGCAAGAGGCTGCCGTCGGCGAAGTAGAAGGTGTCGTGCATGGCCCGGGCAGGATGCGCCGGGGGGATGTTTAGGGCCTCGAAATTATGGTAGTCATCCTCCACCTCCAGCCCGGAGAAGACGTCGTAGCCGGCGCCGACGAAGATGTCCTCCACCCGGGCTAAGGCTTGGCTGACAGGGTGCAGCCCCCCAGCGCCCGGGCGGCGCCCCGGCAAGGTGACATCGACGGCTTCAGCGGCCATCTTGGCGGCCAGCTGCTCGGTGGCCAGGGCGGCTTGGCGCTTCGCGATCAGGCGTTGCAGCCGCGTCTTGGCGGCGTTGATGGCGGTCCCGGCGGCGGGGCGTTGCGCCTTGGGCAGCTTGCCCAAGCCCTTCAGCAATTTGGTGAGCGCACCTTGGCGGCCCAGTTGCCGAATGCGCACGCTCTCCAAGCCGGCTTCGTTGACCGCTGCCGCAACTTCGGCTTCGGCGGCCTGCAGGACCTCATCGACGTTCATGACGGCGGGCGTGAGAGCAGGATGTCTCCGGTCGGCGGCGGCCCAAGCGGGAGGTCGCCATTACCGCCCCTTTCCAAGGCGGCGCTTCGCTGTTGCGTTGAGCATGTCGATGGGATGCCTAGCCTAGGGAAAGGCGGGCGGCAAACGGGGCGCTGGGCCTTAAGCGGCCAAGGCGGCCTTGGCCTTTTCCGCCAACAGGCCGAACGCCTCCTGCTCGTGCATGGCCAGGTCGGCCAGAACCTTGCGGTCCACCTGCACCTTGGCCTGCTTGAGGCCGGCCACGAAGCGGCTGTAGGAAAGCCCGTGCTGGCGGGCGGCGGCGTTGATGCGCAGAATCCACAGGGAGCGGAACTGCCGCTTGCGTTGCCGCCGGTCACGATAGGCGTACTGCCCGGCGCGGATCACCGCCTGCTTGGCCACCCGGTAGGAGCGACTGCGGGCGCCGTAGTAACCCTTCGCTTGCTTGAGAACTTTCTTGCGGCGGGCGCGGGAAGACACGCTGCGCTTCGCTCTCGGCATGTGCTGTCTCCTGTCTGTGCGGCGAAAAGCCTAGGCCTTAACGGGCCTTCTTCGGCACTAGGCGCCGCAGGCCGGTCGCATCCGCCGCCGACACCCCCTCAAAGCCCCGCAACTGCCGCTTTCGCTTCGCCGACTTTTTGGTGAGAATGTGGTTTCTGTTGGTGCGGCGATGCTTGAAGCCGGTCGCCGTTCGGCGAAACCGCTTGGCGGCACCCCTGTTGGTCTTTTGCTTGGGCATGATCCGTTCTCCGCCGCCGGTCTTGCCAACGCTGACGGCTGCTGGTTACTCCTTCTGTCAAAGGTTACTGCTTGCGTTTCTTGGGCGCCAGAATCATCACCACTTGGCGGCCCTCAAACTTCGGCTCGGCCTCCATGTTGCCGTAGGGCACCAAGTCCTGCTCAATGCGCGCCATCAACTCCATGCCAATCTCTGGATGCACCATTTCGCGGCCACGGAACCGAAGGGAAATCTTAGCCTTGTCCCCATCGTTGAGGAAGCGGATTAGATTGCGCAGCTTGACCTGATAGTCCCCCTCCTCGGTGCCGGGCCGAAACTTCATCTCCTTGACATGAATCTGCTTCTGCCGCTTGCGCTGCGCTGCCTTGGTCTTCTTCACCTCGAACAGGTGTTTGCCGTAGTCCATGAGCTTGACCACCGGCGGCGCGGCATCCGGCGCGATCAACACCAAGTCCAAACCGGCGCGGTTCGCCTCCGCTAAGGCGCCATCCCGCGACACGATGCCCACTTGCTTGCCATCCGCACCGATGAGCCTTAGGGCCGGCGCCGAAATCTCTTCGTTCAGAACGGCGCGTTCAACGCGCTTACCGCCCCTTTTGATGGGTGCTCTCCATAAATACCCTCCGGGCTTCAACCTTTGGCGTTGCGGACCCCGCCCGTCAAAAATCCGCCGCCGTTACCCGCCATCCAGCGCCCCATGCCGCGGGGTGGCGTCCATCGAACTCAAGGGTGGGCAATGATATCAGCAAAATTTCGCTCACCGGCAATGCAATGGGCAGGCAACGGAACCGACCAGCCGTTCGCCGCCCAGCGGCAAGGCCGGGCATTCTAATGCCGGCTTTCCCAAACATGCTAGAGTAGGCGCCAACATCCTGCGGGGAGATCGCTGTGCGACGCATTCGTGTCGTTGCCGTCCTTGGGGCGGCTTGCCTGCTTAGCTATGGCTGCGGCCAAAACGGGAAGGACTCCGCGGCTACGGAGTTGGCATCTGCTACGGAAAATTCAGCTATTACGGACGCTCCGATATCAGAACGCCGGCTGCTCCATACCGAGGAACGCGCCCCCTGCCTAGACTACACGCCCCTGCGCAAGCCCTTGTTTGGGGACGTGCATGTCCACACCAGCTACTCCTTCGACGCCGCCGCCAACACCACCGGCGCCACCCCTGAGGACGCCCACCGTTTCGCCAAGGGGCAGCCCATCCCCTTTTGGCCCCTCGATGCGGCGGGCAAGCCGGCCGGGGAGTTCCGCATCGACCGGCCCTTGGACTTTCTAGCGGTCACCGAGCACGGGGAGTTTCTTGGCGAACGGGCGCTGTGCCGCACGGCCGGCTCGGCCAGCTATGACACGCCATTTTGCGTCGCCTATCGGGCGGATGAACGGCAGGGTACGGTGATGTTGGCCCAAGCCATCTCCAGCGAGGCGCCGGCGCGCTTCGAAGCCCTATGCGGCACACACGGCAGCCTGTGCCTTGCAGCGGCCCGCAGCCCTTGGCAGCGAATCGTCGAGGCCGCCGAGGCGGCCTATGATCGTAGCGAGCAATGCGCCTTCACCAGCTTCATCGCCTATGAGCACACCGGCACACCGGGCACCTCCAACTACCACCGCAACGTCATTTTCCGCAACGCTAAGGTGCCGGATTTGCCGGTCTCCTATTTCGAGGCACCTCTCGACAGCCAGCTGTGGGCCGCCTTGGACGCCGTCTGCCGGGAAGAGGATGGCTGCGCCTACCTGACCATTCCGCACAACACCAACCTAGCCAACGGGCGCATGGCCCCGTACAGGGGCATCGAACAGACGGCGCAAGCGCGGCAAGCCTATGCCGCCACCCGCCAGCGGCGGGAACCGATCGTCGAAATCTTCCAGCACAAGGGCGCATCGGAATGCATCAACGGCCTGTCGGCGGTTTTGGGAGCACCGGATGAACTCTGCAATGTGGAGGCCGTTCGGGAGATTGGGCGCCGGGAGTCCTATCCCGTCCTAGACCCGGCGTCAGGCGGCTTGGACTTGGACGCCGAGTTCATAGAGACGGTGGAATGCGGCGACGGCGTGGGGGAGCAGGGCATGGTCGGCGCCGGCTGCGTGGATGAGACGGACTTCATGCGCTCAGCGCTGTTAGTCGGCCTGCAGGAGGAGCAAGACATCGGCCTCAATCCCGTCAAACTTGGCATCGTCGCCGCCACCGACACCCACGCCGCCACCCCGGGCGCAGTGCTCGAAGAGGACTACCGAGGCCACATCAGTGGCGAGGCCACTCCCTCGGAGCGCATGCAGCCCGCCATGCTGACCGCCGTGCTGACCGCCGGCCCACAGGGCAACCCCGGCGGCTTGGCCGGGGTTTGGGCGGTGGAAAATTCCCGGGACGCCATCTTCGAGGCCATGCTGCGGCGCGAGGTGTTCGGCACTTCCGGGCCACGCATCAAACCCCGCTTCTTCGCCGGCTGGGACTACCCCGAAGATCTCTGCGACAGCCCGGACCTCGTGCAGCAGGGCTACGCCAACGGCACACACATGGGCGGCGATCTAAGCCCGGCGCCGACAGGGAACGCCAAACCCGTTTTCATCGCCTTCGCCGCCCGGGATCCAGCCGAGAGCGCCCGGCCGCTGCGGGAACTGCAAATCATCAAGGGCTGGATCGACGCCGACGGGCGCATGCACAACGAGGTGCGCACGGTGGCCGCCGCCGATGCCGGCGCCGAAACCCTGTGCGCGGTGGTTCGGGATGACGCCTTTCAGCCCAACGAGCCAGCCTACTATTACCTGCGCGCCCTGCAGCCCCCGACGCCGCGGTGGAGCAGCTTCGACTGCCAACGCTTGGCGGAGGCCGAAAGGCCGGAGATCTGCAGCGATGGATCCCTGCCCAACACCGTTGTGGAGATGGCTTGGACCTCGCCGATCTGGTTTCGCCCGCAAGAACGGGCGCTAGGCGCTGAACCTGGCGGCACCGACGGTTAGGGCGAGGGGCTTGCACAGGTCCGTTCACGCAGCGGGCGCAAGCCGGCTTTGACCGGCCCTGGGCCTGCTGACACTGTCTGGGTTGGCCCTAATTAGTTTATGCACAGCGCAAGCGGGCTGTGATCGGCTATGATGCGCCACCTGCACCAAGGGATTGGCTCCTAGGCGCGTAGCTCAGCAGGTTAGAGCGCCACCTTGACATGGTGGAGGTCCCCGGTTCGAATCCGGGCGTGCCTACCAATCCGCCTTGCGCGCCTGTCTTGGGACGGACGCCGTTAAACTTGCGAAAAAACATGCGGGTTAGCAGCTCTAGGCGTATTCCCGGATAATGCACCCATGGACGATGGCTACAACCGGGAGGCGTCCCGGGAACTCACTAGGCTACTGCCGGCGCTGCGCTTCCTGCGCCCCTACGTCAAGCAAGTCGTCTTCGCCGGCTTCGCCTTGGTAGCCACCGCCGGCATCACCCTGTCCATCGGACAGGGCCTGCGCATGGTCATCGACCAAGGGTTTTCCGGCGACTCCGGCGCCCTGCTTGAGCGCGCCATCCTGATCTTCAGCGTACTCGTCGTCGGCCTCACCCTCGGCACCATGGTGCGCTTCTACCTCGTCTCCTGGATCGGCGAGCGGGTCAGCGCCGACATCCGGCTGGCCGTGTTCAAGCATCTCATCCGGCTGCATCCGGCTTTCTTTGAGGAGAACCGACCAACGGAGATCCAAAGCCGCATCACCACGGACACGACCTTGCTGCAGACGGTGATCGGCTCATCCGCCTCCATCGCGCTCAGGAATGCGCTGATGTTCATCGGCGGCGTGGTTCTGCTGGTGCTGACCAACCCGAGGCTGACCTTGGTGGTGCTGGTCAGCGCACCCTTGGTGGTCGCGCCCATCCTGTTCATTGGCCGCCGCGTGCGGCGCTTGTCGCGCAGCAGCCAAGATCGGCTGGCGGACGTGGGCACCCATGCCGGGGAGTCGCTGCGCTATGTGAAGATCGTGCAGTCCTTCAACCACGAGGCGCGGGACGAGTCTGAGTTCACCGACCGCGTGGGCGCGGCGTTCGGCGTGGCGGTCCGCCGCATCAGGCAACGCACCTTCTTGATCGCCTTGGTGATGCTGATGGTGATGGCGGCCATTGGCGTCATGCTGTGGATCGGCGGCCAAGACGTGATTTCCGGCCGCACCTCCGCCGGGGAACTGGCGGCCTTCATCTTCTACGCCTTCATAGTCGCCGGCGCCGTGGGCGCCATCAGCGAGGTGTACAGCGACCTGCAGCGGGCGGCCGGCGCAATGGAGCGGCTGGTGGAGTTGCTCGGCGCCGCGGATGGTTTGCCGGAGCCGGCCAAGCCGGCGGCTTTGCCTAAGAGCGGCGGCCTCACCCTAAGCGTACGCAATCTATCCTTCGCCTATCCGGCCCGGCCCGAGGTTTCGGTGCTCAATGACGTCAGTTTCCAAGTGCGCCCCGGCGAGATGGTCGCCTTGGTGGGCCCCTCCGGCACCGGCAAGAGCACGCTCTTCGACCTGATTCAGCGCTTTTACGATCCGAACCGCGGCACCATTAGCCTTAACGAATGTGGGTTGTGCACCTTGCGGCGCAGCGACGTGCGCGAGCGCATCGGCTTCGTGCCGCAAGATCCAGTTCTTTTCTCCGGTGCGCTTAGGTCGAACGTCCTTTACGGCAATCCAGACGCCACCACCGAGCAGTTGCACAACGCCCTAAGGCTGGCCCATGCCGAAACCTTCGTGAGCGCCTTGCCCAAGGGATTGGATACCTTCGTGGGTGAGGGAGGCGTTGGTCTCTCCGGCGGGCAGAAGCAACGTCTCGCCATCGCCCGGGCATTGCTGACCGACCCGGCCTTGCTGCTGCTCGACGAAGCCACCAGTGCCTTGGACGCGGAAAGCGAGCACGCCATCCGCAGGAGCATCGACGAAATCAAGGGCCGCTGCAGCATTCTGGTGATCGCCCATCGGCTGTCCACCGTGCGCCAAGCAGATCGCATACTGGTGCTCGACCGCGGCGCCCTTGTCGCAGAAGGAGGGCATGACGCCCTGATTCGCAGCAACGACCTCTACGCCCGCTTCACCCGTCTGCAACTCGAAGGACGGACCCTGCCAGCGGCTTGAGAGATTGGCTGAAGGTCCATTGGCATTGGGCGGCGGCGCCTTGCGACCTTGCCCATTAGCACTGCCGGCGGAAAACTGACACAATCTTCAGCCTAAGCTGCTGGAGGCTTTGAAAAATCCCCTGGACAATGGTTTGGAACATCAACCGCTTTGCAAAGGGGGAACGACAATGAACCTCATGGTCAAGGAAATTTACGAAGCGTTCAAGGACGCCGGCGCCGACGAGGACAAGGCGATAGCCGCCGCCCAAGCAGTGCCTGCCGCTGAAATCTTGGCGACGAAAGCCGACATCGCCGAAGTGAAGGGCCAGATCGCCGATGTTAGAGGGGACGTCGCCCAAGTGAGAAGGGAAGTTGCCGAATTCAGGGGCGAAATTACGGCGGAGATGGCGGAATTCCGGGGCGAAAACAGGGCGGAGATGGCGGAATTCCGGAGTGAAATCAGGACGGAGATGGTGGAATTCCGGAGTGAAATCAAGACGGAGATGGCCGAATTCCGGGATGAAAACAGGGCGGAGATGGCCGCACTCCGGGATGAAAACAGGGCGGAGATGGCCGCACTCCGCGGTGAAAACAAGGCGGAGATGGCCGCACTCCGGGGCGAAAACAAGGCGGAGATGGCCGCACTTCGGGGCGAAAACAGGGCGGAGATGGCTGCACTTCGGGGCGAAGTTACGGCGGAGATGGCCGAATTCCGGGGTGAAAACAGGTCAGAGATGGCCAGCTTGACAGGGATGGTCGGGCGCGAAATTGGCCGGGTCTATTGGCATCTATGGCTAATGGGCGCCGGCCTTCTTGCCGCCATGGTGGGGCTTAGGCTATTCAACTGATGCAAATTGAGGACGCCGTGCGGCCATTCGCCGCGCTCAGGGGCGGCAAGCGTTGAGCTACGCCTCCCTTTACCAGCGTTCCCTGATAGACCCGGAAGGGTTTTGGCGGGAGCGGGCCGAGGAAATCCCTTGGCTGGAGTTTCCGCCCAGCGTTTTGGAGCAAGACGGCAACGGCGCTTGGCGCTGGTTTCGCGGCGGCAAGACCAACACTTGTTGGCTGGCCTTGGACCGCCACGTCGAAGCGGGGCGGGGAGAGCAAACCGCGCTGATTTACGATTCGCCGGTCACCGGCACGGTCACCCGGCACAGCTATGCGCAGCTTAGGGACCGGGCGGCGCGGGTGGCCGGCGGCCTCAAGGCGCTGGGGGTGGGCAAGGGCGACCGGGTGGTCCTCTACATGCCGATGGTGCCGGAGGCGGTCATCGCCATGCTGGCCTGCGCCCGCATCGGCGCCGTCCACTCCGTGGTGTTCGGCGGCTTCGCCGCGCCGGAATTGGCCAGCCGCATAGACGACGCCGCTCCCAAGGTGATCCTGAGCGCCTCCTGCGGCATCGAGGTGGCCACCGTCATTCCCTACAAGCCGTTGCTCGACGAGGCCATCCGCTTGGCGCGGCATCCGCCGGCCCACTGCGTGGTGCTGCAACGGCCGCAGTGCGAAGCGGCGCTGATTCCGGGCCGGGACTTGGATTGGGCGGGCTGGGAGGCGGCTGCGGCGCCGGCGCAGTGGACGTCGCTGGACGCCCTGGACCCCCTCTACATCCTCTACACCTCCGGCACCACCGGCAAACCCAAGGGTGTAGTGCGCGACACCGGCGGTCATGCGGTGGCGCTGCACTGGACCATGCACGCCATTTACGGCGTCGAGGCCGGGGACGTGTTCTGGGCGGCATCGGACGTGGGCTGGGTGGTGGGCCACTCCTACATCGTCTATGGCCCCCTGCTGCGTGGCTGCACCACTGTGCTGTTCGAGGGCAAGCCGGTGCGCACACCGGACGCCAGGGCGTTCTGGCGGGTGATTCAAGACCACCGGGTCAACTGCTTCTTCACCGCGCCCACCGCCTTCCGCGCCATCAAGAAAGAAGATCCGCACTGCCGCCTCAAGCAGAGCTACGATCTCTCCTCACTGCGCTATCAATTCGTCGCCGGGGAGCGGCTCGACCCGCCCACCTACCACTGGCTTAAGCAGCACTTGGACATTCCCGTCATCGACCACTGGTGGCAGACGGAGACCGGCTGGTCCATCTGCACCAACCTCGCCGGAGTGGAACTGATGGAGACCCGCCCCGGCTCCCCAACCGTGCCGGCACCGGGCTACGACCTGCGCATTCTGGACGAAGGCGGGCGCGAGCTTGGCTCCGGCGAACAGGGCGCCATCGTCATCAAGGCGCCGCTGCCGCCGGGCGCCTTCACCACCATCTGGCGCGACCACGAGCGCTATGCCGATGCCTATTGGTCCCGCTACCCGGGCTTCTACCTAACCGGGGACGGCGGCCACCGGGACGCGGACGGTTATGTCTATGTCATGGGCCGGATAGACGACGTGATCAACGTGGCCGGCCACCGCCTTTCGACGGGTCAGCTGGAGGAGGTGGTGGCCAGCCATTCGGCAGTGGCGGAATGCGCCGTGGTCGGCGTTCAGGATGCCGACAAGGGCCAAGTGCCGTTCGGCCTAGTGGTGCTGAAGGACGGCGTGAACTTGGGGGAGGCCGCACTGCAGGCGGAGTTGGTGCAATTGGTGCGCACCCAGGTCGGCCCCTTCGCCAACTTCAAGCAGGCCGTGCTGGTGGCGCGGCTGCCGAAGACCCGCTCCGGCAAAATCCTGCGCCAAGCCTTGCGTCAGTTGTTGGATGGAGAAACCCCAACCATTCCCTCCACCATTGATGACCCGGCCATCATCGGCGAGATCGAAGCGCGGCTACGGGAAGTGGCACCCTAAAGTATGCTCAGCACCTGCTCCGGCGGACGGCCGATGGCGGCCTTGCCGTTGGCGGTGACGATGGGCCGTTCGATCAAGATGGGGTTGGCGACCATGGCCGCAACCAACTCAGCCTCGGTCAGGCCTGCGTCGGCGAGGTTCAATGCCTTGTACGGTGCCTCTTTGCGGCGCATCAGCGCCCTTGGCTCCAGCCCCAGCAGGTTCAGCAGCGCCTTCAAAGCGGGGGCGTCCGGCGGGGTTTCCAGATAACGGATGATCTGCGGCTCAAGGCCCTGCTCCTGCAGCAGCGCCAAGGTCCGCCGCGATTTGGAGCACTTTGGATTATGGTAGATGGTGACTTCGCTCATGGTGGCCATTGGGTTGGAAGTGCATGTCGGCGGCATTAAACCATACAGCGACGCTCACCTCGGCATGGCGGCGGAGCGGTTCGGCAGTGGCGCTGGCAGCGGGCGGGCTTCTCCTGCTTTGGGGCTGCGCCGGCTGCGGGGCGGAACCCGCCAAAGTGGTGTCCGGCGGCGTGGCGGCGCTCGATGAATGGCGGGGCAGCTGGCTGGTTATCAACTATTGGGCGGAGTGGTGCGAGCCATGCCGGGATGAAATCCCGGAATTGAATGCCCTGCACCACACGCAGCCCGAAGTGGCGGTGGTCGGCGTCAATTTCGATGGCGTCTCCGGCGACAAGCTCAACGCCCTGATAGCCCGCATGGGCATCGAATTCCCTGTCCTGACCTCGGACCCCCGCCCCCATTGGGGCTATGCAGCCCCAAGCGCCTTACCCATGACCGTCTTGATCGGCCCGAACGGCGTCCTGCGCGAACGGCTGCTAGGTCCCCAAACCCAAGAGACCCTACTGGCCGCCATGCAATGACCTGTGACTTGCTGAGCCGAGACGCCCTATCCCAACCCGCAACGGCATCGATGATCGCCGCGCAAGATTCCCTTCCGCGGCCCGCGCCGCCAGCCATCCATGCTCCCCACTGACCGAGGAAACCGCACACCCATGAACAACCCTGAACCCATAGGCCGCTTCGACCACATCGGCATCGCCGTCCACAGCATCGACAAGGCGCTGCCATTCTTCGCCGACGCCTTGGGCGCCAAGCTGCGGCGCATCGGCAACAGCCGCGACGGCAGTTTCCGGGTCGCCATCCTGGACCTGCACGACTTCTGCATTGAACTGCTGGAGCCCATTGACCCCAACGGCTTTCTCGCCAAGCACTTGGCGGCCCGCGGCGAAGGCGTCCACCACATCACCCTGCAAACCCCGGACCTTGAGCGCAAAACCCTGCTGCTGGAGGCGGCCGGCATCCGCGTCGTGGAAAAGGAGTTTGCAGACCCAAACAACATCGGCGCCTTCATCTCCCCCAAAAGCGCCCACGGCGTGCTGATTCAATTGGGCCAAACCTTGGGGCCGCTGAACAATCCGCCGCATTGGCAGCACGAATAGCGGTCGGGGGTTGTCTTCAGAACGGCGTAGCCGAGTTGGGGTGGTTCGCTCCCCATTCAAGAACAGGCTGCCAAGGCGATGCCTCAGACCAGAGAGGGGTTGGGCCCTGGGTCTCCTAAGCCCACGATTCGACGGAACCAAATCTGCTCATCGGCTCAGTTGTCCAGCGGTTCAGAATCGCCCGACTAGGTTTATCAGCCGCGGAGATGGTTGTCCTTATCAACGTACTTATGTATTGGTGGACCCCAGAGCAATGGCCTCATCCGAGGCCTAGACAAATTGCCAATAGGATGGGTGGAACGACGCGTACGGCTGAGCGGCAGCTGAAGAAGCTCGAACGCAGGGGGTTGATTCGGCGTTTGCCGAGTGAAGAGAATGGAAAAGGTCCTCGAATTCGGCGGATTGATCTGACTGGTTTAATTCAGGTGCTTCAAGAGCTAGCCGAAGAGCTCCGTTCTCACCCAAGTTTTTCAGGATAGCAGGGGAAAGTGGGAGATTTCACGACTAATGCGGCGTAGCTTAAACGGACAAAGCCCCTAGGTTCGAGGTACACGACTAGTTTGACACCTATAGTGTACCGCCTAGGAGGATGCAGGTTCGAGTCCTGCCGTCGCTACCACAGTCGAATTCATCTCTACATCGCAGCGGTCTCTAGCCCTATGCCGGTTTGTGGCTGCGAGTGACGGCCTCGTGGTATGGTTCCGCCTAGTTCAGCGCCCTGCTGTGCAAGAACGGGTTGTGCATTGGCGTGACGAGCTCAGGGTGAAGTATGGTGGATGAGGAGATCGGCCAGCCTCCGGCGCAAAGCGGCGGTCTAGCTCTGCCGAAAACCATGGCGGCTCACTTCGCCACCCTCATTGAGCATTTAGGCCGCCATCTTCCGGTCCATCGCTTGGTCATGGGCGGTGGCAGCATTTTGGCGGCGCACTGGGGGCACAGAGCGTCCACGGACATTGACTTATTCACGTCTTACAGCGCCATGAAGGACATGCTTGACGATGCGGGGTGCGCCTGCAGCTAGCCTTGGCGGGGGTTCCATCCCGCCAACCAGCCCAGGTTTTGCCTTCTGGGCTTGTGTGCGGTGACGTACAGGGAACGCCGTTTTCTTTGCATGACAACCTTTTCGTCAGTGATGACAGGTTGCCTACGGAGAGCGTTTGCGGCACTCCTGTGCAGGCCGCCACCGTGGGGGAGGTGTTTGACGGCAAAATACTGGGGCGTCTATTGAATCACAGCCTTGGCGCTTACCGCCCGCCACCGGTGCGGGATTTGTATGACATTGTCGTTGGCGCTCAGAAAGTTCCTGAAGTAATGCAAAATGCCTTGGATCGCTTGTCTGAGGAGGATGCGCTGGCAATGGCTGAGTATCTGCATGCCACTACTGACAAATGGCACCAACAAGACTCTAAGCGGCTTATTGATGCCCGATGGGACGTCAGGCTTGACGGTCTTCCAAGGCGCATGGCAGCTGCCTTCCGCAGCCGGAACGTGGCCGTCATGCCCATTGCGGCAATCCGGGAGCGCCGCGACAGCGACCGAGAACAGGACGAGAAAGCATGATTAGTCACGGCGCGAAGAGCATGGCCGGCGTCAGCCGGCAAGTGCCTCAAAGCGAGGTATTGCTGGTGCCGATGAGCCGCTTTGCGCACCCTAACCTGAATCGGCGCCCGGCCCACATGTCCGAAAAGCTGGCGGACGCCAACATGAGCCTGATGCTGCGCAAGGCATGTGCGGGCTTGTCCCAGGACTTGCGAGTTGACGGCGCTTGGATGCGGCGGGCGTTCATGAGCGGCCGTTTTGATCGGCAGGCCCGCAGCAGTTGGCAATGGGCATGGCCGGGCCTGCCAGAATGCGTGACGCCCCATTTGCATGCCCTGTGCGCCCTGACCATCCGAGAATTGGCTTGGGGCATGCGCGAGGTTTTTGGCGAAGGAGCGGGGGGCTTGGCACCTTACCTCAATCAATGGGGCGAGGACCCGCACAAACCGCTTCCAACAGGTGAAGGCGTCTGCATTATGGTCAAATCAGTCGATGACATCCCGTCGCCGGCCTTGGCGATGCGCACCGACCACCCCGCCAGGACAGATCTTGAAGGCGGATTGACCATCCTTGAATTGAACGACATCAAGTACGGCGTCTGGACGCAGGTTCTTAACGCGCACCAAAACCAGTGCCCCTAGAAAGGCATGGCCATCGCCGCGGACTCACTTTTGCTTGGTGCCGTTCGCCAACAGCGGCCTTTGGAAGTCAAGCAATTCCTGTGAGCGGCCGGCTGCTTGCTTAGCCGCTATTAGGTCATTCGGCGGAACCAAATCTGCTCATCGGCTCACTTGCTCAGTGGTCAAGAATCCAATACGGCTTAGCGCTGCAAATCAGTCAGCCGGGCCGCCGCCTCGTTGGGGGCAAGCGCCTCCATCTCCGCTCCATGCCCAATCCGGCATTCGACGCGGCCCTCCCTTAGGCCCCGGTCACCGATGACGATGCGGCGGGGCAGGCCGATGAGGTCGGCGTCGGCGAACTTGACGCCGGGGCGCTCGGCGCGGTCGTCCAGCAGCGTGGCTAGGCCGCCGGCCTCCAGTTGCGCCGCCAAGTTGTCGGCGGCTTCGCGCACGATGCTGGATTTGCCGTAGTTCAACGCCAGGATGTGGATGTCGAATGGGGCTAAGGGGTCGGGCCAGAGGATGCCGCCGGCGTTGTGGTGCTGCTCGATGACGGCGGCCACTAGACGGGTGACGCCCATGCCGTAGCAGCCCATGATGGGGGTGACGGGCTTGCCGTCCCGGTCCAGCACCTTGGCCTGCATGGCTTCGCTGTAGGTGCGGCCCAACTGGAAGATGTGGCCGGCTTCGATACCCTTTAAGAACCTCAGTTCGCCTTGGCCGCCGGGGGCCGGGTCGCCAGGGGCCACGTTGCGCACGTCCAGCACCTGGCTGTCGGCCAAGGGCAGGTCCCGGCCCCAATTGACGCCTCGGTAGTGGTGACCGTCACGGTTGGCGCCGCAGATGAAGTCGGCCGTCGCCGCCGCTTGCGGATCAACGATCAAGGGTGCTTGCAAGCCCACCGGCCCAATGGAGCCCGGGTTGGCGCCGGTTGCGGCGAGGATTTCGGCGGCGTCGGCGAACTCCAGGGGCTGCTGGGCACCGGGAATCTTCTGCGCCTTGATGAGGTTCAGTTCATGGTCGCCGCGCAGCATGATGACGATGGGGCCTTTCTTGCCGCGGATGACCAGAGCCTTTAGGCATTGCGTTACCGGGGCATCGAGCAGGGCGGCCACTTGCGCGATGGTGGTGACGCCAGGGGTGGCCACTTCACGCATGGTTTCCGTTGCCGCCCCGCACGGCGGCGGCGGTGCCGAGACCGCCCGCTCCAAGTTGGCGGCGTAGTCACCCTCCGTGGCATGGACGATGGTGTCCTCCCCGGAGTCCGCCAGCACATGGAATTCATGGGAGTTGGCGCCACCGATGTTGCCGGTGTCCGCCTCCACGGCCCGGAAATCCAACTGCATCCGCATCAGGATGCGGCTGTAGCAGCGGTGCATTTCTCGGTAGGTGGCGTCGAAGGAGGCTTGGTCGGCGGCGAAGGAATAGGCGTCCTTCATCACGAACTCCCGCGCCCGCATCACTCCGAAGCGGGGCCGCACCTCGTCGCGGAACTTGGTCTGGATCTGGTAGAAGTTGCAGGGCAGTTGCCGGTAGCTGTGAACCTCGCGACGGAAAAGGTCGGTGATGATCTCCTCGTGGGTGGGGCCAAGGCAGAAGTCCCGCTCATGGCGGTCCTGAAAGCGCGCCAGCTCCGGCCCCATCTTTTCCCAGCGCCCGGTCTCCCGCCACAGCTCGGCCGGCTGCACCACCGGCATGGACAGCTCCTGGGCGCCGCTGCGATCCATCTCCTCGCGGATGATGGCCTCGATCTTGCGCACCACCCGCAAACCCAAGGGCAGCCAAGTGTAAAGCCCGGACGCCACCTGCCGGATCAGACCGGCGCGCAGCATCAGCCGGTGGCTAACAATGTCCGCGTCCGCCGGAACTTCCTTGATGGTGGGGATGAGCAGTTGGCTTTGCCGCATGATTTTCCTGACCAGAAGCGCCGCTTATAGCCAATTGCGGCGGGCGCTACAAGTTCCTTTTTGTTGCTTTTCCACTATCATTCGCACCCATTCGCGCTACGGTCGTTGCTGCGCCAATTTCGGTCAAGCAATCTAATTCGGGAAACACCCATGCCCATCTATGAGTATCGCTGTGCAAGCTGCAGCCATGAGCTGGAGGCAATGCAGAAGATCAGCGAGGCGCCCTTGACGGTCTGCCCGGTCTGTGCGGCAAGTGCGCTTAAGAAGAAGATCTCGCCGGTGGCCTTCCGCCTGAAGGGCAGCGGCTGGTACGAGACGGACTTCAAGTCCGGCCAAAAGAAGAACGTGGCGGGCACCGAGCAGGACGCGGCCAAGGGCAAGTCGGAGGGGGACGGGGGCAAGCCCGAAGCCAAGCCAGACAAAGGCGAACAGGCCACCGACGGCGGCAAGGCGGCCAGCGACGGCGGCAAAGCCAAGACCGGCGGCGTTGCGCCCAAGGCGGCCGCCGAATCGTCGCCGCCATCTAAGTAGGGGCAAACAACCCATGCGCAGCCATTATTGCGGGGAGCTTCGCGCCACCCATGTCGGCGAAACGGTGGCCCTGACCGGCTGGGTGCATCGGCGGCGGGACCACGGCGGAGTGATCTTCCTCGACATCCGCGACCGCACCGGCATCGTCCAAGTGGTCTATGACCCGGACGCCAAGGACAGCTTCGTCACCGCCGACCGGGTGCGCAACGAGTACGTCCTGCGCATGCTCGGGCGGGTGCGGCGCCGTCAAGAGGGGGCGGAGAACCCGAACATGGCCACCGGCGAAATCGAGGTGCTGGGCAGCGAATTGGAAGTGCTGAACCGCGCCCAAACGCCGCCCTTCCGCTTGGACGAATACTCGGACGCTGGGGAGGATGTGCGCCTGCGCCACCGCTACCTGGATCTGCGCCGCCCGGAGATGCAGCAGCACCTGCGCATCCGCGCCCGGGCCGCCGCCATCGTGCGTCGCTACTTGGAAGAGCAAGGCTTTTGGGAGGTGGAGACCCCAACCCTCAGCCGCTCCACCCCCGAGGGCGCCCGGGACTATCTTGTGCCCAGCCGCACCCATCCCGGCCACTTCTTCGCCTTGCCGCAGTCCCCGCAGATCTACAAGCAGTTGCTGATGATGTCGGGCTTGGACCGCTACTACCAATTGGCCCGCTGCTACCGGGACGAAGACCTGCGCCATGACCGGCAGCCGGAGTTCACTCAAATCGACATCGAGGCCTCCTTCGTCGATGAGCAGGACATCATGGATGTCACCGAGGGCATGATTAAGCGGTTGTTCCAAGCGTTGCGCGGCATCGAGTTGGCGGACTTTCCAGTGCTCACCTGGGAGGAGGCCATGCGCCGCTACGGCAGCGACAAGCCGGATCTGCGCAACCCTTTGCAGCTTGTCGATATGGCCGACCTCATGGCCGCTGTGCCGTTCAAGGTGTTCAGCGGCCCCGCCAATGACCTGCAAGGTCGGGTGGTGGCTCTCAAGGCGCCCGGCGGTGGCCAGTTGACGCGCAGGGCCATCGACGCTCTAACCGCCTTCGTGGGCCGCTACGGCGCCAAGGGCCTAGCCTACATCAAGGTCAACGATCTGGCGCAAGGCATGGACGGCCTGCAGTCGCCCATCCTCAAGTTTCTGCCGGAGGCGGTGGTGCAGGGCACACTCAGCCGGGTTGCCGCCAAGGATGGGGACTTGGTGTTTTTCGGCGCCGGCAAGGCCGCTGTGGTCAACCTCTCCATGGGTGCCCTGCGCGATGAACTCGGCCGTGTACTCGGCTTGGTGGAGGAAGGATTCGCACCCCTTTGGGTGGTGGATTGGCCACTGTTCGAGACGGCCGCAAACGGCGCCCCGACACCAATGCACCATCCGTTCACCCGGCCCAAATGCAGCCCCAAGGCGTTGCTGGCCGCACCCTTGGAGGCCAAGGCCTGCGCCTATGATTTGGTGCTGAACGGCAACGAACTGGGCGGCGGCTCCCTGCGCAACCACAGCGAAGACATGCAAAAGGCCGTATTCGCCGCCATGAACATCGCTAATGAGGGCGCCGTCAAGTTCGGCTTCCTGCTTGATGCGCTGCGCTACGGCTGCCCGCCCCACGGCGGCATCGCCTTGGGCTTTGACCGGCTGGTGATGCTGCTGGTCGGGGCAGGCGCCATCCGCGACGTCATCGCCTTTCCCAAAACCCAGTCCGCCGCCTGCCTGATGATGGCGGCGCCTTCAGAGGTGGATGAACAACAGTTGCGCGAATTGCGCCTCCGCACCCGTCCGCAAAGTGCCGGCTGAGGCATGGCCGGGCACAGCAAGTGGGCCAACATCAAGCACCGCAAAGCGGCCCAAGACGCCAAGCGGGGCAAGCTGTGGACCAAAGTGCTGCGCGAAGTAACGGTGGCCGCCAGGTTGGGCGGCGGCGCGATTAACGAGAATCCACGTCTGCGCTTGGCCTTCGATAAGGCGCTCAACGTCAATGTGCCGAAGGACACCATCGAACGGGCCATCGCCCGGGGAACCGGCGGCGGCGAGGGGGCCGACCTCGACGAATTGGCGTACGAGGGCTACGCCGCCGGCGGCGTAGCCATCCTGGTGGAAGCCATGACCGACAACCGCAACCGCACCGTGGCGGAGGTGCGCCGTGCCTTCAGCAAGCACGGCGGCAGCCTGGGCGCGGCAGGCTCGGTGGCTTGGCTGTTCGACCGACATGGCGTAATCGCCTTCGCCCCCGGCGGCGACGAGGAAAAAATCATGGACGTAGCCTTGGCAGCCGGCGCCGACGAAGTTGAGATGGACGACGACGGCACCCTGACGGTGACCACTCCGTGGGAGGCGTTGGAGCAAGTGACTGAAGCCTTCACCGCGGCCGGGTTGCAGCCAGACCACAGCGACGTGGCCATGTTGCCGTCCACCCAACAGGACTGCAAGGGCGACCAAGCGCAGAAGTTGCTGCGCCTGATAGACGCCTTGGAGGACCTCGACGACGTGCAGAACGTTCACAGCAATGCCAGCTTGCCCGATGACTAGGGTTCTGGGCATTGATCCAGGCACCCGCTCCACCGGATACGGCCTGGTCGAAGCCGGGCGCGGGCGCATGGATTACATGGCGTCCGGCTGCATTCGCACGGGCGGTGGCTCCATGCCGCAGCGCCTTGGCGAAATTCATGCCGGGGTGGCGGAGTTGATCGATGCCAACGGAGTGGATGAATTGGCCATTGAGGCGGTCTTCCTGTCCCGCAACCCGCAAGCGGCGCTGAAGCTAGGGCAGGCCCGGGGCGTCGCCATAGCCGCCGCCGTGGCCGCTGGCCTCGACGTGTTTGAATACGCCCCGCGGGCCGTCAAGAAGGCGGTGGTGGGCACCGGCGGCGCCGACAAAGAGCAGGTGCAGCACATGGTGCGCATTCTGCTGAGTTTGCGCAGCCAGTCCTTGGCGGCAGACGCCGCGGACGCCCTTGCGATCGCCATCTGCCACATCAATACTGCGGGGCTCACGGCGGCTCAATCCACGGCTAAAAGAGAATGACGGATATTGGCCGCAAGGTGCGACAATCCGCGCAAGGGCCTACGGCGAGCATACCGATGCGGTTGCAGATCGGAAGATGGCGGAGAGGCGAGGCGTCCAAGGCGGTGGTGCGCAACTTCGGCAAATGGGTCGGCGGACCAAATGGCCATCTTTGAAACGGCATGCTGGAATCGGCTAGGCGGATGATCGGGCGCATTAGAGGCCAACTGGCTGAGGCCACCGATCAGGTGGCGCTCATTGATGTGGGCGGCGTCGCCTACGAGGTGGAGGTGCCTTCGGGCGCTAGGGCGGCATTGCCTCCGGTTGGCGGCGCCGTCACCCTGCACACCCATTTTTTAGTGCGCGATGACGCCCAGCAGTTGTACGGCTTCGCGTCCCGCTTAGAGCGGGACCTGTTTCGGGCGCTGATGCGCATTCCCGGGGTCGGCCCCAAGCTGGCCTTGGCGGTGATCTCAACCTTTGACCCGCAGGAATTGGCCGCCGCCGCCGCCGCCGGGGACGTGGCCCGCCTAACCCGCATTCCCGGCGTCGGCCGCAAGACCGCCGAGCGGATGCTGATCGATCTTAAAGATCGGCTGGCGGACTTCGAAATCAAGGCGAGCCCGGGCGTCACCACCCGGCCCAACGCCGCCACCGAGGAGGCGGAGCGAGCTTTGCTCGCCTTGGGCTATCGGCCGGGTGAGGCGGCCAAGCTGATCGCCGCCATTGACGGCGATGCGCCGGCCTCGCCATCGGCGATCGTCCGCGAAGCCCTTAGGCGGGCTGGACGGCCGGCATGAGCATCGAACCGGACAGGCTCATCAGCCCGGGCCCTGAAGGTCCGGCGGAGGCGCGCCTGGATCGCAGCCTGCGCCCAACCAGCCTCGAAGAGTACGTTGGCCAAAGCGCGGTGCGCGAGCAGATGGCGGTGTTCATTGAAGCCGCCCGCCGCCGCCGGGAGCCGCTGGACCACACCCTGATCTTCGGCCCGCCGGGCTTGGGCAAAACCACCATGGCGCACATCGTCGCCACCGAGATGGGCGTCGCCATCAAATCCACCTCCGGGCCGGTGCTGGAGCGGGCCGGGGACCTAGCCGCCCTGCTCACCAACCTGGAGGATGGCGATGTGCTCTTCGTCGATGAGATTCATCGCCTTTCCCCGGTGGTGGAGGAAATCCTCTACCCCGCGATGGAGGACTTTCAGATCGACATCCTCATCGGCGAGGGCCCGGCGGCCCGCTCCCTCAAACTGGACCTGCCGCGCTTCACCCTGGTCGGCGCCACCACTCGTGCCGGCCTGCTGACTTCGCCGCTGCGCGACCGCTTCGGCATCGTGCAACGTTTGCTGTTCTACAAGGTCGAAGAACTGTGCGAGATCGTGCGGCGCTCCGCCGCCAAGCTGGGCCTCTCGGTGGACGCCGGCGGCGCCACCGAGGTGGCGCGCCGCTCCCGGGGCACGCCGCGCGTCGCCAACCGCCTGCTGCGGCGGGTGCGGGATTTCGCCGAGGTGCGCGCCGACGGGACGATCTCCCGAGACATCGCCGATCAGGCTTTGGACATGCTGAGTGTTGACCGCGAAGGCTTTGACGCCATGGACCGCCGCCTGCTTACGACCATTATCGAAAAGTTCTCCGGCGGTCCCGTGGGCTTGGAGTCCTTGGCCGCCGCGGTGAGTGAGGAGGGGGACACCATTGAGGACGTGATCGAGCCCTACCTGATTCAGCAAGGCTATTTGATGCGCACCCCTAGGGGCCGGGTGGCCACAGCACACGCCTACCTGCATCTAGGCCTGCCGGCGCCGGAGCGGGCCGAAGCCGCGGCCAACCCCCAAGCCGCCCTCAACCTTTCGGAGACCTCCAGTGCCTGAACAGATTTCCATCTTTGAACTGGTGGCCAACGCCAGCCTTTTGGTGCAGCTCGTCATGGCTCTTTTGGCGCTGGCCTCCGTCGCTTCCTGGATGATGATCTTCCAGCGCTGGTTCTTCCTGCGCCGGGTCGCCAACGAAGTGGATCAGTTCGAGGACGACTTCTGGTCCGGGATGGACCTGCGCGAACTACACACGGAATTGGAGAGCCGCGATGATCTCAGCGGCATCGAGCTGGTGTTCGTCGGCGGCTTCAAGGAGTTTCTGCGCCTGTCGGAGCAGCCCGGAGCGGAGCTGGACTCCATCATGCAAGGGGTGCAGCGGGGCATCCGGGTGGCTCTGAACCAAGAGGAAGTGCGCTTGGGAACTCACTTGGCGTTCCTCGCCACGGTCGGCTCCACCAGCCCCTACGTCGGCTTGTTCGGCACCGTCTGGGGCATCATGAACTCCTTCCGCAGCCTCGCCAACATGAGCCAAGCCACCTTGGCCTCGGTGGCGCCGGGTATCTCAGAGGCGTTGGTGGCCACCGCCATGGGCCTGTTCGCCGCCATCCCGGCGGTGATTGGGTACAATCGCTTTTCGGCTCGGGTCGAAGAGTTGATGAAGCGCATCGAAGCATTCA
The DNA here is from genome assembly GCA_958296025.1 of uncultured Pseudomonadales bacterium. Lineage (GTDB taxonomy): Bacteria > Pseudomonadota > Gammaproteobacteria > Pseudomonadales > Azotimanducaceae > Azophilus. Next base: position 3,489,998 of record OY282430.1, read on the forward strand.
GCGACGAGCTGACCAGCATCCTGCACCGCGCCGCCCAAGCGCAGGTGACGAGACCATGAGCACCAAGCGCAAGCCCATGTCGGAGATCAACGTCGTTCCCTACATCGACGTGATGCTGGTGTTGCTGGTGATCTTTATGGCCACCGCCCCACTGTTGACCCAGGGCGTGCTGGTCGATCTGCCGGAAGCGCCTTCCGAACCCATTACGGACACCGAGCAGGATCCCTTGGTGGTGTCCATCCGGGAGGACGGCGCCATCTTCGTAAACTTAGGCATTCAGGACGCCAACGATCCCGGCACCCGGGTGACCATCTACTCCTTGGAGGATCAGGCCGGCAAGATCATGCGGGCTCGGCCCGAGGTTCCGGTTTACGTCAAGGCGGACCATCGCTTGGACTACGGCGCAGTGGTCAGCGTGATGACCGTGCTGCAAAGGACCGGCGCCAAGAGCGTCGGCCTCATCACCGATCCGCCCTCAGTGATCGAAAGCTGATGACCACCGCTCTGCGTGACTACGGCGGACCCCTGCTTTTGGCTCTGCTGGTGCATCTGGCGGCGGCGTCGGCCCTGCATGGCGGCTGGCTGCCGCGCCAAGAGCAGGAGACGCGGGCCAGCAAGCCGCAGATCGTCAACTCCACCCTGCTGGTCATGCAGCCGAAGGCCAAGCCGAAACCCAAGCCGCAGCCGGCCGCCCAAGCGCCGCAACCCAAGCCGGCCCCGGCCAAGGCCCAGCCACGTCCGCAGCCGCCCACCGCCCAACCCGACCGGGCGGCGGAGCGGCGGCGTCAGGAACAACAGCGTCGCGAACGGCAGGAACGCCAGCGTCGCCTTGCCGAATTGGCCCAGGCGTCCTTCGCCCAAGCCCTGCAAAGCGAGGCCTCGGAACGGGCGCAGGACGAGGATGAAGTGGTGGCGCAGAGCTTCCGCTTCGGCATATACCAGCGGGTGGTGGCCAACTGGTCGCGCCCGCCCAGCGCCCGCAACGGGATGCAGGCGCGCCTGTTGGTGGAACTGATTCCCACCGGCGAAGTGGTCGGCGTCACCATCGTCGAATCCAGCGGCAACGGCGTCTTCGACCGCTCCGCCGAGGCCGCCGTGCGCAAAGCCCACACCTTTGAGGTGCCCCGTGAAGCGGATTTGTTTGAACGCCACTTCCGGCGTTTCTCCCTATTGTTTAGACCGGAGGACCTATTGCGGTGAGCAAGCCCCTCTTCTTCCACTGGACTAGCGCCCTGGGCGCCCTGTTGCTGGCGGCCGCTTCGGCCTGGGCGCAGGAAAGCCTGGACAGCATCATCATCGACACCGGTTACGACAAGCAGACCAAGATTGCCGTGGCGCCCTTTCGCGCTGGCGCAGAGTTCGAGGGCCAGGAACGCATGGAGGACATCATCGCCTTCGACTTGGCCCGCAGCGGCCAGTTCGCGCCCACGAACCGGGGCAACATGCTTTCCTTTCCCGCCGAGCGCAAGGAGGTGTTCTTTCGCGATTGGCGGGTCCTCGGCGTGGAGTACCTGCTGATCGGGCGCTTGACAGAGGAGTTCAACGGCGATGTTTCCGTGGCCTACGAACTCTATGACGTCACCAACGAGCGGGCTGTCGTCGAGGAGCGCCTCACCGCCCCCCCGGCCAAGTGGCGGGATCTGGCCCATCGCATTTCCGATGTGGTCTATGAGGCCATCACCGGTGTGCGCGGCGCCTTCTCCACCCGCATCGTCTATGTGCTGGCGAAGAACGCCGGCACCGCTTACGCCCGCTACCAGCTGGAGTTGGCGGATTCCGACGGCACCCGCTCGCGCACTCTGCTGTCTTCGGACCAGCCCATCATGTCGCCGAGTTGGTCGCCGGACGCCCGTCGCGTCGCTTACGTCTCCTTCGAGACCGAGCGACCCATCATCGTGCTGCAGGACGTGGCCTCCGGAGAGCGCGAACTGCTGCCCCACTTCCCCGGCATCAACGGCTCGCCGGTGTTTTCCCCGGACGGACGCAGCTTAGCGGTGGTGCTGTCCCGGGACGGCAACCCGGAGATCTATGTGATGAACTTGCAGGACTACCGGCTGCGGCAGATCACCCGCCATCACGCCATCGACACCGAACCGAGCTGGACCCCGGACGGCCGCAGCCTGATCTTCACTTCCGACCGGGGCGGGCGGCCGCAGATCTACCAAGTGGAGCTGGCCACCAACTTCATTGAACGGCTGACTTTTGAGGGCCGCTACAATGCCCGCGCCCGGCTGCTGCCAGACGGCGTCCACCTAGTGTTCGTGCATCGCCACGATGGGGTGGACCATATCGCCTGGCAGGATCTGGAGCGCGACGACCTGAGAATTCTCACCGAGACCGCCTTGGACGAATCCCCGTCCTTGGCACCCAACGGCGCCATGCTGATCTACGCCACCCAACACCAAGGCCGGGGCATTCTGGCCGTGGTCTCCATCGATGGTCGGGTGAAGTACCGCCTGCCTTCGTCCCGAGGGGACGTGCGGGAGCCTTCCTGGTCGCCCTTCATCAACGGGCTGAAATCGGCATTTTGATGGAACTTTGCGGCCTGTGCCTATCCAACCAGCCGCGACTTGGTTAGAATGCGCCCCATCACGCCGCTTGCGGTAGGCACCAAGGCAGGGAAGCAGGCCAAGGCCGGCGGATTAGGTGCGCTCAAGTGTAGGTGCGGCGCATGGGAATGGCCGCGCACACTGAAGCGTCTTTGTGGATGTCGGATAATACGGAGGAAACCTCATGCCTCAACGTAGAATTGGCTTTCTGACCCTTTTATTGGCTGGGCTGCTCTTGGCGGGTTGTCAGAGCGCCCCGCCAGCCCCTGAGCCCCCTCCCCCAGCCCCTGAGCCCCCTCCGCCGCCGGCACCTGAGCCGCCCCCGGAGCCCCCCGCGTTCAACAATAATCTCGAGCCCTATTACCCGGGCAGCACCCGCTTGTTAGAGCGCACTTTCTACTTTGAGTTTGACCAAGCGGTCCTCAGTGCGGACGCCTTGGCGGCTCTGGGGGTTCATGCTCGGGTACTGCGGGACAATCCCGACCGGCGGGTGATGATCGAGGGCCATTGCGATGAACGGGGCACACGGGAATACAATCTCGCCCTTGGCGAACAGCGCGCCACCTCGGTGCAGGAGTTCCTTACCGTCGCTGGGGTGCCGGCCTCCCGCATCGAATCGGTCAGCTACGGGGAGGAGCGGCCCGATGACCCTGGCCATACGGAGGCCGCTTGGTCGCGCAATCGCCGGGCTGTCATGATCTACCGTTAGCGGTGATGCCGGCTTGCATGGGAGTTGCCCCTCCGCCCTGAAGCTCTGGTGCGTCCCAGCGCATTGGCTTGTCGGGCTTTTGCTGACCTCGTCAATGGGGTTCGCCGCCGTGCCGGTGGAGGAGTCCATGCCCAATGAAGCCGTCGTTCCGGCGCTGGAGGAGCGGTCATCGCCAGCCGAGCCGCCTGCTTCGGGCGTGGAAGTTTACGGCGGGGCGCACACGAGTCCGCCGCCGCCCGCGCCCGACAAGGATCGATCGGCGGTGTACAAAGTGCCTGAGCAGGCGCACAGGCGTGCGCCCGTCGCGCCTGATGGCGCCAGCTTGGCGAAGCTGTTCCACCAAATCCAAGTGCTGCAACGGGAACTGCAAACCCTGCGCGGCATGTTGGAGGAGCAAGGCTTCCAAATGGAGCGGCTAGCGCGGGACCAAAAGGCGCAGTACGTTGACTTGGACCAACGCATCGTCGCCATGCGGCAAGGCGATGCCGTGCTGCCCCAAGGTGGAACCGCCGCGCAGCCCGGCGTTCCGCCACCACCCATGCCAGGCGCGAGCCCGGCGGATGGGGGCAACGGCGGTGCTGAGCGACAAGCCTACGGCGCGGCGTTCAGCCTCATGGAAGGCCGCGCCTTCGCGGATGCCGTGGCGGGTTTCCAAAGAGTGCTTGCCGACTATCCGAACGGACAGTACGCACCGAACTGCTACTACTGGTTGGGAGAACTTTTCCTCGTGCAGGGGGAAGTGGAGAAAGCCCGCCAACGCTTCGTGCAGGTGGTCAATCGGTATGCGGACCATCCCAAGGTGCCGGACGCCCTGTACAAGCTGGGCGTCATCTACCATCGCCTGGATGACAACCCTCGCGCCTTGGAGCACCTGAACCGGGTGCGCAACGACTATCCCAACAGTTCAGCGGCGGCTCTGGCGCAGAAGTACGCAGCGGAACTGCAATAGCCGCCGCACCCACGTCGCCGTTACCAAGGCTGAAACGGCCGCCGATGGGCTGCGGGCTTGGCTGCGGCGAGCGCCCCTAGTGCGCCCGCCGCGCAAGCCAATGGGTGTGCCTAGAAGGTTAACCCGCCGGCGATGAACCAATAGCGGCCCAGGGCGTCGTACATGCCGGGGAAGGTGTTGCCGTTGCCGTTGATTGACGGCCCGGCGCCGTTGCCGGCGATGGGCGGTTCCTTGTCGAACAGGTTGTTGACGCCGACGCGCATCTGGATGGACTCGGTAACGTCCCAAAGAGCCGCCAAATCGATGTAGGAGATGGCTTTCAGATCCACGTTCCCATTGAGATCTTTCAACTTGCTGGTGTAGCGCCACATGAGGGAGGGCGTCACGTTCCAAGGCGTGGTCCACACCAGCCTAAGCTTGTTGCGCAGGTCCGGTGTGGGATAGCCGCATGACCCCCCGCCCCAATTGCCGGCGCACTTCACCTTGGGTGCGCCCTCCAGCTCCTGCACCTCCCACTTGGTGATGTAGGAAAGGACGTTGGTGACACTCAAGGCACCCATATCGCCCAGCTCAAACCCGTAGTCTGCCTCCATGTCGTAGCCGACCACCTTTTCGATGGCCAAGTTGTCGTTCAGCGACACGATGTGGCCGCTGCTGTTGACATTCGAACCGATCCAGAGGTCGCCAGGGCGGCCGCGCTTGACCAACTCGCATTGGGCCAGGTTGCCGTCTAGACATTGGTTCAGAATGAACTCGGAGCTCAGATAGCTGATGCCTTCGGTGATCTCGATGTTGAAGTAGTCGATAGTCAGGGTCAGCCCGTCGATGACGGTGGGCGTCAGCACCACGCCGAAGGACCAAGTATCCGATTCCTCCGGCACCAACTCTGGGTTGCCGCCTTGCAGGAAGTTGTACTGGCCGGCCGGGGAATTTGGGATGCTGCCGAACTGCTCCGCGGTGACGCCGCTGCGGGCGCATTCCTCAAGGGTGCGGCCTCGGGCGGTCATGCCGTTGGTCACCGGACCGCCGCAGGGGTCGCCCGTCATGTCGAACAGGTTGAAGCCTCGGGGTTGGAACAGCTCCCGAACGTTGGCGCCGCGGATGGCCCGCTGAAAGCTGCCGCGCACCTTGACATCCTGGTTGATGGCCCAGCCGGTGCGGATGCCGAAGGTCTCCGTCGTAACGCCGTAGCTGTAGTCGGAGTAGCGGAAGGCAAAGTCCAGAGTGAGCTCCTCCGCGAACTGCTTGCCCTCCACCAAGGGAATGCTCGCTTCCATGAATAGCTCGAAGACATCGTAGCCGCCGCTCACTGGCGACGTGGCACCGCCTTGCCCGGCACCTTCACCGCTCTGGAAGCCTTGGTCTGGTTTGAAGTCCAGGTTTTCCTCCCGATACTCCGCGCCGAGCACCACGGCGACGCCAGTGTCTGCTGTGGGCAGCCGAATGCCGTAGTTGCTAAGATCCCCGGCGATGTAGCCGGAAGCCACCAACTGATCCGTGGTGCCCCGGGCGAACAGCGGCAGGACGATGTAGTCCAGCGCTTCCTGGGTGACGCCGCCCTCTTGGAAGATGTTCCAGGGCACGCAGTTCGGATCCGAGCCGTCCACCACCGAGCGGCACACGATGTCGCCGTTGTCATTCCGCACGGCGTCCAAGGCGCGTTTAATCTTGGTGGTGCCCAGATCGTTCAGATAGGTGTTCTCCATGCTGACTTCGGCATAGAGCAAGGAGGCGTCGTAGCGCCAGCTTTCGTTGAGGTCCCCACGCACTCCAAACACGCCGCGGAACGTGGTGTGGCGCAAGTCTTGCTGACGGTTGCCGCCCTCAACATTGCGCCGGCCGATATAAAACGGATCTCGGGTGTCTTCCCTGGTCAGCCCGATGGCGCCGCAAACGGCCTCGAACTGCTGGTCGGACATCAACGGATTGGCGCAGCTTAAGGATTCGGTTACGAAGAAGGCGCCGGAGGGGGCGATCTGGGCGACGCTGCGGTCGTCCATGAACATCAGCTCCATGTAGGCTTCCACCTTGTCGCTGATGGCGTAGTGGGTAAAGGCCCCGTAGGTCCATTGCTTATCGGGGCGCTGATAGTAGTTCAGAGGGCCGTAGTTGAACGTCTCCCCTCGGCGCGGGACGAACTCGTTGCCGGAAACGATGTAGTCAACGGGGGGACCGCCTTCGCCGAAGTTGGTGAAGCGGCCTTGGGGAATGGTCGATGAGCCGAAGCAGCCGTCGGCGTTGTCGTTAAAGGCGCAGGAGCTGTAGTCCCTTGCGCTCTGCAGCACCGGCTCGATGTCCCGGTAGGTGGCGTAGGCGGTGGCGTTGCCGCGCCCGTCGGCGAAATTGCCGCCAAGGAGCAAGGAGATGTAGGAGGAGTCGCCATCGGACACGCTGCCGTCCGCCACTGGGTAGCCGGCGTCCTGCACGACGCCCTGCCATCTGCTGGAGTCGTTGTTGTGGTTGTATTGGCTGAATTGGTAGTCCAGCTTCAGGCCCTCAAAGTCGCTCTTCATGATGAAGTTGACCACTCCGGCCACGGCGTCTGAACCATAGGTGGCCGAGGCGCCGCCGGTGAGCACCTCCACACGTTCCACCAAGGCGCCGGGAATTTGGTTGACGTCTGCGCCAATCCCCCCTTGTATAGGCGAACCGGCCGGCAAGCGGCTGCCGTTGACCAGCACCAAGGTGCGCTCCGCCCCGAGGTTGCGGAGGTTGATGGTGGCGGTGCCGGTGGCGCCGTTGGACTGCCCGGTGTTCTGGTCCGACCAAACCTGGGGCAGGGTGCGCACCAAGTCCTCCGGGCGGACGGTGCCCTGGTACAGAAACTCGTCGGCATCGACCTGAGTGACCGGGCTGGCGCTGACCAGGTTGGCGCGTACGATGCGCGAGCCGGTGACCACCACTTCCTCAATGGGCGCGGTTTCCATGGCCCGGGCCACATCCGCGGTCTGGTCGCCCTCCTCGGCAAGAACCGGCGGGGCCAGCGCCACCACCAGAGCCGCGGCGCCCAACGTTGACCTTGTGCGGCTAATCGGCAACATTTCAAGATCTCCTTTCGTTTGTGAATAGGTTCGATTGCGTGAACCTAGGAAGGTGCGCCTAGCTACTGCGATTTAGGGTCTGGGGCCTCTCCAAGCTCCTCCACGCCAGCTCCCCGAGTACCGCCCGTCATGCAGGCGGGGCCTCCCCGAAGCCGACCAGCCGGACTATAGCGCACAACGCTGCGGCGGGGCCACAGTTTTTTCGCAGCAATCTTGACGGCGATGCCAGTGGGTTTGGTGGTGGTGGGCCGTCTGGGGCTCGAACCCAGGACCAACGGGTTAAAAGCCCGGTGCTCTACCAACTGAGCTAACGACCCTTAAGGCAGGGCGCGAATTGTATGCAGGCGGCGCGGCGGAAACAAGAGGTTGCGTGGCGATCCAGCAGTTCTCATTTTGGCATTTTTACATAGCGCCGGATTGAGGGAGGCTTGACAGCATAGGACGTTGTGCCTATGGTGCGGGCCATGGGCAACCCGTGGTTCGGATCGAAGGCGTCGTCGGGGCTGTGGCAGGCGCTGGTCGCGCTGATGCCGCCGCACGCGGTGTACATTGAGACGCACTTGGGCGGGGGCGCGGTGATGAAGCGCAAGCCGGCGGCGCTGCGCAACATCGGGATCGACCTGGACGCGCGGGCGCTGTCGTCATTCGAGTGCGGCCATGCGGTGGAACTGGTCAACGCGGACTGCCACGGGTATCTGGCCGATTTCGCGTTCGACGGTTCGGAGCTGGTCTACAGCGACCCGCCGTACCTGCGCGCGGCGCGCAAGTCCGGGCGCCGTTACCGGCACGACTACGGGGACGCGGACCACGCGGCGCTGCTGGAACTGCTCAAGGGGCTGCCGTGCGCGGTGATGGTGTCGGGGTACCCGTCGGCGCTCTACGACGAGCTGCTTTGCGGTTGGCGCAGCGTGGCGCTGCAGGTGATGAACCAGGCGGGCGTGGTCACCGAGAAGGTGTGGTTCAACTTCGAACCGGACCGGGTGCACTGGGCGTCGTGCGCGGGGCGGGACTTCACGCACCGGCAGACGGTCAAGCGCAAGGCGGCGAGCTGGGGCCGGCGCTACCGGGCGATGCCTCCGGCGGAGCGCCTGGCGGTGCTGGCCGCGGTCATGGCAGTGGAAGCGCAGGCGCCGCCGTGAAGCTCCTCGGCGGCCATCTGGAACGGCTCCGGGCGTGCTTCGCCGGGCTGCCGGACCCGCGTCGCGGCCGCAACCGCCGGTACGCCATGGCGGACGTCGCCATGGCGGCGCTGTCGGTGTTCTTCATGCAGTCGCCGTCGTTCCTGGCGCATCAGCGCGCGCTGGCCGAGGGACGCACGCGGTCCAACGCGCACACGCTGTTCGGCCTGGCCCGCATCCCCTGCGACAACCACATCCGGCAACTGCTCGACGGCGTGCCGACGGCGCACTTCGACGACGAGTTCCACGCCATCGCCGCGGACCTCGACGCGCACGGCGCCCTGGCATCCATGCGCCGCCTGGACGGCCGGCTGCTCGTCGCCCTGGACGGCACGGAGTTCTTCCGCTCGCGCAGCATCCACTGCCCGCACTGCGCGACCCGCAAGCGCAGCGACGGCGCCACGGAGCACTTCCACCAGATGCTGGCCGCCACCCTGGTGGCGCCCGGCCACGCCCGCACGCTGCCGCTGCCCCCGGAGTTCGTGGCGCCCCGCGACGGCGCCGCCAAGCAGGACTGCGAACGCGAGGCGGCCAAGCGCTGGCTGCAACGCCACGGAACCCGCTGCGCGCCACTGCGCCCCGTCTACCTGGGCGACGACCTGTACGCCTGCCAGCCCGTCTGCCGGGCGATGCTCGACAGCGGCGGCGACTTCCTGCTCACCGCCAAGCCGGCCAGCCACAAGACCCTCTGCGAGCACCTCGACGGCATCCGCCCGCCCACCCGCCGCGCCACCGCCGGCGCCGGCGCCCGCCGGCGCATCCACCGCTACCGGTGGATGACCGACCTGCCCATCCGCGACGGCGACGACGCCCTGCGCGTCAACTGGCTCGAGATCACCAGCGCGCGACCCGACGGCACCGTCACCCACCGCGGCACCTTCGTCACCAGCCTCGACGTCGACCGCGACAACGTCGCCGAACTCGCCGACTGCGCCCGCGCCCGATGGAAGATCGAGAACGAGACCTTCAACGTCCTCAAGCAGCACGGTTACCACCTCAAACACAACTTCGGCCACGGCAACGACACCCTCGCCGGCGTGCTGGTCGTCCTCAACCTGCTCGCCTTCTCGCTCCACAGCGCCTGCGAACTCGCCGAGACGCTCTGGCAGAGCGCCCGCCGGCGCCTCGGCACCCGGCGCCGATTGTTCGAACACCTGCGAACCGTCACCGAATACCGAGTGTTCCCCGACTGGAACAACCTCCTGTCACTGCTCGCTACCGGCGGTACCGCCGCCCAGCCGCCCTGAACTCCGCGTCCCACTCCCAACCCGACATCAACCGAACACCACAAACTCGACCGGAGCCGCGAACAACACCCAAAATGAGAACTGCTGGTGGCGATCTCAAAGTCATGAGGCCGAGTGCTCAAAGGAACCTTGGCCGCTTGGCGATTCAACTGAGACATGGCCTGTGGCGGCCGAAAAAGGCGGAACTACGACCTGTGCGGGCGGCGTTGGCAACGCAGAAGATCCGCCCTTTGGCGCAAGGCCGATGCTTGAGACCTTGGCGCTTGACGCCTCGCCGTCAACTGCGTCTAATGCCGTCCCATGACGCCTCCGGGACCGATAAAAAACGACACCCTGCCCAAGAAGACCCAACGGGTGGTTGCCTCAGACTGGTTCAGCCACGCCATCATCGCGGTCATCGTCTTCAACGCCGCCATCATCGGCCTGGACACTTGGCCGGCCTTCGCCGCCCTGCACGGCGGTTGGCTGCAATTCGCCAACGAGGTCTGTCTAGGCATCTTTGTTCTGGAGATGCTGCTCAAGCTGACGGCCCACTATCCACGCATGCAGCGCTTCTTCGCCAACGGCTGGAACCTATTCGACTTCGCCATCATCCTGTTCAGCCTGCTTCCGGAAAACGGGGAACTGGCCACGGTGGCCCGCTTGGCCCGGCTGCTGCGGGTGATGCGCTTGATCTCCACGATGCCGGAACTGCGCCTGATCGTCGCCACACTGGTGCGCTCCATTCCCAGCATGGCAAACGTGCTGCTGCTGCTATCCGTGATCTTCTACATCTACGGCGTCGCCGGCTACCACCTGTTCCATGAAATCGACCCCACTCATTGGCGCAATCTGGGCATCTCCCTGCTGTCGCTGTTCCGCATCGTCACCTTGGAGGACTGGACGGATATCATGTACAACGCCATGGCGCATTACCCTTGGGCCTGGCTGTTCTTCGTCAGCTTCGTCGTCACCGGCACCTTCGTGATCATCAACCTGTTCATCGCGGTGATGCTGAACAACCTGGAGCATGTCAAGCAGGAGCGCCTCCAGGATCTGCGCACGCCGCCCACGGTGGATGAACTGGTGCGGGAACTGAGACGCACCCAAGACGCCCTGCACCGGCTGATCCACCGGCTGGAACCCGGATCCGATCGGCCTTCCGATCGCCGGCAAGGTGGCGGCGAAGGGTTGGGGGCCACCAAGCTTTGATGGCGGGCTGACCATCAGGAACGCTTGAACGCACTTACCCGAACGGCATTCGATGAGATGGCGGTCGCCATTGGCGGGAACGGGCGTTGTCTTGGGCCGGCCACGAAGAGGAGCTCTTTTGCTCGATTGCGGCAAGGCACGATCAGTGCAGCCCACTGGACTTCCACAGCCGGTCGCTGTCGTGTAGCTTTATTCATCGACAGGTTTCGGGAGTTCCGCCATGTCTCAATTCAACAAGGACGGCGTCAGCATTTACTACGAAGAATCGGGGCCTTCCGACGGTTTCCCCATTCTGCTCATCGCGCCGGGCGGCATGAAATCCGCCATTTCTCTTTGGGCCAATGCGCCTTGGAACCCGCTAGCCCACCTCGCCGAGACCTTCCGGGTCATCGCCATGGATCAACGCAACGCCGGGCGCTCCACCGCCCCAATCAGGGCGCAGGACTCTTGGCGCAGCTACGCGGCGGATCAGCTGGGTTTGATGGATCATTTGGGCGTCGATCGGTTTCTGGTGGCCGGCATGTGCATCGGCGGCGCCTATGCTATGGGCCTTATCGAAGCCGCCGCGCAGCGGGTGAGCGCGGCAGTGCTCTTGCAGCCCATCGGTTTGCAGAACAACCGAGCCGCCTTCTATGAGATGTACGACGGCTGGGCGGCGGAACTGAAGGCTACTCGCCCGGATGTCGGCGATGCGGCCTTGGCCGCCTTCCGAGAGAACCTGTACGGCGGGGACTTCCTGTTCAACGTCTCCCGAGACTTCGTGCGCACCGTCACCACCCCACTGCTGGTGCTGAAGGGCAACGACCTCTACCATCCCGCCGCCGTTTCCCGGCAAGTTGTTGACTTGGCCGCCAACGCGGAACTGATCGAGGACTGGAAAACCGGGGAGGCGGTGGACGCCGCCCGGCGCGAGGTGGTCGCCTTCCTGAAGCGCCACGCCCATTGAAATCGGCTTAATTTCCGACGCCCAATCCGGCGCCATCGGCGAATTTGCAGCCCAGTGCCTTCGCCAACTCTTAAGTTAGTCCGAGATTAAGCGAAGGTCTTCTTCAGCCGTCACCGGCATCGGGCGCCATGCGTCTTGCCGAGGGAAACCCCAGCCGCTCCTTCACCAAGTACAGCGGGCGCTGCTTCACTTCCCGGTAGATGCGCCCAATATATTCGCCGAAAACGCCGATCACCACCAACTGCACACCGCCCATGAACAATAGGGCTACGAACAGCGTCGTGGTGCCACTGACCCAAACGTCGGCGACAATGCGTTGCACGATGGCAAGAACAACCCCTACCGCGGCCAACCCGGCAACCAGCAGGCCAAACCAAATGGCTAGGCGCAGGGGCACGAAGGAGAAGGAGAGGGCGCCGTCCGTAGCCAAGCGCAGCAGCATCCTCAGCGACCACTTGGTCATGCCGGCGTCACGGGCCGCCCGTATAAAGTGTACCGGTTCCTGTCGAAAGCCGGCCCAGGCCACCATGCCGCGCAGATAGCGGTCCCGTTCCGGCATGGCTAGGAAGGCATCGATCACTCGTCGATCCATCAGCCGGAATTCGCCCACATCGACCGGCATGCTGATCTCAGAGATAAGGTTTATGAACCAAAGGAATGCCTTGCTGGTCCAGCGCTTGAAGAGGCCCTCGCCCTCGCGCCGCTGGCGCACGCCGTAGGCCACGTCTGTCCCCTGCCGCCAACGCACCAGCATTTCGGGGATGACTTCCGGCGGATCCTGCAGGTCGGCGTCAATGATGGTGGCGGCTTCCCCAGCCGCTTGCGCCAAGCCGGCGGTGATGGCCACTTGTTGGCCGAAGTTGCGCGACAGGGACAACACGCGCACCCGCGCATCAGCTAGCTGTAGGCCGCGCAACAAAGCCAAGGTCCCGTCGCGACTGCCGTCGTCCACGTAGATGAGTTCGAATTCGATTTTTGGAACGCCCTCCAGCACGGCCACCAGACGCGCGTGAGTGCCGGGTAGCGCCGCCTCTTCATTGAAGCAGGGCACCACTATGGAAAGCAGGATTTTGCCGCTGCGGCTGCCGCCCAGCCCGCTGCGCGGGTCTTGCTGGTTGGACGGTTGCTGATTTTGCTGGTTCAAGTCGGCATCACCCCAGGAAATTCGCGATTCCAACGCACTGGGCTACTCCCGTGGACCCGAATGCGTCCCCAATAACGGACATAATGCGTTCAGGGCTAGGCGAAATTCAACCTAAGTGAGTGCAGATTCCTGTTGCAGGCCTGTTGCAGGTAGAGGGCCAAATTAGGGTCCAATCCTGTGGGTTAAATCCGCCCTCTGTTTCCGGCATTTTAGCCCTTTGACGGGCCCTGCCAACACCCTGCTCAGGCTGCTTCGCCAAGGGCGTGGAAACCCCCTCATAGGCTATCCGGGGCGTCCGCGCCGCTTGCATCCGGCCGCGCAAAGGTATCCTCCCGGCAAGGTTTTCGCGTATCCTTGCCGCATGGATATCCCCAACCCGCAAACGGTGCCCTTGGAGGACTTCGACCTCTCGGACCCGCACATCTTCCAGCAGGACGCCCACTGGGGCTACTTCAAACGCCTGCGCGAGGAGGCGCCGGCGCATTACTGCCGGGAGAGCAAGTTCGGGCCGTACTGGTCGGTCACCCGCTTCAACGACATTCTCAGTGTGGACCGCAACCACCAAGTCTTTTCCTCGGCGGACGGCATCACTCTCGGCCCGCCCATTTCGGTGCCGGAGCAGGAGGTGCTGGACACGCCCATGTTCATCGCCATGGATCCGCCCAAGCACGACGTGCAGCGGGCCACCGTGCAGCCAGTGGCGGAGCCGCGCAACCTGAGGGCGCTGGAGGCGACCATCCGGGAGCGCGCCGCCCGCATTCTCGATTCCCTGCCGGAGAACGAAACCTTCAATTGGGTGGATCTGGTGTCCATCGAACTGACCACCCAAATGCTGGCCACCCTGTTCGACTTTCCCTTTGAGGAGCGGCGCAAACTCACCTACTGGTCGGACGTGGCCACGGCATCCCCGGAAACGGGGATCATCGCGTCCTTCGCCGAGCGCCGCGCCGAGCTGCTCAAGTGCCTGGAGTACTTCACCCGCCTGTGGAACGAGCGGGTCAACCAACCCCCGGCCCACGACCTGATCTCCATGCTGGCCCACGGAAAGAACACCCGCCATATGGAACCCTTGGAGTTCCTCGGCAACCTGATTCTGCTGATCGTCGGCGGCAACGACACCACCCGCAACTCCATCTCCGGCGGGGTGGTGGCCCTAAACCAGCATCCCGAGCAGTATGACAAGCTGCGCGCCAATCCAGGCCTGATTCCCAACATGGTCTCCGAGATCATCCGTTGGCAGACGCCCCTGGCCTACATGCGCCGCATCGCCGCCGAGGACACGGAGCTTTGCGGCCAGCGCATCCGCGCCGGGGACAAGGTGGTGATGTGGTACGTCTCGGGCAACCGGGATGAAACCGTCATTGACGAGCCGGACGCCTTCATCATCGACCGCAAGAACGCCCGCCACCACCTGTCCTTCGGCTTCGGCATCCACCGCTGCATGGGCAACCGCCTAGCTGAGATGCAGCTGCGCATCCTTTGGGAGGAGATCATGTCCCGCTTCCGCTTCGTGGAGGTGGTCGGCCCGCAGGTGCGGACCCTTTCCTCCTTCGTGCGCGGCTACACTCAACTGCCGGTGCGGGTGCATCGGTTGTGACTTAGGAAACACCCATGACGGAACCCATTGCCTTTGACACCCACAAGTTCGTCAAGCACCTGACGGAGAACGGCTTCACCGAGCAGCAAGCCGAAGTGCTTGCCGACGAACAGGTCCATTTGCTGAACAGCAACTTGGCGACCAAGGCCAACATCGAGGCGCTACAGCAGGCGACCAGGGCCGACATAAAGGCGCTACAGCAGGCGACCAAGGCCGACATAAAGGCGCTACAGCAGGCGACCAAGGCCGACATCGAGGCGCTACAACAGGCGACCAAGGCCGAAATCGAGGCGCTACAACAGGCGACCAAGGCCGACATCGAGGCGCTAAGGCAGACGACCAAGGCCGAAATCGAGGCGCTAAAGCAGACGACCAAAACTGAGATCGAGGCGCTAAAGCAGACGACCAAGGCCGAAATCGAGGCGCTAAAGCAGACGACCAAAACTGAGATCCAAGCGGCTAAAACGGAGTTGCTGAAATGGTTTTTTGGCGCCCTTTTCAGCGCCCTATTTGCGCAGGCTGGGCTGATTGTCGCCTTGATCAAGCTGCTTTAGCTTGAGGCGGCGTTAGGGCGCTTTGCCGCCGCAACGCTCACTGCTTGCCGGAAACCACTACGTCGATCAGGTAGGGCTTGCCGCTGGCCAACCCCCGCCGCAAGGCCGCAGCCAGCGCTTCGGGGTTGCTGGCCTGTTCCGCCGACACCCCCATGCCATTGGCCATCTCCACGAATCCCAAGGTTGGATTGGTCAGATCCATGTGCGGGTAGGCGCGGTTCGAAGGCACGTTGAAACGATGCCGGTACAGGTCGATGTTGTGCTTCAGCACACGATATTCGCGATTGGAAAGCACCACGAAAATGACCGGCAGGCCGTAATGGGCGGCTGTCCATAGGGCTTGGATGCTGTACATGGCGGAGCCGTCGCCGGTCAGGGCCACCACGGGCCGGCCGGGCAAGGCGACCTGAACGCCCAAGGCGGAGGCGATGCCTTGACCGATGCCGCCGCCGCGCCCGGCGAAATAGTCGCCGGGGCCGCGAAAGTCGAACAGGGCCTCCACGTCCTGATAGCCGGTGATGGTCTCATCAACGATGACGACCTCCGGCGGCAGCTGGATGCTGATTTCGTGCAGCGCCCGCTTCGGCGTCATGGGACGCGCATCCCAAACCTTGCGCAGGGCCTCTCCGTCCCTTCTTCGTTGCGCCTCCTGGGCCGCCCGCAAGACGGTGTTCCTGTCTGCGACGGCTGCCTTGAAGGCGCCATCCCCCCGTTCGGCCAATTGGTTGTTGATGCGGCTCAGCGCGTCGGCCAAGCCGCCGACCAAGCCGATGTCCACCCGGTGGTTGGCAGCGAGCCGCCCTTCAGATTCGCAGATTTGAATGATCCTTGCGCCCTCCGGCAGCTGAGGGCCTGGATCGAACCATAGCTCCGGGATCAAGTCGGCGCCGACTAGAAGCACTAGGTCCCTATCCGCTAAGGCGCTGCACACGGCGGCGGCTGTAAAGGGAATGCGGCCTTGGTTGCTGGGATGACGGCTGGGAAAGGCGGCTTGTACACGCAACGGCTCATGCCAAACTGGCGCCCCTAGTCGTTCCGCCAGTTCGACCAAGGCAGCGGACGCCCTTGCGGTCGCCACATTGTCCCCGGCGATGACACCCGGCGCCGTGCTGCCCAAGAGGGCCGCCACCGCCGCGTCCAGGCCGGATGCCGACACTTGCGGGCGGTCGTGCCACTGTTGCGGAGGCTGGGTGCCGATTTCGGTTTCCTGCTCCATCACGTCAATGGGCAGGGCGACGAACACCGGCCCCGCTGGGGGCGCCTGGGCGATGGTGAAGGCACGGTGCAGCATCAGGCGCAGTTCGTCGGCGTTGGCCGGTTCGCCGGCCCACTTGACCACCGGCGCAGCCATCGCCGCCAAGTCGTGGCCCAGCACTGGCTCCCGCAGGCGCAGCCTGGTGTCCTGCTGCCCGGCGGTGACCAGCATGGGGGTGCGCGCCTTAAGTACGCTGTACAGCATGCCCATGGCATTGCCCAAGCCCGGTGCCACATGCAAGTTGACCACACCGACTTTGCCGCTGGCCTCGGCGTAGCCCTTGGCGGCACCCACGGCCACGCCCTCATGCAGCGCCATGTAGTAGGTGATCTGCGGATGGTCGGCCAAGCTGTCGAGCAGCGGGCTCTCCGTGGTCCCCGGGTTGCCGAACAGGCAGTCGACCCCTTGGGCCACTAAGCTGTTCATCAATACTTCGCGTCCGCGCATGGGCGCTCCTCACCGCCTGCAAAGTGGGCAAACAAAGGACTAGGGATGGGTCCCCAAAGCGAAGCGCAACGACCAGCGGTTGAGGCGGCCGGCGTCCCCCGGCGCGGCGTCCACCACTTTCAGCCGCCATTCGCCGTTCGGCGCCTCGCCGTAGAAGGCGTTGCTAAGAAGTTGCCAGTCCAGATTCGCGTCGCCGGCCAGAATTTCGTTGAATGCCGGGTTCAGGACGCTTTCGGTGCCGGAGGGGGAAATCAGGTGGATGCCCAAGTCGTTGGTGAAGGGATGGGTGACATCGATTTCCAAGGTCACCGCCTCAATGCTGGCGTTCGCCGGCAGGCCGCCGACGTTCATGGTTGCGGTCAAGCCGCCGCCGTCATGGTCCGGAATGCGTGATCCTGGGCCGCTAGTGAACGCTTGGGTTTCCCGGAACTCGCCTAAGCTGTCCGGTTGGTGCGAGGCGGCAAACGCCAAGGCATCGTCCACATGGACGGCGCCAAAACCATACCAGTTGTGGAAGTGATAGCCGGCAGCGTTGGTGACCCAAGGCAGCTGCATGGTGTAGGCGACGCCGCCGAAACCGTAGCGTACCGCCGGGATCTCCGGATCGATCTTGCGGGCGGTCTTGGCCAGGATGTGCTTGACGTCCCGCCAAGTGAGCCGCGGCCCGGCTTCCAGCAGCAGGGCCACGGCCGCGGCGGCAGCGGGGCTGGAGGCGGAGGTGCCGTTGAAGGTGCTAACGTAGTGGCCGTCCGGGTTCAGGCTTGGGCGGACGGCAAGGCCCAGCTCCACCAAGTTGTCATAGCCGCGGTTGACGCCCATCTGGTCGGTGGTGATGATGGCTGGGTCGCGCCCGCCGAACTCGCCGGAGGGGGCGCTGACCCAAAGGTTGGCGCCGGCGGAGGCGTAGCTGGCCTTGCGACCGGCGGCGTTGAAGCCGCCCACCACCACCAAATAGGGCAGATTGTTGAGGGCGTCGCCGTTGGCGGCGACGCAGCCGATCTCGTTGTTGACACTGCGATGCAGAGAGCGGCAGGCGTTGAAGCCGTTGCCGGCGGCCTTGACGTAGATGGCTCCCCGCCCTTGGCGCAGGTTGCGCACGCCATTCCTGAAAACGCTGACATCGGAATCCGGGTCCGCATTGTTTTCCCCTCCCAAGCTGCCGAAGCTCAGGTTGAAGACATCCACATCGGTTGAATCCGGGCCGGCGGGGCTGGCGCCCAAGGCATCCGGGAAGGCGCTTTGCCAGTCTATTGCGGCCAGCAGGTTGTAGCCTCGAAGGCGGACCTCCGGCGCAACGCCCCGGCCGCCGATGCCGTTGTCCATCGCCGCCGCGGCAACGCCGGCCACTGAGGTGCCGTGTCCGCCAAGGGTGGACGGCTGCAAGGGGTCGTCGCGCCGGGCGCCGGCCCACTCGGCAGTGTTGAGGTTATCGGCAGCATTGAAGTTATAGGAGGCACCCGCCTCGATGTTGGCAGCCAAATCAGGATGGCACAGCTCCAGCCCGTCATCCACGATGGCCAACTTCACCCCTCTTCCGGTCGGCCCGGCCGTCAGGCTGGCCGCCATGCCCAGATCCTCTCCTGGCGTTCCGCCGCTTCGGGCGTAGGCCTGTTGCCCGCTATTGACCAAGTGCCACTGCTCAGCGGCGAAGGGATCGGCGGCGCCAAGGTCGGCTGTGCCCGTCGCGGAGGGTCGGCAACGCAACACCACCCTGCCGTCGGCATCCAAGGAGAAGCCCAGAAAGTCTTGGTTGGTGTAGCTGCGGCCAGGTCGCTCGCCGGCGACTTCATCCACATGAAACAGGACGTAGTAGTCCCGCGCTTCAGGACTGAAGGATCTCAGGGTGTCGAGACGGAGCTCTTCCGTGATTTGCAACCCGCCTTTGGCGTCAATGGCCGGCACGTTGATTTCCCGGGTGGCGACAGCCGGACCACTCCAGTCCGGCTGGTCATTGACGGCCACAAGCAGCCTAGTGGGCGTGGAGCGGACCGCACCCCAATTGTAAACGTTAGGGTGGAACCTAACGCTGCCGTCAGTGGTGATCACCAGATCCCCAGCGAAGGCCAGCAGGTCCGGTGCAAGGGCCGCCTTGGCGTTGGGGAAGCGTCCGGCGTCCAGAATGGTCAGACGGGCTGTGCTGGGCTCACCGATGATCACCTCATCCGCAGGGGCCGTGCTGCTGATGCCGTCGATACGAATTTCCACCTGCTCCGGGCCTTCATCGACAACGTCCAGAATGGGCGTCAACAAGGTTTCCGCTTGGGTTTGGCCAGCAGCGACGGTCAGTTCCGAGTCCGCTAAAGAATAGTCCTCCCCGGCGACGGCATGACCTTCTGTCGCCAAGCCCACGGTTACATCGCCAGTTACCGGTGCGTCGAGTTGCACGACGACCGTAGCCGACTGCTGGACATTCCCTTCATCCACTGCATCCGGTGCGATGGAGATGGTGGCGATGGCGCTTGACGGAGGGGTGGCGCCCCCGCCGCCATCGTCCTCGCATACTCCGGCGAGCAGGCAAAGCACACCGATCAGCCATCCCGGCAGCCGCATGGTGCTGCCGCCGGCATAGGGGCGCTGCCAAACTCCGAGGAGACGATGCTGGAGAACGGCGAGGCGACGGGCGCCGGTCTGACGCCGCGCCAAGGCTAGGCAGCCAACCCGATTCCGGCCGGCTCGCTCAGTTGCCCTGATTTTGGCAAAACGGACCTCCCCTACCTCGAGAGAAGAAAAAATGACGTCTGGATTCAATGCCTTGCAAAAGCGCAATACACTTAGCAGCCGCTTACTGAGGTACATACATCGGCCCCTTCAACTGCACTTCGGCACTGTCCACCAAGCCTTCGGATTCCAGCCTGTGCGCCACTTCGGCGGGGTTCGCCTCCGCCGGCAGCCGCAGCAGCGCCCACCCCAAGGCAGGATAGGACTTGCCGCTAAGGGCGCCGGTCTGCGCAATGATCCCGGCAAGGTCCCCTTCCGCCTTCAGGCGCAGAAGCAAGGTCTGCGCCACTTCGTCAAAGCGTTCCCGGCCAAGATCGAAGGCGAACCGCCGAGGGGGGCCATCCAAAGATGCATGGGCGGTGTGCAGCCGCCCCCGATGCTGAAGGCGGAAGGTGCGGAAGCCGTTTTCGATGGCGACCTCGATGCGCAGGCCGCCCGTGGTGAGCACACCGGGCGCGGCGTCCGAAGGCATCACCAAGGCGTACCCCCGCCCGGTGGCCGCCATGAGTGCGCTCGGCCCGTCTCCGGCGGCCAAGCCGGGGAGTAGGGCGGCAAGGCAAGTGGCGAGGACAGCCCTGCCGCGCATGGGGGCAAACGACCCGGCGCGGCCCTGATGAGACCGCTCGGCAATCGATGTGTCCGCGCAGCCGCTTTGCGGCGGGCAAGCGTTCGTCAAGCCCTTGGAACGGCTGGTGCGCATGGAGTATTTCCAGTCAAACCCAAACTCCGGTCAGAATGCTTCCATTTCCTGAATCTTGCCTGAATCAGAACAGGCCCCAATCCCCCAGCGCACCGGCACCGCTTGGCGCGCCAATGCCCGCGTTGGCAATGGAGGGTGACAACGCCGGCTCTCAGCCTTTGGACGCTGACGGCGCGAAAGGTGGCTTCGCCAAGCCGGCTTCGCGGCGCTCCTGGCGCGGGGAGCGGCCGAACAATTCATGGTAGCACTTGCTGAAGTGGGGCGCCGACGAGAAGCCGCAGCTGGCGGCGACATCGATGACCGGCAGATCCGTGCGCAGCAGCAGCAGACGCGCCCGCTTCAGGCGCAGATCCAAGTAATAGCGGGAGGGGGCGCAGCCAAGACGCCCGTGGAACAGCCTTTCCAGCTGACGGCGGGAGACGCCGACGTATGCCGCCAAGTCGTCCATGCCCAACGGTTCCTCGACGTTGGACTCCATCAGGGCCACCGCATCGATGATGCGTGGTTGGCTGGCGCCTAGGTAGTGCTGCAAGGGGATGCGTTGGCTGTCTTCGTGGGTGCGGATGCGCTCGCAGATGAACTGCTCGGAGATGTCCCGGGCCAGTTTGCGCCCGTGATGGCTCTCCACTAGGTTCAGCATCAGGTCCAACGCGCTGACGCCGCCGGAGCAGGTGTAGCGGTTGCGATCGATGACGAACAGGCTTGGCTGCACCTGCACTCGGGGAAAGGTCTCCCTGAGACTGGCGAGGTTCTCCCAATGGATGGCGCAGCGGCGGCCGTCCAACAACCCGGCGGCGGCCAAGGCGTAAGTGCCCGTGCAAATGGCGCCCAAGGCGATGTTGCGCTTGGCGAACCCGCGCAGCAGGCCGAACAACCCCTCCCCGCAGGCGGATTCCACCTCGATGCCGCCACAGACAAACAGCAGCTTCACGTCCGCGGCCTCCCGCACCCGGCTGTCGATGCTTAACGACAGGCCGTCGCTGGAAGCGACCGGGCCGCCGTCTTCGCTGTGCAGGGACCAATGGTAGAGTTCCCGCTCGGTCAGCCGGTTGGCCATGCGCAGCACCGATATCGCGCAGGACAGCGATATCAGGGTGTAACGCGGCAACAGCAAGAAGCCGATGTGCAATGGTGGTGCCGATGCGTCCGCCATTCAGTTCCCCCCGCAAGCAAGCCTGAGAAGCACCAATTTACAATTCAGCCACGTCAAGCCGGCGCTCAACCTAGCCAATGGTTGCCAATGCCCTGTGCGCCACCGCAGATGGCGCAGCCGCCCCAAAAAAAAGAAGCATAGCACCAACGAACGTTGACCCAACCATCACCGAAAAACGCCCACGCTGTAGGAGAACTCGATGCCCCAAAAGCGGGGATGGAGGGCGATGACGCGCTGCGACCAGTTGGCGCCGTAGCCGGTGCGGCGGTCGCTCATGTCGGAGTGGCGGATGTAGGTTTTGTCGAGGACGTTGTCCACGAAGCCGGACAGGGACCAGCGCCCGGTGGATTCGCGCCAAGATAGGCGCAGGTCCAAGCGTTCGCGGGGCGGCACCAGGCTTCGTAGGCGATGAGCCGTTCGTCGTCGAACTGCTCCAGGAC
The DNA here is from genome assembly GCA_958296025.1 of uncultured Pseudomonadales bacterium. Taxonomy (GTDB): domain Bacteria; phylum Pseudomonadota; class Gammaproteobacteria; order Pseudomonadales; family Azotimanducaceae; genus Azophilus. The sequence continues at coordinate 3,511,816 of OY282430.1, forward strand.
ACGGACGTCGGGCTGGCCATCGCCATTGGTGCCGGAAGCTGTTCAGGGAATGGAATGCAGTTTATTGAAATCAAAGGCGTTTCACCATGCGGCCAAGCCGGCGGAAAGGCGGGCCAACGCTTGGGTTCCAGACGACGGGAGTGCGCATGAGGTTTTACTCATCGGCCAAAGCCTTGTCAAACCAAACCGCCATGCGTACCAAGAACATCTCGAAGTCGCATGCGCCCATCGCTAGTGGAATGGAACGCTCAAACCCACCTCGTCTGTTCGTGGACGCTGGGCGTCGCCATCTCTTCAGGGCATGAAGGAGGCAAAGCGCAAGTGCCTCAGTCCAAGCGGCGCTTGACTTCGCTTGAGGGACGTAATCCAATCTCGCTTGTTCTTGGCCGATCTTCGGAGAGTTCCATGGCATTCAAGTTTTTGGGCGCCGCATTGATCCTGGCCTTCAGCCAAGCGGCGTTCGCGCAAGATGCGGAACCGGGGCGGCAGCACGCCATTGGGCTGTTCCTGCCCGCCGATGCGACCGGTCAGCAGGGGTTCATCCGCATCATCAACAACTCCGACCGATCCGGGGAGGTCAAGATCTATGGGGTTGACGACGGCGGCGACACGGCCATCTTCCTGATCATCCTGCCGGACGCAGAGGTCGCTTTCGGCACGGTTGTGTCGCGCATCTAGTGTCCTGTCCTGCCGGCTCGGTGCCGCGTGACGCAACGCAATTGAGGTCCATAAGATGCGAGCTGGCGGGTTGCTGCGCAAGACATTGAAGGTCATCGCCCACGTTCTGGCGATTGGCCTGCTTTACTTGGCCTTCAGCGGCGCCCTTTTTCTTGGCCTGCAGGTCAACCCCACCTACGGCACAGCCGCCCTCATCGCCTGCATCGTCCTGCTCATTCTTTACATCCGCTTTGGGTTCAAGCGCCGATAATCCCAAGGGCAGCTTCAGTTCGTGTGCCGTCCCGCAAATAGGAGGGTTTTAGCTGCCCGGGACTTTCGCACCGGCTTTTCCCTTAGCCTTCCCTCAAATACCTTTCAATAAGGAGCAAAGCGCCCGGTTCAGCCTCTCCGTGCGCAGTTCTTCATCCAGCAGCAGGGCTTGGCTTTCTTGGGCGGACCAGCGGGGCCAGAGCAGTGCGCCATCGCCGTTAGGGTCCCCGGTGGCGGCGAAGCGCAACCAATAGCCCAGCATCCGCTCGGTGAGCGCCCGGTCCGCCGCGCCGGTGGGCAACCAAGGGTCGTGGGTGTTGAAGACGTAGGGAATCTCCGCGCCATGGTAGGCGCCGATGCGCTGTCCGCCCGGACGAACCCGGTCAAAGCGGTAGTAGTAGGTGGGGGCGACGGCGGCGAAACCGTCGGCCAGGATGCGGCTGGGGCAGTCGAACATTGCTGCGGTGTGCAGGGCGTCGAGGCGCTCCCGCAACGGCCGGTCGCCCAACAGCCCCTGCAGCGCGGCAGCATCCGGCGCCTCGGCCAAGGCCTCCCGCCACTGCGCCTGCTTGGGGTCAACCAAGTCCAACAACCCTTCGTTGGCGTTGACGCCGAAGATCACCGGACGCGGCTTGAAGGCCCGCCGCGCCAGCAGTTCCGCCGGCGGCGCCGGCAGCAGCCAGCCGTCCACCGGCGGGTCGTCGTACTCCCGGATGAAGTGGGCGGCCGCCATCTTCAACAAAGCGCCAGCCGGCATCCCCCGCAAGGCGGCAATGCCTTCCACCCCTGCGACGGCTAGAAAAGCCTCGCCTTGGGCTTCGTTGTCCGCCAAGGTGCGGCGCTGCTCCGCCGGCCAGCCGCCGCTCTGCGCAATGGCGCGATGAAACAGGCCGTCGGCGAGGGGCGACAGCAGCAGATAGGCGATGTTGCCGGCACCGGCGGATTCGCCGAACAGGGTGACCTTGCCTCGGTTGCCGCCGAAGTGATGGATGTGCCGGTTGACCCAACGCAAAGCCTGGATCTGATCGAGAACGCCGTAGTTGCCGGAGGAGCCGGCGGGAGATTCGGCGCTCAAGGCGGGATGCGCCAAAAAGCCGAACACCCCCAAGCGGTATTGAATGGACACCACCACCACACCCCGCGCCGCCAACTCCGCACCCCGGTAATTCGGCTCAAAGGACCAGCCGTTGACATTGCCGCCGCCGTGAATCCACACCATCACCGGCAGCCGCCCATCGACGTCCGGCGTCCAGACGTTCAGGAACAAACAGTCTTCCGCAGTTGGCGGTTGGCTCGGCGCCACATCCGGCGGCTGGCCGAAGGCCGCCGCCACGCTTCGATACCAGCGAACGTTGCCGTCGTCCTGCATACAGGCGGGTGGCCAGCGGGTGGCGTCGATGCGCCCGACCGGACCGGAAGGCTGGGGCGCTGCCCAACGGCGCTTCCCAACCGGCGGTTCCGCGTAGCCAATGCCGGCAAAACGCTTGACCTCAACGCCGCCGGACGCGACCACCGGGACGCCGGCGAAACGGACAGTCGATGCCGGTGTTCCGGCGCTCCCAGAACCCGTTCCATGCGACGGTTGGCCGGGCTCGCCCGGTGCGGCAGACCGGCTTACAGCGTCACCGCCATTCGCAGCGGTACGCCCATCCGGGCCGCTGCTGAAAGCGACGGGGGCCGGCACCGCGCCGGCCATGCCTAGGCAGAGGACGGTCCGCGCCAATCCGGCGAGACGCTTAGTCACGCAAAACGCCGCGAACACGGCGGATAAGTCAGTTGAAGCGGGTCTTCAACCGCAGGCCGAAGGTGCGCGGGCGGTTGGTGGTGATGCGCTCGTCATAATTGCCGCTGTTGATGAAAATCTGCGCCTGCTCGTCGAACAGGTTGGCGCCGAACAACTCGACGCCGTAGCGCCCACCGGAAAACTCCCAGCCCACCCTCAGGTCCATCAGGTCGTAGGCCGCTTGGCGCCTCGGCACGGCCTCGGCCTGAAAAGGCTCAGTGATGAGCAGATTCCAGGACTTGGCGGTGTAGGCGTAGCTCAACTGCGCGTAGCCGGTGGCGGACTCCCCTTGCGACCATTGGTAGCGGGCGTTGGCGGAGAACTTGAACTCCGGCACATAGGGTAGTTCACGGCCCTTCTCCGCCCACACCACCGTCGGGTCCACCGTGGAGTTGAAGTCCTTGGCCAGCTTGGCGCTGTTGTAAGTGGCCGCCATCTGCACGGAAAGGTCGGCCGTCACCGCCGCCTGCAGCTCTGCCTCAAAGCCTTTCACCTCGGCGTCCCCGGCGTTGGCGCGGAAGACGAGGGGGGAGATCAGCAGGTCGTAGATGGACGTTTGAAAGCTGGACCACTCCATGTAGTAGGCTGCGCCGTTGAAGATGACCCGTCCGTCCGCCAAGGTCGATTTCCAGCCCACCTCGTAGGAATCCAACACGTCCGGTTCGTAGATTTCGGGCACACTGGGGTTGGTTTCGCCTTCGGAATTCCGGCCACCGGGGCGGAAGCCTTCGGCGTAGGTCAGGTAGGCCAGCAGATCATCGTTGATCTGATAGGTGAGGTTGAACTTGTAGATCGTGCCGTCGGTGCTGCCGCTGCCGCTCGACTGTTCCTTGGCGTTATAGAAGTAGCCACCCCAGTCCGTGGTGCTGGAGAACTTCGAATCAAAAACGCGCAGCCCGAAGGTGGCGGACAGCTGCTCCGTCATCTGGTAGGTCAGTTCGCCGAAGCCGGCCAGCTGTTCCGACTCGGTATCCCAAGATGTGCTCCACCACTCCTCGGGCAAGGGCGAGCCGCCGTTGTTGGCGATGTAGTACGCGCCCGGCACGCCCTCGTGCTGAATGCCCGGCATGTCCCAGAACAGGGAGTTGTCGCTCTCGTTCCTCTCGTAGTAGGCGCCGACAATCCACTGCAGCGGCCCGTCCAGGCTAGAGGTGAAGCGCACCTCGTGGGACCAACGGCTGGAGTCGTATTCGGCTTCGTAGAACATGCTGGGGTCGTTGCAGCCCACATTGCCGTACGCATAGAAGTCATTGCAGGCGAACTGCTGAATCCAAGCGCCAAAGGAGGCGTACTCCACATAGTCCGAATAGTCGCTGGTGGTTTCCCGATCGCGGTCGAAGTAGGCACCAGCGTAAACGATGTCGCCAATGCCGAGGTCTCCCTCCACAGTCAGCGCGATCTGGCCATAGGAAATTTCGCCGAACTCCGGCCCGAAGCGGCCCACTTGCAAGTGGCCCACCCGGTTGGGGTCATGGTCCCAGGCGCCATCCGTTTCCGTATTCTGGTAAAAGCCAGACAGGGTGCCCCGCCAACTCTCACCCAAGTCTGAGCGCACGGCGGCGCGAAAGCCGAGGGTCTGCTCCTCGTTGTAGTCGTCCTGAACGAATGCATCGTTCATCGCCGTCGCGCCGTTTTGGTAGGTTCTGGTGCGGGCCACGTTGTCGATGAAGCCGCTGGACTGATCGTACCAACCCACCAGCCGCAAGGCCGACACGCCCTCCGCCAGCGGGATGTTGACGTAGCCCTCCAGCGTGGAGACGCCGTCGCCTTGGTCGATCAGGCCGGCGGTCAGGTCCGCGCCGGCGCTAAAGGCGTCCGCATCCGGCTTGTTGGTGATGATGCGCACCGTGCCGGAGGTGGCGCTGGCGCCGTAGTAGGTGCCTTGCGGGCCGTTCAGGATCTCAATGCGCTCAATGTCGTAGTTGTGCAGGTCAGCAATGCCGCCACCGTAATTGAGGGGCTGCTCATCCAGATACAGGGTGGCGGTGGCGGCATTGGTGCGGTTCGGGTTGCTGCCGTCGGCGATGCCCCGAATGAACATCATCTGCGTACCCGGCAGCCAACTGATGAAGGCGATGGACGGGGACAGCACGGCGAAGTCCTCAAAGCGGTGAATGCCCAAGTCCTCAATGCGGTCCGCCGTGAACGCCTGCACGGCGATGGGTGTGTCCTGCAGGCTCTCAGAGCGCTTGCGGGCGGTGACCACCACCTCCTCTATGAGGGCCTGCTGGGCCAGCGCCGGCACAGGTGCAACCCCTCCAGAAGCGGCGGCCACGGCCACCGCCAAGACCTTTTTCTTGAACGGGAGCAACGGCGCCGCCTTCCTAGCCAGATCCTTCGCCACCAGGAAACCCTCCATCACGCACACGAAGAGGCTATGCTACAACACCTTGCAGCCATGCCCTAACGGCTGTTGGTAGTGTCGATGCGGTGTTCCTTGGCCGGGGATTTGCCGAGGCTGGGTTACTCCGGCAGAGCATAGGCCAGTATGGTGTCGCTTAGCCGGGTCTCAAAGGCGCCGTTGCCGCCGGCGGCCACCACCACGTATTGACGATTGTTCGGGGCGAATTGATAGGTCATCGGCGTCGCCGTGGCCGGGGCCGGGGTTTTGGCGCTCCACAATTCCTCCCCGGACAGCAGATCGTAGGCGCGCAGGCGGCTGTCCAAGCTGGCGCCGATGAACACCAGGCCACCGCCGGTGATGATGGGGCCGCCTTGGTTCGGTGCGCCCCAAGCCGCCGGGGAGCGTGGCCAGCCCCAGGCAAACTCCATGCGCCCGAAGGGCACCTGCCAACGCAGTTCTCCGCTGTTCAGGTCCAGCGCCGTCAGCTGGCCCCAAGGGGGCGGGTTGCAGGGAACGCCCAAGGAGGAAAGCAGCACTTGCCGAAGCATGACGTAGGGGGTGCCGCGCATCTCATAGACCGAGGCGCCCGTGTCCGCCAAGTCTTGCGCAGCAAACTGCGGGCGCGGCTTTAGGGTTACCGCTGCGACCAGGTTGGATGAGTTCACCACCGCCAAGCCAGTGCGTTGATCGTAGGCGATGCCGCCCCAATTGGAGCCGCCTAGGAAGCTCGGGTGCAGCACGGAGCCGTTGATGCCGGGGGGTGTGAACAAGCCTTCATTGCGCAGGCTGGCCAGCTTTTCACGGCATTCGCGCCGATCAAAGAGCGCCAATCCCCAAGCTTCCTCCGCCCTTAGGTGCTGCGAGGCCATCGGCGGCGGCGCGGAGGGAAAGGGCTGCGTGGGGGAGGAGCGTTCCCCCGGCACGTCGGTCTGCGGCACGGGCCGCTCCTGCACTGGGAACAAGGGTTCACCCGTCTCTCGGTCCAGCACGAAGACGAAGCCGGTCTTGGTGGCTTGCACCACCGCTTGCACCGGCCGCGCCTCCCGGAGCAGGGTTACCAAGGTGGGCATGGAGGGCAGGTCGTAGTCCCAGAGGTCATGATGCACCGTTTGGTGGGACCAGATCGGCTTGCCGGTCATGGCGTCCAGGGCGACGACGGCGTTGCCGAAGGGAATGGGGTCGGCACGGTTGACGCCGTAGGTGTCGTAGCTGGGGCTGCCGGTGGGCAGGAACACCCAGCCGCGCTCTTGATCAATGGCTAGAGGCGCCCAGGCGTTGGCGCCGCCGACTTCGGCGCTGAGATGCTCTGGAATGGGGTTCCACTGCCAGACTTCGGCGCCGCTGCGCACGTCGAAGGCGCGCACGATGCCGTCCAGCGAGTCCCGCCACCTGTTGTCGATGACGGCGCCGCCGACGATCACCATGTCTTGGTGAATCGCCGGTGGCGAGGTGAAGGAGATGCGCCCGTCCCCTCGATAGTCCAAGGCGTTAAGGTCGATCCGCCCCCGGTTGCCGAAGCCTGGGCAGAGTTCCCCGGAATCCCCATCCAAGGCCAGCAGAAAGCCGTTGTCCGTGGCCTCGAACACCCGCTTGCCGCAGAACTCGGCGGCTTCCGCCTCCGCAGCGGCCTGCCAATAGGAGACGCCCCGGCAGTTGTGGTAGCCGTACATGGTCTCCGCCCTGGGCTTGTCGAAGTCGAACTTCCAAAGCTCGGCACCGCTGGCGGGGTGCAAGGCCACAACATTGTTGAACGGGGTGCAGAGGTACAGCTTGCGGTTGGCCAGAATGGGAGTGACCTGATAGTTGGTGCCGTGGACCTCCGGCGACCATTCCGTCACTTCGCCAGTGCGGTAGGTCCAAGCCAACTCCAGCCGCCGCACGTTGCCTGTGTTGATTTGCGCCAACGACGAGTATTGGCTGCCGCCCGGTTGCCCGCCGTAGGTGGGCCAATCCGTCGCCGTTTCCTTCGGCAACCCCGCGCCGGCCACAGGCGGGTCGGCGGCGTCTTCCATGTCGGACGGGGAGCAGGCACCCGCCGCCAAGCAAAGCAGCAGCGCACGGATCAACGAGGGAAACGCCGGCCGTAGCGGCCTAGGGGCTTCACCAACACCCTGTTTCCTTTCGCCTGAAGGACGGGCTATCGGAACCTTGGCGGCTTGGAGGCAGAACAACGCCGATCTTCGGCCTATTCCCGCCCGGCCTCAAAGGTCCTTTCGCCGTTCAGGAAGGTCATCAGCACCTTGGTGGCGTGCAGTTCGTTCACAGGCGAGGTTAGCGGATTGCGGTCCACCACCACCATGTCCGCCAACATGCCGGGAGCGATCTGGCCGATTTGGTCGGCCGCTTCGCTGTGCGCCGCCGCGTTCTTGGTGAACAGGTCCAGGGCTTCGGCGACGTTGATGGCCTCCGCCTTGGCGAAGCTGGCCTCGCTGCCGCCGGGGACCTCCCGGGTGACCAAGGTTTCCACGGCCACCCAGGGGTTCACGGAGGGCACCACCGACCAATCCGAGCCAAGCACCACCAAGGCGCCGGCGTCGAGCAGGGACCGCACCGGCCAGGAACGGTCGGCCCGCTCCCGGCCCACGGCGGCGATGAGGTCGTTAACGACGGGGCTGGGGGAGAACAGATAGGGAGACATCTCGAAGGCGGCGTCGATAGCCGCGCCGCGCGCCATGTCCTCCGGCGCAACGAAGGTGCAGTGGCCAACATCGTGGCGCGGGCCGCCCATGCCGTTCCGCTGCCGGGCGTAGGCGATGGCGTCCAATCCGGCGCGCACGGCGGCGTCCCCGGCGGCGTGGAACTTCACGCGCAGGCCCTGTTTGTCGAAGCGGGCCACGGCTTGGTTGAGCGCCTCCGGCACCACCAGCAACAGGCCGCGGCGGCTGGCCTCGTCATCCCGGCCCTCAATGGCGCCCTCATAGGGGTCCAGCATGGCGGCGGTGTGGCTATCCGTGGGCACCCCGTCGAGGAAGATCTTCACGCAATCCAGGGTCAGCAGATCCCGTTCGTACTTCTCCCGTTCCGCGATCAGGGCTTCCGCCCGCGCCACTCCCGGCGCCCAAGTGATGCACAGCCTCGCCCGCTGCTTCAGCAGGCCATCGTCCGCCAAGGCGGCGTACAGCTTCACCTCCCGCAGCGATGAACCGGTGACGAAGCCCGAGGACGCCTCGGTGAAGGAGGTGATGCCGTAGGAGGCCATCTCCTGCAAGGCCCAAGCCAAGGCCGGGCGAATGACGTCATCCGTGGGCGGCGGCACATGCACACGCACCAACTCAATGGCGGATTCGCGCAGCAAGCCGGTGGGTGCCCCAGCGCCGTCCCTTTCGATGATGCCGCCCTCGGGGTCAGGGGTTTCCGCATCGATGCCGGCTGTCTCCAAAGCCTTGCTGTTGGCCCAGGCGCTGTGCCCGCTGGTGTCGTTCAGGAGCACCGGCGCCTCGGCGGACACCGGGTCGAGCATGTGCCGGGTCGGCCATTGGCCGATGGCCGACACATCCCACTGCCCGCCAGTGACCCAATTGCCGGCACCGACGTTCTTCGTGCAGGCGGCCACCACCGCGGTGATTTCATCCAAGCTGGATCCCTGCTTGATGAAGCACTCCGTCGGATTGGCGCCGGAATACATCATGCCGCCGTACAGCGGATGAACGTGCAAATCGTGGAAACCGGGCAGCACGACCTTGCCCCCCAGGTCGATGACTTCGGTGCTGTCGCCCCTGTACCCGGCTAGGGCGTCGCTCGCCCCCGTGGCCAGAATCCTGCCGTCGGCCACGGCCACAGCTTCCACCCAGCCCTCCGGCGTACGCACTTGGCCGTTGCTGAGCAGCAAGTCCGCCGACGGCAAGGGCGCTTCGGTCTCGGTTTGTGGCGAGCAGGCGGCTGCCAACAAGGCCGCCGCCGCCAGGAACATGAATCTCAGACGGTGCGGGGTAATTCTCCCTGATGCGTTCGCGTCCATTGGCGGGAAGGGACCCTTAGAGGGTGTAGTCCAGCTTGACGCCGACGGTGCGCGGCATGCCGACCATGCGCATAAAGGGACCGTTGCCGCTGGAGGCGGTCGGATAGTAGTACTCGTCGGCTAGGTTGCGGCTCCAAACTTGGACGCGCCATGTTTCATCGGTGCTGCCCAGCCCGACGCGGACGTTGAGGATGGTGTAGTCGCTGGAGCCGAAGGCCGCGCCGCCGCCCGGCGATCCTGGAGACCCGTCCGCATAGTTGACGTCCCCGCCGAGCTCGAGATACAGGGCGTCGTTCAGAGGCCAGCGATAGTTGACCATGGCGTTCAGCGACCATTCCGGTGCCTGCGGCAACGGCTGCCCGGAGGCGTCGATGGTCACCACGTCGGGCCAAGCGCTGTTGATCGGGTCAACCGCCTGCCACTCCTTGACCTCGGAGTCCAGCCAAGCTGCGCTGAAGAACAGGTCCAGACCCGTCACCGGCCTGAAGTTGATTTCCGTCTCAACGCCGTAAACCTCGGATTTCGGCACGTTGGTCAGACCGACGATGTTGCCCACGAAGGTGACCGCGACGTCCCCTTCCTGCTTATCCTTGTAGTCGTAGTAGAAGGTGTTGGCGTTGAATTGCATCCTGTTGTCCAGCAGGGTCAATTTCGCGCCCACTTCAAAGGCCGTGAGCTCTTCGGGGCGGTACGGCAGCAGCTGGCTGGTGGTGTTGCCCTGAGCGCCGTTGAAGCCGCCGGACTTGAAACCGTGGGAAACGGTGAAATAGGCGAGCATGTCGTCGTTGAAGCGGTAATCCAACCCGGCCTTCCACATGGCCTTGTTGGTGGAGATGGAGTCGCTATAAACCTGAAAGGCGTCGTTGGGGTTGGTCGCCGCAAAAATGGAGTTCGGCGAGGCAGGGTCATCGTTGATGATGCCGCAGTCCCCAGGTCCGAGCGAAGCGCCGAACAGCAAGTTCATGAAGTTGCCCAAACTGTTGTCTTCCGTCGAGAAGGTGCAGCCCGACCACTCGATGCTTTCGTCCGTGTAGCGAGCGCCCAGAATCAGCCTCAGCCGGTCGGCAAGCGCCCATTCGACGTGCCCGAACACAGCCTTGGACTCCGTGTCCTGAACGTAGCGGGTGTCCAGCTCCAGCACGGGCGAAAAGGCGAAGGGGACGTTGTTGAAGGGAAGGGCGCCGAAGCCAAAGCCGGAGTCGGCCATGTAAAGCAGGTATTGCTCCTCCACATCGTCGTTGGAATAGTAGAGGCCGGCCACCCAAGTCAGGCGCTCAGTCTCGCCGGAGAGTATGAACTCTTGGGAAAAGACCTCGATTTCGGTGTTGTTGAGGTTGTTGGCGTCAACGAAGTAGCCGCCGTCGCTGTCGAACGCCTCCCGGCGCTCAAATTCGTTGTAGGCCGTGAGCGACACCAACTTAAGGCCGCTGATTTCCCATTCCAGACGGGCGGACAGGCCCAAGGACTCGTTGTTCCGCCGCGGGCGGAGGTTGTGGGTGACGCCCGAGATGGGGCTGGTGTAGGCATTGGTCCAGTCCGCGTCCCTGGGGTCGCTGCCGTCGCTGAACCAAGGCGGCGTGGAAGTGAGGGGGAGCGTAAACAAATCGCCGGGGCCAGTGTAGCTGGCGATGTCGATGTAGTTCTGCAGGGGCTGGTAAGGGAACAGCGCCAGGCCGACACCGAGTTCCCGAGCGTCATAGGCGACGGGCGCTTGATTATCGGACTTGTCGCGGCCATAGCTTAAGTTGATCTCCAGCTTGGCTTCCTCGGAAATGTCCAAGTCGAGAATGGCGCGCAGGCCGTGGACGTTCTTTTCGCCGAGTTCGTCATCGCGGGTCAAGCTCTCCTGCCAGCCTTCCGAGGCCTGGGTGGTCTTGTAGGCCAGCCGCCCCCAGGCTCTTTGCGCCACGGGACCGCTGACATAGCCCTCAAAGTCAACGGTTTGATAGGAGCCGTAGCTGGCGGTGACGCCGGCCTCAAACTCTTGGGTGGGCTTCCTGCTGATGAAGTTGATCTGCCCGCCAGTGGTGTTGCGACCGTACAGATCCCCCTGAGGCCCGCGCAGGACCTCGATCCTCTCAAGGTCGAACAGGATGCCGCGGCTCATGACGGTGTAGGGGATGTTCACGCCGTCAACGTACAACCCCACAGTGGATGAAGCGGAGGTGGTGAGGTTCTGAAAGCCCACGCCGCGGATGGTGTACTGGGGCACACCGACCGGATAGCTTTCATTGACGTTGAGACCAGCGGTGAACCGGGCTAAATCCTCCCCGGCGGCGATGCCGAGTTCCTTCACCAAATCCCCAGTGAAGACGTTCATGGTGATGCTGACGTCGTTGGCGTCTTGCTGCCGCTTTTGCGCGGTGACGACGATCTCTTCAATCTGCGCCTGCAGGGCGGCGGGCAGCAACGGCAGTGAAAACGCCGCAAAACCCACCAACAGCTGGCTGAATGTGCAAGGAATTTTCATGGTCCCCCCCTAGTGTCCTGTCCCGCACCAGCGTACTCTGCGCTGAAGTTCGCAGCGCCGTCCGTATCTTTCAGGGCTTGGCAAGATATTCCAAGGGAGAATGACCGTCAAGTGTTAGCAACAAATTGTCAACGCAAAGTAGAAATGTCCCCTTTGGCCGAAACAGGCCGACGGCGCACGGAAAGCCGTTAAAAAACACCAGCGCCAGTCTCTCGGCTTGGCCCATAGTCTGCCATTCGGTATGCAGATGTGCGAACATAGCCATCCCGTCGCAACCAGGAGATAGCCTTGGTGAGCAAGCGCATTCAGGCCGGCTGGGCGTTGCTGCTTGTGGGCTGGATGGCGGCCTTGGTCGGCGACGCGGCTAACGGAGAAGCCGAAGTGACGGAATTGCAGGCGCAATTGCTGGAGCAGATCGTCGCTGACGCCCGGGAGACGCGCGGCTACACGGGCCGCGCCCAGCTCAGCCAAAGGGTCTTGGACGTCATGGCCGCGGTGCCCCGCCATGCGTTCGTTGACCGCTACGGCACCGCTTCCGCCTACGCCAACCGGCCCCTGCCCATCGGCCACGGGCAAACCATTTCGCAACCCTTCATCGTTGCCCTGATGACCGACCTGTTGGATCTGGAGGCGGACCACAGGGTGTTGGAGATCGGCACCGGATCCGGCTACCAAGCAGCGGTGCTGGCGGCGCTGGTGAAGCAGGTGTACACCATCGAAATCATCCCGGCACTGGCCCAAGAGGCCGAGCGACGCTTCGAACAGCTGGGCATCGAGAACATCGCCGTCAAAACCGGGGACGGCTACTTCGGCTGGCCGGAGGCCGGGCCTTTCGACGGAATCATGATCACCGCCGTCGGCCCGGACATCCCGCCGGATTTGCTGGCGCAGCTCAAGGTGGGCGGACGCATGGTGCTGCCGGTCGGCAGCCAATACGGCGCTCAGAACCTCAAGGTGGTCACCCGCCTGGAGGACGGACGGCACAAGGCGGAGGACGTGCTGCCCGTGGCCTTTGTGCCCTTGACCGGGGACCACTGAACGGCGCCGCCTAGGCAGACGGTCTGTAATGCGTTGCCTTGCGCAAGTGCCGGCGGCCTTCAGCGACAGCTTCTGACTGCCCCGCCCGCAGGAAACCGAGCAAACACACCAAGGGAGGAACCACGCCATGCATTCTCATCGATCTCGATCAACGCCCCGTCCGCCCACCAGGTCCATGCCAACCCATGCTGGCTGCCTGTTGCTGGCCGGGTGCTGCCTTGCCGGCAGCGCCGCGGCGCTTGCTGCCGAAGCGGGGGCTGGGCAAGGCGCCGAAGCGGCGGTGCGCGAGGTTGTCGAGCTCTACGCCCAAGGCACCTACGAAGGAGACGCCGCAAAGCTCAATCGGTCCTTCCATCCCAAGGCGGTGATGAACGGCTACTTGAACGGCCAACCGCTGCTGGCGACGCCGGAGCCCTTCATTGAGGAAATGCGCAAGGCCCCGCTGCAGGACGCCGGGGCGCCCTACCGCTGGCGGATCACCGACGTGCAGGTGGCCGGCAAAGTGGCCAGCGCGACGCTCAAGGAAACCGGCTTCCCCGACCGCAGCGGCTTCATCAACTATTTTCACTTGATCGACGACGGCGGCGGCTGGCGGATCATCAGCAAGCTGTTCGCGCAAATTTCCCCACACGACAAGTCGCTGCTGGAGGCGGCTGGGCTGCCCTACTCCGACGGCCATATCAAGACGCATTTCAGCAGGGGCCACGAAGCGCGAGCTCGCTGCCAAGCCGCGGCGAGTGGGCCGACTTCAACCAGGAATTCAAGGCCCTTGCCGAGATAAGCCCCGCCTTCCGGGAATGGCTGGCGACATTGCCATAAATCCCACCGCGGGGGAGTTTGCGGGTCCGCAGGGCTCCGGCTGAGGATGCGCCTCCCTTCCCGCCGTTTGCTCAGATCGGGTTGCGCACCAGGAGCTGGCGGGCGATGATGATGCGCTGCATCTCGTTGGTGCCCTCGCCGATGCACAGCAGGGGCGCATCCCGGTAAAGGCGCTCAATGGGGTACTCCTTGGAGTAGCCGTAAGCACCGTGGATGCGCATGGCTTCGGCGGCGTTCTCGAAGGCGCTTTCCGAGGCGAAGTACTTGGCCATGCCGGCTTCCATGTCACAGCGCTCCCCTGCGTCGTAGGCGCGAGCGGCGTCCAGGGTCAGCAGTTCGGCAGCCCGGGTGCGGGTGGCCATCTCCCCCAGCTTCAGTTGAATGGCTTGGTGCTGGCCGATGGGTTTGCCGAACGTCCGCCGCTGCTGCGCATAGGCGGCGGCCTCCTGCAGGGCGCGACGGGCGACGCCCACGCCACGGGCGGCCACGTTGATGCGCCCCAACTCCAACCCGCCTACGGCCATGTAGAAGCCCCGGCCGGGCACGCCGCCGATCAGGTGCCGCTTCGCGTCCAGCCGGTAGTCCTCAAAAATCAGTTCGGCGGAGTCGATGCCCTTATAGCCTAACTTCTCCAGCTTGCGGCCGGTGCGAAAGCCGGGATGGACCTGTCCGCTGTCCGGGTCCACTTTGGCGGCGATGAACATGGACATGCCCTTGCGCGGCGGCGAGGCGTCCGGGTCCGTCTTCACCAGCAAGGCGCAGGCGCCGCCTTCAATGCCGTTGGAGATCCAGGTCTTGGTGCCGTTGATGACGTAGTCATCCCCGTCGGCAGCGGCCCGGGTGCGGATGCCCTGCAGGTCGGTGCCGGCGCCCGGCTCGGTCAGCGCCAAGGCGCCGCGAATCTCCCCGGTGACGAACATCGGCAGCCAATACGCCTTCTGCTCCTCGGTGCCATACTGCTCCACCAACCGCGCCATCATCAGGTGCGAGTTAAAGATGCCCGTCAAGGACATCCAGACCTCGGAGATGAGGGCGACGATCCGGCTGTACACCGCAGCGCTTAAGCCCAGACCCCCATATTCCGGCCCCACGGTGGCGCCGAAAAGCCCCATCTCCCGCATCTGCTCCACCATTTCATGGGGATAGACATCATCATGCTCCATCTCCATGACATGGGGCCGCACGTCCCTGTCCAGCCACTTGGCGATGGCGTCCAGCATGACCTCCTCTTCGGCATCTCCTCCGCTTTGCATGGGTGTGCTCATTGATCTCTCCCACTTAGGGTTTCTACGGGTTCGAATGAGGCGGGCCCCCGCTGCCGTTGGGCCACGCCGTGCGGGGTGTGTCGAGGTCGAACAAGGCGGCGAGTTGGTCGGTCATGGCGCCGCCGAGTTGTTCGGCGTCGGTGATGGTGACGGCGCGACGGTAGTGGTGGGTGACGTCGTGGCCGATGCCGATGGCGATGAGTTGCACTTGGGAGTGCGTTTCAATCATGTCGATGGCGTATTTCAAGTGCTGCTCCAAGTAGTTGCTTGGGTTCACCAGGAGGGTGGAGTTGTCCACCGGCAGGCCGTCCGAGATCACCATGAGGATCTTGCGCTCCTCGGGGCGCACGACCAAGCGGTTGTGCGCCCAGATGAGGGCCTCGCCGTCGATGTTCTCCTTGAGCTGCTCCTCGCGCATCATCAGGCCGAGGTTGCGCCGGCTGCGGTGCCAGCTGTCGGCCGCGGCCTTGTAGATGATGTGCCGCAGGTCGTTGAGGCGGCCGGGCGCCGGAGGCTTGCCGGCGGCGATCCAGCGCTCCCGGGACTGGCCGCCGCGCCAAGCCCGGGTGGTGAAGCCGAGGATTTCCACCTGCACCCCGCAACGCTCCAGGGTGCGGCCCAGGATGTCGGCGCATGTGGCGGCGATGGTGATGGAGCGCCCGCGCATGGAGCCGGAGCTGTCGATCAGCAAGGTCACCACGGTGTCGCGGAAGTCCATCTCCTTCTCCCGCTTGTAGGCCAAGGGGTGCATGGGATCCACCACCACCTGGGCGAGGCGGGCACTGTCCAGGAGGCCCTCGTCCAGATCGAACTCCCAGGTTCGGTTGCGGCGGGCCAGCAAGCGCCGCTGCAGGCGGTTGGCCAGCCGGGAGGTGGCCTGTTGCACGTTCAAAAGCTGTTGGTCGAGCAGCGCGCGTAGGCGGTTGAGCTCTTCTTCCGGGCAAAGGTCCGCCACCGCCGCCACCTCGTCGAACTCTTCGGTGAAGGCCTTGTAATTGACATCGACGCGAATGCGCCCTGCTTCGTCCAGCATGGGCGGCGGGGCTTGCTCCGGCTCCGTTTGGGCGGCAAGCTCATCCCTATCCATGTCGGCGTCCATCTCCAACATGGCGGCTTCGCTGTCGGTGGACCCGTCGCTCAAGGTGTCATCGTCCAGCACCATGTCTTCTGGGCTGAGGTCGCCATCGTTCTCGGCCTGTTCATCAAGGGATTCGCTATCCTCCCGGTTCTGCTTCTCATCCCCTGGGTCCTCGAACTCGGCGGCCACGCCAAGGTCGGCGATGATCGCCCGGCACTGATTGGCGAAGCGCCGCTGATCCCATAGGCAATCGCGCAGGGCCTCGATGTCCTCACCCGCGTGTTCCGCAACGAAGTCCCGCCAATGCCGGACCACGTTCTCCGCCGAAGGCGGCAGCTCCCGACCGGTCAGAAACTGGCGCACCAGCAGGCCCACCGCCACCGACAGGGGCGCTTCGCCCACATCGACGACGCTGTCGAAGGCCGCTTGCCGGCACTGAGCCTCCAAGGAGGCGTCCAGATTGGCGGCCACCCCCTGCAAGCGCAGGGAACCGATGGAGGCGATGCGGGCATCCTCGATCCAACGGAACATTTCCTCGGCGGGACCGCCCTTGGGCGAGTAGCGCTGGTGGACGCCATCGTCGTGGTGCCTGATGCGCAGCGCCAATTCGTCACCCATGCCGCGCACCGCGTCGATCTCAGCATCATCGCAGCCCGAGGCGGGCAAGGGCAGGCGCAGCTGGTTGCCACGGGCGCTGGGCGTTCCCTGGCCGAAGGAGACCTCGATCTCGTCGTCCTCCGCCAAGGCGCGGATGGTGGCGGTGGTGGCCCGCTTGAACGGCGCCAAGGGATGATCTTCGCCGGGGGTCATGCGCCTTGCAGCCTGATCCCGGCGGTGGCGTCGCCGAGGTCCTCGCCCATGCAGCG
Source organism: uncultured Pseudomonadales bacterium (assembly GCA_958296025.1). GTDB lineage: Bacteria > Pseudomonadota > Gammaproteobacteria > Pseudomonadales > Azotimanducaceae > Azophilus. The sequence continues at coordinate 3,528,364 of OY282430.1, forward strand.
TTGGTAGTACTCCGCCACGATGGGCCGTTCGAGTTCATCGCATTTGTTGAGGAAGGTCAGGCGGAAGGCGAAGCCCATGTCGCCGAAAATCTCGGCGTTCTGCGCCCAAGTCAGCACCGTGCGCGGCGACATGACCACGGACACGTCGCCGTTGACGAAGCCGCGCCGGGTCAGGTCCGCCACGGACACCATATTGGACACCGTGCGGCGGCCGGCGTCGCTAGCGGTGTAGGACTTGGCCTTGCCGAGGATGATCTCGGTCTCCGCATCGTGCTCCAGATAGTTCAGGGTGGTGACGACGCTCCAGCGGTCCATCTGCCCTTGGTTGATTTGTTGGGTGCCGTGGTAGAAGCCCGTGGTGTCGCCAAGGCCGACGGTGTTGGTGGTGGAGAAAAGCCGGAAGTAGGGGTGCGGGGCGATCACCTTGCTTTGGTCCAGCAACGTCAGCTTGCCCTCCACCTCCAGCACCCGCTGAATGACGAACATCACGTCCGGGCGGCCGGCGTCGTACTCGTCAAAGCACAGCGCCACGGGATGCTGCAGCGCCCAAGGCAGGATGCCTTCCTTGAACTGGGTGATCTGCTGGCCGTCCTGAATGACGATGGCGTCCTTGCCCACGAGGTCGATGCGGCTGATGTGGCTGTCCAGGTTCACCCGCACGCAGGGCCAGTTCAGCCGGGCGGCGACCTGCTCCACATGGGTGGACTTGCCGGTGCCGTGATAGCCCTGAATCATCACCCGGCGGTTGTGGGTGAAGCCGGCCAGGATGGCCAGGGTGGTGTCCCGGTCGAAGCGGTAGTCATCGTCCATGACGGGCACGTAGTCGGTGCGCCGCGAGAAGGCCGGAACCTCCAGGTCCTGATCGATGCCGAACGCTTCGCGCACGCAGACCTTGGCGTCAGGCGCCAGATCCGTGGACAGCCCGGATTCCATGTTGGTGCATGCTCCCTATGCGGCAAAGGCCGCCTATTGTACGGGACGGCACCTAAGCTTTCCCATTCGTAGCGGCCATCCCGCCGCAATGACCGGGGCGATGGCCAGCGCTAGTTCAGGCGGCGCGAACCTATAGGTCCGTGCGCTGCAGATGGCGCCGCTCGTCCTCGAAGCGGGCGATGTCCAAGCCGCATTGCCGCAGCAGGACGCGCTCCAAGGACAGCCAAGGGTCGCCGAAGATGACGCCCTTGACCTGTTGGTCAATCAGGGCCAATTCGGCCAGTAAGCCGTCGATGGCGCCGACCCGACGCTTGAACGGCGCCACCAGCCTTTGGCGGTGCGGCGGCATCCAAGCACCGGCGTCGATGCGCCGCAGTTGGCTGTTCAGGGCGCCGAGCACCGCCATGATGGCCACCCCCTCCTCGCGCAGGCAATGCTGCACATGGCGCAGGCGCTTGGCGTCCCCGGCCAGCGCGGCGTCGATCAACTCGAAGGCGTCAAAATGGGAGACGTCCTCCACGGCGTCGGCGATGGCGGCGGCGTCGATGGGCTGCGGCAGGTCGAGCAGCTTAATCTTTTCGATTTCCTGAACCGCCGCCAGCAGGTTGCCCTCCACCCGTTCACTCAAGTAGGAGAACGCCTCATTGTTGAGCTTCAGGCCGGCATCGCGCAGCCGCCCCGCCAGCCATTGCGGCAGTTGCCGAGGCCCCACCGGCCACACCAAGACCACCAGACCGGCCTTGTCGATGGCCTTGAACCAAGCGCTCGAGCGCTGGCGACCGTCCAAGCGGCCCGTACGGATCAGCAGCAGCACGTCGTCAGGCGGCGCTGCGACATAGGCCCTGAGGGCGTCCGAGGCCTTGCGGTCGAACTTGTTGGCGGCAGGGCGCAGATCGATGATGCGCCGCTCGGCGAACAAGGACAGGCTGGCCGCCTCTCCAGCCAGTTCCGCCCAATCGAAGCCGGCCTCCACATGCATCACCCGGCGTTCGGAGTAGCCTTGGCGACGGGCGGCGCCGAGAATGGCCTCACAGGCCTCCTCCACCAGCAGGGTTTCCTCGCCAGCCACGAGATGGACGGAGGCCAGCCCTCGGTCCAGCCGTTCCCTGAGTTTTTCGGGCTTAATCTGCATCTGCCGGCAACGGGGCTACGCCCCCAGCCGATGGGTGCTTGCCAATGGAGTGGAGCTTAACCCAATCATCATCCCGTCCACACCGCAGGAACCCTGTTTGCCCTTGCACAACTCGCACACCCCATGCGCACCGGTTTTCTGGCCCGTTAAGGCGAACCGGACCTCTGCCGAGCGGACGCCACGGCATTGAGGCCGCGCAGAACATTCTGCACCAAGTCCGACTCGAGCTCCTGTTCAATCAAGGCCTGCTCCTCGCTGCTGCCGGTGAGGCTGGTGCGGTCGATGCTGAACACCCGCACCGCCTCCACCCAAGTGGGCGGGATCAACTCCCGCGCGCCAGCGCGAATGGCGTACTGCGCCCTGGCTTGCAGTTCGTATTCCGCGGCCCGGGCCCCAACGGCCACGGAGGCGATGCGACGAGAGCGCCGCTCGTTGAGCAGGTGGATGACGAAATCGGCTTCGGCAGCGGTTGCGCTGACCGGCACCCCGGCTTGGCGCAACGCCCGGCGCAGAGGCTCCGCCAAGCTGTTTCTGGCGTTGGCGCGAACATGCACCCGCATTTCCTGGTCCGCCCACCCCCAGGTGCGCAGATGGAAGCCGCAGCCCGCCGCCACGCAGACCGCCAAGATCAAGGCCCACCCACTCAGGTTGCCGACGAGCCGTTTCATCTGGACACAGGCCCCCCCTCCCCACGAATTCCTCAAGCAGCCACCAAGTTGACCAGCTTGTTCCGCACATAGATCACCTTGCGAATTTGCTTGCCCGCCAAATGGCGGGCGACGTTGCCTTCCCGCTCCGCCGCGGCCCGCACCCGGTTTTCCCCGGCCTCCACCGGCACCTGCACTTGGCCGCGCAACTTGCCGTTCACCTGCACGGCGATGCGCACGATGTCATCGACCAGTTTGGCCGGGTCATGACGCGGCCAGGCGGCCGACCTGAAAAGGCTTTCCCGAAAGCCCAGCCGCTCATGCAGTTCTTCTGCGATGTGCGGCGCGAAGGGGGCCACCATCACAACCAAGGGCAGCAGCTCCGCAACCCGGGCGCGGCGCCCTGCGGCACGGACCAAGTTCAGGTACTCCATCATGGCGGCGATGGCGGTGTTGAACTGAAGGTCCTCCAGCTGCTCGGTGACTTGCTTGATGGTGCGGTGCAAGGCTCGTTCGACCTCGGCCGCCGCCGGCGCCGCATCGTCCGCAACCGCGTCGGCAACGCTCTGCCACAGGCGGTTGAGAAAGCCGTAAGGCCCCTGAATGCCGGTGCCGCGGTAGTCGCCGCCCTGTTCGTATGGACCTAGGAACATGAGGTAAAGGCGCATGGCGTCCGCGCCGTACTCCTGGATGATGTCATCCGGCACGATGACGTTGCCCTTGCTCTTGGACATCTTGCGCCCCTCGCGGATCAACAGCCCGTGGGCGCGGAAGCGGCGGAAGGGTTCGTCAAAATCGATGACGCCGAGGTCATGCAGGGCCATGCTGAGGAAGCGGGCGTACATCAGATGCAGCACGGCGTGCTCGTTGCCGCCGATGTAGGAGTCCACCGGCAGCCACTTGGCGGTGAGCGCCGGATCCATGGCCGCATCGGCCCGGCCGGCGGAGGGGTAGCGCAGAAAGTACCAACCGCTGCATAGGAAATTGTCGGTGACGTCGGTGTCCCGGTGGGCGGCCTTGCCACAGGCCGGGCAGGGGACGCGATGCCAATCCTTGGCCCGGGTCAATGGGCTTTGGCCGCTGTCGTCCGGGCGGAAGTCCTCCAAATAGGGCAGTTCGACCGGCAAATCCTCCTCCGGCACCGGCACCGGGCCGCAGTCCGCGCAGTGGATGATGGGGATGGGCGGCCCCCAATAACGCTGCCGGGATACGCACCAATCGCGCAGGCGGAAGTGGGTCTTGGGCACGGCACTGCCGGCGGCAGCCAGTTGCCGCACGATGGCCTGCTTGCCCTGTGCCACCGGCAGCCCGTCGAAGGACCCGGAGTTTACCAACAAGCCATCGCCGGCGTAGGCTTCCGCCAAGGGCGTGGAGGCGTCCTCCCCGGCACCGGCGATCACTCGCACCACCGGCAGGCCGAAGGCGTTGGCGAACTCGAAGTCCCGTTGATCGTGGCCGGGCACCGCCATGATGGCGCCGGTGCCGTAGCTCATCAGCACATAGTCCGCAATCCACACCGGAATGTGGGCGCCGTTGATCGGATTGACCGCATGGCCGCCGGTGAAGACGCCGGTCTTCTCCTTGTCGATCTTCTGCCGCTCCACCAGATCCCGGGTGGCGACCTCGGCACGGTAAGCCGTAACGGCGGGGCGCTGGGCGGGGGAAGTGAGCGCATCGACCAAGGGATGCTCCGGCGCCAGCACCATGTAGGTGGCGCCGAACAGGGTGTCCGGCCTGGTGGTGAACACCCGAATGGCGGCCTTGGCGGCTTCTCCTGCGAGGGGTGCCCCCTCGCGCTCCCCGGCTGAAGGCTCCGCGATGGGGAAATCCACCTCCGCGCCCTCGCTGCGCCCAATCCAATTGGCCTGGGCCTTCTTGGTGACCTCAGACCAGTCGATGTGCGCCAAGTTGGCCAGCAGCTTTTCCGCGTACTCGGTGATCTTGAAGAACCACTGCGGCATCTGCCGCGTCTCCACCACGGATTCGCAGCGCTCGCACAGGCCGCTCAAGACCTGCTCGTTGGCCAGCACCGTCTTGCAGGAGGGGCACCAGTTGACCGGCGCCTCGCGCCGCTCCACCAAACCGCCGCGGTACAACTGCAGGAACACCCACTGAGTCCAGCGGTAATAGGACACCGCCGTGGTGTCCACCACATGGCCCCAGTCAAACATGCCGCCGAAGCGCTTGAGCATCCGAGTGAAGTTCTCGACGTTCTTCGGGATCAGGTCGTTCGGGTTGCCGCCCACCTTAAGGGCGTGGTTTTCCGAATGAATGCCGAAGGCGTCAAAGCCGATGGGCTCGAACACGTCCTTGCCGCGCAGCCGCCAAAAGCGCCCGTTCACGTCGGCGCCCGTGTAGGCGTAGAGGTTGCCGATGTGCAGCCCCTCGGCGGACGGATAGGGAAACATCATCAAGTTGTAGTAGGGGTTCTTGGCGCTCCTCAAGTCCGCATCGGTCATGCGGTTGACGCCATCCCGCTCCCAGCGCTCGCGCCACTTGCGCTCCACAGCTTCGGGGTTGTAGCGATTTGGTTGGTTGATCATGGCCAAAGCTTCCGCCTCTTAAGAAGCTAGTGGGGCGTTGCTTCAGGCTTGCGAGCCGGCCGGGTTCGGCTGAAGCACAACCGCAGTCCCGCAAACAGAAGAATTAGGGTGCGCTTGCGCTGGTTGATGTATTTCCATTTTTGAGCGTGACAGGGTGATCTGCATCCCACTTGACCAACTTGGGGACTGTTTCCTCCAGCATTGGCGCACGATATGTCAACGTCTCCCATAGCAAGTCTAAATCCCAAGACATATAGTCATGTGCAATGTAGTTTCGAAGTCTTCGAAATCCGTCCCAATCCAAATCCGCATGAGCTTTCTTGATGTCGCTGGACAGTTCGTGCAAAGCCAATCCTATGATCCCTAGGCTTTGCAGGGCCGTCCTTGCGCACAGATTTCGCCCCTGATTCTCAATGAAGGCATCCTTGCCTTGCCATATGACTTTCCGCAGCAACGGCAACTCATCAGCGACGAACCGCAGGCGTTCTCCATCCAACCTCCGCTTGCGGAGTTTTTTGCCTAGACCACTCACAACGGTATGGCTTCGGCCAGCACTTCCTCTCGGATGCCGTTCATCAACATGGCTTCGGTCGCCACGTCCACCTTTTTTCCCGTCAGCTTCTCTACACGCGCCGTCATGCTGCACAGATTGAAGATGTCCCCACCGTTTGGCGATACAAGCAGATCTACGTCGCTGCGCCGCGTGTGGTCCCCACGAGCCCGGGAACCAAACAGCCTGACGTTGGTCAGTCCGTTTTCCTCCGCAATGGCCTTGATCGCCTCGCGGTGCCTGCCGACCACCGACTCCGGATGAATGTCGCGCATTGAGCAATCCTCGTACGGGAGAATCGACACCATCAGGATATGCCTAGACCAATGGCGCGTCAATCAGTTGTGGGGGATGGTGGTGCGGGTGCATCGCACCGCCACCCTTGTCCAAGGCGGGCGACGAATTGTGGTGGGTTAGTGCATCGGCGGGCAAAACGCCGCCCATGACCCCATCCGCCCCGGCCGAAGCTAGTGCGTTGCTTCAGGCTTGCGAGCCGGGCGGGTTTGGCTGAAGCACAACCGTAGTCCCGCAAACAGAAGGATGGCCGCGGACAGGACAATCAGCCAAGCACTGCCGAAGCGGCTGTAGGGCGTTCGGCCCGCCATCACTTGGAAGTTTCCGGCTAGTACCCCCTGCTCAAATTGCGGCAGGCGAGCGGTGATGCGCCCTTGGTGGTCCACGATGGCGGTGACGCCGCTGCTGGCGGCGCGCAGCAGCCAGCGGCCGTTCTCCAAGGCACGGGCCTGGGCGATCTGCAGGTGCTGCAAGGGGCCGATGCTGCGCCCGAACCAAGTGTCGTTGGTGATGGTGATGAGCAGGTCGGCCTGTGCCGCTGTGGTGCGCATGAGGTTCGGGTAAGCCACTTCGTAGCAGATGGCCAAGGCGGCGGCGTCCGCCCCGACCCGCAGCGGCGGTTGCCGCCAAGGCCCCGGTGCGCTGCGGGACATGGGCAGGTCAAAGAATTCGATCAGGCCGCGCAGCAGCCCCTCCAAGGGCACATATTCACCGAACGGCACCAAGCGGCGCTTTATGTAGCGCCCCTCGCCGTCGCCAAGCGCCAAGGCAGCATTCTGAAAGCGGTAGGGGTTCTCATGCGAGGAGTGCCGCCTTGCACTCTCCGGCTGCGCCTGCCAACGGGGAAGGCCCAACACCAAGGCGGTGCCGGATTGCTCGCCACGCCGCCCCAACCGCTCTAGCAGATCTCCAGCCTCATGCTCAAACAGGGTAATGGCGGCCTCCGGCCAGACGATGAGAGAGCCCTCAGCCGGGGAGCGCGAGGGGACACCCCCTCGCATGAAAGAGCCCTCAGCCGGGGTGCGCGAGGGGGAACCCCTCGAAGAAAAAGCCTCAGCCGGGGTGCGCGAGGGGGAACCCCGACTGCCCCAGTAGGGTTCGCTTAAGCCCAAGTAACGCTTGACGATGGGTTCCCGGCTTTCCGGCCGCCATTTGATCCCTTGATCCACATTGCCCTGCACCAAGGCGGCGGAGCGCTCCCCCGTCGGCACCACCCACTGCACGGCGGACAACGCCAAGCCAAACAGCCAAGGTGCCGCGGCGATGGCCAAGGCTGTCGCCCGCAAGCCCCGGCCGAGGCCAGGCCGCAACGCCAGCAACAGAAAAGCGGCGCTGATGGCCACGCCGAAACTAGCCAAGCTGACGCCCCCCACCGGAATGAGATGGGCCAAAGGCGTTTGCAGATGGCCGTAGCCGGGATAGAGCCACGGAAAGCCGCTAAGAAACCAAGTGAGCAGCCACTCAAACAGCACCCAAACGGCGGCGAAAAGCCAAGCATTGAAAAACACTGCCCGCCAGCTTCCTTTGGCTGCCAACCTCTCTGACGATAAGGGCCGCCCCGAGCTGGACGGCACCCCCTGCGCCGGATCTTTCGCCCATGCCTTTTGCGCCAACTTCAACAGCGCGTAAGCCCAGCCTTGCAGCAGCGTCAACAAAGCCAAGCCGCAAACGAACAGCAGCACCAGAAACCCAGCCAGCCAAGGCGAGGCGCCGCCGTAGAGGTGAATGCTGACATAGACCCAACTTACCCCCACACCGTACTTGCCAACGCCGTAGGCGAAGCCGAGCGCCGCCGCCCCCGCAGCGGTCGAACGATCCAACAGCCAAAGCCAGCCGGCCACGGAGACCAAGCCCAAGGGCCACCAACCAAAGGGCGCCAAGCTCAGCGGCAGCAGCGCCCCAAAGCCGAATGCGAATAAAAGACCCATCAGCCGGGCAGCGCGAGGGGGAGCCCCTTGCACTATAAGACCTTCAGTCGGACACCCGTATCAGCCGCAAGCGACGGGACTCGGCGGCGAGCACCTCAAAGTTCAGGCCGTCGATGGCGACGGTGTCGCCGCGGCTTGGCATGCGGCCGAAGGCGTTGAGAACAATGCCCCCGATGGTGTCGAAGCCCCCGTCTGGGAAGTTGACGCCAAAGTGGGCGTTGAAGTCCTCAATGGGGGTGGTGGCCTTGACGTTGCAGGCGCCATCGTTCAAGGGGCTGATGAGGCTGTCCTCGTCCACGTCGTGCTCGTCCTCAATTTCGCCGACGATCTGCTCCAGCACATCCTCGATGGTGGCGGCGCCGCTGACGTGGCCGTATTCGTCCACCACCACGGCCATGTGGTTGCGGGTTTGCCGAAACTCGCCCAGCAGCACGTTCAGCCGCTTGCTTTCCGGGATGATGTGCGGCGGGCGGATGCAGTCCTTGAGGTCGAAGTCCGCCTTGCCGCGTTGGTTGGCGTTGTGCAGCATGGGCAGGAGATCCTTGGCGTGCAGGATGCCCTTGACGTCGTCCGGGTCATCGCCGACCACGGGGAAGCGGGAGTGCCTGGATTCGATGATGACCTCAAGCAATTCATCCAAGGGCTTGGCGGCCTCCAAGCAGACCAGTTGGGAGCGTGGCACCATGATGTCCCGGGCCTGCATGTCCGCGATCTGCAGGGCGCCGAGGCTGATGTTCAGGGCCTCGTCGTCCATGAGGTTGCGCTGCGCCGCGGTGTGCAGCATCTCTTTGAGCTCGGCGCGGTCCTCCGGCTGGCCGCTGAACCGATCAAACAACCATTCGCGCAGGCCGGTGCGCGGTTCGGCCGGGGGTTGTTGGGTGACGCTCATGGCGGCTAAGGGGCGTCTAGGCCAAGTTTGTTGAGGATGGCCGCCTCCAAACGCTGCATGGTCTCGGCCCCTTGGTCCGTTTGATGGTCGTAGCCGCGCAGGTGCAGGACGCCATGCACCACCATGTGCGCATAGTGGCCCGTCAGGCACTTGGCCTGCCGTCGGGCCTGCTCCTGCACAACCGGGGCGCATACCACCACGTCACCCAAGGGCAAGGCACAGGCCGAACCCCCGGCATGGGCGGGGAATTCTCCTGCGGGGAAACTCAGCACATTGGTCGGTGCTTGAACCCCCCGGTACTTGCCGTTCAAAGCCTCGGATTCCTCGCCGTCCACCACACGAAGGCAAACCTCGCCGGCGGTCCCCTCCAAGGCGCACTCCGCCCAGCGCCGGAAGTCCGCCGACGGCGGCAAGTGGGCGCAGGCACACGCCAGCTGCACGTCAACCGGCATGCCCATCTCCCCCCTGGTCGGCCAGCCTAGGGGCGGCGCCGATGGGCAGGGCGCCGGGCGAGAGTCGCCGCATTGCATTCTTGGCGGCTAACGTTTTAACCGGCATTCCGAGCCTCGCGCCTTTCCTGCATCCCTTGGGCCGCGTAAGCATCAACGATCTTCTTGACCAACGGATGACGCACCACATCCTTGGCGCCGAAGTGGGTGAAGGTGATGCCCTCCACCCCGCGCAGCACGTTGCGGGCGTTGACCAGCCCGGACTTATGGCCCGGCGGCAGGTCGATCTGGGTGATGTCGCCAGTGATGACCGCCGTGGAACCGAAGCCGATGCGGGTGAGGAACATCTTCATCTGGGCGATGGTGGTGTTCTGCGCCTCATCCAAGATGATGAAGGCGTTGTTGAGGGTGCGCCCGCGCATGTAGGCCAAGGGCGCCACTTCAATGCTGTTGCGCTCAATGGCCTTGTTGACCCGCTCCACGCCCATCAACTCGAACAGGGCGTCATAGAGGGGGCGCAGGTAGGGGTCGATCTTCTGCGCCAAATCGCCGGGCAGGAAGCCGAGCTTTTCCCCCGCTTCCACCGCCGGGCGCACCAACAGCACACGCTGCACCCGGTTCGTCTCCAATGCCTCTACAGCGCAGGCCACGGCTAGATAGGTCTTGCCGGTGCCGGCGGGGCCGATGCCGAAGTTCACGTCATGGCTGCGCACCGCACGCACATAGTTGGTTTGGTTGCCGCCCCGGGGCTTGACCGCCTTGCGCCGGGTGCGAATGCCCGTGGCGTCCGCATTCGGCGGCGTTGGCGATGGGTCCGCAACCAACGCCTCCACTCCGGACTCCTGCAGGTGCAAATGCACCAATTCCGGCTCTATGGCCTTGCGCTGCGAGGTTTCGCCGTACAGCTGCGTCAGCACCGCGGCGGCGGCCTGCACAGATTGCTGCGGGCCGCGGACTTGAAACAGGTTGCCGCGGCTGTGGATCTGCACGCCCAAGCGCTTCTCAAGGTGCTCCAAGTTCTGGTTGAACGGGCCGCACAATGCCGCCAAGCGGTGGGAGTCCTCCGGTTCGAGGTTGACGTTGGCGGTGAGCTGCACCGCCCTGTGTACACAGGCCGCGGCCGCGGTCTGGGATAGGTCATCGTTCAAGTGTTGTGGTTAAGCCTCTCATACCTATCGGGACCCTTAGCATATCCGCGCCTTAGGGCCTGTCAAATGAAGAATGTGCGTTAGGTGAGTTCGCCGCGCAGGCAGTTGGGGAGGGCTTCGCTGATGCGCACTTCGGTGAATTGGCCGATTAGGGATGGCCGGTTGGCGGCGGGGAAGTTGACGACCCGGTTGTTTTCGGTGCGGCCTTGCAGTTCCCCGGGGTTCTTGCGGGCGGGGCCGGTGACTAGGACGTTGTAGCGTTGCCCAACCATGGCATTGGCGATGGCGGCGGCTTGGCGGCGCAGCTGGGCTTGCAGGGCGGCTAGGCGGTCTTGCTTGACGGCGAGGGGCGTGGCGTCCGGTAGGTTGGCGGCGGGGGTGCCCGGCCTTTTGCTGTAGATAAAGGAGAAGGAGGTGTCGAAGCCGATTTCCTCCACCAAGGCCAGGCTGTCCTCAAAGTCCGCTTCGGTTTCGCCGGGGAAGCCGACGATGAAGTCCGAGGACAGGCTGATATTGGGGCGCACTTGGCGCAGGCGGCGAATCTTGGCCTTGTACTCCAAGGCTGTGTGGCCGCGCTTCATGGCGGCCAACACCCGGTCTGAACCGGACTGCACCGGCAGGTGCAGATGGTCCACCAACTGCGGCACCTCGGCATAGGCGTTGATGAGGTTGTCGTTGAACTCCACCGGGTGGGAGGTGGTGTAGCGGATGCGGTCGATGCCCTCCACCGCCGCCACATAGTGGATCAGTTCAGCCAGGTCCGCCCGGTCCCCGTCGATGGCGCCGCGGTAGGCGTTGACGTTTTGGCCGAGTAGGTTGACCTCCCGCACCCCTTGCTGGGCCAGCTGGGCGACCTCCCGCATCACGTCCGCCACCGGGCGGCTGACCTCTTCGCCCCGGGTGTAGGGCACCACGCAGAAGGTGCAGTATTTGCTGCAGCCCTCCATCACGGACACGAAGGCGGTCGGCCCCTCTGCCTTGGGCTTGGGCAGTTGGTCGAACTTCTCGATTGCCGGGAAGCTGACATCCACCACCGGGCCGCAACGTTTCGCCTTGGCTGCATCCGCCGGTCGGGACGGGCCCTGCTTGGCTTTGGCCGCATCCACCAGTTGCGGCAGGCGGTGCAGGGTTTGCGGACCGAAAACGATATCGACGAAGGGTGCCCGCTGGGTGAGGGCGGCCCCCTCCTGGCTGGCCACGCAGCCGCCGACGCCGATCAGCAGGCGTGGATTGCGGGCCTTGAGCGCCCTCCAGCGGCCCAATTGGTGAAACACTTTCTCCTGGGCCTTTTCCCGAATGGAGCAGGTGTTGAGCAGGATGAGATCCGCCTCCGCCGCAGAGGCCGCTGGCCGGTAGCCGCCGTTCTCCTGAAGCAGATCCAACATCCGCGAGGAGTCGTACTCGTTCATCTGGCAGCCTTGGGTCTTGATGAAAACCTTTGGGGCTGCGGGGGGCGGCGTCAGAGGGGACATGGTTGGCGGGGGCGGGGCGCTTAGAGCAGATGTTGGGGATTCATGGCGGAAAGAGCGCTTTCCGCGAAAAAAAGCAAGCCCCCGGACGCCTTGGGCGTCCGGGGGCTTTCAGGATCCAGCCAACTTAGGCTGTGGCCGTTGAGCTCATCGACCAGAGATGGAAGCCCTGATCCTACTACTTGCCAAGGATGCCGATCTGGCTAGCGGTACTGGTTCCGCTTATGCCTACGGTTCCGCTGCCAATGACGATGGAGTTGTTCACTTGCCCTTCGCCGCTGCGGACCATGTGCTGCACCTCAAGGGCACCGTTGGACAACAGCTCACAGCTGCCGCGCCCGGTCTGCCAGCCGTCTGCAGGGGAGAAGCTGTTGGCAATGTCTTCGCTGGTGTAAACCGCCGTGGCGTTCCTTAGCATGCCCCGCAGCTCACCGAAATAGCCATTGCCAGCTTGGTCGGTGCAGTCCGCAAAAATGAGACAGCCACGCAGGTTGGTTTTGCAGCCCACCCGAACGAAGGACCTCTCCATGGCACCAGCTCTAACGACACCGTAGGCGTATGCCTTGGTCGCAATGCCGGCGTAGCTGATCGAAGCGGAGGAAGTAACCCCGTCCACCGCACCCGATGCGGCTTTGGTGTCGGTGAAGTCCAGCGCCAGACTCGCAGTGAGCGTCATCGGACGAAGCGCACTCGTGCCGTTGGGCACGAAGCGGATCATCTCGGTGGGGTTTATCTTGTTGATTTGCACACTGTAGCTCATCGCTCCGCTAGCCTCGGCCGTGAAGGGCTTCACACTGGTGTTGGCGCCGTAGTACACCATGTCGCCATCCTCAAACCCCCGCGAGCCGGAGGCGGAGACCGTGATCTTGATCGTGCCCCCCAAGCCGGCGTTATCCGACAGCGTACCTGAGTCATCCGCGTCGCCGACACTGAAGGAGGCGACCGCTTCATCTTGCGTCAACTGCCGCGGTGCGCCAGTCCCGTCATGCTTGATCGTCACCCCCAAACTGCCCACCAAAAGGCTCTGCTTCGCCGTGTCAGTGCTCTCGGCCTTGAATTCGTTGCCAGCGACCAAGTTAACCCGTGAGGTTAGTGGGAAGGGGGCCACAACGGAAGGTACGCCGGCCGATAGCGTCGGCGCAATGGCCGGCGCCAAGGCCAGAATCCGACCGTCGGCCATGGGGTTGATCGAGTTAGCTGGCCGGGTGCCGGTGCCCCGGATTGCGTTGGGCAGAGCATCGCCCGAGGTGCGTCCCTGCTCAATGCTCGCAGTCACCGCCGCGCCCATAGCTACGTTGGGCATGCCGGGGGCGGGGCCAGCGGGGTCGAGGTCCACCGGCGTCGCACGCAGGTTGGGCACGGTGAACACGAGCTTGTCATCGCAGGTCCCACCCCCGTTCAGCCCGTCGTCACCAACCTCTATATCGAAGGTGACAAAGCCATCGCCGGCCGCGCCGCCGGCGGTCCGGCTCACCGTGGTGTCAACAGCGGTTCCCGTTATATCAGTGGCGCAGTTGCCTCCGCTGGTCCTCACCGCTTTCAAGGAGCCGGAGCCAACTGCCGCACCCAAGGTCGCCCCTGTGAAGGTGAACGTCACCGTGGCCGTGTTGCCATCGTCAGTGGTCGCTTCGTCGGCGGTGCTACTGCCGACGGTCAGGACGACGCTTGGGTTGCGCCCGGTCATTACCACATCCCGCGACTCGCCCTGCCCGAAGTACTCGGACGCCACCGTGACCATGCCAACGGCCGACTGCGACAGCGTCGGCACCTGACCCCAAGCGAGCGGCGCAAACAATGCGGCGCCAACCAACAATAGGGCCGCCCTTTTCATTTGCTCAAACATTCGAAATCTCCATCTCTGGTTGCCCTCCACACGGAGGTTGGGCGAATAATAGCCACAAAAAACGATACCGCAAGGTTTTTTTGCAAATTTTTTCGCCTTGAGGCGTCGCCCCCATTCCACCATGCCAAAAAACACAGCGACACAGGCCCAAACTGCTTAACCGAGGTGCGCTTCGCGCCCCCCAAACCAAGCATTGGGCTGACTGTATAGCCCAAAAAACATGGATGCAAGGGCGAATTTCAACTTTTTTGCAATTTTTTTGCCCCTAAAGCCCCATTTGACGCCAATGCCGAGGAAAACCGCAGTGCGGTGGGTGGGTCCTACTTCTCTGGGCAGTTCAAGGGCTTGGCCAAGTTGTGCCCCGTGGCGCTACGCTTCGTTCCCGCGGAGACCAAAAGGCCTGCATGGGGGCGCTGCGCGGCTGCTTGGGCCGGCACGGCCGCCCGCTGGCGGCCCACTCGGACAAGCGCGACGTCCTCCATGATGCCCGAACTTAAGTGTTGCAAGCCATCGGCGTTGAACCTATGGTTGCAAAGCCGCTGCCGGCGGACCGGCGGCACAGGAGTTCAACCTGCGCGGATGGCCATGAGCGACGATCAGTCCCACATTTATAAGGTGCTGTTCCACAACATGGGGCAGATCTACGAGGTCTATGCCCATAACATCTACAGCAGCGACCTGTATGGCTTCATCGAGGTGGAGGACTACATCTTCGGCAAGCGCTCCAAGGTGGTCATCGACCCGGCCGAAGACAAGCTGCGCACCGAGTTCGAGGGGGTGCAGCGCAGCTTCATCCCCATGCATGCAGTGATCCGCATCGACGAGGTGGAAAAGGAGGGCGTCGCCAAGGTCACCGAATCCGCCACCGGCAACGTCACCCCCTTCCCCATGCCGGTGCCCGGCGGCAAGACCAGGAAGCCCTAACCGGCCAGCCGGCCCGGCACCTCCTAAGCCCCAGTGCGCCGTCCTGCAAGTCAGTGGATTTTAACTGCGCGGACTTTCGTTTCCCGGCAAGGCGCGAGGCGGCGATGGCCCGCGCTTGGCCGTTGGCATCCCCCAATCACGGCGCCCGCCTTGGCGCAAACGCATTAGGAAAACAGCTTGAGGGCCGCGAACAGCAGGCCGGCGACAGCGACATTGCCCAACAGCATGCGGTTGACCGCGTTGGCCAGCTTGGCCTCAAGGCGGCCTTCAAGAGCAGCAAGGGCTGCGTCAATATCCGCCTTGGTGACCAGATCCGCCCGCGCATCCCGAATGCCGGCGGCGATGGCCCCCGCTTGGCCGTTGGCGATGCCGGCGGCCTCAAGGTCACGAGCTAGGGTGAGCGTATTGAACGTCGTGGTCGCCACGGTTGACCGCCACACTGTGGGGGGGCTTAGCATCGCATGGGCGCCGCGGGAAATGCAAGGCGCGGTAGTTTTCCCGTTGGCAAACTGTTGACCCGAACGGCTTGAAGGCGGAAACTGCGGGCGTTCCGGCCCCGACAGTTGGGCGGGGCCGGGTTAGGCAAACAAACCGAAAGTGACGGCTGGAAGCCGTCTAGGAGGGACAAGCAATGGCAATGCAAGCTGACGGCATGGAAGACTATGTGCAGATGGACGCGGTGGATTGGGCGCCGTTCCCGGAAGGGCTATGCAGCGGCCCCATTCGTTGGAAGCTGCTGCATGTATCGCCCGAGGCGGGGGCCTGGACCGCCATCTTCGACTGCCCGGCCGGGACCTCGTTCGCCAAGCACATCCACATGGGGCCGGGCGAATACTTCCTGACCAAGGGCAGGATGCACGTGCGCGGCGGCAGCGCCGAAGGCGGGGCGACGGCGACGGCGCCGGGCTACGGCTACGAGGGGTGCAACGCCCAGCACGACCACACGGAGTTCCCGGTGGACAGCGAGTTCTACATGACGTTCCTAGGCCCGCTGAACTTCATCGACGATGACGGCAACACCATCGCCCTGGTCGGTTGGCGGCAGGTGTACGACGCCTGGAACGCCCGGGAAGCGGCCTGAAGCACAGGCCAACGGCGCACCGCCCTAAGCCGGCGGCGGGTGCCTCGCTGCCAGATGTTGGGTGGCGGCCAAGACGGGAGGTCCCCCGAAGCGGGCCGGCGCCTTAACGCCGGCCTTCGCAGCTGCGCGGCAAAACGGGCTTTCCCGAAGAGCTGCCGTGCTAGCAGGGGGCGCAGCCCATCGGGCTGGCCCATTCGGGCACGGGTTATGCCGTGCTGGCCCTGCCTTGTCGGCTGAAAAACAGCTCTCGGCAGGGCCGGCCCGGATAGCGCCAACAGACCCCTAGAAAAAGAAGCTCAGGCTCAAGCTCAGCAGCCGGGGCTGGCCGAGGGTGCCGATCACAATGCTGTCACCGCCGTCCAATACATGGTAGTTGGGGAAATGCTGGACGTCGTTGTAGTAGTCCTCGTCAAGCAGGTTTTTGACGTGGGCCATCAGCTGCCAGTTCTCCCCGGCGACGCCGAGTTGGGCGTTGACCACCGTGTAGCTGGGGTTGGTGACCGGGTTCCAGGGCGACAAGCCTTCGTAGCTGCCGGTGTGCCCCACTTGGACGCCGGCGATGAAGTCCATGCCGTTTTGGATGGGCCGCCGGTAGTCGGCGGAAACGCTGAAGTTGAAGTCCGACACCACCGGCGGGGTTTCCCCGCTGAGGTCCACCCCGGCGGCCGAGGTGCCGTCCTTCCACTGTGCATCCACCCAGCCGGCGGACAGGGCAACCTGCAGGGCGTCGGTCAAGCGCAGGGCGATGTCCGCCTCCAGGCCGAATTGCTTTGAATCGCCGAGGTTGACGATGCCCTCGATGATGCCGCCGGATTCGTCCGCCGCTTGGTACTCTATCAGCCGTGCCTTGTAGTCGATGTAAAAGGCGGCCGCGGTGGCCACCACCCGGCCGGCGGCGTCCCCGCCCTTCCAGCCAATCTCGTAGCTGGTGGCCTTTTCGGCGTCGAATCCGAACAGTTCATTGACGCCGGGGAAGCTGGCCAGGTTGAAGCCGCCCGGCTCATAGCCCCTAGCGATGGTGGCGTACAGCATGGAGTTGTCGAACTGCCGGGAGAGCGAGGCGCGCGGCAGCACCTCGGTGGATTGGCGCTTGCTGGCGATGCCGCTGTCCAGGTTGTCGCTTTCGTTGCGCCAACGGTCGATGCGCAGGCCGGCGGCCAGTTCCCAGCCGTCCGCCAAGGCGTAGGTGAGGTTGGCGAAGGCGGCCATATGGCTCTTGTCCCGCAGGCGCTTCTCAAAGGGGGTGCGTAAGCTGAGAAACTCCTGCTCCATGGCGCCCTCCCCGTTCCAAACGCCGGAGCAGGTAGGCTGCTCGAAGAAGCAGCCCAAGGTGCCGGTGAAGTTGCCGTCGGGAAGCGCCTGGGTGTCGAACCAGATCAGGTCCGCGTCCATTTCCTCTTCGTACAGCGAGTAGTACAGGCCGCCAAGCCACTGCAGCGGCCCGTCGCTGGTGGAGGTGAAGCGCAGCTCCTGGGTGTAAACCGTCATGTCCTCGGGGCGGATAAGGTCGAGCAGGAACTCCTCCCTGATGTCCAAGTCGGTGTAGCGCTCGCTGTCCGTGTCGGTGAAGGAGGTTACGGAAGTGACGTCGACCCCGTCCAGCGACAGCACCAACTCCAGCATCAGGCCGATGGTGTCCCGCTTGTGGCGCGGATTGCTGGAGGTGGCCACGACGTTGGGATGCTCCAGTTGGTCAGGGTCCAACTCCCGCACCCAAGTGTTGTTCGGCCCGTCGAACTCGTTGTAGCGCACCGAGGCGTAGGCGGAAAGCCGCTCCGACAGCGGGCCGGCGATGGAGGCGCGCAGGCCCCATTCGTCCATCTTGCCCACGTCTTCGTCGTTGTCCGTGCGCAGGCCGTTCACGCGGGTGCGGTTCGGATTCTTGAGGTAGCCGTCATTACCGGCGGCGAAGCCGAAGGCGCGCATGGCCCAACCGCCGCCGAGGGGCAGGTTGACGCTGGCCTCCCCGTCGAGCAGGGATTGCTCCCCGGCTTGCAGCTTGACCCTGCCGAACGTCGCGTCCGGGTCGGGGCGGGCGCTGACGAACTTGATGGCGCCGCCGATGTTGCTGCCGCCGTACAGGGTGCCTTGCGGGCCTTTGAGGACCTCGATGCGTTCCAAGTCTCCAAAGCGGGATGAGGCATCCGAGAAGACCTGCACATCATCCAAGTAGAAGCCGACGCCCTGGGTGTTGCCGAAGGAGCCTAGGCCGCGGATCGACACATTGGGGAAGCCGTCCAAGCGGGTGGCCAAGTTGAGGTTGGGCACCTTGACGCCGAGGTCCTCCAAGGTGCGCAGGTTCTCTCGGGCGATGCTGTCGCCGGTGATCGCCACCAAGGATTCCGGAATCTCCAGAAGGCTTTCCTCCCGCTTGCGGGCGGTGACGATGATTTCCTCGATCATCAGTGAGCCGCCGGAGGCCTGATCAGCCCCTCCTTGGGCAACCGCCGCCGGCGCCGCCAACGACAAGGGCAGGCCCGCCAACAGGGACCCTAGGACCATGCGCAAGCCACCTTGCGGCAGCCTAAACTTCAATGCTTGTTGCATAACAATTCTCCATCCTCCCAGACATGCATCCCGATATTTACCTATTGCACGGCAATATGCAACCACACACCACCATTTCGCCCCTTGCGGCGGATGACTCGGTGCGTTGCGTGGTTGGGCGTCCTTTGTGGGCCAGCCAACCGCATTCAAAGCGCCGCATGAGTTGCTCGTCGCCGGCCTCCAAGGGCTTCACAAGAATCTCGCCAAGCGTCGAGGCGGAGGTCAGCAACTGGTCCTGGCGCTCGATCATCCGCTCGCGCAGCGCTGCAACTCGTTCGGTGAGTTCGCCCTTGTCCTCTTCGCCCGCAAACGACTCTAAAATCGCCCTGATTTGTTCGTGACAGCGTGTTGACGCGCCAAACGCCGCTGCGCTATCCTGCCGGTCAGTCAGCGCCCTAGTGCAAGCCATGATCATCGACACTCTCGCCGCCGCCAAAGCCCTCGAAAGGGCAGGCATGGACAACGGCCAAGCGGAGGCCGTCACCAACGTCGTTCGGGATGCAACGGCGGGCCTCGCCACTCAAGCCGATCTGAACTCCGCCCTAGCCGGATTGGAAGGGAGGCTGAACGACAGGCTTGACGCCCATGACGCCAAACTGGACTCCGCCTTGGCCGCCCACAACGAAAGGCTTGACGCTCATGACGCCAAACTGGGCTCCGCCTTGGCCGCCCACAACGAAAGGCTTGACGCTCATGACGCCAAACTGGGCTCCGCCTTGGCCGCCCACAACGAAAGGCTTGACGCTCATGACGCCAAACTGGGCTCCGCCTTGGCCGCCCATGACGCCAAACTGGTTTCCGCCTTGGCCGCCCAAGAAGGTCGCCTCCGCGGCGAACTCTACAAGGCGTTGTGGGTCTTTGGGCTGGGTATCATCACGGTCAACGTTGCCATCGTCAGCGCAGCAGTCGGTATTGCCCTGTGGGTGTGGCCGCCGGGGGCGGGCTGATACGGTCACGAAACAAGCCACCGTCTTTATTGGGGCGGCGACCCCGTGTAGGCGATGGACAAAGACGCATGACGGTTGTAGGCTGGCCGAACAAGCCATTGCTTAGGGGGACCACTCATGGCGAAAGCCATCCATAGCATGATCCGGGTGCTGGACTTGGACCGCTCCATCGACTTCTACCAAAGGGCCTTCGGCCTGCAAGTGGCGGCGCGGATGGACTTTGACGACTTCACGCTCGCCTATCTGCGCAATGAGCAGAGCGACTTCGAGATCGAACTGACCTGGAACAAGGACCAAGCGGCGCCCTACACCCACGGTGACGGCTACGGCCACCTGGCGGTCTGCGTGGAGGATTTGGAAGGGGAGCACGACCGCTTCAGTGCTGAGGGCTTAAGCCCCAACCCGGTCAAGCAGATGCAGCACGACGGGGTGCCGCTGGCGCGGTTCTTCTTCGTGCAGGACCCGGACGGTTACAAGATCGAGGTGATCGAGCAAGGCGGGCGCTACCAATAGCGCCCCCCAATCCGAACGCCCCCCAATCCGCTAGCCGCCCCCGCAGTGGGCGGCGCGGGCCGGTGGCCGGCCCCGGGCAAGCGGCCGGCAACGCCAGTGGCGCACCTGCTTGATGGTTCCCACCAATAGTGAACAATGCCGTTGCGCAGACCTATATAAAGGAAGAAACGCGCTCGCACTTGGCTACAATGCCGCTTCCTTTCGGCAGGAGGGGTTGACTTGCCCGCAATCATCATCGTTGGCGGCGGCCATGCGGCTGGTCAGGCGGCCGCCAGCCTGCGTCAAGAAGGATTCGACGGAAGCATCACCCTCATTGGCGAGGAGCCGCACATTCCCTATCAGCGCCCGCCCCTGTCCAAGCAATACTTGGCGGGGCAGCAAGGGCTGGACCGGGTGCATCTTCGCCAGCACAGGTTCTATGCGGACAAGAACATCAAAGTGCGGTCCGGCGTACGCGTGGAGGCCATCGACCGCGGCGCCGGCAAGGTCACCACTTGCACGGGGGAAACCCTTACATATGACGGGCTGCTGCTGGCCACCGGCAGCCTGCCCCGCCGCCTGAACGCGCCAGGCAGCGCCCTCGACGGCATCCATTACCTGCGCACCATCGCGGATGCGGACGCCATCCGGGCGGACATGGCGCCCGGCAAGACGGCGGTGGTGGTCGGCGGCGGCTACATCGGCCTGGAGGTGGCCGCCGTCTGCATCGCGGCCGGCATGAAGGTTCTGGTGCTGGAAATGGAGCAGCGGGTGCTGCAAAGAGTGACCACGCCGGCCATGTCCGCGTTCTACCGGGGCCTGCACGAGGGCCGGGGGGTGCAAATCCGCACCGGCACCCGGGTGACGGGCTTCCTTGGCGAGGCTGGCCGAGTGTCCGCCGTGCAGTGCGAAGACAGCGCCTTCGCTGCGGATTTGGTGGTGGTCGGCATTGGCATCCTGCCGGACACGGCCCTTGCGGAAGCGGCGGGGCTGGCCTGCGACGACGGCATCTTGGTCGATGAGCGCTGCCGCACCGCAGACCCCAACATCTACGCCGCCGGGGATTGCACCAACCATCCCAACCGGCCGCTCGACCGGCGGCTGCGGCTGGAGTCCGTGCCCAACGCCATGGAGCAGGCCCGGGTGGCGGCGGCCAACTTGTGTGGCAAGGATAGGGAATACGCCGCCGTGCCTTGGTTTTGGTCCGACCAATACGAACTGAAGCTGCAAATGGTGGGCTTCTCCGCCGACGGCGACGAGGAAGTGCTGCGCGGCGACAAGGCCGCCAACCGATTCGCTGTCTTCCACCTAAGGGATGGCCGGGTGGTGGCCGCCGACGCGGTGAACAGCCCCAAGGAATTCATGCTCTGCCGCCGCTTGGTCGGCCAGCGGATTGACGCCACCGCCTTGGCCAACCCGGAAACGGACTTGAAGTCCTTGCTTGACGGCTAGCCCGCCAATACCGACGACCATCCGCACCCCTGCCGATGCCTCGCCAGCTTGGTGGCCAGGGGCAGAATCGAACTGCCGACACGAGGATTTTCAGTCCACTGCTCTACCGACTGAGCTACCTGGCCAAAAGGGCGGGCGTTGGGGGGATTAGGCGGCGCTTAGACACGCTCTGAGTCGGCTTCAATCGTCGTATCGGTGGATTCCGTCACGGTCACCAAGTTGGTGCCCTGTGCTATAAGCGCCCCTTCGATGCGGGCCAATCGCCGGTCCAGTCCTCGGTGGTCTCGGTCCAAGCCGTCCAACTTCTCGCTCAATCCTTGCACTAGCGTATGCATGTCGCTGCGCAGCGTACGCATGTCGCTGCGCAGCCAGCCGAACAGCCCGATGACTACGCCAATGATCGATACCGTGGGCACCGTAACTGCAATCGCGATTTCCACTTCACCATCTCCGCCTAGCAATTCAGGTGGGCCATAGCCTATCACCAATCTTGGTTTCAGTCATCCGGCGGGCGGTAGCCTTCGATGCGGTCGATGGGTTCATTGTTGAGGAACTTCTCCATCTGGGCGGACAGGTATTGTCGGGCCTGTGGGTCGATGAGGCGCAGGTTCCTTTCGTTGATGATCATGGTTTGCAGGGCTTGCCACTCCTCCCAAGCCTTGCGGGAGACGGCCGCAAAAATCAGCTCCCCCCTGGCGCCGGGCAGCGGCGGCTGCGGCAGCCCTTCGAGTTCCTGCTTGTACTTGCGGCAAAAGACGGTGCGGGGCATGGCGGCAGTTTAGCCGGAAAAACCAGCGCGTTCATCCAAAAAAACGGGCGGCGCCCCGCAGCCCCCCGCGCCCGAAAAACGCCAAGCGGGCCCGAACACGTCCAGCCAAGCGGAAAACGACCCTTCCGCCCCTCCCGGAATCCGCCCTCCCCCGACTTCCCGCGTCCCAAAACGCGGGACCGAGTGGAACAGCTTCGCCAGCAAACGACCTTAAAATCGCCCTGGATCCCGTACACCTGCTCAAGAACATTCACCGGATTTGGTAAGCTATTCCGTACGCGTATACTTTGGTGGCAATACAACAGGGTCTATGCCAGAGGCAGTCATCATCACTGGGGTGCCTCGCTCCGGCACCACCTTGGTCTGCTCCCTGCTCAACCGCTTGCCGGATGTGGTTGTCCTGAATGAGACCATGGATGTCGCTGCGTTGTCGGCGATGGATGGCAATGTCGTCCGCGTTGAAGCGGTGACGCGGTATTTGGCGGATGTGCGCCAAGCCATTGTGGAGCGGGCCGAGAAACCCACACGGCGGTTGCGTGGCGAGGGGGACAACATGTTTCTCCCGGCGACGGGTGGCGAACGCCGTTGGGCGGGGGCGGAAGTGGAGTTCGTTCCGGTGGGGAAACCCTTGCGCCCGGATTTCACCCTCGCGCTGAAGCACCCCAATGCCTTCGCCGCTCTGCTGCCGGACTTGCGCCAACGCTTCGACTGCTGGGCGTTTGTGCGCAATCCCTTGGCGGTGCTTGCCTCTTGGCATAGTCTTGACCACCCCATTCGGCAGGGCCATGCGCCCATGGCGGAGGCGCTGGACCGCGCCTTGGCACAGCAGCTAGCCACCATTGAGGATGGCGGACCACGCCGATTGGCCCTGCTAGACTGGTATTTTCGGCGCTTCCTAGAGGTGCTGGAGCCGGAGTGCATCCTGCGCTATGAAGACATCATCGCCAGCAACGGCACCTGCTTAGCGGAGCTGGCACCGCAAGCCGGGCAACTGCTCAAACTTTTGGATGCGCCCCTTGAGAGCCGCAACGACAATGCTCTCTATGGCACCGCCGCGGCTGCGCTGCTGGACGCAGAAGCCCTGCTGGCCCTACCGAACCACGCCTGCTGGTGCTTCTACGACCGCGCCGATGTTGTGGCGCTGCGCGACGCGCTGCACAGCGAAAACACCCCGCCTGTTGCGCCGACGCCCCACGAACCGCCAGCACATGTCAGGGCGTCGGACTCCCGGGATCCGCCCGCTTTGCACAAGCCGCCGAATTCTCTACCGCTTGCTCCCTCTTCCGAACCGCCTGCTTCCGCTGCCTATCAGCCAAAGTTGAGTTTTGTGATCGTCGGCGCCCAAAAATGCGGTACCACGGCCTTGGCCGAATACCTGCGGGAGCATCCGCAAATTGGCATGCCCTTGGAGGAAGGCCATGTGTTCGACGCACCGGATTTTTCGCCGGACTGGTCCCCCCAAGAGATCGACGAACGCTATGCGTCCCGCTTCGAGCATTGCCGGCAGGCCGCGATCCTTGGCGAATTGACGCCCATTTATTTGTTTTTTCCCGAGGTGGCGGCGGCACTTCAGCGGTACAACCCAGATCTTAAGGTGATTGTGCTGTTGCGGGACCGAGTGGCAAGGGCCATTTCCCACTACTACATGCAGAAAAGCCGCGGCAAGGAGAACGCGCCCCTATGGCTGGCGCTGTTGGCGCAACCTTTCCGGGTCAGACGATGCTCCGACCCCCGATCTTGGCAATCTCCGCAGCGCGTCAGCTCCTACCGCAGCAGGGGACTATATAGCTGGCAGTTAAGCAACCTCTACAGACACTTTCCCCGTCGGCAAGTACACATAATCCACAATAGCGATCTGTTAGCCAACCACCAAATAGTGTTGCGGCAAGTGTTCGCCTTCCTCGGCGTTGCCGAAGACGTCATGCCGCGGCCGCTGGTTGCATTTCCCCGTCCCCACGGCGCCGGCGGTGCCTTAGTGATCCGGGAGGATGGGGACACGAAGCTGGCTCCCTCCTTGTCAAACGACCTATCTAAGCGCCGCCATCCAGTGGTCTCCTGGCTGTTGCACTTAAGCTATCTGCGCGAAGAACAGCGGGCGAAAGCCCTGCAATTCAACTAACTAGCTGCGGCTCCGCCGCTCACATCCCGCCAATTGGTTTGTCGATCATAGCGATGATGTGGGGTCGGTTTAGCCGTATAGTAATAAAGGGCGATGGATTTTCTGGTGATGTGCTCTGGAGTGTTCAGTGGCGATGGGTGTCCGTGAAACGAAGATTTATCCGTGTTGAAAATGACTATTCTGTTGAAAACAGGCGCTATGCGCTTCTTGCACCCTCTGACCTCGGCGTCCCAAAACTCCAGGGCCCCTCCATATTCCGGCAGCCAGTTTTTGTTCAAGTACAAAAAGACGTTGACGCGGCGAAAAAGATCGAGTGTCGATAGTTCGTTGAAGTCCGTATGTACGTCCAGCTTCCCGCCGCTAAGAATCTGGTGAATCCCGCCACCATGAAAGTAGGGATCGGGCAGTAGCTTGCCAATTCCAGTGAGCTTTTCGAGGAAATGCAGGAATGGATACGAATTGAACGCACCGAGTATGTTTTGCAGCCAAGGCGACACGCCGCTCAACCGCTTAGCGTGACCGATGCCCTGCTTTTTAGGCTGATGCTGCCTATCCCGATCCCGCCAATCGAACCAAACCGGCGAGTCCGGGCCGGGAAAAACTTCCAACAACATATTGGCCGTCTTGCTATCCAGAAAATCATCCACTACAACATGCGGAAAGGGTACGGCCTTTCGGTATTCCGACCGCAGATCTTCCGCCAAGGATTGCAGCGGCCCGACCTGGAATACGAAAGGCTTCTGTTGCCAAAACTTCAACATCCAAAACTCCTTAAAGTGAAGGATGGAAGATGAACCCGTGGTCCAACAGCGCCACGGCTTCGGATCAGCGCCCCGGCCCGCGGGTGTTTGTAAACAGCGATTTTGCGGTGGTGCCCACCGCCTCCGGCGGAGTGTGGACATCGACCCGTACGGCCCGGCATACCACCTTCGGCAAGAACATCTGCCGCATGTTTAGACTTCTTCAGTTTTTGGTTGAACCGAAAGAATACCTGAACCCATTGCCATACCACAAACTTCATGCGAGTTTCAGGGCGAGTTGGGGTGGGCGGGCGGTAGCCCTCAGGGCGCACTAGGCGAAAACCTCCTTCAAGGAGGCGAGCAAAGCTCCAGCGGGGACGGAAAGCCCGACGGGTTGCGGGCGGTCGAGGTTGTACCAAATGAACCGGTCGCCATCGCCGATGGCCGTTGGTTGCTCGGCAAGACGCAGGTAGTGGGGCTCAATGTCTAAATGAAAGTGGGTGAAGCTGTGGCGAAACGCCGGCGCGGTGCGCCGTTCAGCGACGGTGGCGGCGCGGATGCCGAATTCCGCGCAGACCGCCTCCCACGAACAATCCGCATTCCGCTGCGGCGGCGACCACAATCCGCCCCACACGCCAAAATTGGGCCGCCGCTCCAAAAGGCAGGCGCCGGGCGGTGCGCTGATGACGTACATTCGGGCTTTGCGCACCGGCTTTGCGCCGCGTTGCGGACGCGACGGAATCTCCGCCACCCGGTTCGCGGCCAGAGCCATGCAGCGTTCAGCCAGCGGACATGCCGAACAACCGGGGCCACGGCGGGTGCAAAGGGTGGCGCCGAGGTCCATGATCGCCTGCGTGTAGGCTGCGGCGCGGGTTTGCGGCGTGTGCGCCTCGGCGTGTGCCCAGAGCGTGCGCAACGTCGCTGCTGCGTTGGACGGGCCGTCAACGCCGTGAAACCGCGCCAACACCCGCTTGGCGTTGCCGTCCAAAATGGCGGTGGGCTGGTCCATCGCCAACGCCAGAATGGCCCCCGCCGTGGAGCGGCCAACGCCGGGCAGGGCCTCAAGCCCGGCTTGGCTGGTGGGGAAGGCGCCGCCGGCGGCGGCGATCAGTTTCGCCGTCCTGTGCAGGTTGCGGGCGCGGGCGTAGTAGCCGAGGCCGGACCACAGATGCAGCACCTCATCGAGCTGCGCCGCGGCCAACGCTTGGACGTCGGGGAAGCGGGCCATGAACCGCTCAAAGTAAGGAATGACGGCCTGCACCTGGGTCTGCTGCAGCATGATCTCCGACACCCACACGCGGTAGGCGTTGGGGTTGCGCTGCCAAGGCAGGCCCTTGCGTCCGTGACGGTCAAACCAAGCCAGCAACTTGCCGGCGAACCAATCCGGCGAGTTGACGGCTGCCGTCCTTATACCCATGTCGGCGTTCGCTGAGCGGGCCGGCGGCTTAGGCCGCGTTGCGCCAGCCGCGTCCCGCCGGCAAAGCCATGTCCTGTCGGCTACCAGCCGTCTTCCTCATGGTTTTCCGCCAGCAGTTTGAGTAGCGAAGCCACCGCTTTGCGATACTTGGGCGGCGCAATCCCGTCAATGATGGCCTCCACCTGCCGCGCTTCCCGGGAGCCTTCCTCGGCCCGAGCCAAGTCGGCAAGTTGGGCCGCCAAGGCGCCCACATCCAAGCCGCAGCGCGGCGACTGAATGGACCCCCGGCAGCGCACGGGCACCGGCAAGCCAAGCAGCGCGGCACTGACCCCTCGACCGCTCCAATGCGATGCCTCGGCGGGCGGTTTCTCAATGACCAGCTGCACCAAGAGATCGAGGTTGTCCGCAAGATAGTCGTACTCCCCTTGCGCCCTGACGGCAAGATTGTCGAGATCGGCTTGGATGCGCTGCTTGGTTCCGGAAATGCGCCAAGTCCCCGTCAGCTCCCGGTAATCCAAGGCCAGGCCGGCGACGTCTCGAAAGTCCCCGGCCAACCGAGCGGCGGCGGCGAATAGGCCATCGACAGCCGGTGAATCGATGCGGCCTTCGCCGCCCACCAGCCGACATTCACCACTGACGCCGGACGCAAGGATGGCCCCAACATCGCCGTCACCGAGGCGTTGCCGCAAGTCAATCCACGGCTGGCCGGCGGCTGTGGCGCTCGCGCCTTGGGCCGCCCCAACCTCGGCGGCAAGTTGCGAGCCGCCACCGCCCAAACGCAGTTGACAGCCGAAGTCAAACGCCCCCGCCCATCTCATTCGCGGACCGAGCCAAGAAGCCAGCGCTGCGCCCTGAAGCCCCTGGGTCTGGAAATCCAAGGTCCACGTCGAGGGTTGGGTCCCTGCCCCCAAGGCGATGTCGGCCTGCCCCATACCGCCCAAAACCTCCCCCGCCTGCAAGCCGATGCGCAGCCCCCCATCACCAGCCGCAACGGTGGCGTGCAAATCCTTGATGGCCAAATCCCGGAAGGCCAACGCCGCAAATTCCAGCCCCTGCAACGCGATGCGGCCGTCCATCACCCGCAAACTGGCCTGCCGCACCCGCCATGACTGGTCAGCCGCCGCCAAGGAAGTGGCGGTGAGCAGCGGCACAGGCAGGAGACGCCAGCCAAGATCGCCCCGGATCTCGACAGCCATGCCGACCCGGGCGCTCAAGTAAGCCTCGGCTTGCGGCCGAATGCGGTTCATATCCGCAAGCAGCCAAGCGACAGCGACGGCACCAAGCAAGGCAATCAGGGCAATGGCGATGAGAACTTTGCGCATGGGCGATGGTTTCCGGCGCGAATAGGCACTTGGAAGCGCCCCCTGCAAGCAGATTAAAATGGCCTACGATCAGGCTTTGCCAGGATGGTACACAAGGAGGTCCGTTTTGTCCGTTGGCGCTTGGGACCCAGCGAATCAGATCACGAGGCTGGATGCGTCCCTTTTGGGGGAACTGACCGAGGCGGCGAAGCGTCAAGACGCCGATAGCTTCGGCTTGTCCGCCGCCGCCATCGGCCGTTTGGCGGCGACCGTGCGTTTGCCGCCGAAGGCTTGGCAGGCGGCGGAAAGGCTGGCCGATGCAGACCTGATCGCCCTCGTGCGCTTCTACACCTTGGCGGAGGGGCGTTTCCCGGACTGGAAGGCGGGGGCCAAATCCCCGGTGATCGCGCTGCACCGCATCCTGCGCCGTCGCGATGCTTGGCCGGCGGACCTGACCGCCTGGATCAAGGCGCATAGCGACAACAGGTTTCTGCCCCACGGCAGCTTGATCGACCGCCTTTAACGGCAGCGCACAAAGACCGCTGGCCACTGCCAAGCGCTATCCAAAACGCTGGGTTGGCGGCCTTGCAACGGAAACCATCGGCGGCCTGCCCGCAAAGACGCCCGTTGACCTTATAATGAGCCGCCATTCAGTCAGCCCAAGCCTCCATGAACGCCCCGCGCAACGCCGAAGTCGTCCGCAACACCAAGGAAACTTGCATCCAACTGGCCCTGAACTTGGACGGGCAGGGGCAAGCCAACCTCGACACCGGGCTGCCGTTCTTTGAGCACATGCTGACGCAGATCGCCCAACACGGGCTGATCGACCTCAGCATTCAGGCGCAAGGGGATCTGGAGGTGGACGCCCACCACACCGTGGAGGACCTGGGCATCGTCTTCGGCCAAGCCTTCAACAAGGCCATCGGCGGCAAGCAAGGGGTGGTGCGCTACGGCCATGCCTACGTTCCCTTGGACGAAGCCTTGTCCCGTGCAGTGGTGGACCTTTCCGGGCGACCGGGGCTGACCTATCAATGCATCTTCGTGCGTCCCCGCATCGGTGATTTCGACGTGGACCTGCTGCGCGAGTTCTTTCAGGGCTTCGTCAACCACGCCCAAGTGACGGTGCATCTGGACAACCTGCGCGGGACCAACGCCCACCACCAAGCGGAGACGCTGTTCAAGGCCTTCGGACGGGCGTTGCGCATGGCGGTGACATTGGACCCCCGCCGCGGCGGGAAAGCGCCTTCCAGCAAGGGTGTGCTGTAATGGTCTTAGCAGCGGGCCAATCGAACCCCGCACCTTGGTTAGTTGCGCCAAGCGGTAGGTTGCGTGACGCTAGTGCTGCCGCTAGAATGCCGCCAAACCTTGGAGTTGGCGAGAATGGCGCCTAGGAAACCCGTATGCTGCTGATCCCAGCCATCGATCTTAAGGAAGGGCGGTGCGTGCGCCTAAAGCAGGGGCGCATGGCGGACGCCACCCTGTACTCCGACGACCCGGCGGCCATGGCCGAACGCTGGCTGGAAGCCGGTTGCCGGCGGCTGCATGTGGTCGATTTGGACGCCGCATTCGCCGGAGCGTTGCGCAACCATCGCTCGGTTGCGGCCATCGTCAAACGCGCCCAAGGCGTCCCGGTGCAGGTCGGCGGCGGCATCCGTTCTCTGGCGAACGCCGCCATGTATCTCGACGCCGGGGTGGATGCGGTCATCGTCGGCACCGCGGCGGTGCGGAATTTCGACTTTCTGGAACAACTGACGGCGTACTTCCCCAACCGCATCCTGTTCGGGCTGGATGCCCGCCAAGGCCGGGCGGCCATCGACGGTTGGGACGTCACCACGGACAAGACTGCAACGGCGTTGGCGCTGGCAGCCCACGCCCTGCCCTTGGCCGGCATCGTCCACACCGACATCGAGCGGGACGGCATGTTGAGCGGCATCAACATCGCCGCCACCTTGGCGCTCGCCGAGGCGGTATCGACGCCGGTCATCGCCTCCGGCGGGGTGCATAACCTGAGCGACTTGGCCGCCCTGAAAGCCGCCGACGACCAAGCTGGCCGCCTCTTGTTGGGTACCATCACCGGGCGCGCCATCTACGCCGGCACCCTGGACTTCCGCCAAGGCCAAAGCCTGCTGGACGCCTAGGGGCCTGCCCTCCCGGCGCAACTCTAGGTTGCCGCGGCCTGCCCCGGGAACAGAAACTTTCCCACCGCCTGGAGGCGACCATAGCGTTCGCCCAAGTCGGCTAGGCATGGATACGCAGGCGGGGCGTAGGGCCGCCCCGTTAAGCGGGCATACTCATCCAGGCTTGCGCTGAAGTAGCCGTCATGAGAGGTGGCCGCCCCGTTGTGGACTTGGTGGAAGGTGGCTTCCCCAAGCAGAAGCACATTCAGCGCATCCTGCCGGCACACTAGGCGGCTGAACAACTCCAGGTTGCACAGCCCGCCCCCCGGCCTTGCAAACCCCTCGCGGTAGCCGCCCGCCGCCAGCCAAGTGCGCCGCGTCATGGCGAAGGCGTTGCTCTCATTTTGCTGGAAGGGATTGCCGTCCCTATGGGCGCCGGCCCAGACGCTGATGGGGTAGAGCTGGTCCAAGTCCGTTCGCCAAGACACCGAGGCAAGCAATTCGTCCTCCGCCGCCTGATCGTATCCCGCCCGCACGGACTGCATTTGCGGTTTTCGGCCGAGGTGGCGGCTGCCGACGAAGGTGAAGGCTTGGGGATGGCGTTCCAGCACATCAAGGGTTCGGCGGACCAAGTACGAACTGGCCAAGCGGGCGCCGTCGATGCAGATCATCAGGAAATCTCCGGCAGCCCGATCGCGCACCGCTTGGTTGATGGCGCTAA
Organism: uncultured Pseudomonadales bacterium; assembly: GCA_958296025.1. Taxonomy (GTDB): domain Bacteria; phylum Pseudomonadota; class Gammaproteobacteria; order Pseudomonadales; family Azotimanducaceae; genus Azophilus. Next base: position 3,558,816 of record OY282430.1, read on the forward strand.
CCGGCGACGCCTTGGCGTCCTGTGGCGCTATGCGAACGCAGTGAACGGGACGCGGCGCACTAGCGATGGCGTCGCCGAGATTCAAGGGTTGCGGCGAGCCGTTGTCCACCACGAGGAGTTCGTACTCCGCCTCTTCAACGCCTCTTTGCAAAGGCGGCAGAAAGGACAGCAGGGTTCTGGGTGCCTCCCGCTGCATGTTGTAGGCGCAGATGACGATGGACAGCTTGGTCATGGGGCTCCTTGGAAAGCGTCGTTGCTGCCTTAGACGGCCAGATAATCCGCCAACGCCCGCAAGACCGCTTCATTTTCGTGCGCCCTTCCCACCGTGATGCGCAGCATTTGGTCGGAGGCGGCCGGCCGTGGAATGATGCCGCGCCTCATCAAAAAGGCTGCCGCCCCGGCACCGTCCTTGCCGCCGCCGTCGGGAAAGCGGATCAGGTAGAAGTTGGCGACGCTGGGGATCATCCGCAAGCCCAACTCCGCCAAGCGGGTTGCAATGCGTTCCAACCATTCGGCGTTGTGCCGTCGCACCCTTTGCACATGGCCCGCGTCCCGCACCGCGGCGGCGGCGGCGGCCATCGCCGGCCCATTGGCGTTGAACGGAGTGCGGATGCGCTGCACGGCGTCCACCACCGGCGGCGGACCGTAGGCCCAGCCGATGCGCAGCCCCGCCAAGCCGTGGATCTTGGAGAAGGTGCGCGTCATCACTGCGTTGTCGCCTGCCGCCACGAGAGCCGCGCCGCTGTCGTAGTCCGCTCTTTCCACGTATTCGGCGTAGGCGCCGTCGATCACCAGCAGACAGTTGCCGGGCAAGCCGGCACGCAGCCGCTGCAATTCCTGGGCGGTGACATAGGTGCCGGTCGGGTTGTTGGGGTTGGCGATCACGCACAGCCTGGACTTTGCCGTGGCCCGCGCCAACAGGGCGTCCACATCCACCCGATCATTCCGCTCCGCGGCGAAGATGGGTCTTCCGCCTTGCGCGAGGCAGTGGATCCGGCACATCTCAAAGCCGTTTTCGCTGAGCAGCGCCTCATCGCCCGGCCGCAAATAAGTGCGCATCAGCAGCAGGATTAGTTCGTCGGAACCGTTGCCGCAGATGATTTGGTCGGGGTTCAGCCCATGCACTTCGGCGATGGCGCGGCGCAACGCCGTCTGCTCGCCGTCCGGATAGCGGTTCAGCTGCTCCGCCGCCCCCCGGTAGGCGCGCACGGCGGCCGGGCTCGGCCCCAAGGAGGATTCGTTGGAGGACAGCTTGATCGGAGCAACCACCCCCGGGATGTCACTTTTCCCCTGTTCATAGGGCGCCAGCTTCGCTACGCCCGGCACGGGGGCCGGCGCAACCGGCGCTTTCATGAGCGATCAACCATGTGGATGCTGCCTCCTCGGCTGACCGGACATGCTACACAGAATCAACGTCGATGCGGGCTCCGCTTCTTCGGGACATCCCCTTGCGGCAGGGACGCCTTTCGGGACTCCGCAGGCGGCGTGACAAAGGATTTTGACAGGGACCCTCCAAGGGCTAGAATGCTCAACGCAGAGGGCTTTTCAAGCAAGAGAGGGACTTGCGCTGCTCTGCAAGCCGTCCTCCGCAGCGATGATGCTGCACGGGCGCCCCTAGGTTTCGATGATCTGACATGGACAATCCCTTCAATCCGGGTTCCGGCACCGCACCCCCGCATTTCGGCGGGCGGAACGGCGACTTGCATGTGTTCGACAGATGCGTCAGCAAGGCTAAAAAGGGGATCATGGAAGGCCCGATGGTGCTTGTCGCCCCTAGGGGGCAAGGCAAAACGGTCCTGCTCCGGCGCATGGTCGAGAAAGTGATGAGCGACGGCGGCACCGTGCTGGAACTGGTGCCTTCGGAAATCCCCACGCCGTCCGCCCTAGCCGTGAAGCTGGCTCATGCCGTGCGCAGCGGCGAGGGTTTGCCCATCCGCAGGGAACGTCGCAAAAAGGCCAAGGGGGGCGTACCTCTCTTAGGCGGGGAAATGGGCGACGTGACGCACATGGAGATGGACATGGGGAGCGTGGCCGAGTCCTTGGGGAAAATAGGTGCGGGTGGGATGGCGCTGCTTGCCGTGGACGAAGCGCACGAACTGCCGCTGGACGTAGGTTGGTGCTTGCTGCAGGGCGAGCAAAAGGCGCGTGTGCAGGGCACCCGTTTGCAGACGGTGTTTGCGGGGACACCGGACCTAGAGCCGCACTTCCAAAAAATGCGCGTCACTTTTTGGTCCCGTCTGCACGACCGGGAGCGGCGCCTGCAGTTGCTTGAGGGCGATGATGCGGTGGCGGCGGTGGCATGCCCGCTGAAGGACGAGCGCGGGCTGGATGTTGACGACGCATTGCGTCAACGCATTATGTCCATGACATCAGGGTATCCGTACTTCCTGCAGGTGCTGGGCGCGTCCTTATGGGATGCGGCCCCAATGGATGCTACGGCGTTCGCGCCGGACGCGGTGGCGCTGGCGGCCAAACAATTCCAGGTGACAAAGGAATTTTACTACCAGAAGCGCGTGGACGAACTGGGGGATAAGGGACTGTTGGGCGCGGCGTTCGCTGTCGCTGCGGCGTGCGAGACGAAGGGCGGTGCGCTCCTAAGGCAGCAGGCGCAATTGGCTTGCCAAGCCGGGAAAAGGCTGGGTGTTGACGATGCGCAGCCCCTTTCGCCCACGTCGGCGCAGATGGTGGACGGTTTAACCCAACAAGGGTTCGTTTGGCACGGGCATCCCACCAACCCCCGCCATCTAGTGCCAGGCATCCCGTCGCTGATGCACTATGTGCGCCAATATGTCGCTGAATCTCTGGATGATACGGCGGATGATGCGCTGTGCAGGGACGAGGACTTCAGCCGCGCCTGCCGGACAAGCCGCTCCCCCTAGCGGCCCGCCCTAACCTGTGCAGTCCAATGTGTGCGCACACCGCTTCACTTGGCGAAAGGCTCGGCCAATGCTTACAGCGCAAGTGCCTTGGTGCGACAAAAGATTTTGGTAGAAACCCTCGTCTCCCAAACGGAACAAAACCACATGCGTGAAATGAGCGGTGCGGATGCCCTGTTGGCGCAGTTGTTGGCCAATGGGGTGGACACCGTCTTCGGCCTGCCCGGCGGCCAGCTAGACCACTTTTTTGACGCCATGCACCGTGCCGGCCAGCGCGTGCGGTTCATCGGCAGCCGCCACGAACAGGGCGCCGCCTACATGGCCTTCGGCTACGCCCGCTCCACCGGCCGTCCGGGGGTTTATTGCGTGGTGCCCGGACCAGGTGTGCTGAACACCGCCGCCGCCCTGTGCTCCGCCTACGCCACCAACGCGCCGCTGTTCTGTCTGACCGGTCAGATCCCCAGCGAGGGGTTGGGAAAGGGCATCGGCTACCTGCACGAGCTGCCCGATCAGCTGACCACGTTGCGCAGCCTGACCGGTTGGTCGGGCCGCGTCATGGCGCCGGAGGATGCGCCGGCCGCGGTCAACGAGGCGTTTCAACACATGCTCGGTGGGCGGCAGCGGCCAGTGTCCTTGGAGATGCCGATGGACGTCATGGGCCGCCGCGGTCGCGTAGCGTTGCTGCCGGCGGCGACGCCGCCCAAGGCGGCGGATGTGGATCAAGACGCGGCGCTGGCCGCCGCCAAGCTGATGGCCAAGTCCCGGCAGCCCGTCATCATCGCTGGAGGCGGCGCATTATCCGCCCGTGCCGAAGTCGGCGAACTGGCCGAGCGCCTGCAGGCGCCGGTGGTGACCTTCCGCAACGGCCGGGGCTTGCTGTCGGACCGCAGCTATCTGTCGCAGAACATCGCCGCCGGCTACGAGCTCTGGCGCACCGTCGATCTGGTCATCGGCATCGGCAGCCGCATGGAGTGGCAATACCTGCATTGGGGCATGCCAACCGGCGTCCCGGTCGTGCGCATCGACATCGACGGCGACGAAATCGCCCGCCACGGCCCGCCCACCGTGGCCTTGAACTGCGATGGCGCAGCCGCCGTCACAGCAGTTCTCAGCGGCCTGGATGCGGTCTTGGGCAAACGCGCCTCAAGGGAGGGGGAATTGACCGCGCTCAAGGCGGCGGTGCGCAAGCGCATCGAGTCGGTGCAGCCTCAGGTGGCCTTTCTGGACGCCATCCGCGCCGCCCTGCCCGACGACGGCTTCCTGGTGGATGAGATCACCCAGGTCGGCTACGCCGCCTGGTACGCCTTCCCCGTCTATGCGCCGCGCCGCCTAGTAACCAGCGGCTACCAAGGCACACTCGGCTACGGCTACGCCACCGCCTTGGGCGTAAAAGCAGCCAACCCCGATGCGCCAGTGGTCAGCATCAGCGGCGACGGCGGCTTCCTGTACACCTCCAACGAGATGGCCGCCGCCGTGCAATACGGCATCGGCCTGGTGGCCGTGGTGTTCAACAACAACAAGTTCCAAAACGTCCAGCGCCAGCAAAAGGAGTGGTTCGGAGGACGGCTGATCGGCTCCGATCTGCACAACCCGGACTTCGTGCGCCTAGGGGAGAGCTTCGGGCTGCGCAGCGCCCGGGCGGAGACGCCGGACGCCCTGCGCAAGGCGCTTGGGCGGTGCCTAGAGCGCGACGAACCGGCGCTGATCGAGGTGCCCGTGGGCGACATGGCCTCTCCGTGGCCTTTCATCATGCGCGATCGGCTGTTTCCGCCTTAGAGTCTGCGCCGCAGAAAGATAGTTCAAGACGAGCGAGGGGAAGGATGAGTCGGATTCGACGCGGCCGTTGGATACGTTCTTGGCGCGGTGTTCCTGCAAGATGAAGCGGATCAGCGCGAACGGCGCGTCGACATTCTCGGCAATACGCGCGATGGTGCGTTTCTCGTTCCCTACGAAAAGAGGCTTTTCTGTTCCTTCCGAAACTTCGCCTCGCGTCCAAGCGTTTGTGTGGCAGAATACGTTAAGGTGAGTTTGTGCTGCGCACCTGGGTGGCGCAATGGAGGCAAGGTGGCCACTGGATGCATCCTTAGCGACTACTTGGAAAGCGCGATGTCCTTGGCGACGTTCGACAAGCTCGGCGATGGCAGCTTCGCGGGCAAGGTTCCTCCCTGCCAGGGCGTAGTCGCCCTCGGCGACACGTTGATGGAATGCCAGAGTTTGCTGCGGTCCACGCTGGAGGACTGGCTCCTGGTTGGCCTGAGAATGGGGCACCGGATGCCCGTGCTTTCTGGGCTGAATCTCAATGGAGAGCCCGCAGCCGGGGAGCGCGAGGGGCTTACCCCTCGCGAGAACGGTCCCGCAAGTGAGCCGTTGGACGCCGTGTAAGCGCAACGTCTTCCTCCGTCGATTGCGCCGATTGGGGAGAGGACAGCGGCGACATTCTTCAGGTGGCGCTGGGGCGCGGGGCGCTAGCGAGCTCAGCGCTAGGAGATCATGGCCCACCAAATTCGTCTGCCTTGACTATTCGTTCCCGAAGGTACGAAACTGTGTACAGTGAACGGGACGGAATTCATCCGAAGGGCGAGAAAATACGCAAAGCAGGTCAACAAAACGGTCCGCTTCGACCCGCGCCGCGGGAAGGGTAGCCATGGTGTGCTCTATGTCGGCAGTCGCCGGACGATCATAAAACGCGGTGAACTTAAACCGGCAACGTTCCGGAACATGTTGAAGCAACCGGACATCCCCAAGGAGGAATTCTGATGCTATACGTTTATCCTTGCGCACTCGCGCCCGAGGAAGATGGCGGCTTCTCCGTCACTTTTCCCGATGTGCCCGAAGCACTCACCTGCGGCAATGATCGGGCCGATGCCCTGGCGATGGCGGAAGACGCGCTCGCGGTCGCGTTGGGCGCATACATGGAATGCAGGGAAGACATCCCGGTTCCCAGTCCCGCCGCCGTTGATCAGGTGCTCGTTGCCGTTCCACCCATTGTGGCGGCCAAGTTGGCGCTCTATACGGCGATGCGCCATCAGGGACTTACGAAGGTCGCGCTGGCCGCACGCATGGGTCTAAGCGAGGGCGCTGTGCGCAAGCTGCTGAACCCCGATCATCGTTCGCATATCGGCCAGATCGAGAAGGCTCTACGCGTTGTCGGGCGTGGCTTGATGATCGGGGACCGGGCGGCGTAACCGCTTGTTAGGGCGGAACGGAGTTGAGGTGATTCCATCCCGACTGGGGGTCAGCCGGCGGACGGGTCGAGATCGAGGGGAATCGAGTCGATTGTGGTTAAAGGATCTCGCGAAAATGTCAAGCAGAGTATGTCGTAAGATATTGATTTTAATACTTTTTACGGCTTATACCCGCAAATTCCAAACATCTATTGATTTTTGGCTATGGGTAAAGAAGTGGAAACGAATCAAGAGAACATTACTGACGTGCTCGCGAATCGGCAGCGAGAAACAAGTGTGAATTACATGAAAGCCGTCCTCAAAGAGCTAGTTGGGCACAGGAGGCAAATCCAATCGGGCAAAGACCTCTTCCCCAACTACGAGATTGCGCGCTTCTGGACGGTTGTGGTGGGTGCTTCTTCCCTTCTTGAGCAGAGCCTCATGCTGTTGGTGAGCGTACACAAGCAAGGCTACCTGAATGGCACGGGAGAACAAAGGTGGAACCGCAAGGGACGACTCGCACAAGCTGTCCGAGGTGTTCGGCAGGCTCAAGGATGAGGACAAGAATCTGCTGGAAGAGCATTACGGGGAATACGCGTCTGGAGAAGCCCTGCGGAGGGTCCCGGGCGCTGCCGCATGGACAAGGCCGGAACGACCTACCAAGGTTTGTTCAGGCCGATGCGTTCGCGCCGCTCCCGCCAAGCCTGGTCATCCGCCTCCTGCCGGCCGGCGCGCAATAGGGCGAAGGGCAGGCGCAGCAGAAACCCCCAAGCGGCTGCGCTCGTGGCGAGGCGCAGCAGAGTTGCCAAGGCCTCCCGCGGGCCAATGACGATCCTGCTGGCTAGGGTGCTGTCCGCAGCGCTGTCGATGACGAGTTCATCGCCGCGGCGGGAAATGGCCCCGACCTGGAAATCAATGTCGGCCAACTCGCTGATCACTCTCATGGAACCGCTCCTCTTGTCATTTGCCTGTTGATGAGTTTAGACGCACGAACGCAAGCGGCGGGTCGCCCGGCAGCAACGGTTCGGGAACAGAGGCCGACACCGCCGTTCAGAAAACGATTGCGTCCCCCCAAAGCCGTTCCAGGAACCGCTGCCAAGGAAGCACCCAAATTCCGTCAAGGATGGAGCTTGGGCGCCCGAGTGATGAGGGCGCGGGAGCGGCGGCGGCTGAACGGCCCTTGGTGCGCTATCCCGACTAGTCGTCCTTCTTCAAAGCGCCGATGGCCTGGGCGGCGCTGATGCGTTGCAGATGGCGTTTCGGCATGTCCTCGGCGGTCAGGCCCGCCGGGGGCATGAACTGGCCACGGCCGTACAGGTTGGCGAAGACTTCCTGCACTGGCCCCATCTTGTCGGCCAAGGTGCGCGGCGGCCGGCCGCTGGGAAACCGGTTGGGCGGGTAGATGGGCTTGTCGTAGATCTGGCGGAAGCCCTCGGTGCGCATATCCACCCAACAGTTGTGGTTGCAGCGGGAGCGATGCTCGCGCAGCGCCTCAATGTCTATGGGTGCGCCGATGACCTGCTCCTCGGGATAGGGCGCCGTGCGCACCATCATGCCGATGTAGTCGATAATGAAGGAGTGCCCGGAGCAGAACGCCCGGGGATAGTAATCGTAATCGACCGTGCCCCAGTTGGAGCCGAGCAGGTAGCACATGTTGTCGTGGGCGCGGGTGCGGCGCGTGAAGGTCCAGAAATCCCAAGGTTCGGAGACGCCCTCCACCTCTTGCAGCGCCGTTGGATGGCAGATCACTTCGCAGCCGTTGTAGCCGAGCGCCCGGGACACTTCCGGCGTGCAGCCGTCGTGGCAGGTCATGGTGCCCAGCTTGCCGATGGGCGTGTCGATTACCGGGAACAGGTCGGCGATGTCGGCGCCGAACACCTCCCGATACTCGTCGAGCAGGTCATGGGGGCTGGTGCCAAGACCGATGGAGGCGGGTATGTGCCATTTGTGGTAGCGCAGTTCGACTGCGCCGGAGGGGCCGATGATGAAGGCGGTGTTGAACCAGCGGTCGGGGAACTCCGCGACCTGCTCCACGACGCCGCCGCCGGCGATGTACAGGTTGTACTCCTTCGCCTTTTCGCCCAATGCCGCCATCTCCGGCCCGTCCAAGGCGATGGCCTTGCGCATGAAGCCTTCGATGCCGTGCTCCCCCTTGCCTGGCGTGGTGACGCCCTGCAGGAAGTATTCCGGCAGCACCACCAGCCTGGCCGGCAGCTCCCAAAAGTAGCCGACGCCGAAGTCGATCAGCTTGAGCACTCGGTCCAGGTTGCGCTGGATGTCCGTGCGGTCCTCCGCGACCCGCACATGGGGCTGAACCACCAGCGCGGTGTACTTGTCGATGGGCGAATGGCTCATGTTCATCCTCCTTTTTGCCAGAAGCGCGCCGGCTTGATTCCCATGTCGTCCAGCATGACGTTGGCGGTGATGGTGCCCATCGCCGAAATGCCGCCGCCCGGATGGCAGTGGGGGCCGGTCATGTACAGGCCGCGCACGGGAGAGCGGTAGTGCGCGTAGCCGGGAAAGGGACGGAAGCAGCCAAGCTGGGACTCGACCCGCTCGCCGCCGTTGGTGGTGCCTTCCACGAAGCAGGGATTGGCCGCCTCCAAGCTATCGCCGGTATGCACGGCGCTGGCGAGGATGTTCCGCTCGTCCACATTGGGCGCGTAGCGCCGCAGCTTGCCCAACAGAACGCGCCGGGCGTAGTCCTCGCCGATGTCCGCCCAGGTCTCTCCGGAGGCCAGCCAGTTGGAGACGAAGGTGTCGCAGATCAGCGTGTGCTTGCCGGTTGGCGCCCGGGTCGGGTCCAGCAGCGTCCAACAGGCGCTCCACAGGAAGGGATCCGAGGGCGGAACTCCCCGCGCCAGTTCCATGTAGTAGCGGTTCATCTGGGCCATGGAATCGACGATGCGATGAAAGGCGCAGCGACTCATCTGTGCGCCGTTCAGATAGCGGGGCGGATCCTTAAGAGCCAGATGGATGCGGCAGACGGAGATCTTGCCGAAGGAATAGCCGCGCACCATGCGCAGAAAATCCTCATCCAGATCGCTCTCGTCCAGCAGCTTGAGGAAGGTCTGGCGCGGCTCCAAGGCGGAAACCAAGGCCCGTCGGGCGCCGATGCATCCGTGCGTCGCGGTCCGCACGCCGCTGGCGCGGCCATTTTCGACGAGAATCTTTTCCGCCGCACAGTCCGTGAGCACCCGCCCGTCCCGGGCCTCGATGTAGCGGACCATGGCATTGGGCAGCATCTGACTGCCCCCCTCCGGGATGGCTTGGCCGTACAGATGGATGGCCGGAATCATGATGTAGAAGGACTGCCCGGCGCCGCCCTGGTCCGGCAGAATCTGCGGCGCCAGCGCCCAGTTCAGCAGCACGGCGCGCACGAAGTCGTGCTCGAAGTAGGTCTCCACCCAAGCCCGGGCGGACATGGAGAAGTCCCGCAGGCGGCGCAGGCCGGCGACGCTGGTCTCCAAGGCTTTGGGCAGGGCGCTTGGCGGGCCGGGGGGCGAGAAGAAACCCTTGATGAAGCCCTCCCGAATGGTTTCAAACTCATCAAACACGGCGCGGTAACGGCGGGCGTCCTGGGTGGAGTAGGCGGCGATGGAGTCGCAGGTGCGGTCGATGTCCTTGTGGATGACGATGCCCGGCCCGCCGTTGCCATCCGGGTGGCCGGTGATCTGCTCCGAGGGTTCCATGTACCTGAGCCCGTAGCGCTCCAATTCCGGACGAATCGCCTGAAAGTCCGCATTGCAGTGGATCCACACATGGGAGGAGCCGTACAGGTCATGCTTGAAGCCCGGCAGGGTGACTTCCCGGGTCACCGCACCGCCCCCCACCCAGCGGTTCCGCTCCAGGACGCAGACGCGCAGGCCCTCACGGGCCAGCAGGGCGGCGCAGGCCAGCCCGTTGACGCCGGCGCCGATGACGACGACGTCGAACTCCGAAGTCAACGGCGGCGCCTTAGCCCAAGCACTTCATCGGCCGACGCGAAAAGCCGCGGCACGGACTGGAAACCGCCAGCCGCCGGTTTTACGGGCCAAAGCTGGTCGTCCAACTCAGCCGCACAAAGGCCGGATGGGGCTGCACGACGGTGCCTGTTTGGGAGAAGTCCTCAGCGCCCAAGGTGTAGTCCTCGTCCAGCAGGTTATCGACGCTCAGGTTCAGGTTGTGGTTGCTCCAATCGAAGCCGGCCTGCAGATTCACCAACCAAACATCGTCGGCCACATAGGGAAATTCCGGACGATCCATGTGGTTGAACTGCGTGGTGAAGCTATCCCGATACAGGGCTTCAGCCCGCAGGTACGCCTGGGCGGGGCCAAGCTGCCAATCGACTTGGCCGTTGATTCCCGCGGTCCACAGCGGCGCGTTCGGCAGCCTTTGCCCGGTGATGTCGCCGAAGGCTGAGTTTTTGAAATCCGTGAACTCGCTGTCGGTGTAGCCGACGAAGCCGCCAATCTGCAAGTTCTCGCCAACCAAGGACTGCACCGAGAACTCCGCGCCCTTGACTTCCGCCTCGTTGGCGTTGTTGACACGGCTGTCCGGCTGCGGGCCGCCTACGCAGTTCACCGCCTCGGGGCTGTCGAACAGCACTAGTTCGCCACTGGCCAGCGGACAGATGAAGCGGTCCAAGCGCACCTGCATGTCCTCCCAAATCGTGTAGAAGGCGGCGAATTCGGCGTAGGTGCGATCCTGGTTGAAGCTGCCCTTCCAACCCAATTCGAAGTTGCTGACTTGCTCCTTGGAGAAAAACGAACGGGTGTCCAAGGCCAGGGTTTCGCCCAATTGGGCGCTAGGGCCAAGCGAACCCGAATCCGGCGCGTTGCGCACCCCGCCCGCCCGATAGCCTTGGGAATAGGAGAAGTACAGGTTGTGGCCCTCCCAGCCGGCCCAACTCAGGGCCACCCGGGGCGAAAAGTCGGTGCTGCCGTTCTTGCCGTCGGTGAACAGGGCCTGCTGGAAGCGGCCGCCGCTGACGAACTGATTGCCGTCCCGGTTCCGATAGATGGGCAGGGGTGCGGTCTGGTCGGGCCGAAGGGCGCAAGCGGGGGCCAGCGATCCCTCAACGCCGTCCACCACCTCCCTAGTGCCGCAGTCGAAGGAGCCGAAGACGTTGCGCCAATACTGCTCGTCGTTGTCGTCGGAGTACCTACCGCTCACGGAAAGCGTCAGATTCTCAACGACCTCAAAGGACAGATCGAAGAACAGCGCCCAGCCGTCGCGCTCCACGTTCTGCTCGTTCTCGTTGGGACGATCGCCGGGCACGGTGAGGAACCCGACGAAACCCGGCACCACGTCCGCGCCGGCGATGATTCGGTTATCGACATCGAATTCATCGTTATAAATCAGTGCGCCAAGAGTCCAGTTCAGGGGCCGGCCGGAAAAGTTCCAATCGTCCCCAGAGGAATTGAGGCGAACTTCCTGGCTGAAGGAGTTGGCCGAGTAGTCGTTGAAGCGGTTGAAGATGTCCCAGCCGGAGTTGTCCAAGTCTTCAAACTGCTCGAAGTCGGTGGCGAGGTTGCCGGTGATTGAAGTGAGGGAGAAGCGCTCCCCCGCGTACTCCGCGCGCAGCATGATCAAGCGGTTGTCGATCTTTTGGAAGGTGTCCTGATCCTCGCAGTTGTACTTGTCGTTGCCGTTCTGCATGAAGAGGTCCGCACCCCGGCCGCAGGTGCTGACCGCATCCTCCGTCCCGCTGGCGCCCGGGCCGGCGCCGAGAAATCCGGCCGGGCGGGCGCCAGTGGGAATCTTGCCCAAGTTGCCTTGGTCCTCGCGGAGCAATTGCCCAGACAGATCGATGGTCCAGTTCTCCGGCTGCCAGCGGATGGCCAGCCGGGCGTTCAGATCATCGTAGTCCGCATCGTTGCCGGTGGGGCTTAGGTTTTCGACCGCGCCATCGCTCTGCTCCCAAGCGATGCCGCCGCGCACGAACAGGTTGTCTTGCACGGGCACGTTGCCCAAGGCGCCGACGCTGATGGTCTCGAAGCTGCCATAGCCCACCCGCACCTTGGCCATGGGGTTCGCATCCGGCTTGCGGGTCACCACGTTGACGGCGCCGCCGGTGGCGTTGCGGCCAAAGTAGGTGCCTTGCGGCCCGCGCAGTATCTCGATGCGTTCGATGTCGTCCAGCGGCGGATTGGCCGAACCGCTGGCCACTGAACTGACGCTGAACTCATCGACGTTGAAGCCGATTGCCGGGCGTGACTGAATGATGCGCTCGTTGCCGCCGGAGGTCAGGTCGCTGAGGCCGCGAATGGAGATGTCCCCGTTCTTCGTGCCCTGTTGATCGCTTTCCGTGAAGGTCACGTTGGCGGACCTCTGCACGAAATCCCGCGCCCCGCGCATGCCGGACCGCTCGATCTGCTGGTTGCTGATCACCGTGATGCTGATGGGCACTTCCTGCAGGCTCTCCGCCCGCCGCTGCGCGGTGACGACGACTTCCTCGATGACCGCCGCCTGGCCGCCCTGCCCCAAGGCAACGGGCGCCCAAAGCAACTGCAAAAGACCCCCCATCAAGACGGTGAAGGGCGCCAGGGCACTACGATGGTTCTGCATGATTCTCTCCCGATGGCTGTGGAAACCCACGCAACGCTGCATGTAAGCGCTTACACTACACCTTGGCCAAAAGCTGCGCAACCCTAACGGAAAACCGGATTTGGCGTCCGCCCCAAGCCGTTTGCCGGCTGGATGCAGGGGACGGCTAGCCCTCCTTGGGTGCGCTCGGCGGCGGCCCGGTGCTGCCGCGCAGGACGAATTCGGGGCTCAGTTCCCGGCGGTAAACCGACGGGCCGCGGGCGCTCAGGATGTCCACCACGCATTCGGCGGTGACCTCGCCCATTTCCCAATCCGGTGTCCGCATGGTGGTCAGGGGCGGCGTCACCAAGGCGGAAAGCTCAATGTTGTCGAAGCCGACGATGGAGACGTCCTGCGGAACCCGAAGCCCCATGGCCGCCGCCTCGAAGATCCCACCCACCGCCAGCTGATCGTTCATGCAGACCAAGGCGGTGGGGCGGGGCTCGGTGGACATGATCTTGCGGAAACCGGCCCGGCCCTTGCCGATGCTGAAATAGGTGTTGGTCAGGTGGCGGGACGCGATGGCGATGCCCGCTTCACGCAGGGTGTCGATGACTCCCGCATGGGCGCCGCGCACTCTCGGGTCCGGATTGAGCGTGCCGCGCCGCTCGACTTGCGGGGAGGCGATCATCATCAGCCCAAAGCGCCGGTGGCCCAAGTCAATCAGGTGTTGGGTCAGGCGCTTGAACGCCTTGTAACCGTCGTAACCCACGGTGGTGTAGCCGTCGATGGCCTCCGAGGCGCGGGTCACGATCGTCGGCACCTGCAACGCCTCCACCAGAGCCCAGACATCCTTGCCGTGGGCGCTGCTGTGGTGCAGCACCAGTGCATCGACGCCGCGTTCCAGCAGGCGCTTGGCCTGTTCGATCTCATTGCTTTCGTCCAACCCGCTGCAGGCGAGCAGCAGAACGTAGCCGGCGTCCATCAGCCGGCGCTGCAGCGCCTCCAACTCCGTAGCGACGTTGGCGTTGCCCAAGGTGGCGGTGATGGCGCCGATGGTGTGCGTTCGCCGGCTAGCCAGCGCCCTGGCGGCACCGGATGGCACCCATTTGAGTTCGGCGACCGTTTGCAGCACCCGGTTGCGCGTGGCGTCGGAGACCTTGTCCGGCGCGTTCATCGCCCGGGACACGCTGGCGGTGGATACGCCGGCTTGGGCGGCGATGTCCGCCAAGGTCAACACATTGCCTTTCCGTCTGGCTTTGCGGGTTTGGCCGCTCACTTCACTTCTCCCTGCGCAGACTTCCCAAGCCTCAAGACAAGCACCAAGGGGCGACTATACCGCAGTGCCGCCGGCGGCCAGCGCCACTCTAACGCATCAGCTCCGGCAGCAGCAGGACGACGCCCGGAAACAGGACGATGACCAACAGCCGCACAAGATCGGCGAGGCCGAAGGGGATGAGGCCGACGAAGATTCTTTGCAGAGGGATGTCCGCAACCAACGATTTGACAACGAAGACGTTCATGCCGATGGGCGGCGTGATGAGGCCGATTTCGGCGACAATCAGAACGAACACACCCAGCCAAACCGGGTCGAAGCCGAGGCCGGTGAGCGCCGGGAAGAAGATGGGCAAGGTCAGCAGCAGCAGGGAACTGCTTTCCAGAATGCAGCCCAAGGCGACGTAGATGAGCACCGCGGCGGCGAGCACGCTCATCGGCCCCAACCCCGACCCGGCAATCCAGGCTTCGATGGCGCTCGGCAGACCGGCCAAGGTGACGAAGTTGGCGAACAGGAGAGCGCCGACGAACACGACAAACAGATTCGCCGTGGTCTTGACGGTCTCAACCACGATGGAGCGCAGCGCGGCGCCATCCAAGGACCTGCGCAGCAGGGCGATGGCGATGGCCCCGAAGGCGCCGACGCCGGCCGCCTCCATGGCGGTACACAGGCCGGCATAGATGCCGCCCAACACCAAGCAGAACAGGAAGCCGACCGGCCAAACCGGCGCCAAGGCGCGCAGCCGTCGCCGCCAAGGGGTGTAGGCGCTTGGCGGACCATAGTGCGGCTTGGCCAGCATGGCGCCGCGGATGGCGATCAGGTATAGGAACACGCTGAGCAGGCCGGGCAACAGGCCGGCAACCATCAGCTGCGCCAACGACACCCCGGTGATCAGCGAATAAAACACCATGCCGATGCTGGGCGGAATCAACACGCCAAGGGTGCCGCCGGCGGCCACGGAAGCGGCCGCGAAGCCGGGATCGTAGCGGCGTTCGCGCATCGCCGGAACCGAGATGTTGGTCAGGGTTGCGGCGCAGGCGTAGCTCGACCCAGCCACGGCGGCAAAGCCGCCGCTGGCGGCGATGGTCGCCATCGCCAATCCGCCAGGGCGATGGCCGAGGAACGCATGGGCCGCCGCATAGAGATCCGCCGCCATGCGAGTGCGGCCAATGACGTTCCCCATCAGAACGAAGAGCGGCAGCACCGAGAAGTTGTAGTTCAGCGCAGCATCGATCCCAACCTGCCCGATCATGATGACGGCGGGGTCCCAGCCGCGCAACGCCACCACGCCAAGCACCCCGACCAACGCCATGCTGAAGCCAATGGGCACCCCCGCCACCAACAAGAGGAGTAACGCCAAAACACCGGCTGCGAACAGCATCAGGAATCCCTCCGGTCCGGCGGCAGGAACTGCGCCGCCACCGTCAACAGCGCCGCAAGGAGACACAGCCCGCCGCCCAGGGTGCCGAAAAACGCCAAGGGAATCTCCAGCATCTCGAGGGTTTCCCCCTGACGTCGGTAGTAAGCGCCCTGCCAAAGGAACTGCAGGCCAAACGCTGTTAGGGCCGCCGCGGTGACGCCATCGATCAGCCGTTGGCGCATACGCTCAAGGCGGGGCGGCAGCGCCGCGCCGAGCCATTCGACCTTCATGTAGCCCCGCAACAGGGAAAGCAACGGCAAGCCCAAGAACACCAGCACGAACACCAGGGCTTGCACCGCTGCGTGCCCGCTGACAAGGGGCTTGCCGAGCGCGTAGCGGCCAAGGACGTCAACCACGGTCACCAGCATCATGGCCAGCAGCGGCACACCGGCCAGCCAAGCCAGCAGGCGGGAGGCGGCGCGGCTCAAATGCGCGATCTTGCGCAACATTCCGCTACTGCAAGCTGGGTGGCCGCGCGCTCATCGCCGCCCTTGGTGAAACATGCGGCCGAGGCCTGCGGCCTGCCGCCGCACTTCCCGACGGAATGATTGCAGCGCCGCAGCGCCGTCGATGCCTTGGGCGTTGGCATGGGCCACCCAGGCCTCGTCGATGAATGCAGCGGCTTTCCTGAAGCGACGGTCGAAGTCCGCGCTCGGCTTGATGCGGGTGATGCCCGCCTCTTGCAGCTCCCGCTCCGCTTCCGCGGTCTTGGCGATGAACACCCGCGCCGCCCGCCGTGCGAAGGCTTCCCCGCAGAGCGCAAGGATGCGTTTGCGGTCCGCGGCGGCAATGCGTCGCCAGCTCGCTTTGTTGATCACTAGGTAAAAGCCGCCAAAACTTAAACCGGCACCTCCGGCTATGAGGGTTTGGAAGCGCAGATAGGGGTGCAGGTGCAGGCGAGCCGCCCCGGTGGGACCCATGCTGATGCCGTCGATGATGCCCCGCGACAGCGCATCGTGCAGTTCCGGCGCAGTGAGGAAGACCGGCGTTGCCCCCATGCGGGATAGCAGCTCGGCGCCGAGGCTGCTGGGCGCGGCGATCTTCAGGCCGCGCAGCTCAGCCATTTCCCGAACCGCCTTGCGGGTGGTGTACAGATGCTGCAGGCTGCTGACATGCAGCGCCAGCAGTTGTGTGCCGGCGAATTCTCCGGCCGGGGCCAGATGGCGGCTGTAAGTGCGCCACAGGGCAACGGAAATGGACTCTGGATCGCTGGTGCCCAGAAAAGGGGATTCGTTGATCATGGCCAGCTTGAAACGCCCGGGGTTGGAGCTTTGGTTGCCGCCGGCGAGGTCCACCAGCCCCGACCAAGCCATGTCGAAATTGCGCCGGTAGCTTCCCAAGGACGCGGTGCTGAAGCGGACCCGCACCCGCTCGCCAGTGACGCGGGCCACTTCCCGGGCCCAGGGTTCAAGGACGTCGGCATGGTAGAAGTGGGTGCGCGGCGCCACTTGGTTGATGAGCAGTTCGTGGTGCGCCGCATCGCCCAACGCCAAGCCGGATAAGAGCGCCAGCAGCGCGGCGGCTAGGCGCAAGGCGTTCACCAGTCGGCTTGCGACCAATCGAACAGCACGCCCATCGTTTCCGCCCGGTTTTCCTCCGCCAAGGCGTAGGCTTCGGCGCAGTCTTCGGGGGAAAATTCGTGGGTGATCAGCCCGTTCAAGTCGAAGCGCCCGGAAAGCACCGAGGCGAAAAACAGTTCATCCACCCTGCGCTGCGTCCAACCGTCCCGGTCGTGACTGTCGTGGGTGGCTTGGATGGTGAGGCCCTTGGTCATGACGTCGGATGTGAGATGCTGGCGGTCGGGAAAGCCCGTGTCGCCCAACAGGATCACCTTGCCGTAGCGGGCCGCCGCGGCCAACGCGCTGGGGAATACCGGCGGGCTGCCGGTGGCCTCCACGACCACATCCGGACCGGCCCCGCCGTTCATTTCACCGATTGCGGCCAATTGCTCCGCCACGTCGCCGCACAGCAGTTGGGTGGCGCCCCCTTTGGCCGCATGGGCCAAGCGCTGGTCCGACAGATCGGACACCGCCAGCAAGCCGACATTGGCGCTGCGCGCCCAGCGCACGGCCATCTGCCCCACCGGCCCCGCACCGATTACCAGCAGGTGCAGGCCGAAACGGAAGGGCGCCGCCCAAGCGGCGCGGAAGGCGGTCTTGGCCAGGCCGCACCAGCAGGCGGCCTTGGCGGCCACGGCATCCGGCACCGGCGACAGCGCCGCTTCCGGCAACACCTGATGAGAGCCGTGGGCCATGCGCATGTAAACCCGGTCGCCCACCGCAAAGTCCCGAACCGCCTTCCCGACGGCCTCCACCTCGGCGACGGCCTGCACGCCCGTCTTCAATTGTGGGAACGAGAAGATGCGGTCGTAGTGGCTGCCGGGAGCGTAACGCCGGTGCAGAATGGCGGTCTCGGTGCCGGTGCTCATCAGGCTGTGCAGCGCACGCACCCGGACCGAGCCGGTGCTCAGTGGCGGAAGCTCGAACGCATGCAGAACGGCTTGGCCCCGTTTCGGGAAGATGATTCGTTGCGGCATGGGTTTCCGCTCATTCGCTTAGCGGCGCGTATGCCCTTACTATAGCGAAAAGAACCAGCTTAGTGAGACGGGCGGCTTTGCCCAAGCGAGGGACAATCTTGCGGCCCACTGGCCTCTGCCCTTGTGGTGTCGGGGCGTTCCATCGAGTTGCAGGGAGCTTGGTGAAATGTGCGAACTAGGGAAGCCGCAGTGACAGTCGTGTTGATCACAGGATGCAGCTGCGGTTTTGGCCTGGAGGCTGCGCTGGCGTTCGCCCGCAGCGGTGCGCACGTGGTGGCCTCCATGCGCGACCTTGGGCGTGGCGCGGCCCTCGCCGGGGCGGCTCAGGCGGAGGCATTGGAAATCCACATCGCCGCCTTGGACTTGGCCAAGCCCCACACCTTCGCCGGCGTCGTCGCAGACGTGATCGGGCGGCACGGGCGTTTGGACGTGCTGGTGAACAACGCCGGCATCAATCGGGTGGGGGCCTTTGAGGACACTACCGAGGCGACCTTACGGGAGGTGATGGAGGTCAATCTGTTCGGGCCGTTGCTGTTGGCCAAGGCGGTGCTGCCGCAGATGCGGCGGCAGTGCGGTGGCTGCATCATCAACCTCAGTTCCCTCTCCGGCGTTGCCGGCCTGCCGGGGGACGTCTCCTACACCGCGAGCAAGTTCGCCCTTGAAGGCGCCACCGAGGCGCTGCGCCATGAGGTGGACCGTTGGGGCATTCGGGTGGCCTTGGTGGAGGCGGGCCTGCACGCCACCAACATCTTTGCGGACGCTTTGTCCGGCCCCCTGCCAATTCCAGACGAATCGCCCTACCGCCCACTCATTGAGGAACGCATGGCCAAGCTGGCCGCCCGTCTGCCGGAAGCCTTCCACCCGCGCAGCGTGGGGGAGTTGCTGGTGCGCATCGCCCAAGCAAAGGATGGGCCGCTGCGCTGGCCGGCGGACGCGGTGGCGAAGCGCGTGCTGGGCAAGCTGTTCGCCTTGGATGACGCCGGTCGGGACGCCTTTCTGCGTGAAGTTGCCGGCTGCGACTGGTGGAGCCAGGGCGAATCCCAGCCGGAAAACGGCGAGGCGGCGCCTTGAGCCTGCTCGGCCCGGAAGACGTCTTCCCGCTGTGCGCGGTGCTGGTTGGCCTCGCCTGGTTCGGTTTTTGGGCGGACGGCAACCGTTTGGGCAAGACCACCTCGGGCGTCCTTTGGGTAATCGTCGGCGGCGTGGCCCTCTCCAACTTCCGGGTGGTGCCCTTTGAGTCGCCGGTGTACGACTTCATCGGCGGCCATCTGGTGCCCCTGGCCATCCCGCTTTTGCTGTACAAGGCGGATTTCCGCCGCATTCTGCGGGAGAGCGGCCCGGTGATCCTCACCTTCGGCATCGCCTGCGCCGGCACCGTCACCGGCGCCATCATTGGCTTTTATCTGATCGATCTTGGCGAGATCGGGGCAAAGGCCGCCGGCGCCTACACCGGGGGTTGGACCGGCGGCGCGGTCAACTTCGTGGCGGTCGCCAAGGCGGTGGAGATGACCCCGGATGAGGTGTCCGTCGCCATCAGCGCCAACAGCGTCGTCAGCATCATGGCCCTGATGGCGTTGATAGCGCTGCCCTCCATCGCCCTCGTCAGGCGGTTCGTTCCATCGCGCATCATGGGGGAAGCGGCGCGGCAAGCGGCGGACGTCGCCGGGAACGAGCCGGATGCGCTGCGTCCGAGCCATCTGGCCGGGGCCTTGGCGCTGAGCTTCGCCATCTGCGCCCTCTCCTACGCCTTTGCGGACTGGGCCGGGCTTGGCAACTACGCCATTCTATTCGTCACGGTATTGGCGCTCGTGGCCGCTAACGCCTTTCCGAAGGCGTTGACCCGGCTGCAAGGAGACTTCGGCCTAGGCATGATCATCATGTACCTGTTCTTTGCCGCAGTGGGTTGCGGCACCGATGCGGTGGCGTTCCTGGATTCGGCACTGAACCTGTTCTTCTACTCGGTGGCCATTCTGGCCATCCATTTATTGGTGGTGCTGGCCGCCGCCCGGCTGCTAAAAATCGATTTGGCCGAAGCGGTGGTGGCTGCCGGGGCCGCGTTGGTCGGCCCGGCGCCCACCGCCGCCATCGCCGCCACCCGGGGCTGGAAGGCTCTGGTCACCCCCGGGATCATGTGCGGCATATTGGGCTACGCCATCGGCACCTTCATCGGCGTCGCCGTAGCCAAGCTGCTCAACTAGCGAAGCGCACTAGGGTCCGCTAGCACCATCAACATCCACAGCGTGACCATTCTCGAATCGAAAGATCACCCGCCAATTGCCGGAAACCGATACCGTGTAAAAGCCTTTGCGCTATCCCCAGGCCGTCCGCCAAGCCTCGAATTCCCGCGGCGACAGCTGCGCCCTTGCGATGTTGCCTTCGTGCAGGTTGAGCAAGTCCGTTTCGACAATTTCGATAAATTTGCGCCTATCCGTCTCCGGCAAGGCTGCCGTCGCCCGCTGGCGGATGTATGCCGCCGCAGCCAGCTTATTCATCCGCGCTTGCACCGCCTCGCGGATGGTCTGGGCGATGACGGCGCGGTGCCGCTGCCGGAACGGGTCCGGCTCGCCGAGGGACTGCCGCACCGCGGAGTAGCGGGCGCAGGAGCGTTCGTAGGCCCAGCAGAAGACGTCGCGCAGCAGTTCCACCCGGTTGCGTTCGTAGATGCCGAGCAGGCCGTCCACATAGGCTCGGGTCGGCACATCCACGAACGACAGGGGGCACAGGTTGTTGCGGATCAACGGCAAGTTGGCGGCCAAGCGCGACACCCGCTTGTTGACGTCCAGGAACGGCTGCAGGTACGAGAAATGCACCAGAGCGAAGAACGCCTGCTCGAAGGGGTCCGGGATGGCCGTCGCCTTGTCCAGCACTTGCCCGAAGCACTCGTCGATGAGTTGGGGAATTTCCAGCGGATGGTAGGACGATCCGCTGATTTGGACCCCGGCCCAACGCAGGCGGCCCCAAGCTCCGGAATCGGGCAGCAGGTTATCGGCCAGCAGGGCGTGCAGGTTCAAGATCGTGTAGCGGTTGAATCCGACATGCTCAGCCTCGTCCACTAGCAGATCGATCGCCGCCTTGTGGTTGAGGATCATCTGCGCTTCCGAGGCGTCCTTGCCGGCGGCGGATTCGCCCGCCTCCAGCAAACGCGCCGTTTCCAGCAAGGAGTAGGTGTTGCCCTCAAGCCGGCTGGAGTTCCAGGACAGGTCGATCAGCAAGCGCTGGTGGATTTTGCGGGCGTAAGTGTCGGCCATGCTTTCGCGGTCCGGCGAGTTCCCCAGTTCCA
Organism: uncultured Pseudomonadales bacterium; assembly: GCA_958296025.1. Classification (GTDB taxonomy): domain Bacteria; phylum Pseudomonadota; class Gammaproteobacteria; order Pseudomonadales; family Azotimanducaceae; genus Azophilus. Next base: position 3,579,875 of record OY282430.1, read on the forward strand.
AAAGGTGGCTGCGGACTTCCTCAGGCAAGTACCAAGTCAAGCCGGGAACGTAGTCCTCCAGGAACGCCCGGTTGTAGCTCACCGGCGGGCGCTGCTGAATGGGGGCGCGTACCAACCGCCCAACCGCCTCCCCCTGCGCGGACATTGGAATGGAATAATGAAAAACCGCCCTGTCACCGCGACTGACATTTGACCCGAACCTCCAGACGAGGGGGTGCGGCGCGGATGGCGCGGGAGGAGTGCGGTATAGCACACCCTGCCCGCGCCCCTCCCTCACCAAGCGCCCTTGGGCCACCAATGCAACGAGGCGGCGCTGCAAAGTACGCCGAGGCACAACTTCCCCAAGCGCCTCGCCAATGCGGCTTACCGACCCGCCATTAGGCAGCCGGGCCACGGCGTTGACGACAGCCTCGAACTCCGCTTCTGGAACCTGCTTGGGCATCTTCCCGATTTATCTGGCGCGATAGGGGCGTATCGTGCCACATAAAGGCATGGATGTGGCGCGAAGGAGGCTGGTTCGCCTCGAATCCAAGGACTAAAGGTGCCTTCTGAGCGCCGGGCGCCACGCATAAGTCGCCGGTTCCACGCTCCCCAGCCACTTTGACGAGGCCTGGCATTCGGCAAAAATAGGTCTGAGGTTGGCCCGTAAATAGGCTGGGCACCTTCACTTGCCGCTTGGGGATACAATGAACGCATGGCTTCCACAGACTCGGCTAACCGTCTTGCCGCACTGTCCTTGCTCCACGCCGCGGTTGGTGATCCTGGCGCAACTTCCGCCCCGACTATCAGCGGCTCCGCAACGTCGTGCGCCGCGTTCCCCGCGGCACGCCGGTCCTAGCGACGACGGCCACCGCCAACGACCGCGTTGTGCAAGATGTCAGCAAGCAGCTTGGCGACGTGCGCCTGCAGCGTGGCCGGCTGATGCTTTTTCTAGCCAACGCCTTGGACGACCCGTATGCGGAAACGTGCGGCAAGTGTGCCTCATGCCTAGGCTATCCGGTTGTGGGGAAGATTCGGCAGAACGAACCCCAGAAGCACCAACAAAACCGGTACCATCAGTGCTCCAATCTCGACGGAGTGTTCGCAGTTATTGAAGAAGTGCGAACTGGCCCGGTGCTGCTGTTGGATGACGTAGTGGATTCTGGCTGGACCTTAGCCGTTATAGCTGCATTGCTTAGGGAGGCCGGCTGCAGCACAGTGTATCCCGCTGCCTTGGCAAGCTCGGCACCGGGAAACTAAAGCAATGAACGAACAAGCACAAAGCGTGGTGTTGCTGACCGCCGTGCTGGGCAAGCATGCACCGCACGGCCCAAAGCCGCTGTCCATCGGTGAATGGGCCGAATTTGCACGGATGCTGCATGGCCGCGGCCTGAACCCCGCGCAACTGCTCCGAGGCGACATTGATGCGCTGATGGCCGATTGGCAGCATCCAGCCATCACGGCTGACCGCATCCAGCGCCTTTTGGACCGGGGAACTGCCCTTGGTTTGTGCCAAGAGCGATGGGAGCGGGCTGGTCTGTGGCTGCTCGTTCGCTCGGACCCAGACTATCCGCGAAAACTCAAGCGGCATTTGGAATGGAAGTCGCCGCCCTTGCTGTTCGGTTGTGGAAACCGAAAACTACTGGGCCAACGAGGGTTGGCAGTGGTTGGTTCCCGCAATGCCTCAGAAGCCGACCTTGCCGCTGCCGCCCAGTTAGGAAGAGAGGCGGCAACAGCGGACTGCTCCGTCATTTCAGGTGGCGCGCGCGGCGTGGACGAAGCCGCTATGTTAGCGGGTCTGCGAACGGAAGGAACAGCTATCGGGGTTCTGGCTAATGGTCTGCAACGCGCTGCCACCTCCCGCATGTATCGGCAAGCGCTGCAACGTGGCGACTTGGCGCTGATTTCGCCCTTCGCGCCGGAGGCCGGTTTTCATGCCGGCAACGCCATGGCCCGCAATCGCTACATATACTGCCTTGCGGCCAGCGCCGTGGTTGTGGCCAGCAAAAAGAACGGAGGGGGGACATGGCGGGGAGCGGTCGAGAACCTTGAACATGGCTGGGTGCCGATGTGGGTCCATAAAAGCGGCGCGTCGCACACCGGAAACAGTGCTCTCGTGGAGAGCGGCGCAAAGTGGTTGCCCATCGGAGACAGGTCCATGCTGTTCTCGGGCGATAAGGGACATGACGCGAGGGTGACAGTGGCCGGTGCGCCATCAACGAGCGTGGGTCGGGGGGCGCAGACTGAACCGCCAACCCACGAGTGGGCTGATAGGCAACTTCCGCTCCAGATCTAAAACGAGACGGCGGAAGTCGTTCACTTGGTCATCGCCATGACGAACAATAAACTGACAACCGCGGTTGAAGCCTATTTCGCGGATTTGCGGCGGGTGCGGTCCAGCGGTGGCGGCACCGACGAGCGCTCCAGCTACGGGCCGTTGACGAACCTGCTGAACGCCGTGGGCGCGACTCTGCAGCCGAAGGTGTTCTGCGTGGCGGAGCTGGCCGACCAAGGCGCCGGCCATCCCGACTTCGGTCTTTACACCGCAAAGCAAGTGCAGAAGGGCCGGCCGCGTCACGGGCAGGCGCCGGAGCGCGGCGTAGTGGAGGTCAAGCCGCCGCAGGAGGACGCCCAAGATCTGATCGCCGGCGAGCAGGTGGGCCGTTATCTGGCCCACTACGGCTTGGTGTTGGCGACCAATCTGCGGGAGTTCGCCTTGGTTGGGCCGGGGCCGGGCGGCGCTCCGTTGGAGACCTTCCACTTGGCGGACAGCGCCGAGGACTTCGACCAGCGGCTGCAAAAGCCTAGGGCCTTCGCCCTTGCGGTTGGCGCTGGTTTGGGCGAATACCTGAGCCGGGCATTGTCCCACCGTGCGCAGATCGTTGAGCCGAAGGACTTGGCTTGGCTGCTCGCCTCCTATGCGCGGGACGGCCTTGCGCGGGTGCAGTCGAGCGGCGATTCGCCGGCGCTGGCGGCGCTGCGGACTGCATTGGAGGAGGCCCTGGGGGTGCGCTTTGAAGGTGAGCGCGGCGCCCGCTTCTTCCAATCCACCCTCGTGCAGACCTTGTTCTACGGGGTCTTCTCCGCTTGGGTGCTTTGGTCCCGGCAAAACCCCGCGCCAACCGGCCCCTTCAACTGGCGCGAGGCTGTCTGGCACCTGCGGGCGCCGGTGCTGCGGGCGCTGTTCCAGCAGCTTTCCGACCCGGGCCGCCTGCAGCCCCTCAATCTAGTCGAAGTGCTGGACTGGACGGCCGCCGCGTTGGACCGCGTCAACCGCAACGCCTTCTTCGCCCGCTTTGACGAGGGCGAGGCGGTGCCCTACTTTTACGAGCCGTTCCTTGAAGCCTTCGACCCCGGCCTGCGCAAGCAGTTGGGCGTTTGGTACACGCCTAGGGAAGTGGTGCGCTACATGGTGGCCCGTGTGGACTTAGCGCTGCAGCAGGACTTGGGCATCGCCGACGGGCTGGCGGCGGACAACGTTTATGTGCTGGACCCCTGCTGCGGCACCGGTGCCTATCTGGCCGAGGTGCTGCGCCGCATCGCCGCCAACTTGGAGGGCAAGGGGCTGGGCGCCTTGGCCGGGGCGCGGGTCAAGCAGGCGGCGCTGCGACGGGTGTTCGGCTTCGAGATCATGCCAGCGCCCTTCGCCGTGGCGCACCTGCAAGTGGGCCTGACCTTGCAGGCGCTGGATGCGCCCTTGGCGGATGGGGGACCAGGCGGGGCCGGGGAGGAGCGGCCCGGCGTTTTCCTCACCAACGCGCTGACTGGCTGGGAGCCGAGAGCGAACAAGCCGTTGCCGTTCCCGGAGCTGGAGGAGGAGCGCGATCGCGCCGAGCGGGTGAAGCGGGAGGCACCCATCCTCGTAATTCTCGGCAACCCGCCCTACAACGGCTTCGCCGGCATGGCGGTGGACGAGGAGCGGGAGCTGTCAGACGCCTACCGCACCACCAGGCAGGCGCGTCGCCCGGAGGGGCAGGGCCTGAACGATCTCTACGTCCGTTTCTTCCGCATGGCGGAACGACGCATCGCCGAGAAGACCGGGCAGGGGGTGGTTTGCTTCATCTCCAATTATTCCTGGCTGGACGGGCTGTCCTTCACCGGGATGCGGGAGCGGTACTTGGAGGCGTTTGACAGAGTGCGCATCGACTGCCTGAACGGCGACAAGTACAAGACCGGCAAGGTTGCACCAGATGGCTCGCCGGACCCCAGCATCTTCTCCACGGAAGGCGACCCGGTTGGCATCCAAGTGGGCACGGCCATCGCCACCTTAGTGCGGAGGGCCGACCACAGGCCGGTTGCGACCGTTGGGTTTCGGCATCTGTGGGGGCAGACAAAGCGCGAGGGACTGCTGGAAACGGCGGAAGCGGAGCCGGACAGGATCTATGAACGCTTTGCTCCGAACCTGCCCCTTGGCCTTCCGTTTGCGCCAACGGCGGTGAGCAAAGACTGGTTCGATTGGCCGGCGCTGCCGGACTTGTTCCCGGTTTCGTTCCCCGGCGTCAAGACCAGCCGGGACGGCTTTCTGGTGGACATCGATCTTGACCGCCTCAAAGCGCGGGTGGCCGACTACTTCAACCCCAACTTAAGCCATGAGGAGATCGCCCGGCGTTACCCCAGCGCCATGCGCAGCACCGCCCGGTTCAACGCCCACGCCGTGCGCGAGACCCTGCTGGCCCGCGGCGGGCCAAACGAAGATGGCTTCGTCCGCTACGCCTACAGGCCGTTTGACAACAGGTGGCTCTATTGGGAGGCGGACACCAAGCTGCTGGACGAAAAGCGCACCGACTATCGGCCGCATGTATTCGAGGGAAATTTGTGGCTCGAAGCGCGTGAGCGAGAAGCGAAGGAGCACTTTGTTCGCGGCACATTGGTTCGGAATTTCGCGGACAACTTCGGCAACGGCCTGTCGAGCTTCTTTCCAATCTGGCTACGGTTGAGAGATGGCACCATCGCACTTGAGGAAAACGCCGCACAACCGCAACCCAATCCAAAAGCCGAGAGCGACCAAGCACCACGGCCCGATGAAAGTGGGCAAGGTCGTCCCTCGCAACGTCAACCCAAGCAAGCAGCCGAGAGCCGCCAAGAATCATGGGTGCATGGAAGCGCGGACAGCGCTGCCCACCGCCAAGCCAACCTGAATGCGGGAAGCCCCCAAGAACAACGGCTGCATCAAGGCGACGACAACGGCATACCGAAGCAGCCCAATCTGTCGGGCGCCGCCCGGCAATACCTCGAGCGCCTCGGCATGACCGTCGAGGACTTGTTCCACCACGTTCTCGCCACCCTCCACGACCCCGCCTATCGTCAAGCCAACGCCGGGGCGCTGCGCATGGAGTGGCCGCGCATCCCCCTCCCCGGCTGGCCCGACGACAATGGTGACGATGGAATCCAAGCGCCCACAGCGTCACCAGCTTCCTCCATTGACCCACCTAGTGCCGCTAGCGCGGATGCCGCATCCGTTGACCCGTCTGGTGCGGCCAACGCCGGTGCCGCTGCACTATCCCAAGCCACAACTTCTTCCCAGCCTCCGCAGCGCGTGGACATCGCCGATGCAGCCGCTGCATTGGCCCGGTCAGCGGCGCGGGGCCGCCAACTGGCCGCCTTGCTGGACCCCGACACGCCCGTTCCCGGCGTCACCCAAGCCCCGCTGCGCCCAGAGCTCGCCGCCATCGCCGTTCCCGCCACCAAGGACGGCCGCAACATGACCGGAGAGGACTTCGCCCTCACCGCCGGCTGGGGCCACTTCGGAACGGGCCGCGCCGTCATGCCCGGCCAAGGCCGCGCTCAAGAACGGCCCTATGCCGCCGAAGAACACGCTGCCTTGGACAATGCGGCGACCGCATTTGGCGAGCCCACCTTCGACATCCACCTAAACGACCGCGCCTACTGGCGCAACGTCCCCGCCGCCGTCTGGAGCTACAAGCTGGGCGGCTACCAAGTCCTCAAGAAATGGCTTTCCTACCGCGAGCGCAGCATCCTGCAACGCCCTCTCCTGCCCGAAGAAGTCCACCACTTCACCGACACCGCCCGGAGAATCTGCGCTATACTGATTAGCCGAAGCAAAGGTTATTCTAACGAGTTGGCGTCGCCCAGAAGGTCGGCCATGCCGCTTTAGGCGCTATTCAACACTCCAAACAAAGCTTGAAGAGACCTGCAAATCATGCAAAAGAGGGAACGCATCATAGCCACGATATTCATTCTGGCAGGAGTTGGGACGTCGTTGTCTTTTGGCTACATTTCAACTGAGCGTTCTTTAACCGGCCTAGAAGGGGTGGTCTTTCAGATTATGATACTTCTATTTGGCCTTTTTGGTTCGTATTGGTTTGGAAAGCAGTCTGTAACAGATGGCGCAAGGGAGTTGATTAGGCCCCATGCAAGATCGTCTTTTCGGCGTCTTCTTTCCTTGTATCGCAGCCTTAGCAGGCAAATGAACATCATGGCGAATTGCAATACACCCGACGAATATCCAACGGCATTTGCCTCGCTTAAGGCAATCGTTCACGAGCAGATCGACACGGCGGATGATGCGCTGGAGGATTGGGAGGATCTTGTGCCCGATGAGGTGAAGGAGCTACGTAGCGGAATTTCAGCCAAACAGCTAGAGGAGATTGAAGGTGGCTACTGATATTCGAGGAAAAGTCGCTAGAGTTCTCAACTCTCGCGAGATTGCAATCAACGTGGGCACCAAAGACGGAGTAATGGCGGGCATGTACTTCGACGTATTGGCTCCCAACCGTGAGGATATATTGGACCCTGACACAAATGAAGTTTTGGGATCTGTAGAGAGGCCAAAGGTAAGGGTGAAAGTAGTTCATGTTCAGGACAATCTTTCTGTTGCGTCCACCTATAGGAAGAGCCACGTTAACATTGGGGGCAAAGAGCTCCTTGGTGGATATCTCGGTAAAATGCTTGCGACCCCGCCGAAATGGGTAGAAAAATACGAGACCCTAAAAACAGATGAAGCCACTTGGGAAGACCTTAATGAGTATCATAGTTATGTAAAGATTGGCGATCCTGTTGTTCAGGTCAATGAGGATATTTAGTTGACTTTACCTCAAGTTGGCCGCAAGGCCAAGTCCGTATGCAAACGCTCGGCCGCTACCGTGCGCACGCGGTGGGCAAGGCGGTGCGAATCCTTGCCGGCGTGGACGATGATTAGCTCCGAGAGGTCCAGATCATCAAGTGCTATGCGCATTGACCGCGTGACCTTCGGCGCCGTGGTGCGCTTGATCTCCACGCCGATGAGCTTGGTGCCCCGGGGGATGACGAGATCGAGTTCCGCGCCGCCGTGGGTGGCCCAAAAGTGGGCTTGATCGTCCTGCAGGCCCAGGATGTCGATGATCGCTTCCAACACGAACCCCTCCCAGGACGCGCCGGATTTGGGGTGCGAGTTGAGTGAGCGCAGGTCATCGATGCCGAGCAGGATGTGCAGCAAGCCGGTGTCGCGCAGATAGACTTTCGGCGCCTTAACTTGGCGCTTGGCGATGTTCGCATACCAAGGTTGCAGTTGGCGGACCACCAAGGCGCCCGTCAGGATGTCTAGATAGCGCCGCACCGTGGTGTCCGCCACGCCGAAGGAGCGGGCAAATTCGGACGACCGCCAGACCTGCCCATGCCAATGGCCCAACATGGTCCAGAAACGTCGCATGGCCGGCGCGGGAACGCGCACCCCCAATTGGGGAAGGTCCCGCTCCAGAAACGTCCTCACGAAGCTCTCCAGCCACAGAAAGGCGGCGGCGTTGGAACGAGCCAGCCAAGCCTCCGGGAAGCCACCCCGCAGCCAGCGCTGGTTGAGTTGGCGGCCCACCTCATCCAGCCCCAGCCCGCCTAGGCTGTAGTAGTTTATGCGCCCCGCCAACGACTCCGAAGACTGCCGGATCAAATCCGGCGAAGCGCTGCCGAGCAATAAAAACCTCGCCGGACGGGGGCGACGGTCCGCCAACACGCGCAGCACGGGGAAAAGGTCTGGACGGCGCTGCACTTCGTCAAGGACCACTAGGCCGCGCAATTCATCCAAAACGAGGACCGGATCCTCCATCAGCCTGTTGAGGTCCGCGGGGTTCTCCAAATCCAGTCGATGCACCACCCCTTTGTACCCCTTGGCCACTTGCCGCGCCAAGGTCGTCTTGCCGATCTGCCGCGGGCCCAATATGCCGACCACGGGAAAGGCGCGCAGCCGCTGCAGGATGGTTCGGATATGCCCAGTGCGCTGAATCATGGGGGGAGATTACCATGAAAATTCGGCGGTTGCCGCAGAGATTTCATGGTTTTCTTCCTGCCCGATGCGAATCCGGTCGCTGTTTTATTTGGCGCGATCCGTCGTATCACGCCACCAAACGACAGGATTGTGGCGCAAAGGCATTTAGGCGAGCAAACTCAGCGCATTCTCCTTGGTGACCAACGCCACATCCTCTTGACGTTCGAGAAATGGCTCCACATCCGCAGCAACCTGCCCCCAATTCAAGGCATCAAGGCGTTCTCTAAGCACTGCCCGCCACGAGTCGAACGCCAGTTCAGTTCCAGCCCACCCGCTTTGGCGCAGGGCCGCGTTCAGCAGCGGTAGGTTGGGGGCCGGCCAGTCAGGAGCGCTCAAGTACCAGATGAGGTCGTAGAGGTCCCGGCCCTTGGTGTAGGGCCGTTGCAGGATGGCGTGCAGCTTGCCGGCCAGCAGGGACGCCTTGTCGTGGTGGTGCAGCCTTAGGGTTGCGTGGCGGCGGACCAAGCTGATGTCCACCTTGGCACCTAGCGGCGGATTGGTGTCCACTTCCACCTTGACCGCCAGCACCTCCGATGCATGGGGCGAAAGGTCAAGTTCATGCAGAAGGCCGGGAAAGCGCACCAAGGCGCTGTGGACCGTCCGGCAGTCTCGAATGCGCAGGTCAACTTCGTATTGCTCTGCTGAGAGTTCCGCCCGGACCGTGCGCAAGCAGCGCCCCAAGTCGTAAAGGGAGCGGTCGCCCTCCAAGGTGAAGTCCAAGTCCTCCGAGTAGCGCGGCAGGGAGAAGAGGAAGCGCAGGCAGGTTCCACCCTGAAACGCCAGAACCGTCATTGCGCCGCTGCGTTGCAGCGCACCGAGGATGCAGGCCTGCAGATACTCTCGGGCAAGGTTGCGTCCCTGCAAGGGGCTGCGTTGCCGAACCAGCGATTGCAGGTGCGCCTTCACAGTGTTTGCCACTCCGGTTCAGCCTCGGCCAATTGGCGAACGCGCCGGGCGGTACGCAGCAGCTTCGGTGCGCCGCATGTTGACGCCAGCGCGTCCAAGGCGTCCAGACGCAGCGCCTCGAAGTTCAGGCGCAATTCCTGCAGATAGGCCCGGTCGTCGCCGCCGGGTTGCAGGTGAACTAAGTCCAGCAGGGCCTTTTCAGGGGTGGCCACAAATGCCTGCTGGCTGTCCCCCAACTCCGTTTGGCGATAGCCGAACTGCAGCTCGGCCTTGAGGTGTCGGAATGAGAACCGGCCCAAGGGCAGGTTGCGGCGGTGCGGCCGCCCGCTGGTGATGCTGGTCACCTCGGCGACGTGTTCCGGGATGGCGTGGGCGAACGCCAAGGCGGAGAGGCCGCTGACGTAGGCACCAGGCGCCAGCCGGTTCGCCACGAGGAAGGGGTGGGGAATGCGCTTTCGCCAAGGCGGCGCCAAGGCGTACAGACCGCGCCGCAGTTGCAGAACCCGCTCCGTGCGGACCCAACGGGAGAGCTGCCGATGAACCTGGGCGGGGCTGACCGGGCCGGCCAAAAGCAAACCCGTGTCAAACACCGGCTCGTCCGCGACGATGGCCACTAGGTCTTGAAATTTCATTGCGTTAACTTACCAAATTCGGCCTCCTGTTGCGACAATTTATGGTGCAAGCAATTCAAAGCAAGGCGGCGGATGCTCGCCTCTTCGCACAGCCCCCGCTTGAAGGCGGCCCGGTCTTCAGCATTAATGGAAATCATGCACTGCCCCACGGATTGGCAACATCCACCCCTATCCCCTCGAAATCCCGGACATTTCTCGTCACCAAGGTTGCCCGTCGCGAGTGGGCAATTGCCGCAATTTGGCAATCGGCGTGTGAAATGGGCCGGCCGGCGGAGCGACGCTCGGCTGCGATCCAGGCAAAGGCGCGGGCTGCTTCGCTGTCGAACGGCAACACCCGCCCGGAAAAATCCTCACGCAACATCCCTTCGACTGCCGCGGCAAGCAACTCCCGGCGTGCGCCGACCGGCATAGTTGCAATGCCGAAGCGTAGCTCGGCCTCGCCAACCGCCGAGAAGAACAGGTCTTCCGCCGGACATTCAGCCACCCACTTCTCAACCGCCGGTGAAGGCACTGGGCGCATCAACTCCGAGACGACATTGGTGTCCAGAACGAACATCGCCCTTCGCTCAATCGAACCTTGGCGGCTCGCGTATCGGGTCTCGCGGAGGAATATCCAGCTCCACTCCGCCAATGGGCGCGAAGCGAGCGCGTATCGCTTGCGCCAAGTTTCCCTGTTCCGTCCGCAGGTTGAGCGCCTCCCGCAGAATAATCCGCACTTCCTCCTCCATCGAGCGGCCACGCTCGGCCGCCCGCACTCGAAGCCGGGCCTTTAAGCCATCTTCGAGATTCCGGATCGTGATGCTAGCCATGATTTGGCCCCCATCCTTTTCAAACTCAAGCAGCATTCAAGGCTATACAGCAGTTGATTGCAATGCAATCAAGGACGCAGCGGCCTCCATCAGCCATGAGCTTCGGCGCTATAAGCCCTTGGCACAGGTCTGCTTTGCACCTCCGTGACCATCTTGGGAGTCGCACACCATTTTTCGGCGCAAAACGTCTCAGGAGTTCTCCCGCAGCCGAGCGCGAAGCTCTGCGGTGGCTTGCACATCCACCCTGCCGGCCTGTACGCCCATGCGCCGCACGCACTATTTTTTGCACAGGTCGGCGCGGGAAATCATCTTCCAGCCGCCAACTCCTCTTCCGATTTGGCTGAACCGAACAAGCGTTCGAGGTGGTCGTGCGGCAGCGGTTGAGTGCGTTTGGAGACCGCCCAGGTCACCGCCACCGAAATAATTTCCCCGATGGCGGCGCAAGACCAGGGGTTGTCCGCCTCCCGCGCCAGCCAGTCCGCCGCCGCCTGCAACAGGCCGGGGGCAAACCAGTTGGGGTCTATCAGGGCGCTGTGCAGGACGGTGAAGACGCCGGCGCCGCTGATCAAGCCGGCGATGGCCCCGGCCTTGGTGACGCCACGCCAGACGGCACCGACCACCAAGGGGCCGGCGAAGGCGGCCATCATGCCTCCAATGCCCACCCAGACGATCAGCGCCACGTTGCGGCCCATCAGCCACCAAGCCATTAGAGTGCAGATGACCATCACCGCCACGGTGGCGATGCGGCTGATGGTCAGCACCCGCCGGTCCACCTGCCGTTCGCTTAGATGCTTGCCAAACTTAGGCACATAGCTTAAGCGGTAAAGGTCGTTGGCGATGATCTGCGAGCTGGACACCACCAACCCGTCCGCCGTGGACATGACGGCGGCGAGAATGCCGACGCCCAGGAGTGCGGCCAGCCAAGCGGGAAACAACCCCATGAACAAAAGCGCCAACGCGCTGTTGCTGCTGGCGCCCGGTTCGGTCAGCACATCGCCCAACAGGGCGCGGGCCAGCAGGCCGCCCAGCCCCAGCATTCCGAGAGTGAGGCCGAAGGTGAACGCCAAGACGATGAACCGCCGCCGCTCGCTGGGTTTCTGCAGCGCCCAGAGCTTGTTGCCGATATGGGGCAGCAGGCCCAGGGGCAGATGGGAAATGACGATGGCCAGAATGGACCACCAGGAGTGGTACAGCACCGACTCCTCGTTCAGCCAGCCCACTAGGTTCGGGTCCTGCCGGCGCAGGTTGCCGACCAGGCCCGTCAGCCCCCCCTCAATGCCGTAGCCGATCAAGAACATGAAGACCAAGGCGGCGGCGATGACCACCATCAATAGTCCCTGCACACCGTCCGTTAGGATGTCCGCGTGGGCACCGCCGAGCATCACATAGACCATCAAGACGGCGGCGGTGATGCCCAGCGCCCATTCCGAGGGGACGCCCAACATCATCTCAAACATGACGATGCCGGAAACCAACTGTCCGGCCAAATAAAAGAACAGCATCAGCGAGAACAGCGAAACCATGATGCGCACCCCGTCCGACTGGTAGCGGCTGCCCAGGTACTCCGGGATGGAGCGGTTGCCGAAGCGATGGCCGCTGTTGCTGACCAAGCGCAGGCAGATCAGAACGCCGAGGTAGGTGCCGAAGGGATAGAGAAACGCCGACCAAATGGCGGCAAAGCCGTGGTCGTAGGTGATGCCAGGAAAGCCAACGAAGGTGGCGCCGCTGGCGGTGGTGGCGGCGAAGGCGAAGGCCAGGAACACCGGTCCGTATGCGCTGCGGGCGGTGGCGAAGTCATCGGCGCTCTTTACCCGCATCCGGCCAACGACGCCGAAGGCCACCATCACGCCGATGTAGATGGCGAGAAACAGCCAAGACCAAGCGACCAGATCCACCGATTCCTCCCCCGTTGCCGCAAAAGCCCGTGCGCCCATGCAGGCGCAGCGAGTGCAATGAAGCTTCCCGGCGCACGACGCAGTGCTTCCAATTCCGGCGAACTTTAAGCCATTTTGGAGCAACTTGGCACGATCATGATGGCCCTTGGCGACAAGCGGCGTTTGCGCGGGTTACCAGAGAGACAGCTGCCCGCCCTTGCCCGGAGGGGTGAAAATATCCGTTCTAAGCGGCGGCAGGCGCTTCCCGTCCAAGCCGTTGCGCCGCCGCGCCGCCGCCATCCGGCTGCTCACCAAGTCCGCGAACGGCCCCTCGCCGCGCATCCGCTTGCCCCAAGTGGAGTCATAAGCCTTGCCGCCCCTCGTGTCGTAAATGGCCGCCATCACCCGCTTGGCCTTCAGGGGGTAGTGCTCGGCCAGCCAAGCCTCAAACAACTCCTTAACCTCCAAGGGCAGGCGGATGAGCACATGGCCGGCGGCTTGGGCACCCGCCGCCGCGGCCTGAGCGACGATGGCTTCAATCTCCTGATCATTGATGAAGGGGATCACCGGCGCCACCATCACCGCCGTTGGCACCCCCCGCCGGTGCAGGCTGGCGATGGCCCTCAGCCTAGCCGCCGGGCTGGAAGTGCGCGGCTCCAGCTTGACCTTGAGGGCATTCGACAGAGTGGTGACGCTCAACGCCACGGAGACTAGGTTGCGCTCCGCCAACCGCTCCAGCAGGTCCAAGTCCCGCAGCACCAACTGCCCCTTGGTGACGATGCTGATGGGATGCCCGCACTCCACCGCCACCTCCAAGATGGTGCGAGTGATGCGCAGGCGCTTCTCCACCGGCTGGTACGGGTCCGTGTTGGTGCCCAAGGCGATGGGCCGGCATTGGTAGTTGCGGGCGCCGATCTCCTTCAACAGCAGTTCCCGCACATTGGTCTTGTAGAAGATCTTGGTCTCGAAATCGAGGCCGGGGGAAAGATCCAGATAGGCGTGGGTGGGCCGGGCGAAGCAATAGACGCAGCCGTGCTCACAACCCCTGTAGGCGTTGATGGAGCGGTCAAAGGGCACGTCCGGGGATTTGTTGCGGGTGATGATGCGTTGGGTGCGATCCGCATGAAACTCCGTCTCCGGCGCTGGTTCCGGCTCTTCGTCCAACTCCCAGCCGTCCTCAATCGCCTCCGAAGCGGTTGGCAGGTAACGGCCTTGGGGGTTCAGCGTGGCCCCCCGGCCTTTGTGGGCCTTAATGCGCATGGTCCATCCGCGCCAAACGGAATCTGTGTTTATTCACAGTAACATGAATTCCGGCGCAAGCGAACAAAACGGGTGGGTTGAGCTGAGCAAAGCGTGTTTTTCCGGCCTTTGGGGGCCAGCTTGAAAACGGCGAATTTCACCGTGCGCTAACGGGCCGGATCGTCCGGTGGGGGCTGGTGACCGGGCGCATCAAACCTTCATCGCATTAAAACCAACCTCTTTCAAGAACGTCCTGCCCACTTTCCTGGTCCCTTCCCAGTAAGCGTTCCACATGGGACAGGAAGCGTTCGAACATGCTTGATTCAAAAGGATGCTGGCTCAAGTGCTGCTCAAAAGCCTCACGGTTGTTGATCCTGCCTGCCGCGGTGGAGAATTGGCCTCGTAAATCCGCTGCAAGGCGTCTTTCTTTTCGCAGCACGATCACCTCTTCAATCTCCGTCAAATTCGTGTTGATTGGCGTCATGTCCAGCCACTCGCAAAGCAGGAAATAACGCGAACTCGGAATAGCGAGTTTCAAATCCCGAGCGGTCGCACTCGCTTCCTGGAACATCGTCTTGTCGAGATTGGTCTTGATTTCAGCGGCTATGTAGGCGAGATGGGTGCTCTCACTGCGAGCGCTAGTGAAGTCTTCATGGTGGGAAGCTTGTAGAAACAACGGGCGCACGATAGCGAAGTCATGATCCTTTGCGCGAGCCGTCATGCCGCCGCCAACAGAAACGCTCTGCAAATCCGAATCGAAGCGCAGTTGGGCAAGGGCGTTCGCCGGCCCAATGATCAACCCGCGCCCCTCAATGCGTTCGGAGAACTGGTTGCCCACCAGCCGAGGCAGAAATTCCTCAAGAACAGTGTTGTCGAGTTTAAGCTGTCCTCTCTGCCGATAGAGGAAGTCTTCGCTGCTGTCATAGATCAGTTCGAGATCAATAAATTTCTTGTAGCGATCAAGCGACGCCACGAGAGAGCCTATCGACTGCTGGCCTTGGAAGCCATCCAGTTCCCGGATCCACGCTTGGTATTTCTCGACAGCGCGGCGCACTCTAGGTCGATCCCTCTGCGGGAGCTTGTCATTGTCAAGTAGCGCCGCCAGTTTGTCGCCGTGTGGGGTTTGGTAGCCCATTTTCAAGCAAATGCCTGCGAAAGCGCTGAGGGGACTGGCGTAGGCGACGGTGAAGCCTCACTGATCCTAGCCAAAACCTCCTCCAACCCCGCGCGCTCCTTTTGGGGCGTGAGAGGGCGAGAGGCCGCCAGCACTTGCCCAGCGGTCTGGCGCGCCGCAACTAAGGCATCCTCCCGGTCCCTGATTTCGCCCGTGGTGCGGAAGTGCAGGATATCTTCATAGATGTTGGTTCCAAAGCGGTTGCGGAATACGCGCTCCTGACGTCGCTCGATCACAAGACCCACCCCCAAAACCGCAAGTTCGGCCACCAGTTCGCCATTGAAGAACCGGGTGCCGCGCACCGACGACTCGCGCCCAACCACCAGAATCAGAAGGGCCCCGGCTTTGGCCGTGCGAGCCATCTCCCGCAGCGCTAACACCATGTCCAAGGCGTACTGCACGACGGTGCGGAAGCGGTTTCCTCGATTTTGGCGGTTCGAACCAATTTCGGAATGGGCGATGGCCAATATGTTGCATTCCAGCGCTTCGACGGACCGGCGAAACTGTTGATGGTAGTTGTGTACGTTGATGTAGGGAGGAGATGTGAGCACCAAATCAACGGTTTCGGATTCGATGGGCAGGGACCTGGCGTCCGCATGGGCCACCGCGACAGGGTTGGCGACATCAGGCAGGTTGCGGACCACCTGCTCCAAACGCAGCCAGTTTTTGTGAACGGTTTCTGCGTCCAAGTGCTTTTGGTGGAAGTCGCACAACACCACCAGTGCTGCCGCAAGGTCTTTTGTGGGGCCTGGTGTGCTTCCGCGCCACAACTGGACAAGTGCCGCCTCCAGCTCCTTTCTGGCTGTCACGCCGCCACGACTGCAAAACAGAGGGCCATAGGGTGTCCCAATTGATTCGTAGAGCCTTTTTTGCAGGCAATGGAGGGTATCCTCGCGCACCGATGGGTCCAAGTTGATGATCTGGTAAACCCGGGCGAGCACTACGGCAGCGGGATTGAGATCGCTTCCCGTGGAGGCCAGCCCCAATCGCGCCGCTTCAACCAATGACGTGCCACTACCAACAAAAGGATCAAGAACCACCGCCCTGCGGCGGGCGTAGGCGCTGAGCAATCCCTCCACGAGCTGTGGAGAAAACTGCCCGTTCCACGGCAAGAGGTTGGTCCGCACCCGGTCGGCAATGTCAAGGCGGCTTTGGGGGAGCGATTCCCGGTCCAAGGGCGTGGCGGAGAAGGCTCTAAGTGGACGCCGGCTATTTAGTGGAGGGTTCATCCTCGGCCCCGCATCAAGTTCGCTCCCAACGGCCTAGCTCCCAGTATGCGCTGTCATTGAGGGCGTGTGAAAGGACTGCTGACCATCCACATTTTGCCATCCAGCAGCCATTGCACAGCATGATAGCCTTTTCGGGGAGCGTCCACATTACCGGCAAGCAGTATCGGTCCCAGCTATTGTGGATTTCCGCGTTGTTCTACTTCTGTCGGGAGCACGTCGTCACCCAAGAACGCTATGGCGATGAGGTTCCGCTAAAGCTGTTGGCCCGCAATCCGGCGTGGTTCCACACCCTGATGGATTTGGCCGATCCCTGCGGCTGGGATGCGCGTGGCCCGGACATGACGCGGTTGCGCCCAGGGCTTCCCAAATTTGGGTGTAAGCTAAGGTTACATTCATGCCGCCGAGACTGCCCATGTCCTCGTCTGCTGGGTTTTTTCCACGGGAGCAACCTCTAGTTTAGTTGCGCCACCTAGGTCGCCGGCCATGCGGCAGCAAGGGTGCAAGGCGGCGGCTGGCCATCGGATCATCAACATCAGGAGGGAAACCTTGATTGTCGTGAACGCCCGCATCCAAACCAGCGCCGACACTGTGGCGGCGCTGAAAGACGCCATTCTCACCATGCAAAACGCCACCTTGAAGGAGGATGGCTGCGAGGACTACAGCTTCAGCGTGGAGTTGGCGGACCCCGGCGCCATCCGCGTCGTCGAACGCTGGACCACCAAGGAAGCCCTGAGCGCCCACTTCAAAACGCCGCACATGGCTGCGTTCCTGGCCGCCATGCAAGCGCATCCTTCGGGGAAGGCCAGCGCCCACTTCTACGAGGCCAGCGAAATAGAAATGTCGCTGTGATCACCGTCTGGGGCGGCGGCACGGCGCGCACCCTGCGCGCCCACTGGATGGCCCACGAACTGGGTTTGGACTACCAGTCCAAGCTGGTCGGGCCGCGCACCGGGGAGACCCGCACCCCGGAATTCACCGCCCTCAACGCCAAGGGCAAGATCCCGGTGCTGGTCGATGGCGGCTTCGTGCTGACCGAGAGCGCCGCCATCGTCACCTACTTGGCGGACGCCTACGGCCCAGACGCAGGCTTAACGCCCAAGCCCGGCTCAAGGGAACGGGCGCGGTACAACGAGTGGCTGGCTTACGTGCAGATGGAGTTGGACGCCCACACCCTGTACGTCCTGCGCAAGCACCAGGACCTCGCTGCCCTGTACGGAGAGGCCCCCGCCGCCGTGGAGACCGCCATCAAGGGCTTCGCCAAGCAGATCGCCTTCGCCGAAGGACGGCTTAGGGATCACGCCTACCTGGTGGGTGAGCGTTTCACCGGCGCGGACATCATGCTGACCAGTTGCCTGCTCTGGGCCGCCGCCTATAAGGTTGATCTGGCGCCGGCGCTGCACGACTACGCCGACCGCCAAACTAGCCGTCCGGCCTATAGGTCGGCGGCGCAACTGAATTCGTCCGTCAACCCGAGAAGGAAGGGGGCCTAGATGCGCTTTGGCGTATTTTACGAGCTGCAGCTGCCCAAGCCTTGGGACGACGATGCGGAGCGCCGGCTGATCCACGAAGCCATCGAACAGGTTCAGCTTGCCGACCGGCTGGGCATCGACCACGCTTGGGCGGTGGAGCACCACTTTTTGGATGAATACTCCCACTGCTCCGCCTCGGACGTGTTCCTCACGGCGCTGGCCGCTAAAACGGAGCGCATTCGGGTTGGGTTCGGCATTCGCCAAGTGATACCCAACTACAACCATCCTGCGCGCACCGCCGAATCCGTGGCCATGCTCGACTTGGTCTCCAATGGCCGGGTCGATTTCGGCATCGGCGAGGGCGCCACCCGGCTGGAGCTGCATGGCTACGGCGTCCCGGCCAAGCGCAAGCAGGCGCTCTCCCTGGAGGCGGCGGAGCAAATCGCCAACATGATGGTGCTGGACCCCTATCCTGGCTACGAGGGGGAAGGCTTCTCCATGCCCTGCCGCAACGTCCTGCCCAAGCCTCTGCAAAAACCCCATCCGCCCATGTGGATGGCCTGCACCAGCCGCAGGACCATAGAGACCGCCGCCAGAAACGGCATCGGCGCCCTGGCCTTCACCTTCATGGACCCGGAGGAGGCGCGAACCTGGGCGGACACCTACTACAACATCATCAAATCGGATGAATGCGTGCCCTTGGGCCACCAAGTCAACGCCAACCTGGCCGTGGTGGCCGGTTTCTCCCTGCATGAGGACCCGGACGAAGCCCGGCGCCGGGGAGTCGATGGCTTCGCCTTCTTCCGCTACGCCATCAACGCCTTGGTCGCCAACGACAGCAAGCCCGGCCGCTCCCAACTATGGAGGGAGTACGAATCCCTACGGGATCGGGACCTGCCCACCATCGGCGCTCCGGGCATCGGCACACCAGTACACTTTGCGGAGCACATCCGGGATTTTCAGGAGGCCGGCATCGACCAAATCATCTTCCTGCAGCAGGGCGGCAAGAACCGCCACGACCACATCTGCGCAAGCCTGGAGCTCTTTGGGCGGCAGGTGCTGCCGGAGTTCGCGGCTGAACGGGAGGTGCGGGAGGCCCACAAAGCGGAGGACTTAGCGCCGCACATCGAACGCGCCTTGGCCCGCAAGCAGTGGATGGCGGGGCTGACCGACGATGAGATTCCAGTGGTCAGGGCGTCCCGCAAACGGGAAGCGTTTTACCGCAGCTAGTCGTCGCTCATCACCCCGAAGATGTGCAACAGGGACAGGAACAGGTTGTAGAAGGACGCGAACAGGGTGACCGTGGCGCGGATGTAGTTGGTCTCTCCGCCGTGAATGATGGCGCCGGTCTGCCACAGGATGGCGGCGCCGGCGAACAGCACGAAGCCGCAGGAGATGGCCACGGAAAAGGCCGAAAGGTCGAAGAATAGCCCCAGCACCACAGCCCCCATCAGCACGAAGAAGCCCACCACCAGAAAGCCGGAAAGAAAGCTGAAGTCCTTGCGCGTGACGACGGCGTAGGCGGAAAGCCCAATGAAGGCCGCCGCCGTAGTGCCCAGCGCCGACATCACTAGGCTGGCGCCGTTGGCGAGGCTTAGGTAGGCGTTGAGAATGGGGCCGATGGTGAAGCCCATGAAACCGGTCAGCAGAAAGGTGAACAGCAGCCCCAAGGCGCTGTCCGCCGTCTTATGCACGGCGAAGACCAGGCCGAAAAACCCGATCAGGGTGACGATGGGGCCTAGGTAGGGCGCTCCCATGGCCATGGAAACCCCGGCCATGAGGGCGGCGAAGGCCAAGGTGACGCCCAATAGCATGTAGGTGTTGCGCAGAACCTTGTTGATTTCCACCACGCCGACGGCGCCGGCGGTGATCCTGTCCATCTGAGCCATTTGCAAACCTCCGTCTTGGTTGCTCTGTGCCTGCATAAGATGCGGATTTTCGCGGCAAGTTGCAAGTGTCCCGTGCGCGGCACGGATATGGCCTTTCAAAGGCTAGGCCGGCCTTCGGCAGGGCTTTGAGCAGGGCCGAGCCGACGGACGGGCACCGCTATGCCGCCAAGCGGCACGACCGGTAGAGGCATGGACAGGTCGGCGGCAAAGGTGCATCGGTTGCCCTGTCATCCGGGGCGCACGTCCAGCGCCACGGACTTCACCAAGGCGAACAGAGCCATGCCCAGTTTGAGGTCCAAATTTTCTAGGGAGCGGCGGGTGATGCGGGCGCGCAGGCGTTGGCCGGCGCAGTCCAGCTCTGCGAACAGGGTGCCGTCCTGGGCTGGCGCAAGGCCCGTTAGGGTGACGTCAAGGATGTTAAGAATGCTGGTTCGGGCGGGGGGCTCCAAGGCTAGGGACAGGTCCCGGGCGGGGATTTGCACACGCAAAGGAGATGGCGCGTCGCTGAGGTCGCCGCGCACCCAGAGCCTTTGCCGGCCGAAGCGCAAGGCGCTTAGGTCATTCTTGGCGTCGTAGGCGTCAAAGCCGGCTTCGAGAATGGCGCCGGTGTCGATCAGCGGGGATAGCGGATGGTCGAGTTCCGCGGCAACGGTTTCCGGCGGGCCGCTGCCGATCACCGCTCCCGCCTCCACAATCACCAAGTGGTCGGCGATTTGCAGCACCTCCGCCAAGGCGTGGGTGACGTAGATCACGGGCCTGTTCAAGGTGCGGCAAAGTCCGCTGAGCATGGGCGCCAGTGCTGAGCGAGCCAAGGGATCCAAGGCCGCAAGGGGTTCGTCCAACAGCCAAAGAGCGGCGGGCTTGAGGTAGGACCGGGCCAACGCCACCCTCTGTTGTTGACCCCCCGACAGGGTAGCCGGCTTGCGTGCAAGAAGGCCCTGCAAGCCGAATCTTGCCGCCGCTTCGTCGATCGCCTTGACGCCGGGAACAGCCTTCAGATTGCCGGCAACCGTTAGGTGAGGGAACAGGGCCGGCTGTTGCAAGGTCATGCTTATGGGGCGGCGGTGGGCCGGCAGCGGGTCCCAACGCTGGCCGTCAAAGGCCACGGTGAAGCCGTCGGGCCGCTCCAATCCGGCGATGATGCGCAGCAGGGTGGACTTGCCAGCCCCGGAGGCGCCGATGAGCGCAGTGACGCCAGTGCTGGGCAACTTCAGGTCCAGCTGCAGGCGGAAGCCGCTGGCACTTTCCGCTGTGCCTTTTAGCCGCAGGCTCATCGCCGCCGCAAAGCACCGTAGGTGAGGGTCAGCGCCGCCAAGGAGAAGGCAAGCAGAAGGCCGGCGGTGAGATGGGCGCTGGCGTAATCCAGGGATTCCACTTGGTCGAACAGCAGAATCGACAGCACCCTGGTCTGCCCTGGAATGCTGCCTCCGATCATCAGCACGATGCCGAATTCCCCCACCGTATGGGCGAAGCCCAGCACCCCGGCGGCCGCAAGCGCCCGCCAATGCAGGGGCAGCATGAGGCGCAAAAACCGGGCTATCGGGCCGATTCCCATGACGGCTGCGGCGTCCAGCAGTTCCGGCGGCGTGTTGCGGAAGCTGGCGGTCAAGGGCTGGCTGACGAAGGGCAGCGAATAGATGATGGAGGCGATCACCAGGCCGCTGAAAGTGAAGGCCAGCGGCTGCCCGGTAAGCGCCCGCCAAGCTCCGCCCAGCCAGCCGTCTTCGGCCATGGCCAGCAACAGGTAAAAGCCGAGTACGGTTGGCGGCAGCACCAAGGGCAGGGCCACCACGGCCTCCACCAAGGAGGAGGCGGCGTGTCGGCTGCGGGCCAGCCACCAAGCCAATGGCGGCGCGATCAGCAGCAACGCCAAGCTGGTGGCCATCGCTAGCGCCGCCGTCAGGGCCAAGGCGGTCAATACGCCTTCATTCATTGGCGACGGGGCCGGGATTGGCGCCCGGTAAAGGGCCGGGATCGGCCAGCGGGGCATCGCTAGCGCCAGCGACAGGGACATAGCCCAGATCGGTCAACTGCTGCTGAACGGGCGCCCCCGTCATGAAGTCCAGAAAGGCGGCGGCGAGTTGGCCGGCGGCACCGCCGCGCAACACCACGGCCCCTTGGTCGATGGGCCGGTGGGCCTGCTCCCCACAAACCCAGTATTGCTGCGCCGGCACATGCATCGCGACGAGTTGGCCCAAGGAAACAAAGCCTGCCGGCAAGGCTCCGGAACGGAGGAAATGGCCCACTTGGGCCACATTGGAGCCCAATACCAAGCTATCCCGCAAAGGGTCCCAAAGTTGCAATGTTTGCAGGCACTCCACCGCCGCTTGCCCGTAAGGCGCCAGTCTTGGATTGGGCAAGCCGATGCGGCCTAGGTTCCCGGCTGCGGGGCTTGCCGTGCGTCCCGGCGTCCATAGGGCCACCCGCCCCCGGGCGTACAGGCGCACCGGCCCTGGCACCAGACCGTCCTCGACCAACCCACGGGGCCTTTCCATGTCAGCGGAAAGGAGAGCATCGAACGGCGCACCTTGGCGGATCTGCGCCGTGAGCAGGCCCGAGGCACCGAAGATCGGCACCAGTTCAATGCCGCTGGCCTGCGTAAACTCTGGGGCCAACCGCTCGAAAGGCACCCGGAAGTTGGCGGCTACGGCAATTCTGAGGCTGGCCTTTCCGCCAACGACCAAGGTGACGGCATCGGCGCGGGGCGTCGCGGCCGCCGAAGGCAGTAGGAGGCAACACAAGCCGAACGGCAGCGCGGCCAAGGCCAACGCCCAACCACCGCTCCGCAGCCAACGCTGTCTCGCCAATGCCCAGTATGCTTGCATTCCTATAGGTTAGTGCCCCGCCTTGCTTCGAGTCGATAGGCGGAACGCCCAAACGTCCTGTGTGCCGGTGGTCTGGTTCTGCCGGTCAGGCCACTCGGGCTGCGGTCCAGATCACCACCTCATCCATGCCAGCCGCGATCAGCGTTTGCGCCAGTTCAGAGGCGGTGGCGCCGGTGGTCATCACGTCATCGACGATGGCGGCCCGGCCGGCCAAGGGCCGCACCGCACGAAAGGCGCCGCGTACGCTGCCGGCCCTAGCGGCGCGGGTCTGGCCCCGTTGGGACTTCCCCGATCCGGTGCGGCGCACATCGGCCCGATGCAAGGGGATGCCGAAACGCCGCGCCAACGGCCTGGCCAGCAACACCGCCTGGTTATGGCCGCGCCGCAACAACCGCCCCGTGGTCAGCGGCACCGGAACCAAGGCGTCCGGCAAGGGATCGGCCGCCGCTGCAACGGCATCCGCCAACAGCCGCGCCAGCAGCTTCGCCTCGGCAAAGCCCCTGCCGAACTTGATGGCGTACACCAGCTTCGGCGTGGCCCCGGCAAACAGTAGGGGCGCAATCGTGCGCGTGAACGGCGGCGGCTTGGCGGCGCACCGAACACAGAGCCGGCTGTCGTCCGCCAGCGGCAGCCCGCAACGCCCGCAAGCCCGCAGGTTCCAAGGCAGGCTGCGCCAGCACGGCGGGCACAGATCGATGTCCCCATCGACCGGCGCATCGCATAGCCGGCAGATTCTCGGCAGCAGTAGGTCGATCCATCGCATCAGTGGAGATTCTTTCGTCCACCTCCCCCCAAGCTAGTGGTGATCGCTGAATTTCGCGTAGGAAAGCAGCCATTTTTCGCTGCATCTGGAGTCCCTACGGGTCCCTGAGGATTTGGGTCGGCACTGTCGGACCTTCAACCAAGGTTCGAGTGAACCACCAATTTCGGCGAAAATGCAGCTAACTTCCGCTAACTAGCCGATAAACCCGCCAAAAGAGTTTCTTGGGCGCTGAGCCGTTTGCTGCTGCGGCTGGCAGCGGGGGCGTAGGTGCCGTCGGTTTGCAACTGCCAAGCTTGGCTGTTGTCCCGCAGGTAGTTGTCGAAGGATTCGGCCACCACGCGGCGCTTCAAGCGCTCATCCTCCACGGGGAAGCAGACTTCCACCCGGTTGAAGAAGTTGCGGCCCATCCAGTCGGCGCTTGATAGATAGACCTTCGGGTCGCCGTTGTTCTCGAAGTAGAACACCCGGGTGTGCTCCAGAAAGCGGCCGATGATGGAGCGCACCCGGATGTTCTCCGACACCCCCGGCACACCGGGGCGCAGGGCGCAAATGCCGCGCACGATCAGGTCGATCTGCACACCGGCTTGACTGGCCCGGTACAGCGCCTGAATGATCTGTGGCTGCACAAGGGAGTTCATCTTTGCCATCACCTTGGCCGGCTGGCCGTTGCGGGCGCGCTCCGCTTCGGCGTCGATGAAGTCCAGCGTGGAGCTGTGCAGGGTGAACGGCGATTGCAGCAGCTTCTTCAGCCGTCCAGCCTTGCCCATGGCGGTCAACTGATGAAACACCTTCTGCACATCCGAACCGATGGCCGGGTCGCAGGTGAACAGGCCGTAGTCCGTGTAAAGACGGGCGGTGCGGGTGTGGTAGTTGCCGGTGCCTAGGTGGACGTAACGTTTCAGGGTGCGGCCCTCGCGGCGGATCACCATGCACATCTTGGCGTGGGTCTTGTGCCCCACCACGCCATATACCACCTGTGCGCCGGCGCTTTGCAAGTGATTGGCCAGTTCGATGTTGGCCGCTTCGTCAAAGCGGGCGCGCAGTTCGATGACCACCGCCACCTCCTTGCCGTTGGCAGCGGCGTCCGTCAACGCTTCCACCACCGCCGACTGGGCGCCGGTGCGGTACAGCGTCTGGCGGATGGACAACACGCCCGGGTCCTTGGCCGCTTGGCGCAGGAACTCCAGGACCGGGGCGAAGGATTCAAACGGATGGTGCAGCAGGATGTCCCCGGCGGAGATGGCCTCGAACATGTCTGTGGCGCTGCGAACGCGCTCTGGCGAGCCGGGCATGAACCCTGGGTACTTGAGGTCCGGGCGGTCCACCAGATCCGGCACTGCGGCCAAGCGCATCAGGTTGACCGGACCGTTGCAGCGATAGATGTCGTATGCAGTCAGGTGGAACTGGTCCATCAGGAAGGACTCCAGTTCCTCCGGGCAGTTTTTAGCCACCTCCAAGCGCACTGCATCGCCGTAGCGGCGGGATGGCAGTTCGCCCTCCAAGGCGCGCAGCAGGTCATCCACCTCCTCTTCATCCACGAACAGGTCGCTGTTGCGGGTGACGCGAAACTGATAGACGCCGGTGGCCTGCATCCCCGGGAAGAGATCGTCCATGTGGGCGTCGATGATCCAGGAAAGCAGAACGAATTCGTTGGGTCCCTCGGCGCAGGACTCCGGCAGCCGCACCACCCGCGGCAAGGCCCTGGGCGCCTGGACGATGGCCTTGCCGCTGTTGCGGCCAAAGGCATCCTTGCCCTTGAGGTTGACGATGAACGCCAAGCTCTTGTTCAGCGGGTCCGGGAAGGGGTGGGCCGGATCCAGGCCGATGGGCGTCATGATGGGCGCCAGTTCATTATTGAAATAGCGCTTGATCCACTTGATCTGTGCGGGGTTCCATTGCTCCTTGCTAACGAAGCGGATGTGCTGCTCCTTCAAAGCCGGCAGCAGCACCTCGTTCAGCACCCGGTATTGTTCGTCGATGATGGTCCGGGCAGTCTGGGCAATGCGCCGCAACTGCTCCGAGGGCGTCATGTTGTCGGCGCCGCGCTGCATGGCGCCGTATGCCTCCTGCTGCTTCAAGCCAGCCACCCGGATCTCGAAAAACTCATCGAGCACGGAACTGGAGATGCACAGGAAGCGCAGCCGCTCCAACAACGGCAGCGCCTCATCCTTGGCTTGGGCTAGGACGCGGCGATGGAATTCCAATAGGGAGAGTTCCCTATTGATGTAAAAGTCAGGATTGTTGAAGGCTTCCGCGTTCATGGCCGATCGTTGCACCGATGCATCGCAAGCACAACGGCAGTGTAGCACCCCGCAGCCGCCTACAAAACTCGTCAATCCGGTCTGGTCCCCCAGCTAAACGGTGCCTGGACAGGACACTAGGGGCTTGGTTTGCACGTCGGCCCGCTTGTTCAGTTGCTTGGAATTCGAGAACATTGAACCCGAAGTCCGCGGTGATGGGGCGCAGGAACGGATTCACGCGAAAGTGATGCGGGATGACAGCACGGGAAACAACCCCGCAGCGATTTCCCTGCCAAGGGGAAGCGCACAGGATGAGCGTGGTTGAGACGTTGAAGCCTGCGCCTGACGGACGCTTTTCCGGACTCTACGCGCAACTGCCGGATTGGGCGGCGCTGGATGCCGTCCTGTCGGCCAATCTACAGGCCCACGGCGACAATCCCGTCTGGCAAGCCGCCGTGGACAGGCTGCCAATGTGTGGCGGCGTTCGTCTGACGGCCGACGACCTGGTCAGCTTGGACGGCCCAATGGCCGCCAACGGTCGGGCGCAATTGCAAACGGCGCTACAAGCCCTGCACCCTTGGCGCAAAGGGCCGTTCTCCTTGTTCGGTATCGAGGTGGATGCGGAGTGGCGTTCGGACCTGAAGTGGCGGCGGGTGGCGCCGGCGGTGCATCTGGCCGGCTGCCGGGTGTTGGACGTCGGCTGCGGCAACGGCTATTTCGGATGGCGGATGTTGGCGGCCGGCGCCGACCTCGTGGTGGGGCTGGATGCCTCGGTGTTGTTCCACATGCAGCATCAGGCCATCAACCGCTACGCACAAAGCCGCCGCAATTGGGTGCTGCCGCTGCGTTTTGAGCAGTTGCCGCTGCACCTGAGCGAAGCCCGCTTCGACGTCGTCTTCAGCTTGGGCGTGATCTACCACCAAAGAGAGCCGCGCCAACATCTCGCCCGATTGCGGCGCTGCCTGAAGGCCGGCGGCCAAGCTGTGGTGGAGAGCCTGGTGGTGAATGGTCCTAAACCTTTGCACCCGGTCGGGCGTTACGCACGGATGCGCAACGTTTGGACCGTCCCCACGCCAACGTGTTTGATCGCATGGCTGGCCGAGGCCGGCTTTCAGGACATTCACATCATCGACATCAGCGCCACCATCCCGGACGAGCAGCGATCAACGCCTTGGATGCGCTTCCAGTCCCTCGCCGAGGCCTTGGACCCGACCGACTCCAGCCGCACCCTCGAAGGCCATCCAGCACCCAAGCGCTGCGTGGTGGCGGCAAGGAACCCAGCCTGAGACGCCGCCCGTCGGGGGACAGTGTCTCATTTACAATCGTAAAGGGGCCTACAGTGCGGACCGGTCGGCTGAACTGAGACACTGCGGCAGCGGCGGGCGTTGCCTTGCGCGGCCAAGCCACCTAAGCTGACGAACAATGTTCAACTTGTTGCCCATCAGCTTTCGCTTCCGCGGCAAGGTCCGGCGGCTGTTCGATCTGTACCGTTGCTTCCTGGACCACCCCGGCAAGGGTCTGCATCCCACTCAGTTGGCCCGCCACACGGGCATCGACTTCGCCAACACGGTGCGCCTGCTCGAGCGCACCCCGGAACTGTTCTTGCGCCTGCCGAAGCGGGACGGCATCACCCGCTACCGCCTGACCAGCGCCATGACCGCCCAAGACCCGGATCAGGTGGAACGGTTCCTGCTGCGCAACGCCCGCCGCGAAAGCCTCATCTTCTACGCCTTCGGCTTCATGGTGCTGTGCGCACTGCTGATCGTGGTCCTGCTCATCGGGCCGGCCCTGTAGAGAGGCACTTGTTGAAGGCACCACGGCGGCGCGAGACCTAGACTTGACCCGGTGCGGCCTTTGTCAATTCGCAAGCACCAAACGGGATAGCTAAGCCAATGGATGACCGGATCACCCGGCGGGACTTTCTGAACGGGTTTGCGTTGCCCCTGACGGCCGGGGCCTTGGGCCTGCGCCCGCTTGCTGCCTTGGCGGAACAAAGCGGCGGCGTTTTTGATTCTTCGGTCGGATACTACCCGCCGGCCCTGACGGGGATGCGCGGCAGCCATGCGGGGTCCTTTGAGGTGGCGCACGGCTTGGTGATGGGCGGCGCTCGCTGGCCGCGGCCAGAGCGCCGCACGGATGGCGAGTACGATCTCGTGGTGGTCGGCGGCGGCCTCTCCGGGCTGGCGGCGGCTTGGCATTTCCGCGACCAAGTTGGCGGCGACGCGAAAATCCTGGTGCTGGACAACCATGACGACTTCGGCGGTCACGCCAAGCGCACCGAATTTTCGGTGGATGGCCGCGCCCTGATCGGCTACGGCGGCAGCCAAAGCATCGACAGCCCGGCGGACCACTCCAGGTCGGCCAAGCGCTTGCTACGCACCTTGGCGGTGGATGTGGAGCGCTTTTACGACTACTTCGACGACGGCTTCTTCACCCGCTTTGGCCTAAGGTCCGGGGTTTACTTTCCACCTGCTATCTTTGCGTCGGGCGGCGGCGGCACGGCGAAAGTGCTTCTCGACGCGCTGCATCCCTTCCAAATGGGGGCAACGTCCCTCGCGGAAAGGGAGCAGGCGATCAGTGGCTATCCCTTGAGCGAGCAATCCAAAAACGCCCTGAACAAGCTGGTGCGCGGCGAACTTTCCTTCATGCCGAACGCCTCCTTTAGGAAGCGTCGGGCGGCGCTAAGGGAAATGTCTTGCGAAGCCTTCTACAAGAGCGTGGCGGGGCTTGCCGACGATGGCGTCAAGGCCGTTGCCGATGTGCCGCGCCCGTTGATGGGCTTCAGCGCGGACGTGATGTCCGCTCGGGAACTGCTTGAGTACGGCCTTTTAGGCGACGCGGGGTTCGCCTTGCTCTACACCGGCAGCGCCAAGGTGAGCGACGCCTTCGCCAAGGAATTGGAGGAGGAATCCGAACCCTACATCTTCCACTTTCCCGACGGCAACGCCGCCATCGCCCGCCTGTTGGCGCGCAGCCTAGTGCCTGGCGCGGCACCCGGCCGC
Organism: uncultured Pseudomonadales bacterium; assembly: GCA_958296025.1. GTDB lineage: Bacteria > Pseudomonadota > Gammaproteobacteria > Pseudomonadales > Azotimanducaceae > Azophilus. The sequence continues at coordinate 3,608,162 of OY282430.1, forward strand.
AGCATGGAGGACATCGTTCAGGCCCGCTTCGACTACGGCAAGTTGGACGCGGCGGCCAACGGCACCCGGATTCGCCTCAACAGCACGGCCGTCGATGTGCGGCACACCCCCGGCGGCAAAGCCGTCGATGTCACCTACGTCCGCCAAGGGACTGCTGAGCGGGTGTCCGGCAAGCATGTGGTGCTGGCCTGCTACAACCGGATGATCCCCCACATCTGTTCGGAGGTCGGCGAGGACCAAGCCGCCGTCAATGCGCTGAACTATGCTGAGAAGTGCCCCATCACCTACATCAACATCGCCCTGCGCGACTGGCGGGCGCTGGCCAAATCCGGCTTCGCCCGGGTCTATGCGCCAGAGTCCTTCCTGACCGTCGTGACGATGGACTTCCCCGTCAGCATGGGCGGCTATGCGTTCACCCCCGCACCGGAGCAGCCGGCCTTGCTGCAGGGCTTCCACGTCTCCAGCCTGAAGGCCCGCGGCCTGAACCCCCGGGAGCAGATGCGCTTGGGCCGCCAGCAATTGCTGAACACCAGCTTTGCGGACTTTGAACGGGAAATCAGGGCGCAGCTGGATGCCTATTGGGGCGGCCACGGGCTGGATGTGGACCGGGACGTCGCCGCCATCACGGTCAATCGCTGGCCGCACGGCTACGCCTATGAATACCTCGATCTTTGGGACCCGAAGTGGGACCGAGGCGCAGCGCCCCATGTGGTCGGGCGGCGGCGACGGGGGCGCATCTCCATCGCCAACTCGGATTCCGAGGCCCTGGCCTACCTCGATGGCGCCCTCGACGCCGCCTACCGCGCTGTGCGGGAGCAACTGGGCGCTTAGGCCAAGACCAACCCCGGATATTGATCGGAGCGGCTGCCGGGGATGGGCCGGTTATCCGCCGCATGGTAGGTGAACACGCAGGACAGCTTCACTTCGTCACTGCGGTTGGTCCCTGCCGCATGCAACGCCCGGCAGTGGAAGAACAGCACATCGCCCGGCGCCAACGCAACCTCTTTGGCTGCGCGGATCAGCGCCTTGTTGTCCGCCTGATCGGTGCGCAAAAACAGGTCCCGGTCGAAGCGTCCCCGGTCTAAGTCGAAGCGATGGCTGCCGGGGATGATGCGAAGCGCCCCGTTGCGGGTGTTCTCCTCCCCCAACGCCAGCCACACGGACACCAGTTCCGACCGCTCAAACGACCAGTAGCGGATGTCTTGATGCCAAAGGGTGGCGCTGCTGTAGCCGGGCTGCTTGGTCATCACGCAGTTATGGTGGCATTGCGAAAGCCGCACGGGACCATTCAGGCAAGCCTTGAGCGCCTCGCCCAAGGCAGGGCTTCGCGCCCATTCCGCCAGCTGGGGGAAGCGCGACAGAGCGTGCAGCAACCGCCTTGGCGTGCGCCCCCCTTCGCAGTCCGCCGCCGCCGGGGCGCCGGGATAGCCCAGGTCCGCTTCATACTCCACCGGCCCCAGCAACGGGTCGAGGGCCATCAGCACGGACCGGCGCACTGTGCGAACGAGGCGTTCATCCGCCAAGCCGTTGAGCACGAAGAAGCCGTCCCGCGCAAAGGCCGAACGTGGATCTGCGGGCGTCAATGGGTCATGAGGCCGTGCTGGCCGGTCAACGACTGTACGGTCAGCCGCCACGCCGCTCCCAACGGCTGGTTCGGGGCGCTTCTCCACAGGGGCGGCGAGGTTGCTCATTTTCGGAGTATAGCCGTGTTGCGGTTCGCGGCCGGCTTAGCCCCTTACCCCTTTGTCTTTCACTATCCCAACGTTGGCCTTGTGGGTGTCGATTTACCAAATATTTCGGATGGCCGTGAGCAAGTCGTGGAATTGGGCGCGTTCGGCGGCCAGAGAGTGGCGTTGAGCGGTTTGCCGGGCTTGGCTGAGCATGGCGTTGCGGGTTTCGGGGGGCTGGCCTAGGGCCTCCTGAACAGTGGCGGTGAGGGATTCGGCGGTCGGTTGGGCGATGAGGCAGTTGCTTTGGTGGCGGCAGAAGCCTCGATTGCCGATGCAGTCCAAGGTGACGGCGACGCAGTTGCTGGCCATGGCTTCCAAGGCCGGCAGGTAGAACCCCTCCTTGGCGTGAGGCAGGCAGACGACCACCGTGCTGGCAACCAAGGTGGCCAGAAACCGGTGGCGGGGCTGAAAGCCGACCAGCAGGTGGTGGCGAATGCCGGCTTGGTCCAGGCTATGGGAAAGGGCTTGGGCCAAGTCTGGTCTTTTATAGCCGACTATGGTGGTGACGGGGGCTTGCAGGCGCCGTTGCGCCAAGGCCCAAACCTGCAAGCCCTGGCGCCAGCCAAAGCCGCGCTGGGCAGGGCCTTGGAAACGCACATCCACGGCGTTGGGGATGGTGAAGACCGGGCCGTTGACTCGGCCGGTGGCGGCGATGGCATCCGCAACCTCTTGGCTGACGCAGATGCGCACCGCCCGTTTTTTCAAGTAACTGCGAAGCTCGCTGCCGGGGTCCGCGTGGCGCACATGCTGGACCAAATTGATCCTTGGATTGGGCAGGGCGTCGAGACCCGTTTGGACTAGATGGCGCCAATCCAGTCCGGCTAGGAAAAACACGTCGCCCTGGCGGGGCGCCCATTTGGGTGTACGGAAGGCCTTGCCGGATGGCCAAAGGCGGTTCTGGTCCGGCGATGGGCTTGTCCCCGGCAAATTGGCGGTGAAGTGGATGCGGGGACCGTATCCAGCGAAGCGGCGGACATGGTCGAAATAATGGGCGTGCTTAACTTGGCCGCCGGTCAGCCGGTCGAAGTCCCGATGGAACCAGACGGTGACCTCAGGCTGCGATCTGATCATGGCTTCATTGGGCAGCCCGCAAGGCAAGTGGTCCCGCATATCCCCAATGCGGAAAAAAAACTGGCGAACGCCGCTGTTCGCGTGCCGGCACGGAAGCATAGCCCCCCCGGACCAGGAGCAGTGGAATTCATTCCGTCATGTGCCTTTGGTGCAGTTCCAGCTTGTTCTTGATCTCCTCGGTCAGCCGGGCGCCTTCGGAGTGGTTGCGGATGACGTAGGGGGTGACCATGACCATCAATTCGGTGCGGTCGCTGTCGTAGGTCTGCCGACGGAACAGCCGGCCTAGGCCCGGAATCCGCGCCAAACCAGGAACGCCCTGCTGCACTAGGCTGCGGTTCTCCGAAATCAAACCGCCCATCAGCAGGGAGCCGCCATCCTGCAAGGTCAAGCTGGTGCTCAGGCTCCGGTTCAAAATGGTGGGGCTGCCCTGAATGCTGGTGGCGGCGGAGCTCCTGGCTTCGCTAAGCTCCTGTTGGATGGTGAGGTCCACCAAGCCGCTGGCCTGCACCAAGGGAGTGATGGACAGATTAACGCCGGTTCTGCGGTAACTAACCTGCTGCAGCACGTTGGTGGAGCCCTCGATCTGCAAACTGGCTTGCGAAATCTGGGTGATGACGGGAATTTCGTTGCCCACCTCTATGGTGGCTTCCTCTCCGCTCTTCACCAACATCTTGGGCTGGGAGCGGATGGCCACCTTGTTGTCTTCGTAGAACAGGTTCAGCACTGCCCGAACTTCGCCGGCATTGTTCAAGTTGAGGGACAGGCCTTTATCGCTTACGCCCAACTTGCCCCGGGTGCCACCGCCTAGTTCGTAGCCACTGATACCTGTGCTCGCGTTCTTTAGGAGGAAGTCGAAACCGGTACCTTCCTCCTCGGTCAGCGTAATTTCAGCGATCAGCACCTCAATCAGCACTGAAGGCACCGGCTTGTCCAAGTGGTCCAAGGCCTTGCGGATGTCGGCCCACTCCTCGCCGGAGCCGCGGAAGATCAGCAAGTTGCGTTTTGCATCGACCACCAAGGGGCTATCACCAGCGGTCGTGAAGCCACCTGCACCCTCCGACTGGCCGCCGGCACCGCCACCACTGCGGTCACGCCCGCCAGCTGTCGCGGTTGCGCCGCCGCCCAAGAGTTGGCCTAGGGTCTCCACCAAATCGGTGACCTGGGTGTTCTTGACCTCATAAATGAACAAGCCTTCCTCAATTTCCTTGCGGTGGGCCACGTCAAAGCGGTCCATCCAAGCGACGGCATGGTCCAGCAAATCTTGGCTTTGGGCAAAAGTCACCAACTTGCCCAGTTCCTCGAAAGGCAGGAAGACGATGTTGCCGCCCATGCCGTCAACGTTGTAGCCTTCAGCGCCAAGAACCTTTTCCATGGTGGTGGCCAAGGCCTCCGGGCCAAGGTATTCGGGTTCAACGATCAGACCGTATCGGCCGCGTAAGAGGGGCTGATCCAGCACCTCGATCAATTCGATGGCTTGGCTGACTCGCTCCGCGTTGCCCTTGAGCAACACGGCGTTGCGGTCCGTTTGATCCCTCGCCTGCAGGTCGGTGCTCGGAAAGGCGTCGCGCAGCATGCTGATGACCTGATTCGGCGCCACCACCATCAGGGGCACTAGCTGGAACACGGTACGGTGGGTGGCCGGCACTTCCGGCTGGGTGCGTCCGCTGATGAGCAGCGGAATCTCCCCAGTGGTGATGTCCTGGGTGGCCACGAAGGTCAGCACGCCATCCCGTTCGCGGATGGTGACCCCGTACTCCTGCAGGACCTGACGGGCGGTGTCGAAAAACTGGCGAGGGGGTACGGCCTCGGTGAGACGCAGGGTCACCAAATCCGTCTTTTGCTGCAGGCCTGGCGAAATGACGAAGGACATGCCCAGCTGGGTGCCAAACACCTCATTGATGAAGGCGACGATGGGCACCCCGTTGAAGGCGGCTTCAATGGGGGGGCCCTGCAAATCCGTGCCCAATTCGTCGGCGACGCCCCGGGCTCGGGTTCTGGTGATGCGCACACCGGGGACCGGCGCATACCTGCTTTGCGCATCCGCCTGCGGGGCATCATCCATGCTCTCGTCTTGCGTCGGGGTGGTTGGCGGACGGACCGGTTGCGGAAAGGGCTCCACCGCAAAGTTTGTGCAGGCCGTCAAGCCGACGCCGGCAACAAGCGTGGCTAGGCTGCGCAAGGTTGCTCGCACACGATGACCCTTGGCCGCGCCGCTGACGGACAGGGCCAGCAGCCGCCGAAAACGTCGGCGCCAAGGCAAGCAAAATGGGGAACGAACGCTCAAGTAAACTGCCGTTGGTTTTCAGAAAGGCGCAATAGTGCGCTTAAAGATGGGCGGATGGCAAGCCTTGGGACCTATCGCCCGGCGGCGGCTTGCCCGCCCACTTTCGGGAACAACAGCAATTCGTATCGCTGTTCGTTAGCGTCCACCAAGGTCAGCTGGGTGCCGCTGACTTCGGCGAGGCGGCGGCCGTCGGGCACTTCGTCGCCGATGTCCAAGCGCTGCACGGTGCCGTTCTCCAAGATCATCAGGATGGAGGTGCGGCCGGGCACCACGAACAGGCCCACGAAGCCCATTTCCCGCAGTTCCGGGTTCAATGCGCCGCCTTCGCCGGCAGCGGCCCGCCGGGCCGCCTCTTCGCGTTGCACCTCATCCAAGGAGACGCCCCAACGGATGCTGCGCACGAAATGCCGCAAATCCTCCTGTGGCGGTCCGCCATCGGCTTGGGACTCTGGGGGGCCTGGGGATGGGGAAAGGGGGGGTGGGGCAGACGCCGGCAACAACAGAGCCAGCAATGCGGTCAGGCCCCATAGGCCGACGGCCGCCAAGGCCAGCCTTCTGGCTTGGGGGCGGGACAACCTTAGTTTGGCGACCATTTCCTGCAAAGGATCGGTTTCCCCGTTGCTTGCTGGATCTCGGTCGCTACTGTGCTTGTTCACGCATCAACATCCGTCGGCCAGGGAACGTCGCGGTTGGGAAAACCAGAGTGGTTGTCGGGAACGGGACGCATGGGGGCAGTTTACGCCAACTGTCGCAGGACGCCGGCAAGTTCTGGGCGCCAATCCGCCGGCTCCACCCCAAAGACGCTTTGCAGGCGCGTGCCGTCCAACAGGGCGTTGCGCGGGCGAGGCACCGGCCGTCGGTTGGCTTGGGCGAGGTAATCGTCCGTGCTGACGGACCGCAGGCAAGGCGTCCGGGCTCCGCCATCCCGCTCCGCTAGAAGGGCGAAGATGGCGGCGGCGAAGCCATGCCATGTGGTCGCCGGGCGAGAGGCGAGGTGGTAGAGACCGTAATGGGGGGCAGGGACGGCGGCCAAGCGGTCCAGAATGCGCCAGATGGCCTTGGCGATGCTGGCGGCGGCGGTGGGCGCTCCACACTGATCCGCCACCACATCGATTGCCTCGCGGTCCGCTAGGCGCAGCATGGTCTTGACGAAGTTGGCGCCGGTGGCGCTGAACACCCATGAGGTCCTCAATATAAGGTGCGCGTCCAAGGCCTGGGCGACCTCCCGCTCCCCTTGCAGCTTGCTGCGACCATAGACGTTCACCGGTGCCGGCACATCGGTTTCCGCGTAGGGAGCGGCCTTTTTTCCGTCAAAGACATAATCCGTGGAGATGTGCAGCATGGGGCAGCCGACGGCGGCGCAAGCCCAGGCCAGATGACGCGGCCCGTCGGCGTTGACCGCGAACGCTTGATCTGGTTCATCCTCGGCCCGGTCCACTTGGGTGTAGGCCGCCGCGTTGACCAGCACATCCGGACGCCACTTGGCGAAGGCGGCCCGCACACTGGCGGGGTTGCGGATGTTCAACTCGTTGGATGACGGCGCCAACACACGCAACCGCGCCGGCGCCGACCTCTGCAAGGCGCAACCGACTTGGCCGCTACCGCCCGTGATGAGAATCCTACGCATCGTCGTTCAAAACCAGATCACTGTGGGCGGCAGCCGCCCAGCGGCCCCCGCGCCCTCGCGAGCAGGCAGCTGCTGCGGCAAAGCGCCCTGGGCTGTGGGTTGGCGCATCGCCATCCGCTCGCGGCCTGATCTGGCCGATTCCCACCGACGCATACCTGGCGATGGATGGCCGCGCCTCAACCCGGACGGGCAGCCGCACTTCGGCTGTTGCGCAGGTAGCCCTGCAGACTGGGATTGGCGGCGTCCCGAGGCGACAGGATCGGTTCCCGCACTGGCCAGTCGATGGCGAGGTCTGGATCGCTCCAGAGCAGGCCCCGCTCATCGTCGGCATGGTGAAAGTCCGTGCATTTGTACAGCAGATCGGCTTGCTCCGAAAGCACGCAGAAGCCGTGCGCGTAGCCAGGAGGGACATAGAACTGCCTGTGGTTTTCGGCGCTGAGCTCCACACCCACCCAGCGACGGAAGGTCGGGGATTGCGCGTTGATGTCCACCGCCACGTCCCAAACCCGACCGGCTAATACGCTGACCAACTTACCTTGGGGATGCCTCTCCTGAAAGTGCAGGCCGCGCAACACACCGCGCTTGGAACGGGAGTGGTTGTCCTGCACAAAGTCTAGGTCAAGGCCGGGCAGGCGGGCGTAGCGACGCCGATGGTAGCGCTCCAGGAAGAAGCCGCGGTCGTCCTGATGAACCTTGGGGTGCAGGATCAGAACTCCCGGCAAGTCGGTATGCTCCGCCTTCATCAGCAAATCCCGCCCGGCCAATTCCGGCTGCCTAGACACCAAGCCATCAGCTGATGTCCGCTGACGGCGACCTTCGCGCACGCCGCCGCCCCCAAAAGGGTCAACGCCCGCCCCACCATTCCCGATTATCCAAATACCAAGCCACTGTCCGGCGTACGCCATCGGCAAACTCCGTCTTAGCCCGCCAGCCCAACGCCCGCCGAATGCGGCTGCTGTCAATGGCGTAGCGGCGGTCGTGGCCGGGCCGGTCGGGCACGAACTCGATCAGGCTGAGCAGGGCCGACGGGTCGCCGCCAGTCCGTTCCGCCACCGCCCTCAGCACTTCTTCCCCCACCTGCAGGTTGGTCTTTTCGCAGCCGCCGCCAATGTTGTAGGTGACGCCGAGGGCGCCGTCCTCAAGTACCGCAACCAATCCAGCCACATGGTCATCGACGTACAGCCAGTCCCGCACCTGCAGCCCGTCGCCGTAAAACGGCGCCGGCCGCCCTTCAAGGGCGCACAGGATGATCACCGGGATCAGTTTTTCCGGAAATTGAAAGGGGCCGTAGTTGTTGGAGCAGTTGGTGATGATGGTCGGCAGACCGTAGGTGGCCCGCCATGCCCGCACCAAGTGGTCCGATGCCGCCTTGGAGGCGGAGTACGGGGAGTTGGGGCGGTACGGGCTGAGTTCGGTGAAGGCGCCTTCCGGCCCCAAGGCACCGTAAACCTCATCGGTGGAGACGTGCAGAAAACGGAACTCTCCGCCGCGGCTAGCGCAATATTCCCTAGCGATTTCCAGCAGATTGTAGGTGCCCAATATGTTGGTGTGGATGAAGGGCGCCGAGCCGTCGATGGAGCGGTCCACATGGGATTCCGCCGCCAAATGCATGAGCGCATCCGGGGCGAAGTCTAAGATCAGGGGCCTGACGCGCCGCGCATCACCGACATCGACGATCTCCAGCCGATGGTTGGGATGCCCCGCCACCGCCGCCAAGTTGGCTGGGTTGCCGGCATAGGTGAGCTTGTCCAGGGTCAGCACCTCGTCGCCGCGCACGTTCACTAAATGGCGCACCAAGGCCGAGCCGATGAACCCGGCGCCGCCGGTGACGATGACTTTCATGAGGTCCCGCACCCAGCGAGGCCAGGCCCCAAAACCAGCGGACATTCGCCGCAGGGCTTGAGCCGCTTACTGGGCACGGCGCACCCCGACTTTCCTGCCCCGCTTCCCCAATCTGCAGGGGAACGCACGCACACCCACGTGAATAAGCGCATCGGGCTTGCCGGCCTCTCCATGCTCACCACAGCCGCCAACCATAGCGATGGAAGAAGCGCACCGCGGAACAGGCAAAGTGGAAACTCCTTCTGAGGCCGCGACTGGCAGTATAGCCCCCGTCGTGGCGGATTTTCAGTTCCGGCAGTTCGCAAACGCCGCCTTGGGCCGCCAAGCGCCGGCACAGGTCGAAATCCTCAAAGTAAAGAAAGTAGCGCTCATCAAAGCCACCAACCGCCTGGACGGCGGCCGTGCGGCAGGCCATGAAGCAGCCGCTCAGCAGTTCCACCGGCTCGGCCTTGGTGGACGGCAGTTTGTCGTCATAAACATAGGTACCGACCCGCCGGCCGAAAAAGCCCTGCGATGCCTGCACCGAAAGCGCCCGCAGCAGCAAGGCCAGTATCGTCGGCTGGCGCTTGGCCAGGTTGGCGTAGCGTCCGGCGGCGTCGGTGCCCTGCGGTCCGACAGCCACCACCTCTGGATGCTCGCGCAGGAAGCGCACGCCGTGCAGCAGCGCCCCGCGGTCCAACACGAGGTCGGCATTGGAGATGAAGTGGCAGGCCGCCTGCGTGCGCCGGATGGCGAGATTCTGCGCAGCCCCGTAGCCGAGATTGCCGTGGCCATGCAGAATTTGCCAGCGCACTCGATCGGACGGGCGCTGGCGCCGCTGCACGGCGGCGACCATGGCTGACGCCCGCTGCGGGCCATCGTTGCTGATGGCATAGACCACCACCTGCCCGTCCATGTTCTGAACAAGGGCATCGATAGCCTCATTCACACTGCACAGGAAGCGGTTCAGCACCTTGTCTGATGTGCGCCAAGTGACGAAGCTGAGGGAGACAGCAGCGCTCATGGTTGGCCGAGGCGGTGTGCGCGACCGCGTCGAGACGACACAATGGCGTTCGCGCCTAAAGCAGCGGACGCGGCCAAGACCAAGGGAGAACTCGGGCGCAACGGCGGGGCGGCAATCAACATGGCTGCCTGTCCAACAGCGAAATTGGTGGGCCCACCAGGACTCGAACCTGGGACCAATGGATTCACGAACCCCCGGCGTTTCCGCCGGGCGCGGACTATCTCACCGCCCTCGGCTTGACGTTAGGGCGCGGGACGCTCCAGCCTGTCATTAAGGGCGCTTTGACCGACACCCCGCTCAACGACCAGCAAGCGGAGGCCCGATCAGCCCTCAGGTAGTCTCTGCACCTTCCGGCGGTGTACCGCCGGCTTGGCTCAGGGTTGCCGCCGGCCTGCCCCGCTGCGGGTTCCCTGAATTCATCCCGTTCCACCCGGCCCTTTCGGAGCGGGGGCACCTATTGATGAGTCCACTGCTCTAACCAACTGAGCTATAGGCCCTGAACGCGGACTATAACACTTGCGGCGCTGGCCGGGGCGGCAAGCCGAAGAAACGCCCCTCGGCAAAGCCAGCCCGAATAGTGCTAACCGACCCTAACGCTTGCCGGCGGAGGCCGCCTCTTCCAAGAAGCTGCGCAAATGCTCAGAGCGGCTGGGATGGCGCAGCTTGCGCAGCGCCTTGGCCTCGATTTGGCGAATGCGCTCCCGGGTGACGTCGAACTGCTTGCCGACCTCCTCCAAGGTGTGGTCGGTGTTCATGCCAATGCCGAAGCGCATGCGCAGCACCTTGGCCTCACGCGCCGTCAGGCCGCCGAGAGCGTTGCCGATCAGCTGCTTCAGGCCGTCCTCGGTGGCGATATCCACCGGCAGGCCGCCATTCGGGTCCTCCACGAAGTCGCCGATGTGGGAGTCGTCATCGTCGCCGATGGGAGTTTCCATGGAGATCGGCTCCTTGGCGATCTTCAGCACCCGACGCACCTTGTCCTCGGTCATCTCCATGCGCTGACCGAGTTCCTCCGGCTTCGGCTCCCGCCCCATTTCCTGCACCATCTGCCGGGACACCCGGTTCAGCTTGTTGATGGTCTCGATCATATGCACCGGAATGCGGATGGTGCGCGCCTGGTCGGCGATGGAGCGGGTGACCGCCTGACGTATCCACCAAGTGGCGTAGGTGGAAAACTTGTAGCCGCGCCGGTACTCGAACTTGTCCACCGCCTTCATCAAGCCGATGTTGCCCTCCTGGATGAGATCCAGAAACTGCAAGCCGCGGTTGGTGTATTTTTTGGCAATGGAGATCACTAGGCGCAAGTTGGCTTCCACCATGTCCTTTTTGGCCCGCCGCGCCTTGGCCTCGCCCAAGGACATGGCGCGGTTGACTTCCTTGATCTCCGTCACCGACAGACCGGTTTCGGCGCACAGGGCGCGCAGCTTCCTAAGGATGCGGGCGATCTCCTCCTTGTGCGCCGCGACGGCCGGCGAATAGGGTTGGTTAGCCCGAATCAGCCGATTGGCCCAGTTGATGGTGGTCTCCTTGCCGACGTACTCCTTGCGGAAGACTTCCCGCGGCACCCGTGCCTGCTGCAAGCAGATGGTGGTGAGGGCGCGCTCCAAGCGGCGCACTTCAATGAACGCCTGCCGCCCCCAGCTGACGATCTCGTCGTAATACCTAGGCGTCAGCTTGAAATACTGGAATTTGCGTCCGAGGGCGGCGACCTGCGCCTTGGACTCGCGGCTGGCGCGGCCTCGTTCGCCGATTATCTTCTGCGTCTTGTTGAATTGGCGCCGCAAGGCCGTGAAGCGCTTTTTCGCCTTCACCGGATCCGGCCCCTTGGGAGCGTTTGCGGGCGCGACGCTCTTTTTCACCGCCGCCGCCTTGTCCTGCCCCTTGTCCCCGCCCGCTTCCAAGCCGCCGGCCGCAACGGCTTCGTTGGCGGCGCCTTGACCCTCGTTGAGTTCCAGGCTGCCAGCGCTCTTTGGGCCGGCAGCGGCCTCGGCACCGTCGGCGACAGCCTCCTCGGCTTGGCCGGCAGACTCGGCTGGCGCTTCAGCGCCGGCCAAGCCTTCCGCCGTTGCGCCGGCCTCGGCACGGTCGATGGCGACCGCGGCCGCGGCCTGATGCTCAGCCCCATGCTGGGCTGCGGGAGGCTGCTCGACGCTTTCTTGGCCTTGGTTGGCGGTGCCGCCGTCCGCATCGGCGCTGGCATTGACGCCTTCTGCGGCCGGAGTTGGCGCAGCCGCCACGGTTGGCGCCGCCGCAGTTGGCACCGCCTTCACCATTGGGACTGCCATTGTGGTCGGCACCGCCGCTGGGGCTGGCACGGCTGCCAGCGTTGGCACGGCTGCCAGCGTTGGCGCGGCTGCGGCGGTCGGCATGGCCGCAGCAACTGGCATGGCCGAGGCGCTTGGGGGTGGCGCCGCCTCTACGGCCTTGGCCTCCCCTACCGCGCCCATCGCCGCCGGGGCTTCTTTTTTGGCCGCCGGCCCCGTTTGCGGAGCGCGGGGCACATGATCCGTGGGATCCAAATAGCCGACCAACAGGTTGGAGAGCTGCCCTTCCTTGCTGAGTTCGCTGTAGGCGTCCAGGATGTACTCCACGACTTCCGGAAACTTGGCCAAGGCCGAAAGCACATCCCGAATGCCCTCCTCGATACGCTTGGCGATGGCGATCTCGCCCTCGCGGGTCAGCAGATCCACGGAACCCATCTCCCGCATGTACATGCGCACTGGATCCGTGGTGCGGCCGGCCTCGGTCTCCACTGCGGCTAGAGCGGCGGCAGCCTCCTCGGCGGCCAGTTCATCGACGGTGTTCTCTTCGGCGCTCAGCAGGTCATCGGCATCCGGCGCATGTTCATGCACCTCAATGCCCATGTCGTTGATCTTGGAGATGACTTCCTCGATTTGGTCGGAATCCGACAGGTCTTCGGGCAGATGGTCGTTGACCTCAGAAAAGGTCAGGTAGCCCTGCTCCTTGCCCTTGGCGATCAGTTCCTTCAAACGGGAGGGTTGCTGCTGCTGAGCTTGGTTTTTCATGGTGCCTCAACGGTTGCTCTGGTCTGTTCCTGAATGCGGGGGAAACTGAGAAAATGAGCTGCACCGCTCAACCGACGCCCGCCATTCGTCGGCCCCAAGGCAACGCCCGCTTGCGGTGCTTGGGCCGGAACGCATCCGGCGCGACCAAGCCAAGCGAACCTAAGCAAACGACATATTATAGCCGCACAAACCTATTTGGTGTTGAAAAAGGCGTTTTCAAGCGGCGACGCCGCCTTCCTTGGCCGAGCATTCGCCGGGTTCATTAAACGGGAACGGTCAGACGCCTTCCCGCTTCAAGGGTTCAGCACAGGCGGTGAGTTGGCGCGGTTTTTCTCGACATCCCGGCGAAGCGCGGAAAAGCCTTCAGCCAGCTTTTCCATCGCATGGGTGGGGTCTTCACGCATTTCCTGCTTGAGACGTTCGCGCCGCCGCCGCCGCGCGGAAGCCAGCAGCCGATCCATTCCCTCCCGAAACTCCACGGCCATGGCCTCCGGCGCCAGCATGACCAGCCGCCGATGCAGCTCCAGCAGATCGGCATGGCCCTCTTGGCCGGCCCAGCGGCCGAGCAGCTGGGCCGGATCAAGCTCGCTGTGCTCGGCGGCGTAACGGACCACCTCGCCGAACAACCGCTGTGGCTGCGACTCCGCCAAGGCGTCCACCGCCTCCGGCGCCGATTGGCGAATCAACTGCGGCGCCTTCAACAGCAGCGACAGCAGGTGCTGCGCCAAGCCGTTGCGCTGCGGCCGACGGGCGGAGGCCCTCGGCACCGCCGGCCGCGCTTGCGACGTCGGCCACTTAGCGCTTTCGCCAACCCCGGTGAGGTCCCGCAGGCGCCCACGCATCATCTGCTGCAGTGGGCTTTGCGCCGGCGCCCGCTCAATGTAAGGCGTGGCCAGCTCGGCAAGGCGGGCGCGGTCGTCTATGGTGGATAGATCGAGGCCCTCGCTCAGCCCAGCGAAAAGATGCTCGATGGCCGGCGTGGCCCGCGTCAGCCGAAGATGAAAGCCCTCGGCGCCCTCCCGCCGCACCAAGCTGTCCGGATCCTCCCCTTCGGGTAGCAGCACGAACTTGAGGCGGCGCCCGCCGCTCAGGCTGCCGAGTGCGCTCTCCAAGGCCTTCCAAGCGGCGCGGCGCCCGGCAGGGTCCCCATCAAAACAGCAGATCACTTCCTCCACATAGCGGTAGAGCTTGCGGTAGTGATCCTCGCCCGTGGCGGTGCCCAAGGTGGCCACGGTGTTGCGGATGCCGGCTTGGGCCAGGGCGATGACGTCCAAGTAGCCTTCAACGACGATCAGGGATTTGAGTTGACGGGCCGACCGACGGGCTTCAAACAGCCCGTAGAGTTCCTGGCCCTTGCGGAAAATGGGCGTTTCCGGCGAGTTCAGATATTTCGGCCCTTGGCCTTCGCCAAGCAGCCGCCCGCCGAAGGCGATGACGCGGCCTTGGGCGTCGCGCACCGGAAACAGGATGCGATGGCGGAAGCGGTCGTATTCCCGGCCCTTCTCGTTTTTGCCGATCAGCCCAGCTTCCAAAAGCACCTTGGCGTTGATGGAGTGGTCGCCGCCGGTCATGGCCCGATGCAGGGCGTCCCGGGCGTTGGGGGCGAAGCCGAGGCAAAACTCTCGGGCGATGTCGCCGGTTAGGCCGCGTCCTTTGAGGTAGGCGATGGCGTCAGGGGCTTTCTTCAGCTTGTCTCTGTAGTAGCCCTCAGCGGCGAGCATGGCGTCATAGAGGGGGCGCAAGTCCCGTCGCGGGGCGTTCGACCTTTGCCGGGGAACCTCCATGCCCACGGAGGCGGCCAAGGATTCCACCGCCTCGGGAAACGTCAACCCCTCAAATTGCTGCAGGAACTTGATGGCGCTGCCGCCGGCGCCGCAGCCAAAGCAGTAGAAGAGGTTCTTGGCGGGGCTGACGGTGAACGAGGGCGTCTTCTCGTCGTGAAACGGGCATAGCCCCTTGAAGTCCTTGCCCCCCTGCTTGATTCGCACCCGGGCACCGACGATCTCAACGATGTTGATGCGGTTCAGGAGTTCGTCAATGAACCCTTCGGGAATGGAGCCGGCCATAGCGGTCAGATTATCACCAATGCGCCTTGGTGTGGAACCGGCCGCCGGTCGTGGCCCGACGCAGAGCAGCAAGTGGAGTCAGGCGGGCGGGGGCGGCGCCTCGCCCTCCTTCAGCCGTTCGCCTTCGCCTTCGTCTTCGTCCAGCTGCTCGCCCACTTGCACTTCAATGAGCTCCAACGGCGTTTGGCCGGCATTGCGCAGCCGGTGCGCGGACCCCTGCGGAGTTTGCGCACCGCAGTTCTCGTCCAAAGTGAAGGTTCTCCCATCCCCTGTGATCTCGGCGACCCCTTGCACCACCACCCAATGCTCAGCGCGATGGCGATGCTTCGGCAAGGTGATGCCGGCGCCGGGCTTGAGCTTGAGGCGCCTGATCTTGAAGCGGGGACCCTCGTGCAGTTTCCGCCAGCTTCCCCAAGGACGAAAGACTTCGCAATGCCGTCCGTGTTCCGAGCGGCCGGAGTGCTTGAGTTGGTCGGCCAAGGCACCGACGTCCTGCACACGGCCGCGGTCCGCAACCAACACGGCGTCAGCAGTCTCCACGATGGTGAGGTTGCTCACTCCCAAGGCGCCAACCAGCCGGTTCTGCGCTTGGATGAGGTTGTTGTCGGCATCCAAAGCCACCACGTCGCCCTGAATGCGGTTGCCCCTTGCATCGGCTGGAATGGCTTGCCCGATCGCCCGCCAGGAGCCGACGTCGGCCCAGCCGACGTCCATCGGCACCACCGCGGCCCGGTCGGTCTTCTCCATCACCACCTTGTCGAAGGAGCCGGCTGGGCTGTCCAGAAAGGCCGGGCCGGGCCGGAAGAATCCAGATTTGCTCGGCGGCGGAGAAGTTTTTTGCATCGAACTAGGGCCGGCTTGGCCGCTGCCGCCCTCCGCGTCGGACGGCTTTTCCCCCGTTTGTTCGGGGCCTGACCACGCCTGCCCGGAACGGCCTTGCCGGTAGGCCGCCACTACCGCTTGCGCCATCTGGGGGCTGTGGGCTTCGATTTCAGCCAAGCCGATTTGCGCATTGAATAGGAACATGCCGCTGTTCCAGAAGTGGCTGCCGGAGCGAACCAAGGCTTGGGCGGTTACCCAATCCGGCTTCTCCACGAATGACCGCACGGAGAGGGATTCCAATGGGGCCGGAGACGATGCCGTCGCAGCGGCATCCGCCCCTTCGGCAACGCATGGCGCCGACGCAGTTCCCTCCGGGGCGGCAGACGCCGCTGCGCCTGAGCCTGACCCTTTGGCCATGAGCGACGCCCAAGGCGTCCTTTCCGGGATGTCGAGCTCAATGTAGCCGTATCCGGTTTCCGGGAAGCCGGGACGAACGCCAAAGGTCACCAGCTTGCCTTGGGCGGCGGCCAGGGCGCCGACTTCCACCACCGCTTTGAAGCCATCCACATCGTCGATCAAATGATCGGAAGGCAACACCAGCAACTGCGCCTGAGCATGGTCGGCCACGGCGATATGGGCCGCCACAGCGATGGCCGGTGCGGTGTTGCGGCCCTCGGCTTCAAGCACGATGCAGCGCCAAGGCAAAGCCAAAGCCTCGCACTGCTGTGCGGCGGCGAAGCGATGCGCCTCGTTGCAGACCAGGATGGGCGGCTCGACACTGACCTTGGCGGCCCGCAGCAGGGTGTTCTGCAGCAGCGAGCGCCCGCCGAAAAAGGCTTGAAACTGCTTTGGAAACAAGGCTCTGGACATCGGCCAGAGGCGGCTGCCCAGCCCTCCGGCCAAAATGACGGGTATCAGCGGCCCCCTCCCCTCCGACCCCTCGGCGGCGGCTTCAGTTAACGGCCTGGCATCCATCCGCAACCCTGCGAACGCGCTTCGCGTTCGCGGCACTGGTGAAGGCGGCGGGGGAGCGTTGTGGAAGGCTAGTGGGTTCTTTCAAAGCGACGGGCTTCGCGTTGCAGCTTCTTGACGTGGCGCTTGACCGCGGCGGCGGCCTTGCGTTTGCGTACGGAGGTGGGTTTTTCGTAAAACTCGCGACGGCGCACCTCGGAGAGGATGCCGGCCTTCTCGCACGAACGCTTGAACCGCCTCAAGGCGGCGTCAAAGGGTTCGTTCTCCCGGATCCGTACATGGGGCATGGACATTCGACCTGTTGTTGAAAAAAGGGCGGCGATTGTACTGGAAAAGGACGTCAACGCAAAACGGCGCCGCTTCGCCAGACCCTGTCTCAGCTCAGCCCTTCGACTCGCGCCGCTGCTTGCTGCCCATTTCGAACTGAGACGCTGCTCTAAACCGCCGCCCTCTGTTGGGCGGCGACGGTCTCTATTGCCGATCGGAGGACTTGAGATAGGCGTGAAACCAAACCTCGCCGGACGCGCCGGGGGCTAGGCTTAACTCGTAGATCCAGCGCAACGCCCGCACATCCGCAGCCTTGGCCGGCCGCGGCGAGTTGCCCTCTACCACGGAAAGATGCTGGAAGGTGGCGAAATCCCCGTCCGGGTCAACCGCGTAAAGGACCCGGGCGCCATCCCCGCCGGCGGAACCGAATACATACTCCGCGGCCTCGGGGATGGGGTTGGTGATGACGATGGCGCCGCCATCCACCGCAAGCACGCCGGTGTTGATGAAGGTGATGACGTAGCGCAGTTCGTCCCCCGCCACCGCCAAGGCCGAATCCGCCAGCTGGGCTTGCGAACTGCCGTCCGGCGCAACCACCATGCGCACCAAGCTGACCGATGTGGCCAAGCGCACTTCCGCGAGCCCCGCCGTCGGCGCCGCGGCAGCGGCCAACGCCAAGGCCGCCCAACGAACGGCCAACTTGCACAGGCGCAGCCCACAAACGCCACTCCGAGGTGACAGCCCGTTGCACTCTTTTCGCCACTTCAAGAGGACACCCCCAATTTCCCCACGGCCAGCTCGCGCATCGACACCCCAAGCCTACTCCACGTTGCGCAACACCAGCATGGGCGGCGACGACACCAGCCGCCGGGTGCCGACCAGCCCTACGCCCAAAACTAGTAAGGCACCAACCGCCGGCCCTAAGGCCCAAAGCGCTGGATGGGCGCTGGCCGGCAGTTCAAACACCTGGGTTTGCAGCAGCGCCACGGTGACCTCCGCGCCCACCGTCGCCACCAAACCGGAGAAGGCGCCCAATAGGGCGAATTCAAAGGCCAGGCTGCCGGTGATTAGGGCGCGGGTACCGCCCAAGGCACGCAGCAGCGCGTGTTCGGAAAGACGGGCGTCCCGGCTGGCCTGAATGCTGGCCACTAGCACCAAGCAGCCGGAGGCCAGCACCAGCGCCAGCACCAACTCCACCGCTTGGGTCACTCGGTCGATGATGCGCTTGATCTGCTCCACTATGGCGTCCACCTCAATGACGGTCACGGTGGGAAACTCGGAAAGCAGGCGGTTCAAAAAGGCCTTGTCTTCGGCCGGCAGGAAAAAGCTGGTCATGTAGGTGGTCGGAAAGTTGCGCAGGGCACTAGGAGAAAGGATGACCAAGAAGTTGGGCTGCATGCTCTCCCAGTCGAGGGACCGCAGGCTGGCGACCTCGGTCTCCACCCGACGTCCGCCGATGTCGAACTCAATGCGGTCGCCCAAGCCGAGACCGAGTTCCGCGGCGTACTCATCCTCCAAGGAAGCCAACGGCCGTTCGTCGTTCGGCGCCCACCAAGACCCGGCGGTGACCTCGTTGTCCTTGGGCAACGTCTGCGTCCAAGTCAGGTTAAGCTCTTCCGAAAGTTCCCCTTCCCGTTCTCTCTCAGCGCTTAACCCGGCATCCCATGCCTTGGCGTCCACGCCGTTCACCGTCACCGCCCGGCCCCGCACCATGGGATACAGAGGGCCTCGGCGTTCGGTATGGGCGTCCAACAAGGCGTCCACCCCCGCCAGCTGCGCCGGGGTGACGTTCATCAGGAAGTGGTTGGGCACGTCGTCGGGCAACGCCGAACGCCACTCATCGATCAAGGTGGTGCGCAGCAGCACCAAGACCAACAGCAGCATGATGGCCAGCCCGAACACCAGAATCTGCGCGATGCTGTCCCGATGCCGTCGCTGCAAGGCGGCCAACGCCAAGCGCAGGCGGCTGCCGGCCTGCATGCCGGCGGCGCGGCTGCCGTGCAGCAGCAGCCAGGCCAAGCCGCCGAAGGCCAAGAGCACCGTCCCGCTACCCAACAGGGTCCAAAGGGTCAAGGTCAGGCTCTTGCTGTACCAGATCAACAGCAGCAGGCCGCCGGCCGCCGCGGCACCCCAAGTCAGCCACTCGGACATCGGGGCCGCGCCCAGGTTGCGGCGAATCACGCGCAACGGGGAGATGTTCTTGAGATGCAGGAGCGGCGGCATGGCGAAGGCCAAGGCGCAAATCAGGCCAGTAGCGGTGCCAAGCAGGAGGGGCCGGGCGCTCGGCGGCGGTAAGTTGACGGGAATCAGGGCGTCCAAGGCGGCCACGATGCTCAAGTGCAAGACGCCGCCTAGGGAAAGGCCGAGGGCCACGCTCAACAGGCCGACCACGCTCAGAATGCCAAGAAAGCCATACAGAATGCCCTTTGGCCCCGCCCCCAAGGTCTTCAGGATGCCCACATGGTCGTAGTGGCGGCGGGCGTAGCGGTGCGCCGACAGGGCCACCGCCACGCCGGCCAGCAGCACGGCCAGCAGCCCGCCCAACAGCAGGAAGCTCTCCGCCCGGCGCAAGGCGGCGCCGATGCGTGGGCTGCTCTCGCGAATGCCCACCCAACGATAGCCAGGACCAAGGCTCAGGGCGTCCCTCAAGGCGTCTAGTTCCGCCTCCTCGCCGCGCAGCAGCAGCCGATAGCGGATGCGACTGCCGGGCTGCACCACCTCCGTGGCCGGCACGTCGGCGAGGTTCATCAACAGCCTGGGCCCCAAGTCGAAGAAGCTGCCACCGCGGTCCGGCTCCTTGATGAGCACCCGACCGACTCTGAAGGACGCCACCCCAACCTCCACTCGGTCCCCCAACTCAACCCCCAAGGCGGGAAACAACCGGGAGTCCAGCCAGATTTCGCCCGGTGCGGGGATGCCCGCCGACGGAGCGCCTCGGCCAAAGGGCACCTGCCCGGTGATCAGGGTTCCCCGCAAAGGGTAGCCGGCGCCGACAGCCTTCACGCTAATGAGTTGGTGCCGCTCATCGCCGGCATAGACCATGGAGGGAAAAACCAAGGCGTCCACATGGGCGAGGCCGCGCACTTCCGCCTCGTGGCGCAGCGCCTCGGGAATGGGATGGGAGGCGCGCACCTGAAGGTCCGCCGCCAGGAAGTTGGCGGACTCCAGCAGCAGCGCTTGGTGTAGCCGGTCCACAAACAAGCTGATGGCGGTGACCGTGCCCACCGCCACCAACAAGGCCAACAGCAGCAGCGCCAATTCCCCGGAGCGCCAGTCCCGCCATGCTAGGCGCAGGGCCAGACGCAGGTTCACGACAGCAGCCTCCCAGCCTCGATCTCCACCACCCGCCCACAGCCGGCGGCCAAGCGATCGTCGTGGGTGACCAGCACCAAGGTGGTGGCGAAGGCCCTGTTTAAGTCGAAGAGCAGGTCGATGATGCGCGCGCCGGTGCGGGTGTCCAGGTTGCCGGTGGGTTCGTCGGCGAATAGGACGCTGGGGCGCGAGGCGAAGGCCCGGGCGATGGCCACGCGCTGCTGTTCGCCGCCGGACAACTGACGTGGGTAGTGGCCGCTGCGGTTACCAATGCCCACCTGCCGCAGCAGGTCCAAGGCGCTGTCGGCGGCGTCCGCGTCGCCGCGCAGTTCGGCCGGCAGCATGACGTTCTCCAAGGCGGTTAGACTGCTCAGTAATTGAAAAGTCTGAAAAACGAAGCCGACATGTTCGCCGCGCACCAAGGCGCGCTGCTCCTCATCCATGGCGGTGATTTCCCGACCGGCCAAGGTGACGCTGCCGGCGCTCGGCAAATCCAGCCCGGCGAGTATGCCGAGCAGGGTGGTCTTCCCCGAACCGGAGGCGCCGATGATGGCCAAGCTCTCTCCAGCGTTGATTTCGATGTCGACGCCATTCAAGATGTGCAGCCGTCCCGCCGCAGTGGGGACGCTTTTTTCAACGCCAACCGCCCGAACAACACAAGAACTCATGCAGCAAACCGTATCCTGGTGGGTGGTAGCCGTACGCCGAGCCGCCCTAGCGGGCGTTCTGACGATCATTGCGGCGGCGGCGAACGCCGATCGACGCGCAACTATTTTAATTTACGGCGACAGTATCAGCGCCGCCTACGGGATTCAACGAGAACAGGGCTGGGTGGCCCTGCTGCAGTGGCGGCTGGACCAACAGCAGCGCCCTTGGCGGGTGGTGAACGCCAGCATCAGCGGGGAAACCACCAACGGCGGCTTGGCGCGGCTGCCGACGGCGCTGGCCGCCCATGACCCGGACTTGCTCGTCATCGAACTCGGCGGCAACGATGGCCTGCGCGGCTACCCGATAGAGGAAATCAAGCGCAACCTCGGGCAAATGATCCAACTGGCGGACCCGACCAGCCGCCGCCTGTTGCTGGTGCCCATGCAGATACCACCTAACTACGGGCACCGCTACACCGAGGCGTTCAAGGCCCTGTTCGCCGAGGTCGCCGACGCCCATGACGTGCCCTTGGCCGAGTCCTTCATCGACGCCGTGGCCCTACAGCCCGGCCTGATGCAGGCGGACGGCATCCACCCCACCGCGAAGGCGCAACCTCTGCTGCTGGACGCCCTGTGGCCGACGATGGCGCCGCTGCTTGCGGACTGAGCAAACAAGCCGCGTCCGGGTCACGCGGAGAAGCACCGACATCGTCCGGCGTAAATAGCCATATAAGTATCCAAAATTCCGGTAAAATCGGCATCTATGTACACAAGATTACTGCCGACGCCGGCCCGATCCATCTTCTTGTTCGGCCCCCGAGGCACCGGAAAATCCACCTGGATCCGCAGCCGTTTTCCTGACGCGGTCAGCTACGACCTGCTTGATACGGGCGAGGCCTTGCGGCTGAGCAAGGAGCCGCAGGCACTGTACAGGGAGCTCGCCGCCCTGCCGCCGCACAGCTGGGCGGTGATCGACGAAGTGCAGAAGGTGCCGCAACTGCTGGACGAGGTGCATAGACTGATGGAGTCTCGGCGCCTGCGCTTCGTGCTCTCTGGCTCAAGCGCCCGCAAGCTGAGGCGCGGCGGCGTTAATCTGCTCGCCGGCCGCGCCGTCACCAAGTCCATGATGCCGTTGGTGTCGGCGGAGATGGCCTCCGACCTGGACGTGGCGCGGATCTTGCCGTTCGGCGCCCTGCCGATGGCGGTGACCGAGGCGGACCCCAAGGACTACCTGCGAACCTACGCCGAAACCTATCTGATGCAGGAGGTGCAGGCGGAGGCGCTCACCCGGAATCTGGGGGCCTTCGCACGGTTCCTGGAAGTGGCCGCCCGTCAGAACGCGCAGATGACCAACGCCTCCAGCATTGCGCGCGACGTAGGCGTCAACCGCCGAACGGTGCAGAGCCACTTCGAGATACTCACGGACACGCTGCTCGGCTACTGGCTGCCGCCTTGGCGGCTGAAGTCCGCCAACAAACAGGTGCGGCAGAGCAAATTCTACTTCTTCGACAGCGGCGTCGCCCGGGCGCTGACCGGCCGGCTGCCCTATCCGCCCACCGATCAGGAGTTGGGGCCGCTGGCGGAAACCTTTATCCTGAACGAACTGCGCGCCTACCTTGCCTATTCCGCCTTGGACTACAAGCTGCACTTCTGGCGCAGCTACGACGGGGCGGAGGTGGACGTGCTGTGCGAGACGGCGGCCGGCTTCGTCGCCGTTGAGGTGAAGGCGTCGTCCCGTTGGGAGAAGCGCTTCAACCGAGGGCTGCATCGGGTCAGGGAGGACCTCGGCAAAGGCCGCACCGTCTGCTACGGTGTGTACTTGGGCGAGCGGCAGGCACTTTGGGACGACATTCGCGTCCTGCCCATGGTGACGTTTCTTAAGCGCCTCTGGGGCGGCGAGATCATCCGTTGCGGTCTCACCCAAACCTAATGTCCTGTCCCGCAAATAACCACACATTGTCTGCGGGTCTTTTAGGCTTGCATGGAACATCCAGCCAACCACCGATTTTCGGCGTGAGAGCGATCCGTTTTCAAGCGGCTTGTTCCGCTGGCACGAGCGCTAGGTCGAAGTGCCGTGCTTGGCGCTGCAGGTGTTTGATCTGGCGGTCGCGACGCTCCGTTTCCATGGCCGCCAAGTCGCGTTCGACGTACTCCTCGCCGCGGGTCAGCATGGCGTACATCAACCGGGCCAGTTGATGGGCGGTTGCCTTGACCGCCTTGGCGGAGTCCATGCGCGAGAGGCGTCGGCGATGCGCTGCGCCGATGGCGGTCTTGCTGTTGCGGGCGGTGCTCGCCGCCATGCGCAACGCCTGACCGACCCGGTTGGTCTGTCTAGCCGGTGGGCCGCCCAGACGCTTGTCGCCGCTGATGCGGGTCCCGGGCGCCAAGCCCAGCCACGAGCAGAAGTGGGCGGCCGTGGCAAAGCGCGACAAGTCCGCGCCGACCTCCGCGGCGACCGTCAGGGCCGTCTCCACGCCCACGGTCGGAATCGCGGTCAAGTCGGCCCCCAGCATTTGCCGCAACCGTTCCCGCAGGAGGCGTTCGCGGGCGCTCCGCGCCGTCGGGGACGGCTGGTTCGCCGCCCTGTTCCGGGCCTGTCCGTCAAGTTCGGCGTTGATGCGCGTCTCGCACGCCTCGATCTGGCCTTGCAGCACGTCGTGGCGGACCAACGCCTGTTCCAGGGCGAACAGGTGCTCGCCGCGCCAGTTGCCCTGCAGGCTTGCCGCGATGGTCGCCTCGTCGGCCTTGCAGCGCCCATCCCGGCACCGCGCCAGCGCCGCCCCGTCTCGCTCGCCCGCGACGATGGCGCGCACGATCAACTGGCCGGTCTTGCCCATGATGTCGCTCAGCACATTGTCCAACTGCACGTTCATTTGCGTCAGCGCCTTTTGCATGTGTTGCGCCGAGCGGCTGCGGTCGCGGATGAGTTGGCCGCGCTGGCGCACGTAGGAGCGCATCGGACACAGTGCGTCCGGCGCCCGGAACGCTCCCCGCAACAGTCCGTAGCTCATGAGTTGCCGGACCCATTGGCAGTCCAGCACGTCGCTCTTGCGCCCGCTCACCTGCTTGGTCGCCCTCGGGTTCACCAGGCACACCTCGAAACCCGCCCGGTCGAGCACCTCGAACACCGGGATCCAGTACACCCCCGTGGACTCCATCGCCACTTGGCGAACCCCGCACGCCCCAAGCCATTCGGCCATTGCCTCCAGATCGCCCGTGAACGTCCCGAAGTTGCGCACCGGATCCTCGAACCGCGAGGGGTCCACCGCCACGTAGTGCTTGCGCTTGCCCACGTCGATGCCCGCACAGTCCGGATGAACGACCTCCAAAGGCGCCGCTTTCTTGCCAGCCATCTCAAATCCCTCCACTATTGTCCAACGGTCGCGTTGGGCGAGGCTGCGGCAAAACGTTCACTCTTGCATACGGGGTCGCGGCACAAGGCCGCGCCGCCAGCGTTAAAACGCCGATCACAGCCCGGGCCAAACTCCTGGACGGGTGCGCACACACCAGTGCCTGAACGGCCTCGCGCCCAACGCGACCGCCTTTATATCGGATATTGGAAGCGCGTGACGCACCCTCAGGTTCCCTGCGCGTCAGCGCAGCGAATCCGCTGCGAGAACTCCTGGCTGCGTTGCTCCGCCTTCCTGGCTGCGTTGCTCCGCCTTGTGTGGTGCCTGCCACACGGCGTTGTCGCGCCTTGCCAGGAGCCAAAAAATCCCTCGCATCCAAAGCGCACTTATTCACGGGACAGGACACTAGTATGGGCGCCATTTCGACAACTCGCCTTCCCGACCGCCCGCCCCGCATTGGGGAGTTGGTGCAGGTACGCTCCCGGCGCTGGCTGGTGGAGGATGTGGTGCGGCCTACAGATGGCGGCTCGGCGCAGGTGGCGCTGGCTTGTGCGGACGACGACGCCCAAGGCCAGAAGCTTCGTATCTTCTGGGAATGCGAACTGGACCGGCGCATCCTGGAGGAGGAGGGCTGGGCGGACCTTGCCGCCAAGGGGTTCGATGCGCCGCGCTACTTCGCCGCCTTCTTCCACACCCTGCGCTGGAACTGCACCACGGCGACGGAGCCGAACCTGTTCCAAGCGCCCTTTCGGGCCGGCATCAAGATCGACGCCTATCAGATGGAGCCGCTGCGCAAGGCCCTGCGCCTGCCCCGTGTCAACCTGTTCATCGCCGACGACACCGGCCTCGGCAAGACCATCGAAGCGGGGCTGATCGCCCGGGAGCTGTTGCTGCGCCGCAAGGTCAAGAGCATCGTAGTCGCCGCGCCACCCTCCGTGCTGGAGCAATGGAAGGGGGAACTGGAGGACCGCTTCGGGCTGATCTTCGCGGTTCTAGACCGCGCCTACGTCTCCAGAATGCGCCGGGAGCGCGGCTTCGGCGTCAACCCTTGGCGCACCCACAGCCGCTTTTTGGTCTCCCACAACCTGCTGATCGACCCGGCATACACCGACCCCATGCGCGAATGGCTGGGAGACATGCTGCCGGGCAGCTTGCTGATCCTGGACGAAGCGCACCACGCGGCGCCATCGTCCGGCGGGCGCTACGGCATCGAGACCAAGTTCACCCGCGCTGCTCGGGACCTCTGTGCCCGCTTCGAGCACCGCCTGTTCCTCTCAGCAACGCCCCACAACGGCCACTCCAACAGCTTCCCCACCTTGCTGGAACTGCTGGACCCCTACCGCTTCACCCGGGGCGTCAAGGTGCGCGGCAAGCGCGACTTGGAAGACGTGATGGTGCGCCGCCTGAAGGACGACATCCGCGAGATCCAAGGCGGGTTCCCGAACCGCAACGTCAAGCGGCTCGCCATTGACGGCTTGCCGCCAGACGCGCCGGAGCTTCAGCTTTCCCGCCTGCTCGATGAGTACCGCACCGCCCGCGAACGGCGGCACACCCAAGCATCCAACAAAGCGAAGGCCGCCGCCGGCCTGCTGGTGGTGGGCTTGCAGCAACGCCTGCTGTCCTCCATTGAGGCGTTCGCCCGCAGCCTGAAAGTACACAGCGCCACCGTGGAGCGGCATTGGGCCAATATGCATCAGGCCGAAGCACGCGGCGCACCTGTCCCGGAAGCGCACGCCGATGCCGAACTTTTTCTGCAGCTGGTGGACGCGGACGACGAACGCGCCGCATGGCGAGGTGAGGAGGTCGAAGCGGAGGAAGAGGCGCAGATAAAGGCCCTCACCTTGGCCGCTGAGAAGAAGGCGGCGGACATGGAGGCCGCGCTTTGGGCCAAGGAGCAGGAGCTTCTTCGGCAAATGCGGAATATCGCCGAAGACCATCGCCACCTACCGGACGCCAAAACCCACCGCCTGATCGACTGGATGCGCGAAAATCAATGCTCAGACCTGCCGCCCTTAGGGCAGCCGCCCAGCAGCAACGAACCGGCTTGGAACAACCGCCGTATGCTGATCTTCACGGAAAACCGCGAAGGCACGAAGCGCTATCTCAAGAATATGCTGGAACAGGCCATTGAGGGCACGGACCGCGCCGACGAGCGCATCGAGATCATCGACGGTCTGACCAGCGGCCCCCGCCGCCGGGAGATCCAGCGCCGCTTCAATGCCGACCCCGCGAAGGATCCCTTGCGCATCCTGATCGCCACGGACGCCGCCCGCGAGGGCCTGAACTTGCAGGCCCATTGCACGGACCTCTTCCACTTTGATCTGCCTTGGAACCCCGGCCGCATCGAACAGCGCAACGGCCGCATCGACCGCAAGCTACAGCCGGCCGGCGAGGTCAACTGCCACTACTTCGTGCTGCCGCAACGGGTGGAAGACTGGGTACTGGAAGTGCTGGCGACCAAGACGGAGACCATCAAGAGGGAGCTGGGCAGCCTGTCCAAAGTCATTGACGACGATGTGGAATGGCGGCTGCGGAGCGGCATCCGCCATCGTGAGGCGGACAACCTGAAGCGCCAAATCGAAAAAGCCAATCTGGATGTGGCCCGAAAGCAGGCAGCAACCGAGGAACTCGAAGACGCCAGGGAGCGGAAGGCCGAGTTGACCAAACAGATCGAGACCTGCCGAAGCCTTCTGGACCGCTCCCGAAGTTGGGTGGGATTCCAGATCGCGCCCTTCCGCGAAGCCCTCTCCTGCTCCTTGGAATTGCTGAACGCCAAGCCCCTTGCGGAGGGCCGGGACGAAACCGGCCGAACCGTATGGACCTTCCCGCCCCTGGAGCACCGCGCCGCCACGGACCCAAGTTGGACGGCGACTCTGGATTCCCTGCGCATCCCGCGCAAGATTGACCAAAAGCTCGCCGAATGGCGAAAGGATGCGCCCATCCGCCCGGTCGTTTTTGAAGACGCCGGACACTTGAGCGAAGACAGCGTACACCTGCACTTGGAGCAGCGGGTGGCGCAACGGCTGCTGGCCCGGTTCCGCGCCCAGGGGTTCATCCATCACGACCTTTCCCGGGCCTGCCTTGCGCAAACCAAGGATGCCATTCCCCGGGTCATCCTGCTGGGCCGGCTGGCCCTGTACGGCATGGGCGCGGAACGGCTGCACGAGGAACTGGTGCCGGTGGCCGCCCGCTGGACCGATCCAAGCCGCCGCGAAGGGCCGCTGCGGGCCTACGCCCGGGAAGCGGAAGCCCGCACCCTAACCCTGTTGGACGAATCCCTGAAAAGCGGCGGCCCGGCGCCAAACGAAATCATCCAGCGCAAGCTGCTGAACGCCGCCCCAAGGGACATCGCCGCCCTCCATCCGCAGCTTGAAGGCCGCGCTCAAGAATTCGCGGACATCGCCAAGCGCCGCCTGACCGAACGCGGCCAACGCGAAAGCACGGCCCTGCGCGATACCCTGCAACGGCAGCGGGGCCGCGTAGTCGCGGAACTGGCCCGGCACAACGCGGAACGCCGGCAACTCACCCTAGGCTTCAAGCGGGAGGAAACCCGCCAACTGGAAGCCGACATGCGCCACTGGCAGCGCCGCCTCGATCAATTCGACCGGGACTTGGAGCGCGAACCAGCACGGATCCGGGAGTTCTACGAGGTTCAAGCCCAACGGGTGGAGCCGGTGGGGCTGGTGTACCTCTGGCCGGAGACGAACTGAGGCGGAAATCCTGTGCATTGGCGGGTGTGACCCATCGGCGGCTTGCTGCCAAATAGTGCGTCAAATAAGGCGTCAAATAAAACTAATAAAACTTGATTTTCAAATTTATTTCAGTAGGTTAGTTTGTCAAATAAGCTGCCAAATAATAGGTCATGAAAGTGCGGTGGGAGCAGTTCAAGTTTGACTACCGGGTGCAATTGCGCACCCTGCAATCCGATCTGATCCAGATCGAAGCCTACAAGGAGGCGGCGCTGAACTTAGTTCTGCCGCCCCCTTGGCGGGAGCAACTGGATCGGTTGAATCGGATCAGGGCCGTGCATGGCACCACCGCCCTTGAAGGCAATCCACTCACCGAAGCGGAAGTGGGCCGGCAGATGGACATGTTGGACGAAGGCGCGCTCCCTGCGCCGGATCAATCACGGGAACAGCAGCAAGTCAGGAACGCCGCCCGCGCCCAACAGTGGATTAGGGAAACGTTCGTGCCCGGCGGCCGTCCCATCCGTCTCTCCGACATTCTGCACATGCACCAAATGGTGACCCAAGGGTCTGACGAAGTGAACAATGTTCCCGGCCGGCTCAGAAACCACTCCGTGGTGGTCGGGTCGCAAGCCCTTGGCGGCGTACATCGGGGTGCGCCTCACGAACGCCTGCCCCTCCTGATGGACGATTTCATTGCCTTCATCACCTCCCGACAGGCAAGGGCCGAGCATCCCGTGGTGCAGGCGTTGCTGGCACACTTCTTCCTGGTCACCCTGCACCCGTTCGGCGATGGCAACGGCAGGGTGTCTCGGCTGGTCGAAGCCAGCATCCTCTTTCACGGCACCTACAACGTTCTTGGCTTTTACGGCCTGTCCAACTACTTCTACCGCAACGGCGATGAATACAAGCTGCTGCTGCAACGAAGCCGGCGTTCGCAGCCGTTCGACCTGAGTGAATTCGTAGCCTTCGGCGTCCGTGGATTCGCCGCCGAGTTGAAGGTCATCAACAACTTCATCAAGACGAAGCTGAACCGCTTGGTGTATCGGGACGCACTGCAGAGAGCATTCAATACGCGGGTCAGCAAGCGCCGGCATACGATCAGCCAACGGGAGAACGGGTTGCTGGCGTTCCTCCTGCAGCAAACAGAGCCGATGGACCCGTTCGCCGACGAACCCTCGGCCAAGCTGAAGTATGCAGACTTGCGCCAAGCCCCCTACATCAAGGCCGCCTACGCCAACGTGACGGACCGCACCTTTCATCGAGAGTTGACGCGCTTAGCGGAGCTCGGCTTCATCAAGCTCGCCAACAGCGGTTCCGAGCCAGCCATCGAGATCGACTTCAACGCCATCGGCCGGCATTGAACGGCGCCCACCCCCGGCAGTTCTCTGCTAGACTCGACTAGGCGGCTGGCCAAGTTTATCCGTGTGTGCTTACGCCAGAGGAAGGCGGTGGGTTCTTTGTTGCCTTCCCCGATATGCTGGGAGCCAACACTTGCGGGGACGACCGGGCCGAGGTCTTGAAGATGGCGGAGGACGCCTTGGCGGTGGCTTTGGCTGGTTTTGTGCATGGACATCGGGACATCCCGCTCCCCAGTCCTGCGGCGCTCGGACAAGTTCCCGTTGCCGTGCCCTCCTTGGTTGCGGTGGACGGTTGAGGACCAAACCGCGTAACCGAGCGATTCGATAGGCCAATGGTTCTCGTCTGAAATCGACCATGCCCGCCCGCGACCCCAACATCACCGCCCACTTGGAATGGCTGGGTTTTGTGCGGCCCACGGGACTGGTGCTGTCCGCGCCGGCGCTGGTCAGTGCGGGGGCGATACTCAACCGGCGTGATGCTGAGGGGCAGCGATGCCTGCAGGCTTGCGTGGAGGAACGGCACGTCGATGCAGGGGATGCGGCGGAACCCTATCTGCCAGACTTTGGTGCCTTCGCGCACTCCGTGCTCGGCTGGAGCTTTTCCCCAAGGGGCTACGCTGGCACGGGGGAAGCGCCGCTGCCCAAAGAACTGGAAGCGGCTTCGCCGGACATCGGCGAGATTTTGCGGCCAAACTTCGCGGTGCGCTCTGGCGCTGTCCCCGGCGCAAACTCTGCCAGCGCAGCCCATGCGGTTGGGGAGACAAGGGCGGAGTACGCCGTAAGCGAAACTTCCTCTTGGCAACTGCTGGTCATCGTTTGCGGACTTGGGGAGGATTTTGACCGCTCAGCCCAAGGCCGGGGCAAACCGGAGGCTTCTGCACACGGGCATACGGAGCGGCCCCGAAGCATCCAGGCAGGCGGTATCGGCCTGTCGGGGATTTCCGCCCATGGGCGCATGGAACGGCTGCTGCGGCAGACCGGCACACCGGCCGGACTGCTGTTCAACGGCATCTGCCTGCGCTTGATCTCCGCGCCCCGGGGCGAAAGCTCCGGCTGGCTGGACTTCCGCGTTCAAGACATGGTGCAGACCGCCGGCCGACCTATCTGCACCGCCATGCGCCTGTTGCTCAGTCAGACGCGGTTGCTGAGCGTACCGCGCCCGCAACGCCTCGCCGGCTTGCTGGAAAACAGCCGCAAGTTTCAGAACGAAGTGAGCGAGCGCTTGGCCGAACAGGTGCTCCATGCGCTCTACGAACTGCTGCGCGGCTTTCAGGCGGCGCACGACGCCACTAGGGGCGAACTGCTCAAACGCCCCCTAGAGGACGGCCCGGACGAGGTGTACCGGGGCCTGCTCACGGTGGTGCTGCGCTTGGTCTTTCTGCTGTACGCCGAAGAACGAGACATGCTGCCCCAAGACGAGACTTTCCTGCACGGCTATTCCTTGGCGAACTTGCATCAGCGGCTGCGGGAGGACGCGGCCCTGCACCCGGACACCATGGACCAACGCTACGGCGCCTACGCTCAACTGCTCGCCCTGTTCCGCATGGTGCATGACGGCGCCCGCGCCGGCACGGCGCCCTGTTCAACCCGGACCGTTACCGCTTTCTGGAGGGCCGGGGTGCGCAAGTCGGCGGTGCCCGACAGGTGAGCGAACGAGTGGAAGCGCCTTTGGTGGCCGACGGCACCATCTACCGAGTGCTGGAAAAGCTGATCGTTCTGAATGGGGAGCGCATCTCATACCGGGCACTGGACGTGGAGCATATCGGCGCCGTCTATCAAACCATGATGGGCTTCCGGCTAGAAACCGCCAAGGGACGCGCCATCGCCATCAAGGCCGCCAAGAAGCACGGAGCGCCAGCCACGGTGGACTTGGAGGCGCTGCTGAGGGAGGCACCGGCCAAGCGCGGCAAGTGGTTCCATGACCGCACCGACCGCAAGCCCACGGACCGGATCCTGCAAGCCATTCGGGGGGTGGAAACCCTTGAGGCCCTGCACGCCGCCCTGGAACCCATTATCGACCGGGAGGCCACTCCAGATTTGGTTCCCACTGGCGGCATGGTGTTGCAGCCGAGCGAGGAGCGGCGGCGCTCCGGCTCGCACTACACGCCCCGCGAACTGACGGAACCCATCGTCCGGTCCGCCTTGGAACCTATCCTGCAACGGCTGACAAAGGAGAACCGCCCACCCCAGCCTGACCAGATTCTCGACATCAAGGTGTGCGACCCGGCGATGGGTTCGGGCGCCTTTCTGGTGGAGGCCTGCCGGCAACTGACCGACGCCTTGGTTGCCTCCTGGCATGCCCATGACGCGGTGCCGGAAATTCCTCCCGACGAAACCGAGATCATCTTCGCCCGCCGTTTGGTGGCGCAGCGTTGCCTCTACGGGGTGGACCGCAACCCGGTGGCGGCGGACCTTTCCAAGCTATCCCTCTGGCTCATCACCTTGGCCAAGGATCACCCCCTCACCTTCCTGGACCATGCCTTGCGCCACGGCGATGCGCTGGTCGGCCTGACGCGGGGGCAAATCGAAGCCTTCCACTGGGCGGACGGCAAGGGGCAACTGCAAACCGGCTTCGAGATGCTGCGCAGCCGCGAGCATCTACGCAGGGTCGCCGCCCTGCGTCAACGCATCCGCGAGGCCGGCGAAGACGTCCCCGACTACGAGCTGCGCCTTTGGTGGAGCGACGCCCGCACCGCGCTGCACCAAGTGCGCGTATATGGCGATCTAGCGCTGGCCGCGTTCTTTGAGGGGGCGAAGCCGAAGCAGCGCGAGGACTTGCGCAAGCAGTTCGCCAACGATGTTCAGCACGACCGAGTGGACCAATATCAAAGCTGGCTGGAGGAACTGGCCAACGCCGACCCACCGTTGGCGCCCTTCCATTGGCAGATCGAGTTCCCGGAAGTGTTCGACCGGGACAATCCCGGCTTCGACGCCGTGGTGGGCAACCCGCCCTTCGCCGGCAAAAACACCGTGGCAGCGGCCAACGTTTCCCATTATCCCGACTGGCTGAAAGTCATGCATCCGCAAAGCCACGGCAACGCCGACTTGGTGGCGCACTTTTTCCGCCGCGCCTTCAACCTGATCCGCCGCGGCGGCACCTTCGGCTTGATCGTCACCAACACCATCGCCCAAGGGGACACTCGCTCCACCGGCCTGCGCTGGATCTGCGAGCACGGCGGCGAGATTTACGATGTGCGCACCCGGGTGAAGTGGCCCGGCCTGGCCGCCGTGGTGGTGAGCGTACTGCACGTCGCCAAGGGCCGCTTCCTCAGAGAGAAGCACCTTGACGGGAAAGCCGTGGAGAAAGTCACCGCCTTCCTGTTCCACCGCGGCGGCAACAGCGACCCGGCGCGGCTGAAGGCGAATGCGGGCAAGAGCTTTCAGGGGAGCATCGTGCTCGGCATGGGTTTCACCTTTGATGACAGCGACCGCAAGGGCGTAGCCACCCCCCTTGCGGAGATGCGGCGGCTGCTTGAAGATAACCCACGCAACCGGGAAGCGATCTTTCCCTACATCGGCGGCAAGGAAGTGAACACCAGCCCGACCCACGCGCATCATCGCTACGTCATCAATTTCCGGGACTACCCGCTGCGGCGGGAGGATGTGCGAGAGCTTTGGGCGGATGCCGATGCGGAAAGGCAGCGGGAACTGCGGCGGCAGGTGGTGGCGCCGGAGGATTATCCGGGGCCGGTGGCGGCGGATTGGCCGGAGTTGTTGGGGATTGTGGAGGAGAGGGTGAAGCCGGAGCGCGCCCATCTCACCAAAAATGCCATTGGCCGGAAACGCGCCATGTATTGGTGGCAGTACGGCTCGCTGGCTAAGGAACTTTATGCTGCTATAGCGGGGCTGGAACGGGTGCTGGTGTTGTCTAGAGTTGGCCAACAAGCCGCATTCGCCTTCTTGCCAGCACACTTAGTTTGCGCGGACTCGATAATCGCCTTCCCAATAGCCACCCACGCCGCCTTCTGCGCCCTCCAATCCCGCCCCCACGAAATCTGGACGCGCTTCTTCGGCTCGTCCATGAAGGACGACCTGCGCTACACGCCCTCCGACTGCTTCGAGACCTTCCCTTTCCCCGATAACTGGGAGACCCATCCCGACCTCGAAGCCGCCGGCAAGGCGTATCATGACTTCCGCGCCGCCCTCATGGTTGAGCGCAACGAGGGCCTCACCAAGACCTACAACCGCTTCCACGACCCCAACGAAGCCGCCCCCGATATCACCCAACTCCGCACCCTGCACACCGCTATGGACCGCGCTGTCCTCAACGCCTACGACTGGCCGGACCTCCCCACCGACTGCGATTTCCACCTAGACTACGAAATCGACGAGGAAACTTGGGGCACCAAGAAAAAACCCTACCGCTACCGCTGGCCCAACGACATCCGCGACGAAGTCCTCGCCCGCCTGCTGGAACTCAACGCGGAACGGGCGGCACAGGAGACGCTAAGCTGATGGACCCGAAACTCAAGCATCTGGAATTCATCCAAGGCGTCATCAACCGCCTCGCGTCCAACTCCTTCCAAATGAAGGGCTGGAGCGTCGTGCTAGTGGCCGCGATGCTCGTGCTGCTGGCGCGGGAGGGCAGGCTCGATGCCGCACCTATCGCTCTAGGCCCTGTGCTGGTGTTCTGGGGGCTCGATGGTTACTTTCTCTGGCAGGAACGCCTATTCCGAGCGCTGTATGACCATGTGCGAACTCTCGATGACGCCCAGATCGACTTCTCCATGGACATCATTCCCTGTAAAATCGGCTACAATCGCACTTGGCTTGGCGCAGCTCTCTCAAGAACGCTTCTGTCTTTCTATGGAGCCTTGATCGCTGCCATCGGCCTAGCCACGGTTATCTTTCGACAAGGAGACGCTAATGGCGCGACGAGTCTTCTACAGCTTTCACTACAAGCCTGACAATTGGCGAGCGGCCCAAGTGCGCAACATTGGGGCCACAGAGGGCAACAAGCCAGCCTCAGACAACGACTGGGAGAAAGTCACGAAGGACGGGGATGCGGCCATCAAGCGCTGGATCGCCAGCCAAATGCACGGACGCTCATGCACCGTAGTTCTAGTAGGCACGAACACGGCAAACCGCAAGTGGATTAACCATGAAATCATCGAATCTTGGAAACAAGGCATGGGCGTTGTCGGGATTCGTATTCACGGGTTGAAGGATTTAGATGACAATACGTCATCTATGGGCAATAATCCTTTCGACTACATAAAATGCGGAAACAAGAAGCTATCTTCGATAGTCAAATGCTACAACCCCGTGGGGCAAGACAGCAAAGAAAAATACGAATGGATTTCGAAGCGTCTAGCGAAAGCGGTTGAGGAAGCGATAAAGATCCGGAAGGAAAACTAATTACCACCAATCCAATGTTATCATGACCCTTGGTCCAGACCTCACGCCTCCGGCAAGGCGGCTCCCCTTGTCGGCATAGCTTTGCTGGAAGACTTGCCGATCTCCAAAACGTTCACCGAAGTATCTTGGTTTGCTGCTCGTTCCTCCACGAAGCCCGTCGGCACGTTCGCAAAGATGCTCTTCGTCGCCGCCATTAAGACAGCGTCGCGAGTCGCGGGATCGTCTGTCGCCTGCACGAATGCTTGAAAGGTCTTAAGGCTGAGAGCTCGATGCCTATTGATCGAGCGTTGATGCTTCAAAGCGCGATAGATTCGCCCACACCAAATCGTTCCGGTGAAGAGGATGGCGATAACGGAGACCTTGGCAACCACAAAACGCAACGTCGCCCAGCTATTTGCATCCCCTGAAAGGGACGGCCAAAAAAATGAACCTATGGCGGAGGCGAGTGTGAGGAATGCAAGAGCCGCAACGGCCCCAAGCCACCATCGGGAACTACCGGCCAATGCCGTCGCCTCGCGGTCGAACTCGCTGGTAAACGTGGCGACACCGGCGCTCGCTGATGCCTCGCGTGTTAGATGTACGATCTTGTCGACTTCCTCCCGCTTGGCCGCAGCGTAGGTTTCAGCTTTGTCAAGCCGGTGCCTAGCGTCGGTGACTGCTGTTTCAATCTGCTTGATGTTCGCGGAGAAGTCTCCGCGCTTGTACGCAAGGTAGGGTATCCACTGGCTAGCGGCGGTATGTAGGGCCGCCACAGCGTTTTTGAGATGGGCAGCTATGTTATTGCGATTTTTCGAGGCGTCGCCTTCGAGCTTGAACTCGTCGATCAGTTGCAGATGTGTGGAGACATGCGGTATCTGCGCCATGATGTCCTGAGCCGCTTGGTCGGTGAGGTACATCAACGGCATGGCCGACAGGTCGCTGGCAATGGATAGCGCTAGCTCAATGTCCTGGGAGGCAATCTTGAATGTTATCGTTCCCCAGTCCGAGCGGCGTATCAACTCGGCGTCTTGGTACCGATTGATTTTCTCAAGCTGTTCCTTTAGCTGCAGAACGATAGCTTCCGAAGCCATGCCATCTCCTCTATTGTTCGTGTGGTCGTGGCGACATAACGGTGGCGCTGGTGTGGTCTGGATTGTCTGCGTCAACCATCGGTATCGTTGTTGTACCGGGGGTTCTTTCCGTCGTGCCCCTTTCGGTATTTGGCGAGATTCTCGGCTTCCTTCCTTCTCGCGCCTTCGGCAGTCATGCGGCGCGAGGTCACAACAAGCCGATCAAAGTTCTTCCCTTGCGCTCTGTGTTCCTGCGTTCGCCGGTCAGGATCGTTGGTAGTGCCTCGGTAGACCACCTTCCGACCCTGCTTAAGGTCGTACATGACAGTATCTCGTGGTTTCTTGGGCATTCAGCCTCTCCAAAGTGCGGCACCGAGCAACAATAGGGACACTCGCCCGTCTTTTCAACCCCGACGGAGGGCCTACGGCACAAGGGCCTTGGTTGGAGGCACGGCCCACAAATGACCTGCTCCGAACACAAGGTTGCGCTGCTAGCACTAGCCGCCCTGCTGTGCAATGCGGCGGGTCATCCATTCCACGAACGCCTTGCGCGTCATGCCGCGCCGACGAGCTTCCGAGTCCATGAACGCGACCACGCCCTCGTCTAGCGTCAAGTTAGCGCGAACCGTGCGTCCAGAAAGGCGGATGAGCGGAATGGCGACGAGGACCGACCCTTCTGGCGGCGACACTTGCTCCAACGGGCTCGCTTCACCGACTCGCCCGCCGTCCCTTGCGGTCTCCGTCACATAGTCACGAAGCGCTTCCTCGGCGTTTACCAAGGCGTCGTCCATGGTTTCTCCCATGGCGACGATGCCCGGGATATCTGGAAACGCCACTCCGTAAGCGCCTGTTTCTCCGTCAACGAACGCAGGGTATCTGGACATCAAAAATCTCCTTTGTTCCGCCCGAGCCAACCAGCCTTCTTGGCAATGGACATAGCCACCACCGGCGTGACTCGCCTATGCCGAGGCAGCGTCAAGATGCCATCGATCTCGGGATGCCGATAGATGTCGTGGGCACCGCCGTGGCGTGCCATGAACCACCCCTCGCTCTCGAGCCGCCGCCTGATTCGAGCTGTGCTAGTTTCCACGGTGCAGATATTTGCACGTTCAAGGTGCCTATGCAACCTAGGCTGACCGCAAGCGGCCATTGATGCCACGCCGTGACCAGAGAGCGGCGGGAACGACGCTTCCGCCAGCTCTTGCTGTCCGCGTACCCTGCCCCGAGCCCTAGATTCTTAAGGCTCAAGGCCCTGCGCACTTCATGCCGCAATTGACCTTGGCAGCCGCCGTTGCCGCCACCGCCACTGAAAAAGGCTGAGCTTGAGCGGCGGCGGGAGATCGGAAGCCCTTTGGTCCGAAGTCGGCAAGCACAGAACGTCAGTGCCTTTAGGACGGCTGTTCGATGAGTTTCAGCGCTGCGGCTGGCGGCACCCTCCATACAAGGAGCCCTTCGCCATGAAGGGCGAGACACCCAAGCGCTTCGAGCGGCTATGCCTCCAAGCCTTGACGGAAGGGGCGATCAGCGAACCCAAGGCCGCGGAGTTGCTGGGCGTTTCCGTTCACGATCTGGACCGCCGGATACGGGGACAGCCCAGCGCCAGGCTGAATTGAACAGTCCCACTTG
The DNA here is from genome assembly GCA_958296025.1 of uncultured Pseudomonadales bacterium. GTDB lineage: Bacteria > Pseudomonadota > Gammaproteobacteria > Pseudomonadales > Azotimanducaceae > Azophilus. The sequence goes on from OY282430.1 coordinate 3,645,261, forward strand.
ACATCCTCATCGCCGAGGTTCCATGATTACGGACGTTTGGCGATTGTGCCCCTACACCGTTTGGCTGTAGAGGCGTATATGGGCGATCAGCGCGAGGACTACGGCATTATGAGCCAATCGAGGGCTAATACGCCCAAGCGAACATTGTTTGCGGGCAGTCGGCGGGCGAAGCCGATGACGGTGTTCCTCTCAATGCAATTTCCAGCATCCCGCGCTGGCACTAGGTTTTACGTTAGCGCCTTGCGGTCCTTGAGCAGCGCAGGCGATTTCCATTCGGCGATCAATCTGCCCAAATATCCACGGGATGCCCAGCACCAAGACTTAGTGCGCATCGGCCAAGACATGTACAAGGCGATGGGCCGCCATGCAGACGAAACGGCGAAAACGCAGCAAGCCTGACGCAAATCCGCCGGAAGATAAGCCTACGGCTTCCGCGCCCAATCTGCCTTCCAAGGCGGTGCTTGATGCCCTGCCCGAATCGGTGCGCACAGCGGTTGTCGAGGCTGCTTCCTTTTCCGGCCCCCTTCCCCCGCCATCCATGTACGGAGGATATGATCGCGTTCTTCCCGGCAGCGCTGAACGCATTCTCTCCATGGCTGAAAAGGAGCAAGGTCACCGCATTGCGGCTGAGCAGACTGCGCTCAGCGCTTCGGTGCAAGATTCAAAGCTGGGCCAATGGTTTGGCTTCGCTATAGCAGTCATCTGTATTGGCGCGGGTGTATTCCTAGCCATGAAGGGGCAAACTGTAGCAGCCTGCATTGCGCTGGGCGCTAGCGCAATAGGTCTGGTGGGCCGTTTCTTGGAAACGAGATAGCCAAGCCCAAACACATCGATTCAGGCGGCCACGCCGATGCGGGTCCCGACCAATTCCTGCTGCCGTCCCAACGCATCGACGCAGCACACCTAGCGCCTTTGCGCGGCAAGCTCCGGCGCGGGCGCGACAGCTTTGATATCGTGGCTTTCCGCGAGCAAATCGGGATTGATGCATGGAAACCCACTAAGTGACTGAAACGACAGCAGCCCAACAGGACGTGCCCACCACCTCCCAAAAAGTCCGCGCCCGCTTGGCCGAAGCCCTCAATCTAGACCTTATCGGCCCTTGGGCGAACCATCAGCTTGCTGAGGAACGCCTGCCCGGTTGGGTACGCCCCTCGAACTGGTATCTCACCGGCTTTCTCGTCCCTTCCGGTACGCGGCCCGAACACTACAACGACGCCAATGGTGACGAAGACCTTGACGAAACGCCGGAGTCCGGCGGCTTGGCGGAGGAGTCATCGGAGGAGCGAAAGGCCGCCAAGCGGGGCTTCTTCCCGTCGTCCATGGGGTTGAGCTTCCTCATAGCGAAGGAGGCGCAAGCGCTGGATGTGACGGTGCGCTGGGGCGACTACCAACAAGGGGAGACGGAGGGCGGTGACGGCAAGCCGCTGTCCGTCTGGCAGCGGCGTCCGCAGGAACGGATCATACAGGTATCCATCGCTCAAGGCAGGGCTCCATCCAAGCCGGATTCCGCCACCACCGCCATGCGGCCGGCATCCAATGACGCCGCTGCCCAAACCGCAGATTTGCCCATCCCAGATTCCAACGGTCTTTGCCTGCATGTGGAGGAACGGTCCATCAACACCGAAGGTCTAGTCGGAATTCCCGACGGAACGCGGGCGGTGTCCATTTTTCTGGTGAACCGTCGCGAGCCGCAGGCGGAGAACCCCGACCTTGCCTTCGCCTTCCAAGCCGAAATCGAAGTAAGCGGCGAGAAAGCCTTCGTGCCCCGGCCAAATCTGCGCGGGGCGCGGGAGGGGGATTGGGATGAACGGGTGGCGGACCTGCACTACGCGGACACACCGGAATACGCCACGGGCCACGGCGTTTCGGCGGATTGGGAACTGGTCGATGGCGGCTGCCGGCGGCTGCGCACCGCCTGGGTTCCCAGCGCCGAAGTCGAGAAGACGGAAACCATGCCGGTGCCCGGCGCGGAGCTTGGCATGGATGCGCTTGGCGCATTGGCCGACGGGCCAGCCGCACAGGCCGCCCTGCGCCCCTTGGTGGCGGAGTACCGCGCCTGGGTTGAGTCCCGGCGCAACGACGTTTCCATGCTCACCGGAGCGCGGCGCGAAACCGCAGAGGAACTGTTGCGCTTGGCCGCCCTCGCCGCGCAGCGGATGGAGCGCGGCATCGATGTGCTGACGAATGACGCGGATGCCTTGGATGCCTTCCGGCTTGCCAACCGCGCCGTGGCGCGGGCGCTGCGGCAAAGGCTGCCCGAACAGTTCACCGAGCAACCACCCCGCTGGCGCGCCTTCCAACTCGCCTTCATCCTGCTGAACCTGCCCGGCATCGCGGACCCTTCCGACCCGCATCGGGAAACCGTGGATCTGTTGTTCTTCCCCACCGGTGGCGGCAAGACGGAGGCGTACCTAGGGCTGGCCGCCATGGCGATGGTGCTGCGCCGACGGCGCAACCCTGAGCTGGACGGGCGGCACGGGGCCGGAGTCAGCGTCATCATGCGCTACACCCTACGCTTGCTGACCTTGGATCAACTCGCCCGGGCCGCCGGGCTGGTCTGCGCCTTGGAACTGGAGCGCACAGCCAACACCGAACGCTACGGCGAATGGCCCTTCGAGATCGGCCTTTGGGTGGGCAAGGCGGCCACGCCCAACCTTATGGGCAGGCGGGGCGAACAAAGATCAGACTCGGCGCGGGCCAAGACCCGGCAGTTCAAGGCGAACCCCAACGGCAAGCCCTCGCCCATTCCCCTGGAGAATTGTCCTTGGTGCGCAACCAAATTCACGCCGGATTCCTTCCACCTGCTGCCCAACGACGATGCGCCCAAGGAGTTGCGGGTGGCCTGCGCCAACTTCGAGTGCGACTTCAGCGGCGAACGGTCCTTGCCCATTCTGGCGGTGGATGAGCCGATCTACCGCCGCCTGCCGGCCTTCCTCATCGCCACTGTCGATAAGTTCGCCTCCCTGCCTTGGGTGGCGCAAACCGGAAAGCTACTCGGCGGCGCGGAGCGCTACGATGCGCAAGGCTTTTATGGTGCGGCGGAGCCAAGCAGGGGCCAACGCCTCAAGCATCCGCTGCCGCCGCCGGACCTCATCATCCAAGACGAGCTGCATCTGATTTCAGGCCCGCTCGGCACCATGGTGGGTCTGTACGAAACTGCTATTGAAGCACTGTGCACGGGCGGCCTTGTCGGTGCGTCAGCACGGCCCAAGATCGTCGCATCCACCGCCACCGTGCGCCGCGCCCAGGAGCAGATTCAAGCCCTGTTCGGCCGGCCGCAAACCCAGATCTTCCCGCCGCCGGGGCCGGACCGGCGGGATTCTTTCTTTGCCCGCACCCTTCCGGCGGAAGAGACTCCGGGACGCCGCTATCTCGGCATCGCCGCCCCAGGGCGCAGCCCCAAACTGGTCATGCGCAAGGTTTGGCTGGCGCTGATGGGTGCCGCGGAGCGGGCCTTTCGGGAAGTTGGCGGGCACAAAAACCACGACAACCCCGCCGACCCTTACATGACCGTGCTCGGCTACTTCAACAGCCTGCGCGAACTCGGCGGCGCCCGGAGGGTTCTGGAAGAGGAGGTGCAAAACACCCTCAAGGAGTACGGCGAGCGCAAGCGCATCGGCGAAGAACGGGGCCTGTTCCGGGACCGCCGAACCTTCTCCGAGGTGTTGGAGCTGACCTCCCGCGTCTCCACCGACCGGGTGGCCGAGGCGCGGCAAAGGCTGGAGTGCGCCTTCCACGAAAAGCGGCGGGTCGATTGCGCCATCGCCACCAACATGATCTCCGTGGGCTTGGACATCCCCCGATTGGGCCTGATGGTGGTTCAGGGCCAGCCGAAAGCCCATGCGGAATACATCCAAGCCACCAGCCGGGTGGGGCGGGACGATCAGCGGCCCGGGCTGGTGGTCACCCTGCTGAATGCGCACAAGCCCCGTGACCGTTCCCATTACGAACGGTTCCGCCACTACCACGAAACCTTCTATCGCTCCGTGGAGGTTTCCAGCGTCACGCCCTTCTCCGCCCGCGCTCTGGACCGGGGCTTCGCCGGCGTTCTGGTGGGGCTGGCCCGCCACACCGAAGGCAAGCTGACGCCGCCGGAAGGTGCGGAAAGGGTTGCCGAGGTCCGCCCACAGTTGGAGCGCCAACTTGTGCAGGCGCTCCAAGAACGGATCAACAAACAGCCGTTTGCCACTGAAGCGGAGCGCGAAGAAGCGTTGGCCAGCATCCATGAACGAGTGGTCGATCTGCTGGACGCCTGGGGCCGGATCATCGCGGACTATCATGGCAACAGCGTCGCCGTGCAGTACCAAAGGCATGAACTGAAGCAGTCCCGGCGGCCCCTGCTGCGGGAGATGCTGGACAGGGATTTCGAGTCCGAAGACCACCGCAAGTTTCGCGCCAACCGCTCCCTGCGGGATGTTGAGCCGGAGGTCAATTTGCATCTGCTGGACTCTCAAGGGCGGACCGCACCATGAGCCGCCAAGTCGGGCAACTTCGACAAAGCCAAGTCATCACCACCTACGGTCCAGGCGCCCTGATCGACCTGCCAAGGCAAGCCGCCATCATCGGCGGCTTGGACACCTGGCCGAACGGGCTGGAGGAAGTGGTGGAGCCGCGCCTCACCCGCAAGCTGCAAGCCATGACCGGCCTGCCCCACTTGAGGCTTTACGCACCGCCCCCAGCACCAAGGGAACCTTGGGGGCCGGCCAGAGGCATCGGCGCTTGGCGCTTTCCGGAATGGTTCGTCGTGCAGGAAGAGGGCGAGCTCAGCGAGCGTCAACGCTCCCGGCGGCTGGTGCATCGCAAAGCGCTGGACGACAAAGGGCGATTCGAGGGCCAAACCGTGGTGCCCACCCGCTTCGTGCGGGCCTGCAAGCGCGGCCATGTGGACGACTTGGACTGGCGCGGGTTCGTGCATGGCCCCGACCTGCGCTGCCACCGCCAGCTTTGGCTGGACGAGAGCGGCACCACCGGCGACCTCTCCGACCTGCGCGTTCGTTGCGAGTGCGGAAAAACGCGGTCGCTCTACGAGGCGGCAGACTTGGGATCAAACCCGTTGGGGCCTTGCCAAGGAGCGCGGCCCTGGCTGGGCCGCGACGCCAATGAAGACTGCGGCCAGCCCAGCCGCCTGTTGATCCGCTCCGCCTCCAACGCCTACTTCGCCCAAGTGGTCAGCGTCTTGTCCCTGCCGGAACCGGGAACGGCAGTGGTGGGCGCCGTCCGGGAACTTTGGGACGACCTGCAAATAGTGGCGAACGCCGGCGAACTCGCCTTCATCAAGAGAAAGCCCAAGGTGGCGCAAGCACTGGATTCGTTCAGCGACGAGGAAGTGCTGCAAAACATCCGCGCCATCCGGGACGGCGCGGCAGGGGAACGGACAGTGAAGCAGGTGGAGTTGGACGCCTTGCTAAACGTTCCCGAAGGGTTCGGCGACGGGGCACCGACGGATGGGGATTTCCACGCCCGCCGCCTGCCGGACGCCGCTTGGCGCCGCTCCGGGCAAAGTGCCGGCATCGCATCCGTCATTCAGTTGCATCGTCTGCGGGAGGTGCAGGCGCTGATCGGCTTCACCCGCTTGGATGCCGTGACGCCGGACATCCACGGCGAGTATGAAGCCGAAGTGGAGCGGGCGGAAATCGCCTTGGAGCCGCAGTGGTTTCCGGCGGTGGAGAACCGCGGTGAGGGCCTGTTCATCCACCTGCAAACGGCGGCGGTGCGGGAATGGCTACAGCGCCCCTCCGTCCATCAACGGCTAAGGCAGCTTGCCGACGGATACGAGGTTTGGCGGCAGGACCGCAAGACCCAACGCCCCTTCCCCGGCGGCCCCTATGTGCTGCTGCACACCCTCTCGCACCTGCTGATCCAGTCCTTGGCGATGCGCTGCGGCTACCCGGCCAGTTCCATTCGGGAGCGCATCTACGCCGAGGCGGGGCCGAAGGGGGAGGAGGAAAGCTTCGGCATTCTGCTCTACACCGGCACACCGGACGCCGAGGGCACCCTGGGCGGCTTGGTTCAGCAGGCCCACCACATTGAAGATCATTTGGCCGACGCGCTAGACACGGGCGCCCTATGCTCCAACGATCCGGTCTGCGCCCAGCACAAGCCCGGTGAGAGCATGGAAGGACGCTGGCTGCACGGCGCCGCCTGCCACGGCTGCACCCTCATCGCCGAAACCTCTTGCGAGATGCGCAACGACTATCTGGACCGGGCCTTGGCGGTGCCGGTGCTGGGGTTGGGGGATGCCGCTTTCTTCTCCGTGGCGCAGATGGCCTTGGCCGGATTCGGCCACGGGTTGGCCCCCATCGGGGTGGCGCGAACGCTAGACGATTCCTGAATTCCGCGCTTGGCGCGCAAGACGCACGGATGGTTCAGTGCAGGGAGAGCCGTTCAACCAGCTTCAACCCAGCCGGCGAGGGCCTGCACCCATTCCGGCGTGGCGTTCAGGCAGGGAATCAGCGTCAGCGACTCGCCCCCGGCCTGCAGGAAGGTCTCGCGCCCCTGAATGCCGATCTCCTCCAAGGTCTCCAGATTGTCCGCCACGAACGACGGGCAGTACACCGCCAGACGCCGCACACCTTGGGAGGGCAGTTCCGCGAGCACCTGATCGGTATAAGGCCGCAGCCACGGCAGCCGCCCCAACCGGGACTGAAAACTGACGCTCACGCGCCCGTCGCCTAGCAGGTGGTGTGCGCCTGTTTTCCCGCCAGTCTCGGCGGCGCCAGCGGCGGTTTCCGCTAGCTGGGGACTTCCGCCAGTTGGCCCGGCAAACTCGAAAGTCTGCTTGATCTTCTCGGCCGGGGTGGGAGCTTCGCCAACATTCCCGCCGTCCGCGCCGAGCCGCCGGGCAATCGCCCGAGCAGTCGCGTAGCATTGATGGCGGTAGCAGGTGGCGTGCGCCGGGGAAGCGCGTTCGCAACAGTCCTCACTGGCCAAGCAATGGGCGCCGGTGGGGTCCGCTCGGGTGATGTGCTGCTCCGGCAGGCCGTGGTAGCTGAGCAATAGATGATCCCAGTTCGGCGGCAGATGGCGTTCGATCAGCCGGGCTTGACACTCGATGTACTCCGGACGCTGATAAAACGGCGGCAGCACCTTCAGCCGCATATCGGTTGGCAGCCGCTTGCGCACGGCTTCGATGGCGGTGGTGCGGGTGGAATCCGCATGTTGGGGGAACAGGGGAACCAACAGAAGTTCCGTGCAGCCCTCGCTTTGCAACTTGTCGAGCGCCGACGCGATGCTCGGCGCACCGTAGCGCATAGCGACCTGACAGGGCCGGCCGGCCCGTTCGCCGACCGCTTGGCCCAACCGCTCTGTGTGGTGCAGCAAAGGGGAACCCTCATCCGTCCAAATGGAAGCGTAGGCGGCGGCGCTGCGCTTGGGGCGGAACGGCAGGATGAAGCCGCTGACGATCAGGCGGCGCAGCGGCCAAGGCGCGGTCAGGACGTAAGGGTCCATCAGGAACTCATTGAGGTAACGGCGCACATCGCGCACGGTTGGGGAGCGAGGGGTGCCTAGATTGACCAACAACGCTGCTCTGCTCACCGGCTACCCCACAACTTCCGCTGGCCGCAGATGCCGTACGGGCCCGCACATACCAAGCGGCTGGCGCCCACCAAGCCAATATCCTTGCATTTGCCGCCCAGTTTCCCCTTCCCCCGCTGCGCGGGAACTCCTGCACAGGCGGGATGCTCCTCCCAATTCCCGACCCAAGGCGCCGTTAGCACACCGTCGAACGATGGCATGGTGCGCCCGGCTCTTTGAGCGGTCATTCAGCCGCCGCGCTTGTGACGGATCCCATTATCATCATCGACTTCGCCAGTCATTCCTTCGGGCGAGGGACGTTCCCCCCCTTTCCCGGCCCAAGGCTTTGTCAGTACGCCGGGGAATGATGGGATAGTATGCGCCTCTCTCTGAGTGGTCATGCAACCGCCGCCCTTGTGACGGATCCTATTGTCATCATCGACTACGACGCCGGCAATCTGCGCAGTGTGCAGCGGGCTTGCGCACAGGTCGGCGCGGTGGCTGTAATCAGCAATGATCCGCAACGGATCTTGGCGGCGGAGCGCATTATTTTCCCTGGTGTGGGCGCGGCCGGCAGCGCCATGCGCAGCCTGCGGCGCACCGGGATGGACGCGGCGCTGCGCCAAGCGGTGGCGGACGGCAAGCCTTTGCTCGGCATCTGCCTGGGCCTGCAGATCTCGTTGGATCATTCGGAGGAGCAGGACACCCCAACCCTGGGACTGATTCCCGGCGAGACCCGGCGCTTTCGCCTGGACCAGCCGGAACTGAAGGTGCCGCACATGGGCTGGAACGCAGTGCGGCCGGTCAAGGCGCACCCGTTGCTGGAAGGCGTCGCGCCTGAGGATGAGTTCTACTTCGTCCACGCCTACTACCCGGTGCCGGCGCGGGACGCCAACCAATACGCCCTGACCACCTACGAGGAGGACTTCGCCGCCGCCATCGGCCAAGGCAACTATTTCGGCGTGCAGTTCCATCCCGAGAAGAGCGGGCGCTTCGGGCTGCGGCTGCTGCGCCGCTTCATCGACTGGGACGGCCGATGTTGAACCGGCGTCCAAGCGTCCCCCACCAAGGGTGCCGGTTGATGTCGAACCAACGCACAAACGGCTGCTACCGCAAAAAGGCGCGGCCAATGCATGGCAAGCGTCCACACCATTGTCTCAACAAAGGGCGCGGCCGATGCTGAGCAAGCGCCTCATTGCCTGCCTGGATGTGCGCGACGGCAAGCTGGCCAAGAGCGTGCGCTTTGTTGACACCAAGGACATCGGCGACCCGGTGGAGAAGGCCCGCGCCTACTATGAGGACGGGCTGGACGAGCTGGTGTTCTACGACATCACCGCCTCCAGCGACAAGCGTTCCATCATGCTGGATGTGGTGGAGGCGGTGGCCAAGGAGGTGTTCATCCCCCTGTCCGTGGGCGGCGGCGTCCGCTCCGTGGCCGACGCCACGGACCTGCGGCTGGCCGGGGCGGAGAAGATCAACGTCAACAGCGCGGCCGTACGGCGCCCGGCCTTGATAGCCGAATGCGCCGAGGCCCTCGGCAACCAAAACGTGGTGCTGTCCATGGACATTCGCCGGGTGGATGTCAGCCCCGCCTGCCCTTCGGGCTATGAGATGGTCATCAATGGCGGGCGCACCCCCATGGGCATCGACGCCCTGGCTTGGGCACGGGAAGGGGAGCGACTGGGCGCCGGGGAACTGGTGGTCAACGCCATCGACGCCGACGGCACCCGGGACGGATACGAACTCAAGCTGACAGCCCTGATCGCCGAGGCGGTGCGCATCCCGGTCATCGCCTCCGGCGGCGCCGGCAAGCCGGAGCACCTCAAGGAGGCGCTGACCGTCGGCAAGGCGGACGCCGCGCTGGTGGCGTCCATGGTCCACTATGGGGACTACTCGGTGAGCGAACTGAAGCGCTATCTGCACAGTCAGGGCGTTAAGATGCGCATGGCGTGGTGACCAGCGGAACAAGGCCCCGTTGCCACTAAGCGAGGCGAATGCTGCCGTCAGGCTGTTTGTCGCCAACCTGATGGGTGCGCACTCCTAAGGTCTGGGGGAAAGGGAGCGCCCGCAACAAAATTCATGATCTCAGGTGTGCGCAAGTGAAGGCAATTTTGGTTGATGCAGGCAAGCTAAGGCTCGGTGAGGCCGATGAGCCGGAGGTGGGCGTCGGCGCGGTCAAGATCGCCGTCCACGCCAGCGCCGTCAACCGAGCGGACCTCGTGCAGGCGGCCGGCGCCTATCCGCCGCCGCCGGGGGCTAGCGACATCCTGGGCCTGGAGTGTTCCGGCGAAGTGCTGGAAGTGGGCGAGGGCGTCAGCCGGGTGGCGCCTGGAGACAAGGTCTGCGCCCTGCTGGCCGGGGGCGGCTATGCTGAAAGGACGGTCGCTCCCGCCGGGCAGGTACTGAAAATCCCAAACGGGCTTTCCCTGCAGGAGGCGGCGGCGCTGCCGGAGGTGTTCGCCACGGCGTATCTCAACCTCTACATGGAGGCCGGCTTGGCCATGGGCGAACGGGTGCTGCTGCACGCCGGCGCCAGCGGCGTGGGCACCGCCGCCGTGCAACTGTGCCGGGAGAGCGGCAACCCCGCGTTCGTCACCTTGGGCGAGGACGCCAAGCTGGAGCGCTGCCTCGCCCTTGGCGCCGTCCACGGCGTCAACCGCCACAAAGGGCGCTTCGCCGACCTCGTGTCCGAGTGGACCGACGGGCAGGGATTTGACGTGATTCTCGACCCCGTAGGCGGCCCCTACCTTAGGGACAATCTGGCCAGCTTGGGCATGGACGGTCGCTTGTTGCTCATCGGATTGATGGGCGGCGCTAAGGCGGAAATTTCCCTCGCAACCCTGCTGATGAAGCGTCTGCGGCTGATCGGCTCCACCCTGCGCAACCGCAGCATCCCCGCCAAGTCCGCGGTGATGGACGGGCTTAAAACCGATGTCTGGCCGAAGTTCGCCAGCGGCACCATCAAGCCGGTCATCGAAACCGTCTTCCCCATGGCGAAAGCGCAACAGGCCCACGAACTGGTGGCGAGCAACCAAACCTTCGGCAAGGTGATGCTTCAGTGGTGACCCTTAGCACCGACCGCCATTGAGCGACCCATATTCGACCGTGCAGCCAATCAGGGACCGAGCCACCGCTCTGGTCGCGTAGATGCTTGAGTCAATGAATTATCATCCAAGTGGCGGCTTGACGGAGTTTTCATTGCAGCTAATCTCGGCCCTCGCTAACCGGAGCGAAACATGTGACCAATGTGCGCACCTTGGCCCTGATTGACGACTTGCGGGACCTCCCTGCTGAAACAGCTTGGGTGGAGTTCAAGGAGAACAACGCAGACCCGCGCGTGATCGGGCGTCTCATTTCCGCCATATCGAACGCAGCGCGGGTTGCTGGACAGGACTGCGGCTATGTCGTCTGGGGAATAAGGGACCGCAACCATGCCGTGGCCGGAACCCGATTTGAGCCCGCTGCCGCCAAGCATCGGCAGCAACCGCTGGAGTTCTGGCTGTCGCAGATGTTGCGGCCGGGCATTGCCTTCTCCTTCCAGCCCGTTGAGCATCCGCAAGGGCGGTTGGTGCTGTTGGAGATAGCCGCCGCAACCACCGCGCCCGTCGAGTTTGACAGGACGGCCTATGTCCGCGTCGGCAGCGCCACGCCGCGGTTGGCGGATCATCCTGAACGGCAGAAGGCCCTTTGGGACAGCCTGCGTCCTTACGCTTGGGAAACCGGCGTCGCGCAACAATTTGTCAACGCCAGCGAAGTCCTCGACCTTCTGGACTACCCCAGTTACTTCGGCTTGCTCGGCAAGCCACTGCCGGAGAGCGACGAGGGCATCCTAGCCGGGTTGGAAAGTGATCTGCTCATCTCCCGCGATGTGGGCGGCAACTGGAACATCCGCAACCTAGGCGCAATCCTGTTCGCCAAGAACATCGATAAGTTCGCCACCAGGCTTGCCCGCAAAGCCGTTCGTCTGGTGGTTTACGACGGAAACGGGCGCACGGCGACAGCGACGCACCGCAAGGACTTCCCGTTCGGCTACGCCAACGGCTTCGCAGCGTTCAACGCCCATGTGAACGCCTTGGTCCCGGCACCGGAGGACGGCAACAGCGTCATCCGCAAGGCACAGCCTTTGTTTCCGCCAGTGGCCATCCGCGAACTAACCGCCAACGCCTTGATCCATCAGGACATGACGGTCACAGGTGCGGGGCCAACCGTGGAGATGTTCAAAAACCGGCTGGAATTCACCAACCCCGGCGCTCCGCTAGTAAGACCAGAGCGGTTCATCGACTATCCCCCAAGGTCGCGCAACGAGGCGTTGGCGTCCTTGATGCGGCGCATGGGACTGTGCGAGGAACAAGGCACGGGCATTGACAAGGTGGTCAGCGCCGTCGAGGAGGAGCATTTGCCGCCACCGGCATTCCAAGCGGAAGCGGACGCTACGCGGGTCACCCTATTCGGCCCGCGCCGCTTCGCAGAAATGACGGCGGAGGAACGAACGCGCGCCTGCTGCCAACACGCCGCCCTGCGCCATCTGGCCGGAGACCCAATGACCAATGCCAGCTTGCGCAAGCGGCTTGGGCTGGAGAACCGCAACGCAAATCAAATTTCCAAAGTAATCCGTCAAGCCCTTGACAACGGCCTGATCCGCGTCGCCGACCCCAGCCGCCCCAGATCAGGCTACCTGCCGTTCTGGGCCTAGGTGGGCTGCACCTGCCTTTGCCATGCATGAATTAAGGGAGTGTTTAAACCAGATCAATCAGGCTCCAGATTGCAAATGACCATGGTTTCCGCCATTTCACCGATGTCGAGGCCTTTAAGCGCCATGTGAAGCACGAAGTGCTGGAATGGTCATAAACGCCGAACCCAGCGTCCACGCCAGCTACCATTCTCTCATCCTATAATTCTTGAAAATCCGTAGTTGACATACTTATTTTCAAGAAATATCCTGCCGAAAATGTTGATTGACCGCCCCCAAGCCATCCGTCGGGTTGCCGACTCGTTCCGCGTTCATCCGGCCGTGGCCATCGTCGGCCCCCGGCAATGCGGCAAGTCCACGCTGGCGCGGATGCTGGCCGCCAATGAGCAAGAGGTCGCCTTCTTCGACTTGGAAAGGGCGGTGGACCAGCGCCGTTTGCAGTCTCCGGAACAGGCTCTGTCCCCGCTCACGGGCTTGGTGGTCATCGACGAGGTACAACGCCAACCAGCGCTGTTCGAGACTTTGCGCGTGTTGCTGGACCGGCCCGATTCCCAAGCCCGCTTCCTGCTGCTCGGCAGCGCTTCGCCAACCCTAGCCCGGAACACATCGGAAACGCTGGCCGGGCGAGTGGGTTGGGTCGATCTGTCCGGCTTCGACATCGGCGAAGTCTGCCCCGAGGGGCTGCGCGGAGCGACGGATTGGCGCATTCTATGGCGACGGGGAGGCTTTCCGCGCAGCTATCTGGCACCGGACGACTCCGCATCGGCACTCTGGCGGGACGACTTCCTGCGCACGTTCCTGGAGCGGGACGTTCCGCAACTCGGCATCTCCATCCCCGCTGATGCGTTGCGGCGGTTCTGGACCATGACGGCCCATTACCAAGGGCAGGTTTGGAACGCCGCGGAATTCGCCAGGGCCTTGGGCGCCAGCCAAGCCACCGCCCGCCGCTATCTGGACATTCTCAGCGGCGCCTACATGGTGCGGGTGCTGCCGCCACGGCATGAGAACCTGAAAAAACGCCAAGTGAAGGCACCCAAGATCTATGTACGCGACGCCGGCCTGCTGCACGCTTTGTTGGAACTGCCGTCCGCGGAGGCGCTGTTAGGGCATCCTAAGGTGGGCGCGTCATTCGAAGGGTTCGCCATCGAGCAGATTCTCTCGCACTCCGGCCTGCGCACTGCCAGCTTTTGGGCCACCCACGGCGGCGCCGAACTGGACCTGATGGTGACGGTCAGGGGGCGGCGGTACGGGTTCGAGTTCAAGCACAGCGACGCCCCCGGCACCACCCGCTCCATGCGGGTGGCGGTGCAGGACTTGCAACTCGAACACCTGTGGATCGTTTACCCGGGTGACGAAGCCTATTCGCTGGACGAGCGGATATCGGCCCTGCCCATCGGCGCAATTCCCCGGTTTCTCGATGATTTAATGAAGGAGAGGCGCTGATAATCTTTAGCGTTTGGCGGCTTCTCAACCCCCACCGTCGCTTCCATATAGGTCAAATCGAGAGGGCGCTGCGGGCTCTTGGACGTCGGCGGACGGTCGAGGGTCGGGCCGCCTAGCTCCCTTCGGCGCATCCTCCCGCACCCGCAGGAAGCTGGCAAAGCGCGGGATGCCGTTGCCCGTGAAGCCGTAGTGCTTATAGGTGACCGTCGCTCCCAAGGGCGGCGGATGCCGGCGCTGTTCGTCGGTGAATCCGGTGCCTAGGCGGAAGCGGCGGCCATCCGGCATTTCCACCAGTAGGGCGCCGAGCATTCCGGCGTACTTACCCTTGCCGGGGAGATGGCCGATCACTTTGGCTTCCGCGTCTTGGTGGAGCTTCAGTTTCAGCAAGTCGTCGCTGCGCCCGGCGCGGTGCAGGGAACTGCCTTTGCGCAGCATCAGCCCCTCGCCTCCTTCGGCGGTCACGCGACGCAGCACCACCATCAACTCGCGGCGGTCCGCCACGCGGAACTGCTCCACCAGAGCGATGTAGGGCGAGCCGATGGTGGCGAACAGCTCCCTCATGCGCCCCAGGCGTCCGTCGAAATCCGCCGGGTGGGCCGGCAAATCGAAAGCCATAAAGCGTACCCGCCGCCAGCCTTCCTCGTCCGGGGCGTGGCGACGCACCAGCCCCGACAGCGTCTCGAAGGCACCGCGTTCCATCCAAAGCTCGCCATCCAAGGGAACGGGAGGAAACCCCTCGGTGAACCAGGGCGGGGCGGAGAAGCGGATGCCTCGGCGGGAGTACAGCGCCGTGCCGTCCCACAGGGCGCGAACGCCGTCCAGCTTCTCGCTGATCCAATACCTAGCAGGATCCACCTCGTCGCGGTACGGGTTGGCCAATGCCAGCGGAGGCGGCACCCGTTCGCTCGCCACGACAGCCCAAGACGGGAGGAGGAGTAGGAATAAGAAAATTTTGCCAAGAGAAGTGCCCATGATGAACTCCGTATCGCTGCAAGGAAGCCATCATCCCCCGGGCTTTCGCCATTGGCTATGGGCAGAATTCCCCGTGTCTTGTGAGACATCGACCATTGATCGCCGCCGGCTGCAATTCTGTTCCAGAGTGTGCGGATTCATTTACATTTAACGCTTCCCGTCGCCGGCGACATGACGGACGCCACCTTCGCACCGACAGGCTCCCTTTGACCGCCCCTCCCCAAGTTGCTAACTTGCCGCCCCAGAGGGGTGTTCCACTAGCTCCTGAAATGCAGGAATGAATCGACAGAGGAAAACATGAGAGTTGAAAAACTCAAGCCCAGAGAGGTTCGCTATGGCGGCGCCATGTACGGTCAGGAGGAAATCGACCGCGTACACGCCGTGCTCGCCGACCCAATGGGGTTGATTCCGGGACGGCATGTGGTGGAGTTCGAGCAGCGCGTTGCCGGCTACATGGGCAAGAAACACGGCGTGATGGTCAACTCCGGATCATCCGCGCTGATGGTGGCCATGCGCCTGCTGAACCTTCCGGAGGACTCGGAGATCATTACGCCCGCTCTGACTTTTTCGACCGACGTTGCGAGCATCTACCACGCCGGCCATCGACCGGTGTTTCTCGACGTTGGTCTGAGCGACTATCAGATGCTGGTGGATCAGGTGGAGGATGTCATCGGGTCGAGCACCCGCGCCATGCTCGTGCCGGACCTTGTTGGCGGTGTTGGCGACTGGGACCGCCTGCGCGAGATCGCGGACCGTCACAACCTCAAATTGATTCACGATTCTTGCGACACGCTCGGCGGCTCGTTGCGTGGTACGAAAACCGCTACCCGCTCGGATATCTCGGTGACGAGTTTTTCCATTTACCACATCATCACCGCCCTCGGTAACGGCGGCATGGTTTTCTTCGATGATGACAGCTTGCTGGACGCGGCGCTGTCGCTGCGCGCCTGGGGCCGCTCGTCCGAGAAGTACATGTTCGGCACCAAGGTGGCGGAAAGCGACGGGCGTTTCCTCGAGACGATGGACGGTGTGGACTACGACTCACTGTTCATCTTCGAGGACATGGCCTACGGCTTCATCCCGAATGAGGCGGGAGCGGCGTTCGGCATCGGACAGATGAATCGCATTGAGGAGCTATGGCAGTTGCGCAACGCACGCTTCCAGCAATACTACGGGTTCTTCGACAACCATGCGGACCAGTTCATCGTGCCGACGCTGCTGCCGGAAACGGAAACCACCTGGATTTGCTTCCCGGTGCAGATCCGCCCGGAAACGGGCTGGAACCGCAAGAAGCTGCAGATCCACCTTGAAGACAGCGGTGTGTTCTCCCGCGTGATCTTCTCCGGCAACATCACCCGTCACCCCATGCTCAAAGGACGCAACGATTTCCGCGTGCATCCAGAGGGGCTCGCCAACTGTGATCAGATCATGGAAAACGGCATCATGCTGCCTTGCCACCCGACCATGACGGATGAGGATTGCGGGTACGTGCAGCAGGTGCTGCAGGAGTTCATCGACGCCGACGGCAACCCGTAGAGCGTCGTTCAAGGAAGGTTGGCGTGAACGAGAACATCCAGCAAGAGTCCTACCCGCGGATGCCCAAAATCCGCGGTTTCGAGCAGGCGAGTTTACCGCTAGGCGGCCACGAATGGACCGGGTTCAATGCCGTGTCGCCCTTCACCGAAATGGGGGCCTACGAGGCTATTTGGGCCGAAGAGAAGGTGTCCTTCAAGATGCTCTCGGAGCGCTTTTCCGCGCATCCAGGCAGCACCCCATCAAGCTTCGTCTCCCCCGCCAAGACGGAAGAGTACGCTCATTCGGTCATGGCCAGCTTCGCTGAGGCCGGAATCAGCCGATTTGGCGTGAGGCTGAACGGCGCAGCTGAGTACCTGGAGAAACTAAGGGATGCCGCCCACCCAGTGGAGTTGCTGTACTTTGTCGGCCATTGGGACTTGGCTTGGTCGCCATCGGTGGCCGTTGTCGGTACCCGTCACCCCACCAACGAGGGGCTTGTCCGAGCCCGGAAGCTGGTTAAATCGCTGGTGGAGGACGACTTCACGGTGGTGTCCGGGTTGGCGGCGGGCGTCGATACGGCTGCGCACAGGGCCGCGATGGATTACGGCGGGCGCACCATAGCCTTGCTAGGAACGCCGCTGTCGAAAAGTTACCCTTTGGAGAACGCGGAGCTGCAACGGGCGATCGGGGAAGACTATCTCGTCGTCAGCCAAGTGCCAGTGAAGCGCTACGAGATGCAGACCTTTAAGGGCAACCGCTACTTCTTCCCGGAACGCAACATAACCATGTCGGCGCTTACGGACGCCACCGTGATCGTCGAGGCCGGGGAGACATCGGGAACGCTCATCCAAGCACGGGCGGCGCTGGAGCAGGGCCGAAAGCTGTTCGTGCTGGAAAGTTGCTTCGGGCGCGGATTACGCTGGCCGGAGCGGTTGACGGCAAAGGGTGCCGTGCGGGTGAAGGACTATGGCGACATCGCAGAGCAGCTTCGTAGTGCGTCTAACGGCAATGCCGCCGACTAGCGGCGATACTTTGCATTCGAGAGGACGATCGAGTCGCGGAGTTAGTCGCATTGCACCACATCGCAAAACACCATCTCCCACCCATGAAACACCACCACTAGCCCCGTGAACGCCACGGATGAATACATCCGCCCCAACCGCTCGTCCGCCAAGTAGCGTCGCAACTGCCCCTCCGCTTCTTGAATCGCCGCCTGCACCCTGACTTCACTGGCGTCTTCGCTGCGCTTGAGGTACTTCAGCTCGATCAGATAGCCGTGGCGCAGTTCCGGGTGTTGCGCGATGAGGGGCTCCAGGCAGATGTCCGCAAAGCCCTTGTTGAGTTCCGGCTCCGTGCGGAGCAGGAAGTGCCGGGACACGCCCAGATAGGCGGCGAGGAAACCTTGGATGACCTTTTCCCCGTCCAAATAGTCACGGATGCCGGTTTGCTCGGCGACGGCGTTGCCCAGGAACTCGAAGACGGGCCGCCATTCGCCCTTGAAGGCCATGCGCCACAGCAAATCGGCGAGCGCAAGCATGTCCACCGAAAGCACCCCAACGTCGTCGTAGGCGTCCCGCAGGTGGCCGTGCATCAGTTGCCTCACCGTCTGGTTGGGAATGTGCAGCCGGGTCCTCCCAGCCACCGCCTCCCGGATGCTCAGCAGGCCGAAGTAGTGCAGCAGGGAGAGGAAGTTGTCGCGCCGGTCCAGACGTTCCAAAGGGAAGCTGGTCTGGATTTCGGCGTCCGCCTGGCCCTCACCCACGACTTGCCGCAGCAGATCGAAGTTGCCGTTCAGGCGCACCGCGTCGGCGGCCTCTTGCATGTGAGGGGCGTCCCCTCGCGCACCCTGGCTAAAGGCCCCCATTCGCCGACTGACGGTCAGGAGATGGCGTAGCTTGCCGTAGTCAATGCGCACGTTGTCGTCGATTAGTGAGTCCGGCATCGGTTTGTTCGGGATGGCCGCGTCCAAGAAGTAAAGCACCATGTCCGTGTTGTAAACGGTCTCCTCCGCGCTCTTGGCGAAGCGGTAGCCATCGTACCATTCGCGCATGACGTCCAGCGTGGTTTCCAAGCCTAGATCTATCGCGCCGGCTTCGCGGTAGGTCTGAAGCAGGCCACGCACCTCCGCCTCGGTGAAGCCAAGCACGGCGTTGAACTCCGGCCGCAGGCTGATGTTCTTGCCGATGTTGAAGCCGCTGGTGACGTCGTCCAAGGTGACGGGCGACACGCCGGTGATGAATAGCCGCTCCAAGCCACCTGCCTGCCCAGCCCCGGCTTTCAGCGCAGCGAAGAAATTGCGGTAAAAGCCGCCGCCGTGGGTGAAGGAGTGGTACGCCTCCACGCCTCTGTGCGCCAGCAGGGTATTAGCAAAGTTGTCATACTCGTCAATCAGAAAGCAGAGCGGAATGCCCTGCTCGGCAGCGTACTCGAACAGTTCGCTGAACTTGCCGCCTATGGAGGTCGGTGCGAGGATTCGGCGCACAGCCTCTTCGTGGAACAAATCCGCGTTGCGTCGCAGCGCCCCGCGCAACTTGATGTCACAGTATTCCTCAAAGCGTCCCTCCAAAGTCTCCAATGCGTCGTTGACTGCGGAAAAGTCAAAGCGCAAAACCACATAGCTATGGCGCTTTTCGGTGGGACTGCGCCCAATGTCGGTGCCCCCGAAGACCTGCTCGAACTCATCGGCCCATCTACGGTCGTAGTAGTGCTCCAGCAGGGACACCCAGCAGGACTTGCCGAAGCGCCGGGGACGAATCAGAATGGTGAAGCGCTCATCCTCCAACGGGCGGATGAAGCGCGTTTTGTCCACATAGAGACGACCCTCAAGCCGAATGGCCCGAAAATCGGCCCAGCCGTAGGGAATGAGGGGATAAGGAGCGGACACGGTGGTTCCACGGCAGCCTGCCACGGGCTTGACTGTACCCACTAAGGACCGCCCGCTCAAGGGCGGTGTATGAGACGCCTCTAATCCCCCAATAAGGATCTGCTGGGCGAAGTTTGAGGGGGTTTGGCGGCGGGTCGAGCTGACGCCAAGGTCCGGCGAGGCGTTTGTTGGGCGTTGCGGCTGGTGCGGTACTTCTAGCGCCGCCGCCTCGCCACCAGCGCCGCTTAGCCGGCGGCATACGTTGGCAAGGAGGTTGCGCAGGCCGCGGGCGGGATAGGCGTTGGCAAAAAAACAGCGTTCCAGAACGTCGCGCCGGGGAGGGCGGATTCTTACCCAGACGCCCCCTTCAACGCCGCCTGAATCCCTTCCAGCTTGCTACGGTTAAGCCGGTAGCCGCGCAGCAAGGCCAAACCGGGCAGCGCCAGCAGCGCTGTCACCGGGCCGGTGATAACGGCGAGCAGCAGCAGGGTGTCCGCTGGAATGTCGGCGGCGGTGCGCACGGCGCTGCCGGTGGGCCAGTCGATCAGGGTCAGGACCAATCCGGCGAAGAAGGAGCCCAAGGCCGCTGAACATTTGACCGCGAAGGCTGATGCGCCGAAGAACACTCCCTCCTGGCGCCGCCCGGTCTGCAACTCGTTTTCGTCGGCGATGTCGGCCATGGCGGTGCCGATGCCGACGATCAATTGGGCGATGGTGGCGCCGGCGAAGATGGTGATGAGCGTCAGGAAGTTCGCCAACGCCCAGGAGCCGGGCGGCGGTGACCAGCCGGCCAGATACAGCAAAACCGGCAAGGCGTAAATGACCATCCAGCAGAAGCCGCCGACGATCATCGCGTCCCGCTTGTCCAGCCACGCGAAGAACGGGCGGGCGACGGCGTAGCCCAGCATGCTGCCAACCGGCCCGGCCACCAGAGCGATCAGAATCTGGAAGCGGTTCAGGCCCCAGAAGAAGGTGTACATGTGCAGCCCGGTGGCCGTTGCGACGCCGAAGGCGACGATGATGACGATGAAGCCGAGCATCATCCAACGGAACGAAGGGTTCTGCATGGCCAGCCAGGCTTCCAGCAGCACGTCCGAGGGGCGCACCCGCCGCTCATGGGCTTGGGCTTGCGGCAGATGAGGTATGCGGCTGCGGGTGCCGAAGGCGGTGAGCAGAATGCTCGCCACCATGATCAAGCCAAGGGTCAGGGCGTAGGGCGGGTAGGCCGCCGGGTTGGTCTGCCCGTTGGGAAACTCCGGCGAGGAGGCGAAGAAAACGCCAAAGCCGAGGGCGTAAACCAGAATGTAGCCCACCGCACCGAAAAAGTGGCGGATGGCCACCAGCGCAGTGCGCTGGTCATAATCCTCGGACAACTCCGCCCCCAAGGCCATGTGCGGCACATGGTAGAGGGTCATGGACGCCCGGGTGAGGATGGTGGCCAGCAGCATCCAGGCGAACAGGCCGCCGTGCCCCACTTCATCGACCCGCACCCAGGGTGCGAACAGGAGGAAGAAGCTGACGCCAAGGGGCGCCGCGGAGGCGTACATGAAGGGATGGCGGCGCCCACGCGGGCCGCGCCAGCGGTCCGATACGCTGCCGGCGATGGGGTCCGTCACCGCGTCAAAGATCAACGCCAAGGCGATGGCCAGGCCGGCCAAGTCCCCGGACAACCCCAACACTTGGTTGTAGTAGAACAGCAGGAAGGTGCTGAAGCTGCACGTCTTGATGCCCTCGGCGATCTGCCCGACGCCGAAGTTGAGCTTGACCGCGGCGCTGAGCGGGGAAACGCCCACAGCCCTGTTCATAGCCGTTTTCATGGCTCCATAGGGTAAAAAAATATGCCAATTAAATCAAATTGTTATGAATTCAGCACCCTGAGTTTCGGGTGTTCCAAGCCCGCTCTGCGGTGCGCCGGAAATCCATTTTTTCGGCGGAGAAATGAGGAAAATAGGCGAAAATGAAAATAGTATGGATTGTCCCAGCCTAACCCGTTGATGCGCTTGGCGTTTTTTTTCTCGCCCCAATTTGCGGCTTGGCGCCGCCGATTTTCGGCGCTTTTTTCTGTATTCTTCGGGGCCTCACTAGTCGGCGCTTCAAGCCAAAGACGGTGTTATTCTCCTCGGCAGGGCGAAAGCGCAGCTTGCATGGAGCGCCGGCTAGTTGAGGCCAACTGGCTACTAAGCTACCTCACGGATCACTGCTCCGTTACGGTCGCTAACCGCCTTCCAACACCGCCAAGCCTAAACTACTCCGTCAACCAATTCGTCCCATGCAGTTCCGCCCAAGATACTAGCCGCCCATCAGCCCGGGTTTGGGCTTGGTCCCCTCCGTAAGCCACGATCAGGTCGCAAGCGGCGGGCAATGCTTGCAAATGCCGCCGCACCCTGCGGCCGCTATCGAATAGGTTGGCGCTTGCCGTCGCGCCAGACTTGGCCTCCACCAAGGTGAAACCAGGCGGACGTTCAAGCAGCAGGTCCGCCTCGGCGCCATCGCGACTGCGGTAGAACCAGCAACCGCGAGCCTCACCTTGGTTCATTCGGTGCTTGAGGATTTCCGACACTGTCCAAGTCTCAAAAATGGCGCCGCGCAGTGGATGCGAGCGCAATTGAGCCGGGGTGCGGATGCCCAACAGCCAGCAGACGAGTCCGGCGTCGTAGAAATGCAGTTTCGGCATTTTCACTAAACGGCGGCGCAGGTTGGCCTGAAACGGCGAGAGGCGAAAGGCAATGTAGCTGGTTTCCAAGACGCTGAGCCACTTTTTCGCGGTGGGTTGGGAGATGCCGCAGTCGTCCGCCAGCGACGAGTAGTTGAGCAATTGCGCGGTACGACCGGCGCACAACTCGATGAAGCGCTGAAAAGTCGTCAGATCACCCACGTTGGCGATGCTGCGCACATCACGCTCCACATAGGTGGTCACATAGGGGCCAAGCCAATCGTCGGGGTTGAGGCCAAGGTCCAGAATGCGCGGATAGCCCCCAGTGAGCAGCGTTTCCTCCAAGGTGGCCGGATGCGTGGCGAAGCGCAGAACTTCGCTGCGCACCAAGGGCAGCAGATGATGCACTGCGGTGCGCCCGGCGAGGGACTGGCTGACGGATGCGAGCAACGCCAAGTTCTGCGAGCCCGTGAGAATCCAACGCCCCGGCGCTGGGTCCTCGTCAATGAAGCCTTGCAGATAGGAGAGCAGGTTCGGCACACGCTGCACTTCATCAATGATGACGCCATCCGCAAACTGGGCGAGGAAGGCGCGAGGATCCTCTTGCGCGAAGGTCCGCACATCCAACGCCTCAAGCGACAGGTAGCGATGCTGCGGAAACAGCGCCCGGCAAAGGGTGGACTTGCCGCTCTGCCGCGGCCCCGTCAGGGTGACAGCCGGAAAGACCCGGGCCGCCCGCCTGATTTTCGGGGCCAAGTCACGATCAACAATCACGCCGTGAAGCCTAGCAGGTTTTGGGCTAATTTAAATTTCCATTTTGAATTAGCCGATTGCCTTGAAGAGGGCGGCGCGGTGGACGCAGCCGCCAAATTCAGTCCGCGCCCGAGTAGCGTGGCCTTCACTTCAAAGGATTGGCGGCAGCCTTTCCGCCCACGGGAAGGCAGCGTCCGCCACGGCGATGAAGTCCGGGTTCAGCAAGTCGTGCTTGTTGTAGGCCAAGGGGGTGCCGTTCGGTTGGCGCACGGCGCCGCCGGCGGCGGCCAGCACGGCATCGGCGGCGGCGATGTCCCACTCCGAGGTGGGGCCGAGGCGGGGATAGAGATCCGCCTTGCCTTCCGCCAACAGGCAAAGCTTAAGAGAACTACCCATTGACCTGCGTTCAACTTGGGCAAAGGCTTCATCTAGTGCTTCCAAATAGGATTGCAGGCGCTCGTTGCCGTGGCTGCGGCTGGCCACCAGGGTCAGGGTGTCCCGTCCGTTCATCGGCCGGCCGGCAAGCGGCGTCACTTCGCCGCCCTGATGCTTCTCCGCCCGCCGTTCAGCTGCGTTCCCAGCGAACATTTGCCCCAAAACGGGTGCGCCCACCACGCCAAGACGCGCCCGGCCGGCTTCAATCAAGGCGATATTGACCGTGAATTCCCCGTTGCGGCTGATGAATTCCTTGGTGCCGTCAAGAGGGTCCACCAACCAATAACGCCGCCAACGCCGCCGCTCCTCATAGGGTGGCGGCGAGGATTCCTCCGACAGAATGGGCAAGCGGGGACTCAGCTGCTCCAACCCGGAGCGGATGATTTCGTGGGCGGCCAAGTCGGCTTGGGTCACAGGCGAAGCATCGGACTTGGGCCGCACGTCGAAATCCGAACGGTAAACCTCCATGATGGCCGCGCCGGCCGCCTCGGTGATTTCCATGAGAGCGGCAAAGGAATAGCTCACTTGTAGCCCCTTGGGGAGTTCAGGCTGCTTATTATAGGCGGACCCATTGATAGGTGGACTGATGAAACATCCCCGCCCGACGCCGGACTGGACCCAAATTCACACCGTCATGCTGGACATGGACGGCTGCCTGCTGGACCTCATCTACGACAACCACCTGTGGAACGATTTGGTGCCAATCCGCTACGGCCAAGCACGGGGCATCAGCGCCGAAGAGGCCCGCCGCTTTCTGTACGGGCATCTGCTGGGCGGTCAACGCGATCTGAACTTCTACTGCATCGACTTCTGGCGCCGCCGCACCCAACTCGACATCATGGCCCTGCACCAAGAGATGGCCCATTTCATCATTTACCGCCCTGGCGCCCAAGCCTTTCTACACTGGCTGGGGGCCAAGGAGGCGCGGGTGCTGCTGGTCACCAACGCGCACCGCGCCAGCCTCGCGGTCAAGGATCAGCACTCCGGCTTATGCGCCGAGGTTGACCGCACCATATCCAGCCACGACTTCGGCTGCGTGAAGGAATCCGCCCCCTTCTGGAGGCGCTTGGCCGAAGCTGAGCCTTTCGACCCGGCGCACACCCTGTTCATCGACGACAACCAAGATGTGCTGGAAGCCGCCGCCGCCTTCGGCATCGCCCATCTACGCACGGTGCGGCAGCCAGACTCCAGCCGGCCGCCGCAACGGGACCTGCGGTTTCCCGTCTTCGACCACTTCGCCGAACTCATGGATGGCGAGGCGCCCAAGGGAAGTGCAGGCCGGCGCACTTGACGGTTGATGCCGGGTTCACTCTGTCATACTGTTCGCCAACCTACCCAACAAGAGGCGGCCATGGCTGTCGAGATCGACATAGACCCTAGATCGAACATCTACACCAACCTGTCCACAGCGGCGCTGGCCGAACTGGCCGTCATTCGCGGCGAAGGCCGCTTCGCCAACAACGGCGCCATCGTCGTGGAGACCGGCAAGCGCACCGGGCGCTCCCCAAAGGATCGCTTCATCGTCCAGGAACCCTCCACGGCCAACGCCATCGACTGGGGGGACATCAACCAACCCATCGCCCCAGCGGGGTTCGACGCCTTATGGAACCGGGTGCAGGTTTATGTGGAGGACGGGGAGCGCTTCGTCTCCCATCTGCACGTCGGCTCGGACCCCGAACACTACGTCGCCCTTGATGTCACCACCGAATACGCTTGGCACGCCCTGTTCGGCAAATCCCTGTTCATCTCGCCGGAGCACTTCAACCCGCACAACAAGGAAATCTGGCAGGTGGTCAACGCACCCGGCTTTGTCTGCGACCCGGCCCGGGACGGCACCAACAGCGACGCTACGGTGATGATCAACTTCGCCGCCCGCAAGGTGCTGCTGGCCGGCCTGCGCTACGCCGGGGAGATGAAGAAATCCATGTTCAGCGTACTGAACTTCCTTCTGCCGGAGAAGGACGTGCTGCCGATGCACTGCTCCGCCAACATGGGGCGGGGCGGAGACGTCTGCCTGTTCTTCGGGCTGTCCGGCACCGGCAAGACCACCCTGTCGGCAGATCCGGATCGCTTCCTGATCGGCGACGACGAACACGGTTGGGGCAAGGACACGGTGTTCAACTTCGAGGGCGGCTGCTACGCCAAGTGCATCAACCTAAGCCGGGAGAACGAGCCGGTCATCTACGACGCCATCAGCTTCGGGGCCATCGTCGAGAACGTCATCATGGACCCGGACAACCGGGACCTAGACTACGATGACGCCAGCCTCACCGAAAACACCCGGGCCTGCTATCCCCGCGCCAACATCGAGCTCAAGGTGCCGGAAAACCGCGCCGGGGAGCCGGCCAACATCATCTTCCTCACCTGCGATGTCAGCGGCGTATTGCCGCCCGTGGCGATCTTGTCCAAGGAGGCGGCGGCCTATCATTTCCTTTCCGGCTACACCGCCGCGGTCGGTTCCACCGTAGTGGGCTCGACGGAGGCCTACCAAGCCACCTTCTCCACCTGCTTCGGCGCCGCCTTCTTCCCGCGCCCGGCCGGCGTCTATGCGGACCTGCTGATGCGGCGCATGGATGAGTTCGGCGCCAAGGTCTATTTGGTCAACACCGGGTGGACCGGCGGCGGCTACGGGGTAGGCAAGCGCTTCGCCATACCGACCACCCGCGCCATCATCCGGGCGGTGCAGAGCGGTGCCTTGGCCGACGCACCAACGGAGCATCTGCAGCGCCTGAACCTACATATCCCGAAAGAGGCGCCGGGCATCGATTCGGCGCTGCTGAACCCGCGCAATGCCTGGGCGGACCAAGCCGCCTACGACGCGGCTGCTGCTGGCCTTATCGCCAAATTCAACGAGAACTTCAACAAGTTCCAAGTGGATCAAGCCATTGTAGATGCTGGGCCGTCCTTGGACGGTTAACAGGCCCTAGCGGAGACAGGCAATGACGAACTGTCGATGCGGGGGGACGACCGGAGGGACGTCGAATCGGTCTGCTGGCAGTCTTTGGGCTTGCACTACTTTGCTGCGCAATTCCGGGACCTCATCGCGCTTGGGAATCGTTGCGCACTGGACGCCAATCCGGCCCAGACATCAGGGTCCGCATCGCTATGCCCGAAGTCCGCCGAACCAACTGGCTTTGCATGCCGGTCAGGCGGGAGCGGCGTAGTTGCAGGATCTCGCCCTTCCCGCCGCCGTGTGGCGCGGCTTGCAGGCCGACAGCGAAGCGCTGCAAGGCATTCGCCGGGGCGTTGAGAAGGAGAGCCTGCGGGCCAGCCTGGAGGGGCGGCTGTCCCAGCGCCCGCACCCGTCAAGCTTGGGCGCCGCCCTGACTCACCCGCAAATCACCACGGACTTCTCCGAGGCGCAGCTCGAGCTGATTACCACGCCCCACGACACCCCGGAGGGCTGCATCCTTGAACTGGAGGACATCCACCGCTTCGTCCAATGGGGCTTGGGCGACGAGACGCTGTGGGCCGCCTCCATGCCCTGCCTGCTGCTGCCGAACACCGACATCCCCATCGGCCGCTACGGCGACTCCAATATCGGCATGGCGAAGACCATCTACCGCCGCGGCCTCGGCCACCGCTACGGCAGGCTCATGCAGGCCATCTCCGGCATCCACTACAACTTCTCCATGCCGGCGGCATTTTGGCCCCGCTACGCCGCCATGCTGGGCCGCCGAGCGGACCAAGACTTCATCAGCGAAAGCTACTTCGCGTTAATCCGCAACTTCCGCCGCCACAGCTGGCTGTTGATCTACCTGTTCGGCGCTTCCCCGGCCATCTGTCGGGCCTTGGCCGGAGAAGGCGGCCATGGCCTCAAGGCGTTCGATGCCAGCACCTTGCACCTGCCCTACGCCACCTCCTTGCGCATGGGCCGTTTGGGCTACCAAAGCGATGCGCAGGGCAGCCTGCACATCTCCTACAACAACCTGGATTCCTACGCCGCCACCATGCGCGAGGCGTTGACTCGGCCCTATCCCCCCTACGAGGCCATCGGCGTGAAAGTGGATGGCGAATACCGGCAGCTGAACGCCGCCCTGCTGCAAATTGAAAACGAGTTCTACGGCGCCATCCGGCCCAAGCGCCGCATCCAACCGAGGGAGCGCCCGCTGACGGCGCTGCGGCGGCGAGGGGTGGAGTATGTGGAGGTTCGCTGCCTGGACCTCAACCCCTTCCTGCCGGTGGGCATAGACGCGGCGCAGATGCGCTTTCTGGATGTCTTCCTGCTCTACTGCCTGCTGGCCCCCAGCCCGCCGGACAGCCCGGAGGAGTCCGCCGCCATCCAAGCCGACCAGACGGCCATCGTGGAGCGGGGGCGCGAACCGAACCTTAAACTCTGCGGCGGGGAGCGGGACGCACTGGGAGGCACCCTCCTCAACCAGTGCGCAGCGGTGGCGGAACTGCTGGACCAAGCCCATGCCACGGACCAACACGGCGATGTTCTCAGTGCAATGCAGGCCCGCCTAGCGGACCCGGACCGCACCCCTTCCGCCGCCGTGCTGGCCGCCTTGGCCAAGCGCAAACTGTCCTTCTTCCGTTTCGCGCTGAACCAATCCGAACGGCACCGGCGCTGGTTGGCGGAGCGTCCGCTTACCTCTGAAGAGCTGGACCTGCATGAAGAGCGAGCCACCCAGTCCTTCGCGGAGCAGGCGCGGATAGAGGCGGAGGACCAAGGCAGCTTCGATGCATTCCTAGAGCACTACTTGGCCCCCCCCGAATGAATTTTCTCGCCCATTGCCTGATCGCCGCCAAGGCTGGCGCAAGCCGCGCCATCGTCCGCCCAACCGGGCAGACCGCCGGGCACCCGACCACCGGGCACGGCGCGAACCCGCCAACAAAGACACTTGCCAAACGGCCCAGTATATCCGCTCTGGGCAGTGACTTGATCCCGTCGATCAGCGCTTCCAGAAAGGCTGGCGGACCATTCCCCACTCGACCGACCCCAGGTCCATCCGCGGCAAGGCTTGCCAATGGGACTGGGGAAATCGTCGGGCTGCATGGCGGCCTGATCGTCGGCGGCCTGCTCGGCGACTTCGTCAAGGGACAGGTGCCGCCAGCTTGGCCCAGCGCCCTGCAATGGGGGGTGCGGCTGCATCGGCGCATCGACGCCTACAGCAACACTTTACCGAGCATCCGCCAAAGTTGCGCCCGCTTCCCGGCGGAATTGCGCCGCTTTGCGCCCATCTTCATCGACATCATCGCCGACCACTGCCTAGCCTTGGATTGGGCGGACCACCACCGAGACGAACTGAAGGCGTTCAGCGCCCAATGCTACGTCCTAGCCACCGCACAAGCGCATCGGCTCAATGGGGAGGGGCGGCGTTACCTGAGCTGGCTGATCGACCAGGACCTCATGTCCGGCTACCTGAATCGCAGCGTCATGGAGCGCGGGTTGCTGAGCATCACCCGTCGCTTGGCCCGTCAACATTTGAACGCCAGCCTGCTAAACTTCATGGCTGGCGCCTTGCCCAGCCTCCAGGCGGATTTCAGGGGTTACTTTCCCTTGCTGGTTAAGCACGGTCAACAGTGGGTGCGGGATGGCCTGCAAAACCACTTGGCTGAACCTGCGGCGGGCCAAGTCCGAGGCGGTGCGGCGGCCAGTGCAGGCGAACGCGGGAACGCCTAACGACGGGCCTTGCGCACGGCCGCGCCACGGGCATCGATGCCGTGAGCCTGCGGCAATGCCCTCACAGGAATCCTTGAACAGACGAAAAACCAGGAGAAGCGATTTTGCAAGCCGTGTTGTGCAAGGCGTTCGGGCCGCCGGAAAGCCTAGTGCTGGAGGATGTTCCTGAGCCAGTCGCCGGAGACGACGATGTGTTGGTCGCGGTGAAGGCTGCGGCGCTAAACTTCCCGGATGTGCTGATGATCGCCGGCAAGTACCAAAGCCAGCCGCCCTTCCCCTTTTCCCCTGGGGGCGAAATCGCTGGAACCGTCGTCTCCGTCGGCGCCAAGATCACCGAGTTCGCCCCCGGCACCCCCGTCTTCGGCGTCACTTGGCACGGCGGCTTTGCCGAACGGACCATCGCTCCGGCGGCTAGGCTGATGCGCAAGCCAGCCGCCATGAGCTTCGTCGAGGCCGCCGGCATCACCACCACCTACGGCACCTCCTACTACGCCTTGAAGCAGCGGGCGAACCTGCGCCCCGGTGAGAACCTGCTGGTGCTCGGCGCCGCCGGCGGCGTCGGCATCGCCGCCGTGCAGATCGGCAAGGCGATGGGCGCCCGGGTCATCGCCGCCGCCAGCACTCGGGAAAAGCTGGCGGCGGCCGCCGACGCCGGGGCGGACGAACTGATCGACTACAGCGATGGTCAGTTGAAGGACAAGGTGAAGAAGCTGACCGGCGGCAAGGGCGCGGACGTCATCTACGACCCAGTGGGCGGCGCCCTGTTCGACCAGGTGCTGCGCTGCATCAACTGGTACGGGCGCATCCTGGTGATCGGCTTCACCGCCGGGGGCATTCCGAAGGCCCCCATCAACCTGATTCTGCTGAAGAGCTGCCAGGTGGTGGGCGTTTTCTACGGCGCTTGGAGTGCCCGCGCCCCGCATGAAAACGCCGCCAACATCCGCGAGTTGCTGGATCTGTTTGAGGCCGGCAAGCTCAAGCCCCTAGTCGGGCGAACCTATCCCTTGGAGCGCTACGCGGACGCCTTAAACGACCTAGCCGAACGGCGGGCCATCGGTAAGATCGTCGTCACCATAGGCGAAGGGGCCTAATCATGCAGCGCTTCACTTTGACCAGTGCCGACTGCGCCCTCGGCATCGTCCTGTTGGGCGGCGGCATCCTGTTCGGCGCTGAGCTGCTGGAGCACGGGGCCGGCATGGACCCCTGCCCGCTTTGCCTGATGCAGCGGCTGTGGTTCTATGTTGCGACGCTCGCCGCCTACGCCGGTTTGCTGCACAACCCGCGCTGGGGCATCTATCCGCTGCTCACCATCATCGCCGCGCTGGTCGGCGGCGGCTTCGCCCTGCGCCAGCTTTGGCTGCAAAGCCTGCCGGCCGGCCAAGCGCCCAGCTGCGCCGCACCGGTGTCGCAACTGCTGGAGAACGGCATGTACGGCGAAGCCTTATCCTCCATGTTCTTCGGCACCGGCAACTGCGCCGAAGTGGATGCGGTGCTCGGCGTCAACCTAGCGGTTTGGGCGCTGCTGGGGCTAGCCACCATCATCGCTCTGGCTGTACTGCAATGGCGGGCGCGGTCGTAGCTCCGAAGCAAACCTAAGTTTGTTGATGACGGGCGTTGTCGAAATAAGCCGCATCGTCTAGGCTAAGCGTCTGCATGGCGGTAGGTCGTGCAAGCCACGGGACAGCGAGCAATGAGGATTCTCGTTCAAGCGGGATCGAGGAAAAAATGTCAGATTCAATCACTCCCCAACACCTGCGCCTGCCCAGCTTGTCCATAGCCGGTTTCCGCGGTGTCGAGCAACTGACCATTCCGAAGCTCGGTCGGGTGACGCTGCTCGCCGGCAGGAACGGTGCAGGCAAGACAACAGTGCTGGACGCCGTCCGGATTTATGCCGCACGGGGGCAGCCCGACGCCTTGCGGGAATTGCTGGTCCGTCGGGAGGAATTCGCGACAGGCTACGACGAGGATGGCGACCTAATAGATGCTCCGTTAACTGATGCTTTGTTTCATGGCAGGGGCAACAGGACGCAAGCCGTTGTCATTGGGCCAGCCTCAGGCGACGCAAGTTTAGAAATTCGCCCATCTTCTCTGGAAGATCTACCCGAATATCAAAGATCGCTATTTGATGATTTGGTTCCAGCAGATGTGGATGTCCAAGTTCTTAAAGTTGTATTCAAGAATACCCAAAAGATTTCGCCAATAGTATTTGGGCCAAACAGTCGCAGAGCCTCACTTTTTCGCCGTGTGACGAGACAGCTAGGACGTGAAGATCAGACAGCTTCTATGATTCGTTGCGAATCACTCGGACCAGGCTTGCTAGGCAACAGCGACCTTGCCCGATTCTGGGATGCAGTAGCACTCACGGACGACGAACCCTTCGCTTTGGCCGCATTGAAACTTGCTTTCGGAGATAAAGTGGAAGGCGTGACACTTATCGGGGAAGAGAGTGAGTTCCGTGCCGGAAGGCGCGTAGTCGTAAAGCTCTCTGACCAACTCCGCCCTGTGCCGCTCAAAAGCCTTGGCGATGGTGCGACGCGCATGTTCGGGGTGGCACTGGCGCTGGCCAACTGCCGAGATGGCATCCTGCTCTTGGACGAAGCCGAGAACGGCATCCATCACTCCCTGCAAGTGGACTTTTGGAACATGGTGTTGCGCGCCGCCAACACACACAACACTCAGGTTCTAGCAACAACTCACAGCAAGGACTGCATCAATGGCTTTGCTTGGGCCGCTTTGAAATGTCCAGACATAGGCGCCAATCTCATCCGACTGGAACGGGAAAATGGAGAAATTCACGCAGTCGAATATTCCAAGGAAGAGTTGGAAACGGCCGCCAAACAAGATATCGAAGTGAGGTAGCCGCATGGCGACTCAAGAGTCGGCATCAAAAGTGCTTCTTGTGGAGGGGGTCAATGACAAGCATGTTGTTCTTAACCTCCGCAAACGTTTGGCACCGACACTGACGTTTGAAAGCCTTGACAAAGACGGAATCGACAATCTCCTGAAAGCGATCCCATTGGAGATCAAAGCTCCCGGCAGGCAGGCAGTGGGCATCGTGGCAGATGCCGATAACGACATCCGTGCTAGATGGCAGGCCATCGCCGACAAGCTGAGCGCTGCCGGTGTGCAACCCCCGAATACATTTGATGCCGAGGGCACGATAGTTCAAGGCAAACCACAGGTCGGCGTGTGGCTGATGCCCGACAACTATCATCCTGGAGAGCTTGAGGATTTTGTTGCCAAACTTGTCCCGCAAGGACACCCAGTCTGGCCAAAGGCGGTTCAATACATAGATGGCATTCCACCAAACGAGGCTGAATTCAGCAAGAACAAAGCCGTGCGGGCCAAACTCTATGCGTGGTTGGCCACGCTGAAGGAACCACAACAGATGGGCACCGCCATTGGCACTGGCTCACTCGTTGCTAGCCCCGCTGCTGAGAGCTTCGCCAACTGGCTAAGGAGACTGTTCAGCACCAACCCCTAGACCGGCACACTCCGAGACGGGGCGCTCAACTGAAACCCAAGCGGGGCTAACTTCGTGAGCCGCGGGATTCGGGCTTCCGCCAGTACTATGCCGAGGCGACGTCCGATCCACCCGCAACCAAAACAGAGAGTCCCGTTTGTTGCTAAATGCGTTCGCCAAGGAACGCTCGCCGCCTTCCTGAAGCAACTAGAAGTACCGCACCAGCCGCAACGCAGCGCTGGTTTCGCGGCCGTTCAGGGTCGAGGGGATGGTGACGGCGCCGTCATCGAAAAGCCGGTCCCAGCTTTTGCGTTTGTAGTCCGTGTGGCGCACCTCCAATTGCGCTGCGAACCGCTCACCGAGTTGCCGTTCCAAGCCGACGCCCAAGGTCCAAGCGCTAAAGCGCCTATCAACTTTTTCGGTGAAGCTGGCCAGAGGGGTGGGAGGGCACTGTAAATCCGGCCCCGGGCAGCCGGTTTCGGTGATGGAGAACTCCGTCTTAACACCGCGCAGCCCGGTCAAGGCGTACAGGCCGAAATCCGAATTCCCCAACAGACCGCCGAACTTCAGAGTTAAGCCGTAGCTGTAGTTCCGCTTCAGCCACAGTCCTCCGGCCAAGTGTCCTTCCACTCGTGACCGATGCCCTCAGATTGCCTAGGCAGATGTCGATAGCCTAGCCAACGAAGCCGCCTTGCCAGAGCTGCAGCGCCTTTACGCCACGCTGGTTTGCTCACATCACGTTACAATATTTATCAACAAAAACAATTAGATAAGATGAGTAGCTCGCTTGCTAGAAAATCCTTCCATGGTGTTGACATACAGTTGCGGATATGCGTTACTTACTCGCTAGGCGATATCTTGTTCCGCGGTGAGACCAGTGGTTGGACTCGGCTGACAGAAGCGCCAAGCCTTGATGTCATTTCGAAACGGAGGACATTCGCCATGTCAGAGCAAAAGCCGGGCATTTACTGTATTGAAGGAGTGCCAGACCGAGCAGAGGGAGAGATATCGGCTCGGCCGATGCTGGAAATGTTGTCACACGCTCATGAGTTCAGGTTTATCCACCGCATAGCCGTGACGAGAGAGGAATTCTTTCACCATTTCATGAAGTGGGCAAGAGGGGAGTATTCCGACTATCCGATTCTATATCTATGGTACCATGGTTACCCAGAGGGGATTTCTCTAAATGCCGGGGATGATTACCACCGGACTTCCATTCGGTTCAAAGACATAACCGATGCGTACGACGCTACGGATTGTTGCTGGAAAGACCGCATAATTCACTTTGGTGCTTGTTCCACCTTGGCCTCCACCCCAGACAACCGGCAGTTCCTTAAGGATACTAACCTTGTTGCAATAAGTGGGTATACAGAGAAAGTAGGATGGGTCGATGGCATCGCTATGGAGCTACTATATTTGAGCTGCCTATACGGAATTTTTGCAGAGAATAGGAGCAGAAAGTACTTGAATGAAAAAATAATGAGGGATTGTAGGGATAGACTGAAGAAGAAGAAAAGCATGGGACTCGTGGACGAGTTGGGCTTCGACATAGTGGTTCGCAGAAAAAAATGAGCGGGAAATGGTTTGCTAGGGTGACTACACGCAAGCGCAGCGAAACTTAGCTGCGTGGTTGGACAAAGCAACGAAGACCCGCGAGCCTGTTCTGATCAAGGGGCAGGGCAGGGAAGTGGGTGCCTTGATTGCCGCCAATGAGGTGGCCGGATGAATGCAAACGGTTCACCTTATGCGTTCGCCCAAGAACGCTCGCCGCCCTCTTGAAGCAAGCAAAAGAGCGGAGGCAAGCACCGGTCTGGTAATCAATCCAGGCAATTAGCGGCAACGCCTTGGGCTGCTGAAATCGTGACTGGCGATGAGCCTTGACCGGCAGCTATGGACTCCCACTGCTAAAAGTACCGGACTAGCCGCAGCGCCGCGCTGGTTTCGCGGCCGTTCAGGGTGGAGGGGATGATGACTGCGCCTTCATCGAAAAGCCGGTCCCAGCTTTTGCGCTTGTAGTCTGTGCGGCGCACCTCCAATTGCGCCGCGAACCGTTCCCCAAGCCGTCGCTCCAAGCCGGCACCCAGAGTCCAGGCGCTGAAGCTTCTATCGACTTTTTCGGTGAAACTGGCCAAGGGCGTGGGCGGGCACTGCAAATCCGGCCCCGGGCAGCCGGTTTCGGTGATGGAGAACTCCGTCTTAACACCGCGCAGCCCGGTCAAGACGTACAGGCCGAAATCCGAATTCCCCAACAGGCCGCCGAACTTCAGGGTTAAGCCGTAGCTGTAGTTCCGCTTCAGCCACCAGTCCTCCGGCCAAGTGTCCGTCCAGGTGTATCCGGTGCCCTCAAGGTGCCCTTTGAGCTTTTTCGGGTGGAAGGCCACATCGATCTCCGCACTGAGGTGCAGGCCACCGCTCCCCGGCAAGGGCCAACGGTAGCCGCCAAAGGCCCCAAGAGTGAACAACGTCTGATCCGCGTCGCCCTCAGTGCTGGTGACTTCGTTCCGCGCCAAGCCCTCCGGGGTGTAAACGGTCTTGCCGTAGGTGAACTCCTGCGCATCCGCAGCCGCGCCAAGCCCTAGATAAAACCGCCCCTCTTCCGCTTGGGCCGTCAACACGCCGAGCGCGGACAACCCGCCGAGCAGCCAGCGCTGAGCAATCCGCAAGGCGTTTGAGTTATTCCAAACCATCGGTCTTTGCCTTCCTAGTAGCCGGAACGAGCGCCAGTATAACCGAGGCGTGGTGCGGATGCGGTCCGACCCAACACGGCAGCAGGGGGAGCACCGTCCATTTTGCGTCAAGGAAAAAGCGGACAGCACGTCAATGAACCTTGATTTCCTTGCTGCCGGTGGGCAGGTCAAGCCGCATCGCGTCTTCGGTGAACACAACGCCGGATGGGGCGTTGCGGCGGAAGATTTGGCGGAACAGGGCGTTGCGGGGTGGGGGCACGAAGTGGTAGAGGGCCAGTTTGCCGACGTTGGCTTGCTCGGCGAGTTCGTAAACGTCCTTGACTGGAGCGTGGTAGGTTTGGATGTCTGCGAATATGGTGGCCTGGCGGTCAAGCCCCGCTGCATGGGCGCCAGCCTCCAATGCCTGCACGATGGGCAGGGAGATGGCGTCATGCAGCAGCAGGTCCACACCCTCGGCGGCTTGCCGCAAGGAGTCGTCGGCCACGGTGTCGCCGCTGATCACTAGGCTGCGGCCGCGGTAATCGAATCGGTAGCCGAACGCGGGGCTGACCGGTTCGTGGTTCACGGCGAAGGCGGTCACCACCAAGCCGTCCCGCTCCAGGACGACGCCGGGTTCAACGGCGCGGGGGCGCAGTTGGGAAAGGTGCGGCGGCAGCAGGGCCTCGCCGTGGTGGGCGATGCGGTAGGCGCTGTCCTGGGCGTAGGCTTGATTGAAGCCAGCCGCCACTTGGTCAACGCCAACGGGGCCGATGATCTGCAAAGGTTCTGGCCGCCCCGCCACCCAAGAAAGCAAGTTGAAGTCCCCGATGGCGGCGATGTGGTCGGAATGGAAGTGGGTGAGGAAAATGCCGCGCAGATTGGTCAAGGGCATCCGAGCCAAGTTGAAGGTTTGCGGCGAGCGGGCGCCGGCATCGACGATGTAAAGATGCTCCCCGGCGGTGACGGCCACGCAGGCTTGCGCCCGGCCCGGCGCCGGCAGCGGCGAGGAGGTGCCGCACATGAACACCCGCAGACCGTCAAAGGGTTCCTCTGGTGCCCTGGCAAAGGCCGCGCCGACCACACGCTCGAGCAGCGCATCCTGCACGGTGGTGGAAAGGAAAAACATCATGGTGGTGACCATTAAGCTCATTCCCGCCCCATAGAGCGCCAGCCTAATGGTCTTCATGACAGCTTGGCCCACTCTTCCCGTAATTGACTGGTTACGTTACTGACATCCGAACGTCGCCAAACATCATCCCTCGCCAAGAAGGTATATCTGTTAGCGTGTTCGGAAACAGGCGTTCGCCTCAAATCGCGCATCGGCAAAGCCGTTGTTTCCGGTTCAGGCGGCGTCTCGAACCGGCTCTGCGAGCGCGGAATCCATTTCCGCCGCGCCTTGCGCCGGCTCTGGATTGCTGAACGTCAGCGCCCCGTCCTCCAGTGGGCCGCGGCGGGCCATCTTGCGGTCCAAGGGGTAGTTCTGGGTGTTGCGCCAAGGGTCGCTGTCGCCTTGCTTGGGGAACAGATGCATGGCGCGGGCCATGTAGCCCGGGGTGAAGCCCACAATCCAAGGCCGCAGTTCCATGCCTCGGTCCTCCTCGCGCAGGCGGGCGGTGCATTGCCGCCGGCCCTTGCGCTCCATGTGGTTGAGCAGGCGGCAGACGTACTCGCAGGTGACGTCCGCCCGCAGGGTCCACGAGGCGTTGACGTAGCCAAAGACGTTGGCCATGTTGGGCACGTCCGAGAACATCATGCCCTTGTAAGTGACGGTGTCCGGGAAGCTGACGGGCTTGCCGTCCACGCTGAATTCGACGCCGCCGAGCACGGCGAGGTTCAGGCCCGTGGCGGTCACCAAGATGTCCGCCGCCACTTCCCGCCCGGACTTGAGCTTGACGCCGTTCGCCCCGATGCCCTCAATGCCGTCGGTGACCACCGCCGCCTTGCCCTGCTTGATGGCATTGAAGAGGTCCGCATCCGGGATGAGGCACAAGCGCTGATCCCAAGGGTAGTAACTGGGGGTGAAGTGCTTGTCCACGTCGTAGTCTGGGCCCAAATGCTCGCGCACCAGCGCCAACAACTTCGCCTTGACCACTTCCGGCGTCACTCGCGTCCGCCGGTAAACATACTGCTGATACTGCACGTTCTTCCAGCGCGTGATCGCGTAGGCGACCCTATCCGGCAGCCAGCGCCGCAGCCAGTTGGCGATGGCGTCCTTCGCCGGGCGGGAGATCACATAGGTGGGGGAGCGCTGAATCATGGTGACCTTGGCGGCGGTTTCGGCCATGGCCGGCACCAAGGTCACGGCCGTGGCGCCGCTGCCGATCACCGCGACGCGCTTGCCGGCGTAGTCCAGATCCTCGGGCCACTCCTGCGGATGGATCACCGGGCCTTGGAACTGTTCGATGCCGGGAAACTCCGGCAAATACCCCTTCTCATAGCTGTAGTAGCCGCTGCACATGAACAGGAAGCGGCAGCTGAGGGCAACCCGGTCGCCGGTATCCCCCTGCTCCACGTCCAAGGTCCAAAGGGCTTGGTCCGTGGACCAAGAGGCGGAGAGAACCCGGTGCCGAAACTGAATCTTCGGCAGCACCCCATGCTCCTGGGCCGCTTCCTGAACGTAGGCGCGGATGGAGGGGCCATCCGCTATCGCCTTGGGGTTGAGCCAAGGCTTGAAGTTGTAGCCGAAGGTGTGCATGTCGCTGTCCGAGCGGATGCCTGGATAGCGGAACAGGTCCCAAGTGCCGCCGATGGCGTCCCGGTTTTCCAAAATGATGAAGCTCTTGCCGGGGCACTTGCGCCGCAGATGGCAGGCGGCGCCGATGCCTGAGACTCCGGCGCCAACAATGACCACATCGAAGTGCTGGGCCTTTGCTTGCTGCATGATCTCTCCCAGCGACAAAGTCAGTAAAGACGGGATTCTGCCCCGTCCCGGCGGGGATTTCCACAATTCCGGCACCGGGTGTATATTCCGCTGTCGGGAAACAGGCTCCGCCGGCTTAAGGCGGGGGGACAACATGAACGGAGCGATGCGCCAAGAGCCGCACTTGGGCCGCTGCCGCCGCATTTTGGTGGTCAACGCCAAGGGCGGTTGCGGCAAGACCACGGTGGCCACCAATCTGTGTGCGGCCTACGCCGCCGCCGGCATTTCCGTAGCCTTGGTGGACAACGACGGCCAAGGCGCCGGCGCCCATTGGGTTGGGCAGCGTCCGGCGTCGGCGTCACGGGTCGATCTGGCCCTGCAAGCCCACGGGCGTTCGTTGGAGCGCATCGTCATTGACGGCGGCCAAGGACAGAGCATCACCGACGGCCCACCAGTCTGGGCCGACCTGATTCTGACGCCCATACTGCCCTACCCCATCGACGTCCGCGCCGGCGGCAACTTCATCACCGAAATGATGACCCAGCCTAGGTTCCGCGCCTCGCCCCGGCCCATCGGCGTCATCGCCAACAGGGCGAAGCCGAACGGCCCCGCCCATGCCCGCCTGCTGCACCTGCTGCGCTGCCTGAACGTCCCCATCGCCGCCGTTCTGAAGGACAACCCTCTGTACGGCGAGGCCCTGGAGTCCGGCCTCGGCTTGGTCAATCTCGCCAAAAGCCCCGCTGCCCAAAAGGAGGCGGCGGCTTGGCGCATACTGGTTGAGTGGGTCGAAGAGCAACTGCCCGGCAACGCCCTGCATCCGCAGCCCCTAGCTGCCGGGCGCCCCACCCAAAGGCATGCCATCTCCGCTTGAGCGCCCCACAAAGCCGCGCCAAGCGGCCAAACCCGCAACGGGGACTAGTGTCTTGCACGGGAATGCCTTGGGGCTGATGGCTGGGCGTTTCGATTTTTTAGTCTGTTTTGGCGCAAACGGGCGTCCACCGGGTGCAAAGCTATGGGTGCGGCTACGCCATCCGCAACATCAGCACCTCTTCATCCAAACCTTGCCGTAGCGCCTCCAAGCGGGGGGAGTGCGCCGCCAACCGCGAGGCCGCCAAATGCGGCAGGCGATAGGGGAACAGGCTGGGGTGGCGTAGCAACCTAGTCAGCCCAGCGACGCCGCTTGGCAGCCCCTGCAGCAGCGCTTCCGCCAACCAAGCAACGACCTCGGCGTCTTCGATTTGCCGTTGCTCTCCCAGAGCGTAAACCCCTTTGGCGTCCGTGTCCGCCAGCGCACCCCAGTCGATAAACGAACGCAGGACACGCGCCGCGGCCCGCGATACGGTTTGTCGCTCCCCATAGCCTTCGCGGACGCGACGCTGAACTTGTGCAGCGGCAGCCGTGCTTTGCAGGCCCAGCAACCGGCCGGCGTGGGTGGCGACAGCGCCCCAAAACGGATAGGCGGCCAACGTCATGCCCCAATGGACGGCGTGCCGATGGTCCGCAGCCAACGTGGGCAGCATCGCCAAGCCGTCGTCGCGCAACGCTTCAAGGCCCGGCGGCACCTTGCGCCAGATCTTCATCAGGATGGTGATGGTC
The DNA here is from genome assembly GCA_958296025.1 of uncultured Pseudomonadales bacterium. Taxonomy (GTDB): domain Bacteria; phylum Pseudomonadota; class Gammaproteobacteria; order Pseudomonadales; family Azotimanducaceae; genus Azophilus. The sequence goes on from OY282430.1 coordinate 3,684,311, forward strand.
TTCTGCCGATTGCCGCGCACGGCGCGGCTGTCGATGGACAGCTTTTCCGCCAGCATTTCGTTCAGGGCGTCTCGAATGGTGGCGCTGCCATTGCCGGCCAGAACCAAGTTGGCGGTCGCCTCCAGCCACTCCACGCGAAGGCGCTGGCTGATGCCTACTTGGCCGGCCCTTTCGTTCATTTGCCCGGCACCACCTGCACGAAGGGCACGATGAGTTCCTCGATGCAGACGCCGCCGTGCGCCACGATGCGCTCGCCTTCCCGAACAAAGGCTGAGCGGCCCGGTGCGAGCAGCGGCAAGTAATTTGCCGGCAGGCCGTCGGGCGACCATTCCGTCGCGGCGGGAAAGCGCTCGGCAACGCCGCGGCGCAACCCCGCATCCGAGTACACACGCATCCGCTCACCGCGAATGTCCGCCACCGCGCCTTCGTCCGGGCGACCGCAGCCCGTGGCCTCAATGTTGCCGTGGTCGGAAGTCAGGTAAACGCGAAAGCCATGCTGGAGCAGCAGATCAAGAAGCGCCGCGCAATGTGCTTGCGCCGCCCACTGGCGCACTTGGTTGTGCATGCCGGCGGCGCCGAGCGTCATGCCGTGCATGATGCGGTCCACCTTGTCCACCACCAAGCCGATTGCGCGGATGTTGGGCTGCTCCGCCAACTCCGCCACCTCATCAAACGGGCCATCTCCCAAGCCCTTGGCGTAGGCGGCGCCCGGCACGTTCTGATCGGCCCAAAACCGCTGCCACAGCGCCTTCTCCTTATGGGTGCCGCGAATGCTCCCCGGAAAGAACAGCGGGGGATTGCCGGCGAAGATGGCCTGCCGGGAAACCGAAGTGACCGTGGGCACCCAAGCGAAGGCCGCGCCCTCCCGAAACCGCCAGCCAGGGCGTTGCCGGGCAAGCTCCTGCCGCATCACAACCCACTGATCCAGCGCCAACCCATCCATCACCACCAAGGCAACCCTTTCCACGCCGGCACCGACCTGCCGCGCTAGAAAGCGGGGAATGTGGTGCAGCATCACCGGCGGATCCGGCGGCAGGTTGGCGAGGCCGGCGTAGCGGGCGACCACCCAGCGGGCGAAGGCTGCGTCCATGCGGGTGCGCAAGGCATCGATTTCCCGCCGCTGATCCTCATTGGGCTTGCCGTTCGGATCGTGCTCCAGCACCGCAAGCTCCGCCCAAACTTTGGCGAAGCGGAACCAGTCGTCGTGCCGGACATCTGGTTCGGGCAGCGCGTCGGAGGCGACAGCCAGCAGCCGGCCCAGTCGATCCGCTAGGCTTTCCCGTTGGTTCGAGCGAATCCCAATATTGAGCCATGTCTGGCTTAGCTCGTCTTTGCTTGGACGGGAGACAGGCCGCAGCAGCCCCTCCGCGAATAGGTTGTCCACATAGACGCGGATGTCGTCGTGATCGAAGGGCAGATGGGCAGGACCCGAGTATGCAAAGCGTCCATCCCCATCCGCGACGCTGAGCCTGCGGTCCACAGACCAATCAAGAAAGGTCGGCCAGCGCTCCTGCAGAAAGCCGAAGAACGCCTCCCGGTCCGGCACGATCCTGCTGAGGGGCCAATGCTCGAAGCGGCCTTGGATGGCCTGAATGAACCGTTTGTCCAGCAGCGCCGGAACGCGCCGGCCGGGATAGTGGCGGCGCAGCAGAACGCCGAGCAAGTCCACTGGCGTTCGCACCAGACCGGAGACGATGCCGAAGACGTGCCGCAACACGAAGTCCTTGCTGGCAACCTTGCCCAAGACGCCTTTGAGGTTCAGGGCTTGGGCGTCGTAGAGGGCATCCAAATCCGCTGGTTCCAGTGCGGAAACGACGGCCTGGTTTAGTTTGGGGAACAAGTCGGCAAGGCCGAACGCCAGGTGGCGGGCGTTGGTTAGGATGTCGTAGGGCAGGGAATCCAGCGCAGCGGCGGGCGCCGGCACCAAGACCACCAAGCCGTTGCAGTCCGCCCGTGGCCCTTGGGCGCAGAGTTGCGATTCGTAGGCGTAGCGAAAGGCGATGGGATCCCCGAACCGGAGCAGGGAGAAGCCGCGCTCCCGCAGCCCGGCAAGGATGCGTTCGTCTTGGAGCAGGCCGTCCGGGTCCGCTGCGAGGGTGATTGGCGAGACGCCTAGAACGAACTCCCGAAGGATGCGCTCTTGCCAGCTAGTGGTGCTCATGGCCATGCAATCACGGCTTGCGTTCTCACATGGGAATGTTGGACAACAGCCTGCCAACAGCGGCGACGTGGTGATTAGATCGGTCCTTGGGCTTCACAGCTTCGCGTCGCACCCCGCGTCTCGCAGAATTCCGTTGGCCGTGTGCCGGCTGCGCATTTTTGGGGCGCAACGACCTTGTAGAAAACGCCGCTGTCCTCGTCCCAAACCGCAGCTAAGTGGAAAGTCATGCGCGATTCCTCCACAGGCGGGTGCGCCTAAGTCGCTCCCTTGGAATCAAGGAAGCCAGCTTATCAGCATTGGCGGCAGAGCGCATGGCGTCAAGCTGCCACCGGCACCGTGGGCCACTTCACCAATCCCACTCACGCCGGCGCGTGGTTACCCCGGCCGCAGCCGTCCATTCAAATATCCGCCTCGCGCACCGGACAACGAGAAGTCGGCCGCCTTGTACGCCAACTCGCACAGGCAGCTGGATGAAGTGATGCGGATCAAATTCGGTCTTGGCCTACGAAAAGCCAAGAGATTCGCCGTATCCAAGGGCCTCGGACATGGCCAAGCTGGGCGGCATGGACCAGCAGCCACCCCAGGAAGGACCCGACGCGAAGGCGCTAAGGGAGGTCTCTCGCCCGAAGCACGACCCAGGCCAAAGACGCTTGTTCTCGCACAGGCGCATGGTTGCCGACCTGCTCCGCCTGCTGCCGGACGATCTGACCGAGGGTCTTGACCACGGCAGTTTGCGTCGCCTGCCGGCCGAGTACGTTGGCGACACCCTGCGCAGCCGCCGCAGCGACATGCCCTGGCGCATTGACCTCCTGCCGCCCGGCCAGCCGCCATCCACCGGGCGGGGTGCAACGCCACCTAGAGCCGAGGAGGTTTCGGCAAAGAGGACTGCCCCACATGCCCCAGCCTTCTCACGCACCCCGGTGCCGGGACCTCCCGGAACCTGCCTGCTGCTGGCGGAGTTCCAGTCCACCGTGGACCCGCGCATGGCGGTAAGGATGCAGGAATACGCCACCATGCTGCTGGGGGACTTGGCCCGTGAGGGCAAGTTGCAGGGTCCGGGCGGCGGAGCGCCGCCCTTGCTGCCACTGGTGGTTTACAACGGCCGAAGGCCCTGGACGGCACCTTTGGATTTGGGCGGTGGGTCGGAGGGCTTGCCAAAGGCGTTGGCGGCTATGCAGCCGAAGTTTGAGTATGTGCTGCTGGAGGTGCGACGCTTCGCGCCGGACACCTTGGCGTTGGGGTTGCAGGGGAGCGCCGCCGGCGTAAACTTCGCCTTGGCGCAGTTCGCCTTGGAGAACGCTTCGGCTGAGGGCCTGCCGGCCGCCATGGCCGCCGCGGCCCGGCTGCTGAAGGCGGAGGGTGAGTTGAATTTGGCGGAGTCGTTCGCCATGTGGATTGAAGGTGTGCTGGAGCCTAGGTTGGGCGTGCGGCTGCCGTCCTTGATGGAACTGATGGAGGAGCCACCGATGCTGGCGGAGACATTGGATGAATGGGCCGAAGAAAAGTTTCGGCTGGGGAGAATTGAAGGCATGGCGCACGGCCGAGCCGAGGGCATGGAGCGAGAGAGGACTTTGCTGCTGCGCCAAGCACAGCGGCGGTTCGGTGCGGATGTCGCCAAGGCGCTGTCGGATTTGATTGCGGGCGTAGCGGACCCGGACCGTCTCGCCGAGGTGGGTGACTGGATTGTGGACTGCGCCACAGGCCAAGAATTGCTGGACCGAGCCAATCGTGTCTAAACGTCCCTGCATTCCGCCAAAGCCAACGCCGCATATCCTCGCCGGAGTTCGGGTGAACTGAACCTCACCAAGGATTCACAACGGAGACGCCGGTTCTCCGAAAACCCCGCTCGTCGCGAGTGCATACGGCCAAGCCATGCACCCGCGCCGTTGCCGCAATGAATATGTCTGGATGACTGAAGACAATGCCCTGCTTCCGCCCCGACTCCACCATGCGCCGCCACTCGAGAATCACTTCCTCGTCAATGGCAAGAATCCTGCCGGCGAACCAAAGCCGGAGTTTCTGGTCGAGCCAACGGTTCAATTCCTCCTGAAGCCCCGCGTCCTGCTGACGCTCGATGCCGTACCGGATCTCGGCAAGAGTAATCGTGCTCAGATAGAGACTATGCGGGGATTGCGCATCCGACCAAGCCTTCACTTTCGGATTGGGTTTGGTCTTGCGCAACTCGGACACGATATTGGTGTCCACCAGATATCCGTTCAAATATCCACCTCGCGCACCGGACCTTGGATGGACTCACGCCCGAACTCCAGCCGATTCAAGGGCGACCGAGACAAAAGATCGTGCAGGGTGGGTGCGCCGCTTGGCACCTGGAGCCGATCAAAGTCGTCTGTTGAGACCACAACGACCGCATTGCGGCCATTCACGGTGACCCGTTGCGGCTGTCCCGCCGCGGCGAGGCGCACGACCTTGCTTAGCTTGGCCTTCGCTTCCCCCAACTTCCAAACGGGCAGCGGCGCATGGGGAGGGGCCAGTGGAACAGGACTTGCCATGACAAAAACCACATTGTGACCAAATTGGTCAAGCCTATGCCCCGCTGCCGCTGGCTGTCAATGCCCCGTGTCGGCTAGATCTGACGCCGCGACTCGTCGCTGGACCCTGTCCCTGAGCGAAGCCAGATCGACAGCTAAAGTGTATAGACTGCACGGCCTAGTGCGTCCCGGGCATCCCGCGTCGGGGATTCAGCAATGCGCTGCCTAGAGCCGAGGGGGTTTCGGCGAAGGGGACTGCCCCGCATGCCCCAGCCTCCTCACGCACCCCGGTGCCGGGACCTCCCGGAACCTGCCTGCTGCTGGCGGAGTTCCAGTCCACGGTGGACCCGCGCATGGCGGTAAGGATGCAGGAATACGCCGCCATGCTGCTGGGAGACTTGGCCCGTGAGGGCAAGGTGCAGGGTCCGGGCGGCGGACCGCCGCCCTTGCTGCCGCTGGTGGTTTACAACGGCCGAAGGCCCTGGACGGCGCCTTTGGATTTGGGCGGTGGGTCGGAGGGCCTGCCAAAGGCGTTGGCGGCCATGCAGCCAAAGTTCGAGTATGCGCTGCTGGAGGTGCGACGCTTCGCGCCGGACGCCTTGGCGTTGGGGTTGCAGGGGAGCGCCGCCGGCGTAAACTTCGCCTTGGCGCAGTTTGCCTTGGAGAACGCTTCGGCTGAGGGCCTGCCGGCCGCCATGGCCGCCGCGGCCCGGCTGCTGAAGGCGGAGGGTGAGTTGAATTTGGCGGAGTCGTTCGCCATGTGGATTGAAGGTGTGCTGGAGCCTAGGTTGGACGTGCGGCTGCCGTCCTTGATGGAACTGATGGAGGAGCCACCGATGCTGGCGGAGACATTGGATGAATGGGCCGAAGAGAAGTTTCGGCTGGGGCGAATTGAAGGCATGGCGCACGGCCGGGCCGAGGGCATGGAGCGCGGCCGGGCCGAAGGCACGGAGCGAGAGAGGGCTTTGCTGCTCCGCCTGGCACAGCGGCGGTTCGGTGCGGATGTCGCCAAAGCGCTGTCGGATTTGATTGGGGGCGCGGCGGACCCGGACCGTCTCGCCGAGGTGGGTGACTGGATTGTGGACTGCACCACGGACCAAGAACTGCTGGATCGGGCCGGCGGTGCTTCGTCGGCGACGAGGACCTGAACGAGACACGCGCTTGACTCCCATTTCGGCTCTATCTACCATCCAAAATTCCGGTTAGCCTTTTCGATTGCTTACCACGCACAAAGGACAAGGATATGGCGATCAGTGAATCCGCCGCAAGCAGCCAACAAGTCGTCCACTGCGACTTGGAGCACCTCCTGCTCGACTCGCAAAACCCTCGGTTCGGCCTGCAAGAGGCCAGTTCAAGTCAAGCACAAATACTCGACCATATCGTGGACAAATTTGGGGTGAACGATGTCCTGAGCTCCCTCGCCGTCAATGGGTATTTTGAGGCTGAACCGGTGGTCGGCAGGAGAATGCCGAATTCTGCAAACATTGTTGTTGTGGAGGGGAATAGGCGTCTAGCAGCTTGCCTAATGCTCACCCAAGACCCAAGGGCTGCCAATCAGGCCACACATTCCGAGGATTTCCGTAAAATCTGGAAAACGCATGGTTATCCATCGGTAAATCCATTACCTACCATCACCTTCAATCCCGATAAAGAAGAAAAAACAATTCTTTCCTACTTGGGCGTCCGCCATATCGCCTCAGCACAACCGTGGGACTCTTATGCAAAGGCTGCTTGGGTAGCACAAGTAGTAAAGAAGAACAACATTAGCATTGGCGAGGTCGCCCAGATGATCGGCGACCGCCACCGTACAGTAAACAAGATGCTCGAAGGATATTATCTCATCAGGCAACTTACAGAAACTGGACGCTTCGACCAACAAAATAGCGTCCGCCGAGGTCGGGGCAGTGTTACAGATTACCCGTTCTCTTGGGTATATACAATCCTCGGCTACACATCTGTCCGTAACTTCCTAGAGCTCGGTAGTGGCGAGGCAGATATTCCACCCTTAAAGGAAAAAAATTTGGACAACGCCGGGCTAGTAGTCCGCTGCATGTTCGGCGACAAGTCCAAGGGCCGCAACGCCGCCATTGACGACTCAAGGCAACTCGGCGCGTTGGCCGAAGCCCTTGCAGATAAGGAGAAGGTCAGGTTACTCAAACAAGGAGAAGTGCTTGCCAACATCAACTTAATGACACAGCCTCTAGACCAACGGCTTGCCGATGGTTTAGCAACCATAGGCAATGAACTGCGGGACTTAATCAGTCGTCTGTCCGAGCAGCCAATTTCTTCCAACAGTGCGGCGGAGCTCCTGCCCCGATCTACCAAAAACCGCCGTCTCACTAACGATCTTGACAAACGATTGAAAGAAATTGCATTCGATGATGATGAAGATGACGATTAGCTATACCTCATGCCGCTAGCACAACGTCATGCCGAAGAGGCTGACCATGTTGAGCACGAAGCGCTCACATACGGAGCGTCCGTAGTAGATATCGGGCTCTACGGCGATAGGATATCAGGCGTACTCGATGACTTTGAACTCGAGAATGCACACTCGCACGTTCGGGAGTCGTGGCACCAATCAGACATCGCAACGGACGATTCCGTTAGCAACATAGGGATAGAAATTGAGCGCCGAATCCGTATTCTAAAGTCGGCCTATCCCTTCAAGCTAAGCGGCAGCACGTTGCGATACGTTCCCGGCAATATGAAAATCTATGAGTTCATGCTATCAGTTTGCTGTTCACCCAGTCTCACCAAAGGAGATTTTGCATGCCTTCCTCGTACATTCGAGCGCGTGGCCAAAGTGTTGGTTACTATGTATTTTGGAGACTATGCACGGGGATGGCATACTGGATGGCCCAGAGATGATGGTACCTCATTTCAGAAGGCCGTAGAAGAGATACATCGTCACACCGGAGAATGGCGATGGAATCCTCAGACAGAACTCGACCCCAACTCGGTCCGCGACGAAGGCTGTGATTTTGTCGTCTGGTTGGCTCCCAGCGATGATCGAAAGGTTGGCGGCCTGTTTGTACTGGGGCAGTGCGCCTGCGGCAATAACTGGCAATCCAAGTACGACGACCTAAGCATAAAGGACTTGCAGCGGTGGTTCCATCCTCTATCTTTAGTGGACCCGGTTAGAAGCTTCGCTACGCCACGCTACATGCCCGACGAAATGCTTTCCAAGGCAAGCCCTCGGGCGGGGCTATTATTCGATCGAGCTCGGTTAACTTCAATAGCTTATAGAACGAAGGGAAAAGCATTCGACAAGGAAATGCTAAAACTTATGGATGATGCAACCCAGTTAGTTCGAACTCGCCTACCATAAGCCATTGAGCGACTCGCCGATATGCATGAATAGCGGTGGTGGTACGGCGTTTCCGATTGCCTTGTATTTTTCCCGTATTGCGCCAGTGTCCGGAAATTTCCAGTCGTGTCGAAATCCCTGCAAACGCGCCGCTTCCCGGTAGGAGAAGCGGCGTGGTTCTCCATCCGTAGCCCAATCCCACTTGTCCGGTCCAATTTTATGTAGTCGCGGACTTATGGGATGGAGCGGCATGTGCCTAGCATTGCTAACTATTGTTTTGCTCGGCTCCGCCCATTCGCACCGTCTATTTCTTGACATGTAATACCAGTGAAATTTCTGCTCGAGGAATTCACCACTAGGCCATGTCGGCAATCCTTGCAGCGCGTCCTTAACAGTGGCGAATTTCGCACTTGATTCGCCGGTGTGTGTCGGTGCTGGGAAGGAGTATTGAAATTCTAAATCGCTCCTTATCCCGACTATGAATATCCGTCGTCTTTGCTGGGGAACGCCGTAATTTGCTGCGTTCAGAATCCTGTAATCCACAGAATAGCCCGCCATCCGGAACCGGATGATCTGGTTATTGAGCAAGTGAATAAAGTCACTGCGCTGCATCCCCGAGACATTTTCAACCACAAACGCCCTCGGTTTTATCTGGCGAAGTGCTCTATCGAATTGCCGATATAGGTAGTTGACCTTGCGACCGGAAATCCTCGCCCCTCCTTGGCTAAACCCCTGGCACGGATAACATCCCACGAGAAGGTCAGCTACGGGGAACGATTTGATTGTGGCAATGTCTTCGCATCTGTATTCGGTATTGGGAAGATTTGCAAGGTAGAGATCTTTTGCATAGGGTGAAAGGTCGTTGGCGAACACGATTTCATAGTTGGCATCGATCAAGCCTGCGTCCGACCCCCCGCATCCAGTAAACAGCGACACAACCTTGGGTCTCTTCCTACCCCGAACAACATCGTGTTTTGACGCCATCAGACCACCCCAAGATACTTATTGACATAAGCCCCTATCACCGGGACTGTCCGCCACGGACTACTGCTTGGTCGAACCACATGAGTAGCTTGGGGTCCTCTTGAAGGATACGCTCTGGGATCTTTTGCGCAACAGCGACTATTGTGGCGTAGTCACTGGCTTGCCAAGCGCGGCGGAAGCCGGCGCGGACTGCTTCTAGGCGGAACACCTTGAGGCGGCGCAGGTCGGATTTCTGGTACTCGGCGAACTCGCGGAGCAGGGTGCGTTCGCGGACCTTTTCTAGGTCGCTAGCTTTGTGGGGGTCGGGGACGTACCAGCGGCCTTTGGCTTTCACGCGGAGCGTGAGGGCGTCCTTTGCTAGCTTGCGGAGGTCCTTGAAGTTGGTTGAGAGGTAGGCATGGAGTTGGGGCGGGACTTCACCCCTGCCGTTGTAGTGGAGGAAGTTTTCCTTTAGCAGCGTGGACAACTCCAGCATCCTCTCGTGTTTGGCCCAACCCCCTAACTCCCTGATGTAGTGCGGGTGTATGCCCTGATAGGTCTGCGGCTTCCGGTCTAGTTGCTGGCGGAGCCATTGAATGGCGGTTTCCTCGTCCTTGACGAAAAGCTCTAGTTGGATGACCTCCTTCGCCGTCGCCCGTTTGCGGTCGTACTCCACCACCTGATCAGGGAGGAAGTACATGCGGTCGCGTTCAGCGAAGCGCTGGCGCAAGCCCTGGTAGAACTCTGTCGCCGATAGGGGAACGGTGGCACCGCGAAGAACGTGGAAGGCGACCATACGATCGAACAGAAGGTAGTCTTGCCGCTCGGATACTACCTCCACCTTGTCCGCCTTGGAGACGAACACCGGTAGTTGGCGCAGGTGCGTGCGGACGAAATCCCACGCGCCATCTTCCGTTCCCGCCGCGAGCTTGAACCTGTCCTCTAGGCCGCCATTGGGCTTGTAGGCGGAGATCACAAGATCTTGCTTGACGGCCTGGGATGCCTTGATTTGGTTGAAGGTCCCATGCTTCTTGTCTAAAACCCGCACGTCGGCTACGACAAATCCGGCGGAAAGCAAGCTTTCTTGAATGGCGTTCCAGATGACATTTCTCGAGTTGTGGAATACGACCGTCATCCACCGGCCTGGTTTCAGAACGCGGCGGTATTCCTCGAAACACTGCCTCATCATCTCTTGGTAACTGGTCACGTCCTTTTGCTGAGTCCGGCTAACCACCGCTTCGGATTCGGCCTTCGTGAAGACTCTGAGGAAAGACTCGTTCACGAAGTTGAGCTCGCTATAGGCTAGGTTGTCTCCGAATGGCGGATCGGTGAACACATAATCTACGGAGTCCTGGGGAGTCGATGAGGTAGAGCAGTCGGTAGTAGTTGCGGCGGTCCAATGCTGTCCAGATGCGACCGGCTGGAGCGCCGATGCTAGGCGTTTCAACTTGCCGCTCAGAATGTATGATGGCGTCACTTCAGCGTGCTGAGAACCAATTTGGATGCGGCCCGCCATGTACTGGTTCACCTGCGAATAGTGCAAAGGCCCATACCTATTCTGCAGCGACATTCCGAGAATGGCCTGTTCAGCAAAAAACATGAGCGCATTTTTCTGGCGGCCGCTCGATGGCCGCGTAGCTCTTTGCCACAGAGCCGACAGTGCGTACCTTGCTCTAGGAAGGAACAAGTGATGAACATGCGTAAAGGACGACACGCCTCGTCGCCACTGGTCGCCCCAAACTAGCACGTCGTCCGGTTTGTGCATCATCCGGTCAAACGGGAGGTCTATAGGCCGAGGCAGATGGTCTATCGTATCGAGCCTAGCCAAGTCGTCCGACGTCGCCTCTTTAGAATACTTCTGTCCGTTGACGCTGTAGTTGATGAATACCGGCACTCGCTTCGTTGTTGGCACCATAGTGTCTATCGCGTCGTCGTGGTCGGAGAGGATGACACGGTTGAGGCGCTTCTTGTTCAGCGTCGCGGCGCAAGTCGGGCAAGGAAACGTGCTCCGTATTCGTCCCGTGTCTTGATTGAGCGCTTCTCGGGTGTAGATGATCTCTCCGATACACTCCGGGCAAGTAAACACCTCGCTCCACACCGTGTAGTTGATCCGCCCCTTCGTCTTCCCATCCGTATGCAGCGTCTCATACATCCAGCCGATCTCTTCCTCCACCTCGTCTAGGAGCTTCTGGGCCGCCTGGACGAAGGCATCCACGTCGAACGGGATGTTGTAGTTGGCGGCAATGAACGTTGCCGCTGGCGAGAGGTCGCCGAGGATCGCCCGGCGCGCCCCCCACTTCGGCGGGTCGCGTCCCTCCTTCTCCCATTGCTGTTCCAATTCCATGCGGTATTCAGGCGGCGCGGTGCCGCACCATTGCGCGGCTACGCCGGTCATTCCCGAACCGCAGAATCCGTCCAACACGATGTCGCCCGGCTCCGTGTAGTGGAGGATGGAGGGCACGATGGCCTTGTGGGGCACCTTGGTGTGGTAGCCGTGCGCCTTGTATAGGGGGTCGGTCTTGCCCACGCTCACATCCACCGCGAAAGGCTCCCGGCGGTACGGCTCGTCGGGGTCGTAGGGCTTGCCGTGGTGCTTTACGAACTCGGTGAGGAATGGGTTGGGGCAGGCGGTGTAGTAGGGCGGGTCGGAAAGGCGCAGAATGTCCTCGTTCTCGCCGATGGGGAAGTCGTGGCGCTGCCGCAGTTCCGGGAGCTTCTCCTTCAGCCGGGCGAGGAAGTGGGCGCGGCGGGCGTCGTCAGACTCGAACGTCATGCCCAAGCACTCCACTGGCCCGGCATCACTTGGCCCAACGGTGTTGGGCAGTAGGTTGCCCTTCGGGCCAGTCTTAGCCATGCGCCTTGCCCTCTTGCTCGGCCTGCAGGTGCAGCGCTCTTAGCTCAAGCCCTGCTTCGGTAAGAATGTAGCGCTGGCCAGGCACTCTCGGCTTATCAGGATTCGTCATAGTGATCAAACCATCATGGATCAACGGGTCCAGATGACTCTTCTTAAAGTGGCCACGGTTGGCGACAGCCAGTTTGTCCATAATTTCGGCCAGCAGGCGTGGCACGTCGCAATAGGCCAAGACCTGCCGTTGGGTGGCCGAGAGCACGGTAAGTAGCTTGGCCGGGTGAACATGGCCCCGATGTTCAGTGGGCGTCGGGCTTGGCCCATGCGGTACATGTGCAGTGGACATGTCCACTTGGTCAGTGACCGAGTCGCCATGCCTATCGCGCACTTGGTCACTGACTAAGTCCACTGTTTCCGTCGCTGCTTGATCACTATTCCGCGGAGACGGAGCATGGTCAGTGCTCATGTTGGCCTGTTCATGTCCATGTTCAGTGAACATGTCGGTCGGCCTATGCGCTACTTGTGCAGTGAACATGTCAATGCGTCCTGCGTCACGCCGTCACTCCACCACAATCCGCGCCTTGCCCGGTGCCTTGCCCTTCACCAACTCGTCCACATAGGCCCCGAAGCGCTGCTTTACTTCTTCCGGCGTCGCAGGGCAGCCGCCGGACAGCAGGGCGGCGCGGAGATTCTCGGTTGTCACGGAGACCTTCTCAAGGCCGGACAGCGCATCCTGCAGCGCTTGCACGAAACCATCGGTCACCTCGTTCGGCAGCTTGCCGGCGCGGATGAACTCCGCCGCCAGCTTCGCGGCTTCCGGTTCCAGCAACTTCAGGCTTTCCTTGGCCGTTGGGTCGTCCAGATTCGCCAGCAGCGTTCGCGTCCAAGCGTCCGTCAAGGCGTCCAGTTCGTCGTCCAAGGCGTTCAGGGCAGCCTCCGCCGAGGCGACCGGCTTCGCGCCAGACCTGAAGCCGCAATGCGGGCACACCGGTGCGGTTCGCACTTCCTGCTCCGTCAGCGCGAAGCAGCTCGTGAGATCGACCAGGCGGTGCAGGCAGTCGTCAAGATGCTGCCGGGGCATCAAGTCGATGGCTGCTAGGCGCTCTAGAATGCTCAAGCGCTGGTCGCCCAAGAGCCGTGCCTTGCGCCTGTTTCCATCCACGCCCAACCGCGCCTTGGCGTGCTGCGACAGGTAGTCCCGCACATACTCGGCCTTCAGTTCCTCAAGCCGGCGCATCGTCCGCTGGCGAAAGGCAGCACCGCCGCGCACCTTCGGGTCGGTGAGCTGGCCGAGAATTTGGTTTCTGGCCGCTTTTACCTTGGTTGTCCAGTCCTGTTCCGCAGGCAGCCCCGCTTCGGCGGTGGAAAGATAGGACGCCGTGGCGCCGAGGTCGGCGCATAGGCCGGCCAACCCCTGCACTTCCGCCAGCGCCTTGAATCCGGTGCGCTGCGCCTTCACCTGCTCGGCTTGGTGGCGGAAGTTCTTGAGCTTGCCCGGCGAGTTGTAGGCTTGCAGGGATTCCAAGAAGGTTTTGGCGCCATCGATCCGGCCCCGCAGTTCTTGGGTTTCGTCCTCCGAAAGCAAGTTCCCGCCCCAAAAGATCAAGCCGTCACGCAAATGCTGCTGGGCGCGAACTAGCTGCTCCACCGCCTCGCCCACCGCCCTTTGCATCTGCTGCACCGGCTCGTCGTTGCCTTGGGTGATGAGCTGCGCCATGCCGGGTGCCAAGCCAAGCAACTCGAACAGGGCGTTCAAGGCCGGCAGGTTCCATTCCTTCGGGCGTTCGATGTGCTTGAAGCCGGTCAGTTCGCCAAGGGAGGCAGCCGCTAGCTGCGGCAGGCTTACCGCATCGAACTTGCGGCCAGGAATGGCCAGCACCAAGTGCCCGGAATAGACCAGCGCCGCCAACACCACGGCCACCCACTCCGGCTCCAGGCGCAGACCGGATTCGTCCATGTACTCCACGCCAAGAAGGTCGTGAATCAATTCGGGGCGGTTCAGCACTTGGCCGTGGCCTTTCTTCTCCATCAAATCCAGGATGTGCCGTGCGTACTTGGAGTTTTCCGGCACCAAGCGGTCGCCATCGAGCAATTCCAGCGCATCGAGCACGGCAGCGGCTTGGCGGGTGCGATGCTGGCCGGCGATGGTGCGCAATGCGGCCTGAGCCGCTTGCGCACGGTTGTTGCCGGTGATGTGTACGGAGAACGCGGGATACTCCGGCGCTTGGTCCGCGAAGTGCGGGGCTAGGCAGATGCCGGCGATGGTGTTGACCAAGTCGCGCAAGTTGATGCGCTCCTCCGCAGGGGTGCCGGAAAGCTCCCGAATGGACGGGCTGCCCTTCGCCCATTCGAGCAGTGCCTTGGCGCGGCCCTGATAGGTCACTTGGAACGCATCCGCCATGTGCGTCCGTAGCCACGACACCAGCTTGCGCAAGGATTCCGCAGCCTTTTCCTCATAGGTGCGCTTGGCGTGGCCAGAGGATGTGGAGGCCAAGTCCAGGGCGGCGGCGTAAGCCTTGAGCGTGGCGCGGAAATCGCCGTCCATGCCGGCGAAGCGGAAGAACAACTCGTCCGCCTTCTTCTCATCCTTGAAGCGGGGCGGCTCGAAGGGTTGCAGGAAGTACAGGTAGAAGTCCCGGGGCGGCACGGCGGTGGAGCGTTCGTTGGGCGCCCCGAAGAACAGGTAGCCGTTGCGCGGCGCCTTGCGCTCCAACCAAGTTAGTTCGTGCTCCCAAATCTTGAAGCCGGACACATAGGTTTCATCCACGCACTCCATCTGCCGCTTGAGGGCTTCGTAGTAGTAGCGGTCCAGCTTGGATGCGTCCAGGCTCTCGGCGCGTTGCTCGATCAGGGCGTCGAAGTCGTCGGTTTTCCGCAAATCCAGGTAGAACTGGCCGTTATGCGGGTTCGAAGAGATGAACTGGCCGCTAACGGTGCGGTGGATTTCGCGCAGCACCGTCTCCACCTGGGTAAGCAGATCGTCCGCTGGATCGCCCCCTAGGTCCTCGACGCCAGCTTGGTATAGGCACAGGCCGTCCCGCAGTTCCTTGGCGCTAGCGCCAAGGGGCGAGTGGATGTCGCCTTGGGTCAGGCGATGCACGGAAAGAGCGTGGATGATCCGCAGCGCCATCGGCTTGTAGGCTGGGCGGGTGAATGCCTGCCGCACCCGCGCCTCCAAGACCTCGCTGCAATCGATTACCGCCCGGATGTCCGGCGCGGCGCGGAAAGCCGGATTGCCGGTCAGGTTTGCCCAATAGCTGTCGTAGGCGATCAGGCCCGGATGGTCGGTGGGCAGGTCGTCGTCGAGCAGTCGCCTCATGGTGTCGGATAGGGTGCGCAGGGCTTCGCGCTTTTCCGCCGCGGCCACCTGCTCGAAGGTGTCGATGTACTGCGGATGCACCGGGAACAGGCGAACGTACTCGTCCAGGCCCTCGTTCATGCGCTCGTAGAACTTGCCGAAGGGGGTGAGATAGCCGCGTATCTTCGCCTGCTGCTCCGCGGTTTTGCGCAGCAGGCGCTCCGCCACCACGAACTTCACGTCGCTCTTGGCGATGACGATCTGCGCGAAGCGGTCCTGGACGCGGCGGACAGCGTCCGCGGCGAAGCGGAAGCGCGGGCTGTCGAATATGGCTTCCTGAACGCCGGCCATGAAGCGCAGCCGCAGGTCCTTGCAGGCCTCGCCAATCTCACGCAGGAAGTTCAAGTCTAGGATGAGTTCCGTATCCTTGCGGGTGCGCAGGTAGTCCAGCAGTTCGTCCACCACCAGCAGCAGGCCTTGGTCCGGGAAGGCACCGTGGAACGCCGCCATCATTTCCTCTAAGCAGCGTTTGTTGGTCACCACTTGGTCGGCATTGGGAAACCTGTAGGCCACGCCCATGCGCACCAAGCCCGCTTCCAACTCGCCGACCAGAATGTCCCGCAAGGCCATGGTGGAAGCGCCAATTTCCGTGCGCACCACTTGGAACTGGCCGGCGATCTGCGCTGTGGCCTGCGCCGCTTGGGGGTGACCGAGGCTGTCCGCTAGGTCCGCGTTCTCCGCCAGCGCCGAAATCACGGACATGAGGTGCGACTTGCCGGTGCCGTAGTTGCCCACCACCAGCAGCCCCTTGTTGTCCGCCGGCCGGTCGAACTGAAGGTGCGGGATGGCGAGGCTGGCGAGGCGCTCCGCCATCTCGTCGGAGACGACATAGGTTTCCACCAGCCGACGGGCATCCTCGGCGCGGTCCGCATTGCGCAGTTGCACCACGGACTCGATGGGTTGGAAGTGAATCAGCTCGCGGTATTTCATCGTGCTTCGCCGCCCGCTTGGAGAGGCACCACCAAGAGATCGCCGACGGAATATTGGCGGTGTTCGGGATGCCCCGGAGCAGCGTAGCGCAGTTTGCCATCTTCGAGTACGCCCGTCCACGCGGCCACCACGGTCTTGTTGCGCGACAGGCCCTGCAGCAAGCTCAGGGGCTCCTGCTTTAGGGTGGCGTCGAACAGCAATTCGATGTTGTCCAGCAGCACGAGGCCACCGCCTTCATCAAGGGTTTCCACCAATTGCTCTAGGAAGGGCCGCAGTTGTAAGGGCCGCTGACTTACGGTCAATTCGAGCATTCGACGCGACAGATCCAAGCCCAGGTTCGCAAGAGGAGCGCCGGTGCGTTCGCGCACGGCTTCAAGCGCGTTGGTTTTGCCGGTGCCGGCCGGCCCCACCACCACCACCAGCCGGTGGTAAAGGGACGCCGCCTGCTGGACAGCGGCGGCGACGGCATCGGCTGCTCGGTCAGACTGCAAGATTGGGCAAGGGATGATTTGGCGGGAAAGGGCGGTTAGGCTTTAGGCCCGTCGAAGGACTTGACGAGCTCGTACCAGCCGGAGCCGTTGATGCGCAGGAGGATGCCGCCGGCGTTGGCGGTGACCAGCCGTTGGCCGGTTTCGATGTGGTTCTTGCGGCCGGGCCAGGCGTTTGGGTTGCGTTGCCACTCGTTGAGGGTGCGCTCCGCCTCCTCGTAGCTGGGTGCCTCCACCTCGTACAGGGACAGGTAGCCGGACAGGGTTTCCCCATCCAGATGCGGCCCGGCCAGCTTGAAGACGCTGCCGCGAATGAAGTTCGGGCACTTGGCGGTGTCCTCGATGTGCTGATCGACAAACCACTCGTCAAAGGCCGCCTGCTGGTCGGCGCTGGGCGGCTCGCAAAGGCCGATGAGAACGAAACGCGGCATAGCCTCCAACCTCCCCTAAACGGCGCAAAAGCATAGCACCTTGCGCCGCACTTGGAATAGGATGCGGCATCGCCTCCTTAGGCCCAAACCAGTCAGGAACATCTCCATGCCGCGACAGTTTCCCGGCACGCGCCTGCGGCGCATCCGCGCCCAAGAGTTCTCCCGGCGGCTGGTGCGCGAGACCGGCTTGAGCGTCAACGACCTCATCTATCCCCTGTTCGTCATTGAGGGAACCAAGACGGCAACGCCGGTCACCTCCATGCCCGGCATCGAACGGCTGTCCATTGACCTACTGGCCCAAGAAGCGGAAGCGGTGGCGAAGTTGGGCATTCCCGCCATCGCTCTGTTTCCCAATGTGGCCGCGGAACTGCGCAGCCTGGACGGCGCCGAAGCCCACAACCCGGACGGGCTGATTCCCAGAGCTGTCCAAGCGGTCAAGCAGGCCGTGCCGGAGCTTGGCGTCATCACCGACGCGGCTCTGGACCCCTACACCACCCACGGGCAGGACGGCATCATCGACGACAGCGGCTACGTTCTGAACGACGTCAGCGTGGCGGCCCTATGCAAGCAGGCCGCGGTCTGCGCCGGCGCAGGGGCGGACGTCATCGCTCCTTCGGACATGATGGACGGGCGCGTCGGCGCCATCCGCAAGGCCTTGGATGAAAACGGCCATTTGAACACCCTTATCATGGCCTACTCCGCCAAGTACGCATCGGCCTACTACGGCCCTTTCCGGGACGCCGTCGGCTCCAGCGCCACCTTGGGCAGCGGTGACAAGTACACCTACCAAATGGATCCAAGCAACAGCGACGAGGCCCTGCACGAAATCGCCTTAGATCTGGACGAAGGAGCGGACATGGTGATGGTGAAGCCGGGCATGCCCTATCTGGACGTCATCCGCCGGGCCAAGGAGTGCTTCCAAGCCCCCACCTTCGCGTACCAAGTGAGCGGCGAATACGCCATGCACATGGCGGCGGTGCAGTCCGGCTGGCTAACGGAGCAAGCCATTCTGGAGTCCTTGCAGTGCCTAAAGCGGGCCGGCGCCGACGGCATCCTCACCTACTTCGCCAAACGAGCGGCGCAGACGCCTGGGTGGCTGGAGGCGGCGACCTAGATCGTCGATTTGGGCGCAACTTCAAGCAAGCGAACTTCAACCTGCAGAACCGCATGGCCGTAGTCGGTCCCGATAAGGAGGCTTGTCTCGAATGGAGTTTGGCGTTGATTGATTGTTCCCTGATTTGAAATAGAGGTATCACATGAACGACTTGATCAAAGACATGGCGACGGCCATACGCGCCGGGGTGCCGCTGCCGAAGATGCCCGTCGGCCTCGATCTCGAGCAGGCTTACGAAATTCAGAAGGCCGTGGTTGCAGCGGTCTCCGGGGGTGCGGTGGCCGGCCTGAAGGCGGGGATGACGGCGGCAGCCGGGCAACGGCAATTCGGCTTGGACCGGCCGCTGATCGGCAGCCTACACGCAGCCGGTCGGCTGGCGCCGGGCGTTTCCTTCGCCAGCGCTCCCGGAATTCTCTTGGAGTGCGAAATCGGCGTGGTGATCGACGGAGACGGCGTTCCCCAAAGCGCCGGCCCGGTCATCGAAGTGCCGAGAATGGCCTTCGCCGACGAGGAGGATCGCACCGGCGTCAACCTAGCCGCCTGCAGCATCGCCGCGGACCGCTTCATTGCCGGGGAGCAACAGCCGTTGCGGGACTCCTACGACGACATCCACATCCGGCTCACCCGCGACGGCCAGGAGGTGTCCGCCGCACCGGCCACCGACGCGCTGGGCGGGCCACACGACGCATTGGCCTGGATGCTGCAGGAAGCCAAGACGAGAGGCATCGGCATCGCCGCCGGCATGTTGCTCATCACCGGCGCTTGCGGCGGCCTCCACCCGGCCGTGCCGGGTGAATACCTAGCGGATTACGGCGCGTTGGGCTCAATCGCCTTCTCCGTCACCGACTGAGCGTTCAATGCGGCAAGGGGCCGGTTTTTTTCCGTGCCAACGCAGCCGGAGGGAACCAAGCGCTGCTTCCTAGACCCTTCCCTGAAGGTGCCGCCAAGGCGGAGAACTAACTGGTCGGGGACGCAGGCAATTCAACAACAGGCGTCCCCAACGCACGGGCTGCGGCCACCATCCTGCGATCATAGGAGGCCAACCTGACAGTTGGCCCTCTACTGCGCAAAAGCTCCAATGACGCCAAATGCAAGGCGTCAAGGGTGCGCACTGCGATTGGGAACGGCTCCGTGGCATGGGCGAGAACGGTTGGCTGCATCTCCAGCAAGGAGATTCGGCCCATCAACTCACGGGCAGCCTCGCCATGGGTGCTGGCTAAGCAGCGGGCGTGCAGGCGGGTCCAGGTTTCGTATTCGATCAATCGGCTGGCGACCAGCATTTCATTCCAGATCCATTCCGGCGGGCGGCGGTCTTCGGAAAGAAGTTCGGCGAGGACAACGGAGGTATCGACGTAAATCACCGATCACCGCGGTCTTCGTCCAGCTCAGAGAGCAGTTCGCTCAACGGCGCCACTGACTGAACCGCTGGGGGTGGCCCGGCTTGGGGGAGGATTGGCGGCGTCAACCAACCACTACGCACCGCTTCGGCAAGCACCGCATCCGCCAGCACGGGGCTTCTCCCTGCCCTTGGCGGGGCGATCTCCGCCACAACCCGATCGCGGTCCGTCACCAAAATGGTTTCGCCCGAAGCAGCCAAGCGCACATACTCACTCAGACGGCTGTTGAGCGCCTTTATTCCGACTGATCTCATGCTCCGCAAAGTAGGTACTGGTGGCTACCTTGTCAAGTGATTGTTAGCAACAAATAGAAGTGTCCGGTTTTAGGGAAATTGCAGGCAAGGCGAAGCCATTGCCTTGCGCCTTGATGGGCACCAGGGTGCTTGCGGCCCTTCGCCCATTTTTCCTTCATGATCGCTGCCGTATCTTCCCATTATTCCGCGAGCAACCTCTTGCCTAGACAAGTAAGATTCCGCACCTTTAGCGCCAAAGGAAGGGACACCATGAAAAAGGCAGCCATCATCATGCTGCTTGCCGCGGCCATGCTGCCAGCCTTGGGCCAAGCGCAAACCGTCAACATTTGCGACAGAACGCCGCAAGTGCGCGACGCAATCATGGCTGCGGCCGGCGCGGAAGACTGCGCCGCCGTGGATTCCGCACGGATGGCGAATATCGAAAGGCTTCAGTTGACAGGCACGTCCTTGACCGCCCTAGCGCCGGGCGACTTCGCCGGGCTGACCGAGTTGCGAACACTGAACTTGGACGACAACCAGTTGACCGCCTTGCCGGAAGGCGTGTTCGACAGCCTGACCCGTTTGGAACTGCTTGAGTTGTACAGCAACCAGTTGACCGCCTTGCCGGAAGGCGTGTTCGACAGCCTGACCGAGTTGCGATCACTGTACTTGGACGACAACCAGTTGACCGCCTTGCCGGCGGGCATCTTCGACAGCCTGACCAAGCTGCGAGGTCTGCACTTGGACGACAACCATTTGACAGTCTTGCCAATTGGCATATTCGGATGGCTTACCAAGTTGCACACGCTTGACTTGCGACGCAACCACCTTACGGATTTGCGCCCGGATTCGCCTGTTTTCCACGGGCTGCACAATTTGGAAAGATTATATCTTGAAGGGCAAACCGAAGCGCCGGATGGGCTAGAGCGGCCGGCACAACGCCTTGCCGCCGCCGTTCCTTTGTTGGTATCCGCCTCTGATTCAATGCGGCAAGGCTTTGTGCGCATCATCAACGAATCCAACCAATCCGGCAGCGTTCGCATTCTTGCATTTGACGATGGCGGAACCGCCGCCAACCCTGTCGAAATTCAATTGGGCGCGAAACAAGCCGTGCATTTCAACTCCGAAGACCTTGAGAACGGGAATGCGTACAAGGGCATCAACGCGGGCATAGGCCGCCCGGTTCAAGGCGATTGGCGCTTGGACATTGAAACCGCTTTGGACGTTCGGGTGCTTGCCTTCATTCGCACAAACGACGGGTTCCTTACGGCCATGCAAGACGTGCTAAAAAGGGACAACCAAGGCAGGCTTGCGGCTTTGACCTTCAACCCCGCAAGCAACAGCCGTCAAGCCAGCAGGCTGCGCCTTGTCAACACGGGGGCGAACGCCGAAAGCATTTCCATTGAAGGCGTTGCCGACACAGGCGGAAGCGCGGGGCCAGTGACCTTGACACTGGCCGCCGGCGAATCCCGCACCTTGTGGGCTAGTGACCTTGAGAACGGCGCACAGGGCTTGACCGGAATGCTTGGCGACCGTGCGGGCAAGTGGCGCTTGTACATAACCGCCGGGCAATCGGTTGCGGGCGTGAGCTTGTTGTATAGCGCATCCGGGCATATTACAAACCTTTCCACGCCAGGCAATGAAGGTCAGTAGCCGCCCGCGTTGCTTGAACAAGGCCGCCTTCGCCTTGGCGAACCCCACAAGCCGCCGTGGGCGCACCTGGAAACCGCACAAAAGGCAGAATAAAAAAAGGGAGTTATATACTTGAATCCCCCAATCACAATATCTTGTGCTTCAGCTCACCTAAGAGACACAACATATAGTGGTTCGGGAGTTAAGTATAGTATATAGTTCCTCAAAAAAGCGGCTTGAATAGACCATGCTAGCATTGCTGACCACCAACCGACGGAGACAAGCCATGATCATGATAACGCTTAAGCATGAATCCGCCGCCGTCGAAGTGAAGCACGGCGAAGGCGTGGTTAGCCTTTGCTACGGCGACCAAGGCGGCCCAAACCGAACAACCATCGTCTTGACGGCCAATGAAGCCGAAGAATTGGTTGAGGCCATCAGGGCTAGGGCGGCCAAGGCGCGGCGCTACCGCAAGCCGGACGAGCCCGCCCGTGGGGTGCGGCAGGGGCTGCGAGCCGACATGTACGCCGTGCTAGACGCACGGGGGGCGCTGACGGATGAGCAGCTAATAGCGGAGCTGCCGCAGTACGACAAGCGGCGGGTGAGACAGGCTTGCGCCCGCTACGCCAAGCGGGGCGACCTGACCGTCGCCTAGCGCCGCGAGGCGCACATGCTAGTTTAGCCGAAGGAGCGGCGGTTCCGCCGCCCCCCCGTAACGAGGAAAGGCGCAGCGGAGATCGCAGGTTCGACTACGCGTGACGTGCGTAGATTGAGAGCCGTCAAAGAATAGGCCACTGTGCTTATGCCTTTGATTGACAGCGGGAAAATCACGCTGAAAGCCGCAGTTGATGCTTTGGGCGCGGCCCACTTCGGGTTCAACCCGACCAACGGAGAAAGCCAATGAGAGAGGCATTAGCCAGGAAACTAGCCAAGGGGTTCGCCTTGGCGCAACGAGACACTGACGAAGCCGCTAGCATTTGCGACATACAGACTTGGCAGGTGTACACAGCGGCGGGAAGCAATGGCCGCCCTTGGCATAGGCTAGTGGTCGCGCTAGCCGGCTACTTGACCACAGCCGAGTATTACCAAGTGAGGCTAGAGTTCAGGGCCTTGGCGCAATGAGCTTGTTGGCTTCATTCTTCGGCACGGCATGGCGGTGGTTTGTGGGCACCTTGGCGGTGTTGGCGGTTTTGGGCCTCATGGCCTTGGTTTTCTTGTCGGGTTGAATATCCGCCACCTATTATTTGTCGAGATATAATGGAGATTCAGGCGGCGCAAGGCCGCCTTTTTTGTGTCAGCGTATGGGTTTGAAGGGCTTATCAAAGAACACAAAATTTCTTGCTTTATCAATGAATTGGATTCGTTTTTAAGGTCTAGAACAATAAACTGTCCGGTTTGGCTGGGGTGGGCGCGGGCAATGCTTTGGCGCTTGCCGTGGCGCAAGTTTGCATCCCGACGGCCGGCGCTTGAAGCCGGCGCCGGTCGGGCCTCGCGCCTCGGGCGAAGGGAGCAGAGCGACCGTAGATCGCGGCCCCGCCCCACGGCCCCGATGCGCTAGGCGGACCATACGAGGCCCCGGGGTTCAATCGCCTTCAGTGTCGCCGACTGAGCGTTCCGCAACCATTGTTAAGCCTAGATTCAGGCTAGGGCGTTAGCTTTGAGCGGCAGATGGAGAAACTCCAATGGAGCGGACGCCAATGAACAGCACCGAAAGCAAAAGGGCAGTCGGTTCACCGACAGTCCTTGTGGCCAACGCATCCCGCCAGTCGGCTGGCCCTGCTTGGTTCACCGGGTTGGGTGGACCTCGCGACGTGCTCAAGCTCTTTGTGGCGCTGGTTTTGGCGCTGCCGGCGAATTTTGGCACGGCGCAGGAAGGCGACGAATCGCCGCAGGTTGAAGACGCGAAACCCGCGGCAGCGCCAGCGACGGGCAGCCGCTTTCGGGACTGCGCCCAATGCCCGGAAATGGCGGTGGCACCGGCCGGCGCCTTCATCATGGGCGATGCGGAAATTGGCCTTGATGAGCGCACGGCAACCATTGCGTCGCCATTCGCCATCGGCGTACATGAAGTCACCTTCGCCCAATGGAACGCCTGCGCGGAGGATGGCGGCTGCGGCGGCGACCGCCCGAATGAGCAGGGCTTTGATGGCGATGCGCAGCCCGTGGTCAATGTCAGTTGGGACGATGCGCAAGCCTATGTGGGATGGCTGTCGCGGAAGACCAGCCAAGCCTATCGGCTGCCCAACGAAACCGAATGGGAGTATGCCGCCCGGGCCGGCGTCCAAACGGCCTATGGCTGGGGGGACGAGGCCGGTAGCAACCGCGCCAACTGCGACGGCTGCGGCAGCCAATGGGACGGCAAGATCACTGCGCCGGTCGGCTCCTTCGCCGCCAATGCCTGGGGCCTCTACGACATGCATGGGAATGTGCATGAGTGGACGCAGTCTTGTTGGGAAGGCCCCCCGAACTTCTCCACGGAGGGCTGCAAGGACCATGTTCTGCGCGGCGGCAGCTACCTGGAGCCAACCTGGATGGTTCGCGCCGCCTTCCGCTACGGCTACGCCGCCGATGTGCGGGGCAACTTCATCGGCTTCCGGGTGGCGCGGGACATGGCACCCTAGGCCCGCCCCTGCCGCCGGAACGCCCACGCCGCCGAGACGTAACAGGGGTCATGCATCACGCCGAAAGGTGATGGCAAGCCGGTCGAGCAGGCCATCGCGCCCGGCAAGCTCGGGTGGTTGCTCCCCAGCGCCGGGGCGAAGGGATTTTAGCGAGGGTCAATTTAGCTAGCCGTTCGCAATTTTTCGTCATTTTCCGTTTTTCCTAAATAAAATCAACAGCTTGCCTGAAAATTAAACTGGCGCAAATTCGCCATCTTTTTCGTACCATCATGAATGGCGCATCCAGAGCGAGCCGCTGCCCGCATCCAGGGCGCATGGTCTGCTAGGGCGCATCCCTAGTCAACGGCGAAGGATGCCCAGCCATGCGACCACGAACGGCAGACTCCGCGCCGGGCAGGGCCGTTGAAGCCCACGGCGGTTGTGGCGGGCTTTGGGCGCAAGCGGTTTGATCATGACCTTGACACGGACCGGAAAAGGGCTAGCATGCCCTAAGACAGAGGGCGACCTTCACCCAAGGAATGGACTTTGTTCCAGCCCTCGACCTGTGACAAAAATCGGACCCACCTTACTGGGGATAGGTAGGAAGGAGAACAGAGAAGCCCATGCCCAAATGTGTCGCAAGGACCTTAACCCCGTCGGATGTAGGAGAAAGCGAAAATCATCGGCCCGCCATCCGGCTGCTGCCGGAGCAGGATGCGCTGCTCCTTTTTCCGGAACCTTTGGGAAAGGAGAAGCCGTATGCATTCGATTGCAAGGACCATACTGGAAAGCGTTGGCAGTTCAAGTACACCAACAAGGCAAGTGGTCCCAGAATCAGGCCGATTGAGGGCTACTTGGAAAGCCATCGGATTGGATCCGGCAGCACAATCATCATTTGCGAACCCGCTAAGCACGGCGACCCCTACACCATCACCATTTCCTTTGCGGCTGGCGCCGGTCAGCGCCCCAAATGACCGAGCATGCTCCACCCATGGTTCCCACAGCCCTCGTCCAGGCAGCCCGCGAACGGTAGGCTCTACGCCAGAAAACGCCTTGTCAAAACACGGACGCCTGCAGGCCCGGTGCCTGAACTGCGGTTTGACCAAATCCACCCGGCGGGTAAGCGTCAGAATGTCCTCGTCGGAGCGCGAATCCAGTGCCAAGTGGACCATGCGGAGCAGCCCTTTGGTGGAAAGCCGCCATCCTAACCCCCAAAGTGACGCCGTTCCAATAGATTGATTTTTAAGGGAATTGGGGTTTTAGGATTAGGCGGAAAACGGGCAAAAATGCCGAAAAATTACGAACGGCTATTCAATTTATAACAATCTGCCCAAGTTTATCGATTTTGGATAAACCGGGATAAACTTTTTATAAATCACGGGCCGGAATCATCCTGCGGGCAAACTGCACCTCGCAGCCGGACAGGGCTGCTTCTGGTACTGCCGAGGATGTCCTAATACTTGCTGTCAGTGGCTTGCATCGCGGTAGCTGACGTGGCCTTGCGCACAGAGTCCCAACCCCGACATCCGCAACAAGCGCTCAGCCGCCGGCGGCATGCGCAGGCGCTTGCTCGAACAGGGCCATTTGCGGATCTTGCCACGCAATTGTTCCGAGAACATGCCCGAAGGCGTGTTCCGTCAACCAGCGCACGGCCGGCACACACACCGCATCCCCGAAGCCCATGCGGGCTTGGCGGTCGCCAACGTGAATGGGGAACTGCTCCGCTCCTTGCAGGCGGGCGTATTCGCGCCCCGTCAGCGGCCTGATGCGCGGCTTGCCGCCGCGGCAGTCAACGAGGAACTGCACACTGCTGCCGCCTTGGGGCGTGCGCAGGCAGCCGGCGATCTCGTCATCGCGGACTTCGCCCACCGTGCGGTCATGCCGGCGGCGGCGATACAGGGTCGCCACGCCATCCCGCTGGCCGTCGAGAAGCCCGGCCACCCGCTGTCGATGCCGCGGTGCCATGTTGTGCAGCAAGACCTTCGTTTGCTCATCCGGCCACCAGCGCTCATCGTCCGCGCTCAAGTCCTCCAAGATGGAGGACAGCCTGTTGGGTGCCCGACTTGGCGGTTCGGGAAGCGGCAGCTCCACGAATGGCAAACCCGGATTGGCCTGCTGGAAATCGCGCACCCTTCGGGGACGCACCCGGGATGGCGCTCCCGCCGACAACGGCCACCGGCTGGCCGCATCCTCCCTGCGCACCGCCATGGCGAAAAGGCGCGGGCGGCTCTGCGGCGTGAACCAGCGAGCATCGACCACCGCCAAGTCGATGGCGTATCCAAGCTTCGCCAGAAACCGGCAGACCTCGGCCAAGTCCTTGCCCCCGCGGGAGGAAAGGAAGCCCGTCACGTTCTCCAGCAGCACGGCGGCAGGGGCGGCGGCGCATCGGCACCGCGCCGCCAACAGCTTCAGGAACGGCCAAACCGTTCCTGAATGCTCCCCGGCCAAGCCGGCCCGATTGCCGGCCAAGGACAGGTCGATGCAAGGGAAGGAGGCCGTGACCAGATCGATGTCGGCGGGGAGTTGATCAACCGTCAGGTTGTTGACGTCGTCCACCACAAAGTGCCGGAAGCCAAAGCGGGTGCGGTACATTTCCGCCTTGCCGGGCGCAATGTCGTTGGCGAACACGCACCGCCAGCCCAGTGGCTCAATAGCCTCCCGAACCAGGCCGATTCCGGCAAAGAACTCGGCGAACGCCGCCATGCCCGTTTCCAACTCAAGGCGCTGGGAGCATTATGCAGTTGACGCCCGAGGTTTTACCACCTTCGCTGAAAGCCATCAGCAGAACTTGTTGCACCCATCGTTCCGAAACCCCCTGTTCAACGCCAAGCTCGGGAATACCTTCGTCACGGCGGAAGCAGGGCGTTTGCGCACTGTTACAGTTCGCCGGCCTCAGAGTCAGCGTCCAAGTCCAATTCGTAGCGGGGGGTCTTGGCGCCTGTGCGGTGGGTGGGTAAAGGCCGTAGCGCCCCCAAGTCGCACAAACGTTGCAGCATGGCGCTGCCGACGTCCTCTGTGACGCCGGCGATGACGGCTGCGTTATGCGCACTCAGCCCGCCAACAAAGCCGTCAGCCCCTGCCTTGAATAGGCGGTTCATGACTTTCCGCTCACCGCAGGACAGCGCCGCGCCGTGCCGCACGTTGAAGTCATGCTGGGCGACGGCCAGCCGCAGGTCTGTCAAGACGCCATCCTGTCCGTCCACAACCATGCGTCCAAAAGCGTCGGCCCATCCAGCCATGTCGGGCGCATGGAACCTCTGCGATGCCTTCAAGGCGGCGTAGTACGCCTTGCGGTCGGCGCTGACCCGAGTGGACAGAGCCGGCGGCACAGGCGTGTCCAGGCCCTGCATGGCGGCCTTGATCGCCAGCAGGCGCGCAATCCGCCCGTTGCCGTCCTCAAACGGATGGATGGAAACGAAGTGGTGATGGGCCCAAGCCGCCCTCCTCACTGGTGGCAATGGGGACGAACCATCTGGGCCGGTCGCCGCCCACATGGACAGAAAGCGGTTCATTTCTTCAGGGACTTGATGCGACGGCGGCGCTTCGTAATGCACTTCCTCGGCACCCCCGATAGCAGCGCTGGACACCACCTGCATGGGGTCTGGAAAGTCACGGTAACACCCCACACGGGCGAGGTCCGCCCTATGCGAGCAGACCGCCTCATGCCAGCCAAACAGGGCGCGTTGGGTGAGTGGAGCAGCGTAGCTTTCAACGAACGCGGCCATCATGCTGGCCAAGGCGTCCTCCCGTCCCCCTTCGCCAACGTCCGTCTGCGGCGCCAAACCCAACCGGTGCCGGAAAGATGCTTGCAGGCTTTGGCGCGAAACCAATTCTCCTTCAATGCGGCAAGTGGCGAAGCCCTCCCAGGACAAGGTTTCCACCAAAAGCGCCTTGCGGCTTGCATCCGGTATCTCCCGCAGGCTGGCCTTCAAAAGACGCGACTGGCGAGCGAACCTGCGTTCGGCCTCGGGCTGCGCCGGCCCCTTGCATACTGCAGGCCAGTCGCTGCGCTGCCAAATCCAGCGGGGTGGGGACATGAGGAAAATCGCATTGCGCTGCAAAATACGGCAGGCATTCTAGCAGGAGGCGCAAAACACCCTCGCGCAGCCCGCAGAGAACGACGGAGCGGGCGGACAAGCCGTTTCAGCAGCGGTCCAAGGTGACAACAAGCCGGTCGAGCAGGTCACCACGCCCGGCAAGTTCGGGCGGTTGCTCCCCGGCGAACTGGTGCTGCTTATCTGCACTCCGCTCTGTCAAGCGACTATTTAGCCGACTACGGTGCCTTGGGCTCCATCGCCTGCAACGTCACCGACTGAGCGTTCAGAGAGATAGGCCGGTCCTTTCTCAGATCGTTGCCCTAACGCCCAAGCTGTAGCTGACGCCCGGCTTGTAGCTTTCGTACGGCAGGCCGCCTTGGGTCCATTCCACTTTGCTGTTGAGCAAGTTCTTGACCTTCAGATCCAACTCCAAGTCTCTGCTGAACAGCTCGAAGCTGTAGCGGAGCAGGAAGTCGAGTTCGCCGTTGGCCTCCTCAACGATGTTCGGGGCGTTCTCCGCGCCCACTAGGATGATGCGCTCCCCGGTGTGGTTGTAGGCCAAGGAGCTCTCGATGCCGCGGCCGTAGTTGGCGTAGGTGAGGATCAGGTTGCCCAAAACGTCGGACTGGCCGGTGAGGTCGCGCTCGTTCTCGAACAGCTGGGCGATGCGGCGGGCGCCGGTGACGGGCACGTCCGCCGGACTCTCCCCGGCGCCGAACAGCACCACGCTGGAGCGGATGAAGGAGACATTGGCGTTCAAGGTGAAGTGGTTGAAGGCTTCGCTCCAGCCGAACCATTCGGCGAAGGGCAGATCCTTGCGCAGCTCCAGCTCGATGCCGTCGAGTTCCGCCTCCTCGCCGTTGAACCAAGTGTAGATGTCGTTCTGCGCCTGCACCTTGCCGATTTCGATGGGGTCGTCGAACGTCTTGCGGAAGACGCCAAGGGAAAGGCTGTCCGCGGCGCCGAAGTACCACTCCAAACGGGCGTCCAGGTTTTGCAGGCTGGCCGGCTGCAGGAACACGTTGCCCCGGTAAAGGTTGGAGTCCTCCGGGTTGCGGATGGTGGTGCCGGTGATCTCCAAGAGGCTGGGGCGGTTGACGGTCTCGGAGTAGGCCAAGCGCAACTGCAGGTCGTTGACGAACTCGAAGGTGAGGGAGGCCGCCGGCAAGGTGTCCTTGTACTTGCGCCGCACGTCGTTGCTGGTGCCGGCCTCCGTGTTGCCGCCGTAGGCATCCGCTGACAGGGTGGTCTCCTCCTGGCGGACCCCCACCGCGAGGCGAATGCGCGAAGTGATTTGCGCATCGATCCCACCGTAGTAGGCGGAGGTTTCCTCCCCGGAGTCCGCGAACGGGAAGATGCCGCTGGCGTTGGCGGCGCCGGCGGAGAAGTCCCGCACGTCCAGATAGCGCTTGCCCCAATTGTCCAGCCCGAAGAGCTGCTCCGGCGTCATCAGGCCGATGTGGCTGGGCGCAAAGGAGGTCAGGTCGAAGCGGAAGAAGCGGGAGCGGCTGGCGCGGGTGCGCTCGTAGTTGGACCAGCCGGCCTTGACCGTGACGTCCATGCCGCCTAGGGCAAAGGGAACTTCGGCATCGACTCCGTATTCCTCGATTTCGTCCCGCAGTTTGGAGAAGGTCCGGTCCGGCGCCTGAAACACCTCGCGCAGGTCTCCCTCCGCTTGGCGGCCCGGGGTGACCACCTCCTCCAAGCCTTGGGCGTTCTGGGCGTAGGTGTAGGTGCGGGTGTCGGGTGCGTCACGGGTGGCGGCCCCATCCACCGCCCGCCAAGCCACGCGCATCTGGTCAAAGCCGCCGATGTCGAAGTAGTGCTCTCCCTTCAATTGGGTGGAGCGGATGTAGTTCTCCGTCCATTGCAGGCGGTAGCTGACCACCTCGGTGCCGGAGGTGACGTCGTCCTCGCTGGAAAGACCGCGGAACTGCTGGGTCTCATCGTCCGTTTGCCGCAGGATCACTTGGGAGAACTGCACGGAGTGGTTGTCGTTCAGCTCCAAACCGAGGTTCAGGAAGCCGCTCCAGTTGATGGTTTGGCGGGTGGTGAACTGCCGGTAGTCCACCGTCTGGGTGCTGCCGCCATCGACGCCGGTGAACTCGTAGCGGCGAAAGTCCTTGTCGCGGTTCTGGTAGTCGTTGCTGTACTTGCCGGCCGCCAACACGCCCAGGGACATGCCGTTGTTGAAGTCGTAGCGGTAGCCGCCTTCGGCGTCCCCGGTCCAGTTAGGCTTCAGCTTGTCTTTCTCGCGGATGTGCCAGAAGTTGTAGAAGCTGGCCCCCAAGCCGGCGCTCTGCGGCCAAGGCGTGGCTTCAAACTGCTCGCTGGTCAGCACCTTGACGTTGTCCGGGATGTTGCGGGTGCCGTCGTCGAAGCCCCAGTTGTCGCTGCCGCCGCCGTGATAGGAAAGGCCGTCGCCGCCGGTGGTCTGCGAATTGCCGCCGGCCTGCACCTTCACGGAGGCGTAGTTCTCCTCCGGCGTCGCCTTGGTGCGAATCAACACCACGCCGCCGCTGAAGTCCCCGGGATAGGAGGGGGAGAAGGTCTTCTGCACCAGCAGGCTGCGCACGATGCTGTTGGGCACGATGTCCAGCGGCACCGTCTTCTGGAAGGGCACCGGCGAGGAGATGCGGGCGCTGTCGAGCAGGGTCGAGGAGTACCTTTCCCCCAAGCCCCGCACATAGACGTATTTGTCCCCCACCAGGCTCAGGCCGGTGACGCGGGAGAGCGCATCCCCCACGCTGGTGTCCGCCAGCAGCGACAGCGCCTCCGTGTCCAGGAGGTTGGAGACTTCCGAGGTGGTGCGCTTCTCGTCCGGGATGAATTTGCCCAGGACGATGACCTCCTCCACCACTGCGTCGGTCGGCGCCGTTGCCGCGCCTCCTTCAGCCTCTTGGCCGTAGGCGGTTCCGGCGAGGGCGGCAGCCGCCGCCAAGGCCGCCCAAAGCCGGAGTGGCAGGTTGTATTTCATGCGCTTGTCCGCTGTCAACAACGTCAAAACCCTGTCGCTTGCAGCTAAGGCTAGTTGCTGCTGACGCCAACGGTCCAGCCGCGGCCCCAATTGCCCACATCCGAGCCGCTTATGGTGCTGCCGGCCTCATCGAACCGGGCCGGCAGGGACACCGGCGTCGGGGTGCCGTCGCCTTGGATGACGTTGGCGGCGCCGTTCAGGAACGCCTGCACCGCCGCCACGTCATCGCCTTCGGCCACCGTGGTGCAGTCCAAGCCCACCCCGGCGAACGTGATGCGGGTGTTCAGCAGGTTCAGGGACTCGCCTTGGACGCGCAGGCACTTTTCGGAACCGGACACCCTGGAGTTGTAAAGGTGCAGGCCTGTGCCGCGGCGCAGGCGGATGGCCCGTTCGCCGGGGTTGCCCAGAATGGTCATGTTGGCGATGTGGGGTTCGGAAATCGGCGTGGCCTGCTCGTCGCCCTCGCGGTTGTCCGCCTCGATGCCGTTGTCCCCGGCGGAACTGCTCTGCTGAATGTGCAGGTACTGAATGCCGCCCCGCCAGCCGTCGGTCCAGTCCAGGCTGTCGTCGGCGTTGCCGACCAGTACCACATGGGAGGCGTTGACAGTGCCGCCGAAGAACTCCACGCCATCGTCCAAGTTGTTGTAAACCTCGATGTAGTCCACCGTGGTGCCGCTGCCCACGCCTTGGAAGGCGATGCCGTTCAGTTGGTTCTCCGAATCGACATTGGCGCCGGCGTACTTGACTACGACGTAGCGCAGGGTGCCGCTGCTGTCGTTCGGGTCGTCCCCACCGAACAGGCCGGAGTTGGCCTCGCCCTCCTTGGTGCATTGGGCGGTGCCGCCAGTGGCGCCTTCGGGACAGTCGTTGATGGGCGCATAGCCGTTGATGACCAAGCCGCCCCACAGCCCTTGGGTGTTTACCGGGTCGGCAATGTCGCCGTTTACGTCCTCCACCGCGGTCATGGTGATGGGTGCATTCCGTGTGCCGTTGGCTTCAATCCGGGAGCCTCGAGAGATGACGAGGAAGTCTTCCGGATCATCGCCGATGATGGTGGTGCCGGACTCGATGTTCAACACGCCGGAAGCCGCATCGCCGCCCACCCTAACCTTGCCGTCCAGGATGTAGTAGTGGTTGCGGGTCAAGGTGAGGTTGCCGGTGATGGTGCCGGACATCTGGCAGGTCTGCCGATCGTCGATGGCGGCAATTTCGGTGGTGCCCACGGGGCAGTCGAAGTCCGTTGCCACGTTGGGCATGCCGACGGTCCAGCCCAAGGTCCAGTCCTCAGCGGCGTTCTGCACCGCGCCGATGAAGTTGGTCGGCTCGAACAGGGCGTCGCCGGACAGGTCCGCGGCGCTGACCACCTGGCCCGTGGTCGATACGTTGCTGTCGCCAAGCAGATTGTTGATGGCGCCGGTATCGTCGCCCTCCACCACGGTGGAGCAGTCGAAGCTGACGCCATCGAACTTGATGCCGGTGCCCAATTGATTCAGGGAGTCCCCCTGCACCCGCAGGCACCGCTCGCTGTCCTGCACCACGGAGTTGTAGAGCTCAAGACCGGTGCCGCGGCGCAGCCGAATGGCCCGCTCCCCCGGATTGCCGGACAGGGTCATGTTGGCGATGCGCGGCAGGGAGCGCGGTTCGGCGGCCTCGTCCCCCTCCCGGTTGTCCGCCTCGATGCCGTTGTCCCCGGCGGCGTCCGCTTGGTCGATGACCAGATATTGAATGCCGCCCCGCCAGCCATCGGTCCAGTCCAAGGAGTCGTCGGCGTTGCCGGTGAGCACCATGTGCTTGGCGCTGACCGTGCCGCCGAAAAACTCCACGCCGTCGTCCAAGTTGTTGTGGACTTGGACGTAATCGACTTCTGTGCCGGCGCCCACGCCTTGGAAGGCGATGCCGTTCAGCTGGTTCTCCGGGTTGACGTTGGAGCCGGCGTACTTGATCACGACGTAACGCAGGGCGCCGCTGCTGTCGTTGGGGTCGGCGCCGCCGAACAGGCCGGAATTGGCCTCGCCCTCCTTGGTGCATTGCGCCGTGCCGCCGGAAGCGGCTTCCGGGCAGTCGTTGATGGGCGCGTTGCCATTGATGACCAAGCCGCCCCACTCGCCGCGGGTGCTGACGATGTCCGCCTCCCCGGTCAGGTCGGAAAGGCTGGTCAGGGTGACTGGCGCCGTGCGGGTGCCGTTGGCGACGATCCGGGACCCACGGGAAATCACCAAGAAGTCCTCGTCGGTGCCGCCGTAAATGGTCGTCCCAGCCTGTGCTGTCAGAGTGGCGGATGCCTCGTTGTCGCCGCCGATGACCACCTTGCCCACCAACTCGTACAGGTTGTTGCTGGTCAACAGCAGGTCGCTGGTGATGGTGCCGGTTAGCTGGCAAACCCGCATGCCGTCCAAGGTGCGGCTGGAGACCGTGGCGCCGTCCGGGCAGCCGAAGTCCCGCTGCATGGGTTGGCTGACGGAATTGCGGTAGGTCCAGCCGGCAGCCCAGTTTTCAGCGCCGAAGGCGCCGATGTAGTCGGTGTTGTCAAAGAAGGTGTCGCTGATGCCCACCGGCGTCACCCGGTCGCCGTTCTGCGACACATTGACGGCGCCGTCCAAATACGCCTGCACGGCGCCGTCGCTGTCCCGATCATGGGTTTGGGCGCAGGCGAAGCTAACGCCCTCAATGGTTAGGTCGGTGCCAAGCAGATCACGGCTGGCGCCGTCCACCCGGATGCAGCGCTCAGAGCCGTCAATGAAGCTGTTGCGCAGCGCCAAGCCAGTGCCGCGGCGGAGGCGCAGGGCGCGCTCGTCGGGTTTGCCGAGAACGCTCATGTTGGCGATGGTCGGGTTGGAGCGCGGCATGGCGCCTTCGTTGCCTTCGCGGTTGTCCGCCTCAATGGCGTTGTCGGCGGCGTCGGTCTGCTCGATGTAGAGGTATTGAATGCGCCCGGTCCAGCCGTCCGTCCAGTCCAGGGAGTCGTCGGCGTTGCCGGTGAGCACCACATGCTTGGCGTTCACCGTGCCGCCGAAAAACTCCACCCCGTCGTCAAGGTTGTTGTGGACCTGAACGTAGTCCACCGTGGTGCCGCTGCCCACCGCCTGGAAGGCGATGCCGTTCAGCTGATTCTCCGGGTCCACGCTGGAGCCGGCGAAGCGCACGCTGACGTAGCGCAGCACACCGGAGTTGTCGCTGCCGTTGGCGCCGCCGAAGACGCCGGAGTTGGCCTCCCCCTCCTTGGTGCAGGCATCGGTGCCGCCGTCAGCCCTTTCCGGGCAGTCGTTGATGGGCGCGTAGCCATTGATGACCAAGCCACCCCAAAGCCCCCGGTCATTGTTCTCCACATTGCCCAGCACTTCCCGCTTGGCGGTGAAGACGATGGGCTGCTCCATGCTGCCTTCCGCCATCAGGGCGCAGCCTCGGTCGATCACCAGAAAGTCCGTCGAACTGCCGCCGACGACCACGCCACCAGCGGCCACTTTAAGCTGGCAATCCGGCAGGTCGCCGCTGCTGCTGGGGGATGCGCCTTCCGGCGGGGACACGCGGGCGGCGCCGCCGGAAATCTCGAAGATGTAGTCATTGCCGAGCACTAGGCCGGTGGGGTCAAGCACCCCATCGGTCAGCGCCGCCACGTCGATGGTGTAGATGGGCTTGCCGCCGAAGCCGGCGTCCGCCGTCGCGCCGGAATCCGTGATGGCGGACTGCAGGTGGGTTGGGATCACCGTGGCCACGGTCATGCCGTCGCCGCCATCGCCTCCGTCTCCTCCATCGCCATCGTTCCCATCATCCCCGTCGTCCCCATCGTCACCGTCGTCGCCATCCCCGCCGCCTTCGACAGGCACCTCTATCACTACGGAACCGGGCGAAGCATTGTCCGATGAGCCGCCGCAAGCGGCCAACGAGAGCGCAGCAAACCAGAGCGCGGCAATCCGGCAGAAACTTTCCACAGTCATGAATTCTCCTCGATTATCGGGGACACGCCATGCCAACCAGTCCAGAAAAAGCTGGTTTCAAGCCCGCATGCACCGGCAAGCTATTCAGGACAATTGAAGAATTCGTGACGATTCGGTGACGTGTTCATGACATTCCCAAGCGCACTGCCGCCTCTAACCCGTCACGCCTGCCCAAGGCCGGGAAGTAGGCTGGCCGCCGCCCCAAGCCCCAAGCCCAAGACATCCTAGGCTGCAACACCCACCTGCGGGCGGCTGGATAGGGTGGTCAGCACACTCCGGTCGAGCTGCGCCCCGAAAAAAGTGGAAAAAAGTGCTTGCAATCACCTTTTTGGATAGGTAAATTCATCCGTAGGAACTTAAAACCTAATCCACATTGCCGTGAGGCAAAAGAAGGCAAGCATGAGCTGGCAAGTGTTCCGCAAGCTGATTTTTCTTCCCCTCGCTGTTGGCCTCGGCGCCTGCGCCGCCGACGGCCAATCCAACCTCGCCACCCACTTCTGGCAGGCCGAAACCGCCAAGACGGAGCGTGACTACCGACGCGACCAAAGCTACTGCTCCGAAATGCACCAAGTCGAACCCACCGCACCCATCACCACGGACTCCCTCTCCTTCGAAGGCTACCGCAACTGCATGATCGAGCGGGGGTACGTCCTGCGCACCTATTAGGGCCGCCCAACCTTAGCAAGACGCGGCGCAACCTGACGGGGGCCAAAATTCAGGGCCGGCCATCGGCTGATCGTAACTTCTTTGCCCGGCTGATTGAAAGACGGTTTGTCGGGTACACTAGCAGCATGAAGCCCGAAGTTCTCGCCACCGGTCTCTGCTTTCCAGAGGGTCCGCGCTGGCATGACGGCAAGCTCTGGTGCTCGGACATGCATGCGGCGCAAGTGGTCACGGTGGAGGCCGATGGCGCAGTCAAGCCGGTGCTGTCCGTTCCCAACGCGCCGTCCGGCCTGGGCTGGCTGGCGGATGGTCGGCTGCTGGTGGTCTCCATGCAGGACCGTCAACTGCTGGTCTGGGACGGGGAAACCCTGCACCCCTACGCCGACCTCTACGATCTGGCCGCCTTCCATCTCAACGACATGGTGGTGGACGGCGACGGCCGTGCCTATGTCGGCAACTTCGGCTTCGACCTGTACCAACAGAAGAAGCCCGTGCCGGCGGCGCTGATCGCGGTGGAAGCCGACGGCGCCGCACGCATCGCCGCCAACGACATGCTGTTCCCCAACGGCGCCGTCATCACGCCGGACGGCAGCCAGCTGATCGTCGCCGAAACCTGGGGCGCCCGCCTGACAGCCTTCGACCGAAATGCCAATGGAGACCTGCGAAACCGCCGCGTCTGGGGCACCCTAGCGGACGGCGCCGTGCCTGACGGCATCTGCTTGGACGAAGCCGGCGGCATCTGGACCGCCTCCCCCACCACCAACGAATGCCTGCGCTTGGTGGAAGGCGGCAAGGTCACCCACCGCGTCTCCACGGACCAAGGCGCCTTCGCCTGCATGTTGGGCGGCAAAGCGCTGCATATCCTAACCTGCTCCACCTCAGACCCGGAAACCTGCCGCAAGAAACGCTCCGGCCGCGTCGAGGTGGTGGAGGCGCCCTATGCGGGCGCCGGGTGGCCTTGATGCTTGGCGGCATCGGGGATGCGTAGGGCTGCACCCCATTGCGGCGGCGGGGCGATGCCGCCAAGCAAAAAGCTAGTGCTTAGGTCCCGCACTCGGTTAAAATCCCAATCAGGACAAGGCGAGGTCGGGCGGCGCATCGATCTCGCCTTTTTGCAACCCGCTGATCGACGGCGGCTTGCGCGGGTCATGCGTCGGGGAGTGGGCTAGGTTGACGCCAGCGTTGCTTGCGTTGGAGGACGGCAGCAGTTTTCGGGGCCAAGCCTGTGGCGTCGAGGGCATTGCCGTTGGCGAAGTGGTGTTCAACACGGCCATGACCGGCTATCAGGAAATCCTCACCGATCCCTCCTACGCCAAGCAGATCGTCACCCTCACCTATCCTCAGATCGGCAACACCGGGGTGAACCCGGAGGATGTGGAGTCCGCCGCCGTCCATGCCGCCGGGTTCGTGATCCGGCAGTTGCCCAAGCGGGCGAGCAGTTGGCGGCAGCGCCAGAGCCTGCCGGAGTATCTGCGGGAGGAAGGCGTGGTGTCCATCGTCGGCGTGGATACCCGGCGTTTGACCCGGCTGTTACGAGAGAAGGGCGTCTTGGCCGGCTGCATCGCCATCGGCGATGTCGGCGAGCGGGAGGCCTTTCAGGAAGCCCGCGCCTTCCCCGGCTTGAAGGGCATGGACTTGGCCCGGGATGTGGCCTGCACAGCGCCCTACCGCTGGAACGAGGCCGCCTGGGAACTGGGCAGCGGCTACGGCCAAGGCGACGGGAACGGCTTCCGGGTGGTCGCCTACGACTTCGGCGTCAAGCGCAACATTCTGCGCATGTTGGCGGCTAGGGGCTGCCGCATCACGGTGGTGCCGGCAGCCACCACCGCCGATGAGGTCCGCGCCCTTAGGCCGGATGGGGTGTTTCTCTCCAACGGTCCGGGGGACCCGGAACCCTGCGACTACGCCATCAAAGCCATCGCCCGGCTCATGGAGACCGGCGTTCCCATGTTCGGCATCTGCTTGGGGCATCAGCTGTTGGCCTTGGCCAGCGGCGCGGCCACGGTGAAGATGCCCCACGGCCACCACGGGGCCAACCATCCGGTGCAGGACTTGGACAGCGGCCAAGTGGTCATCACCAGCCAAAACCACGGCTTTGCGGTGGACCAGGCCAGCCTGCCGAGCCATGTTCGCGCCACCCATGTGTCCCTGTTCGACGGCACCCTGCAGGGCATCGCCCGCACCGACCGGCCGGCCTTCGGCTTTCAGGGGCACCCGGAAGCCAGCCCCGGGCCCCGGGACTGCGGCTATCTGTTCGACCACTTCATCGACCTGATGGCGACCAAGGGTGCCTAAACGCACGGACATCAAGTCGGTGCTGATAATCGGCGCCGGCCCCATCACCATCGGCCAAGCCTGCGAATTCGACTATTCCGGCGCTCAGGCCTGCAAGGCCCTGAGGGACGAGGGCTACCGGGTGATCCTAGTCAACTCCAATCCCGCCACCATCATGACCGACCCGACCATGGCGGACGCCACCTACATCGAACCGGTGGAGTGGTCCACAGTCGCCCGCATCATTGAGGCCGAGCGGCCAGACGCCCTGCTGCCCACCATGGGCGGACAAACCGCCCTGAACTGCGCTTTGGACTTGGTGCGCGAATCCGTGCTGCCGGAGTTTGGGGTTGAACTCATCGGCGCCAGTCAGGACGCCATCGACAAAGCCGAGGACCGGGAGCGCTTCGATCGGGCCATGCGGCGCATCGGCCTCGACACGCCGCGCTCCGCCATCGCCCACAGTGTCGAGGAAGCGGTGCAGGTGCAAAGCCGGCTGGGCTATCCCTGCGTCATCCGCCCCTCCTTCACCTTGGGCGGGAGCGGCGGCGGCATCGC
The DNA here is from genome assembly GCA_958296025.1 of uncultured Pseudomonadales bacterium. Lineage (GTDB taxonomy): Bacteria > Pseudomonadota > Gammaproteobacteria > Pseudomonadales > Azotimanducaceae > Azophilus. The sequence goes on from OY282430.1 coordinate 3,722,709, forward strand.
CTACAATCAGGAGGAGTTCCTCAAGATTTGCGCCCGAGGGCTGGACCTCTCGCCCACTTCGGAACTGCTGATCGATGAGTCCCTGCTCGGCTGGAAGGAGTTCGAGATGGAGGTGGTGCGGGACCGCAAAGACAACTGCATCATCGTTTGCTCCATCGAAAACCTAGATCCCATGGGCATCCACACCGGCGACAGCATCACCGTCGCTCCGGCCCAAACCCTGACCGACAAGGAGTATCAGCTGCTGCGCAATGCCTCCATTCAGGTGCTGCGGGAGATCGGCGTCGATACCGGCGGCTCGAACGTGCAGTTCGCCATCCACCCTGAGGATGGGCGGATGGTCGTGATCGAAATGAACCCGAGGGTGTCCCGCTCATCGGCGCTGGCTTCCAAGGCCACCGGTTTCCCCATCGCCAAGGTGGCCGCCAAGCTGGCTGTCGGCTACACCTTGGACGAATTGCGGAACGACATCACTGGCGGCGTGACGCCGGCTTCCTTCGAGCCCAGCATCGACTATGTGGTGACCAAGATTCCCAGGTTCACCTTCGAGAAGTTTGCGCAAGCAGACCCAAGGCTAACCACGCAGATGAAGTCCGTGGGCGAGGTGATGGCCATCGGGCGCAGCTTTCAAGAGTCGCTGCAAAAGGCCTGCCGCGGCTTGGAGACGGGCAAGACGGGCTTGGATCCGGTGGTCAACGGCGTCGGCCAAGCGCAGTTGCCGACGCTGCTGCGCCGGGAGCTGGCCATCGCTGGCGGGGAGCGCCTCTGGTATGTGGCGGACGCCTTTCGCGCTGGCTGGTCGGTGGAGGAAGTGGCGGATTTCACCAAGGTTGACCCTTGGTTTCTGGCGGAGATCGAAGACTTGGTGGTCGAGGAGCATCGACTCGCCGGGCGCTCGTTGGCGGACATGGACCGCGGCGATTGGATCAACCTCAAGCGCAAGGGGTTTTCCGATGCCCGTCTGGCCGTGCTTTTGGGCGCAAGCGAGGACGCCGTGCGCGGCCGCCGCCAGGAAATGGGGGAAAAGGCGGTCTTCCGGCGGGTGGACACCTGCGCCGCCGAATTCCCCTCGACCACGGCCTACCTCTACTCCACCCACGAAGAGGACTGCGAAGCCCAGCCCAGCCAGCGCAAGAAAATCATGGTGCTGGGCAGCGGCCCGAATCGAGTGGGCCAAGGCATTGAGTTCGATTACTGCTGCGTCCACGCCGCCCTGGCCATGCGCGAGGACGGCTATGAGACCATCATGGTCAACTGCAATCCGGAGACCGTCTCCACGGACTACGACACCTCGAACCGGCTGTACTTCGAGCCGGTCACTCTAGAGGACGTTCTGGCCGTGGTCGATGTGGAACGCCCAGACGGGTTGATCGTGCAGTTTGGCGGCCAAACGCCCTTGAAGCTGGTGGAGCAGCTGGAGCGCGCCGGCGTGCCCATCATCGGCACCAGCCCGGACGCCATCGACCGGGCCGAGGATCGGGAACGGTTCCAAGCGCTGATCCGCAAGCTGGGCTTGCGGCAGCCTTCAAATCGCACGGTCACCGGCGTTGCCGGCGGCATCGCCGCCGCCCGGGAGATCGGCTTCCCCATCGTGGTGCGGCCCTCCTATGTGCTGGGCGGGCGCGCCATGGAGATCGTGTACAACGAAGAGGAGTTGGCCCACTACCTCAGCGGCGCGGTGGAGGTCTCCAATGACTCCCCAGTGCTGCTCGACCGTTTTCTAGACCAAGCCATCGAAGTCGATGTGGATGCAGTTTGCGACGGTCATGAGGTGGTGATCGGCGCCATCATGGAGCACATCGAGCAAGCTGGGGTGCATTCCGGGGACTCCGCTTGCGTGCTGCCCCCCTACCGGCTGGGCAGCGACATCTGCGCAAGGATACGGGACCAAGTCAAGGCCATGGCCCTGGAACTCGGCGTGGTGGGCCTGATGAACGTGCAGATGGCGGTGCAGGGAGACGATCTCTTCGTGCTGGAGGTCAACCCCCGCGCCTCGCGCACCGTGCCCTTCGTCTCCAAGTGCATCGGCATCTCCCTAGCCAAGATCGGCGCCCGTTGCATGGCCGGCAAGACTCTTTATGAGCAGGGCTTCACCAAGGAGATCATGCCCAAGGTCATCAACGTCAAGGAGTCCGTCTTCCCCTTCAACAAGTTTCCCGGCGTGGATCCCATTTTGGGGCCGGAGATGAAGTCCACCGGCGAAGTGATGGGGGTGGGGGACAGTTTCGGCGAGGCCTTCGCCAAGGCGACCCTAGCCGCCGGAGACCAGCTGCCGCGCAAGGGGCGGGCCTTCGTCAGCGTCAAGGACTCAGACAAGCCCTTCGTCGCCGAGCTGGCCCGGGACCTGCACGACCTCGGCTTCGCCATGGTGGCCACCAAGGGCACCGCGGCCACCATCCAAGCGACCGGCATCGCCTGCAAGCCGGTGAACAAGGTCACCGAAGGCCGCCCGGACGTGTCGGACCTGCTGAAGAACGAACGCATCGACCTCATCATCAACACCACCGAAGGCAGGCAATCCATCGCCGACTCGGCGGTCATTCGCAGGCTCGCGTTGGACAACAAAGTGTGCTACACGACCACCTTGGCCGGCGGCCAAGCCTTCTGCATCGCCATTCGCCAAGCCCGGCTTGAGACGACGAACGCCAAGGCGGGAACGGGCGAGGCGGCACCGGGCATTCGTGTGCGCCGCCTGCAGGCCTTGCACGCCGATCTAGAGAGCGGCCACAATGAAAATTGATGCGCGAGGTTGAGTCGAAAATGCCCACACCCATGACGGTCAAAGGGGCGGAGGCGTTGCGCCGGGAGCTTAAGCAACGCAAGACGGAGAAGCGCCACGAGATCAGCAAGGCCATCGGCGCGGCGCGGGAGCACGGCGACCTGCGCGAGAACGCCGAGTACCATGCGGCCAAGGAGCAGCAGAGCTTCAACGAAGGCCGCATACAGCAAATAGAAACGCGGCTGGCGGATGCCCAGGTGATCGACATCACCAAGATTCCGCTTCAAGGCAAGGTGATATTCGGCGCCACCGTCACCCTGATCGCCGTCGATTCCGGGGACTCCACCCGCTATAAGATCGTGGGCGAGGATGAGGCGGATCTGAAGACCGGCAAGATTTCCGTGATGTCGCCTATCGCCCGCGCCCTGATCGGCGCGGCTGTGGGCAATGCAGTGACGGTCAGAACGCCAAAGGGAGAACGGGTTTACGCCATCGACTCCGTTGACCACATTTAGTGTCCTGTCCCGGCCAGTTGAGAGGGCGGCGAAGCCGACTCGCTGGTTGAACCATGCCATGCCCAAGCGCAACCAACCGTCAGCTCGGCGAAGCCAATCCAGCGGCCGCTGGCTGAACCGGCAACGGCGGGACCGTTTCGCCAAGGCGGCGCAGCGGCAGGGCCGCGTCTCCCGCGCCCACTTCAAGCTGGCGCAAATCGATCAAAGGTTCAAACTGCTGAAGACGGACCATTGGGTGCTGGAGCTCGGCGCGGCACCCGGCGGCTGGACGGCCTATTTGTCCGAAAAAGTCAACGCCGGCCGCATCATCGCGGTCGATCCGCTGCCCATCGCCGTCGGCGGCGCTCGGGTTGAGGCCGTGGCCGGCCGTTTCGGAGACGCCGCGGTGGAACGCCGTTTGCAGGAGATGCTTCAGGAATCGCCCAAGCCTAAGCCCTTGGACCTTGTATTGTCGGACATGGCCCCCAATATCTCCGGCGTGCGGGCGGCGGATCAGGCGGCGGCCATGGCGTTGGCGGAGCTGGCCGTCGAGGCCGCCGCCAAGTGGCTGGCGCCAAGGGGTGCCTTGCTGGTCAAGCTGATGCAGGGCGAAGGTTTTGACGCTTGGATTAGTGCAGCGAAACTTGCATTCAAGCAGGTCAACGTTGTCAAACCAGCGGCTTCCCGCCCCGAATCCCGGGAAGCCTATGCCGTTGCCCGCGGCTTTGGCATTGGATTATAAGGCTTTGCAAGCCAATGGCGTTGGCGGCGGCACCTAGGTGGTGTAGGCTTGCGCGTTCAAGTGAGTCCCTGTGGTTCAAGTGAGACGTCTCTTGTCGGACATGGGTAAAAATCTGCTGCTTTGGATCGTCATCGCCGCCGTGCTGCTGACGGTGTTCAACAACTTCAGCGTGCAGCCGGCGCCAGAGAAGATGAGCTACTCCCAGTTCATCGAGCTGGTGCGCATGGATGAAGTCCAAAGCGTCACCATTGACGGCCTAGTCATCCACGGCGTGCGCAAGTCCGGGGAGGACTTTCGCGTCATCCGCCCGGACATGTACGACCAAAAGCTGCTCGACGACCTCTACAACCACCGGGTGGAGATCGTCGGCAAGGAGCCGGAAAAACAGAGCTTCTGGGCGCAACTGCTGATCGCCAGTTTCCCCATCCTCATCATCATCGGCGTGTTCATGCTGTTCATGCGACAGATGCAGGGCGGTGTCGGCGGTCGTGGCGGCCCCATGTCGTTCGGCAAGAGCAAGGCCCGCCTGCTGTCCGAAGATCAGATCAAGACCACCTTCGCCGACGTGGCTGGGGTGGATGAAGCCAAGGAGGATGTCCAAGAACTGGTGGAGTTTCTGCGCGATCCATCCAAGTTTCAGCGCTTGGGCGGGCGCATTCCCCGGGGCGTCATCATGGTGGGGCAGCCGGGCACCGGCAAGACCTTGCTGGCCAAGGCCATCGCCGGGGAGGCCAAGGTGCCCTTCTTCTCCATTTCCGGATCGGACTTCGTGGAGATGTTCGTCGGCGTGGGCGCATCAAGGGTGCGGGACATGTTCCAGCAGGCCAAGAAACAGGCCCCCTGCATCATCTTCATTGACGAGATCGACGCCGTGGGCCGGCACCGCGGCGCCGGGCTGGGCGGCGGGCACGACGAGCGCGAGCAAACCCTGAACCAACTGCTGGTGGAGATGGACGGTTTCGAGGTCAACGACGGCGTCATCGTCATCGCCGCCACCAACCGCCCGGATGTGCTGGATCCGGCCCTGCTGCGTCCAGGGCGCTTCGACCGGCAGGTGGTGGTCAGCCTGCCGGACATTCGCGGGCGGGGGCAGATTCTCGAGGTCCACATGCGCAAGGTGCCAGTAGCCGATGACGTCGAGGCGAGCATTCTGGCCCGTGGCACACCGGGCTTCTCCGGGGCGGACTTGGCTAATTTGGTCAATGAAGCGGCGCTGTTCGCGGCGCGCGTCGGCAAACGCTTGGTGGAGATGGCGGAGTTTGAGAAGGCCAAGGACAAGATCATGATGGGGGCGGAGCGCCGCTCCATGGTCATGTCGGAGGAGGAGAAGCGCAACACCGCCTACCACGAGGCCGGCCACGCCATCGTCGGCAAACTGGTGCCGGGTCACGACCCCGTCTATAAGGTCACCATCATCCCCCGCGGGCGGGCCTTGGGCGTCACCATGTTCCTGCCGGAGGAGGACCGTTACAGTCTCAACCGGCGAAGCATCAGGGCGCAGATTTGCGGCCTGTTCGGCGGACGCGTTGCGGAGGAAATGATCTTGGGGGAGGAAAAGGTGACCACCGGCGCCGCCAATGACATCGAGCGGGCCACCGGGCTGGCGCGCAACATGGTCACCAAATGGGGGCTGTCGGAACGGCTCGGCCCCCTGATGTATGACGAGGACGACGGCGAGGTGTTCCTCGGCATGTCCGCCGCCATCAAGCCTAAGCCTCATTCACCAGAGACCGCCAAGGCAATCGACGAGGAAGTGCGCCGAATTGTTGACGAGTGCTACGCCGAGGCCAAGCGTCTGCTCACGGAGAACAAAGACAAGCTGCACCTCATGGCGAATGCCCTGATGGAGCATGAAACCCTGCTGCCGGAGCAGATCGACGACGTCATGGCCGGCGCAAAGCCCCGGCACCCCAAGCCGCCGAAGGCGGACCAAGGCAGCCAAGGCGGTTCCGCGGAAGCCGCCATCGGCGGCCCTGCTGAGGAGGTGTAGGCGCTTGACGGGCGCCGGCCTCCTTCATCCGCGGCCAATCACCTGGCTTCGGGTCCGCAAGCCGCAACCGGCAGGTGCTTGAGGTGAGGTTCGCTGTCGTCATCAAAAAAATCCTGGTCACTGGCTAACGCGTTGGGCGAAGGAAGGCGGGCAATGAGCAAGACCTATTTCGGCACGGACGGCGTGCGTGGCGCCGTCGGCGCCCCCCCCATCACCGCAGATTTCAGCCTGCGCCTAGGTTGGGCGATCGGCAAGCTGTTCAGCCGCCGAGGCAATGGCCGCATCCTAATCGGCAAGGACACACGGGTTTCCGGCTACATGCTGGAATCGGCATTGGAGGCTGGTCTGTTGTCGGCCGGTTCGGATGTCGGCCTGATGGGGCCGATGCCCACCTCGGCGGTGGCCTATCTGACGCGCACCCTGGGGGCCGCCGCCGGCATCATGATCAGCGCCTCCCACAATACCTACCACGACAACGGCTTCAAGATCTTCGACCAGGGCGGCAACAAGCTGGAAGACGCACTTGAGGCGGACATTGAAGCGCAACTCCAGCAGCAAATGATCGGCACCGCCTCCGACCACCTTGGCAAGGCCGTGCGCATCAACGATGTGGCCGGACGCTACATCGAGTTCTGCAAGGCCACGGTGCCTAGGGGGTACAGGCTGCAAGGGCTGCATGTGGTGGTCGATTGCGCCCACGGCGCCACCTACCATGTTGCGCCGGGCGTGTTTGAGGAGCTCGGCGCCCGCGTCACGCTCACCGGCACATCCCCCAACGGCTTCAACATCAACGATGGCTGCGGCTCATCCCATCCGGCGCATCTGGCCAAACAGGTCGTTGCGCAGAAGGCGGACTTGGGCATCGCTTTCGATGGCGACGGGGACCGGGTAATCATGGCGGACCACAAGGGGGAGGTGGTCGATGGGGATGAGCTGCTTTACTTGATCGCCAGCGAGCGACAGCGGCGGGGCATCCTGGGCGGCGGCGTGGTCGGCACGGTGATGTCCAACATGGGCTTGGAGCGCGGCTTGCAAAGCCTAAACATCCCCTTTGTCCGCTCGCAGGTGGGGGACCGCTACGTTCTTGAGTTGTTGCGGCGGAAGGAATGGCTGGTGGGCGGGGAGCCCTCCGGTCACATTCTCTGCCTGGATCTGACCACCACTGGCGACGGCATCATCGCCGCCCTGCAGGCGCTGACGCTGATGGTGGATTCCGGCAAGCCGCTGCACGAATTGAAGAAGGGCATGGCCAAGTTCCCCCAAGCGGCGGTCGCCGTGCAACTGAACGGTGCCGCTTCGGCGGAGGTTCTTGAACGGGCGGGGGAAACCTTGGCGCAAAAGAAGAAGACCTTGGGCGACGGCTTCAGGGTGCTGATTCGTCCTTCCGGGACGGAGCCCGTCATGCGGGTGATGGTCGAAGGGGAGGACCGCCAGGAAGTGGCCGGCATCGCGGAGGACTTAGGAGCGGTGATAGAGCGGGCGATGTAGCGGCAAGCCGCTGGGGCACCTTGCGGATGCGCCCTGCGCCGGGAGAATGGGCCGTTCCGGCCCACATTGTCCTGCTCCATTCGGCTTGCCCGAACGAAGCAGAGCGCTAAAGCTGCCGCTTTGCAGCCAGGGCGGCCATGGCCGTGCCTGCTGCGTTTAGAGCTTGGGCACCGTTTTGCAAGCGCCCGTGTCGGCGTTGTTAAGACTTCTTGCCCTTGCTGAGCACGATGTGGCGCGGCCCCGCGTTGCCGCGCCAGCCGCTTACCCCTGCCGGGATCACTTGGATTTTGTTGCCTGCCGCAAGGAAGGCTTGCACATCTTCAGCGATGGTTTGGCGGGCGTCCGCGGACGACAGCTTTTGCTGCCGCTTAGTTTTTTTTGCCATGTCGGGACCGTTGGTTAGTTGCTTCGAGAAGCGCTTCGTGCCTTCCCCCTTATTGATTCGGTCCAGGCGAGTTCCATCCTCAAGATAAGCGAAAATCGAATCCGAAAGGACCGTTTGCAGCCATTCGGCAAGGTCATGCTAACAGACCGAAGCGGAATGGCCAAATCGCGCCGCCCGTGCATTGAACCGCACTGTTATCATACGCGCCGCCGGCGGGGGGCTTGACAATCCCGCCGCAAAGCCGAACCTCACACCAGCCAGCACAAGGACAGCACATGACGGACCTTACCCTGATGCCGCCCGCCCTCGGCGTGGTTGGGCTAATCGCCGCGTTCATCATCTACGCGCTAGTCAAGCGCTATGACGAAGGCGATGAGGCCATCCAGAAAATCGCGGACGCCATTCACTCCGGCGCGATGGTGTTCATGCGCCGGGAGTACAGCATGTTGGCGTTGTTCGCCGCCTTGTTGCTGGTGCTGCTGTTCTTTTCCGGCTTGGGCGTGGAGACGATTTGGGCCTTCGTCGCTGGGGCGTTGTCCTCGGCCGGGGCTGGCTGGATCGGCATGTACACGGCCACCAAGGCCAACGTCCGCACCACCGCCGCCGCCCACAGCCAAGGGCCGGCGGCGGCGCTGTCCGTGGCCTTCTTCGGCGGCTCCATCATGGGCTTGGCGGTGGCCTCCCTGGGGTTAATGGGCCTCGGCCTGGTCTATTACTTCTTCGGCGGAGACCCGGAGACCGCCCACCATATCCACGGCTTCGGCATGGGGGCCTCCACGGTGGCGTTGTTCTCCCGGGTGGGCGGCGGCATCTACACCAAGAGCGCCGACGTGGGCGCGGACTTGGTGGGTAAAGTGGAGGCCGGCATCCCGGAGGACGATCCGCGCAATCCCGGCGTGATCGCGGATAACGTGGGGGACAACGTTGGGGATGTGGCCGGCATGGGGTCGGACATCTTCGAGTCCTACTGCGGTTCGATGATCGCCACCATCGCCATCGCCGCCACCTTGGCGACGGGCAGCGTGGCGGCCTTGGCCCCAGGCATGACGGAGGGCGACGGCAAGGCGGCGCTGATGTTCCTGCCCTTGGCGATGGCCTCCACCGGGTTGATCTGCTCCATCATCGGCATCGGCATCGTCCGTTCCCGCTCCAGCGCCGCCCCGGCACTGGCGTTGCGCATCGGCATGATCGCCACGCCCTTGCTGTTCATGGCCGCCTCCTACTTTGTGATCGGGCAAATCGGCGTCTCCACCGACATCTGGTGGGCCTTGGTGTTCGGCTCGGTCGGCGGCGTCGTCATCGGGCTGGTCACCGAGTACTACACCTCAGCAAAGCCGGTCATCCGCATCGCCAAGGCCGGGGAGACCGGCGCCGCCACCGTGATGATCACCGGGTTGGCGGTAGGCATGCAGTCCGTGGTGGTGCCGCTGCTGGCGATATGCGCCATCATCCTGGTCTCCACCACCTTAGCTGGGCTGTACGGGGTGGGCATCGCCGCCGTGGGGCTGCTCGCCACCGTGGGCATGACCATGGCTGTAGATGCCTACGGGCCGGTGGCGGACAACGCCGGTGGCATCGCCGAAATGGGCGGCCTCGGTGAGGAAACCCGTAAAATCACGGATTCTCTGGATGAGTTGGGCAACACCACCGCCGCCATGGGCAAGGGCTTCGCCATCGGCGCCGCGGCCTTGGCCGCCCTGGCCATCATCGCCGCCTACGTCGAGACCATTCAGTTCAAGACCGGCGGCGAGTTCACCCTCCACCTCGGCAACCCGGACGTGCTGATCGGGCTGTTCATCGGCGGCCTCACCCCCTTCCTCATCGCCAGCATCACCATGACTGCGGTGGGCGATGCAGCCATGGAAATGATTCAGGAGATCCGCCGTCAGTTCCGCGAAATCCCCGGCCTCTTGGAGGGCAAGGCGGAGCCGGACACCGAGAAGTGCGTGGACATCGCCACCTCCGCCGCCTTGAAGCGCATGCTGCTGCCGGGCGCCATCGCCGTGGCGGTGCCGCCGCTGGTGGGCTTCGGCCTCAGCCCGGAGGCATTGGGCGGCACCCTGGGCGGCGGCCTGCTCGGCTGTGTCCTGTTGGCGCTGACCATGGCCAACGCCGGCGGCGCTTGGGACAACGCCAAGAAATACGTCGAAAAGGGCAACCTAGGCGGCAAAGGCTCCGACGTTCACGCCGCCACGGTGGTGGGCGACACGGTGGGCGACCCCTTCAAGGACACCTCCGGGCCCAGCATGAACATCCTCATCAACGTCATGGCGATTGTCAGCTTGGTGATCGCGCCGCTGCTGGTTTAGGCGGTCGCCCCAAGCGATCTAGCCCCTCATGCCGAAAGCGCGAAAACGCCGCAATCCTTTCACCCCAGGGGACGGCGCACTGCCGCCCTACCTGGCCGGCCGCGAAAAGGAGCAGGCCGCGTTGCTGCGCATGGTGCAGGACGTAGCCTCCGGGTATGTTCCGCCGCACAACGTTCTCATATCCGCGCCGCGTGGCAACGGCAAGACGGTTTTGCTGCACTGGACGGCCAACCAAGCGCGGGAGCGGGGAGTAAACGTCGTCATGGCCTCAGCATCCGAACTTCGGAGTGCCGCGGCGCTGATGCGGGCCACCTTGGGCAACACGGCGGCGGAGTCCGCCCAAGTCCGCACTGGTCGCACACTGGGCGCCAAGGCCGGGTTGACCGCCAATTTGGCGCATGAGTCCACTATGGCAACACCCCCTATGGGGGCCTATGAGTGGCGGCTGGCCCTGACTGAGGCATACCGGCAAAAACCGCTCCTTTTGATTGTGGATGAAGGGCATTTGCTGCCTGCCGAGGTCGCCAATCTTCTGTTTAACGCCAGCCAATCCATTCGGGGTGAGGGTGCGCCCTTGCTGCTCGTTGTCGCCGGAACGCCGGACTTGGAGGATGCGTTGGCGAAAGCGGATGTTTCATTCGGAGACCGCTTGGGTGCGGATGGCGACCTACGACCCGGCCTGTTGGACTGTGCTGCCGCCGGCACCGCCGTCAGTGTGCCCTTGCGTGAACAAGGCATCGCCGTTGACAAGGATGCTTTGGACGCCATTGTCGAGAACGCTCAGGGCTACCCCTACTTCCTGCAGCTATGGGGGCAGGTTGCCTATGAGCAGTTGGCTGAAGGCAGTGAGCGCATGACCCTTGCACAGGTCCAACAAGCCTTCCCAACTGTGCAAGAGACTCGTTTGCAATACTACGGCCAACGGCTGCGCGAAATTCAACAGGCGGACATGATGGACATCTGCGCCCGCTTCGCCCGCGACATGGCGCAAAGTGAGCAATCCGGCGACCTAGCGCAACTGAAGGACTGGGACGCGATGCGCAGCATTCAGGCCGCTCTGCAAGCAAAGGGTGTGCAAGCCGACACGCCGGGCTGCGCCGCCGTGCAAGACGCCATGCGCCGCATCAAGCACTGGGGCTTTGCCGTGCCCAGCACCGACCTGGCCCACTGGCTGCCCGGCATCCCCAGCCTGATGGCGCATGTGCAACAACGCGCCGAAGATGCAGGAATTCTGCCACCGCAGCCGTCCGCACGGGGCTAGAGTGTGGCTGGGAAGCATAAGTCGGGACGCTGGGGCTAGTGCCTCAATCCCTGCTGCCCGGCAGGTCCGGGAATGTTTCGCCTGATGTTCGCCATGAGGCTGGGAATGCCTGCCTCCCATCTGCGCCCGCGTTGCTCGTCGTCGCTCCGCACCTGCGGGGACGGCCAGACCAAGCCGCAGTGCTTTAGCTGGGTCAACGCCTGCTGCACATTCGCATCCGTCGCCTTGTCGCCCAAGGCGCCCCGCACGGCGTATTCCAGCGTGTGTTCGCTCACCCTGTCATCGGGCTTCCCGTATAGAGCGGCCACGGTACCGACGACGGCGCTCAGCCCAAGTTTCTTCAACTCTGCCCGCCGTTCATCGTAGTAGGACGTGCGCACAGTCGCCGCCTCATGCATGGCCTCCCGGAATTGACCCTCGGACAAGGCTGTCGTCCCTGCCCTGTGCGCCGTCAGCCACAACTGCTCGCCCCATACTTGGATGAAGAACGGATACTCCTGGCATTCGGCCAACGCTTCCCTTTCCTGCCCCTCCGAAAGGCGAACGTTGGCATCCTCCAGCGGCGGGACGAGAGCCTCGCGCGCGCCGGCGGGCGGCAACCTCCCCACAAGCAGCTTTTTCGATCTTGACGCGAAGGTGGCGTTCATGTCATTGACATGGTCCACTAGGTCCGGCGTGCCCGCCAACACCAGCATGATGCGGTGGTTGGGCGCCAGTTCCTGCCAAGCGTTGAACAAGGCGCACCCCATGTCCACGTCCAGCGTGTGCGCCTCGTCGATCAGCAGCGCGTAGGCGCTGCCCCCGCGGCACTGCGCCCGCAGCACGTCATGCGGAGTCAAGTCGGAAGGTGGCGTCGGGTTGGTGCGCCGATGCGCCTTGCGGATGCTTTCTGCCCCCTTGCGCAGCAGATGACCCCATCCGTTCGGCGACAGCGCGTCCATCGCGTGAAGCCCGCTCAACCTCCTTGCTGACAGGCGCACCACCTGCAAGTCCTTCCCCATGCTCGCCTTCCGCCATGCCTCTTGGAGCGCATCCTCGAACCACAGCAGCAGGCAGGTCTTGCCGTTGCCCCTAGGGCCCGTGACCAAAACAGGTGCGCTTGTCCCTCTCGGCGCATCCTTGCGCAGCAGCCTGGAGGCCACAAGGCGCAGGCTCTCCTGTTCCCTCTCCCGTCCACCCAGCAGGGGCGGCCGTTGGCCCGGCCCTGGTTGGAACGGGCAAAAATCGTCTTCAAGACTCATGGTCAGGCGTTGCACTACTTGGGAGGGGCATTACAGGATCAAAAATCCTACCCCCCGAAATCCCAGACCCAAACCCCCAAAGCCAGATCACCAAAGCCATCGGCTTCCTAGTCTCCTGCGGCGAAGCCAATTGATCCCGAAAGATGTGCAACACCAATTCCGGCAAGTGCGGTCTGGCGAAGCCAGAGGCGCAAAGCGCACTTCGGCAAATCGGCAAATTCGCCCCTTGGTTTTTGGGTCCGCGCAAAATCCTTCCATCATCGATGAGGAAGCCGAAGGGCGCCAAACGAAGGCCCTCCGGAGATTACACGTCTAGGCTGGAAGACACCATACGGAGGCCCAGGAAGCTGCCGCGTCAAGGCTGAAAGGTGCCTAAACCATTGGATCCGTTGGCCAACCGCGCCGAAAGGCACCATACGGAGGCCGCCAGCGTTGCTGCATCATGGCCGAAGGGTACCATAGGTTCAGGAGTGCGTTGCCGCGGGAAAGCAGACTGTGAAAGTCTGCGCAACGTGCCGGCACTTACTTTCTTCAAAACGGGACATTACTGCCCCGGAACGGCCTAGACTTGAGAAACCAGGCCGCCACGGTCAACGCAGGCCCAAGTCTAGGCGATCCTGCAAGCGCCGGTCAACCCGATAATTCCTTGTCAATCGTCAAGGAATTCCGCAGATCGCAACCCCGAAGCACTATCACGCATGGAAGCCGGCCCTAGGCTGGCGCGGGCAAGTCATGGTGTCCGCTCCGTTGACCAAGGCCGAAATCAAGCGGCAGGAGGCCAGAGGCAGCAAGCGGTTTGTTCGCCGATGGTTCCGGACCCAACAGGCTGCGCACATCGCCTTGCGGCGAGCCGTTGACCAAGGCGGCCACGTGCGCGAATGCGACCTTGGCGACAACTGCCCGGAGAGGCCCCACATCATCGCCAACTAGCGGGTTTCACCCCGAAACTGTCAAAACCCGCCGAAATCAGGGTTTTTTGGCCCCTAGGCGGATACATCGCCTCTCTAGGAAGCCCGTAGCGCGGTTTTCAGGGCATACCCTATGGCCTTTTTTTGGCATAGGGTCAGTTCAGCGCCCGTCAGAGGGCTTCCTAGTGCGCCTAAATCCGAACTATCCGCCAGCGGTGAGGATGTTCAGGGCCGACCAGGTTTGCGCAGAATCTCCCACTGACACCCGTCAACACACAATCGCTTATTCTAGGAGTAGCAATCGTGCGACAGACAAGGTCAGGGTCAGACCCTTTGTGACAAGCGTGACCCTTTGCCTCCACCCAAAAACGCCCGCCGGCGTAGGTGCAGGAATCGCCGGGGCCCAACTCCAGCCCGACAATGCAGGTGGGGGGGTCAGTCCCTTGCGGGCTGGCGTACCCTGTCACGGCAGCCAAAGGCAGGGCGACGATGAGCGCCAAGATTCGCGCAATCGCATAGTTGGGCATGAGTAGCTCCTCAAGTGGTTTCCTGTCCGCATATTAGCGCCGGTGAGGGCAGCCGCCTTCACCGTGCGCCTACATCCCATCTATCCGCCAACGGTGAGAATCTTTGGCGACCGGGTTTGCGCAGAATCCCCTGCAAGTCCCTTGTGCGCACCTTAGATCCAACAACACACAGTCGCCCACACGGTCGCCGGTAGGACCATTACATGCAGTTCCTCGATCTGCCGAGCTAGACCCCTTGTGACAAGCGGAACCATAGGCCTCTACCCAAAAACTCCCGCCGTCGTAGGTGCAGGACTCGCCGGGGCCCAACTCCTGCCCGACACCGCAGGTGGGGGGTTCAGTCCCTTGCGGGCTGGCGTACCCTGTCACGGCAGCCAAAGGCAGGGCGACGATGAGCGCCAAGATTCGCGCAATCGCATAGTTGGGCATGAGTAGTAGCTCCTCAAGTGGTTTCCTGTCCGCACAGTCTCCGTTACCCATCCAGCCCGGTCAACCAAAACGGCATAGCCTGCCGTTTTCTGGAAGTCCATAGGTTTCCCCGCACCCGCAGGGAGCGTTCGGCGCGTCAACGGTATTTGGGGTTGTATTCCTTAGGCCCCTGCAGAATTTGGACGTCTCTACCGTACTGACCTTTCAGCAGCTCAATCGCATCTTGATAACTTCGGGCCGTGACTACGACCTCAACCGCGTGATTCATTTGGGCATTTCGTATCATGGCCTTGAAGTGCTGCACTTCAAACATGGGTTTTCCTTTTGCCGGATGGGTTGCGGCAATGTAAGACCGCTTGCGCAGGAAGGTCAAGCCAGAATTGCGCCGAGACGGCTAGACTCCGGCCACCGGCAGGCCTACAATAAATGCTCGCTCACCAACAACGAGGAAACAGGGATGGCTAATCCGCCAGGACCACATGGGGCTGTTTTCTATGCGAAGATTCGGATTCCAGGGAGATCAGGAAACGCCCTCTCTGTCCAAATCGTTGCCAAAAGCAGCCAGCACGCGAAAGAACTTTTTAGGGCGCAATACGGCAGCAATGTCAGTTTTCAGATGTTGCCTAGACAGGAAGTGAACAATAAACCCCCGCCAGGGTGGTAACCGCCTCTTTCAGCACGGGCATGGGCCACCCGGCTTGAGCTCCCTTCCATCGATACCGCAGCCCCAACTTTCGCCCGCGTAATTTTGTCTCAACAGTCCTCTTAGGCAAAAGGTGCCTTTGAGGATTGGATGGGTGATCGAAAGGCTTACCAAGCGGCTTACTACCAGCGGAACAAGGGCAGGCTGAACGCCAGGAAAGCCGCAGCCCGCCGCACAACAAAGGCTGCCAACGGCAGCGCCAAGCTCAACGCTCCGAAGTTCACCGGCGCAAAGGCCGCCAAGGCCATATCCGACTGGAGCGCCCGAAATCTTGTTGTCCCAACACCCCCCCGACAAGGGGAACCCTTCCGCTTGTCGGGTTGGCAATCGTCTTGGCTTCAAGACGCATTCGCTCCGGGCGTCAAGGAGGCCGCGCTGTCGATAGCCAGGCGCAACGGCAAGTGCTTCCTAATCGCCGTTGTGTTGCTCGCGCACCTATGCGGGCCGTTGACCAAGGCGAACTGGCGGTCAGCCGTCGTCAGCTTGACCGGCAAGCTCGCATCCGAACTGCGGGAGGCCGTTCGCCAGATTGCCGAAGCAAGCGGCTTGGCCGATGAAATCGAAGTGGGGGCCAGCCCGGTTCCGGGCTTCATATTGGGCCAGCAGGGAACCCGCGTTGACATTCTCGCAGCCGACAAGTCAAGCGGACACGCCATCGGCATTGACCTTGGCGTTTGCGACGAGACCGGCTTGCTTGAAAACGGCCAACTCTACAACTCACTGCTTTCAGCCACAGGCGGAAGGGACGGCAGGGTTTTCTCGATCAGCATCCGGGGAGACAGTGAAATCTTTGAGCGCATCCGTGAGCGCAGGGAATCCCCGGCCGTTTACTGGTAAGAGAGACTTGGCTGTTCTGAGTACCGCGTCCCGCAAGGGCTCCGGCGCGGTCAGAAATATTTTTTACCCCAAGTCAACTGCCGCATGGGGGCTGGATTGTCCCTCAAAAGGTGGGCGGAGCGCCTTAAGCGGGCCACCATGCCGCCTAGAGACAAAGGTTTGGGGCTGATGGGCCGTCTCCGTGGGTGAAGGGCGCAGACCCGTCAAGGCAGCAGCGGGCTTGTCTTGGCCTTGGGGAAGTTCTTCACCCGCTCAAAGAAGGTGGTTTGAGTGATCTCGGTGGGCCACTCTAGGCGCAGGTCCACCCAAAAGCTGTTGTTGGCGTCCCGTCTGAAGGTCACCGCCGTTAAGTGTTCGAGCTGGCTTAGATCCCTGACGAGAGCATGAACAGGATTTTTCAACGCATTATAGAATTGTCGGGTAGCCGCTATTAGGGCGCTTAACTCCATCGAATCCTCCCGCAGCAGCAGCTTCAGAATCTCGATTTGGCGCTGGGCGATCACCCGCTTCCTTTTGCTCTGCAATCTGTGGAAGAGGTCGTACATGGCATCCCGGAACAGCGCCTTTGAGACTTGGGTGCGAATCTCGGCGGACAGCCGTTTGCACTGGAGCGCGATTCCCTTGAGGCCGAGGACCAGAAACGGGGTGAGGTCGTGGTTCCGCCGTCGCACCTCCGCCAGCGCGGCGAGATAGTTGTTCTTCTCGTCGTAATAGTAATTGGACATGGCAATGAACAGCGCGTCGCGCAGGCCGGCGCGTTGCAGCATCAGGGCCTCCAAGGCCCTTGCCGTTCGCCCGTTGCCGTCCAGAAAGGGATGCATGGCCGCGAAATGGTAGTGCAGTGCCAAGGCTTGAATCAGCGGATCGTGCTGCAAGTATGGGCCTTGCGCCGCCTTGATGAGCTGTGTGAACGCCTCCACGCACTCGCCGCCGCCGGCCACGCCCCTGTGCCTTGGCGCACCGAAAGTCACGTTCTGATTTCGCCGCCGGAGTTGGCCGGGCGGACAGTGGTCGTCGTCCGCGTCGGTCACGATCAGCCGATGAATGTGCTGAATCAAGTCGGCATCGATGGGCGGGGCGCTGGGTAGCTGGGCAATCCAGCGATAAGCCTTGACCGCAGCGCGGGCCTGCCGTTGCGACCGGGTGAACTGCTCGTCCGGCGTTTCGTCGAGCGCCGCGTCAAGCTCGCGCTCCGTAAAGTCGGCCCCTTCGATCCGGGATGTTCCGGCGACTTCCCGCTTGAGTTGGATGGCTTGCAGATCCTCCACCCAGCTGCGCTGATAGGGCAGGTCGGTGAGTGCCTGCACCCGCGCCTTCGCTTCGACTAGGGGAGCAAAGATCGCTTGCGAATCGTAGTGAATCCAGTGCCGTGGAGTGCCGTACTTGATCATCGCCTTGCTTTCGCTAAATTTTCAGTTCATTTCAATTAAGTTTATTATGTATTTATTGAAAATAAAGGGATTTTTAGAAAAAATCGAGAAGATATTTTCAGTTCATTTCAGCCTTATTTCAGCCTCATCGACAACGATACCGACCAATATCCGGTTTAACGACAACCTCTGGAGCCGCCCGGCACCGTGCAGACCTCGAACGGCACCGGCGACCTAAGCGTCAGCAGAATTGTGCAGGCGGACGCATCGCGTTAGCCCGGTGCGGCAGGCGTTGATGAGGGTCCGGGGAGAAATAACGGGCGGCATGAGCTGACCTGCCGGTCTCCATCAAACCTCGAACGGCCCCAGCTTCTTCGGCGTCAGCCGATTGTGCAGGCGGACGTATTGCGGCAGGCCGTTGCGGTAGGGGGGTGGGTCTTCGCCTTCGATCAGGGGCGCCAAGTAGCGGCGCGCTTTGGCGGTGATGCCGAAGCCATCGGCGCTGAGGTAGCTCTTCGGCATCTTGCGCTCCACATTGGCCACCCGGGAGAGCTTGGCTTCGCCGATGGTCCAGCGGTAGGGGGCGTCGCTTAGGCGTTTGATGGTGGGCATTACGGCGTTCTTGCCGGCGAGGGCGAAATCCACCGCGGCTTGGCCCAAGGCGTAGGCTTGCTCGACGTCCACGGCGGAGGCGATGTGGCGGGCGGAGCGCTGCAGGTAGTCCGCCACCGCCCAATGGTGCTTGTGGCCGAGCTTGCTGCGGATCAGGCCGGCGATGAGCGGCGCTAGGCCGCCCAATTGGGCATGGCCAAAGGCGTCCTTGCCGCCGGCCTCGGCGAGCAGCTTGCCATCCTCGTAGCGGGTGCCCTCGGAGGCCACCACCACGCAGTAGCCGCGCTTCTGCACGGTTTGCCGCACTTTGGCCAGAAAGCGCTCTTGGTGAAAGGGCGCCTCCGGCAGCAGCAGGATGTGCGGGGGGTCCCCCGGCTTCTCCTGCGCCAAGGCCGCCGCCGCGGCTATCCAGCCGGCGTGCCGGCCCATCACCTCCAGCACAAAGACCTTGGTGGAGGTCTCCGCCATGGACGCGACGTCCATGGCGGCTTCCCGGGTAGAGGTGGCAACGTACTTCGCCACGGAGCCGAAGCCGGGGCAGCAGTCCGTAAACGGCAGGTCGTTATCGACGGTCTTGGGGATGCCGATAGCGGTGACGGGGTAGTCGAGCCGGGCGCTCAGCAGGGAGACCTTGTGCGCCGTGTCCTGGGAGTCCCCGCCGCCGTTGTAGAAGAAGTAGCGAATGCCGTGGGCGGCGAATACGTCGATCAGGCGGCGATACTCGCGCGCTTGCTCGTCAAGGGAGCGCAGTTTGTAGCGGCAGGAGCCGAAGGCCGCGCCGGGCGTGTGGCGCAAGGCAGCGATGTCGGCGTCGCTCTCTAGGCTGGTGTCTATCAACTCCTCGTGCAGGGCGCCGAGAATGCCGTTGCGCCCGGCGAAAACCTTGCCAATTCGCTTGGACCGACGTCGGGCGGCTTCGAGCAGGCCGCAGGCGGTGGCGTTGATGACCGCGGTGACGCCCCCGGACTGGGCATAAAAGGCGTTGCCTGCTGACATGGACATTCCTCGGAGGTCGAAACGCGAATGGTCCGTCCTAAATGGAGGCTGGACATTCTAGTGCCATTCGGCCTGGAAGAATCTATCATGGACGCATCATGGGGATCGTATTGTTATTCTTCTGCGGCGTGTGCCTGTTCCGCTTCAGCCCGGAAATCGCCCCAAAGCATCCTTGGATAGCGATGATGGTGCTGGCTGGAAACCTGAGCGTGGGCATCATCGCCCCGGTCCTCATCACGGAGGATCCGGGGATCAAGATCGCCACAGGGGTGTTCGTGTCCACCGCAGTTTCGGTCGGCATGATCCGCCTCGCCTGTTACCTACGGGGCTTTAGCGAGCGGTTCATGCAAACCCTCGTCACTTGGCTTGGCTGCGATCTCGTGCTCACCGCCATGTTTGCCCTGACCATGGGAATTCCTTCCCTACTGCTAGAGCCCAACGTCGGCACCACGGTCTTCGTCGGCAGCCTGTTCGCCATCTGGTCGGTGTCCGTGCTCGGCTTCATCCTGTCCAAGGCGCTGAGCCTGCACATGGTGCTGGGCGTCGGCTTCGCGTTCACCATCCTACTGGTCGGCGCCGGCCTTGGGATGATCGCCAGCGGCGGATGAAGATCTACTTCCTCGGCATCGCCGGCACCCTGATGGGCAGCTTGGCGCAACTGGCCAAGCAGCAGGGGCACGAGGTTTCCGGGTCGGACAAGGGCATCTATCCGCCGATGAGCGACTTGCTGGCCGTGGCCGGCATCAGAGTCCACGAGGGTTTCGAACCGTCGCAATTGCGCCCTGCACCGGATTTGGTGGTGATCGGCAACGCCCGACTGCCCCGGGGGGTGGATTCCGTGGAATGCATCCTGAACCAAGGGCTGCCCTACGTCTCCGGCGCCGAATGGCTCGGCACCAACGTACTGCAGGGACGTTGGGTGCTGGCGGTGTCCGGCACCCACGGCAAGACCACCACCACCGCCATGCTGGCCTGGATATTGGAACGGGCCGGGCTCAAGCCTGGTTATCTGATCGGCGGCGCCCCGAAGAATTTTGAGCACTCCGCCCGCCTCGGCGACGCACCCTTCTTCGTGACCGAAGCGGACGAGTACGACTGCTCCTACTTCGACCGCCGCGCCAAGTTCGTTCACTACCGGCCGCGCACCCTCATCATCAACAACCTGGAGTACGACCACGCCGACATCTTCCCGGATCTGAACGCCATCAAGGCGCAGTTCCGGCAATTGCTGCGCACCGTGCCGGGACAGGGGTGCATCGTCGCACCGGGTGGCCAGGAGAACGTCAACGACCTGCTGCGTCGGAGTTGCTGGACCCCGGTGGTACGCGTCGGCACCACCGCCAAGGCACCGGTGCCCACCGACACAGGCGACCTTTGGTCGGCGCAAGACGCCGCCAAGGACGGCGGGGAATTCGATGTCTGCCTGAACGGCAGGGCCCTCGGTCGCGTGGCTTGGCCGCTGTTGGGAGCACACAACATCGCCAACGCCTTGGGCGCTCTGGCCGCCGCCCACCACGCCGGGGTTCGCCCACAAACGGCCATTGAAGCCTTAGGGGCATTCGCCGGCGTGAAGCGGCGCCTGGATGTGATCGCGGAAATCGGCGAAGCCACCCTGTACGACGACTTCGCCCACCATCCCACGGCCATCCGCACCACCTTGCAGGGCTTGCGCAACAGGGTCGGCAACGATGAGATCATCGCTATCGTCGAACCGCGCACCCACACCATGTCCTTGGGCATCCTGCAGCAGGATTTGGCCACCTGTTGCGCCCCCGCCGATCAGGTGGTCTGGTTCCGCGGCGCCAACATCCGCTGGGATCTCGGCGCCTTGGTGAAGGCCTGCGTGGTTCCGGCGCGTCAGTTCTCCAACATGGCGCGGCTGGTGGACTGGGTGTGCGAGTTGCCGAAGCGGCGGCGGCACCTCGTCATCATGTCCAACGGCGGCTTCAACAACATCTACGAAGAACTCCCCGCCGCCCTGCGCAGCCGTTAGACTCGGCGCTTGTGCATGCGGAGAAGTTCATGGACAGCGCAGCCCTTGGGTCCGGCGCCCCATGCCGTTCGGCCGGCAGCGGCGATCCATTCGGCCCTTCACCGTCGATGAAGCGCCAGGCACCATGAGCCGGGGGCACTTCATCGCCATCGGCGTGGCGGCTTCCTTTTTCGGCCTGTTGGCGCTGCTCGGCTGGCTGACGGCGCGGGATGCGGTGACGCCGCAGATGGCCGTGCTTATGGGCATCGGGCTGTTCGGCCTCTATGTGGGCTTCGGCATCCTCATCGGCGTGTATCGGTTGATTAACCGGTTGGACTGAGGGCGGCGACCAACGAGGGGCGAGCGGGCGGCTAAAACCGACTTGGGGCGCCAATAGCCCTCCGTTGTGAAAAACTTGGCGGCACAGGAAGAACGCCATGCCCACTGCCAAGGACTACGGTCCCTCGGAACGCGGCTTCATCCTTCAGGCCAGCTACCGCATCGCCCAAGTGGACCGCCCGGGTTCGCCGCCGGAAGCGGCGCCGGTGGTTCACCTCTACGGCGTTCTGGAGCAGGGCGAAACCTTCCTAGTGCGGGACCGCCGGCACAGGCCGCACTTTTTCATTCGCGAACGGGATGCGCTGCGGGCGCATGGGCTGGGAGCGGTGCGTACGGTGCGCTGCGGGCGCCGCACCTTCGCTGGGGCGCCAGTGTTGCAGGTGGACCTGAGCATCCCCCAGGACACGCCGCCGCTGCGCGAGCGCCTGCACCGGGCCGACATCGACACCTTCGAGGCCGATGTCCGCTTTGCGGTCCGTTACCTGATCGACCGCAACATTCGCGGCGGCTGCGAGATTCGAGGGCCTTGGGCGGCGGGGGCGCGGATCGCACGCATCTACGACGACCCCCAACTAAAACCCGCCGAGGCATCCGTAACGCCCTCCGTGTTGTCCTTCGACATCGAAACGGATGCCCAGGCCAAGCGCCTGCTCGCCATCGCCCTGTACGGATGCGGCCTGGATGAAGTCCATATCGTCGATGCCGCCGGCCGGGACATGCCGAAACGCGCCTACGGCTGGGCGGATGAACGGGCCGTCATCGACGCCTTTTGCGCCCGACTGCAGGAGGCGGACCCGGATGTGCTCACCGGCTGGAACGTCATCGACTTCGACCTGACCGTGCTGGCCCGCATCGCCGCTCGCTTGCGGCTTCCCTTCGAGCTGGGCCGGGACCGGGGCAAGCTGCGGCTGCGCCCGGCGCAGGGATACTTCGGCAGCGCCCAAGCCAGTGTGCCGGGGCGCTTGGTGCTGGACGGAATCGATCTGGTGCGCGGCGCCTTCATGCGCTTCGACGACCACTCCCTGGACGCCGTGGCCAAAGAAGTGCTCGGTGAAGGCAAGGTGCGGCTGGCGGAGCAGCCCGCCGCCAACCGCGCCGCCGACATTCAGGCCCGCTATCGGGACAACCTGCCGGCCTTCGCCAAGTACGCCCGAACGGACGCTCGCCTCGCGCTGGAGATCATCGAGAAGCTTAACCTAGTCAACCTCGCCGTCGCCCGCAGCCGGCTGACCGGCATGACGCCGGATCGGGTGTCCGCCAGCATTGCCTCGTTCGACTTTCTGTACTTGTCGGCTCTGCACAAACGCAGGGTGGTGGCCCCGACGTTGCGTTCCGCCGCCGCCGAAACCGCTTCCCGTCGGCAAGCCGGCGGCCATGTGCTCGATCCGGCGACCGGTCTGCACGACAACGTTTGGGTGTTCGACTTCAAGAGCCTGTACCCCAGCCTGATCCGCACCTTCAACATCGATCCCCTGGGCTTCAGGGCCGACGACGGATCATCGGACGAGTTGATCCGAATATCGTCCAGCACCGCCTTCCGCCGCGGCGAGGCCATCCTGCCGACCATGCTGGATCGGCTATTTCCGCAGCGCGAGGCAGCGAAAGCCGCCGGCGACGGAGTGGCCTCCCAAGCCATCAAAATCCTGATGAATTCCTTCTACGGCGTACTCGGCACCCCGGCCTGCCGCTTCCACAACCCGGCCATCGCCAACGCCATCACCGGTTTGGGTCGCCGTTTTCTGCAATGGTCCAAAGCTTGGTTCGAGCAACGCGGCTTCGAGGTGCTGTATGGCGACACGGACAGCCTGTTCGTGTACTCAGGCCTCAATGCCGTTGCACAAGCCAAGCGCGAGGGGCCGCTTCTGGCCCAAGAACTGAACGCGGCCCTAGCCGCGCACATCCACTCCAATTGGCGGGTGCAAAGCCGCCTGGAGATGGAGTTCGAGAAGCTCTACGTCAAGCTGTTCCTGCCGTCCGTTCGGCACGGCGGCAGCGGCGCCAGAAAGCGCTACGTCGGCCTGCTGGACGGCCAGCGCGAACCGGAGTTCACCGGCATGGAGGTGGTGCGGCGGGACTGGACGCCGCTGGCCAAGGACGTGCAGCGGGAACTGTTCGCCCGCCTTTTCGCCGGCCAGCCGGTGGATGGCTATCTCAAGGAGATGGCGGCGTCCCTACGCCGGGGCGAGTTGGATGACGCGCTCGTTTATCGCAAGGGGTTGCGCAAGAACCTCGCCGCCTACACCGCCAGCACCCCGCCCCATGTGGTTGCGGCCCGCAAGTCCCGAGACCCCGGCCGGGTGATCGCCTACGTCGTCACCACCGCCGGCCCCGAGCCCTTGGACGCCTTGCAGCATGAACCGGACCGGGAACACTACCTGCAAAGGCAGGTTCGCCCAGTGGCGGAACCCATCCTCGCCGCCCTAGGCTTGGATTTCGACCGCACGGTGGGGGACGATCAGCAAATGGAGCTGTTTTGATCGCCAAGTCCTTGCGCCAGCCTTTCCGCTCGGAGGTTGAATGCGCTGCAAAGCCGAAGTGCTTGACCGGCACCCGTCCAGCGCCAACAATGACTGCTCCGTCAAACGCTCAGGGGGGGCAGTCATGTCTTTTGAGGAACAGGAGGAATTCCAATACATCGGCTTCTGGTGGCGAGTTAGCGCAACCATCGTTGACTCCATTCTGCTGGGCATCATCACCGTTCCCATTCTGCTCTATGCATACGGGGATCAATACTGGCAGTCCGAAGCCTTCATTCGAGGCCCGCTGGACTTCCTTTTGACCTGGGTGGCCCCCGCGATAGCGGTCATCCTGTTCTGGATCTACAAAGCGGCCACTCCGGGGAAAATGGCCGTCAGCGCCAAGATAGTGGATGCGCGGACCGGGCAGCGCCCATCGACCGCCCAATTTGTGGGCAGGTACTTCGCCTATTTCGTGTCGGTGTTGCCGTTGGGCCTCGGCATGCTTTGGGTCGCCTTCGACAAAAGAAAGCAAGGCTGGCATGACAAATTGGCCAGCACCTTGGTGATACGGAACGATGGAGGGAAGTAAGCCGCACGGCTTGGGGTTGGCTAAGCCTCAGGTTTCGTCATGCCGCGGAAAAAGACCAATGGAAAGGGTGGCTCGGCTGTGGTTGGCGGCCTTGGCAGTGCTGATGGCGCCGGCAACACAGGCTGCTTGCGTTGAGGTCATCGCCCACCGGGGCGCTTCCGGCTATCTGCCGGAGCATACGCTGCCGGCCTACGCCCTAGCCTACGCGCAAGGAGCGCACTGGATCGAGCCGGATGTGGTGCTCACCGCGGACGGAGTGCCCATCGCTCTGCATGATCTGACGCTGAACCGAACCACCAACGTCGCTGAAGCCTTCCCCGACCGGGCGCGGGAGGACGGTCTCCATCACGCCGCCGATTTCACCTATGCCGAAATACAGCAACTGCTTGCGGTCGAGTCCACGCCGGGGCGCTTCCCGCACAGGACCTTCCGGGTGCCTCGCTTGGCGGACGTGCTGGACCTCGTTGAGGGCTTGAACCGCACGACTGGGCGGCGGGTGGGCATCTACCCGGAATTGAAGGACCCGGCGCTCCAGCCGGGGCTGGCCGATGCCCTGCTGCAAACGCTGGCCCCCTATGATTTGCCGGTGCTGATCCAGTCCTTTGACGCCAAAGCGCTGGCGGCTCTGGAAACCGAACATCCCAAGGTGCAGCTCATCGATTGGAACGAGGCCGTCAGCGAATCGTCGCTTGATCGCATCGCCAGCTACGCGAGGGGCATTGGCGCTCCCAAGGCTCTACTGCTGAACGCTCCGAACATCGTCAAGCAAGCTCATGACCGCAACCTCGCCGTGCATGTTTACACTTTGCGGGCCGATTGGCTTGGAGAGGGGTTCGAGTCCTTCGCGGACGAGATCAGGGCGCTGCTGGACGTCGGGGTGGACGCTCTGTTCACCGATCATCCCGACCAAGCCTTGGCGCTCATTGACACTGACGAGAAGGTCTGCAAGACCTTGCAGGTGCCGGGCACCAGCCCTGAGGAGCCAAACCCCTAAGCGGCGTCCGTGTGCGCCGGTCTCTTGAAGGCTCTAGCCCGCATATCGCATGGCGAATGCCCACAGGTGCGCGGAGGCGATGGCGGGGCCTTGCGCAAGCCTAATGGCATGAAGTGATAGCATCGCTTCTTTGCAAGGGGGGTCAACATGAAGGATGTGGCGGGTAAGGCGGCGTTCATCACCGGCGGCGCCAGCGGTTTGGGCTTGGCGATGGCGCATAGTTTCTGCGCGGCCGGCATGAGAGTGGCGATTGCGGACATCGAGCAAGCGGCGCTGGAAAAAGCGGAGGCTGAACTGCGCCCCAGCAATGCGGAGGTGCTCGCTTTGCAGTTGGACGTCACCGACCGGGCGGCGATGGCCCAGGCTGCGGACAGCATGGAGCAGGCTTTCGGCAAGGTGCATGTGCTGTGCAACAACGCCGGCGTCGCCGTAAACGGCGCTGTCCATGAGATGTCCTACCCGGATTGGGATTGGGTGGTCGGCGTCAACCTGCAGGGCGTCATCAACACCGTGCAGACCTTTTTGGGGCGCATCAAGGCCCACGGCGAGGGCGGCCACATCGTCAACACGGCGTCGGTGGCGGGCATCGCGCCGCACCCCGGATTGAGCGTTTACACCACCACCAAGTACGCCGTGGTGGGCCTGTCCGAAGCGATGCGGCTGGACTTGGCCGGCCAAGGCATCGGCGTCTCCGTGCTCTGCCCAGGCATGGTCAACACCAACATCTTCGATTCAGGCCGCAACCGCCCTGCCGCCCTGCAGGGGGAGCGTGACACTGCGGCGATTGCCTTGGACGAGGTGGCCGAACACGAGGGGGCAGCGGCGCTAATCGAGGAATTGCGGCGTAACGCCTTGGCGCCCACAGCCGTCGGCGACATGGTGCTGCACGCCATTCGAGAGGATGAATTCTACGTCCTCACCCACCCCGAATACGCAGAGGCGGTGGCCACCCGTCACCAAGAAATGCAAGGCGCTTTCGGGCGCTGGCGGCAGCACCGGGAAAGCCAAGGCATTTGAGATTGCGACGCACTGACCGCGAGTCTCAATGTGGCATCGTTCGGCTTGGGTCAAGTGGGCGTAGCCTTGCATCCGCAACTCCCGAGTTTGTGAGAGAGCCAAGGGGAACGAGTGCGGATTGCGGATGCCCATATTGGGCATTACTATGCCCAATATGGGTAAAAGCCTCGAACATCCGACGCATCGGCCGCCGACGGGTTTGGCGGACGCACTGTTTCCTTCCACGCGACGGCGGGTGTTGGCTTGCCTGTTCGGTCGGCCGAACCGCAGCTTCTACGCCACCGAATTGATGCAGCTGACAGGTGGGGGTTCCGGCGCCGTGCAGCGCGAACTGGCCCGCCTTGCGCAAAGCGGCTTAGCGACGGTAAGGCGCATCGGCAATCAGAAGCACTACCAAGCCAACCCAGAATCACCGATTTTCTCCGAGTTGCGGGGCATCGTGGACAAAACCCTGGGCTTGGCCGAACCGCTGCGACAGGTGTTGGCGCCAATGGAGGACCGTATTTTCGCGGCCTTCGTGTTCGGCTCCGTCGCCAAACGTGAAGACACGGTTGCCAGCGACATCGACTTGATGGTCATCAGCGACACGCTGGCCTATTCAGATGTTTTCTCCGCACTTGCAGGGATTGAAGCCCAGTTGGGCAGGCCCATTAACCCAACCCTGTACTCGCGGAAGGAGTTCGATCAGCGGGTGCGAGAAGGCCACTCCTTCGTCAGGCGGGCGTTGTCCCAACCGAAAATTTGGTTAATGGGGGAGGAGAGTGGCCTCACATCTGGATAATCTTTGCGGCGCAAACAAGCCGCTGGCGCCTGAGCCGCCGGATGCTCAAGAGTTTGCGGGCCTTAAGCAGTCCGGGCTTGCTAGGCTGCGGGATGCCAGCCATCCCGAACTCTCCCTGCAAAGCCGCTTTGACCTCGCCTACAACGCCGCTCATGCGTTGTGTCTTGCGGCTCTGCGCCGCCTCGGCTACAGGCCACGTCACCGCTACATTGTTTTTCAGGTTTTGCCGCACACCTTGAATCTTGGCCCTGAAGTCTGGAGAGTGCTGGATAAGTGCCACAATGTTCGCAATGTGGGCGAATATGAAGGCGGTCTAGACGTGGACGAGCGGCTGGTGGCAGACTTGGTCGATGCTTGTCAATCAGTAGCCGACGCCATCTCCCTGATGCAAGATTAGCCAAGGCTGTCCGATGCCTGTGAGCTAAGGTCTCAGCGCCAAATCCTGGCGGTCTGCTTGGAATGGCTGATCTTCGTGCCGCCCACCGAACCGGTTCCATACGCATGTCAGCCCAAAGCTGTAGTGTCCCCTTTTGGCTGTGCCGGAGGGCGGACGGATGTTGGAAGGGTTGGTGTTGATGAGCGGCAAGGAGGCGGACAGACTTGGTGTAGTCAGGGACGCGGCGGAGGGACGGATTCGGCAGCGCCAGGCGGCCGAGCGGCTGGGCTTGCTGTCCGCCATGCTGAAAGACTTGGAGATCGACAAGGAGGATTTCTAATGCGTTACGTTTACCCATGCGTACTCAGGGCAGAGGAAGGCGGCGGGTTCTTTGTTTCCTTCCCCGACGTGCCGGGTGCCAACACTTGCGGGGACGATCGGGTCGAGGCCTTGGAGATGGCGGAGGACGCCTTGGCGGTGGCTTTGGCTGGTTATGTGCATGAACGCTGGGACATTCCTCCCCCCAGCCCTGCGGCGTCCAGCCAAATTCCCGTGGCCGTGCCGCCCTTGGTCGCGGCCAAGCTCGCGCTCTACTCCGCCATGCGGGAACAAGGCATCACCAAGACCGCCCTCGCCATGCGTTTGGGCTTGAGCGAATCCGTCGTTCGCCGGCTACTGAACCCGGACCATCGCTCCCATATCAGCCAAGTGGAAAAGGCGCTGCGGGCTATTGGGCGGCGGTTGGCGGTTGAGGATCAAGCCGCGTAACCGAGCGATTCAATAGGTTTTCGATTCTCGTCTGAGATCGACCATGCCCAAGTCCGACCCCAACATCACCGCCCACCTGGAATGGCTGGGCTTTGTGCGGCGCCCAGGCGCTGGGCCAGAGCAATTACTAGCCTTGCACCAAGGTGAAGTCTTCACCACGGCGCAGATCACGATCGAATGTGAAAGTGGTTGTCGCACCAGCGGCCTTTGCGGCCGCACCGATCAAGTAATCTGAGAACTCCGCTTTGCCATGCGCATAGCTTTCCAAGGCGGCGTTTACGGCGGCGCGGTTGACGAATGTGAATTCGGTTCCCTCGATAAGCCGACGCAGAGTCCGGGCGATGCGTGCTCGCGGGAGGTTGTAGGCGGATGACAATACCCACTCGACCTCGCAGAGCACGACATCTGGCAACAAAACGGCCTCCCCCAAGCCAACAGCGCGATCGACGATAGCCTGCGCCTGTCGCGCCTGCCGAGGATCATCGTTTAACAACAGGCGCAGCAATACGTTGGTGTCCAACGCGATCACGACGAGCCGTACTTCCTCCGCATCCGCCGCCGAATCGCGTCGTCGATCTGCTCGCAGTCCAGCTTTCGCCCTGCAGCATCCTGCGCCAGAAAGCCGCGCAGTGCCGGTAGAGGGATACGCACCGGCGCCACACGCAGAAGGCCGCGCTCGTCAAACTCGAACGACAATTGATCGCCCGGCCCCACTGCTAGCCTCACGCGCACCTGCTTGGGGATTGTAATTTGGCCCTTGCTGGTGATCTTCGCCGTCTCCATGCCTGAGTCCTTACCAAGGAAGTCCAACGGCGCGAATCGTAAGGCACCCGGCAGCCCAAGGCAACAGGTCTCTGAATAGCAAGGTGGTTTTCAAGCTGGCGCATAGCGCCGATTCCTAGATAAACTAGGCCCCGTCCGGCCTTCAACAAGGGCCATCAACCAACGCGCAGCCATGAGCGACCATCAATACACCTATCGGTTCGCCATTGACGCTTATGACCTAGGCAGTTTGCCGATGGCGCGGCTGGCCGAGTACATGGCGGACTTGGCCCGCCTCTTCGGCAACGCTGACCATGTGCATTTCGACCGCCTTGAAGCGGGTAGCGCCGTGCTGGTTCAGCATGTGGACCCGGAAGTTGGTCCCGCTGTTCGGGATCGTCTGCGCATCGCCAGCCAAAACGGCGCACCCGCCGATGTCGCCGAACCGTTCAAGGCAATTAACCTGCGCCTCGCCAAGGACAACGCCAGCGGAAGCCTTCGGGAGGCTGGCGGTCACGAAATCATTCACTTCCCCGGATGCGAGCAGCGCCAACCGCGCACCTTTGGCCCCTTTAGGCAGCAGTGCGCTTTCGATGGAATGCTCATCCGGGTGGGGGGCAAGGACGACACCGTGCCCGTGCATCTCCAAGATGGAACCGCCATCCACATCTGCAATGCCACCCGAGACATGGCGCGACAGTTGGCGCCCTACCTCTACCAAGGAACGCTTCGAGTTTGGGGCGACGGGCGTTGGGAGCGCGATGAAGATGGACGATGGATATTGAAGCGCTTCGACATCAGCAAGTTCGAATTGCTCGACGATGCGCCCCTAAGCCAAGTTGTGCAACGCCTCCGGGAAGTGGGGGGCAGCGGCTGGAGGAACATTGAAGATCCGGCAGTGGAGCTTGACCGACTTCGGCAAGGAACAGATGAGTTCCCTTGATGGCTGTGCTCGATGCTACCGCTCTTTTGTATTTTCTAGAGCCCGACGCGAAACCGCCCATCGACCCTGCAACCGGCCAGCCTGTTGTAAACGCCAAGGGCCGCATTAAGCTGCTTATCGAGTCCTTGGAACGGCGACGCGAGGCCATCGTTATTCCAGCGCCCGTCCTAAGTGAAGTTCTGGTACACGCAGACGACGCAGCCCCTAACTACCTTGAAATCCTCAATAAAACTCCCCGCTTCCGCATCGCGCCCTTTGACGAGCGTGCGGCTGTCGAACTGGCGGAAATGACGCGCAGCGCCCTTTCTGCAGGCGATTTACGCGCCGGCACAACCGCTACGAGAGCAAAACTCAAGTTTGATCGCCAGATCCTTGCCGTTGCTCGGATTGAAGGCGAAAAAACCATCTATTCCGACGACCAAGACATCGCCAAGCTCGGTGAACCCATTGGCTTCAACGTCATACCCATTCACAAGCTACCGTCTCCCTCCGCACAGGAAGGTTTGGATTTCGGCTTGGAAACCCCCGCATGAACGCCCCGGAAGCCCAACGAAACCCGCCTTCCACTGATACATCGAGTAGCGGCACCGGGGAAATACGAAAAGTGATCCTGAAATATGGAACGGCTATCCGACTCACCTACGGCCCTGGTTGTCAGAGGTGTGCATGACTTTGCCGACGCTTTTCCCCGTCAGCTGTCAGAACAACTCATCCGCCATGCCCATCACAGCGCCCGATCCGGCGCGAATGGAGTGGTCCAAGGCGGCTGTTTGGGGCAGCAGCTTGGCGAAAAAAAAGGCGGCAGTGCGGCGCTTGGCTTCGCCGAAAGGCTCGTCCGGCGCGATTTGGGCCATCCGCGCCCACAGCCAAGCGTAGATGGTCAGCCCGGCCAACTCCAAGTAGTCGGTGGAGGCGGCGCCGGGTAGGTTGGGGTCTTCGGGAGCTTGGGCCACCACCCAGTCGGTGACGCCGAGCAAGCGGTCGAAGGCGCTGCGCAGAGGTTCCTCGTATTCCTTCGGCACTTCATCCACAGTCATTTCCTGCACGAATACACGCAGGGCGGCACCGCCGTCGCGCAGCACCTTGCGGCCGACGAGGTCCAAGGCCTGGACGCCGTTGGTGCCTTCGTAGATGGGCGCGATGCGGGTGTCCCGCACGATCTGCTCCATGCCCCATTCCTTGATGTAGCCGTGACCGCCGAAGACCTGCTGCGCCAGGACGGCGCACTCAAAGCCCTTGTCGCTCAGGAACGCCTTGGCGATGGGGGTCAGCAGTTCCGCCAAGGCTTGGCAGCGCTTGTCGCCGGAATACTTGGCGCGGTCGAGGCTACGTCCCACCAACATGGCGAAGGCGCGCCCGCCCTCGGTGTAGGCGCGAATGGTCAGCAGCATGCGCCGCACATCCGGGTGGACTAGAAGAGAATCCGCCTCCGCTTCCGGCCTTTGCGGGCCGCCGGGGGCGCGCCCTTGCAGCCGCTCCCGTGCATAGGCGGCGGCTTGTTGATAGGCGAGTTCTCCAGCGCCCAGCCCTTGCAACCCCACCGCCAGCCGCTCGTAGTTCATCATGGTGAACATGCAGGCGAGGCCGGCGTTTTCCTCCCCCACGCGGTAGCCGACCGCGTTCTCATAGTTCATCAGGTTGGTGGCGCTGCCGATGACGCCCATTTTGTGCTCGATGGCGCCGCTGGCCACGCCGTTGCGCTTCCCTGGCCGCCCGGCCGCATCCGGGATGAACTTCGGCACGATGAACAGGCTGATCCCCTTGGTGCCCTTGGGCGCCCCATGAACTCGGGCGATCACCAAATGAACAATGTTCTCGGAGAGGTCGTGCTCACCGCTGGTGATGAATATCTTGGTGCCGGTCAGCCGGTAGCTGCCGTCCGCGGCCGGTTCCGCCTTGGTGCGCAGCAGGCCGAGATCCGTGCCGGCCTGTGCCTCGGTGAGGTCCATGGCGGCGGACCACTCGCCGCTGTACAGCTTCGGCAGGTATAGGGCTTTCTGCGCCTCGCTGCCATGGGCGTCCAAGCAGATGGCGGCGCCGACGGTCAGCGCACCGTACAGGTAGAAGGCCGTGTTCGCCCCCCAGAACATCTCCTCCACCAAGCAACCAAGCAGCTTGGGCATGCCTTGGCCGCCATAGGCCGGATTGCCGGAGAGCCCCAACCAACCGCCCTCGGCCAACTGCCGGTAAGCGGGTTTGAAGGGCGTCGGCGCCTGCACTAGACCGTCCGTCCAACGGCAGCCTTCCCGGTCCCCCGCCTGATTGACGGGCGCCAAGACCTCCCCGGCCAACTTGCCGGCCCCGCTGAGAACCGCCCGCACCAAGTCCGGATCAATGTCCTGAAACGCTGGCACATCGGCCCATTCCCGCTGCACTTGGAAAAGGTCAAACAACAGGAACTCCATATCCCGTGCCGGAGCCTGGTAGTTCAGCATGGTTGATCCCCGTTTCCGTATCTGGGCCATCTTAACGGTCCCCTCCGTCAAGTCGAAGCATTGCAGGGTCAAGCATTGGCGGCCACAAGGCCCAGCTGCGCACCGCCGTCGATTGCGCGTGTGCAGGCGCCCACAGACTTTGTTTGAAGCGGCCCGAAATAACCCGCGCAGAATTGCAAGGTCAAGGATCAGCCGGTCTTCACCTGCAACTTGACCGGCGAATTCAGCAAGTACCGGGCTTCCTTCTTGAGATCCAGCCGGGTCAGGGGGTGCTTGTCCAGCCACGGCTTCGGCAGCGTCAGCCTGACTTGGCCGTTCTCAGCGGCGGCGGCGATGTGCGGCAGGGGGGCGGTGCTGCGGCTGCGGTGCAGGACCACCGCCAGGCGCAGCAGGACGGCTAGGCGGAGGACACGAATCTCCGGGACGATGGAGGCGTCCTCCACAGCGAATTTGCGCCGGTGCAGGCGCACTAGGGTGGCCAGCTGGCTTTGGTCCAAACGGGAGAAGCCGGGCAGGTCCATGTGCGCCAACAGGTAGCCGCCGTGCCTGTGGTATTGGTTGTGAGCGATGTCCATGCCGATTTCGTGCAAGTCCGCCGCCCAAGCCAACAGCAGGCGGTCTTCCGGGGATTGCAGCCGCCAGGATTGGGCCACTTGGGCGAGCAGGCCCAGGGCCGTGTCCCGCACTCGCTTGGCGTGGGGCGCTGCAATGTGGTAGCGGTCCATCAAGTTGCGGACGCTGTAGTCGCGGGTGTCCTGGTGATGCACTCGGCCGAGCAGGTCGTGCAGCAGCCCTTCGCGCAACGCCCCGTCGCTGACCTGCAGGCGTTTCAGCCCCAGGGATCCAATCAGCGCCTGCACCACTGCGACGCCGCCCGGAAACACCGCCCAACGCTCTTGCGACAGGCCGGACAACTGCAATCGGTCCAAGTGACCGGCGCAAATCATCCGGTCGATGAGGTCCCGCACGCCGGCCGGTTCGATGTGCTGCGCTTCGTCGCTGTGCAGGTTGGCTAGGACCTCCTGCACCGCCAGCATGGTGCCGGAGGCGCCGATGGCTACGTCCCAGCCAGCGTTCAGGTATTGGGTGCGCACAGCCTCCAGTTCCTGCAGGCATTCGTTGACGGCCGTTTTGAAGGCTCGCTGGGTCAGGGCGCCGTCCGCGAAGCACCTGTTGCTAACGGACACGCAGCCCATGTACAGGCTTTCCATGATCTCCGGCTGAAAGCGCCGGCCCAGGATCAGTTCGGTGCTGCCACCGCCGATGTCTATGACTAGGCGGTGGTCATGGGTGTCTTCCAACGCATGGGACACGCCGAGATAGATCAACCTGGCTTCCTCCCGGCCGGAGATGATCTCCACCCGATGCCCCAAGCGTTGCTCGGCCTCGGCGATGAAGGCGTTGGAGTCGTGCGCCTTGCGCAAGGCGTTGGTGCCGACGATGCGCACGTTCTCGTCACGCAGGTGCCTTAGGCGCTGGCCGAAGCGCTCCAAGCAAACCAAGGCGCGCTGCCTTGCGGCGGCGGACAGCCGCAGGTCCCCGTCCAAGCCATCCGCGAGGCGCACCATCTCCTTGATGCGGTCAACGATTTGCAGGCGGCCGTTGGTTTCTTGGGCGACGATCAGGTGGAAGCTGTTGGAGCCCAGATCCAAGGCGGCAAGTTGGTCGGAGACGCCGACGGCCGATTTAGCCATGCAACGCCCTCATCGGGTGCGCCGGCCAAGGCGAGGGCCGTCCAACCCGCAAACTTCCCCAAGGGCCGCCTCTCGCCGGCATCGGCAACGCTGCTGGTTTGCCGCCTCTTCGTTGTGGCCGGGAAAGCTCGTGCGCGGCATCGCTAGTCCGGCAAGCCGAGCACCCGCTTGGCGATCACGTTCAGTTGCACCTCGCTGGTGCCGCCCTCTATGGAGTTGCCCTTGGAGCGCAGCCATTGCCTCGTGGTGGTCAACTCCCGACGATCAAACCCGGGGCCTTCCCAGCCTAGTCCGGCGGTGCCCATGGCTTCCAGCATCAACTCGTACTTGCGCTTGTTCTGCTCGGTGCCGTAATACTTGAACAGGGAGGCGAGGTGGCCGCTGGCCGTGCCGGCCTTGGTCTCCTCCCCGCCCCGGGCCAAGGTCAGTTGGAAGGCCCGGTCATTCATGCGGTGGGTGGCCACCCGCTGGCGCAGGACGCGGTTGCCAATGCGCCCGTTCCGTTCGCCGCCATATTGCTTGGCCAAATCCTCCAGCTTGCGCCCGCTGACCCCGATGGCGGTGTTGCCGCCGATGCCGGCCACCATGTTGCGCTCGTGCTGCAGGAGACGTTTGGCGATGGTCCAGCCTTGGTTGGCCTTCCCGACCAAGTTGCGCTTGGGCACCCGCACGTTGTCGAAGAAGGTTTGGCAGAAGGGGGAGGAGCCGCTGATGAGCTCGATGGGCGAGGCGCTGACGCCTTCGCAGTCCATATCGAACAAAAGGAAGCTGATGCCTTGGTGTTTGGGAGCGGTTGGGTCCGTGCGCACGAGGCAGAAGATCCAGTCCGCATGATTGGCGTAGGAGGTCCAGATCTTGCTGCCGTTGACCACATAGTGGTCTCCTTGGTCAATGGCCTTGGTTTGCAGCCCCGCCAAGTCGGAGCCTTGGCCGGGTTCCGAGTAGCCTTGGCACCAGCGAATCTCGCCACGCACGATCTTGGGCAAGTGTTCTTGTTTTTGCCCTTCGTTGGCGAATTCCAAAAGGGCCGGCCCCAACATCCAAACACCGAAGCTGTTGAGCGGCGGCCGTGCCTGGATGCGGGCCATTTCCTGCTGCAAAATGCGGTCCTCCTCAAAGGAAAGCCCGCCGCCGCCGTAGGCCTTGGGCCAACGGGGGGCTGTCCAGCCGCGTTGCGCCATGCGCTCCAGCCAGATTTTCGATTCGGGGTTCTTGAACCGCGCGCGCCGCCCGCCCCATACCACCTCGTCCTCCGGCGTGGGCGTGCGCATGGACGGCGGGCAGTTCTCTTCGAGCCAAGCGCGGGTGTGGGTGCGGAACTCCTCCAGTTCAGGCAAGGCGGCGAACTCCATCGGGGAATGGCCGCGTATTGTAGCCGGGAAAACGCAGCAAATGCGCCAAGCCCACGGCTGCGCCCCGTCACTCGGGGGCTGAAGCCGTGTTTGTGGCGCGGCGCACTCGCGTTATATTGGCTGCCCTTTTGCTTGAGGCGAGGAAGGATGGAACATATCGACGAGCGGGAAATTCGCGCCACCCTTAGTCAATTTGCCAGCGGCATGGTGATCGTCACCGGCTGCTTGGAGGGGGAGCCGGCCGGCTTTGCGGCGCAGTCCTTCGCTTCCCTTTCGCTGAACCCGCCCCTAGTGATCCTGTGCCCGGCCAAGATCAACAAGAGTTGGCCCAAGCTGCGGGAAAGCGGCAACTTCTGCGTCAACATCCTCGGGGCGGATCAGCAGGCTGTCTGCGACCTGTTTGCGCAAACCGGCACCGACAAGTTCGCCGAACTCAGTTGGCAGCCCGGCGAAACCGGCTCCCCGGTGCTGGCGGATGTGCTGGCCTACATCGATTGCGAGTTGGCCGAGGAGCACGACGCCGGAGACCACAGCATCGCCATCGGCCGCGTCCGCGACCTCGGCGTATTCGACCAAGAGCGCGATCCTCTGCTGTTCTTCCGCGGCGCCTACGGCAGCTTTGCGGAACGCTGACGTCGGGCGTTGGCCAACAGCGAACCACTTTAGGGGGATTCCAGCGTTTCCTAGTGTCCTGTCCCCAAACTTGCTGTGACGCCCCCGATTTCCTGCGTCATTCCCCCTTGAAGTTGCCGGGGCGCCGCTCGGCGACGGCGCGGATGCCTTCCTCGGCGTCCGCCGTCGCCCTGAGCCACTGCTGCTCGGCCAGTTCATGCTCCGTGGCCTCGGCCACCGCCTCGGAAAGCCCGGCGCGCATGGTGGCGCGGACGGAGGCCACCGCCAAAGGCGCATTCTCCGCAATTTCTCGGGCCAATTCGGTTGCCTTAGCGCGTAGATTCTCCGCACCCACCAGCACATCCACCAAGCCGATGGCCTGCGCCTGCTCCCCGTTCAGCCGCCGCCCGGCGTAGAGCATCATGCGCGCCGCCTGGTGGCCGACCACCCGGGGCAGAGTGACGGAGATGCCGAAGCCTTGGTGGATGCCCAGCTTGACGAAGTTGGCGCCGAAGCGGGCTTGCGGCGAAGCGACCCGGAAGTCCGGCACCAGGGAGAGGCCCAAGCCGCCGCCGATGGCCGCGCCTTGAATGGCGCCGATGATGGGCTTCTTGTTGCCAAACAGCCGGGCGGCGGCGCGGTACAGCCGGCCGGTGGTGTTCCTGAAGCCTTCCTCGGTAAAGTCTCTGCTGCCCCTGTCGTCATCCCGGCCGCTGCCGAAGTTGGCGCCGGCGCAGAAGGACTTGCCTTGCGCAGCCAGCACGATGGCCCGGCAGTCCTTGTTTTCATCCAGCCTGTCGAAGGCGTCCGCGATCTGCTCGATCAAGCTGAAGTCAAAGAAGTTGTACGGCGGACGCTGGATTTCCACGGTGGCCACATGGCCGCTCAAAGTTGCCGAGATGTCCGCGTAAGAGCCTATGTTGGTCATTAACCGCTCCCCACTAGGTTTGTTGACAAACGGTGATGTTAGCTTATTCGGACCAAGGCAACGATTGGAGGGCTCGGCATTGATTGATGCATGGCCGATGGCTTCACAGGCTTTGGAGGGTCAACGCCGTTGCTGGCGCAAGTCGGTTGAGGAGATGTCGGCGCGGAACTCGACTTCGTCCACGCCGCTGCACAGTTGCGCTAAGGCATCGGGCAGCTCCGCTTGGTCAAGGCCTTGAAAGGCACCGTCGAGCACACGCCCAAAGACCAGGAAGCGGGCCTTTTGCTGGGCAAGCGCGGCCAATGCTTGGCGCAGCGCAGGAACGCCGCCGTAGTAGCGGGGATCGGCAATGCGCACCAAGGTGTCGATGCCGACGATGAAGGTGGCGCCGGGAAATCGCTGGGCCTTGGCGGTAAAGGTGGGCAGGCGGGTCAGCCACACCGGCCCCTTGAATTGCTGTAGCCGCCGCTGGATTTCGGCGTAGTCCAACAGCGGCTTGTCGATGTTCTCCACGGAAAGCTCAAAGGCCCCGACCAGCCCGGTTTTGGCCTCGGCTATGGCCATCATGCGCCCGTGACCCTCGTGCAGGGGGTTGAAGGCACCGGGGAAAAGCAACTTGCCATCGTGGGCGATGGGCGCCGTCCGGCTGCTGCCGGCGAACAGAGCGCACCAAGGCGCAAGGCCCCGCACCCGCTCGAGTTGCCATGCCTGCGCTGCCTCAGATTCCGCTATGGGCGGTGCCGATGGCGCCGACCGTTGGTCGCCCGCCGCGCCTCTAGGCGTATTCGGATTGGCGGCTTGCGGGGCCGTCCGCCCCGCCCGCCGCTTTCCGGCCTCGGTCGGGTCTGGCGACGGTCCCACTTCCAGCGATTGCAGCAACGTTCGCCAGCCATGCTCCACCAACGCCGCTTCCTGGGCCGGCCGGTCCCCAGACAGCGAGAAGCTCGCATAGCAGGTGCTCGCCAGGGTTTGCACGGCGATGTGGACGCGGCACGGACCGCGTTTGGTGCGATCCGTCGCCAAGCTGGCGGTCACTCCGAGGCCGAAGAGGCATTGGGTGCCGGCGGGAGGCGCAGCCCTTGCACCGGGGGGAAGTTCATCAGCGTCCGCAGGGTCGGACCGTTCGGACTGTCCAGCCAACTTCAGCGCCCGTTGGAAGGCGGCCATGGCCAGGGCCCTAGCCGTCGTCCCGCTGCACGCCTGCTCAGGCTGCCCGCCGAGCAGTTCGGCAAGGCTGGCTGCCGCATAGGGCACCTTGGCCTCAAGGACGGTACGCGAAGCGCCGGCGGTGGCGAGCATCTCACCTAGAATTCCGGCCCCGCCCGCCAAGTGGAGAACCCCCCGCCAAGGGCTGTCGTGAAGCAACTTGGCACGTTCACTCATCGGTTTGGGCCTGCCCAGCTGCGTTGCCTGTGTTGCGAAACGTCAAGGAAAGCAAGATGGTAAAAGCGATGCGCGGCATTCCCGCCCCGGTTTAGACCGGCGGGTGGCTATCGGGTCCCCGCATCGCGGGGCGCGTTCGATGAGCGCCGGCCGGCTTCGCTCATGCCGCCAGAAAGTTTCGGGTGATGGCCAGGAACTCGTCCAGCCGGTCATGGTGCAACCAGTGGCCGGCGCCCTGGATGCTGGCGACTTGCACGTTCTGGAAGTGCTGGCTGCGTCCATCCTCCTGGGGGTTGGAGGCCCAGCTTTCCTTGCCGTGGAACAGCAGGGTGGGGCAGGTAATGCGCCCGTAGAGTTCCTGCACCTCTTTTTCGCCCAACCCGATGGGCGGGAAGGCGCGGATGTAGTTGTCGAACTTCCAGCTGTAGGTGCCGTCCTCGTTCTGGTTGCTGCCGTGGATGGTCAGGTGCCGGGCTTGGGCCTCGGTGAGGTGCGGGTTCTCCGTCTGCATCCGTTCGTAAGCGTCCTCCAAGGATTTGTAGCGCCGCGGAACGCGCCCGGCTATGCCGCGCAGCTCCTCAATCCAAGTGTGCAGGCGCTTGGCGGCGGGTTGGTTGATCCGCTCCGCCACGAAGGCTGGCGGCGGCCCGGTGCCCTCAATGGACACCAGCCGCTTCACCGTATCCGGGTACAGCCCGGCGTAGAGCAGGGAGATCGACCCACCCAAGGAATGGCCGATGATGGTCACCGGCCCGTGCTGGCGCTGATGCATCAGCTGGGCCACGTCATAGACGTAATCGATTTGATTGTAACCGCCGCCGAGCAGCCACTGCGAGTCCCCATGCCCGCGCAGATCCGGTGCGATGACGTGGTATTCGTCCCGAAACGCCTGCGCCACCCAATCCCAGTTGCGGCAATGGTCCCGCCCACCGTGAATCAGCAGCATGGGGGGTGCGCCCTCGTTGCCCCAATCGACATAATGCAGGCGCAGCCGCTGCGAAAAGTAGATGTGCGAGGTCGGTCCTTCCATGGCTGTTGCTTGGTCCGGTTGATGGGTGCGGCGGCCCTAGGGCGTTCCTTGGCCGGCTGTTGGCGAAGTATCCGCGAATTGCAGCCTTGCGCCAAGTGCAGGATACTTTGGCCTCTTCGAGAACGGCAACGCAGATGCGGAAATACTCCCTCCTAACCCTGTTCAAACATGCCCGCGAGCACCATGAGCGATGGCCGCGGATGTGGCGCAGTCCGGCGCCGAAGGCAGCCTATGAGGTGGTCATCGTCGGCGGCGGCGGGCATGGGTTGGCGACCGCCTACTACTTGGCCAAGAGGCATGGCGTCACCTCTGTGGCCGTGGTGGAGAAGGGCTGGTTGGGGGGAGGCAACACCGGGCGCAACACCACCATCGTGCGCTCCAACTACCTGCGCGACGACGCGGCGCATCTTTATGAATTCGCCCTCAAGCTATGGGAGAACCTGAGCCGGGAGCTGAACTTCAACGTCATGTTCAGCCCCCGCGGCGTGCTGAGTTTGGGCCACTCCCTGCAGGAGATGCGGGACATCGAGCGGCGGGTGCATGCCAACCGCTTGAACGGCATCGACGGGGAGATGCTGACGGCGCGGGAAGTGCAGGCGAAGGTGCCGCTGCTGAACTGCTCGCCCGAAGCCCGCTATCCGGTGCTGGGCGCCTCTTGGCAGCCTCGCGGCGGAGTGGCTCGTCACGACGCCGTGGCTTGGGGCTACGCCCGCGCCGCGGACGCCTTGGGCGTTGACTTGCTGCAGCACACGGAGGTGAGGGGCATTCGCATCGAAAACGGCGCCGCGGTGGGGGTGGAGACCAACCGAGGTTTCATCGGCGCCGGCAAGGTCGCCTGCGCTGTGGCCGGCCACTCCGGGGTGCTGGCGGCGATGGCCGGCTTGCGCCTGCCCATCGAGTCGCGTCCTCTGCAGGCGCTGGTTTCCGAACCCTTGAAGCCCTGCCTCGACACGGTGGTCATGTCCAACGCGGTGCATTGCTACATCAGTCAGTCGGATAAAGGAGACTTGGTGATCGGCGCCGGGGCGGACAGCTACAACGGCTACGGGCAGCGCGGCTCCCTGCCCGTGGTGGAGCACGCCCTGCAGGCGGTGTGCGAGCTGTTTCCGGCGTTCAGCCGGGTGCGCATGAACCGGCAATGGGGCGGCATCGTCGATGTCTGCCCGGACGCCTGCCCCATCATCGGCAAGACCCCGGTGGACGGCCTTTACTTCAATTGCGGCTGGGGCACTGGCGGTTTCAAGGCCACCCCCGGTTCCGGCGCCGTCTTTGCGGACACGCTGGCCCACGACCGCCCGCACCCCTTGGCGGCGCCGTTCAGCCTCAACCGCTTCCACAGCGGGGCGCTGATCGACGAGCACGGCGCCGCCGGCGTCGCCCACTGATGGCCGTTGCGCCGCACCCTATTGCCCTGAACCAGAAAGTGCGAACACCAATGCGCGAGGTTCCAGCCCCGACCCGAAGGGCCGAGTCCGTTTTTCCGCCGGCCGCGTCGGCGCTCGCTTATGTGACTCGGCCACACCGCGCTTACGCCGCCTTGCCGGACGAAAAAACGGCTCTCGGCAGAGACCGCTCAGATAGTGTTAGCAGGCCCTAGTCCGATGCTGCAGATCCACTGTCCATATTGCCAAGGGCTGCGCAGCGAAGAGGAGTTTGCCTACGGCGGCGAAGCGCACATTCGCCGCCCAGCTGATCCCGGCGCGTTGACGGACCAAGCGTGGGGCGAATACCTGCACTTCCGCAAGAACCCCCGGGGCCTTCACCGGGAGCTTTGGCAGCACGCCGCCGGCTGCCGGCGATACTTCAATGTCCTCCGCGACACGGTGAGTTACGAGATCCTCAAGGTGTATCCAATAGGGGAGAAACCCTAGTGCGCAGCCCAGTGGGATGGCGGAGGGCGAATCGGTCGGCGCGGGGCAACGGGTTGGCGCATCATGGCGGTTAGCC
The DNA here is from genome assembly GCA_958296025.1 of uncultured Pseudomonadales bacterium. Taxonomy (GTDB): domain Bacteria; phylum Pseudomonadota; class Gammaproteobacteria; order Pseudomonadales; family Azotimanducaceae; genus Azophilus. The sequence continues at coordinate 3,764,101 of OY282430.1, forward strand.
CGTCGCAGCCTTGGCGCTTGGCCGTTGGCGGGCGCATCGACCGCACGAAGCCGTTGCGTTTCACGTTCGACGGCCGCTCCCTGCAAGGCTTCGCCGGGGATACGCTGGCCTCCGCGCTGTTGGCAAACGGCGTTGACGTGGTGGGGCGCAGTTTCAAGTATGGGCGACCCCGGGGCATCGTCGGCCAGGGCGCGGAGGAGCCGAACGCGATTGTGCGCCTAGGCACCGGCGCGGCGAGTGTGCCGAACCTGCGTGCCACCCAAGTGCAGCTGTACGAAGGACTGGCCGCGCACAGCAACGCCAAGGGCGGTTTCAAGCGTTACGCCGGGGCTGCGGCAGGGCTGCTGCCGGCCGGCTTCTACTACAAGACCTTTATGGCCCCCAAGGGCCTGTGGATGTTTTGGGAGCGGCGGCTGCGCCACGCCGCCGGCTTCGGCGAAGCCCCGGACGGCCCGGACCCCGACTGCTACGACAAGCTCAACCAGCACTGCGATGTACTGGTGGCGGGCGGCGGTCCAGCTGGGTTGGCGGCCGCCTTAACGGCGGGGCGAGCCGGGGCGCGGGTGATCCTGGCGGACGAGCGGGCCGAATTCGGCGGCAGCCTGCTGGCCTCCAAGTTGCGACTTAATGGCGGCGCGGCGGCGGATTGGGCAGCGCAGGCGGTGGCCGAACTGGGCGCCCTTGGCGAGGTGACGCTGCTGCGGCGCAGCACGGTGTTCGGCTACTACGACCACAACTTCCTTACCATCCTAGAGCGCCGCACGGACCATCTCGGCTTGGTTGCAGCGCCGCAGGAAGGCGATCCCGCCACGGGCGCTGCCCCCATGAAAAAGGCCCGGCAGCGCCTGCACCGGGTCCGGGCCAAGCAGGTGGTGCTGGCCACCGGGGCCTTGGAGCGCCCCTTGGTGTTCGCCAACAACGACCTGCCGGGCGTCATGCTGGCGTCCGCCCTATCCACCTACGTCAACGGTTACGGCGTCGCGCCCGGCCGCCGGTTGCTGCTTTGCACCGCCAACGACCACGCCTATCACGCCGCCTTGGATTGGCGCCGCGCCGGCCGCGAGGTCGCCGCCGTGGTCGATGTCAGGCCGAATCCGCAAGGGGCCTTGGTCAAGGAGGCGCTAGCCTCGGGCATTGAAGTCATCGGCGGCCACGGCCTCATTGAAGCCTTGGGCGGCAGGCGGGTGCAGGGTGCCCTTATCGCGCCCTTGGACGCCGCCGGCTTGCGTTTGGCCGGCCCCGGGCAGCGCATGGACTGCGACCTGATCGCCTGCTCCGGCGGCTGGAGCCCGGCCATTCACCTCAGTTCCCAAGCCGGTGCCAAGCCGCATTGGAGCCCCGATGCCTCGGCCTTCCTGCCGGGCACACCGCGCCAAGCCAACCGCTCCGTTGGCGCGGCTGCGGGCACTTGGGCGTTGGCGGACTGCCTGCGCGACGGGGCGCAAGCCGGGGCCGAGGCCGCCGCTCTCGCTTGCTGCGGCGATGGCCTTCCGCCGTTCCAGGAACCGCGCATTGCTTGGCGGGGCACTGCCTCCGCCCTTGCCAACGAACCGCCGGAAGAGCCTCAGCAAGCGCTGTTCCTCGCTCCCCACCCCAAACCCGTCAGCCGTGCGCCCAAACAGTTTGTCGATTTGCAGCTCGACGTCACCGCCGCGGACATCGAACTGGCCGCCCGCGAAGGCTATGAGTCCGTGGAGCACGTCAAGCGTTACACCGCCCTCGGCTTCGGCACCGACCAAGGCAAGCTGGGCAATGTCAACGGCGTCGCCATACTGGCCCGGGCCTTGGGCCAGGACATCGGCGCCACCGGCACGACGGTGTTCCGCCCGCCCTACACGCCCGTCACCTTCGGCGCCATCGCCGGCCGGGAGCAGGGCGAATTGCTCGACCCGGAAAGGCGCACTGCCATGCATGGCTGGCACGAAGCGCAAGGCGCGGCCTGGGAGAACGTGGGCCGTTGGAAACGGCCTTGGCACTACCCCAAGCCGGGGGAAACCATGCGCCAAGCGGTGGACCGCGAATGCCTCGCCGTGCGCAACGGCGTCGGCATCCTCGACGCCTCCACCTTGGGCAAGATCGACATCCAAGGGCCGGACGCGGCGGTCTTTCTGGACCGCATTTACACCGGCGGCTTCCTGAAGCTGGGTCTGGGCCGCTGTCGCTACGGTCTGATGCTCAAGGAAAACGGCACCATCTTTGATGACGGGGTCACCGCCCGCCTCGCCGAGCGCCGCTACCTGCTGCACACCACTACCGGCAACGCCGAGGCGGTGTTCGCCTGGCTGGAGCTTTGGCGGCAAACGGAGTGGCCGGAACTCCAGGTGTACTGCACCTCCGTGACCGATCATTGGGCCACCGCCGCGCTGGCTGGGCCAAGGGCGCGGGCCGTGCTGCAAAAGGTCTGCCGCGGCATCGACCTGTCCGCCACCGCCTTTCCCTTCATGGCGGTGCGCTGCGGCCAGGTGGCCGGAGTGCCGGCGCGGGTGTTGCGCATCAGCTTCAGCGGCGAACTTTCCTTTGAGGTGAACGTGCCGGCCCATCAAGGCCAGCGCGTTTGGGACGCCTTGTTGGAAGCGGGGGCCGAATGCGGCATCACGCCCTACGGCACCGAGGCCATGCATGTGCTGCGGGCGGAAAAGGGCTTCATCATCGTCGGCCAAGACACGGACGGCAGCATGACGCCGGACGACATGGGCTTGGGCTGGGCCGTGCGCCCCAACAAGGTCTTTGGCTTCCTCGGCGACCGCTCCCTCAGCTTGGCCGACCATCAACGCGAGGACCGCCTGCAGCTGGTCGGCCTCAAACCCTTGGATGCGCGCAGCGTGATTCCAGAGGGGGCGCAGATCTTGAGCACCACGGATGTTCGTCCGCCCGCCGCCATGCAGGGCCATGTGACCTCAAGCTACTTCAGCGCCGTGCTGAACCGCTCCATCGCCCTAGCCATGCTGAAGGGCGGCCGGCGACGCATGGGGGAAACCGTCCACTGCCCCCTGACCGGCGGCCAATTCATCGCCGCGCAGGTCGTCAATCCGGTGTTCTACGACCCGGACGGGGAGCGTCAACGTGCTTGAGCTCATGATCGAATGCCGTGGAGAAAACACCTCCACGGCCATCTGCCTCAGCGCCAAGAGTGCAGGATGGGCAAAAGCGCTTTGCGCGTTCCTTGAACATAGCGGAACCGTCCTTTTGAAGATCGTTAACCGCACTTTGCGCGGATCAATTGAGGAGCGCCGGTTTGTCTGAGCAAGCCAACGCAGCCGCCGTCACCTTCCGGCGGGAGGCGACCAAGGGCTGCCTCAACCTGCGCGGCGATCCTGCCGATGCAGGGTTCCAACAGGGCGTCGCGGCCGCGCTGGGGCTGAACCCTCCGCTGCCGCCATGCACCTTCCACCAAGCCGGAGACGCAACCCTATATTGGCTAGCCCCCGACGAATGGCTGGCGATGATGCCGGACGGCGTCCAGTCGGAACGGGAGGAGGAGTTGCGGCGGGTGCTGCACGGGCATTTCTCGGTGGTGGATGTCAGTGGCGCCTACCAATTGTTCAGGCTAGCCGGGCCGGATGCGCAAAAGGTGCTTCAGAAGTCCAGCCCCTACGACTTCCACCCACACCCCTTTGCTCCGGGCAGCTGTGTGCAGACCGTCTTCGGCAAAACCACCGCCCTAGTCGCCCGCCACCCTAGTGATGTCTTCGACCTGCTGGTCCGCACCAGCTACGCGGATTACGTCCACCGCTGGGTGGCGGCGGCGGCCGAGGAATACGGGTTGGCTACAGAAGCCGCCAGCCATCCCTAGCCGTTCCCGGCACCTTAGCCGACCGGCCCCGCTGCTCGTTCCTCCGCAACGCCCCAGGATGGGAAAGTGACGGCTGCGGAGGAAGGCGAAACCCTGGCGTCCCGATAGACGATTACTCGATCCCCCCTTGAATTCCCAAAGCGCGACAATTCCAAGAGCTCGCCTCGCTCCACTTTTTTGCCGAGGGCGGCCTCCAGTTCAGGTTCATCATGATCGACTTCCACCACCCAATATCCGACCGGATTGGTCAACGTTGCAACGGCGCTTGCCCCGTTCCTTTCAAACTGCATAACTTGGTCCCAATGGACCGGCCGGCCGCTGTGATAGGCAATTTCTTGGCTGTTGGTTCGGATGGCTTCATTCCCGCCAGCCTGTGTTTCCACCCACGCCAACGCATCAACCAAATAATCTTTCGAGTGGCCGAAACTGATGAAGCCATCTACTAAGCAGACGCCTACAACTAAGGCAAAGACCAACGAAAAAGCGCCTTGCCTGTGCAGGGCCTTTGCCTTCGAGTAAATTTGACCCAGGAAAAACGGCACCGGCAACATGAGAAGCATGGCCAGCAACATGGGATGGCGCCCCTGCAGGAATCTATGGAACAGAATAAACGCGCCCAAATAGACCAAGCACGCAGCCGCATAAGATAGGATGGGCCACTTGCTGCGGGCAGGCAGCTTCAAGCGCAATTTCCAAAAGCCGTAAGCAAGCACGGCGATGCTCGGCACGCCCAGGGCGGCGAACAGTTTTGCGACCAGCATGGCGGCCAAGCCAGTGAGCAGAAACAACAGGCCGAATTCATCGGAGTATTCGGTGAGCAGCACTGCGTCGACGTTTTGCGCCGCCTGCCAGACTTCGCCTTTCATTTCCAACAGGGGATGGGACCACTTCTGAACCAACGAAGTGGCGGCAAACCGTTCAACAAAACCTGGAACCGCAACCAAACAGGCAACGGCCAACAGGGTCAGCGCAACGAAGATGCTGTTGAATTTCAGGTAGGTCAGGAAACGCCGCCGCCAGGATTCCTCCGATGCGAACAACGCCAAGGGGCCGGTCAGCGCCAAGAGCAGGGCTTCGCTGCGCAATGCGAAAGCCAGCAGCACGGCGACGCTCCACAGCAGGGCATCCCGAAGGCGTTTGCGCCCGGCGTAACGCATCAGCGCCAGTAACGACAACAGGCTGAAGGCCCAAAAGCCGAAATCCCGAATGACCAGGTTGCGGTCCTCGTTGAGCTCCGGATGGACCAAAATGACCACTGCTGCGAGGGCTTGGGTCAGGCGATCGGCCCCGGCCTCCCGACATAGGGATATGAAGGCAACCACCAAAACGCTCACCAGCACGGCATTTAGGACATGGGCGGCGATCGGCAGGGAGATGCCGGAGAATTGGTGCAGCACACCGACTGCGATGGAAAACGCCGGCCACTCATAAAGACCGAAGGCCCCTTCAACGCCGTCCGACAGAAAGGCTTCGGCAGTGCGCAAATAGAGTATGCCGTCGGGGTTCAACAACGGGTCTGCTAGGTAGGCACACCACGAGAAGGCCAAGCTCGCGACAACGGCGGCAGCCTGCAGGTCGTAGCGGAAAAAGCGGCTTTTCACAAAAAAACCAGTTGTCGGCGCTCCGCCAAGCATATCCGCTGCGATTAGGCGGTCAAGCCGTGTACGGGACCACCACCTTCCGGACTTTTTGGGAATGCGCCCCAGTCGCCCGAAGACCCGCCGCCAGCACGCCCAAGTGTTCTCTCGCGCCACCTCCGGCGTCGCTTCGGCGAGGAACCCCTCCAAGTGGGCGGCGGCTCGGAGTTCAGGGCCGACTTCGAGGACGAGTGCGCCAAGCGGAAATTGCCGCTCAAGGTGCTGAGGTCAAGACCCCCGGCCAGGCCCTCCGGCAGGCGGCGCAAATGCACGACCACAGAGTACACCGCAGCAGGCTGACTCTAGTCCTGGCTCACAAGTACACTGACTGGCCCGTCATAAAGAGCGTCTTCTTCGAAAGGCTTAAGTGTGAGCAGGTAGTCACCCCCTTCGACACGGCCAATGTCAAACTTAGGATTGAACGAGGTTCCGGAATCATCGTCAATTTCAATGAACTCCAATGCGCCATCGCCATATTGGTACAGTGTGCCAACTAAATCGACGCCTTGAGCCTGTGTGCGTATCACAAGCGGGCCTTCATCAATGGTGAACCGGAGTTCATCGTCTCGAACTTCTTGAATGTTCCCCACGGGCAATTCAACTATTCTCTGGAACTCGCTTTCCTCCATCGTTCTTTCGTCAATGAACCGATCGATGAATTGGATGAGTGCTTCATACGGAGATTCAGCTAAGGGTTCATCAGTCGGTGAAGAAGGAGCTTCATGGGCGGGGCTGTCTATCGGCGACTTCTTCTCCTGCCCCATAAGCATAGATTGGGAGGAAGACCAGATTGGCTTCCAAACAAAGCCTGACAGGAGCGCAAGCGCCACAACTCTCATTCGGTCACTGCGGTCGCTGGCCTCCGCCTCCAAATCCGCCGCGCTAAGCATCATCGCCTGGCCGGCCGGCAGCGTCAGGCCGACGTCCGCCTCTCCGAGGCTGCCGGCGTCGTCAAGGCCCGTGATGGTGACGGAGGCGTCGTCCCCCGTGGGGTTGACCAGCCGCAGCATGCTCTGTTGGTTGGCGTTGCTGCCCGGGTTGAAGACGCGCACATGGTGCATCATCGTGCCGTCCACGTCCCTGCCCGGCACCCTGTCGTGCATGCTGGTCAGAAAGCCGTCCGTGGTGCGCACATAGGCCAACGCTTCGACATCGTCCAAGTCGGTGCTGATACGCAAGCGCCAATAGCCCCGGGTCGGAATGCCGACGCTGCCGGACAGCCTGTCCCTGTCGTTCATCTCCAAGTCGTTGGAATTGAAATGCATCGTCTCCCTGGCGTCCAAGGCGAGGGTGACCGGGTCAGGCGACACGCCGGCGTCGTCGGTGGCCGTGACGGTCACCATGCCTTCGCCGTCCGAGTGGTTTCCGGCATGGTAACCTTCGCCTCCCTCTATTGAGGCCACTTCATGAATCGAACGATCATCGCTGCCTTAGTGTTGGCTGGTCTTGCTGCAGGGGGTGGCTACGCTTGGCTCTCGCCGCAGTTTGCGCCGCCCGACGACGGGGGGCTGAGGTTGTACGGAAACGTGGACATCCGCGAGGTGAAGCTGGGGTTTCGGGTCGCGGGCCGTCTGCAGGCCATGTATTTTGAGGAAGGCGACGCGGTGGCCGCCGGGGATCTGCTGGCGGAACTGGACGCGCAGCCGCTGCGCGAGGCGTTGGCGGTGGCGGAGGCCGGAGTCCAGCATGCGCAGGCGCAGCTGGACCGGTTGAACAGCGGCTTTCGTCCCCAGGAAGTCCAGCAGGCTCAAGCCCGCGTGGCGGAGGCCGCAGCCGCCTCGGAGAACGCCCGCCTGGAGTTGGCCCGGCAGCAGCAGCTATTCGACGACGGCCTGAACAGCCGTCACGCCCTGGACGCCGCCATCACCCTGCGCGATCAGGGCGCCGCCCGCCTGCGCGCCGCCCAAGAAGCCCTGGCGCTTGCGCATGAGGGTTTTCGTCGGGAGGACATCGCCGCCGCCGGTGCCGCCTTGGCGGCGGCCCGGGCCCGGCGCGACCAAGCCAAGACCCAAGTGCAGGACGCGCAACTGCTGGCGCCCAATCTTGGCGTCATCCTCACCCGCACCCAAGAACCGGGCGCGATACTGAGGGTTGGCGCACCGGTTTACACCCTGTCCTTGACGGAGACCCTCTACGTCCGCGCCTATGTCGGCGAAGCCAACTTGGGCTGGGCGGTGCCCGGCGCGGCCGTGCGCATTCGCACGGACTCCACGGAGCGGGCGTTCTCCGGGCAGGTGGGTTTCGTCTCGCCGCGGGCGGAGTTCACGCCGAAAACCGTAGAGACGCCGGAACTACGCACGGATCTGGTGTATCGGCTGCGCATCGTGGTGGAAGACCCAGACGACAGCCTGCGCCAAGGCATGCCGGTGACGGTGGAGGTTCCGACATTGCCAAGCGCCTCCTAAGTGCTTCAGCCCAATGTCCTCCCGTCAGTCCAAGGCGTCGTTGGCTGACATGGCCGCGCAAGTCACCATCCACAACCTAAGCAAGCGGTTTGCGAACCTAGTTGCGCTCAACGGCCTCAACGCCAGCATCCACGGTGGCCGGCTGACCGGTCTGGTGGGGCCGGACGGGGCCGGGAAGACCACCCTCATGCGGATGCTGGCTGGTCTGATGGCGCCCAGCAGCGGCAGCCTACGGGTGGCCGGCCATGATCCGGCGGTTGCGGCGGAGGCCGTGCATCGCGTCACCGGCTACATGCCGCAGCGCTTCGGGCTGTACGAAGACCTTTCCGTCGATGAAAACCTGCGCCTATACGCCAGCTTGCGCGGTTTGGACAAGCAAGAGGCCGAGGCCCTGTTTCCGCGCTTGCAGCACTTCACCGGCTTGAAACCCTTCGCCAAGCGCCTGACTGGGCGGCTGTCCGGCGGCATGAAACAGAAACTGGGCTTGGCCTGCGCCCTGCTGGCCCGCCCTAAGGTGTTGCTGCTTGACGAACCCAGCGTCGGCGTGGATCCGGTCAGCCGCCGGGAATTGTGGGCCATGGTTCAGGAGATGGCCGGGGAGGGCATGGCCGTGGTCTGGGCCACGGCCTATCTGGACGAAGCGGAGCGCTGCGATGAGGTGCTGCTGCTGAAGGCCGGTGAACTGATCTACAGCGGCGCCCCTGGGAAACTCACTGCGCAGCTGCAGGGCCGCAGCTACCTCGTTTCCCATTTGGCCGGCGACCGCCGCGAATTCCTCACCCAAGCCTTGGACTCGAAAGCGGTGCGCGACGGCGTCATTCAGGGCGGGTCGGTGCGCTTGGTGCTGGCGGCGGAGGCCGGCCCCAGCGCCATCGAGCCCTTGGTGCAGGCCGCCCGGGGGCGGATCGCGGCGACGCCGCCCCGCTTTGAGGACGCCTTCATCGATCTGTTGGGCGGCAATCCGTCCGGGCGCTCCGCCATCGCCGAACAGATGGCGCCGCTGCCGAAAACCGAGGCGGTCCTGGTGGAATGCCGCCAACTCAGCAAGCGCTTCGGCGCCTTCACCGCCACCGACCGCATCAGCTTCGCCGTGCGCCAAGGCGAAATCTTCGGTTTGCTCGGCCCCAACGGCGCCGGCAAGTCCACCACGTTCAGAATGCTCTGCGGCCTGCTGAAGCCAAGCGCCGGCCGGGCCGAGGTGGCCGGCGTGGCCCTGCGCGGCTCCGGCAGCCAAGCCAAGCTGATGCTCGGCTACATGGCGCAGAAGTTCTCCCTATACGGCTCCATTTCGGTGCGCCAAAATCTGGAGCTGTTTTCCGGCGTCTATGGGCTGCAGGGCAGGCTGCGCCGCCGTCGCATGGCGGAAATGGTCGAGGTCTTCCACTTGCGGGAGTTCCTGGACGAATCACCGGAGCAGCTGCCCCTTGGCCACAAGCAGCGCATGGCGCTGGCCTGCGCCCTGATGCACCGGCCGCGGGTGTTGTTCCTGGACGAGCCCACCTCCGGGGTCGATCCCATCACCCGCCGGGAGTTCTGGACCCACATCACCGGACTGGTCGGCAAGGGCGTCACCGTGCTGGTGACCACTCACTTCATGGACGAGGCCGAATACTGCGACCGGGTGGCCCTGGTCAACCGCGCCCGACTGATCGCCTTGGACTCCCCGGATGCGCTCAAGGCCCGGGTAGCCCGCACGGACCGCCCGGAACCGAGCATGGAGGACGCCTTCGTCGAACTGGTGCTGGCCCAAGGGGGCGGAGAGGGCGGAAGCCAGGAGGCGGCGGCATGAGCAACCGGCGGGCCAAAAGATTGGGCGCGTTGATGAACAAGGAGGCGCTACAGGTGCTGCGCGACCCTTCCTCCCTGTTGATCGCCTTCGTGATGCCGGTCGTGCTGCTGTGGCTGTTCGCCAACGCCATTTCCTTGGACATAGACGACGTGCGCTTCGGGGTGGTGCTCGAGGGGAACGGCCAGGCCGCCCGGGAACTAGCCGCCGCCTATGCGGCCACGCCCTATTTTCGTGTGACTCCGGCGCGGGATCGGCGGGAGCTGGATTCTTTGCTGGGCGCCGGCAAGTTGAAGGGCTATGTGGTCATTCCAGCTCATTTCGACCGGGCGTTGGATGCCGCGAACGGCGTTCCGCAAATCCAGATCATCACCGACGCCACCGAACCCAACACCGCTAAGCTCGTCGGCGGTTACGCCCAAGGGGTGCTTAACGCCTGGTGGCGGGGGCGGTCCACCGCCGGGCGCATCGAAGTGCAGCAACGCTTCTGGTACAACCCGGAATTGAACAGCCAACAAGTTCTGATTCCCGGGGGCATCGCCATCATCATGACGATGGTGGGAACGCTGCTGACCGCCTTGGTCGTTAGCCGAGAGTGGGAACGCGGCACCATGGAGGCCATGATGTCCACCCCGGTCAGCATGGCGGAACTGCTGGCCGGCAAGCTGACCCCATACTTTCTGTTGGGAATGCTGGCCAACCTGATCTGCACCTTCATGGCGGTGGCGGTTTACGGCGTGCCGTTGCGCGGCTCCTTGGCGGCGCTGATGGCGGTCAGCACCGTTTTCCTCATGCCGGCCCTCGGCCAAGGCCTGCTGATTTCCACCTTGACGAAAAGCCAGTTTACGGCGGCGCAGGCCGCCTTATTCGCCGGCTTCATGCCAGCACTGATCCTGTCCGGCTATCTGTTCGAGATTGACGCCATGCCGGCTTGGCTGCAAGCCATCACCCATGCGGTGCCCGCCCGGCATTACGTTCCCTCCTTGCAGTCGATATTTTTGGCTGGGGACCTGTGGCCGCAAATACTCCGCAACATGGCGGCGCTGCTGGCCCTGGGCTTGGTGTTCTTTGGCCTGACGTTGCGTCAGGTGCGCAAAAGTCTGGACTGATGTGGCGCCGCCTGCCGTGGCGAAGCGCTTGATTCCGCCTATCGATCAAGCAGGGTCAAAGACCCGTTTGAAGCGCTTGGTTTTGCCTCGGCGGGGGTTGATGGTGACGGACATCAGCAGCCTTCCGTCCCCACCGACCTGCAAGGTGCGCTGGACACGGCGGGTGGTGGACTCATAGTTGGACGTCAGCTTGCGGCTGGTCCACTGGCTGCGCATGCCGCGGTACGAGCCGGGCTTTAGCGTTTCGCTGCCAACGCCTGCATAGGTGAGCAGCAGGCCTTCATCCAAGTGCTCAATGGTGAAGGACTGGCAGCGCAGCATCTTTGGATTGGCGGGGTTTCCGGTCTGCGCTTGCTGCCCCGGCCCACCCACCGGCACGGGGACGCCGCCCACCGTAACGCTGGTGCTGACCCGCCCATCGAGCCCCTCCCACCAAGAGGTTTTGGAGTTATCCGGCTGCACCGCTTCGGTGCGCTCGACGTTGAGGCGCCAAGCGCCGACAAGATCCAGGCCATCGGCGTTGGCGAAAGAGGCGAGACCGAGGCACAGAACAGTGGCGAAGGCGCGGTGGATCATGTTGGGAGTCTAGCACGGGACGCCGCCGCAATCGGAAATCTGCGCCTTGGCGCTAGCGCACCGTAGAGCCCGTTAACACTATTTGGATTGGCCTAAGCGAGCGATTTTGAAGTCCGCTATCGCTTCATCCGGCCCTAAACCAAGTCTGTTCGATGGCCTCGTGCAGTTCGCCGAGGCGCACCTGGCAGTCGTTGACGAAGCGGTGCAGGGAATCGCCCTCGAGGCTGCCCAAATCGGCGGCGCTTAGCTCCTGCAGGGCACGGTTGCAGGCGCGCAGCGGCAAGTCGTTGCGCGGCAGGGAGCGAATGAGGCGGCGCAGCGCCTCCAGGCAATAGCCGTAGGAGCGGGGCAGGTCCGGGTTGCACAGCAGGAACTCCAACACCAGCGGACGGGTCACCGGCGCCCCATTGGCGGCATGGTAGGACTGCCGGGCGAACAGGGAAACCAACACGCTGCGCCATTGAATTTCCCGGAACGGCGCAAGGTCATGACCCGGCGGCAAGAGGCTTGTTGAGCGCACGTCGATGATGCGGGTGGTCATGTCGCCCCGTTCGATGCGGCTGCCCATACGCAGGAACTGCCAGGATGCGTCATGCAGCATGTGCTGGGAAAGAAATCCCTCCAGACGTTGCGCCCTCAGGCAGACGCCGTCCAAAGCGGCGCGGCGCTTCACCCGGGACAGATTGGGCGTTAATTCCGAATGGGCGAATTCATGCAGGTCATTGATGTACTCGAAGGTGACCCTCGGCATCGCCTCGCGCACGGTTCTGGCGTTTTCCCGGGCCGCGGACAGGGCGTTGGTGATGGAGCAAGGATGGCGGCTGTCGCAGGTCAAAAAGCGGCACACGTTGCGCTCCGACGCCTTGCCGTAGAGCGAATCGAACAGATCCACGGTGTCGGTGATGTGGATCAAGGGACGCCACCCCAAGGGCAGACGCACCGGCATGTCCATCAACAGGCTGGCATTGACCATGATCAGGCGGGCGGTGCTCTCAGCCCGTTCCACCTGGCGGCCCAGCCAGTAGATGCGCTCGGCGGCCCGGGAAAGCAGGCCGCGCTTCATCGCCGCCGCCCCTCGTGGGCGTCAAAAAAGAGGAGTGCCGCCATGCCCGCCACTTTTAATCCACCACCCAAGTGTCCTTGCTGCCACCGCCTTGGGAGGAGTTCACCACCATGGAGCCTTTCTTCAACGCCACCCGGGTCAGCCCGCCCATGGTCACATAGGTTTCGGCGCCGGAGAGAATGAAAGGCCGAAGGTCCAGGTGGCGCGGCTGCATGCGCTGACCGCTGCCGACGGGACCGACCAAGGTGGGCGCCGAAGACAGGGTGAGCATGGGCTGCGCCATGTAGTTGCGGGGGTTGGCCCGCACTTCCTTGGCGAAGGCGTTGCGCTCCTGCACGCTGGCGGCCGGTCCCATCAACATGCCGTAGCCCCCGGATTCGTTGGCCGGCTTGACCACCAGCTTGTCCAGGTTGTCCAGCACATATTCAAGGCTCTCATTCTCCACGCAACGGTAGGAAGGCACGTTGTTGAGAATGGGCTTTTCGCCCAGATAGTAGCGCACCAGATCCGGCACGAAGGTGTAGATCACCTTGTCGTCCGCCACGCCGCAGCCCGGGGCGTTGGCCAAGGCGACGTTGCCGGCCTGCCAAGCCCGCATCAGGCCGGGAGCGCCCAATACCGAATCCGGGTTGAAGACGGACGGATCCAGGAACAGATCGTCGATGCGCCGGTAGATCACATCGACGCGCACCCGGCCGGCGATGGTCTGCATGTAAACGCAGTCATCCTTGCCCACCATCAGATCCGCGCCCTCCACCAAGTCCGCCCCCATGGCGTAGGCTAGGTAGGCGTGCTCGAAGTAGGCGGAGTTGTGGATGCCCGGCGTCAGCACCACGATGCGCGGCGAACTGCGCCCCTCCGGCGCCAAGGAGCGCAAGCAGGCGGCCAGCCGCTGCGGGTAGTCATCGACGGAGTGGATGACGTACTTGTCGAACAACTCGGGAAACACCCGCTTCATCACGGCGCGGTTCTCCAGCATGTAGGAGACGCCGGAAGGCACCCGCAGGTTGTCCTCCAAAACGTAGAGGGCGCCGTCCTTGTCACGCACCAAGTCCGTGCCGCAGACGTGCGCCCAAACGCCGTGGGGCGGGTCGATGCCCACACAACGCGGGCGGAACTCCCGGGACTTCTCAATGTAGCGGGCGGGCACCACCCCGTCGCGCAGCACCCGCTGACTGTGGTAGATGTCGTTGATGAAGGCGTTCAACGCCCGCACCCGCTGGGTCAGCCCCTTGGCGATGGCGTCCCACTGCCGCTTTTGGATCAAGCGGGGCACGATGTCAAAGGGCCAAGCCCGGTCCGTGCTCGCCGCATCGGGGCCGCTATAGACGGTGAAAGTGATGCCCATGGAGCGAACGGCCAGCTCGGCGGCGTCTTGGCGCTCCTTCAGATCCTCGTCCTTCAACCGGGACAGCGCCCGCAGCAACGGCCCGGCACCGGGCCGCGCCTTGCCGGCGGGGGATACCAGCTCATCCCAAACCCCGGCTGCGTGGTATTTCTTCCAGTCGATGGCCGCCTCCCATCGCCGCTGCTGAAATGGGCGATGGCCAAAGATTATGCAATTTGCGCCGCGGACGCGAGTGGTTTGAGGCGGCTGCCGCTTGGCGCACGAGGCGGGGGCTGAAGAATGAGGCCCGGCTTGGCGCAGCCGGGACACTGCAAAGATGGTGAATTGGCTCCGCCTGCTGGGCTCGAACCAGCGACCCGCTGATTAACAGTCAGCTGCTCTACCAAACTGAGCTAAGGCGGAACAACCCCGCCGGGTTTTGGCGCCCAAGCCGGCAGGGGACGCCGAGTTTATCGCCCTGACGCGGAAACGCAAGGCGACAATGACGAATTCGCGGCTGCAAAAATCCCAAACGCCGACGACCTGGGCGGCGGACCGCCCTAGTTTGCAGACACCCGGTCGAAGGTGCGTATCAGGTTCAAGCCGCTGCCGCCGGACTTCACCTCGACGGTCACGGTCATCTTGCGGCCGTCGTCGCTCAAACGCAGGGTTTCCCGGGCGGATGCATCGGATGCCTTGGATGAGATGACCAAGCTGCTGTCCAGCCAGCCGGCGGACACCTCCCATGGACCCCGCTTGCGCTCCCCCCAAGAGACGTCTCGGTAGGTGCCGTTCTCGTAGCGGATGCCCATGGAGCGCCGGTCCTGCTCTATGATCATGGACTTGGAATGGAGTACCGGAAAGTCCTCAACCACAAAGGCCAACATATTCCACCTTGCGCCGCCGCCCCGTCGGCCGGCGCCCAGCAATCCACGATCGGCTTGCGCCTGTAGGCGCCTAGGATCCGGCGGTGGGTCGCTTAAGGCTTCACGCAGCACCCAATGACCGTTTAGGTCGAAGGCCGAAGGCACCTCCGGGTCAAGGGGGACGCCGCCGCATCCGCTAAGCGCCGTCAGCAGGGCAAGCACCGCCAACAGGCGGATTTCGTACATGGATGTTCTCCCGGTGGTTCCCACGGGGTGGTTACTATGACGGAAAACTGATGTGGATGCATGTCCGCCGCAAGGTTTACGGCGGGACAAGCGGATGGCGGACCTGGTGGGCGGCGGCGCTTCGCACAACCCTTGCTAGTTGAGCTATGGTGGGCGGCCTAAGCTGCGCTGCCAGTGGCCCGTCCCCCGAAAGCCCTACGCGCCAGGGCTGACGCCAGCGCGAACAAGTCATGTCGGAACACACACCAGCAGCCTTCGTCACGACCGCCAAAATGGGCGCAAAGCATCTGTTTCAGATGTTGCTGCTGATGGTGCTGTTGACCCCGCTTGCGCCCGTGCAGGCGGACCAGCTGCCGACGGCCTTTTCCCGAACTTGGTGCGCCTACGAAACGCAGAATTTCACTCTCGTGACGGATTGGCCGCGCCGCCGCGCCCTTTCCGACATCAAGCGGTTCAACAGGTTTCGGCAACTGTTCCATGCGCTTTTTCCGACGGCCCAGGAACAAACTGGGCTGCCCCTGCGCATGCTGGTCCTTCGCCGCGCCCGGGACTTCCACCAACTCACGGGCACAACGGCCTTCGCCGGCATAACCGTGCCCTCGTTGCGAGCCTACCAACTATTGATCGGCCCCGACCAAGGCCACACGCGCAGGGACATCGGCCTGCACGAATACGCCCACTACCTGCTGCGCAACCGAACGGATTGGAACTACCCGATCTGGTACGAGGAAGGATTAGCCAGCTACCTGAGCGCAGTGCGGTTCGACCGCCGGCCGCCTAAACTCGGCGTTTTGGATCGCAAGCTGCGCAAGGCGCCCGGAAACCGGTTCCCCATCAGCTACGAGGAAGTGGTGGCGGCAACCAACCTTTTGGGCTGGTCCACGGCCAAGTTGACCGCGTTCTACGAAAGATCTTGGCTATTGGTGCATTTCATCAGGCTGGGGCACTTCCTAGGCTACCCGGACTTGCGCAGCGCCTTGGCCGGTTATTTGGCGAAGCCGCAGCGCGACTTCGCCGCTGCCTTCCGACTTGGGCCGACGGCGGCAGGCGAACTGGTGGAGCGGTATCGACGCCAGCCATCCCTCCAAGTCGAAACTGTCTCCTTGCCGAAACCAAAACCCGAAGCCGTGCGGCGACGCTGTTTCGACGCCGTGGAGAGCCGTCTGCATCTGGCCATCAGCATCCTCGATGTCAATCCCGCGTTGGCCGCCGACGTGCTGGCCGCAACCCAAGGGGCGGCCAACGCGGAACGCCTGACCGCCCTGTCGATGGCGCTGACCAAATTGGACCCCGAGCGGGCGGCGGCGGTGGCGGATCAAGCGCTGCGCCACGACCCGAACCATCTCGGCGCCATCGTGCAGCAGGCAACCCTTAAGGTGTGGCGCTGCGCCCTTTCCAGCGACCCTGACTGCATGGCCAACTGGGCCGAGGCGGTGGATCTCTATCGACGGGCTTGGGCCGGAAATCCCGATCGCTATGACGCCGCCTACGGCCTAGGCGTCGCCTATTTGCATACGGGACGCGCCTTGGAGGCCGCACGCCATCTGCGCTTCGTCTATGAAAAGATGCCCTCAATGACGCCGACGAACTTCTACTTGGGCGAAGCCTACCGCATCCTCGGCGACGAACGCGCCGCCGTGCATCTGCAAAAGGCTCGCAACTGGGCCCTCGAGCCGGTCTGGAAAGCCCGGGCCGAAGCCGCCCTTGCCCGCTTGAGGGGGCGGTACTAGGGCGGTGTTAACAGACCCCAGCCAGGGGCGAACCCCGGCGGCGCCGCTGCCTAGTCGCGCCGCCGGCCGCCCACGGGCAGCGCCGTGACCTGGGCGGGCGTCGGCGTGGCCGGCAAGGCGGCCAGCTCCTTCAGTATGGCTTCCAAGTCCGCGCCCTTGGCCAAGCCCTCGACGAAGCCGTGAATCACCCTTGAGTCGTAGTTCTCGCAGGCGCGTTCCAACGGATCAAGCAGCCGGCGCAATTCAGGCCAAGGTAGAAAACGCTCCTCCGCCCGCATGATGTTGCGGTGGTCGGTACCGGAGACATCCTGGCCAGCTAGTAGGTCCTCGTGCAGCTTTTCGCCGCGCTTGAGGCCGGTGAAGCGAATTTCGATGTCGCCGTTCGGGTTGTCCTCGGAGCGGACGGAGAAGCCCTTCAGATGCGCCATCTTAGTAGCCAGATCAAGGATCTTGATCGGTGCTCCCATCTCCAGCAGGAAGACGTCGCCGCCCCGGGCCATGCTCGCCGCCTGCATCACCAATTCGGCGGCTTCGCGGATGGTCATGAAGTAACGGGTCACCTCCCGATGCGTGACCGTGATGGGCCCGCCCCGCTCAATTTGCTCAAGAAAAAGCGGCACCACCGACCCAGACGAGTTCAGCACATTGCCGAAGCGCACGATGGAGAAGCAGGTGTGCCGGGAGTGCCGCTGCAGGGCCAGCAGCACCATCTCCGCCAGCCGCTTGCTGGCGCCCATGACGCTACTCGTGCGCACCGCCTTGTCCGTGGAGATTAGGATGAAGTCCTTGACCCCGGCCTGCATGGCCTCCTCGGCCGTGTAGAGGGCGCCGAAGGTGTTGTTCTTCAGGCCTTCGACGCAGTTGTTCTCGACGAGGTCGATATGCTTGTAGGCTGCCGCATGATACAGCGTCTCCACGCCGTAGGCGGCGAGATTGTGGCGCATGAAGGCGCGGTCGGCTACGGAGCCAAGCACGCCTTGGACCGGCACATCAAGACGTTCGTCACCGCAGATTCGGTTGATTTCCCGCAACACCCTGAACAGGCTGTATTCCGAATGGTCCAGAAGCACCAGATGCTTGGGCCCTAGGCGCACGATCCGCCGGCAAAGTTCGGAACCGATGGAGCCGCCGGCGCCGGTGACCATGACTTGGCGGCCGGCCACCGACTTCCGCAACAGATGCGGCAGAGGGGGCACCTCCGTGCGGCCAAGCAGATCGGCAATCCGCACATCCCGCGCTTCGCTTAAGACGCGCTTGAAGGCGGCCTGAATGAGGAAGCGGCTGCCGGCGATCTGCAATACGGCGACCATCCAAAAGATGAGAGGAACGGAGCGTGGGAATCCTGTCAAAGAAATGAAGTAGGCGGTCACCGCCACCGCCACCGCACCCACCGCGGCGCCCTTGGCGGCGGTGGGCACCACCTTTGCACTCATGTAGCGATTGACCTGAGCGTACAGGCCCAAACCGGCCAAGACGGGCACCACCGTCAGACAGGCTAGAAAGGCTGGCCAGAAACGCCAAACATCGGTCTGCCAGTCCCCCAAGCGCAGGGCCAAGGCTAGCCAAAGCGCCACCGGCAGCGCCAAGCTGTCCGCCACCGCCAAGAGCACACTCTTGGTGCGGCGCGGCAGCCTTAGTGCGCGTTCAGCGATCAAGGACGGTCCCCTCGTCTGGCCGGCCGGCCCGCAACAGGGGGGCGGCTATGGCCAAGGGCAGCAGGGCAGCCAGTTGGCAAAGCCATCCATAGGCTGGCTGCGCCCGCGCCAGAGCGGCCAGCGGCAGCAGCCACAGCAGACAAAATGCGAGAAATGCCGAAGTGCTCCATAAATGCCCTCGTCGCGCCGCCACCTTCTGATAGAGATGGCTGCGATGCGCTTGGGTGAACGCCTGTCCGGTCACTATTCTGACACAAAGCGTGTAGCTCGCGTCAAACCAGAGCCCGGTAAGCAGGATGAGGCAACAAAACAACGGCAGAACATCCTGCGCGACCAACAGCAGGACGCTGGCCCCGAGCAGCAGCCCCAGCAGGGTGCTGCCCAGATCCCCCATCATGATTTTGGCCGGTGGCCAGTTGAAGCACAGGAAGCCCAGCGCGGCGCCGACGATCACCCAAAGCAGGTCCCCCAACCAGCCGGGTGCGCCGCCGCTGAGCAGCTGCACCCCAAGACAGAAGAACAGGCAGGCGCCGGCGGCCAAGCCATCTATGCCGTCCATGAAGTTGAACAAGTTGACCTGCCAAACCAGAAGAAACGCGGCCAAGGCCAGAATCCACGGAGACCAGCCGGGCGGCAGCAGCCACAGCACCAGCCCCGCCGCCAGGAATTGAACGGCTAAGCGCAGGCCCTGGCTTAGATCCCGAAGGTCGTCGATCAACCCCGTCAAGGCGACGGCGGCGGCGGCGAAGGCCAATCCGGCAGCCTCCGGGACCTCCAATCCCTTGTAGCCTAAGTAGCCAAGGATGGGCAGGGCGAAGCCAAGACCGCCAAGGGTGGGCTTGGGTTGATTGTGGAAGCTGCGGGCATTGGGCGCCGCCAACCAGCCGCGCCGGGGCGCCAAGTACACCAAGCCGGCCGCGGCCGCCGCGCAGACAGCGAAGGCCCCGCTAATCAGGACCAGCTCGCGGGCGCCGCCCATCCTCCACGACCACAACCTCCAGCCGCGCCACCCGCTCCCGCAGGCCCACCAATTCGTTGCGCAGGCCGGTCATGTCTTCGCGCACTTCGGTGCGAAGCGCCACCATGTCTTGGCGCACTTCGGTGCGCAGCGCCGCCATGTCTTGGCGCAGGTTCGCTTGCCCTGTGTACAGCAAGGCCGCCGCCGCAATGACAATGCCCATCAGCGGCAGAGTGACGGATTTGAAATTCTCCATGTGCGCACCTTAATGTGGCTGCTCGTTGAGCGCAACGGGGGGTCAGGCCCCCCGGCGTGCGCATGTCTCCGCATAGGCTTGTGCTTCTGCTTGGGGCGCGGGGTGAAGGCGGCCATCAGGGTGCCGCCTCCACCTCAATGCGCTCCATGTTTACGCTGACGGTGCGCTCGCCGATGCCTCGCACCTTAATCAGCTCGCTGGCGTCCTCAAAGGGGCCGTTGGCCTCCCGGTAGGCGACGATGGCCTTAGCCTTCGCCATGCCGACGCCGTCCAGCACTTCCGCAATGGTGGCCGCATCGCCTGAGTTGATGTTCACCTTCATCAGGCCCTCCGCCGGCCAAGCCCAAGTGGCTTGGGTCAACGCCAGCACCAGCGCTGCAAGAGCAGTGAGTTTGCGCATGATTGAACTCCTCGTTGTGAATGGGGTAACAAGGAGCCTACTCAAGGAATTGCAGGAAAAATGTAGGAAAAGGCTGCAATCGATGTGCGAATTTGGCCCGCTGAAAACGCAGCCGCAAAGGAAATTCCGCCGCGGAATGACGCCCTTGGAGAAGTAAGCTATTTGCCCCACCGCCACGAAGACGCTGGCGAAGCGATGTCTCTGACCGATGAAAGACTGTGCTGCGACGGTGCAAGCAGCCGACGTTTCGGTCCATCGACGTTAGAAAGGGGTTGGCCGGCAGGGATCAATTCTGGGGCGGGTCATGCGCCTTGTGGGCTTGGCGAACCTCCTTGCGCAGCCGCCGGGTTTGCAGGGCACTTCTTGCCCGGGCCGGCAGCAAGGTAAGGACGCCGACCGCGGCGCCGGCCAGAAAGGCGATCAGCAGCCACCAAAACAGGCTCCACTCCGGGGTGCGCCAAGCCAAAAAGCGGATGGAGACTTGCTCTTGATTGACGGCGAGGAGCGCCAGCAGAAAGAGCGCCGCCGCCGCCAGGCCCAATAACAGCCGCCGGAAGCTTCGCCCGGCCCGCCCCATTTCCGCCTTGGCCAACGCTGATCCCATAAACCACCCCTGAATGCTGCCCTGACCAAGCAATGCCGAAGGCCGATGCGCACGCGGCCGGCGGGCTTAAACAGCAGGCTCGGCACCCCGCAGGAAGGCTGCCGTCCACCGTTGGCTCAATGCCCCGCACCGGTATCGCAGCCAGCTCTGCCGCTTGCTTGGTGCCGCCATGCTCGACCTATTCGCCATCTTTCCCAGCGATCAAGAGGGATTGCCGTCCTCGTCGGGCTTCTCGCGTTGTTTTTGGGCCCGCTCATAGGCGGCCTGCACCCGCTCGCGCAAGGCCTTGCCCGACTTGAAATGGGGAATGTGGCGGTCCGGCAAGCTGACTGCCTCCCCGGTTTTCGGGTTGCGGCCGGTGCGCGGCCCCCGATGCCGCAGGGAGAAGCTGCCAAAGTCCCGAATCTCGATGCGCCGGCCCTCGGCGAGGGTTTCAGACATTTGCTCCATCATGATCTTGACCGCCCAATCAACATCCTTGGGCGGCAAGTGCTTCAACTTTTCAGCAATTCTGTCGATGAGGTCGAATCTGTTCATGGTCGGAATTGGGGATGGTGGCTGGAATTACGAACCCGTTTTCTTTTTCGCCCCTCGCAACTGCGCCTGGATCAGCTCGCCCAAAGTGCCGCTCTTCTTCTCCGCACCCTGCTCCCGCTCCCGCGCCGTATGCTCGCGCACTGCGGCGCGTTCCTCATCCAAAGCCTTGGCTTTGAGGGACAGACCGATCACGCGATTTTTGCGATCCACGCTGATGATTTTGAGGTCCAGTTCCTGGCCTTCGGAGGCTCCCTTGCGGGCGTCCTCCATGCGGTCAACGCTGATCTCCGACGCTTTCAGTACGCCCAACACGTCCTCCGCCAGCCGGATGCTCGCCTCTTTCGGCGTTACGCTTTCCACTACCCCCCTGACCAGGGCGCCGCGGTCGTTGGCGGTGACGTAATCGGTGAACGGATCCCGGTCGAGCTGCTTGATGCCCAAGGCAATTCGCTCCCGCTCCGAGTCCATGGAGAGGATGACGGTGTCGATTTCCTCTCCCTTGCTGTAGCGGCGCACCACCTGCTCGCCGGGTTCGTTCCAAGAGATGTCCGAAAGATAGACCAGCCCGTCGATGGATCCATCCAGGCCAACGAAGATGCCGAAGTCTGTAATGGACTTGATCTTGCCGCGGATGCGGTCCCCTTTGGCGTGGTTGGCGGCGAACTCGTCCCAAGGATTGGGGCGGCACTGCTTGATGCCCAAGGAGATGCGGCGGCGGCCCTCGTCGATGTCGAGGATCATGACCTCCACTTCGTCGCCCATGGAAACCATCTTAGAGGGATGGATGTTCTTGTTGGCCCAATCCATTTCCGAGACGTGGACCAAGCCCTCCACTCCGTCCTCAATTTCCGCGAAGCAGCCGTAGTCAGTCAGGTTGGTGACGGTGGCGAACACTTTGGAGCCCACCGGATAGCGGCGGGTCAGGTCCGCCCAAGGATCGTCGCCGAGTTGCTTCATGCCCAAGCTGACCCGGTTTTTCTCCCGGTCGAACTTGAGGATGCGCACCTGCACTTCGTCCCCCACGTTGACCATCTCGCTGGGATGGCGAATGCGTCGCCAAGCCATGTCGGTGATGTGCAGCAGGCCGTCGATGCCGCCCAAATCAACGAAGGCGCCGTAGCCCGTCAGGTTCTTGACCACGCCCTTGAGGTCCATGCCCTCCTGCAGGGAGGCCAGCAGCAACTCCCGCTCCTCGCTGTTCTCCTGCTCCAGAACGGCGCGCCGGGAGACGACCACGTTGTTGCGCTTCTGATCCAATTTGATGACTTGGAACTCCAAGGGCCGGCCCTCCAAGTGGGCGGTTTCCCGCAGCGGCCGGATATCCACCAACGAGCCGGGCAGGAAGGCGCGAATGTCCTTCACATCGACGGTGAAGCCGCCCTTGACCTTGCCGTTGATGACGCCGTTGACCACCTTGGTGTGCTCGTAGGCGTCCTCCAGCATTTCCCAAGTCTCGGCCCGCTTGGCCTTCTCCCGGGACATGCGGGTTTCGCCCCAGCCGTCATCGACGACCTCCATGGCCACCTTGACTTGGTCGCCGATGGCGAGGGAGAACATCCCGCTCTCGTCGAGAAACTCATTTTTGGGGATGACCCCTTCGGATTTCAGGCCGGCATGGACCACAACCATTTCGTTGTCGATGTCCACCACCTTGCCGGTGACGATGGCGCCAGGCGCCATTTCGATTGTGCTGAGGCTTTCTTCAAACAGTTCCGCGAAACTTTCACTCATGGGGATGGTTGCTAACGCCGCACGGAAATCCGAAACCCGGGTGCGGCCTCTCCTGAATTAAGGCTGGTTGATGTCATGCGCTGCCCCACCGGCACCGAGCCGCCTCCGGCGGGCCAAGGCCAAGGCGCGTTCCAGCACCTCGGCGATGGTCATGGCCGTGCTGTCGATGACGACAGCACTCTCCGCCGGCCGCAGGGGCGAAGCAGCGCGCCTGCTGTCCCGCCCATCCCGTTCCCGGATACTGGCGAGCACGGCGCCAAAGCTAACACGCATTCCGTCGCTTCTCAACTGTTTGCGACGTCGTTTGGCGCGCTGCTCCGCGCTGGCGTCCAAAAAAATCTTCAATTCGGCGTCAGGAAAGACCACGGTGCCCATGTCACGCCCGTCCGCCACCAACCCAGGCGCCCGCCGGGCGTTGCGCTGCTGCTGCAATAGGGCCTTGCGCACGGCCGGGTGCCGGGCCACGGTGGAGGCGGACTCGGCCACCGGCTCTTTGCGGATGTCCTCGGTGCGGTCATCGCCGTTCAGTTTGAGGCGCCCGCCTTCGGTTGCGGCGTCCATGCCCTCCGCCAAGCGGGCCAAGGCGGCCTCGTCGTCCAAGCCAAGCCGCGCATCCAAGGCCAAGACCGCCACGGCGCGGTACAGAACGCCGCTGTCCAGATAGCGCCAGCCCAGCCTCTCCGCCAAGGCCGCGGCCAGCACTCCCTTGCCGGAACCGCCGGGGCCGTCGATGCAGATCACGGGTGCGGCGCCACCGTCAGCCTTTGCCTGCATCCGAATCCTTCCTTGTTACGGCGAGCTGGCTGTGCGATGGCAGTGGGAGGGAAGCAGTGAGCGGATGCGGGGTGGGGCGGCGGCGGCTGGATGCGGCGGGGGCGACGATGGTGACGCGGCGGTCATGGCAGTTCGGCAAGCGCCGTCAGGAACCGTCGGTTTTCCTCCGGCAGCCCGACGGTCACGCGGATGTGGTTGGGCAGTCCGTACTCCAGCAGGGTGCGCACGATCACTCCCTTGCGCAACAGCGCTTGGAAGACGGCGGGCGCCTCCCTTCCTAAATCGACGCAGAGGAAGTTGCCGGCGGAGGGCAGCGGCGCATAGCCCAAGCGCTCCAAGCCGTCCTTCAGCACCGCCAAGCCGGATGCGTTCAGGGCGGCGCTTTCCGCCACATATTCCGCCTGCGCCAACGCCGTCTCCGCGGCAGCCAAGGCGAGGCTGTTGACATTGAACGGCTGGCGGGCGCGGTTCATCAGGTCGGCGACTTCCGGGGAGCTCAGCGCGTAACCCACCCGCAGCCCGGCCAAGGCGTGGATCTTCGAGAAGGTGCGGGTGACGATGAGGTTGGGATGGCGCTCCAGCAACACCCGCCCGTCCGGGCGGTCCGACACCGAGACGTACTCCTCGTAGGCTTGGTCCAGCACCACCCAAACCCGTTCCGGCAAATGGTCGAGAAAGGCCTCGAGGTCGGCCCGGCCGACAAAGCTGCCGGTGGGGTTGTTGGGGTTGGCGATGAACAGGATGCGGGTGTTCTCCGTGACCAAATCCAACATGGCCTGCAGGTCGCAGCCGAAGTTCCGCGCCGGGGCGATCACCAGCCGGGCACCGCAGCCAATGGGGGCCAAATAAAAAACGATGAAGCCGTGGGCGGGCATGATGGCCTCGCAGCCGGGCTCCAGCACCGCCTTGGCGGCCAACTCCAGCACGTCGTTGGAGCCGTTGCCCAAGGTGATGCGCTCCGGCGCGATGCCGTGCCGGGCCGCCAAGGCCGCCTTCAGCCGGTCGCCATTCCCGTCCGGATAGCGGGACAGGTCGCCGATGGCCTCTCGAATGCGCTCCCGCACCGCCGCCGCCGGTCCCCGGGGGTTTTCGTTGCTGGCCAACTTCACCACATCGGTTAGGCCCAGCTCCCGGGCCACCTCGTCGATGCTGCGCCCCGGACGGTAGGGCTTAAGGCCGGCGATGCTGCCGTTCACGGGGCCGGTCATGGATGTTGTTTGGACCATGCTCGTGGTTTATCGCTGGGTTCTTGGACGACATGGAAGGATTGCGCATTTGCCTTGGGCAGGTCAATGCGCGGGTTAAGCCAAGCGCCGCACGGCTGGACAGCAGAGAGGCTGGGCTTCGTGGTGGAGCGTTCGTTCTTGCCTCGCGGTCGGGAAAACATGCGAGTCAATTTATCGACAGGCTCGGCAGGGCTATCGGGGGAATCACCTATAAAGGACGGCTGCGGGTGGAGGCTGCGGATGTTCTTGGTCGCTTCACCGCAATGGCCCAAGCTGTTGGAGCAGCTCAGTCGGGGAGGGCCTGACCATGGACAGGTGCGCAACGATGCGGGTTAGACCGCGGAGCGAGGATAGGAGCCCAAGGAGCGCACCTCCAGGGCCACCGCCGCCACCTCCTGCAGGGCTTGCCGCACCGAGGCATCCTGGCCGTGGCCGTCGAAGTCGATGAAGAAGACGTAGGACCAGTCCCCGGAGCGGGCCGGGCGGGTTTCGATGCGGCTTAGGGAGATGTTGTGCTGGTGGAAGGGTTCCAGCACCCGGAACAGAGCGCCGGGCTCGTTTTTGGTGGAGACCAGGATGGAAGTCTTGTCCCTTCCGCTGCGCCCGACGTCCTGGCGGCCCAACACCAAGAACCGGGTCTTGTTGTCCTGGCGGTCCTCAATGTGGCTGGCGACCACCCTCAGGCCGTAGCGCTCCGCCGCGGTCTCCCCCGCCAGCGCAGCTAGTGAGGGGTCTTGGGAAACCTGCAGAGCCGCCTCGGCGTTGCTGGCCACGGCCAAACGCTCCACCCCGGGATAGTGGCGGTCCAGCCACAGGCGGCATTGCGCCAGGGACTGGGCGTGGGAGAGGATCTTCGCCACCCCTTCCGGGCGACCGTCGTTGTCCGGATGCAGGATGAAGGCGTGATGGATGGGCAGTTCCACCTCGGCGCAGATCTTGACCTGCCGGGGAAACTCCATGAAGCAGTCCAGGGTGTGGTTGACCATGCCCTCGGTGGAGTTCTCCACCGGCACGACGCCGAAGTGGGCGCCGCCGCTCTCCACCTCCCGGAACACCTCATCAATGGCCGGCAGGGGCCGGGTGCGGGCGAAGTGGCCGAATTGCGCCAGCGCCGCCATTTCCGTGTAGGTGCCGGCCGGCCCTAGATAGGCGATGCTTAGGGGCTGCTCCAAGGAAAGGCAGCAGGAGATGATCTCGCGGAACAGGCGGGCGACGGCTTCGTCGGATAAGGGGCCTTGGTTACGCGCCTTCAGGGCGGCCAGCACCTGCGCCTCCCGTTCCGGGCGGTAGAAGACTGGCGGCGCATCGCCGGGCTGCGCCTGCTTGATGCGGCCCACCTCCAAGGCCAGGGCGGCCCGCTCGTTCAGCAGCCGTTGCAGTTCGGCGTCCACCTCGTCGATGCGCTTGCGGATGGGGGCGAGTGCGGCGTCGTCCTTACTCATGGGCTTAGTTTAACCTGCCGTTTCGCCGCGCCGCCGGTGCTGGAAGCTGCCGGCCAAAACGCCTTTAAGCCCGCTTCCGCTCGAACTCGGCCATGTATTCCACCAAGGCGACCACCGCTTCCTTGGGGACGGCGTTGTACAGGCTGGCCCTCATGCCGCCGACGCTGCGGTGCCCCTTCAGGTTAAGCAGGCCGCGGGCCTCGGCACCCTCCAAAAAGGCGCCGTCCAAGCGCGGCTCAGACAGGGTGAAAGGGATGTTCATCAGGGAGCGGTCGGCAAGGGCCACCGAAGAATGGTAGAAGTTGCTGTTGTCGATGGCCTCGTACAGCCTTGTGGCCTTGGCTTCGTTGCATGCCGCCATGGCTTCAAGCCCGCCCTGCCGGAGCAGCCATTTGAAGACCAGACCAGCCATGTACCAAGCGAAGGTGGGTGGCGTGTTGGACATGGAGTCGGCGCCGAGCTGCACTTCATAGTTTACGGGAGTCGGCGTGGTCGGCGCCGCCTGACCAAGCAGGTCCTCCCGCACGATCACCAAGGTCAGGCCGGCAGGGCCGAAATTCTTCTGCGCCCCGGCGTAAATCAGGCCGAAGCGGCGCACATCCAAAGGCCGGGAGAGAAAATCCGAGGACAGGTCCGCCGCCAAGGAGATGCCTAGGTCGGGATAGTCATGGAACTGTACGCCGCCGATGGTCTCGTTGCCGCAAATGTGTAGATAGGCGGCGTCCTCGCGCACCCGCCATTCACTCAACGGCGGTATGTGGTTGAAGCCCGACGCCTCGCCGCTGGCCGCCACATGGACAGCGCAGAAGTTGCGCGCCTCCTTGATGGCCTTGGCCGACCAATGGCCAGTATGCACATAGTCCGCCTTGGTCTTGCCGCCGAGCAGGTTCAGGGGCACGGCGGAGAACTGCATGGTGGCCCCGCCTTGCAGGAACAACACTCGGTATTCCCGCGGCATGTTCAGCAAGGTGCGCAGGTCCGCTTCGGCGGCCTCGGCCATATCCATGAACTCCCGGCTGCGATGGCTCATCTCCATCACGGAAACGCCGGTGCCGCGGAAGTCGAGCAGCTCATCCCGCGCCTCGGCCAGCACCTTCGTGGGCAGGGCCGCCGGGCCGGGGGAGAAGTTGAAGGCCCTATCCTTCACGTCAATGCTTCCGCCGCTTGCCAGCAACGCCATGCGCCAAACCAACCGGGACCAACGGCGTTCACTAATGACCCGCGCATCGGTTCAGTTGCTCCGCCGTTGAAAAAGCTGGCAGGCTGCGGCCCCAAGCCGACCACCTGCTCGACGCAGCCCTTGTGGTCCACTTGCTCAGCCCCCTTCGAGAAAAACCAATCCACGGTCATTCAGATGAAGAGGCGGCTTCCTCATCGTCCTCCGTCGGCGCATCCCCATTGAGCATGGATTCGGCGATGCGGGCAACGCTGTTCAGGCTTTCCCCCTCGCGCAGATTGATGAGCCGCACCCCTTGGGCGTTGCGGCTGATGATGGACACCCCGTCGCCGCCGGTGCGCACCAAGGTGCCGAGGTCGCTGATGAGCATCAGTTCATCGCCATCGAACACCTGCAACGCCGCCACCAGTTCGCCGTTGCGCTGACTGGCCTTCATGGCGATGACGCCTTGGGCGCCCCTTCCCTTAACCGGGAATTCGCTGAGCCAAGTGCGCTTGCCGTAGCCCCGGGCGCTGGCGGTGAGCAGCAACCCGTTCTCGTCCGGGATGACCAAGGAGATCACCCGCTGGCCGGGGGCTAAGCGGATGCCGCGCACTCCCCTGGCGCTGCGCCCCATTGCCCGCACGTCGGAATCCTTGAAGCGGGCCGCCTTGCCGGAACTGGCGGTCAGCAGTATGTCCCGCCTGCCGTCCGTGATGGCGGCGCCGACCAAGGTGTTGCCCTCCGTCAGGCCCAAGGCGATCAGGCCGCTTGGGCGGGGGCGGGAGAACTGCGAAAGCTCGGTCTTCTTCACCGTGCCGTCGGCGGTGGCCATGAACACGAAGCGGTCGCCGTCGAAGCTGTTCACCGGCAGAAAGGAGGTGAGGCGCTCGCCCTGTTCCAACGGCAGCAAGTTGACAAGGGGCCGGCCCTTGGCGTTGCGGCTGCCTTGCGGGATGCGGAATACCCGCAGCCAATAGACCTTGCCGAGGTTGGAGAAGCACAGCAGGGTGTCGTGGCTGTTGGCGATCAGCAGGTGCTCCACGAAATCCTCCTCCCGTACGCTGGCCGCCGACTTGCCGCGCCCGCCGCGCCGTTGCGCCTGGTAGGCGTGCAAGGGCTGGGTCTTGGCGTAGCCTTGGTGGGAGATGGTCACCACTAGGTCCTCCACGGTGATGAGGTCCTCTATGGTCAAATCCTCCTGGCTGGCGAGGATCTCCGTGCGCCGCTCGTCGCCATAGGTGCCCGCCAAGGCCCTGAACTCTTCGCGGACAACTTCGGCCAAGCGCTCCTTGTCGCCGAGGATTTCCTGCAGTTCGGCGATTTCGTCCAGCACGCCTTGGTAGTCCTCGATCAGTTTGTCCTGCTCCAAGGCGGTCAGGCGGTGCAGGCGCAAGTCCAGAATGGCCTGGGCTTGCTCTTGGGATAGGTGGTAAGCACCGTCGCGCAGGCCAAACTCCTCGCCCAGTCCCTCCGGGCGGCAGGCCTGTGCCCCGGCCCGCTCCAGCAGGGCCTCCACGTTGCGGGAATGCCAGCCGCGCCCCATGAGGGCCGTGCGCGCCTCGGCGGCGGAGCGCGAGCGCCGAATCAGCTCAATCACCTCTTCGATGTTGGCCAGCGCCACCGCCTGCCCCTCCAGCAGGTGGCCGCGTTGCCGGGCGCGGCGCAGCAGGTAGAGGGAGCGCCTAGTGACCACCTCCTTGCGGTGCTGCAGGAAGGCTTCCAGCATTTGCTTGAGGTTGAGCACCCGAGGCTGGCCATCGACCAAGGCGACGCAGTTGATGCCATAGACGGATTGCAACTGCGTTTGCGCGTAGAGGTTGTTCAGCACCACATCCCCGGCCTCGCCGCGGCGCAGTTCAATGACGATGCGCAGGCCGTCCTTGTCGGACTCGTCGCGCAGTTCCGTGATGCCCTCGATGCGCTTTTCCTTGACCAACTCGGCGATCTTCTCGATCAGCCGGGACTTGTTGAGCTGGTAGGGAATCTCGGTGACGACGATGGTTTCCCGGTCGGTCTTGTCGTTGCGCAGCACCTCTGCCCTAGCCCGGACGTAGATGCGCCCCCGCCCGGTGCGGTAGGCTTCGACGATGCCGGCGCGCCCGTTGATGATGCCGGCGGTGGGGAAGTCCGGCCCTTGGATGTGCTCCATCAGCCCGTCGATGCCGATGAGCGGGTCGTCCATCAGGGCCAGCAAGCCATCAACCACTTCGCGCAGGTTGTGCGGCGGGATGTTGGTGGCCATGCCCACGGCGATGCCGGAACTGCCGTTGATGAGCAGATTGGGCGCCCTGGTGGGCAGCACCTCCGGCATGGTAAGGGTGTCGTCGTAATTGGGGCCGAAGGGAACGGTTTCCTTGTCCAGATCCGCCAGCAGTTCGGAGGCTAGGCGGGCCATGCGCACCTCGGTGTAGCGCATGGCGGCCGGCGGGTCCCCATCGACGGAGCCGAAGTTGCCCTGCCCATCGACTAGCAGGTAACGCATGGCAAAGGTCTGGGCCATGCGCACCACGGTGTCGTAGATGGCCACGTCGCCGTGCGGGTGGTACTTGCCCATGACGTCCCCGACCACACGCGCGGACTTCATGTAGGGACGGTTGTGGGTGTTGTTCAGCCCGTTCATGGTGAACAGCACCCGACGATGCACGGGCTTCAGGCCGTCCCGCACATCCGGCAGGGCGCGGCCGACGATGACGCTCATCGCATAATCCAAGTAGGATTGGCGAAGCTCGTCCTCGATGTTGACCGGCAGTATTTCGCGCCCCGGACTGGGGCTTAGGTCGGACATGAAGGCGGGGGTCCAAAAAGAGGGTGATTTTAGCATGGGCTGAATGGCCGGAACGCCTTCGAGAAGGCGCCGGGTAGGGCCTCAGTTCAGCTCGTTAACCACACCGCTGGCCTGGCGATTCAAACTGAGACGAGGCGAGGCGGCGGCGCAAAGGGGGAAAAGCAAATCATGTCTTGGCATCGCGGCTGGAGTGTTCTGGCGGTGGCCATGCTGTTTCAAGCCGTCACCTTCGGCATCGGCATCTATTCCTTTACCTTTTGGGTGGCGCCTTGGTCGGCGGATTTCGATGTCGGGCGCGGCGATGTGATGACGGTGTTCCTCGCCCTGCAGGCCGGCATGGGCCTGCTTGCGCCGCTGGCGGGGCGGGCCTTGGACCGGCTCTCCATCCGCGGCCTCATCATCGCCGGCGCCCTTTGCTTTGCCCTTGGGCTGGCCTTGGCCGGACGGGCCGGCGCATTCTGGCACCTGCACCTGATCTTCGGCACCCTGGTGGTGGCGGGGCTGGTGTTGGCCGGTCCCTTGGCCGGGCAAACCCTGGCGGCGCGCTGGTTCACCCGGCGACGAGGCACCGCGCTCGGCGTGGTCACCATCGGCACTTCCATCGGTGGGTTCAGCCTGCCGCCCTTGGTCACCACCCTCAATGCGGAGCTGGGCTGGCGGGCCACCAACGACCTGTTGGCGCTGTTGGTGGTGGTTGCCATCGTGCCCTTGGTTTGGTGGGTGGTGGGCGACGGGCGAGGTCAGGCCGTACAAACCAACCGAACCGACGTTTCCGCGATGAATGCAGAGCCGCCCCCTTCCGGCTTGACGGTGCTGGACGTGCTGCGTCAGCGTGTCTTCTGGTTGACCGTTTTTTTCATCACACCAGTGGGAACCGCCTTTGGCGGCGCCCATCAGAACCTAGCGCCCTACGCCGCCGATTTGGGGATCGGCGCTCAGGCCGCCGCCTATGTGGTCTCGGTGATGGCGGCGGTGATGGTCGGCGCGAAAGTCTTTTTTGGCATCATGGCGGACCGTTGGGATCTGCGCGTCCTGCTGGCGCTGGCCTTGGGCGGGCTCGTCATCGCCTTTGGCTGCATGCTGACGGAGCTGAGCTATCCCGCGCTGCTGCTGGTCTGCGGCCTGTTGGGGTTCGTCGCTGGGGGCTTCCTGCCCCTGCTCGGCGCCTTGGTCAGCCAGAACTTCGATATCCGCGCCTTCGGCCAAGTGATGGGGCTGCTGGGACCTTTCACCACGTTGGCGGCGGTGGGGCCTTGGATCGCCGGCCATCTGCGGGACGTCTCCGGCAGCTACGATCTGGCTTGGATCAGCCTAGGCGTCCTGCTGATTCCCAGCGCCATCGCCGTGGCGATGATGCCGCCGCGCCCCCGGTCACCGCCGTAGCGCTTCCAAAATTGGGGAAACCGAACGACTGCGCCGAGATGTTCAGTTCCGCCCTTCCCGCCAGTGTCCTGTCCCGCCGCCCCTTCAGTCGCCCTGTGCGGTGACGATACCAGACAGCTGGGAGAAACAGGTTTCGATGGCGGTGCGGATGAAACCCTGCATGAAGGGCGCCTCCGCCTGGTCCTCGCGCACCGCCGCGTATAGGGTTGACCAGATCCCTTCCTCGCTTAGGGAAGCCACCGCCACGCTGCCTTTTTTCAGATACTCGTGCAGGGCCCAGTTGGGCAGGCAAACCACCCCCCTGCGGCTGGCGACCAACTGCACCATCATGGCCGTCAACTCCACATGGCGAACCGAGGCGGGGACCACCCCGGCCGGATCCAGAAAGCCGGTGAACACCACAAGCCGGTTACGGTCCACGGGGTAGGTGATGAGAGTTTCGGCGGCGAGGTCTTGAGGCGCAATCCATTCCCGCCCGGCCAAACGGTGTTCCTTGGCCACAGCCAACTGCGATTCGTAGCTGAACAGCGGCAGATAGCTCAGCCCTAGCCCGGCAATCGGGTCGGCGGTGATGACGAGGTCTAGGTCGCCCCGGCACAGGGCCGGCAGGGGTTCAAAGTGGAAACCGGAGGAGACGTCCATTTCCACCTGCGGCCAAGCCTCCCGGTAGCCGCCGATGGCCGGCAACAGCCATTCCAGGCAACTATGGCATTCGATGGCGATGAGTATGCGCCCGGCTTGGCCGCCGGCCAACTTTTCCAGGTCGGCTTCGGCACCGCGCACCAAGGGCAGCACCTCATCGGCCAGCTGCAACAGCCGCACTCCAGCGCTGGTGAAGCGCAACGGCCGGGTCTTGCGCACGAAAACCGGGCAGCCGATGGCGGTCTCAACGACCTTCAACTGATGGGAAAGCGCCGACTGGGTCAGGAACACCCGCTCCGCCGCCTCCACTAGGCTGCCGGTGTCCCGCAGCGCCGTCAAGGTGCGCAAGTGGCGCAGTTCAAGGCGCGACATCTAGGCTAGCGAGACGCCGGCGCAGCGCCACCGCCCATTCCCAAAGCCATTTCCACAGTTCCCACATGATCGGTGAGTCGGCGACTAGGGCCTGTTAACAGACCCTAGCCGATCACCGCAAAGACGATGGCGAAGACCACCGGCAAGCTGACAAAATAGTAGAGGGCGAGGTTGAGCAGATCGTTGACCTGCTTGTCCTCATTCAGCTTGATCTTCACCCCCACGCCGAGCCATAGGGCACCGGCGACCACAAAGCTGAGGGCAAGGGTTAGCGCTGCCGCCGCCATCTGCTGTTGACCGAGCCTTGGCCAGCGCCGCTTAGATCGCGCCGAGGTCGAGGTTGCCGCGCGGCTTGGCGCCGGCCAGATCCGCAATCCGTGCAAAGTCGGCGCCGATGTCTTCGGCGGTGGCTTCCGCTCCCAACTCCACCCCGGCGTTCTCGACGATGCAGGCGACGGAGAACTTGCCCCCTTGGGCCTGCAGCACCACGCCGTTGGGGGCATCCTCCGTGCAGAGATAGACTACCGCCGGAGTGACCAGTTCCGGCGCCAGGTTGACCAGGGCCTCCTTGGGCATCAGGTTCTCCGTCATGCGGGTGGCGGCCACCGGGGCGATGGTGTTGGTGCGGATGTTGTAGCGAGCGCCCTCGATCTTCAGGGTGTTCATCAGCCCCACCAAGCCCAGCTTGGCGCTGCCGTAGTTGGCTTGGCCGAAGTTGCCGTACAGGCCGCTCGGCGAACTGGTGACCACGATACGCCCATAGTTCTGCTCTCGCATGATGGGCCAAACGGCGCGGGTGACGTTGACCGAGCCCATCAGGTGGACGTCCAGAACGAATTGAAAGTCGTCCAACTCCATCTTGTGGAAGGATTTATCGCGCAGGACGCCAGCGTTGTTGATGAGGACATCGACCCGCCCCCATCGGTTCTTGGCGTCCGCCACCATGCTCTGCGCCCCGGCCCGATCGCTGACCGAGCCGCCGTTGGCGATGGCCTCGCCCCCAGCCCCCTCAATTTCCGCCACCACCTTGGCGGCGGCCTCCGAACTTCCGCCAGTGCCATCGACTGCTCCACCGAGATCGTTCACCACCACCTTGCAGCCGCGCCGCGCCAACTCCAAGGCATGGCACCGGCCCAAGCCGCCCCCGGCGCCGGTGACGATGGCCACCCTGCCGTCAAATCGATAAGCCATTTTGCGTAGTCCTCAACGAAAAGCGGCGTATTTTAATCCACTAGGGCCTGTTAACACTATCTGAGCGGGTCTCTGCCGAGAGCCGTTTTTTCGTCCGGCAAGGCAGCGCGAGCGGGGATGGTCCCTGGCCCCGCCGCAGGGTGGGTTGTGCTACAGTGCGCCGCCGCGAAAAACGGGCGGAAAAAGGCAATTCAAGGAGACGGAGGATGATGGAATTGGTCACCGTGGAAGTCGAGCGCGGCGTCGCCGACGTGCGCCTCAACCGGCCCGAGAAGTACAATGCGCTCAGCCCGCAGATGTTTCAGGCCATCATCGAAGCCGGGCATCGCCTGGCCAAGATGCAGGAGGTGCGCGCGGTGGTGCTGTCCGGCAACGGGCGCGGCTTCTGCGCCGGATTGGACATGCAGTCCATGCAGGGGCTAGCGACGGCGCGGCGCAACACGGACGAGATGCTGGCGCAGGAGGGGCAGGGGCCGGAGAACTTCGCGCAGCGCCCCGGCTATGTCTGGAAGACCATGCCGGTGCCGACCATCGCCGCCATCCATGGCGTGGCCTACGGGGGCGGTTGTCAAATCGCCTTGGGCGCGGACATCCGGTTCGCTGCGCCGGATGCGAAGATGTCCGTCATGGAGATCAAGTGGGGCCTGATCCCGGACATGAGCATCAGCCAAACCCTGCGTGACCTGCTGCCGTTGGACGTGGCCAAGGAACTCACCTTCACGGGCCGCGTCCTGACCGGCACGGAGGCTCAAGCGCTCGGCTTGGTGACCCATGTGGCTGAGGACCCGCTTGCCGCCGCCATGGCCTTGGCCAAGGAAATCGCCGACAAGTCCCCCGACGCGGTGCGGGCCGGCAAAAAACTCCTGGAGGAAAGTTGGCGGGCGGACCCAGCCACCGGTCTGGCCTTGGAGGCGTCCATCCAAAGAACCCTGATCGGCGCGCCCAACCAAGTGGAGGCGGTCAAGGCCAACTTCGAGCGGCGCCAACCCCAATTCAAGCATTGACCGCCAAGGCCGTTCAACGCCGCCCATGAACTGGGAAGACGAAGTCGGGGAGTTGGCCCGGCGACGGCATTTGGCCAAGCAGCAGGGTGGCAAGGAGGGGACTGCCCGGCAGCACGCCAAGGGCCGCCTGACGGTGCGCGAGCGCATCGACGTGCTGCTGGACCGCGGCTCCTTTCACGAACATGGACAGGCGACCGCCGTTCCCGAATATGACAGCAAGGATCAGTTGACCGGCTACGTCCCGGCGAATTACGTCCTTGGTTTCGGCAAGATCGACGGCCGTCGGGTGGTGGTGGGCGGCGAGGACTTCACCCTCAAGGGCGGTTCGCCGAACGCCGCCGGGCTGCGCAAGAGCATCTACGCCGAGCACTTGGCCTGCCACTACCGCACACCCTTGGTGCGCCTGCTCGAAGGCGGCGGCGGCAGCGTCAAAAGTTCCGGGCGCAAGGGCGGCACGGTGGGGGAACCGGTGTTCGCCGAACCCCGTTTCCGCATCATCGCCGACACTTTGGGAGAAGTCCCCATCGCCTCAGGCGCCTTCGGTCCCGTGGCCGGCTTTCCGGCCGGGCGGCTGGTGGCCTCCCACTTCGCTGTCATGACCAAGGACACCGCCCAAGTGCTGATCGGTGGCCCGGCCTTGGTCAAGCGGGCCTTGGGTGTCGATCTCAGCAAGGAGCAGTTGGGCGGCGCCCAGGTTCATGCCGTCAGCGGCGTGGTTGACAACATTGCCGAGGACGAACGGGACGCCTGCCGCCAGATTCGTCGCTACCTGAGCTACTTCCCTGCCTCGGTTTGGGAGCGTGCGCCCAAGGCGGTCGGCAACGACGACCCGCAGCGCATGGCGCCGGAACTGCTCGACGCCGTACCCAAGGAGGCCAACGCCGCCTTTGACATGCGGGCCATCCTGCGGCTGATCGTCGATGAAGGCTCCCTGTTCGAGGTCGGTGCCGCCTACGGCCCTAGCCAGATTTGCGCCCTGGCCCGCCTAAGCGGCCAGCCGGTGGGCGTTCTAGCCAACGACAATCGCCATTATGCCGGGGCCATGACCGCCGAAGCCGCGCAGAAGTATCGGCGCTTCGTGGAGACCTGCGACACCTTCCACCTGCCGGTGGTGAACTTCGTCGATCAGCCTGGCTTCATGATCGGCCCCGAAGCGGAGCGGGCCGGCACCATCCGCTATGGCATGGCGGCGGTGGCCGCCGCCGCCCAGGCCAGTGTGCCTTGGGCGGTCATTCAGGTACACAAGGGCTTCGGCGTGGCCAGCGCCGCCCACTACGCACCCCATGCGTACATCCTGGCTTGGCCCTCCGTGGAGACCGGTGCGCTGCCCTTGGAGGGCGGCGTGGCGGTGGCCTTCCATCGGGAGATCGCCGCCGCCAAAGATCCGGACACCAAGCGTCGGCAACTCGAAGCGCAGTTGCGCGAGGCCCGTTCTCCTTTCCCCCGTGCGGAATCCTTCGCCGTTCATGAACTGATCGATCCCCGGGAGACCCGCCCCTTCCTATGCCGCTGGATAGAATGGATTCAGCCGCAGCTGGACCGATTGACGGGCCCGGTGCGCTTCACGATGCGGCCTTGATTCCAAGACGAACGCTCCGCGGCGGCGCGGGCGTCGGATTAGCGTTTGTCGATGACGATCTCCCCAGCCTTGATGACCACCTGTGGGGAAAAGATGGCGTCAATGTTCTGCAGCGGGTCGCTGTCGAGCATGATGACGTCGGCAAACTTGCCCGGCTCAATGGTGCCGGTGGCGTCTGGTGTTAGAGGATGCCTAGCGGCGTTGCCGGTGGTCATTTGGATCACCTCCATCTCGCTGAAGCCGGCCTTGACCAAGGTGCGGGCTTCGTTCAGCAGCATGTCCCGGGGATGAGGGTCGATGCCTAGGCCGAAGTAGTCAGTGCCGAAGATCAAGGTTACGCCGGCGTCGGCCATGGCCCGCAGGCTTAGCCCGATGCTGGCCAGCATGGCGTTCCACTGCTCCTGCATTTCCGGCGGCGCATCCGGCATTCTCCGCTCCTCATCGAGGAAACCGATGGTGGTGGTTGTGGGCACGTCAAAGCGGTTGAGCACGGCCGGCAGATATTCACCATCCGGAGTTTGGTAGCTGCCATCCGCCATCGTGGTGAAGTGGACCAAGCCGTCAACGCCGGCCTTCACAACCTCCCATGTGTCCGCGATCACGAAGGTGTGCGCCAACGCCTTTACGCCCTGCTTGTGGGCTTCGTCAATGACTGCCTCCATCACCTCCTTTTTGAGATGGGGAGTGGAATCACCGAAGGTTCCGGGCGCACCGTCCTCCCGCTGCCCGTCATAGACTATCTTGACCCCGTCCACGCCGCCGGCGACTAGGGTGCGGACGCCTTCCCGGGCCACTTCCGGGTCGTCCGTGGCCACGGTAATTGACTGTATGCACCAAGGATCGCTGTTGCAGACGGTAGAGGCCGGATGCCCGCCCGGCGCCGTGAACAGCCGCCCGGTGATGTAAAGGCGCGGCCCCAGGACCTTGCCGGAACGCAGGCTTTCCCGCATCTCCAAGCCCCAAGGGAAGTGGGTGCCGGGGTCGATAATGGTGGTGACGCCGCTTTCCAGGTACCGCAGCATTTGCGTGCCGAAGTTGCCCTTCATGAAGGCGCGAATCTTGTCGTCGCTGTAAACCGCCCACTTGGGGTCCGGATAGCCGGAGCCCATTTCCTCCGGTGGCACGGGGAACTCCATTGACGAATGCACATGCGCATCGGTGAGGCCCGGTAGGACAGTCTTGCCCTTGGCGTTAATGAACTGGGCGCCCTTGACGTCAATCTCGTCCGTGCCGACGGACTGCACACGGCCGCCAGACAGCAGGATGTTGACGCCGTCTCGGGGTGGAGCGCCGGTACCGTCGATCAGGCGGGCGTTGGCAATGACCAAGTCCGTCGCCAAAGGTTGTTGGGCGAACAAGAGCAACGCCAAGGCGGAAACGAGGGTCCGCCCTAAGCGGGATGCAATTTTGCGTTCTCTCATGGTTTTCTCCGCGGGGCGCATCCTAGAAGGTCTTGCTCAGGTTCAAGCCAATGGTGCGCGGATAGGTGGTGATGTAGGTTGGGCTGTTGGGGCGAATGTCCGGGAAGAACTCCTTGCGGTCTTCGTAAGTGATTAAGCCGTCCTCATCGAACAGGTTGTTGGCGTACAGGGTCGCGCTCCAGCCGCCCCACTCCTCGCCGCTGACGCCCAAGCGCAGGCCCACCAAGTGGTAGTCGCCCACGTCGTCGCCAAAGGGGGAACGGGGATTGTCGTCGGAAAAGGCTTCGCCCGTGTAGGACCAGTCCAGCATCACGAACGCCTGCCGGCCGAAAGCCGGGAAGCCATATTGAATGTTCCCGCTCAGGGTCCAATCGCCGACTTGCTCCAAGGGATCGCCGTCCCGCCCGTTCCGCTCTGGGTCCCCTACGCCAAGGCTGCCGTCGGGGTTTAAGCCGGGGATGTCCGCCGTGTATTCGGCATCCGCCCACTGGGCGCCGAACTGCGCCTGCAGACCAGCGATGGCGAAGGGCGCATAGGTCACCTCCAGCTCAAAGCCCTTGATGTCGGCGCCGCCTTCTTCAAGGTTCAGGAACAGGAAGAACAGGCCGGTCGGGTCGGGGACGAAAACCTGCAGGTTTTCGATCTCGACGAGGTAGAAGGCGGTGTTGACCACCAGTTGCCGGTCCAGCAGATCCATCTTCAAGCCGGCCTCGTAATTGGTGACCGTGTCCGGCTCGAAGCCGATGGGCAGAAACTCGGCTGTCCTCAAGGGATTTACGCCGCCCTCCCGAAACCCTTCGCTCCAGGTGGCGTAGCCCAGGATGTCGTCAGTGAAGTCAAAGGACGCGGTGACCTTGAGGATGGTGTCGCTGAAACTCGACGACTGGTTGGCCTCCGCAAGCGGCACCCCTAGGAGCAGGTTGGTGAAGTCCGGCTTGAGCAGCTTGGTTTCCTCTATTTCGTTGTCCAGGTCAAACCAGCGCACCCCGAAGTCCAGCATGAACCGCTCCGCAACCTGCCAGTTGACCTCCCCGAATACGGCCGTGTGGGTGAAGTCCCGCTCAAACTGAGTGTCGAAAATGACGCCGCTGCCCAAGCTGGCCAACACCCCTGGAATGCCCACGATGTTCTCCAGGAACCACATCGTGTTCACAAAGCTCTCCTGCGGCTGACCCTGGTACAGCAAATCCAAGCCCGTGAGGCCAGGTGCCGGGGCGACCACCGCGGCTCTTTGGCGGAACAGGCTCTCCCGGTTTTGATAGAAGAAGCCGGCCACGAAATTGAACGGACCGCCGAGACGCGAGGAGAACAGCAGCTCCTGACTGAACTGCTCCGTGTCTTGGGCGGTGCCCACCGGCAGCACCGAATCCGGACTGAAAAACCGCCCGCCGGAGAAATCGGAGCCTTCAAAGGCCGTGTTGACGTCGCGGATGAACCAGGAAGTGGCGCTGGTGAAGGTGCCGAAGTCAAATTCGTGCCGCACGTTCAAGGCGTAGATGTCCATGTCGCCAACGTAGGGCGTGACCGTGCCTTGTGTGGAGATGCGCTGGCTGTTGCTGCTTGTGGTGATGACCGTGGAGTCCGGCGGCTCGGTGCCAACCGCCGGGTTGACGTAGCAGACATGCACAGCGGGGTTGCAAAGCGGATTCCACTCAGGGCGGTCGCCCACCTCGGTGTTCTGCCGCCAGTAGGACCCGGTGACCGTCAGCGCATCCGTGGCGTTCCAGCGCAGAATGGCCCGGCCGCCGTCCACCTCTTGGTAGTTGGTGCCGTCGATGCCCAGGAACAGGTTGTCGGTGACGCCGTCCCGGTCCATCCAAAAGCCGACGACGCGCAGGCCCAGCCGGTCTTCGACCAAGGGAATGTCGATCACCCCGTCAAAGGCGTAATTGGCGCCGCCCCCTTGGCCGACGCCAGCGAAATCGGCGTTGAGGCTGCCTTCAAACTCCCGCATGTTGGGCTTGTTGGTGACGAAGCGGATGGTGCCGCCGACCGATCCGGCGCCGTACAGGGTGCCTTGCGGCCCGCGCAGGATCTCGATGCGCTCCAAGTCCACGACGCGGAAGTCCGGCTGGCCGTCGCCATTGCCGCCCTGCCCCCAGCCGGTGGTGGGGATGTCATCGTAGTACAGGCCCACACTGGCGCTGCCGGCGAGGTTGACGCCGCGGATGATGAAGCGCTTCTCGCCGGGGCCTTCGTCCTCGGCTTGAATCCCGGTCCGACGGGCGAAGCCGTAAAAGTCGTCCGCCCCAACGTCGTCGAGAAACTCCCCGTTGACCACCGAGATGTTGTAGGCCACGTCCTGGGCGGCAACCGCCCCCCGTTTCGTGGCGGTCACAAAGACTTCCTCTATGACGGGACCTGCCCCGGGTGCTTCGGTTGCGTCTTGGGCCAAGGCCGTCATCGATAGGCAACAAGCCAACAAAACGCCAAAACTGGAAGCAGTTCCATGATCCTTCACCGACATATTCACCTCCTGCCATCGTGCCCGAGTCCCGCATTCAAACATCAGCAGCAACTTCGTGTCAAGCATTTTATACTTGGTGTGGAAAAATGTTGCGCCGCTTAGCGACCCTGGCCAGAGTGCGGTGCATGGATGCCAACTTGTCGGCCTAGGGGGCTTTTCGAGGCTGAATCCGTGGATGCCGCTCTGTCGGACTGAAACTTTCGCTGGGGCGGTCACGCAACTTAAGCGTTCGCAACGCCTCCAATCCCACTGGCGCTCCGCCAAACTCCCGCATAGCGTCGAGCAGGGCATCCCATAGGTATTCCGCCGAACTGGCATCGCTTAGGATGTGGAAGCAGGGCGTGGTGCCCAAGTCTTGGCGCAGGATGATGGCGTTGACCCGGGCCAGCGAGGTTTGCGCGACGTCGCATAGCCCGAAGGAGCGGCTGCTTAGGTCAACGGCGCAGAGTTTGGCAAGGGCTTCGGACGCCAGTGCGCCGCTGAGGGCCAGCCAGCAGTGGCTGTCGGCGTGGGGCAGCGGATGGACGCTTTCTGCGGCATCCGACGGCCAGTTGCCTTGGAGGGTTGCGAAGAGTCCGGGGTCCGCCTCCAAACCCTGAAGGATCAAAAACTCCTGCTCCGACAGGCGGGCAATCAAGCCGCCGTCTTCCTGCGCCACCGCTTTGTTGGGCCTGTTTGGCGGTTGCCGGCCGGCGTCGGCAAGCCATTGCGGCGCATTGGGGCCGGCGCAGCCGCTGCGCGGCCATGTGGACAGGTCCGCCAGCCCCAACCTTTCGGCAAGGTCACGTTCAACCCTGGGGTCGGCGTATGCCGCCACTGCGAGGACGCCCTCATAGTCGGCAAAGGCTGCATCTAGGTCCAGATGCCGGCGATATAGCTGGCTGCGCCGCTGGAAGGCGGTTGGCGATGCGCCTGTTGCGCCGGGGGAAGCCTGCATCACTACATTTCCTGCCGCTTGCCTTGCGGATCGTAGAACGGCGTTGCCGACACTTTCGCCTTGACCCTAACGCCGCCGCTCCACTTAATGTCTATCTCGGTGCTTGGATTGGCGGCTTTTGGGGGAAGGTAGGCCAACCCGATGGGCTTTTGCAGAGTCGGTGACCAACTGCAGGAGGTGACGCGGCCAATCATGCGGTTGCCATCCAGCACCAGATGGCCTTCCAGGGGCATGGGCACCTCCGAGTCATGCACGACGAAGCCGGCCAGCACTCGTCTCAAGGGCTTTTTCGCCAGCTCCTCCAGGGTGCGGCCGCCGACGAAAAAGGGCTTTTTGCGGGAAACAGCCCAGTCCATCCCCAACTCCGAAGGATGGGTCATGGCATCGGTGTCTTGGCCGACGATGATGTGGCCCTTCTCCAGCCGCAGAACCCGTTGCGCCTCAACGCCGAAGGGTTGGATGCCGAGGCTTTTGCCGGCGTCCATCAAGGCGTCCCAAAGCGCTTCGCCGCAGTGTTGCGGCGCATGGATCTCGTAGCCGAGTTCGCCGACGAACCCCACCCGCAGCAGCCGTGCCGGGATGCCGGCGACCTTGCCTTCACGCACCCCCATGAATGGGAAGGCTTGTGTACTTAAGTCCAAGCCCTCGCAAAGGCTTTGCAGCACCGCTCTAGAGTTGGGGCCGGCAAGGTTGACGCCGCACCAAGCGGAGGTGACGTTGGCGATGTCAACGTCAAGCCGCCACTCGGCGTTCCAGCGCAGCATGGCTTGGCAGACCCGGTCGACGGCGCCGGTGGTGGCGGTGACGTAGTATTGGCGTTCGTGCAGACGGCAGGCCACTCCGTCGTCAATGATCACGCCGGCCTCGTTGGTCAGCAGGGCATAGCGGCCCCGACCTACTGGTTGCTTGGCGAAGACATAGGTGTACATGCGGTTGAGAAATTCCCCGGCGTCGGCGCCGCGCACCTCGATTCCGCCCAAGGTCGATACGTCCACCAAGCCGACGTTCTTGCGCACATTGATCACTTCGGCGCCCACCGCGACCGCTTGGCCGCCCTTCGGCCCGTAGTAGGCCGGCCGCAGCCACGCGCCGGCCTGCAGCATCTGCGCCCCGGCTTCCAGGTGGCGGTGGTGCATGTTGCTGCGCCGCACCGGGTAAAAACTGCGCCCGGCATTGTGCGCTAGCTGCTCGGCGGCAAAGGGCGGGCGGGCCGTGGTCACGCCGGTTTGCGCCACCGTTTTGCCGGTGGCGGCGGCCACTAGGCGGGCCACCGCCAAGGCGGAGTGCCGCCCTTGGGAAGGCCCCATGCCGCAAGTGGAGTAGCGCTTCACCAACTGCACATGCTCGTAGCCGTCCTTAGCGGCGTTGAGAATGTCACAGATCTGCAAGTCCTCGTCGTAGTCCACGAACTCCTTGCCCTTGGGGTGGGGGAAAATGGGCCAAGGAAAATTTGGGCTGCCGCCCCTGTTCGCCACCGGTTCGGGAACTGTATCGCCGGATTGGCCAAGCGCCCGCGTTGCAGCGCTTGCAGCGTGGCGGGCGTCAGCCATCACCGCATTTAGGTCCCAAACGCCGTTGACTGAGCCGGCGACCCGCACGGATTCCGGCAGGCCGCGTAAGTGGAAAATGGCGGTTTCGTCGTCGTAGCTCAGTTGGCCGCCGGCTTGGCAACTCAATTGGTAGGTGGGGGTGTAGCCCACCGCCATGCACAGTAGATCGCAATCAATGGCCTCGCCTTGTGCAACGCACCTGCCCTGATCGAGAATCCGGCGCACTTCGACCGCCGCCAGGTGGCCACCGAAGGCCCGGGCTTCATAGACCGCATGGCCAGTCTTGACTGCAATGCCTCGTTGGTTGGCTGCTTGGGTGAACTCATCAGGGTTCGGCTGGCGGCGCAAATCCACGATGGCCTGAACCACCACCCCAGCCTCCTGCAGGTCCAGCGCCACGCCGTAGCCGTGGCTGTTGCCGGTCAGCACCACCGCCTTGCGCC
Organism: uncultured Pseudomonadales bacterium; assembly: GCA_958296025.1. Lineage (GTDB taxonomy): Bacteria > Pseudomonadota > Gammaproteobacteria > Pseudomonadales > Azotimanducaceae > Azophilus. The sequence continues at coordinate 3,807,155 of OY282430.1, forward strand.
CGGGGCGAACCGCGTGGAGGCGCATCAGGCGCTGCGCCGCGCTGCCAAGCATCACGCCGGGCAGATCGTTGCTGCGGAACACCGCCGGCTGCTCCAAGGCACCGACGCACAACAGGACTTGCGCGGCCCGCACCTTGTAAAGACGGTGGCCCTTGACCACCGCCAGCCAGTTGTCCGCAAACCAGCCGTTGCACAGGGCGTCAACCAAGATGTCGATGTTGGCTTTGGCCTCCACCTTGGTGATGAGCTCCTGGCGCAGAGCTTCCCCGCGGCGGCCTTCCGCATCAAAGCGGGCGTAGGCGAGCGAGCCGCCCAAAAGAGGATTTTCGTCCACCAGCAGCACCCGTGCATTCGCTTGGGCCGCGGCAAGCGCCGCCACCAGCCCCGCCGGACCGCCGCCAACCACGGCGACGTCGTAGAACTTGTATTGCTTGTCGTGATGCTCCGATTGGTGGTTCGGGTCCAATGCGCCCAACCCGGCCACCTTGCGCATCAGCGGCGCCCATTTATCCCAAGCGCCCTTCGGTCTGAAGAACGCCTTGTAGTAGAAGCCCACCGGCAGGAACTTGGCGAAGCGCCCGAGCAGGGCGAGCCGATCGGTTGCCAAGGTGCCGCGGTAGTTCTGGCCGAACACGCAAAGGCCCTCGCTGACCCGGCGGCGGTCAGCCAAGGCGTTAGGTTCGCCAGGCAGTTGCACTAGAGTGTTGGCGTCTTGCCCGGCCATGGACAGCATTCCCCGCGGCCGGTGGTACTTGAAGGAGCGGCTGAGCAGCCAATGCCCATTGGCCGCTAAGGCACTGGCGATGCTGTCCCCGGCAAGCCCCTTGAATGGCTTGTTTTCAAAGCTGAAGGAGACAGGCTTGCGCCGGTCGATCAGCAGCCCATAGGGGGCCGGCAGGCGGTTGACGGTGGCCACTAGGGTTTCTCGCCCCCGTCCTTGCCGGCGAACCTCCTCCCTTGCTTGAAGACCTCGGAAGGCGTAAAAGTGCGGATAACCTCATCGGTAAGCGTGTTGCGCTGCGCCAAAAACCAATAGGCTGTGGCCGTGTGGCACACCACTCGGTGACGATGCCGGCTCCATTGTCCGGGAAGAACAGATGTTCGGCCCATTGCTGGGCATCGGTCGCCGCCGGGTCCGGCATGGGACGGAGTTCGCCTCCGTAGGTGAACTCCGCAATGTTGCGCGGCCCGTTCAAAGGGCAGTTCAGCAGCTTCATGCGATGCGACTCAGTGGCCGGCCGCGGTCGCCCCGGCTTCGTTGATCTGCTCAAAGCGGTAAAAGCGCTCCAGCGCGAAGGGCTGAATCAGTTCCGGCGGCTTGCCGGTGGCAACCAGTTCAGCCATCGTCTTTGCGCAGATAGGCGTCGCCTTGAACCCCCAAGTGCCCCAGCCTGCGTCCAAATAGTAGTTGCGCACTGGGCTTAGGCCCATGATGGGGCTGTAGTCCGGCGTCATGTCCGTGGTTCCGGCCCATTGGCGCAGCACCTTGGCTTGGGCCAGAAAGGGCAGCAACTGCAGGATCGCTGAAGACAGGGCTTCTTTCTGCTCCAGGGTGGCTCTGCTGCCGTAGCGCGGATAGGGGTCCGAACCGCCACCGATCACGAACTCGCCGCGGGAGGTTTGATGGGTGTAAACATGCAGATGCGGCGAACTCACATGGGGCTTAAGCAGCGGCTTGTACGGCTGCGTCACCATCGCCTGAAGCGGATAGGAATGGGTGGGCAGGCGGATGCCGGCCATTTTCGCCACGATGGAACTGCTCCCGGCAACGGCCTGCACCACGCAGCCGCAGGCGATGCGGCCGCGGTTGGTCTTGACCGCATGGACTACGCCGTTGGTGACTTCCACGGCTTGCACCGCGGTGCGCTGATGCAGTTCCACGCCTTGCTCGCAGGCGCTCCTAGCGTAGCCCCAGACGATGGCGTCGTGGCGGGCCGTGGCCGCATCGGCATGCCATAAGCCGGCCAAAATCGGATAGCGAACGTCTTCGGATAGGTTTAACTGCGGCACCAATTCACGAATGGTTTGGCGGTCCACCAGTTCCGAGCGAACGCCTAGGTGCTGGTTGACCTCGGCGCGCCAGCGAAAGCTGCGGATGGCGGCGTCGCTGTGAGCTAGGGTCAGTTGTCCGCGGTTCTCTAGCATGATGTTGTAGTTAAGCTCGTTGCTCAAGCCTTGAAACAGCTTTAACGACTGCCGGTAAAAGGCGACCCCCTCCTCGGTTAGGTAGTTGGAGCGGATCACTGCGGTGTTGCGGGCTGTGTTGCCGCCGCCTAGGTAGCCCTTGTCGAGCAGGGCGACGTCGCGGATGCCGTGGCTCTTCGCCAGCTCGTGCGCAATGCCGGCGCCATGGGCGCCGGCGCCGATAATCACCACGTCGTAGCGCTTTTTTAGCGTCGTGCCGGAAGGGGTGAATTGGGGTTTTGCCGGGTAGCGCTTGCGGAACCCGTACTTCAACAGTCCAAAGGCCATGCTGTTGCGGCTCGCGTTAAATGGATACATTATGTATATTAGTCTGTACGGAGCACACGGCAAGGATCTGGGTGCATGGCCGAAGCACATTTTCTGGAGTCCTTTTTCAACCCTAGGTCCGTGGCGATTGTCGGCTTGTCGCGCAAGGCTGTGGGGGCGCCGGTGAGTGTTCTCAGTACGCTGATGGACTACGGCTATGCGGGGAAAGTCGTGTTAGTCAATCCCAATCTGCCACCTTGGGATGGGGTGCAGGTGTTCCCGGACATTGCCGCCATAGACTGCCCCATCGATTTGGTGGTGGTCAGCTTGCCGCGACAGGCCGTGCCGGCGGCTTTGCGACAGTGCGCAGCCAAGCGTTTTTTGAACGTGATCGTCATTACCCAGGGCTTTGCCGATGCCGACGAGGTCGGGCGGCGACTGCAGGCGGAAATCACGGCGATCAAGGACCAAGCTGGAATACGCATCCTAGGCCCCAACACTATTGGCACTGCCAACGCCTTCGCTCCCTTTACGACGTCCTTTTTTGAAATGCAGGCTGAAAAAACGCCCTCGGGCCTGATTGCGCAATCCGGCCTGTTCTTGATGGGGCACTACGGCATTGGCAACGTCAGCGCCGGCTACGGCATGGCCGTGGATATTGGCAATGGTTGTGATGTCGGCCTAGTTGACGCCTTGGAGTTTTACGAGCGGCAGGAAGTCATTAGGGTCATTCAGTGCCATCTCGAGTCGGTGGAGAATGGTCGGGCCTTCATGGAAGCGGCAGCGCGGGTGAGTCGGAAAAAGCCGGTGATTGTGCTGAAGGCCGGCAGGAGCGAAGCGGGACAAAGCGCCGCCGCCTCCCACAGCGGCGCCGCGGCGGGTGAAGCGCAACTGTATGCCGCCGCCTTCGCCAAGGCCGGCATCGTGACGGCGCATAGCGCCGAGGAAATGCGGATGCTCTCCAAGGCGTTTTGCAGCTTGCCGCTGCCGCAAGGGAAACGGGTGGCGGTCTTCAGTTTTTCCGGCGGCGGCGCGGTGCTGGCCATTGACGCCCTTGAAGATGAGGGTTTGGAACTGGCTGAGCTGTCGCCTTCGACCTTGGAGAAAATCCAAGCCTATTTTCCGGACTGGATGGCGGCCCACAATCCCTTGGACGTGTGGATGGCGGTCACCGCCGGCGACTTCCACAGCATCTATCCCGAACTCTTGGACCTCGCGCTGCAGGACAGCAACGTCGATGCGGTGCTGGCCATTTACGCCTCGCTCAGTTTGCCCAAGCACCAGGCCTTCGATGTCTCCCGGCATCTGCCGGCGCTGGCCAGCAAGCATCCGCGCAAGCCCATCCTCGGCTGGAGCTACGGTCTGGACGTGCAGGGCATGACCAAGCGGTTGGAGCGAGACGGCAACCTCATGGTCTTTCCCAGCCTGGAGGACGCGGCGCGGACTTTACGCAAAATGCACGACTACGCCCGCCACACCGCCCAGGCCGCTCGTCCGGCGTTGGCGCCAAGGCCAGTGGACCACGCCAAGGCGCGAACCGTTCTGGAGAAAGCTCAACAGGAGCAGCGGCGCCACCTGTTCGCCGAGGCATTTGCGGTTTTAGAGGCATACGGTTTCCGCACCGCCCCTTGGATGGTGGCTGCGGACCGGAGACAACTGCAAAAACAGGCACCTGCCCTCGGCTATCCAGTGGCGGCGAAAATGATGTCCCAAGACGTCATCCACAAATCCGATGTCGGTGGTGTGCGGCTGGGCATCGCCAATGCGAAGGAGCTGCTGTCCTGCTTCGACCGAATGGCGGAGCGTGCCGCTGGCCAAAGGACCAAGCTCGAGGGTTTGTTCGTGCAGGAGATGGTGACTGGCGGACAGGAGATCATCCTAGGCGCCAAAAACGATCCGGTGTTCGGCCCCGCGTTGGTTTTAGGCGCCGGCGGCCTTTACACGGAATTGCTGGATGATTTCGCCTTCGCCATAGCGCCCATTGACGAAGCCGAGGCGGCGGCGATGATCGACAACCTCCGGTTCGCCAAGGTGCTCAAGGGCGCCCGCGGTCAGCCGGCCTGTGACTTGGAAGCAATCGAGGACATGGCCGTGCGCCTGTCCCAGCTCATCTGCGATTTTCCCGAGATCGCCGAACTGGACGTTAACCCGGTGTTGGTCCAAGCGGATGGCGCCGTTGCCGTGGACGCCAGGATTATGCTCGGCGAGTGGGCGAATTTTCAACCATCTTGACTTAGGGGGGACCATGCCTGAATTCAAGAACATCACCTTGGAGATCGCCGATCGTGTGGCGACGCTAGTTCTGAATCGACCTTACGCTCGCAACTCCCTCAGCACGGAAGCGCTGGCCGAGATTCACCGCGCCCTAGGCGCGGTGGAGGACAACGAGGACGCCGGCGTCCTAGTGCTGACCGGCGCGGGGGAGGCATTTTGCGCCGGGGTCAGCCTGAAGGGCTATAGCATCGACAACCGTGAGGAGCTGCGTCAGGGCTTCCGCGAGGTGGCGATGTGGTGGCATCAGATGCTGCATCGAATCACCCGCCTGCCCATGCCGGTGCTGTGCGCCGTCAACGGCATCGCCGTCGGCGGCGGGATGGGGCTGGCCTTGGCCTCGGACATTGCCATCTGCAACGAAACAGCCAAGTTCTACGCCTCCTGGATGGCGAACGGCATGGCCAACGACGGTGGGTCCTCCTACACGTTGACGAAAATCGTCGGCTTTCGCCGAGCCATTGAGCTGATGCTGACCAACCGCACCTTGGACGCCTACGAGGCTCAGGAATGGGGCATCGTCAACCGTGTGTATGAAGGCGAGAAATTTACGGAAATGACCGCCTCCATCGGCCAGCAGCTCGCCGATGGCCCAACCCACTTGCAGAAGTTCGTGAAGCAAACTTTCCACGACGGCTGGCGTCGCTCCTTGGAGGAATGCACCGAACACGAATGCATGAACATTCTCGAGGCCTTGGAGCATCCCTACGCCAAGGAGCGGTTGAACGCCTTTGACCGGGGCGAGCGGACCAACGCCTTGCAAGTTAATCTCGACCAAGTGGAAATGAAGACCATCGACAGCTAAGGGAATCATCGTGGCAAATTTACGAGAGAGCGTCCAGTATCCCGCCGGCTATGCGGAGCGTTGGCTGAGGGAAGGGGTTTGGGCCGCCGAACGGCCCTTCGAGTGGTTGGCGAAGTGGGCGGCGGAAATCCCCGATCATCCGGCGATCGTTGGCCCAGGCGTCGAGGTCAGCTACGCCGAGTTCAACGACGGGGTGCTGCGCTGCGCCGCTGGTTTTGACGCCGCCGGCATCCGTGGCGGCGACACCGTGGGCCTGCAGTTGCCCAACGTGCCGGAAATACTGATCGCTTGGCATGCCCTGCACCGGCTCGGCGCCGTGCCCACCTTGCTGCACATGCCCTATCGAGAAGGGGAACTGGCGCCGCTGATGAACCACGGCGGCGTAAAGGCTGTGGTTTGCTGGAACGGAATGCGGAACTACGACGCGCCGACCACCATGTCCGCCTTGCGGCAGAGGGTTTCCAGTTTGGGGGAAATCTATGTGCTGGGCGGCGACGCCCCGCCAGGCACCGTGGCTTTTGACGAATTGCTTGCCCATGCGCCCCGGGCAATTGCCAAGCCGTCGGCGGACGCCCCCTGCTTGTTGGCGTTCACCTCGGGCACCTCGGCGGCCCCCAAGGCGGTGGTCCACCCTTTCCATACCTTGGCGGCCACCCATCGGGCGATGTCCGCCCGCTGCGGCCTTAGCCAAGAGGATCGAGTGCTGTCCGCACCGCCGTTCACCCACGCCTACGGAATTTGCGTCGCTGGGCTGACCCTGCATGGTGGCGCCACCGCGGTTTTGATGCCGTCGTTCACCCCATCGGCCTTTGCCGAAGCGCTGACCGAGCACCGTGCGACCATTACCTTCTGTGCGCCGGCACACTTTCTCGGTGCCTTGCACACCGGTGCCCTGACCGAGGAAGTGACGCAATGGCTGCGCATGGCGGTGCTGGCCGGTTCGGCCTGTCCGCCAGAGGTGTTCGCGCAAATGGAGGCGACCTTCAAAAACGCCGCCATCTGTCAGATGTTTGGCATGACTGAGGTGCTAATGACTTTGATGAATCCGCTGGACGCCACTCGGGAACTGCGCATGACATCCATCGGCACGTCCGTGGGCGGCCACGAAATTCGTATCTGCGAACCGGAGGAAGGGCGGGTGCTGCCGGCCGATGAAGAGGGGGAGCTGGAGTTTCGCGGCCCCTTCCTGTTTGCCGGCTACTTTGGCAACGAGGCGGCCAACCGATCGGCCTTTCGAGAGGATGGCTGGTTTCGCACCGGCGACTTGGCCAAGATGGACGCGGACGGCAACGTCTATATGACCGGGCGGCAAAAGGACATCATCAACCGCGGCGGCATCAAGATAAATCCCCTCGACATTGAAGCCATGGTCGACGACCATGACAAGGTGTTCTTGTCCGCCATCGTGCCCATGCCGGACCCGATTTTAGGCGAGAGGGCCTGCCTGTTCGTGCAGTTGCGGCTTGGCGAATCCCTGACCCTTGACGAGGTTTGCGCTCACCTTGCGGAGCAAGGCGTGGCCAAGGTGAAATGGCCCGAGCGCTTGGAGACGGTGGACGCCATGCCCATGACCCCCACCCGCAAGATCATCAAGAGCAAGCTGGTGGAGGTGTTGCAGGAGCGCCTAGCTTTCTCCACCGCGGGTAACTGAACAAATGAGTCGAGTTTTCCGCTGCGCCACATTCTCTCGTCGGTCTGAGGCGACGCCTCGCTAGCCCGTTAGCGGTTGAACCGCAGAACCACCTTGCCCGCCACTTTACGCTCGGTGATTCGGTCGAAGGCGGCGGCGAAGTCACCGAAGTCGTAGCTGGCGGCGATGTTGGAGTTCAGCTTGCCGGCGGCCAGCAGGCTCAACCAAGCGCTGACGCCCCGCTCCACCTCGCCGAAGACCTTGTCGAAGCGGATGTCCAAGGGAGAGCCAAGGACGCTGAGGTTGTTGTACAGCAGGTAATTGGCCCGAGGCGCGGGAATGACGCCGCTGGCGAAGCCGATGATGACCATCCTGCCGGCGAAGCGCAACACCCTGAGCCCGGCTTCAAACAGGTCCCCGCCCACAGTGTCGAGCACCGCATCGCAGCCCTTCCCTTCGACGATGCCGGTGACCTTGGCGACCTGCTCCCGCAAACGCTCCTTCAAGGTCGCAAGGTCGGCGGCGTTGGTGTCGATTAACACGTCGGCGCCGTTGCGCAGCGCCAGTTCGCCTTTCTCGGCACTGGATACGGCCGCTAGAACCCTAGCTCCTCTGGCCCGGCAAAGCTGCACGGCCGCGGCCCCCACGCCACCGCTGGCGCCAGTCACCATCACTGTGTCCCCGGCCTTCACCGCCGCCCGGTCGTCCACCGCCGCCCAAGCCGTGTTGAAAGGGGTAATCATTGCTGCCGCATCAGCGAACGCCACCCCTTCGGGCAATGGGAAGCAGCGGTTTTCCGGGGCGATGACCCGCTCGCCGAAGGCGCCTGTGAACACCTGCGCCACCACCCGGTCGCCGACTTGGCAGCGGCTGGTGCCGGGGCCAGTCGCCAAAACCGTTCCGGCGCAGTCCCGGCCTGGAACGAAGGGCCGGTCCGGGCGTTTCTGATACTTCCCTTGCAACATCAAGGCGTCGGGGAAGTTCAAGCCAACGGCATGGTTGTCGATCAAGACCTCCCGAGCGCCGGGGGCCGGGTCCGGGCGCTGTTCGATCTTGTGGGAGGAAATGGGGCCAAATTCTTGGACGACGATTGCGCGCATGGTTGCTCCTTATGATGATGCTCCATCTTCTTCCCGAAGCGCCTTGGCGGCATCGAGGATGGCGTTGACTATTTCATGGTAGCCGGTGCAGCGGCAAAGGTTGCCGCTCAGCGCCACCCTGACTTCCTTTTTGGTGGGGTTCGGGTTGTCCCGCAAGTATTCGGTCATAGACATCAGAATGCCGGGAGTGCAATAGCCGCACTGCAGGGCGAAGTTTTCGTGGAACGCCTGCTGCAAGGGGCTGAAGCCGCCATCCTCTTGCGCCAACCCCTCAATGGTTTCGATAGCTGCGCCCTCGACCTGCACGGCCAGCATCAGGCAGGAGCGCACAGCCCGGCCATCCAGCAGTATGGTGCAGGCACCGCACACGCCGTGTTCGCAGCCCACATGGGTGCCGGTGGCACCAAGCTCGTGGCGCAGGAAATCGGTCAGCAGCAGGCGCGGCTCGGCGTAGCCTTCAACTTGCGCTCCGTTCAGGGTGAAACGCACCAAATGGCGAATGTTGCTTTCCAAGAGATTCATGGCGCCGTCTCCGCAATGGCCAGCCGTCCCATATGGCGCACCAGTTCGCGCCGATAGCGGGCGGTGGCGTGGATGTCATCGCTGCCGCCAAGTTGCCAGGCGAATTCGTTCAAGGCGTCGTCAATGGCGCTTCCCTGCAAGCCGCACCAACTACGCACTTCGGGCCGGTCGCCGACGCCGCCCACCGCCAAGCGAACTGCGTTTCCGCAACGCATGGCGGCCAGTGCAACCACGGCGAAATCACCGTGCCGACGGTGGAATTCCTTGAAGGCGAATACGGCGTCCTCCGGCGCCTTGGGGAAATGAATCCGGGTGGCCAGTTCGTCAGCCTGCTTGGCCGTGGTCAGGACGCCCACTTGAAAGTCCCGCGCCGCCAGCCGGCGAGTGCCGCGGCGGCTGCGAAGCTCCACCACGCCCTCCAGCAACGCCAAGCAGAGCGGCAGTTCGGAGCTCGGGTCCGCGTGGCAGAGCGAGCCGCCGACAGTGCCGCGGTTGCGGGTTTGAAAATGGCCGATGTGCGGCAGGGCTTGGGCCAGCAGGGGCAGGTGCGCCCTTAAGCCCTGCCAGCGCAGAAGCGCGTTTTGGGTGGTCGCGGCGGCTATGCTGACGGCCTTGCCGTTTGCTTTAATGCCGGACAGTTCCGCAGCCTTGGCTATGTCGATCAGCACTTGAGGGCGCACCAGGCGCATGTTCAGCATCGGCATGAGGGACTGGCCGCCGGCGATGACACGGGCCTCGTCGCCGTGTTGGGCTAGCAACTCCACCGCTTGTTCGATGCTTTCCACGCGAACGTAGTCGAAGCGCGGCGGCTTCATCGGGCACCTCCCAGCAATGCAAGCAGTCTTCGCCCCAAGGCCCTCCACGTCGAATGGACCTCGGCGGCGGCATCTCCTCCAGCTTGCCGGGCCAACGCCGCCATGAACCGTTCGATCAACTGCCGCGCCGCGCCGTGCAGCAGCCGCCCCCCCACAGCGGCTACCTTGCCGGACAGCTGAATCGAGTAGCTATATTCGACCAAAGTGGCGAAGCCTTCCATCGGCTTCAGGTTGAAAACCCCCGCGCCGCTTGATGAGCCTAGGGGTCCGGCGGCGGAGCCGACTAGCTTGGCGGACCTTGGCTTGTCCAGATCCGTCAGGTCAAGGCGCACCTCGAAAAGGCCCTTGATCGGGCCAACGCCCAGCATCACATCACCCCGGAACCGATTGTCGCCAACCGCCTCCAATCGGTCACAGCCGGGGATGATCTTGGCCATCTGCTGGGGATCCAGCAAAATATCCCAAACCGATTCCGGCGTTGCCGACACCTGGACTTCGCCGCTGCCCCCAATGCGGGGCTTGCCTTCCTCCGCTTTGGCCGGAGCGGTGCCTTCCGCCGGGGGCCTTTCCGAACTTTGGAGCCAAGCCAGCACCTTGGCGGGCGCCAAGGGCAACAGCACGTCTTCAAAGCCGAGGGCATCGGCCACCGCGTTGGCGATGCAGGCCGGGGTGGTGTACTGATTGCCTTCGGCAATGCCCTTGGCTCCCAATCTGGTGTAGGGGGAGGGGGTTGGAGTGGGATGCACCAACTGAAACTCCGGCACTTCGCATGCCGAGGGGACCAGATAATCAGCGAAGGTGCCGGACAGAAAGCTGCCGTCTTCGCCGTAGGCGAACTCCTCGTAAAAAGTGGCGCCGATGCCGGACGCCCAGGAGCCGCGAATCTGCCCCTCAGCCATGCCGGGATTGAGGATGGTCCCACAGTCGTGGGCGGTGGCGTATTGGTCGATGCGCACAACCCCGGTGGCCGGGTCGATCTCGACGCCGCAGAAATCGAAGCCGAAACCGTAAGCCAGCGAGGTGTTGATTTCGTCCTTGGCGGAGGTTGGAGTCAGTTCCGGGGCGCTCCACATGGCGGTTTCCCGAATTCCGGGGTCCATGCCTTCCGGCAGGCTGGACGGTGACCAATGGGCCAAGCCGCCAACTCGATAGAAGGGAACCGCATTGTCGGGATTGTGGGCGGCAAGAATTTTGCCGTTCTCGAACCGCAAGTCTTCGGCTGGGGCATTAAGCATGGTGGCGGCGATGTCGGCCATTTTTTTGCGCACCCGCTCCGCCGCCAAATGCGCGGCGCTGACTGAGGCCGGCGAAAAGCGATTGGAGTAGTTGCCGGCGGCAAGGGACCAGCCATCCTTGGCCGTGTCGGTGTCCAAAGCCACGGCGATGTCGTCTGGGGCTAGGCCCAATTGGTCCGCCACCACCTGGGCCAGCACGGTTTGGTGGCCTTGGCCTTGGGGCACCGAATCGCCAACGACGTTGACCGAGCCGGTGGCGTCCACCGAAACGGTTACCGAAGCCACTGCCCCGTCCTTGGGGCCGGCCCGCCGCCGCTCATCGCCGGTTTTAAGCGTGGAGATGTAGCCCATGTTGGATTGGCTGGGTTCAACGCAAGCGGCGTAGCCGACGCCGTAGAGCTTGCCGGCCTGCAAGGCCGCTTGCTTGCGTTGTTTAAGGCGGTCCAAATCGCCGGCTGCCGAGGCTTCTTCAATGACGCGCTGGTAGTTACCTGAATCCAACAGGGCGCCGGCGATGGCTTGGTAAGGGAACTGCTCCGGCCTGATCAGATTCCGGCGCACCAACTCCAGTGGGTCCATCCCCAACTCCGACGCAACCTTCTGCATCATGCGCTCAACCGCGAAGTAGAGCTGCGGGCCGCCGAAGCCGCGCACGGCGCCGGAAGGGCATTTGTTTGTCACCACAACATGGTTGGTGACCTCCAGATTGCGGATGTCATAGCCGTTGGTGGAAACCCCGTGCATCCGGTACAGAGGCGCCGGCATCGGCGCACGCAGATAAGCGCCGTTGTCGTCCCAGTGGGTAAGCCGCAGGACGGTGATCTTGCCGGCCTCGGTGTAGGCCGCCTCGATCTTGGTGACGCGGTTGGCCGCGGAGCTGGCGGCGGACAGGTGCTCCAGCCGGTCCTCAATCCACTTGACCGGCCGTTTGGCCTTGCCGGCCAAAACGCACAGCACCACGATGTAGGGAAAGATGGTCAGCTTGGAGCCAAAGCTGCCGCCGGAGTTCTTGGGGCTGCGCAGGCGCAAGGCGTTGGAGCGTACGCGCAGCGCCCTAGTCATGACGGAATGCAGCGAGAAGGGGCCTTGGAAGTTGGAAAGCACGTCGAAGCCGCCAGTTTCGGCTACCGCTTCGGCAACCACCGCATAGGTCTCCATGGGGGTGATGGAGTTGCGCGGGTAGCGAATGGTCAACGTAGCGCCGTGGTCCGCTTGGGCGAACGCCTCTTCCGGGGCGCCGTGGATGAAGTGGCGGGTGGAAACGCAATTGGAGTCGGCCCTGGGATGCAGCAACGGCGCATCCGGCGCCAATGCCTGGAGCGGGTCAACCACCGCGGCCAGCGGCCGGTACTCAACCTTGATGGCCTCCACAGCGTCCTCCGCGAGGTAGCGGTTGGTGGCGGCCACCGCGGCGACGGGCTCGCCCATATAGCGCACCCGGTCCGTCGCCATGCCGTAGTAGTCAATGGGATTTTGAAAACCGACTAGCATCGGGTCGGTGCGTTCGGCCAAGTCCTTGCCGGTCACCACGGCATGCACTCCGGACATCTTCAGCGCCGAACAATCAATGGAGACGATTTCAGCGTGGGGATGGGGAGAGCGCAGAATTGCGGCATGGAGGGTCCCGGGCTTGACCGGCAAGTCATCCACAAATTCGCCCTTGCCGGTCAACAGCGCAAGGTTCTCCCGGCGCAGGGTCCGCCGCCCGACATGCTTGTTGGGGGGCTGCACCTGCTCGGGCATCGCAAAGTCAGTGATTAGGTGCCTCCGAAGCCGCCGCCGCCCGGCGTTTTCATGACGAACAGGTCGCCGGGCGCCATCTCCACTTGGTCGTTGCTGCGCAGATTCACAAGAGTGCCGTCGGCGCGAACGACAGAGTTCTTGCCGCACTTGCCCGGCCCGCCGCCCTGCAGGCCAAAGGGCGGGACCACGCGGTGGGAGGTCAACAGGGTGGCGGTCATGGCCTCCAGGAAGCGCAGCTTGCGCACCACGCCGTCGCCGCCGTGCTGTCTGCCTTGGCCGCCGGCGCCGCGGCGGATGGAGAACTCCTCCGTGCGCACCGGATAACGCAGCTCCAACACTTCCGGGTCGGTCATGCGGGTGTTGGTCATGTGGGTGTGAACGGCGCTTGCTCCTGGATGGTCCGGGCCGGCCCCGGCCCCGCCGCATATCGTTTCGTAGTTTTGCTGCCGGTCGTTGCCGTAGATGAAGTTGTTCATGGTGCCTTGGCCGGCGGCCAGCACTCCGAGGGCGCCGTACAGTGCGTTGGTGACGGCTTGAGACACTTCGGTGTTGCCGGCGATCACCGCCGCGGGATACTCCGGGTCAATCATTGATCGCTTTGGCAGGATCAGCTTAATGGGCTTCAGGCAGCCCTCATTCAGCGGAATTTGATCCTTGACCAAGGTGCGGAAAACGTAGAGCACAGCCGCTTTGCAGACCGCCACCGGGGCGTTGTAGTTGCTGCGGTTCTGCTTTGAGGTGCCGCTGAAGTCGATGGTGGCGGAACGACTGGCTTGGTCCACCGAGATTTTCACCTTGATGACGCTGCCCTCGTCCATGGGATATTCGAAGGTGCCGTCCTTAAGCACGTCGATGACCCGGCGCACGGATTCCTCAGCGTTGTCCTGAACATGCTTCATGTAGGCGCTCACCACGTCAATGCCGTAGTGGGCCACCATCTTGCGCAGTTCGGCGGCACCGGTTTCGTTGGCGGCAATCTGCGCAGCTAGGTCGGCCAGGTTCTGCTCCACATTGCGGCACGGATAGCGGCCGGAGCCCAGCAGCTCCCGGAGTGCTTGCTCGCGCAGTTCGCCACCTTCCACGATCAGGAAGTTGTCGATCAGCACTCCCTCCTCGTCGATGTGGGTGCTGTCCGGCGGCGCCGAACCGGGGGTGCGCCCGCCGATGTCCGCGTGGTGGCCCCGGGCGCCGAGATAAAAGAGGATGTTTTGGCCGGCGTCGTCGAACGCCGGGGTGATCAGGGTGACGTCCGGCAGATGGGTGCCGCCGGCGTAGGGGGCGTTCAGGGCGTAAACATCACCCGGCTTGATGCGGCCTTGGTTGGCGTTGATGATGGATTTTACGGACTCCCCCATCGAACCCAAGTGGACGGGCACATGGGGGGCGTTGGCGACGAGATTGCCCCTAGCGTCGAACAGGGCGCAGGAGAAGTCCAGCCGCTCCTTGATGTTGACGGAATAGGCGGTGTTCTGCAGGGTGGCGCCCATCTGCTCGGCGATGGACATGAACAGGTTGTTGAACACCTCCAGCATCACCGGGTCGGCATTGGTGCCCACCGCTTCGGTCTTCTCCCGCTCGACGTAGCGCTCCAGCAGCAGGTGGCCGCGGTGGTTGAGGGCGCCGCGCCAGCCGGGCTCCAGAACGATGGTGGCGGTGGGTTCGATGATGATGGCCGGGCCGACGACGCGTTGGCCAGGGCGCAGATCGCTACGGTCATAGAGGGCGGCGTCGCGCCACTCGCCGCTTCCGTACATCCGCACCAAACCTCGCTTGACGGGCGTATCCTCGGCGGGCGGCACCGGCGTCTCCGGGTCGATTGCCGCTTCGGTGACGCCGATGGCCTCCACCGACGCCGCCTCCACCACCAAGCCCCGCTGCCGGGCGATGAAGCCGAACCTTTGCCGATGCGCCTGCTCAAACTCCTGCTGCATCTGCGCCCTTGGACCGGCATTGACCAGCAGGTTGGTGTCCGTACCTTCGTAACGCAGGTGGATCTTGGTGACGACGGAGATGTTGCCTTCCCCGATGCCTTGATCGCGCACTTCCCGGCGGGCGGATGCGGCCAAGGGATCGCATTGCTCGGCCAGCTGTGATTCCAAGTCGGCGGCGGCGAAATCGAAGCCCAACTGTGTCTCCCGCAGGGCGCGGATTTCCGCCAAGCCCATGCCGTAGGCGGACAGCACCCCGGCGAAGGGGTGCAGGAAAATGCTGGTCATGCCCAAGGCGTCCGCGACTAGGCAAGCATGCTGGCCGCCGGCGCCGCCGAAGCAGTTCAGGGTGTATTCGGTGACGTCATAGCCGCGCTGCACGGAGATCTTCTTGATGGCGTTGGCCATGTTCTCCACGGCAATGCGCAGGAAGCCTTCGGCCACCTCTTCGGCGCCGACGGCTTTGCCTTGGGTGGCGGACACCCTCCCCGCCAGCTTGGAGAACTTGCTTTGCACCGTTTCCAAGTCCAGCGGGAGGTCACCGTCGGGACCGAAGATGGCGGGAAAGTGGCGCGGCTGGATCTTGCCGAGCATCAGGTTGCAATCGGTCACCGCCAAGGGGCCACCGCGCCGGTAGCAGGCCGGGCCGGGGTTGGCCCCGGCGGATTCCGGCCCCACCCGGAAGCGGGTGCTGTCGAACTGCAGCACCGAGCCACCGCCAGCTGCCACGGTGTGGATGTGCATCATGGGCGCCCTCATGCGCACACCGGCCACCAAGGTCTCGAAGCTGCGCTCGTATTCCCCGTCGTAGTGGGCCACGTCCGTGGAGGTGCCACCCATGTCGAAGCCGATCAGTTTGGTGATGCCGCTCATGGCGGCACCGCGAACCATGCCGACTACGCCACCGGCTGGGCCGGAAAGAATGGCGTCCTTGCCCTGGAACAGGCGGGCGTCGGTGAGGCCGCCGTTGGATTGCATGAACATGAGCTGCGGGCCGTCGCTTCCTTCGACACCCAGCTCATCGGCCACCTGCTGCACATAGCGGCACAGAATGGGGGAAAGGTAGGCATCGACCACCGTGGTGTCGCCCCGGGAGACCAGCTTCACCAGCGGGCTGGCTTGGTGGCTCAAGGAGATTTGCGTGAAGCCGACCCGCCGGCAGAGTTCCCCAGCGCGAAGCTCGTGGTCGTGGTGCCGATAGCCGTGCATGAAGGCCACCGCCACCGCCCGGATGCCGCTGTCGAAGGCTTCCTGAAGATCCGCCTGAACCTGCTCCTCGTTCAAGGGGGTGTGTACTGCGCCTTGGGCATCGACCCGCTCGTCCACTTCGATGACCCGTTCGTAGAGCATTTCCGGCAGCACGATGTTCAGGGCGAACAGGTCCGGCCGGGCTTGGTAGCCGATGCGCAGAATGTCGCCGAAGCCCTTGGTGGTGACGAACAGGGTGCGGTCTCCCTTGCGCTCCAGCAGCGCGTTGGTGGCCACCGTGGTGCCCATCTTGACGTGCTCCAAGGTGTTGGGGGGAATGGGCGCCCCTGCTTCGAGTCCCAGAAGGTCGCGGATGCCCTGCACCGCGGCGTCCTCGTAACGCTCCGGGTTTTCCGAGAGCAGCTTGTGGCAGATCAGTTGGCCGTCCGGGCGCTTGGCCACCAGATCGGTGAAGGTGCCGCCCCGGTCAATCCAGATTTGCCACATAATGACGATGACCCCGACTCCAGACGTGAATTCAGGGAATGGCGGCACCGCCAAGCGACAGCGCCACTTCCTTGGTCGCCTCGGACAGATCCAAACCTTCGACGTGCCCAGTTTCGATGGCCCGCACGATCCTGCTGCGAAACAATTGAGTGTGCGCCCGACCGAGCCTTTCGGCGGCGTCCGCATCGCGCCGCTGCATAGCCTCGATGATGGCGTCATGCTCTTTGACGACCTTTCCGTAATAGCCTTCAATAAATTCCGGGTCTTCCAGGGCGGAGCCGAAGGCGGAGCGAGCCAAGCGCAGCCCGGTGGACATAAGGTCTTCGTAAAACTCGCGGACGTATTTGTTGCAGCAAGCTTCGGCGGTGACAATGTGGTAATGCTTGTTGATCTCGGTCATCGCCACGACATCTAGGGTGTGCGCAGCGTCTGCGAACTCTCTGTTAAGGGAGCGCATTTCGCCAAGCTGCGCTTCGCTGCGGCGCCGGGCGCTGAGGCGCAGAACCAAGCGCTGACAGATGTCCAGGGCTTCAAAGAAGCGGGGCACGTCGGCGATGTCCATCTCAGCGACGCGTGCGCCGCGGTTGGGGAGCAAGCTGATCAGGCCTTCGGAGGCCAGCCGAATCAGCGCCTCCCGCACTGGTGTGCGGGACACCCCAAAGCGCTCCTGCAGGGGCGCCTCCTGAATGTTGGTCCCCGGCTGCAGACGCAGGTGCAGTATGTCGTTGCGCAGCCCGTCATAGACGGCGTTGGCCCCGGAACCCTTGGGGCGCCCCCGCGCTTTGGCGATGTTTTGCGATGCTCCACTCATGCCTGCAACGAACCTGCCCACAGTTTGCATACACATTGTATAATACGGTGTCTGGACACAATCGCAAATCCCCGATCGAGGCAACCAAAAGGAGAAATCCATTATGGCCAACGTAAGAGTCCGAACCAAGAACATTCCCTTTAGGATGACGGCGCAGTGCTCCAGCCATGCCCGCACCGACGTTGCCGTGCGGGACGTTGCCGTGACGGTGGATGAGCCCTTGGCGCGCGGCGGCACCAATCAGGGGCTGGCGCCTACCGAGCTCGCCTTGGCGTCCCTGTTGGGCTGCACCAACGTTATTCTCAACATGTGCGCGAGGAAGGCAGGTCTGCAGGTGGATGCGCTGGACCTAGCCTTGGACGCGGAGCTTGACCCTAGGGGCGTCATGCTGCTGGAGGAGGTCGATGCGCCCTTCCCCAAGGTCAGGCTGACGATCAACCTGCAGGCCAAGGGCAGCCAAGAGGCGCTGGGCCAAGTCAAGCGCGACTTGCGCCGTTTTTGCCCGGTCTCAAAACTCTTCTCCAGCAGCGGCAGCGAACTGATTGAGGACTGGCAGGTTGAATGGACCTAATTTGGGCTCTGCGCCAGCCAACAAGCCCCGGCGTCATTCAATCCGAGCGGCGGCGAGGCGGGATTGGAATTGGCCCAGATCGAAGTAGTCCCGCCAGGCGGCGATCTTGCCACCGGCGGTCTCGAACACGCCCATCACCGGCACCTCCACCCAAACACCGTTAACCTTGAACTTGTCCACCCGCTCGGTGAGCACCACATCAGCATCCACCGCCAAGTTAAGCACATCCCATTGCACCTCTTCCGAGGACGCCATGAAGCCGGCTAGGGACTCGCGGATGGCGGCCTTGCCCTGCACGGCCGGCATGGGGATGTTGTGGTACAGGGCATCTTCGGTGAAGCAGTCGATGATGGCGTCCAAGTCAATGCGGTTGAAGCCGTCGATCATCGCCAATACCACGGATTGCGCTTTGCCCATGGGGTCCTTCTCCTGACTTTGCTGATGGATGAATTCGCCATACTCCCGCCAAGCCTCGGCGAAGCCGCCCAGCCCCCGGCCTTGGGTGCCGGAGGTCTGTGCATCTTGTGCGGCGGCCTGCTCCACTAGGGCGAGGATGGCCTGGGCGGTGGCGCTGTCGAGGTCCAGCCGCAGCATGTCCGTCTCCGGCCCGCCCCGATGTCCCGGCGGCTTGGCCAAGGGCGCCCCGCCAAGGGCAAGGCGCAACGGGCGGGCTAGGTTCGGGGCGTGGCGCAACAGCTCAAGGCTCTGCTCCAGCATCCAGCGCGACCAATAATCGGGCCGCTGGCAAAGCTCCTTGTAGTTGGCCCAATCCAAGTTCGCACCAAACTGCTGCGCTCCTTATGCAGCGCGAGTCGGGCTGCTTCAGAGGTTCTTGCCGGTCAGCAGCCGATAGGCTTCCCGATAGCGGGCGGTGCTGCGCTCCACCACTTCGTCCGGCAGGGCGGGGCCCGGCGGGGTCTTGTCCCATTCGCCAGCGGCCACCACGGTTTCCAAGTAGTTGCGCACGATCTGCTTGTCGAAGCTGGGCTGCTCGCGCCCCGGCTGCCATTGGTCGGCGGGCCAGAAGCGGCTGCTGTCCGGAGTGAAGATCTCGTCGATCAGGATGGGCGTCTGTGCGCCCGGCGGCCGGCCGAACTCGAACTTGGTGTCCGCCAGGATGATGCCCCGTTCAAGGGCGTAGGCACGGGCCTTGTTGTACAGGCTTAGGGTGGTTGCGGACAACCAGGACATCAATTCCTCGCCGACGATTTCCGCCCCGACGGCGAAGCTGATGTTTTCGTCATGGCCAGTGTCGGCCTTGGTAGAAGGGGTGAACAGGGGTTCCTCCAAGCGGTCGCTGTTGCGCAACCCCGCCGGCAGGGGGATGCCGCAGACCGCGCCGCTGGCTTGGTAGTCCTTCCAACCGCTGCCGGTGATGTAGCCCCGGGCGATGCACTCGATGGGCACCACCTCGGTCTTGCGGCACAGCATGATGCGCCCGGCCAACGCTTCCCTTTCGGCAGGGGACAGGCCGGGGACGTCGGCCGGGGACGTCGAGATCAGGTGATGCTCCACATGGTCCGAAAAGTATTCAAACCAGAACTTGGATATCTGCGTCAGCACCACGCCCTTGCCAGGCAGACCGTTGGCCATCACCACGTCGAAGGCGCTGATGCGGTCCGTGGCGACGATCAACAGCGCCTCCGCCCCATCCTCGAGGCGCACATCGTAAAGGTCCCGCACCTTGCCTTGGCGTCTGTTGGGAAGGTTGAGGCGGGTTTCCAAAAGCGCCTGAATCATGGCTGCGTTTCCTCCCACTGTGATGCGTCCAGTTGTCTCAATTGCGGCGCTACTTAACAACAGCGCGGGTCTCGGTTCAACCTATGGATGTGCGCCAAGAGGCTGGCGCACGGCGGCTGCGCTCCGCGCTCAGCCGCTCCGTCCTCCTTTCCGAACTGGCGACCCCTAGCCGGCCACGCTGGCTAGGGCTTGGTCTAGGTCGCCAAGCAGGTCGTCAATGTCCTCAATGCCCACCGAGATGCGGATCAGGGAATCATCGATGCCCATGCTCGCCCGCCGCTCAGGCCCCATTTCGTAGTAGATCGTGTGTGCCACGGGAATCGCTAAGGTGCGGTTGTCGCCTAGATTGCTGGACTTGACGATGATTCTCAGGGCGTTCATGAACGCCCAGATGTCGAGGCGCTCGTCCAGTTCAAAGCTGAACAGGGCGCCGGGGTGCCGAAACAGACCTGCCGCCCGCTCAAACTGCGGATGCCGCGGCAAGCCGGGGTAAAACACCTTGCCCACTTCCGGGCGCCGGTCCAGAAATTGGGCCAACGCCATCGCACTGGCGCATTGCCGCTCCATCCGCAGCGCCAAGGTCTCCGCGCCGATGGCGATGTGGTGTGCGGCCTCCGGAGCCAGCGCGGCACCGAAGTCCCTTAAGCCCTTCTTCTTGATTTGGGTCAGCGCCCAAAGCCTGGGGTCCGCCCCCTTGTAGGTGTCGTAGATGTTGGGAAAACCCGGCCAATCGTAGGCGCCCATTTCGGTTACCGCGCCACCCAAGGCGGTGCCGTGGCCGCCGACGTACTTGGTCAGGCTGTTCACCACTAAGCTGGCTTCGACATCACGGGGCAGGAACAGGTACGGCGAGGTCATGGTGTTGTCCACCACATAGACCAGTCCGCGACGACGGCAGAGTTCGCCGATTTCCGCCAGTGCCGCCACCTGAGTGCAGGGATTGGCGATGGTTTCAACGAATGCAAGCTTGGTGTTTTCCTGCACCGCCGCCGCCACCTGCCGCACGTCCGTGGCATCTACGAAGGTCACCTCCAGGCCGTGGGTGGCGAAGCTCGCGAACAGACTGTTGGTGTTGCCGAACAGGAAGGCGCTGGAGACGAAGTGATCCCCCCGGCGCAGTAAGGCGAACAGCAGTGTGCCGATGGCGGCCATGCCGGTGCCGAAGCAGACGCTGGCCAACCCGCCCTCCATGGCCGAGACCTGGGTTTGCAGGGCTTCCACAGTGGGATTGATCTGCCGCCCATAGGTGTACCCGGCCAAGCGGCCCTGGAAGGCGGCGGCCAAGTCCTCCGCGTCTTTGTAGCCATAGGCCACGGTGGCATGCACCGGCTTGTGCAAGGAGCCGTGCTCAATGCCGCCGAGCCGGTCGCTGTGGACGATCTTGGTGGTGAATCCCCGCACTTGCGCAGTCTCCCGCCGGCATTAGGGGCCGATGGGCAAACGGGCTTGGTTGACTAGGTCGGCGAAGGTGTTTTCATGCAGCGCCCGGCTTAGATCGTCCCCCGGCAGGGGCGGTGAAAACAGGATGCCTTGCGCCTCTTGATAGCCGGCGGCGCACAGCAGGCGCAGTTGGGTGCGGTTGACGACGCCTCGGGCCAGCAGCCGCATGTCCAAGGCGCGGGCCAAGGCCGCGATGGCCTTGATGATGCCGGGGCCGCCATCGTCGGCACGAATGTCGTGGACGATGCTCTGATCCACGTTCAGCCGGTCGATGGGGGAGTGTTGCAGGTAGCGCAGGGAGGCGTAGCCAGCGCCGAAGCCATCCACGGCGGTGCGTACGCCCCGCTCCTTGAGGGCGATGAGCTTCGGCCGAACCCATCCCAAGTTCTGCATCAGCCGGTATTCGCCAATTTCCAAGCGCACCGCCTCCGGCGGCAGGCCGGCCTTGCCCAAGCGGGCCAGAAAACCGTCAACGAAGTCGTC
The DNA here is from genome assembly GCA_958296025.1 of uncultured Pseudomonadales bacterium. Taxonomy (GTDB): domain Bacteria; phylum Pseudomonadota; class Gammaproteobacteria; order Pseudomonadales; family Azotimanducaceae; genus Azophilus. The sequence continues at coordinate 3,828,395 of OY282430.1, forward strand.
CTGGTCCAGCTGGGCGGCCGAGGCGTTGACGGATACCCGCACATCCGGGGCGCCACCGTGCCGCCAGTGGGCCGCCTCGGTGAACGCCTGTTGCTGAACCAGCATGTCGATGTCCGCGATGAGGTCATGTTCTTCGGCGGCCGGCAGGAACTCGTCCGGCTCCAGCAGCCCGCGCTGCGGGTGCCGCCAGCGCACCAGCGCCTCGACGCTGCGCACCCGCCCGGTGGCCAAGCACACCTGTGGCTGGTAGTAAACGATGAGCTCCCGGCGGCCTAAGCCTTGGCGCAGCGCCCGGGCGGTGCTCAGCCGCCGGGTGACGCCGCGGTTCATGCCGTCGTTGTAAACGGCGAAGCCGCTGCCGCCCTGATCCTTGGCGTGGTACATGGCAATATCCGCGTTTTCCACCAGCGCCTCCCGTCGGCGCCCGGCTTCGGGGTACAGGGCGATGCCGATGCTGGTCCCCAAACGGAGTTGCCGCCCGTCGATGAGGAAAGGCGTCTCGAAGCGCTGCAAGATCTTTTCCGCCACCCGCTGCGCGGCAGCAAGGCCGCGCACCTCCGGCAGCAGCAGGATGAACTCATCGCCGCCGACGCGGGCCAGGGTGTCCCCTTGCCGCAGGCAGCCCTGCACCCGCTGCGCGGCGGCCCGCAACAGCCGGTCCCCGACGCCGTGGCCAAGATGGTCGTTCACCCGCTTGAAGCGGTTCAGGTCCAGAAACAACACGGCCAGCCGGCGGCGGCTGCGCTTCGCTTGGGCAAGGGCTAGGTTCAGCCGGTCGTTCAACAGGGCGCGGTTGGGCAATTCGGTCAGGGCGTCGTGGAAGGCATGGAAGTTCACTGCACGGGTCGATTCCTTGCGGTGGCGAATGTCCCGGGCGGCGCCGCAGGCGCCAAGATAGTTCTGCGGCGTACGCTCATTCGGGTCTGCGTAGATGCCGTGCCCTTCGACCTCCACCCACAGCCCCTTGGCCTCCTGCCCGCGCCCGCCGCTACGCCCCCGTTGCGTTTTCAGCTGCAACTCGACAAAGCGGTCCATGCGGGCACCAGTGCGCCGCTCTTGAAAGACATGGTGGGCGCGGTCCAGGAAGCCTTCCTCCACCAGCACTTCATAGTGCTGGCCGATCAGTTCCCCTGGCCGGTAGCCGAGCAGGGTCTCAAAGCGCCGGTTCACGAAGCGGATGCGCCCGTCCCTGTCCACGAGGTAAATGAGTTCCGGCGAGTTGTCCAGCACGAACCCATGCAGTCCCTCGCCGCCCTCTAGCATGGCCGCAAAGGCCTGGGGGCTGATCGGCCGCCCCTGCCGCAGGGCGACCAAGGCACGAACCGATAGTGACGGCGCGTTGCCAACTTGTAACTGATTTGCTTGAGTTCCCACCGGCCAACTGCCCACCACAGATCGATCATCCACCAAAAGGGACGCCGCCGCCTAGCGCCACCGAAGCCATAATGACACAAAATGCCGCGCTTGGCGTCCAATGGGCGAGTGTCGCAAACGTTGGCGGAATAGTTTCCCCTATCACGCGACGGCAACTTCGCACACGCAATCGGGCGGATGTCGCTATTTCCTCCCCGTCCAAACCGGGCAAGCTGCCTGGATGGACGACCCCATCGACAGCGCCGCCTTCGCCCACCCCGGCATGGTGCGCGACCTGATCCGCCTGCTGCCCCGCGGCCTCACCAAGGACCTGGACCTGCGCACCCTGTGCCGCCTGCCCTCCGCCAACGTCGGCAAGGGCGCCAAGCGGCGTTTGGCGGACATGCCCGTCAGCTTTGGCCTCCGGCCCTCGGCGGGCCGCCCGCGGCAGGCGCGGCTGCTGCTGATGCTGGAGTTCCAGTCCACCGTGGAGCGTCACATGGCGCTGCGCTTGGACGCCTACGCCGCCTTGGCCCGGCAAGACCTGCTCCGGCGCGGCCTGCTGGGGCCGGGCGGAATGCTGCCGGAGGTGCTGTGCGTGGTGGTTTACACAGGCCGGTCCCGTTGGACGGCACCCCTGGGCCTAGGGGAGCTGACGGCAAGGGGCCTTGGGGCGCGGCTGCCTTGGCAGCCGGAGTTGCGCTACCTGGTGCTTGACGGGGAGCCGCTTGGGGAGCAGGATTCCGGGCGTGGCCGGCGCGGCAACCGAGCGTTGGCGCTGATCGCATTGCAGCGCTGCGCCAAGGCGGTGGACCTTCCGGGGCGCGTGAAGGCGCTGTTCGACTTGCTGCGGGGGCCGGCGGACGCGGCCTTGAGGCGGGACCTTAAGGACGTGCTTGGCGGAATGATTGCGACGAGGTTTGGCGGCGCGGACGCGGACGTGCGCTTGGCGCTGGATTTGATGGAGGAGCCGATGGGTTTGGCGATGAGGTTTGACGAATGGGAGGCGGAGTTCCTCCAGGAAGGCCGTGAGCAAGGCCGGAAGGAAGGCCGCTCGGCAGGGCTTGAGGAGGGCTGGGCGGCTGAGCGCAGCCTGTTGTTGCGGCAGGCGGCGAGGCGCTTTGACGCCGCCACCGCCGAAGCCTTGTTCGGAATGCTGGCGGAGGTGCGCGACGCGGAGCGGTTCGCCGTGGTGGGCGAACTCATCGTCGATTGCGTGACGGGCCGCGAACTGCTGGACCGGGTGCGGCGCACCAACGGCGAGTTCGAGTAGGGGCTTTGGCGAAAGCCAGGTGCGCAACAGGCCCCGGCATCGCCAGACAACGCCTTGAAGGCCGCGCTTGTCCAAGCTGGGACTAAGTTTGCGTTTCACCCTGACTTGGACTAGCTCTGCGGTTTCTCGCGCCAGACTGGCCGATGCCCAATGCCGCCCAGCATCTAGGCGATTTGACGGATTGGGCCGCTAAGGGCAGATGCGCTTTGACTTGCCCCGCGGAGCCGAGCGACTTGGCTCTGGCTCCCGTGAGCCTGTCCAAGGGCGTTCTGTCGGTCACGCCGAACGGCGGGGGCCAGGAAGTGACGGATTAACCTGTTGCAGCGCCGGCCTCAATACCCCGTCAATTCCATGTAGCCGCGGCCGAGGTCCTTTCCATTGGCGTCGCTGACCTTGACCAGCCCCTCCCAGTAGGTGAACAGGGTGTCCATGCGTTGGTCGTTTAGGGCTGCGCTGATGGTGAACCGCCGTTCGCCTAGGTCCAGTTGCCAGATTGTGGGCCATCGAACGCCTTGGTCGTCGCGCCAATGGTCAGTAGGGGTTAGGCGGAAGTCTGCGGGGGTTAGGGTGCGCTTGTTGCCGGTTGGGTCCATCCAGGCGCCGTGGTCGTAGGGGTCCCGGGTTCCGTCCTCGCGGCGCAGCTGGAAGGCCATGATGTCGTCGCCGTTGTCAAGCATCAGGGCAAACCAAGCCCAACCGATTTGGCCGGGGCTTAGAGCGCTGGTGCTCCATTCCCGGTCCAGCCAGCCGAAACCGCTGACGAGGTGCCGCTCTCCGTCGATTTGCACCGTTCCAGTGGTGCGCAAGCGCGGCAGCGAGTAGTAGTGGGAGGCCTGCCCCGGCCCCTTGGCCGACAAGCCCGCCTCGCCCTGCAAAACCACGGGCTTGGACGGGCGCATTGCAAGGGCGGCGGCTATGCCGTCTCCCGCCGCATTCAGGCGCCAAGGGCCATCCGCCGCCATCTGCAGCCGCCAGTCCTCCAGCCAAGCCACGACTTGGCGGCCCTCGTTGCGCACACCGGCCAACGCCGGATGGCCGCGGGCCAACCGCTCCGTTTCCCGGTGCAGCCTGGACCTTACATCGGTCACCGCGAAGTGGGCCAGATAGGCTTGCCCGTTGCGCCAAGGGTCCGCGCCATCGCCATCGGCAAAGAGCGCCCGGCGGAACAGCGTGAACTGCACGCCGAACTCCGCTCCGGCAGCGTCCTTGAGAGCGTAGGTGAGGTACCACCACTCGCTGCGGTAAGCGGGATGGGCGGCGTGGTCGGCGGGGAATTGAAAGGCACGGGGCCGGTCCGCCTCCGCAAAGCCTTCGCCGCCATCGCTTAGCACGCCCGCCGCCCGCGGTCCCGGCGCCGCGTCAGCGCCTTGGGGCTGGCCCTCCCCACAGCCTGTTGCCAGGAGCCCGGCGGCAAGCCCCAACAGGCCGCATCTTATGAATCTTGCCCACCTTGGCAATGAGCGCCGGCGGAAGCGGCCGGCGATGGAGCGCAAATGAAAGCCATCGGCACCCTGTGCGGGGATCTGCAGAGGAAGAGGTTTTTGGTTGCGAGTTTTAGACGGTTTGGCGAGGCGCAGCTCGTCCCACTTTGCTTTGTCCTGCGGCAATGACTGAGCCGGTTGGCGTCCACAAGGTGCGGTTGTCGAAAAGGGCGGGCTAATTTGCACCCCCGGCCTCCCCCGGCGTCGGCATCACACTGGCCACCACCGCAGCGGTGAAGCCCAACAGCATCGGCCAAGCCCAAGCCCCAGCGGAGATGGAAAGGTCCAAGCTCCAACCGAAGGCGCGGGGATTGATGACATCGCACAGCGCAAAGCCGATGAACAGGCCCAGAGGCAGCGCCAAGAGGATGGCGCAGGCGCCTAAAACGCCGCCCCGAATCAACGCCAGCCGCCGTTGCTCGGCGGCGCTTAGGCCCAAGGCCCGCAGCAGGGAGACGCCGGCCTTCTGGTTTAGGCGCAATGCCATCATGGCGTTGTAGAGACCGATCACGGCGATGATGAGGGCCAGCACGGCCAAGGCCCGGGTGATGGCGAAGGTGCGGTCGAAGATCTCCAGGGCGGCGCTGCGCAGGGCGGCCCGTTCACGAACTCGCGTTCCCGGCGCCCAATCCTGCAGCCAGCCTTCGAGCGCAGGCATGTCGATGCCGGATAGGCCGATGCGGTCAAAGCCCAGATCACCGAAGCGGCGGGCGACGGTGCGGGCATTCATCAGCAGCCGCGGCGTCGTCTCGCCGAAGCCGGGAAATTCATGCACGATGCGCAGGGCCGTGCCGCCGGAATCGACGGCATTTTCAACCGCCAAGCCCGAATTGGCCACGAAGCTCTCGCCGGCAACGGCTGCGTTTTCGGCCAAGAAGGCCGGGATGGGCGGGCTCCAATCCATGCTGTCGCCCACCGATAAGCCCAGCTTAACCAGAAGGCTTTCGCTGGCGAAGGCTTCGTTTTCAGCCAAAGGACGGCGGTAACCGTAGCGAGCCGTTTCTGCCGCGGAGAAGTCCGTGTAGCCCAGCTCCACCGCTTGCCCTCGCAGCCGGGTTGAAATGCGCCCATAAGCTTGCACTAGGGCGGCGGGGTGGGCGCTGCGCAAAGCCGCAGCCAGCCGTTCGCCATCTTGGTTCGGCAACTCCAGGAAGGTTTCATGGGCGAGGCGTTGCTCCAGCATCCTGGCGAAGTCCCGCTCAAAACTGTCCACCATCAGGCTGACGCCAACGCTGGCGCCCACGGCCAGAATCAACGCGCCCAAGGCGGCGCTGAGGTCACCCTCATGCCAAGTGGCCTCGCGCACCGCCAGCCGCGCCAACAAGTTGTGGCCGGAGTTGTGCAGCCGCCGGCGCAGAAGACGCAGCAGCGGCGCAACCAAAGCCGCGGCGATGAGTCCGGCCGCCAGAATGGCCGCAAAACCGCCGTACAGCCCAGTTTCCGCAAGGCCCATGCCAGCAGCAATCAGAATCGCGCCAAGGCCGATGCCCAGCCAAGGCGGGCGGACGCGGCGCAGCATCAGACCGCCCAAGGCACCTAGTGCGGTTAACCATCCGTTGCTTCGACCAATCGCCAAGACGGTATGGCCAACCTGGCCGTCAGCCCGGCTCTGCCCAACCCGACCGATCCCAGGTTCAGTCGCCAAGCGTTCGAGAACACGGGTCGGGCTTCGGCTAGATGCTTCGGCGGAGGGTTTTCGCTTAGCGAACGCAAGCCAAGCTCCAGCGACAGCGACGCCAAGGCCAGAGATGAGGGCCTTGGCCACGACCACAGCGGACATATCAACCGCTGGCAGGGCGTCAAAGCCGGCGGTGGATATCCGCACCAACAGCGCCGCCAGCCCATAGCCGCCGAATATGCCGACCAAGGTGGCGATGGCGCCGAGGGCGGCCACGGAGAGAAGGAAGCCACCGACCAGTTCATTGGCGCTGAAACCGATGGCGTGCAGCCGCAGCAAGAGCGTTTCCTGCTGCCGCAGCCAGAGAACGCAGACTTGGTAAATGAGAAACCAAGCCACCAACAGCGCCAGCATTCCGAGAGCGCCAAGGTTGAACAGGATGGATTTGGAGAACTGCTGCTCCGGCAGGATGGAGGCAACGGGTTGCAAGCGCCAATCGGGTAGCTTGGGAACGGCTTCGGCCCCTGCTGCCGGCAAACCGGCGGAAAGCCCGGGTAAAAGGCGCTCCAGCCAAGTGCGCAGGCCGGCCCCGGGTTCTGCTAAACGCAGCGCGACAAAGCTCAGTGTGTCGGGGGAACGTTGCAGCAGCGCCATGGCATCGCCGATATCTACAAACAGACCTAAGCTGACGCCGGAATCCACTGTCCGCACGACCGTCCAGCGTTCGCCGTTCAATTGCAAAGCCTCGTTGACAACCAAGCCGAGGCTGGAGTCGGCAACCACCGCCTGGCGCGTCAAGGCAAGGCCGGGCGGTGGCGCTCCGCCAAGCCAATCGGCACCCACCACCTGAAAGCGGCGCCCGTTGAGGGCCAGCTGTCCCTCGACAATGGGCGTCATGAACTCCACTTCCCGCAGCCAGTCCCACACCCCCTCCACGGGTTCAGCCGGCGCTCGCCCTGCTTGGAAGTGGTCGGTGCGCAACGGCCCGGAAGTCTGCGGCCGTTGCACCTGACGCCAGTGCCGCCGCAACTCAAAGTAGGAGTTCATGTCGGCGCCGGGCCACTCAGCGATGTGGGTGACCTGGCGCAAATGCGGCGGGCGGGTGGTCAGCACGCTGTCGCTGACCGCCAAGCTGATCAGATGCACCGCCACGGTGGAGGCCACGCCAAGGGCGATGCCAAGCAGGGCCGTCAAGGCGGTCCAAGGCGTCTTCGCCATGAACCTGAGGGCGCTTTTCAGCAGCGGGTTCAACCGCCCAACTCGACTCGCCGCTGGGCGCGGGCGGCGATGGCTGGGCTGTGGGTGGCCACCACCAAGACGCAGCCAAGCCTTTCCGCCTCCGTGAACAACAGGTCCGCCACCCGCTCGCTGTTGCCGGCATCCAGGTTGCCGGTGGGCTCGTCCGCCAAGACGATGGGCGGCTCATGAATCAGCGCCCGGGCGATGGCCACCCGTTGCTGCTCGCCGCCGGACAGGGTTTCGGGGAAGGCGTCCAGATGCTCGCCGAGACCCAAGCCCTGCAGACGGCGGACCGCTTCGGACAGCCGCTCCTCCATCTTGTTGAGGTGCAGGGGCAAGGCCACATTCTCCAGCACAGTCAACGTCGGCACCAAGTTGAACAGTTGAAAGACGTAGCCGACCAGCCGCCGCCGCAGCGCCGTTCGCTGGGCCTCGGCGAGTTTGTGCAGCGCATGGCTTTGCCCTCCGTGGCGCAGGACGAGGGCGCCGGCGTCCACTGCGGCAATGCCGGCGATCAAGTTCAGAAGCGTTGACTTGCCCGAGCCGCTGGGGCCACAGACGGCGACGGTTTCGCCAGCGGGAATGTCGAGGTTCATGCCGTCAATGACCGGCTGATAGCGGGCACCGTCGCCGTAGCCCTTGCATACGCCTTGCAGGGAGATAACCGGCGCCATCGCAGCTAACGGACCGATGCCGAACGCAGCCCGGCGGCCTTGGCGTGATTGAAACCGTCGGCTTGGCGGAACGAACCTTTGCGCATCCGGTTACATTGCCCCCAAGTTATCCTGCCTCCGGTCAAGACGCCCTACGCGCCGACGGACATGAAATTTTGACGCCGACGTTTGCCCAGCCCAGGTTCAACGAGTAAATTGTCGGCGGGCGAGGGAAGGTTACGCCCGCACGAGCCGTCGCGCATCATCACCAAAGCCAACATCAGGGCCATGAAAGAAGAACCCTACAAATACGTCGTGCGTCTGCCGCCCGCCATGCGCGACAAAATCGCCGAAGCCGCCAACCATTACCACCGCAGCATGAACTCCGAGATTGTAGCCCGATTGGAGCAGTCCTTCGGCGTGCTGCCCCAAGGCTCCGTTGAACGGCAGGTCGAACCGCCGCTGCACCCCCACCTGGAGGCGATATTTCGCAGCGGTCTCAGTGAAACCGAGCGGTCGCTGGTTAAGATTTTCCGGCGCTTGAGCTCCACCCGGCAAAAGGCACTCATCAAATTGCTGGAGTAAGGCCGGAAAGGTACCGGTCTGCTAGCGTGCCGGCCTGCAAACAAGTGGGTCGTAACTGCGTGGGACTTTACTTCCCCGGCAAGGCGCGACAACGCCCTGCGGCGGGCCCGCACAAGGCGGAGCAACGCAGCCAAGAGCCCAAAAGACCCGTAGATAATGTGTGGCTGCTTGCGGGACAGGACACCAGAGCCTCAGCTTGAATCGCCAAGAGGTCAGCAGTGCGAGGCGATGGACTGAACTGTGGCGCTGCCTTTGCTTGCTTCTGGCTGGTCAATCCCTGCACAGCGGCGGAAACGGGGTTGATGCGGGTTTATTGGCTGGCTGTGCGGAGGCGGTATTCCGTTTCGAGGTAATGGAAATGGTTGCTTAGTTCCTTCAGTACGCCATCGTTCCCCTCAGTTTCCGCCTCTAGTTGCCGCAACCACACCTGCGCAGTCTCAAGTGTGCGCCAAGGTGCGTTCTGGGCGGTAATTTTTTGGCGCACCCAAGCCCGCCAATCCGCCCGTGCGTCAGCGGACAGTTGTTCGGGGAAACTGCGCGCCTTCAGCCGCGCCGCCAACTGCGTCATCCGAGGATCCCGGTAGGTCGGGTCCAACCACTGTCCGCGGGCCAACGCCCCTTGCAGCTTGACGCTACGGGCGCGGTCCTCGTCGTTGATGAAGCCGTCATAGAGGGCGGCTTCCACGTCCGGCGCTTGGGGTTTCCCGTCCGGCTGGTAGATGCGGCTGATCTTGTCGGCCAATTCCGGTTGCGCCAATCGCCGCCGTGCCCGCTCGGCCGCATCGGCGTCAAACATTAGACGGAGGGCGTCCTTGCGCCTTATGACGGAAAGGGGCGCCAGGAAGGGGCAGCGGTTTAGGCGCAGCTCCTTAAGCGGTGGGCGTTGCTGTGCATCGGCGTCGTAGAGGGCCTCGCGAATACGCTGCGCCGGCCAATCCAGCAAGGGTTCGATGTCTTCGCTGAGGTCGGCGACGATGACGGAGTTGGCGTTCACCGGATGGGCGCAGATGGAGGCCACCGGGGCGAAGCAGTGACGGCGGCGCGGGTATCTGCCCGAGATATGGACACACACCGCCCCGCCATAGGGCTCCAACAGTTGCCTGGACCTTGCCTTTAAGCGGGTGGCGAAGAAATAGTTGAACAGCTTGGGCTGACTGCGCCGCAGCAGCCGGGCCAACGCGACGGTGGCGCGGACGTCCTCGAGGGCGTCGTGGGGCTGGCCGTGGTCCAGCCCGTTGGCGGCGGCCAGCGCCTCCAAGGTATAAACGGGCAGCCCGTCCTTATCCCTCGGCCAGTTGACGCCTTCCGGTCGCAGCGCCCCCGCCGCCCGCGCCAAGTCGATGACATCCCAACGGGAATTGCCGTTGCGCCACTCTCTCGCATAGGGGTCCATTAGGTTGCGGTACAGGCCGAAGCGGATGAACTCGTCATCGAAGCGCAGGTTGTTGTAGCCGGCCACGCAGGTGCCGGGTTCTGAAAACAGTTCATGGATGCGGCTTAGGGCGGACCACTCCGATACCCCTTCCCGCTGCGCCAATTGCGGCGAGATGCCGGTGGTCAAGGCGGCCTCCGGGGCCGGGATGACGTCGTCCGGCAGGCGGACGTAGGTGACGTACTCATCGCCGATGGGATCAAGATCAAGACTGGTGCGCAGGCCGGCGAATTGCAGGATGCGGTCCCAGCGCGGCAAGGTGCCGGAGGTCTCCAAGTCATACCAGTACATGCTGCTCAAACTGCCTTCTCCCGTCGATTTAATCGCCCTATCTCTGGTGTCCTGTCCCGCAAACAACACCACATTATCTACGGGTCTTTTTGGCCCCTGGCTGCGTTGCTCCGCCTTGTGTGGTGCCTGCCACACGGCGTTGTCGTGCCTGTGACCAAGAGAACAGACCGGACAGCAACTAACCAAGAGGATATCGGACGGGCGGCATGACACCTCATTTCGGCCGCCCTGCTTGCGCCCCCGACATTGCAACCCCAGCCGCCATTCGGCAATCTTGCCACCATGTCGCCATCGATCAGAAAGCTGGCCGGGCCGGCCGGGCCCATTCTGGCGGTCTTTGCCGCAATCCTCTTGCTCAATGCCGGCTTTGCGCAAGGGGAGGCCATCACCTTGGGCGTCACCGTTTTGTGCGTCATCTGGTGGGTGTTCGAGCCCATCCCCATCCCCGCCACTTCCCTGGTGCCCTTGGCCGTCCTGCCTTTAAGCGGCGTATTGACCGCCACCGAGGTGGGCGCCGCCTATGGCCATCCCGTCGTGCTGCTGCTGCTTGGCGGCTTCATGTTGGCCACGGCATTGGAGAAAAGCGGCGCTCACCGGCGCATGGCATTGGCCATGGTGCGGGTCTTCGGCGGCGGCAGCAGCCGACGGCTGGTGTTCGGCTTCATGGCCGCTTCGGCGCTGATGAGCATGTGGATATCCAACACCGCCACCACCCTGATGCTGCTGCCGGTGGCGCTGGCGGTGTTGGAGAAGTCGGAGGACCCAGACCTCGCCTGGCCACTATTGCTCGGCATCGCCTACGCCGCCAGCGCCGGCGGCATCGGCACGCCGATCGGGACGCCGCCCAACGTGGTCTTCATGGGGATTTACAGCGATGTGGTGGGTCACGAGTTCAGCTTCCTGGAATGGATGGCCATTGGCTTGCCGGTGGTCTTGGTCTTGGTGCCGATCATCGGCCTGTGGCTCACCCGGCGCCTTGCCCATAAAGGAGCGTTCCATCTGCCGGCGACTGGCGCCTGGAGCGCCGCGGAGGTGCGCACGATCATCGTCTTCGGCCTGACGGCCTTGGCCTGGGTGACCCGCAATGAGCCCGCCGGCGGTTGGACTTCTTGGTTTGGCCTGCCCTATTCCAACGACGCCATCGTCGCCTTTCTGGCGGTCATTGTCATGTTCGCCACCCCGGACGGGCGCGGCGGACGCCTGCTGGACTGGGAAACCGCGGCGAGGATTCCCTGGGGAATGCTCATTCTTTTTGGGGCTGGCATCGCCATCGCCGGCGCCTTCGGCAATTCCGGCTTGAGCGAGGATATCGGCGACGCCTTGGCTGGGCTTTCCGCTTGGCCGGTGCTGGCGGTCATGGCGGTGATCTGCCTGAGCGTCACCTTCCTGACGGAGACCACCAGCAACACTGCCACCACCACCCTGCTGATGCCCATCCTCGCCGCCGCCGCCTTGGGCACCGGCATGGACCCGCGGCTGCTGATGATTCCGGCGGCCATGAGCGCCTCCTGCGCCTTCATGCTGCCGGTGGCGACCGCCCCCAACGTCATCATGTTCGGCACCGGACGCATTCCGGTCGAACGCATGGCCCGCGAGGGCTTCGTGCTTAACCTCATCGGCGCCCTGGTCATCACCGGCCTCTTGTACATGCTTCTGACTTAGAAGGCGCACTCCCGTTCGGAGGCGGGTCAGATGGGGCCTGAGAAGAAGGCAGCTGGAATGTTCGCCCCCCGCAACCGCCGATGGCGCCGGCGACCCACCCGCCAGCACTGGAACCGCCCGCCGGCCTGTGCTATGAACGCCGGATGGTTTGGCTCAAGGGCTCATTGTCGGTGGCGTTCATTGCCGTCAACACCATTTTGGTGTGCGCCCCCCTATATCTCATGGCCCTGTTGCGCTCGCTCTTGATCGGCCGTTGGCGCCGGACCATGACCCAGCGCATGGACTTGGCCATCGACATTTGGGTCAGCGCCAACCGCGGCTTGCTGCGGGCGCTCAAACTGGTGGATCTTGACGTGGTCTGGCCGCAAGCGCCTTTGCGTCGTGACCGCTGGTACCTGGTGGTCAGCAACCATCAAGCCTGGGCGGACATCCTGCTGCTGCAAACCGCCCTGCGCCCGGTCCTGCCACCGCTTAAGTTCTTCACCAAAAGGCAACTCATCTGGCTGCCCTTGGCCGGCTTGGCCATGAAGCTTCTGGGGTTCCCCTATGTGCGGCGCGGGCGCCTCTCCGTCGGGGAAGCCAACCGCGCCGCGGCAGTGAACAAGGACCGGGAGGACACCCTGGCCGCTTGCTCGGTGTTCCGCAGCCATCCAACGGCAGTGTTGAGCTTTTTGGAGGGCACTCGCTTCACGCCGGCCAAGCAGGCGGCGCAAAGGTCCCGCTTCAGACACCTGCTGAATCCAAGAATCGGCGGCCTGAGCTACGTTCTCAGCGGCTTGCATGACCAACTACACCAATTGGTGGACGTCACCATCCTCTACCCGGACGGCGCTCCAGGCTTCTGGGCTTTTTTGGGGGGTACGCGAAGACGGGTGCGGATGTGGATAGCGGTCCACGATCTCAACCCGGAAATGCGGCGGCAGGACACGGCGGCGCAACGGGCGGCGCTGGGGCCATTCATTGAGGATCTTTGGCGGACCAAGGACGCCCGGCTAAGCGCCGTCGGGTCAGACTAAGGCAGCTGCATCTGATCGAACCCATCGCCGCAAACGCGCATTCAATTGTTTCCCGATACCACTGGCGCCGTTTTGCGCGGTGTCAACGGGCTTCTGCAAGGCAGTGGGGCAATCACGGAAGCGGTGGTCAGTTCAAGCCAAGTCGGTGTGCAGGGCTTGCCGGCCCGAAAGCACTCGATCTTCTCCGCAGACGGGCTGAACGGCGTCAATCTCGGCTTCAACAACGAGGATGGGGACTAACGGCAGTGAATTCGTGGGCAACCAGTTTTCCGCCCTCGAATAGAAAGGCGCCCTGCACGAAACGCCCGGCCAGCATCGGCGGCAGCCATAGGCGGTCATCCTCCCACATCTGGTCGTAGGGAATGGCGTCAATGGGAAACCAGAAGGGCGTGGCTTCGGCGGTCTCCTTGGGGACGCCTTCATATCGGGATGCAACGAACACATGGCCAAGCCACTGTTCATCCGCCTGTTCGACGAACCTCAGTTCCGCCATCCGCACCGCCTTGACCACACGGACGCCCACTTCCTCCAATGTTTCCCGCATGGCGCATTGCACAGGCGACTCGTCCGGCTCCACCTTGCCACCCGGTGCATTGATGCGCCCGGCCCCATGCCCCCGTTTCTTGCGAATGAGCAACAGCCGGTTCCCATCCCGGACGAACATCAGGGTGCCCACCCGTTCCGGCGTCCAATCGGCTAGCCGACGGCGCAGCTTCTCTAACATTGCATCAGCGACGGCGGAGCCTTTTGAATGGAAATGGGTGCGGAGCATGGCGGCGGACCAGTTGCAAGCGCCTTAGACTGCCACAGTTGCCAATGCGATGCTGGCGATTTACTGCTTCATGTTGCGCCGCCAGTCGAGGGGGAATGATTGCGCCTGCAGACCGGAGCCCCGGCGGTGGACCGCAACCAAGGACGCATCGTTGCCGGAATGTAGTCCACCGATGGTTGTGGCGGCACCTGTGAAAGCCGGAGGCCGTGAATGACCAGCTCAAGCGTTGAGGCACGGTAAACCGCCCAGCGCCCCGGCAACGGCCAGCAGAATGCCGCGGCGAGACAGCGCCTCGGTTGATTCCCTCCGGCCACCGCGCAGTGGGACCGATGGCGGGCAATCCCAAGCTGCAATAAATGTGCCGTTCGCCTGCATCCGGCCCTGATTGCGGCGGCTTGGGAAGCCCTGCGAGGCACGTTCTCGGGGTGGCCTACTACCTCGTGGCAAGGGCGATTCGGCCCCAATCGGGCGGCGGAGGGCCTTTTTGATTAGCGGATTTCGGTGCGTTTTTCGGATAGTCTCGAAAGGCATGTTCAAGAAGATGGCACGTTGCTTCCGTTGGCTATAGAATGCCGTCCAGCAACTTGGGAGCTGCAATGCAGGTCAGCGTTTACCGGCGCCCCCGAAGGCGACGCCAAGCCGCAGAAGGTGGAGGTGGTCCTAGACTTGTCCGAAAGCGTGGAGCCCTCAGCCGGGGAGCGCGAGGGGCACTTCTCGCGTGAAAATATCTGATACGTTCAACGGTCCCTCCACCGATGCAACGACGCGCCCCTAGAAACCGTACGCTATCCTGCTCTAGCGAGGAGGTCGGGCGACTATCTCATGAGCTCATGCGCCTTTGCAGGCCGGTGGGCGAGAGTGATATTGAAGGTCGGCTGATTGTGGGTAATGTCTTTGAAGTTGCACAGCACCTTCCATCGGCGTTCGTCGATCTGCTGATTCTGGATCCTCCGTATAATCTTTCCAAAAATTTCAACGGCGAGGTTTTTAAGGCAAAGAGCAAGGATGAGTATCAATTGTGGTTCCAACAGTTGACTGACGTGCTTGTCCCGATGTTGAAACCGCAGGCCACGGTTTATGTGTGTTCGGACTGGAGGACATCCACTCTAGTCCAGCCGATTCTGGAGTCGAAGTTTCGTGTGCGTAATCGAATCACTTGGGAGCGCGAGAAAGGCAGAGGCGCAAAGACAAACTGGAAAAACAACTCGGAGGACATCTGGTTTTGCACAAAATCAGATCGATACTACTTTGATGTGGAATCGGTAAAGATCAAACGCAAGGTGCTTGCGCCATACAGGGCCGACGGGAAGCCAAAGGACTGGCAGGAAGAGGAAGCAGGCGCTCATCGCCTCACGCATCCTTCCAATATCTGGACCGACATAACCGTGCCATTTTGGTCCATGCCCGAAAACACCGACCATCCAACTCAAAAGCCGGAGAAGCTGCTTGCGAAATTGATTTTGGCGAGTTCCAGGAAGGGAGATTTCGTGTTTGATCCATTCCTAGGCAGTGGGACCACGGCAGTTGTTGCGCAGAAACTCTCAAGGCGGTGGTGCGGGATTGATGTCAACGCTGAATATCTGTGCTGGGCGACGAAACGGATTGCCGCCGCCAAAGAGAATTCTGCAATACAAGGATATGCGGAAGGCGTGTTCTGGGAACGAAACGCGGTTTCTGGTCAGCCCGCCAAATCAAAGTCCAGCAAGGACCAAGCAGGTTTGTTTTCATGAAGTCCAATTTTTACTATGGGGGTCACTATCTTCGTGTGGCCGCAAGGATTAAGGATTACATCAACTCATCCCAAGATTTCTTGTCGCACCAAACAGCACATAGCCCAAGAGCGATGGGTGATGCCGTTGAAGCGTTAGTGGCGGAGAAGTTCGACGCATTTCTGGGAAATTGGTGCAGGGAGTATTCCAGCGATTTTGCTCGTCGTGCTATGGCGGATTTGGCGTTTACGGACAAAGAGGGTTTCTATTCCGTCGTCGATGTTAAAACACATAGGGAAGACACCAAATTCAATATGCCCAACCTGACTTCAGTGGAGCGTTTGGCGAGATTTTACGAATCTGACGCCAACATCTTCTCCCTGATTGTGGTCAGATATTCGATTGAAGGAACTAGAGTGGTCGCTTCCGAGGTGTTGTTTTTGCCAATAGAGTTCTTGGATTGGAACTGCCTCACCATAGGAGCATTGGGTTGGGGACAAATTCAAATAGCGAATTCCAATGACATCCGTATTATGGAAGGCTGCTCGCGCCGGCGCTGGATGCTGCAACTATGTGACGCTTTGGATGAGTTTTACCCGAGAGAGATCGTTAAGATTCGGGATAGAATGGAGCGATTTGCCGCCGTCAGGAAGCTTTGGCAGTCGAAGGAAGACGTTTGGGCGTGATCCAACAATCCAACGCCCGGTGTCTCCGCACTGCTCCGAAAGATGGCCATCACGATGTTCAGGCGCACTTTCGGGCTGGGCGTACCGGCCAGCATCGGCAAAAACGGCGCTTGGGTGCGCATTTGCTGACTGGCGTTGAGCAGGCCTTGGCCCACCGTCCGATCTAGCCCGCATAGCACCTTCACCAGGGCGAACCGGAATGGGCGGCATGGGTTTTTTTTGGGGGGCGGACGAAATTCATGACATTCCCTTCGAAACCGCAACTCTTGGCTGAATCAGCCGTCCACGATCCGTCGGCTTCTGTTTTCCAGCGCATCCAATTCCGCCATTAGCCTTCGCTTCGCTTTGTGCTGGCGTCGCAGTGCGGCTATGTAAAGATCATGTTCGTCGCTTCGGCCTAAGCCATGCGTGAGCTTTTTCATCTTCCGCAAGTAGGGCATCGCTTGGCGGTAGGCTCTGGCATCGACCTTGGCGATCAGCGCCTCGACCTCAGCCCGCCAAATGCCGAGGCTTGCATCAGGATGGGTCTTCTGCACCGCTTTGGCGACAGCGTCCGCCTGATGCTGGTTAAAGGGCGTCTTCCGAAACCAGCGCACCGCGTCCTCCGGGCGCTTTTCGTGCAGTGCAATTTCCACCAAGGCACCGCAATCTGGAAAATCACGCCTGAATCTAGATTTCGGGAATTTGAGCCCGGTGCCGGGCAGGGGCCAACCAGCTGCGGAGGACGGGGGCTTGCCGGTTTCCAAGAAGCGCAGCAGTTCAGGCGCCACTTGCTCCCAAAGGCCGTTCCTTTCAGCTTCTTGCTTCACTAGCCTATAGTTTTCAATGCTGGATTTCTCCTGCACAAAGGCATCCGCACGCAAGGCCATCGCCAAGCCTCTGTTCCTGCGCCGCTTGGCAATGCGGAACAGCTGCTCCACCAATTTCCAGGCAATCCCAGGCCGTTTTTCTATGGTTTTGCCGAAACCCTCGCGAGCCCATTGTTCCGCCTGTTCGTAGTTTTTGCCGACCAGCAGCCGTTCAACTAGATCGACGTAGTTTCCACAATGGGGAAGCTCCGCAACCAGCAGCTCCACGGCCTGCGCATCCTTCCCCGCCTTGCAAAGCGCCTCAACGGCAAATTCCAACAACTGATTCCGGCGATAGCTGTCTGAGAAGGACGGTTTGTTCTTCCTAGGCTTTCGGCTGGAGACCAATCGGCCAACGAATTCATCGGCAACCTCGCGCCAATCCTTCAGGGACATTTTGCTGACGTCCACAGGCGGTCCGATTTCGATCAGCAAGTCGTAATCGTCATGCAGCAGCTTGTCCCAATACCATGTCAGGCGCTCTGCGTCTGGTCGCTGAGATTTCGCCATCGCCTGCAAAATGACGGCCAAGCAATTTGACAGATCGCCAGCGGTTTCCCCCCCATCATCCGACCCTTCGACTTGGGCAGTGCTGAGTTCGAAGATCTCCTCTCCGAGATCCAAAACCGCTTCCGCGTGTCCACCGTTCAGCAACGCCCTTAGCTCTTTTTCAATCGGCGCGTAGTCCGGCACGAAGCCTTCGTTTTCCCAAGGGTTCCTCCAGCCTCTTTCGGCCCCCTTTCTGCGGATTCTTCCGCGCAGCCGGGAAACCGTCTCGCTCAATGCTGCATCATCTGCTGGCGAGGCTAGGGGCAAAGCCTCCAACAGCATGGGATGGCTGGCGGCCAAGTCCATAACCCAATCTACGAGTTGCGGCTTGGACATGGCATGGAGAGCAGCGCGACCCCGCTTTAGCTCGGCCTCCCTCTCGCTCTCCGATTCAGACGTCAGCCCCCCAGCAGCCAGTCGAGTTTCCAGTTCGTCGGCTTCGATCAACGGTGCCGGCGCATTTGACTTGACACCGTCAAGATGGGCTAAAACAACGGCAACGGCGTGCTTGCAGGGCCCCGGGTAGGGACAATTGCACCGGCAGAAAGGTTTGCCGTCGGCCAGCCAGACCCTAGTGGCGTATTCCTCGCTGCCTACGACATTGGCAATCAGATGCCAGTCTTCCGTCACCGCAAGATCATGCACTCGGGACCGATAATTCTTACCTCGGAAGAGGATGGTTTGCCCCGCCCACAGCTCCAAGTCCTCCCAGCGAAGGGCGGCGAAAGGCGTTGATTGCATGGGCATTGCTCTGCGTTGCTCCCTAGTGTCCTGTCCCGCAAATAACCACACATGATCTACGGGTCTTTTAGACTCCTGGCTGCGTTGCTCCGCCTTGTGTGGAGCCCGCCACACGGCGTTGTCGCGCCTTGCCAGGAGCCAAAAATCCCTCGCATCCAAAGCGCACTTACTTACGGGACAGGACACTAGTTTGCGCTCTATCCGCGGGTCAAGCCGTTGGCCGTGCATTATTCCGCTAGTCGGGTACGCTGGCTAGCGGCCGGCCTCGTTCTCCAGCACACCGCCTAAATCCCGCTCTATGGTGCGTAGCAGTTTGCGTTGGGCAGGGTGGCCTGCTTCAATGGCGGCCTGACTGCCCCGCGTAAACTGAGTTTGGGCATGGCGCAACGGACATTGCACCGGAATCTGATTTCGCTCGGCGCCGTGCTGGGCCTGGCGGCCCTGATGATCCATTTGCTGTGGCCGACCTCGCCCCTTGGCGAGGCGGAAGCCGGGCCGAACGCGGCGGCGTCGCGGGCACTCCAAACGGCGATGGAGCGCATCGTGGCGGAAAGTCAGGGTGCGCCCCGGCTGCCTCCCGTTCAGGCCGGGCTGCGGGCTGGCCAGAGGGAGAAGGACGCGGGGGAAGTCCCCGGCGAGTCACAGAACGACGCGGCCACCATCCCCGCTGCCGTGCCGCCAGAGGGCTATACGTTCGTGGCCGCGCCGACTCGGATGCCCAAGGCACCGCTGCCGGAAGAACAGCGCCGCGCATCCAAACCCCCGGGCACCGACTTGGACTGGCTCGGTGCGCCGGATTCCATCGCCGCCCTGGTTCGCCAGGCCGAGCGCGCCGAACGCGCCTGGTCCTTCGGCTGGCTGTGGCTGGCCGACGGTGCCCGTCCCGAAAATCTTCAGGGGTCTTTGCGCGGCTTGGGTGGGGAGGCCCTCGGTGCATCGGGCAATCTGCTGCGGGCCAAGCTGCCGGGCGACGCCGACCGTCTGCAAGCCATCGCCGCATTGCCGGAAGTGCTGGGTCTAGGCGCTCTGCCTCGGCAGCGCAAGCTGGCGGCCTTCACGGAAGATGCGCTGGCCGCACCGCCCGGCAAGCAGGTGCCGGTGTTCATCGCCCTGATGACGGACGACCCGGACGGCCGCTGGCGGCGGGCGCTGGAGGATAGGGGCGCAACGGTTGGCCACTTTGATGAGGACATTCGCGCCTACCCGGCCAATGTCCCCCATCAGGCCTTGGAAACCATCGCCGCGCTGGATTTCGTGCTGGCCGTGGAACCCGTGAACATCGTCCGGGCCACTCTGGACCGGGCTGTCATGGCGATGGGCACGGACGCCGTGCGCGAGTATGACGAAGCCTCCGGGCTGTTCTCCGGCGTTGGCGGCGCCTCGGTGCCCATCGGCGTGATAGATTCCGGGCTGAACATCGAACATCCCGACATCGCCAGCAACCGGGACAGCATCTGCGGCGTCAACCTTGTGGCGCCGGCCGAGGATCCTCGCCGGGACGAGGCGGATCTGTGGCGGGACGCCGGCGATCATGGCACCCATGTCAGCGGTATTTTGGTCGGCAACGGCGCCGAGGATCCCCGCTTCGCCGGCATGGCGCCCTTGGTGCGTCACATTCGCTTCGCCAAGGTGCTGGACCAAGCCACCGGCGTGGGGGATTCGGCAGGCATCATGCGCGCCTTGGATTTTCTGGCCCGGGCGACCAGCTGCCCGGAAGCGGAATCGCCGCAAACACCGATTAGACCCCTGATCGTGAACATGAGCTTGGGGGCCGACGGCCGACGGTTCCAGGGTAAGAGCGTACTAGAGCGCAAGCTGGACGCCATCGTCTGGAACCACCGGCAGCTGTATGTCGTCGCGCAAGGAAACCAGTCCGACATCGCCTTCTCCGATCTGGGCACAGCCAAGAATTCCCTATCGGTGGGGGCGGTGCGCAATAGATGAGCGCTACTGGATCGGCACCGGTCTGCAAGCCAGGGATTCGGGTGCCTTCTCCGAGCCGATCGCTTCCGCCACCCTGACGTGGGCGCCGTCTCCAAACAACGATGGCCTGTCCACCGCGGTGGCGATCAGCAGCACGGACGGCTCGCTTGCCAGCAGCAATCGATACGCCACCACCGAGCGGAACGAGGCGGTATGGGGCCTCGGCCACTCCTCCCTCTGGTGGGATTTCGATGCGCCCAGCAGCGGCGCCTATCGCTTCGAGACGGATGGCCGAGACCAGGTGCTGGCCGTCTATCGGCGCACCGGCGACGGCTTCGGCGATCTGGAACTGATCGAGGCCAACGCCGGCCAACTGACTTTCAACGCCGTGGCTGGAACCCGCTACGCCATTCGGGTGGGAACGCTAAGCGGCGAGGAGGGAGGCGACTTCACCCTGCGCTGGCGCCAAGAGGACCCGGACAGCCACACCGGTCGCAGTGTTCTGGTGCCGCTGTTCATGTCCGCCCAAGACTATCCCGGCGAACAATGCGAGGACGTGGACCCTGAGATGCGGGAGGGATTCGTGCGGGTCATCAACCGATCGAGCCGGGCCGGCGAGGTGCGCATCACCGCCCACGACGATGCCGGCGCACCCGGTCAGCAGACCGTGGCCTTGCGCCGGGAAGCCAATCAGCGGGTTCACTTCAATTCCGGCGACTTGGAGAAGGGCACGGACACCAAGCCCTTGACCGGGGCGGTTGGCGACGGCGAGGGCGACTGGCGTTTGCGCCTGGATTCGGATCTGGACATCCAGGTCATGGCCTACGCCCGCTCCCGTCCCTGCGGCTTCCTGACCTCTCTGCACGATCTCGCTCCGTGCGCGGCGAACCGCTGCCAGATCGCTACTTTCAATCCGGCCAGCAACGAAAATCAGCGCAGCAGGCTGCGCCTTATCAATCCGAGCACCGGGGTCGCCTCGGTGACCATCACCGGAATCGATGACACTGGCCAATCGCCCGGCGACCCCGTGCGCCTCGATTTGCCGGCCGGGGCGGCCCGCACCTTGAGCGCGGTGCAGCTGGAATCGGAGACCTCCGACGACCGGGAAGGTTTGCGCGGCGCCTTGGGAAATGGTGCGGGCAAGTGGGAACTGATCGTGGAGGCGGACCGCGCCATTCATGCCATGAGCCTGATGGAAAGCCCCACTGGCCATCTGACCAACCTGTCCACGACCCCGGACTAGCGGCCGCCAATCCGCAAAGCCATGACTAAAGTTTCGATGGCCCTCGGTGGTTGGTTTGGGCCCTAGCCATCAGCGCCATCGTGAATGATGTGGAAAAAATGCACACCGCAATTGTTGTCATCTAACTTCCTCATGCCGAAATCACCTCGCGGTAGCGAGCCTGCAGCCGCGCATAGAGGTCGGCGGCGGCGGTTTCCGGGGCATTCAAGTCTTTAAGCAGCTCCATGAGATGCTCGTTGTCCTCCCGGCCGCGCCACAGCTTGCGGTAGGTTCCCGTCTTATAGCCGTGGTCCTGGCGAAAGCGGTTCAGCACGTTCTTGCCCACATAGAGGCGGAACAGCTCGTCAAAGGGCAGCGGCAGCGCCGCCATCACGCCGGCGAACCTGTCCGTCGGAAAGGTGCGGGCGCTCAGGCAAACTTCGGCAAGGGCTTCGACGGCTTGGCGCAAGGCTTCGCCCCCGGTGGCGGCGGCCGGCTGAACGTTCAGCACTTCGGCTAGGTTGGGGGCTAAGGCGTCCCGGCACAGCAAGTCGCTTAGGCCGAAGTGCCAGATGTCCACCAGCTCCAGCTTCACTTGGTTGAGGTCGCCATCCTGATGTTTCCACCATTTCCAGCCAAAGTGGTCGAGTAGCTCGGCGCACTCCACCCAAATGGCCCGGTAGAATTCGTAGCCCTGTTCGCGCCACTGGGGATGCACCTGTTGGTTGTGCGCCTCCTGCATCTTCGCCATGGCGGCCAGCATGGTGGTCTTATCCATCGCCCTGCCCCTGTTTGCGCCGATGGATTCTAGGCCGCCGCCCCGCCTTGGGGCAATCCAATCGACAACCCAATGGCGTCCCAAGTCGGCCCCTGGACTCGCGCCATGGATTGTCTTGCGCTGCAAACTGCGGCGTTGCCGGCAATCTGATAGCATTCGCATCCCGTTGACCAGCAGCCGGGAGCTGTCCATGGACCTGTCCTACGGGGCGGAGCACGAAGCCTTTCGCGCCGAAGTGCGGGATTTCATCAAAGCCCACCGGCACAGCGCACCCAAGGGGGACGGGCTGCGCTCCCGACGCGTTTTGGCTTGGCAAAGGCTGTTGATCAAGCACGGCTACGCAGCCCGCACCATTCCAACGGCCTACGGAGGTTTCGGGGCTGAGCCGGACGTATTGATCGCACGCATCATCGCCGAGGAGTTCGCCGCTGCCCAAGTGAGCATGGGGCTGGGCGGGCAGGGCATTTCGATGCTGGTGCCCACCTTGCTGGAAATGGGCACCGAAGCGCAGAAGCGGCAATTCATCCGTCCCACCATCTACGGGGAGATGATCTGGTGCCAAGGCTATTCGGAGCCGAGCGCCGGCAGCGACTTGGCCAGCCTGCGCACCAGCGCCGTGCTGGACGGCGATGATTGGGTGGTCAACGGCCACAAGATCTGGACCAGCACCGCTCATTTGGCGGATTGGATCTTCTGCCTCGTGCGCACGGAGCCGGATGCCCCCAAGCATCGGGGCATCTCCTTTCTACTGTTCCGCATGGACACGCCAGGCATTGAAGTGCGGCCCTTGGTCGATATGACCGGCGCGGCCAACTTCAACGAGGTCTTCCTTACGGATGTGCATGTCCCCAAGGATCAGATCGTCGGCGCGAGAGGGGAGGGATGGATGGTGGCCAATTCCATTCTCGGCCATGAGCGGGACGCCTTGGGGGACCCCAACGTCACCCTAGTGCGCCTGAACGCCCTTATCAAGCTGATGCAGACAGAGACAGTGGACGGCGGCCGGGTCATCGACAACCCGGTTTACCGAGACCGGCTAATGCGCATCCAAGGCCGGGTGATGGCGATGCGCTGCAACGACATGCGGGTGCTCTCCGCCCGCGCCAGCAAACGGGACACCCACTTGGCGCGGATGATCGTCAAGGTGCAGGGGACGGAGCTGCGCCACGAACTGGAGCAGCTGGGCGTGGACGCCATGGGCGAGTTGGGCTTGGCGTACGGCAAGAACCCCTACCTGCGCGATCACGGCAACTGGCAGAGCCACTACATGTTTTATCTGGGCCTCATGATCGGCGGCGGCACCTCGCAAATTCAAAAGAACATCATTGCCGAGCGCGGCCTGGGCCTGCCCCGAGGGGTGAGAGCACCAGCGCCGCACTGAGCGAGGCGGCGCATGAACTTCGGCGCCCTTGGCGGCGGCTCGCACATTCAAAGGAACATCGTTGCCGGAAGGCACCAACGGCGCACTGAGCGAGGCGGCACATGAACTTCGGGCTTGCAGAGGAGCAGACCCTCTTTCAAGACAGCTTGGGCGCCTACCTGCGCGAGCAGGCCGGCCTGGACCGGGTGCGCCGCATCGCCAACGGGGAGGAGGATGCGCAAGCCCTTTGGCGCGAACTTGTGGAATTTGGCCTTGGCGGCCTGTCGGTCCCGCAGGAGCAAGGCGGCCTGGGCCTGACGCCCATGGATGCGGCGGTCGCCGCGGAGTGTCTAGGGCATCAGGTCACCCCCAGCCCTTTTCTCGGCAGCGCCGTGATGGCACCCTTGGCCCTAGTGCTGGCCGGGGGCCAGGAAAACCGGCTGCAGGCACTGGCCACCGGCGAACTGCGCATAGGCGTGGCGCTGGGTGAAGCCATCGGCGCCCGCGCCGACGCCGGCGTGGCCGCGGTGGGCAGCAGACTACACGGCAAGGCCCTCTACGCCCTGGACTATGGGGCGGACGCATACTTGGTGGCGGACGCCAATAGACGGCTGCATCTCGTGCAGGCTGATGCCATCGGGCATCAGCCTTTGACCACTGTGGACAAGACTCGCGCCACTGGCGAACTGATTTTAGACAACGCACCCGCCATCCTGCTCACCGACAATCCGCAGCATTTGCGCCAAGTGATCGACGCCGGCCGGGTCATGCTGGCCGCCGACACCCTAGGTGCGGCGCAGGCCATGCTGGACCAAGCGGTGGCCTACGCCAAGGAGCGTCAGCAGTTCAACCGGCCCATCGGCGCCTTCCAAGCGGTCAAGCATCTGTGCGCGGAGATGGCGGCCAATCTGGAGCCCTGCCGGGCGCTGGTCTGGTACGCCGCCCATGCCTTGGCCCAGATTCCCGATGAAGCCCACCTGCTGGCCTGCCACGCCAAGGCCCATCTGGCCGAGGTGGGCACGTTCGTGGCCCGTACCGCGACGGAGGTGCATGGCGGCATGGGCTTCACCGATTTGCTGGGCCTACACTATTGGTTCAAGCGCATCGGCTTCAACCGACAGGCCCTCGGCGCCCCTGAATTAGTGCGGGAGGAAGCCTCCAGGGCGCAGAAATTGGCTGCATAATTCCGGCTAAAGGTTGCACCAAGAGCGATTTGCCACCATATAGCGGAATTCCAGTCGAGACGAAGAAACCCCATGCCGGAAACCTATCCAATCCTGCCCTTGAAAAATACGGTGGTCTATCCGCAGATCGTCATCCCCTTGGCGGTGGGCCGCACCAAGTCCTTGGCCGCCGTCAAGGCCGGGCTTGACGCGCAGCAGCGCATCATCACCGCGGCGCAAAAGCAGGCCAGCAAGGAGGACCCGGAATGGGAAGACCTCTTTGAAGTCGCCACCATCTCCACCATCAACCACATCGAAAGGCGGGACCGCGGCTCCCAAGTGATCGTGCAAGGCTTGGAGCGGGTGCGCCTGCGCCCTGCCATCCATAACGGGGATTATTTGGAAGCGGAATATGAACGCTTGCCGCAGATCAGCATGGAGGAGCTGGGTGAGGACGCCGCCCATGTCGAGGCGCTGCTGCGGGAGAACCTGCAGCTCGCGAAGCGCATCGCCCATCTCTACAGCGGCGACAACGGGGATCAAATCTTCGAGCAGCTGGTCGGCTCCATAAACGACCCCGTGACCCAGATGTACCGCATCGCCAATTTGGCAAACATCACCTTGGAGCAGGAGCAGGCGGTGCTGGAGTGCGACACCGCCAAGGTGCTAATGGAGCAGGTGCACGAGATTCTAGGCCATGAACTGCGGGTGACGGAACTGCGCCGCCAAATTGCCGAGCAGGCCCGGGAGGACATCGACCAACAGCAACGAGAGCATTTACTGCGCCAGCAAAAGCGCGCCATCGAGCAAGCCCTAGGCGAAGAGGACGACGAGGACGTGGCGGAGCTGCGCAGCCAAATCGATGAGGCCAAGCTGCCGGAAAGCGTCAAGGGCGAGGTCGATCGGGAGCTCAAGCGCCTCGGGCGCATGTCCAACCATTCGGCGGACTATCAGATCGCCCGCTCCTATCTGGAGTTCGTGGCCGAACTGCCTTGGCATGAGCAAACCGAAGATCAGTTGGACCTCGCCCATGCCCGCGACGTTTTGGATGAGGACCACTACGGCTTGGACGATGTCAAGGAGCGGATTCTTGAGTCCCTAGCCGTGATGAAGCTCAATCCCGGGGCCAAGGCGCCCATTCTCTGCTTCGTCGGGCCGCCCGGGGTGGGCAAGACCTCCTTGGGGCAATCCATCGCCCGGGCCATGGGACGCAAGTTTGAGCGGATGAGCTTGGGCGGCCTGCACGACGAATCCGAACTGCGCGGTCACCGGCGCACCTACGTCGGCGCCATGCCAGGGCGCATCCTGCAAGGTGTGCGCCGCGCCGGCGTCGCCAACCCCATCCTGATGCTCGACGAGATCGACAAGCTGGGCCGGGATTTTCGCGGCGACCCAGCGGCGGCGTTGATGGAGATTCTCGACCCCGCGCAAAACAAGGAATTTCGCGACAACTACCTGAACCTGCCCTACGATCTGTCCGGGGTGCTGTTCATCGGCACCGCCAACACCTTGGAGGGCATACCGCGCCCCTTGCTGGACCGCATTGAAGTGTTGGAGTTGTCCGGCTACAGCGATGAAGAGAAGCACGCCATCGCCCGGCAGTACCTGATTCCGAGGCAGCAGAAGGATGCTGGGCTGAGCTCGGAGCAGCTCGACATCGGCGACGACACCCTTAACCACATGCTGCGCCGCTACACCCGGGAGGCAGGCGTACGAGCGCTGGAGCGGGTGATCGGCCAGCTGGCCCGCAAGCGGGCGCGCCAAGTAGTGGAGGACAAGGACGCCACTGGACGCATTGAAGTGGGCGTCCTCGCCGAACTGTTGGGCCCGGAGAAGTTCAAATCCGACAAGAGCCGAGAGCACATGGTGCCCGGGGTGGCCGCCGGCCTGGCCTGGACCGAGGCCGGCGGCGACGTGCTCTACGTCGAGGCCACGCTGACGCAAAAGGACGAGAAGGTCACCCTAACCGGCCATCTCGGTCAAGTGATGCAGGAGTCCGCCAAGGCGGCCCGCAGCTACATTTGGTCCATTGCCGATAAATTGGACATCGACCGCACCACCATCGAGAACAGCGGCGTCCACATCCATGTCCCAGCCGGCGCTGTGCCCAAGGACGGCCCATCCGCCGGCGTCACCATGGCCACGGCGCTGTTCTCCGCCTACAGCGGCAAAAACGTCTGCAACAACCTGGCGATGACCGGGGAACTCACCCTCTCCGGCTTGGTGCTGCCGGTGGGCGGCGTGAAGGAAAAGGTGCTGGCCGCCCACCGCTCCGGCCTGCGCCACGTCATTCTGCCCAAGGACAACGAGGCGGACCTCATCAAGCTGCCGGAAAGCGTCCGCAACGACATGACCATCACCTTGGCGGAAAACTTGCCGCAAGTGCTCAGCGTAGCGCTGACGGATGCGCCAGCGCGGCAGCAGGCGGCTTAGCCGATCCTGGCGACTCGACCAAGGCTCATCGTCGCGCCAAGCGTTCCGCCAACTGCAAGGCGGCCCTCAGACTGCCGACGTCCGCCTTGCCGCTGCCGGCCAAGTGCAGGGCCGTGCCGTGATCGACGGATGTGCGAATGAAGGGCAGGCCCAAGGTCAAGTTGACGGCATCACCGAAACTGTTGGCCTTGATCGCCGCCAAGCCCTGATCGTGGTACATGGCCAGCACGGCATCAATGTCGGCGAGGGACTGGGGCGTGAAGGCGGTGTCGGCAGCCACTGGACCGACCACCTGAGCGCCTTCAGCCCGAAAGGCGGCGCAGACCGGTTCGATGATGTCGATTTCCTCTCGGCCCAAATGACCGGATTCACCGGCGTGGGGGTTCAGCCCAGTGACCAGCACCCGAGGCGCAGCCAAACCGAAGTGGTCACTCAGGCCGCCGAGCAAAAGAGACAGCTTGGATTCGAGCAAGGCACGGGTTAAGGCGGCGGGAACCTCCACCAACGGCAAGTGGGTGGTCACTAGGCCGACTCGCATGTTGCCCCCTTGCAGCAGCATCAGCACGTCGGCGGCGCCGCAACGGTCGCGCAGAAACTCCGTGTGTCCGGAAAAAGCGATGCCCGCCTCGTTGACAACGGACTTTTGCACCGGGCCGGTGACCAACGCTTGAAAACGGCCGCTGAGGCAGCCATCCACCGCACGCTTCAAGGCGGCGACCACGCCGGCGGCGTTGGCGACATTCAGCTTTCCCGGTGCGGCCGGCGCGGCTAAGGGCACCGGCTCGATATAAAGACAACCGGCGCGACGGCTGGGCGCATCCTTCAGTTTGCAGGGCAATCCCAGCGCCCGGGCGCGGGCTAGCAGCATGTCCGCATCCGCCAGCACGACCCAATCCGCCGAGCGCTCCCCCTGGGCCAAGGCGATGATGAGATCCGGGCCGATTCCGGCCGGCTCTCCCGGAGTGACCGCCAGCACGGCTTAAACCCTCCTCTGGGCGCCTAGTGTGCCTTCCCGCATCTGCGCATAGGCGTTTCCCCGGCCACTCCGCTGCCGTTGCAAGGCCCTTCTCGGAATCCGCCGCTGGGCATCGCCATACCTTTCGACAGGTCAAACACGCCTTTTACCGCCGGCAATCGCACACTCTTCCGCCAATTTCCGTTGGCGATGCACACCCCGGCTAAAGCCTCATCTCAACAAAGGCTTCGTCCCGGATTTCCTTCAACCAAGCCTGCAACTCCTCGTCAAAGCGCCGCTGGTGGAGGATGCGCAGGGCCATGTTGCGGCGCGCCTCCTCGCCCATATCCTGGGTGCGGCGGTCCTGCACCTCCAAGACATGCCAGCCGTAGTCGGACTGGAAGGGCGGCGAGAGCTCCCCGGTGGGGGTGGCGTTCATCGCTGCAACGAAGGGGGGCACGAATTGGTCCCCCGAGGTCCAGCCGAGGTCGCCGCAGTTCAGGGCGCTGCCGGGGTCCTGGGAGTGTTCCGCCGCTAGGCCGCAGAAGTCCGCGCCTTCGGCCAATTGGCCGTGCAGGCCGCGGATCAGCGCCTCGGCCTCCTCCGGCGAGCGGATGGCGGAGGTTTGCACCAAGATGTGCCGCACCAAGGCCTGATCCTCCTTCTGCATCCCGGCGCCGCGCTGCTCCAGCAACTGCACGATGTGGAAACCGCTGGGGCTCTTGATGGGACCCGCCGTCTCGCCAACCTCCAAGGCGATGACCTGCTCGGCAAACAGGCTGGGCAATTCCCCGGCCCGCTTCCAGCCGAGGTCCCCGCCTTCCAAGGCCCTGGCGCCGGCGGATTTGGCGATGGCGGTTTCCTTGAAGTCCGCCCCGCTCCGCAAATCCTTGACGATCCGGTCGGCTTCTTCGGTAGCGGCCTTGACCACGTTCTCGTTACCCATGTCCTGCACGGCGATGAGGATGTGTCCGACCCTAAATTCGTCGGAAAGCAACTGCTGGTAGTAGGGGGAGTCCAGCAAATCCTCCACGTCCTGTTCGCTGATGATGATGCGCCGGTTGACCATGTTGCGCTGCAGGCGCTGGATGAGCATCTCCCGGCGGATGTCCTCGCGGAAGGCGCGATAGCTCATGCCGTCTTCGGCCAAGGCCTGCTGGAACTGCTCGAAGGTCATGTTGTTCTGCTGGGCGAAGCTGGCGACGGCCCGGGTCAAGGACTCATCGTCGATTTCGATGCCGCGCCGCTTGGCCTGCTGCAGCTGGATGTTTTCCAGCACCAGCCGCTCCATGAGTTGGCTGACCAGCACGTCGTTGGAAGGCGGCTGCACGTCTTGGCTGGCGATTTGCTCACGCACCACGTCCAAGCGGCTGATCAGTTCGGAGGCCAAGACCACATCGTCATCGACGATGGCGACAATGCCGTCCAGCTCTTGATATTGGGCGGTGGCGGAGGCTGCGGCCAAGGCGAGCGGCCAAACCCTGGGCTTCCACAACCGTCGGGACAGCAGGGCCAAGCCCGACCAGCGATGGTGCGCCTTTCCACGGCGTCGCTTGGTGGAGCGCCACCAGCAGTTCCCGGCCCCCAAGCACGGGGCCAGCAAAGCTTGTACGCCTTGACAGATTGAACGCCGCCCGCAGATCCCCGCACCTAGGCGTCGGCCGGTGCAAGCCCCTTTCGGTTCTTCGCAATTTCGCATCATCAATACATCGCCCCCATCGGCCACGCCGATGCACTGTAACCGTAAACGCTGTGTTCCAGCATGGTTTCAACCCCGCCGCCCAAACCGGCCAGCCCCTTGAACATGATTTGCAGGAACACGCCGGAATCCTGATCGACATCAGCAAAGCTTCTGGCCGCCGGCTGGTTCAAGTAGTGGCGGGCCAGCAGGCGCAGCCGCCAACAACAGTCGTTGTACTCGATTCCGGCCAAGCCCTCAATGGTTCGGCCGCTGGCCAGGTCATGGTTCCAGCGCCCGATAACCGCGTAGCGCCGGGAAATGGGCCAATAAAAGGAAAGGTCGGTCTGGTTGATGTCCTCCCGCAGGCGGTGGCGGTAAGCCAAGTTGATGAGGTGCCGGCCGTCGGCTCGGTAGGACAGGGCGGCGGCGCCCTCATCGACCTGATTGTCGCTGGGGTCCCAGATCAGGGTGGCGTTGAAGCGCCAACGGTTGCTCAGCTGACCGGCCAACGCGCCGGCGAGGGCGGATGCGGTTTGTTCGGCGTCAACGTCCGAGCGGCCGCGCAGGGTCACTCGTCGGTCCTTGAAATGCAAAATTTGCCCCAAGCTGGCGCGCAGATACTCCCGGCCATTGGCCCGATTGAGGAATCGGGTGGTTAAGCCCACGGCCAATTGGTTCGCGTCGCTGATGCGGTCCAACCCGCTGAAGCGGTTGTCCCTGAACAGCTGTTGGTAACCAAAGGTGAGTGCCGTGGCGTCAAACAGGGGCAGCCGGTCTTGGTCTTCGTAGCCTTGGTAAAGATAGCGCAGGCGCGGCTCCAAGGTCTGGATGAGGTCCGTGCTGAAAGCGTTGAGCTCACGCTCGAAGACCAAGCCGCCGCCGCCGGTGGCGGTGGGGATGCCGCGCTTGGGCGAATCGTCCGCCAACGGCTCGAAATCCGAATCCAGGGCATAGGCCGTGTGCTGGTAACCGAGGCTAGCGGAGAAGAACCCGAACGGCCAATTGAAGGGGGCGGTCAGCCGGGCGGCAAGGTGGGTTCGATCCCCCGTCAGGGCGTCGATGCCGCGCAGCCCCTCCGAACTCCGGTCGAAGGACGCCGCCCGTGCGTCCAGATACAACTGCAAGGCCGCCGGACCTTCGGCACGGTAAGCGATGTCCAGAGCCGGCGCTTGGGTGTATTCGGGCCGCCGAATCTCGTCCAAGCGCTGGAAGCCCCTGGCCCACAGGCGCATCAGCAGCCCGCCTCGGGCGTAGCTGAGTTCGCCGAACTGCAGGAGGTTGAGGCGGCGGACGCCGGCACCGTCGCTGCCGAGCACCCGGAAGTAGTCCCGGTCGCTGACTTCGGTGTAGTCGATGCGGGTGCGCAAGCGCCCCAGCCGGCCTCGATGGTCCACGCCAACCAGCCAGCGGTCGGCGGGGTTGAACGCCTCCTCCGCGGTGCCGACGGGGCTTTGCCGTTGCCAATCGTCGCGGTCCAGTTCGCCGTTGTACAGCTTGTCGTTCGGCAGATAGCCGGCGTTGAACTGAGTGCGCTCCCAACGGGACAGATGGCGGAACTCCCCTTCCGCGCCGAGGCCGCGCCTGCCCAACCAACGGGGGGTTAGGGTGGCGTCATAGTTCGGCGCCAAGTTGAAGTAGTAGGGCAGGGCCAGATCGACGCCTTTTTCGCCGGAAAAACCCAGAATGGGGAACAGAAACCCAGACTGCCGCTCGTCGGAAATGGGGAACTGGATGTAGGGGGTATAAAACACCGGCACGCCCTTGACCTTCAAGACGGCGTTGCGGGCGACTCCGAACACCTCGCCCTCGGGCAAGCGCAGCTTGCCGGCACGCAGGGTCCAGTTGCGGTTGCCGGGTTCGCAGCGGGTGAATTGGCTGCGGGTCAAGAGGATGTCTCCCGCCGCGTTTCGGTCAACAGCCTGCGCATGGCCTCTGAGTTCCGCATCGGCTAGCAGGAAGTCCGCTCGCTCCATGCGAGCGGCGCTGCTGTCCAGATCGGCTTCGGCGCGGCGCCCCTGCATCGCCAAGCCGCCGTCTTGAAGCAGCAGCCCTTCGCCAAAGGTGGCGACCTGGGTTTCTTGATTGACCAAGGCGCGCTGCGTGCGCAGGGTGCGCCCTCCTTGACGGATGACCACATCGCCTTGCAACTCCACCCAGCCGTCCTCGCCGTAGCTGGCTTGGTTGGCTTCGGCGGTGATGGGCAGGTTAGCAGTGGGGATGGCGGGTTGCTGCGGCGACACCGGCAACCGGTAAGCGCCGGCGCACCAAGGGGGCTGCGTACGGCGCTCCGCCGCCGTCAACTGCGCATGGTCAACCCAAAAACCCGCCGCCAACGCTTCCCCGGGCCCTTTAGCAGCAGCGGCGGACACTGCCCCCGCGCCAGCCCACAGCAGGGCGGCAAGGGCGAATTTTGGCCGTTTGCACATCGGCGCAATGATACCATCTGACCATGCCGGCAAGCCCATCCGCCCCCTCCATCCGCCGCCCTCCAAGAACCCTGGGGATGCCTTTGGATGTTCGTTTCCCCTTCTCCCCTTGCCGTTCCGCAATCACGTCTGCGGAGTTTGGGGCCAGTGGCCTTGGCGGCCTTTGCGCCCCCCCGCCTTCTCACTTGAAACGCCTTCCGGCACCGCTGCGCGAGCGGGTTTGAGCGGCCGTTGACAGATGCAGGCTCAGCTGCGTCGATGGGTGGAGGCGACGCTCGGCGTCTCCTTGGCCCGCCATGAACCCCTCTTGGTGGAGGCCAGCCACAGACGTTTCCATCGGGTTTGGTCTGACAACGCCTCCTTGGTGGTGATGGAGTCTCCACCGAGCTTGGAGCGCAACGACGCTCTCGTGTCCATGCAGCGCTTGCTGGCCGGCGCCGGCCTGCCGGTGCCGGACATCATCGCCATGGATCTGAGCGCCGGGTTCTTCATTCTCAGCGATTTAGGGAATCGCAGCCTAGAGCAAGCCTACGGCGGGCCGGACCGGGACCTTGCCCTGGAGTTCGCCATCGCCCATCTCGTGCGCCTGCAAGGCATCGAAGCCGCCGAAGTTCCGGCTTATGAGGAAAGCCGTTTCCGTGACGAACTCCACATCTTCACGGAGTGGTTCCTTGACGGCCTGCTGCGGCAGACGCCGGATGCGGCCATGCCGACAGCGTTCGAGGCGCTCATCGCCAATGTCCTAGCCCAACCGCAGTGCCTGATTCACCGGGACTACCACTGCCGCAACCTGCTGCTGGACCAAAAGGGGCGCTTCGGCATCGTCGATTTCCAGGATGCCTTGGTCGGTCCCATAACCTACGACCTCGCCTGCCTGCTGTGGGATTGCTATTACCGCTTCAATGCGGCCGAGCGGCGCCGCTGGCTAAGGCGCTATCAAGCGCAAGCCGGCTTCCCAAACGGCGGTGAGGGCGCGTCGATCGGGTCAAGCCCGGCGCTGCTTTCTCCGGCGGTGAAAAGCGGTGATCGTCCTTCCGCCGACGCATCCATTCCCCCATCGACGAGGCAGAGCGGTGACCAACCTTCGGCCGGTTCAACGCTTCCCCACAGCGGATGTGCATGGGATGAGGCAGCGCTGACCCGCGCACTGGACCTCACCGCCCTGCAGCGGCAGTTCAAGGCGGTGGGCATATTCACCCGCCTGTGGCTGCGGGACGGCAAGCCGACCCATCTGCGCTACATCGTTCCGGTGCTGGACGCCATGCAGGAGATCGCTGCGCTTTACCAGGAAGTCCAGCCGCTGAGCCCTTGGTTGGAGCGCTTGGCAGCGGACGCTACCGTCCAAACGGCGCGAGTTATGAGAAAGACGCCATGAAGGCCATGATTCTGGCGGCCGGTCGCGGCACTCGATTGCAGCCACTCACCGACCGTTGGCCAAAGCCCATGATGAAGGTGGGTGCGATGCCGCTCATCGGCCATCAACTGCGGTGGCTGGCGGAAGCTGGCGTTTCGGAGGCCATCATCAACCTGCACCACCTAGGCGAGCAGATTGAAGCCTATGTCGGCGATGGCGGACGGCACGGCCTGTCCGTGGCCTACAGCCACGAGCCGGTCCTTCTGGAAACCGGCGGCGGCGTGGTCAAGGCGCTGCCTTGGCTGGGGGACGAACCCTTCTGGCTGCTGAACGGCGACATCTACACCGACTTTCCCTTTCGTCAATTCGCCAAGACGCTTCAAGGCGGATGCCTAGCCCACCTGTTGCTGACGCCGACCCCGGCCTTTCGCCAATCCGGGGACTTCGAGTGGGCGCCGGGGCGCTTGCAGAAAAACGCCGACAACGACAGCGGCGCTGCAGCGGCAACCCGACCGGATGCCGGAGGTTCCGAGCGGGAAGCCGACGAAGCCGGCGGGAAAGCCGCCGCCAAGGCGCAATGCGGCCGGGTCACGCAACGCGGCGGCGCTTACGTCTTCTGCGGCTTGGCCTTGCTGCACCCGGCCCTCTTTGACGGCTGCGAGGCGAAACCCTTCTCCTTAAGCAAGCTGTACTTCAGGGCCGTCGCCGCCGGCACCGTCAGCGCTCAAATCTGGCGCGGCTTTTGGACCGACATCGGCACCCCAGAGCAGCTCTCGGAATTGCGCAGGAAGCTGCGATAGCACCATCTTTCAGGAAAGACGAGGCCCTGATGGTTCCCCCATCGCCTAGAATGCCGTCAAGATGGAAAGCACCAAGCAAACGCAGATTTTTGACGAGGATGCCGAGGCCTACGCAGAGTTTGGGGATGAAAACAGATGCAGACTAAGCAGACGGCGCTCGCGCCAATCACGCATAAGAAGCTTGTTGGACGGCTGCGGAAATTTGGGTTCGACGGACCCTATCCAGGCGGCAAGCACCTGTTCATGATAAAGGACGGAATGCGCCTGACCATACCCAACCCTCACCGCAAGGCGGTAGGGGGGCCTTTGCTGCTGAAGATATTGAAGCAGGCTGGTATTGACAGGAACGCTTGGGTGCAGGAATAGGGGGAACTACGCCGCCTTTGTGCCAATCTCCCTAATTTCGGCGTGGCCTAAGGGTGGAATGTCCAGTGATTGCTTGATGCTGACGAGTATCCAGCCTTCGATCACG
The DNA here is from genome assembly GCA_958296025.1 of uncultured Pseudomonadales bacterium. Taxonomy (GTDB): domain Bacteria; phylum Pseudomonadota; class Gammaproteobacteria; order Pseudomonadales; family Azotimanducaceae; genus Azophilus. The sequence goes on from OY282430.1 coordinate 3,862,870, forward strand.
TCCTTGAGTGCTCGGCGGCAACCCTCCAAGGTCTCGCCTGACGCCCAAGTGCCGGGCAAATCAGGAACTTCCCCGTAATATGGGGCTTCCTTGTCATCGATCAATTCATAACGGGCCCGACGAAGCGCCTCATCAACGTATTCGGTCAGCATGGCTTTGTCCCGGCAGGCCCAAAGTGGGTCGAATTAGACGCTGTCGACAGCCAATAGTCAAGCGCTTGATTTTGTCTCCCCCTTGCACTTGGAGCCGTCAAGGGTCTGCCTAGTGGAAAGCCGTTACAATAAGCCCATCGACCCCGCGCCCTAGCTTGGCAAGAACCCATGCAGCCTTGGATTGCGCCCTCCATTCTGTCCGCTGACTTCTCCCGGCTTGGTGAGGAAGTCAACGCCGTGCTCAAAGCAGGGGCGGACGTCATCCACTTTGACGTGATGGATAACCACTACGTCCCGAACCTGACCATTGGGCCGTTGGTGCTTTCGTCCCTGCGGCGGGCCGGCTTTGACTGCTTCTTTGACGTCCACCTGATGGTGAAGCCGGTGGATCGGCTGATTGGGGACTTCCTGCAGGCCGGGGCGGACCTGATCAGCGTTCACCCGGAAAGCACCGAGCATCTGCACCGCACCCTGAGCCTCATTGCGGAGGGGGGCGCCCAAGCGGGCTTGGCGCTCAACCCGGCGACGCCGCTGCAGGTTCTCGACGAGGTGATCGACTTGCTGGACTTGGTGCTCGTCATGTCCGTCAATCCCGGCTTTGGCGGCCAGGCGTTCATCGAGTCCAGCTTGGCGAAGGTGGCCGAGGTGCGCCGCCGCATCGACGCATCGGGCCGGGAGGTGCGCCTGGAGATCGACGGCGGCATCAAGGCCGACAACATCGGCCAAGCCGCCGCCGCCGGGGCGGACACTTTCGTGGCCGGCAGCGCCATCTTCGGCGGCGACGACTACGCGGCGGCCATCGCCGCCATGCGCCGTGCGCTGAAGCAAACCGAAAGTTCCATACGGCCATCCTGGCCTGCGGGGCGGCCAGAGTAAGGTTGGGGTGGGCTTCGACGGCTTCCTCTCGCGCTCTCCGGCTGAACGCTTGGGACAACAGCGCATTCCAGCCTACGCCGGCTACCTGTTCGACCTGGACGGCACCCTGGTCGATACGGCCCTGGACCTGACCCGCGCCCTCAACCATGCGCTGGCGGCGTTCGGCCATGCGTCAATAGAGGTGGCGCAGGCCCGCAACTGGGTGGGCCAGGGCGCGAAGGCCAGCCTGCTGCGGGCGCTGGCCCACTTTGATGCGCCCACGGACAGCGTTGACGCCATGTTGGACAGCTTTCTCGACCACTACCGCCGCCACATCGCCGACTTCAGCGCTCCCTTTCCGGGGGTCGAGGAAGCCCTGCAAGCCCTTGCCGACCGGGGCGCCAAATTGGCGGTGGTGACCAACAAGCGGGAGGAGCTCACCAACCGGCTGCTCGCAGAGATCGACTTGGCCCACCACTTTCACGCGGTGGTGGGCGGGGACAGCACGGCCCACCCCAAGCCGGCGGCGGACCCGGCCCTCGCCGCCTGCGCCGCCTTGCAGATGCCGCCGGCCGATGCGTTGTTCGTTGGCGACTCCCAAGCGGACGTGGGCTGCGCCCGGGCCGCCGGCTGCGCCGTGGTCTGCGTCGCCTACGGCTATCGCCAGGGCTTGGCGGCGGCCGACTTGGGCGCGGACGCCGTTATTGAATCCTTCCGGGAACTGATTTAGGGCTCACTAGTGCGAAAACGTCGCCGGACCAACAAGCAAGAGACTCAGGAGCAACAGGCACCGCAAGCGCCCTTGCAGGTTCCGTTGCGTGTGACACCCAATAGCCAGGTCGTGTCTCGTGTAGGCGTGGCCAAGGTTGCGCGTTACGCCGATGGCTCTAGCCAAATCGACATTAGTGGGCGGACCTACTATGCCCTGTGGGATACGGGGGCCACGATGAGCGCTGTGTCCGACACCGTTATCAAACAGGAGAGGCTGCAGTCCCATGCGATGATTGACATCATCTCTGTGCATGGCGATGTGGAGGCCACTCAAGCATTTTGGGTTGGGCTGCACCATATAGTCGGGTTGACGGATGATCAGTATTTGGGGCATGGCCACGTTGTGGTTGCTGCGAGGCTGCAGGCGAATTTGGGATTTGACGTGCTTGTTGGCATGGACATTATTGGGCAAGATGCCTGCACTTTGACAATTGATGGCGAGCGGTCTATGTTCACCATAGGCGTTCAAGCTTGATGAGTTTCACAGGAGGATGGAGTGAGCTTGGTTCAGGATGACAGGGAACTAGAGGCGCAACGCGCAAACTACTTGTTTTTCAAGGATCAACTGCAGTCCCTCTTGGCTAAGCATAAAGGGCGATATGCGCTGGTTCGAAATCAGCGCATCGAAAGTGTTTTTGACGACCCCGGCACCGCCATTGAAGCAGGGGACAAGGATGGCGGCGTGTTTTTAGTGCAGGCAATTCGCCCTGTGCAGGCACATAGGATTGCGTACGCCGCCTAAGAACCACCTGCATAACGCACTGTTGTCGGTCCGAGGCACGGCTTCGCTGGGTTCCGTTGGCGAAGCTGAATTTCGCAGCGCCTTAGCGCCCGGTGCCGAATCCGGGCGAATCCCAACCAGCAAGAGACCTTAACCGAGTGCCGGTGACGCTGCAGATCCTCGCCGATTTGGACACCCCGCTTTCCGCCTATCTGAAGCTCGCCCACCAGCCTTGGTCCTATCTGCTTGAATCCCTCCAAGCGGGCGAGACTTGGGGCACTACTCCATCATCGGCCTGCCCCCTGCCGCACGGTGCTCACGGCTTTCGGCCACCGCATCGAAGTGATCACCGATGGGCGACTGGTGGAGGAGGCGGGCGCCCGCCAACGGGCGTTGGCGAGGCTGCAGGCCCTAGCCGGGAACTTGGGCGAGGCGGTGCCGCCAGTTGCCGACGACGGCACCGCTCAGCAGGTGGCTGAGAGCGATTTCGTTTCCGAATTCGGCGAAGCGCCCTTTAAGCCGGCGGTGGAGCGGATACGCAAATACACCCGCGCCGGGGATTTCATGCAGGTGGTGTTGGCGCAGCGCATGTCCATCCCCTTCGGCGCGGACCCGATCAACCTCTACCGCGCTTTACGCTACCTCAACCCGTCCCCCTACATGTACTTCATGGACCTCGAGGACTTTCAGATCGTCAGCTCCTCGCCGGAAATCATGGCGCGGCTGGACAACGGCCTCATCATCAACCGCCCCTTGGCCGGCACTCGGCGACGCGGCCACACGCCGGAGGAGGACTTGGCGATGGAGCAGGAGTTGCGCAACGACCCCAAGGAAATCGCCGAACACCTCATGCTCATCGACTTGGGCCGCAACGATGTGGATGGGGGGGCTTGGACGAATGCGTCACCAACGGCCCCATCCAAGTCTGCGAACTCAAGGGCGGGCTAATCGCTCAGTACCGGATTGAACCTGCGCACTTCGGCCTCAGCCAGCGGGATGCCGCCGGGCTGTGGGCGGACTCCCCGGCGGCCAGCCTAGCCTTGGTGCGCCAAGCCCGCGCCGCCGTCTCCCTGCCCGTGTTGCGCAAGGAGTTCATCGTTGACGCCTACCAGTTCATGGAGTCCCGCGCCTTGGGGGCGGACTGCATCCTGCTCATCACCAGCGCCCTAGCCGCCGCCGAACTGGCATCCCTGCACCGGCAGGCCCTGGACCTCGGCTTGGATGTGCTGATCGAAGTGCATGACGCCACTGAAGTGCGCACCGCCCTTTCCCTTGCACCGGAACTCATCGGCATCAACAACCGCAACCTCAAGACCTTTGCGACCCGCATCGAAACCACTCTGGACCTGCTCGATCAGATCCCGAACGAGGTCTTAGTCGTCACCGAGAGCGGTTTCCACCACCGCCATCAGGTGCGGCGAATGCGCACCCAAGGCGTACACGCCTTTCTGGTGGGCGAAGCCTTCATGCAGGCGGACGACCCCGGTGCCGCTTTGACGGAGTTGTTCGGCCACCTAGCCGACGGCGCCGCCACCGGACGCTGAACAGGCGCACAAGCCGCCGCAGACGGCCCTTGCCGCAAACCCTGTACGGCAACGTAGCGGTCCGTGCAGTGCCGCTGACCGAAGCACTAGCGCAACAGTGGATGGATTAGAGGGCGCTTGGCTCTGCATGCGAACGGACTGACCCTATCAGTCCCGACTCCGCAGCGATGTCCTCAATCTTCCTAGTTGCCCCCGATATGCGATCTTCCAAGGCACCCATGATAAAGGTGTGCCTTTCATCGAACGCCACCCCGAACAGGTCTAGCTTGTCCAACATAAAAACAACGAATAACGACCCCAAACCAGATATCAAACCCCCCAATACGGAAGCAAGCACATCTCCGAATCCGAGAGGGGGCGGCAACGACTGAGCTATAGCCTCACCGGCCAATATCCCACCAGTCACTACCAACCCTGCTGTGAAAACCTTACTGGCTTCATGAGCAGCTTCACGCAAGCTCATGCCCTCCGGTGGGCGAAGCAGCACGTTAATCGCCTTCATAATCGAAAGAAAGCCCTCGCGTATGATCCTGACAACAGACCGTCCCGTGCGCACGAACATATTGAGCAGTGCGGTCATTATGGCCGAAAGGAAACCCGACAGCCAGCTTGTCCCGAATGCGGCGGCAACATCCTGCCACCGAGCAAGCAAGTGTTTCTTGATGCGGTTTAGGCGTTTTTTCAGAATTTTTAACCAGCGCAAACTATAGTCCCCGCCTTTCCATCCTCTCTCGAAAACATCCTTTACTTCGGAAAAAACGGCCGATATTAACTCCGACACAAGAAGCGCCAATGCCTGTTGCAGGCCCTGCCGTGTACCTACCTTAACGCCGTCTTTCGCTGCGCGCCCAACGACCAAACCTGTTGTGATGTGAGATTTAACCGCATTTTCGGCTCTCGCTTGAGCCGGTTTAGTTCGTCTTTTATCGGTATTGGATTGATCTTCCAATCTACCAGATCCCTTTGATCGGTTTTTAGATTGATGGGTGAATGCCAAGTTGCCTAGGTCATTACCCAACGCCGCCCTTTCGTCAGGATCTAGCATGAAACCACCTTTTTTATGCAACTTTTTCTTGGGAATAATATGATCTAAGTCCATTTCATTTGGATGGTGCGATCGGCCAGTGTATTCGTCCGTTATCATTCCATCTGCTTTTATCTTATCCTCTTTATACCCTTTTCTAGTAGCATAAAAGCCCTTACTATAGTCGTTTTTCACGTCCTTATACTTCTCGAATTTCCTATCGGCTTCCATAAGTCCAGAGCGGCTAAGGCCAAGGGTGCGGCCTAGCAATTGATCAATGAGCGTATCCTTGATGCCGTCGAATAGCGCATCGTATTTCTGTTGTGTAAAAGCCTCGTCAAGGTCCGACAAGCATCGGGTTACCTCCTCCCCAGTCACTTCATGGTTAAACACGGGAACTTTTAGAGCGACTGAGTCAATCAGCGTCCAATCGATCTCCTGAGACAGCATATCCCCAACCAATTTAGCATCAGCCATTGGCGGCAGAATATTCCCGGTCTGGCTATCAAGCCTAGCCCGTCGAGATCTGAACCGTTCAGATCGTTCCGTCATCCCATGTCTCCATTCAGAATATCAGGCAATCTTTGAGTTGCGCATCTTGTGCCAAGCATTCATGAAAGCCTGCTCTTTGGCATGCACACGACCGTCGGCGTACATGACTACATCGATGACATCGTCCAACAACGAAAAGTCCACCTTATTCTTCTTGGCAAGCTCAAAGGCAGTCTTTAGATTTGGCGGGCTCTGCCACAATCTATCTACTTTTTCTTTCACGTCATCGGGGAGTTTGCTATGATTAACACCCGCAACGAATTCGTTGATCCCCGTACGTTCGTCGGGATGTATCTCACCGTCGCAGTTTGCACACGCGATTCCTACAGCGGTTATCGCGACTAGTTGATTACCGAAGTGGTGCCAACCGTTCTTAGCAACTTTCATCTCCTCGAGTGTGTGTAGTATTTTCTCCAACTTCACGGCATACTTAGCTGCCGCCCGCTCTTCGCCGCGCTTCTCGGCTTGCTCTTCGCTTTCGTCAAGAGCATCAATAACTGCGCCGCCGGCGGCACCAGCCGTACCGGCAACAGCGGCACCAACTGCCGTTATAGCCCCAATGGGACCCGCGATTGGAAGTGCAACAACAGCAGCAATGCCCGTTGCGGCACCAGCTAATACGGTCCAGAAACCCATCATGGGCCTCCTTGATTGACTGTGGTGAAGCCAATCGCGCCATTTCCAAGGCTCAAGCCCAAATACCCACCCAAGTAAATGGAGCAATAACTACCGATAGCCGGTAGTCAACCACCAGTCATGTATTGTGTCAATGGTCCCCCCTAATCCCCGCTTAAGAAATCGTTGAAGTGCTTTGAAAGGCGCACCGTGCATGGTTTTTTCCGGCAAAATGCCGGTTGAACAAAAACACCCTGCAGGTGCGCCGACGGCAAGCACAGCACCCCGCCCGCTGAAAGTTAAGCACGAGTTCACGGACGTTCGTCTGACCGGCTTCGGGGGCTGTTCCGCCTTGGCCTTGACGGTGGAGCGGCTGGGTCTTTTCAGGGACTTGTCGGAGGGCGTGTCGGTCAAGGTTGGCGGCGCAGGGCGTCGAACGGCGAGTCGCGTTGGGCGCTGGGGGCGGATCCGGCGGCGCGTCGGCTGCTGGGGCTGCGCCATGCGCCGTCGGGCCGGCGGATGGGGGAGTTTTTGGCGAAGGGCTCCAAGGCGGACCTGGACGGGTTGCTGGAGGCGGCCCGGCGCTCTTGGCGGGTCGGGTCGCTCCAGCCGTCATTGAGCATGAGGTTGCGGCGAGGGGCTGGGTTCCGGTGTTCGTGGACGACACGGAGATTGAGCTGGGCGGGGAGTTGTTCGAGGGGGCGGGGCGCAGCTGGGGGGCGGAGCGGGCCTTGGCGCTGCACGGCGTGTTCGTTGGCGAGCTGTGGGCGTCTGGGCGACTGCATCCAAGCGGGGTCCACGCGGGCGCACGGCTGGCGGGAGCAAATGGAGTCGGACATGGCCCCTCTGCTGCCCGAAGGGCCTAGCGGAGTTGGCCCTGATCGACCAGCAAGCGAGGGGCGTTGTCTTTGCGGCTCTTTTCTGTCTTTGGAGCGCGTGCTGCTGCGTCACCGCGGCTTGGACCTCGCCCGTTTCGAGGACGAGCGGCACCATTCGCAGCGCGTGGACCTATAGGTTCGCGCCGCGGCATATGACGATGGCCATATATACGGCCATCGAGAGACAATGGTAGTCTCGCCGCACTTGCGGCACCCGAATGGTTTCCGGCTGGCTGAGGAGGGAAAACCATAAACGCAATTTCCTTGCTGCCCACGGCCGTAGTCGTCGCGGTCGCAATCGGTACGCGGCGGCCTCTTCATGCGTTGTTCGCCGGTGTGCTGGTCGGTCACCTGATGCTTGCCGGCGCTGGTTTCTTCGGTTCCTTCACCGACGGCGCCTTGGATATCATGCAGGAGGAGATCACCGGCTGGATAACGATCACCGCGGGCATGTTCGGCAGCCTCATCGCACTGCTGATGCGAGGCAACGCCGTTTCGGCCTTCGGCACCAGCATGGGGCCTAGAATGAAAAGCCGCGCCCATGCAGTCATCATGACTTGGCTGATGGGCATCGTCATCTTCATAGACGACTATCTGAACGCCATGATGGTTGGCTCCAGCGTGAAGTCGATCACCGACCGTTTCAAGGTTTCCCGGGAAATGCTGGCCTATGTTGTGGATTCAACCGCGGCGCCGGTTTGCATTTTGATTCCGATCACTTCCTGGGGGCTTGTGGTGATGGGCTTGCTGGAAACCAACAATGCAGCGCCGGCGGGGGGCGGTTTCATAGCCTACTTGGAAGCCATCCCCTACATGTTTTACGCATGGGCTACGGTGTTGATGGTGCCGTTGGTGGGCATGCGGGCGATTCCCCTCATCGGCCCGATGCGGTCTTTTGAGATGCGGGCGGAACGAGGTGAGGAGCGGCCCCCCGAACCCGGCATCGAACTCAGCCAGCCTTCCGGGGATGAGGGCCGGCTGCACAACTTCCTGGTTCCCATCGGCGCACTGGTGTTTTCGTTCTGGCTGTTTGCCGAAGGCCTTGAGGTCGATATCCTGCAAAGCATGGTGGCCACGGTGCTGTTCACCGCTGTGTTCTATGTTGCGCAAGGCGTCATGAAGTGGGACGAAGCGGTTGCAGCCATCAAGGATGGGTTCATCTTCATGATACCTCTGCTGGTGCTGATCGCCGTAACCTTCATGCTGCGGGACATCAACGAACAACTGCAACTGGCGGAGTACGTCATTCAGACCGTCACGCCCATCATGACGCCGCAATGGATGCCCGCCGTTGTCTTCCTCGCCCTTTCCTTGGTGACCTTCACGGCGGCGACCTTTTGGGGCGTCATCGCCATCTCGCTGCCCATCGTGGTGCCGCTGGCGATGGCGATGGAAGTGCCTTTGCCGATCGTGATCGGCGCGGTGGTGTCCGCCGGCGCATTCGGCAGCCACGCCTGCTTCTACGCGGACGCCACCATTCTGTCGGCCAGGGCGAGCGGCTGCGACCCGATGGACCATGCATTCTCGCAATTTCCCTATGCGCTGATTGCGGCCTTTATAGCCACGGCGTGCTTTTTCGCCTTTGCCTGAAGGCGTTGGGGACGTAAAGCGTAGATTCGCCGCAGGCGTCGCGGCCCTTGGTGCAATGTGCGGGCTAGTGCCGCAGCGTATCGATAAACAGGGAGAACAGCTCCGCTTGGGAGGAGACGCCCAGCTTGGCATACACGCTCTGCCGGTGAATTCTTGCCGTGCCTGGGGCGATGCCCATCACCGCGGCAGTGGACTTGGTTGAATGCCCCCGTAGCATCAGCATCACAAGCTGCCGCTCCCGCTTGGTCAAAACGTCTGACGCGAAGTGCTCCAAGGTGTGCCGCACCTTCTGGTTGACCGAGGCGGCTTCGCCTTGCAGCAGCCGGGCCTTGCCCAGCGCCGTCCAGTAGGAGATGGCCGTGGCGCGAACGACTGGTTCAATGCGCCTGAGCCGGGAGATGTCCTCCGCAGTGAAGGCGCCGCTGTCCGCAGCCCGGCCGTGGGAGAGCACTAGCATGGCGCCGTCGCCCAAGGCGATGAAGTAGCAAACTTCGTCGATGAGCCCCGTGCGCACATAATGGGACTTGTAGTATTCAGACTGCGTGAACTCGTCGGGCGCTATGTCTTGGAAGGGGTAAACGCCGGGTGGAGCACCCCCCATGAACGCATGATAGACCGGATCCAATAGATAGGTTCCCGCCAAATACTGATCCACGTTTATCCCGTGGCGCTTCGGTTGGTGGTCGTCAAACAGGTAGATCGGCGGTGCGTTGGGCCGATAGATGACGGCGACGGTGCTTGTAGATGGTGGGGGTGTTGTCCATGTTGGCGCCGTGCAGGTTCAGGTACAGATAGGCTTCGGCGCTTAGGTCGATGTCTAGCTGCAGGCGGTAGGCTTCAATGTTGGCGGAGGCCGCCTTGCCGCCGCGAATTTGGTCCACCTGATAGCCGTTGTTTTGATCGTGCAGGAAGGAAACCCGGCCGCGCACGGTATCCGAAAGCGAGCCGCCGCCGGCACCTTCAAACTTGATGCGGTCATAGCTGCCGATGGTGGCCTCGCCATAGGCTTCAAACTCCGCGCTGGGCTTGCGGGTGATGAAGTGGGCCAAGCCGGCGGTGTTGTTGCGGCCGTAGAGGGTGCCTTGCGGGCCGTGCGCAGCACCTCCACCCGCTCGATGTCGAACAGCAAGGAGCCTTGGCCGGGCAAAGTGCCCAGAAACACCTCATCGACATACATGGCCACCGGGCTTTCGGCGGTGTCGGTGAAGGAGTTGACCCCGACCCCGCGAATCGACAGACCCGGAGTGGTGCCTTCGCCCAAGGGCGCGGCGTAACTGAAGTTGGGAGTTTGGGCGGTGATGCCGGCCACGTTGTCCATCCCCAGCTCCTTGAATTGGGCACCGGTGATGGCCGTCACCGAACTGCCCACATCCTGGATGTTCTGCTCGCGCTTTTGCGCGATGACCACCACCTCTTCAATGATGGTCGAAGATTGGGGCGCACCGCACAGCAACAGCGCCGCCAAGCCTAACCCTAGCCGCGTTACCTGGTTGCTCATCTCGATTCCTCCCTTAACATGGTTTTGATGACCTCTCCCTGACCGCAACGGCTTGGCGATCAGTCCTTGATTCGCAATAGGCACTTGCCGGAGAGCTTTCTGGATTCAAGCGCGGCGAACATTTCCCGGCACTGCTCGAAAGGAAACACTTGGGCGATGGGCACCGCCAGCTTGCCGCTGGCTAAGCGCTCCAGGCAGTATTGGGTGCCCCGCGTCCAGTGCGCGGTGCCTTCGCAGACGTCCAGCTCGAACCCGGCGAAGGAGGTGGAGCGTTCATACAGCTTGTCCCGCAAATCGCGCACGGCACCCTCGGGCCAGCCCTGGGTTTCGCCGATGTTCACCACGCGGCCGTAGAGCGCCAAGGCGTCGAAACTCCGCCAAAGAGTTTCGCCGCCGAGCGAATCCACCACCAGATCGACCCCTGCGCCGTTGGTGTGCGCCATCACCTCCTGCACGAAATCGCATTGGCTGCGGTCGATGACCAATTCGGCACCCAAGTTCAGCGCTTGCGCCATCTTGTGCGGCGAATAGGTGGTGCCGATGACCTTGGCGCCGGCCTCCACGGCCATCTGCGTGACCATCAGGCCCACGCCGCCGGAGACGGGATGCACCAGCACCCGGTGGCCGGTCCTTAGGTTGAAGGCGCTGAACAGCAGGTGGTAGGCCGTGCGGGCCACCACAAAAAAAGCCGCCGCCTGGTCGAAAGGAACCTGGTCGGCCAGTTTGATGACCCGCGTTGCCGGGGCGATGGCGTATTCCGCGAACCCGCCCCGGTCCAAATTGCTGGCCGCCACCCGGTCGCCGGGCTTGATGTCGGCTACGCCGGCACCAACGTCCGCGACGACGCCGGCGAACTCCTCGCCCATGATGAGCGGAAAGCGCAAATGAGAAATATTGGGATAGTGGCCACGGCGGATTTGGGTGTCCCCCCAGTTCAGGGCGGCGAAGTGGTTCTGCACCAACACTTCGCCGGGGCCAGGGCGGGGCATCGGCACCTCGCTCAATTCCGTTTGCGCTTCCTCGCCGGGGGTGTGCAGAATGTGTGCCCGCATTAGTCCTGCGCCCGTTTCGCCTTGGCCTGCTCTGCAAACTAGCAATCCCGGAATGGGCCGTCCATATGGCAAACGCCATAGGTGAGGGCGCGGCGAGCGCAGTTTGCGCCGGGGGGTTTCCGGAAAATTGCAGTCAACTGATTGAAGTCAAAGGCATTTCTTCGGTGGACAAACGGCTTGGTGCAAATCCGGGCTGACAGTCCGGCACCGTGCATTGAATCCTTGCAAATCCTCGCTTAACCTACCGCAACAATCCAAAAACGACCGCTCGGCTACGCATTCCGGCAGCCTTTGGCGCCTTCGTTTGCGATCAAGAGAGCTTTCCATGATCGCCCATCAACCGGCCGCCTTGGCCGCCGACGGATACAATCGGGTTCCGGTGACGATGCGGTTCCTCGCCGACTTGGACACGCCGCTTTCCGCCTACCTGAAACTCGCCAGGCAACCTTGGTCCTACCTGCTCGAATCCGCCCAAGGGGGGGAGACCTGGGGGCGCTACTCCATCATCGGGCTGCCCTGCCGCACGGTGCTCAAGGTCTTTGGGCACCGCATTGAGGTGACCACCGACGGGCAGCTGGTGGAGGCGGCCGAAGTCGAGGACCCTCTGGCCTTTGTCGAGGCGTTTCAGGGCCGCTATCGCGTGGCGCCGGCACCCGGTCTGCCGCGCTTCTTCGGCGGCTTAGTGGGCTATTTCGGCTACGACTGCGTACGCTATGTGGAGCGCAAGCTCAGGGACAGCGCCCCGCCAGACCCTGTCGGCACGCCAGACATCCTGCTGATGGTCTCCGAGGACATCGTCATTTTCGACAATCTGCAGGCCTCCATGCAGCTCATCAGCTTGGTGGACCCAAACGAGCCAGGCGCTCAACAACGGGGACGGGAACGGCTTCAGGCCCTAGCCGAAAAGCTGGGCGGCGCCGTGCCGCCGATTGTTGACAGCGGGGGCGGGCAGCCCGTGGCGGAGGGCGACTTTGTCTCCGAGTTCGGCGAAGCCGAGTTCAAGGCGGCGGTGCAGCGCATCCGCGAGTACACCCGGGCCGGGGATGTCATGCAGGTGGTGCTGGCGCAGCGCCTGTCCATTCCCTTCGCCGCGGACCCGATCAATCTGTACCGCGCCCTGCGCCACCTCAATCCCTCCCCCTACATGTACTTCATGAACCTTGAAGATTTTCAGATCGTCAGCTCCTCGCCGGAAATCCTGGCCCGCTTGGACGACGGCCTCATCATCAACCGGCCGTTGGCCGGCACACGCCGCCGGGGACGCACCCCGGAAGAGGATTTGGCGATGGAGGAGGAGCTGCGCAACGACCCCAAGGAAATCGCCGAGCACCTGATGCTCATCGACTTGGGGCGCAACGACCTGGGCCGGGTGGCGGAAGTCGGCTCCGTGCGGGTGACGGAGAAATTCGCCGTGGAGCGCTACTCCCATGTCATGCATCTTTCCAGCAACGTCATCGGGCGGCTGAAAGCCGGCTGCACGGCCATGGACCTGCTGCGAGCGACCTTGCCGGTGGGCACTCTTTCCGGGGCGCCGAAGATTCGCGCCATGCAGATCATCGACGAACTCGAGCCGGTCAAGCGCGGCATCTACGGCGGTGCGGTGGGCTATCTGGGCTGGAACGGCAACATGGACATGGCCATCGCCATCCGCACCGCGGTCATTAAGGACGACAAGCTGTACATCGAGGCCGGCGGTGGCATCGTGGCGGACTCCTCGCCACGGCTTGAGTGGAAGGAGAGCATGAACAAGGGCCGCGCCATCTTCCGCGCCGCAGCCATGGCCGGGGCCGGCCTTAAGGAACTGGGTTTGGGCTGAGCTTTCAAGGGGCCGCCGCCATGCTGCTGATGATCGACAACTACGATTCCTTCACCTACAACCTCGTGCAGTACCTCGGCGAACTGGGCGCCGAAGTGCTGGTGCGCCGCAACGACGAAATCGGCGTGCCGGAAATCAAAGCGCTGAACCCCGCCGGCATTGTGCTCTCCCCAGGCCCCTGCACACCCAACGAAGCCGGCGTTTGCTTGGATGTGGTGGGCGCTTTCGGGCCAAGCATCCCGTTGCTCGGCGTCTGCCTCGGCCATCAATGCATCGGCCAAGCCTTCGGCGGCGCGGTGGTGCGGGCCGCCCAAGTCATGCACGGCAAAACCTCCATGATCCACCACCAAGGGGCGGGCCTGTTCGACGGTTTGCCGAATCCCTTCCAGGCGACGCGCTATCATTCGCTGGTGGTGGACCAAGGCCGCCTGCCGGACTGCTTGGAAATGACGGCTTGGACCGAACGCGAAGGAAAGGCGTATGAAGTGATGGGCTGCCGCCATCGCCAACTTCCCATTCAGGGGGTGCAGTTCCATCCAGAGTCCATCTTCACGGAGACGGGGCACGACATCCTGCGCAACTTTCTGGATTCCTTGAATGGAGGAAGGAACGTTGAATGAGCCAAGAGTGCGATCCAGCCTGTACCTCTGGCCAGCCTTGGGCAGCGCCGCCGGCCTTGGCCGTTGCTCCAGTTCCATTGACCTGATCTTGGGCGTGGGCAAAGGAAACCCGGATGGACATTAAGGTCGCATTGGCCCAGCTGGCGGAAGGCCGGCATCTCAGCCAAACCGAAGCCAGCTCGGTGTTTCGCCAAGTGATGTCCGGCGAGGCGACGCCGGCGCAAATCGGCGCCCTGCTCATGGCCTTGCGCATGAAGGGGGAGACGCCGGAGGAAATTGCCGGCGCCGCTGCGACCATGCGCCAACTCTCCACCCGGGTGGAGGCGCCGGCGGACCATCTGGTGGACACTTGCGGCACCGGTGGCAGCGGCGCCAAGCTGTTCAACATCTCCACGGCAGCGGCCTTCATCGCCGCCGCCGCCGGGGCTCGGGTGGCCAAGCACGGCAACCGCAGCGGCACCGGTCCCAGCGGCAGCGCCGACGTTTTGGAGGCCGCCGGCGTCAACCTGGCGCTTTCCTCTGACCAAATCGCCCAATGCATTCGCGCAGTGGGGGTGGGCTTCATGTTCGCCCCAAGGCACCACAGCGCCATGCGCCACGCCGCCCCAGTGCGGCACGAACTCGCCCTGCGCACGATGATGAACCTGCTCGGCCCACTCACCAATCCGGCCGGGGCCAAGCGGCAAGTGATCGGCGTGTTCGATCCCGCTTGGCTACGGTCCTTGGCGGAGGTGGCGCAACTGCTGGGCAGCGAGCATGTGCTGGTGGTGCATGGCGGCGGCTTGGATGAGTGCATCCTTAGCGGCCCCACTCAGGTCTGCGAACTCAAGGATGGGCGAATCAACCAGTACGAGATTGAACCGGGGGACTTCGGCCTAGCCCAGCGGGACGCCGTCGGGCTCCGGGCGGACTCGGTGGCGGCCAGCCTGGCCTTGGTGCGTCAGTCTTTGACTCAAGCGGATTCCGCTGCCGCCGACATCGCCGCCCTAAACGCCGGCGCCGCCATCTACGCTTCGGGGGTGGCCTTGAGCTTCACCGCCGGCGTGACGATGGCCCAAGACGCCATCGCATCCGGCTTGGCCAAAGAGCGGATGGATGAACTCGTCAGGGTCACGCGAATGATGCGCGAGCTGGCCTGAGCCGGGACCAGGTGGCGTTGTGCCGAACCTAATTAACCGGCTGTGCCTTGGCATGAAGTTGGCCCATTTGCCAAGCTTGGCAGCGCTGCGGAAAGCGCCGGCGAACCTGCCGGGCGCGGCGCAGCCGGGCGCATGATCAGGCCGATGCGGATTGACGCTGACCACACGGCTGACTGAAGTGCCCACATGAGTCAACTCCAAGCCATTCTGGACCATAAGCGCCAAGAGGTGGCGCGGCGGCAAGCCCGGCGCCCCTCCCGGGATGTCGAGGCGAAAGCGGCCAAGCAGCCCCCGCCCAGAGGCTTCGTGGCGGCCTTGCAGGACAAGATCGCCGCCGGAGGGCCGGCGGTCATCGCCGAATTGAAGAGGGCCTCCCCCAGCAAGGGCTTGATCCGGGCGGACTTTGACCCACAAGCCATCGCCCGCAGCTATCAGGCCGCCGGCGCCGCCGGCCTGTCCGTGCTGACCGACGCCAAGCACTTCCAAGGCACCGACGAACACCTCCGCCAAGCCCGCGCCGCAGTCTCCCTGCCGGTGCTGCGCAAGGAGTTCATCGTTGACGCCTACCAGTTGCCGGAGTCCCGCGCCCTAGGTGCGGACTGCATCCTGCTCATCGCCAGCGCCCTCAACCCTGACGAATTGGCGGCGTTCCACCAACAGGCGCAAGCCCTCGGTCTCGATGTCCTGATCGAGGTGCATGACGCCGACGAACTGCAAACCGCCTTGGCCCTCAACCCGCAACTGATCGGCATCAACAACCGCAACCTCAGGACCTTCGAGACCCGCATCGACACCACCTTGGACCTGCTCGAACAGATTCCGAAAGAGGTTCTAGTCGTCACCGAAAGCGGCTTCCGCCACCACGACCAAGTGCGGCGGATGCGCTCCCAAGGCGTCAACGCCTTCCTGGTCGGCGAAGCCTTCATGCGGGCGGATGATCCGGGCGCCGCGCTGACGGCGTTGTTCGGCCACTGCGAGCACCAACGGGAAGCGCTTGGCTTCGCCGGCAGCGGCGGGAGGATGGCGAGCAAACCCCGGCGGATGGGGCGCCGCGCCTAAGCGCCAATTTGCAGCATCCGACGGATGCAGGTTCCTGCGTCCAGTTGGCCATCCAAGAGGGCGCGGACCAATTGGACAAAGGGGGCGGGGATGTTCTCCGCTTGGGTGCGGGCGGCGAACATGCGCGTGGCGCGCACGCCTTCGGCGACCATAACGGTGCTGCCCAGGGCCTCGTCCAGGCTTAGCCCCTTGCCCAGCAGTTCGCCGGCGCGGCGGTTTCGGCCATAAGGGGACGTGGCGGTGACAAACAGGTCGCCGACGCCGGCTGGGCTGAAGGCCGTTTCCGGTTGGGCGCCCAAGGCCGCCAGCACATGGCAGGCTTCGGTGAAGCCAGCGGTGAACAACGCCGCCTTGAGGTTGTCCCCGCCCAGGCCCCTTGGTCCCTTGAGCCCATCGGAGAGGCCGCAGGCCAACGCGATGACGTTCTTGAAGGCACCCCAAAGCTCCACGCCCAATGGGTCCGTCGCGTGGCGCACGGCGAAGGTCGGCGTGGAGACCTGCCGGGCTAGGCGTTTCGCCAGCGCCTCGTCCACCGATGCGACCAAGGAAGTGGTCATCACCCCCGCCGCCAGTTCCGGGGCGATGGTCGGGCCGGTCATCACCGCCAGCGAATTGTCGCGTGCGGCCGCCTCCAGCTTGGCCTGAATGGCTTCGGAGACCAGCATCTCCCCCGGCGCAAGGCCCTTGGCCAGATCGAGCAGCACCGGGGTTGGCGGCAGCAACGGCAGCAGATCGTCCACAACATCGACCACCACATGGGAGGGCAGGGCCAAGGCAATGAGGCCGGCGCCAGCGATGGCCTCCTCAAGGTCCATGGTCACCGCCAAGCCGGGCAACTCGACGCCGGGCAGGTACTTCTCGTTGACGCCGCGGTCTTGGATGCCGGCGAAGACCTCCTCCTCCACGGTCCAACCCATGACGGTTTTGCCGTGCGCCGTCCAGTTGCGCGCCAACGCGGAGCCGAAGTTGCCAAGGCCGAGTATGGCGATGCGGGCCATCAAATCCTCCTGTGGGCAGCGCTATTTTAGCCGCGCTTTGGCGAACGGCTTGAACATTGGCAACGGCGGCGACCTAGCGTCGTGGCCAGCCAAACCGCGGGGCTTCGACCTGTCCTCACGGCTGCGCTCCGCACGGCCGGCCAAGGTGTTGCGGTCTTTGGCAATGGGGCCAGGTCGGATTGCGGTGGTAGGCCCCATGCATCATCGCGCTGGCGTTCGGCTGCGGCGCACCAGTATGATGCTGACGATGGCCGTCAGCAATCAGGAGGTTGCATGGATGCTCATGTGGAAAGCGGTACTCGTAGATGCGCGCGCCTTGCAAAACGCTTCCAGCATAAGTTGAGCGCCAGCAAGATGCCGCTCAGCGCTTGGCTCGTCACTGTCTTTGCGCTGTTCCCCCCGGCGGCCGCCTTGGCGGACAAGCAATTGCTGTGGGGGGACACGCATGTGCATACCGTCTATTCCTTCGACGCCTTTCTCAATAACAACCTTTCCGCAGACCCAGAAACCGCCTATCGGTTCGCCAAGGGAGCGCCCGTGATCCATCCCTTTCACCGGGCGCGGATGCAACTCGGCGCACCGCTGGACTTTTTGGTGATCTCCGATCACGCCGAATACACGGGTGCCCTGCGCCACATTTACTACAACGGCTTGCAGGACGAGGAGGCGGGGCTATGGGACCGCGTACGCTATTGGTACGGCACCCGCACCATCCGTAACGCCATTGACGCCCGGCAAGGGCCGCCCCTGTTTCGCAGCTTGCTGCCCACCTCCCAAGACCCGCGCCTAGCCGCCGCTAGCTGGAGCTCCGACGCCAGCGGCACCCTGCCGCCCTTGGACGCGGAGAGGCGCACCGCTTGGAGCGAGATCGTTGCCGCTGCCGAAGCGCATTACGAACCGGGCCGCTTCACCACCCTGATCGGTTGGGAGTGGAGCTCCGTGCCGGGCGGCGCCAATCTGCACCGGGTGGTGGTGACGGACGCCAACGCCGCACAGGCCACCACCTTCCAGCCCTTCTCTTCCATCGACAGCCCCTATCCCGACGACCTCTGGCGCTGGCTAGACCAAACCAGCGCCAGAACCGGCGCCCGTTTTCTGGCCATCCCGCATAACTCCAACATCTCCAAGGGGCTGATGTTCGCGGCGGACACCCTGCGCGGCGAGCCCATGGACGCGGCCTACGCCAATCTGCGCATGCGCTGGGAGAAACTAGTGGAGGTGACGCAGATCAAGGGGGACTCGGAGGTCCATCCACTGTTCGCGCCCGACGACGAGTTTGCCGACTTCGAGCTTTACCCCTTCTACATCCAACAGGAGGCGGAGGAATATGTGCCCCGCCCCGGGGACTATGTGCGTTCGGCGCTGAAGACCGGCTTGGCGCTTGGCCGATCCCTGGGGGTCAATCCCTTCAAGTTCGGCCTGATCGGTTCAACGGACGCCCACACCGGTCTATCGACCGCTGAGGAAAACAACTTCGCCGGCAAGATGGCGACCGATTCGACGCCGGAAACCAAGATCAACGATGTGATCGCCGGCGGCAGCCGGGGCTGGACGATGTCCGCTTCCGGCTTGGCGGCGGTTTGGGCGGAGGAGAACAGCCGCGAGGCCATCCTAAGCGCCATGCAGCGTCGGGAGACTTACGCCACCACCGGCCCACGCATCCGGGTGCGCTTCCTCGGCGGCTGGCGGGGAGCGGCGGCGGACCCCGAGGCCGGCGCGAATGCGGCGGCGGATGCCGACGTCTTCGGCGACAACGCCGTGCCCATGGGCGGTGAACTCACCTTGGCCGCACCGGGCGCCGTGCCCAGCTTTCGAGTGGAGGCGCAGAAGGACCCGGCCGGCGCCCATCTGGACCGGGTGCAGATCGTCAAGGGATGGTTGGACGCCGACGACCAGCGCCAGGAACAGGTGTTTGACGCGGTCTGGTCCGGGGAGCGACAACCAGACGCCCAAGGCAAGCTGCCGCCAGTAGGCAACACGGTGGACTTGCAGACCGCCCGCTACAGCAACAACATCGGCGCGGCGGAGCTTTCCGCCACTTGGCGGGATCCGGCGTTCGACCCCGGCCAGCCGGCCTTCTACTACGCCCGGGTGCTGGAAATCCCCACCCCCCGCCACGCCCACTTCGATGCGTTGGCGTTGGGCAAGGAGCGTCCCAACTACGGCCCGGCGACCATTCAGGAACGAGCCTACACCTCGCCCATCTGGTACAGCCCCAACGAGGCCGCCGCGGCGCGGTAAGCAACCCCGCCACGATGCCGCCTGCACCGAACCATCCTCAATCCGCCCGCGAGCGGGCTTACGCCTCGCCCATCCGCCACGGCCCCGATGGAACAGCCAGGGCGCAGTGTGCGCCTGCTGCGGAACCAACCGCGCCAAACGACCTCACGCCGGCCATGCGCCACCGCCAGAGGCGCTGCGGCGGGCCGCTTCCTGGCTGATGAGGCCGGAGTCCGCCAACTGCTGAAGATGTTGGTCAAGGGTCTGCATGCCGTGCGCCCTGCCGGACTGCATGGCGGAGTAGAGTTGCGCCGCCTTATCCTCCCGCACGAGGCGGCGCACGGCGCTGGTGCCGACCATGATCTCCTGGGCCGCCACCCGGCCGCCGCCGACGCGCCGGACGAGAGTTTGCGAGATGACCGCCTGCAGGGACTCCGCCAGCATGGAGCGGGCCAAGCTCTTCTCCCCGGCGGGGAACATGTCCACCACCCGGTTGACAGCCTGGCTGGCAGAGGGGGTATGCAGGGTGCCGAGCACCAAGTGGCCCGTTTCGGCGGCGCTCAGGGCGAGGCTCATGGTCTCCTGATCGCGCATCTCGCCCACCATGATGACATCCGGGTCCTCCCGGAGCGCGGCCCGCAGGGCCTCCGCGAAGCCGGCGGTGTGGCGGTGCGCCTGCCGATGATGCACGAGGCAGTTCTTGCTGCTGTGGACGAACTCAATGGGGTCTTCTATGGTCAAGATATGGGAATGCCGGTCCTGATTGATGAAGTCCAGCATCGCCGCCAAGGTGGTGCTCTTGCCGGAGCCTGTGGCGCCGCAGACCAAGATGAGGCCCCGGGGGGCACGGCTGAGGCTGCGCAGAACCTCGCCGCAGCCGAGTGCGTCCAAGGAGGGAATGCTGGTCGGCACCGTGCGGAAGGCCGCGCCGACGCCCCGGCTATGGTGGAAGGCGTTGACGCGAAAGCGGGCGACGCCCGGCAAGGCGAAGGCGAAGTCCACCTCCGCGCCGGCGACGAAGGAGCGCCGCAACGCATCTTCCATGATGGCTGTGGTCAACGCTTCCACTTCGGCGCACCCGAAGGTCGGCGCATCCAGCCGTCTGATGTCCCCATCCACGCGCACCATGGGCGGCAACCCGGCCGACAGATGCAGGTCCGATGCGCCCTGCTGAACGCCGAGCGCAAGCAGTTCCTCAATGTTCATGTTTGCTCTCCGTAGCTAGTGTCCTGTTTTGCCGGGGTGCGCTGACCCATGCCTGATGTATTATTTCAGGATGGCAAGGGCTGTAGCCTTGCGACTTCTCCATTTTTCAAGTGCGACATCGGCGGTTTCTGTTGGCCAGCAATATCGCAAGCAACCTGCTCGCCACTCGGCGGCGCATCCAAAGGGCCGCCGAGGCGCATGGCCGTTGCGCCGCAGACATCGCCCTGATCGCCGTCTCCAAAACCAAGCCGGCCGACGCCATCGCCGACGCTCATGCCGCCGGGCAAGTCGATTTCGGCGAGAACTACGTCCAGGAAGCCGTAGCCAAGATCAAGGCCTTGACCGGCCTGCCGCTGCGCTGGCATTTCCTTGGCAGGATCCAATCCAACAAGACCGCCCTGATCGCCCGGCACTTCGACTGGGTGCATACCCTGGATCGTGAGAAGGCGGCACGGCGGCTGGCCAGTCAACGAGGGGAACGCGGCCCTTTGAACGTGTTGGTGCAAGTCAACATCGACGAGGACCCGGCCAAGGGCGGCGCGGCGCCTGAGCAGGTGGGCGGCCTAGTTGACGCCGTGCGCGGCATGGCCGGGCTGACCCTTCGCGGCCTGATGACCATATTGGAGAAGGCTGGCGAACCCCGTAATAGTTTCGAGCGAATGCGCCGCTTGTTCGACGCCTTGGCGGCGCGAGGCGGCGCTCAATGGGATACGCTGTCCATGGGGATGAGCCGGGACATGGAGGCCGCCATCGCCGCCGGGGCCACTCAGGTGCGCATCGGCAGCGCCGTTTTCGGCCCCCGCAACGGGCCGAGGCGGGAGGCCTGATGAAAGCCGCTCCACAGATCCCTTTGCAAGGTGCGGGCAGCCGATGAACAATCATGACAATCGCATTAGCTTCCTCGGTGGCGGCAACATGGCGCAATGCCTGCTGCGCGGCCTCATCGCCGCCGGACATCCCCCCAACCAGCTGACGGCCAGCGATCCGGTCAGCGCTTGCCGGAAGGCCATCGATAGCCTTGGCGCCAACGCCGTTGCCAGCAATCAAGGCGCCGTCGATGCCGGGGATGTGCTCGTGCTGGCAGTGAAGCCGCAGGTTCTTAGGCAGGTCTTGGCGGAGGTCAGGACAGCGAAGGACAAGCTCATCGTCTCCATCTGCGCTGGTGCGCCAGTGGCGGCCATCGCCAAGGCCACTTCGGCCGACCAGCCCATCATCCGCTCCATGCCGAACACCCCGGCCCTTTTGCGGGCCGGGATCACAGCCCTCTACGCCAACGCCAACGCCAACGCAACCCAACGGCGGCTCGCCGACGGCATTCTCAGCGCGGTGGGCAAGACCGTCTGGGTGGAGGACGAAGCCTTGCTGGATGCGGTCACCGCCGTTTCCGGCAGCGGCCCCGCCTATTTCTTCCATTTGATGGAGGCCATGACGGAGGCCGGGGAGCGCCTGGGGCTGACTGCGGACCTCGCCGCCACCCTGACCGCGGAAACCGCCCTCGGCGCGGCGCTGATGGCCCGCCAAGGGACGGAGGCGCCGGCCGTCCTACGGCGCAAGGTCACCTCGCCCGGCGGCACCACCGAAAGCGCTCTAAGGGTAATGGACGCGTGGCGGGTGAAGCCCGCCTTATTGGAGGCTGTGGCGGCAGCCAGCCGGCGCTCCCGCGAACTGGCGGAGGAGTTCGCACAAGCATGAACGTTGCGCCCACCCAAGCGCCTGAACGGCGGCGAACTCAGCCAGCGGTTCCCGCTTGGTTGCGCCGAGTTGAAGGTTGGGCGGGCGCAGCCTGTCCTCCAGGCCGGCCAACGGGCGGCCCAATCAGAATCCCGCACCTCAGCTGCGCAACGCAAGAACTGGCTCAGGAGTTGGCCCGCACATGAACAGCCTTTTGCAATTCGTCGTCGGCTTTCTGCTGGAGCTGGTCTGCTTCCTGTTCATGGCGCGGTTCCTGCTGCAAGCCTGCGGCGCGGACTTCTACAACCCCATCTCGCAAGGCATCATCAAGGCCACGGAGCCCTTCCTGCGCCCTCTGCGCATGGTTCTGCCACCCTACCGGAATCTGGACCTCGCCGCCTTCGCCGCCGCTTGGGCCACTGCCAGTCTGATGCACTTCAGCTTCGGCCTTGTCGGACAGGGCGCCGCCCGCGGCGCCCTAGCCGTCATCAGCATGGGCCTGCTGCATGTTCTGCTGCGCTTCATCAGTCTGTTCTGGTGGAGCATCCTGATCGTCATCATCGCCAGCTTCCTGAGCCCGGCCCGGGGCCATCCCTTCCTGTCGCTGCTGCATCAAGTCACGGAGCCGCTGCTGGCGCCGGCCCGGCGGGTGATTCCGCCCTTGGGCGGCCTGGACCTCTCGCCGATTCTGGTGATCTTAGCCTTGGGTTTGGCGCAGCGCATCCTGCCGCAAATTTTCGCCCTAATCCCCTAACAGGGATTTAGCGGGCGGGCCATAGTCAAAATCTATCGAAATTGCGGACTTCGATAAAGGGGGGGGGTTGTAAGCCCCAAGCCCAATGCTATTCTTAGTGCTGCCGTTCGTTCAAGACGACTCAAAAAAGGAGCTTCTGATGCGATATGCCTTGTGTGCGCTGGCGCTGGTTTTGGCGGCCACGATCCCGATTGCGAGCCTAAGCCGAGGAGACATCCTCAACAAATTCAATATTACGGACAGCACTTCCGCCGATACCGCAACCGGCTACACCACCATTGGCGGAACGGTGATCCCTCCAGGGGGCTGCGCCGGCACCCTTGAGGTGAAGTGTTCCAGCGGCGGTAACTGGCAGGCCCCACCTAGCGGAAATCTGACGTGCGGACATGAGGACAATCTCCTCTACCGGGAGAAGGAGTTGGGAAAGCTCACTGAGCAGCACAACCTCGTCGAACGGTTTACATGTGATAGCTTTGATGCCCCAGAGGGGCAGTGGGTGGCTGACCAAATACAGAATGTCACGATCTCCGGGACCCTGTCATTGTGCGGGAATACCGCGCTCAGCGCGTCAAGCACTTGCACTTACGTGTACAGCAGATTACGCGACGGCCGTTGGGAAGACTGAATCAGGCGGCGTTGGCGACCGCTTCAACGCCTTCGGCTTACGCGGCTGAAGGGTGGGCCTTCCACAGGGCCGAAGTCAGCAAGCCTAGCTAGGCGCACCTAAGCGGCGACCAAGGCCACAGATGTCCTTCCCCTAGGAAGCCACCCAAGTCGCTTGACCTTGCTGGCAAGGCAAGAAAAAGGGCATTGCCTTGCGCCCCAAAGCGCCCGCGGGCGCAGCAAGGGCATGGTTCAGCAATCCAAACCAGTGAACAGGAAAAGGCGGCATTGGCCGCTTTTTTCGTGGTCGCTTGCCGGCGGGAGAGGGACTGGCGCCGTGCTGAAAGCCGCACCACATTTGGCGAACGGGTAATATGGCCCTCTTTCAGGTTTTTCGCGGTCGAGACCATGACCCGAACAGAAACGCAGAAACGGAACGCAAACGGCGTGGGCATCGTCATTCCGCAGCGCTTTCAAGCCACCGGCGACTTCCCGTTGCAATGTGGCGAGGCGCTGCACGACATTGAATTGGTCTATGAGACCTACGGCGCCCTGAACGGCGCCCGCAGCAACGCCGTGCTCATTTGCCACGCGCTTTCCGGCAACCACCACGCCGCCGGCTACCACAGCGCGGACGACGCCAAGCCCGGCTGGTGGGACAGTTGCATCGGTCCCGGCAAGGCGGTGGACACCGGCCGTTTCTTCGTGGTCTCTCCCAACAACCTGGGCGGCTGCGACGGCAGCACTGGCCCCGGCACCATCAACCCAGCCACCGGAGGGGCCTTCGGGCAGGCATTTCCAACCATCACCGTAAAGGACTGGGTGCGCAGCCAAGCCCTGCTGGCGGACCATCTGGGGATACAACGCTTCGCCGCCGTGGTCGGTGGCAGCCTAGGCGGGATGCAAGCCATGCAGTGGGCCATCGACCTGCCGGAGCGGGTGGGCGCGGCGCTATTGATCGCCTGCGCCGCCCGGCTGTCGGCACAGAACATCGCCTTCAACGAAATTGCCCGGCAGGCCATCACCTCGGACCCACAATACCAAGATGGCAATTACCGCTCCTCCGGCATCCAGCCCAGTTCCGGCGTCGGCCTAGCCCGCATGATCGGCCATGTCACTTACCTCTCCGACCACGGCATGGAGCGGAAATTCGGCCGCGAGCTGAAATCCGGAGACATCAAGGCGGCCCGAGATCTGGAGTTTCAGGTGGAGAGCTACCTGCGCCACCAAGCCCGCACATTCTCGCAGCGGTTCGACGCCAACACCTATCTGCTGATGACCCGCGCCTTGGACTTCTTCGACCCGGCGGAAGACTTCAATGGCGACTTGGTGGCCGCGCTGCGCCAAGCCAGCGCCGATTTTCTGGTGCTGTCCTTCAGCTCCGACTGGCGCTTCTCCGCCTCCCGCTCCAAGGAGATCGTCGATGCGTTGATCGCGGCCCGGAAAAACGTGGCCAGCGCCAACATCGAATCTGAGCATGGTCATGACTCCTTCCTGATGCCGCTGCCGCGCTACGTCAACGTCTTCAAGGCCTACATGGACCGGCTGGCGGAGCGCATTGAGCAGGAAGCCGCCGATGCGTCCTGATCTCGCCATCATCGCCGACCTGATCAAGCCCGGCGGCCGGGTGCTGGACCTCGGCTGCGGCGAAGGCGAGCTGCTGGCCTACCTGCAAACCCACAAGCGGGTGAACGGCTACGGCCTGGACGTGGATGCCGACAACATCACCACCTGCGTAGGCAAGGGCGTGAACGTCATCGAACAGGACCTAGACGAAGGGCTGACCCACTTTCCCGACGACAGTTTCGACATGGTGGTGATGACTGAGACCCTGCAATCCGTGCGGCATCCATCCCGGATGCTGGATGAAATGCTGCGCATCGGCCAGGAATGCGTCGTCACCTTCCCCAACTTCGCGCACTGGCGCAGCCGCACCCACCTGGTGCTGAACGGCCGCATGCCCATGGCCCGCCACCTGCCGCACAGTTGGCATGAGACCCCCAACATCCACCTCTGCACGTTGAAGGACTTCGAGCGGCTGGTGCGGGAAAAGCGCCTGCGCGTCATTCAACGCTTCGTCGCCGGCGCCGACCACCGCAGCCACCCGCTAATGAGCCTGATGCCCAACCTGTTCGGCGCCATCGCCTTCTATCGGCTCGGCCGGCCAGGGGTGACATGAACCAGAGTCGATGGAGGCGCGGGGCGATTTGCGGGTTGACCCTTTGTGCGCCGCTGTTTCTGGCCACTGTCGGCAGCGCCGAGCAAATGCGCAAGTTCGGCGAACACGAGGTGCATTACATCGTCATTCCCAGCTTGTTCCTGCAGGCGGACATCGCCCACCGCCACGGCCTGCGCCGCGGCAAGGGCTTGAGCATCGTCAACATTTCCGTGCTGGACCCTGCCGGCAAAGGCACGGTCTCCCAAATCAGCGGCCACTCCAGAAACTTGCTGGAGCAACGCACCGCCTTGCAGTTTCAGGAGGTCCGCGAAGGGGGCGCGGTGTACTACTTGGCGGACGTGCGGCACACGGATCAAGAGGTGCTGCGCTTCAACCTGAGGATTCAACCCACCGGGGCGGAAGCCTTTGCATTGGCGTTTCAGCAGCGGCTCTACGCTGAGGACTAGTGTCCTGTTGCGCCCGTGGCGGCAGTCCAGTTGAGGCGTTCCGGAGAAAGCCGTGACGCATCCACAAACAAACGCGCAGGTGTGGTGCGGTGCTGTTGCGCCCTGATTGCGGCGGAGGCGGAACGATGAGGGTGGTGCTCGCCAGCGGCAACGCCGGCAAGCTGCGCGAACTGGCGGCGCTTTTGAGCGGCCTTGACGTTGAACTTGTTTCTCAACGGGACCTGGACGTTAAGTCCGCTGCCGAAACCGGCCAAACCTTCATCGAAAACGCCTTGATTAAGGCCCGCCACGCCAGCAGAGAAACCGGACTGCCCGCCATTGCCGACGACTCCGGGCTGGTGGTGCCGGCCCTGAGCGGTGCGCCGGGCGTGCATTCCGCCCGCTACGCCGGCCGCAACACCACCGACGCCGACAACAACCGCAAGCTCATCCGCGCCTTGGCTGGCATCCACAGCCGCTCCGCTTGGTTCTACTGCTCCCTCGTGTTCATGCAACACCCCAAGGACCCATCCCCCCTCCTAGCCACCGGCCTGTGGCGCGGCCAAATCATTGACGCGCCCAAGGGCGACAACGGCTTTGGCTACGACCCCCACTTCCTCATCCCGCACCTAGGCAAAACCTCGGCGGAACTCCCGCCACAGCAGAAAAACCAACTCAGCCACCGAGGCCAGGCCGCCTTGGCTTTAGCCGCCGCCTTGGCTCAATTGGGCGCGACAGCATGAGACTGCACCGCAGTCATCCCAGACCGCCGCTTTGCCGAGAATTGCCCAACACCCCGTAAAGCCCCGAATCCCCCAAGGAATCCTTTCTTCGGCCGCTTCACACTCAGCGAATGCGGCTGAGTACGCTGTCCAATTCGTCCAAGGAAGCAAAGCGAATGGTCACCTTGCCGGCGCCTTTGGCGTTATGGCTGATGGAAACCGGGGCGCTGATCTTTTCGGCGAGTTCCCGCTCCAGCGCCAAGGTGTCCACATCCGCCGCCGCGGCCGATGCTCGGTTGGCGGCGCCCCCTGCCAACAATCGGCGCACCAAGGCCTCGGTCTGCCGCACGGTTAGCTTCTTGGTCACTACTTGACGCGCGGCGGCGGCTTGGTCCGCCGACGGCAAAGACAGCAGGGCGCGGGCATGCCCCATCTCCAAGGCGTCGCCATCCAGCATCCGGCGCACCGCCGGGTGCAGGTTTAGCAGCCGCAGCAAGTTGGCGACCGCCTCCCGGGATTTGCCGATGGCGTCCGCCGTTTCCTGTTGGGTCAGGCCGAACTCCTCGCGCAGGCGATGCAGGGCTTCGGCTTCCTCCAAGGGTTTGAGGTCCTCGCGCTGGAGGTTCTCGATCAGGGCTAAGGCCAAGGCCTGTTGGTCGGTCACCTCCTTGACCACGACCGGCACTGCATCCAGCCCTGCTAGGCCACAGGCGCGCAGCCGCCGTTCGCCGGCGATGAGTTCATAGCCGCCGGACGGCCGGGGCCGCACGACTAGGGGCTGCATCAGGCCCTGCGCCTTGATCGACGCCGCCAGCTCGTTAAGCGCCACCTCGTCGAAGTGGCGACGCGGCTGGTAGGGGTTGCGTTGAATGTCGGTGATGGCGACCGCCTGTGGCGACGCCGTGGGCGCTGGGTCCAAGGAGAGGTCCCCGCTCCAAAGTGCATCCAAGCTCCGGCCCAAGGGTTTTCTGGCCATTAGCCAAGCCGCCCGTTTGCGAGCTGACCTCGCCTAGCTGGGCCTCTATCGACGACCATTGCACCGTTCACAGGCGCAAAGCCCGCCGCCTCCGGCCTCGTCACGCACCGGCGGATACATGGTTTTTCACCAACTCCGCAGCCAACGCCATGTAGGCGACGGCACCGCGGCAGTGGCGGTCATAGAGTATCGCCGGCAGGCCGTGGCTGGGCGCCTCCGCCAAGCGGACGTTGCGGGGAATGACCGTGCGGAACACCTTGCTGCCGAAATGCGCGATCAATTGCCTCGACACCTCCCGGGTTAGGGAGTTGCGCGGATCATACATGGTGCGCAGCACACCCTCTACGGCGAGGCGCGGGTTGGCTCGATGGCGGACTTGGTCCACGGTGTCCAGCAAGGCCGTCAGTCCCTCCAAGGCGTAGTATTCGCACTGCATGGGGATCAGCACGCTGTCCGCCGCCACCAAGGCGTTCAAGGTGAGGATGTTGAGCGAGGGCGGACAGTCCAAAATGACGTACTCGTAGCTCGCCATCGGCGCCGCCAAACCAAAGCATTCGCGCAGCCTGTATTCCCGACGCTCCATGCCCAACAGTTCGATCTCCGCGGCAGTCAGGTCCCGGTCGCATGGCGCAACATCGAAAGGGCCCGGGCAACGCTTCACGATGCTGCGCAAGTCCGCTCTCCCCAGCAGCCAATCGCGCACGGAGCCTTGCACCGCCTCGCCGTCAACGCCGGCCCCAGTGGTGGCGTTGCCCTGGGGGTCGAGGTCGATTAGCAGCGCTCTGCAGCCCGAAAGCCACAGAGAGGCGCTCAGGTTAACGCTGGTCGTGGTTTTGCCAACGCCGCCCTTCTGATTGGCCACCGCTATGATTCGAGTCATTCCGCCTCACCACCAACAGCCCGCTTGCCCAAAAACCGTCCCTGACTCCCGCCATTCTCTCCCAATGCCGGGCTAGGATTGAACCCCCTGGGAAACCCTCCGGCGCCGCATCCGCCTCACCCAACGCCCGCTGCGAACGTCCGATCCGATCAAAGGCCAGCAAGCAACCTTGGGGCTTCAGCAGAAAGCCAGCGCACTTCCACAAGTCCGGCAACGGCATCAGGGCCCGGGCCGTGATGATGTGGCAGCAGGCCGGGGGCATGTGCGCAAAATCCTTGCAGTGTACCCGCACATTGGCGAGATCCAGTTCGCGCTGCACCCGGCTCAGGAAACGGGCTTTCTTGACACTGCGCTCGACCAAGGCGACGGAGACTTCCGGCAAGGCTACCGACAAGGGAACCCCCGGCAGCCCCGCGCCGGAACCCAGATCGACCAAGCGCAACGGCTGGCCGCCCCAAATTTCCTGAATTTCCCGAACGGCCTTGACCGCAATCAAGCTGTCCAACAAGTGGCGGGCGCCAAATTGGGCTAAATCCCTTTGGGAAACCAAGCCGACCATCTTGCTCCAACGCCGGACGAGACTGGCGTAGGCATCCAAAAGCCGGATTTGGGTGGCGTTTAGGGCCAATCCGACGGACGCTAGCTCGGCCTCCCGGAGCCCTTGGCGCGGCTGGACGAAATCGGGCCGAGCTTCCCCTCGCTGAGGGATTTCGAACGCTGTCATCGGCAATCCTGTTACGCGGGGCCATCTCCTGCCGACTGCAGATGGAGTTAGGCGGCGCCCGCCAGCGCACCTTGCTTCTTGGCCTGCAGCAAAAGCACGGAGAGCGCCGCCGGCGTCATGCCCGGAATCCGCGCCGCCCGAGCCAAGGTTGCCGGCCGAGCCGCCTCCAGCTTCTGTTGCAGCTCCCGAGACAACCCCGGCAGGGTGGCGTAACTCAGCCCGGCCGGCAGGGCGATGGCTTCGTGACGGCGAATCTTGGCGATTTCCGTGTCCTGACGCTTGATGTAGCCGGCGTACTTCACTTCCGCCTCCACCTGCCGCAGCAACTCCGGATCAATGGCGGCGGGGAGAAGGCCGACATCGACCAATTGGCCAATGCCGACTTCAGGCCGTTTCAGATACTCCACCAAGCGGATGTCCTCGGTGACCGGCTTACCGCCTTGGGCTGCGAGCCGTCGCGCCGCTTCGCCCCCAACCTTGATTTTGGCGGTGTCGAGAGCCGCCCAAAGCCGCTGCCGTTCGGAACGCTTGGCGGTAAAGGCCCGCCAGCGGGCGGCACCCACCAGCCCCATCCTCCGCCCGATTTCGGTCAGCCGCAGATCGGCGTTGTCCTCACGCAGGCGCAGGCGGAATTCGGCGCGACTGGTGAACATGCGATAGGGCTCGCTGGCGCCTTGGTTAACCAAGTCGTCGATCATGACGCCAAGATAGGCTTCATCCCGGCGGGGATGCCAAGGCGCAAGCCCGCCGGCCTTACGCGCTGCGTTCAACCCGGCCAACAGGCCTTGGGCAGCGGCTTCCTCATAGCCGGTGGTGCCGTTGATCTGGCCGGCGAAGAACAAACCGGCGAGGGCCTTGGTTTCCAAGGAGTCCTGCAGGTCCCGCGGGTCGAAATAGTCGTACTCAATGGCGTAGCCCGGGCGGGTGACATGGGCGTTCTCGAAACCCCGCACGGAGCGCACCAAAGCCAGCTGCACGTCGAACGGCAGGCTGGTGGAAATGCCGTTGGGATAGAGCTCGCCGGAGCGCAGACCTTCGGGCTCGACGAAGATCTGGTGCCTCGTTCGGTCCGCGAAGCGCACCACCTTGTCCTCAATGCTCGGACAGTAGCGCGGCCCCGCGCCTTCGATCAGGCCGGCGTACAGCGGGCTGCGGTCCAAGGCGCGGCGGATGATGTCGTGGGTGCGCGGATTGGTTTCCGCCATGTGGCAGGAAACCTGCCGCGGGTGTGGTTCCGGCATGAACGACAGGCTGGGCGTGGGTTCATCCCCTGGCTGCTCGGCCAGCTTGGACAGATCGACGCTGCGCTTGTCCAGGCGCGGCGGCGTACCGGTCTTCAGCCGCCCCACCCGCAGCGGCAGCGCCCGCAGCCGCCGGGCTAGGGCGTTCGCCGGGGCTTCCCCGGCCCGGCCTCCCGGCTGGTTTTGCAAGCCCACATGGATGCGCCCGCCAAGAAAGGTGCCGGTGGTCAACACGACGCAAGCGGTGCGCAAGCGCAGGCCCATGTTAGTGACCACTCCAGCGACGGAGCCATGCTCCAACAGCAGATCGACGACGGGTTGCTGAAAGACCCTGAGATTTTCCTGATCGTCGATCAGGGCGCGCATGGCGCTGCGATAGAGGTCCCGGTCCGCTTGGGCGCGGGTGGCGCGCACCGCCGGCCCCTTGCTGGCGTTCAACACTCGGAACTGAATGCCGGCTTGATCCGCAACCCGGGCCATGGCGCCGTCCAAGGCATCGACCTCCCGCACCAGGTGGCTCTTGCCGATGCCGCCGATGGCGGGATTGCAGGACATCTGGCCGATGGTCTCGAGACTTTGCGTCAGCAGCAGCGTGTCCGCACCGGTGCGGGCCGCGGCCAAGGCGGCTTCACAGCCGGCATGCCCACCGCCAATGACGATGACGTCGAATGTGTGCGGATGATCCATTTTACGGCGCGGCCTTCGCGAAAAGGTGCGCCAGTATAACGGAAGGGCAAGGATTGCTTGGCGGATGCAGCCGCGGTTGGCGCACGGGCCTTAAGGGGCGGCTAGCCTATCGGCGCCGCCCCGTCAACGGCCGCCCCCAAGTCCGAGCGGGCGGGAACCTATTTGCCGATGCAGAAGCTGCGGAAGATGCTGCCCAACAAGTCCTCGGCAGTCATCTCGCCGGTAATCCCGCCAAGCGCCTGGTGGGCTAGGCGCAAATCCTCGGCGATGACTTCGCCGGGCGCCTGTTCGCGCAGCCGCTGCGCGGCAGCCTGCAGTGCCGTCGAAGCCTCGGCCAGGGCCTGCAAGTGGCGATGTCGGGCACTGAAGGCGGCGCCTTCACCAGTGAACCCCACTTGCGCCTTGATGAGCGCCACCAAGTCCGCAAGGCCAGCGCCCGTTAAGCAGGACAGACGGATACTCGTCCACTGACCGGGAGCCAACCCAGGGGCCGCGCCCGTCAGGTCGATCTTGTTCTCCACCTGAATGGTGCGGTCCGCCGCAAACAACGGCGCCGACGCTTCATGGGCAGCCGCGTCGCTGACCTGAATGATGAGGTCGGCCTGTTCCGCCTCACTGCGGGCCCGGCGCATGCCCTCCATTTCCACGGGGTCGCCACTGTCCCGCAAGCCGGCCGTGTCAACCAAGCGCAGGGGCAGGCCATCCAGCACGAGGTCCACCTTAAGCAGGTCCCGAGTGGTGCCGGGAATGTCCGTGACGATGGCCGCCGACTCGCCGCTTAAGCGGTTCAACAGGCTGGACTTGCCGACATTCGGCGGGCCAACGATGGCGATGCTGGCCCCTTGATTCAGCAACATCCCCTGACGGCCGCTGCGCCGCAACCGCTCAACGCTGTCGATCAAGCCGTCGACGCGTTCCCCCACCCGGCCCTGGCTGAGAAATTCCACCTCCTCATCGGGAAAGTCGATGGCCGCCTCAACATAGGTGCGCAATTCCAGGGTGTCTCCATCGATCTGACGAACGCTTTGTGAAAACTGCCCTGACAGGGACCGCAACGCACCCCTAGCGGCCGCCACCGACGCACTGGCGATCAGGTCCGCCACCGCTTCGGCCTGCGCCAAATCCAGCTTGTCGTTGAGGAAGGCCCGTTCCGTGAACTCCCCGGGCAGGGCCAGACGGGCGCCGCCGGTCAGAACGGCGTCGAGTAGCATCTGCATGACCACCGGCCCGCCGTGGCCGTGCAACTCCAACACGTCCTCCCCGGTGAAGGAGCGCGGCGCGGGGAAGAACAGCCCCAAACCCTCATCGAGCAGTTCGCCATCGTGCCGGAAGCGGCCATGCACTGCGTGGCGAGGCGGCAGCGGTTTGTTGAGCAGCGCCTCGCCGATTGACCGCGCCAACGGCCCGGAAACCCGCACGATGCCCACCCCGCCTTGACCGGGCGGCGTGGCCACGGCGGCGATGGTGTCCGTTGAAGCCCTTAGGTCCGAGCCGCCATCGCGGCATCGGCCTTCTTCATCACATACCATTGCTGGGCGATGGAAAGCACACTGTTGACCAGCCAGTAAAGCACCAAACCAGCGGGAAAGAACAAGAACAGCACCGTGAACATGACCGGCATAAGCCGCATGATGCGCACCTGCATCGGGTCGCCCATGGCCGGCGTCAGCAGTTGTTGGGCGTACATGGTGCCGCCCATCAGCAGCGGCAGGACGAAGTAGGGGTCCATCGCCGCCAAGTCGTCGATCCACAGCATGAAGGGCGCGTGGCGCAGCTCCACGCTTTCAAACAACACCCAATACAGAGCGATGAAGATCGGCATCGGCAGCAGCATGGGCAGGCAGCCGCCCAAGGGGTTGACGCCTTCCTTCTTGTACAACGCCATCATCTCCTGGGACAGCTTTTGCCGGTCATCGGCGTAGCGTTCCTGCAGGCGCTTCATCTGCGGAGACACCCGACGCATGTTGGCCATGGACTTGTAGCTGGCCGAAGAAAGGGGGTAGAGCACCAGCTTGACGAGAAAGGTCAGCATGATGATGGCCATGCCCCAATTGAGAAACAGACTGTGCAGCCAGTCCAGCAACCAGAACAGAGGTACCGCCAGCCACCAGAGAAAGCCGTAATCAACGGTCAAGTTCAGGTTGGCGGCGATTTGCTCCAGCCGCTTTTGATCCTTGGGCCCGGCGTAGAACCATGCCCGCCATTCGCCGACGCGTCCCGGCGCCACCGTGCGCAAGGGACCTGTGTAGCCGACGATGTAGGTGCCGTCGGCGCGCTTGCGGCCGTAGTAGCTGTTCTTCTCTTCCTTGTCGGCAACCCAAGCGCTTAGAAAGTAGTGCTGCAGGAAGGCGATCCAGCCGCCATCGACGGAAGTGCGGAAATCCCCCTCGTCCAAGTCGTCAAAAGTGACCTTTTGATAGCGGGACTCCACCGTGGTCAGCGCCGCACCCAAGTAGGGCTGCGGGCCTAGACTAAAGCTACCCTCACCCGCCGGCTCCTTCGCGTCCCGTTTGATCTGGCCGAACATGCTGGCGCGAAAGGGCGTGGTGCCGGCGTTCTCAATGCGGTAGGCCAAGTCGATGAGGTAATCGTCGCCGCGAAAGGTGAAGACCTTCTCCACTTTGACGTCCCGCCTTTCCGCTTGCAGCCGGACTTCAACGGTTTGGCCCGCATCGACGCGGTAGCGCGATTGCGCAACGGCGTAGAGGGGCCGTGTGCCGCCGGAATCCAGCCCATCCGGCCCAATTAGGCCACTTTGCGCCATGTACAGGCGGCCATTGCCCACGTTCAGCAGCTCAAAGGGCACGTCCGGATGATCGAGATTGACCGGATAGCCCGGCAACTGCACCCGTCGGATGTCACCGCCGCGCAGATCGATCCAGACTTCCTGGCTTGGGGTGCTGACCCGCACCAAGCGTTGCTCCGCACCGTCGCTCTGAGCCGCCTCGAGATGCGCAGCCGCCGCTTCCCCGGGCTCGGGGGCGGCGATGAAGGATGCATCCGGGATGTCCGAAGAGGCTTCCCCGGCTTGCGGCGCTGGCGCCACCTCCGCCGGAGCCTCCATCAACTCTGGAGCGCTGGCCCTTCCGGGTACCGGCCGAGACTGCAGGTAGTCTTCATTCCACGCCAAAATCATCAGGTAGCCTGTGATGGCCAAGCCCACCAACAAAACGATGCGCTGAATCTCCGGTGAAATCATGGCGCCTCCGCCGGGGGCGGCAGATCAACTCCCCCTGGATGGAACGGGTGGCACCGCAACAGGCGGGTCAGGGCAAGCCGCAAGCCTGTGATGGGACCGTGGCTCTCAAAGACCGCCAAGGCGTATTGGGAGCAGCTCGGGTAGAACCGGCATCGATGGCCGATAAGCGGGCCCAGTGCCAATTGGTAGGCGCGTATGAGGCCCTTCGCCAAGGTGACAACCACTCGCCGGGGCCAGCGCAACAGGACGCACAGCAACCCGGCCGAACAGGCCCTGCCGACTGTTTTTCCCGCACACTCGGGGGAGCTCTGGGCATCAGCCCCAGCAGATGCCGACCTGCTCAACGAGAATTCCCGCTGCTCATCTTCCTGAATGCTCCCTCAAGAAGGTTTCCCAGTTCATGGTGATGGACGGATCCCTGCACATGCAGCACGATGTCCAAGGCTGGCAAGCCGTTGGCGTGTAGCCGGAACCCCTCCCTAGCCGTGCGCTTCAGCCGGTTGCGCTGATGCGCCCTTCGGCCCGCCCGCCGCCCGATGATCAAGCCGAGCCGTGCGCCGCCCATTGTATTGCCAACCGCCAGAATACGCACCGGGCCGGACTGCCAGCGCATCCGCGCTTGACGCAGCACCCTGCGGAAATCCCTAGCCGAACGCAACCGGCGGCGCTTGGGGAAGCCGTGCGGCTTAGCTATGCCGACAACCGTTTTCGGCCCTTGGCCCGCCGGGCGTTGATGATCCTGCGCCCCCCCTTGGTAGCCATGCGGGCGCGAAACCCGTGGGTACGCTTACGCTTAATGTTGCTGGGTTGGTAGGTCCTTTTCACGACGGTACCTGAAGCAAAACGACGCGGGATTTTATGAGCGGCATTGGTAAGCTGTCAATGCTCAAGTGGCCACCCGATTCAGGCCTTAGCCCATCTGGGCAGTCTGCTTGAACACTGGAGGAATTCATAGGGCGAAAGGCTTACGAAGCGGCGAGTTGCTGTGGGTGGATGAATGGGCTTGTGCGGGCAAGCAACACCTGGACCTTGGCTTTGGGCGCAGGAGGTGCCCTAGGTCACCTTGTTTGCCTTCACTAGTGGTTACTGGGCGGAAAAGGCGACCAGCGTTAACTAAGATAAGGCTTACATACATGTACCAGTGTTGTTGTTGGTGCGTGGTTTGGCATGAGGATAAATGGCTGATTCTTCCTAGTGGAGCGGCTTTCCGCCGATGAAGGGGTGTGGAGAACTGACCTCTTGACCTGTTGAAAAGCTGGGCGTGGTTCTCCGAGGAGGGCGTCAGAGCACTACTTTTGCCAACGATCTACCCTAAAGTTTTCCACATTTTAAGTTTGTCTGGTTGATGGTGGCCGGAGGCTTAGCTCCTCTCCCCTACCCCGGGGTTATGGCGCTGATGGTGCTTCGCCGGAAGAGAAAACTTGCGATTGTGTTAAGCCCTTGGCTTTGTTGGTTTTTTGCCAGTCCGATCGCGGTTGAGCTAGCATTTTTTCCTAGGGTTGTCCACAATGAAATGCATCCGCCCGGCTTACGTTAGCTTGTCGATTCTTATTTAACCCATTGATTTTTAATAAAAACCCTAATTGGTGCCATCAAGCTGTTTTCCCTGTCTTTCTCGTCATTACAATGGGTCCCATAAAGAGAAGCTGGTCTCCCGGCGCTGCGCCGGGAGCTCAAAGGGGGGTTCATGATTGACTGGATAGCCTGCCAGAAGAGGCTGCGCAAGGAACTGTCCGCGGACGAGTTTGACAGCAAAATTAGGCCACTTCAACCGCTGCGGGTAGAGGGGAAGTTGGTGCTCTACGCCCCTAATCGTTACCTTCAGGATGAAGTTCGGCGTAAATACCTACCGCTCATAGCCGAAAGTCTGGGGCTGTCGGGAAAGAGCCCCTCTCGGGCAGTCGAAATCAGGGTGGGGGAACTGCCTCTCAGTTCCGCCAGCGGACCTGAAGCCGCCGAAGAGCGGTTTGACGCAAGGGACTCGGGAGGACCAAGGAGCTCCAGGGGGCCGAGACCTAGCAGCAAGGGTCCTAGGCTCAATCCAGACTACAGCTTTAAGAGTTTCGCCGTGGGCGACTGCAACCAATCCGCCCACGATGCCGCCTCGGAATTCGCCACCAGCTTTAGTGGCCAGTTCCGGTTGTTGGTCTTGATTGGCCCCGTCGGCCATGGCAAGACCCACCTCTTGCACGCCATCGGTCAGGAGATCCTCAGGCAGCGCTCGGAAACGGTGGTGGAGCTGTGTCACGGGCAGATCCTGCTGCAGAGGGTGGTTGCAGCCGTGAACAAGGGCAGCGACGCGGTGCAGAGGCTAGTGCAGTCCTACAAGTCCGCCGACGTGCTGCTTTTTGACGACATCAAGTTCATCGGTCGCTCGCCCAAGACCCAGGAGGAATTCCTCGCCATCTTCAATGCCTTAGCGGCCAAGGGCGGGCGGATCGTGGTGGTCAGCGATCGGCATCCGCACCAGATCCCGGGTTTGGATGACGGTCTGCGCTCACGCCTTGGCGGTGGCGCCAGTGTGCAGATCAATCCCTTGGACCAAGCCACCGCGGTGAGCATTCTGCGTGGGCAGGCCAAGGCCCGAAAGATCTCACTGCGCAGGAGCTTGGCGGAGAGGGTGGTTGTCGAGTTGGCCAGGTCCAACGGCCACGAGTGGGAAGCGCGTCAGCTGGAGGGAGCGGTGCAGAGCTTGGCCCGGATGGCGGGGGGAAAGGGCGGTCGGGTCACCATGAAGCAGGTTGACGAATATCTGCGGCCCCTACTTCCCAGCCTGCATCGTCGCGTTGCGGTCGAGGAAGTAGTTCGCGCTGCTGCGGGCTACTATGGCGTCAAGCCGTCCGACATCCGGGGAAAGCGCAGGTATCAGCTAGTGGTCCACGCCCGGCACATGGCAATGTACCTCTGCAAGGAGTTGACCAGCCAACCCTATGCGTATGTTGGCCAAGCCTTTGGCGGCAAGCACCATACCACTGTCAAGACCGCTTGCGATAAGATGGAGGCGCTATTGCTAAACAGGCCGGACATGAGGGCTGAATACTGTAATTTGCGCCGAAAACTGCTAGGAAAGTGAGTGTCGCCATGAAGTTCTCCATTGACCGGGAAACCCTTCTGCGCCCGCTTCAGCTTGTGGCTGGGGTGGTGGAGCGCCATCAGACCCTGCCCATCATCTCCAACATCTTGGTGCAGGCCGAAGCCGGCGGGGCGCTCACGCTCACCAGCACGGATCTGAACGAGTGGCTGGTGGCGCGGTTGGAGGGAGTGGAAGCGGTTGAGGTGGAGCAATCCGGCGAAACGACCATCCCCGCGCACAAGTTGGCAACCATCTGGCGGTCGTTGCCGGAGG
This sequence comes from uncultured Pseudomonadales bacterium, assembly GCA_958296025.1. Lineage (GTDB taxonomy): Bacteria > Pseudomonadota > Gammaproteobacteria > Pseudomonadales > Azotimanducaceae > Azophilus. The sequence continues at coordinate 3,900,587 of OY282430.1, forward strand.
GTTCGCGGGTTAGCGTTGGGGTGAAGGATCAATTCGCCATCGTGAAAACCGGACGCAGCCGCTTTTCCTTAGCCACCCTGCCAACGGAGGATTTCCCTACCGCTGAAGAAGCCGTCGGAGTGGTGGAGTTCACCCTCAGCAGCGCCGAAGCCAAGGACATGATCGACCGGGTCAGCTTCGCTATGGCGCAACAGGATGTGCGCTATTTCCTGAACGGAATGCTCCTTGAAGTCACCAGCGAGCACCTGCGCACCGTGTCCACTGACGGGCACCGCCTGTGCCAATGCACCGTGGGGAAGGGTGTTGAGGGAGTGGACAACAGGGTCCAAGCCATCGTGCCCAGGAAGGTGGTGCTGGAGCTGCGCCGTCTGTTGGAAGATGGGGAGGACGAGCTGCGCATCACCGTAAGCGACAAAAACATCCGCGTCACTAGGGGCATGTTCACCCTGACCAGCAAGCTGATTGATGGAAAGTTCCCGGACTACGAAAGGGTCATCCCGCAGAACGCCAAGCTGTCGGTCACAGGGGACCGGGAAACCCTAAATCGGGCTCTGCAGCGCTCCCGCATCTTGGCGAATGACCGGGCACCTTGCTCCAAGCTGTCTCTGGAAGGTGATCAGATGACCATTGAGACCAACAACACCGAAGGGGAGAACGCCACCGATGTGGTGCCTGTCGAATTTACCGGCGCGGAACCCACGCAGCTTGCCTTCAATCCGGACTATCTACTTGATGTTATTAGGGTTTTAGGAACGGAAAGCGTACGTCTAAGAACCGCCGAACCCGGTAGCAGCGCCTTGATGGATGCACAAGGGGATGATAGTGCTCTCTATGTTGTCATGCCTATGCGGATCTGAGGGCGCTGTCTTGTTCGGCTCGTTCTCTAGATTTCACAGAGGGTGTTTTCCACTTCGGGTCGCTTTGCGGCACTTGACGATGCGGCGGGCCGGCTCGCGGGGGCAGTGTGTTGCCCTAGCCAAAAGCGCTCAATGGATGCGCATCAATCGAAAGGGACGCCATTAGAGGCCATCATGTGGTCATGCGCTGCTTGGAGATCAGCAATCTCCGCAATCTGATCTCCGTTCGCCTCAACCTTCACCCCCATTTCAATTATCTGTTGGGTCCTAACGGGGCGGGCAAGACCTCGGTTCTCGAAGGTGCGCATCTGCTTGCCCGCAGCCGTTCGTTCCGCGGGCAGGCCATCGGGTCGGTCATCACCCATAATCAGGATGCCGTATTGGTGCGGGGGACTCTGGACACTGGTCGTACCTTGGGCCTTTCCCGTGAGCGAACCGGAAAGACCGTCCTACACGTTGACCAGCAACTGGTGCGCAAACGCTCCGTCAGCGCGGCCTTGTTACCAGTGCAAGTGCTATTGCCCAACATCAGCGATTTGGTGTTTGGCTCTCCAGGGGAGCGTCGGCGGTACTTGGATTGGGGATTGTTTCATGTGAAACATTCCTATCTGACGGCGCTACGGGACTTCCAGGCGGCTTACCGTCAGCGGAACGCGGTGTTGAAGTCCTGGGGAACGCCTGACTGCGAGCGGCAGCTCGACCTTTGGACAGACGCTTACTGCCGTTGCGCCGCCAGGGTTCACGAGTATCGGTTCGAGTATGTGGCGGACCTAAAGCCCTTCGTTGATGCAGCCATGGAAGAGCTTCAAGTGGGTTTTGACTTACAACTGGAGTATCGAAGCGGCTGGGGCGATACGGACTTGCAGAAATTGTTGGAGGAATCCCTAGTCAAGGATGTAAAATCGGGATCCACCCAAGCAGGTCCCCACCGCGCTGAGCTTTCCTTAGAGGCGGCGGGGAATGCGGCCCGCACGACGCTCTCTCGAGGACAAGGGAAGCTGGTGGCTACGGCCTTGGTTTTGGCGCAGGCGAGGTTGCTGCAGAGGCAGACGCAACGCCGCAGCCTGTTTCTAGTTGATGAGTTGGGTGCCGAAATGGACCCTGTTCACTTGTCTAGGATGCTGGCGCTTTTGAATTCGGACTCTTGCCAAGTGATTGCCACATCCACCCAATCGCTAGGCCCGGAGTTCAAGACGATGCGCGAAGGCAAGGATTTGAAGTTGTTCCATGTGCAACAAGGGTGCGTGGATGTAGCAGCGCAAAGCGAGGATCTCTGATGGCCCAAGAAACCTATGATTCCAGTAATATCAAGGTATTACGAGGTTTGGATGCCGTCCGAAAGCGCCCAGGAATGTACATAGGGGACACCGAGGATGGCACCGGGCTGCACCACATGGTGCAGGAATTGGTGGACAACGCCATTGATGAGGCGTTGGCCGGACACTGCGATGACATTCAGGTCGTCGTACATTCTGGGGAAGCGGTCACGGTGCGGGACAACGGCCGCGGCATTCCGGTCGACATTCATCCAGAGGAAGGGGTCTCCGCTGCCGAGGTCATCATGACCACCCTGCATTCTGGCGGCAAGTTTGACGATAACAGCTATAAGGTGTCCGGTGGGCTGCATGGCGTGGGCGTTTCCGTGGTCAATGCGCTGTCCTGCCTGTTGCGGTTGACCATTCGGCGCGACGGGTACGTTTATGAGCAGGTTTACGAGGAAGGCATACCGAACAGCCCTCTGCATAAGGTGGGCAGGACGAATTCAACCGGGACCGAGTGCTACTTCGAGCCCTCGCCTCGCACCTTCAGCAACATCGAATTTCACCATGACATCCTAGCCAAGCGCCTTCGGGAGCTGGCCTTCCTCAACTCCGGCGTCAACATTTGCCTCATTGACGAACGCACCGGCAAGGAGGACCGCTTCCGCTACGACGGAGGCTTGCAGGCCTTTGCCGCCTATCTGAACCGGAACAAGACGCTGTTAAACGAAGTGGTCCATTTCAAGGCGGAGCGGGAGGACGGCATCGGCGTGGAGGTCGCCATGCAGTGGAACGATGGCTATCAGGAGCAGGTGTTCGCCTACACCAACAACATTCCGCAAAGGGACGGCGGCACCCATGTGGCGGGCTTCCGCGCTGCCTTGACGCGCACCCTCAACGCCTACATGGAGCGGGAGGGCCTGCTGAAGAAAGCCGGCGTCTCCACCACCGGCGACGACACTCGGGAGGGCCTCACCGCCATCGTCTCGGTGAAGGCGCCGGACCCCAAGTTTTCCTCCCAAACCAAGGACAAACTGGTCTCCAGCGAGATCAAGACCGCCGTGGAGCAGGAGTTGGGCCGCCATTTCACCGCCTATTTGGACGAAACTCCGCAGGCCGCCAAGGCCGTTGTCGGCAAGATGATCGCCGCCGCCCGAGCCCGGGAGGCTGCTCGCAAGGCCCGGGAAATGACTAGGCGCAAGGGTGCATTGGATGGTGCCGGGCTGCCTGGCAAGCTGGCGGACTGCCAGGAGAAAGACCCGGCGGGGTCGGAGCTGTACTTGGTGGAGGGGGATTCCGCCGGCGGCTCCGCCAAGCAGGGGCGGGACCGCCGCTCCCAAGCCATTCTGCCGTTGCGCGGCAAGATCCTCAATGTGGAGAAAGCCCGCTTCGACAAGATGCTTTCCTCCCAGGAGGTGGGCACCTTGGTTACCGCCCTCGGCTGCGGCATCGGTCGCGATGAATTCGACCTGGAGCGGCTGCGCTACCACCGCATCATCATCATGACCGATGCGGACGTCGATGGCTCGCATATCCGCACCTTGCTGCTGACCTTCTTTTTCCGGCAAATGCCGGAGCTGATCGAGCGTGGCCACATCTACATCGCCCAGCCGCCGCTTTACAAGATCAGGAAAGGCCGTCAGGAACGCTATGTGAAGGATGAAGGGGAGTTGACCGACTATTTCCTGCAGTTGGCTTTGGAGGGTTCCAAGCTGCACGTCAACGCCGGGGCGCCGGCCATGCGCGATGAGGCGTTTGCGGACTTGGCCATACGCCACCAAGCCTTGATGGCTCGGCTGCAGCGCCTTTCCCGGATCTATCCCGTCTCGGTGACAGGGGCCTTGGTCAAGACATCCGTCGTCAGGGAGGCGATGCTAGGCAGCAGAGAGGCCATGCAGGCTTGGTCCCGGTCTTTGCAGGCCACCTTGCCGGGAGCGCGGGTGGACCTTGAATACGATGAGGAGCATCAGGCCTACTGCCCAGCGGTGGAGTACATCGATCGAGGCATTACCGAGCGGGTCCTGTTGCCAAGGGCCTTCTTCGCCAGCCCGGACTACCGCGGCATCGCCGCCATGGCTCGCTCATTGGACGGCTTGTTGGAAAGCGGCGCTTGGGTGGAACGGGGGGAGCGGCGCCAAGACGTGACGGCCTTCGGCGAAGCCTTGGAATGGCTTTCCGCCGAGGCCCGGCGCGGGGTGGACATACAGCGCTACAAGGGCCTTGGCGAGATGAACCCGGATCAGCTCTGGCAAACCACCATGGACCCGGACGAGCGCCGCATGCTGCGGGTTACTGTGGATGACGGCATCGCCGCCGATCAGATGTTCACCACCCTAATGGGGGACCAAGTGGAGCCGCGCCGGGAGTTCATTGAAGCCAACGCCTTGTCGGTGGTGAACCTGGATATATAAACAGGTCCCGCTGGGAGACAACCTATGAAGTTAGGGCATCATCCGGCCGGTAGAAGCGCCCCAGCGGGCGTCTGCATTGGGTTCGTAGTGCATTCGGCAAGGACAAAACCACCTGCTGCGGACTGTATTTGGGCGAGCGCCCCACTTTTTTGGGATGACGGCGGCATCATGCCCGTGACCGTCTTGTCTAAGAGGTTGTGGAACGGAGAGATCATTCGACTGTGATAGAGAATCTGGAAACCCTCATCATCCTGTCCCGTACTGGCACCATGATGGAGACCGCCACGGTGCTGAAGGTTTCGCAGTCCGCTGTGAGCAAGCGCATTGCCGCCTTGGAGCGGCACTACGGACGGCCGCTGGTCGAGCGGCACGGGCGGCGCGTGGTGCTGACCCATCAGGGCACCCGCCTGGTGGAGAAGGTTGCCCCCTTGGTCAGCGAATTGCGCAGCGTGTTCCTGGAGGACAACGCACTGCGCCGGGGAAAGATCATCCTGGGTGTTTCCGAGGCCATACTCGCCAGTTGGGGACCAGGCCTGTTCACCGCCGTGGGCAGGGAGATGCCCGAGGTGGAGCTGGCCTTTCACGCGCAACGCTCCCCGGTGGTGCTCGACCGGCTGCGTTCCGGGGAGTACATGGTGGGCATTTGCACTGGCTATTCGGATGCGGAGACCGACTTGCAAAGCGAGATCATCCGCTTGGAGCCCATGGTCATCATCCCGGCTGGGCTTGCGCCCCTGCACTACCACCCCGGCGACCCTTTGGATGTGTTGACCATCGAAAGCCGCTCCGGCGCTTGGGCCTCCATTGAAGACGACATGGGTCGCTTGCGCCTGCGGCGCAAGGAGTCCTTGGAGTCCTTCTTCTCCGTGGCGCAGATGGCCTTGGCCGGTTTCGGCCACGGGCTGGTGCCCATTGGCGTGGCGCGAACCTTGGCCGTGCCGGCCGGCAAGCTGATTCCCTTGGATCAGCAGGGTCTGAACCGTCCGGTGCGCTTCGTCGCCCGCAAGTCCATGTTCTCCCGCCCCTTGGTGCAGAGCTTCTACAAGGCTGTTTCAACCAAGGCTGCGAAACTCAAGTAAAGCCGGACGCTTGGCCGGTGCGGCCAAGCGCTTTGAGCGGTTGCTGGCGATGGAGGCCGTTTCGAGGTTGCGCATGCCGATGGGCGCCTCACAGCCTTGGTTGTGGGCCGGCAACCGCGCCGCTGGCTCCAATCTTCCCTTATTCCGCCACCGTTTGGTGATGGCCGGAGGGCGGCGGCTTGGGTTGGGGTAGGTCGCGGCTGGTGTCCGGGCCGAGGACGTACAGGGCGGCCAAGGCGATCAGGGTCCAAGCGAATAAGGAAAGGGCCAGCTTCATGGGTTGGTCTCCAAAAGGTTTGTTTGCAGTTTGGCCGGACAGGGCACTAGTCCAGCCAAGTAAGGCGAGGCTCCTCCCGGTTGCCAAGGGCGGCTTCGCGGTCTTCGTGGGCGCGGTAACGCACATAGGTTTGGATTTTAGCCACTTCGTCCTCCGTTAGGGAATCGGCAAAGGATGCCATGCCCTGGTCTGCATACAGGCCCGTGAGCACCGCTTGGCTGAAGATTGCGTGGCGTTCCTCGGCGATGACGCGCAAGTCCGTGATGGTGCCGGCGGAGCGGACGAGCAGGCCGTGGCACATGCTGCAGTAGTCGTTGTACAGCCGTTCGCCCTGCCCCAGCTCCTCCGCTGATGCTTCCACCAGGGTCTGCTCCGGGATGCTGCGGTCCACCCGGGTGGGGGGTGGCAAGGTTGCCGCTCCACCCAGTTTGAACACTAGCATCCGGCCGAGGTTGCCGTATTTCAGGGAGGCGGGCGGGGCCGGCGCCGTTTCCCCGCCATGCAGGGCGGCGCCGCCGCTGCCGGTCATGATGGCGACATGCTGAACCCCATCGACGGCGTAGGTGATCGGCGGGGCCAGCATGGAGGACTGGGCGTTGAACCGCCATAGCACTTCTCCGCTGTCCTTGTTGTAGGCGGTGAACATGCCCAGAGCATCGCCTTGGAACACCAACCCGCCGGCGGTGGCGATCACGCCGCCATTCCAATGGTGGGGGTGCTTGACCGCCCACTTTTCCTCCCCGGTCAGGAAGTCGAATGCCTTCAGATAGCCGAGGGTGGCCGGTTGGGTGTCGGCGTTGACGAGCAGGGTCTGGCTGAGTTCGTCAAAGTTCAGACCGAGGTTCCAGCCGCTGGGTTTTTTCGTGATCTCGCCGGTGTCCAACCATTCCTGGGCCATGGAAAAGAAGAACGGCACATCGTGGGCCGGCAGGTAGGCGACACCGGCCGCCACATCCACGGCCATGGCCTGCCAGTTGTGTGCGCCAAAGGGGCCGGGCAGCACCCATTGGGGATTTTCAAGGTAGTTATTCGCTGGATTTTCCACCGGGCGGCCGGTGTCCATGTCCACATGGGTGGCCCAGGTGACGGTGGCGAAGGGATGGGCGCGCAGCAATTCGCCATCCATGCGGTCCAGCACATAGAAGAAGCCGTTTTTCGGTGCCTGCAGCAGCACTTTGCGCAGCCGGCCATCGACCGCCATCTCCGCCAATGCCATGTCCTGGGTGGCGGTGTAGTCCCAGTTGTCGCCGGGGGTGGTTTGGTAGAACCAGTTCATCTTGCCGGTGTCCGCATCCACGGCGATGATGGAGGCAAGGAACAGGTTGTCTCCGCCGCCAGGGGAGCGGATCACCCGGGTCCAAGGCGAGCCGTTACCCACGCCCAGATAAACTTGGTCGAAATCCGGATCATAGACGATGGCGTTCCAGACCGTGCCGCCGCCGCCGAACTTCCACCACTCGCCGCCCTTCCAGGTCTTTACCGCCATTTCCAGTTCCGGGTGCTCGAAGGGCAGGGACGGGTCCCCGGGTACGGTGAAGAAGCGCCAGACCTGCTCCCCGGTGGCGGCGTCATAGGCGGTGACATAGCCGCGCACGCCGTACTCGGCGCCGCCGTTGCCGATGAACACCTTGCCCTTGGCGGCCCTCGGGGCGCCGGTGATGGTGTAGTGCAGGTTGCGGTCGATGAGGGTGTCCACCTCCCAAACCGGCTCGCCGCTGGCGGCGTCCAAGGCAATCAACCGGCCGTCCAAGCTGCCGACGTAAACCCTGTTTTGGTACACGGCCACCCCGCGGTTGACCAGGTCGCAGCAGGCCCAGCGGGCCCACTCCCCGGGCACCTTGGGATCATAGGACCAGATGTTCTCCCCAGTCATCGCATCGACCGCGTACACCCGGCTCCAGCTAGTGGTGAAGTACATCACGTCATTGACGACGATGGGCGTGGCCTCCTGGGCGCGATTGGTGCCCAGATCCAGGAACCAAGCTAAACCGAGGCTGGCCACGTTATCTCTGTTGATGCCGGCCAGCGGCGAAAAGCGCTGCTCGTCGTAGGTGCGGCCATGGGCCAGCCAGGAACCGGGTTCGCTGTCCGCGTCGCGAATGCGGTCGTCGTCCACCCACAAAGGAGTACCGGAAGATACGGCCGCCGCCGGCACGGATTTCATAACAGGTGCCGGCGCCATCGGCGCGTCGCGCATCCAAACAGCGGCCAGAATGAACACCACAGCCACCACCGCCAGCAAGACGTATTTCCCCATGTCTCATCCTCCGTGCATACGCGGATCATACCAACGTTGGTCGCCCATGCGTCCACAACGCCTTGCAGCGCCAAGCAGCCGTTGCACGGATGGATCGGCTTAACAGAGGCTCACTGTCATTCGCCCCGTTGCGCCTCGACGTCCCGAGCTAGGGCGGCGATTTCCCGTTCTGCGTCAAAGGGGTCGGGGCGCGCCCGCCGTGCGCGCCGATACCAATAGTCCGCGTTGTCCACATCCCCTTCCAGCATGTGAACGATCGCGTGCCCCCAATCGGCCGCCGGCCCGGACTGCGCCTGCACGATGGGGTGGGCGGCCTGCCAATCGCCCTGCTGCAAGAAGCGGATGGCGTCCTCAAGATCCTGCATGTGGGGGGAAGCTACCAAGGCGGGCCGGGAAAATCCAGACTGGTAGCTAGGGGGAGACTCGAACTCCCGACCTCAGGATTATGAATCCTGCGCTCTAACCCGCTGAGCTACCTAGCCACAAGCCCGAATGGGCGAAGCGGCGCATTTTGCGGTTGTCGGGGTCTGCTGTCAAATAGCCGGCCCATCCCCACAGTGCGCGGACATGGCATTCGATAGAAGAGCTCCTTCATGCGAGGGGCTTCCCCTCGCGCTCCCCGGCTGAGGCTCTTTCATGCGAGGGGTTCCCCCTCGCGCTCCCCGGCTGAGGGCTCCAGTTTAAGCCGAGAAGCAATGGGGCGCGGAACCAAGTGCGCTTGAGACTTGAAGCTGGGGCACTTATTTGCGCAAGGGCACACTGGAATGTGTTATAAGCCCGTCTGGACTTTAACGCAGGGGGAAATGAGGTGATGGGAAAATCTAGGAAAGCATTTTGTATGAATCTGCTCCGGCTTGGACTAGGCGGTGTCCTGCCGGTGATTGTCGTTGGTGTGCCGGCATCAGCGATGGCTGAAGACGAGGCGGTTGCCGAACAGACGACAATTGCGGAGATTGTCGTCACGGCGCGGCAGCGGGAGGAGTCCATTCAGGACATCCCCATTGCCATCTCCGCCTTCACCGGGGAGGATTTCGACAAGCGCGCCATACGCGGCCTGGAGGATGTGGCCCGCTTCACCGCCGGCATGAGCTTCGAGGACTTCGGGAGCGGTTTCGCCACCCCGGTGATACGGGGCGCCTCGCAAACGCGGTTAACCGCCATAGAGCAGAACGTCTCCACCTTCTTCGACGGCCTGTACGTTCCTAGGGGTTGGGCGATCAATCCAGGCGTGGCCAACCTCAGCCGCATTGAGGTGGTCAAGGGGCCGCAGAGCGCTCGCTACGGGCGCAACGCCTTCATGGGCGCCATCAACTACGTTCCCAAGGGGCCGAGCGAGGAGCTGTCCGTGGACTTCGGCGGCACCTTGGGCTCGGACGAGCGCTACGACTTCAACGGCAGCCTTTCCGGTCCTCTGGCGGAGGGCCTCGCCTACGGTTCGATCTCCTACTCCAGCTCGGAGTTTGACGGCAGCTGGGACAATGCGCATCCGTTCGCCAATGCGGAGGTTCCCTAGGCACCTCCGGCAACGGCGGCGGCTGGAGCAACCAAGCCTTCTCGGCAGCGCTGCGGGTGACGCCCAACGAGCGGCTGCAAATCGATGCGGCCTGGCACTACTTCGACCTGTCGGACGAGAACCGCGGCTCCTCGCAAATCCGGGAGTCCCGCGGCGCCACCAACTGCGGCAGCATCGGCAGCTCCGGCAACCCGCGCCTGTACTGCGGCGAACTGCCGGCGCCGCCGGATTCCGTCGGCTTCGACCCCCGGGCTTACGGGCGGCAAGGGGAGATCGACATCATCAAGGCCGGCTTCACCTATGACTTGTCCGAATCCCTGACCCTGCGCTATCAGTACGGTTCCATCGAAGGCGATGTGGACATCGCCTCCATCTCGGAGTCGAACCACATCACCTGCAGCGACGTCGTGCCGGGCTTCTGCACCTATCAGAACACGCCTCTGGGCGGCATCGACTACGGTTCCCATGAATTGCGGCTGTCCAGCGAGGGCGCCGGCTCGTTGACCTGGACCTTGGGCGCCTATTCCTCGGACGGCCAGGACGATACGGACTTCCGCGTTCCGATTCCGGGGGTGCCGGTGCTGACCGCGGCGCCCACGGCGCCCTTGGACCAGGCCGCGGCCAGGAGCATCAGCAACGTCAGCACCGACACCGACGTGCTGGCCGGGTTCGGCGAAATCGCCTACGTCGCCAATGATCGCTGGCGGCTCTCCTTGGAAGCCCGCTACAGCTCCGAAGAGAAAACCCAAGTGAACAACGCCACCCAAGCGAAATTCAACAACACCTTCAAGAACTTCACCATCCGCACCTCCGCCGAATACAGCTTGGACGACGACCGGCTGCTGTACGCCTCCGTGGCCAACGGCGTCAAGGCCGGCGGCTTCAACCCCACCGCCGTGCTGGAGTCGGACCGGGTGTTCGACCAGGAGCGCAACTGGACTTTTGAGGTCGGCGGCAAGGGCACCTTCGCCGACGGCAGGCTGTTGGTGAACGCAGCCCTGTTCTATGTGAAGTGGCGGGATATCCAGCTGAACGCCCCGGACAGCGGCGCCGTGGTGCCGAACGCGGTGAACATCACCTTGAACTTGGGCGACGCGACCATGTACGGGCTGGAACTGGACTTGGCCGCGCAGCTGTCGGACAACTTCCAGTTCGATGCCTCGGCTTACTTCGTGGACGCCACCTACGACAACGGCACCATAGATGCCCGTTTCTCCCGGCAAGGGCCGTTCTTCGCGCCCAACCCCACCTCCTGCGACGATGTGCTGTGCCCGTCCAATGGCGAGATCGGCGGCAACGACGTGGAGCGCCAAGCGCCGGTGCAGCTATCCGCCGGCGGCGAATGGCGGGCGGATCTGCCCAGCTTGAACGGCAGCTTCTACGCCCGGGCGGACCTCAGCTACCAAGCGAAGCAGGAAGCCGAATCCATGAACCTATCGCAGATTTCGGCTCGCACCTTGCTGAACGCCTCCACCGGCATCAACTTCGGCAACATCGACCTCTGGCTCTGGGCGCGCAACCTGACGGACAAGAAGTACTCCAGCAACGCCTTCGTGGTGCTGTTGCCCTGGGGCAACGGCTACTCCAACATCTTTGGGGAGCGGCGAACCTTCGGCCTGTCGGCGCGCTATAGCTTCTAGGCCCCGTCTGCGCCAGCTTGACAGCGGCCTAGGATTGCCGCGCACTGACCGCCCCCCTTTTGAGCCAGACTAGCGGCAGCATAGTAGGGGCGGCAGGTCGCCTGCCGGCCCGCCTCAAGCTGTTCTGGGGCAGCGGCGCCCTAGGCGTCGCCTTGCTGATGAACTCGGTGTCGCTGCTGATTCTGGTCTATCTGGTCAGCGTGCTCAAGTTGGATCCGGCCTTGGCTGGAACCTTGGTCTTTCTTTCCAAGATCGTCGATGCGGTCAGCGACCCGGTGGTGGGCGTCTTGAGCGACCGCTCCAATTTCCGCTCCGGACGCCGCCGTCCCTACATGTTCGCCGGCGCCTTCCTCTCCGCCTTGGCGTTTGGCCTGCTGTTCTCCATTCCCCGCCTTGAGGCCGAGGGGCTGACGGCGTTGTACGCCTTCGCCTGCCTGGTGCTCTACACCTTGGGCTACACCCTGTTCAACGTACCCTACATGGCGATGTCCGGCGAGATGACGGATAGCTACGAGGAGCGGACCTCGCTGCACGGCTACCGGGTGGCTTTCGTTTCCATCGGCTCCTCCATCGCCGGCGCTGGGGCGCCTTTCGCCCTGCAGCTTCTCGGCCAGACTTGGGAGGCCTACGCCATCGTCGGCGCGGCCATCTCCGCGCTCATTTTCGCCTCGTTGATCGTCTGCTGCTTCGGCACCGCCTCGGCCCGCACTCTTCAGCGCGTGGAGACCGGGCGCGGCTTTGCCGAGCAACTGGCGCTGCTGGCGGCGAACCGGCATCTGCTGACGCTGATTTCGGTGAAGGCGCTGCAACTGGTGGGCGTGATGAGCTCCGTTTCGGTCATGCTGTTCTTCCTGTCCCAGTATGTGGGCATGGATCTGCGCTATCTGATCCCGTTCGCACTCATCAACACCGCCGCCACCATCGCCGCCGTGCCGCTGCTCAGGCGGCTGGCGGAGCGGGTCGGCAAGCGCGGCGCCTATTTCCTGAGCGCCAGCCTCACCTTGGCGCTCTACCTTAGCTGGGCGCTGGTGCCGCCCAGCCCGTCCATGGGCGAGTTTCTGCCGGGCTACCTGCTGCGCGGAGCGGTTTCCGGCCTATGCATTGGTGGCAACGTGATGCTGGCCATGTCGATGCTGACCGACACCATTGACTACGACGCCCGGCGCACCGGCATGAGGCGGGAAGGCATCCACGCCTCCGCCTACAGCTTCGTGGAGAAGCTATCCTCCGCCTTGGGACCATTCCTGGTGGGTTGGATTCTGGCTTTGGCCGGCTACGACAAGACCAAGGCGGTGGATGAGCTGCAGACCGGGGATGCCCTGTTCGGCATTCTGTTTGGCATGGCCTACCTGCCGGCCGTCATGATCGGCCTGAGCATGGCCGTGCTGTGCTTCTACCGGCTGACCAAGGCGGAACTGGAGCGCACCGAACGGCTGCACGGCTAGTCGCAGAGGCGGTTTCCCTCGCGCACCCCGGCTGAAGGCTCTTTTCCCCGCATGGCTTCGAGTTGGGTGGGGCCCAGTCGGTAGGCGATCAGCACTGGAACGGCGGCGAGACAAATCAAGGCCGGCACTAGGGAGATGCCTAGCTTTACGGCCATCAAGGCGGATTCCGGCTGCGTGGCGGCATCGGTCCCCTCGACAAATCCGCTAGCCTCCAGCAGCAGACCGACTATCAAGGGGCCGAGGGCGCCGGCGATCTTCTCCACCGTGGTGAAGATGCCGCTCATCATGCCCTCCCGATTCTGGCCGGAGGCCAGACGGTCGTACTCCATGGTGTCCGGCAGCAGCGCCAAGGCGCAGACCAAGGTGCCGTTGGAGAAGACGCCGAGCAATGCCGCCCGCGCATAGAAGAGCCATTCCGCCTCCCCGGGCTGCCAGAGAAACCAGCTCGCCATACCCAGCCCGTACAGGGTGACGGAGACGATGTACACCTCCCGCTTGCCGCGACGCGTGATGATCCAACGCCAAGGCGCTAGGGAGACTAGGCCGGCCACGCTGAACAAGGCTAGGTAATAGGAGATTTCGACGGTGGGGCGTTCCAGGACGTAGCGAAAGAAGAAGGGTGTGCAGGCCAGCGCCAACGCCAGCACCGCCAGTTGCAGCAGCTTCACCAGGGTCAACAGGCGGAAGGGCGCATGGCGGAAAACGTCCAGGGCTTGCACGAAGGGGTTGCCTTGGACGGGGGGCTGGGAAGCGCCGGACTGTTGGCCGAGCGTTGGGAGGGGTTCCGCGGCTAGGGTGTCCTGCCGGTTGGATGCGGTGGAGACTGCGGCAGCCGGCGGCTGTCCCGCTTGGCCGGTGCCGACCGTCGGGCTTGCGGCGGTTCCCGCAAAGGCGATCAGTCCGGCCGCCACGGCTAGGCCGCCCAAGCCGAAGCCAAGCGCCGAGTAGCCGGAGGCGCCGTCGCCGGCGACGTCCACCAGCAACGGGCCGCCCGCTGAGCCGATCATCACGCCGACGATCATGAAGCCCACGCGCATGGACATGAGGCGGGTGCGCCCGTCGTAGGAAGGGGCCAGCGTCGGCGACATGGCGAGGTAGGGAACGGCGAAGACCGTGTAGGAAGTGGAGTAGAGCACCAAGGCGGCGAGCAGCATTGTTCCCGTCACCGCAACCGACAGATTCGCCAAGTTGAAGAACAGCGCGAAACTCAGTGGCAAGGCGACGGCGCCTAGCAGCAGGTAGGGACGCTGTGGCCCCCAACGGTGCCTAGTGCGGTCGCTGATGGCGCCCATCACCGGGTCCGTGACCGCATCGTACAGACGCACGGCGAACAGCAGGCTGCCGGCCAGGGCGGCGCCTACCCCCAGAACCGAGGTCATGTAGAACAGCGCGAACAGCGACATGGCGTTGAACACCGCGCCAGTCGCCAAGGACCCGGTGGCCCAGGCCCATGCCGTTGTGCGGGGGGGAGCCCCTCGCATGATGGTGCTGTTCATCTTCTCAAGGCCCTATCGCGCTTGCGCACTCCATAGATCGGTTTAGGGAGGCTTTTTACGCGGCTTCCGTGCCCCCTCTCAGCACCGAGTAGCCGGGTGCGTTTAGGCGTTCCAGGACGTAGAAGCCGCCGAGCTTGCCGTAGTTGATGCGCAGGTCGTCGTCGAGATAGACGATGTCGGAGTGGAAGGGGATGGGGCGGAATGCTTGGTCTAGGCCGATGTCCGAGGCGAGGCCGAAACCGCTGCGGAAGGCCGCGTCCGGCACATTGTCCGCCGGATGGAAAGCCACCCGATAAAACTCCACCATGTAGCGCTTCGGATTACCCTCGTTCGGGCCGTAGCGCCCGTGCATGACCACCACGCCGTTCAGGTCTTCGGCCATGTTCGTCACATAGACGATGTTGTTGTACGCCTTGGAGGACTGCTCGATCTCCTGCACCAAGCGGGTGACGCACATCGGCACTTCCGGCAGATGGCCGAAGCTTTGGATTTTCAAGGTGGTTTGGTGCAGCAAGGGCTGCCCTTCGGAGTGCTTGCCGCCGAAGCTGGCGAAACGGCTCAACCACACACCCTCGGCAGCCTGCTGATGGTTCATGGGTTCCGGCACCGGCGAGTGTTCCGCCAGCTGGTCGC